>NZ_CP076084.1:130000-3320000 GCF_018732205.1 Pseudoalteromonas sp. SiA1 | reverse complement strand
GTGACTTAGGTAAATCCGGGTTACTGTTAGGCTGAGACACGAGACGAGTCACCAAGGTGATGAAGTTGCTGATGCCATACTTCCAGGAAAAGCCTCTAAGCTTCAGATTATACCGAATCGTACCCCAAACCGACACAGGTGGTCAGGTAGAGAATACTAAGGCGCTTGAGAGAACTCGGGTGAAGGAACTAGGCAAAATCGTACCGTAACTTCGGGAGAAGGTACGCTCCGATTGGTGATGAGACTTGCTCTTTAAGCTGATTGGAGCCGCAGTGACCAGGTGGCTGGGACTGTTTATTAAAAACACAGCACTGTGCAAAATCGCAAGATGACGTATACGGTGTGACACCTGCCCGGTGCCGGAAGGTTAATTGATGGGGTTATCTTCGGAGAAGCTCTTGATCGAAGCCCCGGTAAACGGCGGCCGTAACTATAACGGTCCTAAGGTAGCGAAATTCCTTGTCGGGTAAGTTCCGACCTGCACGAATGGTGTAACCATGGCCACGCTGTCTCCACCCGAGACTCAGTGAAATTGAAATCGCAGTGAAGATGCTGTGTACCCGCGGCTAGACGGAAAGACCCCGTGAACCTTTACTACAGCTTGGCACTGAACATTGAACCTACATGTGTAGGATAGGTGGGAGACTTAGAAGCAGAGACGCTAGTTTTTGTGGAGTCGTCCTTGAAATACCACCCTTGTAGTTTTGATGTTCTAACGTTGGCCCCTGAATCGGGGTTACGGACAGTGCCTGGTGGGTAGTTTGACTGGGGCGGTCTCCTCCCAAAGAGTAACGGAGGAGCACGAAGGTTGGCTAAGTACGGTCGGACATCGTACGGTTAGTGTAATGGTAGAAGCCAGCTTAACTGCGAGACAGACACGTCGAGCAGGTACGAAAGTAGGTCATAGTGATCCGGTGGTTCTGAATGGAAGGGCCATCGCTCAACGGATAAAAGGTACTCCGGGGATAACAGGCTGATACCGCCCAAGAGTTCATATCGACGGCGGTGTTTGGCACCTCGATGTCGGCTCATCACATCCTGGGGCTGAAGTCGGTCCCAAGGGTATGGCTGTTCGCCATTTAAAGTGGTACGCGAGCTGGGTTTAGAACGTCGTGAGACAGTTCGGTCCCTATCTGCCGTGGGCGTTTGAGAATTGAGAGGGGTTGCTCCTAGTACGAGAGGACCGGAGTGAACGAACCGCTGGTGTTCGGGTTGTCATGCCAATGGCATTGCCCGGTAGCTACGTTCGGAACTGATAAGCGCTGAAAGCATCTAAGCGCGAAGCAGGCCTCGAGATGAGTTCTCACTAGACTTTTAAAGTCTCTGAAGGGCCGTTGAAGACTACAACGTTGATAGGCAAGATGTGGAAGTGGTGTGAGCCATTAAGCTAACTTGTACTAATTACCCGTGAGGCTTAACCATACAACGCCAAACGCGTTTTATGTGATAGTGAAACAAGCGAAGAAGTTAATATAACTAAAGTAGATACTTGAAGACTTTATTATCAGAAATTCCAAATTTTAGTAAGGTCGATTAAATCGAACTTACACCAAATTTGCTTGGTGACAATAGCGTTTTGGACCCACCTGACCCCATGCCGAACTCAGCAGTGAAACGAAACAGCGCCGATGATAGTGTAGCATTTGCTATGTGAAAGTAGGACATTACCAGGCTCCAAATAAGAGAAAGCCCGACTAGAAATAGTCGGGCTTTTTTACGTCTGGAATAAAGTGAAAATACGGGTTCGAGGTATAAGGGTAAATGTGAGCCTAAGGCTTAACGATGATCCTTAGCACTTTCTTATTTCACGTGCTGGATTGCCGGCAACCACGGTATTTGATGCAATGCTCTTAGTTACCACTGAACCCGCACCAACAACAGTGTTATCACCAATGGTAACACCAGCTAACACAATAACTCCCGCGCCAATCCACACGTTATTGCCAATGATTATCGGTGCTGTAAAGTTCTCTTTATTGAGTCGCTCTGTGGGGTTCACAGCATGCGAAACGGCCAATAGTTGAACATTAGGGCCAATTAAGCAGTCACTACCAATCGTAATCACACCTTCATTAATTGGTGCATCTAATACAGTGCAATTAATGTTTATAAAAGTACGATCACCAATTTGTATTTGACTGCCATAGTCACAATGAAAGCCCGCTTCAATAATTACTCCATCACCACAGTGTGAGCATAATTCTTTTATTCGCTTTAAATTACCTTTACTGGGGCTTTTATTAAATAAGCGGCAAATTTCGTGCACAGTTTTACGCTGCGCTAGATTCTCTTTACTAATACTATTAAATGACTGCATATCAATTTTGTTTAACTTAAATAATGGTGCCTAGCTTAACCTACTTTAAGCATGATGATAATTTGAATAAAACTGCTTTATTTTTATGCATTCACTTGCCATTTATTATGTTTCGTTTAAAATCCCCTAACTTTCGAAACGAAACTTAATAGCAGTTACTTAATGACCAAACGAAACACCCAGCAACGCCGTCATCTGATCCTTAGCCAAGTAAATGAGCTTGGTGAAGTGGCCGTTGAGACTCTTGCTGAACAGTTTCAAACATCAGAAGTAACCATTCGAAAAGACTTAACCGCGCTTGAGAAAAGTGGCTTGTTGCTGCGCCGTTATGGTGGGGCTATTGCGCTACCAAAAGAGATAGTAAGCGATGAGATCGATTCTAAGCGCAAAGTAGCAATTGCTAAGGCAGCAGCGGCGCTTATAAAAGATCATAACCGCATTATTATTGACAGCGGCCGCACTACTGCAGCGATGATCCCTGAGTTAGCTACCAAGCAGGGGTTAGTTGTTATGACTAACGCCATTAAAGTGGCAACACGTTTATTAGCACTTGAAAATGAACCAACACTTTTGATGACAGGTGGCACGTGGGATCCGCATTCAGAATCGTTTCAAGGGCAAGTAGCTGAAAATGTTCTATGCTCATATGATTTTGATCAGCTATTCATTGGTGCTGATGGCATTGATGTAGCGCGTGGAACAACCACGTTTAATGAACTTGTTGGATTAAGCCAAGTGATGGCTAAAGCGGCGCGCGAAGTTATTGTGCTGGTTGAGTCAGAAAAGATTGGCCGAAAAATACCAAATTTAGAATTACCGTGGCAAACAGTAACCACATTAATAACCGACAGTGGCTTAGCAAGTGATAAACGTGCAGCCATAGAGGCGTGTGGTGTAAAACTAATTTGCGCAGAAATTATGGAATAGCAACTAAAACGTAAGTTGCTAGAATTAAAAAATTAATGGAGACACTATGTGTGGAATCGTTGGGGCTGTTGCAGAACGTCCAGTAAATAAAATCTTAGTTGAAGGCCTTAAGCGTCTTGAGTACCGCGGTTATGACTCAGCAGGTGTAGCTTTACTTGAAGGCAATACACTTAATACAGTTAAAGCAGTTGGTAAGGTTGTAAACTTAGAGTCAGCACTTGAACAAGCTGGTGTTAGCGGCCACACAGGTATTGCACACACTCGTTGGGCGACTCATGGCGGTGTAACTGAAGCCAATGCTCACCCACATGTTTCAAGCAATCAATTAGCACTTGTACATAACGGAATCATTGAAAACCACGCAAGTTTGCGTGCAGCACTTAAAGGCGACGGTTACGAGTTTTTATCAGACACCGACACTGAAGTCATGGTGCATTTAATTCATCAGTTACGTCAGCAGCACACCACTTTATTAGCGTCAGTTCAAGCTGCTGTTAAGCAGTTTGAAGGTGCATTTGGTACCGTTGTGTTTGATAAAGCGAATGATAACGAAATTATTGTAGCTCGCTCAGGTAGCCCGTTAGTTATTGGTTTAGGCCTTGGTGAAAACTTTATTGCTTCTGATCAACTTGCATTATTACCAGTGACTCGCAGCTTTATCTTCTTAGAAGAAGGTGATGTAGCGCGTATTACTCGCGACACTGTAGAAATTTTTGATGCAGATGGCAACGCGGTTGAGCGTGAAGTTGTTGAATCAAACATCACACAAGATGCATCAGGCAAAGGTGATTACCGTCACTACATGCTAAAAGAAATTTATGAGCAGCCACTTGCAGTACGTAACACCCTTGAAGGACGTTTAAACGATGACCGCGTAGCGATTGATGCTTTTGGCGATAGCGCACAGCAAATATTTAAAGACGTAAAACACGTACAAATTATTGCCTGTGGTACGTCATACCACTCAGGTATGGTTGCTCGTTACTGGCTTGAGCAATTTGCAGGTGTTAGTTGTAACGTAGAAATTGCCTCTGAGTTCCGTTACCGTCAGTCATTTGTACACGAAAATAGCCTACTAGTAACTATTTCACAATCAGGCGAAACGGCTGATACTTTAGCTGCACTGCGTTTAGCTAAAGAGCAAGGCTATATGGGTTCAATGACTATTTGTAACGTACCAGGCTCATCGCTTGTGCGAGAATCAGACCTTGCCTTTATGACCAAAGCTGGCGCTGAAATTGGTGTAGCCTCTACTAAAGCATTTACTACGCAGCTTGTTGGTTTGTTAATGCTTACTGCGTCTATTGCGCAAGAGAAAGGCTTAGATCAAAGCGCGATTGTTAACGCTATTAAACTGCTACCAGCTAAATTAGAAGAAACGCTACTATTGGCTGATGGCATTGCAGACCTTGCTGAAGAATTTGCTGATAAACACCATTCACTGTTTTTAGGGCGCGGCTCACAATACCCAATCGCGATGGAAGGCGCACTTAAGCTTAAAGAGATTTCATACATTCACGCTGAAGCCTACGCAGCAGGTGAGCTTAAACACGGCCCATTAGCGCTTATTGATGCCGACATGCCAATTATTGTTGTAGCACCAAACAATGAATTGCTTGAAAAGCTTAAATCAAACGTAGAAGAAGTACGTGCTCGCGGCGGCATCATTTATGTATTCGCTGATAAAGACTCACACTTTGAGTCAGACGACACAATGCGTGTAATCAACGTAAACCACGTAGATGACGTAATTGCCCCTGTTGTATATACAATTCCACTACAGTTACTGTCGTACTATGTAGCGGTCATTAAAGGCACTGATGTTGACCAACCACGTAACCTAGCAAAATCGGTTACAGTTGAGTAAAATCAAAAGGTTATAGGTTTTTATTAATGTTAAAAAAGCGCTTAAGGCGCTTTTTTTGTGCCTGAAACTCTGTTAGCTTAAGTAACTTATTATTCTCTAAGGGATTAGTCATGCGTTTATTAACCGTTATTTGTTTTGTTAGCTTTAGTATTTTTAGTTCACAAAGTGCCTTTGCACAATCTGGCACTAAACAGCAAAGTACAGATTACTCTCAGTACACACATACTATTAAATCGGTTGTTTTAAACGAAGAACGCACAGTTGTCGTACAGTTACCAAAGAGTTATCAAGCTGAGCCAAATAAGGTATATCCTGTTATATATCGCTTAGATGGCGCGGGTAATATACCGCTTGCAAGTTCTGTTATTGAGCGTTTACAAAATGATAATCGTGCGCCTGAGGTTATTATTGTCGCTATTGAAAACACTAATCGACTTAGAGATTTTTACCCTACAGTGAATAAAGAGCCACAGGGCCCAGTTGGTGAAGGGGGCGGTGCGGCAACGTTTTTAGCGTTCTTTGAGCAAGAGCTCATTCCTTTAGTAAATAAGAACTATCGCACGCATGACTATAAGGTTATATCTGGCGCCTCTGCGGGCGGTGTATTTGCGCTATATGCTTTGCAGGCAAAGCCCGAACTATTTCAAGCGCATATTGCATATAGCCCTGCGGTTTGGTGGAATTATGGCGCATCGGTAAAAAGCACAAAATCGTTTATAACTAAAACGAAAGAACTTAACAATTACGTTTACATTAATATTGGCGAAGAAGCCGGTATAATGCGTGAAAGGTATGATGAATTACAGCAATCACTGCAATCACATAAAGTGCCAGGGTTACGCTTCTCTAGTGATGCGTTTGATGGTATCTCGCATAACTTAACCGCTGCTGCTGGCGTATTTAATGCCTATTACAACTTATTTTTACCTAAACAAATGCCTATAAGTGCTTTAACTGACGATGTAGCCTCTATTGATGGTTATTACAAAACATTATCTCACCAATGGGGCGAGCAGATATCTCCACCAGACCGTGCTGTTAGATCACTCGGTTATAACCTAACGGGCAGCAAGCAGTTTACCCGTGCTATTGAGGTGTTTAAGTACAATTTAAAAAACCACCCAAAATCAGTCGATGCGCTTTCTGCCTTATCTTATGGCTATGAAATGCAAGGTGATACTCGTCAAGCGCTTGAACAGATAGAGTCTGCATTAGCCATTGCAGATGACTCATACCCTTATATAAATTACTTAAAAGAAACAAAAGCTAGGTTACAAGCAGAGTTTGATAAGCGTAACTAGGGTTTTTAGTTACTGTTAAATAAAAACGACGCGCAAGCGTCTTTTTATTAGTTGTAGCTAAATATTATTTAAATCACTAACCCCTACTTAATACGTGCTAAATACGCTAAAATTACAGGCTACTTTTTTAGCAATAAGCCCGTAATAAATATGACCTCAGCCGCAAGCCCTAGCACGTTTACCGAACTTGGCCTTATCCCAGAGCTACTAGCTCGTTTGTCTGATCTTGAATACTCGCAACCTACGCCGATTCAGGCAAAAGCAATTCCAAGTATCTTGGCGGGGAGTGACTTAATTGCGGGGGCAAATACCGGCTCAGGTAAAACAGCAACCTTTGCTTTGCCTATGCTACAAACGCTATTTTTAGCAAAAGGCGCGAATAAAACGCCGAGCAAAGGTAACTTTGTTTCAGGGCTAATTTTAGTGCCTACTCGTGAGCTGGCAACGCAGGTGGCTGATAGTGTTAAATCATACTCTGCAAACTTTAATGGCGCGATTAAAACGGTAGCGGTGTTTGGCGGTGTATCGGTTAATACCCAAATGCAGGCACTACGTGGCGGTGCCGATATTATCGTGGCAACCCCTGGACGTTTGCTTGATTTGATCTCAAGTAATGCCATTAAGCTGGATAAAGTTTCAACCTTAGTGCTTGACGAAGCTGACCGCATGTTAAGCCTTGGCTTTACTGAAGAGCTTGCTGAGCTATTGGCATTAATGCCGGCTAAAAAGCAAACCATGTTGTTTTCAGCGACTTTCCCAGAGCAAGTAACGCTTTTAACGCAAGAGCTGTTAAATAATCCGGTTGAAATACAAGTTCAAAGTAAAGACGAAAGCACCTTAGTACAGCGCGTATTTACAGTTAATAAAGGCGAAAAAACCACGGTTTTAGCGCATTTAATTAAGCAGCACAAATGGCGCCAAGCGCTGATATTTGTCAACGCTAAAAAAGATTGTGAGCACTTAGCCAGCAAGCTTGAAAAGCGCGGCGTGAATGCGCAAGTGTTCCATGGTGATAAAGGCCAAAGCGAGCGTTCTCGGGTAATAGAAAAGTTTAAAGCGGGCGAAATAGAAGTACTAATTGCCACCGACATTGCAGCCCGTGGTTTAGATATTGAAAAGCTACCAGTAGTAATTAACTTTAACTTACCACGCAGCCCCGCTGATTACATGCACCGTATTGGCCGAAGCGGCCGTGCCGGCGAAGTCGGTTTAGCGTTATCGTTAATTGATTATGAAGACTTCCATCACTTTAGAATTATTGAAAAGAAAAACAAACTACGTTTAGAGCGCGAAGAGGTTACAGGCTTTGCAGTAAATCAAGCCAACCTTGATGCCGCACAAGCACTTAAAAATGATAAGCCAATGGCAAAGCCTGAAGGCACAGGTAAGAAAAAGAAGAAAAACAAATCCAACCAAGAAGATGACGTATGGAGCGGCTGGAGAAAAAGATAAGCCTTAATACATATAAGTCATTAAACTCGAATTATAAAAAAACCTGCAAATTTGCAGGGTTTTTTATTGGTATTAGCTTGTTTAGCTATGCAGCAAATTAAAACTTAGAAGGTGCTGGTGGTATCACTAAGGGTTGTTTAGGATTTTCTTTAAGCTCCTTTAATAACTCTTGTACAGCACGCTCTATTGATGGGTCTTGGCCTTTATAAATAAGCTCAGGACGATCGATTACTTTAATATCTGGTGCAACACCTTCGTTTTCTATGATCCAGTTACCTTTTGTATCTAAAATACGGAATGTAGCAGCAATTACTTGCCCGCCGTCTACAAGGCTTGGGTTACCAGAAATACCAATTAAACCACCCCATGTACGGGTACCAATTAGCTTACCTAGACCAGCTTGGCGGAAGTAGTAAGGAATTGCGTCACCACCAGAACTTGAATAGCCATTTATTAGCATGGCTTTAGGACCATTGTGTGCAAACTGCGGTGTTTTAGTTGGTTCTACACCACGGCGTTTCCAATAGTTAAGCGGTTTACGCGCAAGCCAGGTGATCATATGCTCAGGAATAAAACCGCCGCCATTGTAACGGTCATCAATAATCATGGCGTCTTTGGTTGTTTGCGGCATGTAGTTTTTAAACATGGCGCGGTTACCCTCATAGGCTGTATTTGGCAGGTGCACATAGCCAATACGCCCACTTGATAGCTTATCAACGTAGGCTGCACGCGAATTAACCCAGTTTAAATAACGTAGGCCTTGCTCACTTGCTATCGGTTTTACAGTTATTTGCCATGCGCCTTTGCTACGCGGCTTGTTGTTTAGCACTAGCTCTACTTGCTCGCCTTGGGTGTTTTCAAGGAGTTCGTAAAAGTTAGCAACGTCTTTTACTGAGCGGCCATTTACCGTAATAATGTAATCGCCGTTATGTGCTTTTACACCTGTGGTGCCAAGCGGTGAACGGAAATCGTCATGCCAGTTTTCACCTTTAAAGATTTGTTCTATTTTTACATAACCAGATGGGTCGCTTGCAAGCTTAGCGCCTAATAAACCATGGTTTTTACGCTCTGCTTTAGGCATATCACCCGACTGCACATAAATATGGCCAGAGTTAATTTCACCGGCAATTTCGCTAAGAACATAATCAAGGTCGCTACGATGGCTAATGGCATCAGCCATAGGTTGGTATTTAGCTAAAATAGCATCCCAATCTTGTCCGTGATGGTTTTCGTCGTAGAACCAATCGCGCAGTGTGCGCCAACCTTCTACATACATTTGTTGCCACTCTGCTTGCGGATTAATTTTAAGCGTCATTTTGCTTAAATCGAGCTTATTTGCGTCTAAATCTTGTTTTGGCTTAGGTTCAATTAAGCTGTAACCGCCATCTGTATGTACAAGTAGGTGTTCGCTATTGCTTGAAATGGTGTAATTACTAACGCCTTTGGCGACTATTTCTAGCTCACTGTTGTGATCGGTGCCTATTAGCTGTAAACCGCCATTAGCAAGAGTCAGTACGCCGTCTTTTACTGCGGTTAAGCCACGGTAATCGCCCGCAGGGGCATTAAGTGCGGTAACACGTTGCATAAAGTCATTGCTTTGCAGTGCATTTTTAACTTTTTTGTCGTCTTCTTTTTCATCTTCTTTATCTTGGACAATCGTGGCTTCGTCACTTTGTAAGGCAATAAGCGGTTTAACACTATCGTTTACTGCAGCTGCATAAATACGAGTTGCACGATTAAACATGTAATCAAACTCGTAGCTACTAAATGCCAGGTTAAAGTCGCGCTCTGAGCTAAAGTAAAGATATTGACCATCAGGCGAAAAAGTAGGGTTTTGCTCATTACTCATTTCGTCTGTTAAGCGCGTTACCTTTTTCTTTTTAAGGTTGTAGTGCCATAGCGAGGTATAACGGTTTTCATTATTTTTAACAAATACAATGTCTTGGCTGTTAGGCGACCAAGTATATTGAGTAATGCCGTCTTCGTCGTAAATACCGGTATCAATTTTGTGTTGCTTGCCCGATTTTGCATCTAACCACCAAAGTGTGTTGTTTTTATCTGAAAACAACAATTTAGAGCTATCTGGTGACCAAATAGGCGTAAAGCGCCAAATAGTGCCATTGCTAGTGAGTTGCTTAATAGCATTATTTTTACTGCGATCTTTTAAGTAAATTTCGTACTCGCCGCTTTCATCGCTCATGTAGGCTATGTAGCGCCCATTTGGTGACCAGCTTGCATCTATTTCGCGGCTTTTTTCTGTGTAAGATAAGTTGCGTGTAGGCCCTTGTTTAATTGGTACACTAAACAACTCACCACGGGCAGTAAATACAGCACGTTTACCATCGTGAGAGAGCGACATAGAATCAATAAAATCGCTAACATTTTTGCTATACGGCATTGCGTATTGGCGCACGCCAGCAATGTTAATGCTTAGCTTAGCGCTTTTTTGTGTTTTTGCGTCAAAGCGATATAAATAACCGCCGTTTTCATAAACAATCGCATTTGGGCCAGCTGAAGGCCAAAGTACGTCAAAGTTTTTATAGTTGGTAAGTTTTTTTGGTTCGCTGCCTTTGCGGTACTGGTAAAGGTTTAGCGTGTAATCACGGTCAGACACAAAGTAAATATTGTCACCAACCCAAGTTGGTTGCTGGTCGGTTGCACGGTTTGTAGTTAGTTGTTCTGAGGTGTTTTTTTCTAAATCATAAATCCATACATCTTGCGCACGACCACCACGAGTACGTTTCCACGTACGAAACTCTCGGTCAATTGGCGTATAAACATACTTGCTGCCATCTGGAGATAGCATGCCGCCACCAGTTTCTGGAATCGCTAATGGCTGTTCAAGTCCGCCATCTGCAGGAACCATGTAAGGGCGGCCCATACGTTTTCCCCATGGTGTGCGGTTAGCTCTAAATACCACATTTTTACCATCGGCGGTCCAATCTAAAACGCGGTAATCAAAACCTCCACGCGGTGGCATTGGGCCAACGTCATTATAATAAGTAAGTTGCTTTAGGTTTGAACCGTCACTGTTGATCACATAAATTTGTCGGCTACCGTTATACTCGGCTGAAAATGCAATGCGCTTACCGTCAGGGGAAAACTTAGGAAATGTTTCAAAGCCAATATGGTCGGTTAAGCGTTTGCTTTCGCCTGTTTGCGTATTCGCAATATAAATATCGCCACTGTAGACAAAGGTAACGGTTTGGTTATGGATATCTGGAAAGCGGAGTAAACGAGTGTCTTTAGTCTCATAGGCCGATACACCCGGCGCGATTGCTGCAGCCAAGGCAAGAGCCAATGTTGTTAGTTTTTTCATGGAATTACGTCCTATATTAATAGCTATCCCATCATAACAATAAGGTGCAAAATAGCGATGCACTTACGATAAAAGGTCTGTTACAAAATGTGAATAAAAAAGGTTGGCAAAAAGCGCCAACCTTTAAGTAAATACGGATATGAAATTAATGTTCGTGTTCTTTTTCTGCAATACCTAACCAAGTGATAGCCGCTGGTGGGAATGTAAGTTCTAACTCGCCTTCAATCTCTAAGTCTTCTAAGTGTACTTGCACAACGTGTTGGGCTATTGGGTCGGCTACGTAAGCAAACTGACCATTTTGCGCTACTGTCATACTAAACTTCATGCCTTCAGGCATAGTTGTTACGTCTTCTTGCGTGATATCAACTTGACCTGCTAGCTCCCAGTGTATGTGATCGTCGTGCGCATGCGCCTCAAGCACATTTAAAAAGCCTAGGCTGTCTAAAACTAAAAAGTGCTCGCCATTCGCTGAGAAAGAGTAAGAAACAGCGCTTGCGCCATCGGCTAGTTGCCATTCAAATTCTTCCATTTCAGCTTTCGCAGGATTTATACTCACAATCACAGCAGGGCCGCCGCCGTGACCAGATGCAACACCAATAAAGGTTTCGCTGCCCTCATGGCCGTATATACTACCAATGCGTAAGTCGCCGACGGCATCAATATTTATTACTTTTTCAGCGTGGTATTCGTCATCATGCTGGTGGGCTAATAGCACACCGTCACTACAGCCGAACGCTACGTAATCATGGTTTTGTGCTGCGCCGTGCAAATCAGGGCATGTTAACTCTAACGTTTGTTCAAGTTCGTATTCGCCATCATGAAAGTGATAAACACCTACCTGATCCGGCAAAATTTTAGCGTTTGATGTACTTTCGGCATCATCGCGGCGAATGGTCGCTAATAAATGCTCTCCACGAGGCTCAGCGACGCCGTGCATATTAATGTCGTAACTAATGCCAGGTAGGGCCGCTGTTGCGTTTGTTATGTCGTTATCTGTTAATACTTCAACAGACGCAGTTGTGCCTGATGCTGCATCACCATCATAAAATACCGCTAACTGACCATCGTGTTTTACCAAGTGAGTAGGGCGACTGCCACTGGTTAACTCATAATTACTAAAAGCAGGGCTTTGTTCGTAATCATGAAGGTGTGCGCCGTGATCTTCACGCCATAAGCCACCGTCTATAAAGCCGAGGTAATCTTGAGCGCGGCTAGCAATCACGGCATAACGAAAGTCAGGAGACGACGATAGCGTGTTTGAATCATTAGTAAGAGTGAATGTATCAAGAAGCTCATTGTCGTCTAAGTCGAAAAAGTTCGCTTCGTTGCTATCGCCAGCAAGTATCGCAAGCCTACCTAATGAATCAATAGTGTATTCATCACCGTGGTCGCCACCATCGCCATGATCGTGGCCGTCATCAGGTACTTCTATTGGGTCTTTTTCAACAATGTTTGTTTCTGCATCACCACAAGCGGTGATTAATGTGCTGCTTATTGCCAGTGCAATTAATTTTAATTTGAATAGTTTAGTCATGTTAATTTCCTTTATTTATAATTTTTTAGCGCTTAAAAATAACCGCGAATACCTAACGCAAAGCTACGACCTGGACGTGGTGCTATATTCTTTAAAAATGAGCTATGCACGCGCGCTTCTGTGTCTGTTAAGTTAGTGCCACGTAGATACACGGACATATCTTGATTTAGCACTGATAAGTCATATGAAACGCTGGCATCAAGCATGGTGTAGCCGTTTGTGGTTGTTTCTTCTGGCGCGGTACGGTCTTGCTCTTGATAACGAGTTACGTGAAGGTGCGCACTTAGCTTATTTGTTTGGTAGCTAAACTCAGTACCAAAACGTAGCGGTGGTGTGCGTGGTAAATCGCCACCGTCTTTAAGGCGTGCACGAACGTAATCTGAGAATAAATTAACTTTAAACTCATCGGTTAACTGCCATGCAAATTGGGCTTCAAAGCCATGCAAAATTACGTCATCTGTTTTAAATAAATAAACTGGGAGTTCAGATGAGTGATCATGCTCGTCACCGTGGTCATGATTATGCTCATCACCATGGTCGTGGCCGCTTTCGGCGTATAGGCCTGTGTCGATTTGGTAATAATAATTGTCTACTTGGTTGTAGAAAGCATTAAGAATGAAACCGATATCACCTTGGGTTTTACGAAACGTTAAATCAATATTGTTTGCTGTTTCTAGGTCAAGCGCTTGCTCAGATAAACCAAAATGTCCGTCTTCATGAATATCAAATAGTGCGCCTACTTCATAAGTACCAGTTCCAATGTGAGGGCCGAATGATAATAGCTCAGACACCGAAGGAGCGCGCTCAGAACGAGATACCGATAAACCCAAGTTGTAACTAGGTGCAAAATCCCACACGACACCTGTTGATAAACTGACAGGAGTGAATTCTTGTTCTACGTCAAATACGCGAGTATTGCCGGCATGTTCTTCATGAGCATGATCGTCATGAACATCGGTGTCATTGTGTGCGTGTGCATCAATGTTAGGTAGTAACACGTTATCAGCATCGATGGTTACCCGTTCAACTCGGCCACCTAATTGCACTAAAAAGTCACCAAAGTGTTTTTCTTCCATCAGTGCTATAGCAAAGCTTTGTGTTTGTGACGGTGGTGTGAATGCCTCTGAGCCTTGCGCTTCAACATCACTGTGTTTGTAATGAAAGCTCAAACCACCATTCCACTGCGCAAACGGGTTATGCATTAAGTCTACGCGTAACTCATTGGTTTCATTTTCAAACGTGGTACCCACTGCGCCATGTTCAATTTCAGCATGTTCGTAATCTGTAAAACCTGCGCGCAGGTTTACTCTATTAAGCCATTTGTTATCAAGGTTATATTCACCTAGCAACTGCACTTTAGTTTGCTCTAAGTCGGCATATACGCTTTCCTCAGCGCTATTAACATCTTCGCCACCATGGGTGTGGCCTGGAATGCCGTATTGACGATTAAATTGCTCAACAGCTATACCTACAAAACCTTGATCAAATAGATAGCTAGTACCTAAGGTAAAGCCGTCAGACTCTTCATTACTATTTGCAACGGTGTAATCGCCACTATGTTCTTCATGGTTATGGTCATCATGGGCTAATTCAGCGGCCACGGGTATTTCATAGTCATCGGCTTCACGCCAAAAGGCGTCGGCATAAAATGCAAAGGAATCAGTTCCTGTAGTGGCGTTAAACGAGGCTACTTTTTGATTATCAACAGAGTTGTGCTCAAGGTTCCATTCGCCGCGAGTTGTGCTGTCGGTAGGCACCCGATTATCAACTACATTAACCACACCACCAATGGCGCCGCTGCCATAAAATAATGTGGCAGGGCCACGTAATACTTCGATTTGTTTTGCGGTTGATGCCTCTGATGCAACGGAGTGATCAGGGCCAACGCGCGAAACATCACTGACATCAAGGCCATTTTGAGTAATTAGAACACGCGGCCCGCTTAAGCCACGAATAATAGGTGTACTTGCTACTTTTGCATGAAAGTTAGTATTAACCCCCGGGAGTTTTTCAAGGCTATCGCCAAGGGTTGCAGCTTGCTGCCGTCTTAATTGTTCGCCAGATAACACGCTAACGGGAGACGCGGATTCCATTGCCGACATGTGAATAGGCGTCGCTTCAATATCAATTACTTCAATGGGTGAACGTTCTAAGTTAAAGGTAATTGATTGGCTTTTATCATCACTAAATGTGATATCTCGATGCAGATGGGCATAACCAGGGGCGGTAATATGAAGTTCTTTTAAACCACTTTTTAAATCAGTTATTACGAACTTACCGCTTGCATCTGTTACTGCTGTTATATCTGAGCCTTCAACTTCTACAGTTGCGTTGGTCACAACTTTACCTTGGTTGTTTAGAACAACACCTTCGATGGTATTTGCAAGCGCATTTGTTGGTAGTAGGGCTGCTATAAACAAAGCTAATTGAGATTTTCGTGTCATTTGAATTCCTTTGCGGATGTTATATTGTATCAATTGTGCTTGAAATGTTATATTGTATCAATAGTTAATTAACTAAAAATCACTCAGGATATATAATTTGGCTGCTTCATCTACATAATTTAAATTAAATTTATTTAAATTCAGTGCTTTAAGTGTTTCTGTCGTTGTTTAGGTGTTGTTCGTGGGGGATCTGTTTGCTGTAAAGCAAAAGTTAGTTGTTACATTTATTTAGCTCTAGTTAATAAGTTTTTAGGTAAAACCACAGCGGAGGCATTGAGCAACAAGGATGGCAAAGTTAAAACATCAGCCCACTACATTAGAGTGGGTAATATGAATAAGCAGCAATTTAAAGAGATGATGGGTTTTGCGATAAAAAGATGTGAAGCCTTTGAAAAAAAATTAACGCCAAAACGTCAGCAGGTATTTGAAATTCTATTGAAAGCAAATAAACCTTTGTCTGCTTATGAGTTAACAGATCAATTTAATAAGCAAATAAATACACCGATTTTGGCAATGTCCGTTTATCGGATATTAGGTTTTTTAGAGTCGGTAGGTCTGGTACATAGATTAAAGTTAGAAAATAAGTTTATACCGTGCAGTTACGTTAATGATGATAGAGAGCATCAACTATCGATGTTTTTAATTTGTAGCTCTTGTAATAAAGCAAGTGAGGTGAATGACCTTAACAATTCGGTTAAATCTTTGTTTAGGGAACTGAAAATGAAAGGGTTTACGCCAGCAACTTCGCAATTAGAAATCTCAGGTGTTTGTTTTGGGTGCCAGCAAAGTACCGCTAACACAATTAAAAAGAAGGATAAATAATGAAGCTGACTCAAACGACAGCAGACAAGTTTGCCATTGGGCTTTCGTTAATGTGCACGGTACATTGTTTTGCAACACCGGTTATTTTAGCGCTGTTGCCAAGCTTTGCTGTACTACAAATAAATGGTGAACAGTTTCACTTATGGGTTCTTGCTGCAGTATTACCAACAAGCTTATTAGCTTTAAGCTTAGGCTGTAAAAAGCACAAACGTACACGTTATATGGCGTGTGGAGTTGTTGGTCTAGCTTTTTTGATAATTGCAGTATTGCTAGGTCAAGAAGAGGCCGAAAAAGCACTCACTTTAATTGGCTCCGCTTTTATCGCATTAGCCCATTGGTTTAACTACCAACAGTGTTTTAAAAAAAATAACGAAAAATGCCGCTGTTCAGGTGATAAATCAGACCAACTTGTTTAACACTGCCAGTGTTAAACATAGCGACTATGTGGCATTGTAATTATAAATATCGTTTTTTAGGTAAACTAATTTAGTGAATACTGCTTTAAAGCTTTTGCTGTTACTTTGTGTTTTCATCTGTTTTAAATTAAGCGCAAATACCCCTTACGAAATCCCCAGAAGTACTGTTGTAGAGCTCACTGATCCTGCTACCAAGCGGGTGTATCCTATTTTTATCCAGCTACCTAAGTCATATGCAAAGGAGCCTAATAAAACGTATCCTGTTATTTATTTAACCGATGCGCCGTATGCATTTCCTATTGTTGCCGGTGCCACACGGTTTCCAATGAATAGCGGCAAAATGCAACAGGCTATTATTGTGGCGATTGGCTATGAAAAAGGCTCAAGAGGAGCTAGTAGTCGAGTTAGGGATTATACACCCACTCAATCCCTGAGCTGGAAAAAACAAACCGGTAACGCTAAAAATCATGCACTGTTTTTAAAAAATACTGTGCTGCCGTTTATCGAAAAAAGTTACCGAGCAAGCAACACGCAAAGAACGTATATAGGTAACTCGTTAGGTGGCTTATTTGGCGCCACTGTTTTATTTACGATGCCTGAGCTATTTAGCAATTATATTATTGGCAGCCCGTCGGTTTGGTTTGATAATAATGCACTGCTAGCGTTAAAAGCGAATAAGCCCCAAATGCCAATAAAGGTTTATGTATCTGTGGGCGCAAAGGAAACGCCAGCCTTTGGTGAAGGGCAAAATATGGTTGAAGGCGCAGCGCAACTTGTGCAAAAAATTAACGCGCTTAATAGTGATAATATAAAATTAAAAAGTGTTGTTATTGAGGGAGCGCAGCATGCAACCGCATTCCCAACCACCGCAATACAAGGGCTCGATTGGGTATTGGGAAGCAGTCAATAAGCTCAAAAGGGGTTCTCGATACTTTTGTAGTTAAATAAGCGATATTAAAGCGCTTTAATATCGCTTTTCCACTTTACCAGCGCTGCTATGAATTCGGGGCCAATACCACAGCAGCCGCCAATAATTGTTGCGCCTAGGCTATGCCATTGCTTTGCAAACGCTACATACTCAGCGGGTGATAAGTCGCGGTAACCTTGCGAGCCTTCATTGGCTTTATAATCGCTGGCGATTGGTGTAAAACCATTTGCAAAGACCCCTAAATCAACATTTTTATTCTGCTGTTTTAGTACGCGATTAGTGTCGCGTAGCGCTTGTTCAATAACCTCAGGGATAGAGCAGTTAAAGAATATGCCCGCTATATTATGTTCGAGTAATGCTAAGATAGCGTCGGATACTAATTCACCAGAGCGCAATGTCGCTTGTTCGCTTACTTCATCATTTAAGGTAAATGCGTAATAACATGGTTTGTTTGAATTCTTAAGCACCCTTGCCATAACCCGCGCTTCTTCAATGTTTGATATGGTTTCACCAATCCAAACATCGACATATTCGTCTTGTGCTTTATACAGGGTATTTAAAATAGTAAATGCGCGTTCACTTTGGAAAAAATCAGCACGGTACGATCCAAATGCGGGTGGCAATGAACCCGCAACTAGCACGTTTTGATTAGTGTTTTGAGCTGCTTTTTTTGCAATTACAGCAGCTTGCTGTGCAAGTGCTGCACCTTGTGCTTGGTAAAGCGTTTCACCTAAATGAAAGGGGACACACGCATAGCTATTTACTGTAATAATTTCTGCCCCCGCATTTATAAAAGCTTGATGCGCTTGAGTTACGCATTGTGGTGCTTCTATTAAAGCTTGTGCACTCCAAAGTGGCTGTGAAAATGGCGCGCCCATGCGCTTGAGTTCACGACCCATGCCGCCATCTAATATTGTTAACCTACTCATAATGGACTTCTATACGTCTAAATAATTAAGGCTATTCAAACATACTTTTTGAAAATTCATAATGAAACTTCATCAGGTTGAGTATGAAAAAAGTTCAACATGTTAAAGCTGTTTTTAAAAGGCACAAAAAAAGCGACTACCCAGTAAGGTGTCGCTTTTCTTTTTACAAGTAAGCAATTACTTGTAAAACGCTTCTACAGTGCCTTTTACTTTCATAAGTAATGGCTGGCCGCGACGGTCTAGCGCTTTAGGTGCCGCTACTTTTATCCAACCTTCGCTGATGCAGTATTCTTCAACGTCAAAACGCTCTTTACCGTTAAGTGTAATACCGATTTCATGCTCAAATACTTCTTCTACATAAAATTTGCTACGTGGGTTGATAGACAGTTGATTTGGTAATTCTGGTTTGTTTGTATCAGTCATATTGGTGATCTGCGTTGAATTAATTATGCGCTATTGTAGGCAATAGCTGGCTTATGCTCAAGCACGACATTCATAAACTGAGCGGCTTTTAGTTTTATCGTTATATGTTTGAGCTTATTGCCTCAGCGGTGCTGTGAGCCAGCTCTATAAAAGCGGCTGTTGCGGCACTTTGGTAAGCATCTTGTCGCTGTAGTAACACCGCGGTACGTTTTAATAATGAAGGTGCAAGAGTAATGGCAACTAACTCTTCGTGTTTACTCGCTATGTTAGAGGGAAGCAAAGTAGCTAGTTGTGTATGGCGCACTATTTCAATAACGGCACTGAGTGAATTGGCTTCCATAAGTACATTAGGCTGCACCTTGTGTTGGCGACAATGACGTTCAATTTGTTCGCGAGTTGCAAACTCATTACTGAGCAGCACCAGTGATTGTTCATTTAAAGTGCTCAGGTCAATACGGTGTTTGCTAGCTAAAGCATGGTGTTTATTTACTACTAAAGCGAGTGTCTCTTGTAATAAAGTTTGGGCGTGTATGTCTGCACTATGGTTGCCTTCAAAGGCTATACCTACATCAAACTCATCATCTAACAAACGATTTTCCATGCGTTCTTGCGACATTTCTTCCATGCTTAAGGTGATGTTGGGGTAGTGCTGATGAAATGCGTTGACTAATGGCCCAATAAAATAAGTAGTAAACGTCGGCGTAATAGCCACTCGCAATGAACCTCGGCTGAGGTTTTGTACATCATGAATCGCCCGCTTACCTTCTTCTAAATCCTGCAAGGCTCTGTGTGCATAACGAGCATATACCTCACCCGCATCGGTTAACTTTACGCTGCGCCCTGAGCGGTCAAATAAAGGTGCACCGAGGGTTTCTTCAAGCTGTTTAATTTGTTGCGACAACGCAGGTTGAGACACATATAAGGACGCTGCTGCTTTGGTGAAGTTTTTGTGCTTGGCAACGGCCAAAAAGTAATTGATGTGGCGAAGTATCATAGCTAACTATAAGTATTTCTTATCGGTATCATAATATACCAGTCTTTTACCTTATTAAAAAGCGGGCGTAATATTCACCTCATCGACAATATAGAGACACCCGTTATGAAAGATATCATTGAAGGTTTTTTAAAGTTTCAAAGTGATGCATACCCAGAGCGTGCCGATTTATTTAAAAATTTGGCTACTAAGCAAAATCCACGGACTTTGTTTATTTCATGTTCTGACAGTCGTTTAGTGCCTGAGCTCGTAACACAACGTGAACCTGGTGGATTATTTGTTATTCGCAATGCCGGAAACATCGTCCCATCTTACGGGCCTGAGCCTGGCGGGGTTTCTGCATCAGTTGAATATGCAGTTACTGCACTGCAAGTGACCGATGTGGTTATTTGCGGCCATTCTGATTGCGGAGCAATGACGGCAATAGCAACCTGTAAGTGCATGGATCACATGCCTGCTGTTGGCAGTTGGCTGCGTTACGCCGACTCAGCTCGCATTGTCAATGAAGCGCGCAATCACGCAAATGAACGTGAGCATATTGAAGCTATGGTACGCGAAAACGTTATCGCACAACTTGAAAACATTAAAACCCATCCATCGGTGCGTCTTGCGCTTGGCGAAGGTCGCTTGGCATTACATGGCTGGGTTTATGATATCGAATCTGGCGGCATTGAAGCTTTAAATGGCGCAACGAATACGTTTGTTTCCCTTGCCGAACATACCGATGTTCGTGCATATCCAATTCAGCTTCCTGTAGCTGTTTAACCAACCATTGTAAGAGGTACTATTATGATCCAATCTCAAGTGAGCAACACGGCGCGCCTAGCATTAACCGATATAATTATTGCTGCAAAAGCAGAAAAAAATCTGTCGTTTGAACAAATTGCAGAGGGCACAGGTTTAAGCGACGTTTACGTGACGGCGGCTTTATTAGGCCAGCACCCATTGCCTGCAGAAGCCGCTGAAAAAGTGGCACAAACGCTGGGCCTTGATGCAAGTGCGGTTGAGTTACTTAAAGCTATTCCACTACGTGGTAGTGTCGAAAACAATATGCCAACCGATCCGACTATTTACCGTTTTTATGAAATGATGCAAGTATACGGTACAACGTTTAAGGCATTAGTTCATGAGCAGTTTGGCGACGGTATTATTAGTGCAATTAATTTTAAAGTAGATATGAAAAAAGTTGAAGATCCTGAAGGTGGCTCACGTGCTGTAATTACGCTTGATGGTAAGTTCTTACCTTACAAGCCTTTCTAAACGCTTTATAATATTTGTATATAAACAGTCGGCGCTAAGCGCCGGCTTTTTTTGGTTATTAAGGATGGTTTTTATTGATGAGTAATCACAGCACTTCTACTTCTTCTTATGTATCGGCGCTTTCGCTTTTTTGGCCAATGTTAATCATTGCTGTGCTCGCAATGACCTTACGACCCACGCTTACCTCTACCGGCCCATTACTTGAAGAAATTCGTTTAAGCACTGGGCTTGGTTTACAAGGGGCGTCTTTGTTAACCGTACTCCCTATGTTTTGTATGGGCGTGTTTCCATTATTGCTTCCTTGGCTTGGGCGTTATTTAAGTGAAAATGCGTGGATTGCTGGTGGATTGTTTGCAATTGCATTAGCTGGTTTTTGGCGTTTGTGGCTTGGCAGTGGTTGGGCGTTAATAATCAGTGCGCTATTAGGCGGTACAGGCATTGCAATAGTGCAAGCGATGGCTCCAGGAGTGGTTAAACGTTGGTATCCACAGCGAGTTCCTTTAGCTATGGGAGTGTATTCTGCCTCACTTATGGCAGGCGGTGGTATAGCTGCAATATTAACGCCGCGAGTGGCGGTGCACTATGGCAGTTGGCAAGCAGGGCTTGGAGTGTGGCTTATTATTCCTGTTATTGCTCTGTTGCTTTGGTGGTTAAGGCCGCAGGAGCCGATGGACGCAAAGCATAACAGTATTAAGCTTAATTTATTTTTTAACCAGCGAGCATGGTTACTTGCTGCCTATTTTGGACTCGCTAATGGCGGTTACGCGTGCATGATTGCTTGGTTACCTAGTTACGCTCAGGATTTAGGATGGAGTGCACAAAATAGTGGGGAGCTTATTGGCGTTATGACTGTTTTTCAGGTAAATGGTGCATTGGGTGCACCGGTATTTTCAGCACACCGCTTAGACAGGCGACCTTGGTTATTTTTTGCTGTTGCGATTCAGCTAATAGGTTTTATAGGATTAATATTGATGCCCGATTCTATGATGAACGTTTGGGTGGGGATGATAGGGTGTGGTTTAGGTGCTTGTTTTTCGCTAACACTCACCGTGGCGCTCGATCACTTGTCTAATCCAAAATTGGCAGGTGTACTCACTGCGTTTGTCCAAGGTGTTGGCTTTATTATTACCGCTATCGTGCCTTATATAGCAGGTGTTTTACTCGATGTTACTGCACGCTATCAAGCATCTTGGTTTATGTTGGTAATAACGCTAATTGCAATGCTGTTTATGACCACCCGCTTTGCTCCTGCTACGTATGCAAAGGCTATAAATATTACCCATTAACTTTTTAATGGGATTTAAGCTTTTTTAAATCCCATCCCCTTTCACTTTATTCTGCGTTTTATTGCCACCGTCATTTTTTCTTCATCAAAATTACCTTTATTAGTCATAACTCTTTTTTAGAGTACAGCGGTTGATGTTTTTTGTGTTCACACTTTTAAAAATAACCACTACATAATGGGAATTACGGATGAAAATTAAAAAAGTTGCTGCGGCAATCGCACTAACATTTGCGTTTAGCGCCGTTAGTCATGCCAATGTTCTACCGCAAAGTCAAAAAGACAGCAGCTGGTACAGCGCTGCGCAAGCAAAACTAACAACAAAAACAACGCAAGCACAGGCAATTAAAAACACCAAAGCTAAAAATGTTATTTTATTTGTAGGCGATGGCATGGGTATTTCTACCTTAACGGCAGCGCGTATTTTACAAGGTCAACGCAATAATCAGCTTGGCGAAGAAGGCTATTTAAGCTTTGAGCAGTTCCCTTACTCTGCGCAAGTTAAAACCTATAATGTGGATGCACAAACGCCAGACTCTGCAGGCACCATGACGGCCATGATCTCAGGTGTAAAAACCGATGTGGGTGTTATTGGTGTTGATGAAGATATTGAGCGCGGTGAGTGCTCAACGGTGGCTGGTAATGAGTTACTTACAGCCACTGAACTTGCTGAAATTAAAGGCCTAGCAACAGGAATTATCTCTACTGCTCGCATTACCCATGCAACGCCTGCGGCAACCTATGCTAAATCGGCAGATCGCAACTGGGAAGATATCTCAGACATGCCCGAAGCGGCTGTTAATGCTGGCTGTGAAGATATTGCCTCACAGCTGGTTAATTTTGAAAAAAACCTAGAAGCACGCTTTGTCGGAACCGATGTTGATGGCTTAGATTTTGTGATGGGTGGCGGCCGTCGTCACTTTTTACCAAAAGAGGCCGCGGCTAATTCTACTGACGCTATGAGCGCCGTAGAAGGCGATCGTACCGATGAGCGTAACCTTGTTACTGAGTGGCAAACACAGTATCCAAATGGCACTTATGTGATGGATGAAGCCGGTTTTAATAGCATTGCCGATGACGCCACTAAAGTATTTGGTTTATTTAATGAATCGCACATGCAATACGAAGCTGACCGTGCCAACGATATAGCAGGCGAGCCTTCACTTACCGAGATGACCACCAAAGCCATTGATGTACTGGGTAAAAACGAAAAAGGGTTTTTCTTAACGGTTGAGTCGGGGCGCATTGACCATGCTCACCATGCGGGTAACGCATATAATGCACTTAATGACACCATTGAATTTGCAAAAGCAGTACAAGCTGCCGTTGATAACACCAATCCAGAAGAAACCCTTATTTTAGTTACAGCTGACCACAGCCATGTATTTACTATTGCAGGTTACCCTAAACGTGGTAACCCAATTTTAGGTAAGGTGGTTGCTGTAGGGCAAACTACACCAACGCTAGCTGCTGATAACATGCCATACACCACAGTAGGTTATGCAAATGGCCTAGGTTTTAGAAACTTAATCGATGAAACGGATGCAGACGCAAGCTATGAAACAGCTGCGGTTGCAGGACGTGTTGAGCTAAATGGTGTTGATACAACAACGCCAGGTTTTCACCAAGAAACCACGGTACCACTGAGCTCTGAAACACACGCAGGTGAAGATATTTCACTGCATGCAACCGGACCGGGTGCTCACCTAGCTCAAGGTGTTATAGAGCAAAACGTTGTATTTCATTTAATTAATCAAGCTCTTGAACTAACTCAGCGATAATGGCGGCTCACATGAATAAATTAACAGTACTTTCTTTAGCAGTAATGGTCGCATTAACGGGGTGTTCGAGTGATGACGACAAAAACAGCAATAATATTTTAGCGGTCGATCTCCCAATTGCTGTAGGCTCAGCACAATGTATCAATGGCGGCGTAGAAACACAAAGCGGTGTTGATACCAATACAAACGGGCAATTAGAGAGCAACGAAGTAACGCACACTAACTTAGTCTGTAACGACCCAGCCACCTCATTAACGAGTGAGCAGCTGGCGTCTCTTAGCAATAACGTATGGTTTAGTGATGCACAAACTAAGCTCGCCGGCGCGCAAGATGCTGCAAGTAAAGTGGTAACTGAATCGGGTAAAGCTAAAAATGTGATCTTGTTTGTTGGCGATGGAATGGGTATTTCTACTGTGACAGCTGCCCGTATTTTAGCGGGGCAATTACAGGGTGAAATGGGTGAAGATCACCAATTAAGCTTTGAAACCATGCCGTACTCTGGGTTTGTAAAAACCTATAACGTGGATGCACAAACGCCAGATTCTGCCGGTACAATGACGGCAATGGCCTCAGGTGTAAAAACCGATGTGGGTGTAATTGGTATAGACGAAGCGGTTGAACGTGGTAGTTGTGCATCAGGCAAAGGACATGAGCTTGTTACGTCATTAGAGCTGGCTGAGATTGCCGGTAAGTCTACGGGTATTGTTTCTACTGCGCGTATTACTCATGCAACACCTGCGGCAACCTACGCTAAATCGGCAGACCGTAACTGGGAAGATATTTCAGATATGCCTGCTTCTGAGTCAGCTAATTGTGAAGATATTGCCTCACAGCTGGTTAACTTTGAAAAGAACCTAGAAGCACGTTTTAGTGGTGTTGATGTAGACGGAATTGAAGTGGTTATGGGTGGCGGGCGTCGTCACTTTTTACCAAAAGATGCCGCGTTTAACTCAGCTGATGCTGTTAGTGCTGTAGAGGGCGATCGTACAGATAATCGCGACTTAACCGCCGAGTGGAAAACGCAATATCCAAATGGTGCTTATGTGATGGATCAAGCGGGTTTTACTGCTATTGATGCAACCACAACTGAGCGTGTATTTGGTTTATTTAATGAATCTCACATGCAGTACGAAGCCGACCGTGGCAATGATATTGCAGGCGAGCCTTCATTATCACAAATGACCGAAAAAGCGATTGATGTGCTTAATAACAACGAGCAAGGCTTTTTCTTAACGGTTGAGTCGGGACGTATTGACCACGCGCATCATGCGGGTAATGCATACAACGCACTTAACGATACTGTAGAGCTGGCTAAAGCAGTAAAAGTAGCGATGGAAAACACCAACCCAGAAGAGACGCTAATTGTAGTAACAGCCGATCACAGTCACGTATTTACCATTGCGGGCTACCCTAAA
This sequence comes from Pseudoalteromonas sp. SiA1, assembly GCF_018732205.1. NCBI lineage: Bacteria > Pseudomonadati > Pseudomonadota > Gammaproteobacteria > Alteromonadales > Pseudoalteromonadaceae > Pseudoalteromonas > Pseudoalteromonas sp. SiA1. The sequence continues at coordinate 3,294,589 of NZ_CP076084.1, read as the reverse complement.
CGCGGTAACCCAATTTTAGGTAAAGTGGTTGGTGTAGGGCAAACAGAGCCCAGCCTTGCTGCCGACGATATGCCTTATACTACAGTTGGTTACACTAATGGTTTAGGCTACAGAGACCTAGGTGCAGAAACCGATGCTGATGCATCTTACTTAGCAGCACCCGTTACAGGGCGTGTTGATTTAAGTAATGTTGATACTACAACGCCAGGTTTTCACCAAGAGGCACTTGTGCCACTATCATCAGAAACTCACGCAGGCGAAGATGTAGGTGTGTATGCAATGGGCCCTGGGGCGCATTTAGTAACAGGTACTAATGAGCAAAGCTTTTTATTCCATGTTATGGACTTTGCCGCTGACTTTGTAAAAGCCGCGGATGAAAAAGTAGCGCAATAAACCTTGCGATATAAAACAACCCGCACACTGTGCGGGTTTTTTTATGTCATTAAACTGCCATTATTTTTGGTTATGTTAAAGGCAATTAAGCTAAAAGCGATTAACTAAAGAGATAGTCCAATGAAAAAAGTATTTTTAATAATGAGCGCATTATTTAGCGCAAGCAGCTTTGCTGAGCAGTGCGATATCAATCCACAGGTATTAAAAGCCACTTACACTATTATTAATAAGGCTCCACAAGCGCTTAAAAATAATAAGGAAAACAGCCAAACTCTCACCCTTTGGCGAAATGAGCAACAAGTGGCGCACCAAAGCCAAGTTATAACAGAGCTTTGGCAACATACGAGCAACAATCAAATACGGCCTATTCGTTATTTTAATGCGCAGCAGCGCGGTATTGAATATCAGCCCTCAGAGGTGCAAGGAGTGCAAAACTGGAGTGCAAAAGTACAGCTGGTAGATAATCATCTTATTGAAAAAATGACATTAGTGAGCACCGAAGGCGAAGGCTGCAACGAAATAAAAAATTACAGCTTAGAAGAAAATAACTCTCAGTATAACTTGGCATTTTTTACCCATTCAAAACTAGTAAAAACATTTAGTATTAGTAACCTAGCGAATAAAGCAAGCACGTCACTTAGCTTAGACGCTGTGCAAAATGACACACCAGCTATTAAGGCTCAGTTTGCAAAATGGGATAACTTTCAAACCACCGACTATGCCGACATTGGCGATAACGAAAGCGACCCATTTTTAGCAAAAATGATTAACCTAGGCTTTATAGAGCACGGCGCCACCGGTTTTTATAATCCTCAAGGTGAGGCTATTCAAGGTGGACATCATCATTAGGTCGTTTTTTGGGCTTAGCAGAGTCTTCTGTTAAGCCATTTTCATAATTGTTGGCATCACAGGTATTTAAATTTTGCTGTGCTTGCTTATCTTGCTGTAATACCTGTTTTAAATCTTCCATACGTTGGCGTACTGCAACGCCGTAGCTGGCATCATCTCCCCAAAGCTCAGAAAGTTGTAACACAGATGCACGGTCATGATCCCTAAATAATTTACCAGCACGCTCAGCGTCTTCTTTGCTATTGCCAAGTAGCTGCAGTGATTCTATGGCTAAGTTAATGGCTGAGTCGACGGTTTCGCGGTTAAATGCATCCACTTTTAGATTCAGTAATTGATACGCATGGCGACGATCGATTGCGCGCGCCACTATTTTTAATTGTGGGTAGTTTTTATGTGCCAGCTTAATAATTTCAATGGTTTTATCTGGGTTATCAATCGCAACAACCAGCATTTGTGCAGTATGCGCGCCTGCGGCTTCAAGCAGTTCTTGGCGAGCAGCATCACCGTAAAATACGGTGTTACCAAAGCGGCGCAGCAGTTCTATTTGGCTTGGGCTGTGATCAAGTACGGTAATTTCGTAGCCTTGTGCATGTAATAAACGTCCCATAATTTGCCCAAAGCGGCCATAGCCCGCAATAATTACGTGTTTAGCGGTATTTATTTGTTCTGGTTTATCAAACTCAGGCTTAGTGCTACTACTGCGTTTTTGTATTTGCTCATACAGCATCAGTAATAAAGGAGCTATCAACATAGATACCGCAACCACTAAGGTCACTAGACTGGTTTGTTCTGGGGTTAAAATACTTAATGTGGTGGTCACGCTTAAAAGTACAAAAGCAAATTCACCACCTTGTGCTAGTGCCAATGTAAACAATAGTTTTTGCTTTGAGCTAATTTTAAATGTGACAGCAAGGGCAAACAAAATGCAGGCTTTAATGACAATTAATAAGGCAACTAAAGCAACCACGGTACTAAATTGATTAAATAATAGCTCAAAATTAATTGAAGCCCCTACAGTGATAAAAAATAGTCCTAGCAATAGGCCTTTAAAGGGCTCTATGTCGGCTTCTAATTCGTGTCTAAATTCACTTTCGGCCAATACTACACCGGCTAAAAAAGTACCTAAAGCAGGTGATAGGCCAATACTGTGCATTACAAGCGAAATAGCCACGACTAAAAACAATGCAAAAATAGTGAATATTTCACGCATGTGAGTTTGTGCGATGTATCTAAACAGTGGCGCAGAAACATATTTACCGCCGGCAATAATAGCGGCAATAACAGCTACAGAAACGCCTACTTGTTGCCAAACAGGCCAGTCAGCAATGATTGAATCGCTAATTTGTTTTGAACTACTTGGTGCAGCAAAGGCCAGTAAGGGGAGTAGCGCTAAAATAGGAATAATGGCAATATCTTGAAATAATAAAACCGAAAATGCATTTTGCCCAGCTTCTTGCTTTAACCAGCCTTTTTCTTCGAGGCTTTGCAATACAATCGCGGTAGAAGAAAGTGCCAGCATTAAACCAATGGCCAATGCGGTTTGCCAATGCATGGTAAAAAACCAATAACAAAAGGCAAAAATAACCGCCGCAGTTAGCACCACCTGTAAGCCACCAAGCCCTAAAATAGAGTGCCGAAGCTTCCATAGTCGTGAGGGTTGTAGTTCAAGTCCGACCAAAAATAGCATCATCACTACGCCAAATTCGGCAAAATGCATTACATCGGTTTGATCCCCTACGACTCCCAATGCATAGGGACCAATTAGTATGCCAGCAATTAAATAACCCAGTACTGATCCTAAGCCAAGTCGTTTGGCAATAGGAACAGCCACAATGGCGGCGGCTAAATAAATTAAAGCAATTTCTAGCATGGGGTGCTCTCTTGAGGTTAGGAGTTATTTATATTTTGATACTACTATAAATTAAGTTTGAGTTAATTGTGAAAGAAACATTATTAACGCATACTAATCCGCAATACTATTTAATCATTTTGAACGGGTAAACCAGATGTTAGTTGCGTTAAAAACTTCTCTTTTAGAACAACTAAATAACAAAGTTTTACCTTGCTATCGACACGATTGCCTTCCCTCAAAATAGCTCACTTAATTAAGCGAATTGGTATTACTTTATTGTGTACCATTAAATTTAATAATATGTTTTTTATAGGAACTAAAATGAGTATTAAGCTGCTTTTAAAAATTATGCTGACCACTGTGTTTGCTGCGGTATTTACACAAACGGTGCAAGCTCAACAGTACAAGGTTGAGTTTGAACCACAGCGAGCTGAGCTTGAACAGCAAATTACTGGTGATGAATTTAATGACTATTTAGTTAGTGCAAAAGCAGGTGATATCCTGAATGTGACTCTGACTCCTTCAAATTTAAGTAACTACTTTAATATTTTGCCCTTAGACAGTAATGAAGCCGTATTTATTGGCTCAATAGAAGGGCATGAAGCTAAATATCAACTCAGCACAGATGGAGATTATATTGTGCGAGTTTATTTAATGCGTAATGCAGCGAGACGTGGTGAAACAAGTGATTATAAGTTAACCATCATTAAACATGCAGGTGTAGCCGTGCCTGTAAAAACTATGCACCCAAGCTGGGATAGCGATGGCGATGGAATAAATGATTGTGAAAACGATGGCAGTTGTGACCACACCATTGATTATACAAAACCAAAAACGGTCAATTAATTGACCGTTTTATATGATTTAAAAGTAAGATTAGATTATTAGTCTAGCTTTACTGAACCAGAGATATTATCGATACTAACATCGCCAGAGCCTGCTTCTGTAATTGTTAGCCCTTTAGCGTAATTAACGCGAATATCGCCAGAGCCATCTTCAATCGTCACGCTTGAGCCAATATGTTCAATCAACATATCTCCTGAGTTATCGTCTACGGTGACTGCGCCTTTAATATGTTTAATAGTTATGCCGCCCGAGCCATCTTCAACATTTAATACGCCTGTTACGTTAGTCACTTGCATTTCGCCCGAGCCATCTTCAATAGCGACATTACCACTGACATTATCAATATCAATGCTGCCTGAGCCGTCATTTAATACTAAGTCGCCGACCACATTTTTTACGTAAATACTGCCCGAGCCATCATCAATATTTAGGTTTTTAGCACCATTGATAGATAAGCTGCCAGAACCATCTTTTACATCAATATTGCTGTGCATCTCGTTAATAACAATATCGCCTGAGCCGTCGTTAATATCTAAATTTAGGGTGTTAGGTACGGTAACAACTAAATTGATACTTGGTGATTGCCCGCTGTAAAAGCTAATCCCATTATTACTTTTATTTTGTGCAACAAGTTTTGCTTGTGTACCGCTTTTCTCAAGGGTGAGTTCGTATTCATCGTCAATGTCGGCGGTGTAAATGATGGCATCAACGCTAATATTGGTTGCAGTATTAGAGCCCTGAATATCGAGCGAACCGGCACCACTTAATATCGTTAAGTACTCAAGGTTATTGCTTGGTAGTGAAAGCTGCTGGGTTTGTTTAACTGATGCGACACTGGGCGATATGTGAAATACACAACCGCTGAGTAATAAAATGCCACTAATTAATGAAACGGGCTTAGTGAAGTTGAATAGAGTTGATGCGCTCATGTTTAGTCCTTTGATATTGATTATTTTAGTTAATATACAAAGTATAGAGCAAAATTGAGGCCGAAATGTAAGTTGTTGTTTTATATGAGGTGGCAGCAGTAATTAAAAAGTTAAAATGCCAAAATATGGTTAAAAATACTAAATGTTAATAAAAAGGATGCACACTGCATCCTTTTGTAATTACTCGATTGTTAATGGGCGTTTTACTTAAAAATTGTAAGTAATGTTACCGTATAAAAAGCGCCCATCTAAACTGTAGGGTGTGTAAGGCGTGTACGGAAATATTTGGCCAAAGTTAGAGTAGCCAATATTATCTACCGTTGCTTGAGGGTACTGATCGAACAAGTTATTTGCACCCACTGCAAATTTCCACGCTTCGTTAGGACGATAAGCGACTTCTAAATCAGCAATCCATTTAGCATCTAAATATTCATCACCCTCGCTGGTGGTTGAAATATCTGCCACTTCCCCATAGCGAGTTGCACGCAAGGTTGTTTGCCATTGGTTAAAGCTCCAAACAGCCGATAGGTTTAACTTGTTATCGGGTGTGCCTTGCTCAAAACGGCCTACTTCACGACGGGCAAATACCACGTAGTCATCGCCTAAAGAATTTAGCTCGCTCGGGTTTGCATCTACATGAGTCACTTCGGTATCGTTAATGTTTGCCGCCGCATTTAAGCGCACATCACCCAATGTATTTAAATCAAGTGTGTACGTTGCCACAATATCAACACCTTGCGTGCGCGAATTGATGGCGTTGGTAAAGTAACGAACACTTTCGGTATTTAGCTCGCCAGCATTCGCTAGAATTTGCTGCACAGCGTTACCGCTTAAGTTTTCAGAGAGTACAATCCGGTCATCAATATCAATGCGATACGCATCAACTGTTAAGCTAAAGCCACCTTGAGTGTAAACAAATCCAGCGGTAACGTTAACTGAGTCTTCTGCATCGAGCTGTTTTGCACCTAACGCTTGCGCTGCAGGAGCAGAGCTTGGGAATAGACCAACTTCAAAAGGCTGGTTATTTTCGAGAATAGTCGATATTTGACGGTACGAGCTTTGTGCAAGTGACGGCGCACGAAAGCCAGTACTTGCCGCACCACGTAACGATAGGTTGTCGTTAATACTGTAACGCGTGGCTAATTTTGAAGTAAATGTGTTACCAAAATCGCTGTAATCTTCATAGCGACTGGCTAAAACAACATTCCATTTATCAGTTAAGTAAGTATCAAATTCAGCAAATACAGCAACATTATGACGACTTTCATTGGTTGCGCTTTGCGGCCCAAACCCAGGAAGCACTTGCGCACCGCCAGCAGCAATTGGGTTGCCGTTGTTATCAAGCGCAGTAATATAAGAGGCTTCTTCGCCTTGCTCTATTTTATAGCTTTCACGGCGGTATTCAGCACCAATAGTGAAAAACACATCATCGGGTAAACCAAAATCAACGCTGGTATTGGCATCAAAGTTAACTAAAAACTGATCGTAAACCATGGCGCCGTTATCAAACTCAGTTTGGCTGTTAGTACCTAACGAAGTATTTAGGCTATTTACAACCCCTAAACCAAAGTCATTTCGGCCGTAGTTGGTGCTTACATCCCAAGTCCAGTCGCCACTATCGCCTTGTAAACCAAGTGCCAGCGAGTAATCTTTTACGTCGGTAGCAATTTGTGGCAAAAAGCCATTAGGGTATAGCTCTAAAACATTGCGGCTGTCTTTTGCACGACGGTAAAATCCGCCCGAGTTACCTTCACGCTCTGAATAGCTACCAAACGAATAAACATTAAAGCCATTCTCTAAATCGTATCCCATATTGTAAAACAAAGCGTAGTCTTCCAACGCTGCTTTACCAAAACGGTGATTGTAGCGATCAATTGTAAATTCGCGTGGGTCTAGGCTGCCATCATCTAGGCGGTTGTATTGTTCGCGTGGATCAAAACCAGAGCGTTGAGTTGAGTCGTTATCACGGTATTCAATTGATACATTTACAAAACCATTGTCTGTTAATGAAAAACCTGAGTTTGCGCTAATTGTGCGGGTACTACCGTCGTTAACGTGACGATCGTCGCCTAAATTAAATGCAAGGTTGCCGTTATCATCCGCATAAGTGCTATTTAGTTGCGGTACACCGGCCATTTGGCTGTCGTATTGGCCATAAGTTACGCTAACACTGCCGCCTTCGGTGGCATCTTTTAAAACAATATTGATTACTCCCGCAATGGCGTCAGAGCCATATTGTGCTGCAGCCCCATCGCGCAGTACTTCAACACGCTTAATTGCAGAGGTTGGGATCATGTTTAAATCAACCGCGGTAGAGCCGCGACCAACCGTGCCCCCTAAGTTTAATAACGCACCAGAGTGGCGACGCTTACCGTTAATAAGGACTAAGGTGTGATCGGGTGCAAGGCCTCTTAAAACCGCTGGGCGAGCATGATCGGTGCCATCAGAGAGTGTGGCACTTGGGTAGTTAAAGCTCGGGACTTGGTTAGCGAGCACTTGGCTAATTTCAAGTTGCCCCGTACTTGCCATATCGTCACTGCTAATAATATCTACAGGCACAGTACTTTGCGCAATACTACGCAAACTGCGGCGCGTGCCTGTTACTGAAATTACTTCGATATTTTCTTCGACTTGGTTAGTTTGCTCAGCCGCATTAGCAGCTGAAAAAGAGGCGCTAAGTGCGGTGGAAATAGCCAAGCTAAGTGCTAATTTTTTATTAGCTGATAAATGCTGAAAAGTCATTAAGCGTGCCTTGAAGATTTTGAAAAGGGCGCATCATATATAAGCGGCTAGTGCATCGCAAAGATCTAAATTGACTAAGTTATTCAACTATTTTCATAAAAATAAGTGATCGGAATAATAGATTGAAACAGGAACAGACAAGGAGGCTAAAATATAGGATTATGCTTATTTAGGCAGCGAAAATGACTAACTTGGTTTAAAGCTTTGCTAAAGGGTTTAAATTATAAAGAAGCTACAGGCCAAACGATTAATGTGGCCTGTAGGGAATTAAAAAGTTATTCAGGTGCTACTTCAAGGGTGGTAAATAATACATAACGGCTGGCGTCTACATCTTTTTCGTTTACTGTCACTTTTTGAGAGGTTTCGATTAGGTATAGGCCTGGCTCTTTCCACGTTGTGCTAAACATGCCGTTTTTGTCGGTCGTTACTTTTATTTCGCCACGTTCGTTACGGTAGCGTGTATCGCCTTTTAAAATGCTGACTTCAATGCCTTCGCCAACCGGCTTTCCATCGCTTATTAGCTGAAAGCGCGCTTGCTCGCCAACAAATAAATCGTTTGGATGCGTTGGGCCGCTAAGCTCTAAGCCTTGACCTAATTGTGCTGGTTTAGAGGTACCATTATGACTAACAAAGGTATCAACAGTAGAGATGGTTTTAATTGTAGTGATGTCGCTGGCGTCTTTAGGTAGATTGGCATCTGCTTTTTTGGCGAATACACGGCTTCGCTCACCTGCTGCATTTTTGTAGAAGGTCATGTACATAGGTTTTTGCGTCATCGCAATATGATAGGTGCCTTGTTGCTGAAGTTTTACTGCAGCAGAGCTTTTGCGTTGTAGGTAGTAGGCACGAATGGTATCGGTAACTTGCTCGCCATTTGGGGCAAGTGCCATAAGCAGAGTGTCGTCGTATTCAGCGCCTTTTGTGCTTGGACGAAATGCTTTATCAGGTGCAAAAATTTCGTTAGAAATACTCGCATCAATCATTACATAATGGGCTTTATCCCCTGATAGCGAGGTATGCGAAGGTAGTAACCAGCGGCCATGTGCACTTGCAGCTGTTGATACCAGCGCTGATAAACTCAGTGCGCCAATGAGTGCTGTTTTTAATAAATTAACGTTCATTATTTTTCCTTTAAATTTGAATGATAAGTAGGGACTACCTAGCGGATACAGTGACAAAGCTGGTTGAAAATTCGTTTTTACCATCAATGGTTATTTTTCCTGATTGGGTTAAATCAAGCTCAATACGGCTGTAATCACGCCCGCCTTCTTCACGAACAACTTCAACATTTAACAGGTATTTTCCTGCGATAACTGATTTGCCATTAAGATCGTTTCCGTCCCAATTAATGGTATAAGTGCCTGCGCGTTTGGTTGCGCTACTAACCCCATCGAAGTTTGCATCACTTTTACCTGCTTTACGCCACCATTGGCGTAGGTCTTTAAACCATTCCGCTTTTTGTACCCAAAGCGCTAAAGTTGTGACATGTTTTCGCTCTGGTGTTTCGAGCCAAACTGCAACATAAGGGCGATGATAGGGCTGCACATCTAACTCAGGTAGAGTTAATTCGATTTCTAATTGGGGCGATTGCGCTGCCACCGAAGTGTGAAAACACACGGCAATTAACAACAATACGGTGCTAATTAAAGATTTAAACTTGAACATTAAAATACTCCTTTAATTTGTGGAACCCAGCATAAATAAATAACCAATGGTGTTGCGATTCCTAATATGGTTATCCATATTCCTGCTAAGCGTTTTTTTCTGTTTTGAAATAAAATAATCATGCCGGTGATGGCAAATAGAATCATCAGCACCGCTGATATATCAATAACCCAGCTCCATACTTCTCCTGAGTGACGACCTTTGTGTAAATCGCCAATAACACTTAAAACCCCCCCGGTTTGATAATCGAGTAACAATTCACCACTGATAAAATCAAACTCTGCATAGGCATAGCCTGCTGGTAATGGGTAGTCGAGCATAACCAGTGAATCTTGCTTTTCCCATTCAATGCTTTTTACTTTATTAAGCCCATAGTGTTTGGCTAAGTAAGCTTCAATTTGGGGATAAATAGCAGGCAGGCTATTTAATTGTGTATTTGCTTGAGTAAGCAGATCTTGGGGGATTTGGACCGTAATTTGGCCATTGTTTTTATCGTTTTTTAACCAGTCAACATGGTTTAGCACTATACCGCTTACACAAAATAGAATAAGTAAAAAAAACAAAGCGGTGGAAATATAGATATGTAGAGTACGACTTGTACTATATAAAGTGCGTTTATTAACAAAGGGCATAAAAGGTACAAACTTATTTAATTTATACGGATGATAATGATTTGCATTAGCTGTTACAAATTTATTTACCAAACTTTACACTTTATTTTTTAGGAGGAGCTGAGGGCTTAGAAATTAAGTAAGCCATAACCAGCACTTCAACAACCGCCACTAGGGCAATAATCCAAGCTGGAGGGCTGTTGTATAATAAAAATATAAAGCCTATTAGCATACCTATACCCGCAGCATACTTTGCCTTTACAGGAACCACTTGATGGGCGCGCCAATGTTGTAATGTTGTGCCAAAGCGAGGGTGGTTTAATAGCCAAGACTCAAGCGCTGCGGATGAGCGAGCAAAACAGGCTAAGGCTAAAATTAAAAACGGCGTGGTTGGCATAACCGGTAGGGCAACACCAATAATGCCGAGTAATACACACAGTAGCCCCAGCAATTTAAAGCCGAAATTTTTATAATAAATAAAAACGTTTTTTATGCTCACTTTAGCTCTTTTTTAATTAATTAAACGGTAAAAGGGTAAGCTAATTAAAAGGTAAAATGAAGAGAAAATGGCTTAGTTGCATGTTATCAACTAAGCCATTTAGGGTTAGCAAAGGAAAAGAATTTCCTGATTGCACTACCTATTAAAAATAATAGCCTAAATTAATATTAAAACGGCGCTCGGTATCGCCATCACCAATAATGGTACCGCCAATAAAGGGTTGATTGCGGGCTTGTACGAAATCAACATAACTAAAGAATCCGCCAGCAGTAATGCTCATACCGGTTACATTCATCCAAGTATTGGCGCTATTATCTGACTTGTTGTAGATGATCCCATAGTCGTTATAAAACTGCAGGTTGGTAACTGGGCCCCATTCTAGTGCGTAGTCATAGGCAATATTAAAGTTGGTCATTATGGCTTGGCTCGATACACTGTCATAATAGTCAAAAGCACCCACCGCAAAGCGGTTATTACCATCGTCTAAGTCGTAGTCATATTCACCGTGTTGCAATTGAATATTCCAGTTATTAATGTTGCTGTTTAAGTGAACAGCCCAAGCACTGTAATTACCAGCGCGCTCTTCACCGTCGTGAAGTCCGCCACTGAGTAACGATACCCCGATGTCAGTGGTGATATTTTTACTATGCTCAAGCTGATAAGTAGCGCGACCAGCAAAGGTGTTGTATTCACCAAGCTGCTTTGCTGGTTCAGCATAGATGCCTTCATCTGCAGGACGACTACCAACAATATCATAAGAGTAACGATGATTTTTGTCTGATGCTGAGCCATCAACTCCACCCAGTTCATCATTTTTGAAAAAGCCTAAATCAAGTGTCCAGTTGTCTTTAAGTTTGCGCTTAGCAACCACACCTAAATCAAAATCATCTTCTAGGCCAACATAGTAGTTGGTGCTAAAAAAGTAGCTGTGGGAATTATAAGGACCGTTACCAAACGGCACGGCTGTTATGCCTGCCTGAGCTTCCCAGCCATCAATAAATTCGTACCCTAAGTAAGCGTACTTTACGACAGTCATATAATCGTAAAAGCGTATTTCACCATTGACTGAAATATCATTAATTTCGCCAGAGACATTTAACCGGAAAATATCAAAATCAAAGTCACCACCGCGATCTTCATTGTCTTCATCGTAAGAGTTTATACCGTAGTTAGCGCGAATAGCACCTCCTACCTTTATTCCAGATGATTGCTTTTCTTGCTGTGCAGTATCTGTAGAAGTAGCTTGCAACTGTTTACTAACTTGTTCTACTTGCTGAGACTTTTTTTCAGCGAGTTTGCTTTCAAGTTTATCTACTTGTTGCTTTAACTGCGTTAATTGGCTTTGGAGAGGTTGAAGATTTGATGCATAAGAATTGCTAGCAACACCACTTAAAATTAATGCGAGTGTTAGTTTTGAGAGTTTAGTCATAATAGCCGTTTTGATTGTGATTAAAAAAATAAAGGCGCAACGATGCGCCTCTTAGTGTGGAAAAAGGAGAAAATGGCAGACTAATTTAGTTTATTGTTTTTATACTGCGTTTTATTCTTTAGAAGTTTGAAACAGTGCGCCTACTTCTAAAAGAGGAGAGGCATCTAGCTTATCTGCATCCATCATTGCGGCAATACGTTGCATTGATGAAAGTAGTAGGCTCTGTTCCCATTCAGCAAGCGCTGAAAATTTTTCGATAAAGTGTTCTTGCAAGGGCTGAGGCGCTTTTTCGAGTAATTCTTTACCTTGTTCAGTAAGGTATAAGCTGACCCGGCGTTTGTCCATTTGACTACGAACGCGTGTTACCAAATTCTTGCTTTCTATTCGGTCAAGAATATTTGTGACCGTTGCCGGACTTAAATTGACGTTTTGCGCAATACGACTGGCGGTAATACCATCAGTTTGAGACACTTCTTGCATAATAAGCAGTTGTGGTCCAGTTAAACCCGCTGTTTTATTAAGTTGTTTTGAATGTAAGTCAATCGCACGGATCACCTTGCGTAAAGAAACTAGTAACTCGTCATATTTTTGCATTTGTTTGTCTCATGAAAGGCGAATCAGTTGCCGTAATCACGAAATGTTACACATCAAATAAATTGAATTCAAATGATATATGTTGTTTTAGCCTGCTGTTATTAGTTTTTATTGGTTTTTATTAATTTGAGCAGTAATTAAAATGGCATTTATTATCTTTATTTTATTAAAAGTTAATAACACTCTGTTTGCTAAGGCTGCGCACCTTACGTAAGTTAAAAGCGATACGCAAGCCACAGGTTTAAAACTTTAGTCGTAATTGAGCCGTTGATGTGGCATAAAAATATAGTAACTAACTCAATTTAAATAACTATTCTATGTAGCTTATGCTTTAAGCATGCATTATTGTTTGTGTACAGTAACCTGAACTCAGGTTAAGTACTAAAAAATTAGTCTCAGTGTTAAAGGAAATAAAATGCAATTATCACCCTCAGTATGTATTGAGCGTACACATAGCGGTTTGGAATTTATTAGTATTAATAGTCGCCAATGTAAGGCGAAGATATTTTTACAAGGTGGGCAAATAACTGAGTTTACACCCAAAGGAAAATTGCCACTATTGTGGGTGTCTGGGGATGAAACCTTTAGCGAAGGGAAGGGCATTCGTGGCGGTATTCCTATTTGCTGGCCTTGGTTTGGTCAACATGAAAATAAAGACTTTCCAGCACATGGTTTTGCGCGCACGCACGTATGGCAAGCCGATGAAGTGCATGAAACCGAGAACGAGATTACTGTTAGTCTTAAATTACCAATGAAGCAGATAGATTCTACCTTTTGGCCTCATCAATCTTCTTTAAGGGTTGAGTTTATTTTATCTGAGCAGTTAGAGGTGCGTTTAACCACCTGTAATTTAGGTAACACCCCATTTAGTTATACACAGGCGCTGCATACTTACTTTCCAACTGATGATATTAATAATACTCGCGTAACAGGGCTGCAAGGGGCGCAATACATAGAATTTGGCCAAGGGCCTTATCAGCAAAGTGATGTGGTTGGTTTTACCCGTGAAACCGATATGGTTTATACCCAAGCCGCGGCTGTGCAAACCATTGAAACTCCTCAAGGGATGATCAGCGTTAGCAGAGAAAACTCGCGCTCGTGCGTGTTATGGAATCCATGGATTGAAAAATCAAAGCGACTATCAAATTTTGCCGATGATGATTATAAAAGCATGTTATGCCTAGAGGCTGCGAATGTACTTGAAGATGCGGTTACGCTTGAGCCAAAACAAAGTCATACCCTAGTAACAACAATTAAGTGGCTTGGCTAAGCCTACCATAAGCGTAATGGAGCAAAGTGTGTTTACTAATCAACAAATAACCGACCTACCGCAACATAAAAGCATAGTGTTTGAGCCGCTTGCGGACAAAGCATTGTTGCATGCACAATTGAATTGGTTGTTATTTTTCATTCCTTTTTGCTTAGTACTAGCGGCTGTTTGCTATTTTAATACAGACTTTGCTGCTATGGCGCAAGGTTACTTATTGGTTGCTGTTCCGCTATTAATTTTACTGTGTATGTTATATAGCGTGTTCAGCATAAAATTACAGGGCAGCGCGTTGCGTACCCACGATATTGCTTTTAAAAAAGGCATTATTTGGCAGCAGGTGACAATTTTACCGTTAGCGCGTGTGCAGCATATTGAAATACACCGTGGGCCCATAGAGCGAAAGCTTGGTTTAGCCAGTTTAAGACTTTATAGCGCCGGCGGTATGAGTGCCGATTTACAAATTAGCGGCCTGACCCATGAAAAATGCAAAAATATTCGTCAGTTTGTACAAAGCTATCGCCACGATGAAACCGCAAGCGAGGTAGCTGCCAGTGAGTGTTGATGCTGCGCAAATAACGTCACCTTCACTTAATTGGCAAAAAGTGTCGCCCTGGGCGCTGGCTTATTTTGTGATGCATTTTAGTGTGCGCTTCATAAAAGACGGCTTATTTAATTTACTGCCCGTGTTGGTGGTATTTGTTACCCAAGTAGAAAATAAACTATTTTGGGGGCAAGTTGGGCTCGCGGTTGCTTTGACCTCATTGCTTGCCTATTGTTTTTTGTATTACCGTAGTTTTCGTTTTTGTATTACTGACGAGCATGAAATTTTACTTAATAAAGGCGTATTTAAAAAAGAGCGACTTACCTTAAAATTTTCTCGAGTGCAAAACGTAAATATAGCGGAGCCATTTTACTTCACCCCCATAGGGTTAGTTAATTGTATTTTTGATGCGGCAGGCAGTGTGGCTCAAGAAGCTGTTTTGCCAGGGGTAACTAAAGATTACGCGCAACAAATGCGTAAACGAGTGTTTGACTATAAAGCGCAGCAGCAACCATCAGCTGAAGTGGCTGATACAGCGCAATCTCATATTGAAGAGCAGAGCGAAAATAGTTTAGTTATCACCAATAAAGAAATAGCTAAGTTTGGTTTAATGTCGAATATGGCTATTTTGGCACTTGCGGCAATTGCCCCTTTTATGAATGTGGCCATCGACTTTTTAGAGCAGCAATTTATAACAAAAATAGAGAGTTATTATCAGCAAGAGCTCGGTATGATGGCTAATGCAGCTGTGTTAGCGGTTATTACTTTAATTATTATGTTGGTATTTATTGCGGTGTTTTTATCGGTGACTATGTCGCTCATTCGTTTTTATAACTATCAGCTTTACTTTAAAAATAATAAATTCAAACGTATTGCAGGGCTGTTAGAGCGTCATCAACTATCAATTAGTTTAGACAAAGTACAGTCAATCGTTATTAAGCAAAACCTAGTTGCTAGGCTATTAAAACGCTTTACTGTGGAGTGTTTGCAAGCCAGTAGCGGCGGTGCTGCAAGCATGGCGAAAAAGAATAAACAAACCTTAGTGCTGCCTGTGCTCACGCAGGAGCAAGTTGATAATGTGTGTCAGTGGATTTATCCGTGGTTTGACAGTAAAAAGCTGGCATTCAATGCGGTAGAAAGGGCGTTGTTATATAAAAACACGGTGTTTTATGCTTTGCTACCGAGCGTTGCTTCTGGTTTTTTTATTAGCTTTATGCAACTTAATATATTAATTGCATTAGCATTATTCTTGGTATTAGCCGCGTTAGTGTTTTTATCTTATAAACGTTATGGGTATTACCTTCATCAACAAGATGGGCGTTTTTATTTGGTGGTACGCAAAGGTATGATTGGTGTGCATTACCGGGTATTTGAGCTGTACAAAGCACAAAGCGCTCGCAGTGTGAGCACCTTTTTTATGCGTCGTTCTGGCTTAAAAAGCCTGTATATACAACTTGCTGCAGGCGGTGCGTACGTCCCATATTTAAAACAGCAAGATGCTGACTTCATTATAGATTTTACACTTATGCAGGCTGAGTCAGACCCTCGCAGTTGGATGTAACTTCCTTTGTTCAAAACTCAGATTAAATAATAAAGCGGGTGTAAATACACATTTGCACATGCTTTATTACACTTTTTTACTGCCCGTTTTTTCCATTTGATAATACTCTAAACATTATCAAATGTACTATTTAAGGGATTATTGTGAAAAAGTCACTCATTGCATCAGCCTTATTATTGGCTGCACCTAGCTTTGCTGCTAATTGGCAAACCATTCATACCGAGCATTTTAATGTTCACTTTAGTAGTGAGCATACTGATTTTGCTAAATCGACTGCTGTGGAGCTGGAAATTGTTCGCACTAAAGTGCTTGAGCAACAAAATCGGGCGCTTGATAAAATCGTCGATGTGGTGGTGTTTGACCCTCTAAATGCAGCGAATGGCTTTGCCTTACCAACCTCTAATAATCCTGTTATGGCGCTTTTTACTACGCCACCGCAGTCGGATACCGTGATATCAAATTCATCGGGTTGGCAGCAATTGTTGGTGCTGCACGAATACATTCATTTAGTCCATTTAGCGCAGCCAACCCGTAACGACTGGCAGCAAAAGATTCGCGGTGTATGGGATATATACGATTTAACCTATGGTGATACACCGCGCTGGGTAGCCGAAGGGTACGCCACTTTAATTGAATCAAAAATGACAGGTCGAGGGCGCTTATTTGATAACTATGCTGAGGCAATACTTAGAGAGTTTGCTCAGCAGGGAGCGCTTCCCACCTATGGGCAACTAAATAGCGATGAGGGCTTTATGGCGGGCTCTATGGCATATTTAATGGGAAGTCGTTTTTTATATTGGTTAGAGCAAAATTACTCAGAGCAGCTACTCGATAATGTATGGGTTCGTATGCGAGCAGTGAAATCACGAGATTTTGACGACGCATTTTCTGGTGTATTTGGGCAAAGCGCTGCCAAGCTATATCGTCGATTTATTGCTGAATACACTTATAAAGCAATGCAACAAGAGCAAACCGAGTCATCACTTAATAGCAAGCTTTGGTTAAAGCTAGATTTATACGCTAGCAATCCTGCCCTTTCAAATGATGGCAGCAAAATTGCGATAGTTGAACGTGATGAAAAAAGTAAAACAAAACTAATAATTTACAGTACAGAAGACAACATCAAAGCACGAGATAAGTTTACTAAGGTGCAAAAGGAGCTCCTAGAGAACGATAAGCAAGATGTTCCTGATACCCCACCAATCGTGTTTAAGCGCGAACAAAAACAAGTACTAAATCAAATTAATCGCGCAGGTATTGCTAACCCGCAATGGGTAAATAACAACACACTTTATTTTAATGCCTACAGTAGTGAAGAATTGGGTACTTATAACAAAGTGTCTGACATTTTTAGCTACAACACCGACACTGGCAACATAGAGCAACTTACAGAGCTGGCCGGTATTCGCCGTTTTAGTGTTACCCGTGATGGGAAAACACTTTACGGTGAACAAATACGAGCTGGTTATTCTGAATTGGTTAAAGTCGATCTTAATACGCAAACTATAACGCCGCTTTTCAGCAAAAGCTTAAAAACCACGTATGATTACCCGACGCTTAGCCCCGATGAAACAAAACTAGCTTACTTATCAGCATCATTAAACGAAAACTGGCAGTTGTATATACAAGGCTTAAACGGTGATGCCAGGCGGTCAATCCCAATGCCTAACGGGTATCAGTATTTAAGTCAGCCGAGTTTCAGTCAAGATGGGGAATCTATCTATTTTGTTGCTGGCCTAAATAATAAAACTGATATTTATAATTATCATATAAAAAATAACACCCTCACCCGCTTAACTAACGGGCAAGAAGCGCTCGCATACCCGATTGAGGCTGAAGATGGCTCACTACTTTATTTCTCTATTAATGCCGATGGCCCTGATGTAAAAACGCTAACAACAAAAAACCGCACAGCCGTGACTTATTTCGCTGTAAACAGTGAAGCTCCATTGTTGATGGTAAATAAGCATACTCTGCCACCGGCAAAAATATATACCGATGAGATAGCAGAACAAAGCGATTACGCAGTACTTGATCAGCAAGCGACGTTTGCCTTGGGATCTCAGTATTATTCAGCGTCAACCAGTTTGCTAAGTGTAGGTATAAAAAGTAGCGACCTATTAAAACAACTTGATTTACAAGCGGGTTATAACATTGATTTGCATGACGGTGCATTACATGGCGGCTTTATACAAGCAAAATACAATGCGTTAAATACAAAGTTTAAGCTTGCGCTATTTGATTATAATTTGGATACATCACATCAATATCAACCTAGCTTAAACGCTGATATTGAAGCCCGAGGTGGTTATGCTGCAGTAAGCCACCCATTGAAATTTGGCCAGTTACATTTAACCCCAGAATTGGCCTATAACTATACAGATTATAAAAATAGCCATAAAAATTGGACACGGTTGAGTATTGCTCAAAGCTGGCAACATGACCGCCAAGCATTTGCTATTGGGCAGAGTATTTATGCCAGCATTTATGATGGGCAGAATCACAGTAGTCATTGGCAAGGTTATGACTTGGCAGCAAAAATATTTGGTAAAGCGTTTGATATACCACTTTTTGTTAACTTTGAGCAAAAGCAAAGAGATGACAGTAGCCTGACATTAGGCGGCTTTAGTTCTAATTTAATTAATCAGCAGCAAAGTAGTGAATTTGTGCTTGCTGCTGAACTGCCTTTTTATAGTGCAACCACTGAGCGCTACCAAGGGTATGGTGGTGGCATCAGCTTTAAAGAAGGCATGCCTTGGCTTTATTACAAGCAACATCAATTAGACAGCAACGTTTATGCACAAAGTTACGGCTTAAAATACCAAGGTGACTTTAGCTTTGGTATGGGGCCTGCGGGCGTTAATGACTTAACCTTTGATATGGGGTTGTCGCGAGTAGAAGGTGACAGCTTTGAAGATGAAATGCGCGCGTGGTTAAGCTTTTACTATTCATTGTAAAAGCCTATTTAGCTAAGTTACTTACTCGCTTTTAAGGACAGTAACTTAGCTTGATATACATTTAACTTTTGCTTGTCTTTTTCGAGCTCTATCGCTTTCTCAAGTAATTTTTGTGTTTGGTGATTTTTTCCTTGTTGATAGCGAATTTTAGCAAGCTCTAAATAAAGTTCTGCAATATACGGCGCTTTTGTTATGGCTTGTTCAATATGCTCTGTAGCGGTATTAATTCGTCCTGTTTCTAGGTCATTTTTTGCAATAACTAAAAGTTCATAAGGATCTTTTTCTACTTCAGTAAGTCGGCTTGCTAATTGTTCAACAAGTTGCTGATCACCAATTTGTTTGGCTAAAACTTGATAATTACTAAGTAAATTTATATTTATCAGCTTATTATCTAAAGCAGTTTGGTAAATAAGCTGTGCACTTTTTAAATCGCCAGCTCGTCGATGTAAAATTCCAGCCATATTAAATAGCTCAGGATCATAAGGGGTGTATTTATTTGCTTGTAAAATAAGAGAGTACGCTTGATCAAGCTGCTTATCTAAAAGCGCGTCAGCAGCTAAGTTACTATAAAATTTAGAGATTAAATCATTATAATTAGCACTATCAGAATACACACTACCTCTGGTTGGGAAGTAGTCTATTAAGGTTCCTGGGCGAAAAAAAGTGATCACATTTTCTTCTTTTTCAGGCAGTTCCTCTTCTGGGGCATAAACTTTAGTTCTAAAATGGTTTGCTACATAAACCAAGTTATCTTCCTGTGCGTAAACTGGCTCGCTAGTCATTTCTTGAAAGCTGGTTTTAAGCCCTAATGTTTGTGCATAACTTTGGGTAAGAACAGCAAGGCTGATACAGTTACCTTGTGCAAGGTTGAGAGATTGAGATGATGTAAGCGTATCGCCATGATACTTAAAATTAGAGAGCTGATTTTCAAGGTAGTTATAAATAATACGGTCACTACGAATATTAGCTGTTTGTTGTTTTGTTACGAAGGCTAAAAAGCGTGCTTTTTCTGCCTCGGGAAGTTCAAATATAACCTTTTCAGAAGGTGTGGTTTGTTGTACAAATAATGTGTGATTAATTAATGAACTTAATTGTACGCGCTGAGTTTGCATATTGATTTTGCTGCTGCACCCCACAACAAATAAAAAAGTTAAACTTATTATTACCTTGAACATATTCATTAACTCACTCCCTCGTTGGTTTCACTTTACAAGGGAGTGATTGTTTTATCAAGCATTCGCGCTTCGTTGTTGAGTTAAGCGATTTTTGTGTGATTGCTTTTTACGTTTACGGCGTGTGAGCCATAAATAAAAGCCTGTACCAGCGAGCCATACAGGGCTAAGGCCAACAATACACCATAGTATTTTACTGATAAGCCCAGCAAAATAACCAAAGTGTAGTTTTCTAAAACTGTCTATTACTTGCCAACCAGCACCAGCCTCTCGAATATCCCAGTTAGCCATGTGTTCACCTGTTTGCTTATCATAGGTTATGGTATTGGCGTATTCACTGGTTAGTGGGTTACTGGTATTTACTTCGCCATAAAGAGTAATATTTTCATCGGGCTCTCGTGGAAAAACTAAAAAAGTTGTATTAAAAGTGGGTATTTGCAGTTTGCTATCATTAAGAATCCGCTCAAAAGAGATGTCGTCACTATATAATTTATTTGTAATAGTGTGGTGCTCTTCTTCTGCGTGTTCTATTACTTCGTGATACCACACTGCTCCATTAAAATAGCCACCGGTAATTGCTAAAACGATAAGGATAGGTGAGCCTAAAACACCGGTCATCTTATGAATGTCACTGAGTACTATTTGTAACGTTGCGCGCCAGCGTACGCTAAATAGTCGCTGCCAAAATTTGCGGTAAATAATTAAGCCAGTAATACCTAAAGTTAATAAAAATAAAGCAAAAAAGAACCCTAATACGGTGCCTGTTTGCCCTGGTAAACTTTTTAAGTCGTTAAGTAAAAAGGTGTAATGGAGCTCTAAAAACCAGTCGGTAAAATAATGAGTTGTGCTTACGGGTTCTGATAAAACTTCTCCCGTGTATTGGTCTAAATGCAACTTATACCAATTGTCAGTGCCACGCTTAACCAAATAAAGCCGGTCGGCGGTGGTGTTATTAAAAAGCTCCCAGCTTCCTACTACATACTCAGGAAAGGCTGCTTCGGCTTTATCTATTAATGAGTCCATAGGTAAGCGAGCAGCTTGCTGCTGTACCACAAAGTGTTTGTCAGGCATCAGTAAGCCGTCTATTTCACTTTTAAACACTAAAACACTGCCAGTAATGCTAATAACAATTAACGGAATAATGGCAATTAGCGCCAACCAACTATGAATTTTAAACAGTGTTTTTCTCATTATTTTAGCTTGTATGTTAAATTACACGTATGCGCATGATAACAGTTATCATTTGTATTGCAATTAGTTGAAGTGGCGTGCTGTGAAGTTTTAGTAACGGTTTTTGTATACTCAAGTTGCCATCACTAAAAACTAAAGTAAGCATGAAGCTTGTATAAAACCTAGCCAGCCCTACAATGCGCGCACACAAATAAAGCCTTTAAAAACAAATGTTTAAAAAATGTTTTATTTCTTCCTTTTTATTAACAACAATGTAACGAGCGAGGTTTGCTTTGGCGTATTATTTGCCTATTTTGTCAGTGTTTATTTTGGTTTTTAGTTTTTTACCGTTACTTAATAAAATTATTAAAAACCGCAGTGTATCGGGTGTATCACTGCTAATGATGACATTTGGTTTAGCGCAAAGTGTGTACTTTATTAGCTACAATCTTTATTTTGCTCGCTTTTATATTGCCTTGCCGTTTTTTGCGACAGGATTGTTGAGTGGTTTAATTTTATACTTTTTTGCCCGTTATAATGCCGCTAAACGTCAGAAGCTGCAGTTACTTGGCATGCTTAGCTTTTCGTTATTACCTTTTTTGTTGCTGTTAAACCCTAACCTAAATACTGCCTCTGTGCTAAACGGCTTAACTTATGTGGGCTTAATTATGAGTTCGGTTCGGGTTATGCCACAAACCTATAAAACATTGCGAACAGGGAATATTAGTAACCTGAGTGCGCGCTATTTTAGTTTGCAATTTATAGCAGGTATCTGTGGTTTGTTTGCAGAACTTGCCATGCCAGTGCAAAGTACTTCGCATATATTAATGTTTATTATGATATTGCTAACTAATGCGCTGCAATTTGCGTGTATGCAGTATTATCGCGTACGTCCTGTGTTGGCATAAAATTATAGTGACCGTTAATTTCATTTGTGGCACTTTGAGTGACCAATAAATAAAAAGTGCCCACTATGAAATTAACTATCCATCAAATCGATGCGTTCAGCAGTGAACTGTTTAAAGGTAATTATGCTGCCGTGATCCCATTGGAGTCTTGGCTTAGTGATGATCTTATGCTGAATATAGCTTCGGAAAACAATGTGTCTGAAACCGCTTTTACTTGTCAGTCGGCAGATGGAAGCTTTGCGATACGTTGGTTTTCGCCATTAATGGAGATTGATTTTTGCGGCCATGCTACTTTAGCTGCGGCCTATGTGCTTTGTGAGCAACATAGTATATCGCAGGTGTGCTTTAGCGCAGAGGCGGTGGGCAAACTGATTGTTAATAAAAATAACGATGGCAGCTTTGCTATGACCTTTCCTAAACAAGCCCCTGAAGAGGCTCAGCTCATCCCTGATGCTCTATTAGCTGGCCTGTCTATACAACCTGTTAAAGTGCTGAAAAACCGCCAAGCTTATTTTGCTATTTATGATAATGATCAGCAGGTTGTAGATCTGAAAACAACCAATGAACAACTAAAAAAATTAGCCCCATTAGATGTGGTTGCAACAGCATCGAGTGTTGAGTATGACTTTATTTCTCGTTATTTTTGGCCTGCCAGTGGGGGTGATGAAGACTTTGTAACCGGCTCAATTCATACTGGGCTTGCCCCTTATTGGGCAGGGCAGTTTGGAAAAAATTCTCTCAGTGCTTATCAAGCCTCACAACGAGGTGGGAAGCTACACTGTGAAGTGGGCAATACAACAGTGACATTAACGGGTCATGCCGTAAGGTACCTTAAAGGCACTATTTACCTTTGAGTTAGTGTAAAAAAGGCCACGTATGACGTGGCCTTGGTTTACTCAGTGTTATTTATGCTTCTAGCGCTTTGCTAATTAAGCGGTCGATATATTTTTTATGTGCTTTGGTTGCGGTATCAGCGCCCCATGCAACCTTTTTATCGGCTATTTGAGTTAGCTGATATAGCGCGGCTGTTTTCGCTAAGTTATCGTATTTACTTGCTTTTTCTAGGCCTGCAATCGCAATTAGCTGATTAACATATTCAATCTGTAAATTATGACTGATTGAATTAGCGGTTTTACTATCAACAAAGATACTCGCAGTTAAATCCTCCATAAATTGCGTAAGGCTGTATTCATTACCATATAAAGCAGTATCTGAAATACGCAGTAACACAGCAGGATGTAGTAGTTGCGCTAGTACACTCTTTTGCATACCTAAAATCATTTTATGCGGTTTAGGGTCTTCGTTTTTACCGTAATGATTAAACCCACGACGCTGCTGCTGCATAAAGTTATACAATGGCTGCATGCTTTGCAGTACATTTGGAGCAAACACATACTCAGCTAAAATAGCCATTGCTTGGGTTTGACGCTCAAGTGGTACCGGTGTAAAAGGCTTTGCTGCATTTTCATCGCCCACGACGGCACGCTCTACATACACGCCACCAATTTGACGAGATACCACGCCTGCTTGTGCACGATACTGGCCAAATAGGCTGTTAGCTGAAGTAACAAGCTGTTGGTAAGACTCACCTTTTACTGTAGCTTTGTCTTTAAGTTCTGCAAAGAGCGTATTGATCAGTGCCATTCTATCTGCGCCGTAAGCTGCAGGGTTAGACGACAAGTCACCTATCATCACGCGAGGGTCTATATGGCGGCCAGGGGCACGCATATCGTCGGCATCGTTACCAAAGGCCAGTGCATGTTCGCTTGAGCGAGCGAGTATTTTATCAAGGCGAGCTTGCTCTGCAGCTTCATCTTTAAGCGCTGCGCTGTAGCCGTAATTTATTGCCCAATCATCGTATGGACCTGGTTTAGTTTGGAAAATATCGCCTTGAGTCACACCCGTTGGCGCTATATTTGCTGGCGCATAGTCCATTACCGAGCCGGTAACTATGCCTTGGGTTTTACTTTTGTCGTGAACTTCTTTCTCATCCCACAAAATAGAAGACTTCATGTTGTGATTAAGACCTAGAGTATGCCCTACTTCATGTAAAACCAGCTGAGTTAAGCCTTGGCGTAACATTTGGGTATCTTCAATATCAGCGCCATTTGCTAAGCCCTTGGCCATTATTAGGCTTTGCTGTAATTCATGACCTAAAGAGCAATTGAGTTCTGAATAGTTGGTTGGCTGTGTATGGCTCATCGTGCCTTGAGTATACAGTGTGTCGTATATCCAGCGGTTTTTCATAAATACAAACTCAAGCATAATGTCTGAGCCTAAAATTTCACCGGTTAACGGGTTCGCTAATGCTGGCCCATACCCACCAAACGGTGGTTTGGGTGATGAAGTCCAGCGTAGTACGTTATAGTTAATATCGCCGGCATCCCAATCGGCATCGTCAGGTTGTATTTTTACTTCGAGCGCATTTTTAAAGCCTGCTTTTTCAAATGAGGTGTTCCAAGCAAGTACGGCATCACGCACGGTGTCACGCCATTCAACCGGTGTGGTGTTTTCTATCCACCAGGTAATCGGTTTTACTGGTTCTGAAAGTGCAGCGTTTGGATCTTTCTTTTGTAAATCCCAGCGCTTAATGACATCTTGGTATGGCGCCCAGTCGGTTGACGTCATTTTATCAAACTGATTGGTGAAATAACCAATACGTGCATCATCAAAGCGAGGTTGGTAATTGTTTTCTGGTAAAGCCACAAATGAATGTTGTACTTTTACCGACACACTTCGGGGGTCGCTTATCGCACCTGAACCTCGAACGGTTGGGCTGCTATTGGTAAAAACATAATCAACAACCACATCTAGGTTGTTAGGGTATGGGCGCTGTTTGATGATGCGTGATTTTTTATCGTCTAATTTACCTAATTTAAAACGCTTTTTAGCATTTTTATCGTTCGGGTTAGGCGTAGGAGACACTTTATGTAGCGCTTCACTTAAAAAAAGCTTATTTACATTAAAGGCTATTTTACCTTCTTCTTGTTTTTCTATTTTTATACTTGCAAGCACGGCTTCGCTGATATTAGCTTCACTGGCTTTGGCAAGTGCGCTATTTTCGTTAAATAAGTAGCGAGGGGTTTTACTAATAATATCAATACGATCAAAGTATTTTCTAAATTCAATCAGCTTTGTTTCACGATACGACCCACGAAAATGACCTGCATCAGTTACACCATCAATGGTATGCGCAAAGTACACAAAGGGCGTATCGAGTTGTGATTCGTTTATCACCATTAAGTGATCGCCGGTTTTTTCATCTTGGTAAAGATTAAAAATACCCGCAAATTCGGTTTGGCCTTTAATCATTTCAGTTAATGTTTGTGGTTTCTTTTCTTCTTTTTTTTCTGCTGCAACAGCATAGCTGCCACTAAGCGCTATACTCAGCGCCAAGGTAAGTGTGGTTAATTTCATCGTTTAGTCTTTTTTAGTTGTTAATGTAATTTTACTGTACGGTGTGTCATGCTTTTTCGCACAGTATGATTAATAAATACTAACCTAAAGTGATTAGCTTTATGATTTATAATGGTAAAAGATTGTAACAATACATTTATAAAGCGACTTAACAGTGCTTTTGACTTACCTTTTATTCGCTGAAGCAGACCTTTTTTATACTTTTTTGTAACAGTTGCTTACAAATGTCACGTTAATGTTTCATTAAGCTTTGGTATCATAGTGCTAATAGTAATTTGGGAGAAATAAACAGATGCAAGGTAATGTACTTAGATGGGCTTTTCCATTTGTAGCACTGGCATTAGGTGTTGCTGGTTTTGTTGCAATTAATGCGATTGCAAAAGAGTCAGATAAAAAAGAAGTCATAGACACTCGACCAACGGTGCAAGTTGAAGCCGTTTCCGCTAACGATCATCAAGTTATCATTAATAGTTATGGTGAAGTGCAGCCACTAGAAAATACCCAACTTTCAGCGCAAGTGTCAGGTGAAGTCGTCAGCTGGCATCCAAGCTTTGTGGCGGGTGGTGTTGTGGGTCGCGGCGAAACCTTATTTACTATTGAAAAAGATAACTACGAGGCTGCGGTATTGCAAGCTGAAGCTGAACTTGCCCGCGCTCAAGCGATGTTAATTGAAGAGCAAGCGCAAGCCAAAGTCGCAGAAGACGAAGCAAAACGTTTCCCAAATAAAGCACGTACAGATTTATTTTTACGCAAACCACAAGTGCTGAGTGCGCAAGCATCAGTTAAGTCGGCGCAAGCAGCATTAAAAAGAGCCCAACGCGATTTAGACAATTGTGAAATCACCGCACCTTACGATGCATTAGTGGTTAGTCGGAATGTGGGGGTTGGCCAGTTTGTTAGTATGGGCGCTCAAGTTGCCGAGCTGAATAATATTGAAACCGCTGAAGTGATTATTCCGATCGCAGGTTTTGACAGTGTGTTTTTACCTGAGCGCGTTAAAGGGGTAACGGCAACCGTTATTAAAACAGGATTCAATGGGTTTACTCGCCAAGCAGTAATAGACCGCGATTTAGGGATTGTTGATAACGCGACTCGCATGAGCAGTTTAGTGGTAAGAATTGAAGATCCTTACGGACTGACTAATCAGCAGCCTGCAATTAAATTTGGCACTTATGTACAAGTAAACTTTGCCGGCACTATGCTCAATAATATTTATCGTTTACCGCAAGAGTTAGTAAATAACCAAACCGTGTGGATAGTTAATGATGAGCAACAGTTAGAGCCGCGTAAAGTAAAAGTGATTCGTGAAGAAGGCGAATATTTTTATATTAGCGATGGCTTACAAGCCAACGATAAGCTCGTTACCACCTTACCGGAATACCCTCAAAAAGGCATGGCAGTAAAAATAGCCGGTTTAACAGAGACTAAAAATACAGATGCAGCAGAAAATGCATCCACTGAAAAACTTTAAGGTAGGGTGAGTTATGAATAACACAGAACAGCCCAATACAACCAAACAAACAGGGTTAATTGCGTATTTTGCTAACAACTCTGTTGCTGCCAATTTAATGATGTTTTTTATTATTGTAATGGGGCTTATAAGCTACTTTACCATTCAGCGACAAATGTTCCCTAATATAGAAGTCAACTATATTACTGTAAATGCAAACTACCCGGGGGCGTCGCCACAAGAAATTGAAGAAAGTATCTTAATAAAAATTGAAGAGTCGCTAAAAGATATAACTGAGATAAAAAAAGGGGTATATCGCGCTTTTCGTAATGGGGGTTCTGCCAGCCTTGAAATTAATACTGACGCAGAGCTTACTGACGTTCTCGATAAGGTAAAACTGCGAGTAGATGGTATCGCGACTTTTCCTGCAGGAATGGAGCCGGTTACCATTAGCCAAATAGAGTTTCGCCAAGATGTAATTGGCATGACGCTCGTGGCTGACCTACCGCTAAATGAGCTTAAGCCAATCGCAAATCAGGTTGAAGATGAACTCTTGCAGTTATCGAATGTATCTTTAGTGGTAAACGATGTGCCACTGGATGAAATTGCCATAGAAATAGAGCCCGACACACTGCGCCAATATAATTTAACCTTATCGGATGTAGCGAACGCGGTACGTCGTTATTCGGCTAACTTTTCAGCCGGACAACTAAAAACTGATGCGGGTGTTATTTCGGTTCGAGTAGAAAATCAGTTTTATTCTGGTGAAGAGTTTAGGCAAATTCCGGTAAAAATTGGCGCCAATGGTGCCAAAGTGTTGCTACAAGATATTGCTATAATCAAAGATCAGTTCGTTGAAGGTGAGCGTTACTTTAAATTTAATGGCGAAAACGCGGTTTATTTATCGGTAAAAGCCACCGAAGATCAAAACATTATTCCGGTGGCCGATTCGGTTAAAGCGTATATTGATCAAAAAAATAAAGAACTGCCATTGGGTGTACGTATAGAGCCGCTAATGGACTTTACTTACTATCTAAATGCACGCTTAGACATGATGAAAGCTAATTTGCTGCAAGGTGCAATTTTAGTCGCTATTATGCTTTCATTATTTTTACGTTTTAAGCTCGCACTGTGGGTAATGATTGGTTTACCAGTGTGCTTTTTAGGTGCGATGATGCTGATGCCGTTATTTGGTATCACAATTAATATTGTGTCTTTATTTGCCTTTATTATGGTGCTGGGGATTGTGGTGGATGATGCCATTGTCATAGGTGAAAGTGCCTACACCGAAATAGAAAAAAAAGGCGGCGGTGTTGTTAATGTGGTTAATGGCGCTAAACGAGTGGCAACCCCTGCCACCTTTGGTGTACTAACAACCATTGCGGTATTTGCGCCGTTTACGCTTTCAAGCGGCCCTGAAAGTTCCTTTTTTATAGGTATTTCAGTGGTGGTGATTTTATGTTTAATATTTAGCTTGATTGAATCTAAGCTGATATTACCGGCACACATTGCGCATACTCACTTTTCACCTATTAACCCTGACGGTTGGCGAGCACGCTTTAATAAGCGCTTTTTTGGCTTTGTAAATGGACCGTATAGGCAGTTTATTGTTAATTGTATAAAGTGGCGTTGGACGGTGCTGTTTAGTTTTATTGCGCTACTAATTTTCACCTTTGCGTTAATATCGTCAAATCAGGTGAGAATGATCCCATCGCCTAAAGTGCCGCATGACTTCCCGCAAATTAATGTTGAGATGAACGATAACGTATCAGACATCCAAACTATTAATGCTATTCGCCAAATCGAAGCCATGGTGCTTGAAATAGATAAGCAAACCGAGCGCGAAGAAGGGCAAAAGATGATTCGCGATGTATTGGTATTTAACCAAGGTCGTACAGAGGCGCAGTTATTAGCGCCATTGGTTGATGAAGATTTACGCCCTTATAATGCCTTTGAGCTTTCGCGCCGCTGGCGTGAAGCGATGCCTAATATTGCGGGCGTTAAATCGTTAACTATTCAGGATGATGTTGGCGGTGGAGGTGGCGGCGGTAACGGTGAGTTTGGTTACTTGCTGTATGGCTCTGATATCGATACATTGAATGAAGCAGGGCGTCGCTTTATTGGATTATTGCAGCAGCAAGAAGGCTTATTTGATATAAGCTCTACCATTGATCCTGCTAGCAAAGAAGTACAAATGAGCTTAAAACCAGTCGCCTTTGACTTAGGGTTAGATTTGGCCTCAATTGCAAATCAAGTCGGTGCCAGTTTTTATGGTGGCGAGGCGCAACGTGTTATTCGTCGCGGTGAAGAAGTACGGGTGATGGTACGTTACCCTAAGCTTACTCGCGAAGCGTTTTCATCGCTTAAACACGCGGTTATCACCACGCCCCAAGGCAAAGAAGTATTGCTAGGAGATGTGGTTGAGCTAACTGAAACCCCTGGTATTAGTTATATTCGTCGTGAAGGCGGTTATCGCACTGTTTATGTGTATGGCAACATTGATGAGGAAGTGATTGAGCCAGGCGAAGTGGTTAAGCAAGTAAAAGAAAATTTACTACCACAACTGTTGGACGAATACCCAAGTGTTAAGTCAGAACTAGGTGGCGCAATTGAAGAACAGCAGGCGCAAGCTAATGAGCAACTGCTATTTTTTGCTGGTGGTATGATTTTAGTTTATATACTACTTGCCGTACCGTTAAAAAGTTACTCACAACCTCTCATTGTAATGTCGGTTATTCCATTTAGTTTAACGGGGGCAATATGGGGTCATTTTTGGTTTGGTTTAGATATTAGTTTAATGTCGGGCTTTGGTTTAATTGCTGCTGCAGGGGTGGTTATTAACGACTCCTTAGTGATGACTGATTTTATTAATCAGGCGCGTCGTGCTGGTATCAGTATAAAAGATGCGGTTATTGAAGCAGGCTGTGCACGTTTTAGGCCCATATTACTTACCTCAATTACGACCTTTGCAGGGGTATTGCCGATTATGTTTGAGACCAGTTTACAAGCCAAATTTGTAATACCTATGGCGGTAGCTCTGGGCTTTGCGGTTATGTTTGCAACACTGATCACCCTTATTTTGGTGCCGTGTTTGTATATTATTTTAACCGACATAGGCGCGCTATTTAAGCGCCCGTTCGCAAGTAAAAAAGCGAGCGTAAGTTAACATCACCCAGATCATGTAGCTGAAAAAAGCCAACCGTTTATAAAGCGGTTGGCTTTTTTGTTTTATGCTCATTAGTGCAAACTTTAGTATTGTTTTTAAACTCTGGTTACATTCTTTTGTTTGATTATTGCAACATTGCGAATTACAATCAGTCGGTATTGGTATTACACAATGGTTTTTAACCTAATACTTTAGTTAACGCATATTAGCTCACGAGCTAGTTTGCCTGTTGAAAGCCATATGTTATGGGCGACGTTTGACTCTTTAAGGTTTTGCAGTGTTTATACATTCATCATTAACATGTGGAGAATGGTTAACTATTGGCTGTCTTGGGCTCGATCAGTATAGCCAGCTCTTTGTTGGTGATACGGTTAGTGTGAGCTTTTACGATGAGCATGGCGAATTAACTCAGCTAGCGTTTGATTATGAAATACTCTCTCCAGAGCAGGGCGAACCGCATGCTTGGAGTTTGCTGGTGGTTGAGCATATTAATATGCATATTCCGCTTGTGTGCGCTGGTAGAATGACAGAGCAAGGATTGGTGGTTGCGTACCGACATAACAAAATATTTGCACTTGAAAGCAGTGGTATTTGTAGCGCGGTGGTTCACTTTAATCGCGCTGAAAAAAATAAAAAATTAATCACAGTCAATAGCCTTGGATACGACGCGGTTTATCCTCAAAATGGCGATATGTACAGTGCGGGCACCAAAGTATTACAGCCAAAAACAGGGCATATATACCAGTGTAAGGCATGGCCATTTAGTGAGTTTTGCCGTGTGAATGAGAATAGCGCTATGTTTGAGCCAGGCGTTGGTGAAAGCTGGGCGATGGCTTGGCAGCAAATACAGTAAATCAACTTCCCTTAGGTATAACGACAACAATAAAAATTCTCGTAGTTTTTAGTTATCGAATTTATACCGCTTTAGCCCACTCAACTATGAGTGGGCTTTTTTATTTTTATGATAAACTGACCGCCATTGTTATTTTTTAAGCGGTTTTTTTGTGTCTTCTTCTGATTATTCTTTAAGCTTATTACCTAATTTCCCTGTTGCTAAAAAGCAAGCTCATGCGCTGACTACTCATGCTAAAACACGCAGTGATGATTATTATTGGATGCGCGATGATGAGCGACAAAATGCCGATATACTCGCACATTTAGCGCAAGAAAATGCCTATTGTGATGCACAATTAGCTGCCATTAAGCCACTACAAAATACATTATTTGAGGAGCTTAAAGGTCGTATTGTAAAAGACGATAACACTGTACCGGTAAAAGACGGCCAGTATTGGTATCACTCAGAGGTTCGCGGAGATGATGAATATGCGCGTCATTATCGCAGCCGCAGTATGGCAATGGCTGATAAAGAACTACTACTTGATGTTAATGAGCTTGCCAATGGCTATGAATTTTATGAGTTAGGGGAAGTGGCACTGAGCCCCAACGAGCAATTAATGGCTTACTCTGAAGATACCGACGGCAGACGTATATACACAGTACGGTTTAAAGATTTAAGTAGCAATACAATGCTCGACGATGCACTTGAGATTACCGAGGGGCAAGTTGTTTGGGCGAACGACAATAAAACCGTATTTTATGTAAAAAAGGATTTAAAAACCTTATTGGGTTATCAAGTTTTTAGACATGAGCTAGGGACTGAGCAACACCAAGATGTGCTGGTATACGAAGAGCAAGACAGCAGCTTTTTTATGGGCTTAGGTAAAAGTCGTGATGAAAGCTTAATTATTATTGATTTAGCGAGCACAGAAACTAACGACATGTGGGTGCTTGATGCCAATCAACCGCAAGGTGAGTTTACCGCTTTAATGCCGCGCGAAGAGGGGCATGAATTTGATATCGATAAGCTTGGTGATACTTTTTATATAGTGACTAACTGGCAGGCCAAAAACTTTAGATTAATGACCGCAACAAGCGACACCATTGCTGATAAAAACCAGTGGCAAGCACATACCCCTCACCGTGAAACTGTATTATTAGAAGGCGTTGAACTATTTAACGACTTTTTAGTGCTTAGCGAGCGCGAACAAGGCCAAGCACGCTTTGTTGTGGTTAACAAAAACGGCGAGCGAATGAACCTTGAGTTTGATGATCCTTGTTACTACGCCGCTATTGCGATGAACCCAGAGCCAAGTGTAACCCATGCACGCATTTACTATTCAAGCTTAACAACGCCAGGTTCGCTCTATAATGTTGATTTAACCACAGGCGAAAAAACCTTACTTAAACAACAAAAAATACTCGGTGATTTTAACGCAGAAGGCTACCAGTCAGAGCGACTTATGGTAAGCGCTCGAGATGGAGTAAAAGTACCCGTGTCGTTGGTATATCGTAAAGATAGCTTTAACAAAGATGGCTCAAATCCGTTGTTTCAATATGGTTATGGCGCGTATGGGATCACCATAGATCCTAGTTTTTCGAGTACATCACTGAGTTTACTAGACCGTGGCTTTGTCTATGCGATTGCGCATGTGCGTGGTAGCGAAATGCTAGGGCGTTCATGGTACGAACATGGTAAAAAACAGCATAAACAAAATAGCTTTAATGACTTTATAGATGTAACCAAAGCGCTCACTGAGCAAGGATATGGCAACAAAAGTAAAGTGTTTGCCTCTGGTGGCAGTGCTGGGGGGTTATTAATGGGAGCTGTGGTAAATCAAGCGCCTGAGCTTTACTGTGGAGTGGGCTGCCATGTGCCATTTTTAGATGTACTCACCACAATGTTAGATGAAAGCATTCCGCTTACAACAAATGAGTATGATGAATGGGGTAACCCAAATGACCCCCATTTTTACGACATTATTGAAGCGTATTCACCGTACGACAATATTAGTGCGCAACACTATCCCAATATACTGGTGACAACCGGTTTGCACGACTCACAAGTACAGTATTGGGAACCAATGAAATGGGTGGCTAAAATGCGTGAATATAAAACCGATGATAATATTTTAGTGTTTAAAACCGACATGGATGCAGGACATGGTGGGGCATCGGGTCGCTTTAAAAGCTTAGAAGAAAAAGCGCTAGAAATGGCCTTTTTTATCGCTTTGTCATAGCCCGTAAATGATTGTTACAAAAAAGCCTCAGTAATAACTGAGGCTTTCTATTTTTTAAAATAACTTAATCTAGGTAGGCTTTTAACATCCACACTAGTTTTTCTTGCTCTTTAATGTAGTCACTCATTAATGACGCGGTACCTTCATCATCAGCTTCAGCGGCTTGTGCAAGAATATCGCGCTGCATTTTAATTAAGCTGCTGTATCCGGCAAGTAAGTTCTCTACTGCGGTTACGCCGTCGCTGATCCCTTTTGCTTCTTTAATTTCGCTTACTTCTAAGTAATCTGAAAATGCATGTAGCGGTGCACCATCAAGCGTTAAAATACGTTCTGCGATTTCATCTACTTTTAACAGTAGTAAGTTATAAATTTCTTCAAACTTTAAATGTAATTCAAAAAAGTTTCGGCCTTTAATATTCCAGTGAAAACCGCGCGCATTCATATATTGAATTTGATAGCTGCTTAAAAGCGTATTCAGTGACTTAATAATATCTTCACTTTTTGTACTGTTTAAACCAATTGCATTTACTTGCGACATACTTTGCTCCTTAAATAACCGTTTTATGAATTTGTTTACACCTTGTTCAATACAGTCAGTATTACCTAAGATGGTGTATTAATAAAATCGTTTATACATATTGGTGTCATAGCTAAAAGCTATCACCGTAGCTCGACTTTTTAAATAAGTTAGCTAACGCTGTTCAATAGATATGGGTTGTGTTTATAAAAATACTACCTTGAGCAGCGAAATTGTTTATTTTGTGAGTACAAAATATGATCTAAAACAAGCTTTTGACAGGCGCAGCGCACACTTATTTTATTTATTGATGTAGGTCAAAAAACGCTCATAAGTAAAGCGCATAATCACTATAACCCAACTTGATAGAGATCACTTTATTGAGTTAAGGGGCTACTTGATTAGATGCGGAGAGAAATTATGGAAGCTAAAACACGTAAAGAAAATAAAGCTGAACTCATCGTTATTGGTATTGCTTTGCTAGGGTTTGTATTAGGGTTAGTTGCGCACTTAGCGGGTGCAAGTTTTGCAAACTCTGATGCCTTTGGCTATATTGCTGCACCAATGCCCTTAGTGCTAGGTATTATATTTTTGATCAGCTACAAAGTGGCGGCTGCAGCCGAGGACTAAATGTCCTCATTCAAGCGCTCAAGAATATAATTAACGACTTGGCGTGAGTAAATCATACTGGTATGGCTTAAGTGAAATACCTTATGTTCGGCCATACCCTTTAGCTTGGTTTCATCTAATAATACGGTGCCATCAGAGCGGCTGCCTTTTACAATGAGTGGCATTAAGCCAATCGGTAAGTCGCCGGCAATGCTATATAGCTTGGCTTTAAAAGGCCAATCACCATTCTTAGAGAGTAAAAACTCAACGCTATTTTTTAATAATAGCTCGAACCCTTTTTGCTGCATTTTTTCAGCAATATGGCTGCCAGTATGTGGCGTTCCTAAGGTGATTACCTTTTCAACATGATGACTTGGCGCTGAGTTTGCCTCTAAATAGGCGCGAGCAACTAAGCCCCCCATAGAGTGACACACTAAAGCAGAAGGCTCGTTGCCAATAAATTCATCTATTTGCGAAAAAATAGCATCCCGATTAGGGTCACGCGTATTGTAGGTAAGGTTTAAAACTTTCACCCCCGACTCCTCCAAGCGTGAGCACAACGGGCGCATCACCAAGCCAGACATATATAAGCCATGTAAAACAATAACGTGTTTAACTTTCATATGCCCCCTAATACCAATTTTATTAAAAACATGATCATTCTAGCGTATTAAATAATCCGCTACCTACGTTAAAAATTATTTATATAGAACAACTATATGTCACAATTTTCGCCTTGTTACCGACTTATTTACTTGTCGCTATAATAGATAACTAATTTAATGCAATTGGTATAACCTATTCTAGTTACATTAATTGCTGAGGTTTTATCTCAATGTTAGTGGTGTCGGTATTAACCCAAACTTCACCATCTTGAATGGTAATTGCCAATTTAATATTACGATCAACCAACGCAGCTAATAGCTGAGTAGCAGCATAATCAAGACTAAAGATGCTTAAGTTTTTAAACTCATATAATTTAGGCTGATGCTTTTGCCACCAAATAGCTTGGTTATTCTCGCCATAGGTATATAAAATTACTTTTTTAGCTTTATTACAGGCTTTTTTAAGGCGCTTTTCATCTGGTAACCCCAGCTCAATCCACAGCTCTATTTCTTCACTGTAATTGACATGCCAAAGCTCCGGC
This sequence comes from Pseudoalteromonas sp. SiA1, assembly GCF_018732205.1. Lineage (NCBI taxonomy): Bacteria > Pseudomonadati > Pseudomonadota > Gammaproteobacteria > Alteromonadales > Pseudoalteromonadaceae > Pseudoalteromonas > Pseudoalteromonas sp. SiA1. Next base: position 3,259,218 of record NZ_CP076084.1, on the reverse strand, counting down.
TCATCATCAGCGCTTAACCCTTTGGTAAACTCTAAACCATCACAGCTATTAAGTGCAAAAGCGAGTAAGCGGATCATCAACCGCTGATCTGTTTCTGATGGGTGTTGTGCCAAGGTCAGGTGAAAGTCTTGGTATACGTGACGGTCCATATCGCTAAGCGATAACTGCGCCTTCATGATGGTAGATTTGAGAGCCATAGTGTCTTATATGAAAAAATTTGCGTCAGTATAGCGCAATTAAATGAATTGCCAGTTAAAATAGCTACAAATTATATGTTAGGAGTTAAAAATGGCTATCCAGTGGTTCCCTGGGCACATGAATAAAGCCCGAAATGAAATTAAAGAAATAATGCCACAAATGGATGTGATCATTGAAGTGCTAGATGCGCGCATTCCTTACAGTAGCGAAAACCCGATGGTGGCTACCCTGCGTGAAGGTAAGCCGGTCATCAAAATTCTCAATAAAGCCGATTTAGCTGATCCTAAAATGACGCAAACCTGGAAAGACTATTTTGAGCAAGAAAATGGCGTAAAAGCCATTGCATTTGGTAACGATAAAGCCGCAGAAGTGCATCGAATTAATGAGCTATGTAAAAAGTTAGTGCCACATAAAGTCGGTGCCGATAAGCAAATTAAAGCCATGATCATGGGTATTCCTAACGTAGGTAAATCGACGCTCATAAATGTGCTTGCTGGGCGTATAGTGGCTAAAACGGGTAACGAGCCTGCAGTTACTAAGGCGCAGCAACGTATTAAACTTGATGATGGCATTATGCTTTACGATACGCCAGGGATGCTGTGGCCAAAAGTAGAGAACGAAAACTCAGGTTATCGTTTAGGCGCAACCGGTGCGATACGTGATACCGCTATTGAGTACGAAGAAGTGGCAAGTTACACCGCTGAGTATTTATTGCATGCTTATCCTGAGCTTTTAAAAGCGCGCTATAAATTAGATGAACTGCCAGAAAGCGATTGGGAGTTTGTTGAAATGGCGGGTAAAAAGCGCGGCTGTATTCGCGGTGGTAACCAAATCGATACGTATAAAATGTCGGAAATTCTAATTAATGAATTACGAGATGGCATTATCGGTCGTATTACCATGGAAACACCTGCCATGCGTGAAGAAGAAGAAATAATGGTGGCTGGATTGCGCGCGGCAGCAGAGGCGAAAAAGCAAGCCAAAGAAGAAGAGAAAAAACAACGCCGAGCACGTGCACGAAAAAACCGTCGTTAATTTATAAAAGCGCAGGTTAAGGCCTTACGCACTAAATTACAGACATAAAAAAAGCCCGTAAGGGCTTTTTTAGTTTCATATCTACCGTCACCGATATGAGCAATGTAGCAAGTAAATGAGTAGGGCGGAAACAGGTCATAAACAGCAAGGGGCGTTGTGGTTTATAACAGGTTTCCATAGCTGTTAACGTGCGCCACACGTTGTTTCAGGGTCGAGAAACAAATGAACTTTTCCGTCACAAGAAGTATGCTTCGTCTTGTTGATAGTGATTATCAATTAGATTTAAATAACTGTCAACACCTAAATGCAAATAATTCTTATTTTACCTTTTTGTTCATTTATAGCACTAAAGTAAGGGCTGCTTTTTGCTACACACCCCCTTATGCTAAGTTAAGTATTATAAAAATAATAACAAGAACAAAAATATGTTTTCAATTTGGTTTATTAGCCTTATTGCTGTGGTGTATCTAGGGATATTATTTGCAGTTGCGGGCTGGGCGGATAGGCGTAAGGTACTTCCTTTCAAAGGTTTAACCTACGGGCTGTCATTGGGTGTTTATTGTACCTCATGGGCTTTTTACGGCACCACAGCACAAGCGGCTAGTAATGGCTGGTGGTTGGCGCCTACCTATGCGGGCACGATTATATTATTTATTTTTGGCTGGCAGCTGTATTGTCGTATTGCGCATATTTGTCGACAGCAAAAGCTTACCTCTATGGCTGACTTTATTGCTACTCGCTATGGGCAGTCGTCGAGTTTGTCAGGGCTTATTTCACTTATTTCAGTGATAGCAATTGTACCGTATATTTCTTTACAACTTAGTGCGACCGCACAAAGTATTAATTTACTCACCGACCGAGCCCCCACTCAAAGTAACCAAGTATGGGCAGATAGTACGTTTTATATTACGTTATTGCTGGCTTTATTTGCTATTTTATTTGGCGCTCGCAGGCTTAAGCCCAGTGAGCATAACCCCGGGTTAATTGCCAGTATTGCCTTTGAATCAATTGTTAAGTTACTTGCCTTTATTGCGGTGGGCTTGTATGTGTGTTTTTCTATATTTGATAGCCCTATTGCTTTGTATGAACAGGCGCAAGCGCTAAACATACCAACACACGTTGCCGCGACTCAAAGCCCCGTTTATGTCTATGTTGCACATACCTTGTTGGGGATACTGGCAACGTTATGTTTGCCGCGTCAGTTTCATATGAGCTTTATTGAAAACAATAACAATAATGAGCTGGCAACCGCTCGCTGGTTATTTCCGTTGTATTTATTACTGATCAACTTATTTATTTTACCTATAGCTTACGCTGGGCTGGTTTATTTTAGTGATAGTAGCGTTGGTCAAGATACCTTCGTATTAGCGTTGCCAATGGCGACAGATAATAGCGGGGTAACCTTACTGGCCTTTTTAGGTGGCTTTTCAGCGGCCACAAGTATGGTGATTGTGTCGGCAATTGTGCTGTCGGTGATGATCACTAATGATTTTATTAATCAGTTTATTTTGCGTCGCTCACAGTTAACGTCAAGCAGCCGAGGATTGGATAAAAACAACTTATTGCATGCGCGTAAAATTGTAATTGTACTTATTTTATTACTCAGCTATTTCACTCATAGAGTGCTGGCAGAAACCACCACACTTGCAACCGTTGGGCTTATGTCGTTTACCTTAGTTGCGCAATTTGCTCCTGCGATGATTATTGGTTTATGGTGGCGCCACGCATCGTGTCGTGGTGCACAGCTCGGTATTTTAAGTGGCTTTGTAATTTGGGGTTACACTTTACTGCTACCTAATTTAGCCAGTGGTTTTGGTAGTCAAAGTAGTTGGTTAATAGAAGGGCCATGGCAAGTTGCTTGGTTAGCGCCCACTAATTTACTTTCATTGAATTTAGAAAGTATTAGCCAATCATTACTGTTGTCGTTAGGGGTTAATACGTTAGTGTATTTGCTTGTACCACTATTTAGTCGTGCAACGCTTGCTGAGCGCCTGCAAAGCAATAAGTTCATATCTCAATTAAACGACTCGCGATTAAACACCACATTGCAGCCACTCAATTATGAAGATTTAGGGGCATTATTACAGCGTTTTGCTGAAAAAGACGCGAGCCATTCTTTAGTGCAGCAGTATTTTCCGCATGACAAAAGCCAATGGAAACGGATTGCTAATGTTGAGCTTGAGTTATTAGTTGAGCGTGAAATGTCAGCGGTTATTGGTGGTGCATCAGCACGGCTAATTTTAGATGTAGCGAAAAATGAGCAGCGTCAGCCTTTAGAGCAAGTTGCTGAGTTTGTCGATGAAGCTAGCCAAGTGCTTAAATTTAATCGTGATTTACTGCAATCTACCATTGAAAATATTCAACAAGGGATTAGCGTAGTAGATAGTGAGTTGCGTTTGGTCGCTTGGAATCAGGGCTATAAGCACATGTTTAATTACCCCGATAGTGCTTTATATATAGGCCGACCCGTTGCCGATATTATTCGCTTTAACGCTGAGCGAGGCTTATTTCGTGGTGAGGATATTAATACAGAAGTCGATAAGCGTTTAGCTTATTTAAAACAAGGCAGTGCGTATAAATATCAACGCGCACATAGTGATGGCCGAGTATTTGAAATGCAAGGAAATCCCTTGCCTGGTGGCGGGTTTGTAACGACTTACACCGACATAAGTGAGTTTGTAAAACAACAAAAAGCACTCACCGAAGCGAATGTTAGTCTTGAAGAAAAAGTGGCTACGCGCACTGCAGCATTAACACAGGCTAACCAAGCGCTTTCTAAAGCTAAGCAAGTAGCAGAGCAGGCAACAGTAAGTAAAACGCGTTTTTTTGCCGCGGCGAGTCACGATTTATTGCAGCCATTTAATGCCGCAAGTTTATTTTGTTCGCTAATGAACGAAAAAGCCCAAGATACTGAGCTTAAAGATCTAGCTATGAATATTAAAAATTCCTTAGCAAGTGCAGAAGAGCTACTTTCGAGTATTTTAGAGTTAACTAAACTCGATTCAGGTTCGTTTAAAGTGCAGTTAACGGAATTTAATGTGAGTAGTTTAATAGAGCCACTGCGTAATGATTATTTAGCACTAGCTCAAGAAAAAGGCCTCGGTTTTATCGTTGAGTCGTGCGATGCGCGAATTTATACCGACAAAGCATTACTTAAGCGTGTACTAAGAAACTTACTTAGTAATGCTATACGCTACACAGAGTATGGTGAAGTACGTTTAAAAGTTTTACTTGATGAACATCATGTATCGTTTGTGATTGAAGATACAGGCATAGGCATTGCTACCAGTGATCAGCAGAGTATTTATCAAGAATTTAAGCAGCTGGGCGATAAACCTAACGCCGAGGGATTAGGATTGGGGCTTTCTATCACCAAACGTATTTGTGATTTATTAAATATTCCTTTGGTAATGGGCTCTCAGCTTAATAAAGGCACTCAATTTACTTTAACCATGCCATGCAAACCTAGTTTAAAAACACCAGCCACTGCGCATGTACCTGCCAATTCAGAAACTGAATTGGGTCGTTTATATATTTGGCTTGTGGATAACGATCGTAATGTACTTGAAGCGCTAAAACAGTTGCTAGAAAACTGGGGCTGTGAAATTGCCACCGCCACTAACTTAATTGAACTTGAGCAACTCAAAGCAGAAAATACACTACCACAACTACTTATTGTTGATTATCAATTGGATGATGGTGTAACGGGGCTTGAGGTGATTGAACAAGCAGGATTAATGACGTTGCCTGCCATTGTTAATACTGCAAACCATGATGAGCAAATACGCGAGCGCGTACTCGATGCAGGTTATCCTTTATTGTACAAACCACTTAAAGCACCGGCATTAAAAAGAATGATAAAACGACTGACTTTACTTTAAGGCAAGTGGGTTAATAACACACCAGAGCCTTGTTTTTCATGATTTTTAGCTATGTTTAAATCACTAATTGCGGGTGAAAGGCATGACTTGCTAATTATTATCGATTAATTAAACTTATTCGATAACATATCACAGGCTTGCTGATAATGTTGCCAGTAGCCAATACTCTTACTATTGAGTGGTTGGCGAATTTGCACTTTGCTAGCAGTAGCCGAGGCGCTGTTGCTTTTATAAAACGCTAAGCAGCTGGGCTGCCATTGTAAATTACAAAAATTAAATAATGTTTGAGTTTGCAAGGTGGCATCTGTTACTAGCTCTTCATAGTGTTGAATCATTACATTATTAGGATACTTTTTCTGAAAGTGGTTGATAAGTAACTTATAATCTTGATAAAAATGAGCAATATCTTGTAAGTCATAGCTGTAATGATGAAATGCACTGTGCGGGCTATATAGCTGCCTGTAATTTGCAATACAGCTATCCACAGGGTCGCGCAGCATACAGACTATTTTTGCCTCTGGAAACGCAGTTAAAATAAAATCAATAAAGTAAAAATTAAAGGGTTGCTTGTCACAGCTCCTAGATGAAGTCATCATGCCTTCGCAGCGCGATTGGTAGCCATTTAAGGGGTTATCAAGCGTAAACTTTTGAAATGCCTGCTCAATCATACGGATATCTAAAACATGTTTTGACGCCGCAGTGCTTTGAAGTAGCTGTGCAATGTCATTTAGCTCCCCAAGGCCGGTCACCTCGGTACTTTGATTAATAATTTTTTCTACTAATGTGGTACCAGAACGAGGCATACCCATGACAAATATGGGTGAGAAGTCAGCGTTTTTTGCTGTTAATTGAATCTTTTCACTTAATGCTATTAATTGTTGGCAAAATATTTGGTGTTTGCTGGCTTCATAGTTTACTTGATGTTTTATAGCCAATTTACTATCACGAAAGTAACTAAAAGCTTGTTCATAATCACCAATATGTTCGTGATTTAGTGCCAAACTGTGATAAATCATTTGCTGTTCTGTTGCAGTTAAGCTACTACTAAGTCGTTTTTTTAGCTCGGTAATATGTGTTTTTGCTTCAGTTGAGGTATTTAGTTCTGCAAGAGAGTAATGTGCTTGTAAGTAACTTGGCTCGCGTTTTATAAGCGCTAATAATAGCGTTTTTGCGTGATCTAATTGGCCATTTATTTTATAGGCAATGGCTAAGTTGTAATTAATTTTGGGGTGTGTAGGTGCGGCTTTATAAGCTATTTTTTGCCATGCTAAAGCATGTTCATAGTCACCAAGTCGAGTCGCTATATTAGCTAAGGTATCCCACTCTAGAGGCCCATAACCTTGATACTTGATAGCTTCCTGATAGTAACTGGTCGCCAATGTTACGTCACCCTTTAGTATCATTAGCTTAGATAAATGCAGCACATATAAGGGATGGTTATTGAGTGTTAAGGCTTTTTCTATCAGTTGTATGGCTTTGTAGCTGTCGCCTGCAGCAATATTCACTTCGGCTAGTAGGTAATAGCAAAAATGGTCTGTCGCATCGTACTGTAATTGCTTAACTAGCAGTTGGTGAGCGGCGGATAACTGGTTATTGTTTATTGCTGTAAATACCTGTGTTTTTAACTGATGTTGATGTGCTGTTAGCATAAATAACCTTAACGAGAGGTAATAATAAAGCCTTGCTGATTATCAACAAGGCTTTTAACTATCGCTCAGTTTTATAGTTCAAAGTTATAAGTAAACTTCATACCAATAGTGCGAGGCGTTGTTGTATAGTGAGCGTATACGCGTTGTAATTCAGGTAACGCTTTATTAGCGCCAGAGGTCGACATACCAGCCCATGACTTATCACGGCGTACCGAAGTAAAAGCATACTTATCGAACAGGTTGTCGATATATAATGTAGCTGACCACATATCACCTGTTAACTTAGCTGATAAGTTGCTTAATGAATAGCCAGCTAATGTCTCACCATCGTCTCTTAAGCCCACTTTGGTAATCATATCGCTTTGTGCAGTCATACCGTAGTTAACGCTCAGTAGTTTATCGTCGAGCACATCTTGCTCATAACGAAGGCCGAATGAAAACTGATGCTCAGGGGCGCCGGGTAATCGATCCCCATTCATAGCGCCAATGCCAATACCAAATAAATCTGGTGCATCTTCAGTTAGTTCTGCTTTTGCATAAGCGTAAGTCGCGTAAGCTGTCCAGTGATCGCCAATGATTGCACGAGATGAAATTTCTACGCCTTTTGAGTTTGCTGAGCCTGCATTTGATGTAATAAGCTCTTGGCCATTAACAGTAGAGCTACCCACTTGGGCGTCATTCCAGTCAACATTAAAGAGTGCTGCATTAAAGTGCAATCGATTTCTGAGCCAGGTTGATTTAAAGCCAAGTTCATAGTTTACCGTAGTATCAGCCTTATAGTCTTCTTCACTTGGAAGAGCACAAACAATTTGCTGTTCTGGTAACACATCTGGACACGGCGCAATACCATTACCGCCACCAATTCGAAACCCTTCACTGACAGTAAAGTAAGCGAGTACACCAGAATCAAACGTATAGTTTGCATTAAACTTAAATAGATTACCGTTATCATTGGCGCTAACATTTTCCATCTCAATTTGGTCAAGAGACGAGAAATCGCCAGAATAAAGTGGTGTAGCTGACCCTGCATTGGTGGAGATATCATATTCATATAAACGCGCGCCCAAAGTGATATCAAACTGATCAGTAAAGCTATAGCCAGCCTCACCAAATAATGCTTTTTCTGTTATTTCTGAATTACTAAGGGCGATATATTCTAGATCTTTTTGTACGTTCGCAATACCACCGCCCCAAAAGTCAGTTAAGCCTGGGGTATATTCGCGGTCATCTGATAAGTTTTCTTGCTTATTATAGTAGCCGCCTACAATCCAACTTAATGGGCCCTCTGAAGCCGATACTAAACGCAATTCTTGAGTGAAGTTATCTTGATCTGAAGTATCTAAAGTTTGACCAACAAATGCAGGAAAATCAGCGTAACCAGTCCAAATATCATAAAGTAAGTCGGTTTGATCTCGCTGCCCAGACTGCTCATAGCTTGACCAACCAGAGGCTGATACAAGTTCAGCAAAGCCTAAATCAGCTTTGATTTCTAAGCTAAGTAAATCGTTTTCTTGCTCGCCCGGTTCAAGCACGCGAGCTGCGTTTTCATATTTACCTACAGTACCTTGAAGTGCGCTGCTATTTGCTAATGCGCCATATTGTGACGTTGAGTTGCCGCCATTTTCTTGTTTTTGATAAAAGTAATTGAGTGTTGCATCAATTGATGAGTTTGGCTGCCAACGAACAGAAAAGCGTCCCGTAGTGATTTGCTCATCGTTAACGTCATTAACGCGTTGTAAGTTTTCATCAATATCATCTTGGTTTGTAAAATCTGGATTAGGGTTTGAGACCCCTGGGTTTCGTACTACGTATTTATAATCAATATAACCAGGTCTGTCATAATGATTAACGCTGGCACGAACGGCTAACACGTCATCGATAAGCGGGGTATTAAATACCAGGCCAAACTCACCCCCAGTATCATCGCTTTCATTAATTGCGAATAAATCGCCACTCACGCTACCTTCAGTAATGTCTAATTGTGGTTGCTTTAATAAATAGCGTATAGCACCACCTAAAGTACCAGCACCATATAAGGTACCTTGCGGGCCAATTAATACTTCGACTCGATCAATATCAGTCAAGCGAAGATTAATATTAAGCGGTATTTCACCAACATAAGTAGCTACAGTGCCCCCATCAGAGCCGCGATCTGACGAGTTAGTATTTAAACCTCGAACAATAATTGGAGAACCTTCACGACCACCTTGATCTGAAACTGTTAGGCCTGGGACCCAACGAGCTACATCTTCTAAATCACCAATGTTTTGATCCTTTATGACATCACTATTAAGCGCTGTAATATTTAAAGGAGCCTCTTGAATTGAACCTGAGCGACGTGTAGCAGTAACCTCAATCTGTTCAATTTCTTTATCAACTTTAGGCTTTTCTTCTGCTGAGGCATGATAAGAGGTGATTAATTGAGTTGTAATTGCGCAAGCAAGAATTTTTCTTTTAAACTTTTTCATTTTGACCCTGTGAATGTTTGTTTGATTATTGTTTTATATCAAGAAAGCATGTTAATGAGGTGTAATCAAATGCGGTGGGTGTGGCTTTAAAATCAATATTCATTAATCTAGGGAGGTTATTCATTGAAAAGGTTTTTTTCGGTGTTTTTTAGTTTTTTATTGCATAAAAATATCAACATGAAATTTTTTAAATTTGGTTTGTTTTTTGCAATTTTACATCATTTGTTAACTTTTTGGTTGGCGCGTTTGGTGGGCAGTACAGTCCGCGTATGAGCCAGCTAGTTGTAGGTGCTAATGTATGTATTAACAATTTCAGCTAGACAGCCTTAAAAAAGATTATAAAGAAATACTTAAATTGTATTAATTCATATTAGCTCGCCTCTAACTTACCAACTTGAGATAGCTGATTAAACAAAATGCCTGCTTGGGTACGGTTATACACATTCAGCTTTCGCAAAATGGCCGATACATGTTGTTTTATGGTGGTTTCTTGAATCGACATTTCAAAGGCAATTTGTTTGTTCAAGAGCCCGTCGGCTATCATCGCGAGTACACGGTATTGCTGTGGAGTGAGTTTTTCTAGGTTGCGGGCAAAATTGCTCTGTTCGTCATTAACAACCACATCAGTTAAGTCAATATCTGTTGGCAACCAAGAGTCTCCATTGAGTACATGTTCAATGGCTTCACTGATCACATCAAGGGATGATGACTTTGGAATATAGCCTGCAGCACCTAAGCTCATGGCTTGTTTTATGATAGTGGGGGTTTCGTTAGCCGATACCATAATAATTAATATATCAGGGTATTGATTTCTTAGTTGCGAGAGCGCTTGTAAACCATTGGCGCCAGGAATTGTTAAATCTAAAAATATCAGCTCTATCTCGGGGTGTGATTTTAATAAGCTAAATAACCCATCGATATCGCTGGTTTCTTTTATATATTGTTCTGGTACAGAAGTCGCTGCTGCTTGACGTAGCGCACTTCTGAATAAAGGGTGGTCATCAGCAATTATGGTATTCACAGCACAAGCCATTTCAAATAGTCTCCAATGCATTAAGTTATATGTGATTTTGCGATGTGAAACAAGGTTTGTCTGTGGGGATATACAGACAAACCTTAACGCTTAAATTAAATTTTAAAAACGATAGCCCACAGTGAGTGATATTGTGCGGGGGTCACCGTAATAACCAATTAAGGTATTATCGCCACCAAGACCCGGTGTGTATTTGCTGGTATCAGTTGGATCTGATGGGTCAGGAGCCACGAACTGATAACCACCAATCATGTATTCTTCATCGGTTAGGTTTTTACCATAAATACCCGCAGTCCAATGGCCATCTGCGCTGTACCAAGTAACACCAATATTTAATAATCCGTAGGCGTCTTGTGTTAAGAGGCTATCTTCTTCGAATAACGCATAATCACCGCGATGGTAATAATTACCATTTATAACGAAGTCGCCCATTTCTGTGTATAAACGATAGGTAGCACCTAAGTTGAAAGTTAGATCTGGGGTGTTTGAAACACTAAAACGGTCTGATTTATCAAATGTTTCACCGGTATCAGGATTGGTATCAATTACATTTTCAAAACTACTGTCGATGTAACCTATTGACGCGTCGAAAGTTAGTGCATCGTTTGCAACATAGCTAAGTTCTAATTCAACGCCATCAGACTTAGACTCGCCAATATTACCTAAGCGCTGGTTTAAATCGGCGGCGCTGTCACCGGGTAATACCGATATGTACTGACGGTCTTTATGATCAAGTGTGAATACAGTTAAATTTGCGCGTAAATTATCATTCCATTCGCTTTTCATGCCTAACTCAATAGAGTCAACCACTTCGGGCCTTGCTGCAGGTTCTGCTGTTGTAGCTCGTGGATTAAATGTCCCTGACTTAAACCCTTGCGAGTAACTAGCAAAAAACATGATGTCGTTATTATATTGATATTCAACACCCGCACGAGGCGTAAAGCGTGACCAATCTTCGCTGTCATCTAGTACCGTAGGCACGAGTTGTCCTTCTGGGCGAACATAACCCGGGATCCAACCTGATTCAGGGTAAACAATGTCAAAAATAAGACCATTATTTACAATCGCTTCTTTGCTGTCTTTGGTATAGCGAGCGCCAAGTGTCATTGACCATTTTTCATCAAAGTCGTAGCTTCCTTGTATATAAGCCGCTTTGCTGGTGGAATTGCTGCAACCGCTTACTTCACGCGTAAGCCCAGGGGCACCTAAACTTTGACCAAGCACACCTAATATTGCTTCAAACTGGCCACACGATTCACCATCATAGTAATATAAGCCCGATACTAATTTGTAGTTATCGCCACTGTGATTTAGCTGCAACTCATGCGTGGTTTGTTCATCGTCATAAATGGCTGGAACATCAAAAATAGGTAAAGAGGTATTATCAAAGTCGATATTGGTTGGTGAATAGCTCTCTCTTGTTGCTGCAACGTATTTAATGCTGGTGTTTGCGCTCATATCCCAGCGAGCAGTTAAGCTCATACCTTCAAGTTCTACTTTGTTCCATGTAGGTAAACTAGTATAAGAGTCATACACGCTATCTGGCACAGGTGCATTCGTTAACAAGCTTGGAAGTAAGCGATACCCGCCTTTCGCATTGGAGTCATCATCGGTTTTATCCCACGCTAAACGAAAGAATAAGTCATCGGTAGGGGTGTACTCTAACGTAACCCGTGCTGCGGTAACATCTTTGTTATAGTTTTCGCGGTCTTGATTATCAAGCGCTGACGTTAAAAATTCACCATAGCCATCACGGTTCAATGTGGCAAAACCAAAACCAACATAGAGTTTTTCGTCAATAAGCGGGAGCTGCCCAGTGACTTTTAAATCTTTTTGGCTGTAGCTGCCTACGGTGCCTTGAATATTTAGCGTTGCATCTCCGCTCATTTCTTTGGTGACATACTTAACTGCACCACCAATAGTGTTTTTGCCATATAGCGTACCTTGTGGGCCACGTAACACCTCAATTTGTTGTACATCAAGTAAGTCGAGCACGGCACCTTGCGGGCGGGCGATGTATACATCATCAATGTAAATACCTACGCCAGGTTCATAGCCCCAAAGCGGGTCTTGCTGACCTACACCGCGAATAAACGCAGTGATGGTAGAGTTAGTGCCTCGGCTTGATTGTAGCGTAGTGTTGGGTGAAAACTGCTGTACTTCAGTCATTACGCTGATGCCGTTTTCTGCTAATTCTTGTGCGCCAATTGAGGTTACGGCAACCGGAACTTCTTGTAAGTTTTCAACGGTTTTGCGAGCGGTTACTTCTATTCGCTCTAACTCTGCTTTTTTTACTTTAGGCGCTTGTTCAGCTGCCACACTTGTTGCACTTAATAAGGCGAGTGAAACAGCGAGTGTAACGGGTGTGATATTTTGTTTGAGCTTTATCATTGGTGTGTTCCTGTTGTTATTAGTTGATTATTTGTTTGCTCATGTCACCTGCACTTAATGTAGAAGATAGTGTTAAAAAATGAATTAGTACCATAGTGCTATAAAAGCTTAACACCTTGACTTATATGATTTTTGTGTAAGTTTTATAACGTATAGTACCTTAGTGCTATGTCTTTATTTGCGCTGAGCGATAAAACTAACAACAGTTACTGCGATGTCACCTCATCTGGGTAATAACAATAATTATAGGAATGTCTATGCTGAGCATGATAGGGCTGTTAGGCGGTTTAATACTGCTGATAATTTTAACGTTGCGCGGGGTCAATTTATTTATTGCCGCGCCAATATGTGCATTGTTGGTGGCACTAACAAGCGGGATGGCTATATTCCCGGTGACTGCCGACAGTAATTTTATTAACGCGTACATGGATGGCTTTGCTGGATTTTTAAGTGCATGGTTTTTTATGTTTTTACTGGGCTCGTTGTTCGGTAAGTTTATGGAAGATACTGGTGCAGCAGATAGTGTAGCCAGTTACATTGTTGGCAAGTTAGGTATGAAGCATGCGGTGCTGGCGGTGGTGATTGCTTGTGCCGTGCTGACTTATGGCGGAGTCAGTGTATTTATTGTGGCGTTTTCGGTTTACCCGATGGCGCTCAGTTTATTTAAAGATGCCGATTTGCCGCGGCGCTTTATACCCGCAACATTAGCGTTTGGCTCAGTGACGTTTACTATGACCTCTGCGGGCTCGCCTGAAATTCAAAATTGGATACCCGTAAAGCATTTAGGTACCTCACCCTATGCAGCATGGGAGGTAAGCTTAGTGGTGGCCATTTTTATGGCAACAGTCGGTTATTTTTGGCTAAATAAAATGATTAAAAAGGCGGTTGCCAAAGGTGAGCGTTTTGCTGCAAGAGACGATGACCCAATTATTTTAGAGCGTGAACGCCCTCATCCAATCACCGGCGTAATTCCTTTGCTGGTGGTGCTACTCTTATCATTTATGTTGCATGATGTTTTACAACAAACCGCACTAATTGTGGCGTTGCTTGGTGGTGTTTTAAGTATTGTGGTCATCAATTACAAGTATTTTCATAACATGGCAAATGCCATCAATATGGGGACCACTGGCGCCTTAGTTGCTATAGGTAACACTGCTGCTGTAGTAGGGTTTGGCGCAGTGGCTAAAGTATCGCCGGCGTTTATTGCTGCTGTTGATGCTATGACTCATATGCCAGGTAATGAGTTGATGGGGGCTGCTGTTGCCGTGAGCGTAATAGCCGGATTAACGGGTTCAGCATCCGGCGGGCAAGCGATTGCACTACCGCTTGTGGCTCCTGGATATTTGGATATGGGGGTTAATCCAGAGCAATTACACAGAGTGGTTGCTATTAGTTCTGGTGCATTAGACAGCCTGCCACATAATGGTTACGTGGTCACAACTATACGTGCCATTTGTAAAGAAACACATCAACGCGCTTATTGGCCATTAGCCGCATTGACGGTGGTTATCCCATTGGTTGGGGTGGCTCTTGCGCTGAGCTTATTCATCACTTTTTAAGGAATTGCAATGAAAACAATATTAATAATAGGGTTGCTGTTTTTATTTAGTAGTACGGTGTCTGGCGCTGATAAAGCCGAGCCGTTACTAGTAGAAAAGCAACATTTCAGCACAGAAAACTTCACAACGGTTTCTGGCACAACGTTGCCACAGGTTGATATTGGTTGGGAAAGTTATGGTGAGCTTAACAAAGCCAAAGATAATGTAATCTTGATCACTCATTATTTTTCAGGAACCTCTCATGCAGCAGGTAAATATTCAGCCGACGACGCCGTAGCAGGATACTGGGATGCGTTAATTGGCCCAGGAAAAGCCATAGATACTAACAAGTATTTTGTGATCAGCTCTGACACCTTAGTCAATGCTAATTGGCATGACCCACACGTAATCACTACGGGGCCTGCATCAATTAACCCAGCGACAGGTAAACCTTATGGCTTGAATTTTCCAGTGGTTACTATTACTGATTTTGTTAACGTACAAAAACGCTTATTAGAGAGTTTGGGTATTACTAAATTACATGCCGTGATGGGCGCATCTATGGGCTCTTTTCAGGCGCTAGAGTGGGCAACGCGTTATCCAGATCAGGTTGAACGCCTAATCCATGTTATTGGTGCAGCAACCATGGATGCATGGACTGTCGCTGCGCTTGAAAAATGGGCACTCCCCATTCGTTTAGATAAAAACTGGCAGCAAGGTAATTACTACGACAAGGAGCGCCCATTAGATGGACTTGCCGCAACCATGCTAAATATTACCCAAGATGCGATGCATCCAATTATTTATAACGCTAGCTTCCCTGACTTTAACGTACTTGATGAAGGCGCGTTAAAAGACATTCGTACCTTACCTAAGTTAAACCAAGTACTAGCACAGCGTGCAATGGCGCGTGCAAAAACCCAAGATGCAAATCATGTATTGTATTTGGTACGGGCATCACAACTGTTTACTGCCGGTATGGAAGGCAACTTAAGCGCAGCACTTAAAAAAATTAGCGCTAAAACACTGTTATTGCCTGCAACCAATGATTTACTGCTACGCCCTGAAAATATGCGCACTGTATATGAGTCAATGAAGTCGCTGGGGAAAGAGGTTCAGCTTTCTGAAATTGAAGGCGGCTGGGGGCATCTCGATGGAATTTTTTCAATCTCGCCTAAAGCGCAGCTGATCAGTGAATTTTTAGAGGAGTAGCAGTATGAGTAAAAACGTATTAATCACCGGCGCGGCTAGTGGTATAGGGCTACACATTGCTGAGCAGCTAGCCCGAGCTGGGCATAGCATTATTGTGACCGACCTTAATGAACAGGTAGCTCAACAGGCAGCGCAAAAAATAGTTAATCAGGGCGGTACTGCTCGGGGCTATGCATTGAATGTGGCAGATAGCCAAGCGATTGAAGATTTTTTTAGCACTTTTACGCAACCTGTGGATGTATTAATTAATAATGCAGGAATACAGCATGTAGCTAAATTAGAAGACTTTCCTGCAGATAAGTGGCTGCTTTTACAGCAAGTGATGTTGGTAGGTCCCGCAATGATGACTAAAGCGGTACTGCCACGCATGCGTGAGCAAGATTTTGGCCGCATCATTAATATAGGTTCTATTCACGCCATGGTGGCCTCTAAGTATAAATCTGCTTATATCGCCGCGAAGCATGGCTTAATTGGCTTTGCTAAAACCATGGCATTAGAAACAGGTGATGCCAATATTACTATTAATACAGTGTGCCCAGCGTATGTAAAAACGCCATTAGTGGAGCAGCAAATTGCCGCACAAGCCAGAGAGCATGGTATTTCTGAGCAGCAAGTAATTGACACCATTATGCTGGCACCCATGCCGAAAAAGGCATTTATCGGCTTAGACGAAATCTTGCATACCGTGAGTTTTTTAATGGCAGATGCTGCACGCAACATTACCGCTCAAGCAATCGCCATTGATGGCGGTTGGACTGCACAATAAGGGGGAGCTAATGGCAGGTTTTGATAAAGTAGTAACAAGCTACAGTGACGCTATGACAGGGCTTGAAGATGGCATGACCGTGATTGCTGGTGGTTTTGGTTTGTGTGGTATTCCTGAAGGCTTGATTGCACAAATTAAACGTCAAGGGACACGTAATTTAACCGTAGTATCTAATAATTGTGGTGTTGATGGTTTTGGGCTTGGATTACTACTTGAAGATAAACAAATTAGTAAAATGGTCGCTTCTTACGTCGGTGAAAACGCACTTTTCGAGCAACAATTACTTAGTGGCGAGTTAGATGTTGAACTAACGCCACAAGGGACGCTAGCCGAAAAAATGCGCGCAGGCGGCGCCGGAATTCCAGCGTTTTATACCGCAACGGGTGTCGGTACGCCTGTGGCTGAAGGTAAAGAAACCCGTTCAATCAAGGGGCGCGAATATTTATTAGAGCCCAGTATAATCGGTGACTTTGCCATTGTTAAAGCATGGAAGGCAGATCGCTATGGTAACTGTATTTATCGTCATACAGCGATGAACTTTAATCCTATGGCAGCCACCGCTGGTAAAATTACCGTATTAGAGGTTGAAGAAATTGTCGAGCCCGGAGAGCTTGAGCCAAGCCAAATTCATACGCCAGGTATTTATATCGATCGCGTTATTAAAGGTGAGTTTGAAAAGCGTATTGAAAAAACCACTACTCGAGCGGCAAAGTCCTAAGGAGCACATAATGGCATTAACACGAGAGCAAATAGCAAAACGCGTGGCAATGGAATTACAAGATGGCTACTACGTTAACTTAGGAATAGGGATACCTACATTGGTGGCCAATTATGTGCCTAAGGGCATTGAGGTAATGCTGCAATCAGAAAATGGGTTACTGGGCATGGGGCCCTATCCTAGCGCTGAAAATGTAGATGCCGATATGATCAACGCAGGAAAAGAAACAGTAACCGCAGCTACGGGTGCCGCTATTTTTAATTCTGCTGAAAGCTTTGCCATGATCCGCGGTGGGCATGTTGATTTAACCGTGCTGGGTGCGTTTGAAGTGGACCAAAACGGCAACATTGCCAGTTGGATGATCCCTAATAAATTGGTCAAAGGTATGGGCGGGGCGATGGATTTAGTGGCTGGGGCAAAAAACATTATTTGCACTATGACCCATGCTAATAAACACGGTGAATCAAAGCTACTGAATGAATGCAACCTACCGTTAACCGGTGTTGGTTGTATCAATAAAGTAATTACTGATTTGGCTCTATTAGAAATAAAAGATGGCGCTTTTCATTTATTAGAATGTGCACCCGGTGTGACTATTGATGAAATCAAAGCCAAAACTGCGGGTAATTTAGTTATTAGCGACAAAGTCAAAACTATGAGTTTTGAGTGATTTTACTAACGATTTGCATGGGGTAAAATAATTGTATTTGCTTCATGCCATTACTCAGTTGCGCTTTTGATGTTTAACAATGACGCTGATAAAGACTTAAGTCGTTTAAATACAGTTTATAATATGCCACTTTTAAGCCCATCTCATACCTCAAAATATCTTTAAAGCAAGTTTTTTATAAATTGATTGCATTTTAAGCGACTTCTATGGTGATGTTCGCTTTAAGTAATGCTATACTCCCGCCGAATAATTTATCGACTTTATTAAGAGTAAAATTAATGGCAGATTTATCGAAGTACAGAAACATTGGTATTTTCGCGCACGTTGATGCGGGTAAAACCACAACTACTGAGCGTATCCTAAAGCTTACAGGTACTATCCACAAAACAGGTGAGGTTCATGATGGTGAATCGACTACCGATTTCATGGATCAAGAAGCTGAGCGCGGTATTACTATCCAGTCTGCGGCAGTAAGCTGTTTCTGGAAAGATCACCGTTTTAACGTTATCGATACTCCTGGACACGTTGACTTCACCGTTGAAGTTTACCGTTCACTTAAAGTATTAGATGGCGGTGTGGGTGTATTCTGTGGTTCTGGTGGTGTTGAGCCACAATCAGAAACTAACTGGCGCTACGCGAATGAGTCAGGTGTTGCACGTATCATCTTCGTAAACAAATTAGACCGTATGGGTGCTGATTTTTTCCGTGTAACAGCGCAAGTACAAAAAGTACTTGGTGCTACTCCACTTATCATGACTTTACCAATCGGTATCGAAGATGAGTTCTGTGGTGTTGTTGATGTTTTAAACAAAAAAGCATACATCTGGGATGAGACAGGTCTTCCAGAAAACTACACTATTGAAGACGTTCCTGCAGACATGGTAGAGAAAACTGATGAATACCATGAAATGCTTATCGAAACTGCTGTAGAGCAAGACGATGACCTAATGGAAGCGTACATGGAAGGTGAAATCCCTTCAATCGAAGACATCAAGCGTTGTATCCGTAAAGGTACTCGTGACCTTGCGTTCTTCCCTACATTCTGTGGTTCTGCATTCAAAAACAAAGGTATGCAACTTGTACTTGACGCAGTAGTAGATTACCTACCTGCTCCTACAGAAGTTGATCCTCAACCTCTTATGGATGAAGAAGGTAACGAAAACGGCGAGCATGCAATCGTATCTGCTGACGAACCTTTCAAAGCGTTAGCATTTAAGATCATGGATGACCGTTTCGGTGCATTAACATTCGTACGTATCTACTCTGGTGTGCTTAACAAGGGTGACACTATCCTTAATGCATTTACTGGTAAAACTGAGCGTGTTGGCCGTATGGTTGAGATGCAAGCAGATGAGCGTAAAGAGCTTACTTCAGCGCAAGCGGGCGATATCATCGCTATCGTTGGTATGAAGAACGTGCAAACTGGTCACACTCTTTGTGATCCTAAGCACCCAGTAACACTTGAGCCAATGGTATTCCCAACTCCAGTAATCTCGATTGCTGTACAGCCTAAAGATAAAGGCGGTAATGAGAAAATGGGTGTTGCTATCGGTAAAATGGTTGCAGAAGATCCATCTTTCCAAGTTGAAACTGATGAAGATTCAGGTGAAACTATCCTTAAAGGTATGGGTGAGCTTCACTTAGATATCAAAGTAGATATCCTTAAGCGTACTTACGGTGTAGACCTTATCGTTGGTCAACCACAGGTTGCTTACCGTGAAACTATCACTCGTGAAATCGAAGATAGCTACACGCATAAGAAACAATCTGGTGGTTCTGGTCAATTCGGTAAAATCGATTACCGTATCAAGCCTGGCGAAGTGGGTTCTGGTTTCACGTTCACATCTTCAGTTGTTGGTGGTAACGTACCTAAAGAATTCTGGCCTGCAGTTGAGAAAGGCTTTAAGTCAATGATGAACGAAGGTGTTCTAGCTGGCTTCCCAGTACTTGACGTTGAAGTTGAACTTTTCGACGGTGGCTTCCACGCCGTGGATTCATCAGCAATCGCATTCGAAATCGCAGCTAAAGGCGCTTTCCGTCAGTCTATCCCTAAAGCGGGTGCACAACTTCTTGAGCCAATCATGAAAGTTGACGTGTTCACGCCAGAAGATCACGTAGGTGACGTAATCGGTGACCTTAACCGTCGTCGTGGTATGTTAAGCGACCAAGAAGCTGGTTTAACTGGCGTTCGCATTAAAGCAGACGTACCGTTATCAGAAATGTTCGGTTACATCGGTTCACTACGTACAATGACATCAGGTCGTGGTCAGTTCTCTATGGAGTTCTCACACTACGCACCATGTCCACAAAACGTAGCTGACACAGTAATCGCTGCAGAAAAAGAGAAAAAAGCGGCTAAGTAATTAGCACTTTAACTCTTTAAAAAAAACCCGCACTTGTTGCGGGTTTTTTATTGTCTGAAGGTTATTAAGCTCGAAAATTAAAACGTGCGGTCATAAAAAAGGAACAACAGTTAGTTGCTCCTTTTTTATTTATTATGACTATACCAATCTTCAAAATAGCTGACTTAATTAAGCGAATTGGTATTAATTTAGCTTATTAGCTGTTTTTGTGATGAGTGCTTTAAACTTCTTACGATGTGATTCACTACTAAAGCTCTGAATAGGCATGGTTACTTTATGTTCTTGTGGTAACAGCGGTATTGCTGTTGAATAACGCCCTGCAGGTGGAACGGTTATCTCTTTGAGGTGTACTTTAAGTGCCGCTAATGTTGCATCATTATCGACTTCACTCGGGCAGAGAAAAATCCCCCATTTTCTGAGCTTAACGCCTAGCTTGATACTACTTGAATAGCGCACAATAGGTGCAGCGAGTATGAGCCCTAATAAAATAGGAGATAACCACCAAAAAAAGACTGGCGTAAAGTAATAAGCAACGCTACCCCATACAATGGCAATCAGCGAAGAAAGCAATGTATAACTAAACGCTTCTTTCCATGGCACCATTCTGCCTTCACGCGGTTGAGCGTCCCATTTTACTTTTTTACCTAAAAATACACAGACTACAAAATATGCATGAAAAACCATCATTAATGGTGCCACAATAATGGCAAACACGGTTTCAATTATAGACCCTAAAGTAAGTTTTAATGCACCACCAAAGCGCTGCTTACGGTGTACTAAGGTAACAATCACGCCCATGAGTTTAGGCAATAATAAAATAATGATAGTTAGGTAAAGTAATGAGTCAATGAGTTCTGTTTTGGCTATTTGCCAAGTTGGAAATAGTTGATAGGCGCGATTAAAATAGACATCGCTATTTAAAGCGCGTGTTACCGCATCTATGGTACTTAACGCCAGCATAGATAACCAAATGAGTGATGATATATACGCGGTTGCACCCAGTAAAAAATGCAGCTTACTCATTAGCTTTAATTTTGCTGATGATAATAAGCCAAGGTGTTGAATATTACCTTGAACCCAGCGTCTATCGCGTACAGCATAATCTAATATGTTGCTCGGAACTTCCTCGTAACTGCCTTCAATATCGGCAAGTAATAATACGTCCCAATTCGCGCTATGTAATAAAGAGGCTTCCACAAAATCATGACTTAAAATTTCACCACCAAAAGGCGCTTTACCTTTTAGTGTTGGCAAGCCACAGCAATCAATAAATGCTTTGACGCGAATAATGGCATTATGGCCCCAGTAATTGGCTTTGTCGGTCTGCCAAAAAGCAGAGCCGGTAGCTAACATTGGACTATAAAGAATTGAAGCGAACTGTAAAAAGCGTCCAAAAAAGGTATCTTGGCGCACAGGAATAGGGATAGTCTGAATCAATCCCGTTTGTGGATTATTTAGCATACTGGTAGTGAGCTCTAGCATGCATTGGCCAGTCATTACACTATCGGCATCCAATACAATCATATGCTCGTATTGGCTACCCCAGCGCTCACAAAAGTCGGTTAAGTTACCCACTTTACGATGTTTGTTATCTTCACGGCGACGATAAAATACCTGCTTTGCAGTATCACCTAAGCGCTCACATAACGCATGCCATGCACTTAATTCATTACTAGCAATAGTTGCGTCTTGTGTATCGCTTAGTAAATAAAAATCAAAGTGTTTTAATTGCCCTGTCGCTTTTAATGATTGTAAGCTGACTTCAAAGCCTGCAATCACTCTGTGCGTATCTTCGTTATATATAGGCATAACCACAGCTGTTTTTTGCTGTGATAGTGCTTCACTGTTAATAGAGACCGGCTTTATTTTTTTAAGTGTGAGTGGATCTATCCGAAATAGCTGCAGTATAAAACCAATACAACCACTACAAAATGCGGTGACTATCCACGCAAAAGTAATAGAAAATAAAGCAAGAAGTGCATACTCAAGCAAGGTCATGCCATTTGAGTTTAAAATTTCAAACATAATTGAAATGCCATAGCCTGAAAGACCAATAGCAGCGATAGCAAATAACCACACACGAAGTGTTTTAAAAGGCATCGGCGTGCCTGCGCTTTGTTTACTTGATGTCATTTGGATACCAAACATAGCTCCATACCTCGCTCACTTCTTTATTACGTAGCTTTAGCGATAAACGCATATCTACAGGATCACTACCTTGGGGAGCGACTTTAAAAGCAACACGCCAACCTAATGATTTTGGTAATTTTTGCACTGTAATATCGCGGGCTTCACCGGTAGTCAGCTGAAGATCTGCGCTAAGTGCTAATTTTGCTGATAACTGATTGATATCAGGGCCGGTAAAGTCAACAGTAAATTGACGATGGCTTTTTGGCGGTGGATTATCTTCACCAGGTAATGCGGCACTACCGATACGCGTTCTAGCTACTTTGGCCAAATTATTTTGGCTTAGATAATCATTAAACGTCGTCATCTTATAGCTAAACTTTAATGCCTCTCCAGCTTTGAACGGCTTTTCAGGAACCCAATAACTTACAATATTATCGTTTGTTTCAGTATCTGTTGGAATTTCTACTAGCTCAACACGGCCATTGCCCCATTCACCTTGTGGTTCTATCCAAAGGCTAGGGCGGTCATGGTAATGCGCTTCTATATCAAAGTAGTTATTAAAGTCACGGTCACGCTGCACAAGGCCAAAGCCTTTTGGATTCTCATATGAAAAAGAGGTTACACTGAGTTGGGATGGATTATTAAGCGGACGCCACACCCAATTACTCTCTTGTGACTGCGTGAGCAAACCATCTGAATCATGTACTTCAGGGCGGTAATCATCAAAAAACTTAGTGCTATTTTCACCGTGATAAAACATGCTCGTTAATGGCGCTATACCTAGCTTTTTAACATCTTTACGCGCAAAAATTTGCATGTCGACGTTAACTCGTGTCTGTGTGTTTGGGTCTATTTCAAACTTGTAGGCTCCCGCTACCGAT
This sequence comes from Pseudoalteromonas sp. SiA1, assembly GCF_018732205.1. Taxonomy (NCBI): domain Bacteria; kingdom Pseudomonadati; phylum Pseudomonadota; class Gammaproteobacteria; order Alteromonadales; family Pseudoalteromonadaceae; genus Pseudoalteromonas; species Pseudoalteromonas sp. SiA1. Next base: position 3,236,285 of record NZ_CP076084.1, on the reverse strand, counting down.
GGGCTATCGAGTAAAGCAAAAATAGTAATATTAGTTTGCTCTGGTGTTGGTTTTACTAACCAAAACTCTTTGAATGAAGGAAACTCTTCACCAGATGTTTGTGCGGTATCAATTGCCAATCCGCGTGCTGATAAGCCATAAACTTGATTAGGTCCAACTAGGCGAAAATAAGAAGCGCCCTGAAACACCATAATTTCATCTTTATAGTCATCGTTATTTAGTGGGTAGTGCAATCTAAAACCAGCATGCCCTAACTGTGTACCTTCAACACTTTTCGCTATTTCATCTTTTAGGTGTGCTGCTGTTCCATCATATTGATAAAAGTCTGTGCTAAATGGGAGACGGCTAAGCTTGGCATCTTGATCAACGATATTGATTTTGACTGGGGTTTTATATAAAAAACCTGGGTGAAATAGTTGCAGCTCATAAAGCCCTTCATCTTTCCATACCGATTGATCGTGTTTGAAGCGGATTGAGCGGTAGTCTTGATAATCAATACTATTAAGCGCCTCTATTTGTATGTTTTTAGGTGCAATGTAATCTTGCTCAGCAAGCTTTTTAGCACGCGCACTTATCACATCAAATAAGCTGCCTTGTGGTATTGCCGCTTCTAATGAGGTTGCTGCAATGGCGTTGTTCGTTCCCCACAGTGAAAAAACTATCAACATCCCTACCAAAGGTTTAAAAGCCCTTTGACAAGTTGATATAAGGTGAATGCGTTCTTTCATTTTGAATCCTTTATAAAAATATATTTACAGCGAGAGTAACGTCTATCTCAATGGTTTTTATATGGGTTAGCAGGACTGGGCAATTATCGTTTTAGCGCAGGTGTAGTAACGCAGCTTCACACTTTGTATTTATTAAACAATAAATGAAAGGTGTGAAATTTGATAAAGGCCATATCAAGGTTTGCATAGATAGTAAGCAATGTTTGCTGAAGCTTGTCTGAATTACATTTGTATAAAAAATAAAAAAGCCGCGAAAGCGGCTTTTGAGTAACTATATAGATATTTTAGGTCACAATACCTAATTGTTAACCGACTAATTAAGCTTAATCAGCATACTTTGTTGCTTTGTACGTTAATTTAACATTACCAAAAGGAATGGCGCCGTTTACACGCACTCGCCACTTACCTTCTTTAGGGTTGGTAAATGAACAGCTTTCGCTATTACCGAAGCTTATTGAGGCGCAATCTTTTCTGAAAAGAGTCGGGTTTCTTTTATGGCGTACAAATAAGTTTGCATCACCCCAGCCACCGTCAAGGCTAACCGTTAGCTCGTCATAACCTTGTGGGATTTCAAAGCTGTAGCTTTTCCACCAAAACCACCCGCCAATATTATTAATTTCGCCAATAATTACTTCAGGTTCTGGCTCAGGTGGCGCGATAATGGTCGAGCGAATATCGACAATAACAGGGTCATGATCTGACGCTCTGTAAGGACCTTGAGCATATAAGGTTGATTGTTGTGCGTCAGATTTAAACTCAACGTTATAATCAAGCGAGATAGGCTCATCGGCATTAATGTGCCAATCGGTTGCACTGACTACTTTATTTAATAAGCTTGGACTGACTAGGGCGTGATCTAAACTACCCGCTCGGCCAGAAAAGCTATAAGAGTAACCTAAAGTGTTGCCATCTAGCTCAGCAACCACATTTTTAAGGCCTTTATCAGCAAATGCACGGATAGGATCTTCCATTGCATAGGCGTTCATGTCGCCAACAAGAATGATATCTTCATCATCAACCCCTGTTGGTTTGCTATTTAACCAATCAGCAAATGCATTGGCGCCAGCAGTTCGAATTTCGTTCCAACATGCTTGGCCGTCATTTTGATCAGCGTTTCCACCAGTTGCACTTCCACAACCACCTTTAGATTTTAAGTGAGCAACGGCAACAGTAAAGACTTCTTCTGTCTCTAAAGACTTAAAGCTTTGCGCAATAGGTGCGCGATTGCTGTAGTCAAAAGGCGCGTCAGTTGTAATCGCTGCTGTTCCTACTTGCTGTACTTTATCAGCACGATAAATAAGCGCGGTAGTAATAGCGTCGGTGCCGATTTTATCAACGCCAAAGTCCACAAATGCATATTGATTTTGACTGTCGGCATCATTAAGTGCATTTACTAAGCTTGCAACTGCGCTAAATTCGCCAAAGCCGTCATTTTCAATTTCCATTAAGCCAATCACATCAGCTTGCATAGCACTGATAGCACTAACTAGTTTGGCCTGTTGACGAATTAATTCTACTTCTGAGTCAGCGCCTCGGCTAGTTGGGAAACCGCTGCCTTGGCCGTCGCCATTAAAGTAGTTAAGTACGTTAAAGCTGGCAACACGTAAATCAGCGTCAGGGTTTAACTCTGGTGCATCGGTACGCGGATTCGTTGCTATAAACTGAGGTGTGACCGTTGGGTGAATACGGTAAGTGCTAAAACTGTACGCTAGGGCGCCAGTAACGGTATTTACTGTATCGCCAGTACGCAGCGTATTCTCTGCTGATAATCCAGGTACAGGGTAAGCAATAGGGTCGCGATTTTGACGAGTTGAGCCATCATCTACGAGTATTTTTTTAGTTAGATTTTGCGCTTCAACCGCATTTGCTGCCGCACCAGGAAGTGCAACTTGTGTCCCTTGATATAAACGTTCGGTGGCAAGCTCTAATTCACCGTAACGACCTAAACCATAGTTATTCGTGACAACTAATGGCTGCTCTAGGGTCACCAACATACCTTCAAATGCTTCTAACTCACTTTGATCGATAACGGGTAAAGTGATTTTAGTCGGATAAGCTGAAAGGCCGGTATCACAAATAGCAACTTGGCTAACATCACCAATTTGGGTGGCATCAAAGTACTCTTCAACAGTACCTTGTACGCGAACATGGTCGCCAACATTAACATCAGTATTGGTAAAGTAAACAAATACACCTTCAGAAGTAAGGGGATTTGCATCTTCATCACTATTAAGTGAATTTACAAAAAAGCCTTTGAGCTGATCATCTGCTTGGAAATCAGCTGTCACAACGCCTTCAAATTCAACCACAGTGTTAACCAGTCGACTGCTTGCGCCTTCACCTTGAATACTGCTAATTAATGTTTTATCAGCGCCACATAGTAAAGGATCTTCAGGTTCTGGCTCAGGATTAGGTGAAGAATTCCCTGCAAAGATACCTAGATCACTAAAATCATCTTGATCAAATTGCAGCCATAGCTCACTTGGATTAAAAGCGCCATCGGCATCAGTGCGTCCGTTTAATTGAGTTTCTTTACGGCGCAGTGTTTTATTTTGTGTTTGTACGCCACCTTCAGACCAAAATGAACCTGGATCTACGCCGCGTTGACCAAAGCTATCAATAACGGTTGAGCCTTGCGTAAGTACCAGTGCGTCATCACCATTAAAGTTAGTGACGGCGCTGAGTTGATCTGCTTTTTCTTTTAATTCAACTGAAGCATTACCATTAACAATGACATACGTGCTATTAGCAGCAAGTTCACCGGTTAAATCGAGCGTATTGTTTGCCTCTGTATTGCCATTTGAATAGAGACTTAGGGTGTAGCCATCCAATGACAGTGGGGTTGTCGAATTATTAAATAGTTCTACTGCTTTATTATAGCTACTGCCCTCTACGTATTCTGATATAACGAGGTTAGCGGTAGCGGGTGCACTGAGGCTTGCTAACACAAGCGCCAATGGCGTTATTTTTGTTTTCAACATTATTATTTTTTCCCGTGTTTTTGTTTCCCCAAATGGGACGCTTAGTGTAATGAAAAATGATTACAAATAGAATACAGAATGTTAACAATATTAAGTTTTGTTATTTTTTGAGGTAGAACGTACAGTTGTGTGTTTGGTTTTAGGTAAGGCAGAGCCTGTGTAGTGTGATTACTATCTATAAAAATAGGGGGTAACGCTGCATAAATGCCAACTATGTGTTGTTCTTAAAAATAAAAAAAGGGCAATAAAGCCCTTTTATATCAATATGCTTTTATTATTTATTTAAATAGCGGGCAGCCTGCTTTGCAAAGTAAGTCAGAATGCCATCAGCACCTGCACGTTTAAATGCTAATAAAGATTCCATAATAGTGGCTTCCTCACTCAGCCAGCCGTTATCAATAGCGGCTTTATGCATCGCGTACTCACCACTTACCTGATAAGCAAATGTTGGTACACCAAATTCATCTTTAACGCGGCGTACAATGTCTAAATAAGGCATACCTGGCTTAACCATTACCATATCGGCGCCTTCTTGCAAATCAAGAGCCACTTCGCGAATAGCTTCATCAGAGTTGGCAGGATCCATTTGGTAAGTTTTTTTATCAGCGCCTTTTAAGTTTCCTGCTGAACCGACAGCATCTCTAAATGGGCCATAGTAGCTTGATGCATACTTTGCTGAATAGGCCATAATGCGAGTGTGAATAAAGCCATCGGCTTCAAGGGCTTCACGAATTGCACCAATACGCCCATCCATCATGTCTGATGGGGCAACAACATCAGCACCTGCATGTGCGTGTGATAGCGCCTGCTTAACTAAAATTTCGGTAGTGACGTCATTAATTACATAACCTGCATCATCAATAATGCCGTCTTGACCATGCACAGTAAATGGGTCAAGTGCAACATCGGTGATCACGCCAAGCTCTGGAAAGGTTTCTTTTAATGCGCGAACAGTTCTTTGTGCTAAGCCATCATCGTTATACGCTTCTTCAGCGAGTAGAGATTTTTTATCTGCAGGGGTAACAGGGAAAATAGCGAGCGCAGGGACGCCTAAATCAACTAATTCTTTAGCTTCTTCTAGCAGTAAATCAATTGATAAACGTTCAATGCCGGGCATCGATTCAATGCTTTCACGACGATTTTTACCTTCAAGCACAAAAACAGGATAAATAAGATCATTAACACTCAGCTGGTTTTCAGCCATAAGGCGACGAGAGAAATCATTACGGCGCATTCTACGCATGCGAGTATATGGGAAAAGGTCTAGTCCAGATTGGGCCATAAGTTATACGCTCCTACTGTGAGATTGGAAAATTAACCACTTGATTGCGGCCATGTTGTTTTGCTAGATAGAGTGCCTTATCGGCACGCTCAGTAAATGTTTCAGGGTTATGAACATCATCGGCAATATGAGTATAAACACCGGCACTAATGGTGTATTTAATCGTAGTACCTGCAACACTGACAGTGTTTTTTTCTATTGCGCACCGTATTTGCTCGGCAATAGCTAACGCACCTTGATTATTAGTATTGGGTAGCAGGACGACAAATTCTTCACCACCATAACGCGCCACTTCATCAAGAGGACGTTTTAATTGTTGTTTAATAACATCACAGACTGCTCGAATTACCTGATCGCCGGTTAAGTGGCCATACGTATCGTTGATTGCTTTAAACTTATCTATATCAAGCATAATGATGCTCAAGGGTGTTTGCTCACGGCGTGAACGGCGAATTTCCATGATTATTTTTTTATCAAAAAAGCGTCTATTTTTTACCCCTGTTAGAGCATCTTCCATATTGAGTTGTTCAAGCTCACGGTTTTTATCTTCAAGTTCCCTAAGCGTGACTTGTAACTCAAAGGTGCGCTCATCAACTTGGTTTTCAAGTTCATGACGAGTGCGCTCTTGTAATTCAATCCGCTCATTTAAGAGCGCATCTTGCGCTGCACTTTTTGCAATCAATGCCTGTTGTGTTGTGACTTGCTCATCGCGTTGTAATATAAATAATTTTATGACGGTGTAGCTTAAACAAAATGAGCAGCTTAAAGAGGCCGCGAAGGTGAGTATTAAGCTGGATCTAGTGACGGTATACAGGCCTGTTAACGCAACGGAAAAATGAATGACTACAATTAAAAAGAACCCAAGTGCCATAAATAGAGATTTATTGGGGCTCGTGGGGTTTTTTCGTAGGTAAAATAATGTTGTGACAACATGATAACTTAAAATGACAGGAATGCTTAAAATAGCAAACAAAGCCACGCTTGGAGTAGGCAGCAACCCTATAAGTACAATAACCAATGCATATAAGGTGGTAATTATTGTTTGCCCTTTAACTAAGTTGGATTTAATGGGTATGCAAACATGGCGCTGTAAAGGAAGAAACAATACCGTGATCAGCATTAGCAAAATAGGCAGCATTAACTGTTGCAAGGCTGCTATGCTTGGGGGGGCATAACGAAACCCAAACCCGCCTAAATATGCTAAAAATAGGCTAAGCATCAGTGTAATCACACCGGCATAGGCAAAATAATGTTTACGTGAAAAAGCAAATAAAACCAAGCTACTGATAGCCAAAGAAAAAATAAATCCAATCAGTAATCCATAGTGCAAGTTAAGCATACTTTTATGGGCTAATAATGTATCTTGTTGCCATAAGGTGAGGGGGACGCGAAGCCCGATTCCCGCATTATTATTAACGTTAAGATAAACGGTGGTTTCGCTGTTAGCGGGAAGTGTTAATTTAACCAGCAAAGACTCACTTTTAATCGCTCTATCAGATAAAGGAAGAGCATCACCAAGATGTTCCGATTTTAGTTGCTTCTCACCCATAAAGTGGTACAGGTATACATTGTTTAGAAGTGGGTTATCTAACGATAAAATTGGCTCTGTTGGCTTATTAAGATAATTATTTAGTTGAAATTTAATCCACACAGGGCGAGTTTCAAGACCTAAATTAAGCGGTTTATTATTAAGTAACTGCCATTGTTGTAAGTTGCTTTGTTGTGCATCTTCTAATGAATTTGGGGTAAATGAATAATGAATAGACTCTATTTTTTTTGAACTAAATTCGCTATTTATATCGATTGCACTTGCAGGGAAACAGGATGTAAAAAACACCATGATGAATGCCAGCAAGGTGCTAAAGATGCGCATTATTTTTTCTCTAATCCAAATAAGCGATTAAAGTTTTCACGAGTATGCTTTGCCACTTCAGATGCCGGAATGCCATAAAGCTGAGCAAGCGTGTCACACACATAATGCAGCAATGCTGGCTCGTTTCGTCTTGATTTTGGCTTTGGTTTAACAGTACGAGGAATTAAAAATGGCGAATCGGTTTCTATTAATAAACGTTCAATAGGAATACTCGGTATAAGTTGCTGTAACTCCTCGCCACGTCGTTCGTCACATACCCAGCCGGTAATACCAATATAAAGTCCTAAGTTTAAGTAACCTAAGAGTGCTTGTGCATTACCTGTAAAGCAGTGCAGGACACCGCGAACAGTAAACTCTTTTAAAATAGTGAGCATATCCTCACTGGCATCACGTTCATGCAAATAAACAGGCAAGTTGAGTTTTTCAGCTAATGCGAGCTGACGACGCAAAACAGCACGTTGTATATCTCTAGGGGAAAAGTCGCGATTGTAATCTAGTCCGCATTCACCTATGGCAATAACCTGCTCATTTTGAGCGAGCTGAGTAAGTTGTTGCTCAAGCTCAGGGGTTGCTGTTTTAGCGTCATGAGGGTGAATACCAGCGGTAGCATATTGATTATAGTGCGCAGCAAGTGCTAATGATTCTTCACTGGAGCTGATATCACAGCCAATAATCAGCATTTGGTTTACGCCCGCATCTTTTGCTCTGGCGAGCACCTCTTGATGCTGACCATCAAATTGATGATTAGTTAAATTTACGCCAGCATCAATTAACGTGTATTGCATTACTGAGTACGTTTTACACGAATTGAACGGTTTTGATCTGCTTTTTTAAGTAAAAAAGAGTTGAATACGCCACGGCTAATAATAACAGTATCGCCTTCGTCTAATCTTAAGCTATCTGAACCAATTTGACGCCATTGCTGGTTATTTTCTAAGGTAATGATTAGCTCACCATAAGGTGCTTTTTTAACAGATGAAATCTTTGACGTAATAGACTCTTCACCATTTTCCGCAATTTCTTTATGCTCTAAACCAAACTCTTTTGCTTTAGTGGCCACAGGCGCTGTTGCAGCGGGAGCCTCAGCTTTTACATTTGTTTGTGCCGATTTGCTTAGCTGGCTTTGTGCTGGTTGTGTTAAAGACTTTCCGGCAATGGTGTTGTCGTAGCAGAGTAAACGATTAAAGTCGTTTTCAATAAAACTACAGGCTTGCAAAGCTTGCTCATTAATAGGAGTAGCGGCTAAAACCGGTACGCTGACTAAAGCGAGTAAAGAAAGTAAATACTTGTTCATATTATTCCTTAGATTCTTGTTGTGGTTTTGCGGTATAAAATTTAGCTAAAATTAAACCAAGCTCAAATAAAAGCAGCATAGGTAGTGCCAATAGGGTTTGTGAAAGCACATCAGGTGGCGTTAAAAACATTGCCACTACAAATACGCCAACCACTATATAGGGACGCTTTTCTTTTAAACTTTGTGTGGTTGTTGCACCGCTCCAGCAGAGCAACATAATTGCAACTGGGATTTCAAATGCGATCCCAAAAGCAAAAAACAGCTTGAGCACAAAGCCTAAATAACTACTTATATCGGGCGCAAGCGTCATCATTTGCGGCCCTACACTGGTGAAAAACCCTAAAATTATAGGCAGCACCACAAAGTAACAAAAAGCAATGCCACTATAAAATAAGATAATACTGGAAGCCAATATGGGCATCAGCATTTTCTTTTCATGTTGATATAAACCCGGGGCTATAAACCCCCAAATTTGATGCAAAATCCAAGGAATGGCAGCAAATAAAGCAACAAATAACGTCAGCTTAAAAGGGGCAAAAAACGGTGCAGTAACATCCGTTGCAATCATAGTGGCTGTACTAGGTAAATGAGCAACTAAAGGAGCGGCTACAAAGGTATAAATATCGTTTGCAAAGTAAATTAAGCCAATAAAAATCACTAAAATACTTAATAACGATTTAATTAGCCGGTCACGTAATTCAATTAAATGAGCGACAAACCCTGATTTTACTTCCTCAGTCATTGTGTTTTATACCGTGTATTAATTGCATGAAAAAAAGAGAGTGCTATGTTCACTTTGAGTCATCTGTTTGTTGGCTATTTGATGCTGGCGTTTGACTTTTTTTATAGCTATGGGTGACTGATTGCGCCGCTTGTTGTAGCTCAGAAACAGAGTTTTGTAGGTCAGGACTTAAATCTTTAAGACCTTGTTGCTCTGCTTTTTTTAGATTTTCGTGTAGTTCATGTACACGAAGCTCCTCGCTCACCTCCGCTTTTACGGAATTGGCCATTGCTTTTGCTGTTTTAACCCAACGGCTCACAGTTCTAATAGCGACAGGTAAGCGCTCAGGACCAAGCACCACCAAACCGACAATAAATACCACAACAAGCTCCCACATTCCCATGCTGGTTAAACCTTGTCGTTGTCTTTAGTTTTGCTAGTTGTACTTGAATCGATAGGTGTTGATTCTGCTGATTTTTCAATGTGTTCTGTTTTATTTTCGCTGGCTTGTTTTTCAGCGCTTTGTTCATCCGACATCGCTTTTTTAAAACCTTTAACTGCGCCGCCTAAATCACCACCGATACCGCGTAGCTTTTTGGTACCAAATAAAAGTACAATGATTGCAAGTACAATTAATAGCTGCCAAATACTAATACCACCAAACCCCATGGTTTTCTCCTGCTTTTAAAGCCGTTAATATTAAGATTAAATGCTGATTATACGCCCACAGCGGTAAATAGCACTTAGTTTATGCGCGGCGCCAAGCCGCTATAAAGCCAACTACAGCACAGCCTAAGACAACGCCAGCAGCCATTAAGTTGTGTTGTAAATAAAATAATGCTGAAACAATCATCGCTGCACTACTAAAAAGTCCTAAAACCAAGGGCTTATGTGAAACCGTTGATGTTGGAGGTTGTGCGTGCGGTGCTCGTTTTAAATTTTGATAAATTAAATCAGGCAACTCAGGCATTTTTTCTGCCCAAAACGGTAAGTTTGCATACATTTGCTTTAGTACAGAAAGCGGGCCAACCTGTTGTTTTACCCAGTCTTCTAAAAACGGTTTTGCGGTTTTCCACAAATCTAGTTGTGGATAAAGCTGGCGACCTAAGCCTTCAACATACAACAAGGTTTTTTGTAATAATACGAGTTGTGGTTGAACCTGCATATTAAAACGACGTGCAGTATTAAATAAATTAACCAGTACATGGCCAAATGATATTTCAGCAAGTGGTTTATTAAAAATGGGCTCGCAAACGGTACGAATGGCAAATTCAAACTCTTCAATGCTGGTATCGGGCGGCACCCATCCTGAATCAACATGTAGCTGAGCTACTTGGCGGTAGTCACGATTAAAAAAGGCAATAAAGTTTTCAGCTAAATAACGTTTATCTTCTTTGTTAAGTGTTCCCACAATGCCGCAATCTATGCCAATATATTTAGGATTGTGCGGGTTTTCGCGCGACACAAAAATATTGCCAGGGTGCATATCTGCATGAAAAAAACTATCGCGGAATACTTGGGTAAAAAACACTTCCACTCCGCGCTCAGCTAGTAATTTCATATTGGTATTTTGTGCCATCAGTGCTTCAGTATCTGACACCGGAATTCCGTAAATTCGCTCCATAACCAGCACATTATTGCGGCTGTAGTCACTGTATACTGTTGGAATATATAGCGATTCTGAGTCTTCAAAATTACGCTTTAATTGAATGCCGTTAGCACCCTCACGCATTAAGTCTAGTTCATCGAGTAATGTTTTTTTATACTCTTTAACCACTTCTACAGGGCGTAAGCGTTTCGCTTCATTAATTAACTTACCAACAACTTTAGCTAATTTTTCCATTAAGGCTAAATCGGCATTAATTTGCTGCTCAATGTTAGGGCGAATAACTTTAATAACAACATCTTGCGATTCGCCCTGCGCGTCAACGAGGGTGGCAGTATGCACTTGAGCAATTGAGGCCGATGCCAAGGGGGTTTGTGAAAACTCGCTAAATAGCTGGCTAATATCATCTATTTCTAATGCTTTTTCGATGATCTTTTGCGCTAATTCACCTTCAAAAGGTTCTACCTGATCTTGTAAAAATGCTAACTCTAGCGCGATATCGTGGGGTAACAAGTCACGACGGGTTGAGAGCATTTGGCCAAATTTTATCCACACCGGGCCAAGTTGTTGCAGCGCTAAACGAAGTCTTAAGCCCGGGGGTTTATTTTTGTGTTGGTTGCGCAACCAAAACAAACTTCCTCGTGCAAGTTTAGCAAACCAAGGTACTTTGTGTTTTGGAATAAGCTCATCGAGTCCGTAGCTAAGCAGGGTTTTAGTTATGTAATACAGTCGGGCAGTTGACACAAAAAATCCTTAGCGCGTTAAAGTGCTTTAATTAGGGCGTTAATGCGTTGCTCAATGGCAGCAACTTGGCTTTTTAGTGCTCTATTTTGTTGTTTAAATTGCGCAAGCTCTAATGGGTGAATTGTAATTGCCAATTCATCTTGGAACAGGCTGATCAAGGTGCTATCGAGCTGTGATTTTGCTTTTTTACCTTGCTGCTTAAACGACTGAAAGTGCAAATAAAGTTGTTGTGCAGGTGCATCCCCAACATACTTTGCTAGTTGCTCTGGCCAATCAATGTCTAAACTTGAAAAGGCGGAACTATAATTTTGAGCTATGTTTAAATCCCCTTGCAAATCAAGTTTGTCTTGACGTATAAGCTGGGTAAGCATGGCTGGATTTTTAAGAGCTAACAAGGTGTTTATATTGGCACTGATCATACAGTCAGCGTCAGCATGTGCTAATGCAGTGTAAAGATGTAGCTGCTGATTGGCATAAGTAATGGCTATTTTTTGCTGCCAATCTCTAACTTCAACTAATAAACGCTGATGTTCTACCGCTTTTAGCTTATCGACTAAGCTCGGGTCGAGTTTAAGCGCTTGATTTAATACTTGTTCAATAAGCGAAAGCACAAAGCTCGGTAGCATAAAAAAACTGCTTTCAGCCGATTGTTCTTTATTGTTTTCTTCAAGCGCCATAAATTACTAACCTTAGTATTTAAACCCACGGTGAAGTGCAACAATGCCGCCTGTAAGGTTTTGATAAGTTGCTTGTTCAAATCCTGCTTCGACCATCATCGCTTTTAGCGTTTCTTGATCTGGATGCATACGAATTGACTCAGCTAAATATTGGTATGATTCACTGTCGTTAGCAACCAACTTACCCATAGTAGGTAAAATGTTGAAAGAGTAAAAATCATATGCTTTGCTCAACAATTCTTGCTCTGGTTTTGAAAACTCAAGAATGAGTAAACGACCACCTGGCTTTAAAATACGATACATAGAGCGCAGCGCTTTATTTTGATCCGTCACATTACGTAAACCAAAAGCAATCGTAATTAAATCAAAGCTATTATCAGGGAAAGGCAAGGCTTCGGCATTCATTTGTACGTAATCAATGTTGCCTACAAGGCCTAAGTTATGCAGCTTTTCGCGGCCTACTTTTAACATTGAAGAGTTTATATCACCTAAAACAACCTGACCGGTTTCGCCAACAAGCTGGCTAAACTTTGCAGTTAAATCGCCAGTACCACCGGCTAAATCTAATACATGATGACCTTTACGAATACCTGAGCTGGCAATTGTTTGACGTTTCCATAAACGATGAATACCAAAAGACATGAGATCATTCATAACATCGTACTTTGTCGCAACAGAATGAAATACATCAGCAACCATAGAAGCTTTTTCGGTTTCGGCAACAGTTTTATAGCCAAAATGCGTGGTCTTTTCAGGGTTCTCGTTCATGATTAATCTCTATCGTGGTAATAAAGACTAGTGTACTTGATTGTGCACCAAGGGTGCAATTTGAATATGATTTATCAGTTAATTTTATTGTTTGAACAGTGTACTGGGTTATTGAGAAGAGCGTGACTTAAAAGCGGCGTTTGAGGCACTTTTAACTAGCTGGTTAAAGTCGCCTTGTTGTTGCTCAGTGATCCCTAGTGAGAGAGAAATGGGGGGTAGTTTTAGATCGCTTTTTGAACTAATAAAACGTAGCTTTTCAACTCCGCTTATCACTTTTTGTGCAATAAGGTTAGCGGTTTCGGGCTCTATGTTAGCAAGTAAAACGATGAATTGATCTTTTGCAGAGCGCCCAGCTAAGCCACTTTGCGAAACATATTTTTGCACTTGCTTAGCCACTTTATTTAAAATCACTTCGCCAATGGCATCGCCAAAATTATTAATAAAATGCTCTAAATTATCAATTTGAATTGCAATAGCTGAGATTGATTTGTCTTGTTTTAACCATAACTGTGTTTGTTTGGTTAAATAATGGCGTTTATATAAGCCAGTTTGTGGGTCAATCACATGTTGTTTGCGTAAGGTATTAAGTTGTTTTTTAGTTGCTTCGTGTAGTTTTTTGGCCTGACTTAGTTGGTGTTTAAATTGTGCTTGTTGCGTTAATAAAAGCTGAGTTTGTTCATTAAGCCTTTCTAAAGCAATACGGCTGTTGGCAATATTATTTTCATCTAGAGAGTGCATACAGTCATTAACATGACCTGCAAAGTCATTTAGCTTTTTTTCGGTCTGTTGAGCATTTTGCGATAGTGAATTGATCACGCCATTGACGTTTTCAATTATTGCTACTTCGGTTTTATGCCCTTGATTTAAATATTCAAAATAGAGTTGTTCAATAAACAGCTCATCAATATTTTGATGGGCATCTATGGCATCATCAATGGCATTATTAAGCGCAAAATGGATTTTACTAATGTATGTATACACAACTTGAAAATTTAAGGGGGTAGGAGGCAAAACATGATGCTCTAAAAACATACATACTTTTGTCATTTTTTCTTGTGCTAAAGCCATGGAATCATGGAACATCATTTGCAATTACCAACCAAATACGCATAAATGCTGATTTATAAAACTCGTCCAATGAGGCAATTTGCTTCCAAGCAACGATACAATAATCATTATATCCGTTATTTAAAAGTAAAATGAGTCGGAGTTGGCTAAAATAGCACTATAATTTCAATAACCGTTGTTTTTCTGAGCAATTACTCTAAGTTATTTATAGTTTTGTATTAACTTAAGTTAATACAATGTCTCACGGGCGTATATTTTGCGCAGTTGGTCGTATATCTATTTGCTATTTATCTAGGCTACGATAGGTTTATCACATCTGTAATATTACTAAGATCACTCACTATGAATTTATCTCTTTCAAAACAAATGCGTCTTTCCTTATTAAGTGTCACTTTAGTGTGCTCACTAAGCGCGTGTCAGCTCACCGCAATTAATGCGGATCAACAATTTACGCAAGCGGCTGAAAATATCGTACAGCATCGCCAAAATGTTAGCCCGTATAGTAACCCCGAAGGAGTTGATGGCTACTTATTACCTAATTTGTCAGCTGAATTTTTAGCGCAGCAATATCAAAAAAACACCCAGTTATTAGCAGATTTAGATGCCATAGATGTAAGTAAGCTCAGTGATGAAAACCAAATTAACTACAGTATTATTCGAGCGCAAGTGCAAAATAGTGTTGATGAATATGTATTTAATACGCACTACATGCCTTTAACGTCAGAATATGGATTCCATTCAAGCCTATCGTTTATTGTTAATAGCTCTGATTATAAAACCGCACAAGATTATCAACACTATTTAAAGCGATTACAGCAAGTTCCGCGCTTTTTTGAGCAAAATATGGCATGGATGCGCAAAGGATTAGAGGTTGGTTTAACTCAACCCAAAGCGGTGTTAATTGGTTATCAAGACTCGATTACTGCTTACATTGTTGATGACGTCACACAATCTGAATTTTATAAGCCATTTTTAAACAATACCGCGGGTTTAAGTGATAGTGAATTTGCAGATTTGCAACAACAAGCTAAAGCAATTATCAGTAGCCAAGTTATTAATGCCTACAAAGACTACTTAACTTTTTTTAATAACGAATACTTACCAGGCGCACGTAGTGATATTGGTATTTCGTCAACACCAAATGGTGAGGCCTTTTATGCAAATCGTGCTAAATATTACACCACCACACAAATGACCCCAAAAGAAATACATGAGCTGGGTTTAGCGGAGGTTGCGCGCATTCGTAGTGAAATGGAAGCGGTTATTAAAGAAGTAGGTTTTAAAGGCACGTTTGCAGAATTTATCCACTTTTTACGAACAGATCCGCAGTTTTACGCCACAACGCCTGAGCAATTATTAAAAGAGGCCGCGTATATTGCCAAAAAAATGGATGCGCAGTTGCCTAAATTATTTCATACCTTACCGCGCAAACCTTATGGCGTAGCGCCGGTGCCTGCCAATATTGCTCCTAAGTACACTACTGGGCGCTATTCGGGTTCGAGCCGTGATGATCAAGCCGGCTTTTATTGGGTGAATACCTACGCTTTAGATAAACGACCACTCTACGCTTTAGAAGCATTAACTTTGCACGAAGCTGTTCCGGGTCATCATTTACAAATATCACTCAATGCAGAACTTGAAAGCTTACCTAGCTATCGCCGTGATGCGTATTTATCAGCGTTTGGTGAGGGCTGGGGACTGTATTCAGAGTACTTAGGTGTTGAAGCGGGTTTTTATCAAGACCCGTACAGCAACTTTGGTCGTTTAACCTACGAAATGTGGCGTGCTGCACGTTTAGTGGTTGATACGGGTATGCACATGTACGGCTGGAGTCGTGAGCGTGCAATGAATTTTATGGCCGATAATACGGCGCTTTCATTACACAATGTAAAAACAGAAACCGATCGTTATATTTCATGGCCTGCACAAGCGTTGTCATACAAAATTGGTGAGTTAACAATTAAACGTCTGCGTGCAGAGGCCGAGCAAGCATTAGGTCAGCAGTTTGATATTCGTGAGTTTCATCATCAAATATTACGCCATGGTTCAGTGCCTTTGTCGGTGCTTGAGCAGCAAATACGTTTGTATATACAAGCAGAATTAGCAAAAACAGATAGCTAAAAGCGCATTATTTTGAAACTATAAAAGTGTGGTGTTATTTAATGACATCACGCTTTTTTAGCATTTAAGGATAAGTAATGAGTCAATTTATAATGTTCAGTATCGATGTGTTTGCCAGCTTATTTATTGTTGTATTTGGATTGCTGGTTATATTAATTGCTATTTTTTATGTTCGAGATGTTACCCAAACAAAGCATGCTATTAGGCGTAATTATCCAGTAATTGGACGTTTTCGCTACTTTTTTGAACGCCAAGGTGAGTTTTTTCGTCAGTATTTTTTTGCTCTCGACCGTGAAGAAATGCCCTTTAATCGCGCCGAACGCAGTTGGGTATATCGGGCTGCTAAAGATGTTGATCATACGGCTGCTTTTGGTTCAACCCAAAGCTTAGAAACGACAGGCACCGTAATGTTTATGAACTGCGCATTTCCTACCTTAGATGAAGAAGCCCTAGCGCCTAGCAACGTAACGCTTGGGCCTTATTGTAAATTTCCTTACACCACAAATTCGTTATTTAATATATCGGGCATGAGCTTTGGCGCGTTATCTAGTCCTGCTGTTCGTGCACTCTCAAAGGGGGCAAAATTAGCCGGTTGTTGGATGAACACGGGGGAAGGCGGACTTAGTCCGTATCACTTAGAAGGTGGTGCCGATATCGTGTTTCAAATTGGTACGGCTAAATATGGTGTACGCGACGAGCAGGGAAATTTAAGCACAGAAAAACTAAAAGCCGTTGCTGCACACCCAGCAGTTAAAATGTTTGAGCTGAAAATGAGCCAAGGTGCCAAGCCAGGTAAAGGCGGTATGTTACCTGGGCGAAAAGTGAATGCTGAAATTGCTAAAATAAGAGGCATACCTGAGGGGCAGGATTCAATTAGCCCAAATGGGCACCCAGAAATAAAAAATCCAAACGATATTTTAGACATGCTCACCACGATAAGAAGTACAACCGGTAAACCGACAGGCTTTAAAGCGGTAATTGGTGAACATGCTTGGTTAGAAAGTTTATTTGCCGAGATAAATCATCGTGGTATTGAGTCTGCACCCGACTTCATTACCATAGATAGTGCTGATGGTGGTACCGGCGCTGCGCCTCAGTCTTTACTCGATTCGGTGGGGTTACCGCTAAAAGAAAGTCTTCCTTTAGTTATTCAGTTACTAAAAAAGCATGGCCTTAGAGAGCGAGTTAAAATTATTGTCTCTGGCAAATTAATTGTGCCCTCAAAAGTTGCGTGGGCATTAGCACTAGGTGCCGACTTTGTTGTGTCTGCACGTGGACATATGTTTGCACTAGGCTGCATTCAGGCTATGCAATGTAATAAAGATACCTGCCCCACAGGAATTACTACGCATAATGAACGTTTACAGCGTGGTTTAAATGTTGAGGATAAAGCGCAGCGGGTCGCAAATTATAATAAATACATTCATTACGGTGCGGGGCTTATTGCACATTCTTGTGGCGTTACCAGTGCTCGCGAATTAAAACGCAAACATGTGCGTATAGTGCAAGAGAGCGGTCTTTCTGAGCCACTAGATAAAATGTACGAGCACTATCATTAAATATAGCTTAAAAGGCGCTTAAAGCGCCTTTTTTAATAAAATAAAGACTTAGTTTAGGGTCAAACAGACCCTAATTTAAATGGCTTATTAGCAAGCTGAAAAACGCGTCTTTAGTATCGCAAGTGTGGGCATTTAAAATCAATTGCTCACCCAGTGCTAATGTTTGTTTTTGTACGTTTAACCGTGCGGCCTCATCGGTAATGCCTTCTATATCAATTACATTAGCAAGGCCTATAGTGCGTCTAATTAGCTCTATGCCACAGTAGCCAATAGCATCTTGTAAAACATGTTTCATAAAATACTCTGCGTAGCCTGAAGCTTTAAGTGTCTCATCAGTTGTTTGCTTATTTATGAGCTCAAACCACTGTTGTTCAAATGTGGCGTAGCATTCAACCAATGTACTTAATAAATGGGTTTGATAATTACGACGTGCTACAAAGTCGTCAATGCGACCGTGCTGAGCACAGTAATTTAGTAGTAAGTTACCGATAAAAGATCCAATATCAAAGCCAATAGGGCCAAAAAAGCCAAACTCAGGGTCGATCATTTTAGTGGTAGTTTGATTAACAAAAATACTTCCGCTGTGCATATCGCCATGCAACAAGGTTTGTGGGTTCGATAAAAAGTTAGCTTTTAGCTTTGCTACTTCAAGTTTTAATGCCCCGTTTTTACGAATAGCCTCAACTTCAGTTTGTAATTGTGCCGGATAGTTGTTGCGTTCATGCTCTGTGTACGGATCGCTAAAAAATAAATCTTCAGTAATTTGGCACAGTTCAGGGTTGGTAAATTGGTTAATACGTGCTTTTTTATCTTGCGCTAATAAATAAAAATCAGAGTTATAAAAGCCCGTTTGGCTTAAATATACAGCTACGTGGTGAGCAAGGTTTGGAAATTGTTCAGCATTATTGTGCGCTGTACGCAAAATTTGCATATCACCTAAATCTTCTAAAATGGTCAGGGCTAAGTCTTTATTGTAATGTAAAACAGTAACCGTATGCGCAGGGCAAATAGCCCCATGATTAAGTAAAACTTCTGCCTCTATGCGTGCTCTATCAAGTGTTAATGGCCACGACTCACCTACACAACGCGCATACGGTAAAGCTTGCTTTAATATAATACTGTTGTTTTGCTCATCCGTAATTCTAAATACTAAGTTGAGATTACCGTCACCAAACTCATAAGCGGCAAGCGCTTGCCCCGGCTTAAAAAAGTCGTATTGATTAGATTCAATTAACGAATTGATGTAATTAATAGCGTGCTGTGCATTAAAAGCAACATAGTTAGTCATGGTTTTATTCTCAATAAAGATGCATTTAAGCATTCTATACCTTTAAATGTTTAGATGTCTACAAGTCTAACTTGAGAGTTCTTCAAAGTGGTGTAAAATAACCCTACGCACTTCTAATCTTTTGAGCCTTATGCAAAATTTAATCGCAAGCAGTTTAAAATATGAAAATAGTACGCTGAGCGTACTTGATCAATATTTGCTTCCTCATCAACAAGTGTGGCATGAATGCCACACTGTAGAGACCATGAAAGAGCTGATCATCAGCTTAAAAGTGCGTGGTGCGCCACTTATAGGCTTAGGGGCCAGTTTATTAATTGCTTATTTAGCTGAGCAAGGTATGACTAGAGACGCGCTTGCAACCGCCATAAATGAGCTAGAAGCCACTCGCCCAACAGCGGTTAACTTAATGCATTGTATGGCGGCGTTGCGCCAAGCGCTTAAACAAACTGATTATGTTGCCAGTATTGTTGCAACGGCTGAGCAGTTATTTATTGAAGACATTGAGCTATGTGAGCGTATGGCAACACGTGGTGCCGAGCTAATAAATAGCGGCGACAATATATTAACTCACTGTAATACCGGCGCTTTAGCCACTGCGGGCATAGGTACTGCATTGGGTGTTATTTATAAAGCACAACAAGTCCATGGCAATGTCCATGTGTGGGTGGATGAAACGCGCCCCTTACTGCAAGGTGGGCGTTTAACTGCGTTTGAATTGGAGCGTTGGCAAATACCTTACACGCTAATTTGCGATAACATGGCGGCCAGTTTAATGGCTGCAGGTAAGGTAGATAAAATTGTTGTAGGGGCTGATCGTATTGCTGCTAATGGCGACTTTGCCAATAAAGTCGGTACTTATAATTTAGCGGTGCTTGCGCATTTTCATAATATTCCATTTTATGTGGTGGCACCGGTTACTACGCTTGATGTAAAGACTGCCCAAGGTAGCGATATAGAAATAGAGCAACGTAATCCACAAGAAGTGCGTGGTGTTAGTGGTAGTTTTGGCGAGGCATTGTGGGCTCCCACTAATGCTAATGTATATAACCCCGCATTTGACGTAACACCCGCAAAGTTGGTTACTGGGTGGGTGTTAGATACCGGTGTTTATAACCAGAGTCAGGTAGAAAATGGCGTGCTCTTAAAGCTGAAGTAATTTTGCGATGCGTTTGGTCCACGTTATGTTTATTAGTGTGGACCAGGGTTTTGAATGATTAACTTACGGTAATAATGGAAAGTGCTCTGCAATCGGTGATTCCGTGCTTTGTGCTACCCAACCTTGTGTATTGTTAAATAGACGAATAGCGGTAAATTCTGGGACGCTACCCATATCAAACCAATGAGGTGTCAGTTCAGGTACTGAGATCAAATCGCCTTGTTGGCAAAGTACTTGGTACACTTTACTGCCAATGTGTAAGCAAAATAACCCTTGGCCTTTTACAAAAAAGCGCACTTCGTCTTCGCTGTGAGTGTGTTCAAATAAAAACTTTTTGCGTAATTCTGAAGCATCAGGGTTGCCTTTAGCTAGTGATATAACGTCAACAGTTTGATAGCCGCCTTGCTGTTTTAAGCGTTCAATATCGCCGCTGTAGGCAGTTAAAATATCATTATTACTGGTGCTTTCAGTGATCTCGGTATTTGCCTGCCATTGCTCAAAACGCACATTAACCTTAGCAAGTTCAGCGGCAATATTTTGAACGTCACTACTGGTCAGCAGTGCATTAGTGGCGTCAGAATCTGCAAAAATAGTGAGTTGGCTCATGCTAAATGCTCCGCTTTAAATTGGCTAAAATCGTTAATGTAGCTGTGCTTTGATGAGCTTTCTTGCCCATCGCGAATTAAATGTAAAGTTTTAAGCCCAGCGGTTTTTGCAGCATCAAGCTCTGCAACTACATCACTTAAAAACAATACTTCGTCTGGGTTAAAAGGCAATTGCGTTATTATGTTTTCATAGGCGCTTGGCGCTTGTTTGGCGCCTACTTTGGTATCAAAGTAATCACTAAATAGTGGGCGAATATCGCCAAAGTCAGAATACTGAAAAATTAAATGCTGTGCTTTCACAGAGCCCGACGAATAAACGTATAACTGTTGGCCAGCTTGCTTTTGTTGTTGTAAAAATTGATAAGCATCTGGGTATAAGTGACCAGTAAAATCACCGTTTTCATAGCCTGTTTGCCAAATTAAACCTTGTAATTGCTTAAGTGGCGTTATTTTTTTATCTTCTTCAATCCAAGTAAGTAAAGTGCTAATAACGGTGTCGATATCGGCATTAGGCTCGTTAATTTCAGCTTTTACAGCGCTAATTTGTTCTGCTACTTCAGGCTGTTCTGTGTGACCGCGCACAAATGCAGGCAGTTGTTGTGCGGCATAAGGAAATAGCACATCTTTTACAAACGAAATACGCGTAATAGTGCCTTCAATATCAGTTAGCAATGCTTTGATCATAGTGCGGTTCCTGTTATTTTTAAGCGTTCTAGCTCGCAACTAAATAAAAACTCTAATGCCTCTAAATGGCGGCGAACTTCATCAATGTTACGGCCAACAGCATATAAACCATGACCTCTGATCAATACGGCATGCTTAATTGGTGAGTGTAAGTGATGGTCGCTCACAAGTAGGCTTAAACGGTCTATATCTTGATCGTTATCGAAAATAGGGATGGCCAGTGATTCTAAGTGCGATGTAATACCGCTGAGCGCTTTTTGCATCTCGTAGCCGGTTAGTTCAAGCTGATGGCGTTGAATAATATTTGAAAGTACAGTTGCCGCTACCGAGTGAGTATGTAAAACATATTGCGCGTCAGGAATAAGTTGATACAAGCTCAAATGCAGTTGTGTTTCGGCTGAGGGTTTTATTGCCCCAGCAACACGCTCACCTAAATGATTTAATTGTAGAAAATGCTCAGGCATTAACGCGCCTTTGTCGTGGCCACTGGCTGTGACTACAAAGCCCGTGCTGGTGCGGGCTGAAAAGTTTCCACCTGTTGCGGGTACCCAACCTTTTTGACTGACCCATTTTCCGGCTTCAATAAGTTCTGAAATAGCGGTATTGTTTTGCATACATTCCTCACTAATGAGCATAAAGCTATTTTTTTAGACGGCTATACTTCTGTTTTAAGCAATGATAGCATCGCTTTGGGCGTAAAACCATCATTAAGGGTAACCAGTGTTTGAAAGTAAATTGCCAAATTTAGGCACCAGTATTTTTAGTCAAATGACTGCTTTAGCAAATCAATTCGAAGCGATTAATTTATCGCAGGGTTTTCCTGAGTTTGATGCTCCTGAGCTACTTAAAAAACAGCTTAATCATTATGTGCTTGAAGGAGTTAATCAATATTCACCTTCATCTGGTGTACCGCGCCTGCAGCAACAAATTGCCCAGTTAGCAAAACGAAAATATGCGGTTGAAATAGATGCCGCGCAGCAAGTAACGGTAACCTCAGGGGCAACCGAGGCGCTGTTTGTTGCCATTCAAGCGCTAGTGCGCGAAGGTGATGAAGTCATTGTATTTGACCCTGCTTATGACTCTTACCAGCCAGCGATTGAATTGGCCGGTGGTAAGTCAGTTAATATTGCTCTGCATGCTCCGAGTTATGTAATTGACTGGCAAACGGTGGCTGCGGCTATTAATAGCAAAACGCGGGCTATTATTATCAACACTCCACATAACCCAAGTGGTAAAACGTTAAAACAGCACGATATTAATGCCCTAAAAGCCTTAGTCATCGAGCATGATTTATACCTGATAAGTGATGAAGTATACGAGCATATTACTTTTGATAAGCAACCACATTTAAGTGTGTTACGAGATGAGGAATTGTTTGCTCGCAGCTTTGTGATCTCAAGCTTTGGCAAGACTTTTCATAGCACTGGTTGGAAAATGGGTTACTGCATCGCACCCGCTACACTTGCGGTCGAGTTTCGTAAAATTCACCAATATGTGACTTTTTCAAGCTTCACGCCTGCGCAACATGCACTCGCCGATATGTTAGAACAGCAAGGTGAGCATGTGGATGCGCTAAGTGAGTTTTATCAACAAAAACGCGATGTGCTCAGTAATGCTCTACAAGATAGCCGCTTTAGCATTTTACCAAGTGAAGGCACTTACTTTTTACTGCTTGATTACAGTGATGTATCGGATTTAAATGACGTAGAATTTTGCCAATGGTTAGCAGAACAAGCAGGCGTTGCAGCCATTCCACTGAGCGTGTTTTATCAGCAACCAAGCAATGATAAAGTTATTCGTTTATGTTTTGCTAAAAATGATCAAACCTTAATAGAGGCGGCACATATTTTATGTCAACTTTAACCTTCGCATTATTACAAAGCTCGCTGCATTGGCTCGATAAAAAAGCCAATTTAGCTATGTTTGAAAAACAGCTTGCTAATATCACCAATCAACCTGATTTAATTGTACTTCCTGAAACCTTTGCCACTGGATTTGCGGTTAACCTTGACTGTGGCGAAGCTGAAAATGGCTCAGTACTGAGTTGGCTCAAGGCACAGGCGAAGCACTATAATGCGGTAATTGCAGGCTCGGTATTGGTAACCCAAGGAAGTAAAAAAGCGAATCGGTTTTACTGGGTACAACCAAATGGAGAAGTGAGCTATTACGATAAACGGCACTTATTTTGTTTAGGTAACGAAGGCGAGTTTGTAGTGGCAGGACAAACGCGTGAAGTGTTTGAACTCAATGGGTTTAAAATATTGCCACAAGTATGCTACGACTTACGGTTTCCGGTGTTTCAGCGCAATAACAATGACTACGACGTGATGATAAATATTGCCAATTGGCCAGCAGCAAGGCGCAATGTATGGGACACTTTATTAATGGCACGAGCAATGGAAAACCTATGCTACGTGGTTGGCGTAAACCGGGTTGGTGAAGATGGCAATGGTATTGCTCACAGTGGTGGAACTGCAGTGTATGACTTTAAAGGTGAGCCACTGATTAAAGCGAATGACGACCAGCAAGCACTACTAACAATCATGTTAAATAAAGCGCCGCTTGATGAGTTTAGAGCTAAATTTCCGGCACATTTAGATGCTGATGCTTTTACATTGGTATAAATTAGCGCCCAGCCGATAAAGTGCTAAAATAGCCGCTGATATTTTTATTGGCGGCTTTATGAATACAACCCTTATTACACCGGTAATTTTAGCTGGCGGCATTGGCACACGGCTTTGGCCGCTGTCGCGCCAAGCAATGCCAAAGCAGTTTTTATCTTTGCTTGATAATAAAAACCAGCAGTCGTTATTGCAAAGCACGTTAGTGCGTGTTGCAACTGAGGACTTTAATCCCGCTATTTTGGTCTGTAATGAGCAGCATCGATTTATTGCCGCGCAGCAGGCAGCATTTGCAAAGCCCCATGCCATAGTACTTGAGCCAGAAGGCAAAAATACCGCACCAGCCATTGCCCTTGCCGCGCACTATGCATTAAAAAATAATATTACAGGTCCTTTGTTGGTGATGCCTGCCGATCATTATATTGAAGATTTTATGCCATTAACTGCTCAGTTATCTGATGCGGTGACACTGGCTGAGCAAGGTAAATTAGTTACATTTTCAATTACGCCAACAGAGCCGCATACCGGTTATGGCTATATCAAACAGGGCACAGCAATTATAGGTACTGCTTGCTTTGAGGTAGACCAGTTTAAAGAAAAACCTGATTTAGCAACTGCATCAACCTATTTAACTGAGGGCGGTTATAGTTGGAACAGTGGAATGTTTTTATTTACTCCCGCTGCATATCTAAAAGAGCTGGAACGCTTTGCGCCAAAAATAGCTAAAAGTGTTGCTAGTGCCACTGATTTTAAACAAGACTTAGCGTTTACAAGAGCAAATACTCATGCACTTGAATCTTGCCCAAGTGACTCGATTGATTATGCTATTTTAGAGCGTAGTAATAATGTGGTGGTAATGCCCGTTGCATTAAATTGGAGCGATGTGGGTAGTTTTTCTGCACTCGCAGCGTTGAGTAAAAAAGATCCACAGGGTAATAGCCCACACCAAGAACATATCGCCCAAAACAGTAGTAACAACTTAGTTATTAGCGAAGATGGACACACAATAGCGACGTTAGGGGTAAGCGATTTAGCGGTTATTCATACCCACGACGCCACTTTAATTGCTGATCAAAATGCGCTTGATGCCCTCCCGTTATTACTCAAGCAATTGACAACAACACATAATAACAAACTGACACACCATCAGGTGGTTTACCGCCCTTGGGGAAATTATCGTACGCTGGTAGAAAGTATCGGTTTTAAAGTAAAAAAAATAACCGTTAATAGTGGGGCTAGGCTCTCAACGCAGCGTCATCAGCATCGCGCTGAGCATTGGGTTGTGGTGTCGGGCACTGCAGATATATGTATTGACCAGCAAAGCTTAACGCTGACCCATGACCAGTCTTGTTATATTGCTGCAAAACAGCTGCACAGTTTAGCGAATAATCAGCCCGAGCCCTTAGTTGTTATTGAAGTGCAAACGGGTGCCATTTTAGATGAAAGCGATATAGAGCGATTTGACGATATATACGGCAGAAAATAACAGTATAAATAGTGAAAATGCTTGATTATTTGTCACTGCAGTAAAACTTGGTAGCCCGTAGCCCGTAGCCCGTAGCCCGTAGCCCGTTTTTACCCTAGTCCTTGCCGTACATACTTTAAATACGCCTCTAAACTGTGTTGCCACAGTGTGCTGGCTTCATTTAACGAGTTATTTAATGGTTTTTTATCTAGTAAGCGTCGCTCAATTTTTTTTAGAGCTAGTCCATAGCTATTAAAACCAAGTTGCATAGCGGTGCTAGCTTGGCGATGTAATAACTTAATGCATTGCTCGGTGTCTTGCTCTAATAAAGCTTGGCAACGGCTCAGCTTATTACGAGCAGAAAGAATAAATTCATTATAGATAGAAGATACTTCATCAATACTAAAAGAGCTTGTCAGGGTGTCTGTTGCGGTTTCATCGTATAACGTATCAATCAGCTCGACAGCAATATTAGCTGTTTGTGTTGACTGTGAATCACTCAATGCTTGGCGTAGTTTCTCTTGCTTTAATGGCTTGCCAACAATGTCTTTAATACCCAGTGCTAAGTATTCTTTTATTTCATCAGGGCTCAAACTGGCAGTAAAGGCCAGCACCGGCGTTCGCTGATTTTTATGCTCCACCCGTTTGAGAGTTTTTAGTACCTGTTGCCCTGTTAAATCGGGTAAGTTCATATCAAGTAGCACCACATCAAAGTGGTATTTTTTCATCAACTCAATCGCACTTTTGCCATCTTTAGCGAGCTTAATTTTATGCTCGTCGTCAGCCATAAATTCAACGGCAATTTTTTGGTTCAGATCTAAATCTTCAACAAGTAATACATCGAGTCCGGTTAAATAGTCCTTACTTTGATGGCGTTGCTCTACGAGACTAAGCTCACCAATAGCTAACGTCATGTTAAAGCTAAATACACTGCCTACTCCCAGCTCACTGGTAATTTCTAGCTGGCTATTAATTTTATCGAGAAGGCGACTGGTTATAGCTAGTCCTAGACCTGTTCCGCCTTTTTCTTTACCGGCACTGCTTTGAATGTAGGGCTCAGTTAAATAATCAATTTCATCTTTTTCAATACCAGGGCCTGAATCGAGTACGCTTACTTTAAGGGTATGATCTAGCTGGGTTTCATTAATTAAGTCTATTTGTACTTTTACCATCCCCGTATCGGTAAATTTAATCGCATTACCGACAAGGTTAATAATAATTTGTCTGAGTTTTTGTTGGTCGCAGTAGTAACAGGCTTTGTCGGGGATATTACAGGCGAGCTCAAATTTAAGTTGTTTTTGTTCGGCCAGAGGGCTTAACAGCAAACATAAGTTTTGCAGCCACGTTTTAAACTCTATGTCTTCTTCGTACAGGGCTTCGTCGTGCTGATCTAAGCTTGCATATTCCAGCACTTTATCTACCAGTAAGTTGAGTGACTCAGCTGAGTTGATAATGGCCTCACAATAGGCTTTGTTACGGCTGTCGCTGGTTTGATTTAATACCAGTTGTGCACTGCCTAATATGCCGTTTAGTGGTGTGCGTATTTCATGGCTGATGGTGGATAAAAACAGTCCGCGAATTTCTAAATCTTTATGAGCTTTTTCGGTGAGTTTATTAAGTCGTAATTCCCTGCGCTCATTACATAACAACGCCATACCTGCAGCATAGAACATGGGGGCAATAACACTATTTAAAAATAACAGTGAGTTAAACCATGAATTTAAAATGGCATCCTGTTGTGCAATGTCATCCATAAATAGGCTTCGGGTAATAAAACTTGCTGCAACTAAAGTTAAAATAATTATGTAAACAATACTGGCGTTAGGGTAGGGTTTTCGCGCATATTTTATAAATATAAATAATAAAAAAGTGGCCTCTACAATATGCTGCAAATCAGAAATATATACCCGTGAGCGCATTGAGGGCTGTAAAAATGTGAAATAAACAAGCAGCAAAGCGCTGAGCGCTGTAAATAGGCAAACAAACTTAAGGCCACGACCATGATAATTTAAAAATTGACTCAGTGACAAACAATGCACAATAGAGGCTAAAAACATCATGTTATTAGCAAGGGTAATGGCAATCTGATCAGGAATTTTGCCTATTAGCGCAAAACTAACAATGGCAGCTAATAGCAGTAAAGGATAGAAAATATAAAGTAACGTGCCGGGAACATGCTTATTGGTACGCCAGGTTAAAAAGTTCAGTAGCGTCATCACTGTCATAACGGCGATACTGGCAAAATAAAGCGTAAATGAGTCGAGCATTAAGACCCCAACAGCGTTTTTTAAAGAAGATATAAAAACAGGCACTTAAAGTGCCTGTATGGTATTTATTCAAACAAACGTTAACGAATTTCGTCAGGAATGTTTTGTTGTGCCCAAGAAAGTAATTCAATACGGTTACGACATTTAGTTTTTCTAAATGCACTGTATAAATGAGTTTTAACCGTATGCGGGCTAATACTTAACTCTTCAGCAATTTCTTTATTTTTAGAACCATTACTCATTAACGAGATAATTGCTTTTTCACGCTTCGTTAGCTTTATTGGTTCAATATCACCATCAGTTAGCTTATGCAGGGCATCTTTATTAAATTGCAGCATGCGGTTAAGCGCATTACACATAATGTCACGACGATACCAAAGCTGATCTTCGAGTAATAAACGAATCCCTTTCATGAGTACATCGGCATTATCTGTGGTGTAAAATACACCACGAATACCGCTAAGTAATGCGCGATTAGCAAGCTCTGGGTTTTCATCTAAATTGAACAACACAATATCGCACTTGATGCGTAAATTAACGAGTTGCTCTTTTAGCTTTGTCCATGCGTCTTTACTTGATGTTTCAATGAACAATAAGCGAGTACCTACCGGAACATCTAAAATATTTGTACCCGTAGTTACGTCAAGGCCTTGCGTTTTTAACAATGGCTCTAAAACGTTAATACCAATAGTGTTAATTGGTTCTTCATCTAACAACAAAAAGGCTGAACTGCTCATGTTTTTTTACTCTTTTATAAAGCTGGCTAATTAATTTTACCACAATCCCTACACACCTTTTGTATTAGAAAATCATTATTTCACTGGAGAAAAGGTGCGATTTCCGATTATTTAAACATAAAATGTTGCAAATAAGTAATTGTTTTTTTTCGTGTAGTAAGAAAAACGCCGTATTTTTGATTTTTTTAAACTAATCTAAGATTTAACTAAGCACTATAGCGCCGTTTTTTTAGTTTCTTGGTATGGAGGCCAGCCCATTTCTTTACCTGCGAGCATATGTAAATGTATGTGATACACAGTTTGGCCACCATGTTCATTACAGTTCATCACAACGCGGTAGCCGTCATCGCTAAAGTTGTGTTGCTTGGCCAGTTTTGCGGCGACCGTGTATAAATTACCAACTAAATGTGAGTTTTCATTATTTATATCATTTATAGTGGCAATTGGTTGCTTGGGAATAATTAATACATGAAATGGCGCTTGAGGATTAATGTCTTTAAACGCTAGCGTGTCATCGTCTTCGTAAATAATATCTGCTGGAATTTCGCGATTAATAATTTTAGTAAAAATAGTCTCTTGGCTCATAATGATGACTCTAATTTATTTGATTAATATATGTGTCACTAATGACAAATTTTGCTAGCAGTGTCAAACTGAAATCAACTAAAGGAGTAATTATGCGTAAATCAATATTATTAGGCAGTGTAGCGGCGCTCTTAGTGAGTGCATCGAGTTTGGCAGAAAATATTCACTTTCCTGAGGAATTTGTTCCTTTGCAAGTGGGTGAACGAATAATTGAAAGTTCGCTTTTTAGTCGTGTTGATGATGTTGAATTAGCACCGGGTACTTATCAGCTAAAACTTAAATACACAGATTTATATGACTTAGGTTATGACGATCATGAAGTGATTGAGTCAGAACCTTTTTGGGTGAATGTAACCATTGAAGCGGGTAAAGATTACACCTTAGTATTTAATCGTGCTGAAAATGCGGTAGCGGCAAAAGTATTTGCTGAGGCACCGCAAGTGAGTTTAAAAGCAAAAGGCAGCACCTTAGCTAAGCCATTAAATATTATTGCCGAACGACAAGTTCAAAGCGCACAGTTTAACCAGCAAACAACAGCAACCCCAGCGGGCCCGCAAAAACCGAGTCGTCCCATTAAACCGATTACGCCAATTAATGGAAAAGGCATGCCAAGTGCGGCAAATATGCTCGACTTTTGGTGGCAACAAGCAACGCTCGCTGAAAGGCAGGCTTTTTTAGATAAAGTAACAAAATAATTAAGCATTAAAAAAGGGCCAAATTGGCCCTTTTTAGTTTATTGGTAACGCTATTATTTATTCAAATAACGCGTCAATGGTACCTTGTGCAAGTGGGTGATAACCCGGACGTGCTTTTAAGTACACGCTTTGTGCCCAGCCTTTTTTACCATGTGTAATAAGTGCTTTGTAAAGTGGCACTATTAGCTTACGACGACCAATACCCGATAAGTGTTTATCAAGCGCAGGGTAAATCGGTTGGTAACCGTTACCCACTGCTAGCATGTACCATGCAAATGCGCGTTCTGCGTTAGTTGATTGGGTTAAGTTAAACTCGCCGTCTAATTCAGTCATTTTTTCAATGCTTAAATCGCGCGGTAGGTTATTTAAAAAGTGCAGCCACTCATGCACTGTCCAATTTGCAGTAGGTAATTGTGCGGCAGTTGTATCCCCCTTTAACCATGCTTGTGTTGCAGCATCTACTTTATCGAACGCATCAGAGGTAGGGTTAGGTGCATCACTTGGTAAACCTGGCTCAAAAATCCACTCGTTCACTTTATCCATGCTCACTACACCAGGGTACTTTTCAATTAAGTTAGCTTTGATGTAAGTCACAAATTGCGCAGTGGTTAGCGATTTAAACGCAAATTCATTAAAGTAAGTTTTAACAAAGTCATCAAACTTATCACGGCCATATTTTTCTTCTAGGTAGATTAAAAATAGCTGACCCTTTGTGTAAGGCACTGAGCTAAACG
The DNA here is from genome assembly GCF_018732205.1 of Pseudoalteromonas sp. SiA1. NCBI lineage: Bacteria > Pseudomonadati > Pseudomonadota > Gammaproteobacteria > Alteromonadales > Pseudoalteromonadaceae > Pseudoalteromonas > Pseudoalteromonas sp. SiA1. The sequence goes on along the minus strand of NZ_CP076084.1, from coordinate 3,206,026 downwards.
CATCATCCGGATCGCGGCCATTAAGTTTTAAATTAAGGCGAGTGTCTGGTGCATCAATGGTTTTAAGTTGCGCACGCAGACCAGCAGCATCAAGCGCTTGCTCCATTACTGCACGGTCGCGACCAAATACTTCTTCCATAATGCGGTTTTCAACGTAAGAGGTAAATCCTTCGTTTAACCATAAGTCTTCCCATGTGGCATTGGTTACTAAGTTACCAGACCAAGAGTGAGCAAGCTCATGTGCAATCAGGTTAACTAGGCTTTTATCGCCAGCAACAACGGTTGGGGTAATAAATGATAGACGCGGGTTTTCCATGCCACCAAATGGGAAGCTAGGCGGTAGCATAAGTAAGTCATAGCGACCCCAAGCATATTCACCATACATCGCATTGGTTTTGTCGATCATCGCTTGGGTGTCATTAAACTCAGCAACTGAGGCATCCAAAATAGTCGGTTCAGCAAAAATACCGGTTTGTTTAGACATCGCTTTAAATTCTAAGTTACCAGCACCAATCGCAATTAGGTAAGGCGAAATTGCTTGTGGCATATTGAAGTGGTAATCACCGTCTTTATAAAGGGCATCTTTATTATCGGCACTCATTACCGCACGCACATCTTCAGGGGTATGAATACGTGCAGAATAAGTCACACGCATTGCTGGGGTATCTTGCACAGGGATCCAACTACGTGCATGTATCGCTTGCGATTGACTATACATAAACGGGTGCGTTTTACTGGCTGTTTGCTCTGGCGTTAACCACTGTAAGCCCGACGCTTCTGGGCGACTGTTGTAGTAAATACGGACTTTTTCAGCTTGGCTTTTAAATGTAATGGTTAGTTTTGAGCCTTTAACATCGTCGCGATTAGCAAGGTTAAAACTGGCTTTATGCCAATTGCCATTGGCTGTTTGATACATCACTTTATCAATATCAAGATCGCGGGTATCAAGTACTAGCTTTGTGCTTTTCGCGTTTTGCCATTGTAGCGTATGCTCAACAAAACCTTCTAATTGCTTATCGGCAAAGTCGATGTCTAAATCAAGGTTTAAATGCGTGGTGATAACATCATCAAGGTTGGCGTAGGAATTTTGATCAATAGCGCTAGCCATTACTTGCGAGCACATACCGGCCATAGCGAGGCTTAAAAAAAGAGGTTTGATTTTCATAATTACCTTGAGTACAAATAAAAAAGTACCCGTTTTATAACATGATTGCCACAGTGGGTTGAACAATTTTTACAAGCTGATGCGCAATTTGCGACGATGAGTTAAACTAGAGCGATTAATTACTGGTACCTTTAGGACCCTTGTGGCGCACTCATTACAACCCCTACATACATTTGCATTAAGTAGCCAATGCCAAAATTTTATTGAGATCACCGACTCAGCGCAGCTTCAAACTCAGAGCTTTAACGCGCCTTTTTGTCTGTTAGGGGAGGGCAGTAATACCATTTTTTTAAATGATTATGCTGGCACGGTTATTAAAATGGCGACCCAAGGAATTAATATTACTGAACGGGAAAATGATTTTTTAGTCAGTGCGGCTGCCGGTGAAAATTGGCATCAATTAGTGACTTACTTGCTTGAGCAAAGCATAGCAGGGTTTGAAAATTTAGCACTCATACCTGGCACAGTCGGTGCTGCGCCAGTGCAAAATATTGGTGCCTACGGTTTAGAAATAGCACAATTTATAGAAGCTGTTGACTATTTTGATATTAATAGCAACTGCTTCAAATCTTTAACTAATCAGCAATGCCACTTTGCTTATCGTGAATCGGTTTTTAAACACGCGTTAAAAAATAAAGCGGTGATCACCCAAGTGCACTTTAAACTGCCAAAAATATGGCAACCAGTACTCAGTTATGGACCGCTACAACAACTAAAAAACCCGACGCCACAGCAAGTATGTGAGCAGGTGATACAAACACGCAATAGCAAACTCCCAGACCCTTATAAACTAGCTAATGCTGGGAGTTTTTTTAAAAACCCCATTATTACGAATGCTGCGTTAGTGCCGTTACTTGCGCAGTTTCCTGAGTTACCTCATTACCCACACGGAGCCGGTCATCATAAAGTTGCAGCGGGGTGGTTAATAGAGCAAGCGGGATTAAAGGGATATAAGATTGCCGGTATTGAAGTGCATCAGCAGCAAGCTTTGGTGCTCGTTAACCATGGTCACAGTACAGGGGATGATTTGATCAGCATGATCACCCATATTCAAAACACTGTTTTAGCGCGCTATAACATAAACTTAGAACACGAAGTGCGGTTAATTGATCAACACAATGAATGCCATATCTCTTTGGAGCAATCAGCATGAAAGCACCTGATGGAAACAAGCTGGCTATTTTAAATGCGCTTAATAAAGGCGGGTTTGTCTCTGGGCAAGCTTTAGGAGAGGAATTAGGAATTAGTCGTGCCGCTGTTAGTAAACACATTCAAAGCCTACAAGCTATGGGCTTAGATGTATTTAAAGTTACAGGTAAAGGCTATTGCTTAAATAACCAAGTAGGATTACTTAATCAGGAAAAAATACAACAGCTTTATGCTGAGTTAGGGCAAAATACCGCTAATATTGAAGTGCAGCCGCTCATTGATTCAACCAACAGCGAACTAATGCGCCGCATTCAGGCTAAAACACCACTTCAGTCGGGCACGGTAATCGTTGCCGAAATGCAGCAAGCAGGTCGGGGGCGTCGAGGGCGTGTATGGCAATCGCCATTTGGTGCCAACTTATACTACAGCTATTTTTGGCGATTAGATGATGGTTTACAAGCCGCTATGGGTGTATCGATTGCGGTTGGTTTAGCGGTGTATGATGCGATAAAAGCACTTTATGGTATTGATGTAGAGTTAAAGTGGCCAAACGACATTTACATAAACAAACAAAAGCTCGCTGGCGTATTAGTTGAATTAGACGGGCAACCACAAGGGCCCTGTCAGTTGGTGATAGGAATTGGTATTAATTTAAATATGCCACAAAGTGCAAGTCAGCACATTGACCAAGCATGGACAGATTTAAGTCAGCACACCCAGCAGCTAGATAAAAATCAATTAGTAGCTTCATTAACTTATTGGTTAGAGCAGCGCTTAGCGCAATATCGCGAGAACGGCTTACAAACTATGTATCAACAATGGAATGCATTAAATGCGTTTGCAGGCGAGCAGGTAGAGCTTAATACTGGGCATCGTAGTTGGCGTGGCATTTGTGAAGGTATAGATGCGCACGGTGGTGTACGTATTCGCCAAGACGGCGAAGTAAAAAGTTATTATGGCGGCGAGATTTCATTAAGAAAGGCGCAAGCATGAGATTGTTAATTGATGTAGGTAATACTTCACTCAAAGCCGTATTGTGGGAAAACGGGCAAATACAGCCATGTGATATTAATAATATTTCATGGCAGCAAATTACGGTTGTTATTTACGCTTGTGTTGGTCGTAGCGAGTTACTTAAACAATTATTAGCGCAAGCCAAAACGCATAATATTGATTGTTTTGAGGCTACGGTTAGTAGTGAGCTTGGTGGGTTGCGCTGCGCGTATCAGCAAGTAGGTAATTTGGGTATAGATAGATGGTTGGCGCTTATTAGCGGTTATACGCTTTACCCTAATACGGCTGCTATTGTTGTTGATGCTGGCACGGCTACTACTATAGACGTTCTCAATAATGATGGGCAGCATCTAGGAGGCTGGATATTACCTGGGCTTGATTTAATGACCTCATCACTCACTCAAAATACTCAGCGGGTATTTGATGATGCAAACACGCCATTTGCTAATGAGCTTGGAAAAAACACCCCTAATGGGTTAAAAAACGGAGCCTTAGTGGCAACTATGGGTGCCATTGAGCAAGCAAGATTGCATTTAAAGACAAAAAATAGCCTCTTAATTTTTGCGGGTGGTTATGGTCAGCTGTTACAAGGGCATTTTTCACAGAGTATTTTCGACCCAATGCTAGTAATGAAAGGCTTAAATTACTGGTATGAGTTAGCTAAAAAGAGTTAAAAACAACAAAAAAACAGCTTTTTGCGCGAATAGTGAGCATTTGAAGCATTAAATCACATTTTTTTTAATTTTTTGGTTGCATCCCAATAAACCTTACTCTAGAATCTCGCCCCGTACTAAAGCAGTGCCGACTTAGCTCAGCTGGTAGAGCAACTGACTTGTAATCAGTAGGTCAACCGTTCGACTCGGTTAGTCGGCACCACTTTCCTTTTACCGGAAGTGCTTAGTAAAGAATTATCGTGGAGGGGTTCCCGAGCGGCCAAAGGGATCAGACTGTAAATCTGACGGCTCAGCCTTCGCTGGTTCGAATCCAGCTCCCTCCACCACTTTATTCTAGACGGTTAGAGGTAGTTTAAGAACAGGTTCCTTAAAGCGGGCATCGTATAATGGCTATTACCTCAGCCTTCCAAGCTGATGATGCGGGTTCGATTCCCGCTGCCCGCTCCAATTTGATGATGCTGATATAGCTCAGTTGGTAGAGCGCACCCTTGGTAAGGGTGAGGTCGGCAGTTCAAATCTGCCTATCAGCACCAGTCAATCGAATCGCCTTAAACACTTCCTTTATCTGTCAGAAAAAACTATTTGAAATTTGAAAAAATTAACTTAATCTACCTATGGTGGATTATTTTCATATGTAATCTAGATACACAAAACTGATAGGTTCCGTCATGGCAAAAGAAAAGTTTGAACGCGTAAAACCGCACGTAAACGTTGGTACAATCGGCCACGTTGACCACGGTAAAACTACACTAACTGCAGCAATCACTAACGTACTTGCAAAAGTATACGGCGGTGTTGCTAAAGATTTCGCATCAATCGATAACGCTCCAGAAGAGCGCGAGCGTGGTATCACAATCTCAACTTCACACGTTGAGTACGATACGCCTACTCGTCACTACGCACACGTAGATTGTCCTGGTCACGCCGATTATGTTAAAAACATGATCACTGGTGCTGCTCAAATGGACGGCGCTATCTTAGTAGTTGCTGCGACTGACGGTCCTATGCCACAAACTCGTGAGCACATCCTACTTTCTCGCCAAGTTGGCGTTCCTTACATCGTTGTATTCATGAACAAATGTGACATGGTTGATGATGAAGAGCTACTTGAGCTAGTAGAAATGGAAGTTCGTGAACTTCTTTCTGAATACGACTTCCCAGGTGATGACTTACCACTAATTCAAGGTTCTGCACTTAAAGCACTTGAAGGCGAAGAGCAATGGGAAGCTAAAATCGTAGAGCTTGCAGAAGCACTAGATACTTACATTCCAGAGCCAGAGCGTGACATCGATAAGCCATTCATCATGCCTATCGAAGACGTTTTCTCAATCCAAGGTCGTGGTACTGTTGTAACTGGCCGTGTTGAAGCTGGTATCATCAACGTGAACGACGAAGTTGAAATCGTTGGTATCAAAGAGACGACTAAGTCTACTTGTACTGGTGTTGAGATGTTCCGTAAGCTTCTTGACGAAGGTCGTGCTGGTGAGAACATTGGTGCACTTTTACGTGGTACTAAGCGTGAAGACGTTGAACGTGGTCAAGTACTAGCTAAGCCTGGTTCAATCAAGCCACACACTACATTCACTTCAGAAGTATACGTACTTTCGAAAGATGAAGGTGGTCGTCATACTCCATTCTTCAAAGGTTACCGTCCACAGTTCTACTTCCGTACAACTGACGTAACAGGTGACGTACAGTTACCAGAAGGCGTAGAAATGGTAATGCCTGGTGATAACGTTAAGATGACTGTAACGCTAATCGCGCCAATCGCGATGGACGAAGGTCTTCGTTTCGCTATCCGTGAAGGTGGCCGTACTGTAGGTGCTGGTGTTGTAGCAACTATCGTAGAGTAATAATTAACGTTTAAGTTAATTGTTAGAAAAAGGTCACTTAGGTGGCCTTTTTTAATGGCTGCGATTTACATCATGTGAAGGTGGCGCAGTTACCTTAGGCGTAGGTGCTTTGTAGCAACGTTCAACGAGTAATAATTAGCCTAGCTAATTAATACGAAAAAACCCGAGCTTAGCCTCGGGTTTTTTAATGTCTGCAATTTACTTCATGTGAAGGTGGCGCTCTTACCTTAGGGGTAGGTGCTTTGTCGCAACGTTCAACGAGTAATAATTAGCCTAGCTAATTAATACGAAAAAAACCGAGCTTAGCGTCGGGCTTTTTAATGTCTCAAGAAAAATACAGGTTTCAGGTATTAGGTGCGAGGCTTCAGGCAGAGCAAAGCGGTATTAATTTGATCATCGTAGCATGGGTTGAGTTTTATCGAACTCAGAGGATAAAGCATGAAGGTGGCGCACTTACTTAGGCATCGGTGCTTTGTAGCAACTATCGTAGAGTAATCATTAGTTGTAATGCATTAAGCATTAATAAAACCCGAGCTCAGTCTCGGTTTTTTTATGCCTGAGGTAAAATGTAATTATTAATGTTATCGCTGTAACAAAGTAGGAGTATGGACTTAATTAGTTAGTAACCAGCATTCTTACGTAATTCATCAAGCATATCTTGGTTACCCATCATTTCGTCAAGCGTTGCCCTGACTGCATTGTCAGAGGTATTGTCATAAACTGAAAGTAGATGTTGCGCCATTTGCTTCGTATAACCACCTTGTTTATTTTGAGCTTGGTAGTATTGCGCCATCAACCCTTGTGCAGCTAAGCGACGGATATAATCATTCGAGTCTTGCTCTAACAAGTTTGTAAACTGCTCTGCAAGGCGGTAATCAAGTACCGGTGTTTGAGTTGATAACTCAACAGCTTGAATTTTAAACTTTTCGTCACTACTGTTGTTCGCTAAATTTAAAATGTTACCCACTACTTCATAGTCATACTCAGGCATAGTAGATTTATTTAGAATATACATATTCATTTGCAGTTGGCTCAGTGCAGCTAACCTATTTAAATCAGAGATGCTTGGATCTAAAGTTTGCTCTCTTAATTGAGAGTTTATTTGTTTAGCATAATCAGGTTCTGATTTGATCCTTAAATCATAGTCTTCTGGTAAATCTGCATAAAAGCTATAAAGAGGATTTTGCTCACGTCGTTTTTCATCTTCTTGCTGCTGTTTTTCCTCTAGTACGTCAAGAACAAGCTCCTTAAATTCGTCGGTATCTTGTTCTTGATAAGAGTCATTAGCGTGCAGTTTTAAGTTTGCTATTTTGCGTTGTAGCGAACTTACTTTCTTGCTTAGTTCGTCAATTAGGGCTTCATTTGATTGCTGGTATTCTGCAGGAGTACTAATAGAAACTGTGGAGCTTAGCTGTTGCTGGTTGGGTTTATTAAGCGAACTGGCCTGATCTTTAAAAAATGTTCCGTAGCATGAAATTACCAAGGCAAGTGTTGCTATAGCAATCGCAATAGTTCCTTTGTTTATAGTCATAAAATAATCAGCCTCTAAAATGGGTAATTTATCTGTTTTCGAAATATAAGTCTGTTAAAAAGTGTGTTAAATGAGGGTTAAATATACGGGTTAATTAAGAATGCGGGGCGTGAGTGGCGAAATACGGTGTTTAAAGTGGCTATAAGCGCTAGACCTAAGCCTAGCGCGTAAAGCTTAATGAGATTTTGCGTATTGCTCAGCTTGCTTCCACACTCTTAGCGTATTGCCGCTTAAAATCTTTTTAATATCGCTATCGCTGTAGTCTCTGTCCATTAAACCTTGAACTAGATTGGGGTAGCTAGACACATCTTTTAAACCGATAGGCAGTGAGTCACCTACGCCGTCGTAATCAGAGCCAATACCAACATGCTCTATACCAATTAACTTCACAACGTGATCAATATGATCAAGCACTTGCTCTAAGCTTGCAAATGGGTAAGGGTTTTTAGCGCGGTACATCGCATCAAAATCTTTACTTAACTTAGTACCATCTTTTTTTACCGCTTCTTTTTTACTTTTTAACTGTTTGCCCCACGTACCTGCTTTAGCAGTAACAAAGCTTGAACCAAAGTTAATTTGAATCACACCACCGTTCTTTTTAAGAGCTAATAACATGTCGTCATTCATATTACGCTCAAAACCTGGTGTGTATTTACGTAGTGATGAGTGTGATGCAATCACAGGGGTGTTAGACAGTTCCATCACTTGATAAAACGCATCGTCCGAGATATGAGACACATCAATCAGCATGCCGATGTTATTCATCTCTTTTACTAGTTCTTTACCAAATGGGCTTAGGCCTTTCCACTTGCGACGAATATCGTATGATGAGTCAGAAATATGGTTGCTTTGCGAGTGTGCAAGGGTGATATAGCGCACACCACGGTCAAAAAAATGCTGTAGGTTGTTTAAATCGCCTTCAATGGGTGAGCCGTTTTCCATGCCCATAGCAATCGACATTTTACCTTGCTTAAATTGTGCTTCGATATCGCTTGTTGAGCTGGCAATGGCAAACTTGTCAGGTGCACGTTGTGCTATTGCTTCCATACCATCAATAAGTTGATTCGCTAATTGAAAGCTTTTGCCTTTGCCTTCAAACTCTAAATGAGCAGGAATATAAATCGACATAAATGGCGCGTTTAAACCGCCTTTTACTGCACGAGGGTAATCAAAATCGCCGCCATCAGTAGCTTTAGTTACATCAGCCCATTTTGCGTGAATACGGTAAGGTACATCAATGTGGGTATCGATTAAAATGGTATCGTGTGCAAGCTTAATTGCTTTATCCGAGGGAGTAATTTCTGCGTGTACTGCACCTGTTAATGCAATCGACATTGCAATAACTATTGAGCTTAGTTTTATCATTTATAATGGCTCTTTAAGTTAAAAAAGCCATTGTCTATTTTTACGCCGTGTCTGACAAGTTTACTCGTCGAATTGCGCTTCACTCTGTAGTGCTTTGAATTCACTTTTAGAAATTATGGTGACCGACTCATGTAGCTCAGAGAAAAATACCATAGCTTCGCCGCTTTTTAATTGCTGATTTACTTGCGCTACTTTACTTTCAATACTGAACTCTTGTTCGCCATAGTCAGTGCCTTCGCGCAAAACGTAGCTTTCAATTAGGTTGTACAGTGTGTCTTTATCAAGTTGTTCAAAAGGAATAATCATAGCCACTCTTTATCGGTGTTATTAAATACACATTGCTTAAAATAATCAGGCACCACTTGCTCTAACCAAAACACGGGTTTAAATGGGTTGTTACCGCTAATAAAACCTACGTGGCCGCCCCTCTCTGAGATGCGCAGCGTAACATGCTTACTTACATCCTGACTACTTGGAACTGCTTTAATCGACAGCATAGGGTCGTCTTTGGCATGAATAATTAGTGTGGGTGTCGCAATATCTTTTAAATACGGCATAGCACTGGCTTTTTTGTAGTAGTCGTGCGCATTTTCAAAGCCATGTAGCGGTGCTGTAAGCTGGTTATCGAACTCTAATAAATCGTCAATTTCCATTAACTGATCGGTGGTGATCGGTATCTGCTGTTTAATTTGTGGGAGTTTGCGTTGCATCGACTTTTTCATCCGATCGAGCAAATATTTTTGATAAACTTTACCTAAGCTTTTACGAATAACATCACTGGATGATGACAAATCATAGGGCGCAGATATCACAGCGGCTGCACTAAGCGGGCAGTGAATGTGTTCTTCCCCTAAATATTTAGCCAGCACATTACCACCCAATGAAAAGCCGACAGCCACAATCGGGCGCTTTGGAAATTGCTGTTTTAAATGGTTTATAAAAAAGGCTAAATCGGCAGTGTCGCCACTATGGTAGGCTCTTGGCAAGCGATTGACTTCGGTTGAGCAGTTTCTAAAGTGCATTAGCACCACTGCAAACCCTTGCTTTTTTAATGCTTTCATCATGCCTTTGGCATAAAAACTATTTATGTTGCCTTCAAGTCCATGAAGTACCACTGCGAGCGGCGCCGTTTCGTTATGCGGGAGTGACCAAGCAAGCTCAATAAAGTCACCATCGGGTGTATCAAGTTGCGCAAGTTCGTAGCGAGTATGGTGAAAAGGGCGAAAAAAACGCGGCATTATGGTTTGAACGTGTCGGTTGGTCATCCACCATGCGGGTTTGAACTTAGGGATCATGTCTGTACTACGCACTTTGCAATAAACGAAGCGCTAGTGTAGCAAATTTTTTATATTTAAAAATAAAAAGCGCCTAATCAGTAAACTAATAAGGCGCTTTGTGCGTCGTGCTTAATGCTGTTCTTTAATATCTGCATCGTGTACTTTTTTCATGAAAAAATACACAAAGAAGAGGCATAAACTAATAACGACGCCTAAAAATCCAAATGATAAAAATAGTACTGGGTCGCTAAAAAAATCTCTAAAGAATACGTCCATAATGGCCTCCTGATGTCTATGGGTTAATCATAGGCTGGCTTGGCAGGGCTTGATATGATCCAGATCAAGCTATTTAAAAGATTATAAAATGGGCAATGCAGATGTTGATTTTGATCAATAAAGTTAAGTCGATTTTGCACTTTTTAGTAAATTATCTGCGATTTTTTAATCACTTTTATAATAAAGATGGTCAGCAAAGTTCAGCTTTGAATAACCGTTGCTTTGTTTTAGGTTAAATAAAATAAACCTAGTGTTAAATATATTTGACATGGCTAAGGAGTGAACTTATAGTTTTAAAGTCAAAAATATTTTACTTGGGGTTAGCTTTATATGACTCGTTCAGAGCACTTTAAAGAATTTTTACAAAGCATAAGTTTTAGAGAACTGACGCTGAGTATCGATTTACTAGTAAGCGTGTACATATCTTACTTTTATGTAAACAGCCTAATGAATGCGAGTACGCAGCAGCTTAGTTCTGTTTCTTGGTTATCTGGTTTATTGCTACAGGTGTTAATTTATTCTGTGATACTTATAGTATTGAGCTATTTATTACTTTCATTTATCAGTGATAATGAATTAAATCAGCCACCTGATGTGAGAGAAAAGCAAATAAATTTAGTGGGTTATAAATATAAGGCCATAATATTACAGACGGGAATTTGTGTTGCTATTGTTCAGTATCAAATTGAAGCTAATAACTGGGGCCCAGCCATTGAATATAATATTCCATACTTACCAATGCACGTCATGGTAGGTGCTTTTTTGATTGCCGAAATAGTCAACTATATAGCGCAGCTTTATAAAGGTAGAACGGGTAATATTTATGAGTGAGTATGTAATAACTAACTCTATTCGAACATTACGCTTTTTACGCGATGAAATGACGCAAAAGCAATTAGCAGATGCTATTGGTGTAACTCGGCAAACGGTAATGGCAATTGAGGCAAATAAATATTCACCCTCTCTAGAAGTGGCTTTTAAAATTTCTATAGTTTTTAACTTGCCATTAGAAGAGGTGTTTCAATACAAAGCCAAAGATATGCAGCTTGGTTTATAAAACAAACCAAAGTAACCACGTATATTACGAGCTAATATTCATAATATAAGTGATATGATGAAAATAATGGTGAAAAATCATGCCAAATATTTATCGCTGTTATTGGGCGTTGAACAGGCTGTTAAATCCATACTATTAACTACATCAATCAATATTATTTGTTGCTGCTTTTCTAACTTCAACTCGGCGCCGAGAAGTGCTTTTCGAATTGCGGCGTAATCGGTAATCTCGGTTTGAATTGTTTTTAAATAGGCGCGGGTAGTACGTAGAGGCTTTAATACCTGCTGCTCAAATTCACTAATAGATTGTTCAAGCTTGCTCAGCTGTGTTTGGTTAATAGCTAGATTGAGAGAATCTAAGTAATACAGCAACAAGCATAGGTTGACGTTTTTACCTTGCAGGTTTTGGTAATCTAACAGGCGCGCTTGCATGCCATCTTCGCTATAAAGCTGACATGCAAACTGCCAAAAATCGTTGCTGTTAAGCAAGTTCATCGGCGAATGCCTGTTCTTTTTGTTCCATCTCTTCAAGGGCCATTAATAACTCTTCTTCAACATTATTAAGCTTAGGCGTAAGTGTGGCTTGCTTGGTAATTAGCTCTTTGAGCTTAGCTTTATTTTCATCGTTATAAAGTGTGTTATCGCCGAGCGCCTCTTCAACGTCAGCTAATTCTGCAGCAAATTTATCCAATTGTTTTTCAAGCTTTTCAATTTGCTTTTTAAGCGGTTGAATCGCTTTTCTAAACTCGGCCTCTAAGCGCTTTTGCTCTTTTCGGTTTACTTGTGAGTGGGCTTTTGGCTCGTCATCGGTGTCGCTTTTAGCGGCTTCTTTATTAGCATTAAGCAGCCACTGATAATACGCGTCTAGGTCGTAACCAAACTGAGTAACTTCGCCGTTATCAACTAAGTAAAATTCATCAGCGGTGTTTTTAAGCATGTGGCGATCATGCGATACCGTGACCATAGCGCCTTCAAAGCCTTGTAATGCCATAACCAATGCGTGGCGCATTTCTAAATCAAGGTGGTTGGTTGGCTCATCGAGTAACAGTAAGTTTGGCTTTTGATAGACTAACATAGCTAGCACTAAGCGCGCTTTTTCGCCGCCTGAAAAAGGGGCAACAGGGTCGAGTGCTTTATCGCCTACAAAGGCAAAGCCGCCTAAAAAGTCACGCAGTGATTGTTCGCTGGCTTTAGGGTTTAAACGTTGCAGATGAGTGACGGCACTGGCTTTTAAATCAAGTGATTCCAATTGATGCTGCGCAAAGTAGCCAATGTTTAACCCCTGATGCTGAAACACTTCACCTGCTTGAGGTTGTAAGTCACCAGAGAGCAGCTTAATAAGTGTTGATTTACCTGCGCCATTTCTACCAAGCAGCGCGATACGGCTACCTGGCACTAAGTTCAGCTTAATACTGTTTAAAATGGTCACATCACCATAACCGGCTTTAGCTTTGTCGAGTGTCATTAGCGGGTTAGGCAGAGCGGTTGGCTCGGCAAATTCAAAATCAAATGGCGAGTCAGCATGTGCAGGGGCAAGTTTTTCCATGCGTTCTAGCGCTTTAACGCGGCTTTGTGCCTGTTTGGCTTTACTGGCTTTAGCTTTAAAACGAGTAATAAATTGCTCTAAGTGGGCAATTTGATCTTGTTGTTTTTCAAACATGGCTTGTTGCTGTAATAAACGCTCAGCTTTTTGGCGTTCAAACTGCGAGTAATTGCCTTTATATACATTGATAAGTTGTTTATCTATATGCCAAATTTGATCAACCACCGCATCTAAAAACTCTCGGTCATGAGATATCAGTACCAATGTACCAGTGTAGGCACGTAAAAAACGCTCAAGCCAATACACAGCATCTAAATCAAGGTGGTTTGTAGGCTCATCCAGTAACAGCAAGTCGGCATCGCGAATAAGCGCTTGGGCTAAGTTTAAACGCATACGCCAACCACCCGAAAATGCACTTACTGGGTTTTCTATTTGGTTATTAGCAAACCCTAAGCCATGTAATAGCTCTCCTGCCTTGGCTTCTATGCTATAGCCTTTAATATTTTCAAGCTGAATATGCACTTTAGCTTGAGTGTCGCCATCATTGGTTTGCTCAGCTTCACGCAAAGCAATTCGTAGCGCATAATATTCAGGGTGGCCTTGCAGTACGTAATCTATAGCGCTTATTTCAAGGGCGGGGGTTTCTTGTTTTACTGAGGCCAGTGACCAATCTTTAGGAATACTGCAATTACCGCCATCCAACGAAAGCTCAGACTTTAATAAACTAAATAGCGTTGACTTACCACAGCCATTAGCACCAACAAGGCCTACTTTGTGCTCTGGAAATAATGTAGCCGATGCATTTTTTAATAAAGCTTTGCCACCGCGAAGCAGTTCTATTTCTGAGATTTGGATCATAAATACGTTACTTTACTGTGCCTTGATTGAATTGCGGCCATTATAACACGGATCTTATTAGCTATATCAATCGTATCAAGTAGGCAAATATTGCGATAAAATAACGTCAGTCAAAATGGTAGGAAAAACGAAGTGAAACATAAAAAACGATTTATTGCTGGAGCAACGTGTCCTGAGTGTAAAACCATGGATATGTTAATGCTCTACAAAGAGCATGACGTAGAAAAAGTTGAATGTATGCAGTGTGGTCACAAAATGGCTCAACCAGAGCAGGCTGTGCAGGCATCAACACGCCAATTTGAACAGATCATTGGCGTGTTTAATCCAGGCGACTAAACCTAAACAGTTTAGTAATGCGGTGGCGGAGGCTCCGGCATATTCGACATCATAGGTTGCGATGCTTGCGACTCTTTAAGTTTTTCAGCCAGCAATTCGGTTTGGCGCTTTATTTTTGCCAACTGTTGCTGGTGAACTTTTATTTCATCATTCAAAATTTCAATTGTTTCGTCTTGAAAAGCCACTTTAGCCTCAAGTTCCATTAGCCGATGTTCAATTGTGTTCATTTGGTTCTCGTATAATAAAGCGCTCAGCGATTCCGCTCGAGCTTTCAGTTAACAATGATTTACCGTTATCTGTAAATGCCACATCAAGTACCACTGCCGATTTGGGCTTACTGCCTTCTCGCGGAGTGACTTGCCATGTTTGAATTTTTTCACCGCTGGTTAGCTGCCATAAATCAACCCGTTTATTGGGTGAACCGGTTGCTAATAAAGTGCCTTGATCGTTAAAGCGCACTGCGGTAAAAATTTTCTGACGCGCAATATACTTTAGTTTACTAACAAGGTCACCTGTAGTCAGCTTCCATACATTTGCTTGTGCCATACTGTCGGCGGTAAAAGCATAGCGCCCTTGAGGATCTAAAGCGACCTGCGTTACTCGGGTTGGGTGATTAAAGCGATGAACTACTTGCCCACTTTGAGTATCCCATAAGTAGGCAACATAATCGTTAGAGCCGCTTAGTGCATAGCGCCCGTTGGGTGATAGGTCAACGGTATTTACTTTTTCTTGATGGCCTAAAAATTCAATGCGCCTACCTGTGTTAAGGTTTATAAATACCACAACGCCATCGCTGCGCCCGTAAACAACACTTTGGCCTTGGTTGCTAATGGCAATATCGCGAATGCTGGCTTTTTGTATTTTATAAAAGCCTTTATTTTTGCCGGTGGCAATATCCCAGACCGCAAAGGTGGTTTTTTCGGCGGTAACAGCCACGCTATTATCAAAAGCAATGGCTACGGCATAAACTAAGCTATCTTCAGCCTGCTGTTGAAACCATTGGTATTTAAGCGCTTGCTGTTGATTATCCCAAAGGGCGACCCCATGATGGATAGAAGACACTAAGCTGTATTGACCATCGTGCGATAACGCAGATGAAAAGGCGCCCTGTGCAGTGTGCTCAAAACTGGCCACTGCTTGTTGTTTTTCATCACTACATGCAATTGTTAATAAACAGCAAGTGGCGACTAAAAAAGTACGAAATAACGACATATTACAGGTATTTCCTCTTAACTCTTAGTGACTGAGAGGTTAGACTAGGTCTCGTTAAACGCCTAGGTTGTTTGTCTAATCACTGGATATGTTTTTAGTTTAGCTATTAAACAAGCAGCCTACCATGTAGGCCGTTAATCTTTAACTAGTAATATTACAATAAATGGCAACTGCAAAGTGTGTCGGAGATTTAAAATGAGAAAGACGATTAAATTGTCATTGATTGCAGCGTCAGTTTTAGCGCTTACAGCTTGTAATCAAGAAGCAAAAAAAGAGCAAGCAGACGTTAAGCTAGATACTGTAGCACAGCAACAAGCGTACGGTATTGGTGCATCTGTGGGTAACTTTTTAAATAAAGACCTAGCGGATAAAAAAGAAATTGGTATTGAATTAGACCAAGCTTTATTAATGCGAGGCTTTGAAGATGCACTTGCGGGTAATGCAAAAATTGACGAAGAGAAAATTCGTGAAGTACTAACAGCATTAGACGAATCAGTGCGTACTAAACAAGAAGAAAAAGCAAAAGTAGAGTCTGAAAAAAGCAAAGCTGAAGGTGAAAAATACCTAGCTGATAACGCTAAAAA
This sequence comes from Pseudoalteromonas sp. SiA1, assembly GCF_018732205.1. Classification (NCBI taxonomy): domain Bacteria; kingdom Pseudomonadati; phylum Pseudomonadota; class Gammaproteobacteria; order Alteromonadales; family Pseudoalteromonadaceae; genus Pseudoalteromonas; species Pseudoalteromonas sp. SiA1. Next base: position 3,190,133 of record NZ_CP076084.1, on the reverse strand, counting down.
AGAAGGCGTGATGGTTACTGAGTCTGGTTTACAGTACGAAGTAATGAGCGAAGGCGAAGGCGCAAAACCAGTAGCAACTGATGTGGTTAAAGTACATTATAAAGGCACATTGTTAGACGGTACTGAGTTCGATAGCTCTTACTCACGTAACGAGCCGACAACGTTCCCACTAAACCGTGTAATTCCTGGTTGGACTGAAGGTTTACAACTTATGCCTGTAGGGTCTAAGTACAAATTTACTATTCCTTCAGACCTTGCTTACGGCGATCGTGACTTAGGTAAAATTCCTGCTAATTCAACACTCATTTTTGAAGTTGAATTATTAGAAATTCAAAATGATGCAGCAGCTGCCGCTGCAGAATAAGCGTTATAGATAATAAAAAAGGGACCTTAGGTCCCTTTTTTATTACGTTGAATAACTAATTAGTCAGTGTGATTAGAAAATAAGTTATCAATCAGCTCATCTTCAAGTGCAAAGCGCGCTTCGAGTGCTTCACCCATTACTGAAAGATCGTTATCAAAGCCTTCTAGTAAATCTTCAGCGTCTACCTCAGCGTACTTATCGTTGAAATCCAGAGCGATGTCAGTGGTATCTGAAATACGTGGGTATATCGTATTAGCGAGTTGCTGGCTTTCTAGGCCTTTCTTTTCGCAGGCTTTAGCAATATCGTCGTACACTTCAAAGTGGCCGGCAGATAAATAATCCATTAAAATTTGGCAAAATGCCTGAATTTGTGATGGTTCAGGCAAAGACTGATCTTTTTTCTCATAAGGTGAAAAGCCTGCAATTTTACAGTAAAGCACAATCAACTCTTGGCGTTCGTTTAACCAATTATCGATGACCGTATGGCTACCCCCCCACTTTTGTTGAGCTTTTTCTACACGCTTCAGCATAATTCTTCTCCTAAGCTGGGTTGGATTTTTTAAATTAAAAATAAAACTTATGTTATCCAAGATATATTTAATTGGCGTGTATATCAACAAGTAAAATAGATGTAATACCAGAGGGAATTTTGTTTAAGGGTATAAGTTGTAAGTAATTTATTCCAGGCAAGAAAAAACCACCTATTACGGTGGTTTAATTTCTTTATTAGACTTGTTTAAACAAGCATTCTTATTTTTATTAGAGATTTTTATTATTTTTATATTAACAATTTTTGTTATTGTTTTGTTAACGCGGGAGATACAATATCAAGCTTTTTTAGATGTTGCAAATAGTTTAATGAAAAGTTTTTATTATTAACGTTTGTTTGGTTGTTTTATGTACAAAGTAACATGAAAATTAAAAATTACTTGATCTAGCGCTACTCTGTAGCGATTTAATCGCTTAGCGATAGAGGGGGCGTGAATATGGTGGTACAATCTTGCACAATTTCTAAAAGCCCTAGGACTCTATACGCTATGAGCGAATTAAAAAACGACCGTTATTTACGTGCCCTTGCCAAGCAACCTGTTGATGTCACGCCGGTATGGATGATGCGTCAAGCAGGACGTTATTTACCTGAATACCGTGCTACACGTGCACAAGCGGGCGATTTTATGAGCCTGTGTAGAAATGCTGAGTTAGCCTGTGAAGTAACATTACAGCCTTTGCGCCGTTACCCATTAGATGCAGCTATTTTGTTTAGTGATATTTTAACTATTCCCGATGCAATGGGATTAGGCTTGTACTTCGAAACAGGCGAAGGCCCTAAGTTTGAACGCCCAATTTCGTCACTAGCTGATGTTAAAAAAATTCCTAAACTTGATCCTACCGATGAGCTTGGCTATGTAATGAACGCAGTGAGCACTATTCGTCGTGAACTTAAAGGCGAAGTGCCATTAATTGGTTTTTCTGGTTCGCCTTGGACACTTGCAACTTACATGGTTGAAGGTGGTAGCAGTAAAGTATTTGGTAAAATCAAAAAAATGGCGTTTGCTGAGCCGCAAACACTGCATTTATTACTCGATAAACTAGCTGATTCGGTGATAGATTACTTAAACGCGCAAGTTAAAGCGGGTGCGCAATCGCTAATGGTATTTGACTCATGGGGCGGTGTACTAAGCCCGCGTGATTACAATGAGTTTTCATTGCAATACATGCATAAAATTGTTGATGGCTTAATTCGTGAATACGATGGCCGTAAAGTACCGGTTACTTTATTTACCAAAAATGGTGGTCAGTGGATTGAAGCGATTGCCGCAACGGGCTGTGACGCAGTAGGTTTAGATTGGACTATTAACATTGGTGATGCTAAACGTCGTGTTGGCGATAAAGTTGCACTGCAAGGTAATATGGACCCATCAATGCTTCATGGTACGCCTGATCGTATTCGCCAAGAGGTTGGTACTATTTTAGAAGACTTTGGTACTGGCAATGGCCATGTATTTAATTTAGGCCACGGTATTACACCAGATGTTGACCCAGAAAATGCCGGTGTATTCATTAACGCCGTGCATGAATTAAGTGCGCAATATCATAAATAGTTTCTAAATAACGATGAGTTATTAAAAAAGCCCGCTTGATTCAAGCGGGCTTTTTGTTACCTAGTGCTTAATATTACTTAAACAAGCGATTTAAACCATTTAACGCCGCAACTCGGTAGGCTTCTGCCATCGTTGGGTAGTTAAACGTGGTATTTACAAAGTAGTCGATGGTGTTGCCACCATTTTTTTGTTCCATAATAGCTTGGCCAATATGCACAATTTCAGAGGCACGCTCACCAAAGCAGTGCACGCCGAGTACTTCTTTGGTTTCTGTATGAAATAATATTTTTAAACTGCCCACATCGGTGCCTGCAATTTGCGCGCGGGCTAAATGTTTAAATTGCGCACGTCCCACTTCATACGGTACTTTTGCAGCAGTTAATTGCTGCTCTGTTTTACCGACAGAACTCATTTCAGGAATAGTATAAATACCGGCTGGAATATCAATAATCAGCTTTTCATCACAATTACCACACGCGATGGCATCTGCGGCAATTCGACCTTGATCAAAGGCAGCACTCGCAAGGCTTGGATAGCCAATAACATCACCTACCGCGTATACATTGTCTACTTCTGTTTGGTAGGTTTCGTTTACTTTTATCTGTCCGCGGCTATCTGCTTTTAAGCCAATGGCTTCTAAATTAAGGGTATCAGTGTTACCTGTTCGGCCATTGGCAAATAAAATACAGTCAGCTTTAACACGTTTGCCCGATTTTAAATGCATAACAACGCAGTCATCACGGGTTTCAATGCGATCAAACTCTTCGTTATGACGAATTACAATACCGCTATTCCAAAAGTGATAGCTTAATGCATCAGATATTTCAGCATCCATGAACGCCAATAAGCGATCGCGAGTATTCACTAAGTCGACTTTGGCACCTAGCCCTTTAAAGATAGACGCATATTCACAACCAATTACACCCGCGCCGTATATAAGTACGCGATGCGGGTCGTGTTCAAGGCCTAAAATAGTGTCACTTTCGTAAATTCGTGAGTGGGTGAAATCCACCCCTGGTGGGCGATAAGGTCGTGAGCCGGTAGCAATAACAATCGTTTGTGCAGTAAGGCGCTCAGTAGAACCGTCATTACGTCTAATTTCAATAGTGTGCTTATCAACAAAGCTAGCGTCGCCTTGAAACATATGAATGCGGTTACGATCGTAAAAACTGCTGCGTAAGTTTGACTGCTTTGAAATTACCGAACTGGCATGGCGTAAAATATCAGGAAAGGTAAGTCTTACCGGACGCTCGCCTACGTTAAATAAAGGATTTGCTTTGTATTCAATGTAGCGACTAACAGAATGACGAAGTGCCTTTGAAGGAATGGTACCCCAATGTACACAGCCACCACCCACGGCTGTTTGGCGTTCAATAACCGCTACTTTTTTGTTACTTTTAGAGAGGTTCATAGCGGTCCCTTCACCGCCAGGACCCGTGCCAATAATGATTGCATCATATTGGTATGTCACGGGTACTTTTTTCTTTTCTGGTTGTTTGGCCACAGCCACTCCTATTTTAACTAAAAGAGGCTTTTAATAACCTCGCATTAAGTGCTAGCCATGCCTGTTTTTGTGTTTCCCAGGCGGCCTCAAGCTCGTGATATTGTGCCATTAATGCCGACTTTTCACACTGCTTTGCCATATTATTTTTTTTAGCTTCCAACACTTGTTTTTGTAATGAGCAATAATTTTGCAGTTTTTTAAGCAACAAATCGTACTCTTGTTGTAATAATGTAAGCTTATCTTGCGCTAAAGGCAATTTTGCGAGGCGACCTTGTGTTTTGCTCATCAAGGTTTCTGCTTTAGCTTTTTCTATGCGCTCAACCGGTGTGCGCTTTAATTTACTCGCTAAACCAAGTGCAGCTAACGAGCGGATCATCCATTTAGTTGGGTCGTAATGAAACCACTTAATGCCGTTGCGGTAATCGCTAGCAAAAATATGATGAAAGTTATGATAACCCTCGCCATAAGTAAATAAGGCTAAAAAGCCGTTATCGCGTGCGGTATTTTTTTCTGTGTAAGGGCGAGAACCCCAAATGTGCGCAACAGAGTTAATAAAAAAGGTAAAATGCTGGCTCAGTACTAAACGAAGTAGTCCCGTTAGTAATAACATGCCCCACACATCACCTAACATTAAACCTAATACCAGTGGTAAACCAACATTCATGGCAACTACCAGCTTTAAGTAATGTTTATGTTGCCACATCACTATTTTATTGCGTTGTAGGTCGCGGCAATTGCTGTAATCACCGTAGCTATCGCCTTGGTAGTCGCGCAGCATCCAGCCTATGTGACTATACCAAAAGCCGTTGGTAGCGGCATAAGGGTCTTTTACAGGGTCATCAACTTGACCGTGGTGAATACGATGATCGCTGCTCCAATGCAGCGCACTGTTTTGCAAAGCAAACGCGCCGCCTAAGGCAAAAATAAATTCAACGACCGGGTGTGCGTTGTAGGTTTTGTGCGCCCATAAACGATGGTAACCCGCAGTGATCGATAATCCCGCGAAAAACATGCAAGCTACAAAAGCAGCCCATTGTGTGCCTGTAAAGCCATAGTTAAACCCATACCAAGGTACAAGTGTAACAGCAGCCAAAAACGTCAGGCTAAAGAAAAGGACGTTGGTCCATATAAGTGGTGGTTTTTTCATCTTTCTCATTTCTCAGCGTACAACTGTACGCTAAAATAATATTTCAATCTGCTGCCGTCAAGTATTAGACTGTACTATTAGCTATTTTTTTAATTAAAAATTTATTACAAATTCATTCAGGGAGCTGTTGATGTCGGGCGTTAGAGCACAACAGAAACAAAAAACACGACAAGCATTAATTGAAGCTGCTTTTAATCAGCTTAGTGCTGATCATAGCTTTTCAAATTTGAGCTTGCGTGAAGTAGCGCGCGAAGCCGGTATTGCGCCCACCTCTTTTTACCGTCACTTTAAAGATATGAACGAGCTAGGTTTAACCATGGTTGATGAAGCGGGTTTAACGCTGCGTCAGCTGATGCGTCAAGCTCGTAGGCGAATAGCCAGTGGCGGCAGTGTAATAAATACGTCTGTGGTTACTTTTATGGAGTTTATTGATAACTCTAGTAATCAATTTAGATTATTGCTGCGTGAACGCTCAGGTACCTCAAAAGCATTTAGAGCGGCAGTAGCACGTGAAGTGAAACACTTTATTTTAGAGCTTGCTCATTATTTAGAAAGTGAAACGCCCTGTGATGCGATTCATGCGTATATTCAGGCAGAGGCTATGGTTACGTTGGTATTTAATGCTGGCGCCGAAGCGCTAGATATTGAAGGTCAGCAACGCGATGAATTAATTGAGCGAGTTATTTGGCAGTTACGCTATATTACTCGTGGTGCGTCAAATTACGTACGCGCAGAAAAGAAAGAGTAAATATTAAAAAAAGTTAAAATAAGCACTGTACTTTACGGTGCTTGTTAATTTAAACGCCACGCCCTCCAAGGTTGAATTCTTTATCTCTTTTTTATCTATTTATTGAATTTAAAATCCCTTAAAAGTCTTGTGTAATTATTTTTATGGCATTTTTATGCTTGCACCTACTGCGCTGCAATGATAAAAATAAGCCTCATTGGACACACACACAAGAAAACAAATGCAAACTAATCGTTTAATTACACTAAAACTAAACCTCTTACTGCTGTGGCAAGTGAGCGGGGATTAGTGTGTTTGCATTGAGCTAAACAACAAAACCCCGCAATTGCGGGGTTTTTTTTATCTCGCTGCAGGGATAAATCGAAATTTGGGTAACACAGGAATGAGGGGCAGTTATGCAAGAGCAAGATAAAGTATGGATTTTTGATACCACCTTACGTGATGGCGAACAGGCACTTAAAGCAAGCCTGACTGAAGATGATAAAATTCAACTAGCGCATACCATTAGCCGCTTAAATGTGGATGTCATGGAAGTGGGCTTTCCGGTTTCGAGCCCCGCTGACTTTCGCTCAGTGCAGCGAATTGCCATTGAAGTAAAAGGCCCTATTATTTGTGGCTTAGCACGCTCGGTTGCCAAAGATATTGAAGCCTGTGGCGAGGCGCTTCGCAGTGCACAGCAAAGCCGTATTCATACTTTTATTGCAACCAGCCCTTTACACCTTGAGCATAAACTACGTATGAGCTTAGATGATGCAACCGCGATGGCGGTTAAATCAATCAAGCTTGCCCGTAATTACACTGATGATGTGGAATTTTCATGTGAAGACGCAGGACGTACACCACATTGGGATTTATGCAAAATAGTTGAGCAAGCTATTAATGCCGGTGCATCCACGATTAACTTGCCAGATACCGTCGGTTTTGTAACGCCAGATGAATACGCAGCAATGATCCGTCATTTAATGAACAACGTGCCAAATATTGATAAAGCCCGTTTAAGTGTGCATTGCCATAACGACTTAGGCTTAGCCGTTGCTAACTCTGTTGCTGCCGTTCAAGCCGGTGCGCGCCAAATCGAATGCACCATTAATGGTATAGGGGAGCGCGCGGGTAATTGTTCACTTGAAGAAGTGGCGATGATCATGAAAATGCGCAAAGACCATTTAAACGTATATACCGATATAAAAAGCGAAGAAATTTACCGCGCCTCTCGCCAAGTAGCCAAAATTTGTAATATGCCGGTACAGCCAAATAAAGCGATTGTTGGCGAAAATGCGTTTGCCCACAGTTCAGGTATTCACCAAGATGGTGTATTAAAAGCGCAAAATACCTATGAAATTATGTCACCTGAAAGTGTGGGTGTGCCAAGTAATCAATTAAATATGACCTCGCGTTCAGGGCGTCATGTTATAGAGCATCGCTTAGAAGAGTTAGGTTATCAAAAATCTGATTACGACATGGATAGCTTATACCAAAGTTTCGTTGCGTTAGCTGACCAAAAAGGCACAGTATATGACTACGACCTAGAAGCAATGATTTACTTTAATCAAATCAGTGACAAAGATGAAAAATATCAATTAGAGTTTGTTCACTCTACGTCGAACTCTCAATCGGTAGCCAGCTCAACGATAGGTTTGTTGATTGATGGCGAAGCAAAACAAGAAGCGGCCACAGGTAACGGCCCGGTAGAAGCCTCATTTGCAGCCATTGAGCGCTTAACTGGTATGAGCGTTGAAATGATTGAATACAATTTAGAGGCCACCGGCCAAGGTGCAAGCTCATTAGGACAAGTGAATATTATTGCTAAATATGATGGCCGTCCTTATCACGGTGCCGGTATTGCGGCCGATGTGGTCGAAGCCTCAGTACGCGCTATGGTTCGGGTTTATAACTTAATTTATCGAGCACAAAAAGTGTCTGATTTAAAACAACAAAGGAAAGCAGGATGAGTAAAACACATTACAGCGTTGCCGTATTAGCGGGCGACGGTATTGGCCCAGAAGTTATGGCAGCTGCAGAGCAAGTGCTTGATGCAGTAAGTGATAAGTTTGGCTTTACTCTGAACCGTGAACACCATGCTATTGGTGGCGCTGCCATTGATGAATTTGGCAAAGCACTTCCTGATACGACCTTAAAAGCGTGTGAAAACGCCGATGCTATTTTATTTGGCTCCGTGGGTGGCCCTAAGTGGGAACATTTACCACCGAATGACCAACCGGAGCGCGCGTCATTGTTACCACTGCGCAAGCACTTTGGTTTGTTTTGTAACTTACGCCCTGCTCAGTTGTTACCCGCATTAAGCGCTGCATCACCACTACGTGCTGATATTAGCGAAAAAGGGTTTGATATTTTATGTGTGCGCGAGCTAACGGGTGGTATTTATTTTGGTGAGAAAGGCCGCAGTGGCGAAGGGGCAGAAGAAACTGCATTTGATACGCAAACTTATTCACGTAAAGAGATAGAGCGCATTGCACGTTTTGCTTTTGAGGCCGCTAAGTTGCGCAGCAATCATGTGACCTCGGTTGATAAAGCCAATGTTTTAGCATCAAGCGTTTTATGGCGCGAAGTGGTAACCGAAGTGAGTAAAGACTTTCCAGAAGTGAGCTTAGATTACATTTATGTAGATAACGCAGCGATGCAACTGGTTAAGCAACCTAGCCAGTTTGATGTATTACTTTGCGATAATTTATTTGGTGATATTTTATCGGACGAGTGCGCCATGATCACCGGTTCGATGGGGTTATTACCGTCGGCAAGTTTGAATCAATCAGGCTTTGGCTTGTATGAACCCGCGGGTGGTTCAGCGCCTGATATCGCCGGGAAAGGGGTGGCAAACCCAATCGCACAAATTTTAAGTGCCGCATTAATGCTACGTTACTCATTAGGCCAAGACGAAGCGGCTCGTACGATTGAAAAAGCAGTCGCAGAGGCGGTTGAAGCCGGTGTGGGAACGCCAGATATTTATCCGCAGGGCGGCTATACCACCACCGATGTAGCAGCGGCCATCGTTTCACGCATTTAATTATTAAAGCCACAGCACCGTCAGGCTGTGGCTCAATCAGATCAGGGAGTTAGCAAGTGGCCCAAACCTTATACAATAAAATTTGGCAAGCACATACCGTTGCCAGTATTAATGAGCAAACCGATTTACTTTATATTGACCGTCATTTAGTACACGAAGTGACGTCACCACAAGCATTTGCAGGCTTACGTGAAAAAAATCGTAAAGTGCGTTGTCCAGAAAAAACCATTGCCACCATGGATCATAATGTTTCAACTAAAAGTCGTTCACTGGATGCAGCCAGCGAAGTCTCTAAAAATCAATTAATGGCACTGGATGCAAACTGTAAAGAATTTGGCATTTTGCTGTACGACTTAAATTCAGTAAACCAAGGCATAGTGCATGTTATTGGCCCTGAGCAGGGGATTACTTTACCAGGTACCACTATAGTCTGCGGCGATAGTCATACTTCAACGCATGGTGCGTTTGGTGCCTTGGCACATGGTATTGGTACCTCAGAGGTTGAGCATGTATTAGCTACGCAAACGCTACAGCAAAAAAAGGCGAAGTCGTTAAAAATTCAAATTAACGGTGTATTACGCCCTACAGTAACAGCTAAAGATTTAATTATGGCGGTTATTGGTAAGCTAGGCACTGCTGGTGGCACTGGCTATGTGGCGGAATTTTGTGGTGAAGGCATAGAAGCTCTATCAATGGAAGCCCGTATGACATTGTGTAACATGAGCATTGAAATGGGTGCCAAGGCAGGTTTAATTGCCCCAGATAAAATCACTTACGAGTACTTAAAAGGGCGCCCGTTTGCACCTAAAGGTGCTGATTTTGATGCCGCTGTTGCCTACTGGGAAACTTTAAAAACGGATGATGGTGCTCATTTTGATTTAGAAGTAGAGTTAGATGCAGGCAGTATTCAACCGCAAGTTACTTGGGGGACTAATCCAGAGCAAGTGATTGGCGTTGATGAATGTATTCCAGATCCAGATAAAGAAACCGATTTAATTAAAGCCGATGCAATTCGCAGTGCGCTTAAATACATGGGCTTAAAAGCGGGCGATAAACTATCAAGCGCCAAAGTAGACACGGTATTTATTGGCTCATGCACCAACAGCCGCATTGAAGATTTACGCGCTGCAGCAAAAATTGTTGAAGGTAAACAGGTTTTAGCTGGTATTGAAGCGCTGATTGTTCCAGGCTCAGGCTTAGTTAAGCAGCAAGCTGAAGATGAAGGCTTAGCCGATATTTTTAAAGCTGCAGGGTTTGAGTGGCGCGAGCCGGGTTGTTCGATGTGTTTAGCTATGAACGATGACCGTTTAGGAGCTGGTAAACGCTGTGCTTCCACCTCGAATCGTAATTTTGAAGGTCGCCAAGGGCGCGGCGGGCGTACACACTTAGTGAGCCCTGCAATGGCGGCAGCAGCTGCAATACATGGTCACTTTGTTGATATTAGAGGAGAAGCTTAATGAGCATCTATTTTAGCGGCTTAATGGCCCCACTTGATAAAAACAACGTCGATACCGACCAAATTATTCCTAAGCAGTTTTTAACTTCAACCAGCCGTGATGGTTTTGATGCAGCACTGTTTTACGATTGGCGTTATTTAGATAATGGCGAGCCAAACCCTGAATTTATTTTAAATCGTCCTTGTTACCAAGGTGCGCAAATATTATTAACCCGCGATAATTTTGGCTGTGGCTCATCACGCGAGCACGCACCATGGGCATTAAAGCAATATGGGTTTGAAGTGATTTTAGCTGAAAGCTTTGCTGATATTTTCTTTAATAACTGTGGTAACAATCAAATGCTTGCTATTACATTGCCAGCGCAAACGCTGGAAGAGTTATTTGTGTTAAGTGAGCAGCACGACGATATTCACATTGATGTGGATCTTGAAAACCAGTTACTTACCAGCAATAAGTTTGCGCCAATTCGCTTTGATATTCGCAAAGACGTGAAAGAGCGTTTATTAAGTGGCTTAGACTTTATTGGTGTAACCGAAACCCTCAATCCGCAAATTGATGCGTTTGAAAAGCAGTTAGCCGCAGAGAGACCGTGGCAGTAACCTTTTACATATGAAACTGGAGCGCAACTTAGGTTGCGCTTTTTTAATCGCTTATATTAAAAAACCACGCAATAAGCTTGCTAATGTAATCATTGCAATTAGTAATAAATTGAGAGTTTTAAATTTCTGGTAGCGGACTACCTTTGGGTCGTTGATAGTCGAAAAAAAACCATCTTTAAATGACTCAGCAAGATTGGCATAGGGTGTCCCATCTAATGAATTTTGTGATAATTTTTTCCATTGTTCTGGGTGCTGCTCAGCAAGGTGTTGATATATGTGCAGAGTGTAGCGATTTTGAATAATTAATAGTAATACGATGATTATTAAGCCGATATATTTTTCCATTTAAATATGTGCTCCGCGCTAAAACTGGCTTTACGTTTATACCAATCCGCAATAATACTCAATCATTTTGCGGGGCTAAACGTGTCGCTATCTGTGTTAAAAAATTCTAATTTCGAACAACTAAATAGCGAATTTTTTGCCTAGCTATCACCCCGTTTTTCCTGCCTCAAAATAGACCGCTTAATTAAGCGAATTGGTATTAGTTATTTCCCCTTTATCAAACAACAATATTTAATTTCTTATCTTCTTTCAAGCGATATTTTTTTACTAATTAATTAAAGTAAAACCCTATTGTTCTGTTAATTTTTATTGCTGTTCATCGTGATTATTTTCTTTGTGTTTGCTTAAACGCTAAGCTGATTTTTTACATGTTTAGGGACACATTATGAAATTATTAACAGCTGCAGCGTTTATGCTGGCATCCACTGCTGCATTAGCACGTCCAGCGCCTTTGGTATCAATTCCAAGTCATGATAGCTTTTTCAATAGTATTGCTGCTCACTGCGGTAAAGCTTTCGAGGGTAAAGTAACGGTTGATAATGCAACAGGGCCGAGTTCATTTGCCGATAAAAAGTTAATTATGCATGTGCGTAAGTGTAATGACCGTGAGTTACAGGTGCCGTTTCATGTCGGTGATGATGCTTCACGTACGTGGATCATTACTAAAACAGGTAGTGGTTTGAGCCTAAAGCACGATCATCGCCATAAAGATGGCAGCGATGATGTGTCTACTATGTATGGCGGTCATACTGTGGATGCGGGTTTTGCTAATATGCAGTCATTCCCTGCAGATCAGTATTCAAAAGAGTTATTTGTTAGCCAAGGCATACCGCAATCGGTAGGCAATACATGGCAAATGTATATTTACCCTGAACAGTTCACTTATCGACTTATTCGCCAAGGTCGCGAATTCCGTGTTGATTTTGATTTAACTAAACCTATCACACCACCGGCTGCGCCGTGGGGATATGGCGTTAACTAACTTAGTTCAGGTTAACTACAGTAAAACCACAGGCTATTTTAATACTCAGTGGTTTTACTGAAAATAACGAGGTGTTATTTTTTTGAGGTTTTTTCTGCAGGCATTTCACACTGCACAAATACACTGAGCGGTGGCTGATAAGCACGCGGTTTAGTTGGAAAGCGTTGGTACTCCTGCACGCCCTCAGTCACTTTTAACATAAAAGGATTATCGTGACATAAACGATTTGCGTGGCGCAACAAAAACACACTTTGGTTTCTAAAATGTGGGTAGTCGTCAGACTGTATTTCTAGGTGGTAATTGTTAGTGTCTATTTGAGTTTGCTTATAATGCACCTTTTCATCAAAATCATAAAGTCGCTGCATTTCACTTTGCTCTGCCGACACACTCAAACACCCCGTTAATAAACACCAGCTAATAATTCCATGTATGTAATGATTGGCTTTTATACTCATAAACCTTTAACTCCATCTTGATTTTGGGTAGTGTGATCAGCATATCTATTAAACCCGTTATGATATAAGTCTAACACCCAAAAAGGGGAAATGTGATGTTCAAGCAAATTAAACAGCTTTTTTCGAGTATTGATCAGCAAGATTATGATATTGAACAACATGATTTAAAAACAGCGGTTGCCGCATTATTAATTGAGGTAATGCGAGCGGATAACGATTTACAGGCTGATGAGCAACATACGCTAAGTCTAACATTAAAAAAATATTTTGATTTAACGGATGAAGCAGTAGATGAGTTAACCGAGCAAGCAAGTGCAAGCTTAGATGACGCCATTGATTATTTTCAATTTTCTAAGCAAATTAACAATCAATGTAGTGCACAGCAACGCATTGATATAGTTGAATTACTTTGGCGTTTAGCGTACTCCGATGGAGAACTTGATCCACAAGAAGAATACGTTATTCGTCGTGTTGCTAATTTATTGTATGTTACCCATGAAGACTTTATTGCTGCAAAGCTTGCAGCAACAAAGTTATAGTGGCTGCTTATTTAAGCTTACTTGCTACGCTAACTAACTGCTGTGCAAGACCAGCCACTTTTTCAGCGGTAGCGGGGTCGCTAATTCGACCGTTGTCATCTAATAAAGTATGAATAGCCGGTACTGCCAGTTGGTTCGCTAATACTAAGCTGCCAATGCCTGATAATATATCACGCACATGATTTAAGCCCCGTAAACCGCCCAACCCACCTGGTGAGGCTGCATATAACGCGGTTACTTTATTTGCAAATGCAGGCTCTGCGCCTTGTTCGGTGCGCGATGCCCAATCAATAGCATTTTTTAACACGGCGGTAATAGAGCCATTATATTCTGGGCTGGCCAGCAAAATGCCATCGGCTGCGCGAAGTTTGTCTTTAAGTTGTTGTACACCGGCTGGTGTGCCTTGTGCCTCGAGATCTTCATCAAACATAGGAATGGCTAAGTCTGCGAGTTTAATCACTTCTACTTCAGCGCCACTTTCTAAAGCAAAGCGTGCCGCTTCGTTAATGAGTTTTTGATGAAAGCTATCTTTACGTAAGCTACCTGCTAGGGCAATAATTTTTGGTGTTGTCATGAGCTGCTCCTGATAATGAGTTTGTATAATGTGACTTTAACAAATAATCACTTGCAGAAAAGCCAAATAAACGCAAAACTTGTGTGCGTATATGCACAGATTAAAGAGTAGTTATCATGGCAATTCAATTTAATGATTGGCAAGACCTGAAGGTTGCTTACGAGGTAGCGCGCTTAGGTACTTTAACTGCCGCGGCCGAAGTGTTAGATGTTCACCATAGTACGGTGCTCAGGCGAATAAATAACTTAGAAAAAAGCTTAAATGCGCGACTATTTCATCGCCATGCTCGCGGCTACAAAGTCACAGAAATTGGCGCTAAGTTATTTACCACAGCACAAGCGATTAATGGTGAACTAGAGCGCCTACATAATGACATTATTGCTGCAGATAGCACCTTGCAAGGTAGCTTGTTACTCACCACAGTTAGTGGCTTTATTGATGTATTAAGTGAGGTGTGTGAGCAGTTTCAAACCTTGCATCCGCAAGTGCAATTACAAGTGATTATGGATCAAAAACGCTTACGTTTAGATCATGGCCAAGCACATATCGCAGTAAGAGCTGGACCCAGACCGGATGAGGGTGATTATATTGCTCAGCATTTAGCGGCGCTCTCGTCAGGATTTTATGCATCAAAGCATTACATTAGCCGTTATGGGTTGCCACAAACATTAGCGCAACTATCGCTGCATAGCTTTGTGTCAGGTGTAGCAGGGTATAATGCCAAAGTGCCTTACTTTGCATGGGTTGATGAAAATATTCCCCCGTCGCAAGTTAAGCTAAGAGTGTCAGAAACCTCAGAAGCGACCCGCGCCATCGTTAAAGGACTCGGTATTGGCGGATTACAGCATGATGTTGCAGCGCAATACTCTGATTTAGTCCCTGTACTGCCTAATGAACTGAGTTGGCCAACCGATTTGTGGCTGGTTACGCATCATTTAGTGCATCGAACGGCAAAAGTTCAAGCGTTTAGTCAGCTATTAAAAAATTATTTTAAGCAGCGAAAGTTAAGTTAAAAAGGCTACAACGATTTTTTTATTGAAACACCTAAGCGCTTGGCTAGCCGCGTTAAGTTAGCGCGGTCGACCTGTAAACTACGCGCTGTGCTTGCCCAGTTATAATTATGTTGTTTAAGTTGCTGTATTATAAGTTGCTGAGTATAGGTATCTGTGGCTTGCTTTAACGAAATGTTGTTTGCTAAAGGTGGGATTACAAGCTGGTTTGAGTGTTCAAGAGCTAAGGTGTTAACATCGCTTAAATTTAGCTCACAATGCGCAGGTTCAATAGTAATAATTGGTTGCTGCCACTGATGTTGTTTAGCCTTTAATGCAGCCCGATTAATCACATGCTCAAGCTCCCTCACATTGCCTGGCCAGTCATATTTTTTAAGCAGCAGTTGCGTTTCAATACTGAGTTTTAGCTGTTTAATAGCGAGCTTGCGGGCTGTTTTTTCTGCAAAATAACCGGCTAATAAAATAACATCTTCATCACGGGCTTTCAATGGAGCGACTGTGAGTGGATAAACACTTAATCGATGGTACAAATCGGCGCGAAACCGTCCTTGTGTTACTTCGTGTTTTAGGTCGCGATTGGTTGCTGCAATCACTCTAACATCGACATATTTAAGTTCATCTTCGCCAACGGTTTGTACTTCGCCACTTTGCAGTACGCGTAATAATTTACTTTGCATAGCCAGAGGCAGCTCGCCGATTTCATCTAAAAATAAGGTGCCGCCATCGGCTAACTGAAATTTACCTTGGCGGGCATTTTGGGCGCCGGTAAAAGCGCCTTTTGCATGGCCAAAAAATTCACTTTCTGCGAGGTTTTCAGGCAGTGATGCACAATTTAAATGAATTAATGGCTGATCTTTACGTGCGGAGTGTAAGTGAATATTACGTGCCACCAACTCTTTGCCGACCCCAGTATCACCTAAAATAAGGACACTAAAGTTTGATGCCGCAACCAGTTTTATCTCATTTTTAAGCGTTTGTATTGCTGAGCTTTGGCCAATAATTTCACCACCATCACGTTTGAGCGCCTCACGGTTTAACGCTTGTACTAATTCACTAGAGTGCTGCGCATGTTGTTTGTAATGGGCAAGCTCTAGGGCTGTTTTAAAGTGCGCACTGCACAAGGTTTGTAAGGTGTTGAGTGTATCAGTGGTAATACCGTCAAACGCATTGGCGTTAAGGCTATCAAAGGTCAGAATGCCAAGTAGTGCGTTTTTATCATAAAGGGGTAACCCTAAGCAGGCATGCACTGGAATATCACCGGTTTTAGCCAGTAGTAGCCCGTCGTATGGATCAGGTAGTGGACAGTCATGTGCAAATTGCAGAGCCAAACGACTACTGCAGATGGCTTTAAGGCGAGGATGCTCCGCAATATCAAAACGTCGTCCTAGGCTATCGGGCATAAGCCCTTTAATGGCTAAGGGTTTTAATTGCTCACCTTGGCGAATTAATAATGCACTGGCATCGCTGGGAATAACACGTTCAACCGTGGCTAAAAGTTGCTCAAAACTGTGAGCATGTAACGTACTTTGCGCAAGTTCTAATGCAACTTGCGTCAGGTTGAATTGTTGGTTCATGTCAAAATGACCTTTTAGTGTATTTTTACAGGTTTTATAGTAGGTCATAAAGACCCATTTTGTAAAGCGAGTTAATTTAACCTTTTGAATATTATAGGTTTAATTGGTTGGCACACTCTGTGTAATGCTAAATGCAAGCAGTTAGTTATTACATAGGAAATAAACATGTTATCCGATAAAACCATACAAATAGTTAAAAGCACGGTGCCATTGCTTGCAGAGGCAGGTACGGTCGTAACCGATCATTTTTACAAGCGCATGTTTAGTCATAATCCCGAGCTTAAACATATTTTTAATATGACTAATCAAGAAACGGGTCGTCAGCAATTTGCATTATTTAATGCGTTGGCTGCGTACGCGCAAAATATTGATAATTTAGCCGTGTTAAAAGAGGCGCTAGCGCGAATTAATCATAAGCATACCAGCTTAAATATTTTACCTGAGCATTATCCTATTGTGGGCGCACATTTAATCGGTACGTTAAAAGAGCTTATTCCTGAGCAGTTTACTGCCGATGTTGAATATGCGTGGCGCGAAGCCTACGGTGTACTTGCTGATATTTGTATTACCGAAGAAGCGGCATTGTATGCGCACAGTAAAAACAACCATGGTGGCTGGGCAGGCACGCGCCAGTTTGAAATTACTGATAAACATATTGAATCTGAATTCGTAACTAGTTTTACGCTGACACCTGTGGATGGTAAAGCAGTTATTACCTACAAGCCAGGACAGTACATTGGCATTAAAGTTAAGCCTGAGGGCGCAGAATATGAAGAGATCCGCCAGTATTCTATTTCGCAAAAGAGCAATGCTAAAAACTATCGTATTAGCGTTAAAAAAGAGTGCCAACCAAAGCCTGGCGTGGTGTCTAATTATTTACACTCACTAGAGCAAGGCGCACGAGTAGAGTTATACCCGCCAGCGGGAGATTTCATTTTAAAAAATGAGGCAACTCCAGTGGTACTTATTTCAGCAGGCGTTGGCCAAACCCCGATGATGGCGATGCTGCAAACGCTACTTAGTGGTGATAAAAATCAAGCGATTAGTTATTTGCACGCGTGTGAAAACAGCCGCGAATTTTCATTTAAAGGGTATTTAGCGCAGCAAACGGCAATGCATCCACAGCTAAAAACATTTACTTGGTTTAATCAAGGTGGCGAGGAGTGTGATTTCACTGGGCTAATGGATTTATCGGTGCTTGAGGCATCATTACCTATTAGCGAAGGGGCATTTTATTTGTGTGGACCAGCATCATTTATGGCTTACGTAAAAGGCCAGCTACTTGATTTAGGTGTGCAAAGCTCAAACATTCACTACGAAATATTTGGACCACACCAAGCGTTATAGGTTAATTAAAAGCGTGTGTTACACGCTTTTAATTTAAACTTACAGCTTTTTACTATTTGTGTTAGCAGCATAAGCTTGTTGTTGCCAAGCATTAAATAGCTTTTGTTGTTTAGCTGAAATTTTTAAACCATACGTTTTTTGCATGTAAGCGTACGCATCGGCAATGCGTTTACGTGCATGAACAGGCGGTTCAACAACACGTTGTTTAAAATTAACTTTAACCTCACAGCGACCATATTGCGTCGCGTTTTGGGCTAACATGCCAAAGCGGTAGTTTGAGCGATCGGCGTTAATTTCACCAATTGCAGGGGCTAAATTGTTTATATCGGCTTCCATCAAGCGAAACTTAGCGCTAACTTTGCGGCAGTTTTTACGCCCACCATCTTGCCAACATTGTAACTGGTGACCAAATTCCCATGCAGGGACAATATGTTCCCATTCAATTCGCAGGGCACGTTGATTTACTTTGCCTGAGCGGGTTAGTGTGTTGCGAGGCACGTAGCCACAATGGGTAGGGTCGGGTACCAACTTTTTGCCTTGTTTTTTTATATCGCAACCACAATAAATACTTTTAGCGTTTTCGGGAAGGGTATTAATTAAGTGCTTTTTGGCACTCGAAAACCGCGTAAATTGTTCGCCCATTGCTGAAAAACAAGCACAGCAAGCCAACAAAGCTAAAATAAACCGAATCATATCCATCACATACGTGAACTACAGGAGCGGCTAGTTTAAGGCCTAGAATAAAAAAGTAAACTGCCGCCGGCATGCTTTAATTTTAATTTGCGTATTTTGTGTAGGGCGTTTTTTAGGAGTAAATAGTGGGCAATATTCAGAGGCTAACGCTAAAAACGCGTTAATGCAGTGATTCCTGCGTTGTTGATTTGGTATAACGGTAAAACTGCGTTAAAGTTTGCAATGAGATTAATAGAGGGTAAAAACGAGATAATGTCGGAAATTCAATTTTTAAATGTAGATCTAGAGCTTGAGTCAAAGCAAGATATTAGCGTATTAGTTGCTGATTTAAAAAAGGTCGCAACTATTTTACATTATGATAAAGACGAATACCGTCAACTTGCTCGCATTGAGGTTGCAGGTGAAATAACCACGCCAGATAAAGCGATTAATCACTTGTGTGAGTTAATCGAGTCGTGTTCACGCAATGCATTAAAGCAATGGTTGAGTTGTTCACGCAGAACTTTCGATATTGGGTTTGAGTCTGGCACTTCGCCAAAATGCTTTAACCAAGCCTTACATGCAGATACCTTGTTACGTATATCTGCAATTGGTGCAGGCGTAGAAATTACTATTTACCCTTTCGAAAAGTAATTTAATTTCAACCTTGGTTAATTGACTTACTAGCCTTTTCGCTCTACTACGGCTGCGGTCATACGTGATACGCAGCAAAGCTCATTGCGGCTATTGGTTATTTTAATATCCCAAACCGAGCTGCGCTTGCCGATATGATAAGCTCTCGCTGTGGCCGTTAATGTGCCATTGCGTGATGCCTTTAAATGACTTGCACTGATCTCTTGGCCAACACAATAAAACCGATTGAAATCAACCACAAAATTAGCGGCATAACTTGCTACTGTTTCAGCAAGCACCACATTTGCACCACCATGAACGATACCCATAGGGTTATGATGCTCTGGAATTGCCGGCATAGTTGCCACTAAGTAGTCATCACCAATTTCACTGATTTCTATTCCCATGGTTTTCATGAGTGTCCCTTGGCCTGTAATACCTTGATCTAATTGCTTACAAAACTCTAATGTAATCGGTTGATGCCAAATACTCATGCTAGCTCCTTGGATAAGTAATTGAGAATTAAAATTTATTAATATGATAATGCGTTGCTAATAATTACATTTATCACCCTGCTTTTAAAGTAGGTTATTGTTTGATGATAACGGCATATAAGGCATTAATTTATATTTGCGATTTTTAAATAACTGTATATACTCACAGTTAATTGTACTGTATGGAAAACCAGTTGTATGCGACCATTAACGAAACGCCAAGCGCAAATACTCGAACTCATTAAAGTGTTTATTAAAGACACTGGTATGCCTCCTACACGTGCCGAAATTGCACAAACACTGGGTTTTAAAAGTGCGAATGCTGCAGAAGAACACTTAAAAGCACTGGCCAAAAAAGGTGTGATTAAAATGAAGCCAGGCGCGAGTCGGGGCATTCAGCTTGTTGAAGAAGAGGAGCCAGAGCAGTTAGGCTTACCTTTAATTGGCAGGGTGGCTGCCGGTGAGCCTATATTGGCGCAACAGCATGTAGAAAGCCACTGTAAAATTGACCCTTTAATGTTTAAACCTGCGGCCGATTTTTTATTGCGTGTTAACGGTATGAGTATGAAAGACATTGGTATTATGGATGGTGATTTACTTGCTGTGCATAAAACCCAAGTTGCCGAAAATGGACAAGTTATTGTTGCCCGTGTTGACGACGATGTAACCGTGAAGCGTTTAGAAAAAGCGGGCAGAAAAGTACTCTTACATGCTGAAAATGATGAGTTTTCAGCTATTGAGGTCGATTTAGAAAATGAGTCGTTCAATATTGAAGGCTTAGCGGTAGGTGTTATTCGTAACGCTGACTGGATGTAGTATTAAAGCATAATTTAGCGCTTAATAGTGATTAGGCGCTGGGTTTGTTAGCAGCACAATGTCTAACTTATCAAATGTATGACTATATGTTGTTAAGTGCTTCTCCTATCATAAATAAAATCACTAAATACTTTATAAATAAACAAATTTACTCTGCTTTTTTAAGTTAACAATTTTTTATATTTCTATCCTGTAATTTCAATACACCCCTTACTAAACCTGACTCTTAGATTAATTGCCTGACTAGTTGCTATTTTTTTAGCTGCGCATTTTAAAAAATACACCTTGTTTATTTTTCATACTCACCTTGCTTATTGTTTATTTTTTAACTAGTTATTAAAGAGCTGGAATAAAAATAACTCACAGCTTAGTCGTTTTGAGAACACACATTTACTAAATCCAGCACCCTTATAAAAAATAAAAATAACGAATAGGCGTTTAAGCCGTATGCCTCTTCGCTTTGCGTCAGCAATAGCATCAAAGGAGCCGTCACATGGGTAAGCTGAGTTCTTCCTTGTGGCTTATATTGTTTGTTTTTTCGCAGAATGTGCTTGCTAATAGCCAATATAATATGCGTAAAGGCGTAACCGATATAAGTAATAATGTATACCAACTGCACATGACTATTTTTTTAATATGTTGTGTGATTGGGGTGATCGTGTTTGCCATTATGTTTTGGGCACTCATTCATCATCGCAAATCTAAAGGGGCTGTCCCTGCCCAATTCCATGAAAGCACCAAAGTAGAAATACTGTGGACTGCGATCCCTTTTGTCATATTAATTGTTATGGCCATTCCTGCGACTAAAACCTTAATTGCCATGGAGGATGCCAGCAAAGCTGATCTCACCATTAAAATTACAGGCTCACAGTGGAAGTGGCATTACGAGTATATGGGGGAGGACGTTGAGTTTTATTCCATGCTAGCTACACCTCAAAATGAAATAACCAACCTTGCTGATAAAAACCCGAATTATTTACTCGAGGTCGATAAACCGCTGGTACTACCAATTAATCAAAAAGTACGTTTTTTAATGACTTCAGATGATGTTATTCACTCATGGTGGGTGCCTGACTTTGCCGTTAAAAAAGATGCAAACCCTGGGTTTATTAATGAAACATGGACCAATATTAATGAGGTTGGTACTTACCGTGGGCAGTGTGCAGAGCTTTGCGGTAAAGATCATGGTTTTATGCCTGTTGTGGTAGAAGCTAAAACAGAAGAAGACTTCAAAACGTGGTTAGCAGAGGCTAAACAAGCCAAGCAAAAAGCAGCTGCAGCAGACGCTGCGTTATTAGACCAAGTTGTACCAAAAGAAGAGCTGATGGCGCTTGGTGAGCAGGTTTATATGGCGAGCTGCGCGGCGTGCCATCAGCCAACAGGATTAGGCTTGCCGGGTGTTTTTCCGGCTCTTAAAGGCAGCCCAATAGTCATAGGTGATATCAAAGGGCATATAGATATTTTGCTCCACGGTAAACCAGGTACGGCTATGCAGTCTTTCGCAAAGCAATTATCAATCAAGCAAATAGCAGCTGTTATTACCTATAAACGCAACGCGTGGGGTAATGACACTGGTGATGTAATTCAACCGAGCGAGATACAAGCGGCACTGGATGCTGATGGGGAGGCTAAATAATGAGTAGCATTGCAGAACAACCTAATACCAATGAGGCTCATCATGCCCATCAACCTGCCACAGGCTTTAAGCGCTGGTTATTTACAACCAACCATAAAGATATAGGTAGCTTATATTTAATTTTTTCACTCACCATGTTTTTAATTGGTGGGGCAATGGCGATGGTTATTCGAGCTGAGTTATTTCAGCCGGGCCTACAACTGGTTGATCCTCACTTTTTTAATCAAATGACCACAGTGCATGGTTTAATAATGGTGTTTGGTGCGGTTATGCCAGCCTTTACCGGCTTGGCAAACTGGATGATCCCGCTAATGATTGGTGCGCCAGATATGGCCTTACCGAGAATGAATAACTGGAGCTTTTGGATTTTACCGTTTGCGTTTTTAATCCTATTAGCTTCATTATTTATGCCTGGTGGTGGCCCTGCATTTGGTTGGACCTTTTACGCGCCGCTTTCCACCACTTATAGTAACGACAACACAGCAATGTTTGTATTTGCTGTGCATATTATGGGTATTAGTTCGATTATGGGGGCCATTAATGTGGTGGTCACCATAGTAAATATGCGTGCTCCGGGTATGACGTGGATGAAGCTGCCGTTATTTGTGTGGACATGGTTGATCACGGCGTTTTTACTTATTGCAGTTATGCCGGTACTTGCTGGTGCAGTTACTATGGTGCTCACCGATAAATACTTCGCGACCAGTTTCTTTGATGCCGCTGGTGGTGGCGATCCGGTGATGTTCCAACATATTTTTTGGTTTTTTGGTCACCCTGAAGTTTATATTATGATTTTGCCTGCCTTTGGCATTATTTCTACGATTGTTCCCACCTTTTCACGTAAAAAACTATTTGGTTATGCCTCTATGGTGTATGCCACCTCCTCCATTGCCTTGTTGAGCTTTATTGTGTGGGCGCATCATATGTTTACCACTGGTATGCCCGTGGCGGGTGAGTTGTTTTTTATGTACGCGACTATGCTGATATCGGTACCTACCGGCGTAAAAGTATTTAACTGGGTAGCGACTATGTGGCGCGGGTCTATTAGCTTTGAAGTGCCAATGCTGTTTAGTATCGCATTTATTGTGTTGTTTACTTTAGGTGGTTTTTCGGGGTTGATGCTAGCGATTACACCTGCCGATTTCCAATATCATGATACCTATTTTGTGGTTGCACACTTTCATTATGTACTCGTAACGGGCGCGGTGTTTTCTATTATGGCGGGGGCTTATTATTGGCTGCCAAAATGGACCGGAAACATGTTCAATATTACCTTAGCAAAATGGCATTTTTGGTTGTCGTTAATAAGTGTAAATGTGCTGTTTTTCCCAATGCATTTTGTGGGGTTAGCCGGTATGCCACGCCGTATTCCAGATTATGCGCTACAGTTTGCTGATTTTAACGCCATTATTAGTATAGGTGGGTTTGCCTTTGGTTTATCGCAATTATTATTTGTGGTGGTTGTGTATAAATGTGCAAAAGGGGGCGACAAAGTGCCTGCAAAAGTTTGGGATGGAGCTGAGGGGCTTGAATGGGAAGTTGATTCACCTGCGCCTTATCATACGTTCTCAACGCCGCCGGACATTAAATAATGACTCACTTGCCGTTATTAAAAAAGCTGGTGGTGATTTGCATTGCAATGTTTGCATTTGCATTTGCCATGGTCCCTTTGTATGACGTGTTTTGCGATATAACGGGGCTTAATGGTAAGCCCTCGTTAGAGCAGGCACAGCAAAGTACCTTGGTCACTGAAAATAGAGAAGTCAGCGTTAGTTTCACTACGCATGCGCAAAGTGGTGCGCCTTTTGAAGTTAAATCTAAAGAGTACAGTGTAGATGTAAAGCCTGGGGCTATGCGTGAAGTTAAGTTTAGCGCTAAAAATAACAGTAATGAAGATAAAGTAATGCAGGCTATACCGTCGGTAGCACCAGGAAAAGCGGCCAAGTATTTACACAAAATAGCGTGTTTTTGCTTTGATCAGCAACCGTTAAAGGCAGGTGAAGAGCTGGAGTTTACATTATTGTTTTATGTAGATACTGAATTACCCAGTGATGTAGAAGAGTTAACCCTGTCTTATACCGTATTTGATATTAGCGAGCGGCTAGTAGCCAGTAATAACTAGCTTATAAAACTAGTGAAAAACTAGGAGCAAATAAAATGAATCAAAAATATGAACATTATTATGTACCAGAGCAAAGTCCATGGCCAATAGTTGGGGCAGTTGCGTTATTTTTTATTGCGGTAGGCGCAGCCTTAACCGTAATGGATATGGGCAAAGAGGGTGGTAATGGCGTTTACTTGTTATACGTAGGTATAGCTGTACTCCTTTACATGCTGTTTAGCTGGTTTAAAAATGTCATACACGAGTCTGATCAAGGGCTTTATTCTGCACAAATGGACCGTTCTTTTAGGCAAGGTATGAGCTGGTTTATTTTTTCAGAAGTGATGTTCTTCATGGCATTTTTTGGGGCGCTTTTTTATGCTCGCATGTTTTCTGTGCCTTGGCTTGGAGGTGCGGATAACAACGCCATGACAAATGAAGTATTGTGGCCGACGTTTGAAGCCATGTGGCCATTGCTAAATACCCCAGGAGGCACTTCGACCCAAGCGATGGGCTGGCAAGGGTTGCCGCTTATCAACACCCTTATTTTGCTGGCCTCGTCGGTAACTTTACATTTTGCCCATGTGGCGATGGAAAATAATAAACGTACCCCACTCAAAGTATGCTTGGGAGCGACCATTTTACTCGGAGTGTGCTTTTTAGGGCTGCAGGTAGAAGAGTATATATATGCTTATAACGATCTTAACTTAACCCTTGATGCGGGCATTTATGGCAATACCTTCTTTTTGTTAACCGGCTTTCACGGCATGCACGTCACCTTAGGAACAATTATTTTATTGGTGGTGTTTTTACGCATTATGAAAGGACATTTCACTAAAGATAAGCACTTTGCCTTTCAAGCTGCAGCTTGGTACTGGCATTTTGTTGATGTTGTTTGGCTGTGTTTGTTTGTATTTGTGTATGTGCTTTAGTGATTAAGGGAGACTGATTTGCCTTAATAAAACCAAGTTTTAGTGCGGCAATCACCATCACTAATACCACAACAGAAAATAACACCCGACGCCCTAAAAAGTGAGACATAGGGCGTCCATTGGTTTTCCCTGACACCATAATTAATAAAGCACGAAATAAATTAAATAATATAAATAATAACAGTAGAACAATAATAATTTTAATAATCACTGGATTATACCCTTATGCAGTTAGTTGTATTTAACAAACAAAAGCTTAGCTCAATAATAACAATTTGCTTGGTTGTTATTGTGGTATTGGTTTGTGTGCGACTAGGGTTTTGGCAATTACAGCGAGCAGAACAAAAGCAACAGCAGCTTAGTGCCATTGAAAATATACAACAACATGGCGTAATGAGCTGGGCAGAGTTACAACAGCTGCCAAAAGAGTGGAACAAAACCGGTGTATTGGTTTCGTTAAATGGTTATTTTGACACTAATAATTATTGGTTGCTTGATAATCAAATCTATAATGGTCAGGTTGGTTACGACTTACTGGCATTATTAAAACTGTCTGATGAATCACGCTTTTTGTTAGTGAACTTAGGCTGGGTAAAAGCAGAACGTTCAAGAGAAATCCTACCAAACGTAACAATACCTAGTGGTAAATTTACGTTAACGGCACAAATTAAAGAAGATAATTTAAGTGGCTTTACCTTAGCCAATAACAATACTCAGTCGGATTTAGCCAAACGAATTCAAATCATTGATTTACAAGCATTGAGTAGCCAATCTAATCGCCCTTTAGTGAATTTTATGGCTTACCGCCAAGGTCAAGCTGATGAAATTGCTGCCCCTCATTATGAAGCCGTTGTTATGAGTCCAGAAAAACATTATGCCTACTCAGTACAGTGGTTTTTAATTGCGGTTGCCTGTGTGGTGGTCGCTATTTTTGCAAGCAGGAAGAGGATAGATAATGAAAAATAAACCCCTGTTACTCTTTGCTGTGTGCTGCGCTATTCCCTTAGTGCTGGCTTACAGCGCGTTAAAACTTGATTGGCTACCTACAGCAATTACTAACCATGGTGAATTTTTAGAGCGTGAAATTAAGCTAGACAATTGGGCGCAGCATAATCCTAAGCAATGGACCATCGCTTTAAATTATTCAGCACAATGCAAAGCGTCTTGCACAGAGCAATTAGCCGCTTTAGACAATTTATATGTTGCCCTTGGCAAAAACCAACACAAAGTTGATATGGCTATTATGGGACAGCCTGAGCTAGTTACAACGCGTTGGCATGTTATTGATGAGCAACAGCAGTTAAAACCTGCCAGTTTGTATTTAATCGATCATATGGGGCTAATTGTACTGGAGTATCCATTTAGTTCTCAACCACAAGAAAACCGTTTGATCCAAAAAGGGTTATTAAAAGATCTAAAAAAATTACTCAATTACTCTCGTTCGAGCTAAGTAGAGGATGCTATGTATAAAAACTATAAAAATTTGGTATTAGCAACGAGTTTATTCGCATTAATTGTGGTGGCTCTGGGCGCATACACGCGTTTAAGTGACGCAGGGCTTGGTTGTCCCGATTGGCCTGGTTGTTATGGCTTTTTAACCGTGCCTAAACACGAAGCAGAGATTGCACAAGCGATTCAAAGTTATCCCGATATGATATTTGAAAAAGCAAAAGCATGGAAAGAAATGATCCATCGCTACTTTGCAGGCACGCTTGGGGTATTAATTTTAGTGTTGTTTATTTTAGCTTTTCTAAAGCGTCAGTACCCAACCACGCCTGTAAGGTTGCCTATGATATTGCTGCTGCTTGTTATTTTTCAGGCCGCATTAGGTATGTGGACGGTTACTATGAACCTACAGCCGCTTATAGTTATGGGGCATTTGCTCGGAGGATTTAGTATTTTAGCGTTATTAACGCTATTGTATTTGCGTCTGACCAGCCAACCTATTACGGGTGGTGATGCGGGCGCAAAACCTCACTTTAAATTAAGCCTCGTGGCATTAACGGTACTGATTTTACAAATCGCCCTTGGTGGTTGGTTAGCGGCTAATTATGCGGCTCCACATTGTAATGGCTTACCGCTGTGTAGTTACGCTCAGCCTTTTTCATTCAGTAGTGTCTTTCAGCTCCCCCTTGAGCACAGTAATTATGAATTTGGTGTGTTGTCGCAACAGGCGCGTATGTCTATTCATTTACTGCATCGAATATGGGCCTTAGTTACTTGCATTGTTTTAGCCTTGGTGATGTGGCGTATATACAGTCATGCCTATTCGCAAAAAATTAAAAGCTGTACGGTGAGTGTGTTAGTGGCGTTATTCTGCCAGATAGCTTTAGGGTTAGCCGTGGTGCATTTTCATTTTCCGTTAGGCGTGGCACTGGCGCATAACTTAATGGCTGCCATACTGTTATTAACTATGGTTAGGTTATGTTATTACCTAAAAGTACGTACTTAGAGGGGAATGATTATGGCACTTACAATTAATAAAAAAGCAATGCAGCCCGTTTACAGCGCATCGTTATTGACTAAAAGTTACCACTTAATCCAAGATTATTTGGCAATAAGTAAATTTAAAGTAGTGGCTATGCTAGTGTTAACAGCATGGGTTGGCTTAGCGCTAGCCCCTGATGTTGGCAGAGGTGTTGGGGTTCAGTTCATCAGTTTATTAGGGATTGGATTACTCTCTGCGGCCGCCGCAGTCATCAATCATGTGGTTGATAGCGAAATTGATAGCAAAATGGCACGCACCCGCCATCGCCCTGTTGCTAAAGGGCGTTTAAGTAAATTACATGCACTGAGCTTTGCTGCTGTGATTGGCGTTGCGGGCTTTATTATGCTGATGTTGTGGGCAAATACGCTCACAGCCATACTGACCTTATTTGCACTTGTTGGTTATGCGTTTATTTATACGTCATTTTTAAAACGTGCCACACCACAAAATATAGTTATAGGGGGATTAGCCGGTGCAATGCCTCCATTACTCGGTTGGGTGTCTGAAACAAATCAAATGGCGGCAGCCCCTTGGTTGCTGGTGATGATTATATTTACCTGGACCCCACCTCATTTTTGGGCGCTCGCCATCGCGCGTAAAAGTGATTATGAGCGGGCTAAAATCCCCATGTTACCGGTCACCCATGGTATCGATTTTTGTAAAACATGCGTGCTTGCATATTCGGTATTACTCGCCATTGTATGTGTGTTTCCTTATTTGATTGGCATGTCAGGGCTTATTTATCTAAGCGGGGCATGTCTTCTCAATATTGTATTTATATACAAAGCAATTAACTTAAAGTTTGCCGCCAAAGAAGACACTGCGATGGATTTATTTCGTTTTTCGATTATTCATTTGATGATACTATTTATCATCTTATTTATAGATAAATGGCTAGTTATATGAAGCAGTTATGGTGTGGTTTAGTTGTTTTTTCAGTACTCTTTTTATCGGCCTGTAGTGATAAAAAAAATTTACAAGATCTTGATGCGTTAGTTTATGAAACCGCAAAACCGTTATCTGACTTTTCGTTGAGTGATCAACAAGGGAAGTTAGTAACCAAACAGCAGTTTTTAGGCCAGTGGAATTTAGTGTTTTTAGGTTACACAAGTTGCCCTGATATTTGCCCGATGACGCTAGCTAAGCTCAACAATGCCTATAAAAATTTGCAGGCTGAGTATCCACTACAAGTATGGTTTATATCTGTTGATCCTAAACGTGATATTGCTCAAAAACGTAAAGAGTACATAGATTACTTTAATCCAGATTTTTTAGCTGTATCAGGTGAACATAAAGACTTATTTCCATTTGTCCGCGAGCTTGGATTAATTTACGCAATTAGTGATAGTAATGAATCCGACTATGCGGTGGATCATAGTGCATCTGTTGCCCTTGTTGATGGCAGTGGCGCACTAAGAGCTATTTTTAAGCCTGAATTTAAACAAGGAGATGTGCCTTTGGTTAATACTACAAAATTAACCGCAGAATTTATTAAAATAGCCGAATACTACAAAAACTAGCTTTTAAAGGTTTTACGATTTTAAAGGGGCTTTATGCCCCTTTTCGCGTTTTTTATTAACGGTTTTTAATTAATTAGTTATTTTTTAGTCGTTTTTATGGCGTTTTCATTATCTCGGTCTAAGCTTTTGTTATGGATTGAGTTGATAAGGAAAAGCTTAAAAAATGCTTAAACTACCAAACGAACTTTCAATTGTTCATGTTGAAGTTTTACATCAAGATTTATTAAGCGAACTTAATAATAGCCGAGATATTTGCTTAGATATTAGCGATGTAATGTCTGCTGATACGGCCTCGGTTCAACTTTTATGTGCCCTACAAAAACATCTCCTTACTATTAATCAAAAAATTGCCTGGGTTGGCAGTAGTGATGCATTAACCAATGCCATTGATCAACTCGGTTTAAGTGAATACCTAGCACCAGAAAGTACTAATTAGAGGTCTATATGAAAAGAATATTAGCTGTAGATGATTCTGCATCAATGCGTCAAATGGTGAGTTTTACGTTAAAAACAGCAGGGTTTGATGTTACCGAAGCCAAAGACGGTAGTGAGGCATTAGCGATTGCCAAGCAGCAAGGTTTTGATGCAGTTATTTCTGATGTAAATATGCCTGTTATGGATGGGATCACGCTTATTAGAGAGTTAAGAGGGCTTCCGAATTACAAGTTTACACCGCTACTTATGTTAACCACAGAATCGGGTATGGATAAAAAGGTAGAAGGGAAAGCTGCTGGGGCAACAGGGTGGATTGTAAAGCCCTTCAATCCAGATCAACTATTAGCCGTGCTAAAAAAAGTAATCCGCTAACCTAGGAGTGCACTGTGAGTATTGATTTAAGCCAGTTTTTTGAAGTGTTCTTTGAAGAGAGTTTTGAAGGCCTCGATGTTATGGAGACTGAATTACTCAACTTAGTGCCGGGCGAAGAAGACTTAGAAACCATTAATACTATTTTTAGGGCTGCCCATTCTATTAAAGGAGGCAGTGCTACCTTTGGGTTTAATTCAATCGCAAACTTCACTCATGTTCTAGAAACATTACTGGATCAAATACGTGAAGGTCAGCGAAATATAAGCAGTGAACATATTAACTTATTACTTAAATCAGTAGATTGTTTAAGAGCCTTGTTGCATTCGCTTAAAGTACAGGAAGAGCCTGATTTAAGCCAAGCTGACTCATTACGAGAGCAGTTTGAAAGATTACTTGGCATGCCTGAAAGTGAAGCCGTAGTGGCAGAAGCCAGTGTTGAACAGGTCATTATTAATACTTATCAAATTGATTTTAAACCGCATTTTCATTTGTTTAAAACGGGTAACGAACCGCTGTTTATGATCAGTGAATTAGCTGAACTTGGTGAATTGGAAGTACAAGCGTTTACAGATGTCATACCTGATATTAAAGATTTAACGACCGATGAATGCTTTTTATATTGGCGATTTTTCTTAAACACTGACCGTGACGATCAAGCAATTAGAGAAATTTTTGAGTGGGTTGAGGACGATGCCGATATTAAAATTGAGCTTTGCGGTGGCTTATTTAATGATGGTAAAGCAGCAGAAGCTGCAGTGGTCAACGAACCTGTTATTGAAACACCAAAAACGGTTGTTGAACCCAAAACCAATAAACCAAAAGCACCAACCAGTGCAAAAGCAGCGCCTGAGTCAACTTCCATTCGTGTTGGCATTGATAAGGTCGACTCACTGATTAATATGGTTGGAGAGTTGGTCATTACCCAAGCGATGCTAAATCAGCTTAGCGAACAAGAAATGACGCCTACCACGGTGACCTCGCTTCAAGAGGGGCTTGCGCAATTAGCGCATAACACCCGCGACTTACAAGAAAACGTGATGCGTATTCGCATGCTGCCAATTAACTTTGTGTTCAGTCGTTTTCCACGTTTAGTACGTGATATTGCCCAAAAGCTTAATAAAGAGGTGGAGTTAAAGCTGATAGGAGAACAAACAGAATTAGATAAAACCGTTATGGAAAAAATATCCGATCCTATGGTGCATTTAGTAAGAAACTCATTGGATCATGGTATTGAAACGGTAGAAAAACGTATTGCAGCAGGAAAAGATCCTGTGGGTAAGGTTACATTAAATGCCTTTCATCAGGGCGGCAATATCGTCATTGAAATTATGGATGATGGCCAAGGTCTTAACACTCAAAAGATCAAAGAAAAAGCGATTACCAATGAAGTGATCGCCGCTGACAGTGAGCTAACAGATGATGAAATTAACGAACTCATTTTTATGCCAGGATTTTCTACCGCTGATGAGGTCAGTGACTTATCTGGCCGTGGTGTGGGTATGGATGTGGTTAAGCGTAATATTCAATCATTAAATGGCTCGGTAGAAGTGACATCTGCTGCTGGAATTGGTTCTACTTTTACTATTCGGCTACCGCTCACTTTAGCTATTTTAGATGGGCAATTAGTCAAAGTAGCCAAGCATACTTACATTATTCCACTGATCTCGATTGTAGAATCGTTGCAAATTGATATTGCAAAAGTAAGCCGTGTTGGTAAAGACCTAGATGTACTCAGATTACGTGATGAATACATTCCTATTTTACGTTTATACGACATTTTTAATCACCAAAATGCCATTGAATCGTTAGATAAAACCTTACTAGTTGTCGTGGAAAACGATAATCAAAAAGTAGGGTTACTTGTCGACGATTTACTTTCACAACAGCAGGTGGTTATAAAAAGCTTAGAGGCTAATTACCACAAAGTGGATGGTGTGTCGGGGGCAACGATTTTAGGTGATGGGCGTGTTTCGTTAATTTTAGATATTAGCGGCTTGATAAAGCTTTCAGGGTTAAAAAAGCCAGGTAGCCAAGCATTGAGTATTGAGCCATCGACCATCTTGGAGGATTCATGTTCTCTGAATCAATAGCATTAAATAGCAATATTGAACTACAGCGCAAAGAGGGCATTAAGCAGTTTCTCACCTTTATTATGGCTGAAGAAGAGTACGGAGTAGATATATTAACGGTGCAAGAAATTCGTAGCTGGGAAGATATAACCGCACTGCCAAATGCCCCTGAGTACGTAAAAGGCGTGATTAATTTACGCGGCACCATTGTGCCAATTATTGATTTACGATTGCGCTTTGGTTTACCCACCATTGAGTATGGACCGTTAACGGTAGTCATTATTGTAAAAGTTGAGTTTGAGCAAGAAAGTAAAGTGATGGGGATCACGGTAGACGCCGTAGCGGATGTTTACAGTATTGCTGAGCAAGACGCTAAAGCAGTGCCGAGTTTAACCCAAACAAATGAAAGTGAATATGTCGCAGGGCTAGTGAATGTGGGTGATAAAATGGTCGCGCTAATTAACCTGCAGGCAACCATGAATATTTAGCGGTAATAGTAACTAAATAAAGCAAATAACTTAAAGGTGGTGATAAGCATGGGATGGTTTAGTAATTCAAAACAGTCTAAATCAAGCAATGATTTGATTATAAATGCATTGCATAAATCATTAGCAATAATTGAATTTGAGCCTAATGGAAGAATCATTACTGCCAATGTTAATTTTCTTCGTGTAATGGGCTACTCACTCGCTGAGATTCAAGGCCAGCACCATTCTTTATTTGTAAGCCCTAGCGAAACGCAAAGTGATGAATATCGTCAATTTTGGCAGCGTTTGAACGCGGGTGAATTTATTTCAGATGAATTTAAGCGTATTGGAAAAAATGGCAAAGAAGTCTGGATCCAAGCAACATACAATCCTGTTATAGACTCGCAAGGGCAAGTACTTAAAGTCGTTAAATTTGCAACAGACATTACTGAGCAAAAGTTAAAAGCGGTTGAAGCTGCAGGCCAAATTACCGCAATCAGTAAGTCACAAGCGGTTATTGAGTTTAATTTAGATGGAACCATTATTGGCGCTAATGATAATTTTTTAAAAACATTTGGTTATCAGGCAAATGAAATACAAGGGCAGCATCATAGATTGTTTGTTACTTCTGAATATGCAAATAGCCAAGAATATCAAGCGTTTTGGGATAAACTTGGGCGTGGCGAGTATGACAGTGGTGAGTATTTAAGAATAGGTAAACAAGGCGAGGAAATTTGGATATATGCCTCTTATAATCCTATTTACGATATGAATGGTAAGCCATTTAAAGTGATTAAGTACGCCACCGATATCACAGCGCAAAAAGAGCTAGAAAAAACCTCTAAAAAAGCGGCCGACTTGGCTAACGCATTAAAAGTATGCCAAGCAAGTGTGATGATTGCTGATAAAAATTTAAACATTATTTTTGTGAATGACTGCATCAAGCAAATGTTTAAAGCACGTGAAAAAGAGTTGCAAACTGTTTTACCTAGTTTTTCAGTCGCTGGGTTAATGGATATCCGTGTTGATGAGTTTCATCAGGAACTAGCTAATCAGCAAGAGCGACTAAAAAACTTAGATGCTCCTTATAAAACTACGTTGAATTTAGCTGGTCTTATTTTTGACATCATTGCTTCTCCTTGGACTAATCAAGATGGCAAGTGCTTAGGTACTATTGTTGAATGGCAAGATATTACTGATGAGGTGTCTAAAGCGGATGCTGAACGTGCTAGAGCGCAAGAAAACTTACGTGTTCGCCAAGCATTAGATACCGTGGCAACCAATACCATGATTGCTGATGCCTCGAATGTCATTGTGTATATGAATAGCGCAGTGAGAAATATGATGAGTGTTGCGCAAAATGATATACGCACTGACTTACCTAACTTTGATAGCAAGAACTTACTTAATCAAAGTATTGATATATTTCATAAAAATCCAGCCCATCAGCAAAATATGTTGGCTAAGTTAACGGATACTTACAGTACAGAAATTAAAGTGGGCGGCAGAACCTTTGGTTTAGTGGCAAACCCTATAATCACCACAGACAATGAGCGTATTGGGACGGTAGTTGAGTGGGAAGACAGAACCGCAGAAGTTGCTATTGAAAAAGAAATTGCTCAATTAGTCGGCGCAGCAAGCAAAGGTGATTTAAATGCACGAGTAGCTGAGCAAGGTAAAGATGGCTTTTTCTTACGTTTAGCTCAGGGTCTTAATAGTTTAGTTAAAGTGGTTGACGATGCGGTAACTGATACTGGCAATATGCTCGATGCCATGGCCACTGGTGATTTATCTAAACGGATTGAAAAAGAATACCAAGGCTCGTTTGAAAAACTTAAAACAGATGCAAATGCGACAGCAGATAAACTAACTGAGGTTATTAACCGAATTAATACATCAGCCACTTTGGTGGCCAGTGGAGCTGAAGAAATTTCACAAGGCAATGCTGATTTAAGCCAGCGCACAGAAGAGCAAGCGTCATCGTTAGAGGAAACGGCCTCTAGCATGGAAGAAATGACCAGTACAGTTCGCCAAAACGCCGATAATGCTAAAGTGGCAAATGACTTAGCTGAAGAAACCTGTGATAAGGCGATTCAGGGTGGAGAAGTGGTTAATAAAGCGGTAACCAGCATGTCTGCGATTAATGAATCGAGTAAGAAAATTGCCGACATCATTGGAGTGATAGACGAAATAGCATTCCAAACCAATTTGCTTGCACTTAATGCTGCCGTAGAGGCTGCTAGAGCCGGTGAGCAAGGCCGAGGTTTTGCGGTTGTTGCAGGTGAAGTACGTAACTTAGCGCAGCGCTCGGCAGGTGCAGCGAAAGAAATTAAAGAGCTAATTAGAGACAGTGTTGGCAAAGTTGCTGACGGTAGCGCGCTTGTGAATGAGTCAGGTGTGACGTTACAAGAGATTGTGGTATCAGTAAAACGCGTAACACAAATGATAGCCGATATTACCCAAGCCTCTGAAGAGCAAAGTGCAGGTATTGAGCAAGTAAATAAAGCTGTATCGCAAATGGATGAAATGACCCAGCAAAATGCGGCATTAGTTGAACAAGCATCGGCTGCAGGTGAATCAATGGCGGAACAAGCCAATGAAATGCGCCGTTTACTGCACTTTTTCTCATTAGGCCAGCAAGATATGGCAGTGGTATCGCCTGTTATTCGCACACCTGAAATATCTCATCAGCAACAAAATAGCTTCGTTAGTAATAAAAGCAAAGGTGAAAATTTTGTAGACTCGGCTGAAGAGTGGGAGGAGTTTTAAACTCACTTTAGTTAGGTTCACCTGCAATGTGTGCGTGAACCTCGCTTTATTTTTAAATGAGAGCAAATAATGAAAGAGTTTTTATTAACGGATAGTGATTTTAAGGAAGTGGCTCATTTAGTTTATAACGCCTGCGGTATTGTACTAGGAGAGCATAAGCGAGAGATGGTCTACTCACGCTTGGCAAGACGAATTCGTGAGCGAAAATTAACAAACTTTTCAAGCTACCTCGATTACTTAAAAAATCATAAAGATCAGGAGTTTGATGCATTTATCAATGCCATTACCACTAATCTAACCTCTTTTTTTCGTGAAATGCATCACTTTGAGTTTATAAAAGATCAGTTAATACCAACCCTGTTAAAGACAAATAAACAGACTAAGCGCGTTCGAATTTGGTCTGCAGGCTGCTCTACCGGTGAAGAGCCCTATAGTTTAGCAATGACGCTGCAAGGAGCTTTTCCAAGTGATTGGGATGTGAAGATATTAGCCACTGATCTTGACTCTAATGTACTGGCGAAGGCGCAAAGTGGTATTTATACCGCAGCGAACGTAAATGGTCTTGATGATGCTTTACTAAAACGCTGGTTTTTAACCAGTAAAGATGGGCAAAGTTATAAGGTTAAACCTAAGCTGCAGCAATGTATTTCATTTAAGCGTTTAAACTTATTACAAGACTGGCCAATGAAAGGGCCGTTTGACCTGATTTTGTGCCGAAATGTAGTGATTTACTTTGATAAAGAGACAAAGGATCAGCTTTTTAACCGTTATGCCGATATTCTTAATGACCAAGGTTATTTATTTTTAGGGCATTCAGAAACCATGGGTAAAGAGCATGTTTTATTTAAAAACTTAGGGAAAACCATGTATCAAAAAGTAGCCCATGCACACGCAATTTAAGCCAGTATTAGCGGGTTTTGAGCATATTAAACGCTATTGGGACGCCTCGCGAGATCGTGTGGTCGCTAAGGTATTACCAGGTGAGTTTTATGTTTCTAAAAATGATGAGCTAATCACCACCGTCCTAGGATCGTGTATTGCTGCCTGTATTTACGACGATAAGCTAGGCATAGGCGGGATTAACCACTTTATGCTACCAATTCAAAAAGGTGAGCGAATTGAGCAAGCGCATAGTTTAAGTTGTCGTTACGGTAATTGGGCTATGGAATATTTAATTAATGAAGTGCTTAAAAATGGCGCATCCCGGGCAAACTTAAAAGTAAAACTGTTTGGGGGAGGCAAAATAATTAGCGCCATGACAGATATTGGTATTGGCAATATCAGTTTTGCCAATGCATATATAGCAGAAGAAGCGCTAAATTTAGTGGCGCATGATATGGGCGGGCCTTGGCCACGAAAAATATTTTTTAATCCTCATAATGGAAAAGTACAAGTTAAAAAGCTACGTAACTTACACAATAATACGATTGAAAAACGTGAAGTGCGTTACTTACATAATCTTGAGCAACAAACAAAAGCCACTGATATAGAGCTGTTTTAAGGATGGCTATGATTAAAGTATTAATAATTGATGACTCGGCACTGATCAGACAATTGCTGACAGAGATACTGCAACAGGCAAAAGATATTGTGGTAGTAGGTGGTGCACAAGACCCATACGAAGCCCGAGAGATGATCAAAAAATATAATCCGGATGTACTAACGTTGGATGTTGAAATGCCAAAAATGGACGGCATTAGTTTTTTAAAAAACCTGATGCGCTTACGTCCTATGCCGGTTGTGATGATTTCTACACTCACACAAAAAGGTTCACCCATTACGCTTGAAGCGCTTGAGATTGGTGCAGTTGACTTTATTGCTAAGCCAACAGTTAACGTTAAGGAGCAAATGAGTCAATATGCTGATATTGTTCAGCAAAAAGTCAGAGTGGCAGCCAGTGCACGGGTTCGAGGCTATAAAAAAAATAGTGCTGTAGCAGAACCTATCCCCACTAATGCCGAATTTTTAGTAAATAAAGTGATTGCGATTGGTGCGTCAACCGGAGGCACGGAGGCGATAAAAGAAGTACTTATACGCATGCCAAAAAACTGCCCACCCATTGTAATAACGCAGCATATTCCTCCTGTATTTAGTACCTCATTTGCAGAGCGAATGCAGCGCACTTGTACCATTAACGTAAAAGAGGCACAACAAGGCGATAAGCTGGTAGCAGGATGCGCTTATATAGCTCCCGGCGGGCTACATTTACGCATTAGCAAACAAGGTAGTGCATTATATTGTCAGCTTGATGATGGTGAACCTGTAAATAGGCATAAGCCCGCAGTAGATGTACTGTTTAACTCATTACTTGAAATTGGTGCTAAGTATATTGTTGCCACACTATTAACCGGTATGGGAAGTGATGGCGCGAAAGGTTTACTGGCGTTAAAACAACAAGGGGCTTATACATTGGCACAAGATGAGTTTTCGTCTGTGGTATGGGGAATGCCCAAGGCTGCTATTGATATCGGGGCTGCAAATGAGGTCGTACCGCTGGATAAAATGACCCAGCGGTTATTAAATCAAGTGATTAAAAAATAGAATTTAATTGATCACCCAAGGCTGTGAAAACCAATAATAACTGCCTGCTTTTTTTATTGATGGGGCGGTGCAGTTAAAGCGAGAGCGGCCTTTATTAAGCTGCTTTGGCGGCGTCACCTCAACCGTATTATCGTTTAACCAATTTAAATTAGCTTGCCCAATGCTTGATACATAACAGGCAAATTGGCTTTTATGAAAGTCATCAGTCTCTAGATTTATAGTTAACGACGGTGGATTTTGTGTGGTTACACTATCTTTATAGGTTAGTTTATTAATAGTAAAAGCAGTTGAATTGAGCTTGGTAATTAACGTATCTAATTTGCTATAAAAACCAGATGCGGGAAAACGTGGTAAACGGCTAAAATTAGAATGTTGATTAACTGCACCAGAGTGCTGACCAATGCCAATAAAGCCTAGTTCAGTAACGAGAGCTTGTAGCTGATTGTTAAACTCTCCGTATGGATAGGCAAGGTATTTATAATCGTGGCCTATTTCTTCTTTTATACGCTGCTGTGAACTAAGAATGTCGTTTTTAGTGCGTTCACGCCATTGGCTTTGTGTTTCATTTTCGCGCTTTTTATGCAGATAGTTATGCTCGGCACTATGATTGGCAATAAGGGCGCCTTTTTTTGCAAGCTCTCTGAGCTTATCCCATCCCATCACATAACCCGCTTGTTCATCAATGAGTTTTGGGTTTACAAAAATAGTGTACGGATAGCCAAATTTCTCAAGAATAGGCGCAGCTTGTTCGTAGTTATTGTTATATCCATCATCAAAAGTAATCGCGAGCGTTTTATCGTCTAAAGCCTTACCTTGTTTTAATGCGCTAATCAGCTCATTTAGTGGAATAACGTTAAAGTTATGCTCTTTTAAATAATTTAAGTGTTTAGTAAAAGTGTTGGCGCTTACACTGGTCACCGCGGGAAGGGTTTCACTGACGTGATGATACTGTAGAATAACAGCTGCTTGCGCACGTAAAGAACCACAAATCAGGAACAATAATACTAAATGAAACAATTTCTTATACATAATAAAGCACACCATAAAAGCTTGTTGTTGTTAGCCGGTCCAATGATATTATCAAATATTACTGTGCCGTTGTTAGGAATTGTTGATACGGCAGTGATTGGTCACCTGGGGAGTGCGCATTATTTAGCGGGAATTGCCTTAGGTTCTACCGTGATCTCCATTTTATTTTGGCTTGCTGGTTTTTTAAGAATGAGCACCACTGGGCTGGTGGCACAGGCTTACGGTAAAAATGATTTAACTCAGTTGGCAGCTTTACTCAAACGCAGTTTGTTATTGGCCAGCAGCGTAGCTTTAATTCTGATTTTATTATCCCCCCTTATAAAACACGCCATTGCTTATTTATCTGCTGCCAATAGTGATGTGCTCAATGAGGCCTATCGGTATTTTAGTATTCGTATTTTTAGCGCCCCAGCAGCGCTATGTAACTTAGTATTATTAGGCTGGATGCTCGGCGTTCATTATGGGCGAGGGCCATTTTATTTATTGTTAGTCACTAATATTACCAATATTGTACTCGACATTTATTTTGTAGTTTATCTTGATTGGGCGGTTGCAGGGGCGGCTTGGGCATCATTAATAGCGGATTACACGGCTTTAATTTTTGCTTTGCTGTTAGTGGTTCAGCTAGCTAAAAAACAGGGCATAAGCTTAGCGGTTGCAAATTGGTTTAGCATAGAAAAAATGGCAGGATTATTAAGTTTAAATCGCGATATTTTTATTCGCTCTTTAGTATTGCAGTTATGTTTTAGCTTTATGACCTTTTATGCTGCACGTATAGGTGAAACTACATTGGCAGCCAATGCGGTACTACTCAACTTTTTAATGTTGGTCAGCTTTGCGCTTGATGGAATTGCTTATGCGAGCGAGGCAAAAGTAGGCCAAGCGAAAGGTCAACAAAGTGTTGAAAAGATAAGGCTATGGGTAAAAATAAGCGTATTTTGGGGCATGTTGTTTGGCATTTTGTATAGTGTATTTTTTATATTATTTGGCAGCTCTATTATAAAGCTGTTGACTAATGTACCTGAGGTTATTGAAGAGGCTACTGATTACTTACCGTGGGTAATTGTGCTGCCAATTTTAGCAATGAGTTGTTTTTTGTTTGATGGTATATTCGTTGGTTTAACACGTGCTAAAGCAATGCGAAATAGTATGCTGTTATCGGCGACAATAGGTTTTTTTGGGGTGTTTTGGTTGTTTCAGTCGTGGCAAAATAATGGCTTATGGTTAGCAATGAGTTGTTTTATGCTAATGCGGGGTGTAACACTTATAATTAAATATCAGCAGCTAAAAACTAATAATCAATTACTTGATTAAACCGTTATTTCCATAGATCGGGGTCGTTATTTTTGGCAGGGATGTTTTTCAATACTTGCGAAAAACGATTGGCAAAAATACCCGCGTAGCCCCAGAATGCAAAAAACAATGCCGGCGCTAAAATTACTATGCCAATGACTTGTAAACTATAATGGTTGTAATAACCCAAAGTGATAAACATCACGGCCAGCACAAACAGTGCTAGGCCGCGAAAAAAGCGCTTTAGACTCAACTTAGGGTCGCTCCCTAAGCGGTAAATGAGTGGCTTTAGCATAGTGGATTAATACTTAGTAATAAGAGTGCTCGCCAGCTTCGTGATCGGTTATGTCAGCCACACCGGTGATCTCATCAAACTTAGCAATCATTTCTTTTTCAATGCCTTCTTTTAGTGTGACATCAATCATAGAGCAACCATTACAACCACCACCAAATTGAAGCACAGCAATACCAGCAGCGGTGATCTCTACTAAGCTTACTTGGCCGCCATGATTTGCAAGTTGTGGGTTAACTTCTGTTTCTAACATGTGTTGAACGCGTTCATTTAGGCTTGCGTCTTCACCTAGCTTACGTGCTTTAGCATTAGGCGCTTTTAGAGTTAGCTGCGTGCCCATTTTGTCAGTAACAAAATCAATTTCAGCTTCGGCTAAAAAAGGCGCGCTTTCGGCATCAACAACAGCGTCAAAACCGTTAAAGTTTAGGCGAATATCGCTCTCTTCTACCGCGTCTTCTGGACAATAAGAAACACCACATTCAGCTTGTGATGTACCAGGATTAACAACAAACACACGAATATTCGTTTGTTGAGATTGATCTGCTAATAGCTTAGCAAAATGCGCTTGCGCTGTTTCGGAAATTGAAATCATAAAACCGTCTATACTTGACTAAATTACTCGGATACTGCATATCATACTCCGCTCATCGTGTTGCGGCTAGTGTTGAACGTAAAAAGTTGGCATCTATTTTAAGCAATGGTAGCGTGCAATTAACAAACATTTTTAGAGTGATTTATATGCGGTTTATATTAACAGTAGTGGTGATACTAGCCAGTTTTTCAAGTGTGGCAAAGCCCCTGTCGTATTATTTTGAGCAACAGGTTGAATTTGATCCCAGCATTCCAACACCTGAAAAAGTACTTGGTCATCAAGTGGGTGAATGGCATGTAAGGCATGATCAGCTTGTACGCTATATGGAAATTTTGGCTCAAAAAAGCGA
Source organism: Pseudoalteromonas sp. SiA1 (assembly GCF_018732205.1). Lineage (NCBI taxonomy): Bacteria > Pseudomonadati > Pseudomonadota > Gammaproteobacteria > Alteromonadales > Pseudoalteromonadaceae > Pseudoalteromonas > Pseudoalteromonas sp. SiA1. Next base: position 3,148,864 of record NZ_CP076084.1, on the reverse strand, counting down.
TCGAGTTAATTTTGAAGTAATAGGTCGTACCCACGAGCAGCGCCCACTAGTTATGCTCACTATTACCGCAGCTAACAAACTAAAAAATATAGAACAAACTCGCCAAGCACACTTAGCTCGCCTAAATAACTCAAACAATAAATTAGCAGAGCAGCCAAGCGTTGTGTGGATGGGTTATAGCGTTCATGGTAACGAATCGTCAGGGAGTAATGCTGCCTTGCTAGTGGCTTATTATTTAGCAGCCGCGCAAGGTGATGAAATAAATGAGCTACTTAACAACACGGTGATTTTACTCGACCCGTCGCTTAACCCAGACGGCTTAGCACGTTTTGCTAATTGGGCTAATAGTAATCGTGGAATGAACTTATCGTCAGATCCGCAAACGCGTGAGCATGTAGAGAGCTGGCCAAGTAGCCGTACTAATCATTACTGGTTTGATTTAAATCGTGATTGGCTTTTACTGCAGCACCCTGAGTCGCGAGCGCGTATAGCCAAGTTTCATTATTGGAAGCCTAATATTTTAACTGACTTTCATGAAATGGGACCAAACAGTAGCTATTTTTTCCAGCCAGGGATCCCTAGTCGTAAACACCCCATTACCCCTGAAGAAAATGTGAGCCTAACCAAAGCAATTGCAAATTATCATGCAAAAACTTTAGATGAAAACAACGCACTGTATTTTACAGAAGAAAGCTTTGATGACTTTTATTATGGCAAAGGTTCAACTTACCCTGATGTAAATGGTGGTGTCGGTATTTTATTTGAACAAGCAAGTTCTCGCGGTCATATTCAAGAAACGATCAATGGCCCGCTAACTTTTGCGTTTACGATTAAAAACCAACTTTTAACGAGCTTATCTACGTTTAAAGCAGCGATTGATAACCGCCAAGCTTTGCTAGAGTACCAAGCTAACTTTTATAACAAAGCAGTTACATTAGCAAAAGATGAAGACTATCAAGGCTATATTGTTCAAGGTGGGGAAGACAAAACACGTACTAACGACTTTTTAAGCATACTTAAACAGCACCAAATTAATGCTTATCCAGTTAAAGAGGGACTAAAAGCTGAAGGTAAAAACTTTACCGCTAATAGCTATTTTGTGCCGCTTGCGCAACCACAATACCGATTAGTTAAAGCTATTTTTAGTGAACAGCAAAACTTTGCCGATAACACTTTTTACGATGTATCAGGTTGGACATTAGCGCATGCGTTTAATTTACCATTTGCTAAAGTAAACAGCCGCTGGGGATTAGAGGTTGATACTACGGCTTGGCAAAAAGCAAAACAGCCTGTTTTTACGCCGCTAACTAAAAACTATGCCTACGGATTTGCTTGGGACGACATGCTTGCCCCAAAAATGCTCAATAGTCTGTTACAGCAAGGTATTAAAGCACGTGTTGCATTAAAACCATTAACCGCAACATCAACGAGTAATGAGATAAATTTTGATGCTGGCAGTATTATTATCCCTGCAGGACTGCAAACAGAGACTAATTGGGTGGCAAAGCTAAATCAAGCACAAAGCCAATTTGATATTGAAATTAAGCCAATTACCACAGGCTTAACCAGTAAAGGTGCCGACTTAGGCTCGCGCTCTATGGCGGTTGTTTCTGCGCCTAAGGTGTTATTAGTTGGCGGTAAAGGGGTTAGCCAATATGAAGCAGGTGAAGTGTGGTATTACCTAGATCGCTTTGTAGGCGTAGCGCCTACCATTGTTGAAATGAACCGTTTAGCGTCTTTAGATCTCAGTAATTACAGCCATATTGTGTTGGCGCATGGCGATTATTCGACATTATCTGATACCGACAAAGTGGCAATTAAAAGCTGGGTGAGAAAAGGCGGCGTTATTTGGGGTCATAAAGGCGGGGCAAAGTTCTTAGCTGATCAGCAGTTATTAAAAGCAAACTACTTATCACGTAAAGATGTTGCCAGCGCATTTGATACTCAAGGTTTAAAATATGCAGACAAAGACCATCTAGCGGGTCGCCAGCGTATTGCAGGCGCTATATTTAATACTGATGTAGATACTACGCACCCACTGACGTTTTCATTTAAGCGTGACACTCTGCCAGTATTTAAAAACAGTACCTGGTTACTTGAAGCCTCGCAAGCGCCGTTTGTAAATATACTCACCTATACACAACAGCCGTTACTTGCTGGTTTTACTGATGCAGTTAATGTAGAGCAAGTGGCCGGCGGTGCTGCGCTAATGGCTCACTCTTATGGTCGAGGTAGTGTGATTGCGATGACAGACAACCCTGTATTTAGAGGTTACTGGTATGGCACCAGCCGATTATTAAGTAACGCTTTATTTTTTGGTCATACCTTTCGTGTCAGTGGTAACTAAATCTAAAGTGGCGTTAAACAGGTCGTAAATGCCCAGACTTGTTTAGCGCCCGCTTCTTTTAGCGACAAGGTGGCTGCATTGAGTGTTGCACCTGTGGTCATAATATCATCAATAATGACCACCGTTTTACCCTCTAAATTGGCAGTACATGAAAAAGCCTGCTGTAAATTTTTTATCCGCTTTGTTTTGCTCAGTTGTGACTGTGCCGAGGTGTTTTTATTGCGTATTAAAACATTATTCAAGACCTTAAAGGATGACAAACAAGGCTGCCATACTTGGGTAACCTGATTAAATCCTCGACTAAAAAAACGCGACTTGTGCAAAGGTAAAATAATAAATACAGCAGCAGCTAAATGCTGTTTATTTGTAAAAATAGTAAGTTGTTTTTTGATGACTTGCTGCAGTGCTTTTTTGTAATGAATTTGATTATTAAATTTGAGTTGTTTTAGCCATAAATCAAAAGGGGGTTGATAAAAAGTGCAGGCAAATAGTTTCTCAAAGCTGCAGTTAGGAAACATTTCTACAATATCTGGGCGGTAAAATAAATTGTCATACTCAGCCAAATCTAGCAAAGGCAGGTCATCTAAACAAAACTGACATAGTCCCAGTGAGCTGTGTATTTGATTCTGGCACAACACGCAATACGAGGGAAAAAGCCAATCAGTTAGGCTAAGTTTCATTCGCTGATTCTCCTCATTACAAACTCCCCCTAAAACGCTATCATAGATTTAAGTTTGGTTAAGGTTAGGCAAATATGCAAAATGAATGTGTGTTGTTGCATGGTTGGGGAATGAACCAAGGCGTGTGGCAGTTAATAAAACCAGAATTAGAATTTTTATATTCTGGTAAGGTACGTTGTTTAGACTTACCTGGTTACGGTGATCATGATGTCTCTTTGGATCCGTATACTTTACATGATGCAGCTCAGTTGGTGAGTCAGCAATTAAAACCAAAATCTGTTTTGATGGGATGGTCTTTAGGCGGTTTGTTTGCCATTTATATTGCCAAACATTGGCCAGAAAAAGTGTCAAAAGTTATTTTAGTTGCCTCTACTCCTTTTTTTGTAGAGCAATTGCCCTGGGAAGGTATTAAACCTAAAGTGCTCACACAGTTTAAAGAACAGCTATTGCAAGAGCGTTCAAAAACGATAGAGCGCTTTTTGGCGATTCAAGCGATGGGCAGTGAGTCGGCGCGAGATGATGTAAAACAGCTAAAACAACTATTGAGTCAGTCACCGCCGCCGAGTAATCAAGCATTAAGTGTGGGGTTAGATATACTGCAAAGTGAAGACTTACGTGAATTATTTTCTCACTGTCCCGTCGCGATTAGTGGAATTTTTGGGCGTTTAGACTCTCTCGTTCCTTATCGAGCAATTGAAAAAATGGTCGCACTTAATTCTGACTTTGAGTACGAAGTAATAGACAAAGCATCACATGCGCCATTTATTTCTCATAAAAACGAATTTTTATCTGCCGTTAAATCAATGCTTTGAAGCAAAGCCATGAATACAGCGGTTTAAAGCTTTATTTTGCGTGATTTTTGAGCGATAATTAAACAATATTTATTTGCTGGAGGTTTATTATTATGCCGATTGGATCTGTATTTAATAGCGGTGTTGAAGGGTTTAATAGAGCCAGCCAAGGTATTGAAAAGGCCAGCGCTGAGATTAACCGTGCCAGCATAGAGCAGCAAGATGATTCTCAATTAGCGCAGCAACGTCAATTAACGGCTGCTCGCCCTGAAGAAGCCGTAACCGCGCCGGTATCCCAACCTGCACGAATTGATGATGCATTAGTAAACTTAAAAGTTGAAGAGTTTAATGCCAAGGCTAACACGCAATCAATTCAAACTGCAGATGATGTACTAGGCACTTTAGTTGATATTAAAGTGTAATTCCTCATGAATATCGTCACGCCGTTTCCGTCTATCAATATAAACACTGCAAATGTTTATACGGAGACTGCTCGGCGTGACAATCAGTTACGTGAAGTCATTCCCCCAGCCGCTGCAAACACCGCCGGTAGTACTGAAAACAAAGCTCAAAGTGATGCAGAAAAAGCCAAACTACCTGGTAACAGCGATAGTTCAACTTATACTGCAAGCGGCAAAATTGCAGACAACAAAATTATTGAACAACGCGAAGGCAATGCTGATAGTGATCAAGATGATGCCGAGCAAGAAAAACAGCAAGCTGCCGAAGAAGTTAGTGAGCAAGAAGAGCTTCAACTTGAGCAAGAACAGCAACAAATTAAAGAGCTCAAAGCTCGCGATACCGAAGTGCGAACCCACGAGCAAGCGCATGCGGCTGTTGGTGGACAATATGCCGGTTCACCCAGTTACGAATACCAAAGAGGCCCCGATGGCACTAATTATGCCGTAGGTGGTGAAGTACCGATTGATGTTGGGGTTATCAATGGCGATCCGCAAGCAACCATCGATAAAATGCAAACGGTACGTGCTGCTGCACTAGCACCAGCAGAACCCTCAGGTGCCGACAGAGCGATTGCGGCAGACGCCACACAGAAAATGGCTGCCGCACAAGCTGAGTTAGCTTCAGCTGATGACGAAGACAGCAGCGAAGATAAAAGTAGAGTCAGTGCGTCGTTTTCTAATAGTGAAAGTTCAGAAGTAAAAACCGCTAAAAGCGAAGAACAATCGCGTGATATTGAAGTTGAAGCGCGTGCAGGACGCATTGCTAGCTTTTATCAACTGGCGACATCACCCGCGATTCAGAGCGAATTTTCAGCGCAAATTTAGCTTATTTAAAATGCATAAAAAAAACCGCCTAGGCGGTTTTTTTTATTTTTAAATATATCGTTTAAATTACTTTTTCACTTTTGCGTTAGCAAAGGCGTCAGCAAAGGCATTCCCCATCATCGCATTGCCTGTATCGCGTTTAGGCTTAGGCGCTCGTGCTTGGTTGGTATTATTGCTGCGAGGCTTTTGCTGTGCCGCAGCAGCTGCTTTATTGCTGGTGTCTATGTCGTCATCTAGGCGCATAGTAAAACTAATGCGTTTACGGGCAGCATCGACTTCAACCACTTTTACTTTAACAATGTCACCTGCTTTAACCACTTCGCGTGGGTCTGAAATAAACTTGTTAGTAATAGCTGAAATATGTACGAGTCCATCTTGATGAACACCCACATCAACAAATGCACCAAAATTAGCAACGTTAGAAACCACACCTTCTAAAATCATACCAGGCTTAAGGTCACTAATTTTTTCAACACCGGCTTTAAACTCCGCGGTTTTGAATTCAGGACGTGGATCGCGACCTGGTTTATCAAGCTCGCTAATAATGTCAGTCACGGTTGGTAAGCCAAATTTATCGTCAATATAGTCGTTTGCAGCGAGTTTACTTAAAAATTCACTGTTACCAATTAAGTTATTTACGTCTACCTGATTATGTTCACAAATACGCTTAACGATTGGGTATGCTTCAGGGTGAACTGATGAGTTATCTAGCGGATCGCTGCCATTATTAATGCGTAAAAACCCGGCCGCTTGTTCGAATGCTTTTGGCCCTAAGCGTTCTACTTTTTTCAATTGACTACGTTTTGTAAATGACCCATTCGTGTCACGGTAGTTTACAATGTTTTGAGCCAACGTTTTGTTTAAGCCAGAAACACGTGCAAGCAAAGGCACTGAGGCCATATTTAAATCAACCCCAACACTGTTTACACAGTCTTCTACTACAGAAATTAGGCTTTGCCCAAGTTGGCTTTGTGATACATCGTGTTGATATTGGCCTACACCGATAGACTTAGGCTCTATTTTAACTAGTTCAGCTAATGGATCTTGGAGGCGACGTGCAATAGATACTGCACCGCGTAAAGATACATCTAAATCTGGGAACTCATTAGCGGCAAATTCAGACGCAGAATACACCGAAGCGCCGGCTTCACTGACCATAATTTTATTCAGTTTAAGCTCGGCATTGGCTTTGATAAGTTCGCCAACCAGTTTATCTGATTCGCGAGAAGCAGTGCCGTTACCAATCGCAATAAGCTCAACTTTATGTTGGCGGCATAATTGCTCGAGCGTACGCAGTGATTTATCCCAATGATTTTGCGGTGCATGTGGGAAGATTGTTTGTGTAGCGAGCAGTTTTCCTGTGCTATCGACTACCGCAATTTTACAACCAGTACGCAAGCCAGGATCTAAACCAAGTGTTGTGCGAGGGCCTGCAGGCGCTGCCATTAATAAATCTTTTAAATTTTTAGCAAATACGTCAATGGCACCGGTTTCGGCTTTTTCACGCATTGCGGCTAAAAACTCGTTTTCTAAGTGTAGCCCAAGCTTAATTTTCCATGCCCACTGCACCACAGTTAATAACCATGCACTAGCAGGTTTGTTTTTAATATCTAGGCGGTAATGATCACTGATCATTTGGGCACATAACTGGGCTGGATTTTCAGCACTTGGCTCAGGGTTAATCGTTAACTGTAAAATGCCTTCATTACGTGCTCTTAGCATGGCTAATGCACGGTGCGAGGGCACTTTTTTTAACGGCTCTTGATGTTCAAAGTAGTCTCTGTATTTAGCACCTGCTTGTTCTTGCCCGTCAATTAACTTACTCTCAATCGCCCCATTTTGACTAATATGGCTTCTAAACTTAGCGAGTAATTTAGCGTCTTCAGCAAAACGCTCCATTAGAATAAATTTGGCACCATCAAGGGCTGATTTTGTATCAATAATGGCTTTATCGGCATTAATATAGTGAGCAGCTTCAGCTTCTGGGTCGAGCATTGGGTCGTTAAATAACGCATTAGCAAGAGGTTCTAAACCGGCCTCAATAGCGATTTGACCTTTAGTGCGACGCTTTGCCTTATAAGGCAAGTATAAATCTTCAAGCTCGGTTTTACTTTGCGCTGCTTTTATATCAGCTGCTAATTCCCCGGTAAGCTTATTTTGAGATTCTATCGTCGATAGAATAAAGCCACGACGTTCTTCAAGTTCACGTAAATAAGATAAACGTTGTTCTAGAAGGCGTAGTTGGGTGTCATCTAATCCACCGGTCACTTCTTTTCTGTAACGGGCAATAAAGGGGACGGTTGCGCCTTCATCAAGTAACTTTGTTGCTGCAACCACTTGTTGCTGCTGTGCATTTAGCTCAGTTGCTAAACGTGCAGAGATATCGCTCATGCAAAAACCTTTTAATACAAAAAATAAGACCAGCTAAGAAGTTAACTGATGCGTCAATGTCTTGAATAATATCACAGGGGAAGGTAATAAAAAGCTCTTAAAGCAAGCTATTTTACTTGCTTTAAGATGCCATTACTGGGGTTGGAACTATACTAATAAAAAGCTGATTTAGTGAGGGTGCTCTATACTTTCGAGTACTTCACTAAATGTGTGCGCTATTGGACTAATATGAACAGGAATTTGCAGCTTACGTGCTATATCGCGTGCTGAAATTAAACCACTTATTTCATTATTAGCCGCAGTGACTAATAAAAACATAGCGCCATGATGTTCCATAGTTTGCAGTGCATCACCAATGCATGAGTAGCTTAAGCTTTTCATACTTACACCCATTAAATTACTTAGCGGTGTCATTAAATAGCGCAAGCTAATTTCACTACGAGGCAAGCCTAAACGCTGTGCTAAAATCATGATTTTTGAGCTTTGTAAATCAGCACTCGCCACTATACCTACTAGCTTTTGCTGCTCATCAGTTACCAAAATAAAATCAGAGCGTTGAGTCGTTAACTGTTTTGACGCTTGTTCAATTGTTGTATCAAACGATGCACGCATCGGGCTTGTATCAGTAAAACTAGTCACCACTTGTGTAGCAGGTGAAGTTAAATCAATGACAGCTTCATTAGTAAATGTATTCGCAATAGTGCCATGCGAAATATCTTGGGTACGGAGTTCTTTAAAGTTAGACATAATATCCACCTAATTAGTTATAAAATTTAATAATGTTTAAAAGCAAGTTATTAAACTAAATAACGGGTGGCGCTCGCGGGTGTGCATGGCTGTAAGGTGTGACTAAAAGGCTGCTTTCATAATGAAAGTAAAACGCTAAAGGAAGTGGTTGAATTTCTCTAAGCGCAATAACACCGACATGAGAATCTATATCGGTGTCGAGGTTTGCTTGGTCAGGAGAGTCGCAAACAATAAATTCTGCAGGTGTAAAACCAGCATCAATTTGCGTATTTTTGGGTGTTGCATGCAATGTCAAACTTACACTCATAAAGAGTGTAAACAATAGGGCATTTTGTAATATGCGCGCTGTAATGTTTGACATAGTGACGACCTTAATTAACTACTCTCAAATTAATACATCATAACTTGAGTTACTTTAGTTATAGCTTACTCAGATAATATAAACAATAAAAAGTTAATATGATCTGAATCAAAACTAAGCCGTTTTATTTTTGGTAGGAAATATTATTTACATACCATTGCTTAGCACCTTGAGGGGTCATGACCTCAAAATCATCGTCTACTTGTTTTTTTAATAATGCTCGCGCCATCGGTGAGTCAATAGAAATGTAATCGTTGCGATCATAAATTTCATCGGGACCGACAATTCTAAACTTCTTACACTCCCCAGCCTCGTTTTCTATTTCAACCCAAGCACCAAAAAAAACTTTGCCGTCTTGCACGGGTGAGTAATCAACAATTTTTAAATCGGGGATGCGCTTACGTAGATAGCGCACTCGGCGGTCTATTTGGCGTAATAGACGCTTGTTATACTGATAGTCTGCATTTTCAGAGCGGTCACCAAGGCTTGCAGCCCAACTCACAATTTTAGTGACTTCTGGGCGTTTTACATTCCAAAGATGGTCATGTTCTTGCTGAAGTTGTAAATAACCTTCGCGAGTAATTAAGTTTGTTTTCACGCCGTGTTCTTGTTTAATTTTCATGTGTGGCACGGTATTAAAATAAAGGCAGCTTGTCGAGATAAAATAGCCACCAATGGGTTTGAAATGTTCAGTAACAATCTAAGCACTTAATTAGTTTTTTATTATTAAGTTTTTCATTTATATTAACTATTAATAAATTATAAAAATAAGCAACAGATTATGGGACAAGAGACAGTAAAAGTATTAGTGGTTGATGACGATAAACGTTTGCGCAGTTTGCTTGAGCGCTATTTAGTAGAGCAAGGATTTATTGTTAGAACAGCCGCAGATTCACAGCAAATGGATAGGCTTATTGAGCGTGAAAACTTTCACTTAATGGTGCTTGATTTAATGCTGCCCGGAGAAGACGGGCTCTCTATTTGCAGACGGTTACGTCAAAAAGAAAACCAAATCCCAATTGTGATGTTGACCGCTAAAGGTGATGAAGTAGACCGCATTATTGGTTTGGAGCTCGGTGCTGACGATTATATTCCTAAACCGTTTAATCCACGTGAGTTACTTGCCCGCATAAAAGCAATTTTACGTCGCCAATCAAAAGAAGTGCCAGGGGCACCTTCAGCAGAAGAGAATTTAATTGAGTTTGGTAAATTTACTTTAAATTTAGCCACACGAGAAATGAGCGAGGGGGATAATACCGTATCGCTCACAAGTGGTGAATTTGCCGTATTAAAAGCGTTGGTATCTCACCCTCGAGAGCCGTTAAGTCGTGATAAATTAATGAACTTGGCAAGAGGTCGTGATTACAGTGCGCTAGAGCGTAGTATTGATGTGCAAGTGTCACGCCTTCGCCGTATGATTGAAGTGGATGCGGCTAACCCGCGTTATATTCAAACTGTATGGGGATTAGGTTATGTGTTTGTTCCTGATGGTGAAAAGTAATAATTATGGGGATGTTTCCACGTAGTGCGTTTGGGCAAACTGTTTTTTTAGTAGCAGCTTTGTTGCTGATTAACCAAATTGTATCCTACGTCACAGTAAGTTTATATGTTGTTAAACCCACCATTGAGCAAGTTAATTTGATGCTTGCTAAGCAAATTAAAACTGTATTTATTGACTGGGAAGATGGTGTTGAAGTAACCGATGAAGTTTCAGAAAAGTTTTTTGCAATAACCGGTATTGAGGTGATGACTCAGCGTGAAGCGATGCGCAATGGCTTAGGGCAAAGTCGTGAGTATTCAGGGCTATCGCGAAGTATGTCAGAGCAGTTGAATGGGTTTTCTCGGGTACGCATTAGTCAAACCGATCCACTTATTTATTGGGTGGAAGCCCCGCAAGCACCGGGCTATTGGGTTAAAGTCCCCTTAACCGGATTTAAAGAAAGTAATCTTGAATTTTTAACTTTTTACTTATCCAGTATAGGCTTTTTAAGTGTATTAGGCGGGTGGTTATTTGCAAGGCATTTGAACCGACCATTAAAAGCACTGCAACAAGCGGCAATAAAAGTAGGCGTTGGTGATTTTAGTACTAAGTTACAAGAACAAGGCTCAAGCGAAGTTATTGAGGTAACGCGCGCTTTTAACCAAATGTCGCGAGGTATAGCAGCCCTTGAAAATGATCGTCGATTACTCATGGCCGGTGTCTCTCACGACTTACGCACACCGCTTACCCGTATTCGGTTAGCCACAGAAATGATGGTTGATGAAGATGATTATTTACGCGAAGGTATTATTTACGATATTGAAGATATGAATGGCATTATTGATCAGTTTATTGAATATTTACGCCATCATAAACGTGAAGAACAAAGCTATGAAGATATCAATGCGTTAGTAGCCGAAGTCGTACAAAGTGAATTAAAGCATCAACGTGTTATTACGTTTGAAAGCAATCCTAACCTAGGTAATATTCCCATAAGCTCAGTGGCTATTAAGCGAGTAGTGACGAATATGATTGAAAATGCACTGCGTTACTCGCAAGGGGATATTGAGGTGCAAAGTTATTTTAATAGCAATAAAAAGTACGTCATTATTGCGGTTAACGATAATGGCCCAGGTATTCCTGAGAGTGAATTAGAATCAGTGTTCGAACCATTTAAGCAAGGTGACGCTGCACGAGGCAGTGAAGGCAGTGGTTTAGGCTTAGCTATTATTAAACGCATTATAGACATGCATAATGGCAAGGTTGTGCTCTCTAATCGCCCTGAAGGTGGTTTAAGTGCGCAAATATATTTACCGGTTAAAGTGGTTAATCAAAACTAAATAAAGCTATCCGCCGTTATATGCGGATAGCTTTAACCATTTTATAGTGCTTTAAAACGAATGGCTGTACCACCACTGGTGGCCAATTTTAGTGTGAGTTTATCATTTGCGGTAACAGTGCGTTTTTCGATTTTTAAATCGTAAGGGTTGTTCTTCCACTCTGCCTTATCACCATCTTTGTAGATTTGCGCTTCAAACTGTTTATCTTTATCTAAGAAGTCGAGTTTAACCTCAATGGTGCGGGCGTTTTCATCAGTTACAGCGCCTAAGTACCAGTCATTACCAGTGTAATGATCGCGTTTACGTTCTTTTCGTGCAAATACAATAAAGTCGCCTACTTCTCCATCAAGCGCAATACTTTGTTGCCAATCGGTCGGTACGTCTTGAATAAATTGAAAAGCATCGGGCTTAGCTAAATAATTTTTAGGTAAATCAGCCGCCATTTGAATTGGGCTGTACATTACAACATAAAGTGCTAATTGCTTTGCAAGTGTTGTTTGCGGGCGATTTGTATCGCCACCTAAGCCATTAAAGCTCATATCAAAAATACCTGGCGTAAAGTCCATTGGGCCTGCCAGCATACGCGTAAAAGCAAGCATTGGAATGTGCTCTGGTGGATTGGGTGGCGTGCCCCATGCGTTAAATTCTTGGCCGCGAGCGCCTTCACGAGCAATCCAATTAGGGTAAGTACGGCGAAGGCCGGTGTCTTTTATTGGCTCATGAGTATTAATACTTATTTTATGTTTTGCAGCTAGCTTAACGTTGTATAAGTACTCATTAACCATAAATTGGCCGTCATGCCACTCAAAACGGGCAATGCCGTTTTCATCAATGCGTTTAATATTGCCACCATCGGCCACATAACCGGTTTTAATTTGGCTTACATTTGATTGCTCGTAAAGCGCAAAAGCGTCTTCCATTTGATTACGATAATTTGTTACGTTACCTGAAGTTTCATGGTGGCCAATTAACTGCACCCCTTTTTGCTTACCGTAGCGGGTAAGCTCCTCAATATCAAAGTCATCATATGCTTGGGTAAAGCTAAATACATCGCCATTAAAAAACCAGTCGCCATCCCAACCAGTGTTCCAACCTTCAACTAATACACCATCAAAGCCGTATTTTGCGGCAAAGTCCATGTAGTATTTAGTATTTTTTGTGGTAGCACCGTGTTTTTCGCCACTACCCCAAGTATTCTCATTGATGTGCATGCCCCACCAAATACCTACGTATTTGCCTGGTTTAACCCAGGACACATCACCGAGCTTATTTGGCTCATTTAGATTTAAAATAATATCTGAATTAACTAAGTCTACCGCATGTTCGCCAATTTGAATGGTGCGCCAAGGCGTATTAAATGCACCGTGCTTTTTGACTGCTATACCATCTGACCATGGCGTTAAATCGGCGCTAAAAGTGCCTGGGCGACGTTGGTTAAGCACCATGCCCGCATAATCGACTAGGGCTGCTTCATGAATACTGACATGCACGCCGTTGCCATTTTTAAAAGTAAAAGGGGTGTGAGCGAGTGCAGCATCTTGTAAGGCTGTGGTGTTGTAGACATATTCGTAACGATTCCAACCGCGAGCAGGTATCCACCATGCAGTGGCTTTATCGGCACCGGCGATGGCAAACTCGGTCAGCTCTTTAGTAATTTCTGTTTTTTCAAAACCGGCTTGTTTAGGGACTTCATAGCGAAATCCCACACCGCTATCAAAGGCTTTAAATCGCACTGTGTATGTGCCACCGTGGGGTGCGGGTTTATTAAAGGTAACGGCAATTTCATTGTGCTTGTCGACAACGGTTTGACGCTCTCCCCAAGGTTGCTGCCATTGACTATCTGTTTGTGAGCGAGTTACTTCACTAATAACAAAACCTTCATCAAATGGCGCTTGGCTTTTAAATCTAAAACCTAAATGTGACTGCGTAATAACAGGTTTACCGTTAAAGCTAATAGAATAGTAAGGAGATGAAGATTGATCAGATATGGTGATTTTAATTTTTTGATCAGGCGATTCCAGCATGGCTTCTTTTGCAAAAGCGCTGCTTGAAAGTAAAGCAACTAGCAGTAAAGGTAATCTCATTGTGTGTCCTTTATGTCAAATTGTAGACTATGAGCATAAAGTGAAGGTGGGGTTATTACGAGATGACTGCAAACGTATTCAGTGTAATTAAACACATAAAAAAGGGCTCTAGCGAGCCCTGTTTTATATTTATAACTTATTATTTTTTATCAAAAGCGCGTTTCATGTAATTAGGTGTTGCGAGTGCACCGTGATGAATGCCGCCATTGTAGTATTCACTATGCTGTGCAATTGTTGCTGCGCCGTCTTCTCTAAAGCCATTAAATGCCTCAGATTTGCGAGCTAGCGTCACTGACCATAACCCACTTGGGTAAATAGGTTGTGGGAATGGGAGTGTTTGTAAATCGTTAAAACCAACACTTAGCATAGCTTCGCGCATTTCAACCAACAGTGGCATATGCATTAATGGCGATTCACTTTGTTGTACCAGTATTCCACCAGGGCGAAGTGCGTTTAAACAGCTAGTATAAAACGCATGGTTAAATAAACCTTCACCTGGGCCTACCGGATCAGTACCATCAACAATCACTACATCAATAGACTCACCAGCTGCTTCGCGCATGTATTTAATGCCATCGTCAAACATCACAGTAGCACGTGGGTCATTATTTGATTCACATAACTCTGGGAAGTACTTTAACGACATTTGGGTAACCACTTCGTCAATATCTATTTGAGTTACAGTTTCTACGCTTGGGTGCTTGAGCACTTCACGTAACGTACCGCAATCGCCGCCACCAATAATAACTACGTTTTTTGGGTTTGGATGCGCCAGTAATGCTGGGTGGCTGATCATTTCGTGGTAAAAAAAGTTTTCACGGCTACTTACCATAGTACAACCATCAATGATCATTAAATTACCAAAGTCTGTGGTTTCAAACATTTCTACTTTTTGAAAAGGAGACTGTTTTTCATCTAACTTTTTGTTAATACGTAATGAAAATGCGCTGCCATCGCGGTCGCTAATTTCAGTAAACCACTTACTTTGATCTAAATTTGCCATAGTTGTTGTTACACTTTTGGTTGAGTATGAAAAAAAGGAGGCAATTCTGCCAGTGCTTGGCCTATTGCTCAATCAAATTTTACTCTCTTTAGCGAATAAAGTTAGCTATAAAGAGGGGAAAGTTCAATTTTTGTTAGCTTAGCAGATAGTGACGTATTAAAATGCCCCTTTACACCTAATTTAATAAAGAAGAGTTGCCATGACTTGGGGTTTAGAAACAGCACGTGCTACATACAATGTTGCTCATTGGAGCGATGGTTATTTTGATATTAACGCACAAGGTGAGTTGATAGCCTATCCTGATGGCGACCAAACAAAACCTGCCATTTCTTTAAGTCAGCTTACTGAGCAATTTAAGCAGCAAGGGTTAACATTGCCCGTACTGGTGCGCTTTACTGATATTTTAAAAAATCGTGTAGATACGCTCACCAATGCCTTTACTCAAGCGCGCACTAACCGCGAATATAACGGCAAATACACCTGTGTTTATCCTATCAAAGTAAACCAACAGCGCTCTGTTGTGAGTAAGTTATTAGCTCACCCAAGTGGCCTAGTGGGACTTGAAGCTGGTTCTAAACCTGAACTAATGGCCATTTTAGGGGTGGCGAAAGAGCCTATTACTATTGTATGTAACGGCTACAAAGACAGCGAGTTTTTACGTTTAGCCTGTATTGGTCAAGCAATGGGACACAGCGTTAAAATTGTGGTTGAAAAACTCTCAGAGCTAACCACATTGCTTGAAGAAATTGATAATTTAGGCATTGAACCGGCTATTGGAATTCGTATTCGCTTAAATTCGGTTGGCAAAGGTAAATGGCAAAATACCGGTGGTGAAAAAGGTAAGTTTGGTTTAACCGCAGGACAAGTACTCAGTGCAGTGGAAGTACTTAAGCAACATAGCAAGTTGCATTTAATGCAAATGGTGCATTTTCATATTGGTTCTCAAATCGCCAATATTCGTGATATCCATCGTGCCTTGCGCGAATGTGCTCGCCATTTTGCTGAATTAACTCAATACGGTGTACCGCTAAATACGGTTGATGTGGGTGGCGGGCTTGGCGTTGACTACGAAGGCTCTGGCTCACGCAGTGCCTGCTCAATGAACTACACAGTCGAAGAGTACGCGCGTAATGTAGTGAATGCATTTGCCGATGTGTGCGATCAGCATAACTTAACGCACCCTGCTATTATTACAGAATCTGGCCGTGCATTAACGGCTCATCATGCAGTGTTGATCACCGATGTCATTGATGTAGAAAAAGCACCGAATCATTTAAACCCAGAACCGCCATTGGAAAACAGCGCATTAGTGCTAGATGAAATGTGGCAATGCTTACAACGTTTGAACCCACGTATGGCACTTGAAATATATCATGATGCTATGCACTTATTTAGCGAAGCACACGATCAATACGTGCATGGTTTAGTGAGCATGCTAGAGTGGGCGAAAATAGAGCAGCTTTACTTTACGATTTTACACCGAGTTCGTGCATCGTTAAGCGTTAACGCACGCGCTCATCGCGAAGTGCTGGATGATTTAAACGAAAAGCTAGCCGATAAACTGTTTGTGAATTTTTCATTGTTTCAGTCATTACCTGATGTATGGGGTATTCAGCAGTTATTTCCGGTCATGCCCATCGAAAATCTAACGCAGCCGCTTACTCAGCGCGCGATTATCCAAGACATTACTTGTGATTCTGACGGGCAAATACGTGAGTACGTTGAAGGTGCAGGTATTGAAACTAGTTTACCTATCCCTGAATATACACAAGGTCAGCAGTATCATATTGCCATGTTTATGGTGGGGGCATACCAAGAGATTTTAGGTGACTTACATAACCTATTTGGTGATACCGACTCAGTCCATGTTGAGCTTAATGAGCAGGGATATGTATTAACCAATGCCATTAAAGGAGACAGCGTTAAGGATGTATTAAAATTTGTTGATTATGATAGCGAGTTATTAGCTGATAACTTTGCCACTCAAATTAATAAACTTGATGTATCAGAACACTGTAAAGAAGGGTACCTAGCCGAGCTCAATGCAGGGCTTGAGGGCTACACCTATTTTGAAGATTAATTTAGTTGCATAGTTAAGCGCGGTCTTAGTGGCTGCGCGATGTTTAAAGGAATAGAAGTAATGTCAGTTATTCGCAGTGTATTTAGTATTTTCTTTTATACAATAAACACTCTTTTTTGGTTTGTGCCTATTTTTATTTGTGGCATCGTTAAGTTAATCCCAATCAAACCACTACAAAAATTAATGAGCTGGACGGCCAAGCAATGTGCCTCTATTTGGGTGACCTTCAACACGTTAAATCAAACGTTATTAACGCCAACTAAACTTAATGTTATTGGCCTTGAAGAGCTTAAATTAAAAGATTGGTACCTAGTTATTGCGAACCATCAAAGCTGGGTGGATATTTTAGTGTTACAGCGGGTGTTTAACCGAAAAATACCTTTTTTGAACTTCTTTTTGAAAAAAGAGCTTATTTACGTACCTGTTTTAGGTTTGTGTTGGTGGGCACTCGACTTTCCTTTTATGACCCGTACCAGTAAAAGCCAATTAAAAAAGAATCCTAAATTGCGTGGTAAAGATTTAGAAACCACCCGTAAAGCCTGTGAAAAATTTAAAGAAATGCCAGTCAGTGTGGTTAACTTTGTTGAAGGGACGCGGTTTACAGCGCAAAAGCATGCGCGTCAAAATAGCCCGTTTCCTCACTTACTTAAACCGAAAGCGGGTGGTGTGGCGTTTGTAATGCAAGCCATGGGTGAGCAAATTTCTAAAGTGGTAAATGTCACTATTCATTACCCTGAGGGCATTCCTACCTTTATGGATTTTGCAGCCGGTAAAGTAAAACACATTGATGTACATGTTGAAGTAAAAGGCGTTAGTGACGACTTAATTGGTGATTACACTAATGATCCTGACTTTAGAGTACGCTTTCAAAGTGAATTAAACCGCGTGTGGGAAGAAAAAAACCAGACGTTGGTTAATCTCAAACAAAAATAACAAAATGAGCTGACAGTTATGCTAAAAAAATGGTTACCTAATTGGTTAAATGGCTTAATTGTTGGCTGTGTTTTATTTGCTAATTTAATAATATTTGGCGCATTAGTGCTTACCCTAGGGTTAGTTAAATTAGTGCTGCCCATACCTGTAGTGAGTAAATTATTACACAGTGCGTATAAAGGGTGGTGCAAAGGTAACCGCTTAGGGCTGTGGTTAGGCTGTAATAATATTAAAGTTAATATTAGTGGGGAGGTAAACGCCAACAGTTGGTATTTGCTAATCAGTAATCATATTAGCTGGCTTGATATTGCGGTATTGAGCTCGTTGGATGCATTGCCAGCCCCTAAGTTTTTTTTAAAAGATGAGCTTAAATACGTGCCATTTATTGGCACTGGTGCGTGGGCGATGGGTATGCCCTTTATGAAACGAGTGACCAAAGCGCAATTGGCTAAAAATCCGAATTTAAAAGGCTTAGATGTCGAGCGTACTAAGCGCAGTTGCCGTAACTTTCGTCATCATCCTACAACCATAGTTAACTTTGTAGAAGGTACGCGTTTTACTGCGCAAAAGCACCAGCATCAACAAAGTCCTTTTCAGCATTTATTAAAACCTAAGGCTGGTGGAACTGCTTTTGCCTTAGAGGTTTTAAACGAGCAGTTTGACGCTATGCTTAACACCAGTTTAGTGTATAGCGGTCAGTCAGATCATGTGTGTCGTAATATTTTAAAAGGCGAGTTGGAGTCTATTCATATTACTATTGAGGTTATGCCAATAAATACGCAGATGATTGGCAGTTACCAAACCGATAAGGCATTCAGGGCCCAGTTTCAGCAATACTTAAATAACTTATGGACAGTAAAAGATAAGCAATTAAGCGCTATTCATATTCAGCAAGCTAGTACTGAATTAACACCCAGTAAGGAAATTGAAATACCATGAGCAAAACACACCTACAGGAGCTAATTACTCCTTGGTTTGAAAAAGTCCCCGATGCTTTTTTTCTCAGCGCAATCACCGCCTCATCAATTGGCATTCTTTCATTATTATTTGTTTACTTATTTACTCGTCGCTTGATGTTACCGGGTATTCAAAAGGTGGTGACTAAACTCTCTCCTGAGCGTATTGGTTCATTGTCACCTATGTTAACTAAGCTGAATAAACGAATTGCTTGCTTGTTATGTTGTGTACTTTTTTTAGCCACATTTGATAGTGTTTATCCGGTTAATGCAATTGCTCAAGAGATCCTTAAAACCATTGGCCAAGCATTATTAATTATTTATATAGGTTTTATTATTAGCAGCATAGTGAGCATTGCTGGCGCTATTTATAACCAATTAGATTTTGCTCGCGAAGTACCTATTCAAGGCTTAATTCAAGTGGTTAAGCTGATCACCTTTATTGTGTGTTCAATATTAATTGTTAGTATTGTGCTTGAAAAATCGCCGACTTATATTCTCTCTGGTTTTGGTGCTATTGCCGCTGTTACTTTATTAGTATTTAAAGACACCATATTAGGTTTTGTCGCCAGCATTCAAATTGCCGCTAATCGTTTGGTGACCTATGGAGATTGGATCCAAGTAGATAACTACGGCGCCGATGGCGAAGTAATTGATTTAGGACTTAATACTGTAAAAGTGCGTAACTGGGATAACACCATAACGACCATCCCTACTTATATGCTGGTGGCCGGTTCATTTAAAAATTGGCGCGGTATGCAAGAATCTGGTGGGCGACGCATCAAGCGTTCTTTAAACATTGATATGAACAGCATCTTTTTAGTTGATGACGATTTTAAAGCGCAAATAGAAGCGGCTATACCACTGCAAGAATATATTCGACTAGGCACACTTCCCGATCCGGTGTCGAACTTAGGGCTATTTCGTCGCTATGCAGAGGGTTACTTAAAACAACACAGTAAAATCAATACCTCGCTCACACTTATGGTGCGTGAACTACAACCGCTTAATCATGGCTTACCGATTGAGTTTTACTGCTTCAGTGAAGACAAACGTTGGATATCGTACGAGCACTTACAAGCTGAAATTATGGACCATTTACTGGCCGTATTACCTGTGTTTGGGCTGCGCGCTTATCAAAGTGTCAGTGGGCAATTAAGCCCAGCTGACGGAGCCAATATGGCAGGTAAACCCAGCATTAAAGTGCCCAATAATGCTGTCCAAGGCCAACACCAATAAACAATAACAATAGCCACCAAATAGGTGGCTTTTTAATACGTAACCATGCAAACGCAGCAATCACTAATGCAATTTGCCAAATATTGCTTACGGCAGAAGTCCAAATGGGCGAATATAATGCAGCTGCCAAAAAGCCAACTACAGCAGCATTAAGCGCTGCAATTGAGCTGGCAAAGCGAGGATTACTGGCCAAGTTTATCCAGCTTTTTTGAAACGCCAGCATCAGTAAAAAACCGGGTGAAAATATCAATAATGTTGCGATTAGCGCACCCACTAATGGTTGTGCAGAGTTCAATTGTGCCCCCAAGTAGGTGGCTATAGTAAACATTGGGCCAGGAACGGCTTGGGCACTGGCGTACGCAGTTAAGAATTGATCATTACTCAGCGTTGGAACTCCCGCTTGCAAAACAGGTAATACAACGTGTCCACCACCAAATACCATGGCACCTGCTTGGTAAAAAGGCGCGAATAACGCAGCGTTTTCGCCAAGTGGGATAAAGCTGATGGCAAGTAGTAGTGCAAATAAGCCAAGAGCAATCCAATTGATGTTGGTTTTTTCTCTGCTAACATTTTCTGTAGATTTAGCTAAGTTAAGTAAAGGCCATAAAGCACCGATAATGGCAGCGGTTACTAAAATGGCGATTTGAGTGCCCAACATAGGAAATAAAATCAGTGCTAAAGTACTCATTATTGCCAGAAGTTTAAGTACCGCACTGGTGCAAAAGCTCTTCGCCATACTAAGGGTCGCATCAGCAACAATAACCACGGCAAATAGTTTCAAACCTGCAATAATAGCAAAATAAACAGCATCAAACTGATGTGCACTTATTGCAATTAGCACCATGATCAAAAACGAAGGCAGGGTAAAGCCTATAAACGCAGCGATACCACCGAGTACACCCGCACGTTCTACGCCAATAGCAAAGCTAACCTGACTTGAACCAGGGCCTGGCAGAGCTTGACTTAAGCTAATTAGCTGCGCGTAACGCGCTGTACTTAACCAGCGAAGCGAATCAACAAAGTGGTGCTTAAAGTAACCTAAATGCGCGGCAGGGCCGCCAAAGCTCATGCAGCCAAGCAAAAAAAACTGCCTAAAAATCGCAATTAACATAGTGTCCATCGCCTTTTGATAAATCATAAAATTGTCACAAACAAGTATGACATTATTATGAAACGCTATCACTACTTCCTTATTTGATAGGCAATATCAACGCTTATACGTTATTCTTCATTGTTGGTTCATACATATATTTGCATAATCGCAATAATAAATTCTAAATGAATAGGAAATTACCATGATGTTAACTAAATCACTTTTAAGTGTCACTGTCGTTGCTGTATTACTTTCTGGCTGTGAAATGAATAACACAGGTAAAGGTGCCGCTATTGGTGCAGCCGCGGGTGGTATTTTAGGTAAAGCTACAGGTAATCATAAAGATAAGCGTATTTTTATTGGTGCAGCTATTGGTGCGCTAGCGGGTGCTGCTGTAGGTGATTACATGGATAAACAAGAAGCTGCTTTTCGTGATGAGTTAGCGGGTTCGGGAGTTGAAGTGGTTCGTGAAGGCGATAACTTACGCTTAGTGATGCCCTCTAATATTACGTTTGCGACTGATCAATCTTATATTTCATCGGGCTTTCATGACACTCTAAATGCGATAGCAAGTGTAATGAATAAATACGAAAAAACCTACTTAAGTGTTGAAGGTCACACCGACAGCACGGGCAAAGACAGTTACAACATGACTCTTTCAGAGCAGCGTGCACAAAGTGTAAAAAACTACTTAGTGAACCAGCAAATTATGGCGGCACGAGTAAGCACGAGTGGCTATGGCGAATCACGCCCAATAGCGACTAACGACACAGCGAATGGTCGTGCGCAAAATCGCCGAGTAGAAATTCAAATTGTACCAAACACTCAAGGTTAGCTTTTGTAGTTACAAACCGCGTTTGCGCGCGGTTTGTGTACTTATTTAAAGGGCACTTTTAAATAAGTTAGTTGTCATAAGGAGTTCTTCATAGGGACATGTTTATGACAAATTGGCGTACAGCAATTATTTTATCGGTATGTTTACATGGGTTAGTTTTGTTTTTTTTAACTACCTTAAAAGCCCCTAAAATTAAACAGCCGCAATTAACGCCAATTAAAGCGTATATGGTGAATGTGCCTGCCAAAACTAAAGTAACGCAACAAGCCACTCAGCAAAGCGCTAATAAAAATGTTAATACAGAAATAACCCCAACCAAGCCTGTTAATGCAACCCAATCAAAACCACTAAATGCGACTAATAAAAAAACAAAGGAGACGACTGAGCCGGTAAGTACCACCTCCATAAACACCCACCCTGTAACCGCAACGTCTTATAAAAAGATCGACCTGAAAAAAGGGCTCAATAGTATTTTACAGCAACAAACTGGCTATTCTGATACTGCAAAGAATGACCCTCAGAAAAAGCGCATTACCGTCCCAAAAGAGCATGCAGGGAAGGTGAAGCCGCTATTAAAAATAGAGCAGCAAAATATGCAATTTACCACTTACCGACGAGGTGATAGCTGTTTTAAAAAGGTATCCGTTGGTGCTGGAGTTATGCCAAAAAATGACTTGCCAGATAGTTATATTGTTGGTGCAAAGTGCGATAAAACCAAGCTAACTGAGGCTTACGATACCGCAATGAATAAATGGCTTGATAAAAAGTAGCGACTAAATTGCAATCAATCTAGATTAAACTGTAATTCACATAGCTTTTGATACAAAGGGTTGCTTGCCATTAATTGCTGATGAGTGCCTGTGGCTTTTATTTCGCCATTTTCCATTACCACAATCATATCGGCGTGTTTTACCGTGGCTAGTCTATGGGCAATAATCAGCGTTGTTCTATTTTGCATTAAGTGCTCAAGTGCGGCCTGAACATGATGCTCGCTTTGCGCATCAAGTGCGCTGGTAGCTTCATCGAGTAGCAGTATTTCGGGATCTTTTAAAATGGCGCGGGCAAGTACAATACGCTGCTTTTGCCCACCCGAAAGCCTAACACCTTGCTCACCTAAAAAGCTGTTATAGCCTTGTGGTAACTGTTTTATAAATTCATCAGCATGTGCATGTTTGGCGGCCGCATAAACTTGCTCGTCACTGGCGCTTGGGTTGCCATAGCGAATGTTATGCATGACATCAGAGCTAAATAAAATCGGGTTTTGTGCCACCATGCCCATTTTGTTGCGTAAGGTGTTTAACGACAACTGTTTAATATCTATATTATGAAACTTAATCGCTCCGCTGGCTGGATCGTAAAAGCGCTGCAATAGTTCAAATAAGGTAGTTTTACCCGCACCGGAAGGGCCAACAATAGCCACAGTTTTACCTGTTTCAATATTTAAGCTGATATTATTTAATGCGCTTACATCTGGGCGAGAAGGGTAATTAAAACTAATACCTTCAAGTGAAATTGCACTGTTGCTGGTTGTTGCATGTAACTCATCATCTTGTGGAATTTCGGGGTTTTGTATTTTACTTTCAACGGCGAGCAGTTCGAGCAATCTTGCTGCGGCTCCTGCGGCGCGCTGTAGTTCACCATAAACCTCTGCAACGGTCGCTACCGACATGGCCACCATAATGGCATAAAACACAAAAGCACCGAGTTCACCGCCCGTCATAGTGCCTGCTAACACATCACTACCGCCTACCCAGAGCATGGCACTAATAGCACTAAAGGTAAGAAAAATAACAGCTGCAATTAAAAACGAACGTTGTTTAATTCGGCTTTTAGCCACATTAAAGGCCTTTTCGGTTTCAAGCGCAAAAGCAGATTGTTCTTGATGTTCGTGGCTATAACTTTGTACCACTTTTATGTTTTGAATGATCTCACCCGCGTAGGTGCTTATATCGGCAATAGCATCTTGGCTAGAACTGGCGAGTTTGCGCACCTTTTTACCAAACACTATCATAGGCACCAGTACTAAAGGGACGCAGGCCACAACGACCAAGGTAAGCTTTAAATTAGTAACAAGCAGCATAATTAAACCACCGACTAACATTAGCGCGCTTCGCAGTGCCATAGAAAATGACGAGCCAATAATAGATTGTAATAATGTGGTGTCGGTGGTTAAACGCGACATCAGCTCGCCGCTACGATTTTCTTCAAAGTAACTCGGGTGCAAGGTAACAATACGATTAAACACGGCTTTTCGAATGTCGTTACTGACTCGTTCGCCAATCCACGACATTAAATAAAATCGGCTGAATGTACCCACTGCCAATAAACTGATCAAACCAATTAATACCAACACAGCTTGTTGTAATTGCGCTTGCGAGCCGGCAATAAAGCCATGATCAATCACAAATTTAACGCCTTGCCCTAGCGATAAGTTAACTCCTGCGGTGGCAAGTAACGCCACTAAAGCCCCTAAAACTACCCATTTATAAGGCTTAATAAAATTGAATATAGGGAATAAAGCGCTAAAGGCGGCTTTATCTGAAGCAGGCTTGTCTGTAGGCATAGTAGATTCTTATTGATGATTAAGGTATAGATATGGCATCAATAGATTAAAAATCAATAGTATTAAAAATCATCAATAAGGAAAAATTATGACAACTAAACAGGTAACAGGCGAGTTTACCGTTTCATTAGCGCCTATAGAGGGGTATGCACACGGGCAGCAAGGCGTTAATTTAGGTCGTATGTCGATTGATAAACAATTTACTGGTGGCCTAACCGCAACTAGCCAAGGTGAAATGCTCAGCGCCATGACCCCCACCCAAGGCAGTGCCGGTTATGTGGCTATTGAACAAGTAATAGGCGAACTTGATGGTTTGCAAGGTGGTTTTGTACTGCAGCATTTTGGCACCATGGATAAAGGCCAAGATAGCTTGATTTTAAAAGTGGTACCCGACTCAGGCACTGATGAGCTCGCAGGATTAACCGGCAGTATGAAAATACGGATTGAGCAAGGGATTCACCATTACGATTTTGAATACATGTTATAAGTTCAATAAGGATTAAAATGCAAAAAGTAATCGAATTCAGAAAGGCCCGTTTTTTGGGTGGGGTAGATATAGTCGCACTAAATGATCGCATACAGGAATTAAACCAAGACGGCTGGAAAGTAATAAACGCAGTGCCATTGACAGGCTTTTATGGGCAAGTGCATGGTTATGCATTACTTATTGAAAATGAAGAAATATAAGGGTTACTAATGGCATTATCATTATGGTTTAGCTTAGCACTGGTATGCATGATGGGCGCAATGTCGCCAGGGCCTAGTTTAGCTGTGGTATTAAAGCATAGCTTAAATGGCGGGATGAAAAATGGCATGCTGGCAGCGTTAAGCCATGGTTTTGGGGTTGGCTTATATGCAGCGGCCTCATTATTGGGATTAGGCGCATTGATGTTGCAGTTTCCTACTGTGTATCAATTTTTAGTGTACTTAGGGGCAGCCTATTTAGCGTATTTAGGTTTGAAAATACTATTTTCAAAACCTAACGACAGCGAGCTGCAAGTTCAAAAAAGTGCAGTGAGCAGTTCTAAGGCGTTACAAGATGGTTTTGCGATTGCATTTTTAAATCCTAAGTTGGCAATTTTCTTTTTGGCGCTATTTTCGCAGTTTATCGATCCAGAAAACCTTACATTAAACATCGGTATTATTATGTGCTTAACCGTTTTTGTAATAGATACTGGGTGGTATTTATTGGTGGCTTTACTCACTGATGTGTCTAAAAAGCGCTTTGGCTTTACCAAGCAAAATGTGTGGTTAGATAGACTATTAGGTATGGTATTTATTGCGCTTGCGATCAAAGTGGTAATAGGATTTTAACTATCAAAGTGATTGAATTGCGTACAGTTGGTAATTAATGTAACTTAAAAAAACTATAATTTAAAAGTGATAAAACGATGTCTAATATAATTTTAAAAAGTGCCACTTTTGATAACAAAGTCAAACAGTACTGGATGTGTTTAGCTGCAATATTTAGCCTTTTTCCAGTTGTAACTATTGTGCTTTTACCCGTTGTATTGCTTTTGGTGTGGCTAGTCGCAGGGCGAGTATTAGCAGCTATGTCGGCCGATTTACTAGAGCGCAAGCTAGTGGTTAAACGTGGTATTTTGTTTAAAGAAGAAAAATCGATTCCGCTTGAAAAAATCACTGATGTGGGATTAAGTCAGGGGCCATTAATGCGACTATTTGGTTTATACCGCTTAAGCTTTGAAACTGCAGGGCAGTCTGGTCACGGTGCATTAGTATCGTTACTTGGGGTAGTTAATGCCAGTGAATTTCGTGAAGCCATTTTAACTCAAAAAGATAACCTCACTGCAGATCAGCCAGCCCAATCTAATAACGATGAACCACAAAGCCAAGTAGAGCTCATCCGCTCGCTTACCTACAGCGTAAAAAATATCGAGCAAATGTTAGTCAACTTGTTGGATGAGAGGAAGTAAGGCGCAGGTATACATTAATTTTCGGCGATCGGTTGATCGCCGAGAGATTTAATTTTTGGCCTTTAAAATGCCTGACAAACAGCTTCTGCTTTACAGGTAATAACTGTGACGTTTTCATAACCTACGCGTGTCAGTGCTTCAGCACTTAGTGTTGCACGCGCACCACTAGCGCAATGTAAGTAAATAGGGCGTGCTGCGTCTTTTTCTATTTCCATTAACTTCATTTCAAGTAAGCCGCGCGGAATATTAATTGCGCCGGTAGCGGCTTTGGTTGCATGTTCAGCCGGTTCACGCACATCAATGAGTAATCCTTTGTTTTCACTGATCTCCTGTTTAGCTTGTTCGGCGTCGATACGACGTTGATTAGGCGTAATAATTTTTAGTAAATCGGGGATAGATGTAAGCATGGTGATTATTCCTTAAAGCCAAGTTTGCGTAATAGAGTGATCATTGGGCACCAGCTAGTAAAAGCTGATTGGATTAAGTTTACAGCGATAAAAGCGGTAAAGTATATCCACTTCGGATCGTGATACGTTTGCAAAAGGATTGATACAACAATCATGATGCCAGCGATAAGACGAAGTGCGTTATTGAGTTTCATAATAGTAGGCCACTTATTTGATTGAGTACAGAGCTACTATATTAGATATTATTAAATTAGTAAATTCTAATATTAGACATTTCTTATCTAGCAATTTATACTAAGTGCATATTTTAGAATAAGAGCATAGTATGAAAATTGACTTTACAGCGATGGCGACTAATGTAGATCAAGCTGAGCAGCTATTAAAAATATTAGCGAATAAAAATCGACTAATGATTTTATGCTCATTACAAGATACCGAAATGAGTGTGTCGCAGCTTAACGAAGCCGTACCGCTAGCGCAGTCTGCGTTATCACAGCACCTAGCGGCACTGCGCAAAGCCAATGTAGTGGCTACTCGCCGCGAAAGCCAAACTATCTATTACCGCGTGATTGATCAAAATGCCGTGCATTTGTTAGGCACATTATATGGACTGTTTTGCAAGGGCTAAAAGTTATGAGCATGATTGATAACGCAGTAAAAAGCAGCTTAAGTGGCCGTATTCCGGTTATTATTTTTGTGTTGTCGATTTTGTTTGGCTTATTTGCTTTACAACAAACAGCGCGAGAAGAAGAACCACAAATAGTGGTGCCTATGCTCGATATATACGTATCGGCGCCCAACGTAGAAGCTCCAGAGGTAGCCAGATTGGTTACCCAGCCACTTGAAAAGCTACTTGCCCAACTTGGCGGTGTGGAACATATTTATTCCACTACACAAACGAATGCCGCAGTGGTTACACTTCGCTTTGAGGTTGGCCATGACCGCGAACAAGCTATTTTAGATACCTATGCAAAACTTAACAGTTATCAACATACTATGGCTTCTGTTATCAAAAGTTGGCAAATACGGCCCGTTGAAGTGGATGATGTACCTATTGTTATGCTGGGGCTATACAGTAAAGACCCACAACTTTATGGTGATTACGAGTTAACCCGCTTTGCTAACGAAATAGCCAACAGTTTACAGCGTATTGAACACACCAGTGAAGTAAAAGTCATTGCTGGTCGTAAACGAACCCTCACCATTAATTTAAATGCCAGCGCATTGGCTGCCCACCAAACAACCGTAAATGACGTTTTTTATGCATTAAGCGTGTCTAATCAACTAACGCAAGTAGGCAGTGTGGTTGATGGTCAGCAGCAAATTGAATTGCAAGCAGGTGATGTTCTACGAAGTCAATCTGCTGTAGAACAGCTAGTAGTGAATGTTGTTAATGGCAAAAGTGTTTACTTGCTTGATGTTGCAAACGTTATTGATGGCCCAAGTGAAGCTAAGCATTACCAATGGCTTGCTCAATCGGCAAACCAGCAGCATTTACCAATGGTAACACTAAGCGTTGCAAAACAAACCGGCACGAACGCTGTTGCCGTCGCCAACGATGTTCATCAAATGATGACGCAGCTAACACGCACGCTATTACCCACTGAGGTGAGCTATGCGGTATTAAGAGATTATGGCCAAACTGCCGATGAAAAAGTAAATAACCTCACTTCAAGTTTAGTCTTTGCGGTCTTTACTGTGGTGATATTTGTGGGGGTGTTTTTAGGTTGGCGTCCGGCGGTTGTGGTAGGGCTGGCTGTGCCTATTTGTTATGGCATTACACTCTCATTAGATTTTGCATTTGGTTACACCATTAACCGGGTGACCTTATTTGCGCTTATTTTATCTTTGGGTTTACTGGTAGATGACCCAATCACAGGTATTGATAATATTAGCCGCTTTTTGAATAAAAAAGGCGATAAAAAACAGCAGATTGTTGGTGCAATGAGCGAAATTCGAAATGCCTTGCTTATGTCGACACTCACTATAATGGTGGCGTTTATTCCACTGGCATTTATCACCGGAATGATGGGGCCGTACATGGCACCTATGGCATTTAATGTGCCGGTTAGCGTGATGGTTTCTACCATTGTTGCATTTTTTGTAACCCCTTGGCTTGCGATGAAGTTACTCAAGCCTGATAACGAACAACCCTCCGAGCTTGCTCCTAAAGTTGGTGCATATCAAAGAATATTAAGCCCATTATTGGTTTCTAAGGGGCGAGCAAAACTTGTTTTGTGGCTAACCCTAGCATTATTTATTATTAGCGCCATGTTACCCGTGATGCGTTTGGTGCCTTTAAAGCTACTCCCTTTTGATAATAAAAATGAGCTGCAAGTACTGATAGATATGCCAGAGGGGACTAATCTGGAGCGCACAGCTGCATTTACTAAACAAATCCAAACACTCACATGGCAATTAAACGAAGTAAGTGAAATAGCGGCCTATGTTGGCCAACCCTCTAGTATGGATTTTAATGGTATGGTGCGCGGTTATTATCGCCGTGAGGCAGCGAATCTCGCCGAGCTGAGGGTATTGTTAGTGGATAAGTCTGAGCGCGATCATCAATCCCATGGAGTGGTTATGCGCCTTCGCGAACAGCTCGCGATGCTAGCAACCGATGGCATTGTAATAAAAGTCGTTGAAGTACCACCAGGGCCGCCGGTACTGAGTACCTTAGTTGCTGAGGTTTACCGGGATGCTTTTGTTGATGAGCAAACACATTCTCACGCTGCCCAGCAGTTAGCTGCGCGTTTACAACAAGAGCCTCATGTAGTTGAAGTTGATACCTCAATGGTGGCACCCTCGCCATTACAACGTTTTGTTACCAATAAAACCAAGGCCGCACTCAGTGCGGTTTCAACTCAAAATATTGCACAAACACTCAGTATTGCCTCTCAAGGTGAAAACGTAGGTGTACTTTATGTGAGCAATGAAACAGAGCCCGTTGATATTAAATTACAGCTACCGTACAGCGAGCGAAATCAGCTTTCGCAATTACTTGCACTTCAGGTAAGGGGCGACAGAGATTTAGCTAAAACCAGTAACGAGTTTGGTTTTAGCAGTGCGCCAAGGCCGTTAGTATCGCTTTCAGAACTCGGTGAATTTACACAACATCATGTTGCTAAAACGATTGTTCGTAAAGATCAGCGCGACGTGATTTATGTTATGGCTGAGCTTAATGGGCGCACACCAGCGGAAGTGATTGCTGATGTGAATGCTGATTTAAATGTATCAAACGATGAGTTTGTTAAAACATCGTGGGTAGGTCGTCACTTTTTTAATAATGGCGGAACTGCTCCATGGCAATTACCAAAAGGAACCCATGTCAGCTTTAGCGGCGAGGGGGAATGGCGCATAACCATTGATGTATTTAGAGATATGGGCATTGCCTTTGCGTTTGCGCTCAGTGCCATATTTATAATTTTACGGGTACAAACACAGTCGGCGAGTTTATCGCTGATTATCATGTCGGCTATTCCGTTAACAGTGATAGGTATAATGCCAGGTTTTTGGCTGTTAAATCAGTTTGGTGAGCGCTCCATAGCAGGTGCCCCAGAGCCGGTATTATTTACTGCCACAGCGATGATAGGCATGATTGCCCTTGCAGGTATCGTGGTGCGTAACTCACTTATTTTGGTTGAGTTTATTAATCAAGCTCGCGGCCAAGGCATGGCAATTAAAGAGGCGCTTGTTGCAGCGGGTACGGTGCGAATGCGCCCTGTGCTCCTAACCGCAGGTACCACTTTGTTGGGTAACTTAGTGATCACACTCGATCCGGTATTTAGCGGGCTCGCGATTGCGATTATTTTTGGCATTGTGGCGTCTACATTATTTTCATTATTTGTAGTACCGCTTGTTTATTATTTAGTGTTTGCAAGCACAGAGGATAAAGCGCATGCAGGGTAAATCAAAACTTATAGGCACATTTGCCGCGTTATTTGTCATTATTATGGCTGTGTTTTATATGGCAGGCAGCTTTTCTGACAAGAAAGCTGCTGGCTTAAAAGAATCACAAATAACGAGCTATCAAGGTGAGCGAGTAACGGTAACGCTGCAAAGTATTGCAGGCACTGAGCAGGTACCAGGTAGTGTAATAGCAAAACAAAATACGCAAATTTCATCGCATGTTATGGCGCAGGTTGAGCAGTTAAAAGTACGTGCTGGCGATAAAGTCGCTAAGGGAGATTTACTTATTATGCTCAAGCAAGATGATTTTAAAGCGGCGTTAGCGCAAAGCAGCGCAAATATTAATGCGGTGCAAGCGTCGTTAACGCAAGCTAAAAAGCAACTAGCCAGAATGATTGATTTAAATGCGCAAGGATTAGTATCTGTTAGTGAATTAGATGACGCCAAAGCAAAGTTTGAAAACTTAACCGCTAATTTAGCGGTTGCTAAGCAACAGCAAACGCAAGCTCAGGTATCGCTTAATTATACGCGTATTACTGCCCCTATTTCGGGCGTGGTCGTTGAGCGTCTAACTGAACCTGGCGATACTGCAACACCCGGTAAACCGCTGATTACTTTGTATAACCCATTACAGTTACAGCTTGAATTTAATGTACGTGAACAACAAGCAGTAAAATTAAGAGTAGGGGACAGTTTAAATGTGGTATTACCTTCTCTAGATATAACAACACCCGCAACGGTGAGCGAAATTGTACCAGTGGCAGATAACGCGGCGCGCAGCTTGCTTATTCGTTTAGAAGCCGATGCGCAACTTGGTTTAATGCCAGGCCTTTATGCTCAACTACAGTTACCAATAAAAAGTACCCAAGGTGTATTAATTGATCCACGTTGGGTGCATGAATTTGGTCAGCTCAATATGGTGTATGTACTTGAAAACGAAACGCTGGTTAAACGTTTCGTGCGTTTAAGCAGTATTATAAATAACCAGCAACACGTAATAGCAGGCCTAAAAGAGGGTGATGTACTTGCTGTTGATTACATGCCAAGTCAAAGCGACTAAATAAAACTCGCAATTTCATCAATCGACTTTTTATCTAGGGCGTGCAGCGGCACTGTTGCATGCTCATCTGGGTAACCGGTAATAAGTAACATATAAGGGCGTTCGTTGTCTTTATCACGCCCACAAATATCGGTTAGAAAACTCATCGGTTTTGGTGTGTGGGTAAGTGTTGCAAGGCCTGCGCGGTGCAAGGCTTGAATTAAAAAGCCAGTGGCAAGGCCTACCGATTCATGCACATAGTAATTGGTGTTTTTATCGTCCGTATTTACACCCCCCTTTTTTTGACTAAACACCGCGATTAACCATGGCGCGTGCTCTAAATAGGGTTTGTTAGCATCGGTGCCTAAGGGTTTTAATGCATCAAGCCATTCTTCGCCTGCGCGACCTTCATAAAATGAGCGCTCTAGCTTTTCAGCGGCCTCTCGTATTTGTTTTTTAACATCTGCACTATTAATGGCCACAAAATGCCATGGCTGGTGGTTTGCGCCACTAGGTGCTGTACCTGCCGCTTTTATACAGGTTTCGATGATTTCTTTTGGCACTGGGCGGTTACTAAAGCTGCGAATACTATGACGGCGTTGACTCGTTTGTAAAAACTCATTCGCACGCGTCAGCATTTCCTCTTGAGGGTATTCTATAAAATCGGCTAATGGTTGGCTTTTATGATTTTGCATGGCTGTTCGCTTCTTATTTTTAGAGTGTGTGGTTTAAAATAGCAGCAAAGGCTTTATCTGCTAAGGTTTATAAAACCCGCGCTACGCATAAAATATTTATATCATATTACAAGGCTTAGCCAATAGATAAGAGCCTATTAGGTATCCTAAAACAGTAAAAGTCAGCTATTTTAGGATACTATTTTAAGCAAACAGGTCGCTATTTTGAGTGTTTATTCATAACGTAAGGCATCAATGGGATTAAGCCTAGCTGCTTTTATTGCGGGAGCTAAACCAAATACAATACCGATTAAAGAGGTAAAACCAAACGACAGCATAATAGCCCAGCCTGGTATATAAGCGTCGGGCATGCTTGGTACAGAGAGCGAAATGAGCTCGGCAGCACCATAGCCAATGACTAAGCCAATTAAGCCTCCAAATAATGACAGCACCACGGCTTCAACTAAAAATTGCAGCATGATAAAACCAGGAGTCGCCCCCAGTGCTTTTAATGTGCCTATCACACGGGTGCGTTCGGTGACAGATACAAGCATAATGTTCATTACACCAATACCGCCAACAACAAGACTGATACCTACAATCCCTGCGGTAATTGCTGTAGCGCTACCTGTAAATTTATCAACGTTAGCGCGTGCTTTTTCAGCTGTTTCAAATTCAAAGTCGTTTTCTTGATTGTCTTTTAGTTTATGTAATTGGCGTAAAATGCGAGTGATTTTAGCAAGTACCAATTCTTCATCACTGTCTTCTTTGAGTCTAAACATAATTTGTACATTGCTGCTGCTACTTGGACCCTCTAATGCGCTCATGGTACTGATGGGAATATTAATATAATCGTCTTGATCGAACCCCAATAAACTACCTTGTTTTTCAGCCACGCCAATAATTCTAAACCACTCGCCGCCAAGTTTAATATATTCGCCTACAGGGTTTTTTGGCAGGTTTAGCTTTTCAATAATGGATGGACCAATAAAAGCGACTCGACGGCGCTTTTCATCATCCTCTGCGCGAATAAAGCGCCCAAGTTCTGGAAAGGTTCTATACGCTTTTTGGTAATCTTGCTCTGTACCCATTACTCGTGATGAGTGGCTTTTATTTCCATATTCAGCGCCACCAGAAAAACGCCAAGTAAACATCAGTGCAGTGAGTGTTTCAGCCTCTTTTACTCGGGCTTTTAAGACTAAAAAATCGTTGTAAGTGAGTTTAGCATTTTTGCCCACCATTTCTTGTTCAATGCTGGTAAAGGGTTTAATTGTGGTTACATCAGGTGCCATATCTGCGAGTTGATCGTTAATTTGCTTAGTAAAGCCTTGCATAACGGCTACCACTGTAATAACCGCGGCAACCCCAATTATAATCCCTAAACAAGTGAGTGCGCTTCGCATGGCATTGGCTTTAATGGCCATTAGTGCTGCTTTTGTTCCTTCCATAATTGCAATAGCAGATTTAAACATGCTGTTTGTCTCCTTCACCTTTACGCACATCGCTCACTACCTTGCCATCAACTAAGCGAATAACTCGCTGGCAATGATCTGCAATATCTTGTTCGTGAGTTACCAAAATAATGGTGTGGCCTTCATTATGTAGCTCATCAAATAGCGCCATAATTTCAGTGGTAGTTTTGCTGTCTAGATTCCCGGTTGGTTCGTCACCGAGTAAAATATGCGGTTTAGTCACTAGCGCTCGTGCAATGGCAACACGCTGGCGTTGCCCACCAGACAACTGGCTTGATAGATGATCCACTTTATCACCGAGTCCTACACGTTTGAGTGCATCGAGGGCTTTTTGTTTACGTTGTTTTGCGGGTATAAACCTATAAACCAAAGGCTGCATCACATTTTCAAGTGCCGACGCACGCGGAAGTAAGTTAAAGCTCTGAAAAATAAAGCCAACACTTTCGTTACGCTGATGAGCGAGCTCGGTTTCTGTCATACTTTTTACAAGTTTATCTTTTAAAAAGTAATCCCCAGTAGTTGGAGTATCTAAGCAACCCAATAAGTTCATTAAAGTTGACTTACCTGAACCTGAAGGACCGATTATAGCGACATACTCGTTTTCATTAATGACCACGTTTACATCATCTAGGGCCTTAAATATTTGCTCACCCATTTTGTATTGCTTGTTAATATGCTCAAGCTTGATTACCGCCGACATTATTGCGCATCCTTGGCAGTTGTTTGCTTAACTTTTACCGTATCATTTTCTTTTAGTTTACTGATAGGACGTGCAGGGCCAATAACAATTCGCTCCCCTTTATTTAAACCTTGGGTAATTGCTTGCTCTATATCTGAAGAAATACCCACTTCTACATAGGCTTTGCTTACAGTGTTATCGTCGTTTAAACGCCATACAAACGTTTTGTCATCTTCTTTTTGTACGGCTTCGATAGGGAGCTTTAAGCCATTCACAGCAAGGCTTGTTGCGATTTCTGCACGGCAGCTCATACCTGCATATAGTTGCCTATCGGTATTATCAAGTAACACTTTCACTCGAAATGATAAACCTTGTGAACCTGCTTGGTTTTTTGCTGAGGTTCCAATGTTAATGACCTTGCCAGTGAAGGGTTGATTGGGGTACGCAGCAGCATAAATATCTGCATGCTGGTCCAATTTAATGCCAGCAATATCAGTTTCATCAACTCTGAGCTCAGCTAAAATAGCGCTTGGGTCGGCAACCAGCATTAAATCTGAGCCAATAATATTAGTGGTGCCGGCAATAACGGTTTCGCCTTCTTTAATATTTACTGAGGCGAGCAAACCACTCATTGGAGCACGAAATACACTTTTGCTAAGTCTATCTTCAGCGATTGAAAGAGAGGCTTTGGCTTGATTATAAGACTCTACTCTGGCTTCAATATCTATTTTGGCAAGGTCGCGTGCATTTTGTAAGTTCTCGTATACTTCTTGCCCTGCTAGGCCTACGTCATAAAGCTCTTTTTGACGTTTAAGCTGACGTTCAAAGTTCAAAAGGCGTGTTTTACTGTGTTTAATTTCTATTTCGCTAGCTCGCAATACCGCTTTATTACGTGTTACTTCTGACTCAAAAGCAGTGGTATCTAAGCGCATTAAAATGTCGCCTTGTTTTACACTTTGCCCTTCTTCAACAAACACCTTGTCGACTCGTCCGGTTACCTCTGAACGTAACTGCACTTGAGTATTAAAGACTAAATTGCCAGAGGCCATAATGGAGTCTGCAATACTACCTTGCTCAACCTGTGCAACATTTACCTCTGGTGCTTT
The DNA here is from genome assembly GCF_018732205.1 of Pseudoalteromonas sp. SiA1. Taxonomy (NCBI): domain Bacteria; kingdom Pseudomonadati; phylum Pseudomonadota; class Gammaproteobacteria; order Alteromonadales; family Pseudoalteromonadaceae; genus Pseudoalteromonas; species Pseudoalteromonas sp. SiA1. The sequence goes on along the minus strand of NZ_CP076084.1, from coordinate 3,113,435 downwards.
TTCATCGCCAGTAATTTGCTTTGATACGATAAGAGCAATAAAAGCTGCAATTGCAAGGGTAATGATAATCGCTTTTTTCATTTTTATTTCCGTATTTATGAGTAGGCAGAAAAGTTTGCCTACATTCCTTTAAGCAACAATAATAATTGTCCAGATGCTGTAAATGATAATGGTCGGTAGCGCAGCAAAAAGAAGTGCTTTATTAAAGCTGAAATTAGTCCAACACTTTAACCCAATAGCAACCAAAGCTATGCTCCAAAGACTAAAAATACTTAAACTCTCCATCATATTATAGAAGCTATCTCCAAGCTCTAATCCCAGAAATAACTGATTTATAGACGCGTAATTGAATAAACTAATAGGTAATTCATTGTTACTGGCTGTAAGAACTAGCGCAACAACACCTAAACTTGAAATAACCATGGGCATCATGCTCCAAACACCAAAACCATACCACGCACCATAGCTATAATTAGCATCAGGGTCTTGCTTAGATATCAACATGTAATACCCAGATAGGAGTGCATTTATAAAAAGAAGGCCGAAAATACCCCCGCCAATTGCAAACCACACTTGGTTATCGAGGCTTTGCTCCATACTTTGACGGATCATTTTTTTCTCGCCGATTGTGGCATCCACACTCGCTGCAGCAACCTGCTGGTCTAAAATAAATTGTGAGTCTGCAGTGGTATAAAATGTATAAGCAGAGGCTGCAAGGGTTAGAGCGAGAAGTGCAAAAGCAAGCCAAGACCAGCCTTTAGCTTCTTTTAGCCCATTAAAAGCCTTGCTTGGGCTGATAAAAATGTCGATACAAGCAGATAGCGCGTTAGATGACTTCATGATTATTCCTTTATGATTTTCTCAATAGTGAACTATATAGTTATCAGTCATATACTAAGGTAAAAGCGAGGTAAGTTGATTTATTAATTGTAACGGTTTGTTAACAAGGTGTGGCGTGATTAGATCTAGTTAAGTTATTTAAAACGAGAAAGGGCCTTTCGGCCCTTAGTGTTGCAGCAAGTAACACATTCTTTTTATAGGCTAAAGTCGACAGCGTAGGCTACATAAGCTTTAACATCTGAGCCGTCCATGTCGTTATCAGATAGGCCAAAGGTAAAACCATCTTTAGACACTGATACACCATAATCAATAATATTGTCATCACCGATGAAATCGCCTGAGTAATGCCCTATGTGTAGCGCCATTTCAGTGCCATTGCTACCAACAGCGAAGCTGTAATCGGCGTTTAAATACAGTGAATCACCAAAATCAGTACCATCACCACTGGCAGCAGATGTTGCAAGTACGGCTGCACCAAATGTAAAACCTTGCACACTAATGCTACCGTAAACTTCTGAAAAATCTGCATCGGCACCTGATGCCGCATCTGGGTAAGCGTAATAAATATAACCTACGTCATAACTTACGTTTTCATTAATAGCGCCGCCAAAACCGGCGTATAAGTCTAGTTCGTAGGTCATTTCATCGGCCCAAGACGCATTTGACGCCCACGTACCTGCATAAAATCCAGATTCATTAGCGTAATCAATACCGCCAGATACAGCTGCATCGCCCCCAGTTTGCTCTTGTCCGCGCCATAAGTAGTTAGAAGTAGCGGCTGCATTGGCTGTTACTTCGGCAAATGCAGTAGTTGATGTCATTCCTGTTAATGCCAATGCACCGATGAGTATTGTTTTTTGTAGTTTTAGCATGTTTCATTTCCCATTGTATGATTTTGCACGCCAAGGTTTTTTATTATAAACGACTACAACCTTTTGAACGGCGGCGTATTATTACGTTACTGCAGGGGGAATTGCACTGTATGTGCCAGCTTCCATTTATTTAATAAAAAATAAATTTTATATTATAAAACAAGGTGTTGAAGTTATGCGCAAAGACGCTTAGTGAAAAGTATGTAAGGAAAGAACACACTGCTGGTGCAAAAAAAAGCCTGGCTGCACCATTAGAGCGCTACCAGGCTATCTATATTAGGATCTATTGACCTTTGAAAATTTAACCTTGAAAGGTCTACAGACCCTAACGTTAAGCTAGTTTATTAAAGCTAATTGCGTTTGATATACGTTTTAACCAAAAATGGTACGCATAAGTGTAATTGTTTCGTTTACACTACGGCCTTTTTGTACTTCGCTAATAATAGAGTCACGTTTAGCACGAATATGTTCTGGGATATCATCAGCAGCAAGAGCGCGATCCACTAAAATCTCAGCAGATTCTTTACCTCGGCGTGGCGCTTTACTGCTGCTCGAAGTGCTACGTGTAGGTTTATTTAGTAGCTTAATGTAGTTAGAGTTATCTGCAGTATTCGTATCTGCATAATAAAAAAAGCAAGGTATTAGCGCTTTTATATCCACTAACTGAGTTTCTAGTTCATTACCTGCATTGGCCATTTTAAACCATGACATAGCGTGAATGCTTTGTACTACATCTTGCCAGTAACGCTCAAAGTCACGGTTATTTAATTTGGTGATACCAAGTGCGGAGCAAAGTGCATCTAAGCGACTGTTACTAATCGGTGTAAATACATCAGGGCGGCGCATTGCTAATAAACGGGTGGCAGGCGCCAGAGTTGGTTTTTCATCACTACCATTAAATGCACTCAAATAAGCAATTACAAATTGTTGGTAATTACCTAGCGCTACATCACCCTCAAGTGGAATGTTGCTGAGTGCATCGTCGAATGCACCTGGCAAATCAGCCAGCATCAGGTGAAAACCTTTGGCGCTTTTGGTAGAGGCAAACCATTCTACATCAAAGTTATAAGTACTCGGATCGAGTGATGCCATATGCTTACCGCTAAAAGCGAGTAAGTCTTCAGGGATCATATCTTTTAACGGCTTTTCACGCAGGCCTGAGATATAAGCAGTTAAACGTAATTGCTCATCAAGTGCCACCAGTTCTTTATGTTGTTCTACAAACATACTCACTACCGGCCAAGGTGCTACCCGTAATGTTTTTAACTGTAAAAAGCTAATCGCTGAAATAAGTTGGTCGTGCAGTTTTTTTAATAATGGTAATTGTGAGGTTTCGAGTAAGTCGTAATTAATGCGGTCGCGGCTTGCACTTAATAGCTCGTAACACCAACCTAAAAAATCTTCTGGATGGTTTTCCACTTTCACGGCCATCAGGTTTAGGCTTAGCTCTGAAGATTGCTTCAGAATGTTTTGATAAATTTGACTTTCTTGTTCGCCTAATGCCATTTTTGACGGTGAAATTAGCAGTTTCTTCATGCCTTGTAGACTCTCCGGTTAGATATATTTTTTAGTCGCTACATTTTAGCTTATTTAGGCTAAATACAACAGGGGCGCGCATCATACCGAACAATTGCAGCAATGTAATCAGGGGCATGAATCTTTAAATTTATTAAAATGAGTTTTGAAAACCTGATTTTAAAAAGGGATGCCCTAATTGATATGTTTTTTATTTATTTAACAATGCTTTTAGTGTTAACTCCCGCTATGATAAGAACATTATTTGCACGTTTGAAAGGATGATCATGAAGACCTTATTTAAAGTTATTGGTGTCATATTATTGCTATGCATAGCGTTAATTGTTGCTGCACCTTTTTTAATTCCTACTGATACCATTTTTAATAAAGTGTCTGAGCAGGTTGAAAAAACAACCGGGCGCACATTAACCATAAAGGGCGATAAAACCCTCAGTGTATTCCCTGCATTAAAATTAGAGCTTAATGATGTGCATTTTGCCAATATGCCTAGCGGCTCTCGCGCTGATATGGCAAGTATGCAGCAACTTGCCATTCATATTCCTTGGCTTTCATTACTCGGTGGCGAGTTAAAGCTAGAAAAGTTTGTCATTAATGAGCCTGATATTTTGCTAGAAACCGATAAAAGCGGTAAAGCTAACTGGCAGTTATTTGATGCAGTGGCCAAGCAACCTGAGCAGCAAACTCAATCGGGTGAGGCAGTCAAACTACCTGAAAACTTTGATATTCAATTAGGTGAAGTCGCTATTTATGGCGGGTCGTTTACATATTTAGATGGTCAAACGGGTGCTAAACAACAAATTAGCGATTTAGAACTGGCTATATTACTGCCTTCACTGCGCAAACAGCTCGAAGTCAAAGGGGCTATTACTTATATGCAAGAGCGATTTGAGCTTGATGTAAAACTTGATACTCCAGCAAAAGCGATTGAAGGTGCCCCATTTAATGTAAAGCAAACGCTTAACTCACGTTTAGTCGATTTAACGTTTGATGGCAGCATAGCCAAACAAGGCCAAGATATTAAAGGGTTATTAGCACTTAACGGTGATTCAGTTAAAAATATTGCTAACTGGCAAGGGGTTGACTTAAACGCTAAAGACAATGCGTTTAATGCCTTTAGTATCAATACCCAAATGCACTTGCTCAGTGAGGAGTTTAACCTAACAGAATTAGTTGCAACGCTCGATGCTCTCGAGATTAAAGGTAAAAGTAAGGTGAATCTAGGCAGCCGTTTAGCGGTTAATGCTGATATTGACCTAGGGATGCTTGATTTAAATCCTTACTTACCAGAAACCGTAGCTAAAAAAGAAGCCCCAGTAAAAGACGAGTCTAAGCCTGCAGAGCCAATAGTGTGGGATGATACTAAAATTGATTTAAGTGGCTTAAGTGCATTAGATGCAAATGTGATTGTTCGTTCAAGTGGTTTAAAAGCTAACGACATTAAACTAGGCGCTAATCAGTTTACTATGGCACTTAAAAATAGCATTGCTAAATTAAGCTTAGATAGCTTTGTCGCTTATGAAGGAACAGGTAAAGGGGTGGTTACTATCAATGCCCAAAATACCCCTTATAAAATAGCAACCAACTTCGATTTAGATAAAATAGAGGCACAGCCCTTACTTACTGATGCTGCAGGCTTTGATAAGCTAATGGGCAAGGGCTCTTTAAGTTGGAATCTAACCACAGCAGGGCAAAGCCAAAAAACGTTTATTAACGCGCTTAATGGTAAGCTAGGGTTCAAGTTCGCGGATGGTGCCGTTAAGGGAGCAAACGTAGCGGAAATGGTGCGTAAGGGTAAAGAGCTAGTTAAAGGCAACTTTAATGCCGTGTCTGAGGGATTAGATACAGGATTTGAAGAATCTGAGAAAACCGATTTCTCTGCACTTTCTGGTAGTTTTAACTTTACCAATGGCGTAGGCAAAAATACTGATTTATCGTTGATCAGCCCTTTAATACGCATTTCAGGTGAAGGAGACGTTGATTTACCGCAAACGCTCGTTAACTATCGACTAGTAACAGGCGTCGTGGACTCTATTGAAGGTCAAGGTACAACCGATGACAGTACTGGCTTTAAAGTTCCTTTACGCATAAAAGGCCCGTTTCATGACGTGAATATAAAGCTTGATGTAAGCAATGCTTTAAAAGATGAAGCTAAGCAAAAGCTTGATGATGCAAAAGACAAAGCTAAAGATAAAATTAAAGACAAATTAAAAGGTTTGTTTGGCTAATTTTAATTACTGATATAAAACAAGGCATCAACAAGATGCCTTGTTTGTTTTATAACCACCTGTAAATTAGATAAATAGCATAGAAAACCTCGTTTTAATTTAGCATCCCTATTAAATTAATTAAAAAATAACCTACCACTCCCCCCTCAATGCTGATACAATTGCCCGCCCTTAAGAGACATCTAGTATGTTTTTTGAGTGGAATTCAATCGAAATGTCTTGATTTTAAACAAATTTAAGACAAGTTGTAATTACTACACCGGAGGTCATTAACATGATCCAAATGCAAACTCAGCTGGAAGTTGCTGATAACAGCGGCGCTCGCAAAGTGCAGTGTATAAAAGTCCTTGGTGGTTCACACCGTCGCTATGCAGCGATTGGCGATATCATTAAAGTTTCTGTAAAAGAAGCGATTCCTCGCGGTAAAGTGAAGAAAGGTGATGTTAAAAACGCGGTAGTTGTGCGTACCAAAAAAGGCGTTCGTCGTCCAGACGGTTCATTGATCCGTTTCGACAGCAATGCGGCTGTTATCTTAAATGATAACTTGCAGCCTATTGGTACTCGTATTTTCGGCCCTGTGACTCGCGAACTTCGTAATGAAAAGTTCATGAAAATCGTTTCACTAGCCCCAGAAGTACTGTAAGGAGTCTATCATGGCAGCAAAAATCCGTCGTGATGACGAAGTAATCGTACTAGCAGGTAAAGACAAAGGTAAGCGCGGCAAAGTGCTTTCAGTTGTAACCGAGTCTGGTCGAGTATTTGTCGAAGGCATTAACTTAATCAAGAAACACCAAAAGCCGGTTCCACAGTTGAACCAAGCTGGCGGTATTGTTGAGAAAGAGGCGTCTATCGACGTATCAAACGTTGCGATCTACAACTCGGAAACGAGCAAAGCAGATCGTGTAGGTTTCAAGATTGAAGATGGTAAGAAATTACGTATCTTTAAATCTACTGGTAAAACTATCTAATAGTTGGAGTAGAATGATGGCGAAACTGCATGAAGTATATAAAGACAAAGTAGTTGCTGAACTTCAAGAGAAGTTTGGTTTCAGCTCTGTCATGCAAGTCCCTCAGATCGAGAAGATCACATTAAATATGGGTGTGGGCGAAGCCTTAGCTGACAAGAAGATTTTAGATAACGCTGTTGCGGATCTAGAAGCTATCTCTGGTCAGAAACCTTTAATCACTAAAGCACGCAAATCTGTTGCTGGCTTCAAAGTGCGTGAAGGTTACCCGATTGGTTGTAAAGTAACCCTACGCGGCGAGCGTATGTGGGACTTTTTTGAGCGTTTGGTTTCAATCGCTATCCCACGTATCCGTGACTTCCGTGGTGTGAGTGCTAAGTCTTTTGATGGACGCGGTAACTACAGCATGGGCGTACGTGAACAAATCATCTTCCCAGAAATTGATTATGATAAAGTAGACCGTGTACGCGGTATGGATATCACAATCACTACATCTGCGAAATCAGATGAGGAAGGCCGTGCGTTGTTAGAAGCGTTTAACTTCCCATTCAAGAAATAAGGGTAGGGTTATGGCAAAGAATTCTATGAAAGCGCGCGAAGCAAAGCGCACTAAACTAGTTGCTCAGTACGCTGAAAAGCGTGCAGCACTAAAAGCTATCATCAGTGATGTTAATACATCTGAAGATGATCGTTGGGACGCGGTACTTAAGCTACAAGCTTTACCTCGTGATTCTAGCCCTGCACGTCAACGTAATCGTTGTAACATTACGGGCCGCCCACATGGTTTCCTTCGCAAATTCGGCATGAGCCGTATTAAAGTTCGCGAAGCAGCTATGCGCGGTGAAATTCCTGGCCTTAAAAAGGCTAGCTGGTAATAGAATCATGGGAGTAAGACTATGAGCTTGCAAGATCCTATCGCGGATTTATTTACACGAATCCGTAACGGTCAGTCAGCGAAGAAAGTATCTGTAACGATGCCTAATTCGAAACTGAAAGTAGCAGTAGCTAATGTATTAAAAAATGAAGGTTACATCGCAGACTTCTCAGTAAGTGGTGATGTAAAACCTGAGCTTTCTATCGAGTTAAAGTACTTCGAAGGCAAAGCTGTTATTGAAAATATCCAGCGTGTAAGTCGCCCTGGTCTACGTATCTATAAGAGACGTGACGAATTACCAAAGGTAATGGGTGGTTTAGGTATCGCTATCGTATCAACTTCTAAAGGCCTAATGACAGACCGCGCAGCACGTAGTGCAGGCGTTGGTGGTGAAATCATTGGTTTTGTAGCTTAATCGGAGGGGAACTATGTCTCGCATAGCAAAGGCACCAATAAACGTTCCTGCCGGTGTAGAAGTTACATTAAAAGGCCAGGAAATCACAGTTAAAGGCAAAAACGGTGAACTTACTCGTACTATCAACGATGCAGTTGAAGTACAAGTTAACGACAACGTTATTACAACTTTACCTCGTGAAGGCGTAGCCAATGCATGGGCACAAGCAGGTACTGCTCGCGCTCTAATCAACAACATGGTTGTTGGTACGCATGAAGGTTACGAGAAGAAACTTCAGTTAGTAGGTGTTGGTTACCGTGCTGCAGCTAAGGGCAAAGTTTTAGACTTAACTCTTGGTTTCTCGCACCCAGTTAATTTCGCAGTTCCTGAAGGAATTACGATTGAAACTCCAAGCCAAACAGAAGTTCTAGTTAAGGGCGTAGATAAGCAGTTAGTTGGTCAAACAGCTGCTAACATTCGTGCATACCGTAAACCTGAGCCTTATAAAGGTAAAGGTGTTCGTTATTCAGATGAGAATGTACGCCGTAAAGAGGCTAAGAAGAAGTAAGGTAAGACGATGGATAAAAAAACAGCTCGTCTACGTCGTGCTAAACGCACTCGTAGAAATTATATTGAACAAGGCACAACGCGTCTTGTTATCCACCGCACGCCACGTCACATTTACGCTCAAGTTGTAAACGCTGAGGGTAATGTACTGGCTGCTGCTTCTACTGTTGAGAAAGCTATTAGCGAAACAGTTAAAGGCACAGGCAACGTTGCAGCTGCACAAGCAGTTGGTAAAGCGGTTGCTGAACGTGCGGCTGACAAAGGCATCGAAAAGATTGCTTTTGATCGCAGTGGCTTTAAATATCACGGCCGTGTGAAGGCGCTAGCTGATGCTGCGCGTGAAGCCGGTTTGCAATTCTAGGAGTAGACAATGGCTAACGTAGAAGCAAAGCAACAACAGCCTGATTTAGCTGAAAAGCTAATCGCGGTGAACCGTGTGTCTAAAGTAGTTAAAGGTGGTCGTATCTTTAGCTTTACTGCACTAACTGTAGTTGGTGATGGCGCAGGTAAAGTAGGTTTCGGTTATGGTAAAGCACGTGAAGTTCCAGCTGCTATTCAAAAAGCAATGGAAAAAGCACGTCGTAACATGATCAACGTAGACCTAAATGGCAACACATTACAGCATCCTGTTAAAGGACGTCATGCTGGCTCACAAGTGTTTATGAAACCAGCATCTGAAGGTACTGGTATCATTGCAGGTGGTGCTATGCGTGCAGTACTTGAAGTGACTGGTGTGCAGAACGTACTTTCTAAATGTTACGGTTCTACTAACCCGATCAACGTTGTACGTGCAACGATCTCAGCTCTTGAGAACATGAATTCTCCTCAGTCGATCGCTGCAAAACGTGGTCTTCGAGTAGATGAGATTTTGGGGTAAACCATGGCTAATAAAACTGTAAAAGTAACACAAGTAAAAAGCTCTATCGGTCGTTTACCGAAGCATAAAGCTACATTACGCGGTCTTGGTTTACGTCGTATCAATCACACTGTTGAGTTAGAAGACACAGCATGTGTACGTGGTATGATTAACCAGGTTTATTACATGGTTAAGGTAGAGGGGTAATTCGATGCATTTGAATACACTTTCACCTGCTGCAGGTTCAAAAACTGCTCCAAAACGTGTTGGTCGTGGTATCGGTTCTGGTCTTGGTAAGACTGGTGGCCGTGGTCACAAAGGTCAAAAATCACGTTCTGGCGGTAAAGTACGCGTTGGTTTCGAAGGCGGTCAAATGCCTATGCAACGTCGTCTACCTAAGTTCGGTTTCACTTCTCGCAAATCATTAGTATCTGCAGAAATTAACCTATACGAAATCGCTAAAGTTGAAGGCGATGTGGTAGACCTAAGCGCGTTACAAGCAGCTGGTCTAGTTAAAAAGAACGTTCAGTTCGTTAAAGTTGTTAAATCTGGCGAAGTTTCACGCGCTGTTACCGTTAAAGGCCTTAAGGCTACTAAAGGTGCACGCGAAGCTATCGAAGCTGCCGGAGGCAAGGTAGAAGACTAAGGAAGTACTAATGGCTAAACCAGGTCAAGATACACAAAGTGCACAAGGTGGACTTTCGGAATTGAAGCGCCGATTACTCTTCGTATTGGGTGCTATCATAATTTACCGTCTAGGTTCATTTGTGCCGATCCCTGGGATTGACGCCGCTGTACTTGCCGATTTCTTCGAGCAACAAAAGGGCACCATTGTTGAGATGTTCAACATGTTTAGCGGTGGTGCGCTTGAGCGAGCTTCAGTGTTAGCACTGGGTATCATGCCGTATATCTCGGCTTCGATTATTACGCAACTATTAACGCATATGTATCCGCCGTTTATAGAGCTTAAGAAAGAAGGTGAGCAAGGGCGTAAAAAGATAAGCCAGTACACACGCTACGGCACGCTTGTGCTTGCTACTATCCAATCAATCGGTATTGCCACAAGCTTACCGGGCATGATGAACGGGTTAGTTGTTAACCCAGGTATGGGATTCTATTTCACCGCAGTGGTGAGTTTAGTAACCGGTACTATGTTCCTTATGTGGTTGGGCGAACAGATAACAGAACGTGGTATCGGTAACGGTATCTCAGTTCTAATATTTGTTGGTATTGTAGCTAACCTGCCGTCTGCTATTGGTTCGACAGCCGAAATGGCGCGCCAAGGTGATTTGAATGTTTTTGTACTGTTGATGGTTGCGGTTATAGTATTCGCTGTTACTTATCTTGTTGTATTCTTTGAACGTGGACAACGACGTATCGTTGTTAACTACGCCAAACGTCAACAAGGTCGTCAAGTATTTGCTGCTCAAAGCACGCATTTACCTCTGAAAGTAAATATGGCGGGTGTTATTCCACCAATCTTCGCTAGCAGTATAATTCTGTTCCCTGGTACAATTGCAAGCTGGTTCGGCCAGGGTGAAGGTCCGGTTGCTGATGTGCTACAAGCAATTGCTACAACGTTGACTCCAGGTCAGCCTTTGTATGCAATGGTTTTAGCTGCGGCTATCATCTTCTTCTGCTTTTTCTACACAGCGTTGGTTTTTAACCCGCGTGAAACGGCAGACAACCTGAAAAAATCTGGCGCATTTATCCCAGGTATTCGTCCAGGTGAGCAGACATCTAAATACATTGATAAAGTGATGACACGCCTGACATTGGCAGGTGCTTTGTATATAACCTTTATCTGTCTGGTGCCCGAATTCATGACTATGGCATGGCAAACGCCATTCTATTTCGGCGGTACATCAATTTTGATTATCGTTGTAGTAATCATGGACTTTATGGCACAAGTACAGACGCATCTGATGTCACATCAGTATGATTCTGTGCTGAAAAAAGCGAACCTTAAAGGCTACGGTCGATAAGGTCAGTTTACGGAGTTGAGCAATGAAAGTACGTGCTTCCGTTAAGAAAATATGCCGTAACTGTAAAGTTATTAAACGTGCTGGTGTAGTACGCGTAATTTGCAGTGAGCCTAAGCATAAGCAAAGGCAAGGCTAAGTAAACAGTCGTGCAGGCTGAGGTTTCTCGGCCTGTGTTTTTAGTTGTGATTTGGTCTTCGTTTGAGTATCCTTACGGGCTTTTCAAACAGATGATTACCAAATTCAAATATAGGAGATGTGTTAGTGGCCCGTATCGCTGGCATTAACGTCCCTGATCATAAACATGCAGTTATTGGTTTAACAGCTATTTATGGCATAGGTAAGACTCGCTCTAAGGCTATCTTAGAAGCGACTGGTATCGCCGAGACCACAAAAATCGGTGAACTTTCAGACGAAACACTTGACGTATTGCGTGAAGCAGTTGGCAAGTACACTGTAGAAGGTGACCTTCGTCGTGAAGTTACTTTGAATATCAAGCGCCTTATGGACCTTGGTTGTTTCCGTGGCCTACGTCACCGTCGCTCTTTACCACTTCGTGGTCAAAGAACAAAGACTAACGCGCGTACCCGTAAGGGTCCTCGTAAGCCTATTAAGCGATAAGGGGATAGTAAAATGGCTAAGACACCAATTCGTCGTAAAAAGGTTAAAAAGCAAGTTGCTGATGGTATGGCTCATGTTCATGCGTCTTTCAACAACACTATTGTAACGATTACCGACCGTCAAGGTAATGCACTATCATGGGCTACTGCCGGTGGTTCAGGTTTCCGTGGTTCACGTAAATCTACTCCATTTGCTGCTCAGGTTGCTGCAGAGCGTGCAGGTACTGCTGCTCAAGAATACGGTTTAAAAAATCTAGAAGTTTTCATCAAAGGTCCAGGTCCAGGTCGTGAATCTGCTGTACGTGCTTTGAATGCTGCTGGTTACCGTATCACCAACATTACTGACGTGACGCCAATACCACACAATGGTTGTCGTCCACCGAAGAAACGTCGCGTTTAACAATAGGTTAGGAGAAATAACATGGCAAGATATTTGGGCCCTAAGCTCAAGCTGAGTCGTCGTGAAGGTACTGACCTGTTCCTTAAGAGCGGCGTAAGAGCTATCGACTCTAAGTGTAAACTTGAGACTGCACCTGGTCAGCACGGCGCTCGTAAAGGACGCTTATCTGATTACGGTTTACAATTACGTGAAAAGCAAAAAGTACGTCGTATCTACGGTGTATTAGAAAAGCAATTCCGTAACTACTACAAAGAAGCTGCTCGCCTTAAAGGTAATACAGGTGAAAACTTGTTACAGCTTTTAGAGCAACGTTTAGACAATGTTGTATATCGCATGGGTTTTGCTAGCACACGCGCTGAAGCACGTCAGTTAGTAAGCCACAAAGCGATTCTAGTTAATGGTCGTGTTGTGAACATTCCTTCATACGTAATTACTCCAGAAGATACTGTTGTAATCCGTGAGAAGTCTAAGACACAAGCACGTATCATCGCTGCTCTAGAGTTGGCTGAGCAACGTGAAAAGCCGACTTGGGTTGAAGTTGACGGTAAGAAATTGGAAGGTAGCTTCAAGCGCCTACCTGAGCGTTCAGATCTGTCTGCGGACATTAATGAACAACTAATCGTCGAACTTTACTCTAAGTAAAGTTAAGAGTTAAGAGAGGATAAAATGCAGGGTTCTGTTACAGAATTTCTAAAACCAAGGTTAGTCGATATCGACGCTATAAACCCAACGCGTTCTAAAGTAGTTTTAGAACCACTCGAGCGTGGCTTTGGTCACACTTTGGGTAATGCCTTACGCCGTATACTGTTATCATCTATGCCTGGATGTGCAGTAACTGAAGTTGAAATCGACGGTGTATTGCATGAGTACAGCGCGAAAGAAGGCGTACAAGAAGACATCATTGAAATACTACTAAACCTTAAAGGTCTAGCGGTAACGTTAGAAGGCAAAGATGAAGTTTTTCTGACCCTGACTAAATCTGGTGTAGGCCCTGTGACTGCGGCAGATATTCAGCACGATGGCGATGTAACAATTGCTAACCCAGATCATGTTATTTGTAATTTAACTACAAATAACAGCGAGATCAGCATGCGTATTCGTGTTGAGCGTGGTCGTGGTTATGTGCCGGCATCTAGTCGTTTATCCTCTGATGACGATGAGCGTCCAATTGGTCGATTGCTGCTTGATGCATCATTCAGCCCAGTTGAACGTATTGCGTACTCGGTTGAATCAGCCCGTGTTGAGCAACGTACAGACTTAGACAAGTTAATCATTGATATGGAAACAAACGGCACTTTAGATCCTGAAGAAGCGATCCGCCGTGCGTCTACTATCTTAGCTGAGCAACTAGATGCATTCGTAGATTTACGCGATGTAACTGAGCCAGAAGAGAAAGAAGAGAAGCCAGAATTCGATCCTATTCTACTTCGTCCAGTTGATGATCTTGAACTAACAGTACGTTCAGCAAACTGTTTGAAAGCCGAGCAAATTCAATATATCGGTGATTTAGTTCAGCGCACTGAAGTTGAGCTTCTTAAAACGCCTAATTTAGGTAAGAAGTCTCTAACTGAAATAAAAGACGTGCTAGCTTCACGTGGTCTTTCTCTAGGTATGCGCCTAGAAAATTGGCCGCCTGCAAGCCTAGCTGAATAATCTAAATCACTATATTAGTTTAGTTAGAAGGATAGGGTCATGCGCCATCGTAAGAGTGGTCGTCAATTAAACCGTAACAGTAGCCATCGTAAAGCGATGTTCAGCAATATGGCAGGTTCTTTGGTGAAACATGAAATCATCAAAACTACTTTGCCTAAAGCGAAAGAGTTACGCCGTGTAATTGAACCTTTAATCACACTGGCTAAGACTGACAGCGTAGCAAATCGCCGTTTAGCATTTGCCCGCACGCGTGATAATGAAGTAGTTGGTAAATTGTTCAGCGAAATCGGTCCTCGTAATACAGACCGTCCAGGTGGTTACACTCGTATTCTTAAGTGTGGCTTCCGTGCTGGTGATAATGCACCAATGGCTTATATTGAACTAGTTGGTCGCCCAGCGGCGAGCGAAGAAGTTCAAGAAGACGCACAGTCTGCAGAGTAAGTCTTTAAAGAGACACCAAAAAGCCGAGCTTATGCTCGGCTTTTTAATACCTAAAATTTATCACACGGTAATAGGGTCGCGACAAGTCCTCCCCAATTTTTTTATCAATAATAAACAACAGCCCCATATCAATAAAGGCAGTCTATTTGCTACTAACAGAAAAATAGTTCGCTTATTTAAATACTTTCTTCATGTTACCCCTGACCTATATATGCTATTTAGCTATGATTGGTAAAAATAAGCTAATTATATAACTTAAGGTTGTGATTAACGTCATAGGTTGAAACAGTAAATACATAAGTAAAGAAAGCCTTACCTATATGCTATGTTTTTTGCCAAATGCCCTTAGTGTTCTACTAGCTAAAATAGTTATAGCAAGAAATCGGATGCTATTTGCAAGCGATTTCAACATCAACATCAACACGTTATCATTAAAAAATAACTTATAACCTCATTTGAAGCTAAATATGCTTGAGTTTAGTTGTCTTTTTAAGCGTTTAGTTGTAATTTTGTTCGAACAGTCATTTATTTCAAGTTTTCTTCAAAAAAGGGTTGATCTGTTTTCGGATCTCCCTATAATGCGACCCCACTGAGACGGCAGAGCGCAACGCATAGCGAGGCACGAGCTACTCAGTGAGTCGAGTAAAACTTAGTTTCGAAAACTTTCAAGTTTAACAAAATTAAGTGTTGACAAAAAAATAGGAAAGCGTAATATGCGCAGCCCTAGCGAGATAAAGTTAAGCGCTTTAATCGCAACGTTCTTTAACAATATAAAGCAATCATCTGTGTGGGCACTCGTACAGATTGAGTTCTAACAGCCAAGCTACTTAGGTAGTGAGGCAAGCAAATTTAGAGTCTCAATTGAACTGAGTGACCAACAGAATAGTTACTTAGGTAATTATTCAGCACAGTCAATTCAATATCGAAAGATATTAAATAAATTCAGAATTCATTGAGCTGTCGAAAGACAAAAAACTTTTTAATTGAAGAGTTTGATCATGGCTCAGATTGAACGCTGGCGGCAGGCCTAACACATGCAAGTCGAGCGGTAACATTTCTAGCTTGCTAGAAGATGACGAGCGGCGGACGGGTGAGTAATGCTTGGGAACATGCCTTGAGGTGGGGGACAACAGTTGGAAACGACTGCTAATACCGCATAATGTCTACGGACCAAAGGGGGCTTCGGCTCTCGCCTTTAGATTGGCCCAAGTGGGATTAGCTAGTTGGTGAGGTAATGGCTCACCAAGGCGACGATCCCTAGCTGGTTTGAGAGGATGATCAGCCACACTGGGACTGAGACACGGCCCAGACTCCTACGGGAGGCAGCAGTGGGGAATATTGCACAATGGGCGCAAGCCTGATGCAGCCATGCCGCGTGTGTGAAGAAGGCCTTCGGGTTGTAAAGCACTTTCAGTCAGGAGGAAAGGTTAGTAGTTAATACCTGCTAGCTGTGACGTTACTGACAGAAGAAGCACCGGCTAACTCCGTGCCAGCAGCCGCGGTAATACGGAGGGTGCGAGCGTTAATCGGAATTACTGGGCGTAAAGCGTACGCAGGCGGTTTGTTAAGCGAGATGTGAAAGCCCCGGGCTCAACCTGGGAACTGCATTTCGAACTGGCAAACTAGAGTGTGATAGAGGGTGGTAGAATTTCAGGTGTAGCGGTGAAATGCGTAGAGATCTGAAGGAATACCGATGGCGAAGGCAGCCACCTGGGTCAACACTGACGCTCATGTACGAAAGCGTGGGGAGCAAACAGGATTAGATACCCTGGTAGTCCACGCCGTAAACGATGTCTACTAGAAGCTCGGAACCTCGGTTCTGTTTTTCAAAGCTAACGCATTAAGTAGACCGCCTGGGGAGTACGGCCGCAAGGTTAAAACTCAAATGAATTGACGGGGGCCCGCACAAGCGGTGGAGCATGTGGTTTAATTCGATGCAACGCGAAGAACCTTACCTACACTTGACATACAGAGAACTTACTAGAGATAGTTTGGTGCCTTCGGGAACTCTGATACAGGTGCTGCATGGCTGTCGTCAGCTCGTGTTGTGAGATGTTGGGTTAAGTCCCGCAACGAGCGCAACCCCTATCCTTAGTTGCTAGCAGGTAATGCTGAGAACTCTAAGGAGACTGCCGGTGATAAACCGGAGGAAGGTGGGGACGACGTCAAGTCATCATGGCCCTTACGTGTAGGGCTACACACGTGCTACAATGGCGCATACAGAGTGCTGCGAACTCGCGAGAGTAAGCGAATCACTTAAAGTGCGTCGTAGTCCGGATTGGAGTCTGCAACTCGACTCCATGAAGTCGGAATCGCTAGTAATCGCGTATCAGAATGACGCGGTGAATACGTTCCCGGGCCTTGTACACACCGCCCGTCACACCATGGGAGTGGGTTGCTCCAGAAGTAGATAGTCTAACCCTCGGGAGGACGTTTACCACGGAGTGATTCATGACTGGGGTGAAGTCGTAACAAGGTAGCCCTAGGGGAACCTGGGGCTGGATCACCTCCTTATACGATTTAGAACTTATTTGTTCGTAGTGTCCACACAGATGATTGTTAGTTAGTTTGCTCTTTGAGTTTACTAATTAATATGCTCTTTAAAAATTTGGAAAAGCTGATAATAAAATTCGTATGAATAACAGTGTTATTTGTACAGAGTTTTCAAAAGTAAAAAAGAATGATAGCAGTATCATTCAGTGCCATTTAATAAACGTTTACGTTTGTTGATTGGTATCTACTTTAGTATTCAATATTAACTTCTGGCGAAGTTAAACTGTCACACAACAAAGACCCGTTTGGGTTGTATGGTTAAGTGACTAAGCGTACACGGTGGATGCCTTGGCAGTTGGAGGCGATGAAGGACGTATTAACTTGCGATAAGCCTAGTCAAGCTAGTAAAAAGCACTTGAGACTAGGATTTCCGAATGGGGAAACCCACCTGCTTGCAGGTATCGTTAACTGAATACATAGGTTAACGAGGCGAACGCGGAGAACTGAAACATCTAAGTACCCGTAGGAAAAGAAATCAACCGAGATTCCGATAGTAGCGGCGAGCGAAGTCGGAACAGCCCTTAAGCTTATTATGTGTTAATGGAAGGCTCTGGAAAGTGCCACGATACAGGGTGATAGTCCCGTACATGAAAACGCATTTTAAGTGAAATCGAGTAGGTCGGAGCACGTGAAACTTTGACTGAATATAGGTGGACCATCATCTAAGGCTAAATACTCCCAACTGACCGATAGTGAACCAGTACCGTGAGGGAAAGGCGAAAAGAACCCCTGTGAGGGGAGTGAAATAGAACCTGAAACCGTGTACGTACAAGCAGTAGGAGCCCACTTGTTGGGTGACTGCGTACCTTTTGTATAATGGGTCAGCGACTTATATTTTGTAGCGAGGTTAACCGATTAGGGTAGCCGTAGGGAAACCGAGTCTTAACTGGGCGAATAGTTGCAAGGTATAGACCCGAAACCCGGTGATCTAGCCATGGGCAGGTTGAAGGTTGAGTAACATCAACTGGAGGACCGAACCCACTAACGTTGAAAAGTTAGGGGATGACCTGTGGTTAGGAGTGAAAGGCTAATCAAACCGGGAGATAGCTGGTTCTCCCCGAAATCTATTTAGGTAGAGCCTCGGACGAATACTTACGGGGGTAGAGCACTGTTAAGGCTAGGGGGTCATCCCGACTTACCAACCCTTTGCAAACTCCGAATACCGTAAAGTACTATCCGGGAGACACACGGCGGGTGCTAACGTCCGTCGTGAAGAGGGAAACAACCCAGACCGCCAGCTAAGGTCCCAAAGTCATAGTTAAGTGGGAAACGATGTGGAAAGGCCCAGACAGCCAGGAGGTTGGCTTAGAAGCAGCCATCCTTTAAAGAAAGCGTAATAGCTCACTGGTCGAGTCGGTCTGCGCGGAAGATGTAACGGGGCTAAACTATGCACCGAAGCTGCGGATTCAAAATTTATTTTGAGTGGTAGGGGAGCGTTCTGTAAGCGGTTGAAGGTGTACCGGGAGGTATGCTGGACGTATCAGAAGTGCGAATGCTGACATGAGTAACGATAATGCGGGTGAAAAACCCGCACGCCGGAAGACCAAGGGTTCCTATCCCATGTTAATCAGGGTAGGGTAAGTCGACCCCTAAGGCGAGGCCGAAAGGCGTAGTCGATGGGAAACGGATTAATATTTCCGTACTTGGTATAATTGCGATGGGGGGACGGAGCAGGCTAAGCAAGCATGGCGATGGTAGTCCATGTGAAAGTGTGTAGGCTAGTGACTTAGGTAAATCCGGGTTGCTGTTAGGCTGAGACACGAGACGAGTCACCACGGTGATGAAGTTGCTGATGCCATACTTCCAGGAAAAGCCTCTAAGCTTCAGATTATACCGAATCGTACCCCAAACCGACACAGGTGGTCAGGTAGAGAATACTAAGGCGCTTGAGAGAACTCGGGTGAAGGAACTAGGCAAAATCGTACCGTAACTTCGGGAGAAGGTACGCTCCGATTGGTGATGAGACTTGCTCTCTAAGCTGATTGGAGCCGCAGTGACCAGGTGGCTGGGACTGTTTATTAAAAACACAGCACTGTGCAAAATCGCAAGATGACGTATACGGTGTGACACCTGCCCGGTGCCGGAAGGTTAATTGATGGGGTTATCTTCGGAGAAGCTCTTGATCGAAGCCCCGGTAAACGGCGGCCGTAACTATAACGGTCCTAAGGTAGCGAAATTCCTTGTCGGGTAAGTTCCGACCTGCACGAATGGTGTAACCATGGCCACGCTGTCTCCACCCGAGACTCAGTGAAATTGAAATCGCAGTGAAGATGCTGTGTACCCGCGGCTAGACGGAAAGACCCCGTGAACCTTTACTACAGCTTGGCACTGAACATTGAACCTACATGTGTAGGATAGGTGGGAGACTTAGAAGCAGAGACGCTAGTTTTTGTGGAGTCGTCCTTGAAATACCACCCTTGTAGTTTTGATGTTCTAACGTTGGCCCCTGAATCGGGGTTACGGACAGTGCCTGGTGGGTAGTTTGACTGGGGCGGTCTCCTCCCAAAGAGTAACGGAGGAGCACGAAGGTTGGCTAAGTACGGTCGGACATCGTACGGTTAGTGTAATGGTAGAAGCCAGCTTAACTGCGAGACAGACACGTCGAGCAGGTACGAAAGTAGGTCATAGTGATCCGGTGGTTCTGAATGGAAGGGCCATCGCTCAACGGATAAAAGGTACTCCGGGGATAACAGGCTGATACCGCCCAAGAGTTCATATCGACGGCGGTGTTTGGCACCTCGATGTCGGCTCATCACATCCTGGGGCTGAAGTCGGTCCCAAGGGTATGGCTGTTCGCCATTTAAAGTGGTACGCGAGCTGGGTTTAGAACGTCGTGAGACAGTTCGGTCCCTATCTGCCGTGGGCGTTTGAGAATTGAGAGGGGTTGCTCCTAGTACGAGAGGACCGGAGTGAACGAACCGCTGGTGTTCGGGTTGTCATGCCAATGGCATTGCCCGGTAGCTACGTTCGGAACTGATAAGCGCTGAAAGCATCTAAGCGCGAAGCAGGCCTCGAGATGAGTTCTCACTAGACTTTTAAAGTCTCTGAAGGGCCGTTGAAGACTACAACGTTGATAGGCAAGATGTGGAAGTGGTGTGAGCCATTAAGCTAACTTGTACTAATTACCCGTGAGGCTTAACCATACAACGCCAAACGCGTTTTATGCGACAGTTTAAGCGCAGAAGTTAATAGACTAAAGTAGATTACTTGATTACTCTTTATTATCAGAATTCCAAATTTTAGTAAGGTCGATTAAATCGAACTTACACCAAATTTGCTTGGTGACAATAGCGTTTTGGACCCACCTGACCCCATGCCGAACTCAGTAGTGAAACGAAACAGCGCCGATGATAGTGTAGCATTTGCTATGTGAAAGTAGGACATTACCAGGCTCCAAATTTAGAAAGCCCGACTAGAAATAGTCGGGCTTTTTTACGTCTGCAGGAAAGTAAAACCCCAAAGCCAAGACCTCGCACCGAACTCAGTAGTGGCCGCTCTTGCACATCCTGTACTCCACGGCATTCGTATTCCTATACATCAAACAAAACAGCCCGAAGGCGAGCCCTGCACAAGGCCGCCCCGACACAATGGTGGTCTAGCATTTGCTATGTGGCTCTCTACCGCTGTGGGCACTACGACATCACCAGGCTCCAAATAAGAGAAAGCCCGACTAGAAATAGTCGGGCTTTTTTACGTCTGCAGAAAAGTGAAAATGCAGGTTCGAGGTGAAAGGTATTAGGTTAAAGGAAGAGAGTTGATCAGAGCTGACACCACGATATTCTATTGCGTTGTTCCTACGAAGTAGTGCACCATGGCTCCAAACTGAGAAAGCCCGATTAGCAATCGTCGGGCTTTTTACGTACGCAGGAATGACACACTAAAGGCCTGTGGTGATAGATGTTATGTAATACCAATCCGCAATAATACTCAATTATTTTGCGGGGCTAAACATGTCGCTATCTGTGTTAAAAAATTCTTATTTAGAACAACTAAATAGCGAATTTTTTGCCTAGCTATCAACCCGTTTTTCCTGCCTCAAAATAGACCGCTTAATTAAGCGAATTGGTATAAAATGCTAAAGGAGTTCAGCGATTAAGCCCAACGTGATTACTTAGGACTGTGTACAATACTAATCTACTTTGTTGGTGAAGTCATAGTCGTGTGTGATCTTGAATATAGAAGGGGAAGCGTGTATTTCACATCGCTATCAAGTCTAATGTACGCATTTATTGCTAGCCTAAATATATAATGTCTAAACGAATCAGCTACGGTTTTTTTAAGGCCTTATAAGATCGCTGTATGCATATAGAAAAACTTATTTAAGCTGGGCTGAAAAGTGACTATGGTCTTTATTTTAGCTATTAGATGATTTTGCAGAATATATTATAGAAATGATATTTATTGAGTAAAAACAAGTAGGATCAAAAACGCCAACTCAAGGTTGGCGTTTTAATTATGAGGCTAAAGGTGATTATTAAACTTTAGGGCCTGCATTTTTAATTTCTTCAGATACGTCGTATTTTGCGAAGTTTTCTGTGAAATCAGCGGCTAGTTTAGCTGCATATTCAGCATACTTAGCTTTGTCTTCCCATGTATTGATTGGGTTAAGCAGCTTGCTATCAACGCCTGGTACTGCAACTGGTACGTCTAGATTTAGCACGTCAATGTGTTGAGTTTCAACACCAGCTAATTTTCCAGATACGATTGCGTCAACAACAGCACGTGTTGTTGGAATATTGAAACGCTTACCAATACCGTAAGGACCCCCTGTCCAGCCTGTATTAACTAGGTAAACTTTAGCGCCGAACTCGCGTACACGCTTCATTAGAAGTTCTGCGTAGACACCTGCAGGACGTGGGAAGAAAGGTGCGCCAAAACAGGTTGAAAATGTAGATTCGATGTCACTGGTAGAGCCAATTTCTGTAGAGCCTACTTTTGCAGTGTAACCACTTAAGAAGTGGAATGCTGCAGCTTCTTCGGTTAGTACAGATACTGGAGGAAGGACACCACTTACATCACATGTTAAGAATACAACCGCTTTAGGCTCGCCTGCACGGTTTTCAACTTTGCGTTTTTCAACATGCTCCAGTGGATAAGCTGCACGGCTATTTTGAGTTAGGCTGGTATCATTAAAATCAGGAACGCGATTTTCATCAAGTACGACATTTTCTAAGATGGTTCCAAAACGGATAGCATCCCAAATAACAGGTTCGTTTTTCTGAGAAAGGTCGATACATTTAGCGTAACAACCACCTTCGATATTAAATACGCTACCAGGTGCCCAGCCGTGCTCATCATCACCGATTAAGAAGCGAGTTGGATCGGCTGATAACGTTGTTTTACCTGTACCAGATAAACCAAAGAATAACGCAGTATCGCCTGCTTCGCCTACGTTAGCAGAACAGTGCATTGGTAATACACCTTTCGCTGGTAGTAGGAAGTTTTGCACAGAGAACATCGATTTTTTCATTTCACCCGCGTAGCGCATGCCAGCAAGTAACACCTTACGTTGAGCAAAGTTAATAATAACTGTGCCATCGCTATTGGTACCATCGCGTTCTGGATCACATACAAACGAAGGTACATTCATTACTTGCCACTGAGGGAAGTCTGCTTTGTTGTATGATTCTGGTTGGATGAACATGTTTTTAGCGAAGATATGGTGCCAAGCAGTTTCTGTTGTTACAACCACTGGAAGATAGTGCTCTGGATCAGCGCCAACTTCAAGGTGAGAGATAAAGTGGTCATTGCTTTGCACATGTGCTTCTACACGTGCCCATAACGCGTCAAACTTATCTGCATCGAATGGGCGATTTACATTACCCCATTGGATTTCATTTTCAGTACTTGATTCTTGAACAATAAAACGATCTTTTGGAGAACGACCGGTACGACGACCAGTGTTAGCTACAAAAGCACCATTGGCGGCTAAAGTCCCTTCGCCACGGCTGATAGCGTGTTCGACAAGTTCAGCTGCAGTTAGATCGACAAAACGGGTAGCGCTTGAAGTCATGTTTATACCTAAATTGTGTGAGATTGAACGGGATAGCTCTGGGTCTTAGTAACCTTTAAGCTGCAATTATAGTAACAGATGGATTAAGGATATTCGAGCTTATAAACGCCGTAAAAACATATAAATTAAGGAAAAAACATGAATAATTTCAATGATACCGGTGTCATGAAAAATGCTCAGCTTGTGATACCGGTGTCATTTTTTAGGCACAAAAAAGCCATAAAAAATTATGGCTATTTTGTGCTGTGTTTTATAAAAGTAGATTAGTTAAATATACTTTTTATATCTTGCTCGTTAAACACATAATCTTTTAAACAGTAATGGCAGCTAATTTTAATCTCACCATTTTTTTCAACATCGTCCAAAAGCGCTTGTTGGCCAACATTAACTAAAGCCGTCATCGTTTTTTCGCGGTTACAGCCACATTTAAATTGAATTGGTTGAGGATCAAATACTCGCGGATTATCTTCATGATAAAGACGCGTTAAAATAGTATTGGCATCGAGCTCTAATAGCTCTTCATCTTTAATGGTATTGCTGAGTGCTTCTAAGTGAGCAAAATCTTCAATCGACTTTTGTTTATCAACAGGTAGCACTTGTAAAAATAGCCCACATGCTTTGGCGCTTCCCTCTGTGGTGTCGGTTGCAAACCAAAGGCGCGTTTTTAATTGTTCAGATTGCTCAAAATAGCTTTCTATACATTCACTTAAGGTATCATGCTCTAAAGGCACTATACCTTGGTAACGCTCCCCTTGCGTTGGAGTAATAGTGATAACCATGTAACCTTGGCCTATAAGCTCTCTAACTGTTGACCCTGTCACTTCACTTTGAAGTCGTGCTATGCCACGCATATTTTGTTGGTCGTCACCATTAATAACTGCATATTTTACCGGCCCATCACCTTGTAGTTGAACGGCAATTTCGCCTTCAAACTTTAATGTTGCTGTTAATAAACAGGTTGCAACAAGCAGCTCACCTAGTAATGCTTTAACGGGCTCTGGGTAATTGTGTTTAGCAATCATTTCATTGTAAGCGTTGTCTATTTGTACGAGTTCGCCACGAACATCGAGATTGTCGAATAAATAGCGATGAAGTAAATCTTGTTGCATGAGCGGCTATACCTAACTTGATTTCATTTTTAAAAGTTCGCGTCTTTGCTTTTTATCAGGCTTTTTAACCGGATGAGGTGCAAAGAAGCTGTTATTTTTGCGTGCGATAGTATTTTCTTCACGCTTAGCAATACTTGCATCAGATTCTTGATACAAGGTCTGTGCAATGGGGGCGCTTTGGCGCTTTTCAAGTATATTTAATACTGTGACAGTTTTTTCATCAACGCCCTGGGCTAGCTTTATAACGGCGCCAATTTCTACAATTTTGCTGGCCTTACTACGTTGACCATTATAATGTACTTTGCCGCCTTGTACCATTTCGCGTGCTATTGCTCGCGTCTTATAAAATCGAGCAGCCCATAACCATTTATCTAACCTGACTTTAAGTTCGCTCGAGTTTTCTGAGTTGTCGTTAAGTTTAGCTTTTTTTGTCATGGAACATCTCTAGTAAATTCGGTTATTAGCTAAATTACCATGAAATAGGTATGCCATGAAGTTATAGCTTGATTCTGTAACTAATGAGGAAGATAAATTAATCTGTTTACAAAGTTTAATATTAGCGTGCTTGTTGAATGAAAAATGAAAAGGTACTATGGCTGGGTGATTTCGCTATAAATTAAAATAAGAACACTACTTATGGAACAGCACGTTCAACAATTTAAACTGCTATTAAACCGTTTGCCACACGCTAAATTAAGCGTGTTAGTTATGGTTTTAGTTATTGTTTATATTGCATTTTTGTCATCAAAGCTCGTTTGGCTTTTATGGCCGCACCCAGTAACAACTCCTCTTGCTCCCAGTAGCTACTCTAGTCAAGTCACGGGCGGCAATAACCAGTCTGTCGATTCGATTATTGGGCAATTTTTATTTGGTAAAGTAAATGTAACAAAAAACACCAATACTGCCCCCCAAGCCAAAGTTATTAATAATGCCCCTGAAACGCGCTTAAGTATAAATTTAACCGGTATTGTTGCTGTGAGTAATGATGATAAAGCGGGGATGGCCATTATTGAATCGCAAGGTCGCCAGGCGAGTTACTTAGTTGAAGATGTTATTCAAGGTACACGTGCAAAGGTATCGCAAATACTCCCAGACCGTGTCATTTTAGATGTAAGCGGCCGCTTTGAAACCTTAATGCTTGATGGGCTCGACTTTACCAAAACGGTGTCTATGCCGGTACTAGCCGCGCGAGATGAGCCTGAGATGGGGCCGTTAGCACCTTCATCGCAAAGTGAAGAGCAGATAGATGCGACTGCCAACCTTGAAGTAAAAGAAGCATTAATAGAAACCCGCGAAGAGCTTTTAGAAGAGCCAGGTAAACTATTTGATTACATACGTGTTGCCCAAGCTATGAATGATGGGGAACTTATTGGTTACCGTTTGAGTCCAGGTAAAGAGCCTGAATTATTTAAACAAATGGGATTACAAAATAACGATTTGGCCGTGGCAATTAACGGCTATCAATTAACTGATTTAAAACAGGCTATGGCAGCAATGAATGAGCTGCGAAATAGTACCGATGCAACTATCACCATAGAGCGTGATGGTGAGCAAATCGATGTACTTTTTAGTCTGCAATAACTTAGCTTTGGAGTTTTAACATAATGGTTCAGGTGCTACACCTCAAAAAAATTAAAAAAGGGTTAGCTAAGTATGCGGCACTTTTTTTAGCGGCAAGTCTTTCTATGTCGGTTGCTGCTGTTGAATATGCTGCTAACTTTAAGGGCACAGATATTAATGAGTTTATTAATATTGTGGGCAAAAACCTTAATAAAACCATCATTATTGATCCTAACGTGCGTGGCAAAGTTAATGTGCGCAGTTATGAGTTAATGGATGAGGCACTTTATTATCAATTCTTTTTAAATGTATTAGAAGTTTACGGCTATTCAGCTGTTGAAATGGATAACAACATTATAAAAATAGAAAAAAGTTCAGATGCTAAAAAATCCAATGTACCGTTAATTACAACGGACAGCGATGCAGCTGGCGATATGATGATCACTCGGGTTGTGCGAGTTAAAAATGTCAGCGTACAAGAGTTAGGCCCTTTGGTTCGCCAGTTTAGTGACCAAAAAGATGGCGGTCATGTTGCTAACTTTAATGCCGCTAACGTGATGATGCTAACAGGACACGCAGCCTCAGTTAATCGTTTGGTAGAAATTATTCGCTCTGTTGACCAAGCGGGTGATAAGCGCGTTGATATTGTAAAACTTAAATATGCAACAGCTGATGATGTGGTATCGGTAGTTGATAATATTTATAAAGACAGTGGCAAGGGCAGCGTTCCTGAGTTTTTAATTCCTAAAGTTGTGGCTGATGGCCGAACTAATAGCGTGATTGTGAGTGGTGAAGGTCAAGCTCGTACCCGCGCCATTGAGCTTATTAAACGTCTCGACGGCGAACTTGAAAGCCAAGGTAATACCAAAGTATTTTACCTAAACTACGCAAAGGCAGAAGATTTAGTCAAAGTACTTCAAGGTGTGAGTAAATCGCTGGCAGAGGATTCAAAAGGCGGAGCAACCAACAATGCGCGTAGTAGTAATAGAAACGACACGAGTATTGAAGCACATCCTGATTCAAATTCTTTAGTGATCACCGCTCAGCCAGATACGATGCGTTCACTTGAATCGGTTATTGAGCGTTTAGATATTCGCCGCGCACAAGTATTAGTAGAAGCCATTATTATTGAAGTGATGGAAGGTGATGGCGTTAACTTTGGCCTGCAATGGATTTCAGAGCAAGGTGGGATGCTACAATTTAATAATGGTACAACAGTACCTGTTGGTTCGTTAGCCGTAGCGGCAGAACAAGCCCGTGATAAAACGGTGACTAAAAATATCATTGGTACTGAATCAGGTACTGTCACCAAATATGATGAAACAACTGAAGGTGACTACGGCCCACTAGCCTCATTACTTGGTGGTATTAATGGTTTAGCCATGGGAGTGATAAAAAACGACTGGGGCGCAATTGTTCAAGCGGTTTCAACCGATACTAACTCTAATATCCTAGCGACTCCATCTATTACCACTATGGATAACGAAGAAGCATCTATTTTAGTTGGTCAAGAAGTGCCTATTATTACCGGTTCACAAACAGGTAGTAACAATGAAAATCCATTTCAAACGGTTGAGCGTCAAGAGGTGGGTATTAAACTTAAAGTGACACCACAAATTAATGATGGTTCAGCGGTGCAGTTGACCATAGAGCAAGAAGTTTCAAGTGTTAGTGGCGCAACAGCAGTCGATATTTCGGTGAACAAGCGCGCAATTAAAACTACTGTAATGGCCGATGATGGCGGTATGGTGGTATTGGGCGGCTTGATTGATGAAGATGTACAAGAGAGCGTTTCAAAAGTGCCACTATTAGGCGACATTCCTATTTTAGGCCACTTGTTTAAGTCAACTAATACAACAAAGCGAAAACGTAATCTAATCGTGTTTATTAGACCGACCATTATTCGCGATGGCGTTAGTATGAATAAGCTCAGCTTTAGTAAATATAACTTTATTCGCGGTGAGCAATTTAAAAAGCGTGAAGATGGCATTAACTTGATGCCAATGTCTGATACGCCTATTTTACCTGAGTGGAATGACGAATTAGTGTTACCACCTACGTACGAAGAGCATTTACGCAAACAAAATGCACAAGAGCGTAACAATGACTAATGCGATAGAAGATATTAATCAAGACGTTGTTCATCCAGCTGCACATAACAACGATGAAATGCTTGAACAAGAGGATTTAATTGAGCTGCCTGCAAAGCGTTTGCCGTTTTCATATGCAAGGCGGGTGGGTGCGTTACTTAGTAAACATAAGGATAACCGAGTTGTTTACTACCGTGGCGAGTTGGATATTGATGTATTGCTAGAAGTGCGCCGCATTGCAGGACATGGCTTCACACTTGAGCAACTAGAAGATGATAAATTTGAGTTATTACTAGAAGCATCGTATCAACGTGACAGCTCAGAAACTCAGCAAATGATGGAAGACATTGGTAACGAGGTTGATTTATTCTCACTAGCTGATGAGCTTCCTCAAACTGAAGATTTACTTGCTGGTGATGACGACGCGCCTATTATCAAACTCATTAATGCCATGTTGAGTGAGGCCATTAAGGAAGTCGCATCTGATATCCACATTGAAACGTTTGAACAAGAACTGGTTATTCGTTTTCGAGTGGATGGCGTACTTAAAGAAGTTTTAAAACCTAATCGTAAATTAGCCTCTTTGCTGGTATCGCGTATTAAAGTAATGGCCAAACTCGATATTGCAGAAAAACGTATACCGCAAGATGGCCGTATTAGTTTACGTATTGCAGGGCGTGCAGTAGATGTGCGTGTATCGACTATGCCATCGAGCTTTGGTGAGCGAGTCGTATTGCGTTTGCTTGATAAAAACAATGCGCGTTTAAACCTTGAAGATTTAGGCATGACCGCGAAAAACCGAGAGCTATTTGCTGATTTAATTAGTAAGCCTCACGGTATAATCTTAGTTACAGGCCCTACAGGCTCTGGTAAAAGTACCACGCTTTATGCAGGTATGAGCCAAATTAACTCGCGGGATCGCAATATTCTAACGGTTGAAGATCCAATCGAGTACGAAATTCCTGGCATTGGCCAAACACAGGTTAATACCAAGGTTGATATGACTTTTGCCCGTGGTCTGCGCGCTATTTTACGTCAAGATCCTGATGTAGTTATGGTCGGTGAAATACGAGATTTAGAAACAGCCCAAATTGGTGTACAAGCATCGCTGACTGGTCACTTAGTTATGTCTACATTGCATACCAATACCGCCTCAGGTGCAATTACCCGTATGGAAGATATGGGTGTTGAGCCATTCTTATTATCGTCTTCATTACTGGGGGTATTATCCCAGCGCTTAGTACGTACCTTATGTAATAGCTGTAAAGAAGGTCACGTTGCAGATGAGCGTGAATGTGAATTACTCAGCGTATCGTTTGACAATGCACCGACGATTTACCGCGCGGTAGGGTGTGAAGAGTGTAACTTTAATGGCTACCGAGGTCGTACTGGTATTCACGAGTTATTAGTTGTCGACGAAACCATTCGTGAAATGATCCACAGCGGTAAAGGTGAGCAAAGCGTAGAGAAATATATTCGTAAACGCAGCCCAAGTATTCGTCAAGATGGTTGCAGCCGTGTGCTTGCAGGTAAAACAACGCTTGAAGAAGTGCTGCGCGTAACGCGTGAGGAAGGTTAGCTATGGCGGCGTTTGAATACCGCGCATTAGATGGCCGGGGAAAAGAAAAAAAAGGAATTTTAGAAGCGGATACAGCAAAGCAAGTTCGCCAACTTTTACGTGATCAAAAGCTAACCCCCCTCGAGGTGGTGCCAGCTGCTCAAGATGATAAACAAGTTCGAGGTCAAAAAGCGCCATTATTAGGCTCTTTATTTAAGCCGACAATATCAACGTCAGATCTTGCTTTGATTACACGTCAACTTGCGACCCTAATTCAGTCAGCCTTACCCGTTGAGGGTGCCGTGATGGCGGTGGCTGAGCAGTGTGAAAAACCACGGCTAAAACGTATGTTAATGTCTGTGCGCTCTAAAGTGGTGGAAGGGTATACGCTTGCTGATGGGATGAGTGAATTTCCGCATGTATTTGACGATTTATACCGTGCAATGGTGGCCGCAGGTGAAAAGTCAGGTCACTTAGATCAAGTACTTAACAGATTGGCTGATTACACCGAGCAACGCCAACACATGCGTAGCCAAATTACGCAAGCGATGGTGTATCCCATTATTTTGGTCGTGTTCGCTATTGGTATTGTTTCAGTATTATTAGGTACTGTGGTGCCTAAAATACTAAAAACGTTTGAAAAAACCAAACAAGTATTACCTTGGACAACCGAATGGGTCATGGCGGGTAGTCATTTTGTACAAAATTATTGGTTTGTTAGTTTATTAGCGATCACGGCGATTGCTATTGGAATTAAATACGCACTTAAAAAACCTAAAGTACGGTTTTGGTGGGATGCAAAAGTATTACATATGCCAGGCATAGGTAAGGTTGCTAGAGGTATTAACACGGCGCGCTTTGCCCGTACATTAAGTATTTTATCGTCAAGCTCAGTGCCGCTACTTGAAGGAATGCGTATTTCAGGTGGGGTGTTGGTTAACGAAAAAATAAAGCAAGCAGTGGCAGATGCCGCAGAAAGAGTCAGTGAAGGGGCGAGTCTTCGTGCTTCACTACAGCAAACTAAGTTGTTTCCACCAATGATGCTACATATGATAGCCAGTGGTGAAAAGTCCGGTGAACTTGAGCAAATGTTAGAGCGTGCTGCTAACAATCAAGATCGCGAGTTTGAAAGTATGGTTAATGTATCATTAAAATTATTGGAACCGGCAATGATTGCCTCTATGGCAGTGATTGTGCTTTTCATAGTAATGGCAATTTTGCAGCCAATTATGGCAATGAACAAGGCCGTAGGTCTTTAAGTATTTTTTATATTAATGATTTAAACAAATCATTTTTGCTTAGTGTTTTTAGAATAACGAGGTAATAACGTGAATAAACAATCAGGTTTTTCTTTATTAGAAGTCATGGTGGTACTGGTTATCATCGGCATGATCATGTCGATTGTGGCACCTAATATTATGGGCCAGCAAGAAGAAGCGGCTATTGATAAAGCGCATTTAGATATTCAGCAGTTAGAAGATGCGATGAGTTTGTACAAGCTTAAAAATAAAAGCTACCCAAGTACAGAGCAGGGTTTAGAGGCATTAGTTACTAAAACCAGTATTGAGCCCATTCCAAAGCGTTTTCCTGATGGTGGCTTTATTAGCAAGTTACCAGAAGATCCATGGGGTAATAATTATCAATTAATCAGCCCTGGAGAAATAGGTAAATTTGACATCTTTTCGATGGGTCCAGATGGCGAACCAGCCACCGAAGATGACATTGGTAATTGGGATGAAGATAAGCAGTAATGACCAATAACCTTACCATGCACTTAAACATAATACATTGGGGCTTGCCATGCAGGTAAGCCCTAAGCACCTGAGTGCAAAGCATTATGGTTTTAGTTTAATAGAAATTTTAGTGGTATTGGTGATCATCGCCTTTGCCACCAAAATGGTGGTATACAGCTTAGATGGCGGCGCTGAAGAAGCGTTAGACAAGCAAGCAAATAGGCTGCATACCACCATTAATGCCGCATCGGAATTTGCGGTGCTTAATCAAATAGAATTAGGCCTTTTAGTTGAGCAAAATACGCTTGAATTTTTAGTTTTTGATGGCGAAAAATGGATTAGCTTTGATCGTGAAGCTTTATTTAAGCCAATTGAGATCGAACCCCAATTTAAATTAACACTTAATCTTGAAGACCTACCTTGGGCACAAGATAACTTACTAGAGCAGTCAAATTGGCGTGAGCTAATGAGTGGTAACAATGAAGACAGTTTATTAGAGCTTAAAAAGTTAAAAGTACCGCAAGTGCTTATTTTATCCTCTGCCGATGTAAGTGCGTTTCAGCTCATGCTTGAATTAAAAGATCAGTCAGAGCCGGTGTACTTTATTGAAGGTAAATTTGCAGCCCCAGTCGATTTTCGTCGAGAGCCCCAATAATGAAAAAATATCACGGGTTTACATTATTAGAAGTCTTAGTTGCACTGAGTATTTGTGCCATGGCGGGTATTGCGGCAATGCAAGCAACCGGTGAGCATATTCATCACTTATCAAGTATTGAAGAACAAACGTATGGCTCATGGGTCGCTGAGAATGTATTGGTAGAACAACGAACGAAAGGCGAAAAATGGCAAGGTAAAAATGGTACCCGCGGCAGTGAGATGATGGCGGGTATTGAATGGTTTTGGCGCCAAGATGTTGTGCCCACTGCCGACAAGAGCTTTGTAAAAGTCACTATTAATGTGTTTACGGATGATAAGTACGAAAATTCAATTTATGAGTTAAGCACTTACTTAAATAAAGGTAAGCCTTAAGTGAAGCAGCGCGGTTTTACATTATTAGAAGTGATGGTGGCACTGGGTGTGTTGGCGTTTGTGATTATGGCCACCCACCAAATACTTGATACCACAACGCGAGCTAAACAAGCATCAGATGAAAAAATTGCTGAACTAAATGGCTTACAAACTGCATTTAGATTGATGGATCAAGACTTTAGCCAAATGACTAAACGCCAAGTACGTAATGAAGCTGGAGATTTTCAAGAGGGATATTTACTTGCTGGACGCTACATTTTAGAAAGCCAGCTTGACGGTATTGCCTTTGTACGTGATGGTTGGATGAATCCCATTAACTTACTCCCTCGCTCAGAGTTACAAGCTGTTGGTTATCGCGTCATTGATGACAAGTTAGAACGCGTATATCGCATTTATGTCGATCAACTCGATAATATGGAGCCTCGTAGCCAAGTTATTTTAGCCGCAGTCGAAGAGCTTAAATTTGAGTTTTTAGATGGTAGCGGTAAGTGGCAAGAAGACTGGCAAATTAAGGCATTACCCAAAGCCGTTGCGGTAACTATAAAGCAAATGGATGCGGAGCCTATCAGGCGTGTGTTTTTAGTGCCAGGACTCGGTAAAGAGCTACCTAAACCAGTAACTGAGGGGACTAACCCGTCGCAACCTAATGGCCGGGGTACGCCTTGATGAACCAACAATCTTCGCGCGGCGCGGCTTTGGTTATTGTGTTATTTATTGTAGCGCTTGCAGCTATTTTAGCCGTTGAAATGAGTGCTAATTTAATGGTGCAAGTACAAAGAAGTACCAATTTACAAAGTCAGCAACAAGCGAAATGGTATGCCTATGGTGCTGAAGAGCTAGCAATTAAAGGTTTAATTCAAAGTAAAAAAGACGATCCTGAAAAAACCACATTAGCGCAGCCCTGGGCAAAGCAAGGCGATGTAAAGTACCCTGTTGAGAACGGCACTTTAAGCGGCCAGTTGACTGATTTACAAGCGTGTTTAAATTTAAACGCGCTTGGGGTTGAGCCAGACCCAAATAGCGGTAATAAAACTAACCCAGCACATAAAGCGTTGTTTGCTATTTTAGAAAATATAGATGATTTACCCAGTGATGAATCAGAAGAAGGGATGGCCGACAGTGTGTTTGATTGGCTTGATGAGAACAGTATAACCTATCGCTCTGGTGCCGAAGAGGGGGAGTATTTATCGCGTCAGTTTCCATATATGACGGCTAATAGCCTATTTGCTTCGGTATCTGAACTGCGTTTAATTAAAGGCTTTAACCCTTTAGTGATGGAAAAAGTGCTGCCTTTTGTCTGTGTGATCCCAGGTAGTACGTTACTTTCAATTAATGTTAATACAGTCACTGAAGAGCAAGCTTTATTGCTCAGTGGCCTAATAGACGAACTGAGTGTTTCGGGTGCTCAAGCGGTAATTGCAGCGCGACCTGAAAATGGCTTTGATAATATTGAAGAGTTTTTTGAGTCTGTTAAACAACAAGGCGGCAAAAATATCAAAGCAGTAGAAAAGCTTTTTAGTTTAAAAAGTGAATATTTTAAATTACAAACGCAGGCAAAATTTGTTGATTTGCGTTTTTCGATGACCACATTACTGTATGCCAGCAATGGCGAGGTAACGATACTGGCGCGAAAATTTGGAGGCGTACAGTGACAGAGATACTGTTGATCCGCACGGGTCAAACCGAGCAAGATTTACTTAACTGGTTAATATACTCACCACAAGAACAAGAAATAATAGCCAGTGGCGAGCTACAAAATGCCAATCAGTTAAGTGAACTAACTGAAAAAGCATTAACCCGAGAACTTGTGGTACTTTTACCATGTGACCAAGTGCAATTAAAAACGGTGACACTGCCAACAAAGTGGAGCCGTAAATTAGAGCAAGCATTGCCCTATATGCTCGAAGAAGATCTTGCATGTGATATAGACGACGTTTATATCGCGCTTGGGGAGCCAACTATGGTTGATGAGCAGCATGCAATTAAGATTGCGCTAACGAACCGTGATTGGTTTGAGCACTGGTTAGAGGTGTTTGAGCAACACCAGCTCACTGCTCATAAAATAGTGCCGGATGGCTTGTTATTGCCCAGTGCAGAAGAGCCTTGTGTAGCGGCAATTGAGCTCAACAAGCAATGGCTATTTAAAAAAGGTGACTGGCATATCGGTGCGGTTGAAAGCAGCTGGTTAAAGGAATATCTAACGGCTTTAGGTAACCCTGATATAAAACATTACAGCCCTGCAGAGCAATTTCCCGAAACGCTTACCTTGCATCCGCAAACCAGTGACTATGAGCTGCCGTTAGCATTATTTGCTAAGCAGCTAGATCAGCTTAAATTTAATTTGCGTCAAGGGCCTTACACGATTAAAAAGAAAACGGCTTTATGGTGGGGTTACTGGAAAAGTGCCACCATAATTAGTGTTATTGCTTTGCTATCGAGTGTGGCTATTAAAGCGGTTGAATTACATCAGCTTAATTCGCAGCTTGAGGTAGCTAAATCACAAGTAGTAGAGCGATTTCAAAAAGCCTTTCCAGGCACGCGGGTGCGCCCTCACTTAATTAAAAATCAAATACAGGGAGCACTGGATAAAGTACAAGGTACGAGCGATGCTGGCTTTTTAGATTTAACCAGCAAGCTGGTGAGTGTATTTTCACAAGTGAGCGAATTTACACCGCAAACCTTACGTTTTGATAAGCGCCGTAATGAATTACGTATTCGTGCTCGTGCAAAAGACTTTCAAACCTTTGGTAAGGTTAAAGCCATTCTTGAGCAGCAAGGTGTGACTGTTGAGCAGGGGTCGTTAAATAATGATGGTGATTATATCGTCGGCGAAATTAGACTGCGAGGTGCACAATGAAACAGCAGTTCATGAAATATTGGGGTTCATTAAAAGAACAAGAGCAGCACTTAATAATGGTTGCGGGTGGTGTATTTATTATTTTTGTTTTGGTAATGGGTATATTTAGACCCTTAAATACGGCAATAGAAAATGCGCAACAATCACAAATAA
Organism: Pseudoalteromonas sp. SiA1; assembly: GCF_018732205.1. Lineage (NCBI taxonomy): Bacteria > Pseudomonadati > Pseudomonadota > Gammaproteobacteria > Alteromonadales > Pseudoalteromonadaceae > Pseudoalteromonas > Pseudoalteromonas sp. SiA1. Next base: position 3,078,555 of record NZ_CP076084.1, on the reverse strand, counting down.
AACAACAAGAATTGCTAGCATGGGTAGACGACAGTATCGTTAAACTTAAAGCAGCAGGTAAAGCGCAAGCGGTGAGCAATCAAAACCTCAGCCAAATAGTGAATAATACGCGCGGTCGTTACAGCATTAATATTAGTAAAATGCAGCCAAATGATAATTCACTTCGTTTAACACTCGACTCAGTGGAGTTTAATCAATTAATCCAATGGATTGACGAGCTGGTTAATCAGCATGGTTTAAGCGTAGAAAATTTAGATTTAAGCCAAGATGATAAATCCGGTTATGTACGCGTTAGCCGTTTAGTATTAGAGAAGTAGTTAATGAAAAAAATAATAATTTTATCCATCGTTTTTGTAATTAGCTTTCTTGTTTTTAGCGTTATTAAATTGCCCGCTGCAGTGGCTTTAAATTTTGCTAAACCTTACTTACCTGCGCAGTTAGAGGTAGGGCAAACTTTTGGTACGCTATGGCAAGGTCAAATAATGCAGCTTCGCTTTCAAGGTGAACAGTTGAATAATGTACGTTGGGATATATCAGGCTGGTCAATCTTTAAAGCTCAAGTAAATACTAACTTACGTTTTGGTAATCCTCGCGAACGTGATGACATTTCTGGGTATGCAGATATTAGTTATTCTCTCACAAATGATGAACTTAGAATAACTGATACTGTAGTGCGTTCAACGGTTGAGCGCGCTATGCAGCGCATTGATTTACCGTTACCGGTTACTGCTAAAGGACGCGTTATTTTAGAGCTCGATGAGTACGTTTCAGGCGCTCCTTATTGCCAATCATTACAAGGTGAAATAGCCAGCCCTGATATTGATGTGCAAGGGCTAACTGGTTGGTTTAATATAGGCGATTTAAGCGGTAAGTTAAGTTGTAAGTCGGGCGATGTAGCCATACTTATCGAGCCAAATAATAGATTAGGGTTAGAGGCTGATGCTACACTAAAAGCCAATTTTGATTTTAAAGTAGCGGGATATGTTAAACCTGATCTCACTTTACCGAAAGAAGTTCATGACGCGGTGAAGTTTTTAGGTAGACCAGATAACCAAGGTCGGTATCCACTTAAATTTTAATATTTTATAAAAAAGAGTTTTAATGCAAATACCTCAGTTTACTGAGCAGCACGCCAAACTGCTCAGCGAGTTTTTAACTACCCAGCCCGGCGCTATGAGCCTTATTCAAAGCCAAGGTTATTTATTTGGCACTATTTGTTCACCTGAGCCATTAGAAGTACATCAATGGTTAGAGCAAATTCTACCTAATACCGCCAATGACCTTGATGAAGACATGTTGTTTTTGTTTATGGCATTACATCATCAAGTAAGTGAACAAGTATTTGAACTTGATTATAAGTTACCCGTTGAGTTTGACCTTGAGTTTTGTCAGCAGTGGTCTGCAGGTTTTTTAACTGCAAGCCAAACGTATACTCATAAGTTACTCCAAAGTGAGCAACTAGATATTCAATACAAGCAAGCGCTTGAAAGCGCACAGGCGACTCTTAGCTTTTTTGCATTAGATAAACCAACGATTGCACAGATTGCACAGCAAAATAATATCGATGAATTACATTTGTGTGCGCAGCAGTATGAATTAATGGGCGACTTTGCGTTAGGTTTTGCTGAACTTATAGAAATTGTCGCGCTTAATAGTGGTTTGTATACCGATGAAGGGTGGGATGAATAAGTAGGTAAAGCCTTAAGCGCCAATCTCTAATTCAATATCAGTGCAACCTTGTTTGCACTGTATTACTCCCTTACCAGGTTCGCTGGTGGCTAAATTTAACGTTAATACACCTTGGCAATGCTCACATTTAAGTGTTTTACCTTGTGCCAACTGCTTAAGCATAGTGCGGTGCTTGTGAAATGAGTTACTTGCTTTTTTATTTAATCCAGAAAAATCCATTATTTCACTCTCGCTTGCGCTAATGACTCTTTGATAATGCGACATACCGTTGTTAAACGTTCTGAATAAAAGTAAAGGTTTAGATCGCCTTGACGACAATAGCGTAGTTCAAACAACTTTACTGACTCATCATTGGTAAAGGTTTTATCAATATAGTCTTCTTCGGATCTTGAAAGTGCTAACTGTTTATTAATTTTGTTTCTTGTCATGGTTGCGACAGGAAAACGATCGACTTTAGTTGTGCTGCTTAACAAGCCTATACCATCACCGAGTAAGCGCTCACGAGGCTCTTTTACCAAGGGGTGATCAATGGTAAAAAATGCTAGGATCACAACCACTAGTATAAAAAATTTCTTCATAAATACACAAACCTTGATCCAAACAACACGTTAGTAGCCGGCAAGTGTAATAAAATACACCTTAAAAGCAAGTCACAAGTTGAATAAATTATTAGCAATCTAGTCAGTAATTTTAGCCAATATGCGTATAATAAGAGGAGTAATTAGATATTTCTGAAATATCTGAAAGTATACAAGTGCGACCTAAAGCGTATTATGTTTAGCATGTAAGTTGCTACACTTAGGCGAAAAGTACAAAAAGATTGCTGAATTTTTATTTCCTAGCGGCGTTGAGGAACTTCAATGGATAAGCAAATTAAAGTAAAAAACATACCAACAGAGGTTAAGATCCAAAAACCCGATCTGAGCCGTCAAGAAGATAGATTTAACCCACGCAACCGTATTTATGTGCGTGCTGTTTCAGGGCTTCATCAATTACTAAGACAACGTATTGGCTTTTTAGGCATGCTGGCGTTTATGTTATTGCCATGGATCAACTTTAACGGTCAACAAGCTGTTTTATTTGAGCTAATGGAGCAAAAATTTAATATTTTTGGCTTAACCCTGTGGCCACAAGACTTCACCATTCTTGCATTTATATTTATGCTAGCGGCGTTTGCCCTATTTCTGGTTACCACTTTTTATGGTCGAGTGTGGTGTGGCTATACATGTCCGCAAACAGTATGGACCTTCATTTTTATTTGGTTTGAAGAAAAGTTTGAGGGCAGCGCTAACCAACGTAAAAAGTTAGATCAACGGCCGATGGATTTTGACAAGTTCTGGCGTAAAACAGCTAAGCACACTAGTTGGGTATTATTTTCTTTATATACTGCGTTAACGTTTGTTGGTTACTTCACGCCTATTCGCGAACTACTGCCTGAATTTGTTACTTTTAATGTGGGCGGTTATGCCTTAGTTAGTATCATTGTATTTACTATTTGTACTTATGGTAACGCTGGGTGGATGCGAGAAATTATGTGTTTACATATATGCCCGTATTCACGTTTTCAGTCAGCAATGTTTGATAAAGACACTTTTACTGTAAGCTATGATGAAACTCGTGGTGAAAACCGAGGACCACGTTCTCGTAAACAAAACCCTAAAGAGTTAGGTTTAGGTGACTGTATTGACTGTAACTTGTGTGTGCAGGTTTGCCCAACCGGGATTGATATTCGTAATGGTTTGCAATATGAGTGCATAAACTGTGGCGCTTGTATTGATGCCTGTGACGGCGTAATGGATAAAATGAATTACCCTCGAGGCCTTATCTCTTACACCACCGAGCGTAATTTAGAAACACCAGAGAATAAAACCCATCCGCTGCGTCCAAAGCTGATTGGTTACAGTGTTATTTTAATCTTACTTACCGGTGCGCTGGTTGCTAATATCGCCATGCGTAAAACCATGGACTTTGATATTATTCGCGACCGCAACCAGTTGTATCGTGTCGATTTTAATGGTTTAGTTGAAAACACCTACACCTTAAAAGTGATTAACAAAGCACAATACGAGCAAACGTTCTCTATTGATGTAACGGGGTTAGATAATTATAAATACTTAGGTGATACTACCTTTACAGTAAACGCTGGTGAATCGCATAATGTACCGCTATCACTGGTAATGGATCCTTATGATTTAAAAGCGCCAATGACCGAGTTTAACTTTGTGTTGTCGCCAATAAACGAGCCCGATAATAAAATATCGCAGCCAAGCAACTTTTTTAAAGCACGATAAGTCGCTTTATTAAAGGCAAACGAGCACTGTTATTAACAAAAAAGCGGGATATTCCCGCTTTTCTTTTTATATAAGAAGTATATGAGTAAATTTAGCTTTATTGACTTAACCCCAGATCTTATTTTGGATGCCATAGAAAGCGTGGATATTTATGCTGAGTCAGGGTTGTTAGCGCTAAATAGCTACGAGAATCGGGTGTATCAATTTGTGGCCGAGGGTGCAAAGCGTTACGTCGTTAAGTTTTATCGCCCTGAGCGCTGGAGCAAAGCGCAAATTCAAGAAGAGCATGACTTTGCTTTTGAACTAGCTGCCGCCGAAGTACCGGTGGTGGCGCCAATAAAACACAATGGGCAAAGCTTGTTTGAACATCAAGGGTATTTGTTTACTTTGTTCCCAAGTGTAGGCGGGCGTTTATTTGAGGTGGACAATTTAGATCAACTCGATGTACTCGGGCGTTTAATCGGTCGTATGCATCAAGTAGCCAAAACGAAACCCTTTACCCAAAGACCGACCGTTACCTGTGATGAATATTTAGATACAGCTAAAGTTCATTTACAAAAAAGTAAGTTAGTCCCTATGGGATTAGAGACTTCCTTTTACACTATTTTAGATTTAGTCATTGCTCAAACTCAACAGCAATATAAAAATGTAGAAGGCATTCGCTTACATGGTGACTGCCATGCTGGTAATATCCTATGGGCAGGAGATGCATTAATGTTTGTTGATTTAGACGATAGCCGTCAAGGTCCTGCAATTCAAGATTTATGGATGATGCTCAGTGGCGATCGACAAACACAGCTGTTACAGTTAGACACTTTAGTGAATGCATATGAAGAGTTTTGCGATTTTGATCACTCACAACTTAAGCTGATCGAACCGCTTCGGGCTATGCGTATGATTCATTACATGGGGTGGGTTGCAAAACGTTGGAGTGATCCTGCTTTTGTACGGAACTTTTCATGGTTTGCAGATGACAAATACTGGGAGCAACAAATTTTAGCGCTTAAAGAGCAGTTTGCAGCTTTGCAAGAAGCCCCGTTAAAATTATTGCCATAATATTTTTATTTAAAAAGAAGTATAACGAGATATTCATGCTTAAAAAATTAAAACTAAGTTTACTGATCCTATGTTTACCTTTCGCAGCATTAGCTGCCAACTTTGAAGCGGGTAATCAATACACTGTAATTGATGTTGAAAAAAGTAAAACCCCGAATGTAACCGAGTTTTTCTCTTTCTATTGCCCACATTGTTTTAAATTTGAGCCGGTAGCCAAAGGGATTGCAGAAAACTTACCTGAAGGGGCTGAATTTGTAAAAAATCATGTCAACTTTTTGGGAGGCGTTTCACCACAAGCGCAAAGTAATTTAAGCTTTGCTTACTTAATCGCAAAGAAACACGGTCAAGCTGAAGCGGTAACAGCGCAAATTTTTAAAAGCATTCATATACAACGTGCGCCATTAACTGAAATTAAAGACGTTAAAAAGTTATTAGAGCTTAATGCAATTGATAACGCGACATTTGATAACGACATCGCTAGTTTGCCTATCATAGCAGCTGAACGTGCCATGCAAGATAAGCAGAATAAATATTCTGAACTTGGTGCATTAACTGGCGTGCCTACATTTATCGTAAATGACAAATACAAAATCAATATTAATACAATCAAGAGCCAACAAGAACTTGATGAGTTAATTAGCTTTTTACTAAAACTATAATTTTTGGAGCACCACAATAATGATCAAATTAGTTAAAGCAGGGTTACTTGCTGTATTACTCCCTTTAGCTGCAACCAGTTTTGCTGCCACTTACGAAGAGGGCGTGCATTATGATGTCGTCTCTGATCGTGCAACCAGAAAACCAGAAGTAAAAGAGTTTTTCTCTTTTTACTGTCCTGCATGTAATAACATGGAACCACTGCTGGCCGAGATCAAACCTAAGCTAGATAAAAACGTAAAGTTTAAGAAAAGCCATGTAGATTTTGTGGGTGTACGTGACCCAGAACATCAAACCATGATCAGCCAAGCATTAGCTACAGCTGAAGTACTACCTCAAAAAGATAAAATTATTTCAGCGATGTTTGATCATATCCATGCAAAGCGCGCTCGTTTTAATGAGCTTGCAGATGTAAAAGATGTATTTTTAGCTCAAGGCGTAGATGGCGACAAGTTTGATAAATTATTTGAAAGCTTCTCGGTACGTACACTTAGCTCTAAAATGAAACGTGACCAAGATTACTTTAAAGGCAAAGGGGCACTTCGTGGCGTTCCTACGTTTATCGTTAATGGTAAATACAAGCTTAACTTAGGTGGTGAGTCAGGCATTTCATCGCCAGAAGATGTAAGCGCACTCATTAATTACTTAGCAAATAAATAAGTAGTTTGGTTAAATAAAAAAGCTCCTTAAGGAGCTTTTTTTATTCTTACAACGTGCGCTGTTTAATGCTTTTTTTATTTACGTTGTAAAAACACACCAGATTCAATGTGGTGTGTATAAGGGAACTGATCAAATATTGCAAAGCGCTTAACCTCGTGGGTTTGCGTTAAGTGTTCAAGGTCACGCTCTAATGTGTCTGGGTTACATGAGATATAAATAATATTTTCATAATTAGCCACTAAGTCACACGTAAGCGTGTCCATGCCTGCTCTAGGCGGGTCGACTAAGATGGTTTGGCAGTTGTAACTACTCAAGTCAATGCCATCTAAGCGAGAGAAAGTACGCTCGCCTTTCATTGCCTGAGTAAACTCTTCGCTCGACATGCGAATAATATCTAAGTTAGTTACTTGGTTTTGAGCAATATTATATTGCGCTGAATGCACCGACGATTTTGATATTTCCGTCGCCAGCACTTTATTAAATGAACTAGCAAGTGCAATAGAAAAGTTTCCATTACCACAATACAGCTCTAGTAAATCATTGTTTAGTGGTTTACATAACTCTTGTGCCCACTCTAACATTTTAATATTCACCTTCGCATTAGGCTGAGTAAAGCTATTTTCTACCTGTTGATAGATTAGCTCTTGGCCATTCACCATTAAGCGCTCAGTAACAAAGTCATCGCCCAATTTTTCTTTTTGCTTACGTGCACGGCCAATAAAGTCAATTTTGTATTGGCTGCTTAGCTTTTCCTTTAAGGCATTGATCTCAGTTAACCAGTGTTCATCAAGTGGCTTGTGATATAGCAAGCTCACTAAAATTTCACCACTGAGGGTTGATAAATAATCTATTTGAAATAATTTACGACGTAGTACTTCGCAGCCTTTTAAATTTTCAATCATCACCTGCATAATTTCACCTACTAAAGGAGCTGCAGGGTCAAAGGTATCAACACGTATTTTATCTTTTGTTTGTTGATCAAACATAATATGAAACAGATCGTCACCATCGTGCCATACTCTAAATTCTGCACGTTGGCGGTAGTTAATGGGCTCAGAGCTAAATACTTCTAACTGTTTTACACCGAAACGTTGAAATTGCTCTGTAATACGCTGCTCTTTTTCATTTAATTGTGCATCGTACTGCGTGGTATCTATATTTATAACTGCCATTAACGGTATAACCTTATCGTTGAGATCTGTTTATCGGCGCTATTGTAGGGAGCGAAGCGTATTTGTCTAGTTTTGATCAAATATAGTGAGCTTTTTTTGAGCATTTTACTACAGTATAGGCTTACTTGGCCGATATAAGGGTAAGTCTAAATAGGAGTCTTCTCATGAAAATAGGTAACTTTAGTTTTGTTCCAAACAGTAATGCTAATAAATACAATACTAAACAAGCAATGCCACAGCCTAAAATAGACTCGCCACCAACTAGTTATCAGCAACGAGGAAAAGAACTGGCTGCTGCCGTATTAGGTGACAAAATGGCAAAAGAACTAGGTTTGCCGGTCGCTGAAACCAAAAAAGACAAACCACTGTTTGATTTTAATGAAGTCGTTAAAAATGTTTTAGACTTTGTAACAAGCTCGGTAAATAAAGCCAAAGCCAATGGTGCTAATGATGAGAAACTACAAGATATACTTAGCCAGGCACGTAAAGGAGTGCAGACGGGTGTTGATGAGGCTGTGGATGAATTAAAAGGCATGGGCGTATTTAATCAAGAACTTGAAGAGGGTATTGATAAGTCAAAAGAGAGTATCTTTAGTGGTCTCGACAAATTTGAGCAGAACTTATTTAACCCACAACCTGCAAGCGTAACTGTAAGTCAGGCGCAATATGTAAGTTTAAGCAATAGTGCTGATTACACATTCACCACAGCAGAAGGTGATGAGGTGAGTATTAGCTTTGCAGATGCTTATCAATCGCAATCATCTAGTCGCTATCAAAAAACAGATGATTCACAATCATTTAGTACGCAATTTTCTGAATCCCGTGAGCTCTCTTTCTCGATGTCAGTAAACGGTGAGCTTAATGAAGACGAGCAGCAAGCCATAAATGATTTAATGGCAGAGTTACAAGATGTAAGTAAAACCTTTTTCAGTGGCGATTTAGACAAAGCATTTGAACAAGCCCAAGAACTCAGTTTAGGGAATGAACAGCTGGTGGCATTCTCAATGGACTTACGTCAAAGCAAAACCGTTGCTGCCATTAAAGAGTATGAACAAATTAAGCCAACATCAGAAAAAGCCATTGCCGAAACTGTTGCCCCTTTTAATGATGATCTAAAATCGGCTTACTCTAAAGCGCAAACCCTAGGATTAGAAAGTCAGCTATCAGGTATCATTCAATGGCTAAATCAAGATCAACAAGAAATAGATAAACTGGTTGATTACACTAACACCATGTTTGAAAACTTAGATAAATTAAACGCCGCTACTGCAAAGCTAGGCACTGAGTAAAACTACTTTCTTTTACAAAAGCCACATGGCAAACTGCCGTTCTTAGTAAAGAGTAGGAATGGTAGTTTGTCAGCGCACATCATGGTATTTGATTCAGGTATAGGTGGAACCACCGTGCTTGAGCATATTCAGCAAAGCATTCCTCATGCTCAATACAGCTATTTTATGGATAATGCATTATTGCCATATGGCGCACAGTCGCAACAAACCATCATTAATCGCCTATGTGGATTGATTCAATTTATTAAAGATGAGTCACTAAATGTCGACTTAATTGTTATAGCCTGCAATACCGCCTCAACATCAGCGTTAAGTTCGGTACGTCAAATTACCGATATTCCTATTGTTGGGGTAGTACCTGCAATTAAACCCGCAGCGCAATTAACGCAATCAAAGCATATAGGTTTATTGGCAACTCCCGCAACGGTATCAAGCCCGTATACTGATGCACTTATAAAAGAACATGCATCATCGATAACCACAAGTTTATATAGTAGTGTTGAACTGGTTACTTTAGCAGAGACTCTCTTTTTTACCCAGCACTTAGATATCGATAAGTTGCACACTGAGTTAGACCGATTAAATATTAATAACGATATAGATGTGCTGGTATTAGGCTGTACTCACTTTCCTATTTTAGCTAAACCAATTAGTGATTACTTTAATACGCAAGTACAGTTATTAGACTCTGGTGCGGCCATTGCTAAGCGAGTTAGTTCTTTACTCAAATTAAGTAATAATCAAGCAGGCATAAAAAAGCCGCTGCACTATTATGCAACGGCTGATGTATGTAGTGATAAACTAGCGGTTAAGCAAGTTACACTGTTTGATCCGACTCTGAACGATAAGAGTTAGAATCATCTTCTTGTTTTTGTTTTGCTTCACGTACTTTCAAAGTACGTTGTTGGAACTCACTATCGTTTAGCTTAGCAATCGCATTATCAGCATCTGCTTGTGCCATTTCAACAAAGCCAAAACCGCGACGCTTGCCAGTATTTTTATCTTTTAACAAACGAACGTTAAATACTTTGCCTTGCTCTTCAAATAAAGTACGAACTACACCTTCATTTGCGCGATAAGGAAGATTGCCAACATAAAGTGTTTTTGTTTTTACTTCGGCTTCTTCTGTACTTACTGATGACATTGCAGCAATAACAAGTCCACCAATTAATAAACCGGCACCGAATAGAAGTGCAGGGTCTAATGCTAGGCTTGCAAGCGCAAACTTAACGATAACAAAACCAACAACAGCAAGAATAACTGCGAAGATAAAAGATTTTTGATCGGGTAATTTCATTTTTGATCTACCAATAAACAGGAAATAAACATTAATTTAACATTGTGAACTTGCTATCTTAACGTCTTAATTGAACATAGCAATGAAATTTATAGCAAATAGTTAATAAGAGTGTAAAAAACAACCGATAGTAAGGCGTTTCTTTACTATTTTAGCCTCGTTTGTTTGAAACTTAAGCAAACGGTAAAAAGATCTAAAAAAAAGGTTGATCTGTTTTCGGATCTCCCTATAATGCGACCCCACTGAGACGGGGAACGGCAACGCATAGCGAGGCATGAGCTACTCAGAGAGTTAAGTAAAACTTAAATTTAAATCATCGAAAGAAAGTTTAAAATTAAGTGTTGACTCGAAAAATAAAGGATGTATTATACGCATCCCTAGCGACAACGTCGCAACGTTCTTTAACAATATAAAGCAATCATCTGTGTGGGCACTCGTACAGATTGAGTTCTAACAGCCAAACTACTTAGGTAGTGAGGCAAACAAATTTAGAGTCTCAATGTGATTTCTCGAAAGAGAAGCTGAGTGACCAACAGAATAGTTACTTAGGTAATTATTCAGCACAGTCAATTCAATATCGAAAGATATTAAATAAATTCAGAATTCATTGAGCTGTCGAAAGACAAAAAACTTTTTAATTGAAGAGTTTGATCATGGCTCAGATTGAACGCTGGCGGCAGGCCTAACACATGCAAGTCGAGCGGTAACAGAAAGTAGCTTGCTACTTTGCTGACGAGCGGCGGACGGGTGAGTAATGCTTGGGAACATGCCTTGAGGTGGGGGACAACAGTTGGAAACGACTGCTAATACCGCATAATGTCTACGGACCAAAGGGGGCTTCGGCTCTCGCCTTTAGATTGGCCCAAGTGGGATTAGCTAGTTGGTGAGGTAATGGCTCACCAAGGCGACGATCCCTAGCTGGTTTGAGAGGATGATCAGCCACACTGGGACTGAGACACGGCCCAGACTCCTACGGGAGGCAGCAGTGGGGAATATTGCACAATGGGCGCAAGCCTGATGCAGCCATGCCGCGTGTGTGAAGAAGGCCTTCGGGTTGTAAAGCACTTTCAGTCAGGAGGAAAGGTTAGTAGTTAATACCTGCTAGCTGTGACGTTACTGACAGAAGAAGCACCGGCTAACTCCGTGCCAGCAGCCGCGGTAATACGGAGGGTGCGAGCGTTAATCGGAATTACTGGGCGTAAAGCGTACGCAGGCGGTTTGTTAAGCGAGATGTGAAAGCCCCGGGCTCAACCTGGGAACTGCATTTCGAACTGGCAAACTAGAGTGTGATAGAGGGTGGTAGAATTTCAGGTGTAGCGGTGAAATGCGTAGAGATCTGAAGGAATACCGATGGCGAAGGCAGCCACCTGGGTCAACACTGACGCTCATGTACGAAAGCGTGGGGAGCAAACAGGATTAGATACCCTGGTAGTCCACGCCGTAAACGATGTCTACTAGAAGCTCGGAACCTCGGTTCTGTTTTTCAAAGCTAACGCATTAAGTAGACCGCCTGGGGAGTACGGCCGCAAGGTTAAAACTCAAATGAATTGACGGGGGCCCGCACAAGCGGTGGAGCATGTGGTTTAATTCGATGCAACGCGAAGAACCTTACCTACACTTGACATACAGAGAACTTACCAGAGATGGTTTGGTGCCTTCGGGAACTCTGATACAGGTGCTGCATGGCTGTCGTCAGCTCGTGTTGTGAGATGTTGGGTTAAGTCCCGCAACGAGCGCAACCCCTATCCTTAGTTGCTAGCAGGTAATGCTGAGAACTCTAAGGAGACTGCCGGTGATAAACCGGAGGAAGGTGGGGACGACGTCAAGTCATCATGGCCCTTACGTGTAGGGCTACACACGTGCTACAATGGCGCATACAGAGTGCTGCGAACTCGCGAGAGTAAGCGAATCACTTAAAGTGCGTCGTAGTCCGGATTGGAGTCTGCAACTCGACTCCATGAAGTCGGAATCGCTAGTAATCGCGTATCAGAATGACGCGGTGAATACGTTCCCGGGCCTTGTACACACCGCCCGTCACACCATGGGAGTGGGTTGCTCCAGAAGTAGATAGTCTAACCCTCGGGAGGACGTTTACCACGGAGTGATTCATGACTGGGGTGAAGTCGTAACAAGGTAGCCCTAGGGGAACCTGGGGCTGGATCACCTCCTTATACGATTTAGAACTTATTTGTTCGTAGTGTCCACACAGATGATTGTTAATTGTAAAGAGAACAACACTTATTGTTTGGGTCTGTAGCTCAGCTGGTTAGAGCGCACCCCTGATAAGGGTGAGGTCGGTAGTTCAAATCTACTCAGACCCACCACTTCTTCTTAATACTTCGTTGTAAGCTTCGTTGTTTAGTAAACTAAACGGCCTAAACTTACGCCTTGTCTTAGAAAGAAGTCGGTATACAAACAGTAAGACCAGCATATGTGGGGCTATAGCTCAGCTGGGAGAGCGCCTGCCTTGCACGCAGGAGGTCAGCAGTTCGATCCTGCTTAGCTCCACCACTTTACTTCTTAAAAATAAATATTCTTTTATCGGGTAGCACAATCACCTGAGAATAGAGTGTGTTTAATTTTGAGAAGTTTTTGATTCTCTGCTCTTTAAAAATTTGGAAAAGCTGATAATAAAATTCGTATGAATAACAGTGTTATTTGTACAGAGTTTTCAAAAGTAAAAAAGAATGATAGCAGTATCATTCAGTGCCATTTAATAAACGTTTACGTTTGTTGATTGGTATCTACTTTAGTATTCAATATTAACTTCTGGCGAAGTTAAACTGTCACACAACAAAGACCCGTTTGGGTTGTATGGTTAAGTGACTAAGCGTACACGGTGGATGCCTTGGCAGTTGGAGGCGATGAAGGACGTATTAACTTGCGATAAGCCTAGTCAAGCTAGTAAAAAGCACTTGAGACTAGGATTTCCGAATGGGGAAACCCACCTGCTTGCAGGTATCGTTAACTGAATACATAGGTTAACGAGGCGAACGCGGAGAACTGAAACATCTAAGTACCCGTAGGAAAAGAAATCAACCGAGATTCCGATAGTAGCGGCGAGCGAAGTCGGAACAGCCCTTAAGCTTATTATGTGTTAATGGAAGGCTCTGGAAAGTGCCACGATACAGGGTGATAGTCCCGTACATGAAAACGCATTTTAAGTGAAATCGAGTAGGTCGGAGCACGTGAAACTTTGACTGAATATAGGTGGACCATCATCTAAGGCTAAATACTCCCAACTGACCGATAGTGAACCAGTACCGTGAGGGAAAGGCGAAAAGAACCCCTGTGAGGGGAGTGAAATAGAACCTGAAACCGTGTACGTACAAGCAGTAGGAGCCCACTTGTTGGGTGACTGCGTACCTTTTGTATAATGGGTCAGCGACTTATATTTTGTAGCGAGGTTAACCGATTAGGGTAGCCGTAGGGAAACCGAGTCTTAACTGGGCGAATAGTTGCAAGGTATAGACCCGAAACCCGGTGATCTAGCCATGGGCAGGTTGAAGGTTGAGTAACATCAACTGGAGGACCGAACCCACTAACGTTGAAAAGTTAGGGGATGACCTGTGGTTAGGAGTGAAAGGCTAATCAAACCGGGAGATAGCTGGTTCTCCCCGAAATCTATTTAGGTAGAGCCTCGGACGAATACTTACGGGGGTAGAGCACTGTTAAGGCTAGGGGGTCATCCCGACTTACCAACCCTTTGCAAACTCCGAATACCGTAAAGTACTATCCGGGAGACACACGGCGGGTGCTAACGTCCGTCGTGAAGAGGGAAACAACCCAGACCGCCAGCTAAGGTCCCAAAGTCATAGTTAAGTGGGAAACGATGTGGAAAGGCCCAGACAGCCAGGAGGTTGGCTTAGAAGCAGCCATCCTTTAAAGAAAGCGTAATAGCTCACTGGTCGAGTCGGTCTGCGCGGAAGATGTAACGGGGCTAAACTATGCACCGAAGCTGCGGATTCAAAATTTATTTTGAGTGGTAGGGGAGCGTTCTGTAAGCGGTTGAAGGTGTACCGGGAGGTATGCTGGACGTATCAGAAGTGCGAATGCTGACATGAGTAACGATAATGCGGGTGAAAAACCCGCACGCCGGAAGACCAAGGGTTCCTATCCCATGTTAATCAGGGTAGGGTAAGTCGACCCCTAAGGCGAGGCCGAAAGGCGTAGTCGATGGGAAACGGATTAATATTTCCGTACTTGGTATAATTGCGATGGGGGACGGAGCAGGCTAAGCAAGCATGGCGATGGTAGTCCATGTGAAAGTGTGTAGGCTAGTGACTTAGGTAAATCCGGGTTGCTGTTAGGCTGAGACACGAGACGAGTCACCACGGTGATGAAGTTGCTGATGCCATACTTCCAGGAAAAGCCTCTAAGCTTCAGATTATACCGAATCGTACCCCAAACCGACACAGGTGGTCAGGTAGAGAATACTAAGGCGCTTGAGAGAACTCGGGTGAAGGAACTAGGCAAAATCGTACCGTAACTTCGGGAGAAGGTACGCTCCGATTGGTGATGAGACTTGCTCTCTAAGCTGATTGGAGCCGCAGTGACCAGGTGGCTGGGACTGTTTATTAAAAACACAGCACTGTGCAAAATCGCAAGATGACGTATACGGTGTGACACCTGCCCGGTGCCGGAAGGTTAATTGATGGGGTTATCTTCGGAGAAGCTCTTGATCGAAGCCCCGGTAAACGGCGGCCGTAACTATAACGGTCCTAAGGTAGCGAAATTCCTTGTCGGGTAAGTTCCGACCTGCACGAATGGTGTAACCATGGCCACGCTGTCTCCACCCGAGACTCAGTGAAATTGAAATCGCAGTGAAGATGCTGTGTACCCGCGGCTAGACGGAAAGACCCCGTGAACCTTTACTACAGCTTGGCACTGAACATTGAACCTACATGTGTAGGATAGGTGGGAGACTTAGAAGCAGAGACGCTAGTTTTTGTGGAGTCGTCCTTGAAATACCACCCTTGTAGTTTTGATGTTCTAACGTTGGCCCCTGAATCGGGGTTACGGACAGTGCCTGGTGGGTAGTTTGACTGGGGCGGTCTCCTCCCAAAGAGTAACGGAGGAGCACGAAGGTTGGCTAAGTACGGTCGGACATCGTACGGTTAGTGTAATGGTAGAAGCCAGCTTAACTGCGAGACAGACACGTCGAGCAGGTACGAAAGTAGGTCATAGTGATCCGGTGGTTCTGAATGGAAGGGCCATCGCTCAACGGATAAAAGGTACTCCGGGGATAACAGGCTGATACCGCCCAAGAGTTCATATCGACGGCGGTGTTTGGCACCTCGATGTCGGCTCATCACATCCTGGGGCTGAAGTCGGTCCCAAGGGTATGGCTGTTCGCCATTTAAAGTGGTACGCGAGCTGGGTTTAGAACGTCGTGAGACAGTTCGGTCCCTATCTGCCGTGGGCGTTTGAGAATTGAGAGGGGTTGCTCCTAGTACGAGAGGACCGGAGTGAACGAACCGCTGGTGTTCGGGTTGTCATGCCAATGGCATTGCCCGGTAGCTACGTTCGGAACTGATAAGCGCTGAAAGCATCTAAGCGCGAAGCAGGCCTCGAGATGAGTTCTCACTAGACTTTTAAAGTCTCTGAAGGGCCGTTGAAGACTACAACGTTGATAGGCAAGATGTGGAAGTGGTGTGAGCCATTAAGCTAACTTGTACTAATTACCCGTGAGGCTTAACCATACAACGCCAAACGCGTTTTATGTGATAGTGAAACAAGCGAAGAAGTTAATATAACTAAAGTAGATACTTGAAGACTTTATTATCAGAAATTCCAAATTTTAGTAAGGTCGATTAAATCGAACTTACACCAAATTTGCTTGGTGAAAATAGCGTTTTGGACCCACCTGACCCCATGCCGAACTCAGCAGTGAAACGAAACAGCGCCGATGATAGTGTAGCATTTGCTATGTGAAAGTAGGACATTACCAGGCTCCAAATACAAGAAAGCCCGACTAGAAATAGTCGGGCTTTTTTACGTCTGCAGAAAAGTAAAAACGTAGGTGAAAGGTAAAAGGCATCAGGTAAAAGTAAAAGAATAAGCGCCTAAAGACTACTCTAACGCTTTGGACGACACCACGACATCTTGCAATAGAAGGCCTGAGAATAAAGGTATTATGAAAATATATCCGTTTGGGGTAATACCAATCCGCAATAATACTCAATCATTTTGCGGGGCTAAACGTGTCGCTATCTGTGTTAAAAAATTCTCATTTAGAACAACTAAATAGCGAATTTTTTGCCTAGCTATCAACCCGTTTTTCCTGCCTCAAAATAGACCGCTTAATTAAGCGAATTGGTATAAGTCTGGATGATGAAGTGAAAAGTAAAGTTTAAAAACCGACTATGCTTGTGCGTAGTTTGATTTATTACCTAACCAGCGGTGAATAAGAGGGTCTATATGCTGAGGGTATTGCTTAAGCATTTGTTGTGCGATGGGCCTTACTTGATTGAGTGTTTGTTTATCGCGTGTTAAATCAGCGATTTTGAATTCGGCTAAACCGGTTTGTTTAGTTCCAAGTACTTCACCTGGGCCGCGTATTTCTAAATCACGCTCTGCTATAACAAAGCCATCGTTACTATCGCGCAGTACTCCTAATCGCTTCTGTGCAGTCTGAGAAAGTGGTGCATGGTATAAAAGAACGCAATGCGATGCGGTTGCCCCACGTCCTACACGGCCTCGTAATTGGTGAAGCTGTGCTAAACCTAAGCGCTCTGGGTTTTCAATAATAATTAGGCTCGCATTGGGGACATCAACACCGACCTCGATTACGGTTGTTGCGACAAGTACATGAATGTTCCCCGTTTTAAACTCACTCATAATGGCTTGCTTTTCAGTGGCTTTCATTCTCCCATGGACTAAACCAATATTAAGTTCAGGTAAGGCTTCTTTTAATTGTAAAGCACTGTCTTCAGCTGCTTGGCATTGTAATACTTCAGACTCGTCTATAAGAGTACATACCCAGTAAACTTGTCGACCTTGTTCATTACAGGCAAGTTTCACTCGACTAATGATGTCATCTCTGCGGGTATCAGGGATGGCAACAGTGGTAATTGGTGTTCTTCCTGGTGGTAATTCGTCGATCACTGAGGTTTCTAAATCGGCATAAGCAGTCATCGCGAGCGTACGTGGTATAGGTGTTGCTGTCATTACTAGTTGATGTGGATAACAATCACCAAAGCGCCCTTTTTCACGCAGTGATAAACGTTGATGAACCCCAAAGCGATGTTGCTCATCAATAATGATAAGTACGAGATTGTTAAATTTTACTTCATCTTGAAATAAAGCATGGGTACCCACAATCATCTGCGCTTCACCAGAGGCGATCATTGCAAGGGTATTAACTCGCTCTTTTCCTTTTGTTTTACCGCCTAGCCAAGCAACCGATATTCCAAGGTTTTCAAACCAGCTGGAAAAGTTTATCCCGTGTTGCTCTGATAATATCTCTGTTGGCGCCATTAATGCGACCTGATAGCCTTGTGCTATCGCAGTTAAAGCGCTCAGGGCTGCGACTAATGTTTTACCAGAGCCTACATCCCCTTGGACAAGTCGCATCATAGGGTAAGCGTGTTGCATGTCTGTTTTAATTTCTGATACTACACGGCTTTGTGCATTGGTTGGCGCAAAGGGTAATTGTGCTAGAAATTGCGCTTCTAATGGATTAGTGGGCTCAAGGGCAATAGCCTTAACTTGTTGTCCTTGCTCTCTTACTTTTAAGAGGCTGAGATTTTGAGCCAACAACTCTTCAAAAACGAGCCGTTGTTGTGCTGGGTGAGTCCCTTGTTCAAGCGCAATTATATCAACATCATTAGGGGGGCGATGCAGTAGTAATAACGCATCACTTAACGGTAGTTGCGATGGTTGCCATTGTTGAGGTAGTAGCTCTTCTACTGCGTATTTTTGAAGCAATTCTATTGCCTGTTCACTCAACGCCCTAATAGAGAGTTGCTTTAAACCTTCGGTTGTTGAATAGACTGGCGTAAGTGTTGATGATGTTGGTTGCTGTTCAAAAGTGTCGCTAATACTGTATTCAGGATGACTCATTTCAAAGCCAACACGTCCGCGACGTATTTCGCCAAAACAGCGAATTATTTTACCCGCGCTAAATGCGTTTTTTTGTGCTGCGGTAAAATTAAAAAATCGTAGAGTTAACCTAGCTGTCCCATCATTTATTTGGCAAACCAGCATACGCTTTTTACCAAAGGTAATTTGGCTTGTTTCAATGGTTGCTTGAACCGTTACATGGCTATGTGCGGTGAGCTCACTAATAGCATAAATACGCGTTCTGTCTTCATACCTTAGCGGTAAATGAAAAAGCATATCTTGTACTGTGGTGATGCCTAGCTTTAAAAGTCGTTCAGCCATTTTAGGGCCTACGCCTTTAAGTTCTGTGATTGGGTATTGGCTTAAGCTAGGTTTAGACAAAGTAGGCTCAATTATTGTTATTTAGTGAGTTAAGTGTACTTATACACTGTATATGCATCAAGTATGTTTTAATGCCTGCCAAAATTGTTCATCCGCAACGATTTCGCCATGCTCATTAAGTGCGGGATAAGGTAAGTTCTTTTGCTTACACTGCCTTGCAATAATTGGGTGGCAGCCTTCAAAATACATTGGATGTTTTATTTCTTCACTCAGCATATTTCTATTATATAACCCAGCTAACTCACGTTGACGTTGTGCTTCGAATAAGATTAATGCTGCTGCAACGGATACATTTAACGATTGCACCATGCCTTGCATTGGAATAATAATGTTTTGATCTGCATATTCGAGCGCTTTTTCTGAGATCCCCGTTTTTTCTTGGCCGACAATAATTGCAGTGGGTTTAGTGTAATCAATTTCTCTAAAATCGACGGCATCTTCACTTAAATGAGTTGCCAAAATTTGTACATCAGGGTTATGAGCACGGATACTGGCTGCGGCATCATCTATATTTCTGTGAAGGTGTGTGTCTAACCAGTTCTTACTGCCACCTGAGGTATTATTGGTTAGCCACTTTTGCTTTTCTGGCCAGACTGCATGCACATGATGGCAACCAACAGCATCGGCCGTTCTGACTATGGCAGATAAGTTATGGTGTTTATGTACGTCTTCTAAACACACGGTAAGATCGGTTTGACGACGTGAAAGTACACTTTCAATTCTTTGATAACGAGTTTGCTGCATGGGAGTCCTCTTTTTCGGCAAATTATACGAGATTTTTCACCTTAAGGCACCACTGTTCGGCTAATCGGGTTTTGTAATGAGATAAGGGTTTCGGTTGACTGAATAGCTTCTATTGCTTGTATTTTATTGATCAACACATCTTGTAGATGATCGATCGATCGAGTCATTACTTTAATAAAAATACTGTAATTACCGGTGGTGTAATATGCTTCAACAACCTCTTCTAATGATTCAAGCTTAATCAGAGTTTGTGGGTAGTCTCTGGCATTATTTAAATTAATGCCGATAAAACAACATACATCGTAGCCAAGCTGTTTGGTATTAATGGTTAATTGGGTACCTGTAATGATCCCCGCTTGTTTCATTTTTTCAATCCGCACATGAATTGTTCCTGCACTGACACCGAAACGCTTTGCTAATTCAGCATAGGGTGTACGTGCATTATCCATTAATGCATGCAGAATCTGTTTGTCTAGATTATCGATTTGATAATTTTCCATAGGTTTAGTTGCTTTGTATTATTGTATTTAATGTTTTTATACCATTTTTTTAATGATTTTAATATCGTAAAGCTATTTTTGTTATGGGTTATTGAATTAAACCGTTTAATTGTTACGATAACCATATTGAAGCGCTACTAAGCGCTGAGTCGCCAATACAATAACTGGGAATGAGGCCAATTATTATGAGTTCACACTATGTGCAGCAGCAGCAGCAAATAAGTAAAGTTAAACAGTTTTTTTCACAGCAATTAGAGCAAAAGTTAGGCTTAATTGAAGTACAGGCACCTATTTTAGCTAAAGTAGGTGACGGTACTCAGGATAACTTAAGTGGACACGAGAACGCTGTTGCGGTGAATGTTAAAGCCATTACAGATAGCCGTTATGAAGTCGTGCATTCGTTAGCAAAGTGGAAACGTAAAACTTTGGGCGAGTATGGTTTCTCTAAAGGTGAAGGAATTTACACGCAAATGAAAGCGTTGCGACCTGATGAAGATTCATTAAGTCCAATCCATTCTGTGTATGTTGATCAGTGGGATTGGGAACAAGTTATTTGTGAAAGTACGCAGCGTTCTTTATCTACTTTGAAGCAAACGGTTGAAACTATTTACCAAGGTATTAAAGCTACTGAGAAATATGTTAGTGACAGCTTTGGTTTAACACCATTTTTACCCACAGAGATTACTTTTGTACATAGTGAAGCATTACGTAAAATGTACCCAGATTTTACAGCCAAGCAGCGTGAAAAGGCGATTACTCAAGAATATGGCGCTGTATTTTTAATTGGTATTGGGGGAGCATTGAGTGATGGCAAAATTCATGATGTGAGAGCGCCAGATTACGACGATTGGTCAACCCCGACATGCGAGCAGTACATGGGATTAAATGGTGATATTTTAGTATGGAACCCAGTGCTTGAAGACGCTTTCGAAATCTCATCGATGGGAATTCGTGTAAGCCCTGAAGTATTGCAAACTCAATTAAGTATTACGGGAGACGAAGACCGTTTAGAGTTTGACTGGCATAAGGCATTGCTAGAAAGTAAGCTTCCACAGACAATTGGCGGTGGTATTGGTCAATCTCGTTTAGCGATGCTGTTATTACAAAAACAACATATAGGGCAAGTGCAGGTAGGTGTATGGCCAGCGCAAACCTATACAAGTGTAGACGGTTTACTATAAAAAGTTGGGGCTGTTACTAACAGCCCCTTATTATTAAGTTTTAAATTCAATTTCTATTTTATTATTTTCTAACTTAACACTACTCGGTGGGAAGTTACGGGTCGTTTTAAGCAGTTTATTGAAGATATGGATCTCTACACCCGAATGTAGAACGCTATTCACAGTCAACATGGCTTCATCGAGTAACGTATTCAGTTTTTGCTCTAAACCTGCTACCTGCTTTTCTAATTGTTCTGCTTGCTGACTATGGTGTAGCTGCGTGGTGCCAATTTTATTTATGAGTTCATTTTTTTTATCTGCATCTTTAATTAAATCTGCTTTTTCTAAAGCCGCTTGTAAACTATCAACTTGTTCATTTGTTGCTGTTAGTTCACTAAAAGATTTATCAATCTCTTTGGTCATTTCAGTGGCTGAAGCCGCTAAATTAATTACCATTTTAGCACCAGATTCATTACCTATCTCGCCGGCAATCAGTTTAGTGGCATCTAGAATTTCACCCCCAAATAGCTTTCCTTTAGGTAACTCTGATTGACCAATTTGTATTGTACTCTTTGCTTTCATTGAGCTGTGGCTAGCTTGACGTTCAAGCAGAATGTTATTAGCTTCAATGTAACAATATTGAGAGTGTGAGGCATGGACATCGCCTGCGCATATTATTCTACAAGACAGTGATTTATCTTCAGGCTTTTGATGGCCAATTACCCCTTGTTTTACAGTTATATCGCCTCCTGCGGTTAATTCGCCAGATTCAACCGTACCAAAAACGGTAATGTCGCCCGTTGCATTAATACGCATTCCTGGCTCTACATTTTTACTCACTATCACACTGCCTTCAAAGTCGATATGCCCTGTTTTTACCGACACATCGTTGACAGTAAAAATATCGTCAACACGCATGCCATTATTTATTTCAACCGGCACGCCAGCAATCGTAGAGAGTAATTCCATCGGATTATTTTTTGAGATTTCAGTGCCCTCACCTGCAATTAGAGTATGAACCTCTCCGGGTTTTGCAGGTAATACATCACCTAACACGGTAAACCCTTCTTGGCCTGGTGTAGCGGGTTGTTGCTGTACTAGTAATTCACCTGGTTTTACACTTGCTAACTTACCAAAGTCACGCATATCTACACTGCCATCTTCTTTTAATTTAGGGGCTTTGAGACGATCTTTAAGTGTTTGAACCATTGCGTTAAATTTAGTTGGTTTACCGTCTATAGGTAAGCGCCCTTTGGCGAGTGGACCACTGACTACGGAGCCAGGTGGGAGTTCAGATTGCTTTTGTAAAAGTTGCTCTAAAAATGCTTGTTTATAACCTCTTGCGACGTGCGTTTTAACTAATTCTTTTTTAGCTTCATCAAAACTCAGTGTTGCTCCCCCTTTAGCAAGAGTGAGCGTGCCCGTGGCTAGCATTTTATCATCACTTATCTCCACGCTTAAGGTGGCATCATGACGTGTTGCAACAACTAATATACGTTCAGGTGTTGCACTGCTGAAATAGTTATTTATGGCGTCATGATTGATTTCACACTCGCTGTAAGGCGATTGTTCAATTGCTTCAATGATAAAAGCAGCACTGGCGGGTGCAGATTTACTCGTATCGAGCAATACATTGCCATTATGAGCAAGCTTAAACACAAGTTATCCTTTTCTACTACTAAAGTAAGGTTTAATAAAATAACGTGATTACAGAGTGCTAGAATTTTAGTTTTGAGTCAAGAATTCATCAAAGTGTAGTTACAGATTGGAATAAAAGCTATGAGCGGCGCTCATAGCTTATAGAGGTTAGTTTGTTGAAGGAAGTTCCATAATGCCGTCTATTTCTACTTGTACACCTTTAGGTAGTGCACGAACGCCAATAGCAGCGCGAGCAGGATAAGGCTGTTTAAAATATTGGCTCATTACTTCGTTAACAATGGCAAAATTTGAAAGATCAGTAAGGTAAATATTTACTTTTACTAAATCTTGAATGGTGCCGCCAGCTTCTTCACAAACCGCACAAATATTTTTAAATACTTGGTGTGTTTGCTCGCTAAAGTCTTCAGATATAACGTCCATAGTTTCAGGGACAAGTGGAATTTGCCCAGATAAATAAACCGCTGTGCCCACTTTTACTGCTTGGCTGTATGTGCCAATCGCTGCAGGTGCTTTATCCGTTGATATAAATGCTTTATTCATGATGTTCCTATTTTATTTTTTACGATAGACTTTTTGTACATCCGGCATCACACGTATACGACGCATGATATTAGCGACGTGGATACGGTTTTTAACTGTGATCCCTAAGTCTATCACGTATAAATTACTTTCTTTTTCATCGGTAGCTATTTCTACAATATTGGCCTGTGTCGTTGCGACCACATTGGTTAATTTAGCTAGCGCACCTTGGTGGTTAATAATTTCTACTCGTAAAGCCGCAATGTATTCTTTTTCTGGATTATCATCCCATTTTACGACTAGGTATTTTGAACGATCATTTTCCCAGCCACGAATGTTCTTACACTCTTGGCGATGAACTGTTAAACCTTTACCCTGGCTTACGTGAGCTGTAATAGCGTCTCCAGGCACTGGACGACAACATTTTGAATAATTAACTAACATACCTTCAGTGCCAATAATGGTCGCTTTTGCACGTTTAGCAATATCGTTTAAATCATCGTTGTCGTTTTGTAATAAGCGTTTGGCAATCAGCATGCTCATTAAATTACCTGAGCCAATTTCTACCAGTAGCTCTAAGGTTGAAGAGAGTTCATGCTCCTCAAGCACTCGCGTAATATTTTCAGCTGGCAGGTTATCAAACTTGTTTTCACCTAGGGCTGAATCAAGTAAGCGACGACCTAATAATAATGCTTCTTCATGCTGTTGGCTTTTAAGGTAGTTACGTACGCCCAGTCGCGCTTTACCAGTAACAATAAAGTTAAGCCATGTTGCGTTAGGATGAGCGCCTGAGCTAGTAATAATTTCTATTGTTTGCCCAGTATCAATGGCTTTACTTAAAGGATAAGGTTTACGATTAACGCGTGCGCCTACACAAGTATTACCAACATCAGTATGAACGGCATAAGCAAAATCGACCGCAGTCGCGCCCATAGGCAGTTCAACGATGCGACCATCTGGGGTAAAGACATAAATTTCTTCAGGGAAGAGTTCGGTTTTAACGTTTTCAACAAACTCAAATGATGATCCCGCACTTTGCTGTAACTCTAGTAAGCTTTGCATCCATTGGCGAGCACGCTGCTGCGCAGTGTGACCCGCATTGTCGCCAGACTTTTTATACATCCAGTGAGCCGCGACTCCTTTGTCTGCCATGTGATCCATATCGTGAGTACGGATTTGAATTTCAACAGGAATACCATGCGGGCCAACCAAAGAAGTATGTAATGATTGGTAACCATTAGTTTTTGGCACGGCAATATAGTCTTTAAAGCGGGTCTCAATTGGCTTATATAAGTTATGAGCAACGCCGAGTACACGATAACAGGTGTCCATAGAATCCACCGCAATACGAAAAGCGTAAATATCCATGACTTCGTTAAACAGTAACTCTTTGTTAAGCATTTTTTTATAAATACTGTATAGATGCTTTTCACGGCCTGATACGGTGGCCTTTATGCCAGACTCTTCAAGGCGTGCTTCAATTTCTGTTTGAATATTTGAAATAACTTCTTTGCGATTTCCACGCGCTTTAGCCACTTCAGATTTAAGTGCACGATGACGCATTGGATACAGCGCTTGAAAACCTAAGTCTTCTAGCTCATTTTTTATATCATGAATACCTAAACGATTAGCAATCGGCGCATAAATTTCTAGAGTTTCGCGAGCAATACGGCGGCGTTTATCAGGGCGAAGTGCGCCTAATGTTCGCATGTTATGCGTTCTATCAGCCAACTTGATTAAAATAACCCGAATATCTTGGGTCATTGCCATAATCATTTTTCGATAGTTTTCAGCTTGAAACTCTTTTTTATCTTTAAAGCTTAACTTATCAAGCTTGCTCACACCTTCAACGAGTTCAGCCACCGTTTCACCAAATATTTCAGCTAAATCTTGTTGGCTAAAATCGGTATCTTCAATCACATCGTGCATCAATGCTGCCATGAGCGTTTCATGGTCAAGGTGCATGCTAGCTAGTATCTGAGTTACTTCAACGGGGTGAGTAATGTAAGGTTCGCCACTTGAGCGAGTTTGACCTTCATGGGCCTCTCGGGCTACCACATAGGCTTTTTGAACTAGCTCAACATCGTCAGCTGGCAAGTATTTTGAGATTTTCTTTTTAAGACCTTCAAAAAGATACATTCACACTCCAATGTTCTCGTGAAGCAAATAAGTTAGGATAAGTTACGAATATACGATGAAAACAAAGGATTGCCAACGGCTATAGTTGAAATACTATGCCGTTAGCTAAATCAAACCGGGCGGTTGATTATTGGTTGCCACCAACAATGGCAGCAACAGCAGCTAGTTCTGCCGCTTCTTGATGTTGTTGTTCTTCACGGTCAATAACATCCATTGAAGAATTATCAACTAAACCAAGTTCGATTTCACGTAAAGCAACAACTGTTGGCTTATCGTTCTCAGGATCTACTAGTGGATCTTTACCACCAACAGCAATTTGGCGGGCACGACGGGCCGCAACTAAAATTAAGTCAAAACGATTACCAATTGCATCTACTGCATCTTCAACTGTTACGCGAGCCATCTTAGCACTCCAAAATAATTTAAAAGCAAAGGCGTAGTTTACTGCACGCAGCAGGTTTCGCCAATAGCCAGTGGTTAATTTTTATCTGTTTTAGGGCATGAACACCTAATTAATCTTAATTTAGATTATTTGAGTAGCTCATTAATTAAAGTTTGATGACGCGTTGTTTGCGCTTTTAGCGTTAATCGCTGTGCAATAGCAATACTTTCTATCTCACTCAAAGCAGTATCAAAATCATCATTCACAACAACAAAGTCATACTCATCGTAATGAGAGGTTTCTGATTGAGCTTGTGTCATACGCCCGGCAATAATTTCAGCTGAGTCTTGGCCACGGTTATTTAAACGTTGCTCTAGCTCTTGCTTTGACGGCGGTAAAATAAAGATAGTTTTTACGTCATCCATTATTTCTCGAACTTGGCGAGCGCCTTGCCAATCAATATCTAAAAACACATCAATGCCAGCGGCGAGTTGCTCTTCAATAGCTTGCTTAGAAGTACCGTAATAATTGTCAAATACTTGTGCCCATTCAAAAAAGTCATCTTTGGCAATTAGTGCCTTAAACTCATCAACCGATACAAAATGATAATGTTCCGCATTGTTTTCACCAGGGCGCGGTGCGCGGGTGGTGTGTGATACCGATACTTTCATATCAGCATGTTTTTTCAGTAATGCATTTATTAAGCTCGATTTACCCGCCCCAGAAGGCGCAGATAAAATAAATAAGTTTCCGCGAGAGTGTGCCATTATTTTCTCTATCTAAAAATAAACAGGCTCGAACTATAAACAGCTCAAGCCTTCAATTATTATATTGTACTTTATTTAGCTAATTATGCTCAAGTGAGTGGTAAAGCCAAAAAAGTTACTCAATATTCTGGATCTGCTCACGCATTTGCTCAATCAGGACTTTTAGCTCTACAGCTGCGTTGGTGATGTCACTATTGATAGATTTAGATGCTAACGTGTTTGCTTCACGGTTAAACTCTTGCATCATAAAATCTAAACGACGACCACAAGCTCCACCTTTATTCAAAATTTTGCGTGTTTCTTTAACGTGTGACTTTAAACGATCAAGTTCTTCTGCTACATCTTGCTTTTGTGCAAGGTAAATCAGTTCTTGTTCAAGGCGTGACTCATCAATATTTGTTGTTAAATCTTCAAGTTTTTGTACTAACTTTTCACGTTGCCATTTAGTAATTTCTGGCATATGTGCTTCAACAATATCAACTTGCTCTAAAATGGCGGTTAATCGTGTAGTTATCATTTCTTCAAGGTTTGCACCTTCATCGCCACGCGCAGATTTAAAGTCTTCAATTACTTGGTCAAGACCACTAATAAGAGCTGTATTTACACTATCCATATCAATTTCTTGTGCTTCCATAACACCAGGCCAACGTAAAATATCCACAGGGTTAATGTCACCACTGCTTTGTTGCTGAACCCACTTAGCACTATTAATTAACTGCTCCGCCAGCGACTGATTAATTGATAATTCACCAACATGTGCAGGGTTTGCGACAAATTTTAAGAAAACTTCTACCTTACCACGCTGTAAGTGCTTACGCAGACGCTCGCGAATAACGGGCTCCATGCCACGAAATTGCTCTGGTGCACGAATAAATGTTTCAAGGTAACGTTGGTTCACTGAACGAACTTCCCACGTGCCAGTGCCCCATTCGCCTTTAATTTCGCGACGCGCATAAGCTGTCATACTGTGGATCATGGATGATTTCCTACATTTTTAAATACAATAGTGTAATGATTATACCGTAACACTGCTTAAGCTCTAAAGAAAATTTAACCTACTGAGTGTTTTTTAAACACACTTTAATCTAAATCAACATGGCATCTGTATTCACATCCACATATAATGTGGCAAATTCAGAATTAAGGGGATCGTCAATGCGTCCAAGCGAAAGAACACCTAATCAAATTAGACCGGTTACGTTTACACGTAACTATACTTTGCATGCTGAAGGCTCAGTATTAGTAGAGTTTGGTAACACTAAGGTACTTTGTACCGCGACTGTTGAAGCTGGCGTGCCACGCTTTATGAAAGGCCAAGGTAAAGGTTGGGTAAACGCAGAATATGGCATGTTACCGCGCGCAACACACACACGTAACAGTCGTGAGGCAACGCGAGGTAAACAAGGCGGTCGTACAATGGAAATACAGCGTCTGATTGCTCGCTCTTTACGTGCAGCAATAGATCTAAAAGCACTCGGTGAAAACACAATTACTATTGATTGTGATGTAATTCAAGCTGATGGTGGTACACGTACAGCATCAATTAGTGGTGCATGTGTCGCACTCGTTGATGCACTTACTTACATGCGTGCAAAAGGGATGATTAACTCAAACCCACTTAAACATATGATCGCGGCTATTTCTGTTGGTATATATAAAGGCCAAGCGATTAGCGATTTAGAATACCTAGAAGATTCTGACGCTGAAACTGACATGAATGTAATTTTAACTGAAACCGGTAAAATTATTGAGGTACAAGGAACCGCTGAGGGTGAACCTTTCTCGTTTGACGAACTTGATGAGCTACTTACACTCGCTAAGCATTCAATTCGTGAAATTATTGATGTACAAAAGCAAGCACTAGCATAAATAGGTAACTGGCAATGAAAGAATATCAAAAAGAGTTTATTGAGTTTGCTTTAGAAAAGCAGGTATTAAAGTTTGGCGAGTTTACTTTAAAGTCTGGCCGTACAAGCCCATACTTTTTTAATGCAGGTTTGTTTAATACCGGTCGTGATCTTGCTCGCTTAGGTCGCTTTTATGCAGCGGCACTTGAAGATGCAGCAATTGAATATGATGTACTATTTGGTCCTGCTTATAAAGGTATTCCAATTGCAACAACAACCGCAGTTGCGTTAGCTGATCATTATAATAAAGATGTACCTTATTGTTTTAACCGTAAAGAGAAAAAAGCACACGGTGAAGGTGGTAGCTTAGTTGGATCTGAGCTTAAAGGTAAGATCATGTTAGTTGATGATGTGATCACCGCCGGTACAGCTATTCGCGAGTCAATGGAAATTATTGCGGATAATGGCGCAGATTTAAGTGGTGTTTTAATTGCACTTGATCGTCAAGAAAAAGGTAAAGCTGAGCTTTCAGCTATACAAGAAGTAGAGCGTGACTTTAATACTCAAGTAACTTCTATTGTTAAATTGGCTGATCTAATCAGTTACCTTGAAAATCAAGGAACCATGGATGAGCATTTAGCGGCAGTAAAAGCATACCGAGATCAATACGGTGTAGCATAAGTAAGAGCCTCGCAAAAGCGGGGCTTTATTTTGTTTAAAATTTAGCAGAACTCGCACGAATAGTTAAAGCGAGTTAATTCTCATAGTCGAGTGATTAAATCCAACTATAGCCATAAAAGCATTAGCAGATCGTATAAGTACAGAGATTAATGTTCCATCGGATCAAGCTAAAGATATAAGATCTGCAGAGGTTACTCTCCTATTGGTGATCATGATGATCATTCTTTCACACATTTAAGGGCTACCTCACAGTTAAACGCTTAAATACCGCGTTTATTGTTAATAAATTGATAGTTATGTTGTGTTTTTAGTATCTATCGTTTAAATATCCAGCGAACAGTCATTTATTTCAAGTTTTCTTCAAAAAAGGGTTGATCTGTTTTCGGATCTCCCTATAATGCGACCCCACTGAGACGGCAGACAGCAACGCTTAGCGAAGCACGAGCTACTCAGTGAGTCGAGTAAAACTTAGTTTCGAAAACTTTCAAGTTTAACAAAATTAAGTGTTGACAAAAAAATAGGAAAGCGTAATATGCGCAGCCCTAGCGAGATAAAGTTTAACGCTTTAATCGCAACGTTCTTTAACAATATAAAGCAATCATCTGTGTGGGCACTCGTGCAGATTGAGTTCTAACAGCCAAGCTACTTAGGTAGTGAGGCAAACAAATTTAGAGTCTCAATTTAAACTGAGTGACCAACAGAATAGTTACTTAGGTAATTATTCAGCACAGTCAATTCAATATCGAAAGATATTAAATAAATTCAGAATTCATTGAGCTGTCGAAAGACATAAAACTTTTTAATTGAAGAGTTTGATCATGGCTCAGATTGAACGCTGGCGGCAGGCCTAACACATGCAAGTCGAGCGGTAACATTTCTAGCTTGCTAGAAGATGACGAGCGGCGGACGGGTGAGTAATGCTTGGGAACATGCCTTGAGGTGGGGGACAACAGTTGGAAACGACTGCTAATACCGCATAATGTCTACGGACCAAAGGGGGCTTCGGCTCTCGCCTTTAGATTGGCCCAAGTGGGATTAGCTAGTTGGTGAGGTAATGGCTCACCAAGGCGACGATCCCTAGCTGGTTTGAGAGGATGATCAGCCACACTGGGACTGAGACACGGCCCAGACTCCTACGGGAGGCAGCAGTGGGGAATATTGCACAATGGGCGCAAGCCTGATGCAGCCATGCCGCGTGTGTGAAGAAGGCCTTCGGGTTGTAAAGCACTTTCAGTCAGGAGGAAAGGTTAGTAGTTAATACCTGCTAGCTGTGACGTTACTGACAGAAGAAGCACCGGCTAACTCCGTGCCAGCAGCCGCGGTAATACGGAGGGTGCGAGCGTTAATCGGAATTACTGGGCGTAAAGCGTACGCAGGCGGTTTGTTAAGCGAGATGTGAAAGCCCCGGGCTCAACCTGGGAACTGCATTTCGAACTGGCAAACTAGAGTGTGATAGAGGGTGGTAGAATTTCAGGTGTAGCGGTGAAATGCGTAGAGATCTGAAGGAATACCGATGGCGAAGGCAGCCACCTGGGTCAACACTGACGCTCATGTACGAAAGCGTGGGGAGCAAACAGGATTAGATACCCTGGTAGTCCACGCCGTAAACGATGTCTACTAGAAGCTCGGAACCTCGGTTCTGTTTTTCAAAGCTAACGCATTAAGTAGACCGCCTGGGGAGTACGGCCGCAAGGTTAAAACTCAAATGAATTGACGGGGGCCCGCACAAGCGGTGGAGCATGTGGTTTAATTCGATGCAACGCGAAGAACCTTACCTACACTTGACATACAGAGAACTTACTAGAGATAGTTTGGTGCCTTCGGGAACTCTGATACAGGTGCTGCATGGCTGTCGTCAGCTCGTGTTGTGAGATGTTGGGTTAAGTCCCGCAACGAGCGCAACCCCTATCCTTAGTTGCTAGCAGGTAATGCTGAGAACTCTAAGGAGACTGCCGGTGATAAACCGGAGGAAGGTGGGGACGACGTCAAGTCATCATGGCCCTTACGTGTAGGGCTACACACGTGCTACAATGGCGCATACAGAGTGCTGCGAACTCGCGAGAGTAAGCGAATCACTTAAAGTGCGTCGTAGTCCGGATTGGAGTCTGCAACTCGACTCCATGAAGTCGGAATCGCTAGTAATCGCGTATCAGAATGACGCGGTGAATACGTTCCCGGGCCTTGTACACACCGCCCGTCACACCATGGGAGTGGGTTGCTCCAGAAGTAGATAGTCTAACCCTCGGGAGGACGTTTACCACGGAGTGATTCATGACTGGGGTGAAGTCGTAACAAGGTAGCCCTAGGGGAACCTGGGGCTGGATCACCTCCTTATACGATTTAGAACTTATTTGTTCGTAGTGTCCACACAGATGATTGTTAGTTAGTTTGCTCTTTGAGTTGACTAATTAATATGCTCTTTAAAAATTTGGAAAAGCTGATAATAAAATTCGTATGAATACATTGTATTTGTACAGAGTTTTCAAAAGTAAAAAAGAATGATAGCAGTATCATTCAGTGCCATTTAATAAACGTTTCGTTTGTTGATTGGTATCTACTTTAGTATTCAATATTAACTTCTGGCGAAGTTAAACTGTCACAAAACAAAGACCCGTTTGGGTTGTATGGTTAAGTGACTAAGCGTACACGGTGGATGCCTTGGCAGTTGGAGGCGATGAAGGACGT
This sequence comes from Pseudoalteromonas sp. SiA1, assembly GCF_018732205.1. Lineage (NCBI taxonomy): Bacteria > Pseudomonadati > Pseudomonadota > Gammaproteobacteria > Alteromonadales > Pseudoalteromonadaceae > Pseudoalteromonas > Pseudoalteromonas sp. SiA1. The sequence continues at coordinate 3,046,916 of NZ_CP076084.1, read as the reverse complement.
ATTAACTTGCGATAAGCCTAGTCAAGCTAGTAAAAAGCACTTGAGACTAGGATTTCCGAATGGGGAAACCCACCTGCTTGCAGGTATCGTTAACTGAATACATAGGTTAACGAGGCGAACGCGGAGAACTGAAACATCTAAGTACCCGTAGGAAAAGAAATCAACCGAGATTCCGATAGTAGCGGCGAGCGAAATCGGAACAGCCCTTAAGCTTATTATGTGTTAATGGAAGGCTCTGGAAAGTGCCACGATACAGGGTGATAGTCCCGTACATGAAAACGCATTTTAAGTGAAATCGAGTAGGTCGGAGCACGTGAAACTTTGACTGAATATAGGTGGACCATCATCTAAGGCTAAATACTCCCAACTGACCGATAGTGAACCAGTACCGTGAGGGAAAGGCGAAAAGAACCCCTGTGAGGGGAGTGAAATAGAACCTGAAACCGTGTACGTACAAGCAGTAGGAGCCCACTTGTTGGGTGACTGCGTACCTTTTGTATAATGGGTCAGCGACTTATATTTTGTAGCGAGGTTAACCGATTAGGGTAGCCGTAGGGAAACCGAGTCTTAACTGGGCGAATAGTTGCAAGGTATAGACCCGAAACCCGGTGATCTAGCCATGGGCAGGTTGAAGGTTGAGTAACATCAACTGGAGGACCGAACCCACTAACGTTGAAAAGTTAGGGGATGACCTGTGGTTAGGAGTGAAAGGCTAATCAAACCGGGAGATAGCTGGTTCTCCCCGAAATCTATTTAGGTAGAGCCTCGGACGAATACTTACGGGGGTAGAGCACTGTTAAGGCTAGGGGGTCATCCCGACTTACCAACCCTTTGCAAACTCCGAATACCGTAAAGTACTATCCGGGAGACACACGGCGGGTGCTAACGTCCGTCGTGAAGAGGGAAACAACCCAGACCGCCAGCTAAGGTCCCAAAGTCATAGTTAAGTGGGAAACGATGTGGAAAGGCCCAGACAGCCAGGAGGTTGGCTTAGAAGCAGCCATCCTTTAAAGAAAGCGTAATAGCTCACTGGTCGAGTCGGTCTGCGCGGAAGATGTAACGGGGCTAAACTATGCACCGAAGCTGCGGATTCAGAATTTATTCTGAGTGGTAGGGGAGCGTTCTGTAAGCGGTTGAAGGTGTACCGGGAGGTATGCTGGACGTATCAGAAGTGCGAATGCTGACATGAGTAACGATAATGCGGGTGAAAAACCCGCACGCCGGAAGACCAAGGGTTCCTATCCCATGTTAATCAGGGTAGGGTAAGTCGACCCCTAAGGCGAGGCCGAAAGGCGTAGTCGATGGGAAACGGATTAATATTTCCGTACTTGGTATAATTGCGATGGGGGGACGGAGCAGGCTAAGCAAGCATGGCGATGGTAGTCCATGTGAAAGTGTGTAGGCTAGTGACTTAGGTAAATCCGGGTTACTGTTAGGCTGAGACACGAGACGAGTCACCAAGGTGATGAAGTTGCTGATGCCATACTTCCAGGAAAAGCCTCTAAGCTTCAGATTATACCGAATCGTACCCCAAACCGACACAGGTGGTCAGGTAGAGAATACTAAGGCGCTTGAGAGAACTCGGGTGAAGGAACTAGGCAAAATCGTACCGTAACTTCGGGAGAAGGTACGCTCCGATTGGTGATGAGACTTGCTCTTTAAGCTGATTGGAGCCGCAGTGACCAGGTGGCTGGGACTGTTTATTAAAAACACAGCACTGTGCAAAATCGCAAGATGACGTATACGGTGTGACACCTGCCCGGTGCCGGAAGGTTAATTGATGGGGTTATCTTCGGAGAAGCTCTTGATCGAAGCCCCGGTAAACGGCGGCCGTAACTATAACGGTCCTAAGGTAGCGAAATTCCTTGTCGGGTAAGTTCCGACCTGCACGAATGGTGTAACCATGGCCACGCTGTCTCCACCCGAGACTCAGTGAAATTGAAATCGCAGTGAAGATGCTGTGTACCCGCGGCTAGACGGAAAGACCCCGTGAACCTTTACTACAGCTTGGCACTGAACATTGAACCTACATGTGTAGGATAGGTGGGAGACTTAGAAGCAGAGACGCTAGTTTTTGTGGAGTCGTCCTTGAAATACCACCCTTGTAGTTTTGATGTTCTAACGTTGGCCCCTGAATCGGGGTTACGGACAGTGCCTGGTGGGTAGTTTGACTGGGGCGGTCTCCTCCCAAAGAGTAACGGAGGAGCACGAAGGTTGGCTAAGTACGGTCGGACATCGTACGGTTAGTGTAATGGTAGAAGCCAGCTTAACTGCGAGACAGACACGTCGAGCAGGTACGAAAGTAGGTCATAGTGATCCGGTGGTTCTGAATGGAAGGGCCATCGCTCAACGGATAAAAGGTACTCCGGGGATAACAGGCTGATACCGCCCAAGAGTTCATATCGACGGCGGTGTTTGGCACCTCGATGTCGGCTCATCACATCCTGGGGCTGAAGTCGGTCCCAAGGGTATGGCTGTTCGCCATTTAAAGTGGTACGCGAGCTGGGTTTAGAACGTCGTGAGACAGTTCGGTCCCTATCTGCCGTGGGCGTTTGAGAATTGAGAGGGGTTGCTCCTAGTACGAGAGGACCGGAGTGAACGAACCGCTGGTGTTCGGGTTGTCATGCCAATGGCATTGCCCGGTAGCTACGTTCGGAACTGATAAGCGCTGAAAGCATCTAAGCGCGAAGCAGGCCTCGAGATGAGTTCTCACTAGACTTTTAAAGTCTCTGAAGGGCCGTTGAAGACTACAACGTTGATAGGCAAGATGTGGAAGTGGTGTGAGCCATTAAGCTAACTTGTACTAATTACCCGTGAGGCTTAACCATACAACGCCAAACGCGTTTTATGTGATAGTGAAACAAGCGAAGAAGTTAATATAACTAAAGTAGATACTTGAAGACTTTATTATCAGAAATTCCAAATTTTAGTAAGGTCGATTAAATCGAACTTACACCAAATTTGCTTGGTGAAAATAGCGTTTTGGACCCACCTGACCCCATGCCGAACTCAGCAGTGAAACGAAACAGCGCCGATGATAGTGTAGCATTTGCTATGTGAAAGTAGGACATTACCAGGCTCCAAATACAAGAAAGCCCGACTAGAAATAGTCGGGCTTTTTTACGTCTGCAGGAAAGTAAAAATATTAGCTATAAGCCGTCAGCTGCACAGCGTTAACTTGACCACTGTATCATGGGTTGAGTATCTCGAAACCTATGGGTAAAAGAATGCGACGACCACCTCAGAGCCTAATATATACTCTACCGCTGTAGGGACCGCGACATTCTATTGCGTTGTCGCTAAGAATAACGTATCAGCATCAGGTAGCAAATCCATATAAATTGGTAATAAATACTCAAATAAGGGGGTTGCGCCCTTATTCTGATTGATACATTTCTGATCTTACTTGAAAAAAAACCAATGAGCCCAAAGTCTACTTAATCAACACTTATTTTTATAGAGCCTATCATGTCGTTATTACCTTCATCTTCCAGCGTTAAGCAATTCGTATATTTAGCACAGCAAATAAGAGAGCATGAGGGTAATGCTGCAAAAGCCAGTGGTTGTGATCTGTTTACCCTAATGGAACGAGCGGGGCATGCCGCATTTTTAAATTGGAAATCATTCAATGCACAGCAGACTCTAGTACTCGTAGGGAGTGGCAATAACGCAGGAGATGGCTATATTGCGGCTAGCCTTATTAAACAAGCCGATAGACATGTAGTGGTGTGTGCCGTAGATGAAAATAAAGAATTAACCGGCGATGCTGCAAAAGCACAAAAGCGCTGGATTGATGCCGGTGGTGAAATTTGTAACTTTAGCGCTGATGCACTCGATGAGTGTGATGTAATCATTGATGCATTACTGGGCACTGGTCTTGAAAATACGGTACGCGATAATGTTGCCACTATAATTAAAGCGGCGAATGAAAGCACTAAACCAATACTCAGTATTGATGTGCCATCAGGTATAAATGCTGATACAGGCCAACCTTTAGGTATTGCAATTAAAGCCACTAAAACAATTACTTTTGTAGGGGTAAAACAAGGGTTAACAACGGCTGCGGGTAAACAGTATGTTGGTGAACTTATCTTTGATGACTTGGCTATTGGCGAGTCATTCGTAGAATTAGCAAGCCCTTCGGGTAAGCTTATTAATATCAATATTTTTAAAGGCTTAGGCCCACGTGCTTTGAATAGTCATAAAGGTAGTTATGGAAAATTACTGTGTATTGGTGGGAATCAAGGAACGGCAGGTGCTATCAGCTTAACAAGCGAGGCAGCGCTTAGAGCTGGTGCTGGAATGGTCAGAGTGCATACCCATGAAAGCTCAATTATGCCAGTCAGTTTTGGCCGACCAGAGCTTATGGTAAGTAGTAATAACTTGCAACACGCATTGGAGTGGGCAAGCTGTGCTGTTATTGGCCCAGGCCTTGGACAAGACGAATGGGCAAAAAATAACTTTAATCAAGTCATTGAGTATTGTACACGCAATAATATGCCTTTAGTTATTGATGCTGATGCACTTAATTTACTCGCTAAACAAGCTTCACCGAAAATGCCCACGCGGTGTGTACTTACCCCGCATCCGGGCGAAGCCTCTCGATTATTAAAGGTGACGACTGGGGAGATAGAGTCTGATCGGTTCAGCTATGTTCAACAATGTGCTAAACGTTACTCAGCAGTTTGTGTTTTAAAAGGCGCAGGAACTTTAATAGCCGATGGTAAGCATACTTGGGTTTGTGAAGAAGGAAGCCCTGCGCTTGCTGTTGGCGGTAGCGGTGATGTTCTTACTGGTATTGTAGGGGCATTACTTGCTCAAGGGTTAGATTGTGCTGAGGCGACTTGCTATGGTGTTACACTGCATGCTAAAGCGGGTGATATTGCTGGGCAAAAAAATGGAGAGCGAGGTATGCTACCTAGCGATCTGTTTTGTATAGTGAGGCGGTTAATTAATAATATAAAACCATAAGATAAAAGCATTCATATTAATTTTGTTCTTTTTTTGATAAATCCATTAACCTTCTTATACTTAGTTAACGCTGTTGGTTGTAACTGAGGTTAAAAATGTTAATACAGAAAAAAATGTATGCGGGAAGCTTATTACTTATCGTTTTCTCTTTGCTCGTTTTAACCGTAATTATGCAATGGGTGATAACGCCTATTATAAAAAATGAAGCTATTTCTGCAGCTAAGTTACAGGCTAAAGTAATCGGAGAATCATTTGCTAAGGATTTAGGAAAAAGTGCAGCATTAACTAAAAGCTTATCTGTTGTTGCTCAAACACTTCCCCTTGATAAAGATCAATTTATTAAAAATTTGGCACCGTTAATTGCTAGTGGTACAGGTATTGCCGGTGGTGGAATATGGCCAGAGCCAAATATGTTAGATGCATCAGCACAAAGGGCATCTTTGTTTTGGGCTAAGGGCGATAATGGTCAATACACTTTATTAGATGACTACAACCAAGCTGATAGCAGTCCATATCAACAAGAAAGCTGGTATACAAGTGCTGCTAACGCTCAACCAGGCGTATGTGTTTGGTCTGAGGCTTATGTTGATGCAGTCTCGAATGTGCCTATGGTAACTTGTTCCGTTAAAATTGAGCGTAATAATCAGTTTTGGGGAGTCGCTACTTTAGATATAGAGCTTTCTCATATTGAAAAGTCACTACTTGCTGAAAACCAAGCAACCGGTACCTACAGTTTTATTATTGATAGTGCGCAGCAGTTTGTTTCTATTCCTGCATTTAGAGATACGAATTTAGCCATGCTAAATTTTTCACAAGCTGTAAGTAAAGATAGCTCTTTACAGCCTTTAGTTAACGCCTTGAAAAATGAAGATAGACTCGTAGCTGAGTTTAGTTCAGGTGTCATAAAGGGGGATAGCTCAATTCTAGTGACATTCTCACTGCCGGAGCAAAAGTGGCGCTCTGGCGTGATAATTCCAACAGCGATTGCAAAAAAAGCAGCTAATACGCTGACATATTATTTGTATGGTTCATTCATTGTACTCATTGTTATATTTATATCGGCATTATTAGTATTTGGTAAGCGATTAGTTGAGCAAATAGAGCAGACTTCGGCGCAAGTTAGGTCATTAATGCAAGGGCAAACAGATTCTAAATTACCAATATCAGGGGATGATGAAATGAGTCATCTTTGCGAAGCTATTAATGATTACGGTGATCATCTTATTAAAATTCTTGGGCTGATTAAAGAAGAGGCGGCCTCAGTAAAAAACAATGCTGAATCTATTGATAACTTGAGTAGTAATAGTCAGCAACGCGCACATGAACTAATGCAAGAAAATGAACTGTTAGCCACGGCTATCAATGAAATGTCGATAGCGGCTTCATCGGCATCAAAAGATATTGGTGGCGTTGCAGATATTACCGCTAAGTCATCAGATCTTGTAAACTCTGGATTTAATGTTATTGAACAAAACGCAGAATCTATCCAGCTGTTGTTCAATAAACTAACTGAGTCGTCCAATGCAATATCACAAATCTCTGAAGATTCACAGCAGGTTGGTTCGGTATTAGATGTGATTATGAATATCTCTGAGCAAACTAATTTGCTTGCGCTTAATGCTGCTATTGAGGCTGCTCGTGCTGGTGATTCTGGAAGGGGGTTTGCGGTCGTTGCTGATGAAGTTAGAACACTGGCACAAAGAACGCAACAATCAGCTGGTGAGATTGAAACCATGATAAGTCAGTTACAACAAGCGGCTGCAAAAGGAGTCAGTGTTATTCAAGAATGCCGAGAGTTCTCAGAAGTGGTCAATGATCGTTCAAATACAACACGCACGCAATATGAAAATATAGTTGATGCATTTAACGACATTAAAGGGCGCTCAGCAAGTATTGCCGTAGCCACAGAAGAGCAGGCTCAAGTAACCGTCAATGTTAAAAAACTAGCGGAACGGATCCGAGAAATATCAGGGCAAAATGCTGCCGATGCCGAAGACTTTAGAGAAGTAAGTAAAGCCTCTAATAGTCAAGCACAAAGGCTATACGACATTAGTCAGCAGTAACTCAATATAAAAAATCCAAGCCTTGCTTGGATTTTTTATATAAATTTGTTTATTAATTTAAAATTATGAGGATTTAAAAGTCTATCTATGAAGCTCGCCAGCTCTTTCTGGTTGATAAGTTACCTCTTTAATAGTTACTGTTATTAACCCACCGCCTGGCTTTGGCCATTCAATTTGATCTCCCTGTGAAAGGCCAAGTAATGCACTACCAACAGGGGCTAAGATTGATATTTTGTTGCCACTTGAGTCAATATTCTTCGGGTAAACAAGCGTTAAAGTAAACTCCTCACCTGTAGATTCAACAACAAAGTTCACTGTTGAATTCATGGTTACCACGGTTGAGGGAACTTCGTGTGGCTCAACGATGTTAGCCCTACCAAGTTCTGCTTCAAGTTCTTTTTCACCCGCAAAACTGTTCGCAGGTAACGATTCCATTAGCGCATACAATCGATCTGCATCCAGTGATGAGATGATTATTTCAGGTTTAGTATTCAACTTAATATCCTTAATCATGTTAAATAAAATTTACTCTGGGTATAGCTTGCAGGAACTCAGTTGCATTGGAATACACTGAGATAATTTTATTGTTGTCTTAGTGAATTTATTTTATCTTTATTGCTAAAAACCCAGCCGAAGCTGGGTTTTTATTTGAGCTAGGTGTGTGAGGGGATGATTACATCATGCCGCCCATACCACCCATGCCGCCCATGCCACCCATATCAGGAGCGCCCGCTTCTTCTTTAGGAATTTCAGCGACCATTGCTTCTGTGGTGATCATTAGACCGGCAATCGATCCTGCAAATTGTAATGCAGAACGGGTTACTTTCGTTGGATCTAGGATACCCATTTCAATCATGTCGTTGTATTCGCCAGTGGCTGCGTTGTAACCGTAGTTACCTTCACCGCCTTTCACTGCGTTAATAACAACAGATGCTTCGTCGCCTGCGTTTGTAACGATTTGACGAAGTGGTGCTTCCATTGCACGAAGTGCCACTTTAATACCGTGGTTTTGGTCTTCGTTATCGCCTAGTAAGTCTGCTAATTTGCTAGCAGCACGCACTAAGGCAACACCGCCACCTGGTACTACGCCTTCTTCAACCGCTGCGCGAGTTGCATGTAATGCATCTTCAACACGATCTTTTTTCTCTTTCATTTCAATTTCAGTAGCGGCACCTACTTTGATTACTGCAACACCGCCAGCTAATTTAGCCATGCGCTCCTGTAGCTTTTCTTTATCGTAGTCTGAAGTCGCTTCTTCAATTTGTGCTTTGATTTGTGCAACACGGCCGTTAATGCCGTCTTCTTCACCAGCACCATCAATGATTGTTGTGTCATCTTTAGTGATTACTACACGTTTAGCTGTACCTAAGTCTTCAACCGTTGCTTTTTCAAGCTCAAGGCCGATTTCTTCAGAAATCACAGTACCGCCAGTTAATACCGCGATATCTTGTAGCATTGCTTTACGGCGATCGCCAAAACCAGGTGCTTTAACCGCTGATACTTTTACAATACCACGCATGTTATTCACTACTAGTGTCGCTAACGCTTCACCTTCAAGGTCTTCTGCGATGATGAGCAGAGGTTTACTTGCTTTAGCAACCGCTTCTAATGTTGGTAATAATTCACGGATGTTAGATATTTTTTTATCTACAAGTAAGATAAATGGGTTATCTAGCTCAACCGCGCCTTTTTCAGCGTTGTTGATAAAGTATGGAGATAAGTAACCACGGTCAAACTGCATGCCTTCTACAACATCTAATTCGTTTTCAAGTGATTGCCCTTCTTCAACCGTAATAACACCTGTGTTACGGCCTACTTTTTCCATTGCATCAGCAATGATTTCACCAATTTCTTTATCAGAGTTAGCTGAAATAGTACCTACTTGTGCAATCGCTTTAGTATCAGCACATGGAACAGAAAGCGCTTTAAGTTCTGCAACTGCAGCAATGATTGCTTTATCAATACCGCGCTTAAGATCCATTGGGTTCATACCCGCAGCAACCGCTTTAAGACCTTCGTTTACAATAGACTGAGCAAGCACAGTTGCGGTAGTGGTACCGTCACCAGCAGCATCATTTGCTTTAGACGCTACTTCTTTAACCATTTGTGCGCCCATATTTTCAAACTTGTCTTCAAGTTCGATTTCTTTTGCTACAGATACACCATCTTTGGTGATCACAGGAGAGCCAAATGATTTGTCTAATACAACGTTACGACCTTTAGGGCCTAATGTTACTTTTACTGCATTTGCTAGAATATTTACGCCAGTTAGCATTTTTGCACGTGCGTCGCCTGCAAACAGTACTTCTTTTGCTGCCATGTTTAATTTCCTCTAAATTCTTAAAATGTGTGTTAAACGAAAAGTAGGTTTAGCCTACAATGCCTAAAATATTGTCTTCACGCATGATCAGGTACTCTTGACCTTCGATCTTTTCTGTTTTTTCAACATATGAGCCAAATAACACAGTGTCACCGGCTTTCACTTCTAATGCTCGAACGTCACCGTTTTCTAAAACGCGACCATTACCTACGGCAACAACTTCTCCGCGAGTTGATTTTTCAGCTGCAGAGCCAGTTAATACAATACCGCCAGCAGACTTGGTTTCTTCTTCTAGACGCTTGATGATTACGCGATCTTGTAAAGGACGAATGTTCATGTTTTTAGTTCTCCTAACAGTTTCTGAACAGTACAGAAAAAAGTGTATCTAATTTGCTTTCATTAATGGGGGTGGAGTGAAAAATTCCAAGAGAAAAAATGATAAATTTTTAATCTTTTCGCTCGTATTCACCATCTATGGTCTTAGGGCGGTTTTCATCTTGCTCGTGATGCATTGATTGATGAGTTTGCGAAAACCCTGAAGTGCCAGTTTGATGCATGCTGGCGCTCATTCTTACAGTTGCTTGACTAGCAAGTCCTGCAGCCAATTTGTTTCGAATAGCAGGGGTAAGGAGTAGTAATCCAAATACATCTGTCATAATGCCGGGTGTTAATAAAAGTACCCCTGCAATAATTACGCAAATACCGGTAAACAATTCTTTAGCAGGCATTTGCCCTTGAGCCATTTGCATTTGTACGTTTTGTAGTGCGCCCATTCCTTGCTGTTTCACCATTTTTGCACCCACAATGGCGGTTAGTACCACTAAAGCGATTGTTGCAAAGCCACCTATCACGTCACTAACCTGAATTAGTAAGGCAATTTCAATAATAGGGATGATGATAAACAGCAAAAATAAAATTCTAAACATAAGACTCTCTAAAAAAATGACACTTATTAAGGTGCTAATGAAATATAAGTGAGGGTTGTCGGGTCTATTTTCAAGCTAATAAGAGTAAGTAATAAACTTTAGTGTTAGTTGAGTTAAAGGTAGCGGGTTTAAATCAATTTACTGCAAAGACCCAAAATGCAGACAGAGTTCGTGTCTACACATTATACCCGCTATCAGCTACTATGGGGCTAGACCCCTGTAAACAAGTAAAGGTTCACTATGACAACGCAATTTAAACTTATTTTTACCACTTGCAAAGATAACGATGAAGCCCGTTTATTGGCTATGGCGCTAATTGAAAAGAAATTAGCTGCTTGTGTAAATATTTTACCGGCCATGACTTCTATTTACATATGGGAAGGTGAAGTAGCTGAAGCAACTGAAGTAAAGCTGCTAATTAAAACTAAGGCTGACAAAATGAACGATGTATTTTTAACCTTAAAAGATCTTCACAGCTACGAAGTACCAGAAATACAAGTTGTTGATGTAGCAACGGGTAACTTGGCTTACTTTAATTGGATGGACGAGGTGCTTCATTAATGCGCTTTATTTTATTTTTTTTATTAAGCGTATTAATGGCGCCTGCTTGGGCGGCACAAAATACCCTTGATGATTTTCTAAAACCGACTCAGCACACATTTTTACCGGTAAATGAAGCGTTTGTATTTGATTTTGACCAGCAAGGAAGTACGTTATTTGTTGGTTGGGATATCGCTGATGACTATTACCTATATAAAGATAAAATAGAAATTATTGCCAAAGGTGCCAGCATTGACGTGCCTGAGTTGGGCGCTGGTGAAATAATTGAAGATGAATTTTTTGGCAAAACTGAGGTGTTTTTAAATTCTCTTAGCGTTATCAGCAAACTAAGTAATGTGAGTGAAGATGGCGTTGTTAAGGTGCGTTATCAAGGCTGTGCAAAAGCAGGGCTGTGTTATCCACCTGAAATCATCAGCATTCCATTAAGTGTACTGGCAAGTGAAACTAATACTAATGACAATACCGCAGCAAGCAGTGCATTTGCAGCACTTAGCCAATCTGCAGAAAAACCAGCAACTGGATCAACACCTGATAAAGAGCTCACATTTACAGAGCAGTTAGCCAGCCAAAGCTTAATGGTTAACTTAGCTATTTTCTTTGCCGTGGGTGTGGGTTTGGCATTTACACCGTGTGTATTTCCGATGTTCCCTATTTTATCTAGCTTAATTGCGGGTCAAAAGAACCTATCTACCAAAAAAGCATTTGCCCTATCATTTGTTTATATTCAAGGCATGGCGGTTACCTATGCAGCATTAGGGCTTGTGGTTGCTGCGTTAGGCGGGCAAGTGCAAGGCTATTTACAGCATCCATATGTATTAATTAGTTTTAGCTTATTGTTTGTACTGCTGGCTATGTCGATGTTTGGTTGGTACGAAATAAAGTTACCCAACGGCATGATGAACAAGCTAACCCAAGTGAGCAACAACCAAAAAGGCGGTAACTATATTGGGGTGTTCTTGATGGGGGTTTTATCAGGGCTTATTGCATCACCTTGCACTACAGCGCCTTTATCAGCCGCATTATTATTTGTGGCACAAAGCGGCGATTACCTAGTCGGCGGGCTAACACTTTACGTACTGAGTTTAGGTATGGGGCTACCGCTGTTATTATTAGGTACATCGGGAGGTAAGCTATTACCGAAAGCTGGCGGCTGGATGGAACAAGTCAAAACCTTATTTGGTTTTATTATGTTAGTTGTGCCACTTATTTTGCTAGAGCGCATTATAGATATTGAAATTATTATGCTTATGGCAGGCTTATTAGCTATCGCCACAGCGCTTTATTTCCATTATTGGCAAAGCGCTCAAGCACAAGGTAAATTAAAAACCTTATTGTGGTTTATGGCTGTTTTATTAGTGCTTACCGGCTTTAATTTAACCAAAAACTATTTTTGGCCAACACAAGCCGTGAGTTTACAAACAACCTCGCAAAACAATGAGTTTAAACATGTTGCCAATTTAGCTGAGCTTAAACAAGCCGTATCACAAGCAAATAGCGAAGGGCGCATGGTTATGGTGGACTTATACGCTGACTGGTGTGTAGCGTGTAAAGAGTTTGAGCATTACACCTTTCCCGACCCGCAAGTACAAAGTGAGTTTAGCCATTACCAACTGATTCAAATTGACTTAACCCAAAGCGATAATGAAACAATTGAGCTAATGGAAGCATATTCAGTGTTTGGTTTACCGAGTATTTTATTCTTCAATACTCAAGGTGAAGAGCTAAGTGCACAACGTGTTACTGGCTTTTTAAATGCGGATGATTTCGCTAAGCACCTTGCTGCAGTGCGTGCCAGCGCTGAATAACCATTCTATATGGCACAACATGATTGTTAATGTTGTGCCATTATTCCCCCCTCAAGATTCGTCCCCAAAATAGAGATTAGACCAGTATTTTGCTGCTATTTACTTCGAAATCACTATAATAGTTGGTTAACGTGAGAAATTGTTGCTATCTTACTTTTTTCAGCTTACTTTTTAGTGAAAAATTAGTTGGTAACCGCTTAACTCATTACTTATAGGATATATCGCGTATTATGGCTGCAAAATTAAAGATTTTAGTTATAAATGGCCCAAATTTAAACATGCTAGGAAAGCGTGAGCCCGATAAGTACGGTTCGCACTCTTTAGAGCATATTATGAGCGAGTTAAATAGCGCTGCTAATAGTTTAGATGTGGCGTTAACGCATTTTCAAAGTAATAGTGAGCAAGCGCTCATTGAACGCATTCATGATGCTTGGCAAGCGGTTGATTACATCATTATTAACCCTGCAGCATTTACGCACACAAGCGTCGCATTACGTGATGCATTGCTAAGCGTTGATATTCCGTTTTTTGAAGTGCACTTAAGTAATGTGCATGCACGTGAAACGTTTCGCCATCATTCTTATTTTTCTGATGTGGCGCAAGGCGTTATTTGTGGATTAGGTGCAATGGGCTATCACGCTGCTTTACATGCAGCGGTGAGCCGATTGCAAAACTCAAACTAAATTTAAACTAACAAACTAATAGGCGGGTCGTTTATGGATATTCGCAAGATCAAAAAACTAATTGAATTAGTAGAAGAATCAGGTATTGCAGAACTAGAAATCACTGAAGGTGAAGAATCAGTACGTATTAACCGTAACAACATGAGTGCCGGTCCTGCGTACGCGCAATTTGCTCCACAGCAATATGCTCCAGCACCCGCTCCTGCGGTTGCACCAGCAGCACCTGTAGCAGAGTCTGAAGTACCAGCGGCAGGTCCTACAGGACACCAAGTTAAATCACCTATGGTAGGTTCTTTTTACGCAGCAGCTTCTCCAGAAGCGCCAGCATATGTTGAAGTCGGTTCACAGGTTAAAGTTGGCGACACATTATGTATCGTTGAAGCAATGAAAATGATGAACCAAATTGAGTCAGATAAAGCCGGTACAGTAAAAGCTATTTTAGTAGAAAACGGCGAGCCAGTAGAATTTGATCAACCTTTATTCATCATTGAATAATAGCGCAACGTAAAAGGCCAACTCTCATGTTAGATAAAGTAGTCATTGCAAACCGAGGTGAAATTGCACTTCGTATATTGCGCGCCTGCAAAGAGCTTGGGATCAAAACGGTTGCTGTGCATTCAACGGCGGATCGCGATCTTAAGCACGTATTACTAGCAGATGAAACCATCTGTATTGGTAAACCAGCAGCAACTGAAAGTTACTTAGACATTCCACGCATTATTGCCGCAGCTGAAATAACTGATGCGGTCGCTATTCACCCAGGTTATGGTTTTCTTGCTGAAAATGCCGACTTTGCCGACCAAGTTGAGCAAAGTGGCTTTGTATTTATTGGTCCTCGTGGCGACACTATTCGCCTAATGGGGGACAAAGTATCAGCTATCGAAGCGATGCGTAAAGCCGGTGTTCCATGTGTGCCAGGTTCTGATGGTCCGGTATCGGATGATAAAGAACGCAACATGCAAATTGCGAAGCGTATTGGTTACCCGGTAATTATTAAAGCAGCTGGCGGCGGCGGTGGTCGTGGTATGCGTGTTGTACGCAACGAGGCTGAGTTAATCAACTCGATTGCGCTTACGCAGCAAGAAGCTAAGCAGTTCTTTGGCAACAGCATGGTTTACATGGAAAAATTCCTTGAAAACCCACGCCACATTGAAGTACAAGTATTGGCCGATGGTCAAGGTAACGCGGTTCATCTAGGTGAGCGTGATTGTTCAATGCAACGTCGCCACCAAAAAGTAGTGGAAGAGGCGCCAGCACCAGGGATTACTGCAGAAGTACGTAAGTTCATTGGTGAGCGTTGTACACGTGCATGTATCGAAATTGGTTATCGTGGTGCAGGTACGTTTGAGTTTTTATACGAAAACGGCGAGTTTTACTTCATTGAAATGAATACCCGTATTCAGGTTGAACACCCAGTGACTGAAATGGTTACCGGTGTGGATTTAATCAAAGAGCAGCTAAAAATTGCCGCTGGTCAGCCATTATCATTCACTCAAGACGACGTTGTTATTCGTGGCCACGCTATTGAGTGTCGTATTAATGCTGAAGACCCTGAAACCTTTATTCCATCGCCAGGTAAAATCACCCGCTTTCATCCAGCTGGTGGTTTAGGTATTCGTTGGGACAGCCATATTTATGCTGATTACACGGTACCGCCACATTACGATTCTATGATTGGTAAGCTGATCACTTACGGTGAAAACCGTGATGTTGCTATTGCCCGTGCTCGTAATGCACTCAATGAGCTGGTAATCGACGGTATTAAAACGAATACGCCATTGCATAAACGCATTCTTGCAGATGAAAACTTCAAAAACGGTGGTACAAATATCCACTACCTTGAGAAGAAATTAGGGCTGTAAAGTCTATGCTAATTAAAAACCGGCTCAGGCCGGTTTTTTTATCTTTAAAAAAGAGGCAGTATCACCTTAAATAAATAATCTGGTATGATTAACAAATATGCGCTTTTCGTAAATTTTGAGGTAATCATGTCGTGTAGTTTTGATTTTCATTTAGTCGATGAAAATGCCACTGTTGCTATGGGTAATAAATTAGCTGCCATAATAGAACAGGGCGCAGTTATTTATTTGCATGGTGATTTGGGGGCCGGTAAAACGACATTTACTCGCGGTATAGTGCAAGGTTTTGGTCATACAGGTAAGGTTAAAAGTCCCACTTATACACTTGTTGAACCTTACGAGCTTGTGCGTGGCAATGTCTATCATTTTGACTTATACCGATTAGGTGACCCAGAAGAGCTTGAATTTATGGGAATTCGTGATTATTTTTCAGAAACGGCAACTTGTATTGTTGAGTGGCCGGAAAAAGGCGGAGAATTTATTCCTGTTCCCGATCTAAATGCTACGCTAAGTTATGTAGGTGATGAGCGTAAAATTGTTATTAACAGTGCTAGTGAGCGTGGTGTAGCAATTGTCGAAAAACTAAATAATAGATAATAAAATAGTTAAGGCAGTGATTATCAAAATGAGTCGTGGTTTAGTTAAACTTTTTATTTACCTCATGGTTTTTACAGTGAGCTTGCCATTGTGGGCGCAAAACACTATTAATAGTGTGCGTGTCTGGCCATCCCCTGATAGCACCCGGGTGGTGTTTGATCTCGACGATAAACCCGATTTCAGCTACTTTATGCTAAAAAATCCAAGCCGTTTAGTGGTTGATTTAGAAAACACTGATGAGTTGAAAACATTGCCAGGTGTGCCACCAAAACACCAAATTGTTAGTAAGTTACGTTACTCAAAACCTAAAAATAAACACAGCGTGCGTTTAGTGTTTGAATTAAATGGGCCAGTTAAACCAGTTATATTTGCACTAGCCCCCACAGGCCCTTATAAAAATAGATTGGTGGTCGATTTATACGATAAAAGCCAAGCTAAAGGTGCAATTACCCCTGCGCAAACGGCGGCAAAAAAACGCCAATTAAGCCAAGAGCGCGATATTGTAATTGCTATTGATGCAGGGCATGGCGGTGAAGACCCTGGCTCCATTGGCCCATCAGGCACTTACGAAAAAGACATTACACTGCAAATTGCCAAGCGTTTAGAGCGGATGATTGATGCTGAGCGAGGCATGATTTCGCGTATGGTTCGCAGTGGCGATTACTTTGTAAAACTCAATACACGTACCAACCGCGCACGTCAGAAAAAAGCAGACTTTTTTGTTTCTATTCATGCAGATGCGTTTACCAGCCCTGGGCCAAATGGTGCTTCTGTTTGGGTGTTGTCGCTGCGACGTGCCAATTCAGAAATTGGTAAATGGATTGAGGATAAAGAAAAACACTCTGAGTTACTTGGCGGTGCTGCCGATGTAATTAAAGATGCTGCAAATGAAAAGTACTTAGCGCAAGCCTTGCTTGATATGTCGATGGATCACTCCATGAAAACCGGCTTAAACGTGGCTGAGGAAGTAGTTAAAGAGCTACGAAAGGTGGCTAAACTTCATAAAAAAGAGCCGCAACATGCCAGCCTTGCAGTATTAAAGTCGCCAGATATTCCGTCTATTTTGGTTGAAACTGGGTTTATCTCTAATCCACGTGAAGAGCGACTGCTTAAAAGTGCCAATCATCAAGAGCGCTTAGCTAAAGCCATGTTTACCTCAATTAAAAATTACTATTTACGTAACCCGCCTGACGACTCACTGTTTGCGTCATTAAAGTCTCAGTATCCAACAAAACATAAAGTACGTCCTGGTGAGTCACTGAGCATGTTGGCAGGTCGATATGGCGTGAGTATCAGTAAAATAAAACAAGTTAATAAGCTCAGTTCAAATACGCTATTTATTGGTCAGGAACTTGATATTCCTCAGAGTTAATTTTAAAAGCGCACACATTTAAGGTTGTTATGAGTATTGAAATATTACCTGCGCGCTTAGCAAACCAAATTGCGGCGGGTGAAGTTGTTGAGCGTCCCGCATCGGTGGTTAAAGAGTTAGTAGAAAACAGCCTTGATGCAGGCGCGACACGTATTCAAATAGATATTGAACGCGGGGGCCACAAGTTAATTCGTATTCGCGACAATGGAGCGGGTATTGCAAAGGGTGAGCTCACATTAGCGCTCTCTCGCCATGCAACCAGTAAACTAAAGTCCCTAGACGACCTAGAAAATATTTGTTCTCTTGGTTTTAGGGGGGAAGCCTTAGCATCTATTAGTTCGGTATCTCGCTTAACCTTAAGCTCTAAACCCGAAAATCAAGAAGCTGCGTGGCAAGCCTTTGCACAAGGCCGAGATATGGCCGTAGAGGTAAAGCCGGTTGCTCACCCTAGTGGCACCACAATTGAAGTTAAAGATTTATTTTTTAACACCCCAGCAAGACGTAAGTTTTTACGCACTGAAAAAACCGAATTTAGTCATATTGATGAGCTTATAAAGCGTATTGCGCTGAGCCGTTTTGATGTATCAATTACATTAACCCATAATGAAAAAGTTGTGCGCCAGTATCGCGCTAAAACTGATCCTGCTCAAGCGATTACGCGAGTCGCACAAGTGGCGGGTAAAGCGTTTGCTGAGCAAGGATTGCATATTCAATCGGGTGAGGCTGGGTTGCAACTACACGGTTGGGTATTGCCAGTTGGATCGGCTAATAGTACTCAGTATACCTATGTAAATAATCGTATGATGCGCGACAAACTTATTCTGCATGCTATTCGTCAAGCATTTGAAGAGGTCAGTGGCGAGCAAGAACTTCCCGGATTTGTGATTTACATAGATATAGACCCACGCCAAGTGGATGTTAACGTGCACCCGGCAAAGCATGAGGTACGTTTTCATCAAGGTCGTTTGGTACATGACTTTATTTTACAAGCTATTAAACAAGTTGTGGTGCCACTTCAAGCTGAGTTTGTTAATTCGCCAGCCGCTCACGCTCATCATTCACCAGTTACATCGTTTAACCAAGAACACACTTCCAGTAGTGAACTTTTTGATTATCCTAAGTCGTCATTACAACCAAGTCATTCGCCATCTACAAGTAGTGCCTCTTATGGTGGCGGTCGTCAAGGTGCGGGTAGACAGGTGCGTACTGAAAGCCAAAATTACCATGATGTGAATGCGTTTTATCAGGGCGTGAATGAGCAACAAGCGCAGCACTTTGATACTGCGGCAGCATTTGTACAATCTAATGAGACGCAAGTATCAGATACAGCACTGCGCACTGTCGATATAATAAGCATTGAACAGGGCGTTTGCGTGTTCAATAATGAAAATCAACTTTATTGTTCACACTTTAAATACGCATTAGCGGATGATTGGCATACACAAATAAAAGAGCATGGCAGCCTTGAAGGTAAAGCACTCCTATTGCCTGTGCGTGTCAACGTATCAAAACAAGACACGGCGCTTCTTGCTGCTCAGCAGTCTTGGTTTACCTTACTAGGTTTTGAGTTATTAATAGAAAAGCAGTTTGTTATGGTAAAGAAGCTGCCTACAAGCCTGTACTTATTAGATGTAAGTGCTGCAATAGATGCATTGCTTGAGGGATGTAAGGCTCAGCTAGCAAGTATTGATGAATGGCTACAATGGCAGGTAAATATAATTCCCGCACGGTTCTATGCGAGCAATGCCTTTTTAGAGCAGCAAGCGCGCTTACAAAATAATCCGCAAACAATTGAACGCTTGCGAGAAAAAGCAGTTAAAATAGATCTAAACTCTTATCTAACGCAATTTAATTAAGGTATTCGTGTTGAGTAATTTACCGGTCATATTTTTAATGGGCCCAACCGCTGCTGGTAAAACAGCATTGGCAATTTCACTGTGTGAGTATTTAAATACTGAGATTATTAGCGTTGATTCTGCGCTTGTTTATAAAGGTATGGATATTGGTACGGCTAAGCCTGATGCCGACGAATTAGCTCGTGCCCCACATCATTTAATTGACTTACTTGATCCGAGTGAAACGTATTCGGTTGCTGATTTTAGACGTGATGCTATAGAAAAAATTGATAAATTTCATCAACAAGGTAAAGTGCCTGTATTGGTTGGAGGTACAATGATGTACTTCAAAGCGCTAATTGATGGGTTGTCGCCATTACCTGAAGCCGATGCAAACGTTAGAGCCGAACTAGAAACACAAGCTAAAGAGCATGGCTGGCCTTATTTATACAAAGAGCTGGTTAAAGTTGATCCGCAAGCAGCACAAAAGATGAGTGAAAATGATTCGCAGCGAATTAATCGTGCTTTGGAAGTTTACCGTATAACAGGTAAAACGATGACTGAATTGCAAAAGCAAAAACAGCCAGCATTACCCTATACTTTTCATCAATTTGCAATTGCACCCGATGATCGCAGTGAATTACATCATCGAATTGAAGAAAGGTTTAAAATAATGATTGAACAGGGGTTTGAAAAAGAAGTTTCGACCCTATATCTACGTGAGGATTTACATCCCAATATGCCTTCTATTCGTTGTGTAGGTTATAGACAGATGTGGGATTACCTTGCGGGTGAAATTGATCATGATGAAATGATTTTTCGCGGCATTGCAGCCACACGTCAATTGGCTAAACGTCAATTAACGTGGTTAAGAAGCTGGCCTGATGTTACATGGTTAACAACAGGTGATGAAGAAAACTTGCATCGTGTAGTAAGTTCGCTAAGCTAGTAGTAGTTGGACAAAATTTATCTTTGTTAAATCAGTTCAGCCACTTAATTATAATAACACCTAGAACGAAGGAATAATAACATGGCAAAAGGCCAATCGTTACAAGACCCATTTTTAAATGCACTACGCCGTGAGCGCATTCCAGTATCAATTTTTTTGGTAAATGGCATAAAATTACAAGGTAAAATTCAGTCATTTGACCAATTTGTAATTTTGCTGGAAAACACTGTTAACCAAATGGTGTATAAACATGCAATTTCTACAGTTGTACCTGCACGCGCAGTCAACTTCCAAGGTGTTCAGGGAAATGAAGACACTGAAGAACCTGAAGCTGGAAACTTTTAAATTAGGAGCGTAATGCTTGTTTGACCGCTATGAATCTGGCGAACAGGCAATTTTAGTCCATATCGACTTACCTAAAGAGGGGGATCGTGAAGATCTCCACGAATTAGAAATGTTGGTATCTTCTGCTGGTGTTAGTAGTTTGGCGGTTGTGCAAGGCAGCCGTCAAGCACCACATCCGAAGCTATTTGTCGGTACCGGCAAAGCAGAAGAAATAGCTGAAATTGTCAAAACCCACAATGCCGATGTTGTCATTTTTAACCATCAGTTAAGTCCGTCTCAAGAACGTAATTTAGAGCGTGTTTGCCAATGTCGGGTGCTTGATAGAACCACACTTATCCTTGATATTTTTGCTCAGCGCGCACGTACTCACGAAGGTAAACTTCAAGTTGAGTTAGCGCAGCTTCGTCATATGTCGACTCGTTTAATCCGAGGTTGGACCCACCTTGAACGCCAAAAAGGCGGTATTGGTTTACGTGGTCCTGGTGAAACGCAGTTAGAAACCGATCGACGTTTATTACGTGCACGTATTAAAAATATACGCGCCCGTTTGGCTAAAGTTGGCGTACAACGTGAGCAAGGTAGACGAGCACGTACTCGTAATGAGATCCCAACGGTTTCTTTAGTGGGTTATACTAATGCGGGTAAATCAACCTTATTTAACCGTATTACAAATTCTGATGTGTATGCCGCTGATCAGTTGTTTGCAACACTAGACCCAACCTTACGCAAATTAGATATTGGCGATGTTGGTTCGGTTATTTTAGCCGATACTGTAGGGTTTATTCGCCACTTACCGCATGACTTAGTGGCTGCATTTAAAGCAACGCTGACAGAAACGCGAGAGGCTGATTTACAATTACACGTGATAGATGTAGCTGACCCTCGTCGAAAAGAAAATATTGAACAGGTACAAGAAGTACTCAAAGAAATTGAAGCTGATGATGTACCGCAATTACTTGTATACAACAAAATTGATGCGCTGGATGATGTAACCCCACGTATTGATCGCGATGACGAAGGCCAACCTATAAGGGTATGGTTATCAGCAAAAACAGGTGAAGGTTGCGAGCTGTTAAGTGAGGCTATTAGTGACTTACTAGCTAAAAAGATGTTGAGTGAAACTTTACTACTGGCTCCTCAGTATGGACGTTTAAGAGCATCTTTATTTAACTTAAGTGCAGTACATAACGAACGTTTTGATGAGCAAGGTAATTGGTTGCTAGATGTGCGATTACCTATGATTGAGTGGAATCGTTTGATTAAAGATTTTGGCCCAGAGATTGAAAGTTTTATTAGCTGCGACTAAAAACTGAAAGATTAATGTCGGTTTTAGTATAAGAAATGCATAAGATTTGTTAGATTTAACACAATTTCCGAATTTATTTAGATAACAATGGAGTATAGCTATGGCCTGGAATGAACCGGGTAATAATGGCAATGACAAAGATCCGTGGAATAACAAAGGCGGACGTGATCAAGGCCCACCTGATTTAGACGAGGTGTTCCGTAAATTCAGTAACAAGTTTAACGGCTTATTTGGCGGTAAAAAATCCGGCAATGGTAGCGGCGGTGGACTTGGCGGAGCCGGTATTTCATTTGTACTTATTATCGCTGCCATTGTGTGGGCGTTAAGCGGTATTTATACGGTGAAAGAAGCTGAGCGCGGTGTCGTTCTTCAATTTGGTAAGTTTGACCGAATTGCAGATCCAGGCTTGCGTTGGAAGATGACCTTTGTTGAGACGGTTATTCCAGTCGATATCGAAGCTGTTCGTTCGTTATCAGCATCAGGTTTTATGCTAACTGAAGATGAAAACGTAGTAAGCGTTGAGTTTGAAGTACAGTATCGAGTAATCGACCCATACTTATACAAGTTTAGTGTCACTAACGCTGACAGCAGCCTTGAAGAAGCATTAGATAGTGCGCTGCGTTATGTTGTTGGCCATTCAAAAATGGACCAAGTACTGACTAACGGCCGTGAAGTTGTGCGTCAAAATACCTGGGATGAGCTAAATCAAATCATTGAACCTTATAATTTAGGTTTAATCGTAACTGACGTTAACTTCAAGGATTCACGTCCGCCAATGGAAGTTAAAGATGCGTTTGATGATGCAATTGCAGCCCAAGAGGATGAACAACGCTTTATTCGTGAAGCCGAAGCGTATGCCCGTGAAATTGAACCGCGTGCGCGTGGTCAAGTAACGCGTATGACGCAAGAGGCTGAAGGTTACCAAGAGCGTATTACTTTAGAAGCGCAAGGTGAAGTGGCTCGTTTTGAGAAATTACTTCCAGAATACCAAGCAGCTAAAGAAGTAACACGCGAGCGTTTATACATAGACGCAATGCAAGAAGTATTAGGTAATAGCTCTAAAATATTGGTTGACGTTAAGGGCGGTAACAACATGATGTATTTACCACTTGATAAAATCATGGAAAAACAGGGTTCATCAACACGCGTTGCTTTACCTAGCTCAAGCGATATTAACGATTTACGTAACAAGGTAAATACGTCACGTAACAGCACTGTTAATAGTGGTAATGATCGCTTTAACAATGATCGCTTCAACGACGGGAGATAAGCATAATGAAAAACTTTAGTTTAGTAATCCTATTAGCTGCCATTGTAATGTGTTTCTCGTCAGTATTTGTGGTTTCTGAAGGCCAAAAGGCGATTGTACTTTTATTTAGTAAAGTACAAAAAGACAGCGATGATCAAGCGGTGGTTTATGGTCCAGGTCTACATCTAAAAGTGCCATTTTTTAGCCAAGTGCGCCGCATTGATGCGCGTATTCAAACGCTAGATGGCACACCGGATCGCTTTGTAACTAGCGAGAAAAAAGACTTAATTGTTGATTCGTTTGTAAAATGGCGTGTTAACGACTTTAGCTCTTTTTACCTGCGTGCACGTGGTGATAAGCAATACGCTGAAACACTGCTTAAGCAAAAAGTAAATAATGGCCTACGTACTAACTTTGGTACTCGTACTATTCGTGAAATTGTATCGGGTGAACGTAGCGAGCTGATGGAAGAAGCGTTAGTACAAGCCTCTGAAAGTGCTAGTGAGCTGGGTATTGAAGTACTTGATGTACGTGTTAAGCAAATTAACTTACCTCAAGAGGTGAGTAGCTCTATTTACCAACGTATGCGTGCTGAGCGTACTGCCGTTGCTAAAGAGCACCGCTCTGAAGGTCAGGAAAAAGCAGAAACGATTCGTGCAGGTGTTGACCGCCGTGTAACAGTAATGCTTGCTGATGCAGAACGTAATGCGCGTTCTGTTCGTGGTCAAGGCGATGCTGATGCTGCTGCGATTTACGCTAGTGCTTATAATAAAGACCCTGAGTTCTTTAGCTTTGTTCGCTCTTTAGAAGCTTACAAGCAAACTTTCAAAGGAAAGCAAGACGTGATGGTGTTATCACCGGATAGCGATTTCTTCCAATACATGAAAGGCGCGAAAGCTCAGTAATCACAGCTTTAGTTAAATTTAAAAAGCCCTGCAATTGCAGGGCTTTTTGTTATCTGAATTTTAATCTTATAAATCACTGTTATTTATGTGATTATTAGCTAAACACTGATGTTTACTAAGGGCACGAGGAAAAAATAAGCTAAACGGGGTGAACTTTGCTTTAGTTTTCTGGTAAAATCTCGTCCTAATTTTCTCTAAGTGAATTTGCAATGGGTAAAAACGTTGTTGTACTAGGCACCCAATGGGGTGACGAAGGTAAGGGTAAGGTAGTTGACCTCCTTACAGATAAAGCATCTTTAGTAGTTCGTTATCAAGGTGGCCATAACGCTGGCCATACCTTAGTGATCGACGGTGAAAAGACAGTTCTACACCTTATTCCATCGGGTGTATTACGTGACAATGTTAAATGTGTGATTGGTAATGGTGTTGTTTTATCACCAGAAGCGCTAATGAAAGAAATTGGCATGCTTGAAGAGCGTGGCGTACCAGTACGCGAACGTCTTTTAATCAGTGAAGCATGTCCGCTAATATTGCCTTTCCATGTTGCATTAGATGTAGCTCGCGAAACAGCGCGTGGCGATAAACCAATCGGTACAACGGGTCGTGGTATCGGTCCAGCGTATGAAGATAAAGTAGCACGTCGTGGTTTACGTGTTGGCGATTTATTCAATCCTGAATTATTTGCTACTAAGTTAAAAGAAGTATTGGAATACCACAACTTCACATTAGTGAACTACTACAAAGTAGATGCAGTAGATTTTCAAAAAACGTTTGATGACGCAATGGCTGTTGCTGACATCTTAAAAGCAATGGTAGTTGATGTAACTGAGCTTTTAGATCAAACGCGTAAAGCCGGTGACAACATCTTATTTGAAGGTGCACAAGGTACATTACTTGATATCGATCACGGTACTTACCCTTATGTTACATCTTCAAACACTACTGCTGGTGGCGTTGCTACAGGTGCGGGTTTTGGCCCATTACACCTTGATTATGTACTAGGTATCATTAAAGCGTACACAACACGTGTAGGTTCAGGTCCTTTTCCTACAGAGCTTTACGATGGCCTTGAAAAACAAGACCCAGTAGGTAAGCATTTAGGTGACAAAGGTCATGAGTTTGGTGCTACTACTGGTCGTTTACGTCGTACTGGCTGGTTAGATGCAGTGGCTATGCGCCGTGCAGTTCAAATTAACAGCATTTCAGGTTTTTGTTTAACTAAACTTGACGTTCTAGACGGTTTAGAAACACTTAAAATCTGTACTGGTTATAAGCTTGAAGATGGTACTGTGACTAACGTTACGCCATTAGCGGCTGAAGGTTACGATAAAGTAACACCAGTATACGAAGAAATGCCTGGTTGGTCTGAAAATACCGTGGGTGTAACATCGCTTGAAGGTTTACCTAAAGCAGCAATTGATTACATTAAACGTATTGAAGAAATCACGGGCGTCCCTGTTGATATTATCTCTACAGGTCCAGATCGTGTTGAAACCATGATACTTCGTAGCCCATTTGCATAATTGGGTTTATGTTGAAAAGAAGCTGCCATGTGCAGCTTTTTTTATGCCTATAAAAAAGCACACCTATTAATAGTGGAACGATCTTTGTATATTATTTGGTAAGTTTATTTTTAAAGTGGTTAATATGCGTTTATCTTCTCGTTGCTCAGTGTGGTCATTATCACTACTTACACTTTCTTTATTTAATATAAGCAATAGCTTAGCTGAAGAAAGCCCTGCAGCTGTGCCGCTGTATACCGAATCTGAGTTAATAGCTTTAATTAATGAGAACACTCATCTAGCCCGCGTGAAGGCAGATAATTGCCAGTTAGTGCAAGATATAGAAGCACGAGCCAATAAAATGGCATTGCCGTCGTATCAATTTTTATACGGTGATATGCTTGCCTACAAGGTGTGTGTTGAGCGTGATGTAGCTCTAGGTGTGTATTACATGAAAAAAGCGGCTGAGCAGGGCTTAGCGGCAGCATTAGAGCAACTAGGTCGCTACTACGATGTTGGGCAGTTAGTCCAAAAAGACAAAGCCATGGCAATAACCTACCTCCGTGAGGCCTCAGCGCAAGGTAACTTAAAAGCTCAATTACGATTAGTGGGCTTGTTTAATCAAGGCTATGGTAGTCCAAGAGACTTTGAAGATGCTTATCGTTGGCTGTTTAACACCACGGTAGCCGATAAAGCGACACATAAAAAAATAGAGCGAGCATTAACTAAACTTGCTGAAAAAATGCCAGCTAGTGTCGTTACCCGCGCGCGCTTACCTATGTAACCTAAACTCCAGCTAGAGAAAATAAACCTAATTATGACTATGATTTAATATGTTAGTAAATCTCTTAATCAGAGTTTAGGTTTGTAAATAAAAAAGCGAGAGTGCTTTTTTAGCACTCTCGCTTTTTAGTTATTACTCGTCTTTTTTATTGTCTTTGGCTTTGTTATTGGCCGGATCTTTTAATAGCGATATTTTAGGCGGTTGCAATGCAACTACTCGTTCACCCTCTTGTGGTGGCTTTTCCATATCACTGGTAAAAGGCCTCATTTTCACTGGTGCGTCTTCATCACTGTCTTTATCCCCTTTGAGAATAAACAGTGGGATCGCTTCAGGATTCATTTCTAAATACTGCTGCCAGCTAAACTCTTCAGATATACGTGTTGCACTCACTTTACCGCCTTTGGCAATAACACTGCTTAAGCGTGCATATGCGCCGTTTTCACCAAACAGAATTTGTCGTGATAAAAACGTCGCGCTGTCTTTATTTGCTTTAGCATGTGATGAAGAGGAACGTAGTGAAAATACATTTTTTTCATTTAATAAATGAGAGAAGTACTGCACCCCTAATGCGTTGTGGTGGCGATTAGGTGAAAGCGCTAAAACACTGCGAATCGTGGTTAAAGGTAAATAACGTTCAGCATGCTCCGATTGCGGGTTACCGTAATAACAAGGCAGGCCATCCATGCGCGCCATTCTACAGTTCTCCCAAGCAGGATCTGATAGATGAACAGGAATATTTTGCTCTTTTAAGCCACGTGCAATTGCACGCGATACATGGTTTGCACCAATGATTAAAATAGTATTAGGGGATGGTTGACGCACTCCAAGTAGTTTCGCAACAGGGATAGCCGTTAAGCTTTGCAGTACCACAGTAACAATAATAACAGTAAATATGAGTGGCACCATTTTTTCGGCATCGGCCACTCCCGCTTCCATCATACTCAGCGCAAATACTGAACCAACGGCTGCTGCAACAATACCGCGAGGTGCAATCCAAGCAAGTACTAGGCGCGATTTCATCGGTAAGTCTGTACCAAAGGTTGAAATAGCAATACACAATGGGCGGGCGATAAATAGCACAATAGCTAAAAATATAAATACGTCGCTGTCGAGCATCATTAAATCAGAGAGTTGTAGTCTTGCGGCCAATAAAATAAATAAAGTCGAGATTAAAATCATTGACAAATCTTCTTTAAACTCGAGTACCGAATCTATTTCCAAGTCATCTTGATTAGCTAACCAAATGCCAAACACCGTCACAGCCAGTAAGCCTGACTCATGGCTTATGTGGTTTGAAATAGAAAAGCTAATTAACACTAACGCTAAAATACCAAACTTATGTAGCTCAAATGGCAGCCATTCTCGGCGCATTAGTTGCGTCGTGATCCAACCCGAAACCACACCAATACTTAAACCAACGCCAACGGTTTTAACCAGTGCAACGATAGTGTGGCTAAGTACTTCACCCTGACCAACCAGCATTACGGCTTCAAACACTAACACTGCAAATAAAGCGCCAATGGGGTCTATTACTATGCCTTCCCAGCGTAAAATACGATCGATATCCTGGGTAGGTCGCATCGAGTTAAGTAATGGAGCAATAACGGTTGGCCCCGTAACAACAAGCACAGCGCCAAGTACTGCAGCAACTCGCCAATTTAACTCGAGTAACCAATAGGCGCTAAAACTAATAACAATACAAGTTGTAAGCATACCAATAGAGCAGAGGTTTCTGACGACTTTACTGATCCCTTTAAGTTCTCGAAAATGTAAAGTTAAGGACCCTTCAAATAAAATCACAGCGACACTCAAAGAGACCACAGGAAAAAGTAAATCACCTAATAATGCATCAGGGTCTAATACGCCACTAAATGGCCCTAATAAAAGCCCTGTAAGCAATAAAAACAGAATAGCGGGTACTCTAAACGCCCAAGCGACCCATTGGGCTAACACTGAACACAGTGCAATACCGGCTATATAAATTGCTGACATAGAGTAAAAACTCCTTAATTTTAATAATGTTTAAAAGTATAACGGTTACCAACCAGTAATACAGTGGGTATACACGTGTAAATTAAATTTAGCTAATAAATAATGTTTATTTATTTAGTGTTAACGTCTTTTGTGAGAGTGTTATCAAAGTTATAGTCTCTATAATTACTATTTATAGTAGTCTAACTTTATGATATCTATTGCAAAATGTGCATGCCTTGTCTGTTATGACCTATTTAGCTTTAATTTTAGCCTTGATCTAAGCGGCTATTTTAACGTATTATACTTCGTGTTCGAATAATTAGTTATCTAATAAAGTTTATTGTTTAAGTAAGTAAACGTGTTAGATATAAACATCTTAACTCTCTTAGTGATTGTTTCAGCGATGTTTTATAATGTTCGAACGTAAAATATCATTTACCGAACTCTTTGGTATAGTTTTGCTCAAGGTGTTTATCTGCGTAACGCATATAAATTAAAGTTTGAGTTGAATTATTACCTTTCAATATTTAATCCCCATCGTGGCGGTTAAATCTCGGTCCTTAAGTCATCACCCTATCTGTTGGTGTACCAGACTTAAGAGGCTCTATGTATGTTGTTAATAAAAAAGCCGCACACA
Source organism: Pseudoalteromonas sp. SiA1 (assembly GCF_018732205.1). NCBI lineage: Bacteria > Pseudomonadati > Pseudomonadota > Gammaproteobacteria > Alteromonadales > Pseudoalteromonadaceae > Pseudoalteromonas > Pseudoalteromonas sp. SiA1. The sequence continues at coordinate 3,018,273 of NZ_CP076084.1, read as the reverse complement.
GCTTTTTACAGCGATACATAAACAACACTTTATATTTTTTTAGTTAGTACAATCCAATTTTATTGGGTTAATACTATTTATTTTTTGCATCTCAATTTAAAACAATGGTTTTAGAGACGGTGTACGCGTGTGTAAAAAAAGTGTGGGCAATGATAAACAAATTCGACGTTATGTTTTAAACATAGCGACCTGGTTTCATTCATCAGTGTGATGAATACAAATAAAATGGAAAGTTGAGCATTTATGCAAAAGTTAAATTGGCGACGTATCGTACTTAAAGTGGGCAGTGCCTTAATTGCACCCGATCAAGATGGCTGTCGTTCACGCTACTTGTTAACCATCGCACAGTTTATCGTTCACTGTCGCGCACGTGGTATAGAGGTTATTTTAGTGTCATCAGGCTCTGTAGCGGCAGGCTCGCATTTATTTCCATCAGAGAAGCCGCGCTCAGTTGTTATGAAAAAAGCCATGGCAGCAGCAGGGCAAACAGAAATGATGGCCATGTGGGATCGTTTCTTTGATTTTCCTTCGGCGCAGCTACTATTAACTCATGGTGACCTACGTGACCGTGAGCGCTATCAGAGTATCCGTGAAACCGTATTTACCTTGTTAGAACACGGCGTGCTACCTATCATTAATGAAAATGATGCGGTGACAACAGATGATTTAAAAGTGGGTGATAACGATAACTTATCAGCTATGGTGGCAGCTGCCGCTGACGCTGACGCATTAATGATTTTTTCAGATGTAGATGGGCTGTATGACAAAAACCCAAATCTGCATGACGATGCCGTATTATTGCCTGAAATAAAATCAATTGATGATTCTATTTATGCTATGGCAGGATGTGCTACCAGTGCAGTAGGCACCGGTGGTATGAAAACCAAGATTGAAGCGGCAGAAAAAGCCACATCACATGGTATTGCAACGTATATTATTAATGGCTTTAAAGAAGAAACCTTTACTCGTTTATTAGCGGGCGAAAATCCAGGTAGTGTGTTCTTGCCTTATGAAAAACCAATGCAAGACTCTATTCACTGGATGACACATACCGCAAATGAACAAGGTGAAGTGGTTGTCGATGGGTCATTTGATGATTCACTAGAAGGCGAAGACGGCTGTTTACGAGGCGATGAGATCAAGGAAGTACATGGCGAGTTTGCTGTGGGCGATACTATCTTAGTTCGCAGTGAAGATGGTACGCGTTTAGCTAAAGCCACAGCAAATTACAGTAGCTGTTTGTTAAACTTTATTGCAGACAACGAGCAGAGTGAATTCAGCGAAAAAATGCAGGATTCAATTGGACCAATTATTTCAGAAAAAGATATCGCATTATTGGAGAAGTCATGAGTTTAATTACGGATATATCACGCCAAGCAGCAAAAGCTGCACATACACTTGCTTTACTCGATACCGAGGCTAAAAACAACGTGTTAACCGATATGGCAGCGGCATTAAGAGATCAAAAAGAATTTATAATCAAAGAAAACGAAAGTGACCTAAGCGCTGCGCGTGACAATAATTTAGCAGCGTCAATGATAGACCGTTTAACATTAAATGATGAGCGCATTGAAGCGATGGCTGAAGGTATCGAAGTGATTGTTTCACTTGATGATCCGGTTGGCCAGTTACGTGATATCACTGAACGTCCAAATGGCATTAAAATTCGAAAAATGCGTGTACCACTGGGCGTGGTATGTATGATTTACGAAGCACGACCTAATGTAACGGCTGACGCGGGTGCATTGTGCTTTAAGTCGGGTAATGGTGTTATTTTGCGCGGTGGTAAAGAAGCGCTTAAAAGCTCACAAGCCATTGCTAGTGTAATGCACAGCGTGCTTACTAAACATGGTTTGCCAACGGCGCTAATTTCAGTTATTCCAGATCCTGACCGTGCTTTACTAATGGAATTAATGCAGCAACGCGACAGTATTGATTTAATTATCCCACGTGGCGGTGAAGGGCTTATTAACTATGTAACAGAAAACAGTACAATTCCTGTTATTCAGCACTTTAAAGGCGTGTGTCATTTATACGTAGATAAAGATGCAGACTTAGAAGTGGCACTTAATCTACTACTTAACGGTAAAACTCAACGTACTGGCGTATGTAATGCCTTAGAAGGGTTAGTAGTACACCAAGATGTTGCTGATGAGTTTTTAAACCTCTGCGCGGTAGTGCTTCGCCAAGAAGGCGTAAAAATAAATGCTGATGCCAAAGCGGCTGAGTACTTTGATAATGCCACTGTGCTTGCAGATAACGAATTTGGTGAAGAATATTTAGATTTAGAAATTGCTATTCGTATAGTGCCAAGCTTTGATGCAGCCGTTGAGCACATTGCTCAATTTGGCTCAAATCATACCGAAGTTATCTGTACTAAAAACGATGCTGCGGCAGAGTTATTCCAACGTAGTGTGGATGCATCGGTTGTTATGGTTAATGCGTCATCACGTTTCTCTGATGGCTCACAACTAGGTTTAGGCGCCGAGATTGGTATTGCAACGACTAAGTTGCATGCTTATGGTCCAATGGGGCTTGAGTCACTAACGACTGAGAAATATTTAGTTAATGGTGTTGGTCAAGTTCGCGAATAACTTACCCAACCTAATAAACGATAAAAATGCCGGGCTTTTGCTCGGCATTTTTGATCTCGATTTAGCAAAATCAAACAACTAAGCAAACATAAAGATTAAAACAGGGCAAAAAATTATTAACAGAGAAATTTATTTAGAATATAAAAATAAGGATATTACTTAAAGGAGAGAGTAGGAAAGTGGTGGAGCTAAGCAGGATCGAACTGCTGACCTCCTGCGTGCAAGGCAGGCGCTCTCCCAGCTGAGCTATAGCCCCACATTCCTAATTTACATAGACTGTAAATGCTTAAGTGCTGAGTCTCAAGCGGGGTGAACTTTAAATATTTTTACGATTTTGGTCAAGTATTTTTTCACAAATTTTTCCGTTTTAACTAATTTTTGTTAAACTCGAGCTCAATATTTACTAAAACGACAATACATAATGAAAAAATACGCGTTAGTTTTCATGATTTTCCTTTTTGGTTGTGCCAGTTCAGTAGATGAACCGCCCTACGAAATTAATAATAAACAATTTTATGACACCCTTGATGAGCAAGGTAACAAGCTTTTTGCTTATGTGGTTTCTGTAAAGGCTAAAAGTCGTGAGCAAATTAATATCAATAAAAGACTAACCCGCAGTGATGTTCAGCGTTTTGCTGAGCAAGAGCATTTTGAAGAGTCGAGTGTTTTAAAATTACAATTAGAAGATCAAGCGGTAGAGTTTCTTAATAAAGAACTAGCACAGCGTAACTATTGTGCAAATAAGCATGAAATAAACGAAGTACTATGGCGTGATTTAAGTGTGCAATTAAGAGGGCGTTGTTTGTAGTATGTTAGCGGATAAACAAAAACTAGCGGCAGTGTTAGCCCAACTAAATATAGAATATGACGTAATAGAACATCCAGCGCTACATGGCAGTTTAGATGCCGATGAACTGATGGTAAATCGCCCAGGAACACGCTTAAAAAACCTATTTTTGCGAGACAACGAAGGTAAGCGTCATTTTTTAGTGATCACCGCGCATGATAAACAGTTAGATTTAAAGTCACTTGCTAAACAGCAAGGGCTATCGCGCTTAGGCTTTGCCTCTAATGAGCGCTTGGCTAAATACTTAAAGGTTGCACCTGGTTGCGTGTCAATGCTCAGCTTAATGAACGACAAACAACGAGGTGTAACACTTTGGCTTGATCAAGATATTTGGTTTGGCGATTTATTTCATTGCCACCCGTTTGAAAATACCCAAACATGGTTATTAACTAAGCCTGATTTACTGCGTTTTTTTGACTTTACTGAGCATCAGCCGCGGGTGATGTTTTTGCCATCGCGTTGAGCCCACAAAATAAGCCCCAGTCCACACAAACACACAGCGAGTAATGTTGCCATAAACGCCGTTTGTCCATGAGTTTGATAAACCACCCCTGGTAATAACGAGCCCAGTGCGCCGCCGCTGTAATAAAATGATACATAGCACCCGTTGGTAACGCTTGGCGGTGCGTGACTGATTTTATTAACCAGTGGTGCCGCTGTGGAATGAATCACAAACATAGCGCCGCAAAAGAGTGTGAATGCAATTAAAAACAACAACAGTGAATGACTCATTAATAACACAATACTGAGGTTATAAAACACGAATACCGCGGCCAACAATCGCCAGGCTGAAGTCATTTTTTTTAATAGCCAAGGAGTGAAAATAGAAGCCAAAGCACCCACCAAATAGCCACTATAAACAAAGCCAATGTCGCGCGTGTTATTAATTAAAAAGGTATTTTTTAAAATAAAAGGCAAGTAGTTTAATAATGCTGCAAAGCAAAAAAACATACAAAAAATGGCACCATAGAGCTTAAGTGCAGAGCCCTCTTTAAGTTGTTTTATATAATCTAATGGTGATAAAACCTCGGTTGATTTAACGAGATTAAAACGTTTATGGGGAATACTTAACGCTAGAATAATCAGCATGGCTGCTATTAGGTAATAAAAACTCTGCCACGACCAAACATCGCTAAAGAGCGCAGCCAATACACGACCAAAATAACCACCGACAATCGTACTACCTATATATAGCGTCATATTTTTTTGTAATGTATCGGCTTGATAGCTCATACCAATAAAGCTGGTCATGGCAGTCAATGCGGCAGGTAAAGTCAGTCCTTGTAAAAACCTTACCAGTAGAAGTAATTCAAAACTCGGGGCATAAATAAATAAGATACAACCCACACCCAGTAACAACATAGCGAAGCGTAATATCAATAAAGGGTTTCGCTTAGCTAAAAACAGTCCATACACCAAAGGGGCAATAGCTAAAGGCAACATAGTGGCCGTCATTAAGCTGCCTGCAACAGCAGGAGCAACATTAAATTCAGTTGCAAATAAACTTAATAATGGCTGTGGTGCGTATAAAACAAAAAAAATGAAAACTGAACAGATGAGTAGGTGAGGTAAGCGCATTAACTGCCATATACATTGCTTATTAGTTGAGCTGCATTATATACAAAACTGCTAGGGTTTTCATAAATTAACCTTTATTGCGCTAAATCATGCTTTGTTTTCAGTAGTTTGTTAGATTAATACCAATAGCGCTGTTATTTACGCTCGTTGGTGATTAAAATAGCATTAATATTCGTTTTTAGTGGGAACACGCCATGGGGTCACTACAAGAGCAATTGCTCCAAGCTGGTTTAACAACATCACATAAAGCTAAAGTTGCTAAATCAGAAAAGCGCAAGCAACAGAAAAAGCAAAAGAAGGGAGCGACGAGCAACCCGAACGATTTACAAAAGCATATTCAGCAAACTAAGTTGGAGCAGCAGCAAAAAGCTGAAGAGCTCAATAAAGCGCGCCAAGAAGAATTAAAGCAGCGCGAACAAGTCGCGCGTGTGAAGCAAATTTTAGAGCATCATAATCAAGAGTCAATTCGCGGTGAGCGTACCTTTAACTTCACTTATGAAAATAAAGTGAAAGGGCTTGATGTGAATGAGCAAACGCAAAAGGCGCTCTCGGGCGGGCGTTTAGCTATTTGTGTGTTAGAAGGTCAGTTTTACGTATTAGAAGATGAGCCTGCGCGTAAAGTGGCTGAGGTGGATGAAAAGTATATTGTGTTTCATGTTAAGCCTGAAAATAAAGCCAAAGATGAAGACGATCCGTATGCTGATTTTGAAGTGCCAGACGATCTTATTTGGTAAGCCTATTAAGTATCTGCTCAGTTAAAGCAAGCTAGTATGTGTTTTATGAGGGATACACGTATTTGTTCTGATTGATCGTCAAACCTTACCAAGGACGTATGCTTTTTAAAGATTTATTGACTACAATAATCACAACCGTTTTTTTTAACCGTAAAAAGAAGAGTAAATACAATGAGCAAGATAAAAACACTTTTATTAGGCGCGGGTATTGGTTTAGCCGCAAGTTTTTCATTTTCAGCAGCCGCTGCAGATGGCGCTGCACTTTACACAGCTAAAAATTGTCAAACATGTCATGGTGCAGAAGGTAAAGCACCTATTATGGCGATGTACCCTAAACTAAATGGTCAAAACAAAGAATATTTAGTAGCGCAAATGAAAGACATCAAGTCAGGCGCTCGTAACAACGGTATGTCTATGGCGATGAAAGCGATGGTTGCGACTGTGACTGATGAAGAATTTGAAGCGATTGCCGATTACCTATCAAAAGTACAATAACCGTTAACGCTAATTAAAAAGAGCCACACCTATGTGTGGCTTTTTTATTTGGTGATTGCCATCATGCTAATACTCATTTAGACTTCTAAACATCTACAATCACTAGCGCTATGCTGTGTTTTAAAAGGCTTGTTATGTTTGATTTACCCCAGCTCAATTTAAAAAATAAAGTATCAGAACAAGAGTGGCAACTACGTGTTGATTTAGCCGCATGTTATCGATTAGTTGACCATTTTCGTTGGGGGGATTTAATTTATACGCACCTTTCTGCTCGCCTACCGGGCACTGATCATTATTTAGTGAATGCCTTTGGCTTAACGTTTGATGAGATCACTGCATCTAACTTAGTCAAAGTAGATTTAAATGGCCGCATTATTGACGATACACCCTTTAATATTAACCCGGCGGGGTTCACTATTCACAGTGCCATTCACGAAGTACGTGAGGATGCCCATTGCGTTATACACCTGCACACCAAAGAAACGATTGCGGTTGCAACACAAAAAGAAGGGCTGTTACCGCTAAGTCAGTATTCGATGTTTTCATTGCCGTCTCTGTCTTACCATGGCTATGAAGGTTTAGCGGTGAATGACGATGAGCGTAAACGCCTGCAAACAGATTTAGGCACCACCAATCATATGCTATTGGTCAACCACGGCGGTTTAACAGTAGGCCCAACGGTAGGCGATGCGTTTATGCGCTTTTATGACCTTCAGCGTGCCTGTGAAATACAGTTAGCCATTCAATCAAGTGCGCAAGAAGCGGTGGCTGTGCCTCAAGCTATTATTGATAACATTTATAACCAAGCGAACGTCGTTCACAGCGGCAGTACAGGGGGCCAGCTAGCATGGCCTGCCATGTTACGAAAAGCGTATCGTCTTGATCCTAGTTTTGCAAAATAACCCACTGAAGGTTAATAAGGAATTTTTATGAAAGTAAATCGCGTTGAAGTCTTTGATATTCATTGCCCTGATCGTCCTGCATGGACGCCGGTATTTGTTCGAATTCATACCGATGAAGGTATTAGCGGTGTGGGTGAAGCAGGTCTTGCATACGATTTAGGCCACAGTGCCGCTGCTGCGATGATCAAAGAAATGGCCGATGCCTTTTTAATTGGCCATGACCCGTTTCAAACTGAAAAACTATGGTCGCGCATGTTGCGTGAAAGTTTTTGGGGTCTAGGTGGTGGGCCGGTGGTTTACGCAGCAATGAGTGCGATTGATACGGCGCTTTGGGATATAAAAGGTAAAGCATTGGGTTTACCGGTTTATCAGTTGCTTGGCGGTAAAGTTAACGACAAGCTGCGTACTTATGCATCACAGCTGCAGTTTGACTGGGACAGTGAATTTAAAGCGCTGGTACAGCCACAAGAATATGCAGAAGCGGCACTAAAAGCGGTGGCGGAAGGTTACGATGCGGTAAAGGTCGATCCAATTCAATACGATAAAGACGGCAACACCTATTACGACCGCACAAATATTATTTCTCGTCCAGAAATGAAACTATACCGCGCACGTATGCAGGCTATTCGAGAGGCCGTGGGTGACGAAGTAGATATTATTTTTGAATGTCATAGCTTACCAGGGGCGACATCGGCAATTCAAATTGGTGAAATTGCAGAAGAATTTGACTGTATGTATTTTGAAGAGCCGGTGAATTACTTAAACCATTCATTACATGCAAAAGTGGCTGACAAAGTGGCTGTGCCTATTGCAGGCGGCGAGCGCTTGTATAACCGCTGGGGTGTACGTCCTTATTTAGAAGATCAAAGTATTGATGTACTACAGCCAGATATCGGCTTATGTGGTGGCTTTACCGAAACTAAAAAAGTATGTGATTACGCTGATATTTTTGATGTGCGTATTCAGGCACACGTATGTGGAGGGCCGGTTGCAACGGCGGCATCATTGCACTTAGAAACAGCGATCCCTAACTTTTTAATTCACGAGCATCATACTTACGCGATTAAAAAGTGGAATAGAGAGCTATGCTTACAAGATCCACAACCTAAAAATGGTTTTTTTGAAGTATCTGAAGAACCAGGTCTTGGGATTGAGCTTAACGATGAAATTGTAATGCGCTCACAACGCGTAGAAATAAAATAGTTTACTCTGTTGAGAAATAGCCGGTAAGTGAGTTGTCACTTACCGGCTTTTTTATCGCTGTGGGTTTATTTTACAAAGTACTTGTTTTAGTTCAATGGTTGCTTTGCTATCAAGGTGGCGAACAAAACAGTGCTCTCCCTTAGTCACGAGCTCAAATTGATCTGGCATATTAAGTTGCTTGCCCATAATAGGGTTGCCCTGAGGATCTTTATGATTAAGTTGCTCAAGGGTAACCGTGCTTGAGGTGACAAAAACATCGTCTGCTAATTGAACCTGCGAGCTATGCAGCAGCTGCGCAATTGCGTCGGCTACTTTAGCGCTATTAGGCTCAATTAGTAACGCATGTTGCAATTTAGGTGTGGGCTCTGAGCTTTGTGCTAAGCACCCACTTAAAAATAGCGAAATTGCAGTTATTGCTAATAAAATCTTCATTGCTTATCTCATGTTATCGCTAAGAATAATATTCTGTTTAAGTACAGTCTGAATTCGCGCGTCTTTTACTTCAGGCATATCGGTGGCGATAGTGGGCGCAAAACCGAGAACACTATTTATTGAGCTTGGGGCTGGGCAACTGCCGGTTGCTCTATAACTAAGTGCGGTATTAAGTAAGCCTTCACTTGCATCACCTAAGCGTTTGCTAAAGTCATCGGCAACAGCACAGCCTGCAATAAGTACGGGCTGGCGCGCATTATCAATGGTATTTTGCGGTGCAAAGCCATCTGAATATTCACCAAAACCTTTGTTATTTTCGCCAGTAAATTGAATGGTAAAATAAGTAGTGTCGCAGTTATCGGTTGGGTAAAAGCCATACGGTTTACCACAGGTGCCAGCCCCTATCTGAATGATTTCAACATCGGCTCCGCGCAGCCCGTTAATTATAGCCTCACTGGCTGAGCAGGTACTGCTGGTGGTGAGTACAAATACCCGATCTAAATTTAACGTTGGTAATGGGGTGCCTGCAGCTATTGCAGGGTTATTTTCAAACCCGACAAAACGATTTGTAAAGGGCATGGGGGTCAGTGTTTGCCCTGTGATAGGGTTGGTATTGGGGTATTTATCGTTAAAAATAGTGCGTTCAAATATTTTGCCTTGGGTATTGCTACCTGCCACCATATAGCCTACTTGGCTGGCCATTTGTAACAAACCACCGCCGTTATAGCGCACATCAATGACTAAATCTTTAATGCTGCTGGCAGCGAGTTGGTTAAAGGCGTTGTAAAGCTGCGTTTCGGCTATCGCGTTGTGGCTATTAAATTGAAAGTAACCCACATCGCCGTTTGCTAAATCAGTACGTACGTTCATTACTGGTTGCGACTCGATATTTTGAGATGTGAGCGTAACAATGCGATTTTCATTAGTGCTGATATCCCTAAATACAAATTCGGTAACTTTACCTGTTTGTTCTGGGAATAAACCTGCGTTAATAATAGCTACCTCGCTTGATGAGGTCGCGTTAATAAAATCAACACCATCAACTTCTAAAAGCTCAAAGCCCCTAATAATATTTTGATTACTAGCAGGGGTATTTGGCTCGGTATAGCTAACAATTGCTTGGCGCGGCGCACTACCAGCGATTATTTTTATATTAAAGCCATAACCAAAGCTTAGGCCTGATTGATTTTGTCTTTGCCACTCATCGGTTGGCAAACTAAAGTGAAAGTTATCTTTTTTCGCACCCGACTCAGTCAGTTGCTCCGTTTTTAAAGTATTAAAGTAATCAATGACGCCTGACGTTAATGCCGGATTAGTATCAATAATTTCGTCGTACCATAAGTAGGTTTCGTTACTCCAAGAGCGTAGCCAGTTTTTTTCATTAATTGCTTGGCATTGACCTTTAAATTGCCCTGAGCTAGCAAATACACCAGAAGTCCAGCCGCTATTGTCTGTTGTTGGGTTGGTCGCATTGTCGCTACCTCCACCGCCACAACCTGTTAATAAAGCGGCTAGCGAAAAAGGGAGTAATGTGTATTTGAGAGAAGATGAATTAAAAATGGCCATACGTATGCTCGTTTTTTAAACTGTTGAGCTAAATATAGCGGTTTTTATTTAGAGTTGATAGAGGCGCGCTGCATTTTTGTAACTCAAATGTTGCCATGTAAGATCATCCCTACATAGGCTTCGATAATGTTGCCATAACTCATTGTAGTTAATGTTAATTTGGCACACGGGGAAGTTGCTGGCAAACATCACTCTTTGCATACCAAAATGCTTTAAAATATGTGTTAAACACTGCCTTTGCTGCTCGCTATTAAGCATGAGTAATTCAAAGCCTGAAAACTTCATCGCAACATTAGGCTGTTGTGCGAGTAATTCAATGGCGCGTTGCCAGTTAGCAAGGTTGTGTGCAAGCCCTGCGTGATTAATGATGATTTGTAAGTCACTAACTTGGTTGGCATAAGAAATAAGTTGCTCGGTGATATTGAGGTTTTCTATTTCAAATTGCGCTTCAAAATGCAGTTTTAAGTGGCACAAGTGGCGCAGGTTATCGAGACAATGAGGGTTCAATAAGCGCGTGGCATCATGACCTTCAGTGATATCTCTAATGCCGACAAGGGATGAATGTTTTAGATGTTTAAGTGCTAGTTTAAATGCGTTATTTGGCTGGTTAATTGTTGCAAAGCTAATCGCTTTGTAAGGTAGCCTTTTTATATGCTTTGCTAACCAGTTTAATTCATTAATAGGTTGCTCATTATCAAAGCCAGCTTCTATATGCACTAAACCAACGAGTTCAAAGTCCGTACTTTTGATTAGTTTAGCAACGCTAATCGGTTGTTTTATTTTATCTAAGTTAGGCCAAGCGGGTGGGTTAGCACCTTGCAGCCAGGTGTATTGACCCTCCAGCAAATTAAAAAAATGCACATGCGGGTCAATAATTTTAGTACTCATTGCGCTGTGTAACCGCCATCAATGCGTTGCAAACTGCCGGTAATAAAGCTGGCTTCTGGACTTACTAAAAAGTTTACCAGTGCTGCAACTTCATCGGCTTGGCCTAAACGATTAAGAGGTTGTAAAGCAGCTTCTTCGGCAACAATATCTGCCTTATTTGCGCCACTTTTTTTGCAGTATGCATCAATCGCATTATGAAATAACGGTGTTTCTATGGTGCCAGGACACACGGCATTAGTGCGAATATTAAAGCTTGCGTAATCTAAGGCGGTGGTTTTAGCCATCGAAGCCAATGCATGTTTAGTCAGGTTATAAGCAAATGAGTTTTGTTTGCCAATAATGGCCTGATCTGAGGCAATTAACACAATAGCGCCATCTTGTTGTGCTTTCATGGCTGGTAATACGCTTTGTATAGCCGCGTACGCACCTTTAACATTCAGTGCCATTAACGCATCGAATGTCGCTTCATCGGTTTGCTCAATTGTGGCACTTAGGTGCTTGCCAGCATTTGAAACAAGTACATCAATGCGTTGTGTTTTTTCAATAATAGCCTGTATACACTGGCGTACGGCGGTTACATTACTAACATCACATTGATGAAAAACACCACTCTCACTGGGTTCAATATCTAGGTTATGAACCTGATAGCCGCTCGTTAATAATCGCTGAACCACAGCAAAGCCAATGCCTTTAGAGCCACCGGTTACTATTGCAACTTTTGACATACTTGTTCCTTTAATTAGCAATTAATGTGCGTGGCCGCAACCACCTTCAGCATGAACATGTCCGTGAGAAATCTCTTCGTTTGTTGCTTCTCGAACTGAGACAACCTCAACATCAAAAGTCAGCGTTTTACCAGCAAATGGGTGGTTTAAATCACAATCAGCATTAAAGCGGCCTACTTTTACAATGGTTACTTGGTGGCGACCTTGGTTTGATTGCACCATAGCAGTCATGCCTGGTTTCCATACTTTTACATCACCTTGAAGGTGCTTAAGCGGAATGCGCTGAATTAAGTCATCAACACGCTCACCGTATGATTCACTTGGAGATAACGTAACGCTAAATTTATCACCAGCGGCTTTACCTTCAAGTGCGGTTTCTAAACCTGGAAGCATGCCTTCGCTGCCGTGAATATAACTTAATGGCGCGTCGTTTAGGCTGCTTTCGATTTGTTCACCCGCTTCGCTTAGGGTGTAATGAAATTCAACGGCCGAATTTTTACTGATTTGCATGCTTGTCTCTTTGAGTTTTAAATTAATTAAAGGCAATTTTACGCGAAATACTGCGCTTTAGAAACTTAACGTGGATGATTTAATGTATTTTGTAAGTCGAGTAACAGGTCTTTTTTCGCCGGTGTAGTTTTTGGCGTAGCGGCTTGAGGTATAAATAAAACCAACTGAGTCCCAGGTTTTAATACGCTTGAGGCAGATAATTTATTCCAACGCGCTAAATCGCTATGAGCAACGCCGTATAACTGACTTATATTCCAAAGGTTATCACCGGGTTTTACGTGGTAATCTACCTCGATGGTTGGAATGATTTGCTCTTTTTGTTCTAGATAAGGGCTTATTTTATAGTTAATAGTGAGCGACTCAGGCAAAGTTTGCGGCTCCCCTAAAATAAGCTTTTCGCCAACGCCAATAAAGTTATTTTGCTTATTATTGAGCTGTTTTAATACTTCTAAAGGCAAGCCAAAATGCCTAGCAATACCGTACAGCGTGTCATTTTTCTTAACGATGTATTCGCCTGCAAAATTGGCTTTAAAAAAGCGGTTTTTTAATAAAGCTTGTTGCTCTATAGGTAATAACAGAGTGTGCGGTCCATGGGGAGAGCTTTGATTTTTTAAATAACCCCGATTAAGGGCATGCAGTTGTTTGGCGCCCATGCCAGAGAGCTTGGCCATAACTGAAAAATCAAACTGTTTTGCCACATTTAGCGAGGTAGTCAGTGCTTTATAAGGAAGCTTTGGCCGTTTAAAATTTGCCTTAGGGTGTTTCACTAAATAGCTCAGTGCTAATAGTTTTGGTACATAGTCAGCGGTTTCTTTTGGCAGTGTTAGTGCCCAAAAGTCAGTTGATTTACCTCGTTTTTGATTGCGTTTTATAGCGCGCTTAACTCGGCCTTCACCGGTGTTATAGGCCGCAAGTGCATGTAGCCAATTACCATCAAAACGTTTATGTAAATAGCTCAAGTAATCAAGTGCCGCATCGGTTGAGGCTAATACATCCTGGCGTCCGTCGTACCATTGATCTGATTTAACCCCAAAATGATGCGCGGTTGCTGCAACGAGTTGCCACACTCCCACAGCGTGCTCGCTTGAGCGTGCGGTAGGTCTAAAGCCACTTTCTACAAACGGTAACAAGGCGAGCTCCATCGGCAAGCGCTTTTGCTCAACTTTTTTTACAATATGGTATAAAAAAGGCTCTGCACGTCGAGACACTATTTTTAAATAATTAGGCTGTTTTAAATACCAGTTAATGCGTTTTTTTAACGCTTGATTTTGCTCAACCGGTAAATGTAAGTTATCAGCAATATGTGCCCATAACTCTGTGGGTTGAGCTATTTCAGGGGCTTTGGGGGTGGCTTTTTTATTAATGACTTTGTGAGTGTTTTTAGAGGTCGGCGTATTTGATAATGCCGGTTTTGACTCTACAGGTGTGGGAACTGCAGGCGCAATGATCTCTGGCTGAGTGGTTTTACAGCTGCATAGCAATACAATGGCAAAGCATAAGATCAAGTGACGCATTTTGTTCCTTTTTAAAAAATATATTTCCATATTTTAACACAATCCATTGTGTTCAGTTATTGACTGTTTTTAGCGCGAAGTAATCCCGATTGCAAAAATAAGTGACTTGATTTTATATCAAGTGGTTCTTGTTGATAAGGTTTTAGTGCCTCACTAGGGAAGTTTTTTTGTAATTGCTCAATACTGGCTTCAGGGTTATTTTTAGCATGATCCGTAATCGCTTCTAAAAACGTGAGTGACTGTTTTAGTTTAACTTTATCGACTAAATCGCCATGTCCAGGAATAAAAAGTGACAGCGTATTATTATTTATATATTTTTTTAATAAGCGTTGCCATTGCTTAAGCTCGCCATGCCCAGGGTAGGGTAACCAATCGATGATATCACCACCAATTAAGGTTTTACCTTTGTCGGCAAGTAGTGTTAAATCGCCATTAGTATGTGCCTGATGCGGGTTTATAGTGAGTGTATAGCCACCTAAATCTAACGTTTTAGATTCACTAATACTCATTTTTGGTGGTGTTAATTGATAGTCTTGCCAGCGAAATAAGCGCTTTTTAGCGCGGGTAAGCTTTTCTCGCCATTGAACTTGCTCAGCATCGGGTAAGGTGGCTAATCGTTGATAGCTCAGCTCAATGCTTTTCTCGAATCCCTCTAGCTTGTCTGTTAAGGCTTGCTGGTAAAGCGAAAAGTCGTTAGCGACTTGTTGGTGAGTAATAAGTTTTGCGTCTGGGAAGTAATGCTGCATAACCGCCATCCCCAGTAAGTGATCGTCATGAAAGTGGGTTGCAACTAAATAACACAAAGGCGTCTTTAGACGTTGTTTTAGCTCAGTTACCAGTTGTTCTACCGCCGCAAAGTTACCACTGGCATCAACGAGTAATGCACATTCACTGCCTTCAATTAATACTTGGTTAGAGTCGTAAAAACGAAGTCTTTCAGGTTGCTTAAGAAATTGAATATTAGCTGACAACGGTTGCCACTCAATTGCCGCCTCGCTTTTTGTTTGCATAAACAAGCAAATTAAAGGCAGTAAGCACTTACCTATTTTTTGAGCTTTACTTAAAAATGGTTGCATCTTTATCTCTAGCTGTATTTTTGACGGTAAAAACAATAAAAGCGCAAAATGCGCTTTTATTTAGTGTGCTCAGAGTTCGAGCTTAAGTACTGACTCAATTTATCAATGAGTTGATCTTGATATTCAAGCTCAACTGATTTTTGAGTTTTCGCTTCAAGCAATTCGTGGCTTAAATTTAAGGCAGCCATAAGTAATGCTTTTTGATCATTTCTGACTGTTGAACGTTGTTTCATTTGTTCAACTAAATCATTCAGATTTTTGGCGGCCGCTTTTAGTGCCTCTTCTTGCCCCGCAGGACAAGCAAATTGCTGCTCTTTACCAAGCAATTCAACAGTGACTCGCTGGTTTTGCAGCTCAGACATTAGCTTGCCTGTTGCGCGCTTTGTAATTTATCTAACAATGATGACAAGGTAGTACTTGCATCTTTTTGTTTTTCTTCATTTTCAAGGGCTTCTAACTGCAATAACTCATTTTCATCAAGTAGCTTGCTGTTTTGCTCTTTAAGCTCTGAAATATCAGTTTGTAACTGATTATTACGGGTAATTAGTTGGTCGATCAGTTGTTCGAGTTGTTGAAGAGTGTTGTTGTTCATAAATGCGCTCATATAACTGTAATTAATGTCATGCAAATGTAAAGCAAAGTGTGTTTATTTGCCAGCATTTACGCTGGTTTTAGGTGATTTTTATTCTATGTTAAGGGATAATTCACGCTATTGGCTTTTTCATTCAGAAGCGGTTCACGTAAACCCCCGCTTTTGCTGGTATCGATTGTCAAAGTAGTGTGCTTATGGTTCACTGATTTTATTAAATAGCGTATGGTGAAAATAAATAATGCTTAGTTACAGACACTCCTTTCATGCGGGTAACCCTGCCGATGTACTTAAACATTTAGTGTTAGCGCAAGTACTGGGTTATCAAACAATTAAAGATAAGCCGCTTGACTATATTGATACGCATTCGGGGGCTGGTTTTTTTGAGCTTGCTGCACCTGACGCGCAAAAAACCCAAGAGTACCAAGATGGCATTGAAAAACTGTGGCAACATACTAGCCAACACAGTGCCTTAAATGACTACATTGAACTAATAAAATCATTTAATGAGAGCGCATCGCTGGCGTTTTACCCAGGCTCACCAAAAATAGCCGAGCACTTTTTACGCCGTCAAGATAAGGGCTGGTTTTTTGAGCTGCATCCGCGAGATTTAGTCTTACTTGAAGAAAACATGCAAGGTAAGCGTTCTATTCGTGTACGCGGCGAAAATGGGTTTGCAGGCTTAATTGGTTTGTTACCGCCAGCTTCGCGCAGAGCCTGTGTGTTAATAGACCCACCTTATGAAATAAAAGACGATTACAATACGGTAGTACAAACCATTGTTAAAGCACATCAACGCTTTGCAACAGGGACTTACATGATCTGGTATCCGGTTGTGGACAGAGAACGTATTGATAATATGGAGCAGGGTTTAATTGACGCGGGCATTAAAAATATTCAATTATTTGAATTAGGTACTGAAGCAGATACAGAAGTACATGGTATGACCGCCTCTGGAATGATAGTGATAAATCCACCCTGGAAGCTGAAACAAACTATGGATGACGTGTTACCTGAACTAGTAAGCTTGTTGAGTAAGCCAAGTGGCTTTTATCGCAGCGAGCAGTTAGTTGCCGAATAAAAATAAATAAGCCTAGGGTCTGTTGACCTTTGCGGATTAAAATTTGTTCAAACTAGGGGCGGTTTAATCGCGGCGCGAGGTTTGTAACCTAGTGGGCTAAGTAAAAACCGAGCAAAGCTTCCGCGTCCTGCTCACGCCCCTTACCTACATCCATGTAGGCAACAAAGAGTAAATCAGAACCCTTCGGGCAGCGCCTGTTTGGCATTGATGCTGCGTTATCGCCTATTTATGGGGAATAACCACACCACATAGGCTCTGCCTTGCCTAAATACCAAACAGACTGCTGCAAATTTAACCTTGAAAGATCAACAGACCCTAGTTTAACTGGGCTTTATACTGATATGCTTAGATGCGGAGTATTGTTACGCTTAATTAAAAGTAAACAGCGTTAAAGGTTGCAAGTTGCTTGCCTGCCTCATTTTGTAATACTAATTTTTCACCGTTAATTTGCCATTGCGTTGCTGCTTGCAGCACACCCGCCATGGCGCTTTCTTGTTCCATATTTTCATGACACATTTTTTGCGTGGTTGCTAACTGCGTAAAAGTAACCGTTTGCTTCGATACTTCATAACCGCCATTAAAGTTATTGCACCCTAAAAAACCGTGCACAGTGTTGTCACTATTAAATTGAATAAATGGCTCTTTAGTATTCACTTCAACGGGATTGCCATCGATTAAAACGGCTTTGAAGTAGGTATTTACTAAGTCAACGTCTGGCTTTGACGCTACTTTTGAAACAATAATTTCTAAAGGCTTTGATGAGGCCGTATTAGCAAAAGGCGAGTTACTTGTTGTGCTGGTGTATAGTAAGTTTCCTTGATTATTAATGGTTGCGCGCACGCTGTAGCGATGGGCTGGATCAATTTTTTCAAGGTTGTATTCAAGCTCTACTTTATACGGCGGTGCGCCTACTAAATCAATTACCTGCTCAGAAATAACGGTTGCTGCCACATCCATTTTTGACACATCAACCAAGGTAACGGTTAGCTGTGAATTAGGCGCTAATAGGCTGCGATCTAGGTAGCTAACTTGTACTGGTAGAGAGGCTGTTGTTTGTTTCACAGCGCTATTTTGCTGTGCGGTGTCATCGTTACATGCGCTAAGCATAAGTGTGCCACTTGCTAAAAAACATAGGCCTGCAACCGACTTTAAGATTGAGTTTGGCTTTGGTGAGAACATAACAGTTCCTAGATATAATTACGGATATAAACAGTAGTTTACGGCTAAGTTACTTAATCATCGCTTAACTTGTAAATACAGCCAATACAGAAAGTTGAGATATAAAAAAAGACGCTAGGCGCCTTGATTCGTTACTTATTTTTTAACGTATTTAGTTAAAATTACAATACGTTGTCCATCAACACGCCCTTCAATATGTTCTGGGTTGCTGGTTAAGCCAATATTGCGCACAGCAGTACCGCGCTTTGCAGTTAAGCTGCTACCTTTCACATCTAAGTCTTTTATTAAGGTGACGGTATCGCCAGCTTGTAGCACTACGCCATTACTATCAATGTGTTTAATATCATCATCTTCAGCAAGCGCTTGCTGAGCCCATGTTAATGTGTCTTCTTCAAGGTAAATCATATCAAGTGCGTCTTGTGCCCAGCCATTATCGGCTGCTAGTCGTGTCAGCATGCGATAAGCAACA
Source organism: Pseudoalteromonas sp. SiA1 (assembly GCF_018732205.1). Classification (NCBI taxonomy): domain Bacteria; kingdom Pseudomonadati; phylum Pseudomonadota; class Gammaproteobacteria; order Alteromonadales; family Pseudoalteromonadaceae; genus Pseudoalteromonas; species Pseudoalteromonas sp. SiA1. The sequence continues at coordinate 2,999,891 of NZ_CP076084.1, read as the reverse complement.
ACTTGTACCGCCGGTGTTTGGCTCCACATGCTGTCATTTAAACAATGCCAATGAGTAGGAGTTAAATCGCGGGTGCCCTCAATTTGATCTTTACATGTTTGACAGGTGTAAATGCATTTATCTGAATGAGCTTCGGTAACTGGAGGTACTTCGTATACAGTTAAGTTATCTGTTGCTGCGCAGAGTTCACATTGGTTGTTGCTACGCTCTATTAAGGCTTGTTCAATGCTCATATTAGGGGCTCTTGTGAGTTTATAAAAAATTTATAATCGCATTATACCTTATAACCATAACCTTTGGGTATGCTCAGAGCGGCTGATAGCAGCAAAACCTTATAAAAAATAAGGTTAATAAAGGTTTTTATTTTAAGAATATAAATTTAGGCTTAGTCGCTTGTTTTTTATTCGAATTAAAATTGCAGCAAGTCTTTAAAGTTTCACTATACTGGTTAGGTATAACAATAAAAATAACGCTTACATCACTGCAAAACAGGAAGGGTAATGCCAAATAATCCAGACGTAAAAAATTCATCTATTTTGGTCACTCAATATATTGCTAGGCAACCCATTTTTCATGCTGATAGAAGCATTTTTGCCTTTGAGTTACTTTATCGCGATTCAGTTAATAATGCCTTTCCTGCGGGAACAACCGACGGGCAGGCCACTGGGCGACTTTTTTTTAATGCGTTAATGCTGGTTGGGGTGGAAAAGCTGGCGCTTAATCAGACCGTGTTTATAAACCTATCTAGCGAAGGGCTTTTAGAGGATTTACCTACATTATTGCAGCCTGAAAATACTGTAATTGAAATTGTTGAGCGTACTGAAAATATCGAGCTTGTTACTCAACGAGTAACTGAGCTAAAAAAAGCAGGGTATGTATTTGCGTTAGATGATTATGACGCGCATGAAAAATGGCAACCTTTGCTCAGTTTGGTTGATTATATAAAGCTTGAAGTAGAAGAGCCTATAATAAAAACCACCATGCTACTTAAAAAGCTCAAACGCAATCACCCTGAGGTTAAAATAGTGGTAGAGCGAATTGAAACCTATGACGAATTTAGGCAGCTTAAAGAAGCTGGATGCGATTACTTTCAAGGATTCTTTTTTGCACGGCCAGAAATGCTCAGTTACGGTAATGTTGAGCCGTTAAAAATGGCGGTTTTTGATTTATTGCGCTGCACATCTCGTCCTGACTTGGATTTTAACGAAATTAATCAACGTATTTCTAAAGATGTGGGTTTAACCGCACGTGTTCTCAAACTAGTTAATGCCCGCTCTGCTAATAAAAATTTAGTGATTACGTCAATTCCACAAGCGGTTGTGTATTTAGGGGAAGATTCTATTAGAAAGTTTGTACGAGTACTGGCGCTGAGCGAACTTGGCTCAGACAAACCTAGTGAGCTTACTCGTTTAGGTTTATGTAGAGCGCAGTTTATGCAATTGATTTTAGAGCCCGGCGGAAAGATTATTGCAGAGCAAGGCTATTTAGTCGGCTTGATGTCGGTGCTTGATGCTATTTTAGATATGGAACTGGAAGCTATTGCCAAAGAGTTTAGTTTAGGGGCTGAGTTATCTGGTGCACTTTTAAGTTTTGATGGCATGATGGGGAACTCATTACATTTAATAAAAGCAGTAGAAGAAGATAACTGGCAATTGGCTAAAAAGTTGCTAGAGACTATTCGCCCTGCATCAGATATAGAGCTGGTGTATACAGCCATGTTAGATGCGCGCCAATATGCGGATGAGTTATTAGCCACCATTATTGAACAAGACTAACGCAAAACGTTTGGGTATGATTGGCACATATTGATTTTACTTAGTATTACACCATGCGTTTACTTTTACCTATCACGACTATTTTAATTGCCTTAGCTTTATTGATCCCCGGGGTGACCCAGCCGGTGTTGAGTATGGAAGGCAAAATTGATAAATCTAAACTTGCTCAAGCCGGTATTGAAATGCTGGCAGATGAAGGAAATCAAAACACCCGTAATATGCTAATGATGATCTCGAGTATGTTGGGATTAGACAAACTTGAAGGCGAGATCAGCGCTTATCAAAAAACGCGTAGTATTTGGGGCACCGTTAACGAACTGGCCGATAACAAAAACTACTTAGTGGCGATATTAGTGGCGTTTTTTTCAATAGTGATCCCAACAATTAAGCTGCTGCTTCAATTGTTTTATTGTGCACTGAAGGAGACTTCGTTTAAGTACAAGCTTGGTAAAGTGATAATTGGCTTAAGTAAATGGAGTATGGTGGATGTGTTTGTTATTGCATTAATCGTGGCTTACATGGCTGGTAATGCAAACGCGAACTCAGAAGACTTACTTAATATGCATGCTGAGTTTGGTACTGGTTTTTGGTATTTTACCGGCTATTGCCTGTTCGCCATTGCGGCTAGTAGCTTGATAAAGCCAATGGTAAAAACCAGTTAATGATTGAGTTTTAAAGCCAGTTACCATAAACTTTTAGCGTCTATTTACTTTTAGGTTATTTCATTGCAACGTATTTACTGTATTTTAATCACGCTAACTTTGTTACTCACTTTTGTGGGTCAAGCTGTTGCGTCTGTATCTATGGTATGTGATGTGCCGCATATGAACATGGCAACCCATGCATCGATGCAGCATAGTGAAATGGCAATGAGTGACGACGCTGATACAACAACCATGTCTATGGATTGCTGTAGTGAGCAAAGCACGTTAACCCAAGATTGCAGTTGCCCAATGAGTGCTTGTAATTCGCATTCGGCCTTGCATGTAAACTCGCTATTTATAGCTTCCAAATTACCCTCTGAAAAAGTGCACCTTGCTGTCATGCAGCGCCAACCTAATTTTGCACGATCTCTTTATCGTCCTCCTATGCATGCATAACCGCAGGATAGGTGTGTTTAAAATCTAGTCATTTAGCTTTTTGTCATCTATCTGCTTAAAAAATTAATCGTTTTTTATTTTTTAATTTTAAGTGGAGCAAGTGATGAATCACTTCGCAGTATTAAAAGCTGTTTTTGTGAGCAGCTTATTGAGCATTAGTCTCTCTGTACACAGTGCTAAACTGAGTTTAAATGAGGCAATTAACTATGCCTTAAACCATGAGCCTTGGCTTAAAGCCAGCAAACAAAAACAAACATCAATTGAAGCAAAAAGTATTGCCGCAGGTACCTTACCTGATCCGGTACTCACGCTAGGGTTAATGAACTTACCAACCAATGGTTTTGCTTTTGATCAAGAGAATATGACCCAATTTAAAGTAGGAATTAGCCAATCGTTAAGCCGAGGCGATAGTTTAGCATTGCAGCAAAAAGCACTGTCTCAGTCGGCTGCGGCAGAGCCTTGGCTTCGTAAAGATAGACTCGCGCAGGTAAAAACCACAGTGACCGAGTCATGGCTCAACGCTTACAGAGCGCAGCGAACTATTGCACTTATTGAGCAGGACAAAGCCTTGTTTACTCAGTTAATCGATATTACCGAATCAAGTTATGTAAGCTCGGTGGGTAAAACACGCCAACAAGATATTATTCGTGCGCAATTAGAGCTAACCCGCCTTGAAGATAAACTAATGCAACTTGATCAACAGCTACAAGGTGCTAAAAAGCGGTTAACACAATGGTTGCCCATCGACATGCTAAGCCAGCCTGTTGGTGATGACTTTTCAGCGCTTGCAGCGTTAAAAAACTACACGGAATTAGAGTTTCAGCAATTAATGGCATTGCTATTAAAGCACCCCGCTATTATGGCGATTGATAATGCAATAGAGGCAAAGCAAACTCAAATAAGTGTGGCTGAGCAAGGCTATAAACCGCAAATTGGTGTGAATATGGGATATGGTTATCGCGATGATATGCCAATGGGTGGCTCACGAGCCGACCTTTTCTCTGTAGGAGTGAGTATAGATTTACCGCTATTTACCGACAATCGCCAAGATCAACTCGTTAATGCCGCGATTGCTGATAGCGAAGAGGCAAAAACACAAAAATTAATTGCCCTTAAAAAGCTACAAGGAATGTACTTTAAGGAAGTCAGCCAACTAACACGATTAAGTCAGCGAGCAGCGCTCTATAAAACTAAATTATTGCCGCAAATGGCCGAGCAATCCCAAGCGACCCTTAATGCTTATACTCGCGATGATGGTAATTTTTCGGATGTGATGCAAGCGCGGATCAGCGAATTAAATGCCAAAATAGACGCACTTAATATTCATGTTGATCAAAAAATTATTATTGCACGGTTAAATTATTACGCCAGTGCTGATGACGCCAGCTTAAAAAACTTATCACAGCAGGAGCTAACCTATGAATACTAATTTAAAATTGTCATTGGTGGCTATATGCAGTGCAGCGCTGACGGCCGGGGTGTTATTGAGCTTGCCAGCTGAGCACACTATGCCAAGCAATGACAAAACCAGTAGTAAAAAAGAGCCGCTTTATTGGGTGGCACCAATGGACAGTAATTATCGTCGTGATGAACCGGGTTTATCACCTATGGGTATGGATTTAGTGCCTGTTTATGAAGAGTCAGACAGTGGCGCCAATGAAGGCCCCGGCAGTGTTAAAATTTCACCTACCGTGATCAACAACTTAGGTGTACGCACGGCACCGGTGGAGTTTGCAGCGCTGGAAAATGAAGTCAACACGGTAGGCTATGTACAGTATAACCAAGACCAGCTCATTCATATTCATCCGCGGGTAGAGGGCTGGGTAGAGACATTATATGTGAAGGCCGCAGGCGATCAGGTTAAACAAGATGAGCCACTTTATACCTTGTATTCACCGCAATTAGTCAATGCCCAAGAAGAGTTTGTTTTAGCGTTAAAGCGCAATAATCCGGTGTTAATTCGTGCGGCTAAAGCACGTTTAAAATCGCTTAATGTGTCTGAGGGTTTTATTTCACGCTTACAAAAAAGTCAACAAGTGCTACAAAATATTACTTTTTATTCCCGCCAAGGTGGCGTTGTTGATGAGCTTAATATTCGTGAAGGATTTTATGTTAAACCTGATACCTCAATGATGAGTATTGCTCAGCTTGATGAAGTGTGGGTTGAGGCTGAGGTATTTGAACGCCAAGCTGAGCTGATCCGTGTTGGCTTACCGGTAACCATGACACTCGATTATTTAAGTGGTCAACGTTGGCAAGGGCAAGTGGATTATATTTACCCTACTTTAGATGCTAAAAATCGTACTTTACGAGTGCGTTTGCGCTTTAATAACGAAGGTCATCAGTTAAAACCAAATATGTTTGCGCAAGTGAGTATTCATAGCCAAAAAGCTGAAAAGCAGTTAATTGTGCCTAAAGAGGCGGTTATTCGCACTGGTAGCCAAAACCGCATTGTAATTGCGCTTGGGGAGGGGCGTTTTAAATCGGTTGAAGTAACCTTAGGGCGAAGCGATACGACTCATACTGAGATTTTATCGGGTGTTTTGGCTGAAGATGAAGTGGTTACTTCTGCGCAGTTTTTAATTGATTCAGAGTCGAGTAAAAGCTCTGACTTTAAGCGTATGCAAGCCCCTTCGCACAGCACCATGGCAATGAGTGATAGTGACCCAAGCATGGCTACTGTGAATGGGGTTATCAACAGCATTGACCCTAGCACGCGGGTTATGAATATTAGCCGTGAAGCGATTGAAAAGTGGGGGCGCGGACCTGCAACTATGGACTTTGTGTTAGCAAAAAATGTAACGATTGAGGCGTTTAAGCTAAATGATGAAGTTACATTTACCTTTAGTATTGAGCAAGGTGAGTTTGTGATCCATACAATGACTTCTGTGCATGCTATGCACAGTCAGCACGAGTAGAGTGGTTATGATTACTGCAATTATTCGCTGGTCTGTTGTTAATCGTTTTTTTGTACTGTTACTGACCGCTATATTGATTGGTGGCGGCTTGTATGCTGTAAAAAACACCCCAGTAGATGCCTTACCCGATTTATCTGATGTACAGGTTATTGTTAAAACATCTTACCCTGGGCAAGCGCCGCAAGTAGTGCAAGATCAGGTCACATTTCCTATAACCACGGCGATGTTATCGGTACCAGGGGCGCAAACAGTACGCGGTTTTTCGTTTTTTGGTGACTCCTACGTGTACGTTATTTTTGACGAAGACACCGATTTATACTGGGCACGAAGTCGTGTTCAAGAATATTTAAGTCAAGTATCTGCGCGTTTACCTAATACGGCAATTGCAGAGCTAGGCCCGGATGCCACAGGAGTTGGTTGGGTGTATTTATATGCACTCACTGATACCACAGGTAAGCACGATATTAGCCAGCTACGCAGTTTACAAGATTGGTTTTTAAAGTTTGAACTGCAAACTGTGCCCGGTGTATCCGAAGTAGCATCGGTAGGTGGCATGGTGAAACAATACCAAGTTAACGTACAGCCCGATAAGTTACGTGCCTATGGTATTCCGCTAAGCCTTATTCAAACTGCCATTAAGCAAGGCAACCAAGAAATGGGGGCATCAGTTGTTGAAATGGCAGAAGCCGAATACATGGTTACCAGCACTGGCTATGTAAAAAGTGTGGCTGATTTAGAAGCGATTCCTCTAGGTATAAACGCTAACGGTACTGCACTACAGTTACGTGATGTTGCTAATGTGCGTTTAGGTCCTCAAATGCGCCGTGGTGTTGCCGAGCTTAACGGCGAAGGCGAGGTGGCTGGTGGCGTAGTAGTGATGCGCTTTGGTGAAAACGCGCAAAAAACTATAGAGCTCGTCAAAGCTAAATTGGAGTCACTTAAAAAAGGCCTGCCTGAGGGGGTTGAAATTGTACCTGTGTACGATCGCTCTCATTTAATAAAAGACGCAGTTGATAACCTCACCTCTAAATTGATGGAAGAGCTGATTGTAGTTGCTTTAGTGTGTGTGGTGTTTTTATTCCATGTACGCTCATCGCTGGTGGCTATTATTACCTTGCCCTTAGGCATACTCACCGCTTTTATTATTATGTATTGGCAGGGAATTAACGCCAATATCATGTCATTAGGCGGGATTGCTATTGCGATTGGTGCTATGACTGATGGTGCGATTGTGATGATTGAAAACATGCACAAGCATATGGAGAAAAAACCGCTAACAGATGAAAACCGTTGGCAAGTGGTGATTGACTCTGCCAGTGAAGTTGGGCCTGCGTTATTTTTTAGCTTATTAATCATTACCGTGAGCTTTATGCCGGTATTTATTTTAGAAGCTCAGGAAGGACGAATGTTTGCGCCATTAGCGTACACAAAAACCTATGCAATGGCAGCTTCTGCTGGATTAGCAATTACCTTAGTACCCGTACTGATGGGGTACTTTATTCGCGGTAAAGTGATATCTGAAAATAAAAACCCAGTTAACCGTTTATTGGTAAATAGTTATAAGCCGCTGTTAAATATAGTATTAAAATCCCCCAAAAGCACCTTGTTAGTGGCACTGATTATTACTTTAGTGGGCTTTTATCCGGTTAATAAAATAGGCAGTGAGTTTATTCCACCTCTTGATGAGGGGGATTTAATGTATATGCCAACCACTTACCCAGGGATTTCTATTGGTAAAGCGCGCGAGCTATTACAGCAAACCGATAAGCTGATTGCCACTGTGCCCGAGGTGAAAACCGTATTTGGTAAAATTGGACGAGCGGAAACGGCAACCGATCCGGCACCACTGACCATGATTGAAACCTTTATACAGTTTAAGCCTAAAGATCAGTGGCGCGAGGGCATGACCACCGAAAAGCTCAAACAAGAGCTGGATGCTTTAGTAAAATTTCCAGGACTCACAAACGCTTGGGTAATGCCAATTAAAACGCGAATAGATATGCTGGCTACAGGGATTAAAACCCCAGTGGGTATAAAAGTCGCGGGGCCTAATTTGAATGAAATTCAAAAAATTGGCCAACAAATAGAAGTGCTGCTTAAAGATCTTCCAGGTACCGCATCGGTTTACTCAGAGCGAGTAGCGGGTGGGCGTTATATCAAGGTCGATATTAACCGCGAAAAAGCAGCGCGTTATAGTTTAAATATTGCAGATGTGCAGCAAGTGGTCGCAACCGCTATTGGCGGGATGAACGTGACTGAAACGGTTGAGGGTCAAGAGCGCTACCCGGTTAATATTCGTTATCCGCAAGCGTATCGTGATTCACCAGAGGAGTTAATGCTGCTGCCTATTGTAACCCCTGCTGGGCAACGCATTGCACTTGCCGACGTGGCTGATGTATACATTAGCGATGGCCCTCCTGGCATAAAAAGTGAAAATGCCCGTTTAAATGGTTGGAGCTTTATTGATATTAAAGATACTGACATTGGCAGCTACGTAGAAAGTGCTCAGCAGTTACTAAACGAGCAGCTAATTTTACCCGCAGGGTATTCTATAACTTGGGCAGGGCAATATGAATACATGGAGCGCGCTAAGGCGAAACTGAGTTATGTGTTGCCGTTAACCTTAGCCATTATTGTGGTACTGCTTTACCTGAATTTTAGAAGCTTCACTGAAGTATTTATTATTATGGCGACATTACCACTGGCGATGATAGGGGGTATTTGGCTCATGTATTTAGAAGGCTTTAATTTCTCTGTTGCTGTGGGGGTCGGCTTTATTGCCCTTGCTGGGGTGGCCGTAGAAATAGGCGTTATTATGTTGGTGTATTTAAACCAAGCCTATAAAGCGCAAGTAGAGGCCGCCGCTCAATTAGGAAAAAGCATGAGTATTGAGCAGCTTAAGCACGCCATATTAGAAGGCGCCGGTTTGCGCGTTCGCCCGGTAATGATGACGGTAGCAACCATAGTGATTGGCCTGTTACCTGTTTTATATGGCACAGGCACGGGGAGTGAAGTAATGAGTCGAATAGCCGCCCCCATGGTTGGCGGTATGTTTAGCGCCATTGTTTTAACATTGCTGGTGTTACCCGCGGTGTATTTATTATGGCGAAAGCGAAACCTATAATTTTTACACTGGTTGTGTAACTTGTACTGTAAAAAATCAGTACAAGTTACCCATCCTTACTTTACCTACTGATTTTATTGTGTTTTTTATTGGCATGATTCACGCATCTATTTAATCATTAGGGTTAAATAGTAAGGAACGCACATGCAAGTTAAAACAATCCAAGAAGTGTTCGATTGGACCGTTCAATTTCACACACAAATGGCCGCTAATTTTTTTAGTGTAAAGGACCTACTCGGGGAGCATAACAAACAGCTAATTGATTATTGTGTTGAGTATGAAAAAAAGCTCGCTGAGGATTTAATTGGCTTTAAAGCCATCACGCAAATAAACACATTAGATACGTATTGTTATGAATATTTTTCAGAGCACTCAGAAATTATTAACTTTACTGATTTAGATCGCAGTAACCAGTTAGATGAGCAAGTAATTCAAGAGTATTTATCTCAGCAGCATCAAAAAGTATTGAACGCATATAGTTATTTGGCTGATAAAGCACAATCACCTGAGGCTCAAGAAAAACTAAGTGAGCTGTTGCAACTTGAAGAGCAAGGATTAAAGCAAATGATACAAAGCATTAATCGTTATGCAGATATGTAGCAACAAGTGTTACGCATAAAAAAGGCGCTGTAATAAGCGCCTTTTTCGTATTTAAAATAATAGAGCACATTTAACTTTGCTCTACATCAACCACTAAGTCACTCGTAATCGACTCAAGAGCGTTAATTACTTCGTCTTTGTTAAGCCCATTAGGCAGGCTAACGGTGGCAACGGCACTAAAAATTGGCACCCCCCAGTTTGGCGCACTTTGCTGCCTTGAGTTTAAGTTCGTAATATTAGCGCCTTTATGACGAATAACACTTGCCAACTCCTGGACTATACCGGGGCGATCGTTCCCGGTGATCACAAAATTAAGCTGCTCGAGTTCAACAGGCTCAATTTCGGTGTTGCCTTTTTCAATACGGACATCTAATTTAGGAAGCCCATTAAGCGCATCTTGAAATGCCTGTAAATGCTCTTCAGCCACCTCAACTTGTATAATGCCAGCAAAGTGGCCAAGCAAATGACTTAAATTACTGCTTAACCAATTACCGTGGTTTTCCAATATAACCGATGAAATACTTTCTACTAAACCGGGGCGATCTTCCCCTAAAATGGTTATTACCAACTGCTTCATAATAGTTCTCTTTTTAAGCCCAAATGAAAAAATAAATGCATAGGCATTAAGTGATGCGATCTAATGTATGTGATTCTTAATGTATGTAAAAGCTAACCACAAAAGGATTGTTATATCTTAATAGGTTACTTTATTATTGTTATATTAGATGCCCATTGAGTATTGTCTTGGATAAATAGTTTGTCCAATTAATAATTGATTTAGTTTATTAATAACACATAAATAAATACAATTATTTAATAAAACAATACTTTAATATTATTTTGTGGTTCCAGTAAAGAATTATTACGACTGTAACATTACTGTCACTTTGATGAAATATAATGCGCCCAACGTTAAGATATAAGGGTGTTTTGATGACTTCAAATCCGAATAAACCGACTTTTAATACGGATCGAAGCCGTCTATTTAAAGACCGGTTTGCTAAGTTTGGCATAACCGCAGGCGGTATAATGGTATTAATAGCACTGCTATTGATCTTTTTTTACCTTCTTTATGTAGTGCAGCCTATTTTCGAGTCAGCTAAAGTTGAAAAGCGCGCTAGCTTTAATGTTGCTAATGCTGAGCAAATAGTTGGGCTTGGTGTTGAAGAACAAACTGAGGTTGCTTACTTACTTGATAATCAAGGTCTAGTTAACTTCTATAGTGTTGATAAAGCAAACTTTGGTAAAAAACTAAAAACACTTAATGCCACTTTACCTGCGAAGGTAACCAGCTTTGCAAATAGTGCTCCTTTTCAAGGTCATTATGCGTATGGCTTAGAAAATGGCACCGTGACTATTGTTGCGCCTAAGTTTTTAGTCACCTTCCCTAATAATGAACGTAAATTAAGCCCGCGTTTAGGTTATCCATTGGGTGAGATGGCGTTAGAAGTTGATGAACAAGGTGCTGCTATTAAGCGTTTTGCCTTTAGCCATTATGAGGACAAAACAGCCGTTGTGGCACTTACCGCCGATAAACGTGTGGTATTTAGCAGCTTTGTAGCCGAAGAAAATATGTTTACCGGTGAAGTCGAATGGCAAGTTGAACGTACCGAATTGAACGTTGATGGTCGCGTAGATGAGTTATTAATGTCGCCGGATACCACCCGCACATTTGTTCGCTCTGCTAATCAAATTTACGTATTCGATACTCGCTACCCAAGTGAAGTAGAGCAAATCCAATTATTATCTGCCAACGAAGAAAACGCTAATATTGTGTCATCACAATTATTAGCTGGTGCTAACTCCCTGATGCTGGCCAATGATAATGGTGAAATATCGCAGTGGTTTGAAGTAAACACTGACTCAGGTCGCGAGTTTCAAAAAATTCGTTCGTTTGAAACCACCAAGCAAAGTAAGTTAAATATTTTTACTGAGTTTTACCGTCGCACCTTTTTTACAACCGGTCAAAATGGTGAGCTAGGTGTTTATTACACAACCAGTGAAGCAAAGTTGTGGCAAGGTAAAGTCAGTGAAGGTGCAATTGAACAGTTTGCTATTGCTCCGCGTTCAAATGCCGCGCTGATTTTGGCTGATAACAAGCTAACGGTATTAGAAATTCATAACGAACACCCAGAAGTAACGTGGTCAGCGCTTTGGCAAGAAGTATGGTACGAGGGTTACCCTGAGCCGGGTTATATTTGGCAATCAACGTCTGCAAGTGATGATTTTGAATCTAAGTTCTCACTGGTACCAATTTCATTTGGTACTTTAAAGGCTGCTATGTATGCAATGTTATTTGCTGTGCCTATTGCTATTTCAGCCGCTATTTACACCGCTTACTTTATGTCGAGCGAATTACGTCGAGTGGTTAAGCCGACCGTTGAAATAATGGAAGCTTTGCCAACGGTAATACTCGGCTTTTTAGCTGGCTTGTGGTTAGCGCCTTTAATTGAAGAGCACTTGCCGGCTATTGTTGGTTTACTGGTGTTACTGCCATTGGGTATTTTAGCAACCGCTTTAGGCTGGAATAAATTACCTGCGGTTATTCGCCATAAAATCCCTGAAGGCTCACATTCAATTTTATTAATACCTGTGGTGTTATTTATTGGTTGGTTGTCATTTGCGATGAGCGAAAGTATTGAGTTATGGATGTTTGATGGCAATGTGCGTCAATACCTAACCAATGAATTAGGCATGACCTTCGATCAGCGTAATTCATTAGTAGTGGGTATCGCGATGGGCTTTGCGGTTATTCCAACTATTTTCTCAATTGCCGAAGATGCGGTATTTAGTGTGCCTAAACATTTATCAAATGGCTCGTTAGCATTAGGTGCTACGCAGTGGCAAACGCTAATTCGCGTGGTGTTACTTACGGCTAGCCCAGGTATTTTCTCTGCGGTCATGATGGGGTTAGGTCGCGCCGTAGGCGAAACCATGATTGTACTGATGGCAACCGGTAATACGCCGATTATGGATTGGAGTATTTTCCAAGGTATGCGTACCTTAGCCGCTAATATTGCCGTCGAAATGCCAGAGTCGGAAGTGGGGAGTTCGCATTACCGAATTCTATTCTTAGCCGCCTTTGTATTATTCATATTTACCTTTATTTTCAACACCGTTGCTGAATTTGTTCGTCAGCAGCTGCGTGAAAAATATAGCTCAATGTAAGTGGAGAAACACGACATGGTAAAGCAGTGGTTTAGGTCTGGTTCTCCTTGGATTTGGATGACCGGTGGTGCCGTCAGCATCAGTTTAATTTCAGTAATTGGTTTACTCGCCATGATTGCATGGAAGGGATTAAGCTTTTTTTGGCCATCTCAAGTTATGCAATATGAGCTTGAAGGCTCGATTACTAAACAAACCGTTATTGGTGAAATTTACGACCGTGAATTAGTACCTAAGTCGCGTTTAGCGGCAACCGGTATTGATGTTTCTAAATTTGAAAAAGACGAGGTTGAGCGTTTACTAATTAAAACCGGTAACCGTGAGTATGTAGATTTAGACTTTCGCTGGATACTTGAAACTGATATTACACAAAGCTCAGCACCAAAAGCACTCGCGGTATTTGAGCGTAGCAAAAACGGTAACTTTTACGGTTATGTAGAATCAGTAATTAAAGACGGTGAAACAATAACTACAGATAAAGTTGAAACATTACATGATCTTGTAGAGCGTGCGGTTGATTTAAATGACGAAGCACTGGATTTACAAAATGGTGATATTGGTCATATAAACTACGAGTTAGAGCGTTTACGTTTACAGGAAAAAGCTTATTTGCTTGATAACGAGCTAACTGATGAGCGCGTAGCTGAACTTGCTCAAGCCCGTGCTGATTTACGTGCGCAATATGGTGAGCTTGAAAAAGAGTTATTTGCACTGCGTAACCAAGCTAAGCGTGACCAAGTAACTGTGAAAGATATGCGTGGTAAGATTGTTACTATCCCGCTTTATCAAGTGTTGGATGTATGGTTTCCAAACGATATGGGCTTTTTTGCTAAACTAGGCCATTACTTTGTGCAGTTAGGCAAGTTTGTTTCAGATGACCCACGTGAAGCCAATACCGAAGGCGGTGTATTTCCTGCTATCTTTGGTACGGTATTCATGGTGATGTTAATGGCTGTGATTGTGACGCCATTTGGTGTGGTTGCCGCCATTTATTTGCATGAATATGCAGCTAAAAACGCAATTACTAAAATGATCCGTATTGCGGTTATTAACTTAGCGGGTGTTCCGTCAATTGTATATGGTGTATTCGGTCTAGGTTTCTTTGTGTATATGGTAGGTGGCAGTGTTGACCAACTATTTTACCCAGAGTCATCGCCTACGCCTGTATTTGGTACACCCGGTGTGATGTGGTCGGCACTCACCTTGGCTATATTAACTCTGCCTGTGGTAATTGTGTCAACCGAGGAAGGTTTATCTCGTATTCCAAGCACAGTACGTGATGGTTCATTAGCACTGGGCGCGACTAAGGTAGAAACGTTATGGCGAATCATTATTCCTATGGCCAGCCCTGCTATTATGACGGGGTTAATTTTAGCGGTTGCTCGTGCTGCGGGTGAAGTTGCACCGCTTATGCTGGTGGGTGTGGTAAAAATGGCACCAACGTTGCCGCTTGATGGTAACTTCCCTTACATACACTTAGATAGAAAGTTCATGCACTTAGGTTTTCATATTTACGATGTTGGCTTTCAAAGCCCTAACGTTGAAGCGGCGCGTCCGCTGGTATATGCAACGGCCTTTTTGTTAGTGTCGGTTATTATTACCCTTAACATCACCGCCATTGGTATACGCAACCATTTACGTGAAAAATTCAGATCGCTTGAGCATTAATTTAGTATAGGTAACAAACATGATTACAGTCGCTCCAAAAGTAAACCAAGCAAAGCCAAGCTTGAAGTTAGATTTAAATAATTTAACAGACGAACAAAAAGCGCTAGAAATTAAAGATCTCGACCTTTACTACGGTGATAAACAAGCACTGAGTAAAGTAAATATGAACATTCCGAAAGGCCAAGTAACGGCATTTATCGGTCCGTCGGGTTGTGGTAAGTCAACTTTGCTGCGTTGTATTAACCGTATGAATGACTTGGTTGATATTTGTCGCATAGAAGGCGAAATAATGCTGCACGGGCAAAATATTTACGACAAAAGCGTAGATGTTGCTGCGCTTCGTCGTAATGTTGGCATGGTGTTTCAGCGTCCAAACCCGTTTCCTAAATCAATCTACGAGAATGTGGTTTACGGTCTTCGCCTGCAAGGGATCAAAGAAAAGCGTAAACTTGATGAAGTGGTAGAGCAATCGCTACGTGGTGCGGCATTATGGGATGAAGTAAAAGACAGACTTCACGATAGCGCATTTGGTTTATCGGGTGGTCAGCAGCAGCGTTTAGTTATTGCTCGCTCAATTGCGATAGAGCCAGAGGTATTATTACTTGATGAACCAACATCAGCACTCGACCCGATTTCAACTTTAGTGATTGAAGAACTAATTAATGATTTAAAGAATAAGTTTACTGTGGTTATTGTTACTCATAACATGCAACAAGCAGCGCGGGTATCTGATCAAACCGCGTTTATGTATATGGGTGAGCTCATTGAGTATTCAGATACCAATACCTTATTTACCACACCAACGAAGAAAAAAACTGAAGATTATATTACCGGACGCTACGGCTAGTCGGGTTAAAACGCTAAAACAATGAATTATTAAAGAAGGTCATTATGGAACACAACATTAATAAACATATTTCTGGTCGTTTTAACCAAGAGTTAGAAGATGTGCGAAACCATGTACTGAGTATGGGTGGGTTGGTTGAGCAACAACTTAATAGCGCGCTTGATGCAGTTAGCAAAAACGATGCGGTATTGGCACAAAAAGTACGTGAAAACGACTACAAAGTTAATGCAATGGAAGTCAGTATTGATGAGGATTGCACCCGTATTATTGCTAAGCGCCAACCGGCAGCCAGTGATTTACGTTTAGTAATTGCAATAGCAAAAACCATTGCTGATTTAGAAAGAATTGGTGATGAAGCTAAGCGAATTGCTAAAGTTGCACTAGACTCATTTACTAAGGATCAACAAGATTTATTAGTAAATATTGAAAATATGGGTCGCCAAGTATCTAAAATGCTGCATGACGTTTTAGATGCATTTGCACGTATGGATGTGCAACGTGCATTTGAAGTGCATAAAGAGGATGCTAAAGTAGATAGAGAGTATGAAGCTATCACCCGTCAAATAATGACGTACATGATGGAAGATCCGCGCTCAATTCCAAAAATTATGGATTTAGTATGGTCTGTTCGCTCATTAGAGCGTATCGGTGATCGTTGTCAAAACATCGCGGAATATGTCATTTATTTTGTAAACGGTAAAGATATTCGTCATACATCTCAAGAAGATATTGAAAAATCACTGTAGTGATACGAATAACTAGAAAATAAGAAAGGCAGTAATACACTGCCTTTTTTATTTTTTGTAAATAATTGAATGAGAAAAAGCGTTCACAATCTAGCTTAATGCTGTAAAATTCACGCTGAACAGCATATTGAATTGATTAAAGGGTCAGTTATGCCAACAAATTTTTTAGGTGTTTTTGCAAAATCACCTATAAAACCAATAGAAGAACACATCAGAAAAGCGCATCAAGCAAGCGAAAGTTTGATACCTTTTTTTAATCATGTTTTTAAAGAAGAATGGCAACAAGCTGAAGAGCTACGTTTAACTATTCGTAATTTAGAACGTGAAGCCGATGAAATGAAAAGAACTATACGCTTACAACTACCTGGCGGATTATTCATGCCGGTAGAGCGTACAGACCTTCTCGAATTAGTAACCCAACAAGACAAAATTGCTAATAAGGCAAAAGACATTGCTGGGCGTGTAATTGGTCGTGAGATGATCATACCAAAAGAGATTCAAGAAGACTTTTTGGCGTATGTAACTCGTTGTGTTGATGCAACAAAACAAGCATCTAAAGCGATTAATGAATTAGAAGAATTGTTAGAAACGGGCTTTAAAGGCAGAGAAGTTACTCTGGTTGAAAAAATGCTCGTAGAATTGGATGCCATAGAACAAGACACGGATGAAATGCAAATTAGAATACGCCGCCAACTACGTAAAGTAGAAAGTGAGCTAAATCCAGTAGATGTAATGTTTTTATACAAAATCATTGAATGGGTTGGCGAGCTTGCAGATATTGCAGAGCGCGTAGGATCACGTCTTGAGCTGATGTTAGCTCGTTAATTTAAAATCAGTTCAAACACGAAAGATTAAGGTTACACAATGGATATCATTGCATCTTACGGCACGGTATTAATTTTAATTGCCGCAGCAGTCGGCTTTTTTATGGCTTATGGTATTGGCGCAAATGACGTTGCCAACGCGATGGGTACATCAGTAGGTTCAAAGGCACTTACCATTAAACAAGCGATTTTTATCGCGATGATTTTTGAGTTTGCAGGTGCTTATTTAGCCGGTGGTGAAGTAACATCAACAATTCGTAAAGGGATTATTGATGCGGCCCCATTTGCCGACATTCCTGAATTGATGATTTTAGGTATGATCGCCTCGTTATTTGCCGCGGGCAGTTGGTTATTAATGGCCTCGTTTTTAGGCTGGCCGGTATCGACGACTCATTCAATCATTGGCGCTATCATTGGCTTTGCTCTGGTTGCAGTAGGCACAGAGGCTATTCAATGGGGTAAGGTTGCCGGTATCGTAGGTAGCTGGATTGTAACGCCGGCGATATCAGGTTTTATAGCGTACTTAATATTTATGAGTGCGCAAAAGCTGATATTTGATACAGACGCTCCACTTAAAAATGCAAAGCGCTTTGTACCAATATACATGGGTTTAGCTGGCTTTATTATGGCACTTGTGACCATTAAAAAAGGCTTAAAGCACATTGGTATTAATTTAGGTACCTTTGAAGGTTTTGCTATTTCTATAGGTATAGCGGTACTAGTTGCTGTTATTGGTAAAATTGCGATTTCTCGTTTAAATATCGATCCTAAAGCGGATAGAGAAATGCAGTTTAACAATGTAGAAAAAGTGTTTGCAGTACTTATGGTGCTAACAGCCTGTTGTATGGCATTTGCTCATGGTTCTAATGATGTTGCTAACGCAATTGGACCACTAGCTGCTGTTGTAAACATTGTTGAAAATAATGGTGAAATCGCGAAGAAAGCGGCTATTGCTTGGTGGATATTACCACTGGGTGGTTTAGGTATTGTTGCCGGTCTTGCTATTTTAGGCAAAAAAGTAATTAAAACCATTGGTGAAGGAATTACACATTTAACACCAAGCCGTGGTTTTGCTGCTGAATTAGCCGCTGCATCTACCGTTGTTATTGCATCGGGCACAGGCTTACCTATCTCAACCACACAAACCCTAGTGGGTGCCGTGTTGGGTGTAGGCATGGCACGTGGTATTGCCGCACTTAATATGGGTGTAATAAGAAATATTGTAGTTTCTTGGGTAATTACATTGCCAGTTGGTGCAGCCCTTGCTATTGTTATTTTCTACGTACTAAGAACCGCTTTTGGGGTTTAATAAAAAGTACTTAAAAGACTTTTAGCTTGAAAAGATCTCAACACCCTTGGTGTTGGGGTCTTTTTATTTGTGGAAAGAAAAATGACCAATCTCCCTAGTATAAAGCAGCTACAGTATTTATTAGCTGTGCATCAGCATCAACATTTTGGCCGCGCAGCAAGTGCCTGCTTTATTGGCCAGTCAACGCTGAGCACCGCAATTCAAAATTTAGAAGAGACCTTAGGGTGTCAGCTTATAGAACGAGAAAATCGCAGTCTTATGTTTACCACCATTGGTGAAGAGGTTGTTGAGCGTTCAAGAAAAATCATTAACGACACTATTAGCTTAAAAGAGCTTACCAAAAGCTTTTTAACGCCGCTTAGCGGCACATTAACGGTCGGTGTTATTCCCACGATTGCGAGCTTTATTGCAGCGCCTCTTTATCACTTTTGTCAGCAAACGTTTGCTGACTTAGAGTTAGTTTTAGTGGAGGATACCAGCGACAAGCTACTTGATAAGTTAGAGCATGGGCAAATTGACTTGGCACTATTAGCGCTGCCCTACGAAACCGATAAATTTCATACACAAGTACTTGCACAAGATCATTTTAGCTTAGTGCACCATAAAGACTACACACCAGCTAAAGGCATTAAAGACTTTAATTTACTACCAGAAGCGAGTGTATTTTTACTTGAGCGAGAGCACTGTATGACTGGGCATGCGCTCAGTGCGTGTCATTTAAACCGCTCTAGCTGTATAAATCCCTTTGAGGCAGCTAGCTTACATACTTTATTGAGTATGGTTGAGTACAAACTTGGCGTGACTTTTTTACCGCAAATGGCGATTAACGCGGGTATTTTAGAAAACAAAAACATGCTTGCTACGCCATCACAAGGTGATGCCTATCGTGATATTGGTGTACTGTGGCGCAAAACAACGGGGCGGATTCGTGACTTTAAATTGTTTAGCCAACAGTTAGAGGTCTTTTTGAAAAAGCAGTGCAGTGTTGATTTTAAGTAACGTAAAAAAAGCGTATTAGAGATAATACGCTCAATAACACAGGGAATTAAAGTGGCTGCTTGTGCTGGCCATGGTAGCTCTCTAGAGGCGGTAAAAACAATAAGTAAACCCACACAACAACATTGAAGTAAGGCACCAGTCCAAGCACTGTAAAGGTTTTTACAGGGTAGCCTTTAATCTGAGCATACTTGTAACATTGAAGCGCAATAGCAAAGTGTATAAACAATAATAACGTGATTAGTTGCGTCATAAACATCCTCCTTATGACCAAATGTCCATCTTTAAGAGTATAGACATCTAGATGATAAGAAATAAAGATGTCATGTAAAATCAAGGTAATCACTTAATTTTCATGACATTGTGCTGCCGATAAGCAAAGTATAGGTTAGATGGGCAATTTTGGTAGTAATAAATTGCTTAAATTTGTTTATTAATGTTTATAGTGATGTGAGGGTATCTTGATAAAAAATAGGGTTGTTCTTTATTTTTTCTAATTCAATCAGTACCTTGTCGATAGGGACAGGGCGAGCAATAAAATAGCCTTGCCCGTAGTCTACGCCTATTTCTTTGAGTGCAAAAAATACTTCAGCGGTTTCCACATATTCAGCCACAGAGCGCTTATCTAGTGACCGACTGATGTCGTTTATAGCTTTTACTAGCGCTAAATCAATGGAGTCGTTAAGCATATCGCGGACAAATGAGCCGTCAATTTTCACATGTTGGGCTGGTAATTGTTTAAGATAATTAAAGGTACTAAATCCGGTACCAAAGTCATCAATCGAAAAGTGGCAGCCTAAATTATTTAACCGTTCAATCATTTTACGAGTGGCAGCCAAATTATTAATGCTAGCCGATTCGGTTATTTCAAAAATAATTTTTGACGGAGGCACTTGATATTTTTCGAGGCTCGACTCTATTAACGGCAGTAAACGCTCATCTAAAAATGATTGTGCCGATAAATTTATTGCAACCTGAAGAAGCTCTGGGTGCGCAGCAACACTCGCAATACTGTTACGAATAACACATTGATCCATTAAAAAGGTGTCGTTAAGCATTTCCAATGAGGGAATAAATTGATTTGGGTAAATAAGTTCGTCGTTGAGCTTTAATCTCAGTAGTACTTCAAAGTAAGCAACCTGATTAGTTTTAAAGTCCCAAATGGGTTGATAATGAAGTTCTATACTGTCTTGTTGTAGAGCTTGGCGTACACCATGACCCCATTCTAAGCCCGTTTGCAGCGCATTGTTTTCACCATCTTGTTTTGAATAACAATGTACTAAGTTACGGCCTAAATTTTTAGCAATATATAGCGCAATATCTGATTGCTTTAAACATTCATTTGGGTCGCAGTTATCAGCAGTAATTTGTGTTAAGCCAATAGAGCAGCTAATTGAATACACTTGATCTTCTGACTTAAATTGGTTGCCCTCAATGGCACTACAAATCCCCTCTGCGATTAAATGCGCATCTAATAAATTGGTGTTTTTAAGGATCACCGCAAACTCATCGCCACCCACTCGGCAGATCAGGTGCTCATTACTAATATTGGCAATAAACAATTGTGCCACTTCTTTTAAAACAATATCGCCTTGTTGGTGGCCTTTACTGTCGTTGATTATTTTAAAGTGATCAAGATCGATATAAATCAGCGCATGCTCAATATTTGCATAGGTATTTTCGCTTTGGCAAATATAGTTAAGTTGTTGGTCAAAGTAATAACGATTATGTAGGCCGGTTAACGTGTCATGCAATGCCAAATGGCGTAATTGAAGCTCAGCTTGCTTACGCTCATGAATATTATCGAGTGTGGCGGTAATGGTTGCGTTATTACTGCTATTTTTTATTAGCTGAAGGCGGCATTCAACCCACACCGAATTGCCATTTTTTTGTTGCAGTTTAACTTCTATTTTTTGTTTATTTGCGCCACCTTGTAAAATGTCATCAATAGTGGATTGTAACGACTGTTTATACTCTTTGGTACAAAATGCAGTTAATGGCTGTTTCAAGGTCGATTTAACCCCGAAACCACTCAAAGACTCCCATGCAGGGTTTATAAAGCGAATATTGCCTTGCTGGTCTAGCTCAAGCACCACGGTATTTAGGTGCAATAAAATACGTTGATGTGCTGAAAACAGGTCGCGATACTTTACTTCACTAATACTTAATTGCTGCACTTTATTGGCAAACTCAGCATAGCTGACCATAAAGTCTTCACGACGAGCTGCGTGGTCACAGACTTTATTTAAAAATGAGGGATCGTAAGGGGCGCGAATAAAGTCGGTAACGCCTGAAAGTAATAACTGCTCGGCGTAATCGGCATCGTTTTTGTCAATAATAGTAACAATGGCTTGCTGAGGGTTATGCTGCAGAATTTTTTCGACTAATTGATTTGAGCTTTCTGCTTGTGCCGCTGTGGCATCCAGTAGCACGATAGCAAAAGGCTGCTGATTATAAGCACTTAGCGCCGCTTTCTCAGTTGTAACATGGGTGATAGCAAAGTTAAGTTTTAATTGCTCACTCATGTCGTTTGCTCTGCTGGCAAAGGGTTCTAATAACAACAGGTTTAAGCGACTACTTTTTTCTAAATGACTCGACAGAACATTTGCGAGTATTTGCGGCAGAATATCTTGGCGCTCAAAAGGCAGTACCGCATCTATGCCATAACTTCTTGCAGTAGTCTCGGCGATTCGCTCACAATAAATCGGCGGAATAAGTAAAATAGGCGTATTTTTAGGCGTGTTTAGTAATCCAGAGCGGATCATACGGGAAAACCGCCAACCATCAATTTTACCTACATCTAAGCCAGTTATGATTATATTTACGCTTTGATTTTTTAATATTTTTAGGGCGTCTTGGCTGTCTGATGCTTCAATGAACTCAAACACATTAAGCCTCTCTAACGTGGCACGAATAGTCTGGCGCTCATCATTACTTGCATTCAATATTAGCAATTTAAGCTGTTTTGCCACGTAGGTACCACTCCGAGAGATGCAGATCATAAAACAGTAAGAGTAATGATATTTAGCGATAAGAACAAGCGTATTTAACCGCTATTTTAAATGTAGTTCATTGATGGCTAATTAGGGAGAATATGTGGGATATCTTGAGCTTCATTACTAATAGTTAAATACCCAAACCACCTCAAAATGCAGAATTCAGCGCTTCACAGGGGCTTAATATCAAGGCGATACTTTGCAGTAATGGTAGTCCCTTTCAAGAAGTAGCAACGATGAGAGTATGCCCCTGTGAAACGCCCACGGGTTGGTTTAAAAGCGATTTATACTGCGTTATTGATATTAATAATAGAACCACTATTATTTGCAATCAATGCCTTGCCTAAATCGCTTTTAGTTCCAACTGAAACTCGCATTTTGAGGTGGTTTAAATATACCCAAACCACCTCAAAATGCAGAATTCAGCGCTTCACAGGGGCTTAATATCAAGGCGATACTTTGCAGTCATGGTAGTCCCTTTCAAGAAGTAGCAACGATGAGAGTATGCCCCTGTGAAACGCCCACGGGTTGGTTTAAAAGCGATTTATACTGCGTTATTGATATTAATAATAGAACCACTATTATTTGCAATCAATGCCTTGCCTAAATCGCTTTTAATTCCAACTGAAACTCGCATTTTGAGGTGGTTTGGGTATACACTTGGCGCGATTTTAAATGATGTGGAATTCTAACAATGCGCGTAGCTGATTTTAGCTTTGACTTACCTGATGAATTAATTGCTCGTTTTCCTAAAGCAGATAGAACGAGTAGCCGTTTATTGAGCCTAAACGGGCCAACTGGTGAGATTGAGCATAAAATATTTAGTGACATACTTGAGCTTGTAAACGAAAACGATTTACTGGTTTTTAATAATACCAAGGTTATACCTGCGCGTATGTTTGGTCAAAAAGAGTCTGGTGGTAAAGTTGAGGTACTCGTTGAACGCGTATTAGACGAACACCGCGTACTTGCGCATATTCGTGCGAGTAAATCCCCAAAGCCAGGTAATGTACTCATTTTAGAGGGCAAAGCAAAAGCTATTATGGTGGCACGCCATGATACCTTATTTGAGCTTGAGTTTGACCGCAGTGAAAATGTGCTCGACATTTTAAATGATGTCGGTCACATGCCGCTTCCTCCTTATATTGACCGCCCAGATAACGAAGCCGACCGTGAGCGTTACCAAACGGTATATGGCGAAAAGCCAGGCGCTGTTGCTGCACCTACGGCAGGTCTTCATTTTGACGATGAACTCATGGCTGCGCTCAAAGATAAAGGCGTGCAAATGGCGTTTGTAACCTTGCACGTTGGTGCTGGCACCTTTCAGCCTGTAAGAGTTGAGAGTGTTGATGAGCACATCATGCACTCTGAATATATTGAAGTGCCACAAGATGTGGTGGATGCGGTTGCAAGCACCAAAGCCAAAGGCGGGCGAGTGATTGCTATAGGTACAACTTCAGTACGCTCACTTGAGTCTGCAGCAAAAATACATGGCGGCAAGCTAGATACTTACTTTGGCGATACCGATATCTTTATTTTTCCGGGTTATCAATTTAACGTTGTTGATGCCATGGTAACTAACTTCCATTTACCCGAATCAACTCTGATCATGTTAGTTAGTGCCTTTGCAGGGCAAGACAACATTATGGGCGCTTACAATACGGCGATTGAACAACAGTATCGCTTTTTTAGCTATGGCGATGCGATGTTTTTGACCCGTAAATAATTTACAGCGTCATCGGTTTTTATTTACTCCTAAGCACAGTGAATTTCTCACTGCTAATAGTAATAGGGTGGTAAAAAGGGTAGAATCGAGCGGTTAAATTATAGCTTGTTGGACTGTTTTTCCGACACAGAGGATATTATGAAATTTGAATTAGACTGCACTGATGGTAAAGCGCGCCGCGGCCGCTTGATTTTTGACCGAGGTGTAATAGAAACACCGGCGTTTATGCCTGTAGGTACTTACGGCACGGTTAAGGGTATGACACCTGATGAAGTAAAAGCAACGGGTGCACAAATTTGTTTGGGCAATACATTTCACTTAATGTTGCGCCCTGGTACTGAAATCATTAAACAGCATGGTGATTTACACGACTTTATGAATTGGGACTTCCCAATTTTAACTGACTCAGGCGGTTTCCAAGTATTTAGCCTTGGTGCAATGCGTAAAATCACTGAAGAAGGCGTTATGTTTCAATCGCCTGTAAATGGTGACCAAATTATGATGTCGCCAGAAAAATCAATGGAAGTGCAGCGTGATCTTGGCTCAGATATCGTGATGATATTTGACGAATGTACGCCATATCCTGCCACCGAAAAAGAAGCCAAAGACTCTATGGAGCTTTCTCTTCGTTGGGCTAAGCGTTCTAAAGAAGGGCATGGCGACAACCCATCAGCATTGTTTGGTATTATTCAAGGCGGTATGTATCCTGAGCTTCGTGCACAATCACAAGCGGGCCTTGAAGAGATTGGTTTTGATGGTTATGCACTCGGTGGTTTATCGGTGGGTGAGCCTAAACATGAAATGATTAATATTCTTGATCATTGTGCTTATAAAATGCCAGAAAACAAACCGCGTTACCTAATGGGTGTTGGCAAGCCAGAAGACCTAGTTGAATCGGTTCGCCGTGGTATAGATATGTTTGACTGTGTAATGCCAACGCGCAATGCACGTAACGGTCACTTATTTATTACTACTGGCATCATAAAAATCCGTAACGCAGTGCATAAAACAGATACTGGCCCACTTGATCCAGAGTGTGATTGCCATACCTGTAAGAATTATTCGCGTGCTTATTTGCATCATTTAGACAAATGTAACGAAATTCTTGGCGCACGACTAAACACTATCCATAACTTACGATACTATCAACGTGTTATGGAAGGTTTGCGTAATGCTATTAGCGAAGGTCAACTAGAGACATTTGTACACGATTTTTACGCTCGCCGAGGCCAAGAAGTGCCAGAGCTAGCTGATACAACAAATTAAAATTTAAAAATTAAAGAGGAAGTATTATGAGTTTATTTATTTCAAACGCACATGCAAGCGCTGGCGCACCTGCAGCAGGCGGCGGTATGGAAATGCTAATTATGTTAGCGATTTTTGGTTTGGTTTTTTACTTTTTAATTTACCGCCCGCAAGCAAAGCGCGTAAAAGAGCATAAAAGCTTAATGAGCGCGATGGCAAAAGGCGATGAAGTGCTAACCCAAGGTGGTTTAGTGGGTAAAATCGTAAAAATTGCTGAAGATAAAGACTTCATCGTGATCTCATTAAATGAGCAAGCAGAAGTAACTGTACAAAAATCAGCAGTATCTGCTGTACTGCCTAAAGGCACAATGAAGTCGCTATAAAAATAATAAGGACGGCCCCGTGTTAAACAAGTTTCCAATTTGGAAGTATTTACTTGTTTTAGCTGTGTTAGCCATTGGCCTTTTATATGCTTCACCAAACTTGTATGGCCGCGATCCGGCCATACAAGTTTCTGGCGCTAAAGGCACCGATGTCGACCTCAGTGTTGTAGACAAAGTAAACGCAATCCTCAAAAAAGATAACGTCAGCGCTAAATCGACGAAACTCGAAGACGGGCAAATTCTTGTTCGTTTTAAAAACGTTGAAGACCAACTAAAAGCGCAAGACTTATTGCGTAACTCACTTAGTGACGATTATATCTCAGCTATTAATATGGCTCCTGCACAACCGGCTTGGTTAAAGTCGCTTGGCGGTAACCCAATGAAGTTAGGCCTAGATTTAAGTGGTGGTGTACATTTCACCATGGAAATCGACATGGTCACTGCGGTTGATAATCAGCTTGAGCAAATGGAGCAAGATTTTCGTAGCGACCTGCGCGAAGAAAAACTACGTTATCGTAGTGTGCGCCGTGTAGCAGGCTCAGAGCGTATGCGTGTAGAAATGCGTAACGAAGAAGATAAAGAAGCCGCAGAGCGCTTTTTAGAAAGCCGTTACCCATTAAACGTTTACATTGATGATAGCAGTAACGATAACGCATTCTTTGCCACTATGAGTGAGCTAAAGCTAAAAGAAATTCGTGACTATGCTATCAAACAAAACGAAACGATTATTCGTAATCGTATCAACCAAATTGGGGTTGCAGAGCCAAACGTACAGCGCCAAGGTGCTGAACGTATTATTGTGCAATTACCAGGGATTCAAGATACCGCTCGCGCTAAAGAAATTTTAGGTGCTACGGCCACGCTTGAGTTTCGTGAAGTTGACGAAAATGCTGACATAAGCGCCGCTGCTCAAGGTCGTATCCCACCGGGTACTGAAATGATCATGAGCCGTGATGGTTATCCTGTGGTACTAAAAAAGCGCATTATTCTTGAAGGTAGCCATATTACTGGCGCGCAGTCAGGTGCAGATGAATACCAGCGTCCACAAGTAAGCATTAAACTCGATAGTAAAGGTGGGGCAAAAATGAATGCCTTCACCAAACGTGCTATTGGTAAACGTATGGCTACCGTGTTTATTGAGTACAAGCCATCGGGTAAAAAAGACAGCGAAGGTAAAGCACTTCCACCAATTAAAGTGGAAGAAGTGATTAACGTAGCAACCATTCAAGCGCGTCTTGACCGTTCATTCCGTATTACCGGTATTGATAACCCCGCTGAAGCACATAACTTAAGTTTACTACTTCGCGCGGGTGCACTGGTTGCGCCTATTCAAATAGTAGAAGAACGTACGGTTGGGCCAAGCCTAGGTCAAGAAAACATTGAAGCAGGTATGACCGCTGTAGCCTTAGGTTTTGCATTTGTACTGGCCTTTATGCTTATTTACTACAAAGGTTTTGGTCTTGTTGCGAATATCGCACTGGCTGCCAACTTAGTACTTATTATTGGTGTAATGTCGTTAATTCCAGGTGCAACGCTTACCCTGCCGGGTATCGCAGGTATTGTACTAACCGTTGGTATGGCTGTTGATGCGAACGTACTTATATTTGAGCGTATTCGTGAAGAGCTCGCTGATGGCCGCAGCCCTCAACAAGCGGTTCATTTTGGTTACGATAGCGCCTTTAGTACTATTTTTGATGCCAATATCACCACATTAATTGCGGCGATTATCTTGTTTGCTGTTGGTACCGGTCCTGTTGCAGGCTTTGCGGTAACCCTAGCAATTGGTATTTTAACCTCTATGTTTACAGCAATTGTAGGTACCCGTGCGGTGATCAACCTATTTATTGGTGGTAAACGTGTTGATAAACTTTCAATTTAAGGAGCAGACATGCAAATTTTAAGATTGGGCGGAAAAACCCTTCGTTTCATGTCTCTTCGAAAAGTGGCAATGGGCTTTTCTACGTTATTAATCATAGCGTCGCTGGCGTCACTTTTTGTTAAAGGCTTAAATTTCGGTTTAGATTTTACCGGCGGTACAGCAGTTGAGGTAGGTTTTTCACAACCTGCCGATCTGAAAAAAGTACGTAATGTACTGGCTGAAAACGACTTTGCTGATGCATCTGTGCAGCTTTTTGGCTCAAGCCAAGAAATACTGGTCCGTTTAGCCCCTCGCGGTGATGATGTAAAAGCAGAAGTGATTGGTAACCAAGTAATTGCTGCCCTTAAACAAGCTGATGATAGCGTAGTAATGCGCCGTATTGAGTTTGTAGGCCCAAGCGTAGGTGA
Source organism: Pseudoalteromonas sp. SiA1 (assembly GCF_018732205.1). Classification (NCBI taxonomy): domain Bacteria; kingdom Pseudomonadati; phylum Pseudomonadota; class Gammaproteobacteria; order Alteromonadales; family Pseudoalteromonadaceae; genus Pseudoalteromonas; species Pseudoalteromonas sp. SiA1. The sequence goes on along the minus strand of NZ_CP076084.1, from coordinate 2,972,183 downwards.
AGACTTAAAAGAGCAGGGTGGCCTTGCCATGTTAACTGCGCTTATATGTATCTTAATTTACGTGGCATTTCGCTTTGAATGGCGCTTTGCTGTAGGTGCGGTGGGTGCACTATTACACGATGTAATCATTACGATTGGTTTATTCTCGGTGCTTGGTTTAGAGTTTGACCTAACTATTTTGGCTGCAATACTCGCCGTGATAGGTTACTCACTAAACGATACCATTGTTGTATCAGACCGTATCCGTGAAAACTTCCGTAAAGTACGTATTGACGACACCATTGAAATTATTGACCTGTCACTTACGCAAACACTTAATCGTACTTTAGTTACATCAATTACCACTATTTTAGTATTGATTGCACTCTTTGTATGGGGCGGCCAAACTATTCATGGCTTTGCTACCGCACTATTATTTGGTGTATTTATTGGTACTTATTCTTCAGTTTACGTTGCCAGCTCGGTGGCTATTGCCATGGGCGTAAGTAAAGAAGATTTAATACCAGAGGTGATTGAAAAAGAAGGTGCCGATTTAGACTCAATGCCTTAATTGAGATTAAATTATCCTTTTTAAAAAACCGCTCCTTGTGAGCGGTTTTTTATTGCTTAGCGTGTAAGACATATAATTGTCATACGAGCTTGATATTTTATTACTCTTATTTAATTTTGATCAGAGCTAGTAGTGACTGAGCAACGTAAAGCCTTAGAGTCAATTTTACAACAAGGGGCAATAACAACCTTGTTCCAACCTATTTTTGATATAACTAAGCAATCTATTATTGGGTATGAAGCGCTGAGTCGAGGCCCTAAAAATAGCCCATTAGCGATGCCAAATAAGCTATTCGAAACGGCTCATAAATATCAATTGATCTCAGAGCTTGAGCTTTTATGCCGTTCTCGCGCCATAGAAAACTTTGTAAAACTAAATCTACAAGGGAAGTTATTTTTAAATGTCAGCCCAAAAATTCTACTCGATCCGAGCCACCCTAAAGGCGAAACTTTACATTTAATTGAACAGTTTGGTCTTGCGGCTAATCGTGTGGTGATTGAAGTCACCGAACAAGAAAAAGTAGATGATGGCTTTTTACTGTTAAAAACCATTGCTCATTATCGAGAGCTAGGCTTCACTATTGCTATTGACGATCTTGGTGCAGGTTATTCCGGTCTAAAGCAATGGTCGCAGTTATGCCCAGATATTGTAAAAATTGATCGTTACTTTATTGATCATTGCGATCAAAGCGAAGTTAAAAAAGAATTTCTAAAATCAATTGTGGTGTTAGCGCGGGCAACAAATACAGCGGTGATTGCTGAGGGAATTGAGCGTACTGAAGAACTCGATTTAGTTAAAAGTATAGGCATAAGTCATGTTCAGGGATTTTTGTTAGAAAGACCCAGCCAACAACCAAGCTATGACTATAACTGTAAGCAGTTACAAGCATTTACATCGACTCAAGCAGGTTCAAAGTTTGAACAATCAATGGCTATCGGGGTGCTTGCTGTTGCTCAGCCTGCCATTAGCAGTCATACGCGTTGTAAAGAAGCTCATGCCCTTTTTGAGCAAGACAAACGCATAATTAGCTTACCCGTTTTAAATAGCAATCAGCAGCCAATAGGGCTGTTACACAAAGATCAGCTAACAGAAGTGTTTGCCGCGCCATACGGGCATGCACTTTATGATAAATGTGAAGTCACTGAGTTAATGGATAAACAGCCTTTGGTGGTTGATGAAAATCAAATGCTTGATATTGTCTCTCAGCAAATAACAGAGCAAGACTTTGATATTCGTCGCCATATTGTTATCACAAGTAATAATAAATATTTAGGTTTGGCACCGCTCAGGGACATATTAAAGCACATTACCGCTGAAAAAATCCGCCACGCCCAACATGCTAACCCTCTGACCATGTTACCGGGTAATGTGGCAATTAGTGAAGTAATAGAGCAGCGTCTGCAACATAAACAGCCATTTTCACTAGCTTATATCGATTTAAATCATTTTAAACAATTTAACGATCTGTATGGTTATGCCAGTGGGGACAGCGTGATAAAACTTCTGGCCGATGTGACTGTAAAAGCGTGTGCGCACAGCGCTAACTTTGTCGGGCATATTGGTGGCGATGACTTTATGGTGGTGTTTGAAAAAAAAGATGCGGTGGAGGTTTGTAATACCATTATCACGCAATTTGAATTGCAGTCACGCGTATTTTTTACGCCAGAGCATATTGCTGGAAAAGGGTATTGGGCAACTAATCGAGAGGGCGAAAAGCAGTTTGTACCTTTACTTACATTATCGATAGGTTTAGTTGAGCCGGATCTGCAGCAGTGTAAAAATAGCCATCAAGTAGCGGCATTAGCCACAGATGCTAAAAAAGAAGCAAAACGTTATCGTCACAGCTACTTATTTATTTGTAATCGAAGAAGGCCTGCACCCGCTGTTGTGCGTTTATCCAATAGTAAAAAAAGTGGCTAACAAAAAGCAAAAAAGGAGCCTCGGCTCCTTTTTTTAGTGCGGTATTACGATTAACGTAATAACGACTCAGATAATACTGGGCGCATTTCACGAACAATCGCTTGTGTTAGCTTAGGTGCACCACAAATAACGTTACCGCTCACGTTGTAGTTATTACCGCCAGCAAAATCAACAACCATGCCGCCAGCTTCTTTAACTAATAGCTCGCCTGCTGCTGTATCCCACGGTTTTAAACCAATTTCAAAGAAACCATCAACACGACCCGCTGCAACATACGCCATATCAAGTGCTGCAGAACCTGCACGACGAATATCAGCGGTATGTACGAATAATGCTTTAAACGCTTCAGAATAGGCATCTAAGTGGTGTTTTTGTTTGAAAGGGAAACCTGTTGCAAGAACAGAACCGGCAAGTTCAACCGTTTTAGATACACGTAAACGTTTGCTGTTTAACTGTGCGCCTTGACCACGAGAAGCGGTAAAAAGTTCGCCACGAATTGGATCGTAAATTACGGCTTGGTCTAAACGACCTTTAACTTTAAGTGCAATAGATACTGCGAAATGAGGGATACCCTTGATGAAGTTAGTTGTGCCATCAAGTGGGTCAACAATCCATTGGTAATCAGCATCCTTACCTTTGTGTTCGCCTAACTCTTCACCAACGATGCAGTGATCAGGGTAAGAACGTAAAATAGTGTCACGAATTACGGCTTCGGCTTCTTTATCAATGTTCGTAACTAAATCATTAGTGCCTTTTTGTTGCACTTCAACTTTTGATAAGTCTTCACTTGCACGAAGAATAAGCTTGCCTGCGTTACGCGCAGCGCGAACCGCAATGTTTAACATTGGATGCATGGTATTACCTTTGGGTTGTAAAAGAACGTTTATATATTTAAGCCGGCGTATTTTAGCGGTTTTTGCCATAAAGTAAACCATAAAGCCTAAATACTTGTGAGTGTTTTTTGTACAGCCATGATCTTTCAATATATTTATCGGAATAAAAACAGACAATAAATTTGTAAATTAGCGCTTTACCTAAAGTTAGCTTGAGGTTTTATGATGTTCTATATTCAATTAATAGGAAGAAAGTTATGAAATTAGAACACGTAAATTTAGTTGTTAGTGACATAAACGCCATGCTTAAGTTTTACCAAGCAGCGTTTCCCTATTGGTCAATTAGAAGTGAGGGGGAAGGAACTTGGTATGGTAAAGCAAGGCGCTGGGTACATTTTGGTGATAACGATCAATATATTGCTATAAGCGATCACGGTGAAGGGAAAAACCGCAACCTATCAGGACATCAAATTGGTTTGGCACACTTTGCCTATGTAACCAATAACTTAAATGCAGTAATAGCGCGCCTAAAACATGCGGGCTTTGCAATAAGTAAAGAAGGTGCTGTAAATCCATTTAGAAAAAACATTTATTATATTGACCCTGCAGGGTTTGAAGTTGAGTTTGTAGAGTACATGAGTGATGTACCTAGTGAGCGAAATAACGACTTATAATATGAATGAAGCCAACGATTATGGCTTCATTCAATGTTTAGCATATTTAATAATGTTTACCATTTATGCCAAGTTGAGTTTTTAGATCATTTGCAAAGCTAATAAATTTTTCTTTAATAGTGCGCTTAACTTTAATTTCCACAGAGCCCAAAACAGTTTTTCCTTCAATGTGAATCGTTGGCCCTTGGCGCTTATTAAGTGACACTGTTTTATTTTCAAAACTGCCTAAAATACAAAACATTTTAGAAACTACATTAACGTGCTCTGGTACATATATTTCTTCGCTGCCAAAGTAACAATTAACGTGAATAGTGACATGTTGATGGGTAAAAATAGCATCCGTAAAATCAAGATTGATTGACCCCATGTAGTTTTCTATATAAATGTTTTGAGGAACTACCCATTGGCCGCTTCGTTCACTCGAACCAAGAATGCTTCTTAATGTAAGTGGCTCTTCATCAGTCTCATGCTGCGCGCTATAATTAGGTGCAAACTGAGAGTGCTTTTGCGCCTTATATTGTTGGTCAGTATTTAAGGTTAAATCTTCAACGAGATCCATAAGTGCTTTATTGTCACTCGCTGCCATGGCGTCGTCTAAGCGCCTTTCAAATGCTTCTACAGAAATAACACCATGGCTGTAGTTATAAATGAGCTGATCAATCACTTGCTCACGAACTTGCTCAATAGGGCGGTCTTCAATTTTAACAGACATTTAAATTATCCTTTTATGATTGCTGGTTATTTCAAAGCAAGCCTTATACCAAATATTAAATTGTTTAAATTCAGTGGTTTATGATTTTGGGTTTTTGATTCTTTATTATATTAACGAAAGATTAACCAAATATACAATTATTTAGTAAGTTTCGCTATTCGAGAAACTTTTACGCAATAGTCTGTAAATGTTTACTTAGTAGGTTTAAGCCAATATCTACTATTTTAAATTAACCTATTGAAATTAAAGGTTAAAAAATGTTGGCCCGATGCTCGCATTAGCTTAAGTGTCTTTAATCAAAAGGAGAACGATTATGAAAACATTTAATAAGTCTATGATTGCAGCCCTAGTATTAGGAACAACCGCAATGGGCGCTCAGGCAAGCAGTTGGGAAAACGAAAGCAAAGATGCTTGGATTGATGGGAAAGCAGAAACAGTATTGCTTATGAACACCAATCTAAATAACTTTGATATCAACACGGACGTAAAAAACGGCAAGGTAATGCTAACAGGTAAAGTAAACAGCGAAGTAGATAAAGAGCTTGCTGAAGAACTCGTACTAAGCCTAGATGGTGTAACTGACGTTGAAAACAGTCTAACTGTGGTAAAAAACACCGACATGAAGAAGCATGATTCTAAAATGATGGGTAACGACACTGAAAGTGATTTAACAGATGCTAAAATCACTACAGTGATCACAACACGTTACTTATTTGATTCTGAAGTAGGTGGTACAGACATTGATGTTGATACCGATAATGGTGTGGTAACTCTTAAAGGTACAGTTGAGTCTGATGCTGAAAAGCAATTAGCGATGGAAATTGCTAAAAACGCTGAAGATGTTCGCAAGGTAGTTGATGAATTAACTGTTATTGCAGAATAATACACTATACTAAAGCCCAGCCCTGCTGGGCTTTTTGCTTTGCTAACATTATAAGGATTAAATTATGGATATCATTAGAATTATTTTTTCTATTTTATTACCACCACTGGGTGTGTTTTTACAGGTAGGACTAGGGATGCATTTTTGGTTAAATATTTTGCTAACTTTGCTCGGCTATTTCCCTGGATTAATTCATGCGATTTACATTATTGCCAAAAAATAATGTAGCAGCATAGCAGGACATTTAATACTGAGTTGCTAAGTGCTCCCAAAGGTATGTGTATTAGTTACTCAGGCTGCTATTAATAAATGGATTTGTTTTACAAAACTCATCACTAACAAAACCTCAAAGCTTACTATTTGAGCAGTTAGCCCCTTGATTGTTAAAATAAAGCTTTTTGCTAGTGACAAGCCCCTAAAAACTTTTTATACTGCAACCCGCTTTAGTCGCTCTGTGGCTAAACGCTTCAAAAATTAACTGCTTACAGTTATACAAAGATGGCCCCTTAGCTCAGTTGGTTAGAGCACACGACTCATAATCGTTAGGTCCCCAGTTCGAGTCTGGGAGGGGCCACCACTTTTCAAAGCTTTCCAAGTAAATAGAAACTCACCTTCCTAGTTTATAAAACTTCATTTCTATTACTTCTATTGTATTTTTATCAGCGCACTGATTTTTTTATTAATTTTATTGAATACATTGCAATAAACACAGTTGAATCTACTATTAAAGTGTTATGGGATTTTATTATAAAAATCTTTATTTTGTGACCTTTAATGTCGCTACTATTAATTGTGTGCAGTATATAAAATACCGCTTTGTTACCCCTTAGGTGCTCTATGTTATTAAAACGAAAAGTATACCTCAGCCTTATTTTGGCTGTTGTTGCTCCTTTAGCAATATCTACTCTAATATTTTCAAATAGTATTCGCTCAAATACAGAAGACAAACTAGCCAAAGTAGATTTACCAACAGCGCTCAGTGAAGTGAAAAGCCAAATCGAATTAGAGTTATCGACTCCTATTATTGTTGGCAAAGAAATAGCGCAAAACTTATTTGTGCAACAATGGATGAATAATAATGAAGATGCGCAAAGCCGAGGTAAATTCATTGATTACCTCAAACATATAAAAAATAAAAACCAAGCCAGTAACGCATACATTATTTCTAAAAACTCCCGCAATTATTACACCGATGAAGGTATTTCTAGGCAAATAGACAGTAGTGATACTTGGTTTGATGCTTTTTTAGCATCGGATAGACCATTTGAAGTAGCACTCGACATAGATAAAGGTAGCTCTGAGGTGATGGTATTTATTAATTATGCCATTGAGCTTGATGGGCAACGACAAGGAATTGCCGGAATAGGCCGTTCGCTCGATTCTATGGTGGATCTCATAAGTGAATATAGAATAGGAGAGGGCGGCATTGTTTATTTGGTCTCTGGTAGTGGCGAGATTATGCTGCATGGTAATAAAACTAAAATTGGGCAATCTGTTGACTTGGCGCCGATTAAAAATGGGGCAATTCAAAGTAAAGTAATTGATGGTGATGACTATGTTGTCTCAAGTACGCCAGTAAATTCATTAGGTTGGCATCTAGTCGCTGAAATTCCCCAAGAGCAATTATATGGCGCAATTAATACTGCTATTAATACTAATATCATTTTTGGTGTAATTATTGCGCTTGTAGGTTTAGCGTTAGCACGCGTGTTAGTAGGGCAAATATTTAGGCCAATCGAAAACATTACTGCAGCGGTGAATGCATTAACGGAAAAAGATGGTGATTTAACGGCACGACTCCCTACTGATGATAATAATGAAATTTCAGACTTAGCGGTTAAGTTTAATCTGTTTTTAGAGCAGTTACATTATATGTTCAAACAGGTTTCTGAGTCGGCAATTCATGTTAAAGGTATTTCCCAAGATGTGCTTGAGCAAGTGCAAGGTGCGGCAAATTTAGCTGAAGTGCAATCATCGAGTACGCAAACGGTGGCGGCAGCCGTTAATGAGATGGAGGTTACGGTTCAGGATATTTCTGGTAGTGCCAGTAATGCGGCAGATATTGCTACTAAAACCGAAGAAACGACGCACAAAGGGGTTGAGTTTGTGCAAAGCACGATTAAACAAATGGAACGACTGGAAGCGTCAATGGCCAATTCTGTGGCCTCGGTGTTAGAGCTTTCGACAGAGATTAAATCAATTTCTCATGTATTGGATGTAATTAAAGGGATTTCCGAGCAAACTAACTTATTGGCGTTAAATGCGGCTATTGAGGCTGCTAGAGCGGGTGAGCAGGGCCGTGGCTTTGCGGTAGTTGCTGACGAAGTAAGAACGCTTGCGCAACGTACCGCGGAGTCTACGGAGCAAATTAATGAGATGATTGATTCGTTAAATGCTAAAGCGTCAAGCACGGTAACAGCGATTGAATTGGGCAGCAAAAACACGCTAGAAAATGCCGAGCGCTTAAAAGAAACCGGCCATACATTAAATGGTATTTCACAGGAAATTGTACTACTAAGCGAGTTAAACAACTCAGTGGCTACTGCAACGCGAGAGCAAACATTAGCAACCTCAGAAATTAGCCAAAATATTGTGATGATTTCCGATTCGGCAGAGCAAACCAAAGAAAATATGAAAAAGTCAGAGCAGCTTTGTAACGGTTTAAATAAAGAATCGAATATTTTAAGGGATTTACTGGGTAAGTTTACGCTTTAAACACGATTTAATTAAAAAATCAGTTGAGCGAGGAAACCATCATAGTTATAGAGCTCTCGCCTATAACTATGATGTTTTAATGGCGGTTAGTTTTTACGGTAAATCTCGTGATCCATTTCGTAAATATTTACGCTTAAACTGTCAGAGGCTCTGCAATACGTTTGCAAGCAGGTTAGTAATTGCTCACTTAGTAGTTGCTTTTGCTCAATGGAACGCCCAGCCATAATATGCACCGCAATATGAATAAACCCTTCTTTACCCACACCTAACTGATAATGCTGATAAGCAATAGCGCGAGTCTTTATTGTTTCTAAATCAAATAAGCCACTTTCAAACGTTGTTGTATGGATTTTTTCCACAAGAACTTGAGGTAGTAAAGGCAGATCTTCTGAGTGTTCAATAATAATGTGTGGCATTTAACGTATCCTCTTTAGATTGGTTTATTTAATTATACCAAACGGGTTTGTACACGCTAACCCCATAACGCTTAATTTTTAAAAATGTGGCTTGAACATATTTTTAGCAATAAACTCATTTAAGCAATTACAAGACCTGTAGCGTGTTTAATTTTAGATTTATTATGGCAAATATTTTTGGTTGATACGTTTTATGTCAATTTGTGGTGACTTATACGAAGAGTACACAAGCCAGTTGGTATTTGTAATATAGGTTAAGCCAGAGGTGCGACTAAATGCGCGTTCGGGAAGGCGTATTACGTCATGATGGCTGTTGGTTGAGAAGTCGTAATAACTCAAACGGTAATCACCTTGTTTTACATTAAAATAGTAAATACGCGATTGCGCTAAGGTGTCGCCTTCAAAAAAATACCACGAATTATGATTTGATAAATTAATTTCGCTAACAAGTGGTTGCTCAGTTTGGCTATCTGGGTCTTTTATCCATAACTGATTGGTTGCTTGGTTTGCAAAAATTAAAGCGCCTTGCTTGTTTTCATAAGCGTATAGTGTTGGTGAATCTATGGCCTGTGCGAGTTTATTGCCCTTTAAGTCGAAGCGATAAACGTGTTTATCATTCGCTACCAATAGGCTTTTACTATCTGCAGCCCAACTCGGTTTTCCATGGTAACTAAAGCCTGTGGGTAATGACTGACTTGATTGGGTGTTAAAGTCATAAAGGTATAGCGCATGCTCACCAAGATGAGAAGCAACAAAGGCAATGTAATTACCATCAGGTGACCACACCGGGTTGTAAATATTTGCACTGAGATTAGTAAGCTGTTTTCGTGAGGTGCCGTCTTGATTTGCAGTCCATAATTCCATTGAGCCCGATTCGTTAGATACAAAAACTAATTTTTTTCTGGCTTTACTGTAATCAGGAAAGCGCGTATTAAAGTCGCTTGATAATACCGGAAAAGGCGAACTTGCAACCGCATTACTGGTTTCTACACGCATTAATGTAGAGTCGATATTCCATTGATGAAAATACAAACTGCCATCATGTGCATATTCAGGGTAACTTAAGCCATCGATGTGCGCATTGATCATTTGTTGTGTTTTGAGGTTATAAAAATAACCTTGGCGCTTGCCTTTTTTAACACCCGAAAAGACGAGTTGTGGCTTATTGGGATGCCAATCAACGCCTCTCATATCAACAAAACCTGAAGTTAATTGCTTAGCATGAGCTGTTTTTATGTCGATTAAAAATAATTCTTCAAAACCCGTTGGTAAATTACGCGATACCACCAGCTGTGTCGCATCTGGTGAAAACACGACCGACTCATCGGTATATTGGCATGCCGACGTACAAGGGACTTGAGTAACTGTGTATGGCGATGAGGTTAAATCGACAATGTTAAGCTGGGTAAGATTATTATTTTTTTCATCTTCACTAATATAAACCAGCTTAGTGCCTGTGGCATTAATGTCTATATCGGTACTTGTTTTACTACCGCACAGCCCTAAAACAGTGGTATTGCCCGAGGCAATATTTTGCTGAATGACTTCACAACCTTGAGCAGCTATACGGCGGTAATAATAAATAAACGTTAAATCAGGACTAAATACCGCTCTGCCCTCAATGAATGGGGTGTCGGTAAGTGCTATTGCAGCTTGCTCTGGTAAATGAAGATCACGTAAGTATAAATTAGCTTTGTGTCCTGGGCGACGCCACGAATACGCTAAAAAATGACTGTCATTAGAAATAGCCGGAAACAACTCTCTTCCTGGGCTGGTGGTAATTGTTTCAATGTAATCGTACAAACGTGCTGCATGTTGCGATTGAGCAAGTGGCTGCTTTGCGTTTTCAAAAAGGGCGCTATAACCCCAATAGCTACCTAATAATATAACAATAGCAAGTACGCTAGCGTAAATATACCCAGAGCGAAGCGGCGTATTGTTAATGCTATTAACAGGCTCTGGCGTTGTTGGTTTTTGTACTAAGCGGTAACCCGTTTTACGCAGTGTTTCTATATAGGTATTGTCGGGGTCGAGTTCTTTAAAGCTTTTACGAAGATGCCATATGGCATTTGTCAGTGCTTTTTCGCCCACATATTGATTACCACCCCACACATTCTCTATTAGTTGCTCACGCGTCACTGCGTTTGGATAACACTCTACCAAGTAAACAAGTAGTTCTATAAATTTAGGTTGTAATACACAGGTTTTATCGGCACAAAACAGCTTATTTTCAAACACCGATATTTGGCATTTTCCAATTGAAAATGTCTGTTGAGTATTCATAGTTTGTGTATTTAAACCTCTTGATTAATTACGTTACTAGGCAGTGTTTAATGCAAAATAAAGCGATAGTTGGTTAACATTCGATTTTACATCATTCTAACACGAAAACCTTAAGTGTATGATTATAAATAAATAGATATTAAATAGATATAAAATAGGGATATAAACGAGACACCTCTCATTGTGCTTTTATTCACGATTACTTACAACATGTTATTAGTAAAATAAACCAATTGGTACAAAACAAATTTAATAACTAAAAAGTTAATCAAAAACGATTTGTACTAATGGAATAATAAATAATAAGGGAAGTTTGTGAGTAATATATCAACAAAAAAATGCGCTTTAGCATTGGCTATAACAGCCAGTTTATCTGGGCATGCAATAGCAAATGACGAGGCTATTGCTCGTCAATCAACGGCTAAAGCAAGCGAAGAAGTAGTACAAGAAGCACCAGAAAAAATAACCGTAACGGGTTCGCGTTTAAAGCGTGATAGTTTTTCGGTAACAACCCCGCTGGTAACCATGGATAGAGCGTCGATTCAGGATACAGGCCTAGGCAACCTTTCAGATGTATTAATCGATAACATGCCTGCACTGAGCGAAAGTATTGGTAACACAACCAGCCAATCAAGTATTTCGGGGACCGGTTTATCAACGGTGCAGCTTCGCGACTTAGGCGCTAACAGAACGCTAACGCTTATTGATGGCCGCCGTGTGGTATCAAATAGTTATGGTGGTAACTATGTGAGTTTAAATACTATTCCAAGTGGCATGGTGGAGCGCGTTGAAATTATAAGTGGTGGTGCGTCGGCCACTTATGGAGCTGATGCGGTAGCTGGTGTAGTGAATATTATTACCCAGTCAAAAAAAGAAGGCTTTGAATTTCAAGCCCGTGGCGGTGAAACAACAGATGGTGGCGGTCGTGAGTTTACGCTTGATTTAAACTACGGAACGTCATTTGCTGATGATCGCGGTTATGTATTTGTCAGCTCAAACTGGGATCGTGATTTTGGCATGACCTTTTACGACCGTGACCGCGCCAAAATAGAAGCCGCGCATAGTTACGATGATGAGTTGATGTGTAATCAAATGTACACTGCCGATGGTTATCAGTGTATGAGTGGTATTACACAAGCTGATTGGGCAAGCAAAAGCGATGGTACCTTAGGCGGTGTATTTTTAGAAAGCAACCGAAACGATACCCAGTTTTGGTACGACGGGCAAACGCTGCGTGATGACTGGAAAGGCAATGAAGAAATTTATGGTATAAATTCGTCACAATACGTCATGCTTGATGTACCTAGTGATAACTTTTCGACCGCAATAAAAGTAGATTATGATGTAACAGACGACATTATGAGCTACTTCCAAATTCAATACAGCAAAAGTGGCTCGTTCAACGATAAGTCACCTGAAGATGAATACGAAGGGGCTTACGTACCTCGCTACGACCCAGTGACTGGCGATCCTATCGATGATATTGCCCCTGGTTACATTCCTATTGATAACCCATACGTGCCACAAGAAATTATTGACAGCAACCCATACAAAGACCGCATTTACTGGGATCGCCGCTTTGGTGAAGTAGGTAATATCAGCACCGATAACGACCGTACGACCATCCGAACTTGGGCAGGCCTACAGGGCATGATGTTTGATGATACATGGGATTGGGATATCTCTGCTGGATACGGGCAATTCAAACAACATCAAATCCGTAGTAACGAGTTAAATACGGTACGTGTCAATCAAGCACTGCAAGCTGAAAAGCTAGCCGATGGCACTATTCAATGTAAAGACGCCGAAGCGCGAGCGCAAGGATGTGTCCCGCTTAATCTATTTGGTGAAGGGTCTATTACCCCTGAAATGGCTGACTGGATCCGTACAAACCCGATTATTGATACTGAGATTCAGCAATATACGGTAATGGGTTATATCACTGGTGACCTATACGAATTACCAGCAGGTAATGTGTCTGCAGTATTTGGTGCAGAGTATCGTAAAGATTCACAAAGCCTAGATACCAGTGATGATATGAAAGCGGGCGGTATTACGTTTAACGTTGTGCCTTCTTTTTACGGTGAAGTAGAAGTGTATGAGGCATTTGCTGAACTTGCGGTGCCACTACTTAAAGATGCGCCATTTGCTAAAAGTTTGTTGGCAGAAACGTCGCTGCGTTTAGCAAATTACAGCATTGATAATATCAGCACTGTTGCCAGTTATAAGCTAGGCCTTTTATGGCAACCAATTGATGGATACATGCTACGTGCCAACTATGCACGAGCACAGCGTGCGCCGACTATCACGGAATTATTATCACCCCCTCGCGGCGATTTTGATTCATTTGATGATATTTGTGATGGTCTAACTGCAACATCAACAAACCCAGGACACGATAACTGTCGTTTAGAGCCAACCTTGGCACAAAAGCTAGCTGATGATCCTAACTTTGAATTTGAAAGTGAAGACAATAACTACTCGCCAAATACAGGTAATCCAAACTTAAAAGAAGAAACAGCCGATACCTATACCTTTGGTATTACTGTATCTCCTGAGTTTTTAGATGGCTTTAACTTAGCGGTGGATTACTACGATATTGCCATTGTTGATGCAATTGATGAAATAAGTAACGAAAACATCATGCGCGAATGTTATGACTCAGAGGCTGCGTGGGGCAGTGATAACGAATACTGTAACGATATTACTCGTAACGACGAAGGTAACATTGTAAAAATTCTACAGCGTGAATATAACTTGGATGAGTTAACTGCGCGCGGTTACGATGTCGTTGCAACTTACAAATATGACATAGGCAGCTATGGCAACTTGTCATTTAAGCTTGATTACAATCACATTATTGAAAACTCGCAAACCTATGAAGGCTTAGATGGTAACAGTGTTACTTCACAGTATGCAGGTTATGGGCGCTCAAAAGATAAAGCCGCTATGTCGATTGTATGGAAAATGGATGATTTACGTATCCGCTGGCGTACAAATTACGTAGGCGCGTTTAAAGCAAGCCAAGAAGATGAGAAAGACTACCTTGAGTATGTTGCTGCAAACGATGAGCGCTGTGCTGCGGGCGATGCCGGTTGTATTGCAAACCCAGAGCCACTTGCGTATCAAGATTATGGCTCATTTTTAAAGCATAGTTTATCAGCGTCTTACACTCTGGCACTGACTGATAAAAGTGACTTACGTGTATTTGGCGGTATTAACAATGTATTTGACGACAAAGGGGCATTTTACCCAAGTGGTCGTGGTAACTTTTATAGTGGCTACGGCGGCGGTGCCGGTCGTTATGTTTATCTAGGTGCACAATATAGCTTTTAATAACCTTTAGCTGTATTTGTTTGCAAAGGCACTCCCTCGGGCGTGCCTTTTTTATTGTGTATCTTGCTGCGAAATACCCTTTAAACCATTACAGTATTGAGTTGGTGGATAAAATTTGTTTTATCGCGGTGAAAGCGTTTAGTATAAGGCGTAACTTAATTTTTAATATGAACGAAGGACTTGCTATGAAGTATCTCAAAATGGGTGGTTTAATTCTATGCTTAGCAGGGCTTGCAGGGTGTTCTGATGATGTTGCCTCAGTGAGTCTTGGGCTATTTACCACTAAAGATGTGGTGGTTAATTCACAGCAAGACCCGCTAGTGACCGGTGTAACCTGTCATATTAGCCATATTGAGGCGAATTTAGATTTTTCAGACCCATCAGATATGTCGATTGCCTGTCGTCAAACCGGGCCAATAACACCAGACCAATTACAGTCTATCGACCGCAGTAAATCCGGTGAAGTCGTGTTTAAATCATCTAAGAGTATTTTGTTTAAGTCATTAAAAGTGCGCCGTATTTATGATGCTAAAACCCATACATTATTATATTTATCATACTCAACGAAAGAGTCTACCGGCAGTCATCATCATGCGCTCTCTACGGTGCCTTTATACAATACACAAGCATGGCAATGGGCGAAGGGGCAAGAGTAGTTTATGTTAACTCTATTTAAATCAAAGCCCTTATTGGCAGAACAAGAACAACAATGGCTGGTTGATACCTTTATATGGGCAGCAGAAAACTTTGATTTGGATTTTTTTACCAAACACAGCCAAGTTATTTTGCCAACGGTTGAGTTTTTTCCTGACTCGGTTTCAAGTATTGAGGAAATGGCCAGCAAAGTGTTTGCGCGTGTTAAGCAATACGCTGGTATGAATGAATGGCCAGTAACCTTGGTTGCACCGCAACAATTACAACCACAGGTGTTTCCACACTTTGAATTTAGTCAGCATTTACGTGGCGAAGAGTGTCATTTAATAGTACCAGCCAGTCATACTATTAATGTGTCGTTTAATCCCAATCAAATTAATCAACCGCAAGACTTAGTGGCGAGTTTTGCCGGTACGCTTGCCACCATATTAATTCATCACGTAGGGGTGCTGCCCCCAGGTGGTAAAGAGTATTTACCGCAAGCCACTGATGCCTTGGCATGTTTTTTAGGCTTTGGGGTAATGATGAGCAATACCGTGTACCAGTTTAAAGGTGGCTGTGGCTCATGTTATAACCCGTATGCAAATCGCGAAGCAGCGCTCAGTGAAACGCATACCGTATTTATGCATGCGTTAGTGAGCTACTTTAAGCAAGATAAACACTCTAAAAAACATTTAAAACCGCATTTACGAGGCCAATTTAAAAAAGCGCAAAAAGAAATAAAAGCCTTGGTTAATCAATCGGCTAACCCATTATTATTGGCTTTTTCGCCAGAGCAAGCCAGTTAAGTATGAACTATATCGATGAATTTTTATTAATTGCGGTGGCTCACTTTTTTGCGGTAGCAAGCCCTGGGCCCGACTTTGCGGTAGTCCTTAAACAAAGTGTACAACACGGTAGGCGCAATGCCTTATGGACAAGTGCAGGTGTTGGTGCGGCTATTTTATTACACATAGCCTATTGTGTATTGGGAGTTGCGCTGGTGTTAACTCAATCACCTGCGTTGTTTATGGCGCTTAAATATATAGCGGGCGCGTATTTAGCGTATTTAGGCGTGCAGGCACTGCGCGCTGCTAAACCTACAAATACCTCATCAGAACCGGCTGCAAAACCCAGCCTTGCAGCTGAGTCATCATGGCGTGCGTTTCGACGTGGCTTTTTTACCAATGCACTTAACCCTAAGGCAACTTTATTTTTTATGTCGTTGTTTACCTTGGTGATTAGCCCAACTACACCGGTAATAATACAAATGGGATACGGCGTTTATATGGCGCTTGCTACCTGGGCTTGGTTTTCTATTTTATCGCTATTGTTATCAAAAGCGCGTGTACGTGATTTTTTTCAGCAAAGTGGTTATTGGTTCGACCGCGGCATTGGCATTATTTTAATCGCACTGGCTGTGCGAGTTGTTATTTAAAGAAGGAATAGTATGGCGTTATATAATTTTTCGTTTGGCTCTAATATGTCATCTAATCGTTTATTGGCACGTTTACCTAATGCAAAACGTGTGGGTACGGCACTTTTAAAGGGCTATAAGTTAACCTTTAATATGGCCTTTTCAGATGGTTCAGGTAAATGCACTATTGTGCCGACCAATGAACCCGATGCTGTGGTATATGGGGTGGTGTATCAGCTTAATGAAGCCGAAAAAGAGATCTTAGATAAAATTGAAGGCCCTAATTACGACTGTGTTGATTTAACCGTGAGCCTTCTAGATGACGATGACATTAATGTGCACTGCTACATAGCAAACACACATGACGACACACTGCTACCTTATGATTGGTACGTGCAGCATGTATACCGCGGCGCACTTGAGGCGGGCGTACCCGAACACTACAGTCAACGCATTTTAGCTTACCCGAGTAAGCAAGATACTAATAAAGCGCGCGCCGAAATAGAATTTGCGGTTCATCAAGATTAAACAAAAATAATAACCTAAGGTAACACTATGAAACTAAAAAAATTAGCCACAGCCGCATTATTGGCTGGCTGGGCGTTTACGAGCTCTGCAGCGGTTGATACCGATAAAATTTCAGAGGTGATCAACGCCTCAATGACACGTTTTGATGTACCCGGAATGGCCGTTGCCATTGTTGAAAATGACAAAGTCGTATTCGCTAAAGGCTTTGGTGTTGCCAACCTTGATACGAATAGCAAGGTGAATAAAGACACTTTATTTGGCATTGCTTCAAATACCAAGGCATTTACCAGTGCAGCATTGGCTAAGCTGGTGGATGAAGGCAAGTTAAGCTGGGATGACCGCGTAATTGACCATCTTCCTGAGTTTAGATTGTACGACCCTTACGTTACTCGTGAAATGCGCATACGCGATTTACTTAGTCATCGTAGCGGTTTAGGGCTTGGCCAAGGCGATTTAATGATTTGGCCAAGTACAGATAAATCGGTAGCCGATATTTTATCTGGGCTGAAATATTTAAAACCTGCGAGCAGTTTTCGTAGCCAATATGCTTACAACAACCTAATGTTTGTTACCGCTGGTGAAGTTGTTGCGCGTGTATCGGGGATGAGCTGGAACGACTACATTGAAAAAAACATTCTACAGCCACTTAATATGACTAACTCGCGCGCTGGCTTTTCGCGTATCGCAAAAAATAACAAAAACTGGGCGATTGGACACATCCCAATGGATGGCAAATTGCATCCTTTTTTTGTTAATTACCTTGAAGACTTTCGAGGGGCAGGCGCCATTGCATCAAGCGTAAATGATATGAGCCAATGGCTACGTACTCAACTTGCTGGTGGCAAAATGCCTAATGGCGAGCAGCTATTTAGTGAAAAACAACAAGCACAAATGTGGCATCCACATATTACGTCACTGGCATCTAAAAGTGCCTATGAAGCGTATCATCAACAATTTAGAGGCTACGGTTTAGGTTGGAGTATAGAAGATTACCACGGCGTTAAAAAGCTGGCACATGGTGGCGGCATTTTAGGTATGGTATCGCAGGTGACTTTACTACCAGAAAAAAACGTGGGGATTGTGATATTAAGCAACCAACAAGCATTTTCTGCATTATCGGCAGTGACTCATGAAGTACTTGAAGATGTACTCGAGCTTGAAGATAAAGATTGGGTCGAAGAGTTAGCTAAAAAGCATTTTGCAGGGAAAGAAAAAGCCTATGCTAATGCCGCACCAAAAGCGCCAACAGACACTCAACCGCAATTACCTAATATAAACTACACCGGTACATTACATGATGATTGGTATGGCGATGTAATCGTTGAAGAACTAGATGGTAAATTACGCATTGATTTTACCCATACAAAACGCCTTAAAGGTGAGCTGAAGCATTACACAGGTAATACTTTTATTGTGAAGTGGGATGAAAAGTTATTAGAGGCAGATGCCTTTATTCGCTTTTCTATGAGCGCCGATAACCGCGTGGAATCGGCGAAAATGAATGCAGTTTCAACGCAGGTAACCGACTTTAGCTTTGATTTTAGAAACCTCGACTTAAAAGCTAAATAACCATAACTTTGGTTAAAGAGTCGTTTAGTATCAACCAAAGTCGCAAAGCCACCACAAGGTGGCTTTGTTATACTTGATGGGCAACTTATTTTTGGAGTTAGCTATGCGCACTGCGATTATTTCTCATCCTCACTGTCGTAAACATAAAATGATTGAAGATCATCCAGAATGCCCTGAGCGTTTAGATGCGATTAATGACCGTTTACTTGCTAGTGGACTGGATGTGGCTATAGAGCAAAAACAAGCCCCTAAAGCACTGCGCGAACATTATTTATTGGCGCACAGTGAGCAGCATATTAAGCATGTAGAAGACATGATCCCAAACGAAGGGCTCAGCGATCTTGATGGAGATACGTGGTTATGCCCCGACTCTTTAAAGGCCATTGAGCGTGCAGTCGGAGCAGGCTTACTCGCTGTTGATGAGATTTTAGAGGGTAAGTTAGACGCTGCGTTTTGTTCAGTACGCCCGCCAGGGCATCACGCTAACCGAGATAGCTCTTCTGGTTTTTGTGTGTTTAATAACCTTGCGATTGCAGTTAAATATGCACAAAGCAAAGGGGTAAAACGCATTGCCATTGTTGATTTTGACGTACACCATGGCAATGGTACTCAAGATATTTTTATGGATGATGAAAATGTGTTGCTGTGCTCGTTATTTCAATATCCATTTTATCCTAATACCGCCATTAAAAATAATGCCACACTGGTAAATTCACCTTTACCGATAGCTAGTGATGGTGCTGATTTAAAAGCACTTTATGAGCAACAATGGCTACCAAAATTAACAGAATTTAAGCCTGAGCTACTTTTTATAAGCGCGGGATTTGACGCTCATTTAGAAGATGACATGGCCAGTCTTAAGTTTGTTGAAAGTGATTATATATGGCTTACTGAGCAGTTAGCGCAATTTAGCCAACAGCATCATTGTTTAGGTATTATTTCTTATTTAGAGGGAGGGTACTCACTGTCGGCCCTCGGGCGCAGCGCGATTGCACACGTTAAAGCGTTAGTTGATTTCGGCGAGTAACGCAAACGCTTGGCTTGGTGTGAGCTGCTCTATTTTACTTAAGCAGCATTGCCCTTCTTTTGCTAAATATTCTTTTACTAGCTCTGCTAATTGGCTTGCACTGAGCGCCGTGAGCGAATGGCCGCTTAAGCTTTGATAGCCACTAACCTTATCTAAAATAATGACTTTTTGCTGTTCACTTGCTTCCATAGTGTAAATAAAGTCGTGTAAATCATTGGCGTGCTCTATTAGCTCAATTTCATTATTATAAATAATAATTTGTGGGTAACTGATGCTCATCTATTGTCCTAAATCAAATTGTTTTTTTACTGAATAATTTATAATCATTAATTGGTTTAATTTTGGAAGTAGAAGCAATGCCTCACACTAGCCGCTATCAAAAAGTATGCGATGTTTTTACCAATAAGGTGATCGCCTGCGCTAAGGATACCCCTTTAATTGAAGCGGTGAAACTAATGCGAGCGCACAATGTTAGCGCTATTTTTGTAAAACAACAGCAACAAATAATAGGCGTATGGACTGAAACCGATTGTTTAACACTTAACTTTTCTAATCGCTCACTTAGGCAGTTAGCGATTGAAAGCGTTATGTCGAGCCCTGTACTAAGTGTGCCCAGCCAACAATTATTAACCGAGACGGCCATGGTGTTTAATAAGCAGGGTGTAAGGCATTTGTTAGTCACTGATACAAATGACATTCCCAGCGGCGTGATCAGCATTACAGATATTGTAAACAATCAAGGGCTAGAGCATTACTTACAATTTAGACCTATTAATGATCAATATAATAAAAACATACGGATAGTACCGAGTTCATTGGCAATCAATGACGCGGTGAGCATGATGCGTGAATATGCAGAGAAAGTGATTTTGGTGTTTAATGAGGATGAAAATGCCCATGGCATTATTACCCAGCGCGATTTACTAAAGCTCATCACCGAGCAGCACAATCATCTTGTTTGTTGGGATTTAGCCAGTCGCCCCCTTTATCAGATAAGCCCCCAAGACAGTCTTTTTGATGCTTACAGGTTGATGTCTGAAAGTAACATTCGACATTTGGTGGTTAGCGAAAATAATCAAATTAACGGTGTATTATCGCTTGAAAACTTAATTAATGAAATTGAAACGGCTTATTGTTGTGAGCTTGAAAAAGTACTTCAGCAGCGTGATATTGCATTGCAGCATTCGCAGCGTAACTTATTTTTAGCCAATAAAATTATCGACTCCTCCCTAGATGGCATCATGATCACCGACTCGAATGGAGTGATTATGCAAGTAAACCCTGCATTTACTCATCTAACCGGTTACAAAGAATATGAGGTGATAGGTAAGCGACCCAATATGTTGAGTTCAGGGCGTCATGATAAAAACTTTTATATAAAAATGTGGGATTCGCTTGCCAAAACAGGGGTATGGCAGGGGGAAATTCATAATCGTAAAAAATCTGGCGATATTTATATTGAGTGGCTCAGTATTATAGAAATAAAAGAGCCAAGTCATAGTGAGGTGATTTACGCCGCTATTTTTAGTGACATAACTGAGCGAAAAAGCGCAGAAGAAAAAGTGGTGCAGTTAGCGTATTTTGATGAGCTAACTGGCTTACCTAACCGGCGTTTATTTAACGATAGACTTTCTATGGCACTGGCCTCAGCGCACAGAGATAAACAGATGCTAGCGGTAATGTTTATTGACCTTGACCGTTTTAAAGAGGTGAATGACAGCTTAGGCCATAATGCCGGTGATACCTTATTAAAATTAGTCTCTGAGCGCATTATTAACACCCTCAATGAGGGAGATACGCTGGCGCGATTAGGGGGCGATGAGTTTATTGTATTGTGCGAAATAAACAATGTCGAAGGTGCTATCACCCTTGCTGAGAGTATTTTAAATCACTTAAATACACCGTTTAAGCTTGAAGGCTTTGAGGTTGGTGTTACCGCGTCTATAGGGGCGGCTGTTTACCCTGATGATGGCTTAGACAGTGAAACATTATTAAAGCATGCTGATATTGCCATGTATCGCTCAAAAGATGTCGGTCGCAATTCGTTTCAGTTGTTTCAACCCTCAATGAATGCACGATCTTTAGAGCGTTTAGCGATGATGAGTCGCTTTCAACATGCGCTAGAAAATAATGAGTTTGAGCTTTATTTTCAGCCTAAGCAATGTTTAAAAACAGGGTTGATTATGGGAGCTGAAGCACTACTGCGTTGGCATGACCCTGATTTAGGCACTATTTCACCAGCGCAGTTTATTCCGCTTGCTGAAGAGCTAGGTTTAGTGGTGCGTTTAGATTTATGGGTTATAAACCAAGCAGGTAAAGAGTTAACCCTTTGGCAAGCGCAGGGGATTGATGCCGGACGTTTAGCGATTAATGTCTCTGCGTGTCATTTAAGCCAAGGTAAGTTGGCTGATAATATTAAAGCTATGCTTACTCGTTACCAATTACCTGGCAGCTTACTTGAAATTGAGCTGACCGAAAGCAGCTTTATTAGCTCGTTTTCACAGGCAAAAGAGCAACTACAACAGCTCAAAGCGCTGGGCGTGCATATTGCGCTGGATGATTTTGGTACGGGGTATTCTGCACTTAGTTATTTAACCAAATTACCGTTTAACACATTAAAAATTGATGCGAGCTTTATTGCTAAGATTCCTGATGAGTATGGCAATAGCCAAATTGTGGCGGCCATTATAGCCATGGCGACAAGTTTAGGATTGGATGTGGTTGCTGAGGGCGTTGAGCATGCCTCGCAAGAGGCACACTTAGTCGAAATAGGCTGCAATGTTATTCAGGGCTATTATTATTGCCATCCATTAACGCAGCAGCAGTGGATAGCATTTTATAACCAAGCAGCAAAAGGTTATTCTGAGTCTACACTCACTTCATAAGAGGTGAACTTACGAATATTAATAACGCCGTTATCAAAAATTAAATATTGGCCTTTAATGCCTTGTAAAATACCGCTAACAACGGGGTTTTTATCGAAGTTAAATGAGCTGATTTTGCTTGGGTATTCGCTTACAGGAAAATCAAGATTCACAACGTCTTGATCAAGCTGTTCAATAGCGGTTGCGCCAAATAACTCACTCAGCTCGGTTAGTTTTTCGCTAATTTGTGGAATAAGCTCAGCAGCCGCTGCTTTTAAATCAAGAACGTCGTTTTGTCCTTTGAGCATATTGCGCCAATTGGTTTTATCAGCAATAAACTGCGCGAGCGCCACTTCCACTAAGCCCGACTGTAAACGAGTTTGTACTTTAAAAATAGGTAATGCTTGGGTTGCCCCTTGGTCAATCCAACGGGTAGGTATTTGGGTGTGGCGAGTAATGCCTACTTTTAAACCTGATGTATTAGCTAGATATACATAATGCGGGATCATGCAGTTTTCTTCGCCCCACTGTGGCTCGCGGCAGGTGCCTTGATCGTAATGGCAGGTTTCAGGTTTCATGATACACATGTCGCAACTTGCAAGCTTGCGCATACATACAAAGCAATGCCCTTGAGAATAGCTTTTTTTAGTTTTTTTACCACAGTTAGAACACAAAATTGTGCCACTAAAAGTGAGAGTCAATTGTTTACCTATTAAAGCATTTAAATCAACCAGTTCATCACCTACAGGTAAATGATATTGAACGGGTTCTGTTAAGCTCGACTTTAATTTACGCAGTGTACCTTGCATCTTTACTTGGCCCCAAAGATGTTAAAAAGGGGAGCTTAACATTTTTAGGCGGTATTGGCTGTTCAAGAAGTCTAAATAATTATCATAAGAGAGTGCTTTTGCGTACAAATAGCCTTGGGTACGGTCAGCTTTCATAGTGTTGAGCAGCTGGTGAACTTCTTGAGTTTCTACTCCCTCAATCGTGATAGTAAGGCCCAAGTTATGTGCCATATCTATGGCTGTTTGCACAATGACCTGATGAGCCCGGTTATCGGTTAAATCAAACACAAACGACTTATCTACTTTAAGTTCACTAAAGTGATAGTTAACTAAGTAGCTAAGCGATGAATAACCAGTACCAAAATCGTCTAACACCACCTTAACGCCCAGTGTGGCAAGTTCACCAACTAAGGTGACTAACGCATCTTGATTTTCGACAAACGCTGATTCAGTCAGCTCAAACTTCAATAAATGAGGGGCAACCTGATACTTTATTAAAAGGTTTTCTACTTTTTCGGTTAAATTGGCAATGGCTAGGTTTTTTGCACTTAAATTAACGCTAATACTATGTTCAGTTATGCCCTCATTTGCCAGTTTTGCAATGTCTTTGCAGGCTTGCTCTATCACCCAAAGTGTTAATTCATTAATAATACCGGTGTGTTCGGCAAGTAGAATTAGTTTTTCTATGGAAATGTTTTTAAACTCAGTATTAGGCCAGCGTAGTAGAGCTTCGGCACCATTGACACTGTTATCTTTTAAACTAATTTGTGGTTGATAAAACAGAGCGAGCTGATCCGTTCTTATCGCTTGTTGAAGCTTAGCAGCAAGCGCAACGTCCATAGCTAAACTGCTGTCCGCAGATGATGAGCTTACCTTACTTAGACTATGTTTAGCGTTATGTAATGCCAAGTAGCCTCGTTTCAACCAAAATTCAAAGTCATCACGTTTACCAAAGGCACTAATCCCCACGCTGTAATTGAGTTGTAAGTCTAGCCCTTTGATTTGATAGGTTTTTGGTAACTTATTTACTACCCTTTTTAATAACTCTTCGAGCGTGTGTGGGCTTTGGTTTTTAGTTGAGATACAGGCAAAAACACCGCTACCTAAATCAGCAATTTTAGCGGGTTGATTAATGCCATTACTTAAGTTAAAAAATTCTCTCTCAAAGCTCAATTGGCATTCTAATTCGTGCGCAACATGCTTAATTAATTCATATCCTTGGGAGGGCGTAATAATGGTATTTAGCGAGTTAAAATGACGTATTTTAACCAAACATAAAGTGGTGGAACGTTGCTGGGCTTTGAGTGCCATAAAGGCATACTTTAACTTTGCGCTATTGAGCAGTTTTGTTTGCTGGGTATGCGTGGCATGATATAAAGCGCGCTCACGCTGATAACGAACCCGATCGGCAAGTGCCATGGCCATTAAGACAATTTCACACAAAATGGCCATTAAAAAAGCATGACGTATTGAAAAGCTATAAGTAATAACGCCTGCAAGCTCTAAAGGCTGAATGGCTGCACCAATAATCAATGGCACCCATGAAAATACGTAAAACTTAGCCCATCTAAAGCCACTTTTTAATTTGTTATAAATTAAAATAAAGCAGACGATATAAAGTAATCCCAAAATTACAAAAAATATGGGGGCAGCTATATTTTCGGGAATAAAAAAGCTTAATGTACCGAGCACTAGCATTAGCCAGAGTAAACCAACACTTAATTTATAACGCCAGCAACGGTCTTTATGATATCGCAAAAACATGGTGCAAAAAGCGAGAGTGAAAAACGCAATAGTGTAATTAACGACAATTATTTTTTCGTGAATAAACAACTGCCATTCTAGCGGCCATAAATAAAAACCAAACCCCAGCACGGTGCCCATTAATGCTATAGCACTAATAATGTAGCCAATATAAACTAAGTACACGCGGTCTTTAATGCCAAAATAGAGTAATAGGTTATATAGTGAGGCCATTAATAAGACACCCGCGAAAATTCCCCAAATGCCTGTTTGTGAGCGAACTAAATCAACAAATACATTATGGCGATATAAGTGAATTGGAGTTTTACTGATCCCCACAGTATCTATTTTTATAATTAGTCGTTGTGTAGATTGGCCATCGAGGTTAAAGCGAATGTGGGGCACGCTGTACTTAAATAAAGTAAGACGTGGCTCTTTATCGCCAAGCTTATAAGTGTCGAGTAGTTGGTTGTTACTATTGAGCCGATATATGGTGAGATGATCTACCATCGGGTTATCAAAGTGGGCAACCACATCTTCTTGTTGGCTGCTTTTGTTTTCTAAATCGAGGCGTAACCAATAATTTTGCTGTTCAAAGCTCCAAGGTATATCGTTAAATTCTTGCTGTGTAAATAGCGCCTGCTTGGTCATTACTTCTGCAAAACTTTGTGTTTTGCTTTTGTCTATGTAATACGCATGATCGAGGTAAACAGGGGTTATTTTATCTATGGTATAGCGTGATGGCATCACAAAGTTTGTTGCCAATGTGCTGATAATAAAAAAGATAAAAATAAGTATTACAACTGCTACCGCATGGTAGCGCAAGGTTTTAAATTCCAATATTAATCTATGTCCAGATTACTTTTTTATAGTGTAGCAGTAAAAAGCGCAGATAATCTGCGCTTTTATAAAATTTACTCGTTAGTTATCAATCGTTATGATTGTTCACGAGCAATTGCGCGATAAGCAATGTCAGTACGGTATTCCATGCCATCCCAGTTGATTTCATCAACCAGTTTATAGGCACGCTGCTGCGCTTGTGTAACTGTATTACCCAGTGCAGTAGCACACAGTACACGACCACCGGCAGTCACTACGTTATCGCCGTCTTGCTTAGTCCCTGCATGGAAGACTTTTTCGCCTTCAGGGTAAGTTACTTTCAAGCCACTGATAGCATCGCCTTTCGGGTAACTATCAGGGTAGCCTTTAGCGGCTAAAACAACACCTACTGCAGCGCGTGAATCAAACTCAATGGTGGTTTTATCAAGCTCTACACGGTTAGCAGCTTCAATCAATTCAACTAAGTCTGATTGTAAGCGTAGCATCATAGGTTGTGTTTCAGGGTCGCCAAAACGACAGTTATATTCAATAACCTTTGGTGTGCCTGTCTCATCTATCATCAAGCCTGCATACAAAAAGCCAGTGTACGGATGGCCTTCGCTAGCCATACCTTCTACCGTTGGGTAGATCACTTCGTTCATAATGCGCTGATGAATTTCATCGGTTACTACAGGCGCTGGTGAGTATGCACCCATACCGCCAGTGTTAGGACCTTGATCGCCATTGTAAGCGCGTTTATGGTCTTGGCTGGTTGCAAACGGCAGTACGTTTTTACCATCAACCATGACTATAAACGACGCTTCTTCACCTTCTAAAAACTCTTCAATGACTACACGACTACCGGCGTCACCAAAGGCATTACCCGCAAGCATATCGCGAATAGCCTCTTCAGCATCGCGTTCGTCCATAGCAACAATCACGCCTTTACCAGCCGCTAAACCATCGGCTTTAATAACAATCGGTGCGCCTTTTTCTTTTAAATAAGCAAGCGCAGGGTCGATTTGTTCAAACGTTTGGTAATCAGCGGTTGGAATAGCATGACGTGCTAAAAAGTCTTTAGTGAACGATTTAGACCCTTCAAGCTGGGCAGCACCGGCGGTTGGGCCGAAAATAGCTAAGCCGTGTTCACGGAACTTATCAACAACCCCTAATACTAGCGGTACTTCAGGGCCAACAATGGTTAGCTCAACATTATTTTGTTGTGCAAAGCTTAGCAGTCCATCAAGGTCTTCAACGTTAATTGCTACGTTCTCAAGTTTTGGCTCAAGAGCTGTGCCCGCATTACCTGGAGCAACATAAACAGTGTTAACTTTTGTATTTTGAGCGGCCTTAAACGCAAGTGCGTGTTCGCGGCCGCCGCTGCCAATGACTAATACATTCATGGCGAATATCCTATTTAAAGCGGTTTTTTAAATTTCAGCGTCATACGGTCGCTTTCACCTATGGCTTTATATTTAGCGGCATCTTGCTCGCCAAGTCTAAGGCTCGGTGGAAGGGTCCATACCCCTTTAGGGTGATCGGCTGTATCAAGAGGGTTTGCATTAATATCGCTTTTTGCTTCAAGTTCAAAACCAGCTTGTTCAGCAAGTGCAATAACCACACTTTGCTTCATATAACCTGATGATTTTTGCATCTCATCATCTTGCTCTTCTGGTAGGCGGTGTTCAACCACACCTAAAGTGCCGCCTGGTTTAAGTGCTTTGTAAAAAGACTTAAACGCATTGCTTGCAGCTTCTTTATCTTTGCTCATGTACCAGTTATGGACATTACGAAAAGTCAGTACCATATCGGCGCTAGCCGCAGGAGCAATATCTAAATGTGTAGATGGGGCAAACTCAGTGAGTTTAACGTGACTAAAGCGGGCATCTTCAGCGATTTTAGCCTTAAAGCCAGCAAGAGAACGTTGGTAATAACCAACCGATGAATCAGCAGGGAAGTGCGCAGCATAATAGGTGCCTTGCTCTTTCAGCGCTGGCGCTAAAATTTCACTGTACCAACCACCACCTGGGGCAATTTCTACCACGGTCATAGATG
This sequence comes from Pseudoalteromonas sp. SiA1, assembly GCF_018732205.1. Taxonomy (NCBI): domain Bacteria; kingdom Pseudomonadati; phylum Pseudomonadota; class Gammaproteobacteria; order Alteromonadales; family Pseudoalteromonadaceae; genus Pseudoalteromonas; species Pseudoalteromonas sp. SiA1. Next base: position 2,944,418 of record NZ_CP076084.1, on the reverse strand, counting down.
GTTTAAAGCCAAAAAATTCGAGTGTTTCTACAGGGTTGCGGTATTGATCGCGCTCACTGCTACGCTCGCTTGCTTTAACTGCATTTGTTAATGCTGAGTCGTGGCCATGGTTATGTGCCAACGCCATTGTTGAGCTTAATGACAGTGTGGCAACCAGTAGAGATTTTAGTGCAAATTTCATCGTCTAATCCTTCACATTATAATTGTTAGTCATGGTTATAGAATAAGCAGAATACGTGAATTTGGTGCAAACAAAAAGAGCTAACTGAACCCGTTAGCTCTTTATGTGATTAATGACGGAAGTGGCGCATACCGGTAAACACCATTGCCATTCCAGCTTCGTCAGCGGCCGCAATCACTTCTTCATCGCGCATTGAACCACCTGGTTGGATAACAGCAGTAATGCCAGCCTCTGCAGCTGCATCAATACCATCGCGGAATGGGAAGAATGCATCTGATGCCATCACTGAGCCTTTTACTTCAAGGCTTTCATCAGCGGCTTTAATACCGGCAATTTTAGCTGAGTAAACGCGGCTCATTTGGCCCGCACCTACACCTATAGTCATACCGTCGCGGGCATAAACAATGGCGTTTGATTTAACAAATTTAGCCACTTTCCAGCAGAATAATAAATCTTTAAGCTCTTGCTCAGAAGGTTGGCGCTTAGACACAACCGTTAAGTCGCCTTGCGTTACCATGCCTAAATCACGGTCTTGAATAAGTACACCGCCATTTACACGCTTAATGTCGTGACCTGTGCCTTTAGCTGAGAATTCACCACACTCTAATAAACGCACGTTTTGTTTAGCTGATACTATTTGAGCGGCTTCTGCACTTACGCTTGGTGCAATAATAACTTCAACAAATTGACGTTCAACAATCGCTTGTGCAGTTTTAGCATCAAGTTCTTGGTTAAAAGCAATAATGCCGCCAAATGCTGACGTTGGGTCAGTTTTAAAGGCGCGCTCGTACGCTTCTAAGATATTATTACCAATTGAAACACCACATGGGTTAGCGTGTTTTACAATAACACACGCAGGTACATCAAATTCTTTTACACACTCAAGTGCAGCATCGGTGTCGGCAATATTGTTAAACGATAATGCTTTACCTTGCAGTTGAGTCGCTGTTGCCACTGACGCTTCAGTGATGTCGTTCTCAACATAAAACGCGGCATCTTGATGCGAATTTTCACCGTAGCGCATATCTTGCTTTTTAGTGAATTGCATATTGATAGTACGCGGGAACTTAGTATCGATAGCGGCTTCCTCTGTGTAATCAGGAACCATCTTACCGAAGTAGTTAGCAATCATGCCATCGTACTGCGCTGTATGCTCATACGCTGCAATAGCTAAGTCAAAGCGTGTTTTGTAGGTTGTTGAGCCGTTGTTATTTTGCATTTCGTTAATAACACGGTCGTAGTCGCTTGCGTTAACAATGATCGTCACATCTTTGTGATTTTTAGCTGCCGCACGTACCATGGTTGGGCCACCAATATCGATGTTTTCAATAGCATCTTCAAGGCTGCAGTTTTCTTGAGCGACAGTATTCGCAAAGGGGTATAAGTTAACTACAACGATGTCGATAGCAGAGATATTGTTATCTGCCATTACGTCTTCATCTTGGCCACGACGAGCAAGAATGCCGCCATGAATTTTTGGATGTAGGGTTTTTACGCGACCATCCATGATCTCAGGGTGACCGGTGTGATCTGATACTTCAGTTACTTTAATTGCATTGTCAGCAAGTAGTTTACACGTGCCGCCAGTTGAAAGTATTTCAACACCTTGTGCTTCTAGTGCACGGGCAAATTCAACAATACCGGTTTTGTCTGACACACTCAAAAGTGCGCGACGTATAGGACGATGTGTATCCATTGTAGTTTGATTTCCTCAGTTAATGAGCTAGCTTAGAAGCGCGTATTTTAACTGATTACGACTCAAAAAACGACTTATAACGACCCATAAAGCGTGAGCATTTTGCAATTTCGTTAATAAATTTTACAAATAAAAAAAGCACCCTAAGGTGCTTTTTACTCAAAATACTTTATACCAGCTGTATTGGATTAGTAAGCAATTATAACGACAGAGAAATAAGTCAATAACAAGGCAAAAATTTTGCTGTGTAGTTATTCTACATAAAAAATTTTTAACGCAGTTAGGGGCTTATTTAGCTCGTTAGAATGATTACGGTTTCAATATAGCTGGTATTAGTTCATACCGTATTTTTTAAGCTTTTTACGTAAAGTACCACGGTTGATACCTAGTAAAATTGCCGCACGAGTTTGATTGCCACGTGTGTAAGTCATTACTTCTTCAAGCAATGGCGCTTCTAGCTCAGAAAGAACAAGGTCGTAAACGTCTTGCACATCTTGACCGTTAAGCTGCTTTAAGTAGTGGTGAACAGCTTTTTTCACTGCATCACGCAATGGCTGCGGTTTCTCGTGTGACTGAACATGAGGGTTAGTGATAAATGGAGAAGTCACGTTTTGTTCGAACATTATAAAGTCTCTTTCTTTCTTAGTTAGCTGCTAGTGTTTTAAAGTATTGCTCTAATGCGACGACCTGTGCCTCTGAATTGTCGAGCGCATTAAATACTCGCCTAAACTGACCGTCACTGTCATGGGTTTGCAAATACCAAGATACATGTTTGCGAGCGATTCGTGCTCCCATTGGCTCACCGTAAAACACATGGAGGTTAGTTAAATGCTCCATTAAAATACTGCGCACCTCTGCTATAGCAGGTGGCTGCATATGTTCACCAGTTCGCAAATAGTGGTCTATCTCCCTAAATATCCAAGGGCGACCTTGGGCGGCTCGACCAATCATAATGGCATCTGCACCCGTATAGTCCAAAACCTGCTTTGCTTTTTCAGGTGATGTAATATCACCATTAGCAACGACAGGTATCGACACTGAACGCTTTATATCCCTAATTGTGGCGTACTCAGCATCACCTTTATACATACATGCGCGCGTGCGCCCATGTACAGCCAGTGATGCAATGCCATAACGTTCAGCTATTCTTGCAATCTCTACACCATTACGGTTGTCCTGATCCCATCCGGTACGGATTTTAAGTGTCACAGGTATATCAACCGCGTTTACTACGGCATCAATAATCTCTTCCACGAGTTCTGGAAACTGTAATAAGGCTGAGCCTGCAAGTTTCTTGTTCACTTTTTTTGCTGGGCACCCCATATTGATATCTATGATCTGTGCACCGTTTGCAACATTGAATTGTGCGGCCTGTGCCATAAGCTCAGGGTCTGCTCCTGCAATTTGCACCGCACGTATACCCGACTCACCAGAATGATCCATTCGGTTCATCGACTTTTCGGTTTTCCAAACCTTCGGATTAGACGACAGCATTTCAGACACAGCAAGGCCAGCGCCTAAACGACGACATAGCTGTCTAAATGGTCTGTCCGTTATGCCCGCCATAGGCGCGACAATGACATTATTCTCAAGTTGGTATGAACCGATACGCACGATATTCAATAGGCCTCTTTTCAAGGGGCGCTAAGTTTACGGCTTTTTACGCAAAAATCAAAGGCTATAAATTGAACAAAAGTGACTTTTTTTTGCTCTTTTCGTATTGACATTTGATAACCGTATGACGAAGCGGTTTATTTGTGTGAATTTTGAACGGCTGTTACTTTTATAATAAAAAATCTTTATTTTTTATTATGTAAAAAAATAGTAAAGCCTGTTAAATACAGGCTTTAGATACGACTTTTGAGTTAATACTCTAAATTTTTTAATAACGCACTATTACGCTTTTTTAATGCCACTTACTCGGGTCCAATCGCCTTCAATGGCAATTTCATCGAGCTCAATAAAGGGCGCGTATATGTCAGCAACCGATTGTGCTTGTTCTTCTAAAATTCCCGACATCGCAATTTTACCGCCTGGCTTTAATAATCCTAAAATAACACTATGAAGCTCACGCAGTGGTTGCGCTAAAATATTTGCTACTACAATGTCAGCAGTAAACTCAGGTTGGTTTTCTGGCAGGTACACTTCAAGCTTGTCAGCAACACCATTGCGATTAGCATTATCTAGGCTTGCTTCCAGCGCTTGTGGGTCAATGTCTATCCCAATCATGCGCTCAGCACCCAATTTTATTGCTGCAATACCCAATATGCCTGAGCCACAGCCAAAATCGACCACGGTTTTACCAGTTAAGTCTTGGCTTTCTAACCATTTTAAACACAGTGCCGTGGTGGCGTGTGTGCCAGTACCAAAAGCAAGACCTGGATCAAGTAGTACATTGACTGCGTCTGGGTCTGGAATGTCGCGCCAGCTAGGACAAATCCAGAGTTTTTCGCCAAATTGAATAGGGTGAAAATTATCCATCCACTCACGTTCCCAGTCTTTATCTTCGAGTTGCTCAATTTTGTAAACTAAATTGTCTTTTAGCTCATCATGGCGTTTTAATAACGCAACCACTGCGTTCATATCGTGATTAGCTTCGAACAAGCCAATTACTGTGGTGTCAGCCCAAAATACAACAGTGCCAATTTTAGGCTCATAGATAGGCGTATCTTTAGCATCAATAAAAGTAACAGAAGCACTGCCTGCTTCCATTAATAGGTCACTGACTGCATCAGCAGTTGCAGCATTGGCATTGATACGGATTTGGATCCAAGCCATGTTTATTTCCTTGAAATAGAAAAAAGGCCGCTACAGCGGCCTTTTAAGTTAACTCATAATGTAACGCTAGATTATTTAGCGTCTAAAAAGCTTTTCAGTAAATCAGAGCGAGAAGGGTGACGTAATTTACGCAGTGCCTTCGCCTCAATTTGACGAATACGTTCACGTGTTACGTCAAACTGTTTACCTACTTCTTCTAACGTGTGGTCGGTATTCATATCAATACCAAAACGCATACGTAGTACTTTCGCTTCACGGGCTGTTAAGCCAGCAAGCACGTCGTTAGTTGCGCCACGAAGAGACTCCATTGTTGCCGAATCGATTGGCGAATCAATAGTGGTATCTTCGATGAAGTCGCCTAAGTGCGAATCTTCATCATCACCAATAGGTGTTTCCATTGAAATTGGCTCTTTTGCAATCTTAAGTACCTTACGGATTTTATCCTCAGGCATCATCATGCGTTCAGCTAATTCTTCTGGATTTGGCTCACGACCCATTTCTTGTAACATTTGACGTGAAATACGGTTCAATTTATTGATCGTTTCAATCATATGTACTGGAATACGGATGGTTCTTGCTTGGTCAGCAATAGAGCGCGTAATTGCTTGACGGATCCACCACGTAGCATAAGTTGAAAACTTATAACCACGACGGTATTCAAACTTATCAACCGCTTTCATCAGACCAATGTTACCTTCTTGGATTAAATCTAAGAACTGTAAACCACGGTTGGTGTATTTTTTAGCGATTGAAATTACAAGACGTAAGTTTGCTTCTACCATCTCTTTTTTAGCACGGCGCGCTTTCGCTTCACCAATACTCATGCGACGGTTTATATCTTTAATACGTTCAATGCTTAAGCCAGTGCTTTCTTCCATTGAAGTAAGTTTGCTAATACAACGAAGTATTTCAGGCTTCACTTCTTCAAGTTTAGCTGAATGCTTTTCGTTTGCTGCAATTTCAATATCAAGCCATGCTGTGTCAGTTTCGTTGTTTGCAAAATGCTTAACAAAGGTTTTCTTTGGCAGCTTTGAAACTTGAACTGCATGCTTCATGATAAGACGTTCTTGAACGCGAACTCTGTCCATCATTTCACGCATGTTATTAACCATGCGATCAAACTGTTTAGGTACGAGTTTAAAGGTTCTGAACAGCTCACCGATTTCTAAAATAGCGGCTTGAGACTCTGGATGAGAGCGACCTTTCTTATCGAATGTTTCACGTGCTTTGGTGTATAAATCACGTAAATTTTCGAAATGGATGCGCGCTTCTTCAGGATCTGGACCTGTATCTACTTCTTCTTCGTCTTCATCATCGCTGTCATCGTCATCATCGTCGCTATCATCAAGCTGTTTTTCACTTAATTCAGAACCAATGTTGGTGGCAGCAATAGGTGGTGCTTCTTCTGCATCAGGATCGAAAAAGCCAGAGATAATATCGCTAAGACGCATCTCTTCTGCTTCAAACTTATCCCACTGTTCAAGTAGGTAAGTGATCGCTTCAGGGTATTCAGCAACCGAAATTTGAACTTGGTTAATGCCTTCTTCAATACGCTTAGCGATAACAATTTCGCCTTCACGGGTAAGAAGTTCAACAGTACCCATTTCACGCATATACATGCGAACAGGGTCAGTTGTACGGCCAATTTCTTTTTCTACAGTAGCAAGGGCTGCAGCGGCAGCTTCCGCTGCGTCTTCGTCTGTCGTGGTTTCTTGCATCATTAATTCATCGGCATCAGGCGCGTTTTCGCTAACCTTGATACCCATGTCATTAATCATGCTAATGATATCTTCTACTTGATCTGAGTCGATAATATCTTGTGGAAGGTGATCATTAACTTCTGCAAAAGTTAAGTAACCTTGCTCTTTACCTTTTTGAATCAGAAGTTTTAATTGTGACTGAGGAGTTGGATCCATAGAGATTGTTTCTTCCACTCTGATAAGTTGATACAACAGGCGCCATCATGGAGTTTGCTCAAAGGCTAACCAGAATAATGTGACGCAGTGAATAGCACAGTATAACAGCCTAAATCAAATCTGACTAGCTGTTCGTTGCTTTTAACGCTGTCATTAGTAAATGACATTCTAGTCGTTCGTCGCTATTTAGGCCCTGTGTCTTGTCTTTTATTAATAGGGTCTCTAGTCGATAATTTAAACACTGATCTTCAATAAATTTGAAAGTATTTTGGAAAACAGTCTCTAAACGCTCTTCATTTATTTGATGTTGCCATGTCGCTAACTTAGTTAATGGCTCGTAGTCATCGGTGCCCCGAAATGATTCAAGAATTTGTGCGGTGGTAATGCCATCTTTTTGTAATGCTTGATGTTGTAGTCGCAATAATAAGCCAATACCCGCAATATTCATTTGAGCTAAATCGGGTAAATAGGGCACACTTTTAGCCAAGTTAGGGTGCTGAATTAAAATCCCTATTGCTTGGCGCATGGGTGTAATTTTAAATTTTCGTTCAATTGCTTGCTGCTGTTTTGGCGTTTTTAAGTGATTATTGAGTTGCTCACGGGTACGGCCAATCAATCGCCCAAGTTGCTCTAGGATATTTTCTTGGTAAAACTCACTTGGGATCTTTTCAATCAGGGGCAGTGCCGCACTGAGTAACTTAGCCTTACCGGAATCTAGTGTTAAATCAATCTCTTTACTTAGTTTATTAAACAGCACTTTAGTGAAGTCATCTGCGTTTTCAAGGCGTTGCTCAAAAGCTGCTTTACCTTCTTGTTGTACGAGTGAATCAGGGTCTTCACCATCGGGTAAAAATACAAAATGCAGTGCTTTGCCATCGTTTAAGTAAGGCAACGCATTTTCGAGTGCGCGCCACGCAGCATCTTTACCTGCACGGTCACCATCGTAACAACAAATAACTTTATCTGTGGTTCTAAATAAAGTGTGCATGTGCTCGCTGGTTGTCGCTGTACCAAGGGCTGCTACGGCATATTCAATACCTTGTTCTGCCAGCGCTACTACGTCCATGTAACCTTCAACAATCAGTACATGGTCAAGCTTCTTGTGTGCTTGTTTAGCTTCATAAAGGCCATAGAGTTCAAAGCCCTTATGAAATATGCGCGTCTCCGGAGAGTTTAAATATTTAGGCCCTTGATCGGCTTGCATTACTCGCCCACCAAAAGCAATAACGCGGCCGCGTTTATCACGAATTGGAAACATTAAGCGATCACGGAAAAAGTCGAACTGTTTGCCTGGGGTTTTCTCAGATGCGAGTTTAAGCTCAACTAATTGTTCTTTTTGTTCTTGGTTTCGCCCAAGTTGTTGGCAGAGCCCTTCCCATTCGCTGGGCGCATAACCTATCATAAACTTTTTAACGGTTGCACCGCTTAAGCCGCGACCTTTAACGTAATCGATTACCGCTTCAGAGTTACTGTGATGTTTTAACTGATGTTGATAAAAGCGTGCTGCATGCAGCATTAGATCATAGTCTGAACGTTTTTGTGCCGCTGTGCGCTCTGGTCCATTACTGCTCCCTTGTTCGCGAGGAACATCAAGGTTAAGTAAACTGGCTAGTTCTTCAATTGCATCAACAAACTCGAGTTTGTCATACTCCATTACAAAAGAAATAGCATTGCCGTTAGCGCCACAGCCAAAGCAATGATAAAACTGTTTATCTTGCGATACAGTAAATGAAGGCGACTTCTCATTATGAAAAGGACAGCAAGCTTGATAGTCTTTGCCCGCTTTTTTCAACCCTACCTTTGAGTCAATCAGGTCGACAATATCGGTTCGTGCCAATAAATCATCGATAAAGTTGCGTGGGATCTTTCCAGCCATTGTTTAAAGTACAGCCCTAAGATAAATAGAAAAGTGATGAAAACGAATTATAATACGCAAAGATTTGAACACAAATGCATAATTTTTTGAAGTACTAAATATCTAAACGAAGAAACCGAGCTCAAGGCTCGGTTTACTTCAATCATACTAAATGTATGTGGGGGTATTAGGCAGTTAATCGTTGCTTAATTAAACCTGAGATTTTGCCCATATCGGCACGACCTTCGGCTTTGCTTTTGATTATACCCATTACTTTACCCATGTCTTGCATACCTGCTGCGTTAGTATCAGCAATAGCCGCGTCAATGAGAGCAATAATTTCTTCTTCACTCAATTGTTGAGGTAAAAAAGCTTCAAGTGCTGTAATTTCATTGGCTTCAATATCAGCTAAATCATCACGCCCAGCATCTTTGTACTGAGTGTAAGAGTCGCGACGTTGTTTAACAAGCTTCACTATAACGGAGGTAATACCTGCGTCGTCTAGTGTTATTTGCTCGTCAATTTCACGTTGCTTGATTGCAGCAAGTACCATACGAATAGGGTTAAGACGTTGTTTGTCTTTGGCTCTCATCGCATCTTTTTGCGCATCTTTTAGCGTTATTAAAAGGCTCATTTATACAAGACCTAATATATTAGTATAATTTAACGCGACGAGCGTTATCACGAGAAAGTTTTTTCATGTGACGTTTAACAGCAGCTGCTTTTTTACGCTTACGCTCAGCTGTTGGTTTTTCATAGTGCTCGCGACGACGAACTTCTGAAAGGATACCTGCTTTTTCACATGAACGCTTGAAGCGACGAAGTGCTACGTCAAACGGTTCGTTCTCTCTTACTTTAATTACTGGCATTAAAAATTCACCTACCTAAATTATGAGCGTTGCTCAAGTTGATCAAACATTGATCAAGTGGTTCAAAAATGGTGCGGTATTGTAATCCGAAGCAACACCACATGTAAAGGATAATATTAACAGAAACACAGCAGCTAAAACAGTGTTAATTTATATGGCGTTGGTACAGCCTACAAAAAACCTGACCTGACTTTTTCTCTTTAATTAACAACCAGTTATTTGGTGCTTTAAACGAGGTTAGCTCAGTTTCTACTTCAACATATATCAATGCTTCGGGGTCGAGCCATTGATTATTTTCCAATAAATCACAGCATGATTGAGCTAAATTTTTGCGAAATGGCGGGTCAATAAAAACCAAATTAAATGTGTCACTGGTGTTTTTTCTCTCTAAAAACGTCAGTGTATTGGTATTAACGACTTGCGCGTTTTGTGCATCAAGCGTCGCAATGTTTTGCTCTAATTGTTTTGCTGCTTGTGAATCAAGCTCTATGAATGTGGTGTGTTTTGCAAAACGCGACAATGCTTCAAATCCCAATCCACCGGAACCGGCAAAGCAATCGAGAGTGTGCGCATCGCGGGTATCGTGCATCAACCAATTAAACACCGTTTCTTTAATTCGGTCGGTTGTAGGACGCAGACCTTGAACATCTTTTACTGGCAGTTTTCGACCGCGAAATTGGCCGCTAATGATTCTAATAACCCCATCAGCTGATTTATGAGTGGTGTTATTTTGTGTGGTTTTTTTTCTCATTTAACTCACTAAAAATTGGTATCTATGATCTAGCTCAGATAATATTGCAATCATATCACGGCGTGTCATTTTTCAACTGCGCTAAAAGTGTTACTATTATGCACCCTCGAGGATAACGTGTTGCTAAAAGCAATTATTTAGACTTAAAAGCACGCTATCATTATCGTTAGTTTATCAGATTTTTATAAGTGGTTATTAGCAAGTATGGCAAAAAAAAGTAAATTCATGTCGTGGCTCGGTTTTGGCAAGTCAGATAAAAAACAAGCAGAAGCTGATAAACAACAAGCATTCGCAAAAGAGCAGGCAGAAAAAGCCGAACAAGAGCGTTTAGCTGCAGAGCAAGCTGAGTCAGAGCGCTTACAAGCTGAAGCAGAAGCCGAGCGTATAGAACAAGCCCGAATTGCAGCTGAACAAGATCGTTTAGCACAAGAGCAAGCTGAAAAAGCTGAGCAAGAACGTTTAGCTGCAGAGCAAGCTGCGGTAGAGCGTTTACAAGTTGAAGCAGAGGCCGAGCGTTTAGAGCAAGAGAAACAGGCGCAAGCACAGCGCGCAGCGGCAGAAGAAAAACAAGCGATTGAACACGCTAATGCAGAGCTATTAGCTAAACAGCAGGCAGATGCAGAGCAACAAAGACAAGAGCAAGCCAAACGTTTAGCAGAACAAGAAGCGCAAATGCAGTTAGAGCAAGAGCGCATTGCAGCAGAAAAAGCTGAGAACGAGCGTTTAGAACAACAGCGTATTGCAGCAGAACAAGCTGAGAACGAGCGTTTAGAACAACAGCGCATTGCAGCAGAGCAAGCTGAGAACGAGCGTTTAGAACAACAGCGCATTGCAGCAGAGCAAGCTGAAAATGAGCGTTTAGAACAACAGCGCATTGCAGCAGAGCAAGCTGAAAATGAGCGTTTAGAACAACAGCGCATTGCAGCAGAACAAGCTGAGAACGAACGTTTAGAACAACAGCGTATTGCAGCAGAGCAAGCTGAGAACGAGCGTTTAGAACAAGAGCGTCTGGCTGCTGAAGAGGAGTCTGAACGCCTAGAGCAAGAGCGACTGACCGCAGAGCTTGCAAAGGAAGAAGCTATAAAAGCGGAAAAACCTAAAAAAGAAGGTTTTTTCTCTCGCCTCAAAAAAGGCTTACTGAAAACACGCGTTAATATTGGTTCTGGCTTTGCCTCACTTTTCAGCGGTAAAAAAATTGACGATGAGTTATTTGAAGAATTAGAGACTCAGTTACTCACTGCCGATCTTGGTGTTGATACCACAATGAAGCTAATCGATAGCCTGACCGACGCCGCTGATCGCAAGCAGCTTAAAGATGGTGATGCGCTTTATGAATTAATGAAGCAAGAAATGGCAACTATGCTGAAAACAGCAGAGCAGCCTTTAGAAATACCAGCAGACAAAAAACCTTTCGTTATCCTTATGGTAGGTGTAAACGGCGTAGGTAAAACCACCACCATTGGTAAAATGGCGAAACAATTTCAAAACCAAGGTAAATCGGTAATGCTTGCTGCCGGTGATACATTTAGAGCCGCAGCAGTAGAGCAGCTTCAAGTTTGGGGTGAGCGTAATAGTATTCCTGTTATAGCTCAGCACACTGGTGCTGATAGCGCCTCAGTGGTATTTGATGCCTTTCAAGCCGCTAAAGCGCGTAATGTTGATGTGTTAATTGCCGATACAGCAGGGCGCTTGCAAAATAAAGATAACTTAATGCAAGAGCTTGAAAAAATAGCCCGTGTGATGAAAAAAGTAGACCCAGATGCACCGCATGAAGTGATGCTGACAATTGATGCTGGCACAGGCCAAAATGCTATTAGCCAAGTAAACTTATTTAACCAATGTGTAGGTCTAACGGGTATCACACTATCAAAGCTTGATGGCACCGCTAAAGGCGGGGTTATTTTTGCCGTTGCTGATAAGTTTAATATTCCTATTCGTTACATTGGTGTAGGTGAAAGTATTGATGATTTACGCACCTTCAAGAGCGATGACTTTATTGACGCGCTATTTAGCCAAGATGAGGACGACGTTTAATTTACCAAAAGGGAGCCTGCTCCCTTTTTAATTGCAAGGAATACCAATTGCGTTAGGACGTTTAATGAGGTTGGCATAATAAAAAATGATAAATTTTCAGCAAGTAAGTAAAACCTATGCCGGTGGGCATCGCGCGCTTGAAAAAGTGAGTTTTCATATAAAACCAGGCGAACTGGCTTTTTTAACGGGCCACAGTGGTGCCGGTAAAAGTACACTTTTAAAGCTTATTAGCTTGATGGAACGCCCTTCTGCGGGCAATGTGTTTATCAATGGCGTGGATTTAAATAAGTTAAATTCACGACAAATTCCGTATGCACGCCGCGACATTGGTATTATTTTTCAAAATCATCGTCTATTAGAACGATACACGGTGTTCGATAACGTTGCTTTGCCCTTAATTATTGAAGGGACTCACCACAAGCAAATAGCCAAGCGTGTGCATGGCGCGCTCGATAAAGTGGGCTTGTTAGGTAAAGTACGCTGTCATCCCTCCACACTCTCTGGCGGTGAGCAGCAACGTGTGGGGATTGCACGAGCCATTGTTAATTCTCCTCCTATACTATTAGCTGATGAACCTACCGGTAATCTTGATCCTGAGTTATCGATGGAAATATTACGCCTGTTCGAAGATTTTAATAAGCATGGCACCACGGTTTTAATTGCCACCCATGACTTGGGGTTAGTATCACGAATGAAGTATCGTAGCTTAACGCTTCATGATGGGCGGATGAGCCAAGATCCACTGGCTGAGGGTGTATTATGAGTTTACTGTTCAAAAGCCGTCAAAATAGTAATGATAAACAAAAAAAATCCGTATTCTCTGGCGGTTACTTTTTCATTATTAATATTTTTCGCCAAGGTGTGTACAGTCTTGGGGAAATGTGGCGCACGCCATTAGCCTCTATGATGACCATTGCTGTACTGGGTTTGAGTTTAACCTTGCCCGCAACGTTATACTTAGTGGTTAAAAATGTTCAGCAAGTGAGCAGTGGTTTTGAGCAAGCCAGCGAAATATCCTTGTTTGTAAAAGAGGGTATGAGTGAGCAAGAAACGCAAACTTTAGTTAAACGCTTAGCGCTATATCCTGAAATACAAAGTGTGACTTTTATTTCTCGCACTGAGGCTTTGGATGAATTCAAAGAAATGTCTGGGTTTGGTCAAGCTTTAGAATACCTAGATAGTAACCCATTACCGAATGTGGTTTTAGTTACACCAACCCAGCGACATAGCCAACCTAATGCGGCTAAGCTATTGCTTAAAAAACTTGAAGGTGAACGCGAAGTTGATTTTGGTAAGCTTGATATTGCTTGGCTTGAACGTTTAAATGCATTACTCAGTTTGTTAAAAGAAAGTGTAATTACGATTGCGCTATTATTACTGACCTCAGTGACGCTTATTATAGGCAACACAATTCGTTTATCTATTATGGATAAAAAAGAAGAAATACAGGTAATGAAGCTCGTAGGGGCAACTAATACCTTTATTCATGCCCCCTTTTTATGGACTGGCATTTGGTATGGCGTGATTGGCGGATTGTTTGCTTTTATTTGCGTAGCATTAATGATGTGGTGGCTATCTGCTGCGGTAAGCAGTGTTGCAGGGGTATATCAAACCAGCTTTACGCTAATAGGGCTTAGCCTTAATGAATTTGGCGCGTTGGTATTGTTGGCCACTAGCTTAGGCTTTATTGGTTCTTACTTATCGGTTAACCGTTACATCTCAGAAATAGAACCCGATAAGGTTTAGGGCCCTAATATAATTCTTAAAACTGTCATGTTTTAAGTTTAAAATTATAAAAAAGCCAAAGCAAAAAGATTAATCTTTGCTTTGGCTAAATCAATTCATAGGTTATTCAGTCGCCTAGTGTAGACTGACTTAACACTAAAAAAACCACTTGATTTATGATTCAAAAAAGTTTTAAATTCAAGTTAGCACTCTTGCTAAAAGAGTGCTAAGATGGTTTCAAATGTTTATCACCGAGGTGAAAAATGAGTAAAGATTTATACGCAATGGCACTTACAGTTGGGCAACAAAGCGCAAGTATGGATGGCTATCTTCAAGCTGTTAGTACTATTCCTATGCTTAAAGTTGAGCAAGAGCAGGAACTTGCAAAAAAACTTCAGGAAGAAGGCGATCTTAGTGCTGCAAAGCAACTCATTATGTCGCACCTGCGCTTTGTAGCGCACATAGCAAAAAGCTACTCGGGTTACGGGTTACCACAAGCTGATTTAATTCAAGAGGGTAACATTGGACTGATGAAGGCAGTAAAACGTTTTGACCCATCAGTGGGTGTACGTTTGGTTTCATTTGCGGTTCATTGGATCAAAGCCGAAATTCATGAGTTTGTGCTTAAAAACTGGCGTATCGTAAAAGTTGCGACAACCAAAGCGCAACGTAAACTGTTTTTTAATCTTCGTAAAAACAAAAAACGTTTAGGCTGGTTTAATCAAGCTGAAGTTAGCACAGTAGCGAGCGAGCTAGGTGTGAGTGAAAAAGAAGTGCGTGAAATGGAATCGCGTATGAGCGGCCAAGACATGGGCTTTGACTTAACAGGCGACGATAACGACGATGCGCCAACCAGTACTTACTCACCAGTGCAATACTTAACGGATGGTTCTGCTGACTTAGCCGATGATATTGAGCAGCAACAATGGCAAGAGCAGTCGCATACGCGATTATTTAGCGCTTTGAAAACCCTCGATGAGCGTTCTCAAGATATCGTTAGCGCACGCTGGTTGTCAGATGATAAAGCAACACTGCAAGAGTTGGCTGAAAAATACAGCGTATCAGCAGAGCGTGTTCGCCAGCTGGAAAAAACAGCAATGAAAAAATTACAAAGCGCGATGAGTTAATCGTACTTAAAAAGTTATAAAGCCCTGCATGAAAATGCGGGGCTTTTTTTTAGTTAAAAAAAGAGGTTAACAAAAAGTATCGTTTTTCTTATTTTGCTTACCTCTAGTCACATCTGTATATCTTTTAATTAAATATACCCTAGTTAAAGTTAATGAATAAGTTTGGTTTTAATTTAAATACATGATTTTAGTTTGTTTTTAATTTGGGTATATGAAAATATTCGCGCACCTGAGCGACTTGTCGTTCAAACCGTAGCCTAAATTAAATTATTAATTGCTGTGCTTATTGCCTTTCAATTTCATTTAACGCGAGTATTTACACTCAATATGAACTCATATTCACTAAAGAAAAAGATCTTGCTATCGGTGGTTCTTGCCCTAGCCGTTATTATTGTATTGCTATCGTGGAATAGCTACACCTCTCAAAAAGCGTTACTGTTAAAAAGCAGTATTGATAATGTAAGTCAGTCTGGTAAGCAACAAGCTGCGAGTATTGAAGATTGGCTAGCTAGTCGTCAGCAGATCATAGAGTCAGTTGCGAGTAAGGTTGAGGGCAATACGCTCAGTGCATTACAGCAAGCCCAAGTGTCCGGTGGTTTTCAATTAACTTACTTTGGAGATAGTATCGGGAAAATGACTGACTCTGATCCAAGTATTGATCGAACCGGCTACGACCCGCGCACTCGTCCATGGTATAAACAAGCACAGCTGAAAAATGGCACCGTAATTACCAAACCTTATTTAGATACTGCGTTTAATCAGTTGGTTGTTTCTATTGCTAAAACCACACAAAGTGGCGTGGTAGCGGGTGATTTATCGATTGAGTCTTTAGTTAATGATGTTAATACTATGTCTTTACCGGCAAATGGGTATGCCATCATGATGCATCAAGATGGCACTGTGATTGCCTATAAAGACACTAAAAAAGTAATGGCAAATATTACGCATATTGACTCGAAAATAAATCACCAATTCATTTTATCTAATAGTCAAAACGGTGAATTTACTCCCCTTTATTTTAAAGATGAAGGCCGAGAGAAGCTTGTTTGGGGTGAAAATATAAATAATACCGATTGGCAGTTGCTATTTGTATTGGATAAAGAAACCTTAGAGGCACCGTTAATTAGTTTATTAGTAACTCAACTCGTATTAGTCAGTGTGGCACTTTTATTGAGCGTGTTGGCTATTTCATGGTTATTAAGTGTGTTGCTTGCGCCGTTAAGCCGAGTATCTCAAGCGTTATCAACAATTGCTGATGGTAACGGTGATTTGACCCAGCGTATTAGTGTTGATACACAAGATGAAGTTGGGGTACTGGCTGATAGTTTTAATCGCTTTGTAAGTAGCCAGCATGAGCTTATAAGCCATATTCGCCAGTTAGCTACTGATTTAGATTTTGATGCAGAGAAAAGCTTAATCACTAATCAAAACAGTGTCAGTGAGTTGCAGCGTCAGCAACAAGAAGTGGCGATGGTTGCCACTGCGGTCACAGAGATGGCAAGTGCAACCCATGAGATTGCTGCTAATGCCGAAAATACCGCGACGGCATCACAACAGTCAGCGCAAAGTAGTCGTGAAGGTAAACTGTTAGTTGATAAAACCAGAAATACGATTAATTCACTTGCGGGTGAAATAGACCAAACGACCACCGTCATTGGCGAACTAAGCTTACATGCTCAGGCTATATCGAGTATTTTGACCACAATTCAAGAAATTGCTGAGCAAACAAATCTATTAGCACTCAATGCCGCAATAGAGGCTGCCCGTGCTGGTGAACAAGGGCGTGGCTTTGCAGTGGTTGCCGACGAGGTGCGTGTACTATCAAGAAGAACGCAAAACTCCACAGCAGAAATTTACACCACCATAGAAACCTTACAAAATACGACCAAAAAAGCAGTGAGCTTGATGGACAGCAGTAAGGGATATGCTAACAATAGTGTGGATGATGTTAATGCAGCAGCTCATGCACTAGAGGAAATCACCTTAGCAGTGAATGAAATTTCTGATATGGCGGGTCAAATAGCGGTTGCAGCAGAAGAGCAAACGCAAGTGACTAATGAAATTACTAGAAATACGGTCGCCATTAAAGATGTAACCGATGAAATTACTACCTCAGCAACTGCACATTTAAGCCAAGCTGAAGTATTAAAAGACAGAGCTACAGATTTAAATGCTAAAGTAGCAACATTTATTTTATAAATATAATGCGCATAAGTGAGTTAAATTAACTGATGGGTTAGGGGGTTTACTTACCCCATCAGTTTAATGAAATAGCTTCTTGCTGAGCTATTTGTACATATTTACGTTCGACCAGTTGCGATACTGGCACCAGTTCAAATCCTTGCTCACTTAATTGCGGCAAAGCGTGGCGTAAAAAATCGATGGTTTCGGGATAGGGATGCGCTATTGCAATGGCAAATTGATACTTAGTTGCTTTTGATTTTAGCTCTTCTAATCTTAATTGTAGTTGCTCTGTGGTCGTTATATTGTCTAAAAATACATGTCGGCTAATGTTTTCCACTCCCAAAAAGTTGGCTGCATTCTGAGCTTGGCTTAATTCAGTTGTACGGCTATCAAGAAAATACAGCTGGCGTTTTTTGAGTACTTCCATGGTCCATTTCATTGCTTGGCTTTGTTGAGTCAGCGCAGAGCCCATATGGTTATTAACTCCTTTAACTTGCGGTAAACTGGCCAGCGCATTCCCGAGCGTTTGTTGAAGTTGTGCTTTATCCATATTTAAAGTGAGCGCACCAGGCCCGAGTTTTTTACCATTTAAAGCCTGCATAGGAACATGCAACAGGAGCTCTTTATTTGACTGACTAGCAAGGGTTGCAAATATTTGAGAATAGGGGGTGTGGGGCAATATTGAATAGGACAACTGCCCAGGTAAACTCAGGAATTCTAAATCACGTTGATGATAACCTATGTCATCGATCACTATGGCTATTTGCTTGGCTTTAACAGCACTCGATGTTGCAAATAAGGCTAAAAACAGCCCAGTTAACACCATTAAATTTATAGTTTTCACGTTTTATAATTTTTATTATCTTTGTCGTGTTTAAAATAATTTACCGAATTTAGTGCATGTTGAGTAGCTGTTTTGCCTTAGTTAACTGGATATCGGCTAAATCTTCAGTGCTAAAAACGGTGTTTTGTTCTAATTGTTCATTTTTTATTATAACGGCTTTATTTGTTTGTGGAAGCGTTGTTTGATTAATCGCCACATTCGGGGTCACGCCAATACCTTCAATCGATTCACCTGATGGCGTAAAGTAGCGTGCGGTAGTTAGTTTTAAGGCGGTATCACCATCGCCTAATGGAATGAGTGATTGTACCGACCCTTTGCCAAATGACTGACTCCCCACTATTTTTGCACGCATATTTTCTTTTAGTGCTGCAGCCAGTATTTCTGCTGCAGAGGCTGAGTTTTCGTTAATCAGTACGACAATAGGTGCGCCTTTTAAAATATCGCCGCGTTTAGCGTAAAACGACTGATTAGAATCATAAAAACGTCCTTTGGTTGTTACTATTAGACCATCTTGTAAAAAGAGATCTGCCACAGCAACCGCGCTTTTTAAAGTCCCGCCAGGGTTGTCTCGTAAATCAATAATTAAGCCTTTTAATGCGTGGCCGTAATGGTTTTGCATAGCGGCTATTTGTAAGGCAACTTCATGCAAGGTGTGGTTTGAAAAGGTATTTATAGCAATATAACCGCTACCCGCATCAAGTAGTTGCTTAGTTACACTGGCCAGTTTTATTTGTTTTCTGCTGAGGTTAAATATGAGCGGTTTTAGATTGTTATTTCGGATAATACTTAGTTGTACTTTATTGTTGGGGCTGTCTTTAATTTGCTGCGCGACTATATCAATAGGACTATTTTTAATCTGCTGATTATTAACTGCTGTAATAATATCGCCAGCTCGCAGGCCGACTTGTTTAGCAGGCGAATTATTAATTACTTTAACAATCGTGGTGCGCTGCTCAATATTTTTGACCTCAATGCCTAAGCCAGTATAGCGACCATTGGTATTATCAAATAACGCATTTAGCTCATTTTTATCTAAATATTTAGAGTAGGGATCGAGTTTAGAGTATAAGCGTTCAAATTGAGAGGTGTTGTATTCAATGTATTCACTGTTATGCAGTGCTAAATCATCAACGTAGTAGGTATGAATATTAAACAGTATTTCATTTATTTTTTGGCTTTCTAAATCTTTGACCGAACTGGCATGAGCATTATTTATAAAGCCAAAAAGTGCCAATAAAAAAAATACCTGCAAACAAAACCAAAATATTGATTTTTTTTGTGATACTTTTTTTTGGCAAATGTGTGTGTTTATCATAACTGCCTCTACTAGGATGCAGTTATTTTAAGATTAAATACGTCTGCACCATTTTATGGGATTAACAGCACGCCCTTTGTGGCGTATTTCAAAGTATAGACCAGAATCGGCTTGTCCACCGCTTTGCCCAACTAAAGCAACGCTTTCACCCTCTCTGACCATATCACCTACATCTTTGAGTAAGGTTTGTGCATGCCCGTATAAGCTCATAAAGCCTTCACCGTGGTCCACAACAATCACCCAGCCGTAACCTTTTAACCAATCTGCAAATACCACCTGACCGTTATGAATGCTATTTACTGAAGTGCCCTCTGCAGCAGAAATTAACACGCCTTTCCAGTTAATTCCGCCGTGCTTACGTTGGCCAAACTTGTGCGTTAGTTTGCCTTTACTCGGCCAGCTTAATCTTCCTTTATTTTTATTTAGGCCCAATAGCTCAATTTTTGTGGTTTTTTCTTCTTCAAGTTCTTTAATAGTTGCGATAAGCGTTTGTTCGTTCTCTTCTAAGTAACTAATTGAATTTTTTGTTTTATTTAACTGCTGTTTTAGATTTTTTAGGCTGGCTTGGCGCTCATTTTTAGCGTCAAGAAGCGCTGCTTGTCGCCTTTTTTGTTCATCAAATAAAGCAACTAGCTTTTCTTTTGTTTTTTCAAGCTCAGCTTGGTTTTTCGCAATTTCTATTTGCAGCGCTTTAAGTTCATCAAGCTGCTTTATGCGGGCTTTATTTAAGTAGTTGTAATAGCTAAGCGTACGTTCAAATTTAGCGGTATCTTCTTGGTTAAGCAGCATTTTTGAATAGTCATCACTATCTGCCATATAAGCACTTTTTAACTGTGCTGCTAACACACGCTGAAATTGGGCTTGTTGTTTTTCAAGCTTTGCCGCGCGTTGTTGTTGCTCTGCTTGCTGTTGTTGTGTTTTTTTAACAGATTGCTCAGCCATATTGAGTGCTTTAGCGTTTTTCGCTATAGCGAGTTCATGTGCTTTTAGCTTTTGCTGCTGTTTAGCTATTTCTTTTTGCTGTTGTTGATATTCAGCTTGGCTTTGCTCTAAAGCCACTTGAACTTGGGATAGGTCTTTTTTAGTACGATCTTCATTAGCCACGGCAACGCCAGTGACTAATGAATGCAGTACACAGATACACGCAATGACGCGGTATGCGCTTTTTTTCATAGGTTATTTCAACACCATAATTGGCGACCCTGTCATTTCTGCAGGTTGCTCTAACCCCATTAAATGCAGCATGGTTGGGGCAACATCGCTCAAGGCTTTGCCTGAATAAGCTTGCGCATCGCGACCTACATAAATAAACGGCACGGGCTCACTGGTATGTGCTGTGTGCGCTTGGCCTGTTTTAAGGTTTGCCATTTGCTCTGCATTGCCATGATCGGCGGTAATAAGTGCTTCGCCGCCATATTCTTTCAATGCATCCACTACACGGCCAATACAGTTATCTACTGCCTCACAGGCTTTAACTGCAGCCTCAAATACACCTGAGTGACCGACCATGTCGCCATTAGGGTAGTTACAAATAATGGCATCGTATTTTCCACTTTTTATTGCTTCTACTAGCTTATCGGTAAGCATTTTTGAGTTCATTTCTGGCTGCAAATCATATGTTGCAACCTGAGGTGATGGAATAAGTTCACGGGTTTCGCCGTCAAACTCATCTTCTCGTCCACCACTGAAGAAAAAGGTAACATGAGCATATTTTTCAGTTTCAGAAATACGCAGTTGAGTTTTACCTTGTTTTTCAAACCATTCGCCAAGTACGTTATTAAGCGGCGTGGGGCCAAAAGCAACAGGCGCATCTATATCGGCTGCGTATTCAGTCATCATCACAAAGCCGCTAAGCTTAGGCGATTTTTTCTTATTAAAGCCGTCAAAGCCAGGCTCTACAAAGGCGCGGGTTATTTCGCGTGCGCGGTCTGCTCTAAAGTTTGCAAATATAATGGTGTCGCCATCATTTACTTTTACAGATTCGCTGCCTTTAGGAGTGATCGTGCTGGCTGCTACAAATTCGTCATTTTCATCGCGCTCATAAGCGGCATTTAGTGCACTTACGCCTTCTTCATAATCAAAATCGCCTTCACCTAAGGTGATCAAATTATAGGCTTTTTCAACACGGTTCCAGCGGTTGTCTCTGTCCATGGCATAGTAACGGCCAATTAGTGAGGCTAAACGGCCACATTTAAGTTCGCTAAATAAGGCTTCCATACGCTCAATAGACGCTTTAGCACTACGCGGTGGTGTATCGCGTCCATCTAAAAAGGCATGAAAGTACACCTCTTTAGCGCCGCGTTTTGCAGCCAGTTGTATACTGGCAACAATATGATCTTCGTGGCTATGCACGCCACCTGGACTTAACAGTCCCATAATGTGTACAGCTTTGTTGGCATGAACGGCTTTATCAATGTTTTCAACAAGTGCAGGAGTTGTATCAAATTCGCCATCATCAATGGCTTTGGTGATACGGGTAAAATCTTGATACACAATACGGCCTGCGCCTAAATTAACATGGCCCACCTCAGAATTACCCATTTGGCCATCAGGAAGACCGACATCTAAACCCGATGCTGAAATTAATGTATGAGGACGTGTGGCCCAGAGCTCATCTAATACAGGGGTGTTAGCAGCTAAAATAGCATTGCTTTGCTCATCTTCTCTGTATCCCCAGCCATCTAAAATCATTAATACCAGTGGTTTTTTATGCTCTGTCATAGTCACTCCTGAAAAATTAGCGTTGCTAAAATACACGCTAACATTAATGCCAACATGCCAAGCCTTAGCATACCGCGTTTTATAGCTAGGATCAGCAATGAAAAGTAGATATTAAAAATTTTCAATTAGGATTGGCTAAATTGAAAACTTTAAAGGGCTAGGTTATTTTTCAGTTAAAAAGAGCAGGGCATTGTGGCTTTCAAGCGTGCTTAAACTCGCATTTTTAGCTGATTTGGGTATACTTGCGCGGCTAATCTCTATTTTATTCAAGTATTGAATAGGGTTGTGGGGTAAGTTAAGCCTATCTTGTAGGTGAAAATTCAGAGTAGCCTAACAGCGCTCTATTGATTTGCTGATGAGTAACTGCTCATTGTGCAAGTGCAATTGGTAAGAATTTAAAATATCTAAAACATCCGTTTTAGTATGTAACTTTATAGTGGAAGTCGAATGGATCAATATATTGAATTTGTCTCAAACCATCCAATTCTAAGCCTAGCTTGGGTTGCGATTGCGTTTCTTATTATTAGTGGCGCAATAAAAAGTAAATTTTCAGCAATTCGTCAAATCAATCCTCAGCAGTTAACGTTACTTATTAACCGCGAAGACGGCCAGGTTGTTGATATGCGTGGGCAAAAAGAGTTTAAAACCGGCCATATTGCCGGTGCTGTGCACTTAAACCCAGAAAAAGCTAAAGAATCTGATTTCTCAACCCTTGAAAAGTATAAGAGCAAACCCATTATAGTGGTATGTGCTGCAGGCATGACTGCCTCAGGTGTTGCAACCGCAATGCATAAAGCAGGCTATGAACAAGTTTATGTTTTATCTGGCGGTATGGGTGCGTGGCAATCAGCAAGTCTGCCAACAACAAGCGGTCGCTAATATCTCTTAGCTAAACCGATTAAGGATTAATTATGAGTAACGTTGTTTTATACACCAAAGGATATTGTCCTTTTTGTCATCGCGCATTAGCGCTGTTAGACAGCAAAGGTGTAGAATACACAAACATTGATATTGGCGTTCAGCCAGAGCTTCGCGATGAAATGATCGCCAAAGCCGGTGGCGCAAGCACGGTTCCACAAATTTTTATCAACGATGAACACATCGGTGGCTGTGACGACATGATGGCACTAGAAGCACAAGGTCACCTTGACGCTAAGCTGAGTGCTTAATTTAATTAATTATAATAAATAACAGGTTAGGAATAACAATGAACGAACAAAATCAAAACGCAGCAGCAGAAGCTGATGCAGGTGCACAGTTTACTATTCAACGTATTTACACTAAAGATGTATCGTTTGAAACGCCAAATTCGCCAGCTATTTTTCAAAAAGAGTGGGCTCCAGAAGTAAAATTAGATTTAGATACACGCTCTAACAAACTTGATGAAGGTGTTTACGAAGTAGTGCTTGCACTAACTGTAACGGCATCTATCGGTGAAGAAACTGCGTTTTTATGTGAAATTCAACAAGCAGGTATCTTTACGATTGCTGACGTTGAAGAAATGCAATTAGCGCACATGCTAGGTGCATTTTGCCCTAACGTGTTATTCCCATACGCACGTGAAGCGGTATCTAACTTAGTAAATCGTGGTACGTTCCCACAACTTAATCTTGCGCCAGTTAACTTTGACGCATTATTTGCACAGTACATGCAGCAACGCACAGCGCAAGCTGAGCAGGCTACAGCAGACGCTTAATTTATGAATACAGCCACATCAGCTGTTACTGTTTTAGGGGCGGGGTCGTATGGCACCGCCCTTGCTATTTGTTTAGCCCGAAATGGTCACAAAGTGACTTTATGGGGACGCAATAGCCAAGACGTTGCGACGCTTGCAGCTGAGCGAAAAAATCAACGTTACTTACCTGATATTCCTTTTCCTGACACTTTAATCCTTGAAGCAGATTTACAGCGTGCAACGCAAAGTAGCGATATTGTTTTGGTTGTTGTGCCAAGCCACGCATTTGCTGACACATTAAAGCAAATCAAACCTGCTTTGCGCCCAAATGCAAAAATAGCATGGGCCACCAAAGGACTAGAGCCAAATACTGGGCGTTTGTTACAAGAAGTAGCAGTGCAAGAGCTAGGTGAAGAGGTGCCACTAGCGGTGCTTTCGGGGCCAACTTTTGCCAAAGAAATGGCTAAGGGCTCACCAACCGCTATTTCGGTGTCATCAACTTCATCAGCATTTGCGAAACAAATTGCCGATTTATTACATTGCGGTCGATCGTTTAGAGTGTACAACAATGACGACTTTATTGGCATACAGCTTGGTGGTGCGGTTAAAAACGTGATTGCTATTGGTGCAGGGATTTCTGATGGTGTAGGCTTTGGTGCAAATGCACGTACCGCGCTTATTACTCGTGGTTTAGCAGAGTTATCGCGTTTGGGTTGTGCCCTAGGTGCAAAACCAGAGACCTTTATGGGGATGGCTGGTTTAGGCGATTTAATTCTAACCTGTACCGATAATCAGTCACGCAACCGCCGTTTTGGTTTAGCCTTAGGTCAAGGTGAGAGTGTTGATGATGCGATTGCATCAATCGGCCAAGTAGTTGAAGGCTTTAGAAATACCAAAGAAGTGTACTTACTAGCTCAACGCGCTGGTGTTGAAATGCCAATTACCGAGCAAATATACAAAGTACTCTATGAAAATAAAGACATGAAAGCAGCTGCTATGGCGCTATTAGGTCGTGAACAAAAGTCAGAATAAATGCTTCACTATTCTTTAATAATAAAAAACCGACATAATGTCGGTTTTTTATTATTGGTAAATAATTACTGCGCGTTTACAAAGCCAAGCTGGCGCCAAGATTCATACACAAACACAGCTACTGCATTAGACAGATTCATACTGCGACTATCGGCTTGCATAGGTATACGCACGCGTTGCTCGTTTGGCAGTGCTTGAATCATGTCATCAGGTAAGCCTCGGGTTTCTGGTCCGAATACTAAGCAATCACCCGCTTCATACTGTGCTTGATGATGAAATTGGCTACCTTTAGTGGTGCAAGCATACACTTTTTTAGGTTGGCACTTTTCTAAGTAAGCATCAAATGAGGCATGGCGTTGTACATGGCTAAATTCGTGATAGTCAAGTCCAGCGCGTTTTACACGTTTGTCATCCCACTCAAACCCTAACGGTTCAATTAAATGCAATGAATAGCCAGTATTGGCACATAAACGAATGATATTCCCGGTGTTAGGCGGAATTTCAGGTTGGTATAAAACAATATCCAGCACAATAAGCCCTATAAAATCTTTAATTTGACTGGCTCAGTATACACGAACAATGAATAAAAAATGATATACTACAAACATTAAATACATCTTACACTTGGACAGATACGTGCATAATCGCAGTTATGAATTTTGGGTCAAAGCTTCAAGCATAGTGACCATGGTCATGGTGAGCCTAATGATTGCGACCAAAGCATGGGCTTGGCTGGCGTCGGGTTCGGCGTCGATGCTTGGCTCACTCACTGATTCATTAATGGATATTACCGCGACGCTAATGAGCTTTTTAGTTTTATCGTATGCACTGCGTCCTGCGGATGATGACCACCGGTTTGGTCACGGTAAAGCGGAGGCGCTTGCAGGGTTAGGCCAAGCTGCATTTATTGCGGGCTCGGGCTGTTTATTAATGTTTCACGGTATCGAGCGATTAATAAACCCAGTAGAGCTTTCGCACTCATTATTAGGTGTATGGGTGAGTATTTTTGCCATTGCTTGTACCTTGGTAATTGTATTTGTGCAAAATAAAGTCGTGAAGCACACAGAATCAATCGCTATAAAAGCCGACTCCGTTCACTACAAGGGCGATTTAATTTTAAATGCGGCGGTATTGCTTGCTATTTTACTCGCCTATTATGGCGTACTGTATGCCGACCCATTGTTTGCTATCGGTGTGGCAGGTTATTTATTGTATAACAGTTGGGATATAGCAACCGAAAGTGCCTCGCATTTAATGGACAAAGAGCTACCCGATGAAGAAAAGCAAAGTATTTTTGAAATAGCGCGTAACCATAATGATGTTTATGGGGTGCACGGTATTCGCACTCGACAGGGCGGTAAAGTTAAGTTTATTCAACTGCATTTAGAGCTTGATGACAATTTACCGCTTATTCGTGCCCATAAAGTGGCAGATGAAGTGGAGCTGATGATCACTCAGCAATTTGAATCTGAAGTTGATATTTTGATTCACCTAGATCCGCTGTCGCTTAGTAGTTAACCTATTGAATCACAAAATTTATAAAGGCTTGTTAGCAATGGTTGGCGAATTTCGTCCCGCTCAAAAAACAGCTCGTGCTTAGCCCCTTTAAACTGCTTTATTAGGGTGTTTTTATGTCGGCTTGCAAGCTTATGCTGGGCTTGGTTATCAACCACTTCGTCATTTTCTGCGCTGGCTATAAATAACGGGGTTGTTATGGATAGTTTATCGAGCGCTTTAATAAATGAAAAAACAGTATGCAGCCAGCCATAGGTAACACCGCCTAATTGTAATAGTGGCGTTTGCTGATAAGTTGCCCTAAATTGATCATAGCGTATTTGGCTACTGGTTAAAGTGTTAAGCGCAAACTCTTCAGGTGTATAATCGCTTTGTCCTAACGCATAACACCCTGAGAGCCCTAATAATGACGCACTGGCGGCGATAAACTGTGCTACGGGTTTTGGTATTCCTTTAGTATGAATATCAAACATGGGCGCAGATAAAAACGCCCCACTAAAGTCATGTGAGTAACGTGCTAAGTAATCAAACGCAATAGCGCCGCCCATTGAATGGCTAAGCAGTAGTTTTTTACCTTGCCAATGCTGCTTTACCACCTCAAGATTGAATTGATTGAGATCGTGACTGTAATCTTCAAATTGTTTGACATAGCCTTTATGAGGGTTTTTTAATAACCGATAAGAGCGCCCTTGGCCTTGGTGATCAACAATAAAAACAGCAAAATTATTACAATAAAGCTCCCAAAGCAGCTCTTTGTATTTATCGAGTCCTTCAATGCGCCCAGAACTAATAACAATGGCAGTGTGAGCCTGTTTAGGCTTAGCGTAAGCATAAAATAATTTACCGGCAGCCGTGCTTAAATAGGCTTTTTTGAGTGTATTAGTATAAAACTCATTAATGGCAGGTAGGTTATTTTCAAGCTCGCTTTCATTGCTATAAAACATGGTCTCTCTTTTGTATTGGTAAGCTTATCTCAACGCATAACCCGCCAGCGTCCTTATTTGATAAAGCTAAATTTCCGCCGTGGGCAATCACCGCATTTTTTGCAATGGCTAAACCCAGCCCAGTGCCGCCGCTGACTCGATCGCGGGCGTCTGATTGCCTAAAAAATGGCTCACATAGTTTATCAAGTTGCGCTGCGGGAACGCCAGGGCCGTCATCACATATTTGTATAGTAATGATATCACTGTGTTTTAAGGTGATCCTAATAGTATGTTGTGCGTATTTAATTGCATTACGTAAAATATTTTCTAGAGCACTGGCAATCAGCATTTCGTCGCACTCTATATTTACCTCAGCATCACCTTGAATATGCAGCGTTTTATTGTGCTGTTTTGCTTCAAACTGAGCATCGTTAATCACATGGTCAACAATAACTTGTAACGACTGCGCCTGCAGTGATAAAGGTTGGCTATTGGCTTCTAAGCGCGATACCTGCAATACATCGGCTATCATTTTATCAAGTTGATTTGCTTCTTTTTCAATACGCAATAAATACGATTGGCTGGCCTCACTCGCTTGCATTTGCGCCAGCCCTGTGGCCATTTTTAAGCGTGTTAGTGGGGAGCGCAATTCATGGGATATATCGGCAAGTAAACGCTTTTGAGCGCTAAGTAGTTGCTCTAATTGATCAGCCATACGGTTAAAATCGCGTCCTAAAACTCCAAGCTCATCTTTTCGTTGACTATTTATTGCCGCGCGCGCACTTAAATCGCCATTTGAGAGCCTAATTGCGGCTTGTTTTAAACTATTTATAGGGGCAATTAAGTTACGACTAAATAAAAAGCTTAATGTAAGTGAGGCGATAATGGCGATAGAAATTTTTAACCAAACCGGCAACAATCTTAAGCGAATAAAGAGCGGTCGCTGTTGATTTATATCGATTTCATATAACTCAAATTCGCCTTCAGGTACTCGAATGCGCACAGGGCCAAAAGCTTGATAGTATTCAGTAAAAATAACTTGTGGAGACATCCCCTTGCTAAAGTTAAGTAAGCTTAAATCAATATTGTTCTCAACATCTTTACTGATCAAAACCTCATCGCTGTTTTGTGAATTTAAATAAAGTAATTTACGTTTAGTTAAACGCGGATGAGTAATAATGTCATGAATAGATCGCTTGTGTTTATGTGCGCTGCGCTCGATAGCTCGTGCTAGGTATTCTAGGTTTTTCTGCATTGGTCCTTGCAGTGGGTCATGGCTAATAGCATTGATCAGCGAAATATTACTTAAGAAAAATAGCGCAGTAAAAGTGCCAATGATCGTTAGCCAAAACCAAGCAAAGACTTTAAAAAACAAATAATGTCGAGGGTGTCTTAACCAGCTAAAACGCGTTAATTTACTCTCCTTGGATAAAGACATAACCCGTCCCTCGAATAGTTTTAATTTTTTCACCCGCGATATGCTCGGCTATTTTTTTTCGAATATTACTCACATGCATATCAATAGAGCGATCAAATGACGCTAAACGCCGTCCTAGTACCTCTTCGCTTATTTGCTCTTTGCTTATAACATCAGGAGCGTGTTTTACTAATAAAGCCAATATTTCGTATTCGGTACCCGTAAGCGTGAGTGTGGTGTTATTTACACTGGCTTCACGCGTGGCAAAGTTAATAGTAATACCGTTTAAAGAGAGCTTTTTATTATTGTTATTGCTTACACTATTAATGTGTTCAATACGGCGGGTAATGGCTTTAACGCGGGCAAGGAGTTCGCGGTGGTTAAACGGTTTTGGAATATAGTCATCAGCGCCGAGCTCTAAACCAAAAATACGGTCAAAGTCTTCACCTTTAGCGGTCAACATAATCACCGGCGTTAATTTACTTTGCCTCAGTTGTTTGAGTACTTCAAAGCCATCTATAGAGGGCAACATAACATCAAGTAATATAAGCGCGTAATCGTTTTGTAAAGCAAGCTCTAAGCCTTGTTGGCCATCATGTGCGGTTTGTATGCTAAAGCCTTGTGCGCTCAAATACTCGCTTAATAGCTCACATAAACCTGTGTCATCATCAATCATTAATAGTTTCATACATTAAGCCCTACGCGCTGTTTTATGATTTTATTTTACGCGTTTAATGTACTAAAAGTTAGTCTTTACATAACCTTTACACTGCTTTGCGTTACTTTGCATTGAGCCGGTTATAGTGAACACACTGGCTAGCAGCCAACAACCAACTCAATATTAAGGTGATGATTATGACTAAGATAAACACGCTATCAAAATTAGTACTTATATGTGGCTTAACAGTAGCAACGCTCAGTGCGGGCAGCGCACTTGCAAAAGGTGATGGCCATAAACAAGGCCACTCTCAAGCACGCTTTTTACTCTCTGAGCGAGCAGCAGATAAACTGGCGCTTACTGAAGATCAACAAACACAACTAAAAGCGATTTTTGAAACACAAAAAACACAGCTCCAAGCGCTAAGAGGGGCTAATAAAGAAGCCCGTAAAGCAATACGTGAAGCGTACAAAGAAAAAAAAGAGGTGTTATTATCAGCATCAACATTTGATGAAAACGCAGCCAAAGAGCTACTTGGCGAGCGCCAAGTAAAAGCTGAGCAAATGGGGTTAATTAAACTTAAAACGCAACATCAAATTTGGCAGGTCTTAAATGCTGAGCAACGTGAACAGCTTGAAAAAATGCAACAACGTAAAGATAAAAAGCATCGCAAACAAAGAGCATAACCCTTTCAACTAAAGCAAAAAGCCAGCTTTTAGCTGGCTTTTGTTTTTAAGTCGTTTTATTACTTAAAAAAGTCATCTTCGTTTTTTGCCATCATTGCTTCAATATCTTCAATCATGTCTTGGCTGAACTCATCTGCAGATGTAATCGGCGCTGAAATTTTATTATTTTCAAACGACCATTCACCTAAATCAATAAGTTGGCAACGTTTTGAACAAAAAGGGCGATTCGGACTTTGTTCTGACCATTCTACTTTTGCTTTACAGGTTGGGCAGTTAACCACTGTTGACATAATTTACTCTCACATTAATATAGGCTTTGCGACTCAATTTATAATAAACAGCTAAGCTTTCTATTTAAAAACTAGTGACACGATTAATCTCAGCAAGTGAGGTCACACCCTCTGCGGCTTTACGAATACCCGATAAACGCAAATTGTTATATCCTGCTTTAAGTGAGACCTCAGCAATTTCTAATGAGTTACCGCCGCGCATTATAATTTGGGCAATTTCAGGCGTAATTTTCATTACTTCGTAAATACCAACACGGCCTTTGTAGCCATCGGTACAGTTTTCACAGCCTTTAGGTGCGTATAAAACCATGTCTTGAATTTGTTGTTCACTAAAGCCTTGGCGTATAAGCTCTTCGCGAGGTAACTGCTCTGGTGTTTTACATTTAGAGCATAATCTTCGGGCTAAACGCTGAGCTATAATTAAACTAATAGAACTGGCCACATTATACGCGGGTACACCCATATTTAACAAACGAGTAATCGTTTCTGGCGCTGAATTGGTATGCAGTGTTGACAGCACCAAGTGACCTGTTTGCGCCGCTTTAATTGATATTTCTGCAGTTTCTAAATCACGTATTTCACCCACCATCACCACATCGGGATCTTGACGTAAAAACGCCCGCAGTGCATTAGCAAAAGTCATATCTGCTTTAGTATTTATTTGTACTTGGTTAACCCCTTCGAGGTTAATTTCTACCGGATCTTCGGCGGTACTAATATTCCGCTCCGGCTGATTGAGTATATTTAAGCCCGTATACAAAGAAACCGTTTTACCTGAACCGGTTGGGCCGGTAACCAAAATCATTCCTTGCGGTTGCTCAAGTGCATCGAGATATAGTTTTTTCTGCTCGGGTTCATAGCCTAATACATCAATACCTAGCATGGCACTGGATGAATCAAGAATACGCATTACAATTTTTTCGCCCCACAAAGTTGGCATGGTACTAACACGAAAATCAATGCTTTTACGCTCAGTGATTTTTAGCTTTATACGGCCATCTTGTGGTTTACGCTTTTCTGCAATATCCAGTCGCGACATTACTTTTATTCGCGCCGATAGCTTACTGGCCAATGTATTTGGCGGGCTGGCTACTTCGTGCAAAATACCATCAATGCGAAAGCGAATACGGTATTTGTGTTCATAAGGTTCAAAATGTAAATCTGAGGCGCCTTTTTTTATTGCATCCATTAAAATTTTATTAATGTAGACAATTATTGGGGCGTCGTCTTTGTCATCGTCTTTAGGAGTGTGTTCTTTGTGCTGCTCAGAATCGAGTTCAGCGAACTCTTTAAATTCGTCTTCACTTAAATTTAAACTGCCAGTGGCATCGAGTAATTGCTCAATTTTGTTATCGAGCTGGACGTAGTCAACCACAACCACTTCGCACGATAAACCCGTGCTAAATTCAAAGTTTTCGAAGGCACCATAATCGGTAGGATCTGAGGCGGCAATATACACTTTTCTGCCTTTTTGTACCAAAGGCAAAATGTGGTGTTTGCGGATCAGTTTTTCTTTAACTAGCTCAGCTGATATTTGTGCAACATTAAAATCTTTTAAATCAAAAAAAGGCACTCTAAATAAATCAATGCATTGCTCAGCTAAATCTTTACTGTCTATTTTTCCACATTTAGAGATAAGCTCTGCAGTTGACGCAAAATCTTGCTGCCGTGTTTTTACGGTATCAGTATCAACCCGGCCGAGGGTAATAAATTTTCTTAATAACGGTGAGTTAATATTCATTGCGCACCTGATTTAATCCTTCTTTAGTCAGCAATTTATCAGAAAAAAGAAAGGAATACATTAATCGTACCAATGCAGCAGATAATTTACTGATAAAAATATCAGTTTATTGCGCTGCCATTGGGCTAATTTATTTATATTGTAGACTTAGCTTGCTGTAAATAATAATTATGCAGTTTAAGTAAGTCTTGTTTTACATCGCTTAGGTCGCGG
This sequence comes from Pseudoalteromonas sp. SiA1, assembly GCF_018732205.1. Classification (NCBI taxonomy): domain Bacteria; kingdom Pseudomonadati; phylum Pseudomonadota; class Gammaproteobacteria; order Alteromonadales; family Pseudoalteromonadaceae; genus Pseudoalteromonas; species Pseudoalteromonas sp. SiA1. Next base: position 2,912,272 of record NZ_CP076084.1, on the reverse strand, counting down.
TTATTATTTAAAATATCATCCGCTTTTTGTTGTTTATGCTCTCGAGACATTTGCGCGTCAATAATTTGCTCTGCTTGTTCAATGCTTATTTTGTCGCGCTGTGTAGTACGTGCAATTTGCACCTCTTTGGGAACATCTATTAGCAAAGTACGATTACAGTAGCCATCAAGCCCATTTTCAAATAATAACGGGGCAACTAACACCACGTAGTCGCTTTGCGCGTTTTTTAAATCAATAATAAGCTGAGTGCGTATTAATGGATGCAGCAGGGCATTGAGCCATGTTTTTTGCTCAGGATTACTAAAAATGCGCGATCGTAGTTCGCCACGGTTTAATGCGCCATGTTCATCGAGTATATCGCTGCCAAAATGCGCAATAATCGCTTTTAGGCCATCAGTGCCGGGTTCAACCACTTGGCGAGCCACAATATCTGCATCCACAATAGTAATGCCTTGTGCTGCCAACATATCGCTAACTGCGGTTTTACCACAGCCAATCCCGCCGGTTAGCCCCAAGACCCAGTTATTTATATGATGTTGTGTATTGCTCATCGTTAGTAGCCAATAAAGTTAAAATAGCTGTTTTGCAGTTGTGTGCCCCATAGCATAGTGATCCAACCAGCTATTGCTAAGTAAGGGCCAAAAGGAATGGGCGTTGCTTTGTCTTTACCTTGAATACTCAGAAGGGCAATACCAATTACTGCGCCAACTACGCTTGAGAGTAAAATAATGGTCAATAACGATTGCCAACCCAGCAGTGCGCCAAATACAGCCAGTAATTTAAAGTCGCCATAGCCCATGCCTTCTTTGCCGGTTATTAACTTAAACAGCCAAAACACGCTCCACAAGCTTAAATAACCACATGCTGCACCAATAATGGCATCGCTAGGGGCTATGGTATAACCCACAACTGAGGCGATTAACGCCAGCCATAAAAGCGGCAAAGTAAGCTGATCCGGCAGTAGCATGTGGTCAATATCAATAAAAGTCAGTGCTACCAATGCCCAAGTCACTACAATGTACAATAAAGCCTGCTCAGTTGCGCCAAAAGTGTAAGCAACAACTAGGCTTAAAATAGCGGTAATGGCTTCAACGGTTGGGTAACGTACTGATATTGGGTTATCACAGGTTGCGCATTTACCTTTTAAAAATAACCAACTAAATATAGGAATGTTTTGCCATGGTTTAATGGCTGCTTTGCACTTAGGACAAGATGAGTTGGGCTTAACTAAATTAAACGTGTCAGTATTTTGTGAAGTGGTCTGTTCAGTCTTTGGGCTGGTTAGTTCATCGGCTAATAATAAGCGGCATTCAGTTTGCCATTCTTTTTGCATCATTACTGGCAAGCGATATATCACCACATTTAAAAAGCTACCAATACATAAACTCACTAGGCCAACTGTGGTCAAATAAAACCATAAGTTAGCCTGCATCGCGTTGCTGATATCAATAAAAAGACTTTGCATTTATTTTACCTAAAACTAAATTCTGTGTTGATAATACAGTGGTTTTATATAAGTGCAAAGTTAGGGTTTAGGATGTTAGGTTCGAGGTGTTAGGTTTGAGGTTCGGGCAACGGGCGACGAGTTGCGGGCAACGGGCTTCGGGTAACGGGCCTAGAAACTCGAAGCTCGAAGCTCGAAGCTAAATAACTGAACCTAGTTGGAATATAGGTAAGTACATGGCAATAATTAAGCCACCGACTAATACACCGAGTACTGCCATTATTAACGGCTCAAGTAAGCTCGATAGGCCATCTACCGCGTCATCTACTTCTTGCTCATAAATTGTGGCAACTTTAGCCAGCATGCCATCAAGCGATCCTGACTCTTCACCAATGGCGACCATTTGCACTACCATATCGGGGAATATTTTTGAATTACGCATCGCCCAATTCATTTGATTACCTGAGCTTACCTCGGCTTTTATTTCTAAAATAGCATAACGGTAAACCGCGTTTCCTGAGGCACCGGCTGCAGAATCCAAAGCATCCACCAATGGTACACCGGCAGCAAAGGTGGTCGATAAAGTACGTGCATAACGCGCTACGGCTGCTTTATTTAAAATCATACCAACAACAGGGAGTTTAAGTATGGCGCGGTCAGTGGCATCACGCAGTTTTAAACTTCTTAAATGTGCTTCTTTAAATATATAACCAAATGCCACAACGCCAATTAGGGCTATCCACCAGTTGGCTTGCATAAATTCAGAAATGGCGATGACGAATAACGTAAAAGCGGGCAGTTCGGCACCAAAGCCAGCAAAAATATCTTGAAATTGCGGTACTACAAATATCAGCAAGATAGAGGTAACAATGAATGCGACAACTAAAACTGCCGCTGGATAAAACATGGCTTTTTTAATTTTTGATTTCAGCGCTTCTGATTTTTCTTTATAAAGGGCGACGCGGTCAAATATTTTATCCAAAGAGCCTGACTGCTCACCTGAGGCCACTAAATCGCAATATAAATCATCAAAATAACGAGGATGCTTTCTAAGTGCCATTGATAATGGTTGCCCCGCTTTAACCTCATCACCAATGGTTTCCATGAGTTTGCTCACGCTTTTATTAGTGGAGCCAGAGCCTATCATCTCAATTGATTGTATCAGCGGCACACCTGCCATCAGCATAGTGGCTATCTGCCTTGTCACTAAAGCAATATCCTTTGGGGTGATTTTTTGTATTCTTTGAATACCAAACAAAGGCTTGGCTCTTCGTTTGACTTTTGAGGGAGTAATGCCTTGCTTACGAAGCTGTGCCTTAACTAAGGCAATGCTGGAGCCTGTCAGCTCACCTTCGAGTTTTTTTCCTCGAGCGCTTACACCTGTCCATTGGAAGATGTCGAAACTTTTATCTTCTTGTTTTTTTACCATTAACTCACGCCCTTGAGCACATTAAAAAGGTAGCAAAAAGCTACCTCATTAATTTTAAATGTAAAAGCTTATTTTTAATGAATTATGGAGTTACTGCAGCTCTACAGTTTTGCGGAACGTATTTGTTCAGAGCCGCACTACTTACAGAACATGTCCATGATACACTACCATCTGTCTGAACTGGTGTGAATGCTATCGATCCAGCATCCAAGTCTGTTACACCAGTACCTTGAATCGCTGCAGTAACTAAACCGTTTGCACCAACTGTAACAGACTCCACGTAGGTAGATTTTATATTAGTAGCTGTTGAATCTAAGCCAACCGCAGCGTTAGAGCTACAGGTACTGATATCTCCAGTAGTGATTGCGCACTCACTAACCGCGGTCTTTGCTGAACCCGCAAAAGTAATAACCTCACTCATTTTCGCTCGCGTTGTATAATCCTGATAAGCAGGCAGTGCTACTGCTGCTAAAATACCGATGATTGCTACTACAATCATTAATTCAATTAGGGTGAAACCCTTTTGGTTCTGTTGTGTCATTGTTTGCATGTTTCCTCTCCTAAAGGATAATGTTGTGGTAAGCCAAACGGGTATAAGTTTTAAAACTATAACTTATGTGTTTACTTAACCTGTTACTACAAAAATAAAATCATTTTGCCAAATTTAGTGCTGCGCTTGAGTGGTAAAATATTTGCCGCAAATACAGCACGCTATATGGCGATTACGTACTAACTTGACCCTTATTTGAGTATAAGCCTAACTATTAAAAGTTAGTTATAACCCGTGTAAGTTACAAGTTAATTATAAAAATAAACCCTGTCGCTTATTTTTACTCTGTCCCTTATAAAGGCTTTTTCACTCTTTTTAACTAATTAAAGATTTAAAACTAGTCAATATGGATGAGTCTAACACTGTTTATTGCGCTTTTGTATGTAAAAACTTTATAAAAAACGCATTAATTTAATAACTTGTTACAAATAATCCTTTTGAATTATTTAATGCCCTTTTTTAAAAGCTGTCAATCAATTAGCGCAAGAAACTATAAATAAATTTTACATTGTTTACTCAAATCGCATCGATAAATCGATTGATTGTAAATTTTTTGTAAGCGCACCACTTGAGATAAAGTCCACACCAGCTTGCGAGTAGGCTTTTAGTGTTTCTAGGGTCATATTGCCTGATACTTCTAATTTAGCGCGCTTATTTGTAATGTTAACTGCTTGTCGTATTTGCTCTGGGTTAAAATTATCTAACATTATAATGTCGGCGCCAGCGTTAATGGCTTGCTCTAGCTCATCAAACGATTCAACCTCAACCTCTATAGGTTTATCGGCATGATTTAGCTTAGCTTGAGCTACTGCGTTATTAATTCCTCCACAAGCAGCTATGTGGTTTTCTTTAATTAAAAACGCATCAAACAATCCAATTCGGTGGTTTGCACCGCCACCACACTTAACTGCATATTTTTGCAATGCTCTTAACCCTGGAATGGTTTTACGAGTATCGAGTAGTTGCGTGCTAGTACCACTTAGCTCTTTTACATAACGCGCTGTGGTGGTAGCTGTGCCAGAAAGCGTTTGTACAAAATTAAGTGCGGTGCGCTCGGCCGTTAAAATAGCGCGAGCAGAACCGGATGCGGTAAATAGGGTGCTATTGGCACTAACAAAGTCGCCATCGTTAACGCATATGTTTACAACCACACTTGGGTCGACTTGTTTGAACACTTCTATGATTAGATCTTTACCACAAAAAATGCAGTCTTCACGAGTGATCACTTTCGCATTAGCTTGCTCTGCTTGAGGAATAAGCTGTGCGGTAATATCGCCTTGTTCTGCGCTTTGGTTATTTAGGTCTTCATCCAGTGCTAAGGTAACAAGTTGGCTAATTAGGGTATGCGAAATAGACATGAAAAAGCTCATAGTAGATAATAAATTAACTAAATTTTACTCTGTTTAATTACTAATTAGAAGCAGCTAACAACTAAACTAAAAAGCCAGCGCTTAAATAACGCGTTAATCATATTTTATCGTTTAGTATTACGCTATCTTTATGGGATTAAATCTATTAGCATCTTGATATACATCAATTTTGGTTGATTAACCTGAGCTCTAGATAATAAATCTATCTCAAGCTGCTATTTTGAGCAAATACTGTGTTGAATATATTTACAATAGTGTTTTAAATTTTTCGGCAACGGGCAACGGGCAACGGGCAACGGGCAACGGGCAACGGGCAACGGGCAACGGGCAACGGGCAACGGGCAACGGACTTGACACCAATCCCTACCATTTTACTCAAAGAGCATTTGACATCGGGCATATAAATTTAAATCAAATAGTATGAAAATAGATTCTTTAGGCGTTATAAATAATATTACCCAGCGTGCGTGTAGCCACTTTGATGAGCGACCTGCTCACTGCGATATTTCGCTGTTGGTTATTCATAATATTTCATTACCCGCTGGGCAATTTAACACTTCTTACGTTGATGACTTATTTATGGGGTGTATTGATTGTAATGCGCACCCTAGCTTTAGTGACCTAGAAGGGCTTAGAGTATCAGCGCATTGTTTTATTAAGCGCTGCGGCGAGATTATACAGTACGTGCCTTTTGAAAAACGTGCATGGCATGCGGGGCGTTCCTGCTTTGCTGGACAACAAAATTGTAATGATTTTAGTATAGGTATAGAGCTTGAGGGCACAGATACAACTAATTATACCGATGGTCAATATCAAAGTTTAGCTGTATTGGCGCAAGCTATTATGCAGCATTACCCAAAAATAACAGCCAGTAATATAGTAGGGCACTGCGATATTGCCCCTGGGCGAAAAACCGACCCTGGGGCGAGTTTTAACTGGCGTAAATTTTTTAACCTAATTAAATAACTAGGGTCTGTTGACCTTTCAAGGTTGAATTTGCAGCAGTCTGTTTGGTATTTAGGCAAGGCAGCGCCTATGTGGTGTGGTTATTCCCCATAAATAGGCGATAACGTAGCATCAATGCCAAACAGGCGCTGCCCTTCGGGTTCTGCCTAGGGACGATTTACTCTTTAGTTGCTCGGTTTTGACTTAGCCCACTAGGTTACAAACCTCGCGCCGCGATTAAATCGCCCCTAGTTTGAACAAATTATAATCCGCAAAGGTCAACAGACCCTAAATTAAGCGAGTAACAACATGATTTTGGTTTCAATAATAATAGCACTGATACTTGAGCGTTTAGGTGCTCGCTCTGCGCATTGGCAAATGAGTTATTACGCTAATGGCTACTTAACTCGCTCTGTTAATTTATTGACCAATAAAGGTTTATTTGGCACAGCAACAGGTTTTTTAATTTGGCTATTACTGCCTGTGATTGCTGTTGGGTGTGTGTATTTTTTATCTGACTTTGCACTTTGGCAGCTTGTTTTTAATGTGGCGGTGTTACTCGTTTGTTTTGGTTGTGCTAAGCAACGCGCTTTATATAAATCGTATTTAAATGCACTGACCCGAGGGGATCAAACCGCTGCGTCTTTGTATGCTTTGCAATTAGGGCAAAAACGCACCCAAGAGGAACAAGGCGGCGAAACCTTAGGGCAAACGCTGGCTTGGGTTAACTTTCGATTTTATTGTGCGGTTATATTTTGGTTTGTGATATTGGGCGTTGCTGGAGCTGTTTTTTATGCACTAGTGCGCACCTTTGCCGACTTAGTGAGTGACAACCGTGATGAAGTCATTGCTAAGCATTTTAAACTCCTCCACCGTTTATTGTTTTGGCTTGATTGGCTCCCTGCGCGTATTACCAGTTTTGGCTATTTAGTGATTGGTAACTTTAATAAAGGGACTAGCTGTTGGTTACATTACGTGTTTGACTTTTCAAGTCCTAATCGCAAGGTGGTTACTTATACGGCGCTAGCGGCTGAACAAGTTGAAGAGCGCTACTATGGTTGCACCTTTGAAGCCACCTGTATGATCAAACTGGTTAAGCGAAATGTACTTTTTTACTTAGTGTTAATTGCCTTGATGACTTTATTTGGTGGTTTAAGTTAAAGAGCAGGGATTAGGCTTTAGATTCTAGGCACTAGGGTTTACTTTTGCTTCTCATTTACTCTCATTGTCTTCTCTTTGTGTAATAGTTTTTAAGTAATTTATTTACCACAGAGAATGCAGAGTACACAGAGTAAGTGACAATGAATGGTTTTTCCCTCTGTGGAACGCGAAGCGTCTCTGTGCCCTCTGCGGTTCAAAAAATAAATATATTTGGTGCCTGGTTTTAGGTTCTAGGCAGAGATTAAACTAAGCATAGTGTTGGGTTAATCGTAGGCGGGGCTTTATGCTGCGCACTTTACGCTTTTTCTTGCGGGCTAAGAGCTGCGGGCTTAAACCTTTAACCTAGAGTCTAAACATGCGCGAGGTAAACTCTCGCCTGCAATGTAAAAACATGTTTGCAAAAGTCTCCACGTTTTATCCTATTGCCGAACCCCGAACCCCGAACCCCGAACCCCGAACCCCGAACCCCGAACCCCGAACCCCGAACCCCGAACCCCGAACCCCGAACCCCGAACCCCGAACCCCGAACCCCGAACCCCGAACCCCGAACCCCGAACCCCGAAAACCGAACCCCGAACCCCGAAAACCGAACCCCGAAAACCGAAAACCGAACCCCGAAAACCCAAATTAGCTGGTCTGACCATTTGTTTTTCATCTTATTAACCTTTCTTTATCCTCTGCATTCTGTGTATTATTTGAACTTTGTTTAAATTACGTTACGCTGGCCTTAGGGCTTTAAAACTGCTGTAAATTGACAGTAATTACGGTTTTTGATAACGTATGGCAAAATTTGGTATGACCAATTTACCTTTTGGTCAGGTCATTCAGTTAAAAGCCTTATTTAATGGGCTGCTAGCACTTATACAACGCGGACGTTGATTGATGTCTTTAAAAATTAAAGCGGCAAAATTATCTGATGTTATTTTACAACAACTTGAGAACATGATTCTTGAGGGGTCGTTAGCACCAGGAGAAAAGTTACCACCGGAGCGTGAACTCGCTAAGCAATTTGAAGTGTCGCGTCCGTCGTTGCGTGAAGCCATTCAAAAGCTTGAGGCAAAAGGGCTCGTAACCCGTCGTCAAGGTGGTGGAACGTATGTAAAAAATCAATTGGAGGAGGGGCTGACTGATCCGTTGTTTGATTTGATCAGTAAACACCCCGAATCGCAATTTGATTTATTAGAATTTCGTCATGCGCTAGAGGGAATTGCGGCTTATTACGCAGCACTTCGCGGAACAAGTAACGATTTTGCAAAAGTAAAACAGAGCTTTGATCAGATTGCATTAGCTAAAGATGAATTAAAGCAAAAAGCCAAAGCGATTAATGACTTTCATTTTTGCATCGCTGAGGCGTCTCATAACGTAGTGTTACTGCATTTAGTAAGAGGGATGCAAAGCTTACTTGAGCAGAATGTTTTACAAAATTTAACGGTGTTACTTAAAAAGTCAGATATAAGCAGCCAATTAGCTGAGCATAGACGCTTATTAATGGATGCAGTGATTGACGGTAATCCTGAACAAGCTCGCTTAGCGAGTAATGCGCATTTAGCCTATATTGAAGAAGCATTGCTTGAAGCGGGTAAAGAGCATTCGCGAATTGAACGTAGTTTAAGACGCACCAAACAAAATTAAGCAAGTACATTCACTGTTAACTTGATTTAACAGCGAAGTATTCAATACATAAAATTAGTATTTTAAACATAAGGAAACCTCCATATGTCTGAAGTCAATAAAATTGACGTAGACGCGCTAGAAACACAAGAGTGGTTACAAGCTCTTGAATCAGTTGTGCGCGAAGAAGGTGTTGAACGAGCTCAGTTTTTACTTGAGCAAGTGTTAGAGCAAGCCCGTTTAGACGGTGTTGATATGCCAACAGGCATTAACACAAACTACGTTAATACGATCCCGGTTGATCAAGAACCTGCCTACCCTGGTGATGTAAATCTTGAGCGCCGTATTCGTTCAATTATTCGTTGGAACGCGATTATGATTGTATTGCGTGCATCGAAAAAAGATCTCGACTTAGGCGGCCATATGGCGTCTTACCAATCGTCTGCTGCATTTTATGAAGTATGTTTTAACCATTTCTTTAAAGCGCCAAATGATGTTGATGGTGGTGATTTAGTTTATTACCAAGGTCATATTTCTCCGGGTATTTATGCGCGCGCATTTGTTGAAGGGCGTTTAAGCGCTGAGCAGCTTGATAATTTCCGTCAGGAAGTAGATGGTAAAGGCTTACCTTCTTACCCTCACCCTAAATTAATGCCGGAGTTTTGGCAGTTCCCAACGGTATCTATGGGTTTAGGTCCAATTTCTTCAATTTACCAAGCACGATTCTTAAAATACTTAGATGGTCGTGGCTTAAAAGACACTAAAAACCAACGTGTATATGCGTTTTTAGGTGACGGTGAAATGGATGAGCCAGAATCACGTGGTGCTATCTCTTTCGCTGCACGTGAAAAGCTAGACAACTTATGTTACTTAGTTAACTGTAACCTACAGCGCTTAGATGGCCCTGTAATGGGTAACGGTAAAATCATTCAAGAGCTAGAAGGGCTATTTAAAGGCGCTGGCTGGAATGTTATTAAACTTGTTTGGGGCAGCGGTTGGGATATTCTCCTTGCTAAAGACACCACAGGTAAATTACTGCAACTAATGAACGAAACTGTTGATGGCGATTACCAAACATATAAAGCAAAAGATGGTGCGTACGTACGTGAGCACTTCTTTGGTCGTTACCCTGAAACTGCAGCATTAGTTGCTGATATGACGGATGACGAAATTTTTGCGCTTAAGCGTGGTGGTCACGAATCTTCAAAACTTTATGCCGCATTTAAAAAGGCAGAAGAGACGAAAGGTCGTCCAACAGTGATCCTAGCTAAAACTGTAAAAGGTTACGGCATGGGTGAAGCAGCTGAAGGTAAAAACATTGCGCACCAAGTTAAGAAAATGGATATGTCGCATGTGGCTCACTTACGCTCACGCTTGGGCTTAGATGATTTAGTATCAGAAGAGCAATTAAAAGAGCTACCTTACTTAGAGCTTGAAAAAGATTCACCTGAGTACAAGTATCTACATGCTCGTCGTGATGCATTACAAGGTTACACACCAACACGTATTGCTAAGTTCTCTGAAAAGTTACAGTTGCCAGAAGTTGACGCATTCAAGCCATTACTTGAAGAACAAAAGCGTGATATTTCAACGACTATGGGCTTTGTTCGTGCTCTTAATATTTTATTAAAAGATAAAGGCATTGGTAAAAACATCGTGCCTATTATTGCCGATGAAGCACGTACCTTTGGTATGGAAGGTTTATTCCGTCAAATCGGTATTTACAACCCACACGGCCAAAACTACACGCCTCAAGACCGTGACATCGTTTCTTACTACAAAGAAGCAACGTCAGGACAAGTACTACAAGAAGGTATTAATGAGCTAGGTGCAATGTCGTCATGGGTTGCTGCTGCAACATCTTACAGCACCAACGACTTACCGATGATTCCATTCTACATTTACTACTCTATGTTTGGTTTCCAACGTGTTGGTGACATGGCGTGGATGGCAGGGGATCAACAAGCACGTGGCTTCTTATTAGGTGCTACGGCGGGTCGTACAACGCTAAATGGCGAAGGCTTACAGCACGAAGATGGCCACAGCCACATTCTTGCAAACACGGTACCTAACTGTATTTCTTACGATCCTACTTATGCATTTGAAGTAGCGGTTATTGTGCAAGACGGTATTCGTCGTATGTACGGTGAAGATCAAGAAAACATTTACTACTACCTAACGTTAATGAACGAGAACTACCATCAGCCAGCAATGCCAGAAGGCGCTGAGGAAGGTATTCGTAAAGGTATCTATAAGCTAGAAAGCTACGAAGGTAAAAAAGCCAACGTACAGCTATTAAGCTCAGGTACTATCATGACTGAAGTGCGTAAAGCGGCGGCAATTTTAAGCGAAGATTATGGTATTGCATCTGATGTTTACTCTGTAACTTCATTTAATGAACTTACGCGTGATGGACAAGATGTTGAGCGTTTCAACATGCTTAATCCAGAAAGCGAGCAAAAAACAGCTTACATTACAAGCGTATTAAACGATTCAGTCACTGTTGCTGCAACGGATTACATGAAAAACTACGCAGAGCAAGCACGTTCATTTATCCCAAGCAGTAACTACAAAGTATTGGGTACAGATGGTTACGGTCGTTCAGACAGCCGTGAAAACCTACGTCGTCACTTTGAAGTTAACGCAAGCTACGTGGTAGTTGCGACATTATCTGAACTTGCTAAACGTGGTGAAGTTGAAAAGTCAGTGGTTGTTGAAGCAATTAAAAAGTTCAACATCGACACTAACAAACTTAATCCACTGTACGCATAAGAGGTTTGCAATGAGTATTGAAATTAAAGTACCTGATATCGGTGGCGATGAAGTAGAAGTAACCGAAATACTAGTGAGCGTTGGCGATAAAGTTGAAGTTGACCAATCACTATTAAGTGTTGAAGGCGATAAAGCTGCGATGGAAGTACCTGCTGAACAAGCGGGTACGGTAAAAGAAATTAAAGTAAATGTGGGCGATACAGTAACCACAGGCAGTTTAGTGTTCATCTTTGAAGGTGAAGCGCAAAACCCTGCTGCTGACTCTAAAGAAGCTGAAAAAACCGAGGAAGCAGCACCGGCTGCGTCATCGGGCTCGTCAACCAAAGAAGTGACTGTGCCAGATATTGGCGATGATGAAGTTGAAGTGACTGAAGTGATGGTTGCGGTTGGCGATAGCGTAGAAGAAGAGCAATCTATCTTAAACGTTGAAGGCGATAAAGCCGCCATGGAAGTACCTGCACCCTTTGCTGGCACTGTAAAAGAAATTAAAGTAAATACTGGTGACAAAGTGAAAACGGGCTCATTAGTGTTTGTTTTTGAAGTCGCTGGTGGTGATAACGACACTGCACCTGCAATTGATTCAAAAACGCAAGAGAAGCCTACTGAAAAAGCTGCTTCATCTAAAGCGTCAGAATCAAGCACTAAAGAAGTTAGCGTACCGGATATTGGTGATGACGAAGTTGAAGTAACAGAAGTCATGGTTGCGGTTGGCGATAGCGTAGAAGAAGAGCAATCTATCTTAAACGTTGAGGGCGATAAAGCTGCTATGGAAGTACCGGCGCCGTTTGCTGGTACTGTAAAAGAAATTAAAGTAGCGACTGGCGATAAAGTTAAAACGGGTTCCCTGATTTTTGTATTTGAAATGGCGGGTAGCGCACCAAGTGACGCGCGTGCAAAACAAGACGAGCCAAAGGCTGAATCTAAGCCAGCGGCTCAAGCAGAGTCAAAACCAACTGCTGCGCCTGAAAAAGCAAGTGCTGAGAGCTTTGAAAACAACAGCGCTTATGCTCATGCATCGCCAGTGGTTCGTCGTTTAGCACGTGAGTTTGGTATTAACCTTGCGAACGTAAAAGGCACAGGTCGTAAAAACCGTGTTGTTAAAGAAGACGTGCAAAACTATGTTAAGCAACTGGTTAAGCAAGTTGAATCTGGTCAAGTACCTGCAGCTAAAGGCAATGCCGGTGGCGGTGAGCTTGGATTAATTCCGTGGCCAAAAGTTGATTTTGCTAAGTTTGGTGAAATTGAAGAGAAAAAACTCTCTCGTATTCAAAAGCTATCAGGTAAAAACTTACACCGTAACTGGGTACAAATTCCACATGTTACCCAGTTTGATGAAGCGGATATCACTAGCCTTGAGCAGTTCCGTAAAGAGCAAAACGCGCTTAACGAGAAGAAAAAGCTGGGTGTTAAAATTACGCCACTCGTGTTTGTAATGAAAGCAGCAGCTAAAGCATTAGCTGAGTTCCCAACATTTAACTCATCACTTTCTGAGGATGGCGAAAGCTTAATCCTTAAAAAGTACATCAATATTGGTGTAGCGGTTGATACGCCTAATGGCTTGGTTGTGCCAGTATTTAAAGATGTTGATAAAAAAGGCATTATTGAACTCTCTCGTGAACTAATGGAAGTATCTGTTAAAGCACGTGATGGCAAGTTAAGTTCATCAGATATGCAAGGTGGTTGTTTTACTATTTCAAGCCTAGGTGGTATTGGTGGTACGGCATTTACGCCGATTGTGAATGCACCTGAGGTGGCAATTTTAGGTGTGTCTAAATCTGAAATGAAGCCTAAGTGGAATGGTAAAGAGTTTGAGCCTAAGCTAATGGTTCCACTTTCAATGTCTTACGACCATAGAGTGATTGACGGTGCACTTGCTGCACGCTTTACTGTTACTCTTGCAAGTTACATGAGTGATATACGCCAGTTAGTGATGTGATCACTACAGAGTGAGTAAAATCAAATCCCAGCCAGTTGTTTTTAGCTGGGATTTTTATCATTTGCAATGATACAATATTTGCACAAATGTCCTTTTCTGCCTTGCAGAAACATGGCAGTTAAATTTTGGGGCTGTGTCCCGTTCAAACAATAAAGGTAATAGCATGAGCAACGAATTAAAAACTCAAGTTGTTGTACTAGGCGGTGGTCCTGGTGGTTACTCTGCGGCTTTTCGCGCTGCTGACTTGGGCTTAGAAGTTACATTAGTAGAATCTCGCGAGACATTAGGCGGTGTATGTCTTAATGTTGGTTGTATTCCTTCTAAAGCACTTTTACACGTAGCTAAAGTGATTGATGATGCTGCAGAAATGTCATCTCACGGCGTTACTTTTGGCGCACCAAAAATTGACTTAGATGAAGTTCGTTCTTGGAAAGAGTCTGTTGTTGGCCAGCTTACAGGTGGCTTAGACGGCATGGCTAAAATGCGTAAAGTAAAAGTTGTATCTGGTTACGGTAAATTTACTGGTAGCAATACTTTAGACGTTGAAGGCGCTGACGGTAAAACAACCATTACCTTTGATAACGCAATTATTGCTGCGGGTTCTAAACCTGTAAACTTACCTTTCATCCCAGAAGATGATCGCGTTATTGATTCAACGGGTGCGCTAGAGCTTAAAGATGTTCCTGAAAAACTACTTGTTTTAGGTGGTGGTATTATCGGTCTAGAAATGGGTACGGTTTACCGTGCACTAGGTTCTGCAATTGATGTTGTAGAATTTGCAGACCAACTTGTTCCTGCTGCTGATAAAGACATCATTAAAATTTACCAAAAGCATGTTAAAGACAAGTTTAACGTGATGCTTTCAACTAAAGTAACTGGCGTTGAAGCAAAAGACGACGGTTTATATGTTACTTTTGAAGGCAAAAATGCACCAGCAGAGCCAGTACGTTACGACAAAGTACTTGTTGCTGTAGGTCGTATACCAAATGGTAACATGTTAGACGCTGATAAAGCGGGTGTGAATGTTGATGAGCGTGGTTTTATTAACGTTGATAAGCAATTACGTACTAACGTAGAACATATTTTTGCAATTGGTGACTTAGTGGGGCAGCCTATGCTTGCGCATAAAGCGGTTCATGAAGGTCATGTTGCTGCTGAAGTTATCTCTGGTCAAAAACATTACTTTGATCCTAAGTGTATTCCTTCAATTGCTTACACTGACCCTGAAATTGCATGGGCGGGTGTAACTGAAAAAGAAGCCAAAGAGCAAGGTTTAAGCATTGAAACAGCAGTATTCCCTTGGGCTGCATCGGGTCGTGCAATTGCCTCTTCACGTACTGAAGGTTCTACTAAGCTTATTTTTGATAAAGAGAGCGGCCGTATTATCGGTGGTGCTATGATTGGTATTAACGCAGGCGAAATGCTGGGCGAAATCGGTCTAGGTATTGAAATGGGTGCAGATGGTGAAGACCTAGCGCTAACAATTCATGCTCACCCAACATTGAACGAATCAATCGGCCTTGCAGCTGAAATTTTTGAAGGTTCAATCACTGATTTACCAAACAAAAAAGCAGTTAAAAAGAAGAAGTAATTTAACTTTTTAATTTAGTTTTTAAAAACCCAGCTTTTGCTGGGTTTTTGTTTTTATAGCCGCCAATTCAAAAATAGATAAAACAAAACTAGCTTTTGTTGGTATCGTTTTTTATTTTGAGCTGATAGCTGATAGCTGATAGCTGATAGCTGATAGCTGATAGCTGATAGCTGATAGCTGATAGCTGATAGCTGATAGCTGATAGCTGATAGCTGATAGCTGATAGCTGATATCTATTCCCTTTTATTTTAGCTACAATGCGCAGCCATCAATTTATAGGTAATAAACCACAGTGACTCAAGATTTCAAAAATTCAGTTTTAGCGTTACGTGCCCAGCAAATAAGTGAATCTCGACGCGAGTTTAATGCCCGGGGCGGTAAGATGGACCGCTGTGAGCAATGCTTAATTGCCAAGCATTACTGTATTTGTGAGGGCGCTGAGTACGCAAGTTGCGACGCTGCGGTTTGTTTACTGATGTATCATAATGAAAGTTTTAAACCGTCTAATACAGGGCGTTTAATTGCTGAAATAGTCCCTGACAATTATGCGTTTCGCTGGGATAGAACCTCCCCAGATCCTGCTTTATTAGCATTATTGAATAATGATAAATATCAGCCTTTTGTGATTTTTCCTGCAGAAGATGTTGAAACAGATAGAGTAGTAACGCAAGTAGAGCCTGTTGCAGGTAAAACGCCTTTATTTATATTTTTAGATGGTACATGGCGTGAAGCCAAAAAAATGATCCGCAAAAGTCCTTATCTAGATAATTTGCCCGTGCTTTCTATTACCGCACAAAAGCTCTCAGATTACCGATTACGTGTAGCACCCCATGCTCACCAGTTAGGTACGGCAGAAGTGGCTATTATGGTATTGGCATTAGCGAATGAGGTTGATGCGAGTACTAAATTAGAACAGCATTTTATCAAATTTCGCGACGCCTATTTACTCGGTAAGCGTAACAAAGGCAGGCCGGAATAAACTGCAAGATGTTGATACGAAAAGGCTGGATTTAATGTTTGTTCATAGTTTGAATGTATATAATCTTGGCTGACCGCTGACCGCTGACCGCTGACCGCTGACCGCTGACCGCTGACCGCTGACCGCTGACCGCTGACCGCTGACCGCTGATTTTCAGGCAAAAGAAAAGCGCGAACCATCTCTAGTCGCGCTTGCGGAATCTTCTAACTTTGTTGCATCCTGCAATTGAACCTAATCAACTCCAATTTTTACGATCCGTGTTATTACAATATTACTTTCTAGTTCTATGTAATATAGGCTATCCGGGCCTGTCTCCATAAATCCCTAAAACATCCTGTAAGGTAAAATCTATTACCTATCCTTATTGCACATCCGAGTGCATTCCTTTTGCTACCATTCCGTTGTGTTGCCCTAAGGCCTGTCCGTTTTATTCCCTATCCTTTAGCAACAACTTTTCCGTGTTGTTATCCATTACGCATCATCCTGATGCTATCCCTTATGCAACATTCCATTGCGATACTCATCCTGAGCCTGTCCTTAAATCCCTGTTATCCTAAAAACCAAACCTTGGTATTCGAGTAGTTAGTCCGTTTCCATTTACTCGGTAAGCGTCGTTGCTTATTTATGGGTTAATTATAGAGAGTGATTTGCAGTAAATGTAGGATAAAACCGCTTATGGTTTTGGTTCTTACAAATGAAATATTTTTAAATTATATAAAATACAATAACTTGCTATGTTTTTGTGGTGTTATACAGAGTGTTTTTACTCATTAGCTGTCATAAGCGTAAGAGATGTCTTACAAGGGTTTTCTTTTTTGGGCGTATTTATCACGAAGTGATTATATAAAGTGTGCACTTTTTAGTTCATCGCGGTAAAATTAATGATAATAATTATTAGTTAGGTAAGACAATATGAAAAAAACACTCGCGCTTGTTGTTGGGTTAATTGCCTCAGCACCGGCTGTTGCAACCGATGTTGTGAATATTTACTCATTTCGACAACCTTTTTTAATTAAACCTATTTTAGACGATTTTACACAGCAAACGGGCATTAAAACCAATGTGGTGTTTGCTAAAAAAGGCTTAATAGAACGTGTAAAGCGTGAAGGTAAACACAGCAAAGCCGATTTAGTTTTAACCTCAAACTTTAGTGCTTTAATTCAATTAGAAGAGCTAAATCTTACGCAAACCATAGAAAGCGAGCTGGTTAATAATAATGTCCCGGCGGCATTTCGTGATGGCGATGGTCAGTGGGTAGCGCTCACTAAGCGCGTGCGTAATGTTTACTCTTCAAAAGAGCGTTTAGGCGCATTGCCTAACCTTACCTACGAAGCGCTTGCTGAGCCGCAATACAAAGGACAAATTTGTACTCGCTCTGGCAAACACCCATATAACTTAGGCCTTGTAGCTTCTATGATTGCTCATCATGGTGAAGCACAGACGAAAACATGGCTTGAGGGTGTAAAAGCTAATTTAGCGCGTAAACCTCAAGGTAACGATCGAGCGCAAGTTAAAGCGGTTAAAGAAGGTTTATGTAATTTAGCCTTAGGTAATAGTTATTACTTGGGAAAAATGCTGCAAGATGAAGCACAAAAACCATGGGCTGAAGCCGTTCATATTAACTTTCCAAATCAAACTGACCGAGGATCACATATAAATGTATCGGGTGCGGTTATTACTAAGTATGCTAAAAACCCTGAAAATGCCTTGAAACTCATAGAGTATATGACAGACAATAAGGCGCAAAATATGTATGCCTCGCTCAATATGGAGTATCCGGTTAAGCCAGGTGTGAAACTTTCTAGTTTGGTTGCATCATGGGGAAGCTTTAAGGAAGACAGCTTACCGCTTGATGAAATTAGCAAATATCGTCCGTTAGCCCTTAAGCTAATTGATGAGGTGAAGTTCGATCTTTAATGACTTATAAATTTCAGCTGTCAAAATGGCAGCTTATTGCATGGTCGACGGGGTTATTGCTGTCGACCCCGTTGTTTTTCCTACTATTAGAATCTTTACAAGGCGACTCAGAGGTATTTACCCACCTGTGGAATACCGTACTGTGGGACTATATAAGCAATACCGTATTACTGGTTTTAGGTGTAGGGTTACTTAGCTGCTTTATTGCGTTACCACTGGGTTGGCTCACCGCTTATTGTCGCTTTCCAGGTAAAAAACAATTTGAATGGGCACTGATGCTGCCTCTTGCCATGCCTACTTATATTATTGCTTATGTGTACACCGATTTACTCGATTATGCGGGGCCGGTACAAATAACTCTAAGAGAGTGGTTTGGTTGGCAGTCGCCAAGTGATTACTGGTTTTTTGATATACGCACCTTACCAGGGGCTATTGTTATGATTGCGCTGGTACTCTACCCGTATTTATATTTAATTTTTAAAACTGCACTGCGAGAACAATCTTTTAAGTTAGTCCAAGCCAGTCAGTTAATGGGGCTAAATGCATGGAAAAGCTTTTTTAAAGTCAGCCTTGTATTATCCCGTGGTGCCATTGTAGCGGCACTTGCTTTGATCAGCATGGAAACCATGGCTGATTTTGCCACCGTAAGCTATTTTGCTGTCAGTACATTAACCACTGCCGTATACGATACCTGGTTTGGCTATTATTCATTAACTGCAGCAGCAAAAATTTCAGGGGTGATGTTGTTATTGCTGTTCTTAGCATTGATCACCGAGCGTTTTAGCCGTCGTAACCAAGCGGTATTTGAGCGTCAATCGAGCGTGAACAGCGAGGCGCTTTATATCCTCAAAGGCAAGTCTGCGTGGCTAGCAACGGGGTTTTGTAGCTTTATTTTAATTATTTCGTTTATTATTCCGATGGTTGTATTGCTCAAATATGCAGTTATGTATTTTGATCAAGCGTGGAATAGTGAGTTTTTTAGCTATGCATGGCAAAGTTTAAAAGTGGCGGCTGTAGTCAGTGTGGTGACTATTATACTGAGTGTTTTAGTGGTGTTTTATCAGCGCATTGCTAAACAAACAAATCCATTAATACCCGGGCGCTTGGCCAGTACGGGCTATGCGTTACCCGGCACAGTATTAGCGATAGCGGTATTGTTGCCACTCACCCTATTAGAAAATACTATCAACCGCACTTTAGCTCCTTATGATTTAGATATTGGTTTATTACTTACTGGCAGCTTACTCACTATTATTTTTGCTTATATAGTGCGGTTTTACGCCGTTGCACACGGAGCTATTGAGTCGAGCTTTTCACGCATTAGTCCCTCCCTTGATATGGCAAGCCAGTCAATGGGAAAAAGCCAAGGGCGCACATTACGCTTAGTGCACTTACCTTTATTACGCCGAGGCTTATTAACCGCCGGTTTATTGGTTTTTATCGAGTGTATGAAAGAGCTACCCGCAGCTTTGTTGTTAAGGCCTTTTGATTTTGAAAGCTTAGCAACTCATGTGTTTCAGTATGTAAGCGATGAACAATTAGAGCTGGCCTCTATATCGGCTTTGTTTATTGTGGTGGTGGGGTTTATTCCGTTATATTTTATTAACCGTTCAATGGAGCAACGTAGCTAAATGAGTAGTTTGATTTTACAAGGCGTGAGCTATGCATATAACGGGACTAAGGTGATAGATAATTTAGATTTAACCTTAGGTAAAGACGAAATAGTGTGTTTACTCGGTGCCAGTGGCTGCGGTAAAACGACCACATTAAAAGCGATTGCAGGTTTAATTGAGGCCAAACAAGGGCAGGTATTTATTGATGGTAAGCTAGTCAGTGATGCTAATACGTTTGTTTCACCAGAGCATCGTAATATTGGCATGATGTTTCAAGACTATGCGTTATTTCCGCATTTAACGGTGGCTAATAATATTGCGTTTGGGCTAAGCGGCATGAGCAAAGCAGATAAACACGCACGCGTTAGTGAAATGCTAAAGCTGGTGCATTTGGTGGGCTGCGCCGATAGGTACCCTCATCAACTCTCTGGTGGGCAACAACAACGAGTAGCGATTGCACGCGCATTAGCTTATAAACCTAGCTTACTGTTACTTGACGAGCCATTTTCTAATATTGATACCCAAGTACGATTTGAGTTAATTGCCGACATTAGGCGCATTATTAAGGCGCAGCAAGTATCGGCTGTGTTTGTTACTCACTCAAAAGAAGAGGCGTTTGCTTTTTCAGATACGCTTGCGGTTATGCACCAAGGTAAAATTGCGCAGCAAGGTACGCCAGAACAGCTTTTTGCTAAACCACGTTCAAAGGAGGTTGCAGAGTTTCTGGGTCAGGGCATATACTTAAGCGCAACCGTATTAACCGCCACTGAATATCAAACGCAGTTTGGGGTGGTTGAATCAATACAGCCACAGCAGCATGGCGTGGCCGATAAGGGCGTTATTTATGTGCGTCCGCATCAACTTGAACTTGTTAGTAATAACGATACGCAACAGCAATCTGAGCGGGTTAGTATATTAAGTAGTCGCTTTATTGGCTCCGCTTATGTATACACTGTGGTTATTGATGAGCAAGAAATAGAAGTTGCAGCCCAGTATGGCCAGTCATTTGAAATTAATGAACAGGTTATAATAAAAATAAAACCGCACACGGTGAATTTTTTTGAATCGTAATTAATCGCTGTGTTTTGCTCTAAAAAGTAAGGAATGACAATGGCGCAAGCGCAATCAGGGATTTGTGCTGAAGCAAACTTACACGGTTTGCACTTATTTTTTAATGTACTTGATGGTCACGACGAATCACTTCGCGCTAAGCTTAAAAAAGTGAGCGATATTGAAGATGAGTTTAGTGATCAATTCTCTGAATCTATGCTTTCTTGTATGGTCGCCATTGGCGCGCAATATTGGCCACACATTCTGCCCGATTATATGCCAAGCGAGCTGCAAAGCTTTCCTAATATCACCCATAGCGATTTTGTGATGAGTGCAAGGCCATGCGATTTATTTGTACAAATCCGCTCAGACAGAGAAGATGTGAACCACCTGTTTGCATTGCAAATATTAAAACTTTTCAACCCTGATGTTGAGCTGGTGGAGCAAATTCGTAATTTTCGTTTTCTAGATGGCCGTGATTTTAATGGTTTTATTTATGCCGGTGATACACCGCATGGTCGTCAAAAACGGGTTACGGCCCTCGTTAATAAGCCTGATAGCTTTGAAGATCAAGGCAGCTATATTCATGTTCAGCGCTATAAGCATGACTTAACGTTATGGCAGCACTTGTCGTTGCAAGAACAAGAACAAATAATGGGGCGTACTCGTCTCGACAATACCCTAATAAGCCCCGCACTTGAAAGCAGCCATGCAACCCGAAGTGAATTAAAAGATGAACAGGGGCAAGCATTATTACTAAATCAAAGTATGCCTTATGGCGACGTGTATGAGCAGGGGATGTTAATGATTACGTGCTCGGCTAAAGGGGATGCGTTCGAGAAAGTACTCAATAGCCGATTAGGGCAGGGGGAGTATTACGACCATTGGCTTGATTTTACTCAAGCAGATATGGGCTCTGCGTTTTTTGCACCCTCAGTGCGATTTCTAAAGCAGCTATAAAACAAGCCAGTAACGGCTACGTATCAGTATAGCCGTAACAGTGATAACCAAACGAGTTTAAACCGTATCAAACAAAATACGCACACGCTCTAATGTGAGGTCTATTTCTGATACTTTCGCTGGCGCAATAAAAATAGTGTCATCGCCGGCAATTGTTCCTAATACGCCATCTGCTTTACCTAATGAGTCAAGTAAACGGGCAATTAGCTGAGCAGCGCCTGGGCTGGTGCGAATAATAATCATCATTTCGTTATGCATAATGTCAATAACTAACTGGCGTAACGGGCTTTTAGCGGTTGGTACACCCATTTCGGCAGGTAAACAGTACACCATTTCTTGTTTTGCATTGCGGGTACGTACCGCGCCAAACTTACTTAACATCCGCGACACTTTACTTTGGCTAATATTATCAAAGCCTTGTTCTTTTAATGCGTCAACTATTTCGCCTTGTGAGCCAAAATTCTCTTCTTTTAAAAGTGCTTTAAAGGCTTTTACCAATGCTTCTTGTTTGTCTTGTGGTTGCATAGTGTCTAATTAGTTATGTTGTCGATACTGCAAATTCTACACAAAAATGCATATTTATGCAGCAGTTGTTTAGGTTTTGCTGCGTTTAAACAGCAAACTTTACAACTATGGTCGAAAATATAGCTAAAATAGGCAGGATAAATTTGTTTTTAGTCGCTAATTTCTTTATCTTATAAACCACAAATATTTCCTTCCTCAAATCACGGAGAATTCCAATGAAAGTTGCTGTATTAGGTGCTGCAGGTGGTATCGGTCAAGCGTTGTCTTTATTATTAAAAACAGGCTTACCAGCTGGTTCAGAATTATCACTATATGATGTTGCGCCAGTAGTTCCTGGTGTTGCTGTTGACCTTTCTCATATCCCAACAGATGTAAAAGTTGAAGGTTTTGGTGCAGATGCACTAGATAAAGCATTAACAGGTTGTGATATTGTTTTAATCCCAGCGGGTATGCCACGTAAGCCAGGTATGGATCGTGCTGATTTATTTAATGTTAACGCTGGTATCATTAAAACATTAGCAGAAGGCATTGTTGCTAACTGTCCTAAAGCGCTTGTAGGTATTATCACTAATCCAGTTAATGGAACTGTACCTATTGTTGCTGAAGTATTCAAAAAAGCAGGTACTTACGATGCTAAGCGTGTATTTGGTATTACAACTTTAGATGTGATCCGTTCTGAAGCGTTTATTGCTGAACTTAAAGGCGTAGACGTAGCAAGTGTTAAAGTACCAGTGATTGGTGGCCACTCAGGCACAACCATTCTACCGTTACTTTCTCAAGTTGAAGGTGTTACTTTCACTGATGAAGAAGTGGCTACACTAACTCCTCGTATCCAAAATGCAGGTACTGAAGTAGTTAATGCTAAAGCGGGCGGTGGTTCTGCAACATTATCTATGGGTGCTGCAGCAGCACGTTTTTGTATGTCTTTAGTTAAAGGCTTACAAGGTGAAGACGTTGTAGATTATGCATACGTTGCTGTTGAAAATGGCGATGCAGAGTACTTTGCACACCCAGTACGTTTAGGCAAAAATGGCGTAGAAGAAATTCTTTCTTACGGCACTTTAAGCGCATTTGAAGAGCAAGCTAAAAATGACATGCTTGAAACGCTGAAAAAAGATATCAAAGAAGGTGTTGATTTTATGGCGTAATAGCCAAAATTAACCCATAAAAAAGCCTGCATTTGCAGGCTTTTTTATTGCTCGGAATTATCTACACAGTATTACTTAGTGGTCGCGGTCAACCGCTATTCTAGCTAAGCTAATTAGTGCTTGCTTGTAACTCGACTCAGCTAAGCAATCTAAACAGGCAATTGCTTTATTAGCTTCTTGCTCGGCTTTTTCCATTGTGAACTCAAGGGCATTGGTATGTTTGAGCGCAGCCAGTATCTCGTTAAGGTGCTCCATACCATTACAGTGCTCAATAGCGTCTCTTATTAACTGTGTTTGATGCTCACTACCGTGTTGCATTGCATATATAAGAGGTAACGTCGGCTTACCTTCAGCTAAATCGTCGCCAATGTTTTTACCAAGTTGGTCGGCATCAGCGTTGTAATCTAAAACATCATCCACTAACTGAAAAGCAGTACCTAAATGCATGCCATACAAATTAAGTGCCTCTAGTACAGTATCGTCTTGCTCAGTAATAATGGCCGCAAGACCCGTCGCTGCTTCAAATAGCTTGGCGGTTTTAGAATAAATAACCTGCATATAACTGGCTTCAGTGGTATCAGGGTCGTTGCAGTTCATTAATTGCAGCACTTCACCTTCAGCAATAATGTTGGTTGCATCAGCCAGTACTTGCATTATTTGCATTTTACCAAGACCCACCATTAGCTGAAACGAGCGGGTGTAAATAAAATCACCCACCAGTACGCTAGCAGCATTACCAAACTCAGCATTTGCTGTAGGTGTGCCACGGCGCAAATTAGATTCATCTACAACATCATCATGTAAAAGCGTTGCGGTATGAATAAATTCAATGATAGTTGCTAGCGTAATGTGATCTTTGCCTTGGTAACCTAGCGCTTTAGCCGCCAAAATAGCCAACATAGGGCGAACGCGTTTGCCACCGCTGTTAACAATATACAAACCAAGTTGATTAACTAACGCCACATCTGAGCGCATTTGCGCATGTATTAGTTGATTGACGTCATTCATATCGCTTTCGATTAACGCCTGGATAGCTTTTATATCCATTGATCTCCGAGCCAATTTTAATGTGTGAACGGCGCAGATTGTACAACAAAAAATGCATTAGCTCGATATTTTGTGATGATTCCTTAAAAAAACACCCTTAAGTAGGTTAAATGATCTATTAACCTTGTGAATAATTGATTAAACATCCTGGTTTAATTTTGAATCACCCCTGGCGGTTAATTGAACTACATAGGCTCGCTTTGCTATTGCTAATTTATTTTCTGTAACCGTTAAAAAGCGCTTGGCAAAGGGGGATTTTAATATAAAATAGGGGAAATATTGAATTGCTCTCAATGCAGCTACTTTTTATTCATTTAATTACAAAAAGAGGCTTGCTAGTTTTTACGCATTAGCGTAAACTTCGCGCCCTATTGAAGAATATTTTAGTTGCGTCGATTTGAGGGCGCACAGACGGAGTTAATTATGTACGCGGTTTTCCAAAGTGGTGGTAAACAGCACCGTGTGACTGAAGGTCAAACAATTCGTCTTGAGAAATTAGACGTTGAAACTGGTGCAGCAGTTGAATTTGATTCAGTACTTTTAGTTGCTGATGGTGAGAAGATCGAGATTGGTGTACCGTTCGTAAACGGTGGTAAAGTAACAGCTGAGGTTGTTTCACACGGTCGCGGTGAGAAGATTAAGGTTGTTAAATTTAGACGACGTAAGCATTCTCGTAAGCAAATGGGCCATCGTCAATGGTTCACAGAAGTTAAAATCACTGGCATTAGCGCTTAATTAGAGGTACTTAGAAATGGCACATAAAAAAGCAGCTGGTAGTACTCGTAACGGTCGCGATTCAGAAAGCAAACGCCTAGGTGTTAAGCGTTTTGGTGGCGAATCAGTTCTAGCGGGTAGCATCATTGTTCGTCAGCGTGGAACTCGTTTCCACCCAGGCGCAAACGTAGGTATCGGTAAAGACCACACTATCTTCGCAAAAGCAGATGGTAAAGTTCAGTTTGAACAAAAAGGTCCTTTAAACCGTAAATACGTAACTATCGTAGCTGAGTAATCAGTAAGGTAGTTAAAAAACCCCGCCTTTGCGGGGTTTTTTGTTTTAAGCATGTTTAAATATATACCCAAGTGTTTTTATGCTCAGTGTGCTCTATAGGCCACTTAGGTATATAATAGAGTTATTAACAAGCCAATCCCTAAAGTGAGTAATCATGAAGTTTGTAGATGAAGTAGAAATTCGCGCAGAAGCTGGTGACGGTGGCAGCGGCATCGTGTCTTTTCGTCGTGAGAAATATGTTCCAGATGGTGGACCTGATGGCGGTGACGGTGGAGACGGTGGTAGTGTTTATCTACAAGCTGATGAAAACTTAAATACCCTTATTGACTATCAATTTGAGCGTTTTCACAGAGCAGAACGCGGTACAAACGGTCAAAGCCGTAATTGTACGGGTAAAAAAGGTGAAGACCTGATCGTTAAAGTGCCTGTTGGTACACGTATTATTGATGTTGATACACAGGAATCATTAGGGGATTTAACCCAAGATGGTCAACGAATTGTGGTTGCAAAAGGCGGTTTCCATGGCTTGGGGAATGCGCGTTTTAAATCAAGTACTAATCGTGCTCCACGTCAAAAAACACTTGGCACACCGGGTGAAGTACGTAACCTTAAGTTAGAGCTAATGCTACTGGCTGATGTCGGCTTACTAGGCTTACCAAATGCAGGTAAATCAACCTTTATCCGCAGTGTGTCAGCTGCAAAACCTAAAGTAGCTGATTATCCATTTACTACGCTGATTCCTAACTTAGGGGTTGTTCGTCCTGAAGCAAACAAATCATTTGTAATTGCTGATATTCCAGGTTTGATTGAAGGCGCGTCAGAGGGTGCGGGATTAGGTATTCGCTTCTTAAAGCATTTAGAGCGTTGTCGTGTGCTTTTACATATTATAGATGTAATGCCAGTTGATGGCTCTAACCCTGTTGATAATGCATTTGCAATCATCAACGAGCTACACCAGTACAGCCCTAAGCTTGCTGAAAAGCCACGCTGGTTAGTATTTAATAAAATTGATTTATTGCCTGAAGATGAAGCCAAAGCCTTATGTGAGCAAATTGCAGAAGAGTTGGGTGAGTCTGAAAATATTTACAGTATTGCTGCAATTAATAAATTAAATACGCAGCCATTAATTCACGACATCATGACGCTACTTGATAACATGCCTAAAGAGAAGTTTGTTGAAGTGGCAGACGAAGAGGTTGAATTTAAGTGGGATACCTACCATCAAAAAGCCACTAAAGGCGATGATGATGACTGGGATGATTGGGATGAAGATGATTACGACGTAGAAGTTGTCTACGAGCGTTAATAATTGTTTATATTTAAAAGGAGCTAACGCTCCTTTTTCTTTGATTAATAATAAAGTATTGGGTATTTAGTGTGATAATTTCAATGATTGCAGCAATGGCAAATAACCGTGTCATTGGCTTAGATAATAAAATGCCATGGCATTTACCTGGTGACCTTCAGCACTTTAAAAAAGTAACCTCTGGTAAACCCGTTATTATGGGGCGCAAAACATTTGAATCAATAGGCCGACCGTTACCTGGGCGACGTAATATTATTATTACTCGTAATAAAGACTATCACGCATCAGGAATTGAAACAGTAACCACACCAGAAGCTGCACTTGAGCTTGTTAATGATGTTGCAGAGGTGATGATAATTGGTGGCGGAAACATCTACCAGCAGTTTTTAGCGCAGGCGCAGCGCTTGTATTTAACCTTTATAGACTTAGATGTTGAAGGGGATACACAATTTCCTGATTATAAAAGTGTTGCAAACTGGCAAATTGAAGATGAAATGTTGATGACGCCCGATGATAAAAATAAATATAGTTATAAGTTCGTAACTTTGAATAAAGTTTCTTAACATTATTGCGAAAATCTGAGCGTGTTGGTACAATATTAAACAGTCGAGTACGAAAAAAGTATTAATATAGGGTGTCCAATCAATGATTAAATTACCAAAGCTAGTTGTAATTGCTGCTATTGCAGCGGGTTCGTTCGCTTATACTGCGCCTGTAAGCGCTGATGATCAGTTAGCTGTTTCAGTCTGTGAATACATTGCCGCTGATGATAAAAATCGTCTGCGTAGCAAACTAAAAAGTTCACGTGTGAAAGTACGTAATATCTATGATGCAGTTTTCTGTAATGGTAACAACTTATTGCGTCACGCTGTTGCAAGTAATGCGGTTGATACGGGTGAGTACATTGTTAAAAACTTATCAAAAAGCTCACTTGAAGATGGCGCAGATATCGCTTGGGCTGAGGCAAATCATGCTGGTTCAGCTTTAATCCCTATTATTAAAGACCGCGCAGGCCTTTAATTAAAAGCTTAATTTAAAAAAACCGCGTTTATACGCGGTTTTTTATTAGTTACTTAAAACATCCTTCTATTGAGTCTTTATCTACCTCTCAATACACCTGACTATTACCCTAATTAAGTCTTTTACATAAAAATGTCATAAAAATTCAATACTCTGTATGAATGTCACTTTTGAGATATGTTTATGCGTGTATCATTTTTTACCCGTCTTTTAGCTATTTTATTAACGTTAGCCAGTGTGTTGCTCGCTGCTACCTTGTTATGGGCAAGTCATACATTACTAAAAATTCAACAACAAGATATTGCTTATAGCCAATTAAAAAATACCATAATGGTCGATCTTGCTGGCCTTTTAGAAGACTACTTGGCACGAGGCAATAGCCAATACCTGACGCAATCTTCAGCTTTAATTGAACAACTTAAAGCGCAGCAGCTAACGGTACTTCCCTCTGAGTTAGAAGTGCGCCTTTCAACACAGCTATTTTTATTAAATAAAGACATTAACGGTAAATACAGAGCACTAGGAAAGCTCTCAGGTAACGAAACTGCGCTTTTAGACAATGCTCTGAGACAAATGGCGGGCTCAGCGTCATCGCTTATTAATTATGTACAAAAAGCATCAACTCAAAGTAGTCATGCTCTAAGCTACAACAAGTTGGCGAGTGATTATTATAGTGAAGTGGTTAATTTATCTTTATCGACCTATCAACTGCTAAATGATTACCAGCCTGAAATTGAAAAAAGCCTGCAACAAAGCGTAAAAAATTTAAATTTACTCGCTGCAAAAATTGTACAGTTGCCTAATTTAGGTGTGATGACTGAGGTTGATGAATTTGCTTTATTTGTAGATGAGGAGCCAGAGGATTTGGCTGCTGATATAAAAGCGGAGTTGGTTAGTTGGCCTAAACGCTATTTACGTGATTTAAGCAGTACTTTATCGCAAGCAAAGCAGCGTAATTCTGGAACGAATGAGTTACGTGAACAAATTAGCGTGTTGTCAAAAACAGTGATTGAGGCAGAGCAAACATTAAAAGCGCAGCAAGATACCGTTAAACAACAAGTATTTTGGGTGTTTGGAATTGCAATAGGTGGTTTAGTAATATTAGCTTTTGGTGTTTATTGGGTGCAACGTAAACAGGTTTTACAGCCTTTGCGGCAACTGCGAGATGGGTTTGCATTTTTAATCGAAAGTAATGAGTTAAAAAATATTACAGTGAATAATCCTAAAACAGAGGTTGGTGAAATAGCGCAGTATTTTAACCTGTTAATTGAGCGCCAGCGTCTGGAGGCGCAAGAAAGAGCGAGTATGCTTGGTGTCGTTAGTGACTTCATGGAGCAAATGAGTGAGCATTTAGAAAAAATAGGGTCAAAAAGCGCGACTAGCTACGAACAAGTTGTTAAAAATGAAAGTTTACTAGTAAATATTCAACATATAGGTGAGCAGGTTAATCATATTAACGCTCAAGCTGCTGAAAATGCTCAAAGTACTTATGAGGCAATGCAGCAAAGTGTTGGTTTTGCTAAAAATATGCTTAATGCGAGTTCTGATACACAGCAACGTATTGAACAAGGTATGCACAGTGTGCAAGAGTTACTGAGCGGCGTACAAGGAGTGAGTAATATAATAACGGTTATTCGCACCATAGCTGAACAAACCAATTTATTAGCACTGAACGCTGCAATAGAATCAGCAAGGGCCGGTGAGCAAGGCCGAGGTTTTGCGGTGGTTGCTGATGAAGTAAGGCAATTAGCCATGCAAACCCAAGGTTCGTTAAAAGAGATTAACGATCAGCTGGCGTTATTAAGTGAGAACTCTCAAATGGTCTATTCACAAATTAATGCGTTAACTGAGGATGCACAGCTACAAACCGAAAATGCCCAAGAGCTTCAAGCAAACTCTGAAGGGGTCGCAAATAATGCTCAGCAGGCAAACACAGTTGCAGTTGAAGCAATGGAGCTTGCAAAACAGCAAAGCAATTTCCTTAGTGACTTTACCCAATCAATGCATAATATGAAAAGCCAAGTAAATGAGTCGAGTGAGTTGGTGTCTGATATTCGCTCGCAGCTAGAGCTGCAAATGGCAACAATTAGAAAGGGATTGGGTTTAGACAGTGATGCAGTTTAATCGCGGTATAAACTCGAAACCGTAAATATTAACCTGTATGCTAAAAGTCTACGTAATTACCCAAAGGATTTAACATGATTGAACAAGGTCAAACAATACCCGCAGTTAGTCTATCTAAGCTAACCGATGACGGTATGCAAACACTGACAAGCAATGAATTATTTGCAGATAAAAAAGTCGTGTTATTTGCAGTGCCAGGCGCTTTTACACCAACGTGTTCGAATGCTCATTTACCTGGATATATCGCGCTAGCCGATAAAATTAAGGCTAAAGGTATTAACGCTATCTATTGTGTATCGGTAAATGATGCATTTGTGATGAAAGCGTGGGGTGAGTCACAAAATGCAGAGCATATAGATATGCTTGCAGACGGTGATGCTAGTTTTACCCGTGCTTTAGGGCTTGAAAAAGATACCGCAGGCTTTGGTGGAATACGCTCAAAACGATACGCGATGGTTGTTGATAATGGTGTTGTTACTGGTCTATTTGTAGAACAAGACAAAGAGTTTGTAATAAGCAGTGCTGAAGCTGTTTTAGCAACGCTTTAACACTGACGACTTTAATCAGAGAATAAAAAGCCGATACAGTGTATCGGCTTTTTTTATCTAAAGAGAGGATGTTTTATGGCTGGTATTGACCGCTTAGCGTTAAACCAGAGAATGTTTGATACGCATTAACACTTAAGTGCCATGTTCCCGCTTGAGGATTACTAAAAGTACAAGTTTCGGCGTTACCATTTTTATATGGACGACAATCATAGCTTGAGCTTGTTGGCTGGCTACCAAATTTTACAAATAAGTCTGCATCACCGGTGCCGCCTGACGTTGTAACAGTAAAGTTTGCCATACCCGCCGGTACATCTAGCGTGTAATGTTTCCACTGACCTGCATTTGCTGTGATATCAGACACTGTGCCGCCACCTGCTTGAGGTGTACCTGAACCACCACCTGTTGAACCACCCGTAATGTTACCGACTAAACTCACGCCACTGTAGGCTGAATAACCACGCAGCATTACATGGTAAGTGCCGGCTGTTGGACTATCAATAGAACATTCTTCACTGTTTCCACCTTTATATGGACGACAATCATAAGTGGTTGAGGTTGGTTTACTACCTGCACGTACATACAAGTCAGCATCCCCTGTGCCACCACTCATAGTGAAAGTAACATTGGTTGCACCACTTGGTACTGTCATAGTGTAAAAGTCTTGTGCACTTGCCGCACCGCTTAAACCGGTTTTGACTTCTCCATCAACAAGTTCGTTATCACCCGTTGTTGGCGGTGTACCACCAGATGCTGCAGCAACCGCAGCGGCCGCATCAACAATACCTGTACCACAGCTGGTACACGTGGCAGAGAATGGACGAGTGGTTGTTTTTAAAATACTTTCTATTTCATCAGGAGTCGCGTTTGGTTTTGCTTGTTTGATCAGTGCAGCAACACCCGCAACATGAGGAGCCGCCATTGAGGTGCCTTGCGAAAAGCCATAACTGTCGCTTGATGGTGTTGTTGAACCCGAATTGTAAGTTGATAACACACCTTCAGAATCATTGGCAAAGCTTTGCGCGCCACCCGGTGCTGCCACATCAATATTACTTCCATAATTTGAGTAATAAGCGCGGCCACCATTACGGCCAACTGATGCAACATTAACAACACCATTACAGTTACCTGGGTTGTAGTTTGCAGAATTATCGTTATCGTTACCTGCAGCAATAACAACAACTGTGCCGTTGTTACGAGCGGTATTAATGGCATTTTGCGTGGTTGAACTACATGCACCCGCACCACCTAAACTCATGTTAATTACATCGGCTGGATTAGCATTTGCTGATGTACCCGATACATTACCACCTGAGGCCCAAATGATACCGTCAGCAATATCTGAGGTTAAACCGCCACATTTACCCAACACACGCACTGGTACTACTTTGGCGTCATAAGCAACACCAGCAACGCCTTCACCGTTATTCGTTACTGCAGCGACAGTGCCTGCAACGTGAGTACCATGCCAACTAGAGCCTTGTGCACCGTTATTACCACATTCACCAGCTGCAACCGCATCCCCTGGATCGCGAGCATCGTTGTCACGGCCATTGCCATCATTGGCGACTGATAGATTAGAGATCATATCGTAGCCTGGTAAAATATTAGCGTTTAAATCAGCGTGAGGGCGGTAGCCCGTATCAAGCACAGCGACAACCACACCACTGCCTGTTGCCGTATCCCAAGCTGTTGGTAAGTTAAGTCCACCGGCTTGCTCATAGTAATGCCATTGATCGCCATAACGCGGGTCATTTGGTGTCGCAAATGGTTTTAGCATTTGATCGACTTCAATATATTCAACATTACCCGAATTAACCATTTCCTGCATGAACTGCTGGGCCTCTTCAGCGTTTAGTTTTTTATCGGCACGCATTACGTGATGGTTATTGAGTGCCATTGCGCGAACATACTTGGCTTTAACTTTGCCTTTTTTTGAGGTGAAGTTTTTTACAAAGCTTTGCGCTTTTTTATTCATCATTGCTGGTGATACATCAGCGGTTGAGGTACTCATCATATCGTTGTTATTCTTATATTTAATGATGAATTGAGTCTCAAAACCACCTTGATTTTGTAACTTAGCTGAGGTTTCTGCCATTGAAGGTGCGATTGCTTGCGCTGGGTTTGCCATGCTTGAGCTGGCAGCAAAGAGTGTACTTATTGTTAGCGCAACAGCGCATTTTTTGAATGAATTATTAGAAGTCATAATTACCCTTAGTTTTATTATTATTTGTGAAAATCCACAAAGCGGGTACAAAGGTAAATGATCTGTTAACTATTTTGAAATATTAAATACGTATGTACCTATTTCATTTAGTTATAACCGCGTATTTAGTGCGCTTTCAGTTGTTTTGTATTTGTTTTATTGCTATTGACGATCCTAATGTATTAGATTTTTTTGGTGTTTTTTATCATTAATTAACTTTTATTGATAAATTAAAAACAATACAAAAGGGGGGTTGACCTTTGCGGGTTAAAACAAGCCTTGTAGGCTAAGTAACAAATCGAGCAAAGCTACCGCGCCCTGTTTACGCTCAAGATAAACACGTTCTGGCTATCTGGTTATTATTGAAACTTTGTTATAATTCACAAAAGTTTTTAAGAGATAACTAAATGACTCACGTTGATGTGATAGTGATTGGTGCCGGAGCCGCTGGTTTAATGTGTGCTGCACAAGCAGGGTATCGCGGCCGAAGCGTCACAGTACTTGATATGGGTAAAAAGCCAGGACGTAAAATTTTAATTAGTGGCGGTGGGCGTTGTAATTTTACCAATGAAAATGCAAGCCCTAGCAACTATTTATGCGCAAACCCCCATTTTGTAAAATCGTGCTTAAGTCGTTATACGCAACACGACTTTGTAGAGCTTGTAGACCGACATGGTTTGGCATATCACCATAAGACACTCGGGCAATTATTTTGTGACAATAGCGCACAAGACATTGTTGATATTTTACTAACCGAGTGTGAGTGGGCGGGCGTTACTATTAAACTGCGCAGCGAAGTGTTAAATGTCGCTAAAACAGCTACCGGCTATAGTGTGACCACTGAACAAGAAACACTTACTTGTGAGTCGCTTGTGGTTGCATCGGGTGGGTTAACCATGCCTAAACTGGGTGCTACGCCAATCGGCTATAAAATTGCAGAGCAATTTGGCTTAAAGATATTGCCGACTATGGCTGCTTTAGTTCCCTTTACCTTACATCAGCACGATAAAGACCGTTTTGAAGGGCTTTCGGGTATTAGTATTCCTTGTGAAGTTGCAAGCGAAGATGGCACCGTATTTAAAGAGAATATTTTATTTACTCATCGTGGTCTATCTGGGCCTGCTATATTGCAAATAAGCTCATTTTGGCGAGCAGGTCAGGCGGTAACGATCAATTTACTGCCTGAAATAGATTTAAAGCAACAGCTTGCTGATTGGCGAGAAACACAAGCGCAAAAATCGTTGAAAAATAGCCTTGCGATTATCCTACCTAAGCGCTTTGTAGAAATACTCCACGACAGTAACGCCATTCCCGATTGTAATATTAATCAACTGACGCATGGCCAAATAGACGCGCTTGCTGATTATATTCATGCGTGGCAAATTAAACCAAATGGTACCGAGGGTTACAGAACCGCAGAGGTTACTTTAGGCGGCGTAGATACCGACGAGTTGAGCTCAAAGACATTTGAGGCTAAAAAAGCCAAAGGCTTATACTTTATTGGCGAAGTAACCGATGTAACGGGTTGGCTAGGAGGCTATAATTTCCAATATGCGTGGAGCTGTGGATTTGCCGCCGGGCAGTACGCGTAATTGTTTTTAAACAATTATAAAATTTAGCTGCAAACTGCGTATTGACACGCCACTTCATCTTTGAGGTGGCGTTTATTCCTGCTCTGTTTATAACTTAAGTTTTTAACTCGTCTGGGTAAGTTTATACTGCTGCATTTTGCTATTTGGTTTTTCGGGAATAGTCATTTCTATAATTCCAGCATCAATGGCTGGCTTTAAGTAGCGCTCTCTAAAATGTTTACGGTCTTTTAATCCAAGCTTATTTTGTAGCTCTTGTCGGTTTAATGGCTTTTCGCTTTGGGTAAATACATTAATTAAAGCGATGGCTTGGGGGGCTTGTAAGTCTACATTTATAGCCTGTTTAACTTGAGGGGGTTGTTGGGGGTTTTTGGTTTTTGTTATTGATTTTAAATCACTTTCTAATGAATTTAGTGCCGCTAGTAATGCTTCCAATATATACTCAATAAACACGGATGAGTCACCGGACTTGGTACTCAGGTTAATGCTTTCAAAATAATGTCGGCGAGTTGTCGCTATAACATTGTTAATATTTATTAGTGAAAATAGCGAATGCCACTGCGATAATTGCAGGGTTTGCCACGTACACGCTATTTCAGTATTACCCTGTGCAAAAGGTTGAATAAACTGTAATTCATAATGGCATACTGCACTACTGATTAAAGGATGATGCGCGGTTGTTTTAAACCAAGCAAATAACTCCTCTACCATTTGTGGTACTCGCATTGCTTGTGGTGCCATTTGCAAACCACTTTTTAACGCTAAACTTTGCTGCCTATAACTGCCCGATTTTTCACTCAGATCTTTGATTAAGCTTCGATGCAAGGCTAATAAGCTATCTGGGGTTGATAGGTCAGATGATATTGATTGAAACTCAGAGTTTTTCATTTGTATAGAGGTGAGTTTTTGTTGCTTATAGTGCTCAAGCATTGCAGGAGAATAAAAGGCACTGATCTTACCTAACGCTTCACTAATATTTACCATACTGTGAGTCATGCTAGCTGAAATAGAGAAGGGGGGAGTGGCGTTGCTCATTTTGCTACAAGGGTTATTCAAATCAGGGAATTAAGAATACGCGAACTGAGTTTAAAAGTCAGTTTTAATGGGTTTTTAGTCTGGTTTTTTGTGCTGTTATTGGTTCTTTATAATTAGTTTGGTGTGTGTTGATACATTAATTGGCTATCTTACTTAGTTATAAGAGGCTAGCTGAAGCGACTATCGTTAGTTTATTGTCGCTAAAATAAACTGAATTACGACCATTATTTTTAGCTTCGTATAGTGCGCTATCGGCACGTTCTAACACGCTAATAACTGAATCATCAGAACTGATGGTAGCTACCCCTATGCTTATGGTTAGCTGAATGTTGGCAATAGGGTGTGTTGAAATATAGTCTTTTAACGCGTTTGCTTGTGCTAATGCATTGGTCAGTGAGGTGTTTGGTAAAATAATAGTAAACTCTTCTCCCCCCCAACGCGCAATTAATGAATGGTTGGGCATGTTACTTTTAATCAGTTTAGCAAACTCAGCTAACACTTTATCACCGACTAAATGACCATAGGCGTCGTTTATTTTCTTAAAGTGATCAATATCACAAATAAATAAGCAGTTTGTGGTTTTTGTTTCTTTGCTGCTGGTAATGACTTGCGACAATGCATAATCAAATTTTTGCCTATTATAAAGCCCTGTGAGTTTATCTGTTTCAGCGAGATGTTGAATCTCTATATTACGGGTTGTTAAATGCGCATATGCAGAAAAACGTGTTTTTTCATAAAATCTGAAAATTAAGATATGGGCAATGCTGACCTCAATGATATTAAATAAAGAGCCCAGCCCTATAGTGACGGTTAGCTGTTGTTGCTTATAAGTTAGGTAAGCACAAATACAAAAAGCAATGGCGCTAAAAATGCTTCCCCAATTTCTACCCACTAAAAAAAACGCAAAAGGGGGAATAAGTGTTGCCCAAAATAAAGAGTGAGCAAGGCCACCGACAGAGATAACAAATGTCATTATTAAACTAACGACCATAAATGTAACTGCCCATGCCGCAGCACTTACATTTGCAGTTTTACTAAACCAGCCATAAATAGCTAATGATATAACTAAGCCTAATGCATCAATGGCGGCAATATCGTAACTGTGAAAGTAGAACAGGTTGAGTAGGGTTAAAACTAAAAAGTAGCAGGTTGCCGTTAATAATGAATGAGCAATTAAGCGTGTGCGCCAAAAGTCTTTATGATCTTTTGGATACTGTGGTAGCCCTTTGTACCAAAAATCTAGCATGCTCTACTTCTCTTAGACTGTGTCTTTTTTATTGACTGATTATTACTCATAACCCGCTCATATAAAAGTACCGAGTAAATAACTATAAAATAAAGGGTTATCTAGCTTGCGCTATTTTTGTATGCAAAATACAGTTCTGCATTGCAGTGATAGCGAGTAGATCTTCAGCTAAAGATCTGACGGGCACATTATTACTTTGGACACTCTCTTTAAAGTGGTGATAGTTACATAGTTAAAAACCCCGATATCATGCAGTGCTATCGGGGTTTTTTTACTTCTAGTGGTTACTCTTCGATAAACGCTTCACCTTCTTTCATCCACTTAGCGGCCGGTTTGCCTTTAAGATAATGATCAAAGTACTGCATCATACGCACTGAAAAATCGACCTGATTAGGAAATTTTTTCAAGTGGTGTGGTTCACCTTCGTATTGTAAAAAGGTTGCATCTTTACCTGCGCGGCGAAGCGCTAAGTAATATTGCACGCCTTCATGCCATGGCACCGCATCATCTTTGTCGCCAAACATAATTAAGATAGGAGTGTTTACTTTATCGGCAAAAAATACCGGTGAGTTTTCAATATAAAGCTCAGGTGCTTCAAATAAATTTTTACCAATACGGCTTTGCCCTGTTTCGTATTGAAATTGGCGTGCAAGTCCAGATTTTAAGCGAATGCCACTGTAAGCACTGGTCATGTTAGACACTGGCGCGCCCGATACCACTGCTTTAAACATATCAGTTTGGGTGATCATAAATGCACTTTGATAACCCGCCCAAGAGTGGCCTTGTAAACCTATTTTATCTGGGTCGGCAATGCCTAAATCAATCAGCTTTTGGGTGGCGTTGATCATGGTTTGCGTTGAGGATTTACCAGGGTGACCTATTTCAAAGCGAATGTCAGGTAAAAAGACGGCGTAGCCATTTGATGTAAACATCGGGAAATTAGGGCGATGATTTAATTCCATTTTTGGAAAGTCATACATGCGCTGGCTCATGTAGCGGTAAAAGTACACCACAACAGGCACTTTATCGCCTTTTTTGTAGCCGGCAGGCTTGATTAATACCCCTTGTAAATCTTCACCATCAAAGCCTTTATAGCTAATGAGTTCAGGTGCTTGTCCCCAAGCAAAGTTGCTTATCTGAGGGTTAAGGTTAGTTACGCGTTGTGGTTGTTTAAAGTTAGAGTCTGTTTGATAAATGTCTGGAAATTGCTGATAGGTTTGCTCAGTAAATAAGTATTTATCGGCATGTTTGGCCTTTTTAATTACATCAAAGCGCTTATTACCTGTAAGTAATTTAGTGACTTCAAGAGTTGCTAAATTAAGTTTTGCCACTTCACTTTGCTTGCTTTGTAAATTAATTGCAGAAAGCAGGAGCGTATCATTGTTGTTAAAGGCTACTTGGTTTTTATCAAGTTTGATCACTCTGTATTGCGTGTTACTTTTTTTACCATTAGTTAAGCGTTTAGCTTGCTTGGTATTGACGTTAAATGACCAAATATCGTATTTGCTGTAAACCAGTATTTCGCTGCTATCGTTCAGCCAGCCTGCAAAACCATAACCAGGCTGCTTGGATGGATAGTCGTGTTTGTCATCGGCAAACGTGGCGTTAATCGCCTTGCTGAGTACGCTCACTTTATTATTACCTAAGTTTTTAAGCTGTACTTGGTTATTATCAAAGTAAGCAGCAAACTGCCCATTGGGCGCAAGGCTCGGTCTAAATGGATAGTCGTTAATGATAGGAGTCTGTTTACCCGTGTTTATATCAACAGCAAAGTAGTCAGCAAAAAAACCGCCATACATTACTTTTTCAAGATGCGCTAAATTTGAGTAGCCTAACAATGACGTGGCACGCTCAGTATTAAGCGCCAGCTCAGGCATATTTGGCGTGCTTAACTGAACGACTTGCTGTGAGTTTACATGGTATACCGCAGTGTAATGACGGTTTTTATTATTTTCATTCCATTGCTGCTCTTCGCGAGGTTTAATTTGCGCGTCATTGTTGTGCCATACATTTAACCCTTTATGGTCGCGAATTACTTCAAAGTCATACAGTGATGACTCATCTGTGTATTCTTTTTGTTTAACTTTTGCAGCGAGTTTTGGGCGGTTTTCAAAGTATAAACGTGTACCATCTTCGGCCCAAGTTAATGTCGCGGTTTTGCCCATTAACCATTCTGGGTTAGGTGACTGCACAGTTGTAAGCGTCTCGTTTTGCCACAGCGTTAATTCGTACTGACGACGACGCTTATCATCGTTTACATAGTTGCCTAAGGTAAACGCAACGGTTTTTTCGATTGGGTGCCACGCTATTTTGCTAGCAACCACACCAGGCTCATCAATTAATACGGTGCTGGTAAAATTATCGAGTGAAAATAAGGTAATTTGATTATTGCCGCCATCAACATAGCTTTGACTCACCAATAGTTGATCGCTGGTGGCACTAATGCCATAGGTAAAGGCACTTTCAAGAGTATGAGTGCGTTTGTCACTTAAGTTGATGATAACCAGCGGATAGCTTTTATCTTTTTTGTCGGCAGTGATAGCGCTGTCGCTGTCGAGCTTTTTATCGTCTTCTTCAGCGTTTTCATTTTTGCGATAGGCCAGCCACTGGCCGTTATTAGCTAGCACGTAATCTTTTACATTATTAAAGCTTTGCTGCTCACCGGTTTGGGTGTTCACTAATACTAAGTTATTTTTTAAGTCACTTTTTTTCTTAGTGGTTTCTTTTTCAAGCAGAGTAGGCACCTGCGTAAATGCGACCCAGTTTGCCATTTTGCTAATGGTAGGACGGGTTCCTCGTTCCACTTCAGCAATAAGCTTATTGCTATTGAGTGAGTAGACTTTCCCTGTAGCATTCCCGCGATAAGGGGTTGCACTTAAAGAAAGGATTTGACCATTTTCAGAAAGCTGCGTGCCTTTTGCAGATTTAAAATCAAATACATCTTTAAATTCTAGTGGCTTATTAGCTAAAGCACTGGCGCTTGTTAAGCTGGTAATAAGTGCACAGCCTATAAGAGTGAGTTGTGTTTTCATTATAGATTCTCGTTTTTTAACATTATTTTATTGTAACGAGTTTTAATAACAATTCGAGTAGATACGACAAGTGGTAGCAGGGCAGAGATGAGAGGTTAAAAATGAATGGTAAAAGGTAAAAGGTAAAAGGTAAAAGGTAAAAGGTTAGATTTTCGGTCCACCGGATGCGAGGTGTTTGGCATCTTTAAAAATAAGAGTGGAAGTGGTTAATTTAATACCTTGTTAGCATCACTAACAAGGTATTACTTCGAACCTTATAACCAAATTTTTTGTAATTCTGGCCATTGTTTTTCAAATTGCTCGCTAGGTCGTGCACTAAAATTACTGCGCACAAATTGGTTCATTTTACCCTCAACGTAGGCAAGCAAAAAGTTAGCTAGCGTCAGTTCATCACTTTGAAAGTTTTTACCTTCACGTAATTTACGCTCTCTAAGAATCTGTTTGAATTGGGTTTCTAGCTTTTCAAACAAGCCTTGTACACGCTCACGAAGTCGCTCTTGTTCACCCTGTAGAGCATCGCCTGTTAATATACGGGTTATGCCTGGGTTTTTTTCAGCAAACGTTAGCAGCAGTAATAGGGTGTTGTATACACGTGCTTTACTTTCTTTCTCGTTATCTAAAATAAGATTAATACGTGATAGCAGCGTGTCTTCAATAAATTCAATTAACCCTTCAAACATGCGTGCTTTACTAGGAAAGTGGCGATAAAGAGCGGCTTCAGATACGCCAACTTCTGCGGCAAGTTTGGCTGTTGTAATACGCTGGCCTGGGCTGGTTTCTAACATTTGTGCGAGTGCTTGCAGTATTTGCTCTTTGCGATTACTTTTTTTTGTCGCAGGCATGAACATTCCTTTTTAATAGTTATTTTTTTCAACATAAATGTGCGATAACATAGCTTTGTGCCAAGTGTTACAGCGCGCAATACTCAATGGGGTGTTTTTGCACGTATTACAGCGATACATTAGTAATGCGCAAGCGTTAAGCTATTTTAGCGCAGTAAAATTACACTAAAAGGTCACAAGGCGTCATCATGTTAATGTTTTATTCAGTTTGTTTCCAGCCTTTTTATAATCGTTTGGCGAGCTGCTCGATCACTTTAACCGCTATTTCTATTTTACTGGTTTCAGGTAAGTCGAGTTGTTCATTTTGCCAATACAGGGTGAGTGCGTTGCGCTCAGAATTAAAGCCTACATCACTGTGCGATACATCGTTGGCACAAATCATATCGAGGTTTTTATTGGTTAGTTTCCCCTTTGCGTAATTAGCAACGTTCTGCGTTTCTGCGGCGAAGCCGACGGTGTAAGGGCGTTTTTGTGTGAGGTTTGCAACCGCGGCTATTACATCTGGGTTTTTAACTAAGCTAAGAGTGAGTTCATCGCCTTGTTTTTTCATTTTTTGCGTAGCGATACTTGCTGCACGATAATCGGCCACAGCGGCACAACCAATAAAGGCATCTGAGTGAGGCGCATATTTGAGTGACTCATGCAGTAACTGTTCAGCACTTTCTATATTAATTAAATTAACGCCTTGCGGTGCTGTAATAGTTACTGGGCCTGAAATTAAGTTCACGTGTGCGCCAAATAATAACGCAGCTTGCGCCAGTGCATAGCCCATTTTTCCAGAGCTGTGATTTGATATAAAACGAACAGGATCGAGAGGTTCACGGGTTGGGCCTGCGGTAATAGTAATGGTTTTACCTGCTAAGAGTTGTGGTTGCGCAGGTTCAGTGCATAAGCTCACTAATTCATGCGGTTCAAGCATTCGCCCAGCACCTACATCGCCACAGGCTTGCTCGCCTTTGCCTGGCCCCCATATAGCAACGTTACGTGCTTTTAAAGTGGCTAAATTAGCTTGCGTTGCAGGGTGAGCATACATTTGCTGATTCATAGCTGGTGCTATGGCAACTTTTGCGGGGGTTGCAAGTAATAAAGTCGTGAGCAAGTCGTCAGCAATCCCTGCGGCCATTTTAGCAATAATATTGCTAGTGGCAGGGGCAACTAAAATTAAATCAGCCCATTTTGCAAATTCAATGTGCCCCATAGCGGCTTCGGCTGATGGGTCTAGTAATGAGTCAGACACCATTTCACCACTCACAGCTTGCATGGTTAGCGGGGTGATAAAATGTTTTGCTGATTCGGTCATTACTACTTTAACGTCACAACCATGGTCTTTTAAGCGTCTTACGAGTTCAGCACATTTATACGCTGCAATTCCACCGCTAATACCCAGCACTATTTTTTTATTTGTTAAATTAATCATGGTTGTTCATCAATTTTATAAAATATGGTGGCTAAAATAACAAATCTTGAGCGTGACAGCTAAGATAAAATGCGTTTTATCGCGCTAATTTTTGATTTTGCATTACAGTTATACAGTACAGTAATCTTTCAAGGATGAATCATGCAATTAACGTCACTGCCTAATTCGCTCCGCCCGCGAGAAAAACTGCTAGAAAAGGGCGCAAAGGCACTCTCTGATGCTGAACTATTAGCCATATTTTTGCGCACGGGCCTACCCGGCATGAATGCCATAGAGTTGGCGCAGCATCTGATCAACGAAAATAAAACCCTGCATAATTTGTTTAATGCCAGTATGGATGAATTTTGTGCGCAAAAAGGCTTGGGAATGGCTAAATATGTTCAGCTACAAGCAGTACTTGAACT
This sequence comes from Pseudoalteromonas sp. SiA1, assembly GCF_018732205.1. Taxonomy (NCBI): domain Bacteria; kingdom Pseudomonadati; phylum Pseudomonadota; class Gammaproteobacteria; order Alteromonadales; family Pseudoalteromonadaceae; genus Pseudoalteromonas; species Pseudoalteromonas sp. SiA1. The sequence goes on along the minus strand of NZ_CP076084.1, from coordinate 2,870,449 downwards.
AAGCCAGCGATACATGCAAGAGGGCTTTGTGCGCGACGCCGTTTTTAACTCCCCACAAGCCGTTTATGACTATTTAACGCTGCAAATGCGTGGATTGCAGCAAGAGGTATTTATGGTGTTGTACCTTGATAGTCAAAATCGTTTATTAAAAGATGAAATATTATTTTACGGCACAATTAATGCGGCCAGTGTATATCCGCGTGAAGTGGTAAAGGCGGCACTGAAAAATAATGCGGCGGCGGTTATTTTTTCACATAATCACCCCAGTGGTATTGCAGAACCGAGTCAGGCCGATAAGCTCATTACCAATAAGTTGTGCCAAGCACTGCAATTAGTCGACATAAATGTGTTGGATCATATTATTATTGGTGGTGAAAGCAGTGTTTCGTTTGCCGAACGGGGACTGATTTGAGTTTATCGCTTCAGATATGTGCTAAAAATGAGCGGTTTAGTGCGTTTTGGCAAATTAGTTTAATTTAAATGCAGTTTTTACTTTCCCTAAGGGCATTCGATCTTTATAATTAGCCGCTATCAAATTTACACATGAGCTGGTTGGATAAGATCAGTATTTGATCTTTGCCTGTAAAAGCTGTATAAAGAGCGCCCTTCGATTTATCTCTAGGGCACAAATACATGGCCTTAGGGAAAATTAAGCTCGAGCGAAGTTATTGGAGATATATAGACATGTCTAAAGTATGTCAAGTTACAGGTAAGCGTCCAGCGGTTGGTAACCACCGTTCACACGCGAGAAACGCGACTAAACGTCGTTTCCTACCTAACCTACAAACACACCGTTTTTGGGTTGAAAGTGAAAAACGTTTTGTAACATTACGCACTACTACTAAAGGTATGCGTATTATCGATAAAAAAGGCATTGACACGGTTCTTACTGAAATCCGTGCTCGTGGCGAAAAAGTTTAAGGAACTGAATTATGCGCGATAAGATCCGTTTAGTTTCAACTGCTGGTACTGGTTTTTTCTACACTACCGACAAGAACAAGCGTAACATGCCTGAAAAAATGGAAATCAAAAAATTCGATCCTAAGGCTCGTAAACATGTGATTTTCAAAGAAGCTAAAATCAAGTAATTTAGTTTTCTTTCAGAAATGTAAAAACCCAGCTTATGCTGGGTTTTTTGTTTTTAAAATCTGCTCTATCATCCACCGAAACCATATCACCGTAATGATACCCATTGAATTAAATCGCTAATTGGCTTTTGTTAAGCACCACGAATTATTCCGTAGATAATTGCATCAGTTGTTTATAACTAAAAAAACATAAAGAGTATGAGCATTAAATGACTTTACGGGCTAAGTCGTTTGGTGTTGTTGATTTAGAGTGCGGATGAGCTGTTTAAGTATGCCTGAAGAGGAATAAGGGGGCTTTACGCTGACTTACTAGGGTATGAGCTGTAAGTAGCTCTAAGGCTACTTACAGCGCGATATTTATACTTTAAAGTTCTCTACTGATATTCTTAGTTCTTCGGCTAATTTAGCCACTTCTGAACTTGAAATATTCGTTTGTACAGCGCCTTCTGCTGTTTGCTCGGCAATAGCAACAATAGACTCTAAGCGCTCACTGATCTCTTGTGATACTTGTTGTTGCTCTTGTGCTGCTGTTGATATCTCTTCACTGACATTATGCGCTTGTGATACTGCAAGGGTAATTGAGTCCAGTGCACTGTTGGCTAAGTCACTTTGCTCAACACACGAAACCGCGCGTTCTTTACCTTTTTCCATAGCTTTAACCGCTTCTTCAGCGCCCGACTGTAGTGATTCAATCATAGATTGAATTTCTTGGGTCGACTCTTGTGTTTTACTCGCAAGCGATCTTACTTCATCAGCTACCACAGCAAAGCCTCTGCCGTACTCTCCGGCACGAGCGGCTTCAATCGCTGCATTAAGTGCGAGTAAGTTAGTTTGCTCGGCAATACCGCGAATAACATCTAAAATACTACCAATTGATGCGCTATCTTTGTGTAGTTTATTGATAACACTTGATGCTTCGTCTACTTCGTAGGCGAGTTGCTCAATGGTTGCTTTATTTTGATTTGAAATACCTTTAACGCGCTCCGCTTCTTTATCGGCATTTTTAATTTCGCTCAGTGCTTGTTGCGCACTATTACTCACTGTTTGTGATGTGCTGCTCATTTCAGTGGTTGCGGTTGCTGCTTGCTCTACTTGCGCTTGCTGATTACTGATTGCTTTGCTTGATTCACCGGTAATTGTTGAGGTTTGCTCAGAAGCGGCTGCAAGTTGTGTTGAACGTGAAATAATACCGGTGATTAAGCTACGTAAGCTATCAATTAAGGTATTACAACTTTTCGATAACTCACCAAATTCATCTTTTGCGCTGTCATCTAAGCGTTGAGTCATATCACCACTGGCAACAATATCTAGAATACGATTTACTTCCGCTAATGGCTTAGTAATACGGTTAACCGTAATGATGGCTACAAGCACAGCGATAATAGTCGCAATGATCATACCTATCCATGTCCATAAATTAGCTGAGTTTACGTCACTACGTACGCCTTCTTGTAATGTAAATGCAACGCCACTGGCTTGTAATACTAATTCGTCAATTTGGCTAAGCGCTGTTTTAGTCGCTTTTTCAGACTCTGCTAATTCACGCTCGGTTGTGCTTATTGCGTCAATAAGGCGTTTTTTATTAGCTGAAAGGCTATCGTTACCTAAAATATTGCTCTCTAGGGTATCTACATAACCCTTTAAGTCATTAAACAAGCTGCTGTGACTTTGCTCTATCGCCGGCTTTATTAATGAAACGGTACGAACGACTTCTTCAAAGTAATACACTTGCTCATTTTTGATAATATCGAGCGTGTTAAGCGTTTTAACGGTTAGCATGTCGGTGCTGCTGGTAACCACGGACATAAAGTTATTTTCTAGATTATTAGCTGCTTGATAAGCGCGTGGATGATTATCCTCTAAACCATCAATATCAATAATATCAAGCACCATAGAGTTTGCATCTTCTGCCGCAAGCTCAACGGTTTCTAATTGAGCTTTGAGCTTTTTGTTAAGCACTAGCTGGGTGTTTTTATCTTTAAGCAGGCTGTTTATGATATTTGAAAAGCTCTGGTAGGTTTTTTCAACTTCAAGGCTGCTTTTGTTTAACTGTGGATCGTCTTTAACAACTTGTTGTAGTTCGCGGTGCAATTTATTAAATATTTGTTTTTGCTCTTCTATTTGCGCTTTTAACGTGGCGAGTTCTTGAGCCGATGTTATATGGAAACTAGCTTGAGCGGCTTTACTCATCAAAATAAATTCTGCTTGTAACTGAGCGCTCTTGTTTAATGCAGGAAGCGATAGCTGATTAACTTTTTGAGTTGAACGATCTATATTTGCTATTTTTATTAAAGAGTTACCGCCAATAATTAAAAGTAATAAAGTGATAAATATAAAACCACCCCAAATACGTTGACTCACTGTTAGATTCATATGGTTTTCCATTCAAAAATACGTCTATTAAAACTTATCGGCGCTTTCAACAATAAGTTAAGTAATTAAAAATAATTAATTTTTACTGTTAATAGTTAGTTGCTAAATTTACCGCAAAACTTAATTACAAACTAAGTCTTTTATTAAAGATAAAAAATAATGTAGGCAATAACACTCGTTTACTGTCTATGTTTAACTCAATTATAAGAGCATTGCTATTTTTTACACATTATTGTGAATGTTTTGTAATTATACAATTTAACATCCACTCTTAAACTTAACAGATGTATTAACTTTTTTCAGTTTATTTAGACAAAAGTTGTGATTTTTCTGAAAATTTTTGCTTACTTTGCAGTTCTATTAGTGTCATTGAGCCACCCCATACGCAACCCGTGTCTAGAGCATAGAGGTGGTTGTAGGGCGTTTTGCCTTCAAGTGCTGCCCAGTGTCCAAAAATTAGGTCATGTTGAGCGTTCATAATGGCAGGATGAGAAAACCAAGGAATTAGTGATGATGAATTTGTTGTTGCTTCTTTTGCATTAAAATCGAGCAAATTATCAGGCGTAATAAAGCGCATGCGAGTGAAATAATTAACGATGTAACGAAATTTAGCAGCATCATCAAGTTGCTCCGTCCATTTTAGCGGGTGAGGCTGATACATGTTTTTAAAATAGAACTCGGCATTGTTTTGACTGTAACATTGCTGCGAAAATTGAGCGTGCTTAATGGCTTGCTCGCACGACCAATCAGGGTTAAGGCCTGCATGAGAGATAAAACAATTATATTGTTCTAAATAAAGCGCTAAAGGCTGAGTTTGTAAAAACGCGATGTAGTGGGGCAGTTTACTACTGTTAAGCAGTGCAGTGAGTTTGTCTTTGGGGTTAGGTGTAACGTTATTTAAATAACAGGCAATCATGTGTAAGTCATGATTGCCTAATGTGACGCTAACGCTGTCTTGATGTTGATAAATATAATCAAGGCACGCTTTAGAGTCTGGGCCGCGAGCGACAATATCACCCACTAAATATAAGTGATCTTTGCTAGGGTTAAAGTCGACTTGCTTTAACAATAAACTAAATTCGTCAAAGCAGCCTTGTAAATCACCTATCGCGTAGTCGGCCATTGTTACCTGTTTTTGTCAGTGTAAGATATTAGGACAGGCTAAGCGGAATACGTTTATGGGTGCTTTAAATTCAGCACCAAACTCGTTACGTAAAGTGTAATGTCCCTGCATGGTGCCTACTGGTGTATCTATTATTGCACCACTGGTATATTTGTAGCTTTCACCTGGGGCTATATCTGGGGTTTCACCGACCACACCTTCGCCTTGCACTTCTACTTCTTTGCCATTGGCATCAGTAATTAGCCAATAACGGCTAAGTAACTTTGCACTGCATAAACTGTGGTTTTTTATAGTAACGGAGTAGGCGAACACAAACTTATCAAGTTCAGGTTGCGATTGCTCTTCTACATAAAATGTTTCTACAGATACCTTTACAGGTGATCCTATATTACTGCTTGTTGTCATAAATCCAGTTAGCTATATCAATAAATTGTTGTAACGACAGGCTCTCAGCACGCAAGGTGATATCAATGCCAATGCTGGTTAACTCTTCAGCGGTTAAAAGGTTGCCTAGGCTGTTGCGTAGTGTTTTACGACGTTGATTAAACGCTTCTAAACAGACTGTATTTAATATTTTAACGCTCTTAGCTGTGCGCTGCTCTGCCTTTTTGGGGATTAAGCGAATAACCGCAGAATCTACTTTAGGTGCAGGTTTAAAGCACTCTGGTGGTACTTCTACTACAGGCATCGCATTACAGTAGTATTGAGTCATTACACTCAAGCGGCCAAAGGTTTTGCTGCCTGGGCCTGCAACCATGCGTTTTACCACTTCTTTTTGCAGCATAAAGTGCATGTGCTCAATATGATCGGCAAATTCAAAAAGATGAAACAACAAAGGAGTAGAAATGTTGTACGGTAGGTTACCAAATACTTTTAGCTTTTTGTCGTCTTTAACTAGGCTAGCAAAATCAAACTTCATTGCATCGCCTTGGTTTACGGTTAATTTAGGCCCTAAAAAAGGGTGTTCAATTAAACGTTGGGCTAAATCTTTATCTAGCTCAACAACCGTTAAATGGCCACTTAAATCGGCTACAGGCTCAGTAATAGCGCCAAGGCCAGGGCCAATTTCGACTAAATTATCTTGCGGCTTGGGATCAATAGCGGTGACGATTTTATCGATGATTGACTCATCGAATAAAAAGTTTTGGCCAAAACGTTTACGGGCGCGGTGTCCTAAATGTACTTTATCGGTCATTGATTCTGTGCTTTTTCATGGGCGAGCTTAATTGCTTCGCGGATCGCTAATTCAAAACTGCCAACATCAGCATCGCCTGTACCGGCTAAATCAAGCGCAGTACCGTGGTCGACTGAAGTGCGGATAAATGGAAGGCCAAGAGTTATATTCACTGACTTACCAAATCCTTTGTATTTTAGCACAGGTAATCCCTGATCGTGATACATAGCCAGTACTGCATCGGCTTCATTTAGGTATTTATCTTGAAATAATGTATCTGCTGGTAAAGGACCGATTAAGTTCATCCCTTCAGCTCTTAGTATGTCAAGTGTAGGCGTTATCGTGTCGATTTCTTCGCGGCCTAAATGGCCATCTTCACCAGCGTGCGGGTTTAAGCCACAGACTAAAATACGCGGTTGCTCAATACCAAATTTCGTTTTCAAGTCATGATTAAGAATATTAGCCACTTTAACTAGTCGCTCTTGCGTAATGGCACGAGAAACATAAGCAAGCGGAATATGTGTTGTTACTAGGGCAACACGCAGACCTTCGGTGGCTAATAACATAACCACATCAGCAGTACCTGATTGCTGAGCAAAGTACTCAGTATGGCCACTAAAAGAAATGCCGGCTTGGTTAATAATACCCTTGTGAACAGGCCCCGTAACAACGGCATCAAATGTGCCATCCATATTCTTCTCGCTGGCAATACGTAATGTATCTAAAACGTATTGCCCATTAGCGTCATTAAGCACGCCAAGCTCAACGGGCTCTGCTAAATCAATCTGCTTAATATATAAGCTGCCTGCTGCTGTTGGCATTGCTTTGGCTTGTTCATCAAATTCAATTAATTTAATGTTTAAACCTAAATGCTTAGCGCGCTGTTTTAGTAGCGATGCATCTGCAATCGCTACTAGTTGCGCATCCCAGCTATGCTGTGCCAGTTTTAATAGCAAGTCTGGGCCAATGCCTGCAGGCTCTCCGGGGGTTACCGCAATTCTTAAAGTCATAATTATTCGTCTATTGGGAAAATTTCAACATGGGCTTGTTCGCGCATTTCTTGCTGCCAGTTAAAGCTTTCCTCTTTAAATTTACGATTAAACAACATGCCATGTGCACGATTACGTTTTGCTTGCTCGGTCTTATCTGCAACACGTTTATCTAGTAACTGCACAATGTGCCAGCCAAACTGACTTCTAAATGGTTCGCTGATTTCGTTTTTATCAAGTGATAGTAACGTATCTCTAAACGCAGGCACGTAGGTGGTTGGATCAGTCCAATCGTATTGACCACCTTTAAGTGCTGAACCGGGGTCTTGTGAGTACTCTTTAGCAAGTTCTGCAAAGTCAGCATTGCCGGCGCGTAAATCTTTAACAAAGCCTGCTAGCATTGTGCGTGCTTTTTCTTCACTTAAAATGATTGAAGGCTTTATAAGAATATGACGAGATTTGACTTCGGTGGTTTCAACTACTTGGCGGCCACGTACGTCTTGTACTTTAATGATGTGGAAACCCGCACCGGAACGAAGTGGACCAATAATCGCATCTTTCTTTTTACCTTTTACAGCTTCTGCAAATAACGATGGCATTTCGTTAATACCCATCCAGCCTAATTGGCCGCCCTCAAGGGCCTTTGAGCCACTTGATGATGAAATGGCAATACGCTTAAATTCTTGGCCATCTTGCAGCAGTTCAATAACTTTGTCTGCGCGTGTTTTTGCTGAGCTTACGTCGTCTGCACTTGCACCACTTGGAATATCGATAAGGATATGACCAATATCATATTCTTCGGCATTTTGGCCTTGGCTATCCATAATTTTTAGTAAGTTATCAATTTCTTGGTCGCTTACATATATACGGCGGTCTACGTTTGCACGCGTAACTTGTTGCGTGGTTATCTCTTTACGAATTTCTTCGCGGTAAGCTTGAAAGCTCTCACCCGACGCTTCAATAGTACGACGCAAATCAGCAATTGTACCGCCTTGCTCTTTGGCCATGTTGGCAAGGGTTTGGTCAAGCTGGCTATCTGAAATTTCTAAGCCCATGCGCTCAGCCATCTGCATCATCAAGGTTTGATTTACTAAACGCTCAATCGCCTGAACACGCAGTGTTTCGTCTTTTGGCAGCTGTTGGTTTTGTTCTTCTGCTTGTTTTTTTACGCGATCAACAATGGTGTCTACTTCACTTTTTAAAATAACGCCTTGGTTTACAATACCAATTACTTTATCTATTTCGACAGGGGCGGCAAATGCACTTTGGCATAAGCTGAACGTTAAAACTGCTGATTTTAATAATTTTTTTAAATTCATATTCTTTTTACTACTCTTACTAATAGTACTGTTGTAATGCTAAATACGGCTAAATTGATATAGTTATTTGTAAATTTTTACTATAAATAAAGCAGTTTAGTCATTAAGAAAATACGGCCTACGATAACCAAAAATACCTTGTTGTAATAATTTTTGAGCATCGTAACGGCTTTTACTACCAAGCCCTTTTAATACAAAATTCAAACGAATACTCGAATCAAAAGTGGCTTGGGGTTGCCCAATTGACTGATTTAAATCAGTTTCAATTTGGCGATGGCCAGTAATTTGGAACGCCCAACAGCACGATTCATACTGTAATCCACTAAATACTTCAATACTGCGGTTATTATCAAGATCGCGATGGTAACTTGCAATAAATTGCCACTCGTCACTGATAGGGATGCTTGTAAATAAGCCCGCTTGCTCGATTGTATTTCCTGAGACATCATTTGCATAGCGATGGTTCAATTGAACCAGCTGATTATCGTCACCTTTGTAGTCTAAGGTTAAATTTGACTGGATAATTTGCTTGCCATCCGTGTCGTACTGAATACCACCCGATAAATACCAGCGGCGGTGCCAATGTAACATGGTTTGCGCTGCAAACAAGGCATTGTAGTTACTATCGCTATTAAGCCCTTGCTCTGTAGGCTTGGCTGAATCACTTAAATAAAATATTTGGCCTGCGCTGAAGTTAAATACTTCTTCATTTTTCTTATCAAATAAACGCGTTGTAGCCCCGAGCGTAAATTGATTAGCTGCGGCAATTCGGTCAACACTTGAAAAACGCGCATCCCTGAATAAACCAAAAAAGTCATCTTGTAACTTGGTGGTATCGTATAAGCCAATGTCAGACTGATCTTTATTAGGCGTATATAAATACTGAATTTGTGGCTCTAGAGTTTGAATACCATCGTCAATAAAAATTGAGGTGTCGCGCTCAAAGTTAAGCTGAGAATATAAGCGCACTTTAGGCAAAGTACGCGAAACATTATCGCTATACTGTGTACCCTGTAAATCACCGTCTTGTTTATAGTTAGTTTGAAGCAAGCTTACTTCAGATAAAAATGACCAGGCATATTCTTTGTAATCAAAGCGTGCTTTAGGTTCTATGTGCACGCGAGTGGCTTGGTCAATTACCGCTGAGCTGTTAGTAAAATGGCTCAGCTCGCCTGAAACACTAAAGTCGAAATAATCAACTTTCCACGGGGTGGTTTGGGTAAAGCTAATCTGTGGTAAGGCTGTATATGACTCTAAGTGGTCACCGAGTACTTCAAAGTTTTGCACTTTTATATCAGTACGCCACATTTCGCCCATATGGGTTAGCGAGCCGGTACGATAAAGCTGCGTATCGGTTTTACTGGCATAAGCGGAGTTTAAATCAGTTAGGTAGTTGTCATCACTAACATTGGTAATATCAATACTGGCTCGCCAGTCTTCACCAATATAACTTTTTTGTTGCCAATGAAACAAAAAGCGCTCGTTAAGTTCAGGCTCTGAGTCATCTTTATTTAAATATTCTACAGCCACTAAACCTTGGTGCTCTGGGGTTAAATATCTAAATTCAGTTTGTAACTGTAGCCCTTTACGTGACATATAACGCGGGGTAATAGTGGCATCATAATTAGGGGCAATGTTCCAATAATAAGGCGTAATCGTTTCTAACCCATAGCGATCTGAACTTGAAAAGCTGGGCGTTAATAAGCCTGACTTACGGCGCTCATCGAGTGGGAAAGTAAAATAAGGTAAATAGAGTACCGGCGTATCTAAAATACGTAGCACGGCATTGTAGGTTTCACCCCAGCCTTCTTCACGTGATAAGTTTATTTCATCGGCTTCAATAGCCCACACAGGCGTATTACCTGGGCACGCAGTAAAGCTTGCATTCATCAGCATTAAGCCAGACTTATCGATGGTGAGCTTTTCCGCGCTGCCTTTACCTTGTTGTTGTGTTAGGCTGTATTGTGCGCCTAATAAACTAAATGCTGAGTTATTTAAATCGGCATTTAAGCCCGAACTTTGTACGTGGCTTACATAATCGCGATAGGTAATTGGGCCAGTGGCATTAAGCAGGCCACGTTGTTTATCAATCAGTGCTGATTGTGCGGACAAACTCATATTAACGGTGTTAATATCAACATTGCCAGTAAATTCAGCGCTTTGTGTGCCTAAAAGCTCAACGTCATCAGCGCTGATATCAACCGTTCCAAGCTCAAGGCCAGCAAGCGGTTGCCAAGCTCTGGTTTGCATTGAAGTGCCACAAAAATTGTGTGTCAGTTCAGTTTCGGCAAGCGATGGTGCGCTCAGTACGCTTAGCATCAAAATGCCCCAGGTTTTGCTCATTTATCGACCTTTATGCTCTGTGATTAGTTACAAGCTATACATAATAAAGGAAAACAATGGCAAAGTAATTAGTGAAAAATAGATAGCTTATAAAATGACACGCTTTGAGAGTTTACAACAGTTTATTAATACTCACTTTAGTGAGCGATCCTATGCGCTTAATGCAATAACCGCAGATGCCAGTTTTCGCCGTTATTATAGGTTAAACGCTGAAAATAAAAACTTTATTGTGATGGACTCCGATCCAAAAAAAGTTAACAACGTCCCTTATATTGCATTAAACAAGGTGTTTTCTGAGCAGGGGTTTTTATTACCATCCATTATTCATAGTGACGAGCAGCAAGGTTTTTTTATTCTAAGTGATTTAGGTAGCACCCATTTAGCTGACTTGCTTGATGATGCCAATCGCAGCGAGTATTACCAGCAACTGATCAGTTTAAGTGCCAAGTGGGCAAAAACTCCAGCCGCGCCGTCAATGAATCCGTATGACCGTGACTTTATTGCACTTGAACTGGATATTTTTAAAAATTGGCTGGTTAATGATTTTATTAGCGCAGAGCTCAGCGCTGAGCAGCAACAGACTTGGCAAACAAGCACAGCGCTGCTAATAAATACACTGCTTGAGCAACCCACAGTCACAATGCACCGGGATTATCACAGTCGTAATATTATGCGCTGCGAGCAGCAATGGGCGATTATTGATTATCAAGACGCGGTACAAGGCCCATTATGTTACGACTTAGTCTCACTTTTAAGAGACTGCTACTTTAAATTGCCTAAAGACGAGCTGAATCATTTACTTGAGTTTGGTTACGACGAATTTAAACGCCAAGGTTTAATAACTAACGAGTCATTTGCAGAATTTAAATATTGGTTTGATTTAACGGGTTTACAACGCCATTTAAAAGCGGCGGGTATTTTTTGTCGTTTATATTTGCGTGATGGTAAACAAGGTTACTTAGCAAACATACTCCCTACACTTGAATACGTAATAGAGGTGGCGGCACAATACCCTGAGCTTAGCGACTTATCGGCTTTGATAAAAACTAGCGTGGTGCAAAAGGTGCAACAGCGGTTAAAAGAGGAACAACCATGAAGGCGATGATATTAGCCGCTGGGCGCGGTAAACGTATGATGCCGCTCACCGCAGAGTTACCTAAGCCTATGTTATGTGTAGCGGGAAAACCACTGATTGAGCATCATATTATGCGCCTAAAGGCTGCAGGTATTACTCAAATAATAATTAACCTTGCGTGGCAAGGAGATAAAATAAAAACCTATTTTGCTGATGGGCGCGCGTGGGGCGTGACTATAACCTATAGCCAAGAAGTGACGGGCGGGCTTGAAACCGCAGGCGGTATTATTCAAGTACTTCCCTTATTAGGGGAGTCATTTATTGTGATCAATGGCGATGTTTACAGCGACTATGATGTCAGTGCATTAATGCAGCTACATTTACAGCCTAAAGAGGCGCACATTGTATTGGTTGAAAACCCTGCGCATAATCCTGATGGCGATTTTACACTGAGCCACTTACCGACAAGTAGCCAGCGGTATACCTTTTCAGGGATAGGGCGCTATCAAGCTGACTTTTTTGAGGGGCTAGCCCCAGGCATTCGGCCATTAGGCCCTTTGCTACGTGAAAAATTAAATGAACATTTAGTCTCCACTGAACTCTATATTGGCCAATGGGACGATATAGGCACACCAGAGCGTTTATCGGCTCTTAACCAACAACTAGCGCCATAAGCTAAATATAAAACATTAGAGGTAAGTTTTAAAATGTGGGGAAAAATTCTCGGTTTCTGTTTTGGTTTTATGTTTGGCAAAATATTTGGTGCCATTTTAGGCTTATACCTAGGCCATATGTTTGATAAAAGCTTAAAAAAAGACTTTGATAAAGCTGGCGGCTTTTCTAACCTCTTTAAAGGCGATGATGTTAACGAACGCCAAGCGTTGTTTTTTTCGAGTTGCTTTGCGGTAATGGGGCATATTGCCAAGTCGAATGGCCGTGTTAGCGAAACCCACATTAAAGCAGCGACGCTGTTTATGGATGAAATGGGCTTAAAAGGCGAAGAGCGCCGTGAAGCGCAGCAGGCATTTCAATCAGGTAAAGATAGCGACTTTTCACTCAAAGATACGGTTTATGATTTTAAAGAACGTTTTGCTAAACGTTATGATTTACTGCAGTTATTTTTAGAAATTCAAATTCAAATGGCGTTTTCTGACGGGGTACTTGCTGCACAAGAAAAGCAATTACTGCAAGAAGTTAGTAAGCAGCTAGGTGTGTCTAAAGCACACTTTGCCTTTGTATTAAAACGTTATCAAGCAGAGTTTAACTTTAGGCAGCAACAACAGCGTTTTAAACAGCAGCAAAGTCAAAGTAGCAGCTACCGCGAAGGTTCAGGACATCATGTACCACCAAGTAATGATATGAACCGTTCGCAGGCATTGGCCTTATTAGGTTTAAATAAAGACGCGTCGCAACGTGATATTAAAGTAGCCTACCGTAAGCTCATGGCTCAGCACCACCCTGATAAACTGGTATCGCAAGGTTTACCTAAGCATATGATGGAAGTGGCAGTTAAAAAAAGCCAAGATATTCAAGCGGCATACGAGTATTTAAAAAAGGCGGCGTAAAAACCCGTCTATTTCTTTGCTTAGCCGCGCATGTTGCTGCGGCGCATCGCGTAATCCAAACAGCTGGCGCTGGCGATAATCAAACTTTGCATTTCGATTAACCCAACGCTGGCGGTTTTTAAGATTCATTAAAATATCATTACTGTCTGTAGCAAAATAAATATCTAACAAAGCAGGGGTGACCAAAGATGTTATTTGGCTTAACTTTGCATTGCGTTTTGTATTAGGAAGGTAACTGCTCAAACTAATGAAGGCGTTTATTTTTGAGTCTGAAAACTCAGCGTAATGCTCCAATAACACCCCAGCACTGGTGCCTTGTGCAATAACAACAATATTCTCAGACTCAATCGCAGCCTGCTGATATAAAGCGTCGTAGCGAGCGAGTAGTTTTAACTTGTAATTGTCTACCACCTCAGTATTTACTTGCTCAACATAGTCAGCATGATGGGGCTGTTTTTGTGTACTGGTGTTTGGCTTAGTATTTGCGTTGGCTGTTTTATTATTTGTGCCCACGGAATCATTTGTCGTTTTTGCTGCATCATCTTGAGCTGCTTGCCAATCAATATCAGGCACTGTCATCGCATAAGAGGTATACCCGTGGTTATTCAGTTCTTTACGTAAAAAGTTCATGCCTGCATTGTTTGTTGGCGTTGATTGCCAGTCAGGAATAAGTATGACTACCCCTCTAAAGTCCGCACTCATATACTCACTGTATAAAGTTAAAAACTCAGTATCACCAGCTAAAATAGGCTTTACTTCATCACTTTTGGCTAGGCGAGAGATATCCGCATCAATATTTTTTGAAAAGGGAGGAGGAGCGATATACTCAGCACTCAGCGCTTGAAAACCGATTAACGTACAGCCAAGCACAAGAGTAGTAATAATGGCTTTAAACATCTGCGTAATAAACATAAATAAGCTTTTAATTTAAATCTTATTTATGTATCGGCGAAGCACTCTTAAAGTTTAGCTATTTACAGTAAATAGCTAAAAGATTAATCCGTGTTAAAACTCGCTCTCAGCTTCAAAAGTAAGTACTTGCTCCGTTACAGGGTGTTTGAGTTGTAGCATTTGTGCATGTAGCTGTAACCGAGGTGCCGCAGCAAGTGCGTCTTTATGGGCGTAGAGGCGATCGCCTAAAATAGGATGGCCTAAGCTTAACATATGCACGCGCAGCTGATGTGAGCGCCCTGTAATAGGAGTAAGCTCTACACGGGTTGCCTGTGCTTCGCGCTCAAGCACTTTAAAATGAGTAAGCGAGGGCTTGCCATTGTCGTGATCAACCATTTGCTTAGGACGGTTCGGCCAATCACAAATAAGCGGTAAGTCAACTGAGCCGGTTTCACTTTCAAGTTGCCCATAAACTCGCGCAATGTAACGCTTTGCCGTTTCACGCTCTTGAAATTGCATACTTAAATGCCGATGAGCGGCTTTGTTCATTGCTAAGCAAAGTATGCCTGAGGTAGCCATATCTAAACGGTGAACAATTTTAGCACTAGGAAAAACACGATTGACGCGATTGATTAAACTATCGGCATGTTTTGGGTCTTTACCTGGGACGGTGAGTAACTCGCTAGGCTTATTTACAATAAGTAAATCATCGTCTTGAAACAGTATAGTTAAATACGGGCTCATAGGGGGATTGTAGTTAACTAACACAGCAGACCTCAGTGATTTTGAAGTGCGCTATTTTAGTGGAGTGAGGTCTTAGGCTCAAGTAAAAAGCGCGATATAAATATCGCGCTTTCTTTTTATACACACACGTTAGTAATCTTTAACTAACAACTGACAGCTAGATTCTCTAGTGCGAAACCACAATCAAACGAATCGCATCGAGTTTTAACTGCGCTTTTTCAATATGTGCGGTTAGCTCATTGCGTTGTTTATCGTAAAAGGTAATTTCCTCTTGGCGAATGTTTGGATTAATTTGTTTCAGTGCAACTAATCGCTGTTGCTCTTCGCTCAACGATGTTTGCATTTTTGCTAATGACTCGGCACGAATAACATCCAACTTTTGTTGCGCCATGTCTTTTGCAGTATTGATCATCGGATGAACCGCACTTTGCAATGCACCGGCTAATTTACTTGCTGTTTGACGACCTACCGCAGATAGTTGCTGATTAAAGCCATCAAAACCAACATTTTCACCTAAGTTATTACTGCTCTTATCGAGTAAAATACGAATTGGCGTAGGCGGTAAAAAGCGGCCCACTTGCAGTACTTTTGGTGCCATCGCCTCGGCAACAAAGATTAGCTCAACAAAGAATGTTCCTGGTGGTAACTTTTTGTTTTTAAGTAACGCCACTGACGCACTACCAAAGTCATCATCGCAAATCATGTCCATAGTGCCTTGCACCATAGGGTGATCCCAACTGATAAAGTGCACATCTTCTTGCGAAAGAGCGGTATCACGGTCAAATGTTACCGTCATGCCATCTTCTTTTAAAGCAGGGAATGACGCGTTAAGCATATGCTCAGTGGGTTTTAAAATAATAGTGTTTTCACCTTTATCTTCTTGGCTTACGCCAAAGGTGTCGAACACATTGATCATGTAACTTGGTAGCTCAAACTGATTATCGAGTTTTTCAATGTCAGCTACGAGTGAATCAGCAGCGCCTTGCCCTGATGAATGCAGTTCTAGTAGGCGATCTCGGCCACTTTCCATTTGCTTACGTAATACTGCATTCTTTTGTGCTACTTGCTCAAGCAATGGGTCTAGCTCATCTTCGTCACAATTATGAGCTGCAATATATTCAAGTAAGTCTTCGCTAAATTCTTTATATAATAACTGTCCTGTGGTTGAAGTGCTTTCAAATGCATCTAGGCCTTCGTTGTACCAACGTAATAACACTTCCTGTGCCGTATTTTCAAAGTAAGGCACATGAATGTTCACATCTTGTGTTTGTCCTATGCGGTCTAAGCGACCAATTCGTTGCTCAAGTAAATCTGGGTTGAGCGGTAAATCAAACAACACTAAATGATGTGAGAATTGGAAGTTACGGCCTTCTGAACCAATTTCAGAACACAATAATATTTGAGCATTATCGTATTCATCGGCAAAGAACGCCGCGGCGCGGTCTCGTTCAATTATCGACATGCCCTCGTGGAAAACCGAGGCTTTAATTGCTTCGCGTTCACGTAATATTTGCTCAAGGCTGATTGCGGTTTCGGCTTTAGCACAAATGAGTAATACTTTTTCACGTTTGAGAGTTTTTAGCGTTTCGATTAGCCAATCTACGCGAGGGTCAAATAAACCCCAGCTGGCGCTTTCACCTTCAAACTCTTGAAATATTTTTTCAGGGAAAAGTGCACGTTGTGCACTGAGTTCAGCATTTTGAATGCCGCTCATATTACCTAGTACAGTCATTGCTGTTTTGTATTGCTTAGGTAAAGCCATAGGGTAGGCGTGTAATTTACGACTTGGGTAACCATCAATACCACTGCGACTATTTCTAAATAAGATGCGCCCAGTACCGTGACGGTCTAAAAGCATATTTAAAATTTCTTTACGTGCTTCAAGGTCGCCTTGTTGTGCTGTTTCAAGAATATCGGTGATATCCGTTTCTTTTAATAGCTCAATCAAGGTTGCTTTAGCGTTATCATCTAATGATTGCTCTTGCAGTAGTTGGTTAGCAGCTTTGGCTACATCTTTGTAGTTTGCTTCTTCTTCTTTAAATACGTCGTAGTCGTAAAAGCGATCTGGGTCGAGCAGTTGTAAGCGTGCAAAGTGGCTACGATGACCCAGTTGGTCTGGCGTTGCTGTTAATAAAATTAGCCCCGGAATGTCTTGACTCAGCTCAGCCATACGTTGGTATTCGGCACTAGGTTTATTGTTGTTAATGCTTAAATGATGGGCTTCATCAATGACTAATAAGTCCCAGTCGGCCAACGTAGCTTGTTCAAACCAACGTTTTTTCTTAGTTAAAAACTCAAGGCTGGTAAGCACCAGTTGCTCGGTATCAAACACGTTAGGTGAATCAGCAAACGCTTCGTCGCAACGCTCTTCATCAAAAATAGAAAAACGTAAATTAAAACGGCGTAGCATTTCTACTAACCATTGGTGCTGCAAGTTCTCAGGTACCACAATGAGCACACGGCTGGCGCGACCAGTAATAATTTGTTGGTGTAAAATCATGCCAGCTTCGATGGTTTTACCCAAACCTACTTCATCAGAAAGTAGTACACGTGGCGCAAAACGTTTACCTACTTCTTGGGCAATATAAAGCTGATGCGGAATAAGGTTGGCACGTTGGCCAATTAAACCTTTAATAGGTGACTGTTGGCGTTCAAATTGGTGTAACCAAGTTTGGTAGCGCAAAGTGTATCGATCAAAGCGGTCTACTTGGCCTGCAAATAAACGGTCTTGTGGTTTATTAAATTTAATAAAATGGTCTAAAAAGGTCTCTTTTAATTGTACTTTTTCACCGTTATCAATACGTTCACCGTGATAGCACAGTAATTCGCCTTGTACTTCAATTGACTCAACTTGTAATTCCCACTCCTCAACGCTTCGGATCACATCACCAGGATTAAATGCTACGCGGGTTACCGGAGCTTCTGCAGAAGAATAAACACGGTTTTCACCACTGGCAGGAAATAAAATGCTGACCTGGCGGCCATCAATGGCAACAACGGTGCCCAATCCTAAATCTGACTCTGTATCACTTATCCAACGCTGACCTAAGTAAAAATTCATGTATGTCTCGTCTATGAAGAAAAAGGCGGCTATGTTACCTGTTACATAACACCACTGCAAGGCGCTATTTGCCTGACTTTTAATTAATTTTATAAGTATGAATTATTACCAACCCTAAGCGCGCATTAGTGCGTCGATTTTGTGGAAAATTCAAACTAAATGATATTTGTCATAAAACAGACTTTTATGACAAATAGACTAAACTCAAATTATACCTAAGTAATTAATCAAGTTTATTAGTAACCACTGATTAGTTTATTGGGTATAGCATAAAAATCATAAAACGTAAGGAAAGTACTATGGGAAAAGCTTCAAATTTTGATAGTAAAATGTATGTGCTAGATACCAATGTATTACTTCACGAACCCCTCGCGTATTTGTCATTCCAAGAGCACCAAGTTGTTATCCCAATGACCGTATTGGAAGAACTTGATCATATAAAAGATAGAAAACACGATGTGAGCCGCGATGCGCGAGTGGCTATTCGTGGCCTTGATGGGGTGTTGAGTCAGGCAACTCCCGAACAAATGTTACAAGGTGTGGCGCTGCCAAGGAATAAAAAAGGCGGATCGACAGGCAGCTTAATTATTGTAAACGACCATTTATTTGCCGATTCTATTTCTGGTTTGCCGGGCAATGAAAACGACCACCGTATTATTAATTGTGCGGTGCATTTACAAAACCAGCACAGCGATAAAAAAGTCATATTAGTAACTAAAGATATTAACATGCGCTTAAAAGCCAAAGGGGCGGGGCTTAAATATGTTGAAGACTATCGTACTGATCAGTTAATTGACGATATTGATTTACTCACCAGTGGTTATAAAAAAATTGAGGGCGATTTTTGGCAGCATGTCGGTCAGTGTAGCACTGAGCAACACGGACGTGAAACAGTTCATCATATCCCTAAAGATTTAATTCCTGATGTGTTTTGTAATGAATATTTACTTGATGATGGCGATCAGTTTGCCGCTAGAGTTAAATCGTATGATGGTGAGCATATTACCATTAAAGATATTGGTGCAGAGCGATTGATGCATCAAAGTGCATGGGGAATAAAGCCAAAAAATATTTACCAAGCAATGGCTCTTGATGCCTTGCTCGACACGTCTATTGAGCTTGTTATTTTAACCGGCCCAGCGGGATGTGGTAAAACAGGTATTACTGCAAGCTTTTTTTCAATATTTGTGCAGACCTATCTACAGACCTTATTCTTACTGAATAAATTGAGTATTTATAACAGGCTAAGATCTAATCTCTCTAACATGTCATTAAGTGTGACTTAAAGAATAGAACCATTCATCAATAAATATAAATAATGGATTTAACCTGCAAGAGGCACAAACAAAAATAATAAAGCTAAGGTAAATCTAAAATGCTAATTAATGAAAATCGTTCTCAAAGGAGAACTAAAATGAATAATCCAAGTGAAAACAAAAACCCAAGAGTATTGGATACATCGGCACTAGTTCATGATCCAAAGTCACTTCTTGCGTACAGTGAAGACGTATACATCTGTCTAACAGTTCTAGAAGAATTAGATAACTTAAAAGAAAGAACTAACAAATCGGTTAGTGCTGATGCTCGTGTATGTATTCGTATGCTTGAAGATATAATAAATGGGCACAGTGCAGAAGAGATGGAAGCTGGTATTCCACTACCTTCTACTGAAACAGCTAAACGAGGAAAACTGTTTATTGGAATTGATACCCAGCTCGATATGGCTAAAGAGTTAAAGCACGGTATTGGAAGTGACGCTGACAATAGAATAATTAACTATGCACTGTATCTTCAGAAGGACTTAGATAAAGACGTAGTAATTGTTAGCCGTGACATTAATATGCGCTTGAAAGCTCGAACCGTAGGGGTCATGGCAGAAGACGTTGCCGTAGATAATCAAATATCAGATATTGATCTTTTATACACAGGGGTACAAGCCTTTAAAGGAGATCTTTTTGATCGAATTAAATCAGACAAAGACTTCAAGGTTTCAGGAGAAGTTTATACTTTCCCAATAAGTCTATTTAATGATGAAGTTCAGCCAAACATGTATTGGTACGATGAAGCTGGACACATTGGGCGAATTTCAGAAGTAACAGATACTGAGGTATTCACAAAGTTATTGCCTCGTAAACAAGAAAAAGTATGGGGCATTTTGCCTAAAAATCAGCGTCAGGCAGTAGCTTTAAGCCAATTAACAGATCCATATTATGACTTAAATATCATCCTTGGCCCTGCTGGCTCCGGAAAAACTTTTTTAGCAGTTGCTTCGGCGCTGCATCAAGTATTGGAGTTAAAAAAGTACAAAAAAATCGTTGTGGTGCGCTCCAGAGACTTTATGGACGATGATCCGGGGTTTTTACCCGGTGACCTGACAGAGAAATCAATGCCGTTATTAGCAGGTATAACAGATGCGCTTATATCAATGCATTCAGGTGATAACAATGAAGGTAATATTAGTGCAACTGTTGAGCATGTGATCGAAAAAGCCAATATAGAATTTACTAGTATGGCTTACTTCCGAGGTCGTTCAATAGACGATGCTGTTTTAATCATTGATGAAGCTCAAAACATGACTAGAGCGCAAATTAAGGGCATGTTAAGCCGTGGTGGCAAAAATTGTCGCACAATCGTGTTGGGCAACTTAGCCCAGATTGATGATAAGTTTGTCACACCCGCATCTTCAGGTGCTAGCGCGGCTGTTAACGTGTATAGAAACTATGAAAAAGGCTCAGTATTGATATTTGATGAAGTAGAGCGTAGTAGCTTGGCTGAATTCACTGAAAAGAACATGTAGGCATCAAACTACAATTCACATTTCCTTATAATATTGCGACAATAGCCACTGCTTTTTGCAGTGGCTTTTCAGAGAAGCCCGTTCCCACGAAAACAGGACGAAATGGATTTACTCTGAACTAAAAGATTAAATATTCACAAAAACTGAGTGACATAGGTGCGTGGCCTAGCGTTGCCGTTTTTTGGTGTATTGATGTCTTTTAATAAAGAAGACCTGCTAGTAAATATAAAAAGGCAGGCAAAACGATTATCTAAATTATTAACTATTCCCCTTGGACAAGCCCAAGAAGCCCTAGCTATTTGTCTTTACGGCTGTGACAGTTACAGCGATTTACTAGTAAAAATAAAAGCTGAATCCTTTGACAACCCATTGATAGCACTGTCTGCACTCTCACCAAACTCGGAAATATTTTTAGTAAAAATATTAGCTAGCCACCTAGATAGCATTATTGGAAATTTTGAAAAAAAATTTCCCGGCTCCAATATAAATGAAGAGATGGTCGTATCCCTGTTTGGGCTTAGCTTTTCAGAGTTCAAACTCAAAATATCTACCTAAAGTTGTACAAATACGTAAGTTGTCATTTTGTTTTTTGGCGATATTATAATATGAAGGCTGAACGGACAGCCTACGCCTACACATGTTTTTCGCCTTGAAAAACGTGAACAGTGAAGCGGAGCATCCGTAAAAATTTGGTTATTTGAACAATAAATAAAGCAATGTGTTGGTAGGCCATTGTTTATTGGAAAGTTGTTTGGAGAACTAAATGATCTCACTTTATCAATTAAAGAATAAGCTCAATAAACAAGCAAAAGAGTTTGCTGAGTTATTAGAGTTTCCTGATCTTTACGCCCAAGGCCTGTGGGCTAGAGGTGTTTATAACTGCCCTTATTTTTCTGATACCCATAAATATCTCTCTGAAGTATTTGAAAAGAAAAAGCTGGACTCAATTCTAAAGCACGATTCCCTGAAATATTTAATGATCAACGAATACGATGATCAAGAAATTATTGAATCGCTTCATAAAGAAATTGAGTCAATGGCAAACCGTATTGAAAGCCTGATGCTGGTAGATATCGAAACATTAGAGTTAGTTTCAGTGATATACCAAGTTTTAGGGTTGCCTGAAAATGCCAAGTTTATTGTAAATACAGGTGCAGACTTCCGCTTAGAGTGGCGACCATACTTTGATGCCTTTGATGATCCGTTGATAGTTCAATATGCAGATTTAAAAGTTCATGGTTGTTATTTCAGGCTAATCGCTTGCAAGTTTCCGTTTGAAAAGCTTTCCTTGGATGACATTAGAAAATACATGTACATCAATCATGTAAACCATAATGGTGAGTTTGAAGGCTGTATTTCTGAAGGAAATACATTTTCTAAGCATGTGCACTGGCTGGTGTTGACACTTGAATTATTCAGTAGCGGCAAAGTAAATAAGGCTCAGTTCAATCCAACAACCTTCAAAATCGAAGGTATGCGCTATTTGGTATATGGCTTCCCATTGATTCCTTCCTTTGTATCTGATTGGCACAAACCTGATTTATGTCTACGAGTCAAAAATCTAGATGGCGATCAGAAGTTCATTGTTCGTATCGAACAGCAAGATCTTGTTTTTTATGCGAGGCGCGTTGATACCAACTTTTTTAACACAATCGATTATGAAAAATACATTTCGTTGTATCAATCTAGTGTTCTGTCACATTTTGATGCTGACAACAATTTGCTTAAAGTTGATGGGGTTAAATATCTAAGTTTTTTTCGTCCTTTTTCTGTAGAAGATATGAAAGGAGTTCAAGCATGAGACCTAGAGTAAAACTAACCAACGCAAAACTTATCTCAATTCAATCTGATACAGAGGAAAAAGTTGAACGGGTGCTTTACGGCACATTTGCTGACGAAAATGAAAATGGTAAAGAAGGAGATGCTTTATTCACGATAAAGGTTTTGGAAATCAATGGTCTAGAAAGTAAGTGCTTTGGTGTTGACTTTTATATCTTAGATGCTGAATCTAAAGAGTTTGATGTAAATGCATTTGAGTTTAATTTAATGCATGAGTGTATGTATTCTCCTAATGAGTTATTAGAGCTGCGAGATATGCTCCCGGCTAGTTATTAGTAAGGGAATACGTTGGATAGAATATATTTAAAGGATGCCTACATAGTATCTGTTTACGACTATAAAGAATTTGAAAAAATATTTCTTGGCGAGTTTTTATCAGGGGGGGTTATTGAAGATGAAACATTCAGGTTTCGGCCATTTCAGCAAATCGTGACTTCAAAGATTGTTAGCAAATCTGCTGATGAAGATAAGTTAGAAATATACACACATAGTGGGAGTTGTTATGTGATTGATGCTGACCATAAGTTAATTGATATTTCATTTGTTGAACTGGTTGTTATGAGAGCAGGAGCTTATTCGGCAGATCGAGTTTTAGAAATGAGAGAGCAACTTAAGTCTCAAAATAAAAGCCATTGAATAGCGAAGATAAGAAGTCTGATGAGATTATTATTTGTCACTTACCTCTTTGAAAAATTTGACGATAATCAAATATTCATAAATGTTTATACAGCATCAATTGACTTAGTCAAAAATTTGCATTAGTATTAGAAATGTATATTTGTAAGAGAATTTTATGTCTAAAGCATTTTCAAAAGTCTTAGTAATGACGCTTATGCTGGTTGCCTTTGTAGGGCAAGCATTTGCGTATTCTGCTATGCCTTGCGAAATGTCATCAGGTTCTCACGAATCACACATGAACATGAACATGAACATGAACATGAACATGAACATGAACATGAACATGAACATGAACATGAACATGGATCATGGTGATATGAATAAAAGCAGTAATGGTCAATCAGAAGATTGTTGTGACGTTGAATGTATTTGTCCTGCAAATGCTTGCTCATCTACGACAGTCCTAAATTCCAGTATTGATTCGACAGATATTCAAATATTCAGTGAATCTGTAGCTGCTCTGCAATCTAAACAACCTCATTCAATTTCCACTTCCCTTTATCGTCCACCAATTTTTGCCTAATACAGGATTAGTGCGTCCAAATTTCTCGCACATGTAATTAATTTTTCTGTTAGTCAATATAGCGTCGTAGCGCTATAGATATTTTCCAGCGATGTCTGGGGGCAAAAATGATCAATAAGTATTTAAAAATAGCAGTAGTAATGCTGCTTTCACCTGCGTTTGCAAACGCCAACGAACATAACCATGCAGACAATCACGACGTAACACCTTTGGAGTTAATCGTTTATAAAACCCCTACTTGTGGGTGTTGTAAAAAATGGATAACTCATATTGAAGACAAAGGGATCGTTGCGCATTCCAAAGATTTCCGAAACATCGGCAACATCAAAACTAAGTATGGTATCAAACCTAATTACCGTTCATGCCACACGGCAGTGAGTAGAAATGGATTTGCCTTTGAAGGTCATATACCTGCTAAATTTATTCAGCAGTTCTTATCAGAAGAACATCCCAATGCGATTGGGCTTTCAGTTCCAGCAATGCCAGTTGGCTCTCCCGGTATGGAAGTCGATGACCGCTTTATGCCATACAACGTGTTAATTCTATTTAAAGATGGAACGAGCAAAGTCTATGCAAAAGTTAAGACATACGAGGAGCAATTCTAATGAAATTGAACTCTTCAAACCTTACTTCACTTTCAACTGCATTAATACTCGGCTTATCTGTATTCTCAGCTCAAGCTGAGAAAGTAGTGTCGCTTGAACAAGCTATCACCTTAGCTCAGCAAAATGATCCTTGGCTTCATGGTAGCCGATTGAAACAAAGTGCAGTTGAAAATAGAAGTATTGCTTCAGGTACTTTGCCTGATCCGAAAGTATCGCTAGGGATAATGAATTTACCAACAGATACTTGGGATTTAGATCAGGAAGGAATGACTCAGCTAAAGGTTGGCGTCTCTCAAATGTTTCCGAGAGGCGACAGTCTAGAGATCAAGAAAGACCAGTTACAAATTGAGTCCACGAAATTTCCACTGTTACGAGAGGATCGTAAAGCTAAGTTGAAAAGCCAAGTGTCACAACTTTGGTTAGATGCTTACTTAGCCCAACAAACTATTAAATTGATTGAAGATGATTGGTCTCTCTTTGAGCAGATGGCAGAAGTGGCTAAAGCTAGCTATTCAAACGTTGTTGGTAAAACTAGACAGCAAGATGTTATTCGTGCTCAGTTGGAAATCGTGCAGTTAGATGACAGATTAACTTCGCAAAAGCAGAAACTAGAAACGACAATCGCTCGTCTCAATGAGTGGCTTCATATTTACGATGCGGATCGTTTGAATGAATCATTCAACTTTGACGCGCAACCATTAGAGTTTAGCGTCTCAAAAGAATTGCCTTCGATTCAATTGAATAATCCAACAGTCCTAAAAGCATCTAATTACTCAAGAAATCTATTGGCTCAGGAGCTTTCGAATCACCCAGCCATACTTGCGATTGATATAAAACGCAAAGCTTCAGAAAAAGGAATTGAGTTAGCCAAACAGCAATATGAGCCGCAATGGGGTGTTAATGCTAGTTATGCCTATCGCGACAATATGCCCTCTGGTGATAGCCGAGCTGATTTATTTTCTGTTGGGGTAACGTTTGATTTACCCTTGTTTACCGAGAACAGACAAGATAAGCAAGTTGCAGCTTCTATTGCAGATTCAGAGACTATTAAAACCGAGAAACTATTACTGACAAAGCAAATGATCAGTGTTTTAGAAAAAGAACTAAGACAGCTTAAACGCTTATCAGATAGACAATCTATCTATCAAGAACAACTCCTTAAACAAACTCATGACCAAGCAGAAGCGTCATTGACAGCCTACACAAATGATGA
Source organism: Pseudoalteromonas sp. SiA1 (assembly GCF_018732205.1). NCBI lineage: Bacteria > Pseudomonadati > Pseudomonadota > Gammaproteobacteria > Alteromonadales > Pseudoalteromonadaceae > Pseudoalteromonas > Pseudoalteromonas sp. SiA1. The sequence continues at coordinate 2,845,049 of NZ_CP076084.1, read as the reverse complement.
TGGCGATTTTGCCGAAGTTGTTCGAGCAAGAATTGCCGAATTAAATACCAGAATATCAGCTTTAAGAATTGATGTTGACGCACTTAAAACAGTTGCTCGTATCAACTATTTCTTTGCGCATTCTCAATCTAACTCAAATGCTGAACATAAGTCGATGCAAACTTCACACAAAACTAATCAGCACTTATCCAGTCAGCAATTTGGAGAAAAATAATGTCAACGAATACAAAAACAATTATTGCCATCATCATTGGGGCAGCACTTGGTGCTGGAGCATTGAGTTTATATCAAGGTACTGGCTCAAACAGTAATAGTAATGAAGCAACATCAGGAGAAAAAAAGCCTCTGTATTGGGTTGCACCGATGGATTCTAATTACCGCCGGGACAAGCCCGGTAAGTCGCCTATGGGGATGGACCTAATTCCAGTGTATGAGGAAGGATCATCTGGTGATGACTTTGGCCCCGGAGCAGTAAAAATTGCGCCTCATGTAGTGAATAACCTTGGGGTTCGCACTGCACCTGTTGAACTGAAAAATATGCATACTGAAATCTCAACGGTAGGTTATGTTCAATATGATGAAGATAAGCTAATTCATATCCACCCACGGGTTGATGGCTGGATTGATAAACTTTACATCAAAGCAGCAGGTAACCCTGTAGAGAAAGGGCAGCCTCTTTATACACTATATTCTCCTCAGTTAGTTAATGCTCAGGAAGAGCTGTTAATAGCGTTAAAGCGCAACAATAGTTCTTTAATTTCAGCAGCCAAAGATCGCCTAAAAGCGTTACAGCTTTCAGCAGACTTTGTTCAAAAGCTAGAAAAGACACGAAAGGTTCAGCAAACAATTACCTTTTATTCACCACAAGCAGGTGTTGTCGATGGTTTGAAGGTTAGAGAAGGTTTTTATGTAAAGCCGGGAAACACCTTATTAAGCATTGGCCAGCTAGATCAAGTTTGGGTTGAAGCAGAAGTGTTTGAACGTGACGCAGCCTTAATTAAAAAAGGACTTCCTGTATCAATGACACTGGATTATTTACCCGGTGAGGACTGGGCTGGTGTCGTTGATTATGTTTATCCAACATTGAACAGTAAAACACGCACACTCCGAGTGAGATTGAAATTTGATAACACAGACTATCAATTAAAACCAAATATGTTTGCACAAGTCTCTATTCACGCTAATCAAGCTGATAGCACCATCCTCGTGCCTAAAGAAGCCGTTATTAGAACAGGTAAACAGGACAGAGTAGTACTTGCGTTAGGTGATGGGCAATTTAAATCTATTGAAGTGACTATTGGCCGGGTTGATATCGACAGCATCGAAATATTAGACGGCTTAAATGAAGATGACGTTGTGGTGACATCTGCCCAATTCTTGATTGATTCTGAATCAAGTAAAAGCTCTGACTTTAAACGAATGACTCATGATGAAGTGCCTAACTCTGTTTGGATGCAAGGGGATGTTAATAGTGTTATGGCAGGGCACCGCATGGTTAATATTTCACATGGCCCTGCTGAAGCTTGGGATTGGCCTGAAATGGTTATGGATTTTACTGTGGCTGAAAAAGTCGATATTGACTCATTAAAGTCAGGTCAATCTTTGCACTTTGAAGTGAGCAAAACCGAAGACGGTGGATATGAAATTACTGGAATTCATATCATGAGTGAGCCTGAAGTATCATCAGCAACAGTATCTGGTTTGATTAATGCGATTGATATTGATACACGGATTCTAAATATTAGCAGAGGCCCAATAGAGAAATGGGATAGACCTGCTGCGACGATGGATTTTATCGTCGCGGACAATATAGAAATGGTTGATTTCAATGTCGGTGATAATGTCACTTTCACTTTTGAGGTTAGAGATGACTTAGTTATCACTGACATTTCTCTTGAATCAGATGAACAACACGGCAAGGAAAATAAAGCTGCTGTTGATCATTCTAATCATTAAGTGGGAGAAAAATAATGATTGAATCAATTATTAGATGGTCTATCGGCAATCGTTTCTTTGTTTTGTTGATTACCTTAATTATCGCGTTTGGTGGTTTGTATTCATTACAAAAAACACCAGTAGATGCACTCCCCGATCTTTCTGATGTGCAGGTTATAATTAAGACGAGCTATCCGGGACAGGCACCACAAGTAGTGCAGGATCAAGTGACATTTCCTCTTACTACAGCGATGTTATCAGTGCCGGGGGCGCAAACTGTTCGTGGTTACTCATTTTTTGGTGATTCCTACGTCTACATTATTTTTGATGACGATACTGATTTGTATTGGGCTAGAAGCAGAGTACTTGAATACTTAAGCCAAGTAGCATCAAGCCTGCCTGATTCGGCAAAACCTCAATTAGGACCTGATGCAACAGGTGTGGGTTGGGTATACATTTACGCTTTAACAGATAAGTCTGGAAACCATGATCTAAGCCAATTAAGAAGCATTCAAGACTGGTTCTTAAAGTATGAACTACAAACTGTTCCGGGCGTGTCCGAAGTTGCCGCCGTTGGTGGTATGGTTAAGCAGTATCAAGTGCAAGTAGATCCTGATAAATTGAGAGCTTACGATATTCCTCTAAGTTTAATACAAATAGCCTTACAAAAAGGGAACAAAGAAACTGGCGCATCCGTTGTGGAAATGGCTGAAGCTGAATATATGGTTACCGCAACGGGGTATATTCAATCAGTTAGTGATATAGAGAAAATCCCACTTGGTATTAACGAACAAGGCACGCCATTGCGTATTGGTGATGTTGCTACCGTTAATTTAGGGCCTCAAATGCGCCGTGGTATCGCAGAGCTTAATGGTGAAGGCGAAGTTGTTGGTGGTGTTGTCGTTATGCGCTTTGGTGAAAACGCTCAACAAACCATAAACGGGGTAAAAGAAAAACTTGAATCGCTTAAATCTTCTCTACCAGAGGGGGTGGAGATTGTCCCTGTTTATGACAGATCGAAGTTAATAGATCGTGCTGTTGATAATCTTTGGAGCAAGTTGCTAGAGGAGCTTGCAGTCGTTGCTATTGTCTGTGTGGCTTTCCTATTTCATCTTCGCTCATCTATTGTGGCAGTTGTTACTCTGCCATTAGGTATCTTGGTGTCGTTCATTATCATGTATATGCAAGGCATCAATGCCAACATTATGTCTTTAGGCGGTATCGCTATTGCGATTGGTGCGATGACTGATGGTGCAATAGTGATGATTGAAAATATGCACAAGCATATGGAGAAAACACCACTAACAGATGAAAATCGCTGGCAAATTGTTGCTAAGGCTGCGAGTGAAGTAGGCCCTGCACTATTTTTTAGCTTACTGATCATTACAGTCTCATTCTTACCTGTATTTATCTTGGAAGCGCAAGAAGGAAGAATGTTCTCTCCGCTCGCCTATACAAAAACCTATGCAATGGCGGCATCAGCAGGTTTGGCGATCACATTGGTGCCTGTTTTGATGGGCTACTTTATTCGAGGCAAAGTTGTTTCTGAAAAGAAAAACCCGTTAAACCGATTATTGATTGCTATCTACATGCCTGTTTTAAAGCAAGTCATGAAGTTTCCAAAATCGACAATAGTAGCAGCAATATTAGTGACTATCGTTGGCTTTTGGCCTGTCGATAAAATTGGTAGTGAATTCATTCCGCCATTGGATGAAGGCGATCTCATGTATATGCCTACTACCTATCCCGGTATTTCAATTGGTAAAGCAAGGGAGTTATTGCAGCAAACAGACAAGCTTATTCGCACTGTGCCAGAAGTTGAAACTGTATTTGGTAAAGTAGGAAGAGCTGAAACTGCAACCGATCCTGCACCTTTAACCATGATTGAAACCTTTATTCAATTGAAGCCACGAGAGCAGTGGCGAGAGGGTGTGACTACTGAATCGTTAAAAGCTGAGTTTGATAAATTGGTTAAGTTTCCGGGCTTAACGAATGCTTGGGTTATGCCAATCAAGACCCGAATCGACATGTTAGCAACAGGCATAAAAACGCCTGTGGGTATTAAAGTCGCCGGACCAGAGCTTGATGTGATTCAGGAAATCGGCCAACAAATAGAGCAAATTTTACCCGAAGTTACAGGCACAGCATCAGTTTACTCAGAGCGAGTTGCAGGTGGACGATATATCAAGGTTGATATTTCACGCGATAAGGCAAGTCGCTTTGGGTTAAACATCGAAGATGTTCAACAAGTGGTTTCTACAGCTATTGGTGGTATGAACGTTACCCAAACGGTAGAAGGTCAAGAGCGTTACCCTGTTAACTTACGCTATCCGCAAGACTATCGAGACTCTCCTGAGCAGCTATCACGATTACCTGTTGTAACACCAAGTGGTCAACGCATTGCACTAGGTGATGTCGCAGATATTCGAGTTGAGAACGGTCCGCCGGGAATTAAGAGTGAAAATGCTCGTTTAAATGGCTGGACGTTTATCGATATAGACGGTGTTGACGTAGGTACTTATGTTGAAAGTGCAAAAATACACTTGGCTAATAATCTAAAACTACCAGCAGGTTATTCAATTACTTGGGCTGGGCAATACGAATATATGGAAAGAGCGAAAGAAAAGCTCACCTATGTATTGCCTTTAACACTCGCCATTATTGTTATTCTACTTTACTTAAACTTCAGAGCGTTTAGTGAGGTGGCTATCATTATCGTTACCTTGCCGATGGCGATGATTGGTGGCTTATGGTTGATGTATCTGGAAGGGTTTAACTTCTCTGTGGCTGTTGGCGTGGGCTTTATTGCTCTAGCTGGGGTAGCGGTTGAGATTGGTGTGATAATGTTGGTCTATCTCAATCAGGCACTTGCTGAGCTTAAGGAAAAAGCTGAAGAGCGAGCTGAACCTATCTCTGATGATGCATATCAAGATGCATTATTGCACGGTGCAGGCTTACGAGTTCGTCCAGTAATGATGACAGTTGCAACAATCATTATCGGCTTGATGCCCATTTTATATGGTACAGGAACAGGTTCGGAGATTATGAGTCGTATTGCTGCACCTATGGTAGGCGGAATGACAAGTGCTGTGCTACTCACTCTTATTGTGCTCCCAGTAATTTACTCAATCGTTAAAAAGCCAGAATTAAACGCCTTTAACAAGGAGCTTTCTAAGGCGGAGCTAAAAAGTAATGCTTAGCACGGCTAGAAAATATCACAAATGGCTAATGGCATTTGTCGGAATACAATTCCTCTTCTGGTCTATTACAGGCGTGTATATGGTGACTATGGATATTCACTATATACACGGCGAAACCTTGGCTAAGAGTGAGGAAGCCAAAATAGATTTAGCAAGTATGGATTACTCCATTGTAAAGCTAGCTGCGGATTATCCTAAAGCTAGCCAAGTTACACTTACTCAAAGTATGGGCCGTCCTTTGTATTCTTTTATTAATGGAGAAAATGGAAAAGTAGCAATAGATGCTAAAACTGGAGCTGTTCAGGCACTTGTAGATGAAATCAAGGCTAAAGAAATCGCACAATACCATTATGCGCTGAATCATCAAATCGACAGCGTAAGGTTGATTAAGTCAGCGACAAACTTGCCTGCTGAGTTGTCCCCAAGGCATTTACCTGTTTGGAGAGTGACGTTTGAGCAATTCTCCACACCGACATTTTATATAAGTCAACAAACAGGATCACTTGTTGCCAAGCGTCATGATTACTGGCGATTGTTTGATTGGATGTGGCGGTTCCACATTATGGATTACTATGATGGAGAAAACGTATCTAACTGGTTTTTGTTCTTGGTCGCAACTCTAGGTCTAATGGGAGCAATTACTGGCGCAGTATTGACTTATTACCGAGTGCTTTCCCCAAATAAAAAGGGAGTCATTTGATGCGACTATTTAAGTTAAATACAACGATACACAAGTGGCTTTCTTTATTTGTTGGTTTACAACTGCTTATTTGGTTGGGAACGGGCCTTTACTTCAATTTGATGGATCACAGTAAAGCCAGTGGTAATGAACTTAGAGTTCATTCTCATCATGAAGGTAGCATTACAGGCTTTGACCTATTCCCTATTAAAGACATTACTAGTAATGCTCCGCAGGAAGTAAACCTTATATGGGTTTTACATCAGCCTTACTATCATTTTGTGTTCGATAAGGGGCAGCATAGCTATCAAGAACGCCACTCAAAGCTATTTGATGCTGTAACAGGAAAGCCATTTAATTTGTCTGAAGAACAAGTACTAACTTTGGCAAAAAACTCCTACTCAGGACAGGGTAAGTTAACTACTCCAGTGTTATCTCAACCTCCGTTTTCTGATCACGTAAGGCAGCAAAATCCTATGTGGCAAGTTGCCGTTGAGGATGAGAACAATACAACTATTTATTTAGATAGTATTACAGGTCAAGTACTTCGCCATGCCAATGATGATTTCAGATTGAAAGATCTGATGATGAAGCTTCACTTTATGGACTATGGCAATTCTGGAGGATTTAACCATTGGTTGATCATTGCATTTGCTTTTGCAACGCTATTCCTTTCAATTACTGGTGTTACTTGGCTGATACAACAGTATCGAAGTGGTTTACTGAAGCTAGGTTGGGGCACTAACAGGCAAAAAGTGGCAGTGACGTTTTCCAATGAAAATACTATTACTGACATCTCAGCAGTTGGTCGCTCAACTGTACTAGAAGGGCTAGCTAGTTCACATGTATACCTTCCTTCAGGTTGCGGTGGTGGCGGTACTTGTGGCAAATGCGTGTTCTTAAGTTCAACTAAATTACCTATCACACTATCTGAACAGGAACATTTATCTCAGGAGCAACTTAAGGAAGGTTATCGGCTTGGATGTCAGCATAGGTTCTCTGAAATTAGTTCGATTGAAGTTAATACTGATCGCAATATTGAAAATCATGAGCTAGTTGTGGTTGCGACTAATTTCATTACTCCTTTTATCAAGGAAGTGAAATTTAAGCTGAAATCAGGCAAACAGTTGGCATTTAAAGCTGGTGCATATATGCAATTTGATGTGCCAGCAGGGATGAATAGCTTACGTCCAGATGATATGCCAGAGTGCTATGAAAAATACTGGGATAGCTACTATCATGGAAAATTTTCTCATAACGGTGTAACTCGCCACTACTCATTAGTTAACTTTGACGAGGAGTCTGATGAGTTAATGTTTAATATCCGTTGGCAGACCGCAAAGAATGGTTTTAAAGCAGGAATAGGTTCAAGTTATTTAGGTTCACTCCAAGTAGGTGAAACGATAACTGCAAAAGGCCCTTTTTCTGATTTTTATGCCACTTCAAATAAAAAAGTTAGTCGCGTGTTTATTGGTGCGGGTTCAGGACTTGCACCACTGAGGTCTATTATTTTTGAACAGTTGAAAAAGCATAAAGATAAAAGTGGTTTGGCTCTTATCTATGGTGCGCGAACTGAAGATGACTTGCTATACCATAATGAATTGAAGTCACTGAGTGAGAAGCATAAAAACTTCTCTTATATTCCTACTCTTTCTAATCCTTCAGAAGAATGGCAAGGGCACTCAGGCTATGTTCAAAAAGTACTTCTGCCGTATATGAACCAAAAATCAGAACTGCTTTTGGCTGAGTTTTACTTGTGCGGTCCAGAAGCAATGATGAGTGAAGTGGAAAAAATAATTACAGATGCTGGGATTCCAAGTAATAAAATTTTCAAAGATAAATTTAGTCGTTAATCCATTAAATAAATAGAGGTATATATGAAAACATTAATTAAATTTTTAACCGTAATCAGTGTCGTTTTTAGTAGTGCGGTATTTGCGCATGTGCATCTTGAAAAAAGTGTGCCTGCTGATAATGCAATGCTAATGAATCCTCCAGAAGAGTTAACTTTGGTGTTCACCAAAGAGGTACGGGTTGTAAAAGTTTCATTGGCCAATAAACAAGGCGAAGAATTTAAATTTGGATTCGAGCCTTCTAAAGTCGCTACTAGCAAATTTACATGGAAACTACCTAAATTAGCTCCTGCAAACTATGCTGTGGATGTAACCTTCTTAGGTAACGATGGTCATAAAATGAAACATAGCTTCGGCTTTATGGTTCACTAAAATAGGCGGTGTGATTGATATGGAAATGTATATCTGGAATACAGTCATTGTACTGTCAAAAATTGTATTTTACGTCGGCTTTGCCTGTATTGCTGGTTATACATTTTTCAGGCAAATATTTGAGAATAATGAATCTCATACTAATGCTGTAATAGCGAATTTAACGTGGACAAGAACTTATATAGTTATGGCTTTGATCGCTAATATTACTTGGTTCTTTGCCAGTACTGGTGCAATGGCAGAAGAGGGAATTCAGGGGGCGATAGACGCTGATATATTGGCTATTATGTGGGACTCCTCTGTCGGCACTGGAGCTTTGCTTCGAGCGCTTGGGCTAGTTACCGCAATAATCGCTTTAGCTTTAAGGTTCAAACTCGCTGTGAACTCGTACTTAAAACAAAGCGCTTTAATGTTGAGTTTATTAATCCTTGCATACTCATTCACGTTACTGGGTCATATTTCTGAGTTAGGCACAATTGAAAAAGGCTTGCTTATTTTGCATGTGCTCGTTATGGCATGGTGGTTTGGGGCGTTATTGCCACTAAAACAGGCTTGCCATCAGCTAAGTTATGCAGAACTTCATTTGCTGATGGAAAGCTTTGGCAAACAAGCAAGTTTTACATTGAGCCTATTGTTGGTAGCAGGCCTCTGGCTCGTGATTCAATTGGTCGGAAGTCTTGATGCACTAATAAGCTCAAGTTACGGACAAACACTGTTGTTTAAATTGGCCCTTGTAGTGTCTATTTTGGCACTTGCTGCTAAACATAAACTAATACTCGTTCCACAACTTAAAAATAGTCAAGGCAGAGAGGCTTTATCTAAATCTATCTCGATAGAAATGGTAGTAGCTTTTGCCATTTTATCTGTAACGGCTGGGCTTACTAGTGTTGTTGGCCCTGCAAATTAAAACCTAAAAGAGAAAATGAAAATGAAAACAATAAATATCCTACTCGTTTTATTAATGACGTTTAGTTTCGCAGCAAACGCTCATGGTGATAAGAATAAAGACAAAGGATTGTTTAAAGGTGTAGATACACCAGCCGCAAAAGTTGTTTTGGCATTTCATCAAGCACTTGAAACTGGCAATCAAAAACAGGCTAGAGCGCAGTTAGCGGATGATGTCACCATTTTCGAGGGAGGCCGCGTTGAAAGGAGCGCTGATGAATATGCTCATCATCATATGTTGTCGGATATGAAGTATTTAGCAGCGATGAAGAGCGACACACTTGAACATCAAGTGACGATACTTGGAAATACAGCTATCTCTGCCTCGCGTAGTCAAACTAAAGGTACTTACAATGGTGAAGAACGTGATTATCAAGGGATGGAAACAATGGTTCTCGAAAAGCAAAACGGTGAATGGAAAATTAAGCACATTCATTGGTCACACTAATTTATTGGTCAAACCTCGGAGAGTAAAATGAGAATTAAAGATCCATTACATCAAATTTCTACACCGCGTAGACGCTTTGTACAAGGTTTAGCTGCTGGCGGTATATTAGCTGCTTTTCCAAGCATTCTTCATGCTGCTTCATCTTTAGTGGCTGGAACAATAACAGGTACTGTGCCCGAACTAAGTGGAGAAATAATAGATCTGGTGATAGATGAGTCACCCGTAAACTTCACAGGTGTTGTAAGAATGGCTACAACAATCAATGGCTCAATACCAGCTCCTACCTTGCGCCTCAGAGAAGGTGATGACGTTACTATCAGGGTAACTAATAAATTATCAGTGCCGAGTTCAATTCATTGGCATGGGATCATTCTTCCGTATCAAATGGATGGCGTACCGGGTATTAGCTTTAAAGGTATAATGCCGGGTGAAACCTTTGTTTATAAATTTAAGCTGCAACAAAGCGGCACATATTGGTATCACTCACACAGTGGCTTTCAAGAAATGACAGGTATGTACGGCGCATTAATTATTGAGCCAAGAGAAAAGGATATTATTAGTGCTGACAATGAGCATGTTATCCAATTGTCTGATTGGACTGATGATGACCCAATGGATTTGTTCCGCAAGTTAAAAGTACAGAGCGATGTATTTAACTTTAATCAACCTACTGTTCCAGAGTTTTTTGATGACATTTCAAATAGCAGCGTTTCAAATGCGCTACAACGCCGGGAAATGTGGAATAAAATGAGAATGAACCCTACAGATCTTGCAGACTTATCAGCATCTGCAATGACTTTTTTAATGAATGGTTGTGCGCCTTTGACAAACTGGCGTGGAATGTTTAAAGCTGGCGAAAAGGTTAGGCTTAGATTTATTAACGGTTCTAGCAATACGTTTTTTGATGTAAGAATACCTGAGCTGAAGTTAACAGTTGTACAAGCTGATGGACAAAATGTTGAACCTGTGACAGTAGATGAATTTAGATTTGGTCCCGGTGAAACTTATGATGTACTTGTCGAGCCAAAAAATGATGCATATACGATTTTTGCACAAAGCATGGATCGCTCAGGTTATGCTAAAGGTACTTTATCAATGGCACCTAATATTGATGCACCAGTACCTGCTCTAGATCCCGTTGAATGGTTAACGATGACAGATATGATGGGGAATATGGCCCAAGGTGGTGAGCATTCCGCGATGGCAGGTATGGCAGACATGTCGGGCATGAATTCTAATAAAATGGATCATAGTGCAATGGGTCATGGAGCGATGGCAATGGATCATAGTAAACATGGAATGACTAAAAACCCATTAGCTGTTGCTAGCACTAAAGTGCGTCATGCAAAAACAGAGTATGGAGCTTCTGTTGATATGCGTGTTGATATGCCTAGAACAAACCTTGATGATCCCGGTATAGGTTTACGTAAAAATGGACGCCGTGTTTTAACACTTGCAGATTTACATTCTCTTGAGGGAATTACAAACCAGCAAGAGCCAGAGGCTGAAATTGAATTACATTTAACTGGAAACATGGAGCGTTATAGCTGGTCATTTGATGGCTTGGAATTTGGAAAAAGCACGCCAGTTCACATGAAGCATAATCAACGTTTAAGAGTTATTTTACAAAACGATACAATGATGACACATCCCATGCACCTGCATGGTATGTGGAGCGATTTGGAGAATGAAAAAGGTGATGTACAGGTTCGTCGCCATACTATCCCTGTACAACCAGCGCAAAGAATTAGTTTTTTAACAACACCTCATGACGTAGGTCGCTGGGCATGGCATTGCCATTTATTATTCCACATGGATGCAGGTATGTTTAGAGAGGTAGTTGTATCATGAAAAAATTAATACTAACCAATACGTTAAGACTATTATTAATAGGTTTGCCCCTTATAAGTGTATCTGTATCTGCAAAAGATGAGATGACTGAGATGGGTGATTCTAAAATGCAAGCACAAGGTGGAGATGCACCTAAAGATGCTAGAGACCCCCATGCTTATGCAGCAGGTACAACTTTGACTGAAGGTCCTTATGCACTCAGTAGCGACAAACGACTGACTTTGGCAGATGAGCATTCATTTTACGCGCTACTAGGGGATCGTCTTGAATATAATGAGCAAACAAACGCAGGTGTTTTTGACTTTCAGGCATGGTATGGCACTACTTTTGATAGATTAGTCATCAAAACTGAAGGAGATTTTAGCGAAGGTAATTTAGAGGAGAACCAAACAGATTTTCTATGGGGCCACGCAATATCTGCTTATTGGGATACACAAGTCGGTATTCGACTTGATTACAATAACGAAGGTGAAAACCGCAAATGGCTAGCTTTTGGTTTACAAGGTCTAGCCCCCTACTGGTTTGAAATTGATATGACTGCGTATTTAGGAGAGCAAGGTAATAGTGCATTTTCGATCGAAGCTGAGTATGAGCTATTACTTACTCAAAAGTTAATTGTTCAACCACGAGCAGAGTTGACGCTTTACGGTAAGGATGACGTCCAAAATAACCTTGGTAGTGGCTTGTCTAGCAGTGCTATTGGTTTTCGGGTTCGTTATGAGTTTACCCGCCAGTTTGCTCCCTATGTTGGCGTTGAGTGGACAAATAAATTTGGTAATACAGCCGACTTTGCGAAGTTAAATGGGCAAAGTACTCGTGATACTGCTTTTGTTGCAGGTATCAAGTTCTGGCTCTGATATGAAGAAATACTATATTGACTTGATGAGAGCTACCGCAACTATATTGATGGTAGCTTTCGTTTTTTGGGATTTAAACCATTTTAGTTATGTTAGGAAAGGCCTAGCTAATAGTTTTTTTGGAAAGAACTAAGAGCAGTAATAGTAAGCTACTTCTTGTTTTCAATCGGTGCCAGTCTGGTGTATACCTATCAAGGTGGAATATCAGCTAAGAAGTAAAGTTGGCGAATGGTTAAGGTTAAAGAGTCAAGGCAAAAAACATCGCCATTGAAAGACGTACAATAGGCCATTTTATCACTTTTGATGAACGGGAATTGGATGTGCCCGGGATAGAACCGATTGTTGCAAAGTACTGCGCTTAAAGCTGAACAATTGGAAAAATGATCCATTACTCAATACCTAGTTATGAGCGTAGGGTTTTTATTTCTTTTAATGGTGCTCATGCTTGGCTTCAATCTCATGAGTATAAATTAGACACCCCTTTTATACTTGTGAAGTTAAAGCTGTTTAAAAAAGTAAAAAGTAAAAAGTAAAAAGTAAAAAGTAAAAAGTAAAAAGTTTAGGTTTTAGTTCAAAGGTTGATCAAGATCATAAAATTATTTTTATAAAGTGGCTAATATTGTAGGTGATAAATAAGGAATTAAAATGTTTGGACTTTTCAAGTGGTTTAAAATAGTGGTAATTACTCTGTTGCTTACGCAGCATGGCTTTGCTATTGCTAAACCAATGAATTGTGAAGAACATCAAAATGGATCTTCCGACACGCATATTATACAACCAAGCAAAAATATGCATCATCAATCAATGAATGACAATAGTCACTATCACACTGAAAATTCGCAAGATTCTAAAAACCGTCATGGTGATGAAGACTGTGAAAAATGTAAAGCTGGTGATTGTGTTTGTTGTGAAGGCGGTTTTTGTACAAGCTTTCATTTAAATGCCTATCTTGTGGAAGCGCAAGACGAAGGTATTTGCAATATTCATTCTGAGCTAATTCTACAGCGTATACCCCTACCAAAATCTGGTATCCATCTCTTACTTTATCGTCCACCAATTATTGGCTAATCACGGGATCAGTGCGCCTTTTTTTCGCCAGTCCCATCAAAAATAAAACGATTTACTGATTGGTTTAAATTACCAACCGTTTTGAACAATTAGCACAATATTTTTTGGAGGCATGATGAACATGCTCAAACTATTGCTATTTACAGTACTTAATGCTGTCGATTTTGACCGAGATTTCTCTTTTACCAAAAAATTAGTTTTTAGCTTATTCACTAGAATTAGTACTTGACCTGTGTCTTAGACACAGGTCTAAGCTGAAGATGAGAGTACAAACTTAGCTAAAAAACTGAGGAGTGAATATGAAAGTTGCGGAGCTGGCAAAAAGCCTTGGAACGACTGCTGATACGGTGCGCTATTACACCAGATTAGGATTGTTAAAACCTGCTAAGTCAGTGAACGGCTACAAGTCATACTCGAATAAAGAAGTATCGAGACTTAAATTCATTTTAAGTGCCAGAAACCTTGGTTTTTCCGTTGCAGATATCAAGGAAATTATTAATGAATCTGAAGATGGTAAAAGTGCGTGCCCATTAGTCAGAAGCCTGATCAAAGAGCGGCTTGAAGAAACAGAAAAGCAGTTTCAAGCAATGTTGGCACTTCGAGGAAAAATGTCTTCTGCGCTTTCTCGATGGGAAGAAATGGAAGACAAAGCACCGACTGCAAACATGGTTTGTCATCTCATCGAAAACTTTGAGCAAATTAAAAAAGCATAGGAGGAAAAAGGGTGGCTACTAACACAAATATAAAAACTGAATCAGGCTGTTGCTGTCAGGCAAAAGCTCAATCCTCTTCGTGTAAAAGTAAGGAGAATACGTTGGAGAAAGTATCACATAACCAACAGCTTATCATTGAAGGTGCTGGGTGTGCTAGCTGTGTAGGCAAAATTGAAGGGGCGTTGAAGGCAACTCTTGGAGTCGTCAGTGCGGAAATGAATTTTGCTGATAGGACAGTAACAGTTTATGGGACAGCTAAAACAAAAGAGTTGATCAAAGCTGTTGAGTCAGTGGGGTATAACGCGAAGCCAATTGATGATAGCTCAGCAACAGATGCGCTTGATGAGAAAGAGGCTGCGGATTTTGCATATTACAAAAAGCTAATGCGCGATACGTTTATTGCCCTTTCACTCGGCGTTCCTTTGATGATCTACAGCATTGTAGTTGGAGAAATGACGGTTGAAACAAACCTTGAACGAATTTCTTGGTTGGTTGTAGGCATTTTAACTTTTGGTGTTATGTATTTTTCAGGCAAGCATTTCTATGTAGGAGCATGGAAGAGCTTCAAAAATCATTCAGCCAATATGGACACCCTAATTGCTTTAGGAACAGGCACGGCTTGGTTGTATTCGATGGTTGTCGTGTTTGCACCTGACGCTGTTCCATTGATGGCACGGCATGTTTATTTTGAAGCTACCGCCATGATCATTGGCTTAATTGATTTAGGTTTAGCATTAGAAATCAAAGCCAGAGGTAAAACCTCTGAGGCCATTAAACGTCTTATCGGCTTGCAAGCCAAAACAGCAACCGTGGTTCGTGACAACAAAGAAGTTCAGATAGGTATTGAGCAGGTTTTATTTAACGATATTGTGAAGGTAAAACCGGGTGAAAAAATTCCCGTCGATGGCGTGGTATTGGAAGGACACACCTCTATTGATGAGTCCATGCTGACAGGCGAACCTATGCCTGCTGAAAAAGCTGAAGAAGATGAGGTTGTCGCAGGTACTTTGAACAAATCAGGCATGATTTTATTTAGAGCCACACGCGTTGGTAAAGACACGGCGCTTGCACAGATCATCAATATGGTGAAACGAGCACAAAATTCGAAACCGCCGATTGGCCGTTTGGCCGATGTTATTTCAGCTTTTTTCGTACCTGTCGTGATGATCACCTCTGTGTTAAGTGCGCTAGCATGGCTTAACTTTGGACCTGAGCCAGCCATTGCTTTTGCCATCGTTTCAGCAACTACTGTGCTTATTATTGCCTGCCCGTGTGCTTTAGGCTTGGCAACACCCATGTCTGTCATGGTGGGAGTAGGAAAAGCAGCAGAAGCCGGAGTGCTTATTCGCAACGGTGAGGCACTGCAAACCGCCTCTAAAATCACTGCCATGATTTTAGATAAAACGGGCACTATTACTGAAGGGGCACCTAAGGTAACCGATATTATTTTAGCAAAAGCTACTGACGAAAAAGACGTACTACAGCTTGCAGCAAGTTTAGAAAGCGGCTCAGAGCATCCTTTAGCGCAAGCGATTGTTGAAAGTGCGTTAGATCAGGATATTGAGTTACTAAAAATTGAAGCCTTTAACGCCATTACGGGTTTTGGTGTAGAAGCAAGCTGCAACAACAAAGCCCTGCTTTTCGGAAACGATAAACTAATGAAGTTAAAAGGCATAGACCTCACAGGCTTTGTTGAACAAGCACAGTCTTTAGCCAAAGAAGCCAAAACACCTATGTACTTTGCTGTAGATGGTGAACTTGCAGCAATCATTGCTGTTGCAGATCCTATCAAGTCAGACTCAATCTCTGCTATCAAACGGCTTCAGGCTAATGGTATACGCGTCATCATGTTAACGGGTGATAACAAGGAAACCGCTGCCGCCGTAGCTAAAAAAGTGGGTATTAGTGAGTTTCTTGCTGAAGTGCTGCCAGAAGATAAAGCCAACAAGGTGAAAGAGCTACAAGAAGGCGGCGAAATTGTTGGTATGACAGGAGATGGCATCAACGATGCTCCTGCGCTAGCGTTAGCCGATGTTGGCTTCGCCATAGGCACAGGGACTGATGTAGCTATCGAAAGTGCTGACATTACCCTAATGCGTGGTTCACTTCATGGCCTTGCTGATGCCATAGCGGTAAGCAAAGCTACTTTACGAAATATCAAACAAAACTTGTTTGGCGCGTTTGTCTATAACGTAGCCGGGATTCCTTTTGCTGCGGGGGTTCTATATCCCTTCTTTGGCATTCTGCTTAGCCCTGTAATTGCAGGTGCTGCAATGGCGTTTTCGTCATTGACTGTAGTGTCAAATGCAAATCGACTTCGCTTTTTTAAAGCAAAAGAGCATTAAGGAGAATCACAATGATGGTTATTAACTTATTAGGCTTAATGTTAATCGCGCTGATTGTTTGGTGGTTTTGGCTATATAAACCCAATAAAACAATCGTTCAAGGTAATGAAGTACTCATTGAAGTGAGGGATGGTGTGTATTCCCCATCCTCAATTCAGGTGTCTGCTAGCCAACCTGTCACTCTGAAGTTTATGCGCAAAGATCAATCCCCCTGCGCTGAAACAATGCTTATTCCTTCATTGGATATAAGCGAACAGCTTAAATTAAATGAAATTACTCAAATTACCCTATTGAACTTATCACCGGGAGAGCATGAGTTTCACTGTCAGATGCAAATGTATCGCGGTGTCTTAAAAGTCGTTTAGGAGGGCAATATGAAAAATCAACACCCTAATTTTTGGTCAACACCTACAGGCTGGGCTGCACTGGCACTTATTGCCGCAGTGACCTACTTCTTAGTGCTTGAGCATGGTCAACATATGCTGCAATTTCTTCCCTACTTGATTTTATTGCTATGCCCCTTGATGCACGTATTTATGCATGGCAGTCATGGTAAACATGGTCACGATCATTCACATGCGCCTGATGAAAAAAAGGAAGAGAGCTTTCAAGAACTCACGGATAAAAATGCAGCCTATCGCGATGGCTACATACAAGGGTTAGAAAAGGCACGTAAGGAATCACATAAAAAGGAGAGCAGTGATGAATGAAACATATGATTATGACTTATGGTCAATGGTGATACTGAACTCAGCAATTTTTATCTTTTTTGCCTTTAGTTTTGTCAAACCAAAAACATCAACTGATTGGAGAAGTCTAAGCGCGTTCTCTGCCTTTATTGTTGCCCTATTTACTGAAATGTATGGCTTTCCTTTAACTATCTATTTTCTGTCGGGGTGGCTGACGGAGACCTATCCAGAAGTAAATTTCTTTGCGCATGAAAATGGGCATTTATTACATACTTTCTTTGGATTTCAAGGTGATGCCCATTGGGACCCATTTCATATAGTGAGTATGGTGTTAATTGTTGCAGGTTTCTTTATGTTGTCTTCAGCATGGAATGTATTGCATCACGCGCAAAAACATCATCAATTGGCTACAACTGGATGGTATGCAAGGTGTCGCCACCCACAGTATGTAGCTTTCATTCTAATCATGTTCGGCTTTTTATTGCAGTGGCCGACAATCCCAACACTTGCGATGTTTCCGATCTTAGTCGTTGTTTACGTCAAGCTAGCGAAACGCGAAGAAGCACAAGCGATTGCTGAGTTTGGTTCGGAGTACCACAGGTATATGGAATCGACACCAAGTTGGATCCCAAATTTTAATAAAAGTGTAGAAGGTAAAAATCATGAAAACGTTAACTAAATCAATTTTATTTATTAGTTCACTACTTATAACCACTAGCTCATTTGCCCAAAACAATGAGCATAAGCATGAAGGTGCGAACAAAGCTGATATGCATCAAGGCATGGCAATACCACATGAGAACATGGGAGAAATGCACAAAAAGATGATGGAAATGAAAAAGGAAGTCCATGCCATTAAAACTGAAAAAGATCCTGAAAAGCAACAGCAGATGATGGTTGAACATCACCGTTCAATGATGAAGATGATGCAATCCATGCACAAAAACATGGAAGAAATGCCAATGCATCAACAAATCAAGATGGCTGAACATCATTTAGAAATGATGGGGAACATGATGCCGCAGATGAACCGTAAAATGGAAGAAATGAAAGATAGCAATCAACAGCATTCACACAAACATTAGGAGAAAAATTATGAGCGATTTAAATCATAGAGTTGGCGTTAAAGAGCAAAATTTAGTTGTTCGAAACCTAAAGCTTAGCAATGTCACAGAAGAAAGCTGTGACGAGTTAGTAAAAGAAATAGATCAGCTTTTTGGTATAGATGAAGTTAGTTACAACATCAAAGAAGGTGAAATACACCTTGCCTATGATGCCGCAAACGTAAGCCTTGATGGGATTGAGGAGGTAATCCGTAAGTATGGCGCAGATGTTCATGATGATTGGTGGACACATACTAAAGAAAGTTACTATAAATTTGTTGATCAGAACATCAAAGATAACTCTGTTCATAAGCCTTGGAGTTGTCATCAAGCACCTTCGGGGGCTGGCCGGAAAAACAAATGAATTCATAAAAAAGTGTATAGATAATTAGTTAGTCAAATGAGGTAACAGTGATGAAAACACCCTATATAAAAGCTCTTTTATTGCTTACATTCGGTTTATATTTAGTGGGTTGTTCCAATACCACTTTTTATCATAAATACATGATGAGAGGTCAGGTAGTAGAAAGTTCTGATAATCGAACTCTAATCTGTATTGGTGCTAAGCATGGCGCAGAGGTTGGGCAAAAATACAGTGTTATTAGATTCCATGAAAGAATAGTATTGAGTGAAGGTGAAGATCCCTACACTATCGAAAAGGTAGGAACGGTACAAATTACTAAAATTGTGAATGATCATTTCGCAACTGTAAAGCTAGTGTCTGGTGACATTGCAGCGAAAGATATGGTGGAACTTGAAAACTAATAAAGTGGTGGCGAAAGCCACCACAAGAGCATAACAATAAAACTTAATGAAAAAACTTTAGTGTTATTTTGTACAACCTTTGAGATTGTTTGCTCAGTTCTGGTTATCTTGATGCCAGTACGACAGAAAAAATGTTACATATGAATTAGAAAGGTGTGGGCTGGCATCCTAGGTCTAATCTTAACAGTTAAGGGGCCGCCGAATAGAGCTATACCTTTACATCAGCAGCATAATCAATGCTCCCGCGATCATAAATAAGTTTTCAGATAGCGATACAAATCCAAGTGGCACACTGCTATCGCCGCCTACACAGGCACACTTTAACTGGCGTTTGTCGATGTAAACGGCTTTGAAAACTGAAATTGCTCCAACTGTGCCGATAAACAATGAAAATGGTGCCACTGCGAGAGGCTGTAGTTGGGCAACCATACCAATACCTGCATATGCTTCAATGAAGGGATAAATATAACCATATCTTATCCATCTCATCGCTAGTAAATCATAAGTAATAAACGAATTTGTGAAACTGTATAGGTCTTTCAGTTTTTGCACCGCTAAGAGCGTCATTGAAAAAGCTATAAATAGCATCAGTGTTCTGATGGAGATAAATGAGCCGGAAGCAAAATGTTGAGATGCGACAGCAAGAAGTGCAGCTATCGAGAAAATGGCTACAACGGGCGTGTAGGTTGTGCCAGTTTGACCTGCTTCATCTTTACCAAAATACTCTCTTAAGTCATCGTATCCTCCGACACGCTTTCCTTCAATAAAGGTTTGTGGCGTAGTTTTGACATCATGCTTAGCTTTGAAGTCATCAGCTTGTTGTCTTGACGTGAGCTTATGATCTTCTACATCATACCCTTGCCTCTCCAGCAAATCTTTCGACCTTAAACCATAGGGGCAGATATGTTCGTCAGTGACCATTCTGTACAGGGTAGCTGTCTTAGTCATCTTAGTCTCCTTTGTTCAGTGTGCCTTCAAACTTTGGGAGCGGTCGTTGCTCAGCCTGAGCTTGTGAGCTGACCTTTCCATTTTCAGAAATATCTTTAATCAGCCATTCCATTTCTTTTATTTCTTTTCGTTGGGCTTTAATAATACCATTTGCCAATTCACGCACGCGTACATCCTCCAAAGTTGAATGCTCACTAGTAAGAATAGCAATGGAGTGATGAGGAATCATCGCTTTCATGTAAGCAGTGTCAGAAATTGTGCTTTGAGAGCGAACAAGATAAAGACATATGGCAAACAGTATTGTCGCCAATAGAAAAATAGCCATGTTGAGCTTCTTGTTACTGTACATGCTAAGCATAAAGGCCAGCATGATCATTGCCATACCTGCTCCCATATACAACGCCATATAGATACGCGTTTCACTAAACCATATATGTGATACTGCGTAAGTGTTGAGATACATCATGACAAACATAGCAATGGTTGAGGTGATGATCATTGCAGCAAATCTTGAGTATTTCATAAGTAATCCTTACATTGATAGTGTAAATATTTCCCACTGTTAGCCTATTATTCTCTACATGTGGTCATGTTCTCGAAAAAGTGCAAGTAATGAGCCAGTATCAATAAGAGTATTTGTAATACGATTGACTCAATTTCAGCTTATATCTAAAGTTTAAGTTTTGAACTTATGATAGACACAGGCTAAATTGGCTTTAGTTAACAATCTAATGGGAGAACTCAAAGCACTACAAGCTGAGCTTCAACAAATGGCAAGCTCGTGTACAAGTGAAGCGTGTGAAATAATTAAGTCACTTTATAGTTAGAATTGTCATTCATTTTCTATCCGTAGTGTACGAATTTCTATTTTTTATTACGTTCATGTACAAAATTTATTTAATATACTTTCGTTCATTTAATTGTTAAGGTGTGCGAAAGTTACAGGTTTCGTATATATGAAAGTTGGTTTTGCAAGAGTTTCAACTAAAGAACAAGATTTAAATGTTCAACTGTCCAAGTTGGACGCTCAGGGCTGTGAAAAAATATTCCAAGGCAAACAGTCTGGTGCTTCGATTCGAAATGAAGAAAAGCTTTAGGAACTCATCGACTTTATCAGGGAAGGTGATGAAGTTATTGTTACTCGCCTCGACCGTTTGGGACGGTCGTTAAAATCTATTCTTGAGGCAATTGAAAGCATCCATAAGAAAGGTGCTTGTTTGAATATTATCGACGGCTCTCTCAATACCAAAAATGATAATCCGTTTGCCACTGCCATGATCAACCTATGTGGAGTATTTGTGACTGTGCATAATGATTGAGATTGATCTCATTTTAGACTGAAAGGTTTTAAAGGGATGCCGCCAATCTCTCTTTTTATGAAAGTATGATTTTTTAATCATAATATCTGAGACTCAATCAGTTATATTACGATAATTTGATGCTATTTGCTAACGGCAGCTCCTCCGACATTGCGAACATTAGCATCAATGAATACCTTATGACTTCACTTAGCCAAAAGCGGAAGTTAGCTTTTGAGTTATTAACGAAAATTCAGAGTGTAAAGCAGACGTTGAAGAGTCAATAATAAACTTCAATTTAAACACTCTAGTGCATTAACGGCTGCAACTAATTTTGTCGTTCTAGAATTGGCGGAATTTTGCTGTTCCATATGAGAAGTAAACACACCAGTCACCATTCAATAGTTTGGCAAAACCTTGTGTGACTCATACTTGTGATACCGCTGACATGAATTTGTCAGCATTTCTTCCGTTTTTATCTGTCCACATTTAGGACATGCAATAGTCGATTAATGTTCTATATTCTGCCCGTATGCCTCTAACAGAGTTAACTATCTAGTGACTTAATGATCCCGCATGCTTCAATAGTATTGTTCGAACCACAAGCACTAGCCATCTGTTGTAATTCAGCTTTAAGCGCCCTTAATTCTTTCATGCGTTTATTCACTAGTGCAAGTTGCTGATCAATTAATGCATTAACGCTAGAGCAGCTTTCTTCTGGCTTATTTTTTAATTCGATAAGACGTTTAATATCATTGAGTGATATATCTAGGCTGCGACAATGTTTTACGAACTCCAATTGTTTAAGTCCTTTACTATCATACAGCCTGAAATTACCTTCTGAACGGTTTGGATTTAACAGTAATCCTTCTCTTTCATAATATCTAATTGTTTGTATAGAACAGCCCGATTTTTTAGACAATTCGCCTATTTTCATCAATTTCCCCCAGACATTTGATTCTATAGTTACTATAGAGTCTGTAGTATAAGTATGCAACGAAAAGGATATATAAAAAATGACCGAGAAATATTTAAACAATACGAATATCGTTAATTTTGAACACAAAGATATCCAATCCCTGATCGATCAGCGAGGATGGCAAAGCTTAGACGATTTCAACAAAATTGGAGCAGCATACCAATTTGTGAAAGATGAAATAATGTTTGGCTATAACAAGAGTGATGATATAGCAGCAAGCGATGTACTAGCAGATGGTTATGGGCAATGTAATACTAAGGGTAATCTGTTAATGGCGCTATTGCGTGGACTAGGTATCCAGTGTCGTTTCCATGGTTTTACCATTGATCAGCAATTACAAAAAGGGGCTATACCTAGCTATGTATTTTGGTTAGCACCTAAATACATCATTCATAGTTGGGTAGAAGTTTATTTCGATGGACGCTGGATAAACTTAGAGGGCTTTATATTGGATGAGCAATACTTAAGCTCACTACAGCAGAAATTTAGCCAAGCAAAAGATGACTTTTGTGTCTATGGTGTTGCAACAAAGTGTTTCTCTTCACCAAACACAAATTGGTGCGGCCAAGATACCTATATTCAAAAAGAAGGTATTCATGACGACTTTGGGCTTTATGATTCCCCTGATGAGTTTTATCTTGAAAAGGGTACTAATTTGTCGGGAGTAAAACGTTGGATGTATCAAGGTGTGATTCGCCATTTGATTAATATGAATGTATCAAAAATTAGAAATACAAAAGCACTGGAGGTACAAAATGCACAACCATAGTCACAGTCATCAGCATTCTAAAGATGATCGTATTGGTTGGGCATTTTTTCTGAATGTGACATTTACTATTATCGAATTTATAGGTGGTTGGCTCACTAACAGTACTGCGATAATGGCAGATGCAGTTCACGATCTTGGTGATAGTCTTTCAATAGGTTTTGCGTGGATTTTAAGTCGTTTTTCAGATAAAGAAGCATCAGATAAGTTTAGTTATGGTTATCGTAGACTTACTCTCTTTGGCGCATTGATAAACAGTATTGTTTTAATCATTGGCTCAATTTGGATTTTATTTGAAGCAATTCCAAGGCTGTCCAATCCTGAAATGCCTGTAGTCGAGGGGATGTTAGGGCTAGCGATACTCGGCGTTGCCGTTAACGGATATGCGGTATTAAAATTAAAAGCGGGTGAAACATTAAATGAGAAAGTGCTGACATGGCACCTTCTTGAAGATGTACTTGGATGGGTTGCCGTTCTTATAGTCTCTATCGTACTGTTGTTCGCTGAACTGCCGATATTAGATCCCCTTTTATCAATAGGGTTCACGCTGTTCATCTTGTTTAATGTTTTCAAAAACCTGAAATCAACACTCGTTTTATTTCTTCAAGCTGCACCCGATAAAGAGACTCAAAAGCGTATTAAACTATCACTAATGGAATTTCCTGAAGTTAATGGTATCCACCACATGCACTTTTGGTCACTAGATGGTGAAAGTCACGTTTTAACAGCGCACCTTGAGCTGAGTGACAACTTTGACGTTAAAGAATTAATTAGGCTTAAACAAGAAGTTGCAGCTAAATTATCTTCCTATCATTTATCGCATACAACGATAGAGTTTGAGTTTTTAAATGAAAATTGTCGGGATGAAGCGCAGTAAGCTTTATCAATAAAATGTTGGGCATACAATATAAAAAGCAGCTTAATTAGGCATAACCTATTAATTAAGCTGCTTTTTGGGCTTTAAATTTCGTCAGATTACTGTTTGTTACTCTCAGAGCCATGCGCCCATTGATATAAAACAGGTAATACAAACAAAGTTAAAATGGTAGAAGATACAATACCGCCGATAACGACTGTTGCTAGTGGTCGTTGTACTTCTGCACCAATTCCAGTGTTTAGCGCCATTGGAATAAAACCTAAACTAGCAACCAGTGCCGTCATTAAAATAGGTCTTAAACGAATGATGGCACCTTCAATGATCGCTACGTAAAGGTCGCCTTTTTCATGCCAAAGATCTCGAATAAAAGCCAACATAACCAAGCCATTTAATACGGCGACACCTGACAATGCTATGAAGCCGACACCTGCCGAAATTGATAAGGGCATGTCTCTTAAATAAAGTGAAAATACGCCCCCAGTTAATGCTAAAGGCACGCCACTGAAAATGATTAATGCATCTTTTAATGAACCAAATGCGATAACCAAAATACCTAAGATTACAACTAATGTGATCGGTACAACTAAGCTTAATCTTTTACTCGCTGACTCTAGTTGTTCAAACGTTCCACCATAATCAAGCCAGTATCCTGCTGGGATTTCTCCTTCCTGATTAATTTTAGCTTTCACTTCTTTTACAAAGCCGCCTAAATCTCTGCCACGAACATTGACGGTAACCACAACTCTTCTTTTTCCGTTCTCACGGCTAATTTGAGCAGGTAAAGACTCTGATTTAAGCTCTGCAACTTCTTCAAGTGGCACATAGTTACCACCCTCAAGTGGAAGCGGCAGGTGCTTCAAGCTATCGATATCTGTTCTTGTTTGCTCTGGTAGGCGAACAACTAACTCAAATCGTCTGTCTCCTTCATAAATGATCCCCGCAGATTCTCCACCAATTGCAGTAGCAACCCAGTCTTGCAGTTCTGAAACGCTCAAACCGTATCGACCAAGCGCTTCTCGTTTAGGAATTACTGATAAAGATGGAACACCTGTGACCTGTTCCATTCGGGCATCAGCAGCACCGTCCACGGTTTTCACAATATTTAGAATATCTTTTGCGGTAAGTAATAATCGATCTAAGTCATCACCAAATATTTTGATGCCGACATCAGCTCTAACGCCAGAAATCAATTCATTGAAACGCATTTGAATAGGCTGAGTGAATTCATAGTTGTTGCCCGGAATGTTTTTCAGTACTTCTTCCATTTCTTCAACTAATTCACTCTTTGGCTTTGAAGGTTCGGCCCATTCTTTACGTGGTTTTAAAATAACAAAGATATCAGCAATACTCGGTGGCATTGGATCAGTTGCTACTTCTGATGTGCCGATGCGCGAGAATACTTTATCAACTTCAGGAAACGCTTTAATACGTTGCTCAAGTACTTCTTGCATTTCTACTGATTGCTCTAGGCCGGTAGAAGGTATTCTTAGCGCTTGGACTGTTATATCCCCTTCATTTAGCTGTGGAACAAATTCACTACCCAGCGTTGTTGCTAACCAAAGGCTATACCCCATTAACAGCGTTGAGAATGAAACAATAACCCAACGAAATTTCAACGCCATTTTTAACAATGGTTCATAAATAGACTTGGTTGAACGAATAACTACACTTTCTTTTTCGCTGATTTTACCTTTCATAAACACAGCTACAGCAGCAGGAACCAGTGTAACTGAAAGGATCATTGCGGAAATTAACGCCATAACGACAGTTGCCGCCATAGGGTGGAACATTTTCCCTTCAACGCCAGTTAGCGTGAAAATGGGGATGTAAACAACAGTGATAATTGCCACACCAAACAAGCTTGGACGTATCACTTCTGAAGTGGCTTCAAAAACGGTATTTAGGCGTTCTCTTAAGTCTTGCCTATGACCGTTGTGTTGGGCCTGTGCTAACCTACGGACAGAGTTTTCAACGATGATTACAGCCCCGTCCACTATCAAGCCAAAGTCCAATGCGCCGAGACTCATTAAATTGGCAGATACTCCTGCTTGCGCCATACCTGTGATTGTCATTAACATGGAAATAGGGATAACAGCAGCGGTAATGAGAGCTGCACGTAAATTTCCAAGTAGAATAAATAACACAACAATAACTAAAAGCGCACCTTCAACGAGGTTTTTGGTAACGGTTGCAATCGCTTTATCTACTAACGTTGTTCTGTCGTAAACAGGCTCTGCGGTAATGCCCTTTGGCAGAGATTTTTGTATTTCGCTGAGCTTATGTTCCACTTCTAAAGCAACGGTGCGAGAATTCTCACCAATCAGCATCATGGTTGTACCAAGCACTGTCTCAATGCCATTACGAGTAGCAGCCCCTGTTCTAAGTTCTTTGCCTATAGCAACATTGGCAACATCACTTATTTTTACAGGAATACCATCGTTCTTTTTGATGATGACATTGAGGATCTCATCTATTGTCGCTAGTTGCCCAATGGAGCGTACTAAAACTTGCTGTCCGTTTTGTTCGATATAACCTGCGCCACGGTTGTCATTGTTTTTACGTAATGCATCAGATATTTCTTCAAAGGTTACCTGATGAAAAAGTAATTTTTCGGGTTTAGGCGTTATGTGATATTGCTTGTTGTAGCCGCCGATACTGTTGACCTCAATGACGCCTTTAACTTGAGCCAATTGCGGTTTAATGATCCAGTCTTGTATTTCTCTTAAGGCAATAGCGGTATAAGGCTCTCCATTAGGCATTTTAGCGTCAGGAGAAGCTTGTACGGTATACATAAATATTTCGCCAAGCCCTGTCGAAATAGGACCCATTTCTGGCTCTAAGCCAGAGGGAATAACGCCTTTTATCGCAGCTAATCTTGCATTGATTAAGTTGCGAGCAAAATAAATATCGGTTCCCTCTTCAAAGATAACGGTTACTTGAGATAATCCATATCTTGACAGGGAGCGGGTGTGAGACAGCTTTGGCAATCCGGCTAAGGCGGTTTCTACAGGAAAGGTCACCCTTTGTTCCGCTTCCAAAGGTGAATAACCGGGGGCAGAAGTGTTTATTTGTACCTGCACGTTTGTTATATCTGGAACAGCATCAATGGGAAGTTTTTGATAACTCCACATGCCAACGCCGATGATTACCATCAGCAGACTTAATACTAAATAGCGTCTATTTATTGCAAGACGCAAAATTGATTCAATCATATTGCGTCTCCTAATCGTCGTCTTCTACTTCAGATTTCAAAATATCCGCTTTTATCAGATAACTGTTTTTGTTTACATATTCAGCGTCTTTACTGAGGCCATCAATGACCTCGATATAGTTTTTGTCTGAACGTCCGAGCACAAGTGGCGCAAACTCGTACTCTTCATCTTCTTTTACAAAGACACCAAATTGTCCTCCCAGTTCTTGTATCGCAACTTTCTCGACGGCTAAATCCACCTCAAATCGGTTTATCTTTACGCTGCCCATTAATAATTGGCCTGAGGTTAGGTTTAGCTCAGTGTTATTTAAACGTACACGTGCTAAAACATAAGACTGATCTTTAGCTGGAATTATATTGGTGATGGTTGAGTTGAATGCCTGTTCACCATGCTCAATATCAACAGGTTGACCGACTTTGATTTGATTATATTGGCTGGTAAACACCTTAAATTCAGCCCACAAGGTGTCAAAATTGACGATTTCAAACAAGCTAGTGTTTTGCGTGATACCGCCAATATTTCCATTTCGCTGTAAAACAGTCCCAGAAACAGGGGATGTTATTTTATAGGTATTTAAGCTTTCATTAGATTCAATAACGGCTAATAGATCTCCTTTTTTTACCTTATCACCAACAGTGGAGTTAATTGTCTTTATAACGCCGTTATATCTAGCGCCAACTTGAAATAATTGTTCAGCGCCTATCGTCGTAGCGCCGTATACAGGGATAGTTTGGTTCAACGTTTTTGAAGCTAAATAGGCTGTTTCAACACCAAGCCTTTTTGCCATGTTATTGTTTATTTTGCTAATGCCTTCTTCGCCTTCATGTTCATCTTCACTAGCGATAACACTTTGAATGGGTGATAGATACCCAATAAAAATCAATAGTGCGAGTAAATAGTTTTTCATTTTGAATTCCTAAACGATTCAGTTAATAACTGAATCAATAAATTGTTATTAAACTTAAAGTGATGTTTATTTAGAGTGACAGCGCTTCGTTTGTTAGTTTTTCTATCTCTGCGCCATAAATTAGGGCAGCAGATGCCGCATCAATGAGGGTTCGCCGAGCATTTAACAGCTCTTGTCTAGCCGATACATAATCAAGATATCCATATCGACCTTTTTGATAGGCGTCTTGAGTATCTTCCAGTGCATCTTCAAGCATTGGGATAACCGACTGCTTTAATGAATTAGCTGTTAATATGGCTTGTTTTCTATTGGAGTATGCTCGTAGTAAGTGATTTCTAAACCTCAACTTAGTCGCCTCTTTCTCTATGGCAACTTGGTCACGCTCTGCTAGCGCACTAGCGATTGCACCAGAATTTCGCTTTTCAGCAAACAAAGGTAAGCTAAAGCCAGCGACCAGTGCCGTATCATTGGCTTCTTGAGAGCGCCTAACACCAACAGACCATTTGATATTGGCCGTTGACTCTGTTTTAGCCAACTGTAATTCGGCCTCTTTTAGTCGCTGCTCACTTGCATAAACTTGAATAGCAGGGTTTTTCTCTAACTTCGCAAAAAGGCTGTTAAAGTCACTATCATTGCCAAACTGAAAAAGATCCCCTTGTACTTCAGAGAAGGTTACAGAGTTTTCCCCCCAGTAGGCTGCTAATGAGAGCTTCAAATATTCCAAGCGCTTTTGTTCAGATTGAAGGGTGAGGTTAGCCTGAGCAATAACTGCTTTTGAGCGTTTCACTTCAGCCTCAGGAGTAGCACCTGCGCGGTTACGCTGAGATACAATCTCTAACGTTTCTTGTGCTAAGCTCAAAGCATTTTCTGCCAATATAACTCTTTGTTGGGCTGCAAGTACTTCCACGTACTTCTCAGTGACTTGAGCCATTAAATTAAGCGCAGAGACTTCTTTCTCAGCATTGAGTAGTGCTCTTGATTTTGAAACAAGTCCAATCCGCGCTGAGCGTTTATCTCCCATTTCGATAACCGAAGATAGAGCGACTGTTAATTCAGCACTGTCGAATGCATTAAATTCACCTGAGCCTGCAAAGTTCTCAGCTTCAACTTCTAGTTCATAAGCAGGATTTAAACTTGCTGTTTGTTCTTGTCCTGTTAATGCGGTTTGTTTGAAATCAAATATTTTGAGTTCAGGATTTTGTTTAAGCGTCCACTGAATTGCCTCTTGAAGATTTAACTGCTTTTCAAAGGCATAAACATTAAATGTAAAAAGTGACAACGCGAGAAACGCGATATATTTAAGCCGAGGTGTTACACACCTCAAAATTGCTATCTTGCGATGCACACAGGTATTAAGTGCCATGTATACTTTCCTATAAATTTATATGTTTTTTTCGGTCATTAACATTTGACCTTTCATAATTTTCTATAAAATTTAGGCGTATTTAGGTGGGCGGAATGGCACCGAGATATAGCCTTTTAGCTCAGGAGAAACTAAGGCGTAGGTAAGGAAATATTCTATTGCTTGGAAAATGTTACAGGAAGAATCAGCATTTAAAAATAAGTGACAACAGCAACAAAAATTACAATTATCAATTGAAGAGTTGCTATTATTCACCTCAAGCATATTGGAGTCTTCTGGAGCTTTTAGCGGGGTAATAGACTTAGTTAGTGATGAACTAAAAGAACTTTCACTTAAGTTTATTTCAAGCTCTTCTAGCGAAAAAAACACAGACTGCACCGCGATTAAAATCATTATCACGTATGATATATTTGATTTGATATACGATGAGTGCATTATTTTCATTTCTCTGCTTAATACTTTAGCTGTAAGATGCGGCGAGCACCGTTTAAAACGACAAGAGCAATTATCAAACCAATCACTAAATCTGGATAACGACTGCTTGTTGCTGTAACTAATAAGCCAGCTAAAATTACACCAACGTTTGCGATAACGTCATTTGCGGAAAAAATCCAACTCGCTTTCATATGAGCGCCGTCTTCTTTGTTGCCAAATATCAAAAACAGACAAGCAACGTTAGCGATTAGTGCTATTCCACCAAATATCATCATTAAAGAAGAGATCGGTTCACTACCGTAAACAAAGCGTCTTACGACTTCGCTCAAAGCACCTAGCGCTAGAATAACTTGAAGCACACCAGATATATGTGCTGCTCTAAGTTTCATGCTAATACTTTTACCTACGGCATAAATAGCTAAACCATACACAGCAGCATCAGCAAACATATCTAATGAGTCTGCAATTAGGCCAGCAGACTGTGCAATAATCCCAGCAATTACTTCTATAAAAAACATGACTCCATTAATGGCTAACAACCATTTTAGGGTTGATGCTTCTTTCATCTCATTTTTTTGGGCTAAGTCTTTTGCTTTTGCAGCTTCTGTACTGCAACTTTGTTTAGTTGACTCTAACTCTGCACCGAGTTTAAGTTGTTGTAACTTTTTTGTTATCTCATCTAAATTTTCATCATGAAAAACTTTGACTAAGCGATTAGGAATATCAAACTGCAATCCAACTGAAGGCTGAATTGAGTCAAGTGCTAATCTGATCAATCTCTCTTCTGAAGGACAGTCCATTTGAGGCACTTTATATGTACTGACAAACGCGCCACTATAGTTATCTAATTGTGTATCAATTTTTACGTCTTCGTTGGTAGGAGATGATTGACACTGACCACTACATTTTTCTGACATATTTAACATTCCGAAACAATATTAAAATAAGTATAAAATCTATAGTGGCTATAGAGTCAAATAAAAAGTTATTTAATTTGAAAAGATTGGGAAGTAACTCAAATAGCTATTCCAAGAAAATAATTGTTGGGGGGTAGTGACAGCAAACACTGCTAACATTATTTGGACTGCCCGTTTTATACCGATGTTTATCAAAGATAAAAAATAGAAGAGCTATCTAGATAGAATAAATTAACCGATGATCCTAATTCCACATTAAAGTCGCGTTGGTGTGTTACTAATTGTACAGAGGATCTAAAACAAGATTTAAATTTAAAAGTAAGAGCAACGACTATATTGTTGGAACACTTGTCATGAGATACGCTAAGCCTAATGTCCGGTTTCGTATCAAAGTGAATTTTAGCTGAAGTAATTTTGTACCATCGTTTACGACTGCTTCAGGCTCAAATCTGACGAAGATTTCCTAGTACTCACCCAATCTGGCTTGATGAGAAATAATCTCAAACATTATGCGTAGCCACATATTCGCTCAACTTGAGCGGGATCTTATAAAAGCCAGAACCACAGAAGGTCGTGAAGAGGCTAAAGCTAAAGGCAAACACAT
Organism: Pseudoalteromonas sp. SiA1; assembly: GCF_018732205.1. Classification (NCBI taxonomy): domain Bacteria; kingdom Pseudomonadati; phylum Pseudomonadota; class Gammaproteobacteria; order Alteromonadales; family Pseudoalteromonadaceae; genus Pseudoalteromonas; species Pseudoalteromonas sp. SiA1. Next base: position 2,813,920 of record NZ_CP076084.1, on the reverse strand, counting down.
GGGCAGATTGCCTGCTTTATCAGACAAACAAGCGAAAGAATTATATAAAGATAAATTAAATGGTGAATCGATCTCTGCATTAGCGAAGAAATATTCTGTTAGCCGCCCCACGGTTCACCGAATTATTGAAAGAATGGAACAAAAGAAATAATAAATAAAAGGAGACGTTATGTGGTCTGATAAAGAATCAAAAATTGATTTCTTAAATTTTAATGAAACGGCTGAGTCAATAAAAGATCTTATAACAGAAAAGGAGTTAATGCCTATTAGTATAGGCGTTTTTGGTGATTGGGGCGCTGGAAAATCGACGATTCTTGAACTTACTAAGGCTTCTCTGGAAAGTGATGAACAAGAATATATCCAAGTACATTTCGATGCATGGACTTTCCAAGGGTATGATGACGCTAAAGCGGCGTTACTAGAAACAATTGCATCTACTTTAGTTAAAAAAGCAGCAGACGATAAAAATCTCAGTGCAAAAGCAAAAGAGTTTGCTGGACGAATAGATAAGATCAGACTGATGGGATTGCTAATGGATGGTGGTGCAGCATTAGCTGGTATACCAACTATGGGTGGTATACAGAAGATCATGGGACTATTCAGTGGTGGTGACGATGGTGAACTGGATGTTGATGATGTAAAAGGTGCTGTCGATGGCGCTAAGGATGTCGCGAAGAAAAACAAAGGTTTGATCAAAGATAATAAATCATTTTCACCTCCTAAAGAAATTAAAGAATTCCGAAAAGCATATTCTGATCTGTTAAAGGAGTTTGATAAGCCACTTATTGTCTATGTCGATAATTTAGATCGCTGCTCTCCATTTAATGCTATTTCGACCCTTGAGGCGATCAGGTTATTTCTATTTTTACCCAATACTGCATTTGTTATTGCCGCCGATGAGGACATGATCCGCTTGGCAGTGCCTGAGTATCACAAAGGTGCATCTCAACGACATCAAACTGATTATTTAGACAAGCTTATTCAAATTCCTGTGCATGTACCAAGACCCGGCGTTCTGGAGATAAGGGCATATTTAATGATGCTTACTGCTCAAGATCACGGCGTTACCGATGCGCAATTAGAAACGATAAGATGTGCCCTTGAAGAGTCATTAAGGCTGTCGTGGAAACAACCACAAATTACCGTTGACGAGCTACTTCAAGATCACGAGATTGAAAAGCATTCCGAACTCAGAAGTAAATTTGTGGTTGCTGAACAGTTAGCTCCACTATTAGCTGAATCCACAAACATTAACGGCAACCCTCGCATAGTTAAGCGATTACTCAATCAGGTTAAGATGAGAAAGAAAACCGCTCATCGCAGAGGAATGCAGCTTGATGAAAAAACTATCACTAAGCTGGTAATTTTTGAGAGGTGCTTAGGCACTCAGGCTACCAACAAGCTTTATGAATTAATTGATAAGGAAAACGGATATCCAAAAGTATTAGCGGATCTTGAAAATTCAGAAGTCGAATTTGACGAAATTAATTTACCTGAAGAGTGGAAACTCGACCTAGCTTTTATTGATAAATGGTCGAAATTACCTCCCATGTTCACTGAAATGGATTTGACACCAGCGGCATATCTGAGCAGAGAAAGCATTCCAATGGGGGCTGTTAATTCGGTAATGTCTGGAGCCGCTCAAAAACTCGTAGAAGAATTAATGAAGCAAAAGGTAAGGGTCAGTGGCGTTAACTCTACTGCGATTACCACAACTCCGAAGGAAGAATACATGTCAGTCATGGATGGTTTGATTGAAAACTTTAAGTTGATTGGTGATTGGACCGAAAGACCAACAGGCATTTATGGGGCTGTGTTACTTGCCAAGCAGGATGATAAATGTAGCTTAAGTCTTCTTACATTTTTAAAAAGCTTGCCCCGCCAAAGATGGCTTAATCCAATTTTAAAAGAACTAGAGGGAACTAAGTAATATGGGTACGTCCGCATCGTCAACAGGACCAAATAATAAGAGTCCACTTATTCCATCTTGGGCAGAGCAAGGAGATCCTGTCACAATAGAACCTGCATCAGGTACTGATGGGGATGAGCAAGCTGGCTCTGATAATAATCAAGCTGATGATCAGAATGACAATAGCAATGATATTGACAATGACAAGGTTCAACAAGAAATCGGTGGTTCACCTACAGCAACACCGCCTCCAAATAGGTTTGCCAGTGCCAGAAGAGCATTTGGTAAATATGCGCAAACAGGTGGCTCAACCTCAGATCTAAGGCGTTCATTAAAAAGTTACTCTAGAAAAGGCTCTGGCGGAGGTAAAAGCACAAGCAGGAGACTATCAAGCGGCATAACTGCTGGTTCTGGATTGCTTGGTGTCATGCGTGGCGACACCGTAACGGTTAATAATCAAAGCTTATCATTAGGTGATCTAACTGGGCTATCGACTGATCAAGCAATCGACAAAATTGCTAGCCATTTAGCGCCTGATAATGCCGATTCGGATGCTGTAAGAGTTGCGTTGGATTACGCACTAGAAGAAGCACTCCCCGATACAGAAGAATTTGACCCAAACAGTTTTACTGACGAAGTTATCCAAGAAGCCATAGGCTGTTATTTAACAGACCTTATTTTTCAGGATGTGGTTGAAGGCATGGGCAGAGCTTGGTTTCATGTTGAGCCAGCAAGCAAGCATCATCAAATGGAAGTTGAATTAAGGGAACTAATAAAAGTGATTACACAAGAGCAGTTAGACAAAGTAACTAATGGCAACCCCAGTACTATTAGCAAAGAAAATATTACTAAAATTCAAGCCGATGCTATTGCTATGACGGTTGATGAATGGGAGAGCTTTAATGACTAATTTTTACTTTAACCATGACCCTGCTAACTTGCCTGACTTTTCTGATGATTGTCATCCTGTCCAAATGTTTCATACGCATCAAAATGACATCACTAAGCACAGCTTGGTGTCAAAACAACTACTACAAACAGTTCGTGATTTAGGATTGAATGTAGATGCTGATTCAATAGATCTGATAACAATTGCTACCGCCGTTACCGCTGCTGATACATTTGAATTAAGGGATAATGCAGAAAATGCATGGGCTAGAAAAATGCATTTGCATGTTCCTGTAACTGATGAGGATATGTGGAATTTTGTAGAACCTGAACTGAGTTCTTTGCTCAACTTTCTTACAGGCGATCAATGGCTGTTTACTTTTGAAAAAACAACTATGCCGATGCCGACTCCTAAAACAAGTGAGCAAGCGAAAGCAAAAGCAAAATCATTAATTGGACTCAACTCTGTTTGCCTTTTTTCTGGTGGTCTTGATAGCGCAGTTGGTGCAATTGATATTTTGAACGGAGAATCAGATTTAAAGCCTCTCTTGGTTAGTCACGCTTATCGTGGTGATGGCGCTAAGCAAGAAGACATTAAGCAATTATTATCCCCGCCATTCGGCGAATTGTCCTATTCAATGTCTCCCCATATTATTAAGCACTTAGAAGGTAAAACTGACATTAGTATGAGGGGAAGAAGCTTTAACTTCCTAGCTATGGCGGTACTTGGTATATCAGCCTTAAGAAATGCTAATTGCGATAGCAGTATTGAAACTATTGTCGTCCCAGAGAATGGCTATATTTCTATAAATCCGCCGCTTACCAGAAGACGGATTGGTAGCCATAGCACTAGAACTACTCATCCTAATTTTCTAAGCAGGCTTGAATCTTTGCTTAGAGACACTGGGTTTCATGTCAAATTTGTAAACCCCTATCAATTCAAAACTAAAGGTGAAATGTTAGCGGAATGTGTTGATCAAGACGCAATTAGAAAAGCAGTTCCCCTAAGTGTTTCATGCAGTCATTGGCACAGAGAACATAAACAGTGTGGGCATTGTGTACCTTGCCTTATTCGAAGAGCGTCAGTTTTTCATGCTGGTTTTACACAAGATGCGCCATACAAGACAAAGCGGTTGAGAGATCTTATCAAAGAAAAAGATACTCGCGATGATCTCCAAGCGGTTCAAACTGCCATTATTAGATTGAAACAATCCGATAACTATCGTTCTTGGCTTCGAAGTTCAGGGCCAATACCACAAGAAAAAGATATACGAGAAAAATTAGAATCAACTATTAAGCGAGGATTGGCAGAGGTTGAATTATTTCTCCAAGCGGATAAATCGTCATGATGGATCTTCATTGCCACGTTGATTTATATCCAGATCATCAAGAGGTATTGAACGACATAAAAAGCAGTAATTATTACGTGCTATCAGTAACTACGGTGCCTTCAGCTTTTGAAGGTACTGTCCAGTTAACAAGTGGCATAAAACACTGTAAGACGGCCTTGGGGCTTCACCCTCAACTTGCTCATCTAAGAAAAAATGAATTAGCACTATTCGATAAGCTAGTTGATAGAACTAGATATATTGGAGAAATTGGACTGGATGGCTCAAAAGGTTACGCTGATTACTTTGATGATCAATTAGAGGTTTTCACGCATATTCTAAAAAAATGTGAAGGCTTTGATGACAAAATACTAACTATCCATAGTCTTAACGCGACTGGTGAAGTTCTTGAACAACTTAAGTTACATCCCAATGCTGGTACTTCTATTCTTCATTGGTTTTTAGGTACTAAGAAGCAAGTTCTAGAAGCCGTCGAGCTAGGCTGTTTCTTCTCTATTGGGCCAGCCATGCTAACTTCAGCCAGAGCTAAAAAAGTAATATCGTGGATACCTCAAGATAGAGTTCTACTCGAAACTGATGGACCTTTCGCCAAAGTGGCGGGGAATATTCTGTTTCCTTCAAGTGTTGGCACTGTTACTGAATATCTGGCTGAAATTTGGTGTAAAAATAAGGCTTTGATAATAGAAAAATTGTCAGTAAATCTTAGGTGTTTAACATCAATCAAGTAACTAATTATACGTCACGTAATCTTATAACAATTTTATTCAGGTTTAATCGGTTTGTTTGAAGTATTTGTATTAGCTATAGCACTCAGTATGGACGCGTTTGCAGTATCCATAGGCTTAGGTTCTAAAAAAGTAGTAAATGCTGAAAAGCTCTTTATTAAAGCCGCTGCTTATTTTGGTTTTTTCCAAGGCTTTATGCCTCTTTTAGGCTATTACAGCGGTAAAGGTTTATCATCTTGGATTGAAGATTATGCACCTTGGATAGCTTTTATTTTGCTAGTATTTATCGGTGGCAAAATGATTTATGAGTCCCAATCTGAAGGAATTGAAGAAGATATTGCTAATGTTACTCATCGTGTACTATTTGTTCTTGCTATTGCCACCAGTATTGATGCAATGGCGGCAGGTTATGCAATCACATTGCTTGAGGTAGATATAGCCGTAGCTTGCTTGATAATAGGCGTCACGACGTTTGCCTTTAGCTGGATTGGTGTGAATATCGGCGAAAGAAGTGGCGTATGGCTGGAATCTAAAGCTGAACTATTTGGTGGTTTAGTGTTAATCGCAATCGCATTTAAGATATTACTTGGTTGACACAGAACCACCGAATACTAGGCTACTTACCTGAGCAACATGCATTGCCTTCTTGAATAGGAGGACACTTAACTGTTCCATAAGAGCAATAAACGCAACAATCACCTTTTAACGGTTTAAGTAGTGCTTTACAGCTTTCGCATTCGTAATACCATTGGCAAGCGTTTGTAGGCATGGTTTCAACTTTGCTAAATCCACATTCAGGGCAAGTGATTTTAGATTCTAGTTCTATACCTTGCATACTGGTTCCTTAATGGGCTTAACAATATCTAAAATAGACATTACGACCATCCAAATGATCCCAAAGTAAAATAAGTAAGTGCTCCAGTCGTATTGCCATAAAGGATAAAGGGTCAGCAATACTGCAATTGGGCCAATGACACTTAAAACGCCTCTCAATGAATCTCGATGTTGATACCAATTATAGAAATTAACTAACAACGCTAGTGAAGCAAATAATGGCAATAAGGTGTTCACCGCTATCCCTTCAAAATGTGAAAGAAAACCTAACCCAAGAGCAGATGCCAATGAGCCGAGTGCAGGAAAACATGCTGTGCAGCTAAGGGCGGCTAGCCAAACGCCACCAGAACCTACTTTATCTAGAATTTTATTGATCATAACTATCTACCTCAATTTTTAAGGTAGTATAAACTCCGTACATAAGTACGGGGTCAATAGCTATTTAAGTGAATTTATTACCGGGCAGGATTGAGGGTCTTGATTGGCCTTGCAAGAATCTGTCATATCTTGAATTACTTTCTCTAATCGCTGTAAATCAGCAATTTTATTACGAATGAGATTAAGTTTTTGCAACCCCATCGACTCAATATCAGCGCAACTGTCACTTAGTGACATAAGCGATTCAATTTCTTTCAGCGTAAACCCTAATGCTTTAGCTTTCAGAATAAATTTGAGTTGACTGGTAAGGGCATCGCCATACATTCTGTAACCAGACTCTGGTTTTAAAGGTTGCTCTATCAGACCTTGGCGCTCATAGAAACGGATTGTTTCAACATTGATATCTAAATCTTTTGCCAGTTTTCCAATGGTTCTCATAAACATACTCTTTAGAAGCAGAAATATCATTATACAATTAATGCGGATTGCCTAAACTCAATTTTATTGCATGAACGGGGTCGCTAAGCGTCCTCTTTGTAGAATTAAGTTCACATATCCAGATCACTCTGACCGTCTCTTGTTCGCTCTTGCTGCCTGTCAGGTGAAGTCTAAGCCTAATCAACAAAACTGTAAGTTGAGATATGAGCTACTACATCTAATCTATTGTTTCGTTGAAACTAATTCAATAATTTCACCAGTAGACGTATCCACTCTTATTTCTGTATGTTGCCCTGAATGCTGAAGTTGATTTTGTAAATCGGCATTAATCAGTTTGAGCTTATCTATTTCTGCGTACATTTCACTCAACAACACTAATAACTTTGTATCTTTATTATCGATTTCCTTAGTGCCGATATTATTTTTTTGCTTTTCTTTAGCAAGCTTGCTTTTTAGTTCGGCTACCTTTGTTCTGAGTTGTTTTATTAAATTATCTTTATTTTTTTCTTCCCAAGTTAATTGAGCTTTTTCAATACTTTCTCGTAACTTTACCCATTTTTCTTCTTCTTTAGATAGATTCGCAATATTTCTTTTAGCTCTCGTTGCTACTGCATTTTTGGTTATCTTGCTGCCATCAGATTTCATCTCTTCAAAAGCACGTTTTATATCATCATATGCGCTACTCATGCTTGTTCTCCTTGGTTTGTATGCGCTTTGCCTTCATCTAATACATAGTCAGCTGCTGCTATATTATTTTTCCAGTGAATAGCAAATAGCTCGTAATCTTCTTGCTCTTCTGTGGTTGATGCTGCATATGCCTCTAGTTTCTGGGTCGCATCTTTTTTTATCACTTGCCAATTGACCTTGTGGCGTTTGGTAATGATTTTACTACCACAATACACACAGCCACTAGGGATTCCTGCTCCTTTTATCTTGCAAGCTTCTCCCGCAGTGCAGTACCCCGTAGGCAAGCCACGTATGTTTTTAATATTTTTGACGAGAAATTTTTTCAGTTCTTCAATTGAACTGAAATGGATCTGCTTAATCACAGTCGAATCTTTACTTTGACTATCAGTAATACCTATTATCAGATCTTTAGATGTTTTATTAATTTGCTCACCAGCACCACCTTTAAGTGATTGTGACTCGGCTTCATCTATTAACTCTTCTGCAACACGGTCAATTAAAATCTCATTAAACTCTTCAGTAGTTTTAATTAAAGTTGTTGAGGCCAAAAATGCTCTTCGAGTATAAACAAACGTCATTAGGCTGGTTAAATGTTTAAATTGATATCTAATATCATCAAGCTCACCTAATTTATTGGCAATGACAAAGTAGGCCAACGTATGTCGAAACATGTGAGCGGTTAATCTAAACGTATCGCCTTCTTCGTATGGGACACCTCTATTCTCTCCTCTAACTTCTTTGTAGTTAGATTCAAGGCGTTCAAGCTCTGCTATATCATCATCGTCTAGAGTTAAGTCAAAAAGCTCAATGTTTTCACTGTTTTTAACCTCAAATTTTGTGAATCGCCCAGCATCGCTAAAACTAACACTACAGCTACTATGTGAAACCCCGAAAAGACGGTTTCTTTCTAACCCTTCTTTCAAGTTGTGTGCTTGACTACTTGTTATATTGGCTCTGCATGAAGAAAGTACAGCTTTTGCCCTTTCTTGCATACCGAACACATATTTTTCGTAAATACCAACACACTCATGTACTTCAGCGTTTGAAAACCATTCCATCTCAACCTTACTGTTGTCGGTTTTGGTCATGATTGCCGTAATGTAATAAATATCATCTTTGTAATTGGCACAGCCAACCTTGCATGTAAGTACTTCGTTATATCTCATGCCTGTATAGGCCAAGATATTAATGTATGTGGCTAATTTTAAATCTTCTAATTCTTCGGATAATTGAATGAATTCCACTTCATCGGGTAAGTTTCTTACATGTTTTGCTATTAGCTCACCTGTACTAATTTTGGGCGGTGGTTCAACGGAGCCTTCATTTAAACTATCTATTAAGCGTGCATTTAATTCTAGCCATCGTTCTATCTTATCCTTAGAGTTTTCAACTATTTTTTCTGCAAACTTCAGAATTTTTTTCATTACTTTAGTAGGAATGACAGGGTGCGAATAAGTGACTGGTCTCGGATGGTGTAACTCGTTTAGTTGGTTAAGTACATCAATAAAAACACTACACACCTTAGGGCCAAAAAGACGAAAGCTGCGCTGCACGTCAAATAGTTTAGTAAATGAGTGTGATTGTCTGTAAATAGCTATTTTCCTGACTTCATATAAATAGTCTTTTATGAGATTCCTAATAACTAAGTCAGATTTGAACTCCAACTCATGAAATGAGTGATAACCTCTTTGTCTTAAGAAGGCTGCAAATAAATTTAGATACGTTACATCATTTTGAAGTGTAGAGATTTTTAGAGGTTTACCGCCTACAACATCACCATGTGTGAGTTTAATTAGTGAATAAATTCGAATTTGATATGCTAATTCATCAACACCTTTAAAATTCACATTTCTTTGCGTTTCTTCATAGCTTATCCAAGTGTCATCGCCAAAGTGAATAGTGCCATGTTTAGCAATATTCAATGCTCTGTTTTCCCACAAAGCAATCGAATTAAAAGCGCTAGTATCATCAACTTTAAAATCTTCTAACACCTGAACCAAAGGTTTTATAGTGATTTGACCTGTATGTGTTTTTACAACAGCGATATCAAGTAGTTTTGTTTTAGTTATCTCTTTGGTCATAGCAAACCTGTGTTTTTCCAATGAGGATGAATACCCTCTGTTCTCAATAGTTCTTTTCCATCAGTCACAGCTTGAGCATTAAGCTTGGCAATATCAGCTAATATTTCGTTAACCCTATTTTTCAACTGCTCTATGTTTTCCAGTTGCTCTGTTATAGAGTCAAATGTTGCGGCTGAGTTTTCCATATCAGCAACAACAAAATCCCGGTATGACAAAAGTTTCCAAACATGCAATGCGTCAGCAACACAGCGATAGAACGGACACCACAAGCATGCGTTAAAGTCGGCACATGCATGCTCGTTTGTATCTCGCTGGTCTAATAATTTCCTGTTTTGTGATTCGAATGCCACTACTGCGGATTTATCTTTTGAGTTAATGCATGTGCCATTCGGGACTTTTTTACCGTCTTCTGGTGGAGTCTGCAAAATGATTACTTTGTCGGTAACATCGCGAACAAAATAGTCTGCCATTGTTTTTGTCGCTCTGTTGATTGTCATTGCAACATCTTTGTTATCTTGCATTAAATAATGACGCAAGAACGTTTCATAAGAGTGCTTGCCAGCTTTTTGATACCACTTAAATTCTTTGGCAACTTTTCGGTAAATGTAGTTAAGCCCTGATTTTCTGATCTTTTGCGAATTAAATACGATATCACACCCAAGCTCAGTCAATATCCTATCTATAGTGGTCTTGAAACGTGATGCTGTTAATAATTGAATCTTTACTTCTCCAATACTATTTACTTTGGGAAAAACAAAAATTCTTTTTGATAGGTTCTCAATAGAAGGGCGGTAAATAGACGTAAGTTTAGTCGCAGCCTTAATATCAAATATTACTGGTTCGACAACGTCGCCGTATAAGACGCCTTCTTTTTCTAGATCTTCGGCTTTAATTTCAAATTTATGCCATTGTGTTTGATAATTAGCTCGGCGTTTAAATAAACGAAGAGCAGGAGTTTTACTTGAATGTAATGGCGTGTTAAAGAAAAATAAGTCGTCAGTATCAAGCTCTAGCGTAGGAGTTGAATTCCAACCAGTTTTCAATATGACTTTTGCTGCATAAAGTGTAACTTTGTCTTTAATTGTGAGTAAGGTCTCAGAAAGCCCTTTTTCTATGTAATATGCTAATTCTACTACTTCTCTATATGAGTAGAGCTTATCTTGATTCTGAGAGAGTTGCTCTTGATGTTGTGCAGTTAATTCGGTGTTGACCGGAAAGCTTTTAATAGTATCTAGACCATAAAACGATAGTAATTTGTCGATAGCGCTCTGATATTGATTACCAACAAAAACCGACAAATCGCCTTGTTTTGATTTTAGTTGAATTGCCTCTCTTATAGCCTTTAGTATCTCACAGTTATTTTCAACAAAAGCATGAACCCCATGATTGGCAATAAGCTTCATTTGTTCATCTGTTAATGATGATGCATTTTCTTTCAATGCTCTAGCCATACTACCTATGTAACCTTTGAGAGTGACGATGCCTATGCTCTCGCCATCAATTCGCTTTGTAAAAACTTTATGGTATTCGACTAGGTTTTGATAAAATTTATAGGCATTGTCATATACCCACTCATGCTTCTGCCATTCGGTAGTGTCACTTTCTTTAAGGTAATAGCCCAATGAGTAGGGTAATAAACTTTCCTTTGCGATTTTTTCACCCGTAACAAAGTGGTAAAGGTCCAATGCAGCGTTTAGTAGCAGTAAAAACTGCTGGTTATTTTGAGTTTCTTCTTGGTAATGCTTATAAAGGTATTTAAATCCCTGAAGGCCATTTTCTGCAAACCCTTGAATTCCACGCTCACTAAGCAGCTTAATTATTGGTGATGCTACGCTACCAGCACTATTCAACCACCTTGGAAATGATAAAGTTGAGGATCTAACTCTTGTTGTATTAGCTTCCGAAGCGCTTGCTATCTGATTTTTCAAAAAAGCATCAACTTCATTGCCAAATTTGGATGATATGCTTTGTGCATACCCTATCACTTCGGCTTCAGTTTTAAATTGATTGACTCTAGCTTTACCCCACACATCGGGTAGTATAAATTTTAAAAAAGTACGGAAGTTGTGATTGCATATAAATGATGAAACGAATTCCCTATCCTTTAATGTTGCCAATAATGGCAGTTTGACGCGTTCAGTATTCTTAAAAGTATCATGTAGACAAATATTTATAATAGCAGTCGCAGTTTTGAGGATGTTGTCTCTAATAGAAGAATCTTTGAGGCTTAATTCTGGAAGGACGAGATAGTCCAGATATTTTTTTAGTAATTTACGAGTCTCTTTTACTTGATGGAATTCAAGTTCGAATAATTTAGTTATGTCGATTGAAGTAGCCCCATTTACTAGCCTAAAAGGAGCGTTGATAGCGTTATCATAAAAATGAAACTTAGCTATGTTTTCTAAAGCTTCTTCTATACGAGTAGCATAACTAGGTAGCTTGACATCATTTATTTCATTAATGCAAAAGTATTCCAGTTCTTGCCAAATTTCAAAGTCTGATAGAGCATTTAATCCCGAAGTTTGAATTGATGTCGCAGTATCTGCACTAACCTTATTAAGGGCTAGAGGAAGAATGTGCTGTAAACTGACACAAGCATTCCGCAAGCGACTCATTGAAATAGCAGTGTCGTCACCTGTGCTAATATTGCTTTCTTTGTCATATGCCCTGTTAAATAAAACGTCTAACTGTTCGGCTAGAACAATTGAATGAGGTTTAAATCTAGCAGGAATACGATTGGACTTCCGCGTTTTAACTTGCTGTAGCATCTTCAGCCTCACGCATAAGCAATTCGTTAACATCACCGTAGATATCTTTTACCCACTCTGACATCGCTCCGTATGCATCCACTGATACACTTTTGGCAAAGTCGATGTAACGTTTGGTTGTTTTAAAGCTTTCGTGACTCATCAAAGTCATTAGTGTTTGTCGGATGGAACTTTCTGATTCACCTTTGTCAATTAGGTATTTAGCGACATAAGTAGCAAAGGTAGCGCGTAAGTCATGGAATGTGCGTAATAGTATTTCTAATCCCTGCTTCCTTTGTTCTTTTCTAACTATGGAAATAGTATTCCCCGGTGTATCTTCGCTTATCCGCGATCCTGAACTATTCATAAACAAAGGAAGCGGATGTTCGCTATTGTCCATACCATGATTAGTCTCATGTTTGGTACGTCGCTTCATATTTTGAATTGTCAAAGTGTGATTGTACAAAAGCTTCATTAGAACTCGCGCTATTGTTAATCTCACTGGCTTATGTCCTTTTCGTACAATGTTCAATTTTGGAATACGTTTCTCGTTTTCTTTTTCATCAGGGTTAAAGAGGTCTTTCTGGTCGATGGCCGAAATTTCAAAAGATCGAAGTCCACCTAACAAGGCACACTGCAAATAAAGTTTATAAGTCTCTTTTTGAGCTGTATTCGTCTCCAGTAACTGTTTAAGTTCTTTTGGAGAATATGGTTGTAGACCTTTGTCTGGTGAGTCTTCTTTTTGTTTCAATGTATTTGGAATGCTCAAATTACTGACCCATTTCCATAAGCCCCCAGAACGATTGTTGCTGGTAGGTAATTGAAACAACGAACTGACACCTGATTTAGCTTTCGATTTAATACGTACCTGTTTGTATTCAAGTGAGAAGGGGAGGCTATCTATAGCTCCGCGCTTATGGCTCCATATATAGAATGCTTTAACAGCTCTAATTCGTTCTTGAGCGCTGTTAAAGCTTATGCGTTTAGACTTATCTTTGGTTTCGACTCTTTCACATAAATGTTTGTGATATCTCCACACAGGTAACCTAGAAATATCATCATCTACAGATTGTTTTGAAAGTGGTGCAGCTATTACTTCAAAATAGGATGCATCATCTTTATCCAACCAATCTAAGAAAGCTTTTAAGTGCTTAGCTATACTGCGAACAGACTTAACATCTAATGGCTTTCCCGGTTGGCTGGCATGATAAGCGTCACTAAAAGCCTCATTGTCTATTTGATTCTTTTTGAGACTGAAATGACCTTCAAAGCGGTGCATTAAAAATAAGTTCATTTCTTGGCATTCGGTGAAGCGAGTCGGGTGATATAGCACTGGAAAATTAGGTTCTATTTTATCGTGCCTATATGAGTGAGTTCTGATGCCTTTTTCAGTCTTAATAGGTTGCCCTGATTTATCGAGGTGAAAAGACATTCCTTTTCCAAAGTTGACTGATGTTTTAATTATTTTAGTTTTTGTTGTATTTCGAAGTATCATTTTCGTTCACCTTTGATTCTTAGCTAGAGTATGTGTGTAAAAACTTTTTTGTTCAAGTTTATTGAGGGTATGATAGTATTATATCAATTCGGGGGTGATTTTAGATGAAAGCCAAAACTTAACGGCTTCTCAGCTCAAAACCATAATTACCCGCTGTGGTGAAGGAACTAAACTTATTTGTACCGGAAATTTAGCACAAATAGACAGTAATTACTTAACCGCAGTTACCTCAGGGCTTACTTATATTGTAGAGCGATTTAAGCACTTTGAAGGTGGCGCTACTGTTAATCTTAATGGTGTGGTAAGAAGCCGACTAGCGTCGTTTGCCGAGGAGAATTTATAACTTGCGCTTAACACCTTGGCTCTATAGTCTACAGTTTGATTTTTGAGCTAATAATTAGGTAGGTCGTTGAATTTTTTACCGCTAAAACATTATCATCGCTCTGTTTTTGTGGCGTTAGCAATCCCTTTATTGGTGGCCTCTTTTTTGTGTTTGCATTTTTATAATATAAAAATGGACCGTGCAATAACAAAAAAGACCACCGATTTTAGTGCGTTATCGGCGCAGCTTGACCATGATATGCAAGCCATGGACGATTTACTTAATGCGATGTTTATTATGTATGACAAACACGCCCCACAACCAGCGAATCATGCCTTCACAAAAAACATTAATCAATACGAGCATTATTATTATAGCCAGATAGCACATTTTAATGGCGAAATAGTAGGAAAAGGCCAATTCAGCTATTCCGAACAGGCATTATCACGCTGGCAAAAAGTCATGTCGCTGGCTCCGTCTTTCAATACTGCTCTAGCGCTGCTTTCGTCGCTGCATTCTGTAGCCTATGTTGATGAGCGCGGCTTTGCTTTTTTAGCTCGGCGTAACAATACACAAAGTTATATTTTAACGCAGGTACTTAATGGCGACTTTAAACCTTTACCTTCAGCGAACACACTCACTTCAAGTGCCGTTATTAAAGTAGACAATAACGCATATTTTGCAGTTGGCCGACAGCGAGAGCTTAACTCCTCAGATTATATTGTTTTAATATATGACTTACAGGCTATTTCTAGTTGGTTGAAAAAAATAACCTCAAAGCAAGGCGAGTATGTTTTTATCAACCAAGAGAATGAAATTATTGCCAGTTCACAGCAGCCAATTAATCAAGCCATAAAGTTATCGACCTATTGGCCTAATATTAATAGCCCCTCACAAAAGAGTAATGCGCGAGCAGACTCATTATTTTTAATTCAGCCTTCAAAAAAGAACCCTATTCATCTGGCGTTTCTTGCTGACAAGCACACTCTCTCAAGCGGTATTGTGTATGAAGTATTGATAGAGTTTATTTCGTTAGCCTTATTTTTATGTTTGATGTTTTACATCTTTTTTTGGTTAAGCAAACGTATATTTATCAAACCTATGACCGAGTTGATGCGTTATTTAGAGCATCATAACGATGACAATAGCGGGTATTTAAATTATCAAATACCGTTAAACTGGCAACCTTGGTTTGCTCGGGTAAAAGCTATTTTTGCGAAAAATGAGCATTTAGTTATTTCTTTGCAAAATGCTAATCAAAAGTTAGATGATCAAGTACAGCAACAATCGCAAAAGCTAAAACATAGCGACCAAGCAAAAGAGCGTCATTTAGCGTTATTAAACACAGTACTTAATAGCGTGCCTGATTTTATTTATTTTAAAAATACAGAAAGCATTTTTTTAGGCTGTAATAAAGCGTTTGAGTTGTTTGTAGGAAAAACTCAAGGTGAACTCCTTGGGCAGCAAATACACAACATAAGTAACGAGTATGAACAAATTAGTTTGCTGGAATATCAAGTATTACAGCATAAAATGCAAATTCAGCAGCGCATAGATGTTGCTGAGCGAACTTATCAGTTAACCATTGCTCCCTTTTACAATGAACAGCAACAATTATTAGGAACTATGGGGGTTGGTCGTGATATTACAGAACAACAACATACTTTGTATGCATTAAAAGAGTCTGAATCTATATTTAGAAGCGCAATTGAATTTGCCGCAAATGGGGTGTTTTTACTCTCGCTTGAGTACGCTATTTTACAGGTAAACAAAGCCGCACGAAAATTATTTTCCAAGCATGATAAATTAACCGATACTCCTTTTTATGCGCTTTTTAATGATACGCAATGGCAGGAGCTTGAAGCATTACTACAGCAATTATTAAATAATAAAAAAAGGGTGTTTCACTTAACCTTGGCTCATACCCAATTAAATGCCTGGTTACAGTTGAGTATGTCGTTAATTTGGAATGAAAATAGTCAGCCGCTTTATTATGTTATTCATATTCAAGATGTTACAGAACTTACCAAAGCCAAAGATGATGCAGAGCGTGCCACGTTAGCTAAAAGCCGTTTTATTGCTAATTTAAGTCACGAAATACGCACCCCCCTCAATGCCGTGTTGGGATTATTGGATATGCTCGCAGAGCACGGGTTAACACAGCGGCAAATTCAACAAGCTAGCCAAGCAAAATATGCGGCCAATAATTTGTTGCAGATGCTAAATAGTATGCTTGATTTTGCCCGCGTTGAAAGTAAAGAAGCAACGCTGCAATTAGCGCCATTGTGCTTAGTTGATTTGATTGATACCTGCGAAAGTTTAATTTTACCTTTATGCCAAACAAAACAGATACAGCTAAAAATCGACATAGACTCGCAAATTTCTCCATTTTTAGTCGGCGATACAATTCGTTTGCAACAAGTATTAGGTAACTTACTTACCAATGCCGTTAAGTTTACCAATAAAGGCAGTGTGACATTAAAAATGACATTACAGCCGAGCCAGAGCCATACAGAGCAGCGTATTTGTTTTCAGGTTATCGATACGGGAGTGGGGATTGCTCAAGCGGATCAACGCCGTTTATTTGATGCCTTTACACAAGGTGATGAATCATCTACTCGCTTGCATCAAGGGGTTGGCTTAGGGCTGGCAATTGTAAAGCATAGTGTGGCATTAATGGGAGGTGAAATTGCAATCAGTAGTGATAAAGGCCATGGCTGTCATTTTTACTTCACGCTTGATTTAGCGACAGATACCGAGAAATCAGCAAGCTTTACAGATAGGCTATTACTGATCACCAGCGCGAAGAGTCAGTTGCTTAATCAGGTTATTACCGCGCATCCTTTTTTCAATAATCAAGCTCTTGAAATAGTCGTAACTGATCCTGATTGTTTGCAACAAGCGCATAGCATTGTAATCGATGCTGATGACGTACCTGCCTTTCTCACGTCAGCAATAAAAGCAGTATTAAACACTCGTACTACTTCACTCATCGTTATAGAGCACTCGCAACCGAATCAACTTTCAATAAATGACTCTTTTATTAGCCAGTATTTACCGCGCAGTGCATTGGCGCAGCGGTTACTTAGTTTAACCCCTGAAAAGTTAAAGAAAGTAACTCAATATAAAGCGGATAAACCACAAGAAGAAATAGCGGGAACCTTAGTATTAGCCATAGATGATAACCCGCTCAATCTCGACATTATTAGCAGTATATTGTGTAAAGCCGAAGTGAATGTTGTGACTGCTAGTGATGCTAAACAGGGAGTTGAATGGGTGAATATATTACGCCCCGATTTAGTTTTAATGGATATTCAAATGCCGGGTATTGATGGCTATCAAGCAACCCAAATAATACGCCAACAGTTTGACGCCCAGCAATTGCCTATTTTTGCATTAACTGCACATTGTGAGCCTGCCGATATTGCACGTTCATTGAATAGTGGTATGAATAAACATTTAACTAAGCCCGTGGTTGCGCCTATTTTATTTGCATCGATAGCTGATTTAGGCATATCTAAGCCTTGCTTTTTTGATAAAACCTTCGCTTTGACACAGTTCAATGATGATGAGAAGCTATTGCAAAGCATGCTTACTAAGTTAGCGGTGTTAAGTGAGTCATATTCAGCTGAGCTTCAAAAAGACATACCTACTATTGAAATGGTACGCTTAGTGCATAGTCTAAAAGGGATAGCAGGAAACTTAGGGTTTAACCGATTGTTATTATGTGCTCAACATACTGAGCAATTATTAAAAGTGGGCGACAAGAGCGCCAATGCTGCAATTAAAGAGCTGATAATACAGTTAAAACAAGTTCATATTTATATAAAAATTTTAGATGTAAGCAATGATAAATAAAGCAAAAATATTAATTGTAGATGACGATGCGCTTAACCGAATCATTTTAGAAAAAACCTTAAGTGATGAGCATGATGTTTACTTAGTGACAAGCGGCGAAGACGCGCTGGCGTTTGTTAAACA
Source organism: Pseudoalteromonas sp. SiA1 (assembly GCF_018732205.1). Lineage (NCBI taxonomy): Bacteria > Pseudomonadati > Pseudomonadota > Gammaproteobacteria > Alteromonadales > Pseudoalteromonadaceae > Pseudoalteromonas > Pseudoalteromonas sp. SiA1. The sequence continues at coordinate 2,796,086 of NZ_CP076084.1, read as the reverse complement.
CACACAAGTAGACTTAATCATTTTAGATATCATGATGCCTGGTATGAATGGTTATGAAGTACTCGTACAGCTAAAAGAGAACAGTATAAGTCAGGCTATTCCTATTATTTTTATCTCTGCAAACAACCGTCATGAAGATGAGGCAAAGGGGCTAGAGCTCGGCGCAATGGATTATATTGGTAAGCCATTTAGTGCCGCTATTGTGAAAGTTAGAGTGCGGAACCAGTTATTAATTAAGCAAAAAAATGATTTGCTAGAAATGCTTGCCTCTATTGATGGCTTAACAGAAATACCCAATAGACGTTATTTAGATGAGAACTTAGAAAGAGAGTGGCGTAGAAGTAAGCGTAACTACTCTCCTTTGTGCGTTTTACTCATAGATATTGATCATTTTAAACGTTATAACGACTACTATGGCCACCGAGCTGGAGACGAATGTTTAAAAACAGTGGCAAAAACGTTAGCCGCGCAATGTGAGCGTGGCAGTGATTTTGTTGCGCGTTACGGCGGTGAAGAATTTGTGGCCGTATTACCAGAAACCAATCAGCAAGGTGCAATCGCTTTTGCCAACAAGTTACGTAACGCCGTTAATGATTTGAATATTGAACATAATGCGTCTTTAAACGCTACACACGTCACCATTAGCATTGGTATTGCTTCTAGTGAGAGTAGCCAAGCTTACACTGAAAAAGCATTGTTAGAAGAAGCTGATTCCGGTTTGTATAACGCGAAAAAGTTAGGGCGCAATCAAATTAGCGCCCAATAAATGCTGTAGTTACTTAGTTTGTCAGCATTTGCAGTGCTGAGGCACCAATACCAACTAATTTATCATTTTTAAATACCAACGGTGTGCATTCATCTTTAGTCATTTTACCATCTGAATGGATGCTGTGCGTTGCATAAAATAAGACTTGGTAAACATCCTCTTCTTTTTTGAGTAATTCGGTGAAGTCAGGTGTTTTTAGGGTTTTTAATACCGACTGATAAGAGCTATCCATTGCCAAGCCTGAAATAATTTCACGATTATTCTTATGTGTTGCCTGCCAGCTAGAAGAACTATTACCAGCCCAATGACCTTCCGCTTCGCCATCGGATACAGCAATAACACAGCCAGTTAAAAAAGGAGCGGTGAGGGCGGCGATTAAAAGTGTTTTTTTCATTTTTTATTATCCTAGATGATTAATTACAGACTTTAGAGCAAAGACTAGGCCAGTTTTTTAATCCTTAAAAATCAATTGCTTATTTTTAAAGTGATTTTTGAGTTAGTGGCTTTTTTAAGAAATAAAATTAAAAAGCCACTTTTTAGTTATTTTGACTAACTTAATTTAACGGCATTAAACCAAGCGATTACGCGACTCTTGTTGACTAAATGCAGCGATATTTAAACTCACTTCTTTAACCAAGCGCACAATAGATTCGGTACTGGCCCACGCTATATGTGGGGTTAGTAGTAAGTTATCTCCCGTGTAATTGGCCAGTGGATTGTTGTGCTCAGCAGGCTCTTTAGTTAGTACGTCAACACCTGCACCAGCAATCACATTAGTTTTTAAGGCTTGTGCTAAGTCGGCTTCGTTAATGATCCCCCCGCGCGCGGTGTTAATAATAAGCGCAGTTGGTTTCATCATTTTTAATTCATTAAGCGTAATTAAGTCACGCGTTTCATCATTAAGTGGGCAATGTACGCTGATAATATCCGCTGTTTTTATTGCGGTTTCAAAAGGCGTGCGTCCTTGGCGACACTCAGCACCTTTGCGCTCTGCAACAATGACATGAGCACCAAAGGCTTCAGCCACTTTAGATACAGCATTGCCCAGAGTTCCCCCACCAATAATGGCTAATGTTTTACCCTGAATGTCATTAAAGCTGTAATCAAGGCGACAAAACATTTCACTTTTTTGCCATGCGCCTTGTTGGCAGTCCGCTTGGTAGCGATGAGTATTGCCTAATAAGTTAGTAATTAACGAAAAGGTATGCTGCACAACCGAGGGGGTTGAATAACCAGCAACATTGGTTACCGCAATACCTAAATCTTTCGCGGCATTTAAATCAACATTATTGGTGCCGGTGGCACTAACACAAATAAGTTTGAGTGATGTTAATTGTGCCATGGTGTCACGATTAATCACTACTTTATTGGTGATTAACACCTCTGCATTTTGGCTATGTGCTAGCACTTGCTCTGGGCTAGTTAGCTGATGCACGGTAAGCTTTCCCAGTGCTGAGATACAATCAAGTGAGGTGTTTGCCAGTGTAGCGTTATCAAGAATTGTTATGTTCACGGTGTGTCCTAATAGTGTATGTGTTAAGGGAATAATAACCCCTGTACGCAAAATGCTTGTGATAAAAAGAGTATCATCTATTTGAATGTTATTGGGTTTATCATGTTGCGTTTACATTAGCAGTTGTAGAGCCATATTTAAATGTGGTCTGCCCACTGACGGTTAACTTGCATGTTATTATGATCAACTGCCTTGCTAAGTTAACTTGAACAAAGTGCTGTTAGTAGGGTCTACCCATTTAAATTAATAATTAATAGCCATAGTTTATACGTATGCGTTGTTAGCAAGACAGCTTGGCTCGGCGTTAAACTATAACGCTATGAAAACTCAGTAAATCGAACTTTAGTATTGCTAGTTTCGTATTTTTGATTGAGTTATAATCAAAATCAGACACAGCGGGGCGTTTTAACGCGCCGTTTTTAACTTTGTAGATGCAGTAAATGATTGAATTAGAAGATAAGTACGCAGATATAAGACCTTACAATGACGATGAAGTTGCCGCCTCATTAACGCGATTAATTAATGATAATGCGTTTATTGATGTAATTGCAAAATACAATTTGCCACGCTTTATATCCGCAGTTGGGTTTTTAGCACGCGCTATAATAAAGCATCAGTTGCGCAAAAAGTGGGGCAAAGTTAAAACGGTTGAAGATGTACAAAATGAAGTGGCACATTACTTAAATAAATTAATAAAACGTACCACCTCAAAAGTCACTTTTTCTGGCTTAGAAGACTTAGACCCTAATCAAGCCTATCTTTTTGTTTCAAACCACAGAGATATTGTACTTGACCCTGCACTGGTTAATTGGGGCTTATTCCAGCATAAAATGAAAACAGTGAGAATTGCGATTGGCGATAACTTGCTGCAAATTCCTTACATTACTGAGCTTATGCGCTTAAATAAAAGTTTTATTGTGAAACGCTCAGCAAAAGCCCCAAAAGAGATGTTAAAAGCGCTGACTCAGTTATCGGCTTATATTTATGATTCACTCAGTAGCGGGCACTCAATTTGGATTGCACAAAAAGAAGGGCGCGCTAAAGATGGGGTTGATCAAACTGATCCTGCGCTTTTAAAAATGTTGCAACTTAATGGCCGTAAACAAAAGAAAGAATTTGGCGAATACATTAAAGAGCTCAAAGTGGTGCCGGTTGCAATCTCTTACCAATACGAACCATGTGCAATTGCCAAGGCAAAAGAGCTATATCATAAACAACATCATGGCAAGTATGTTAAATCGGCGGGTGAAGATATTGCCAGCATTGTTGAAGGGTTTAGTTCAGCCAAAGGGCATGTGCATTTATCGTTTGGTCAGCCCATTGAGTCAGGTTGTGACAGTGCCGATGAACTGGCAAAAACCATTGATAAGCAAATTATTGATTCGTTTTACTTACACCCAGGCAACTTTATTGCTGCTGGCTACACTGAGGCGGTGATCAATAAAAATGACGCAGCACAGTTTGAAGAACGTTTGGCCAAGGTGCCAGAAGAGTTAAGGGATTTGGTTTTAGCTATGTATGCCAAGCCATTTCATCGAAAAACACAAGCAGATGAACAAAGCTGTGAGCAGTAATTAACAGTTTAAGCTAACAACAAAGCAGCAATTTATTTGCTGCTTTTTTTTTGCACAAAAATAGCGCTATACTCAGGCTATGCTTTTAATACCGGAGGGTAAAATGCAACAAATTGAAATATTTGATATTCCTAGCCCTTGTAAAGGTATTTGCTTAGTTAATAATCGCGGTTATTGCAAAGGCTGCTATCGCAGTCGCGATGAACGTTTTTCTTGGAATTCGTTAACGAATTCCCAAAAGAAAAAAGTATTGAGTTTATGCCAGCAGCGCTATAAACGTTACTTACAGCAAAAAAATAAAGTGGCACAATCATCACCGCAAGCAGATCAACAAGGTTTTGATTTTTAAAAGTGTAGGTTGTATTTTGACCTGAGTTTTGCAACTGTGCCGTTATTGTGTAACTTATCCAGTGTTGCTTCTAGCTGGGGAACAATATCCGCATGACTGTTATGTAAATAATGATAAAGCGGGTAGGTTGCAACTACTTGTTTTTCATAGCAGCCTAAAGAGGGGGGAATGGTTTTATTTGCCATCGCAAAATCAATAAGTAACGCTCCTTGTACTTTTTGCTGGATCAGTAAGTTAAGCTGCGTATTATTATTTTTAACTTCAATTACCTTACCTTGAAAATCAATACTGTCTAAATATCGCTGTTGCACAGGGTAACTGGAAATAATGGCAACGCTATCTATGGTTTTAGTGGAGCTGGGCTCACAGCGTTTATAAAGTTCAAGGTTAAATTTAAAGAGTGGATAGTTAACTCGAATTAAATTTTTATAGGCACTTTCAATACTGATATCGCGAGCAAGCTGCCCATCTAACATGCCATTATCTGCTGCAAATAATGCATTTTGACGATTAAAATCGACAATATTTAGTTTAAAGCCCATATCTGCATAGGCCAATTGTAATAGCTCAATGGTATAGTTTGCTTGTTGAGTGTTTTGCGGGCGATTAAATGTGTAGCTATAACTGTGCGCAAAAGACATATTACTAAAAACTAAGCACAGTAATACCAGCAATCCGTTAAAGCGTTTAAGCACGTCAGTATTTCCAATTAATTGCGGCAAGATAATAAGCAGCCATAGTAACAAATTGTCTGTCTTTTGCACAGTTTGCATTAGTAATCTTGCAAAAGTTACCACCAACAATTATTGATTACGTTGAATTATTTACAGTCGCTTATTTTTATTAGTTATAGAGTTAGTTTTTTATAAGTTTAAACGTATAATCTACGTTTTATTGAGCGAGGGGCTGTTGACCTTTGCGGATGAAAATTTGTTCAAGCTAGGGGCGCTCGGCGCGACTTGTTTAACCTAGTGGGCTAATAAAAGCCTCCGTGTGCTGCTCACGGCCCTTACCTGTATTCATGCAGGCAACAATAAGTTTATAGCCCCTAATAATTGGAGTGAATATGAGTTTTAATCTGTGTAACTTGCCGCGAGAGCAAAAGTATCAAATTCAGTTAGATTACGAGGCCTCATTTTGGGCTTATCAAATTAAGCGCGGTAAAAAAACGCGTGAGCAAGTGTACGACACTCTGCATAGTCGTCCTGTTGCAGAGCAAGGTGTTTTAAAACAAAAATTTGAGCAGTATTTGGCAATTATGCTTAGCTAGGGTTTGCCTACTATGCTTGTAATTAAACAATTAGAATCAATTAAAACGCCCTTAGTTAATAAGTTTTATACGTTACATAACGTCCGCGGCCGTGCTAACAAACAGGATCAAGTCTGGGTCGCTTACGATAATAATACGATTATTGCCGCCTGCCGGTTACAGAATAAGCCCACTTTTTTATTTTTATCAACGGTGTTCGTGGCTCCTTCTTATCGTTCAAAGGGGGTGGCAACCCAGTTATTAGTTGCCCTTTTAAATGCGCAAACAGAACCTGTTTACACCTTTGCTTATCAACGCCTTACTGATTTTTATCAATCACTTGGTTTTAACCAAGTGTTAACATATACTCCTGCATTATTAACGCTATTTGATGCTTATAAGCACCGAAATATTACCGCATTGAAATATCAATAAAACATAAATTAGTAATAGGACAAGCATGGGTATGAGTATTAATGGGTTTATCACAGCCATATTTGTGCTGTTTATGCTCATAAGCGTTGAAGTAACAGCGCAAGTAAAACGATTATCCCCAAGCGAAGGCTTATCTCAAAGTTACGTTAATACCATGCTTATTGATAACAATGGGTATTTATGGCTCTCTACTGAAGGAGGTCTTAACCGATACGATGGCTATCAAGTTATTCCAATCAATGGCCCAAATGGTGAGTTAGAAGAGGCGATCATCGATCGCATATATCAAGACCAACAAGGGCATATCTGGATTGCCTCCTTATTAGCAGGCTTGTTTAGATACGATCCGAAAACGGATACCTACCAACAATACATAGAAAAACCTGTCACAGAAGAGCAAATACTACAGCAGTCCGTTTTTACTATGTTAGCCACCGATGATAAAATCTTATGGATTGGACAAGGCCGAGAGTTTGCAAAACTCGATATAGACAACGGCTCTATTACCTCCTTATTTACACTTCCTGAGCAATTTGAAAATGCGTTTGTGCGTACTTTGTTTCATTATAACGGTTATATTTTTATCGGTAGCACAGACGGCGCGTATGTTTTTAACATCGCAACACAGCAGGTAAGGCCACTCGAGCACTTGAGCGAAACGGATGTACATATTTATCAAAATAATGTGAAATCATTTGCGCTAGGTAATAACAATCAGTTGCTTGTAGGTGCAGTTAAGGGCTTATACGCTGTTGATATTAGTAATTTAGAGGCAATGTTTAACAACCGCGAGCAATCATTTACAAGCCAAAAATTACTGGCCGATTTGAATGTTTGGGATATTGATAATCAGCAAGGAGTGCTCGATTTAGCAACAGATAAAGGCCTGCTTTGTTTTAATTTAACCACTAAAAAAGTGGTTAAAAATAAACGTATCCAACAGAGTAAGTACACCCTCGCCGATAACAGTATTATTGATATGGTGAAAGATAAATCGGGCGGAATGTGGCTAGCCACTAAAACCGATGGTGCGTTTTATTTATCGGGCGACAATTACAAGTTTTATAATGTAGAGGGGAATGCACTGGTTGGGGATGGTTTATCACATCATTCGGTATGGTCAATTAAGGAGTTCCAAGAAAAGCTATGGTTAGGCACACACAATGGTTTAACTGCGGTTGATTTAAAAAGTAATCGCTCAAAGGTGTATTTAAAAGATTATAAAGTCGATTTACTGACCACAGAGTTTACTATTTTCAAAATAATGCCTTACAAAGATAAACTCTGGTTGCACTCAAACCGAGGATTATTCATTTTTGACCCGCAAACTCAGCAACTTACCCAACCAAGAACTAACAGTCCTACCAATCAGATTTTTTTAAATGATTGGATGCATGGCCTGACATTGCTACCAAACGGAGATTTGTATTTTGTACACCCAGATCATGGCATGTTTAAATATAATATTGATAGCCGACAATTAGTTCACTTAAAAGGCGAATTAGCACAATTTGACCCTTTTTTAGCGCATGGCTTTTTACCCCCATTACCGAACCAACCCGAGAAGCCATTATTTTTTAGTGGTGGCGTTTTATATCAATTTAACCCCAATGATTTAAGTTTAAACACTATTTATAAAGTGCCTAAACACCATGATAATGTAGCCGTTAGTATTCTTTCTTACGTGGTAGATGGGCAAGGCATACTTTGGCTATCGTTATCTAATTTTGGGCTGATTGGTATTGATGCAACGACCTATGAGTTAGTACACACAATTGATTTAGATAAAAATAAACTAGGCACCTTGTTGTACGATATGGTTCTTGATGAAGAGGGAATGATTTGGATGAGTAGTCATAAAGGAATATGGCGACTAAATCCTGAAACAATTCATTTTCAGCAATTTACAACATCAGATGGGGTGCTCTCTGCTGAGTTTAATAATGGCGCTATGGCTAAGTTAGCGGATGGCCGAATTGCCTTCGGTAGCCTCAAGGGCTTTACCTACTTTGATCCTAAAGACAATAAAAATAGCCAAGGTTTATTAGATCACGTCAATATCACGCGCATTAACTTAATGTCTCGAGATTTGTCTATAAATTTACAGCAGCCATTAAAAAATATCACTTTAAATCATGATGATATCGGGCTTGAAATTGCATTTTCAGCGATGTCATTCAGCTTCCAAGAGCGCATTATTTACGAATATCAGCTTGATAAAGGCAAAAAAAGTTATACCCGAAATAATCGAGTGGTGTTTCCTAAATTAAACCCCGGCAGTTACCAGTTAAAAGTCTGGGCAAAAGATCCACTGACCGGCGACTATACTGCGCCAGCCACGTTAAATATTAAAGTGAAATATCCGCTATGGCGTGCCCCTTACTTTTTAGCGCTTTATACCGTTTTATTGATCACCATAGTGACTGCATGGGTAATGAGGCGCAACAAAATACAGCGTATCTTATTGGCAGCACACAAAGAAAGCCAAGACAGTGAGGCGCGTTTAAAGCTTGCGCTAGAGGGAAGTGAGTCGGGTGTATGGGATTGGCAGGCGAGCCAGTTAAATATTTATCAGCCTAGATTAGTCAACGAATTAGGCTACGAGGATGACTCGGTGAGTTTAGATGACTACCTAGAAAAGATTCACCCTCAAGAGCGTGCTATTTTTAGGTTGGAGTGGTTAGAATTTTTATCAACAGATAAAGGATATTTTAATTGTACCTACCGATTACGCCACGCCAAAGGTCATTGGCGCTGGTACAAAGATTTTGGCAAGGTGGTTGAGTGGGACAAACAAACGCCGCAAAAAGTAGCCGGTACGTATACCAATATGACACGCGAAAGGGTGTTTGAAGAGCATGCACGGTTATTTACCGCCGCGTTTGAACAAACCCGAGATTGGGTGTTTATCTTAGATAAAAACTTTAATATACGTGCCTCAAATAAATCACTGCAAAGCGCTTTTGGCTTATCAGCAGAGCCTCGTTCAACCCGTGCGCTTAATTTGGGAATGTCCCGCAGTAGCTATTTTGATTATTTACGAATTATGCAAAAGCTTGAAGTGGGCGAACATTTTTCATGTGAAGACACTGTCGTTCTGGCAAACAAAGAGCAACGCCATGTACTGGTTAAAATAAGCGCCGTGGCTGATGAAAGCCAAAGGCTGAGTAGTTTTGTGATTATTTTAACGGATATTCATGCACAAAAGTCAGCTGAGAGCGAACTGCATATACTGGCTAATTACGATTCACTTACTGGGCTGCCAAACAGAACCTTGTTTAACGACAGAGCTATACATGCCATCGATCAGGCGCGCCGCCATCAGCGTAAAGTGGCTTTGTTACACGTTAATATAAAACGGTTTAAGTATTTTAATGATTCATTTGGCACAGAAAACGCCGATGAGATAATAAAGCTGGTGGCGAACCGCTTGAAAACAGCATTACGTCCTTGTGATAGCGTCGCGCGTTTAGGCGGTGATGAATTTGTAATTCTAGTTGAAGATATTCAGCAAATAGAAGAAGTATTACTTATATGCACCAAACTAATGGATTGCGTGAGTAAAGACATTGTTATGAATCAGCAAAGCGTCAATGTGCACCTAAGTATTGGTGTGGCTATTTTCCCTGATGATGCCGCGCATTATAAAGCACTATTGAAAGCATCAAATGTGGCGCTTTATTATGCTAAAGATGGCTTGGAAGGGTGTTATAAGTTTTACAAACAAGAAATGAATCAACGTGTTGAAAGAGCGATGCATTTAGAATCACAGTTGATCAAAGCTTATCATGAACATGAATTTTGTAATTATTATCAACCCATTATTAATGCGTCTACGCAAAAAACAGTGGGCTTTGAGGTGTTACTACGCTGGCCTGATAATCAGTTAGCGAGTACGCAAGAGTTTGCAAACGTAGCTGAAAATATAGGTTTAATCACTAAAATAATGCTACAAACATTTAAGCGTGCTTTGGTGCAGTTAGCTCGTTGGCGTAAAGTGTGTCCTGATCTATACCTATCAATTAACCTCTCAGCACTGGATTTTGAATTTATCGGACTCGTCCCTGAAATTCGTCAAGCACTAAACAATGCAGCACTGCCGCCCGAGGCTATTGTATTTGAAATAACAGAGTCTATTTTAATGCGCGACTCAGAACATGCGCTTAAAAATATGGACTTATTAAAACAACTAGGCTGTAAGTTGTACATGGATGATTTTGGAACAGGGTATGCCTCGTTAACCTATTTGAAGCGCTTTCCGATTGATGTATTAAAAATAGATCGCAGCTTTGTGCAAGATATTGGTATTGATTCGGATAACGAAGCGATTATTCAATCTACACTAACTTTAGCAAGCAGTTTAGGTAAAGAGTGTATTGCTGAAGGGGTTGAAAGCGCACATCAGCTGGCCTTTTTAAAAGCGCAAGGTTGCAGCTACTTTCAAGGCTACTTGTTTAGTAAAGCGGTGCCAAAAGAGCAGGTGCTTGAGCTTATTGAGCACGATTGGCACCCTGTATTCTCACAAGCTTAAAGCGCCGCTTAATACATTATTTTATTAAGGACGCTTACCACAGTGACGGCAAAATAAGTGTGAGCTGCGTTTATTAAGCTCTGCTTTTATCGCTTTATTGGCCTCTAGCTTACTTAGCCCTAGCTTGTAGCGTAACTCCTCAAGGTGATGCATCTGCTCATCAGTGAGCTTACCATCGGTTATTTTCTCGTGGGTGGCATCTTCAAATAGCTGGCGACGTTTGCGTATTTGCTCTGAGAAACTCGACGCTAATAAACCGGTTGGTATGGCAACCATCCCCATACTCACCAAAGTGATTACGCCACCAAATAGTTTACCAATAGGCGTTATAGGCACAACATCGCCATAACCAACCGTAGTTAGGGTTGCCATTGCCCACCACATGGCTGCAGGAATAGAGCCGAACTTGTCTGGTTGAATGTCGTGCTCTAATAAATAAATACCGCAAGAGGCTAAAATAAGTACCACAGACATAATAAAAAATGCCGCCAGTAATGAACTCGACTCATCAATAAACGCCTGCAATAACAATTGCATTGCTCGAGAGTAACGGGTGAGCTTAAATACCCGCAACAACCGCAGTACCCGTAAAAAACGTAAATCGATAGCAAAGAAAAACATTAATAAACTAGGCAAAATGGCAATTAAATCGATAATTGCCAGAGGTGATAAAATATATCGAATCCGTTTTTGTGTGTTTGAGCAATTCATGGAGGCGTACTTTACGCGATCGACACAAGTCCAAGCACGTATTAGGTATTCAGCACTAAATATAGCCACTGATACCAGCTCCAAGATTAAAAACTCGCTATAGTACTCGGTTGCGATGCTGTGCACCGACTCAAGCACAATCGCCACCACATTAATCATAATTATGCTGATCAGTATGACATCTAAAATGTGTCCCGCTCGCTGATACTTACCTGACGCTTCAAATACTTGGTTTATGGTTTGTCTTAGTTTACGCATAGTACCTATTACAATGTGAGCAGCATATTGATACTGCCTTCTTCAAAATCACGACTTATTTTAAACCCGAGTTTACGAGCCAACTCAATCATGCCGGTATTTTCTGGCAGGGTGATACCTTCAACCGTTTTCACGCCTTGGCGTCTGCAGTGAGAAATAGCCGCGTTCATTAAAATACGCCCTAACCCAAGTCCTTGGCAATCAGAACGTACCACAATGGCAAACTCTGCTTGTAAGTTGTCGGGATCCATAATCACTCGCGAAACCCCTAATGTGTGTTGTTGCTCGTCTTGTGTTTGGGTAACAATAAACGCCATTTCGCGGTCGTAATCAATTTGCGTCATTTTAGCGAGTTGATCATGGTTAAATTGTGGCAATTCACCAAAAAAGCGCTTGTACCTATCTTCTTTGCTTAAGGAGCGGTCAAACTCTTGATGTGCCTGCTCATCTTCTGGTTTGATTGGTCTGAGCGTTGCTAAGGTCTTATTTTTTAGGGTCACGGTTTCAACCAACTCAATAGGATAAGGGCGGATTGATAAACGTTTTCGGTGCGCCTGAACCTGATACTGATTTAAGTTCATGGTGGCATCAAGGACTAAAAACTGCCCATTACTGGCTAAAATAGGATTTAGCTCTAATGAGGTGATATCGGGTTGATCGACAACGAGTTGAGAAATTCGGGTCAGTAGCGCACATAAACGATATTTATCTACTTTTTCTGGCAGAATGCGATCTTTAAGAACTCCCTTATCATGGGCGGCGGCAATTAAATATTTAGCTAGGTTCATATTCAGTGGTGGCAAGGCCACCGCCGCTTGAGCGTACTCAAGCCCTGTGCCAGCTTCACCTAATAAAATAACTGGCCCAAAATTAGGCTCTGTTTTAATGGCTATGCGCAGCTCATTGGCGCCTGCTCTCGGTGCCATTTTTTGTAATGAAAAGCCATCAATAATAGCATCAGGGTAGGTGTTTTTTATTCTTAACAGCATGGCAAATGCCGTTTGCTCGACCTCTTGTGCATCATTGAGGTTGAGTACTACGCCACCGACTTCAGACTTAGAGGGAATACTGGGGCTCATCAATTTTAATGCGACCGGAAAACCTAGCTCTATTGCTTGCTCTTTTGCCTCGGTAGGGGTGTAGGCTACTTCAGTTTGGATACAGTCTATACCGTAGCTACTTAAAATTTGACTCGCTTGATGGGTTGATAAGTAATGTTGCTCATCATTTAAAAACTCTTTAATAGCTGCTTTCGCTGCTACTTTATTAATAGTCGCATCATCGGTGTTTGATTCTGGCGTTTGGGTTAAATGTTTTTGGTTACGACGATAGCTTACTAAATGCATAAAGGCACCTACTGCGCCTTCTGGGGTACGATAGGTCGGAATGGCGTTATTTGCGCAGATGCGTCTGGCTGCGAAGGCGGCATCTTCTCCCATGAAATTAGTGATCACATACGGGCGTGCCATTTTTGGTAATTTGTTCAGTGCCTCAACAATAACCTGAGCGTAATTTTCACTCGGGGCCAATGCCGATGGAGTATGAATGATCAGTAAGTTTTTAACTTCTTTAGCATTAAGCAGTATTTCTAATGCGTGTTTGTAACGCACTGGCGCAGAATCGCCAAATATATCGACAGGGTTTGATGTTGTGTCTGAATGTGGGATCACTTTATTGAGTGCTTCGCGCGTTTCATCACTAAGCTGAGCAAGTTTACCTGAGCTTTGAATAAGTTCATCAACGGCCATCACTCCAGGGCCGCCGCCATTAGTTAATATAGTTAGCTGCTCTACTTGCAGTAATTTGGGGTGCATTGCCAAGGTTTGAGTGGCGGCAAAGAGTTCGCGTAAATCATTTACTCTCAACATCCCTGCACGTTGAAACATGGCATCATATACTGCATCTGAGCTTTGTTTTCCGCCGGTGTGTATTTCAGCGGCAAGAGCGCCTGCACTGGTTCTGCCTGTTTTAATAGCGATCACGGGCTTAGAAAATGCCGCCGCACGCGCGGCAGAAATAAAGCTGCGAATATCATTAATGTTATCTATGTAAAGTAGGATAGCTTTGGTTTTAGCGTCGCGGCCTAAAAAGTCGAGTATTTCGTCAAACTCAATATCTAAACAATCTCCCATAGATACAAAGTATGAAAAGCCAATTTCTTTATTTTTAGCCCAATCAAGAATCGTTGAACAAACAGCCGCTGATTGCGACACAAAAGCCAGTTTACCTGGCGTGGCAACAGTGTGCGAAAAACTCGCGTTTAAACCTATATGCGGAATTAGTAACCCTAAGCAATTTGAGCCAAGCAGCGTCACTTTATGCTTTGCAGCGTTATCTTTAAGTTCTTGTTTTTGGGTACCTGTTAGGCCATCAGCAATAATAATAGCGCTTTGGCACCCCAGCGTACCTAGCTGCTCAATAATTTTCATTAAGGTGTTTTTATTGGTACAGATAACGGCTAAATCAGGTACTTTGGGGAGGGCTTCAATACTTGAGTAAGCCAATACGCCATGCACTGCAGTATGATTGGGTGTAACAGGCATGATGGGCCCTTTAAACCCGCCTTGTAATAAATTACGCATTACCACATTACCAGCCCGAGTAGGGGTGTTTGATGCCCCAATAACAGCGACTGAGCTTGGATTAAAAAACTGGCTAATACGTTTTAGACTCATTGCGTTTCCTTGGCTGATTAAGTTTTGCTATCTATACCTTCTCAATGTAACCTGTTTATAGTGTTTTTTCGAGCGTGAACGTGCTTATTATTGATATCGGTCAAGGAGACTAAGGTGAATAAAATATCGAATGTAACCGTTGTTATGGCAGCAGCGTGTTTAAGCATTGGCCTAATTGCATTGGGTTTTATTATAAAAGGGGCTGCGCTTGATATTAAAGGGATGGAGCGCACGGTGCAGGTAAAAGGGTTAGCTGAACGTGAAGTTGTGGCAGATACCGTTATTTGGCCTTTGCAGTTTAACGATGCCGACAACAATCTTGAAAAGCTTGTTGAGCGAGTTGAGCAAAAAAATGATGCGGTGATTGCTTTTTTAAAGTTACACGGCTTTGATGATCAAGAAATATCGACAGGTACTCAATCTATTATTGATAAGCAAGCCCGTGAATACGCGAATGATAACCAAAAGTTTAGGTATGTTATTAGCTCAAATATTATTGTTTACTCCAATGCTCCTGATAAAATTAAAAACGCACTGAGCAAAGTGAGTCAGCTAGCTAAACAAAATATAGCTATTGTGCAAGACAACTATCAAACCCGTATTGAGTATATTTTTACTGGGCTTAACGATATAAAACCAGCCATGGTGCAAGAAGCCACAGAAAAAGCCCGTGAAGTGGCAGATAAGTTTGCTAAAGATTCAAATTCACGCTTAGGTAAAATTAAAACCGCTCGCCAAGGGCAGTTTAGCATTAGCGATCGGGATTCAAACACGCCGCAAATTAAAAACGTACGTGTTGTTACCAGCGTAGAATATTACTTATCAGATTAGAGCCGCCACTTGTTCAGTAGAGCGCTGTAAATAAGCGGCGCTCAGTAGCAAGGTTATCTCGCTTGGGGGATTATTTTTTAATGCCTCAAGTATTTGTAATTTTGCTGCAGGATTTTGTTTTTGCTCAATTTCCATTAATGCGAGCAAGGCCGAAAATTCATGTTTTACCGGAATGTTTGGCTTATGTGCATAGGCAATATAACTGGCAACCGGAGTGAGCCCTCGCTTATTTGTATGTGCTAACGCATGTAGTAACTCTTCGTTAGATTCAAATAACATTAACGAGCGAACATAGTTAAAAGGCAGTTGTGTGGGCATTGCTTGCTTAAATACATTATGCAGGGCGTTATTGCCAGTGTCGTCTGTACTAATAAACCCCTTATTTAATTTAAGTGCAGGCGTAAAAAAACTCAGCGCATCTAAACTGGTTAGTTTTTCAATAAACGGCGCTGGTGGCGTATTAGTGGTTAAAATACGCACGGCGATGTTTTGCATAAAATCGTATTTAATACTCATGCGTAGCGCACTTTCAAACAGGTAATTAAGCTGTATTACTTGCTGTGCCTCAGTGAGCTTTTTAAAATCGTTATCTAGCTCATCAAACTGCTGTTGTTTAATACGCGCATTGAGTAGCTGTATGCTTAGATCCATTCTGTTCTCCTTGAATTCCAACTTTATCCTAGCTTAATTTTTTGCTTTATAAAACAAAAGGCCGCAATTGCGACCTTTTATACCTTTAAGTAAATACTTAAAAATTAAGCTTGTTTGCTGGCAATCCACTCATTAACGAAGTTTTCTAGTACGTTTAATGGTACAGGGCCATTTTTAAGCACTACATCGTGGAACTGGCGGATATCAAACTTATCGCCAAGTTGCATTTTAGCATCTTCACGTAGTTCTAAAATCTTCAGCATACCTACTTTGTAAGCCGTTGCTTGAGATGGCATTACAATGTGACGCTCAACCATTTTCACACCGTCAGAAGTGGCGTTAGGGGTGTTGTTAACGTAGTAATCAATACCTTCTTGACGAGTCCACTTCATTGCGTGAATACCGGTATCAACCACTAAACGACATGCACGCCATAATTCCATGGCTAAGCGACCAAAATCTGAATACGGGTCTTCGTAAAGGCCCATTTCTTTTGGTAGTAATTCTGAGTATAACCCCCAGCCTTCAATGTAGGCTGTGTAACCACCAAATTTACGGAACTTAGGTACACCCTCAAGTTCTTGTGATATGGCAATTTGCATATGGTGACCCGGAATCCCCTCATGATAAGCCAAGGCTTCCATTTGGTAAGTAGGCATTGCTTCCATGTCGTATAGGTTGGCGTAGTAAATACCTGGGCGAGAACCATCTGGCGCAGGTTGTTGATAAAACGCTTTACCTGCCGCTTTTTCACGGAATGCTTCAACACGTTTTACAATCATGTCGGCTTTTGGTTTTACAATAAACAGCTCATCTAAGCGTGTTTTCATGTTATCAATTAAGCCTTTAGCTTCACTTAGGTACTGTGCTTTACCAGCTTCAGTGTTAGCTAAATAAAATTGCTTGTCGGTTTTCATAAACTGCATAAAGGCGTTTAAGTCGCCCTCAAAACCGACTTTATCTTTAATGGCACGCATTTCATCATGAATACGTGATACTTCAGCAAGGCCAATGGCATGAATCTCTTTTGCTGTAAGGTCTGTCGTGGTGGTGCGTTTCAGTGCGTTATTGTAAAACGCTTCGCCATCAGGGAATTTCCAAGCACCGTCACGGTCATCAGCACGTTTTTCTAACTGTGCAATGTAGTTAATTAACTTAGAGTAAGCAGGTTTAACCGCTGTTTTTAATGCTTCAGTCGCTTTACTAATAAGTGCATCTTTTTCAGCTTGGTCTATTTCTAAGGCATTAACTTTGCGTTTAAAGTCAGCTAAAAGCGTAGAATCTTCACCTTGTTCAAACGGCGCACCTTTAATGATGTTTTTGCTTGAATCAATGACGTGTGGGAATACAAATTTAGGCGCGATGATGTTTTTATCGGCGCGAATTTCTAAGCCAGTAATAAGCTGATCAAATACACCCGGTACCCCATTTAAACGAGCAATGTAATCGTTGGCTTCTTTTACGTTGCTAATTTGATGCTGGTTGATTAAAAAAGCCGGCACCATAGAGTGCGTACCAAACATTTGGTTTACTGGGTAGTTATGGTAACGCCATTTGAAATCAGCAATGCTGGCTTCTAAATCTTGTTTTTTTAAATCATAACTTACTTGGGTTGCTGTATCTAATTGCGCACGATCAATGCTGTTGAGTGTGACCAAATCGGCTTTAGCTTGTGCCAAGTCTTTAAGGGCTTTTTCTTCGCTGTTGTCATCCCATTTATCGTAATCTTTTTTGATGCCCATGTAGGTTTGATAAACCGGGCTGCTCATTACATCACGATTAAAAGTGTCTTCAAAAAAAGCATTCGCTTTGTCAATTTCACTTTGAACAGGTTGAGCTTGAACCGCAGGTGCAGGCGTTGATTGTTGTGTTGCTTGTTGGCAACCTGCAAGCAGTGCCACACTAATGGTGGCAGCAATTAGAGTAAGTTTACGCATTCGTTTCCCTTTTGTTGTTAGAAACCTATTATTGTCACTAAACAAATAACGCAAGTAGATCATTTAAAAAACGTTGCCCTTGGAGTGTAACGTGCCAGTGGCTGTCTGTTTTTGTTAGTAAACCGGCATTAATGGCTTTATCTAGTGCATGCTGTTGGCTTTGCAGTGGTTGCTGCGTCAGCGCATTAAAATCATTTATAGGGCATGGCTCTATTAAACGAAAGCGATTCATAAAAAATTCAAACGCTAAGTCGTCTTGCTCTACTTGCCAGCTTTTGTACAAGTAGGGTTTAATAATATCCATATAGCCCCGAGGGTGTTTTACCTTTTCAGTGCGTGTTATCACCCCCGTTTTCGCATCAGTAACCTTACCATGAGCGCCGCAGCCAATGCCAAGATAATCGCCAAACCGCCAATAATTCAAGTTATGTTGGCATTGATAGCCAGGTTTTGCATACCCTGATATTTCATATTGCTGATAGCCAGCTTGTGCTAATAATGCTTGGCCTTGCTCTTGAATATCCCATAAGGTTTCATCTTGTGGCAAAGTCGGCGGTTTTGAAGCAAATTGCGTATTGGGCTCAATGGTGAGCTGATACCAAGAAATATGCGGTGGATTGAGCGCAATAATTTGTTTTAAATCACTCAGTGCATCATCAAGAGACTGCCCTGGTAAGCCATGCATTAAGTCAAGGTTAAAGCTATTTAACCCTGCTTCACTGGCTTGCTGTGCAGCATAACTGGCTTCATCGGCACCATGAATTCGACCTAGGGCTTTTAACTTATCGTCCTGCATGCTTTGCACGCCGATAGAGATACGGTTAATGCCTGCTTTTACATAATCTTTGAAACGGCCCGTTTCTACTGTGCCGGGATTTGCTTCAAGGGTTATTTCACAGTTATCGCTTAAGCCAATTAGGCTATCTACTTCCTTGAGTAAACGGGTGTATGCCGCGCCGGTTAATAGGCTTGGTGTGCCGCCACCTATAAAAATACTGTGAATCTTACGCCCTTGTACTAAGTGTAAATCAGCTTTTAAATCGTCGATTAAATGCTGCACATACTCAGCTTCAGGGATGTCACCTTTTTGTCCGTGGCTGTTAAAGTCGCAGTAAGGGCATTTTTGCACGCACCATGGCACATGCACATATAAACTCAGTGGAGGAAGGTTCACAGGCCGCCTTTGTGTTGTAGCTCTTGCAGTAACATTTTAAGTGCTTGCCCACGATGACTCAGTGCATTTTTTTGCGCTTTTGTCAGCTCTGCACTGGTACAATTTTCTGATGGCACAAAAAAGATAGGATCGTAGCCAAAGCCACCTTCACCGTGTTGGCTAAGGGTAATTTCGCCCTCCCAGCTAGCACTGCAAATAAGTGGGGTAGGGTCGTCCGCGTGACGCATCAGTACTAACACACACCAAAAACGAGCGCGTCGGTTAGGGTTATCGCCTAAATCAGCCAGTAATTTATCGATATTATCTTGATCACTTGCGCCTTTACCTGCAAAGCGAGCAGAGTAAACACCGGGTGCGCCATTTAAGCTATCAACTTCTAATCCCGAATCATCAGCAATAGCCGGTAATCCAGTTATTTTAGCTGCATGACGCGCCTTAATTATCGCGTTTTCTACAAACGTGGTGCCTGTTTCGGCCACGTCACTGACATTAAAGTCGCTTTGTGGTACTACATTAATATTAAGCGAGCTGAGCATGTTAGCCAGCTCATTTACTTTGCCGGGATTGCCGGTTGCAAGTACTAAGGTGTTGGTCATATTTAATCTACGTAAAATTTTTGCTGAAACTTTAATGTTTGGAACTGGTTACCTTGTTGGATTTCAATTTCAAAACGTAAAATTTCTTCGTTGGTGTAATCTACTTGTGCTAGGTAATAAACAGAATCGCCTTCAACGACTTCTTTAAAGTTGAGGCTTTGTTTATTGCCTAATAAATTTCTAGCGGTGCCTTGTAATGTCGCTTTTTGCGCTGTTTTATCAGTATCATTTTTTAAGATGGAAATATTAACAATACCTTTGTAGCCACTGCGTTCCAAGTCATATGTTTTGGCTATTTGTGGCTGAATAAACGTTGATGGAAAGGCTATATAATGAACTTGCCAAGGGCCTAGTTCTTTATATTGAGCGCCTTGTTCTTGTGCGCTGTGCGCATTAAATGCTAAAACGAGACAAGCAATAAAACAAAACTTTATTAAACGTTGCATAGTTAACTCCTGAGTATGTAAAAAAGAGGCACTAGGCCTCTTTTATATTACGTTATGCTTAAGCTAAAAGGTCCATTAGCAGCATTTGTAAAAACTGAATGCCGATGATTAGTACCAGTACCGATAAATCTAATCCCCCTAATGGCGGTAAAATTTTACGGATGGGCTTTAACATTGGCTCAGTAAGCTGATGGAATACCGCTTCAATTGGGTTATAGCCTTGGCTTACCCAGCTTAAAATAGCGCGGATGATTAACACCCAAAAGACTAAATTTAAACCTTCTTTTAAAACAGTTATTAGCGCCTGTATAAGCACAGGCTGAATAGCCCAAGAGCTATAAATAAGCCACATTAGGGTACTTATTTTTGCCGCAGCCACTATAAATGCCAGCAACAAAGAGGCTAAATCAAGCCCGCCTAGCCCTGGAATGATTTTTCGCAGCGGGTTAACTGCAAACGAAGTGGCTTTGACCACAAATTGGCTCATAGGGTTGTAAAAGTCGGCTTTTGCCCACTGTAGCCAAAAACGCAGTAGTACCACCATTAAAAATAGATCAAACAAGGTGCTAATTAAAAATTGCATGGCATTCATAGTATAACCTTCAATAAAAAATGGTTTTAAAGTTCTTGTTCCATTTGCACTGCACGCGCAATACACGCATCCATTGCATCGCCTACGGTTTTAGTTAAACCTTGTGCTTTTAAATGCTCAACGGCTGCATGCGTGGTACCGCCTTTTGATGTCACATTTGAACGTAATTGTGAAATGCTAATATCAGTTTGGCTAAGTGCCATTTCAGCTGCGCCAAGGGCGGTTTGCTGCACTAAGCGGCGTGCGTCTTCATCACTAAACCCAAGCGCTTTGGCTTTTTCTTCAATGGCTTCCATAAATAAGAAAAAGTAAGCCGGTGAAGAGCCGGTAACAGCAATCACGTCGTTTATTTGCGACTCTTTTTCAACCCATACAACGATGCCTGTACATTCAAATACTTGCTGTACAAAATCATGCTCACTTTGGGTTTCGCCTGCACCATATAAGCCAGATACACCACGGCCAAGTAATGATGGCGTATTTGGCATACAACGTACCATTTTTACATCTTGACCAAGCATTTCACGTAAGCGCTTAACGGTTAAGCCTGCCGCGACTGAGATAAATAATTTATCGCTAAAGTCGACACCTGAATCTTGAAATGATTGGCATAAATCGCCCATCATTTGTGGTTTAACAGACAAAACAATGACATCGGCATCGCGCATAGCTTCGTTATTGTCACTGGTGGTTTGCACCTTGAAATCGGCAGCTACCTTAGCTAGTTTTTCTTGGTTGCGGTTAGTCGCAATAATATTATTTGCGTTAAAGCCGTTTTTTACCATGCCACCAATGATGGCGTAGCTCATATTACCTGTGCCTATAAATGCGATTTTTTTATCTGACATATGTCTGTTATCACCTTTTAAGTTCGTGTTCCAAAAATATCTGTGCCGATCCTCACCATGGTTGAACCTGCCGCTATGGCAGCTTCTACATCGTTACTCATCCCCATCGACAACGTATCTATATGAGGATATTGGGTCTGTAGTTTATCAAAGCAAGTTTGTAATTGCTCAAAATATTGAATTTGCGTGTTTGCATCGTCACTTTTAGCGGGAATAGCCATCAGTCCGCGCAACTGTAAATGGGCACATTGATCTATATATTGCGCCAGCTCAGTGATTTCATTGGGGTGACAACCAGACTTTGCTTCTTCTTCGCTAATATTCACTTGAATAAGTACATTTAGTGGCGGCATTGTCTCAGGGCGTTGACTGTTTAATCGCTTGGCTATTTTAAGTCTGTCTACACTTTGCACCCAAGCAAAATTGGCAGCGACTAAAGCACTTTTATTTGACTGAATAGGGCCAATGAAATGCCAAACAATATCGCTAAATGTGTCTAGTTGCGCTATTTTATCTACAGCCTCTTGAACATAAGATTCACCAAATTGACGTTGCCCTTGCTCATAAGCTGCCATAATATCAGTAGCGGGTTTGGTTTTAGATACTGCAAGTAACGTAATATCGTTACTATTACGTTGTGCTTTGTGCGCTGCCTCTGCAATTCTAGCGTAGGCGGATGTGAGTCGTTCTGCTATTGTAACCATATATTTATCAGTTAGTTGTGGAGTCATAAATGGATATCACCGAATTATTGGCATTTAGTGTGCAACATAAAGCATCAGATTTGCACTTATCATCAGGGGTATCACCTATGATACGTGTTGATGGCGATGTGCGACGTATTAATATACCAGCACTTGGAGATAAAGAAGTCAGCAGTCTGGTTTATGACATTATGAACGATAACCAGCGTAAGGACTATGAACAAAATCTCGAAGTGGATTTTTCTTTTGAAGTCCCTAATTTAGCACGTTTTCGTGTAAATGCCTTTAACTCTAATCGTGGCCCTGCTGCTGTGTTTCGTACTATCCCGAGTGACGTACTCACTCTTGAAGATTTAGGCGCACCTGAAATATTTAAACAAATTTCAGATAACCCACGAGGCCTAGTGTTAGTCACGGGCCCTACCGGTTCTGGTAAGTCGACCACGCTTGCGGCGATGGTCGATTACATTAACCAAACTAAGCATCATCATGTGCTGACTATTGAAGATCCTATCGAATTTGTTCACGATAATAAACTCAGCTTAATTAATCAGCGGGAAGTTCATCGTGATACACATAGCTTTTCTAACGCACTACGCAGCGCACTCCGTGAAGACCCAGATGTTATTTTAGTGGGTGAGTTACGAGATTTAGAAACTATTCGCCTTGCTATGACCGCTGCGGAAACTGGTCACTTGGTGTTTGGTACTTTGCATACGACCTCTGCACCTAAAACCATTGACCGTATTATTGATGTATTCCCTGGCGAAGAAAAAGATATGATCCGCTCTATGCTCTCTGAGTCATTACGTGCAGTTATTTCGCAAACACTGATAAAAAAAGTAGGGGGAGGGCGAGTGGCTGCACATGAAATTATGTTGGCAACGCCTGCTATTCGTAACTTAATCCGTGAAGATAAAATTGCACAAATGTACTCATCAATTCAAACCGGTGCGTCGCAAGGCATGCAAACCATGGATCAATGTTTAACAAGCTTAGTTAACCGTGGCATTATCACTCACTCAGCGGCGTATACAAAAGCGCAAGATAAGACGCAGTTTAGCGCTTAAGGAATTATTATGACTTTATCTTTAAATCACTTTTTACAAATAATGATCGACAAAAAAGGCTCTGATTTATTTGTATCGAGCCAACTTCCTATTAGCGCTAAAATTAACGGCGAGCTAACTCCTCTTAATGACGATAAATTAACAGATGAGCAAGCGCTAGAGTTAGTCGAATCAGCGATGAGTGAAAAACAAAAAGCAGAGTTTCATAACACTAAAGAATGTAACTTTGCGATTGCAACTAGCGAAGGGCGCTTTCGTATTTCGGCTTTTTGGCAACGCGACAGAGCGGGCATGGTTATTCGTCGAATTGTCACTAAAATACCCGATGTTAAAGAGCTTGGATTACCCTCTGCATTGACCGATGTGATTATGTCAAAGCGCGGACTCGTGTTATTTGTAGGTGGTACGGGAACCGGTAAATCAACGTCTTTGGCGGCACTTATTGGTTATAGAAATCGCAATCAACGTGGGCATATTTTAACCATAGAAGATCCGATTGAATTTGTGCATGAACATCAAAAAAGTATTATTACCCAACGTGAAGTGGGTTTAGATACTGAAAGCTTTGAATCGGCACTTAAAAGCTCTTTGCGCCAAGCGCCTGATGTTATTTTAATTGGTGAAATTCGTTCGCAAGAAACCATGGAATATGCGTTGAGCTTTGCAGAAACGGGTCATTTATGTGTTGCCACCTTGCATGCTAACAATGCTAATCAAGCTATTGACCGCATTATGCACTTAGTACCAAAAGAAAAGCACGATAAGCTTAAATATGACTTAGCATTAAATTTACGCGCTATCATTGCTCAGCAACTTATTCCTACCTCTGATGGGGAAGGGCGTGTTGCTGCCATTGAGGTATTACTTAATACGCCAATGGTCAGTGAGCTAATTAAAAACGGTAATATTGGTGGCATTAAAGAAACCATGGCTAAATCAACAGAGATGGGCATGCAAACCTTTGACCAAGCGCTGTTTGAGCTTTACAGACAGCAACGGATTAACTATGCCGATGCACTTCATCATGCGGATTCGCCAAATGACTTACGTTTAATGATAAAACTACGTAATAACGAGCAGCAAGGCGCAGGCTTCTTACAAGGTGTGACCATTGATGGCCTTGATGATAAAGGTAATATGACTTAGTCTTAACCCACATAAAAAAAAGCGCCTTAGGCGCTTCAGACTGTTGAAAAAGGGCTAGACACAGCTCGAGCCCTTTGATCTAATAAGCAGAGTGAATTTGGAGAGTTCATTATGCTTAGAGATAAAACCCCGCAACAACATGAATTAGAAATGGTCGCAATTGACCACCTTGTTCCACAAGACCACTTAGTACGACTCGTAGACTTAGCTATCGACTTTGAATTCATACGTGATGAAGTCGCCCACTTATATTGCAAAAATAATGGTCGACCAGCCGTAGACCCTGTCCGCTTTTTTAAATACCTTTTCTTAGGTTACTTGTTTGGTATTCAAAGTGAGCGCCGCCTTATTAAAGAAGTGCAAGTGAATGTTGCATACCGCTGGTTCTTAGGTTTAGGGCTCACCGATGACGTTATCCATCATTCGACACTGAGCCAGAGCCGTGTAAAGCGCTTTAAAGACAGCAATATTTATCAATCGATTTTCGACAATATAGTTCGTCAAGCGATGAAGCAAGGGCTCATTGGTGGGCATAGTTTATTTGCAGACAGCACCCATTTAAAAGCCAATGCCAATAAGCGCCGTTATGACATTGAAGACTTAAAAGTCAGCCCCTCAGTGTATGTTGAGCAGCTTAATAAAGCAGTGATAAATGACAGAGAAGCCGAAGGAAAAAAGCCCCTGAAGTATGAGGAAAAGGAGCCTTGTACAAAACCAACCAAAGTAAGCCGAACTGACCCAGACAGTGGGTTTATGGTGCGTGATGAAAAGCCAAAAGGATTTTTCTATTTAGACCATAGGGTTGTGGATGGCAAACACGGAATTATCGTTGATACACATGCCACAGCAGGTAATGTGCATGACAGTCAACCAATCATACAACGCTTAGACCGCGTACTTGATACGTTTGAACTCAACCCCATTGCCGTAGGATTAGATGCAGGGTATTTTACAGCCGCAGTGTGCCATAATTTAGAAGAACGACAACTCATTGGTGTCCTGGGTTATCGACGGCCAAACAAAAAGAAAGGCTATTTCGCAAAGCGAGAATACAGCTACGACGCAGACACCGATACATACACATGCCCACAAGGCGAAATACTGATTTATAACACCACGAATAGACTAGGTTATCGGCAATACCACTCAACCCCGAAGACATGTAAAGACTGTCCAGTGCGGTCGCAATGCACAAACAGTAAAAACCATATCAAAGTAATTACACGGCATGTGTGGCAAGCAAGTGTAGAGGCTGCAAATGAAATACGGCTGAGCGAATGGGGTAAAAAACGATACAAACGACGAGGTGAAACAGTCGAAAGAAGTTTCGCGGATGCAAAGCAACATCACGGGCATCGTTATTGTAGATACAGAGGAATAAAGAATGTCAGTGCGCAATGCTTATTGGCAGCGGCCTGTCAGAACATGAAGAAAATGGCGTTAATGAAGGCAGCATAGCCCAAGATGAGCGTAATAAGTCTCAAAAGCCCTCTAAAACCCCGTCATACGGCGGTAAATTCAAGAAAAGTCACATCAGCACTAAAATTCAAAGAATAATAATAGCAACAGAAAAATATCGCGATCGCAGCCTTCGGCTGCTCAAAAATAATAAACCCTGCAAAAAAGCAGGGTTTATCGTCAATCTGAAGCGCCTTAGGCGCTTTTTTATGTGTGTTAAGTGCTTTATTCACCATAACTGGCTTCAAAAAAGCTCTCTAGAATAATCACCGCAGACATATTATCTACGTTGCCTTTACCTAAGTTTTTATAACCACCACGTTCAAATAACCGTGCCTTTGCATCTGCAGTCGTTAAGCGTTCATCTTGAGTATGAACCGCTATACCGTAATGATTATGCAAACGATTAGCAAACTTTTTGGCTTTAAAGGTAACCTCTTGTGAGGTGCCATCCATGTTTAGCGGTAAGCCAACCACCATTAAATCGGGTTGCCACTCTTTTACCTGTACAGCAATGTCATCCCAATTAGGAATGCCATCTTGGGCTTTCACCGCTTTTAAGCTGGTGGCGCTGCCTGTGAGCTCTTGACCAATAGCAATACCAATGCTCTTAGTACCAAAGTCAAATCCCATAACGGTGCGCTCACCTTGCGCTTTTACTATTTTTTTAGTCATGTTTATCTTTTATGTTATTAGGCATGTCCAGCTTCGGGGCTTAATTGGCTAACATCAAAACCAAGCATAGAAACGGCCATTTCCCAGCGCTTTTCCACTGGAGTATCAAAAATTATTTTAGGATCGGCTTTAATGATCAGCCAGCTATTATCAAGTAGCTCTTGCTCTAATTGGCCTTGTTCCCAACCTGAGTAGCCTAAGGTAATTATAAATTGCTCGGGTGCTTGGGCTGTGGTTAACGTGGCTAATACATCTTTTGAGGTGGTGATCATAATATCACTGCTCAACTTTTGGCTTGCCGAGTACCCAGGTTTAGGTGAATGTAGCACAAAGCCACGGTCTGTTTTTACCGGCCCGCCAGCAAACACAGTCACTTGCGCGGCATGTTGAGATTTATCGTTATCAATATCAATTTTGTCGAGTAACTCACCTACGGTGACATCAATCGGCTGATTGATCACCAATCCCATAGCGCCTTCTTCGTTGTGTTCACAAATATAAGTGACGGCACGTTTAAAAAAAGGGTCTTGCATTGATGGCATTGCGATTAAAAAGTGATTTTCTAATGACTGCATAAGTTTTACCCTTTTAGTTATTGAATCTTGAGTATGGCATAGTCCCATGTTTTAACACTAAAAATTTATTCGAGTTTTCAGCGATGACACAATAAGCGTCATCGCTTTATATCTTAGAACTGGTTCAGTGATAATTTATTTATTAAGCTTTTTCTCTATGGCATCAAATAAAATGCCGGTAATTGAAATATCGTAAGCGGCTTCAATTTCTTTTACGCAGGTTGGCGCTGTTACGTTAATCTCAGTTAACTTATCACCAATGATATCTAAGCCAACAAATATTAAGCCTTTTTCTTTCAATGTAGGGGCAACTGCTTGAGCAATTTTAAGATCTGATTCGCTAATTGGGCGTGCTTCACCACGTCCGCCGGCGGCTAAGTTACCGCGCGTTTCGCCATTTTGTGGAATACGCGCTAAGCAATAAGGAATCACTTCACCATCAACAACCAATACGCGCTTATCGCCTTGAGTGATCTCTTCAATGTAATTTTGCGCCATGGCAAAGCGACTGCCATGCTCAGTTAAGGTTTCGCATATTACGCCTATATTAGCATCATCGGCTTTTACTCTAAAAATAGAAGCGCCACCCATGCCATCAAGCGGTTTTAAAATAATATCTTTATGCTGGGCTAAAAATTCACGAATTTGTTTTTGGCTGCGTGTTACTAATGTATCTGGCGTGTGTTCACTAAACCAAGCGGTAAAGAGTTTTTCATTGGCGTCGCGCAAGCTCTGTGGCTTATTAATAACTAAAGTACCCGCTTGCTCTGCACGTTCTAAAATATAGGTTGCGTAAATATATTCAGTATCAAAAGGCGGATCTTTACGCATTAAAATAACGTCTAAATCAGCCAGTGCAATGGTGGTTTTTTCTTCAAGTTGGTACCACTTTTGTTCGTTATCAAAAACTTGAGCTTTAGCTGCAGTGGCGTAGGCATTGCCTTGACGCAGCGATAAATCATCCATTTCCATGTAGTAAATTTCGTAGCCACGGGTTTGTGCTTGCATCATCATTGCAAAACCGGTGTCTTTTTTAATATTAAATCCACTAATAGGATCTGAAATAATACCTAACTTAATTGCCATGCGCTGTGCCTTAATTTATGTGTTTTTTACAACTGTAATCTTGATATGTGGGTGCTTTTAGTTATTTCAATTAGCTAAATCGCCAAATTGTAATTGCAGTGCGCTTAAAACGGTTAACGCTGCTGTTTCTGTGCGAAGTACCCGCGGGCCTAAGCGAATATCTACAAATTCTTGTTGCTTTGTTTGTGCTATTTCATCGTCGGTAAATCCGCCTTCAGGCCCTACTAAAAAGCGCACGCCGTCATCGGGAACGGTAATGGTTTTAATACTGTGTTCGGCGCGAGGATGCAAAGTTAATTTAATGGCAGCTGTTTGCTGTTCAAGCCAGGTTTTTAAATCAACGGGTGAGTGTATTTTTGGCACAAAGTTGCGCCCAGATTGCTCTGCTGCGGCAATGGCTATTTTTTGCCATTGCTGGTGTTTTTTTTCTAAGCGGTCGCCACTTAGCTTTACGCCGCAGCGCTGGCTAAAAATAGGGGTGATTTCAGTGATCCCTAATTCAACAGACTTTTGAATGGTAAAATCCATTTTGTCACCACGGGATACGCACTGGCCTAAATGAATCTTTAATGGCGATTCAACGTCATGAGGATTAAATTCAAGCGGCATAACAACCACGCTCTTTTTACTCACCTCAATAATTTCACTTAGAAACTCTCCGCCTTCACCATTAAAAATAGAAACCTGCTCGCCTACTTTCATGCGCAACACACGGCCTATGTGCCCTGCAGCATCATCGTCTAGGTTTAAAGGAGTATTAAGGGCAATTGGTGATGATTGATAAATATGAGGCACTCG
Source organism: Pseudoalteromonas sp. SiA1 (assembly GCF_018732205.1). NCBI lineage: Bacteria > Pseudomonadati > Pseudomonadota > Gammaproteobacteria > Alteromonadales > Pseudoalteromonadaceae > Pseudoalteromonas > Pseudoalteromonas sp. SiA1. The sequence continues at coordinate 2,767,438 of NZ_CP076084.1, read as the reverse complement.
CATGGCAAATCACTTTTTTACATAGAAGTTATATCCCTCTATGGTAAGTAAGCAAAGGCTTGGGTGCAATTATTTATTTTTCATATTCAGGGACTGCAAGCTCTGTTAGTTCTTGTGCGGTTTGGGCTATATCGGTATCACAGGACAAATGATTTGAATGGCACTCTTCATTTATGGGGTTAATGTCATAGCCATGATTGGTTTGACTAATCATATAGCGTTTTTCATGTAATGAATTATAAATAAAGCGCTGTGTATCATCAGCGAGCAAATAATCTGTTTGGTTAAACAGTACCCCCTGAATATTGTGGTGTTCGTGAAGGTAGCTGGCCAGTTCTGAAATACTGATTTCGTTCTCAATATCGCAATAGCAATAATCTTTAACGAGTTCATCAAACATCATTTTAACCAGCTTTTGCGTGTTCGCACCGGCTATTATGATGTCCTTTTTAGCAGCATCATTAGTATTTATGTAATGTTTTACAAATGCTCGGCTGAACTCGTTATCTATATCGATTAATAGATAACTTCCTGTTTTAATTGCCATATGCCTAAAGTCCCTGTTAATTTACCAGACTATTAAATAGGGACGTTAAGCAACGGCTAAATTTAATGAGTTTGGTACTAAATTGAAAACATACTTATTAATAAATAACCAATAGCACAAAATACAGCAAATTCAATACAGGCAATGCCAATATTATCCTGATGATCGACTTCAAGTGCGGTATCTATATTTGGCATTGAAATAATTTTTATAATATACGTTAAACAGTATAGTAACAGCCACATCACACCGCAATGCATTACCAAAGTAAATAAGTTCTCTACCATTTTACCGTTTTGAAACGCCGCACTCGATAAACCAGCATATGCAGCAAGTGCTAAGCCTATTGATTTACCCGCATAGCGAATACCAATGGAGGTGTTTTCTAAACCAAAGTTACTTTGCAACGAGGCCCCTTGGTTGGCTTTAGCAAAGCGTTTTTCGCGTATTTTACTGTCTAGGGCAAACATGCCTTGTAAAACAAAAAAGCTTACCGAGGCTATTAATAAATTACTAAAGCCTTGAGTGTGTGTCCACGTATATAAACCCAATACTAAAATGCAGTTGGCAATCAGCATGCCTGAATCAACTAACGCTGCACAGACGTTTTGCTTTAGTATTGCGGCTTCTTCATTAAAGCGGCGTAATATCCATTTACGATGGATTAAATGCCCCATTTTAATAAATGAAAATAGCAGCACAATTAACAAAATCACTTTTAATGGATTTGATTGTGCAGTGCTAATACTAATTTCATCAAATAAAAACGCCATGGTGGCTATAACAACAGATATTTCAGAGGCAAAACTAATCCCCATTGCAAAGTTATCATGCTGCGCTAATTCTTCTTTAAGTGCTTGTTTTGCTTTTATTTGAGTAATAATTCTTAAACTGATGATAGTAATACAAATAACCACAAAACTAATAGCAATCGCAACTAAACTAGTGTTAGATAATGACAAGTATGACATGGTGTTCCTAAATAGATTTACCTTGATAGGTTTTTAACCATTCTAGTATGGTTATTGGTGAGATAAAAGAGGGTATTGATGAGTAACGACACGCAGCTTCCTATTGAATTAAAAAAACTCGGTGAAACACGCTTTGCCGCGCTGTACCCAGAGCAACAAAACCAGCAGCAGATAGAACGGCTATTGGCGTTAAGTGATTTTGCTTGGCGCAGTTTAAGCTCTCAACCTGCGCTACTGTCTTGGTTGCTGTGTGAGCACGAAATTAAAAATAGAGAAATTTTAGACCCTTTTGCACAGCTAGATATAACTAAAATAGAAGAGAGTGAGTGCCATAAGTTACTGCGCCAATACCGAGAAAAATACTGGTTAAAGGTGGCTTTTTTAGATTTATGCTGCAAAAACCCGATTGAAAATAGTATTAAATATATTAGTGAACTTGCTGATAAACTGATCGACAGTGCGAATCAATGGGCCTATAAAAATGTCGCTAAAACCAATGGTGAGCCATTAGATGAGCACAACAACCCGTTACCGTTAATGGTATTAGGAATGGGTAAACTAGGTGGACAGGAACTCAATTACTCATCTGATATCGATCTTATTTTTGCATATCCTCGCAATGTTAAAACCCAAGGTGGGCGTCGCTCGCTTGAAGCATCTGTCTTTTATACTAAAGTTGCCCAAAAGCTAATTACAGCACTTAATCAATGTACGGTCGATGGCCAAGTTTTTCGCGTAGATATGCGTTTGCGACCATTTGGGGAAAGTGGTCCGTTGGTAATGAGCTTTAATGCCATTGAAGATTACTACCAAGAGCAAGGGCGTGATTGGGAGCGCTACGCGATGTTAAAAGGGCGCTTAATTGGCACGCCTAACATTTATTGGCAGGAGTTTAATACTTTGCTGAGACCTTTTGTTTATCGTCGCTACATTGATTTTTCTGTGATTGAATCGCTTAGAAAAATGAAACTCATGATTGCCCAAGAAGTGCGTCGTAAGCGCTTAACTAATAACATTAAATTAGGTGGTGGCGGCATTCGCGAAGTGGAGTTTATTGTTCAAGCATTGCAAATGGTCAGAGGCGGCAGAGAAGCAAATTTACAAACACAATCTTTATTAACTGCATTAGAGCAGCTAACAGTTAGTCAAGTGATTGATGAGCATGAAGCCAGAGGGCTTAAAAATAACTACCTTTATTTACGTAGGGTAGAGCAATACCTACAAATTTTTGATGATCAGCAAACACAAACTCTGCCCGATGATGAGCTAAATCAGCAACGGCTGAATGTATTGTTGAAGCAAGGTAATTTTGACTCAGCTATTGAAAAAATAGAACAGGTCATGGCGCAAATTCATAATGAGTTTATTCAGGTAATTGGTGAAGAAACTGAACCACTTGATACTTGTGAAGGCGCGTTTATAAGTACTTGGGATCATGGTGATGTTAGCTTTTTAAATGAGCCCAGAGATGAGTGGCAAACACCATTATACGACTTCAAACAGCGCCTATCTAAAGCTAAAGTAGGCAATCGTGGGCGCGATATTCTTGATAAATTAATGCCGGCATTACTTAAACAGTTAAACGACTTTAATGCCAGTGCTAGCGCCTTTGCAACGGTATGCCAAATATTAAATAAAATTATTTCGCGCACCGCTTATCTAGAGTTGCTGTATGAAAATCCAGGAACGCTAAAACAATTGGTTTTACTTTGTTGTCACAGTAAATGGATTGGCGAGCATATTTCATTATACCCCATTTTGCTCGATGAACTTATCGACCCAGCTGTGCTTTACAAGCCAACCCCATTAACTGCATATAAAGATGAAATAAGGCAGTATTTTTTACGCATTGAACATGACGATTTAGAGCAGCAAATGGAAGCGCTGCGTCAGTTTAAGCAAACCCATCAATTACGCATTGCCGCAGCTGATGCGACGGGCGTTATTGATGTAATGAAAGTAAGCGATCACTTAACAGCATTGGCTGAAGCGATAGTCGATCAGGCTGTAAATATTGCGTGGTACCACTGCGTAAAACGCTTTGGTATGCCACCTAACACCGATGATGAAAACAAGGGGTTTGCGGTTATTGCGTATGGTAAAACTGGCGGTTTTGAGGTGGGTTATGACTCTGATCTCGATTTAGTCTTTGTGCATAACCATGATGGTACAAGCTACACCAATGGTGATAAAGCGATTGACTCAAGGCAGTTTTATTTAAAACTCGCACAACGATTAATGCATTTATTTAATACCCGTACCGCCTCAGGTATTTTATATGAGTTAGATACTCGTCTGCGTCCAGAAGGTGCATCAGGGCTATTAGCTATTAACCTAGAAAGCTTTAATCATTATCAGCAAACGCAAGCATGGACATGGGAGCATCAAGCGCTGGTTAGAGCGAGGCTGATTTTAGGCCAAGCTGAATTAGTAACACGATTTGCACAAATTCGCGCCGAGATATTGTGCCAACAACGTGATGAAGATACTTTAAAAGCAGACGTGATTAAAATGCGCGAAAAAATGCGTGGCCATTTGGCTAAAGGCAATGCGCAGCAATTTGACTTAAAACAAGATGTGGGTGCCATGACCGATATTGAGTTTATAACGCAATACTTGGTATTAAAACATGCCCATGAGTTTACCCACTTATGCGATAATTCTGACAATGTGAGAATTTTAACTGATGCGGCTAAAATTGGCTGTATCAGCGATATTCAAAAACAGCAGCTTATTCAAGCGTATATAGACTATCGCTCACGCTATCATGTGTTGAGCTTAGACCAGCAAGGTCGCTGCGTTAAACGAGAAGAGTTTAGTGAAAATATCAATAATGTTAGCACGGTTTGGAAGGCAATATTTGGGCTAGATTGAGCAATTTAATGTTATGCGCTCAGCAATATTTGAGCGCATATCAACAAAATTAAACCGAATGTAGTTAATTGCTTAGCTTTAAACAGTTTGAGCGTACAAATTCAGACGGTAGCTCGGTAATCACCGCTGCACGTTGTTTAGGGCAGAAAAACGCATACACTTCATTTGAAAAGTCATCATTAATAGAGCGGCTAACGCGGTATAAAGCGGAGTTAAAACTGCTATCTATACGAAAGTGATCTTTTATTACGTAATCTTTGTTTAAGTACCACATTAAAGTAATACCTTCGTTATTAGCATATTGGGTCAGTACAGTACGCAAGGTTGAGTCACGTTGAAAGCGACGCGGGCCTACTTCTCCACTCCAATTTAAAGGCATAGGCTCTACTACAAAAGAGCGTTGGTTTAGCGCTCTGTCGAGGCTAAGATCGGGTTTTTCGAGTTCAATGACAAATTTGTCATTGTCTTTATTGACAGTAATTCTATCTCGAATTGATGCATAAAACCGTGATAACCCTTCAGCAGCAGCGTTGGTGGTTTGTTGATAATTAAGTGACGACGTACCATTTAGTAAAAAGTAAATGGCTGCACCAATTAACAATAAAGCTAAAAGTATATATCTAATCCAAAACCACATGGCTGTCACTCATCTTTGTTATTTTAATAACCCATCTTTAATAAAAAGAGGGGGCGTCTTTATCGGGTCGTGTTTTAAAGCGTCTATGTAGCCACATATATTGTTCAGGGGCGGCATTTATTGATTGTTCCATGCGCTGATTAACACGTGTTACATCGGCTTTATCATCGCCGCTCGGGAAGTTTTCAAGCTCAGGCACGATTTCTAAGTGGTACTTTCCGTTGTTATCCCTATAAGCAATTAAGCTCATTGTTTCGCAGTTTTTACTACCTGCAAACATTAGTGTACCAGTGGTGGTTGCTGTATCGGGTACTGCGTAAAAAGGCACAAACTCACAGCGGTTACGGCCATAATCCTGATCGGGTAAGTAATAACACAGTTTTTTATTTTTTAATGATTTTAATAATCCTTTTACGTCTTTTTTTCCAACCATGTATTCATTAGAGCGAAGACGCCCATTGGTAGTAAAGTATTCCATAAGCGGATTGTTATGTGGGCGGTAAAAGCCAATACCTTGGCACTTCAAACCCATTACACGACTTGTCATTTCAAGGTGAAGTATATGTGGAACAAGTAATAAAACGCCTTTTCCTGATTGTTGTACGCGCTCAAAGTGCTCAAGCCCTTTTATTGATCCCAATACTTTTTTGACCCGCCATTGTGGCCACCACCAAGCCATACCGGTTTCAACCATAGCAATACCGGTATTTTCCATATTTTTAAGTACCAGCTGTTGTTGCTCGGCTTCGCTCATCGTGGGGAAACAGTGTTTAATATTAACTTCAGCAATATGCCTTCTGCGCTTCATATATTTATGAACCAAGCGTCCTAGCTGCTTACCCATAGCTAATTGTATTTTTTGCGGTAACCATGAAATGAGATATAAAAATAAGACACCAATCCAAGTTAGCCAATAACGAGGACCTAAAAAAGAGGCTTTAAAAGGGGATGAGTTGACCACAAAAATTTCTCTAAAAATAAAAGGCAAGGGTCTGTTGACCTTTGCGGATTAATATTTGTTCAAACTAGGGGCGGTTTAATCGCGGCGCGAGGTTTGTAACCTAGTGGACTAAGTAAAAACCGAGCAACAAAGAGTTAATTGCCCCTAGGCAGAACCCTTCGGGCAGCGCCTGTTTGGCATTGATGCTGCGTTATCGCCTATTTATGGGGAATAACCACACCACATAGGCTCTGCCTTGCCTAAATACCAAACAGGCTGCTGCAAATTTAACCTTGAAAGGTCAACAGACCCTAGTTTAACGCTATGTGTTAAAAAATACAAAAAGCCAGCAAAAAGCTGGCTTTAGTAATTATTTATAATGAAGTCGTGTGTTTAGTTAACGGTATTTAAACCTTGGTTTATACCCACTAAGTCTTCGCGGCTTAATGTGCCAGTTGCTTGTTTTAAGCGAAGCGTTGATACAACATAGCGATAACGCACATCAGCAAGATTACGCTTTGCGTTGTATAAGTTTTGCGTACTGACGAGCACATCAACAATGGTACGTGTACCCACTTCAAAACCCGCTTCCGTGGCTTTTAATGCGCTTTGTGCTGAAATAACCGCTTGTTCAAGCGCTTTATAGGTCGCAATATCAGATACCACTTGGTTATAAGAAGTAATAACAGAGCGAGTTACTGCGCGATAATCCGTTTCAAAATCTTGGCTCGCAGCAACGTAAAATGCACGTGCTTGATCTGTTGCAGCAACCGTTGCGCCACCAGAGTAAAGTGGTACGCTAAAGTTAAGTCCAACAGATGTTGAATCTGAACGAGGCTGGTCGTCAAAACTAGCGCCATTTAACTCGCTATCTGTTAATGAGTCGCCGTAACTAGCATTTAAAGTTAGTTTTGGATAATGCCCTGCTTTAGCAAGTTCAATTTGCTCTTTAGCGATATCAACCGTTATTTTTGATACTTGCAGATTTAAGTTTTTGTCTTTCGCTATTTTAACTAAATCCGTTGCAGGCGTACTTGGCTTAACAGTAGAAAATGTTTCGGTGTTTAACATATCCAGCTTTGCATGGTATTTACCGGTGATCTCACGTAGTTGCTCACGGGCTGTTTCTACCGCATTATTAGCAATGATTTCTTGCGCTACTGAGTTATCAAATTGTGCTTGTGCTTCATGTACATCGGTAATAGCCGTTAAACCTACAGCGTAACGTTGTTTAGTTTGTTCAAGTTGGCGCTCAATGGCACGTTTTTCAGCTTGTACAAATTCAAGGTTATCAATAGCGCTTAATACGTTAAAATAGCCTTCAGCCACACGTACTATTAAATCTTGTTTAGCAAAATCGTACTGGCCACTAGCTTGCAGTGCTTGTTTGTCAGCAATGCCGAGTGAATTCCACGCGCCCAAATCAAATAGCGTTTGGCTTAAGCTAATACCACGTCTGAATTGGTCCGTTTCACTTTCGACTTTAACTTGGTTTGATAAATCGCCTACGCTTTGAAAAGAGGTCGAGTCACTTTTTTCATAACTCATGCTTAAACCAATTTGCGGTAATAGTGCGCTCATAGCGCGATCGCTTTGGTATGATTGTGCATCAGCTTGGGCTTTTGCTTTTAAAACGGTAGGATCGTTGGCTGTTGCGATTTCAAAAACTTGAAGTAAATCTTCTGCATTGGCTACGGTTGAGCCCAATGCGCATGATAAACTAACCAGTGCAGCAAGGATGTTCTTTTTCATGTGATGTTCGGTCCTTAGACAATTTTTGTACTAGTAGCATGTTAACCTGTTTTAACTAATAACTAAAAAAAAAATTAGTAAAACAGCGTTCTCAAGTGTAACAGAATATATACCTAAATGACGTTGATGTATTTGCACCCTCAAAAAGGAAAGAATAGATGGCGAATAAAAGTCGTATTAAATTTACCCATGACGATGTGAGATTAAAACCAATTGAAAATTTGTATGATGGTTTTTTTAAAATAAACCTTTATCAATTTAAGCATGCCTTATTTGCGGGTGGAGAGTCTGAGGTTATTCGTCGAGAAATTTTAGAGCGTGGCGATGCGGTCGCAGTTTTACCTTATGACCCAGTAACTGAGCAAGTGCTGCTAATTGAACAAATTCGAATTGGCGCAATTAAAAGCAAACACACGCCTTGGCTGTTAGAATGTATAGCGGGCATGACCGATGGCAGTGAAGATTACGAGTCGGTTGTTAAAAAAGAAGCGTTTGAAGAAGCGGGACTTAATTTAACAGAACTTGAGTTTATGTTGTCTTACCTTTCAAGCCCCGGCGGTACTACAGAGCGTTTATATTTATATTTAGCTCACGCCGACTTAAGCCAAATTAATACCGGTATATATGGCTTAGACACCGAAGGTGAAGATATTAAAACGCATATTATGGATTTAGATGAAGCATTTGAGCGACTCAATCGTGGCGAGATAGATAATGCGGCTACGGTAATTTGCTTGCAATGGTTAGCACTAAATCGCGACAGAATACGTAAGAAGTGGGCATAGTTTTTAATTTTTTAATAGTAATGGCGGTATTTTGACAGCACTTTTAACGACTAATCGATACATTCAAAGCCTTCCAAAGTATTTAACACTTTGTGAGCATAATTACGTACGCCTTTTAAAATTACTACCTAGTGAACGAGCGATTGGCAGTGTTAGAGAAATCAAACTGGGCTACAGTGAATTTGCCATCAACATAGATGACAATGCCAAGTACACCCTTGATGTATCTATTAAACAGTTATCAGGAATGGTAAGTGGTATTTCGCCTTTGTATTTAACCGTGCGCTTATATAATGATGCTAAAGTAGCCGAAATTGTCCATCATGATTACCACCAACGAATCAAACCTTCCTATGGCTACCCTAATCCTAAGATGCATCAAAAAGATGAAAAGTATCAGTTGAATGCTTTTTTATATGATTGGTTGGTTGCCTGTGTAGAGCGAGGTCAATCAACACTTAATTGGGATGTAAATAATGGCTTGGTTTGATGATACGTATTATTTTGAGCAAGCCCAGCTTCGTATAGCCCATATAACGGATTGTCACCTTTTTAGCGATAAGCAGGGCGAGTATTTTGGGGTTAACACCGTAGAACATTTTACTAGGGCACTTACAGATATAGCAAAACAGCAGCCTGATGCCTTGATATTTGGTGGCGATTTAACCCAAGATCACAGCTTTAATTCCTATTTATTATTTGCTGAACTGATTCATAATAGTGACCTTGATTGCCCCGTATTTTGGGTTCCCGGCAATCATGATGAAATTGATCAGCTCAATTTAATTAGTGGCGGGCAAATACAACGCGCTAAACATATTGTGGCGCAAGGGTTTGAACTGATATTAATTAATTCTAAAGGAAATACCCCTGCTGGGTGGGTGACGCCCTCGCATTTAGAGGAAATTATGGCGTGTTTAGTCGATTCAGATAATCGTCATATTGTATTTTGCCATCATAACCCATTGCCTATTAATGGCTACCTAGATAAACACATACTAGAAAATGGGCCGCAGCTATTAAATTTATTAGTTAATAATGGCCGCGTTGATGCGCTGTTTCATGGGCATGTTCACAATGACTACCAACAGCAATTTAGAGAGCTTGATATTTACGCGACACCGGCCAGTTCCGTGCAGTTTACAAAGCACAGTGCTACTTGGCAGCAAGAAGATAAAGGGGCGGCTTATCGTATGCTGCACTTAAATGCTGAGCAACAAAAGGTGCATATACGCACGGACGTGGTATGGTTAAACGAGTAATCTATATTCACGGTTTTAATAGCTCTGAAAAATCATATAAAGCTGTGCGCTTTGGTGAGCTTATGGCACACTATGATGTTGATTATTGTGTGCCGCGCTTAAACCATGAACCTATAGAGGCGATTATAGCGCTTGAACAACTATTAACACCGAATACCGTATTATTGGGCAGCTCGTTAGGTGGTTTTTTTGCCACGTATTTATCGCAGCGTTATCAAATTCCTGCGGTGGTAATTAATCCTGCCGTTGCCCCATATACATTATTAGAGCCTATACTTGGGCCTAATTATAATCCGTATCAAGATTATAATTACCAATTACAATCTCGTCATATAGATGCGTTAAAAGCATTAACGGTGACAGAGTTAAAACACCCTGAGCTGTTGTATTTATTACAGCAAACAGGGGATGAAGTGTTACATTTTCAGCACGCAATAAAGTATTACTCACAATGTAAACAGTTAATTGAATTTGGCGGCGATCATAGCTTTAATGGCTTTGAGCGAGCTTTTTCAAGCATTGTCGATTTTCTTAAAATCAGATATTAGCGTATATAAAGATAAAAACTATGACTCAACAAAATTATAACGCCGAAGCCATTGAAGTACTTAATGGATTAGAGCCGGTAAAACGCCGCCCAGGCATGTATACAGACACATCGCGCCCCAATCATTTAGGCCAAGAGGTTATTGATAACAGTGTTGATGAAGCAATGGCCGGGCATGCGACGCGTATTGATGTCATTTTGCATGAAGATAACTCACTTGAAGTGAGCGATGATGGTCGGGGGATGCCGATAGATATTCACCCTGAAGAAGGTATTCCTGGGGTTGAACTAATATTCACCAAATTACACGCAGGTGGTAAGTTTTCAAATAAAAATTACCAGTTCTCTGGTGGTTTGCATGGGGTAGGTATCTCGGTCGTTAATGCGCTATCTACCCGTGTGGAAGTAACGGTTCGCCGTGACGCACAGCAATTTAGAATGGCTTTTGAGCATGGCGATAAAGTTGAAGATTTAAATGTTATTGGCTCAGTGGGTAAACGCAATACCGGTACTACCGTGCGCTTTTGGCCAGATACCAGCTATTTTGATTCTGCTAACTTTTCACTGACTAAGCTTAACCATTTATTAAAAGCCAAAGCGGTACTATGCCCAGGTTTGCGTATTAAGTTTGTAAATAAACAAACGAAAGAAACCCAAGAGTGGTTTTATGAAACCGGCTTAAAAGATTACTTAGTAGAAGCAGTTAAAGGCTATGAGATACTGCCTAAAGACCCATTTGTAGGTGAGTTTTCAAGTTCTATTGAAGGCGCTGATTGGGCCGTTGTATGGATGCCTGAAGGCGGTGAGTCAACAGCCGAAAGTTATGTAAACTTAATTCCTACCGCACAAGGTGGCACCCACGTAAATGGCCTGCGCCAAGGGCTTTTAGAGGCGATGCGTGAATTTTGTGAATTTAGAAACTTATTACCACGTGGTGTAAAGCTCACCCCAGATGATATTTGGGAACGTTGTAGTTATGTATTGTCGGTAAAAATGCAAGACCCACAATTTGCAGGGCAAACCAAAGAAAAACTCTCATCACGTTCATGTGCTGCGTTTGTATCGGGTGTCGTAAAAGATGCCTTTAGCTTATGGCTAAATGAGCACACTGACACCGCAGAGTTACTTTCTGAATTATGTATTTCAAATGCACAGCGTCGCTTACGCGCGGCTAAAAAAGTAGTTCGTAAACGTGTTACTTCAGGCCCTGCATTACCAGGCAAACTGACCGATTGTAGTGCTGCTGATAATGACCGCACGGAATTGTTTTTAGTAGAGGGTGATTCAGCGGGTGGCTCAGCTAAACAAGCGCGAGATCGTGAGTTCCAAGCAATCATGCCACTAAGAGGTAAAATTTTAAATACTTGGGAAGTAGAATCAGGGCAAATTTTGGCCTCTCAAGAAGTGCATGATATTTCAGTGGCATTGGGTATTGACCCCGATTCAAGTGATTTATCAGGGCTGCGTTACAATAAAATATGTATATTAGCGGATGCTGACTCGGATGGACTGCACATTGCCACTTTATTGTGTGCCTTATTTGTGCGCCACTTCCCACAATTGGTAAAAACTGGGCATGTGTATGTTGCTATGCCACCGCTGTTTAGAATTGATATTGGTAAAGATGTTTATTACGCGCTTGATGAAGATGAAAAAACCGGAATTTTAGCGCGTATAGAAGCAGAGAAAAAACGCGGTAAGGTAAACGTGCAACGCTTTAAAGGCTTGGGTGAAATGAACCCGCTACAATTGCGTGAAACAACCATGGATCCAAATACCCGTCGTTTAGTGCAGCTAACACTTGATGAAGAAGAACAAACAATGGAAATGATGGATATGTTACTTGCTAAAAAGCGTTCATCAGATCGCCGCCAATGGCTTGAAGATCACGGTAACAAAGCACAAGTTTAATAAGCCTTTGGGCTACAGGAGAGGCAAATGAAAAGACTATTTAGCACACTGTTGTTAGTCGGCTTTATGTCATCGCCAGTGATGGCGAAAAATATTCTCGACAAGCTGACGGCTGCCCCAGGGTTTGAAATAAGCTTATTTGCTGATGATGTTGAAAATGCTCGGCAAATTGCAGTATCAAGCCGAGGTATAGTGTATGCAGGTTCGCGTAATGCGGGTAATGTGTATGCATTGATTGATCATAACAGCGACGGCGTTGCAGATAAAAAAATAGTGATTGCAGAGGGACTGAATATGCCCTCGGGTTTAGCGATTAAAGACGGTGATTTATATGTCGGTGAAGTGCACCGTATTATTCGTTTTAAAAATATCGATAAACACCTCAAAAACCCTGAATATGAAGTGTTTTATAGCGATTTACCGTCAGAGCGCCACCATGGCTGGAAATTTTTACGCTTTGCGCCAAACGGCGAGCTGATTATTCCGGTGGGTGTTCCCTGTAATATTTGCGAAGAAGATCCTCGGTTTGGTCGTATTTTTTCGTTAAACACCGACACCAAAGAAATAACCACTTTAGCCAAAGGTGTGCGCAATACTGTAGGCTTTGACTTTCACCCTAGCACGCAAATGCTATGGTTTAGCGATAATGGCCGCGACATGATGGGGGATGATATTCCACCCGATGAGCTAAACCGCATCACTAAAGAAGAAGAACATTTTGGTTTTCCATACGTGCATGGCGGCGTTATTGTTGATCCGGAGTTTGGTGAAGGCAAAAACATTGCTAACTACACTCAACCTGCATTGGCATTAGGTGCGCATGTTGCGCCATTAGGTATTCATTTTTATACCGGCAAGCAGTTCCCTGATAGCTATAAACAACAGTTATTTGTAGCTGAGCACGGTTCATGGAACCGCTCTAAAAAGGTCGGTTATAAAGTGGCAGTGGCAACTATAGAAAATGCTAAGGTAACAAAGTATACGCCACTGATCACCGGCTTTATGCAAGACGAAACGACATTTGGACGCCCTGTTGCATTTGCACAATTAAATGATGGCAGTCTATTGGTAAGCGATGATTACGCAAACGTAATTTACCGCGTAAGCTATAAGAAAAACTAGGTAAGCTTTAATGAGTGATACAGATACCTTGCTAATGCAAGGAATTGAACAACAAACAATGGGGCGTTTTACCGAAGACGCCTATTTAAATTATTCAATGTACGTGATCATGGATCGTGCCTTACCGCACGTTGGTGACGGCCTAAAACCAGTGCAACGTCGTATTATTTATGCGATGAGTGAGTTGGGATTATCGGCAAATGCAAAATACAAAAAATCAGCCCGTACCGTGGGTGACGTATTAGGTAAATACCATCCTCATGGTGATAGTGCCTGTTATGAAGCCATGGTACTGATGGCGCAGCCGTTCTCTTATCGCTACCCCTTGGTGGATGGGCAAGGTAACTGGGGTGCAGCTGATGATCCTAAGTCATTTGCGGCAATGCGTTACACTGAAGCGCGTTTATCTAAATTCTCTGAGGTATTACTCAAAGAATTAGGCCAAGGGACCGTTGATTGGACGCCAAACTTCGATGGCACCATGGATGAGCCTTTAGTGTTGCCATCGCGCTTACCGCATATATTACTTAATGGGGTAACTGGTATTGCTGTGGGTATGGCAACCGATATACCACCGCATAATGTGCGTGAAGTGGCCAGTGCCTGTTGTTTATTACTTGATAAGCCAAAAACAGAGCTCGAAGAGTTACTGGATTTAGTGCATGCGCCAGATTACCCAACCGATGCTGAAATAATTACGCCTAAAGCTGATATTCACAAAATTTATAAAACCGGCCGTGGCTCAATTAAAATGCGTGCAGTGTATTGTGAAGAGCAGGGCGATATCGTCATTACCGCTTTGCCGCACCAATGTTCGGGTGCAAAAGTACTTGAGCAAATTGCAGCGCAAATGAACGCTAAAAAGTTACCAATGGTGGCTGACTTACGTGATGAGTCTGATCACGAAAATCCAACCCGTATTGTGATTGTGCCGCGTTCAAACCGAATTAAAGCTGAGCCATTAATGGCGCACTTATTTGCAACAACCGATCTTGAAAAAAATTACCGCGTAAACTTAAACATGCTGGGCTTAGATGGCCGTCCACAGGTTAAAGACTTACGTAGTATTTTAACTGAATGGTTAACCTTTAGACGTGAAACAGTGCGTCGTCGTTTGCAATATCGACTCGATAAAGTACTCGCAAGATTACATATTTTAGAGGGCTTGCTTGCTGCCTTTTTAAATATTGACGAAGTTATAGAAATTATCCGCTCTGAAGATAAGCCTAAACCATTATTAATGGAACGCTTTGAGTTAACCGATATTCAAGCGGAAGCCATTTTAGAATTAAAACTTCGCCATTTAGCAAAACTTGAAGAGTTTAAAATTCGTGGTGAGCAAGACGAATTAGCCAAAGAGCGTGACAAATTAGAGCAAACATTAGGCTCAGACCGTCGCATGTCGACGTTGCTTAAAAAAGAAATTCAAGAAGCCGCAGAAATGTATGGCGACGATCGTCGCTCACCTGTTATTGAGCGTGTGGAAGCCAAAGCACTGAGCGAAAAAGATTTAATCCCTTCAGAGTCTGTGACTGTTGTTTTATCTGATAAAGGCTGGGCACGTGTTGGTAAGGGGCATGACTTAGATGTAGAAGGGTTAAATTACCGTGCCGGTGATGGCTATAGAGCATCAGCGCGAGGTAAAAGTAATCAACCTGCGGTATTTTTAGATTCAGCAGGGCGTGCATTTGCGACCGATGCGCATAGCCTTCCTTCTGCAAGAAGCCAAGGCGAGCCTATGACAGGGCGCTTTAACTTAACCTCAGGCGCAAGCTTTGAGCACGTAGTTATGGGTGAAGACGCTCAAGTATTGCTAATGGCTTCTGATGCCGGTTATGGCTTTATTACTGACTTTAAAGATTTAGTCAGTAAAAACAAAAACGGTAAAGCCTTAGTGAGTGTGCCAAAAGGTGGTGTGTTACTTTCGCCAATTCGCGTGAATGACGTTGCCAGTGATTACTGTATGGCAATTTCTAACGAGGGACGAATGTTGTTATTCCCACTGCGTGATTTACCTAAGCTAGGTAAAGGCAAGGGCAATAAGATTATTTCTATTCCGGGCGCTAAAGTACAAGCGCGCGAAGAGTTTGTAAAAGTATTAGCTGTTGTGCCGCAAGGGAGCAGTGTTACGCTGCATGCAGGTAAGCGTAAATTGACGCTTAAACCAAGCGACCTTGAGCATTACCATGGCGAGCGAGGCCGCAGAGGGAACAAGTTACCTCGTGGTTTACAGCGCGTTGATGAAGCCGTGGTAGAGTTAACACCTCAGCAAGTTGATGAGCCAAATTCAGATACTGAGCAAAGTTAAAACACTCGGAAAATTAGACTAAATTAGATAACGGCTTACTTAGGTAAGCCGTTTTTTATGACTGTTTTATTTCAGCGAACGCTTGTGCGCTATTTTCTCGTCTGCGCAACAAAATAACGTTATAATAAAGCAATACATGATTGTGGTTATATTGGAGAGGCGCACTTGCTAGCTGTTATACGTATTTTAATAATGCTGTTGTTTATATTATTAAGTTGTTTTTTTGGTTTGTTGTTATCAATATTTAGACCATTTCATCCTAATAATGTGCACGTTATTGCAAGTTGGTTTGGCTCAATGGCTAAAATGCTTGGGGTTAAATTAGAACTAAAATATCACCCTGATGCGCTTAAGGTGGGGCCTGCTGTGTATGTAGCGAATCATCAAAATAGCTACGATTTATTTACTATTCCAGCCATGGTACCAAAAAATTGTGTGAGCGTTGGCAAAAAAAGTCTTAAATGGATCCCATTTTTTGGGCAGCTTTATTGGTTGTCGGGTAATATTTTAATCGACCGTTCAAATCGTTCAAAAGCTGCTGGCACAATCTCAAAAGCAGCGGCTAAAATAAAACAAAAAGGCTTATCGGTGTGGATGTTCCCTGAGGGGACGCGTAGTTATGGTCGTGGTTTACTCCCCTTTAAAACCGGTGCATTTCATACCGCAATGAGTGCAGAGGTGCCTGTTGTGCCAGTATGTATGAACACAACCGATAAAACCATTAAACTAAATCGCTGGGATAATGGTACAATTTACATTGAAATGTTAGCCCCCATAGCACTTGATAACAGTATCAGTGCCCGTGAACATGCTAAAAGTGTGCACAGTGTTATGGCTGCTAAAATAACAGAATTAGATGCTCAAGTGAGAGAGAAATAATGGAAAACTGGCGTGAAATAAGTGAAGACATCGTAACTTCACTACTTGAAGATGGTTCCGATCCAGAAATTCTTTATGAAGTAGAACACCACTTTGTATGTGAAGACTTTACTAAGTTAGAACAAGCGGCATTGGCTGCGTTTAAACTAGGTTACGATGTAGAAGAGCCAGCAGAACTTGAGCTTGAAGACGGTGAAAAAATTTGGAGTTTTGACATTGTTGTTGAAGCCGAGTTAGATGTCGACGTGATAATGGAAGACGTTGACAAACTCGCGCAACTTGCTGTTGAATGCGATGTTGAATACGACGGTTGGGGCACTTACTTTCAAGAGTAAAGATTACCAATGCAAAAGGCGAACAATATGTTCGCCTTTTTTGTGCCTTGTTGGATCTGTATTGTAATTACAGCCACTTTTTATTTTTAAAGTAAATACCAATCCCACCAGTTAAAACAATTAAAAACACCACAAATGCAGTGAATGCATAGGGGCTTTCTGTTCCAGGTATACCGCCGACATTGACCCCCAATAATCCAGTTAGAAAGCCCAGCGGTAAAAATAAAGCAGCCACCACCGACATTACATACATCCGCTGATTTAATTGCTCAGAGACCTGATTTGTAATGGTTTGTTGGATAACAAGTGCGCGCTCTATTGAACTATCGAGCTCTTCTAAATAGCGAATAAGTAAATTGGTGGTTTCATTTAGCTTGGCTTTATCATCGTCAAAAAGCCATGGGTAATGATTATTAACCATGCTACTGAGTGCTTCTTTTTGTGGTTTTAAGTAACGTTTTAGCGCGATGGTTTGACGGCGAAGTTGCGACAAGCCTTGATTATCAAACTTTTTACTGGGCTCATCAATTTCCTCTTCAAAATCATCTAAGCTTTCATCTAGCTCATCAATTACTGTTTGCATACGTGAAGTGAGCTTGTGCGCTAATGTACACACCAATTCAGAAATACTGCATGGCCCCTCATTAATATTCAACGAGGCTAGAATATCTTGCACTGATAATAATCGGCGCTTACGCGTGGTGATCACCACATCGTTATTTATAAATAACCGAATAGATACCATGTCTTCAGGGCTTTGTGCTGGGTTTAAGTTGATCCCGCGTAAAAATAACATATGGCCATTAGTTGTTGGCGTTATTCGTGGACGCGTTTCATCAGCAGTGAGTGATTCCAGTTCATAGTCGTTTAACAGCCCGCAGTTTTTTAACCAATCTACCGCATCTGTTTGGCTGTAGTCCATATGCACCCACAGTTTTCCATCAGTAGGTTGCCATTGGTGTAATTGCTTGCTGTTTTCTATGGGGCGTGCACCGCCTTTTTCATCAAGAATAAGCGCATGAAGTAAGCCATTAATCATAATAATTTCTCATCGATAGTATATTTTCAATACAGTTAACTGTAATGTATTTAGGATCTGTTTATCTTTCAAGGTTAAATTTACAGCAGTCTATTTGGTATTTAGGCAAGGCAGAGTGTGGTTATTCCCCATAAATAGGCGATAACACAACATCAATGCCAAATAGGCGCTGCCCGAAGGGTTCTGCCTAGGGGCAATTAACTCTTTGTTGCTCGATTTTTACTTAGCCCACTAGGTTACAAACCTCGCGCCGCGATTAAATTGCCCCTAGTTTGAACAAATATTAATTCGTAAAGGTCAACAGACCCTAGTTAAATAAATAAAATTTAGCTTTACTTTGTATATGTTAAACTGAGTTTAACAACAAAAACTTATGTTTTAGCCTATGGTTAAATGCATACGTAAGAGCTGCATTGTTAAACGAGTTAACTTAAAAGGTCAATCAAATCGGCTTATCGAGTAGATTAATTTATTTTGTTGGTGTTTTATTTGCTGTAGCGTATAAAACACTTTTTTTACTAAGGGCACATTTATGACGACAAAAATAACAGTTGGTTGGCGTGAGTGGTTGAGTTTACCCGAGCTGGGCATCGAGCAAATTAAAGCAAAAATAGATACCGGTGCACGTACTTCCTGTATTCATGCAATTAATATTGAAGAATATGAAGTGGAAGGCGAAAAATGGGTTAAATTTATAGCCCAACCATTGCAAGAAGACGAGCAAACGCAAATCACCTGCAATGCCAAAGTTAAAAAAATGAAGTACGTTACCAGCTCTAGTGGCCAAAAAGAACTGCGTTACTTTATTGAAACTACATTACATGCTGGCGAATTTAGTTGGCCAATAGAAATTACATTAACAAGTCGTGCGTCAATGAAGTTTAGAATGTTATTAGGACGCACAGCTATGGAAAATCGTATAGTCGTTGATCCGGCTTTATCACATTTATTATAAGAATTCGTTGAGTAGCAAACATACTTATATGTGCTTGCTCAACATAATTTAGTTAAGGTTTTAACTATGAAAATTGGTATTTTATCTCGCAACAAAAATTTATATTCAACGCGTCGTTTAATTGAAGCGGCTGAGCAACGTGGTCATGAAGTAAAAGTGATTAACGCGCTACGTTGTTATATGAATATAAACTCAGATCAACCTGAAATCCATTACCGCGGCGAAAACCTAAAAGATTTTGATGCCATTGTTCCGCGTATTGGCGCATCAGTTACTTTTTATGGCTGTTCTGTATTACGCCAGTTTGAAATGATGGGTGTTTATCCGGTTAATGAATCTGTGGCTATTTCTCGTTCGCGCGATAAATTACGTTCTCTACAATTATTATCACGCAAAGGCGTAGGCATGCCAGTAACAGGCTTTGCTAGCAAGCCAGATGACGTAAAAGACTTACTCGAAATGGTAGGTGGCGCACCGGTCGTTATTAAGCTACTTGAGGGCACTCAAGGTATTGGTGTGGTACTTGCTGAAACACGTAAAGCCGCTGAAAGTGTTATTGAAGCGTTTATGGGTTTAAAAGCCAATATCATGGTACAAGAATATATTAAAGAAGCGGGTGGTGCGGATATTCGTTGCTTTGTACTCGGAGATAAAGTGATTGCTGCAATGAAACGTCAAGCACAAGAAGGTGAGTTCCGCTCAAACCTTCACCGTGGTGGTAGCGCTACACTGGTGCGTATTACGCCAGAAGAGCGTAAAACAGCGGTTGCAGCGGCAAAAGCAATGGGCTTAAACGTTGCTGGCGTTGACTTACTTCGCTCATCTCGTGGTCCTTTGGTTATGGAAGTAAATTCATCGCCAGGTCTTGAAGGGATTGAAGTGGCAACAGGTAAAGACATTGCGGGCATGGTGATTGATTTCATCGAGAAAAATGCTGCAAGTAAAGGAACGGCAACTCGTGGCAAAGGTTAAAATTAACCGACCTTTCACCCTATTAGGTGAAAGTATTGGTGTAGGTGAACGTAAAACACTCGCGCTAGAAGCTGCAAAGCTTTACACCCATTCACCGCTTAATATTCCTATTGAAGTGGTTAACGGTGTAATGGAAGGCCCTGTGTTGATGGTGTGTGCGGCTATACACGGCGACGAACTAAATGGGGTTGAGGTTGTGCGCCAGTTACTGGCTAAAATCGACCCTAATCAGCTGCGTGGTACATTAATTGCGGTCCCGATTGTGAATGTATTTGGTTTTATTCATAAATCGCGTTATCTGCCCGATCGCCGTGATATGAACCGGAGTTTTCCGGGGTCTGAGCGTGGTTCATTAGCAGGTCGCATGGCGTATATGTTTTTTAACCAAGTAGCTGTGCATTGTACGCATATTATTGATTTGCATACGGGGGCGATTCACCGTACTAACTTACCGCAAATTCGCGCTAATTTAGCCGATGAAGCAACAGCGCAAATGGCTAAAGCCTTTGGTACGCCTGCGGTTATAGATGCGTCATTACGTAATGGCTCGCTGCGTAGTGAAGCCGCTAATTTAGGTATACCTGTTATTACTTATGAGGCGGGTGAAGCACTACGCTTTGACCCTATTGCGATTGCTGCAGGCGTGCAAGGGGTTGATTATGTTATGCGACATTTAAAAATGATACGCGGTAAACGCCCTAAAAAACTGCCTGACCCTGTGATTGCAAGTTCAACTAGTTGGGTGCGTGCAGAAGTAGACGGCATAGTAAGAGCGCAAGTATCGTTAGGTGAGCGAGTAATGAAAGGCCAAGTGCTTGCTTATATTAGCAGTCCGCTTGGCGATTCAGAACTTGAACTCCTTGCTCCTCGAAGCGGTATTATTATTGGCCAGCAGACCATGCCACTGGTAAATGAAGGCGATGCCGTATTCCATATTGCTTATTTTGCACATGCAAATAGCTTGGTAGAGCAGCAGTTAGAAACGTTTATTGATGAGATAAATGATTTAGATGATGAGCTGAAAACGGCTGAACTAAATAATTAATACCAATTTGCTCAATTAAGTGAATTGGTATGACTCTATCTGTAGATATAAAAAACCGCCTTAGTTTTAAGCTAACGCGGTTTTTTAATAGGTGTTGTTTAGCTACGCGGTTTAGGGCCAATAATGCGTTTAATTTTAGGCGCTTTTGTTGGTTTAGGCTCCGTATTAAGCACTAACACCGGGCGGGTAACAAATAAGTTATTAGGGTAAATCACTCTGTGGCCATCAACGTGTTCGAGTAAGACATTCATCAGCCCCATTTCAATAATACGCCCTTCAATGGCGTTAGCTCCATCCACAATTCTCACCCAATAACCTACACGGCAGTCATTTTGAATAAACATCAGTAAAAACGCGGTTAAGTTACTCAGCAATGACCACGCCGCAAAGAGTGCAACGCCTAGCATGGCAAATAAAGAAGAGCCTAATACCAGTAAACCACGCAGTTCTATTCCCCAAAAAACTAATACTAAACACAGCATCACAAAGGCGAGTATTATTTTTAGTAGTAGCTCTGCACGGTACTTTCGGTGTAAATCGATTTTACCTCTGATAGCTTTTTCGAGTAATTTTTTAGTTACTTTTAATAGTAGCGGAAAGCTCAAAAGGGCAATCACGGTCACGATAAGTTTATATTGTGTGCCCAAAAGCTCTAAAAGGGTGATTAATTCCAAAATGTATTCTCACAATAATGATAGGCGCAAAGTGTAACGTTTAACGTAGGCGCGCAGTAGTGATTTTAAAAAGAATTTTTGACGCTGAGCAGCCATTGTACCGAGTCAACATCATCATATTTATTTAGCGGCGCGGCTATATCAAGGTGGATCATGGTACCCGCATTGGCGCGACTTGGCGCAAGGCGCAAACCTAAGCCCACATTTTTTAGCACTGGGGTGTTCTCAACTTGATACTGAGTGTTCGAGTCGTTGTTATACCAAGCTCGACCGATATCTAAAAAGGCCGCACCTCCCACTTTAAACAGCTGTAGTAAGTCATATTCCCAGTAATAGCGCTTTTCTAAACTGACTAAAAAACTCCGATCCCCATGTTGAAATTCCATAGGATAGCCACGAAGTCCAGTTTCGCCCCCTAGGGTGAGCTGTTTATCATTAGTGAGGTTTTTTGCGTATTGCAGCCTTGCTTTTACATACCAAGATTGATCAATACTGGTATTTAAATAATATTGAATTTGGCTAGTAGTGAGCAAGTTTTCGAGCTGTTTTTTCTCGTTATTCCAATAGCCTTGAATATCTGCATGAAAACGCCAAAGGGTATGGTTAGTGCTAAAATGGGCTTTGTTAAAATTAAACGAGTACACAGCGCGGCTATCGTCGTTACTCATTGATTCATCGGAGTAGCCCAGGGTGGCTTTGATATTCCAACCTAAATTTAAATCCTCAGTACGATAAATACTGTCAAAGTTACGTACTTTTATAAAGTTATCTTCAAACCAATGACCGCTGATGTAGGGGTAACTTAAGCTTCTGTTTTCAGCCACTGCTGTAGTGGTAGAATCAATCGCTTTGAAAGTGTGTTGCTCATCAATATAACCAAGGCTCAAGCGCTGGGTCCAGTTATGACTAAGGGCTTTAGAGTGGCCAAAAAACACCTGGTTTAGGTCGGTTTTTTGTTCAAACTCACTAAACTTTTCACCTCTGATGTATAAGGCTTCTTCTCGTTGGGTTGAGTAACTCAGGGCGCCATAACTATAGGGCGTATCGATGGCATAAAACGGGTAGGTTAGTTCAACTAAATGACTTTTGCCGTCGCTGTTGTCGGCATACTCTAAACGCCCTCGGTAGCGAGTTGATAAGATATTAGGATCATCATAAACAAATAAATAACCATTTCGGTCACTGTCTGTTTTACGTGCAAACGATAACCGTTTGCCCCAACCAAATAAGTTAGATTCGCGAAAACCAATACTTGATTTATTTTCACCACCACTACGGCTAAAACTAAGTTCGGGCAGTAAAGTCCATAAGTCTCGAGTAATTACTGTTACATCAATATTTCCATCACAATTTTCGTCAGCAATAATTTGTGCATCATATAAATAACTTTGTTTTCTCAGTAACCGCTCAGATTCGGCCAGCGCTTTTGGATTAAAGGTATCGCCTGACTTAAACAGTAAAATACTCTTAATTACCTCAGGCTCGGTTTGTATGTGCGCCCGATTGGCAAAACGAAATAATGCATTGTTCTCAGCCTCTAGTTCAGTATTAAATACATTAAGCTGTTGCAAAGTAATGGAGGTAATTTTAGTGTTACTTTGTGCTGTGAGTGTTGGAGTTTGAGATGTAATTTGACGACGCAAATTACTTTCATGAGTTTGTGATGAGTCGTCACTAGGGCAGCTTTGGGCTAGTGGCGCTTCTTGCGCGCAAACGCTGAGCATAAACATACTCGAAATAGAAAGGCTAAAACAACTACGTGCAATCCATTTTCTATTTAACATTGATCCTCTTTAGCGCTATTTTGCAAAATAAAACACTTACTCTTAGCTTACATCATTGTTATTGATATGTAAGTAAAAGACAGGTTTAGTTTTATTTTTATAGCGATTATAAGGTATTAGCTATGCATTTAAGTTAAATGAAATGTTAACGCTGCCAATAGGTTGTCGGCATCTTGTCCTTCACCATTAATCCACACACTTTGGCTGTAATGCTCAAAATTTAAATTAAATGTGTGGTTAGCATAGTTAAAACGCAGTTGATGACGATCTGCCCCAGCGGCATACTCATTAATGCTAATTTCATCGCTGTGCAAAAATAACGTTCCCCACAATTCAAAGTCTTCATCGTGCGGCAGCTCTGTCGGTTTAATAATAATACATTGATGTGTGTGATCGTATTCAAGTTCGGTCATAAGGGGCTTATTGCGTTGCTAGGTAATGTCGAATTGCGGTTAAAAACTCACCGCCATACTTGTTTAATTTAGTAAAACCAACCCCCGACACTTTTAAAAATTCACTGTCGTTAGTGGGCATAAGCTGCGCCATTTCGGCTAGCGTTTTATCGTTAAATACTACATAAGGCGGCACATCATCGGCATCGGCTAACTCTTTACGCAATGCACGCAGGCGAGCGAATAGTTTTTTATCGTAATTAAACTGCGCTAACTTATCCTGATAAACATGTTTAGCTTGTAAGCGAGGCTCGGCCAATTGCAGCGCATATTCACCTTTTAAAATAGCGCGTGCAGCTTCAGTTAAACGCAATGAAGCGCCTTGGGTTATATCTTGGCTTAATAGCCCTTGATGAATAAGTTGGCGTAAAATACTAAGCCAAAATTCACTGCTTTTATCTTTACCTATGCCATAGGTACTAAGTTCATGGTGATTGTTATCACGAATGCGGCTAGTATTCGCGCCGCGTAATAACTCTACAATGTAACCCAATCCAAATCGTTGTTGCGCGCGATACACACACGAAAGCGCTTGCTGTGCGACTAATGTGCCATCAAAACTTTTAGGTGGATTTAAGCAAATGTCACAGTTCCCACAGGGCTCGCGTTGGTACTCACTAAAGTAGTTCAATAATATTTGACGACGACACGTTTGTGCTTCGGCAAAGCTGGCCATGGCATTAAAGCGCTGCTCTTCTACGCGGCGGCGTTGTTCATCGTCAATATCTTCAAAAAAGCGTCTAACCCGGCCTATATCGGCAGGGTCAAAATACATGATGGCCTCTGCAGCCAGCCCATCTCGTCCAGCACGGCCTGTTTCTTGGTAATAAGCTTCAATACTTTTTGGAATGTCGTAATGCAGAACAAAGCGTACGTTAGGCTTGTTAATTCCCATACCAAAGGCAACGGTGGCAACCACAATTTGAATATCGTCACGGGCAAATCCGGTTTGCACAAACTGACGTTGCTCGTTACTCATTCCCGCATGGTAAGCGGCAGCATTAAGGCCTGCATC
The DNA here is from genome assembly GCF_018732205.1 of Pseudoalteromonas sp. SiA1. Classification (NCBI taxonomy): domain Bacteria; kingdom Pseudomonadati; phylum Pseudomonadota; class Gammaproteobacteria; order Alteromonadales; family Pseudoalteromonadaceae; genus Pseudoalteromonas; species Pseudoalteromonas sp. SiA1. The sequence continues at coordinate 2,742,632 of NZ_CP076084.1, read as the reverse complement.
AGCAAGCTTTTCAGCTATATCATCAACACGTTTACGACTGGTGCAATAAATAATACCACTTTGATTTTTTTGCTCTTTTAAATAACGCAGTAATTGCACCATAGGTTTAAATTTTTCTTCTATGGTGTAACGAATATTAGGGCGATCAAAACTGCCGGTATGAATGTAGGGCTGTTGTAGCTTGAGTTGCTCAACAATATCAAAGCGAGTCGCTTTATCGGCAGTGGCAGTGAGTGCCATCATAGGCACATGTGCAAAGCGTTGTTTAAGCTCATTTAAACGAAAATAATGCGGTCTAAAATCGTGACCCCAATGAGAAACACAGTGTGCTTCATCAATAGCAAACAAGCTCACATTCAAATGAGAGAGCCGCTCTAAAAAGTCGCGTTGTAGCACTTTTTCAGGAGCTACATAAAGTAGCTTTATCAGCCCTTGATGCAATTGCTGATACACTAATTGTTGTTCTTCGCGAGCTAGGCTGTTATTGACATAAGCGGCCTTAACTCCCAGTGCTTGTAACTGGGTGACTTGATCTTGCATTAAAGAGATCAGCGGAGAAATAACAATGGTGACTCCCTCTAATACCAACGCGGGTATTTGGTAACACACCGATTTACCACCACCGGTGGGCAGTAATACTAATGAATCTTGGCCATTAATAGCGGCATCAATTACTGCACTTTGACCGTCGCGAAATTCACTGTAACCAAACACTTGTTTGAGTACAGTTTCGGGTTTACGCACAAGCGTATTAGGAGAAGGAGTTAGTGTATTCATCGGCGCTATTTTAGTGGTTTTTTATCAGGATGTCTTTAGCTTTCATTACTTGGTACACACATCTGCAGTGATAAACTAAAATCTGCAGGGGGGTTACAATAGCCTCAAGCTGTGCTTTACTCATCGTACCACTGTAAACATAGAGAATAACAATGAATAAAGAAATGTTGATCGATCAAGTAGGGGCGCTGTTTGTTAATAACATGCCCTTTAACCAGTTTTTAAAAATAGCAGTAGAGTCACTTAGTACTGAACAAGCTAAAATATCATTTCCTTGGCAAGACGTATTAATTGGTAATCCGGCGCAAAAGATTCTTCACGGTGGAGTGATTTCTGCGGTGCTCGACAATGTAGGCGGAATGCTTGCTGCAGCAAGTGTAATAGGAAAACTAGACGATGCCGACTTACCCAGTGTGCATAAAAAGTTAGCAACGCTGGGCACCATAGATTTACGTACTGATTATTTACGCCCAGGTAAAGGGGAGGTATTTATTGCCAGCGCCACACTTATTCGCTCAGGAAATAAAGTGTGCGTGTGCCGGATGGAGTTACATAACGAGCAGTCGGTACAAATAGCGTTTGGAACGGGCACGTATTTAGTTGGCTAAAAAGTGAGAGGGGGTTAAACTTACGGCCTTTTAAATCATCAAGTGGTTACTATGTCGATTGATACCGAGCAGCGAAAGGGCGCCATTTTTGCCTGCCTCGCCTTTTTTATGTGGGGCCTAGCACCCATTTATTTTAAGATGATCCAACATGTATCAGCATTTGAAATTTTAATGCATCGTGTTATTTGGTCAGTGATGTTTCTTATTTTGGTGGTGAGTGTGCTCAACTACTGGAATAAAATTAAACGCATTTTAATCCAACCTAAATTAATTCTGATGCTAGTTGTTACCTCGACCTTACTGGGATTTAACTGGGGGTTGTTTATATGGGCTATTAATAACAACCACATGCTAGATGCCAGCTTAGGCTACTATATCAATCCTTTGTTAAATGTATTACTTGGTATGGTGTTTTTAAACGAGCGGTTACGTAAGTTGCAAGGAGCTGCTGTTGCCTTGGCTTTTACAGGTGTTTTATTACAATTAATTAGTTTTGGTTCATTTCCGATTGTGGCATTTTCGTTAGCGACTTCTTTTGCGTTATATGGCCTATTACGTAAAAAACTACAGGTTGATGCCCTGCCTGGGATTTTAATTGAGGCATTAATATTATTACCGGTGGCACTGACCTATTGGTGGTTAATGGTGCCGACTGAAACGTCTAATTTACCAGCGAATGATTGGCTAACTAATGCGCTATTGGTAAGTGCAGGTATAGTGACTACGCTACCATTGCTGTGTTTTACCGGCGCAGCTAAGCGATTGCAATACACAACGCTTGGGTTTTTTCAGTACATAGGGCCTAGCTTAATGTTTATTTTAGCAGTGGTGTTTTATGGTGAAGTGTTTGATGCTGAGCGTGTAATTACCTTTGCGTGTATTTGGAGTGCACTGGCTATTTTTAGTTGGGATTCATACCATCAGTCGCGTAAACGCAGAAAAGCAGCCATTGTCGCCTCAGGTGTGGTTTAGTTAAACTAAACCACTTTATTACGCCCCGACTCTTTGGCTTTGTAGAGCTTTAAGTCGGCTTGTTTTAATAGTTCGTCAATTTGATAGGTTTCACTGTGGCTGAAGCCTATCGACAGCGTAAACTTGATTTGTGCTTGGCTAAACTCATGGCTATTAAGCTCAATAAATAATCGAAAACTTTCTAGTCGTTTTAGCGCTTCTTGTTTGGTCAGTTCAGTAAAAAATACCGCAAATTCTTCTCCGCCTAAACGGGCAACCAATTGGTTTTCAAAATATTTATTAAAGCATACCGCCAGCCCTTTAAGCACTTCATCTCCGGCATCATGGCCATAGGTATCATTAATAGCTTTAAAATGGTCAATATCAAGCATAGCTAACATGGCTGGTGCTTTTGCTTTTTTAAACTGCTTTAATGACTTGTTAGCCTCTTCAAAAAAGTAACGACGATTAGGGAGTTTAGTTAAGTAATCTGTATTGGCTTGTCGTTTTATAGTTTCGATATGCTCTAGCATATCGACGTTTTGACTTAACCGGCAGTAAAATTCTTCACTGTTAAATGGTTTGTATAAATAGTCATTTGCTCCATTTTTTAAAAATAAGGCAGATAAATTAGACGAAGTAGCGCCTGAAATACCAATAATGGCTTTTTCGTTATTACTATAAATGCGTCTAATTTCATTACACAGCTCAATACCGCCCATATTAGGCATTTCTTTGTCGGTAATAATCACAGAAATATCGGGGGTGCTTTCAAGCTCTTTAAGCGCCTCTAGGCCATCGGCTGCTTGTAATATTTGATATTTGTGACGTGTTAATAAACTACATATGTATTGGCGTGTTGACGCAGAGTCATCAACAACCAATACTTTTACATGCTTATTACGGGGCAGGCGGTAAAGCTGCTTTTCTAAATACTCGTAGGCTTGTTTATTGCCTTTAATGATGTAATCAATAATGGGGTATTTTTCAACGGTGTCACGGGTATGCTTATCGATATTGCCTGTCATCACTATGGTAGGAATATCTGCTGCAATGGTGCATGGAACAGCTTCACCTTGTGGCGCGTCAGGTAATATAAAGTCGACCACTGCGCAAAAATAATGGTGCTTACTTATAAGCTCTTTAGTCTCAGCCAAGGATTGAGCAATATCAACCTCGTAGCCGACTTTTTGCGCGATATGCTTTTGCACTCGCGCAATAGTAGGAGTGTCTTCAACAATAAGTATTCTGTGCGTCACGTAACAGCCTTGTTTAAATTTTGCAAAATTGTTTGCTTATACAAGTTGTAACTGCTAAAACGCCAAAAAGCAACTATTGTAGTGACTTATAGATTGTCTGCCTCAGAATAATAATCTTGGCTTATTGGTGTTGGCCCTGAAATTTTTGAGCGTCCAAATAATGTATGGAATTTTGTTTTGCAGGTTGTTAACTTTAAATATTTAACCCATGCTCGCTCAATTGGGTTACTTGGCTCTATTATGCCACTGACAGCATTTACAAATTGTTGCTGATGTTCGTTTTGTGGCTCAACTGTTTTGTTATACAGGCTTTTTAAAACAACACCGTGCTGTTCTAAAATACTTGCCTCTAACAGGGTAAAGTGTCCGCTGCGGCTAAATCCGCGTGGAAAGTTTTGGTCATCATAAAATTGACGTTGACTTACGAATGCTTGACGAAGTAGTGAAATATCATTGCTCATAGCTGTACCCTCATACCAATTATTAGCTGGAGTATGGGACATAATCGCTATTTTTTTAAACAAAAAATTTTTATCGTGAGGATAAAAAATTGGACATAGATTTATTAAAAACATTTGTTGAAGTGGTGCGTACTCGCCATTTTGGTAAAGCGGCAGAAAACCTATACATAACGCAGTCTGCGGTGAGTTTTAGAATTCGCCAACTAGAGCAGGGCTTAGGCGTAAATTTATTTATTCGTCAGCGTAATAATATTCAACTCACCGCCCCAGGTGAGCGTTTGTTACCGCATGCGCAAATGATTATTACTGGGATGCAAAGAGCCAAAGTGGATGTTGCACTTGCAGATAATATGCATAAGCAAATTAGCTTAGCAGGTACGCCTAATATTTGGGATGCATTTTTACAGTTTGGTATTACAAATATTGTATCGGCGATGCCTGGTGTATCGCTGGTGGCAGAAGTGAAAGCGCAACAAGAAAGCACTCGCTTATTGTTGGAGCGCACCCTTGATTTAGCTATTTTATTTGATCCTCCTAAAGTTGATGAACTTGTGGTTGAACGTATTTGTGAACTGCCCATTATTCCGGTGAGTGGTTACGATACGGCAACCAGTGATAACTTTTTTGATAATCAATATGTGTATGTTGATTGGGGAACCACGTTTTCTCTTTGGCATGCGCGTCAGTTTACCGGTAAAACACCGCCTTATTTTAGAACCAGTACAGGGCGTATAGCGCTTGATTTAATACTGCAATGTGGCGGTAGTGCGTTTATTCCACAGGTATTAGTTAAAGATCATTTAGAAAAAGGCGAACTTTTTCATGTAAAAGGGGTAGAAAATACCTCAAGAGATGTATTTGTTGCCTATCATAGAGATAACGAACAGAAAGAGTTGATAGAAACTTTGGTTAATTTGTTGTCGCAAATGACACCGAGTTTGTTGAAACAAAGTAAGTAGTCGGTAGGCAGTTTATTTTACATGTTATTTTGATTTCAGATTTAATGCAGTTTTATTAACTTAAAAAGACAAAAATGTGTCCTTTGTAATATTTTTGTCATTTAGTGGTGACACACTGCTGCTGTTTTAAAAATTAGTCTATTGTGATTATCGAGGAAATAACATGAAATTTGCAAAATCGAGCTTATGCTTAGCCCTACTTAGTGGTTTATCTTTTAATGCACTTGCAGAGGTAGACATTTACGGTAAAGCAAATGTAACCGTTCAATCATCTGATGATGGTGAAGGGTCTTTTACTGAAATTAAAAGTAATGCATCTCGTTTTGGACTTAAAGGGTCTGAAAAAATTTCAGACGGTTTAGAAGCTGTTTATAAGTTTGAATTTCAGGTTGATGTGTCTGATGCTGACTCAAAAGGCGATAAAGATAATATTTCAGCGCGTAATCAATATGTGGGCTTTAAAGGCGGATTTGGTCAGGTTGTGATAGGCCGAAATGACACCGCGCTTAAGCAAGCGCAGGGGAAACTAGATCTTTTCAACGATCTTGAAGGTGATATAAAAAATACCTTTAAAGGTGAAAATCGTTTAGGTAACTCAGTATCTTATGCTTCAAACTCATATGAAGGTTTTAAAGTATTAGCGTCATTTATTGCAGAAGACGACGTAGATGCCAAAAATGGCTACTCAGTGGCGTTAACTTACGGTGATGCAGGCCTTAAAAAGAGCGCAGTATATGCTGCCATTGCTGCTGATAGCGAAGTCAATGGTTACGATGTAGTGCGTGCAACAGTTCAAGGTAAAATTGAAGATTTTAGACTTGGCGCAATGTACCAAACACAAGAAAAAGTAGATGGCAGCGCTGAGGCTGACGGTTACTTAGTGAATGCAGCTTATCTTATGGGTAGCAACACTTTCAAAGTGCAATACCAAACAATGGATTTTGATGACAGCGATGATAAAAGCGCGGTATCGGTAGGTGTTGACCATAAGCTAAACAAAAACCTTAAAGTATTTGGCTTTTACTCAAGCTTTGATATGGACAACAATGTTGACCAAGATTACCTAGGTTTAGGTATGGAATATAAGTTTTAACTAAACCTTAGTTAAAACACTCCCTTTTAACCGCACTCAGTTGAGTGCGGTTTTTTTTTGCTTTAAATTATTTACTTATCTGCGCATAATAGCCAAGCATTTGGAATGAGGTGTAACTCCTCAACTATTCCCGTAACTGTGATCAGTTTTACTGTAAGTCAGATACAAATGCCTTAAAACTTCATATAACGAGCGGGTTAACTCATTTTCTTTTTGGTACGTATTAGTACTGAGTGTGGGTGTTTCCCTGCCTAGGATAATTTTTTGCACACTCACACCTCTTTAAACTTACCGCTTTTAACCGTTAACAACGTTTCTTGGCGAGTGGACAATACATTAATTCTTAAGCACATTAATGTGAGCATTGAGCGTGGTAAATTTATTGGTTTAATTGGCCCTAATGGGGCAGGAAAGTCGAGTTTACTGCGGTGCTTATATCGATTTAATCAGCCATCAGCAGGCGAGATTAAATTTAACGATACCGATATTTGGCAGCTAAAAAGTGAAGACTATGCCAAGCAAGTTGCGGTAGTGCTACAAGAAACACCGTCGCAATTTAATCTCTCGTTATTCGATGTTGTAGCTCTAGGGCTTACCCCGCATAAAACGCTATTTAGCTCGACCATCCAAGCAGATAAACAAAAAATAGCGCAGGCTATTAGTCGTGTTGGGCTTGAATCTCATAGCAATCAGTCATTTGACTCACTATCTGGCGGTGAAAAGCAACGAGCGCTTATTGCCAGAGCGATTGTGCAGCAACCACAGCTACTCATTATGGATGAACCCACAAGCCACCTTGATGTTAAATATCAAATTCAATTAATGGAGCTGGCTAAATCTTTGGGCATTACTGTGTTTGCTTCATTTCATGATTTAAATTTAGCGGCAGCCATGTGCGATGAGTTAGTGGTTATTAAAAACGGAGAAATCGCTAGAGCGGGAAAGCCTAATAAGGTGATCACCGAGCAAATGCTTGATGAGGTTTTTGGTGTTTGCGCGCAAGTTAATACTCACCCTCAAACGGCGTCCAATGGTGAGTCTATTCCCCATATTACCTATTATTATGGATACCAATAACATGGCGATTATGTCTAACCATGGTGTGGCGTTAATTATTGCACTGTTATGCGCTGTATTTAGTTTATTTGTGGCATTGAGCTTTGGTGCTGCCCCTACCTCGCTCGCAGATGTATACCATAGCTTAACTTTTTCAAGCGAGGCCTCATTTACCAGCCGCATTATTATTGAATTAAGAATGCCACGTACGTTACTGGCTTTTTTGGCCGGCAGCGGTTTAGCGATTGCTGGATTGATATTACAAACAGTTACTCGTAATCCATTGGCTGACCCTTATTTGTTTGGTATTTCGTCGGGAGCATCATTAGGAGTCGTAGTATTAATGGCTTTTGTTGGAATAGGCGCAGGTATTGCGCTATCAGCAGCAGCCTTAATTGGCAGTTTAGTAGCAATGGGGTTATTAATTTTAATTGCTGGCAGTCAACGCAACGCCCAAGTTGAGTCGATGTTATTGGCTGGGGTGGCCTTATCATTTTTATTTAGCGCCTTTACCAGTTTGTTACTTTATTGGAGCGATCCGCAGGCCGTCGCGGCTATTTTATTTTGGACTTTGGGAAGTTTTGCTAGGGCGCAATGGCCGTCACTGTTATTACCTGCCTTGGTCATCATTACATGTACAGTCATTATGTTAGGTTTTAGACGCCAACTTAATGCCATGTTGTTAGGTGATGAAAGCGCAACAACGCTTGGTGTTCGGGTGCATCGCTTTCGAATTTTAATGCTTATTTTAAGCTCATTGATCACAGCCGTGTTGGTTGCTATGTGTGGTGGAATTGGCTTTGTTGGCTTAATGGTGCCGCACATAGTGCGCTTTTTTATCTCTCAAGGCAGTAGTGTTGGATTGTTAATGACCGGATTAGTCGGGGGCATATTTATGGTGTGGGTCGATGTACTGGCACGTTCATTACTCGCTAACCAAGAGCTGCCAATAGGGGTGATCACGGCGGCCATTGGTAGTCTATTCTTTTTAAGTATCTTGTATTTTCGTAAGCGCCAGCTGGTGGGTAAATAATGAAAACATTAATGGTACAAGGTACCACCTCCGATGCGGGTAAAAGCACCTTAGTTGCAGCACTTTGCAGAGTGTTTGCTAACCAAGGGGTTAATGTTGCACCGTTTAAACCACAAAATATGGCGCTCAATAGTGCCGTAACGCACGATGGTGGCGAAATTGGCAGAGCCCAAGCATTACAAGCCATAGCCGCAAAAGTTGAACCTGAAATCGACTTTAACCCTATATTACTCAAACCCAATAGTGATACCGGCGCACAAGTTATTATTCATGGTAGAGCTATCAGCAATATGGAAGCCGATGCTTACCATGACTACAAAAAAGTGGCTATGGATGCAGTATTAACCTCGCATAAGCGTTTAGCTAAACGCTTTGATTTATTACTGGTAGAAGGGGCTGGCAGCCCAGCCGAAATTAATTTACGCGCAAACGATATTGCAAATATGGGTTACGCCGAGCAAGTGGATTGCCCTGTTATTATTATTGCCGATATTGATAAAGGAGGAGTATTTGCGCACTTAGTCGGGACTTTGGCGTTATTAAGCGAGTCTGAGCAAGCACGAGTAAAAGGCTTTGTGATTAACCGTTTTCGTGGTGATATTAGTTTATTACAAGGTGGGCTAGATTGGCTTGAGGAGTACACCGGTAAACCTGTATTAGGGGTATTACCTTACTTGCACGATTTAGCACTTGATGCAGAAGATGCTGTGGCCATAGATAATAATGTGACCGATGCCAGTATAAATATTGCTGTACTGTTATTGCCACATATTAGTAACCATACCGATTTTGATGCTCTGCGATTACACCCGAATATAAATATAACCTACGTGCGCCATACACAAGCAATTCCTGCTGTTGATTTAATTATTGTACCTGGCAGTAAAAATGTACTCAGCGATCTCGCGTTTTTAAAAAATGAAGGCTGGGATCAGCAAATTAAGTGCCATCTTCGTTATGGTGGCAAAGTATTGGGTATTTGCGGTGGTATGCAAATGCTGGGTAACACTATCAGTGATCCGAATGGGGTGGAGTCATCGTTGGGGCAAGTGACGGGCTTAGCGCTTAGCGATTTTGATACGCTATTGGGTGAGCAAAAAGTGTTAAGCCGAGTGAGCGCAGTGCTTAATTTAAATAAGCAACAGGTTGCATGTGATGGCTACGAAATACATGCAGGTATTAGTCAAGGAAAGGCGCTCTACAAGCCACTCATTCGCTTTAATAAACACCCCAATGACTTTAAAACCGATGGTTTTGTGAGTGACGATAATGCCATTGCTGGTACCTATTTACATGGCTTGTTTGATAGCCCTGCAGCCACAGAACAGCTGTTAAAGTGGGTGAAACCAGAAAGTGCAATTAGTGCGATTAGTATAAATGAGCATCGTGAACGCCAGTTAGAACGCTTAGCTGATATGTGTAAAGCGCATTTAAATATTGAACAAATTATTAAAATTTATCAAGGACATAACAATGACTGAATCAACTAACGACAAGCACCAACAGCGTCAACAAAAAGTAAAAGAACAGGTTGACGCGCGAGTAGCCGCAGCGCAACGAGAAAAAGGCATTTTTCAGGTTATTACTGGTAACGGTAAAGGCAAATCGACTTCTGGTTTTGGTGTGGTTGCACGCTGTGTTGGGCACGGTAAAAAAGCTGCGGTATGTCAGTTTATTAAAGGCACATGGGAGTGTGGTGAGCGTAATTTACTGCAAGGTGCTGGGGTTGAATTTGCTGTTATGAACACCGGTTTTACGTGGGATACGCAAAATAAAGAGGCCGATACCGCGGCAGCGCAAGCAACATGGCAAGAGTCAAAACGGATGCTAAGCGACAGCAGTATCGATGTGGTATTACTCGATGAACTCACCTATATGGTGACCTATGGTTATATCGACCTAGAGGAAGTGGTTGTTGCTGTAAATAATAGACCGCCTATGCAATCAGTAATTATTACTGGTCGTGCTGCGCATCGCACCTTAATAGAGCTTGCCGATACGGTAAGTGAAGTACGTAATGTAAAACATGCGTTTGAGTCGGGCGTAAAAGCATTGAAAGGCTTTGATTACTAATGTTAAAGCGTATTGTTTTTGGGCTGTTATTGTTTGCTGTTAATGTGCCTCAAGCCCTAGCTGACAAGCCGCTTCGTATAGTGGCTTTAGCACCACACATAGTTGAAAATTTATATGCTATTGGGGCGGGTGATTTAATAGTGGGCACGCTGGATTACGCAGATTACCCGCAAGAGGCGACTAAAATTGAGCGTATTGGTGGCTATAATGGCATTTCTATTGAAAAGTTACTCATGCTAAAACCTGACATGGTGATTGCGTGGAAAAGTGGTAATCAGGCTGAAGATTTAGCACAAATAAAGCGTTTAGGAATTGAATTATATTTAAGTGATCCAAGTTCTATTGAAGGGGTTGCCTCGGAAATACTAAAACTAGGTCAAATAACGGGCCATATTGAGCAAAGTAAAAAAGTAGCCGAGACATTTACGGCCAAACTCAACGCAATTAAAGTTACACAGAAAGATAAAACCACGCTTACTGGGTTTTATCAGTTGTGGCCTGAGCCTATGATGACTGTATCAAAAAATACATGGATCAATCAGTTAATCGAAACTTGCCAAGTAACCAATGTATTTGCAAACAGCGACACAGATTACCCACAAATTAGCATCGAAAACGTGATAGTTACTAAGCCACAAGTTATTATTATTCCCGATGAAAAATCAAAAAGGGTAATACCCACAGTTAATTGGCAGCAGTGGCCTGAAATCCCTGCGGTAAAGTATGAGCAATTTATTAGCGTCAATGCTGATTTATTACATCGGTTTACCCCCAGAATGTTGGATGGATTAGCGCAGATGTGTGACAAAGTAGATATATCTAGAGAATTTATTAAGAGTCAATTATGAGCAACTGGTCATCTTTTTTAAACCATGAACTTAGCCAAACATATATGCAGCAAACCCTTGAATATATTGCGAATAAACGAGCCGAAGGCACTGCTGTATATCCGCCAAAATCACAGGTGTTTAGCGCATTTGATGCAACTCCACTTAGCGACATTAAAGTGGTTATATTAGGTCAAGACCCTTACCATGGAGAAGGGCAAGCGCATGGTTTGTGTTTTTCAGTATTGCCTGAGGTTAAAAAGCTCCCGCCTTCGCTCAAAAACATTTATAAAGAGTTAGTAACTGATATTAATGGCTTTACCACGCCAGAACACGGCTATTTACAAGGCTGGGCAAAGCAAGGTGTGTTTTTGCTCAATACAGTATTAACTGTAGAGCAAGGGCAAGCCCATTCCCATAAACACTTAGGTTGGGAGCAATTTACCGATAACGTGATTGCTCATATAAATGAGCACTGCCAAGGTGTGGTGTTTATTTTATGGGGCGCACATGCACAAAAAAAAGGTAAAAGTATTGATCGCCAGCGCCATCATGTATTGGCAGGGCCTCATCCTTCGCCTCTTTCAGCGCATCGCGGCTTTTTTGGTTGTCAGCACTTTTCCAAAACCAATGAACTGTTAATAGCGCAAGGGGCGCAGCCCATTAATTGGCAGGTATAGGGTAATAGGCATTAAAAAAGGCTTTCATTAATGAAAGCCTTTTTAGTTGCTTATGTTGGTTAAAACTCTAACTCATCAATAGCAACACTATCTGCAAAATAGTCAAGCTCCTGTAGTTCTTTGCGCAAACGTTGCTTATCTTTTATTGCTTCTATTTCGCGCCATTTTCTTTTTTTATTTTTTTGAGAGGTTTTTTTCGATGTATCAGAACCTTCTAATATCTCTATTATTTCGTTTAGGCTATCCATTGATTATCTCCTATTGACCACTTTTTGAACCTCGGCAGTATCTATACCACAGCTATTAATAAAATAGAATATAAATGTGACGAAACTGTTACTAACGGGTGGTATTTTGATGAAGATCAATGAGAACAGCACTTAAATGGGGACAAGGCGAGTATTTAAAATAAAATTGCAGGTATAAAAAAACGCCGCAATAAGCGACGTTTTTAAACTCTTAAACAGCGGTTAGTTACATCGCTTTAAAGCGTGCTTCTAACTGCTCTTGCGCATCTGCAAATGAGCGAATACCTTCAGCGAGTTTTTCAGTCGCCATGGCATCTTGGTTATGTAACCAACGGAACTGTGTTTCGCTAAGTGGCTCAGGTTTTGGCTCTTTAGTAATATCACTTGCTAGCAAGTATTCTTCAGCACCTTCTAAATTACCCAAATCTTCTAAAAGATTAGGGCTAATTGTTAGCTTATCGCATCCTGTAAGTGCAATAATTTCACCGGTATTACGAAAGCTTGCGCCCATAACTACGGTTTTGTAGTCGTGACGTTTGTAAAACTCAAAAATGCTACGTACAGATTGCACACCCGGATCTTGAAGCGGATCGGTTGGTTTTTCCATACCGTTTGCCACATGCCAATCTAAAATACGGCCAACAAATGGAGAGATTAAAAATACGTTTGCATCAGCACAAGCGCGCGCTTGGGCATCGCTGAATAATAAAGTAAGGTTACACTTAGTGCCTTCTTTTTCTAATTGCTCAGCCGCTTTAATACCTTCCCACGTTGACGCTATTTTAATTAAAATTTTGTCTTTGCTTACGCCTTCTTTTTCGTAAAGGCTCAATAGCGTGTGTGCTTTATTAATTGTTGCTTGGGTATCAAATGATAAACGTGCATCAACTTCGGTAGAAATATAACCCGGTACAATTTCACTAATTTCTTTACCAAGTAATACTGCAAAATAATCACAAGCCAGCTCTAGCTGTTTTGCAGGCTGCTGCTCTGTTTCTTTTGCATACTGCCATGCTTTATCTAGATAAGGTTTGTAAGCTTCAATCTCGCTCGCTTTTAAAAGTAGCGATGGATTGGTAGTCGCATCTTCAGGTTGATGTTTTTTTATGGCTTCTATATCGCCCGTGTCGGCCACGATAGAAGAATGTTGTTTAAGCCTTTGTAGAGCGCTAGTCATTTGCTTTTCCTCATTCCAAGCAAGTTAAAAGAAAATCTAAACTACCTTAATATAGCTATACTGCAACAGTGTGACAATGCTTGATAGGTCTTATGTCCTTATCAATAAAAAAACGGTAACGGTTGAGTTTTAGGTAGGATAATTTTAAACAAAACGTGCTTTTCGTTTCATTTAATGTTGAAATTGACATTAAATAATTTACAAGTCAATAGCTAACTATGATCACTGTTATTTCACCAGCAAAGAATCTTGATTACGACACGCCACCCGCAACAGATAAGTTCACTCAACCTGAATTACTTGAGCACAGCGAAGCGCTCATGAAAGTATGCCGTGAACTAACTCCTGCGCAAATTGGCAGTTTAATGAAAATTAGCGATAAACTCGCAGGCCTCAACGCAGCGCGTTTTAGTGAGTGGGCACAACCATTCACTACCGATAATGCTAAACAGGCCGTGCTTGCCTTTAACGGCGATGTATACGGCGGGTTAGATGCTAATACCCTCACTACTAAGCAGCTTGATTACGCTCAAGACCATTTACGTATACTTTCGGGATTATACGGAGTATTAAAGCCGCTTGATTTAATGCAGGCTTATCGCTTAGAAATGGGTACAAAACTTGAAAATAGCCGGGGTAAAAACTTATATGAGTTTTGGGGCAGTGTTATTGCTAATAAACTTAACGACGTATTAGCGGCACAAGATGCACAATACTTAGTAAACCTAGCCTCTAACGAATACTTTAAAGCAGTAGATAAAAAAACGCTTAACGCACACATTATTACACCACACTTTAAAGACTGTAAAAACGGCCAATATAAAGTGATTAGCTTTTACGCTAAAAAAGCGCGCGGCATGATGGCACGCTACATCATTGAAAATCAAGTGACTCAATTAAGCCAACTCAAAGAGTTTACTGTGGCCGGCTATTACTTTAGCCCAGAGGCAACCACCAAAGAACTTGAACCGGTATTTTTACGCGAAGAGCAAAACTAACACACTTTTTAAAGTATTTAATAAGCCATGCATTGCATGGCTTTTTTATACTGGCGTTATTTTTGCAAACCTTAGATTACTAACCCTAACTAAGGTATAAAATAAATGCTCTCAATTCCCTCAATTACAGAAGCCGAAAAGTTGATAGAAGAAAAGCTCGGCGGTTGGTTTGATGTAGTTATAAGCCATATCCCTAATTTTATTGTTGCGGTGATCATTGCCATTCTATTTTCATTTATTGCGCGTTTGGCAGGCAAAGGAATGAAAAATGTTTTACGTCGCTCGCTCGACTCTACGCAAATTGCCGATTTAATGGCCTCAATATTTAAAGTTATTGTACTGAGTGTGGGGGTATTTATTGCCCTTGATTTTATGGGCTTAAAAAGTACTGTCACTTCTCTGCTTGCTGGTGCAGGTATTGTTGGTCTTGCCATTGGTTTTGCTTTTCAAGATATGACCGAAAACCTGATAGCGGGTATTGCCATGGGAATTCGTAAACCGTTTAAAGCGGGTGATGTCATAGAAACCGATAATGTGTTTGGTTCGGTACATTCAATAAACTTGCGCAACACACTAATAGAGAGCTTTTACGGGCAATTGATACTGGTACCTAATAAAATACTATTTAGAAATGTACTGCGTAATTACAGCACCTTAGGGGTAAGACGAATAGAAGTGCCGGTGGGTATTTCTTACGCTGACGATATAGAAAAAGCCAGTGAGGTCATCGTCGACAAAATTAACCAATTTGACTTTGTGATCCGCAAAAATGAAACCGCTGTTTATGCCGAAGGCTTTGGTGATAGCAGTATAAACTTGTTGGTGTGGTTTTGGATCAAATACCCTGGCGAGCCTGATTTTATGACGGTGCGTCACAAAGGAGTTGTGGCTGTAAAGCAAGCACTCGATGCCGCTGATATTAGTATTCCGTTTCCTATTCGTACGTTGGATTTTGGTATTAAGGGCGGTGAAAAACTCGATGCCATGATAAGCGATAAAATAAGTCAGCAGTCAGCAAATAAAGAGGGTGACAATAATACTGATGCAAGCCAAGGTGAGTAAATAATTTAAAACCCCGAAGGTAAAAGCATTGGGAAATAGTTACTGACTATCAGCGCGTTTTTACAAAGTAAAACGCGCTTTTTATAATAAATAATATAAGGGTCTGTTGACCTTTGCGGATTAAAATTAGTTCAAACTAAGAGCTATTTAATCGCGACGCGAGGTTTGTTGCCTAGTGGGCTCGATAACTGCTCCTGCGTTATTCTACTGGCTTACATCCATGTAATAATAAGTAAAAACCGAGCAAAGCTTCCGCGTCCAGCTCACGCTCCTTACCACCATCCATGTAGCCAACAAAGAGTAAATGTCCCTGGGCAGAACCCTTGGCTAAATACCAAACAGACTACTGCAAATTCAACCTTGAAAGAACAACAGACCCAATTGATAATCTGAAGTAATTAAAGCCTTGCGCTAACTGCCTTAAAAGCATCTCAATTATAAAACTATATCGATAAGGTTTCTCATCTCAAAATAGATTACTTAATTAATCGAATTTGTGCTCAAGCTTGATGCAAGCCCTATATAGTAAGTGTCTGTGAGTAATAAAGGATTCAATGGTATAAGTAGCTGCAATGAGCGTCGCGATTGGTGCGTAAACAAAAAGGCTTTTAATCAAGCTATTTAAACTGGATTGGGATTATGTCTGTATTGAATTTATATTGTGAAGGCCATAAAAAGCGCCGCTTGTGTTGGAGAAGCAAGCAGCGCTGAGGGATAAGTTAAGTGTATTAGTTAAGAAAAAGTTGTATTAAATAACACTAATTTTGTTGCGAATTACTTTAACTCCATCCATATTTTCTAAAAATTTTTGTGCAAGAGCACGTTCAAAACCGTTATTAGCTTTGCCATTAAGTTCAACGTCGCCATTTTCGACCTGTACGTTCAAATTTTCTAATTCTAAATTTGGATTAGTACGTAACTCATGAGTAATAGATTGTTGTAAATTAGGTTGTGTGGCCACACTACTTACTACTGCTAAATGCGTTGCTGCACTAACTTTAAAAGCAGAGACTAATAAAAATAAACAACAAAACGAAATAAAACCGATAGTAAATTTAATGCGACTCATAACTATATCCTTAGTGTTTTTGAAAAAGCAGCGCCGATACTCGGCGTTTTAATACTCATACACTAGCTTGGGTTACAAGTTTCATTCCAAAATTAACCATTTGAAATAATTGGATATTTTATTAAGTGGTTATTCAGCTAAGTAGTTTTTACATATTACTCTGAATTGCTTACTCACTGTTTTTAAGCCACAAAAAAGCCGACAAACGTCGGCTCAATCAAATGTATTAAAGCTAAAGCTATTTTTTCTTTTTAGCTTTGGCTTTTTTCTTCGCTTTCATTTTTACTGGATCTTTACGCTTTTTGACTGGTGGCTTGGCTTCTTTATGCTTTGGCTCTAATCCTTTAAATACACGGCGTTTTAGCTTCTGTTCTATGTAACGTTCTACTTTGTAAAGGATTCCAATATCGTGCGCTTCAATGAGTGAAATCGCTATGCCTTTTTTACCCGCGCGGCCTGTACGGCCAATACGGTGTACGTAAACATCTGCAGTGCGAGGCATATCAAAGTTAATTACGTGGCTTATATCAGCTACATCAATACCACGCGCGGCTACATCGGTCGCGACTAAAATGCGGGTTTTGCCACTGTGGAAATTTTCCATCGCTTTCATGCGTTTATCTTGTGGCATTTCACCACGTAGCCACGCAGCTTTAACGCCGTTATTGGTTAGTTCACCAATAAGGGTTTCAAGGCGCTCACGAGTTTTTACAAACACAATCGCTTTACTAACATCAGGGCCGTTTAAGGTGTTAACTAATAGCTCAAGTTTATGGCGGTAGTCGTCGGCTAAATGAACCCATTGATGTATTTTAGCTTTTTCTTTGCGTGATGATTCGGCTTCAAGCAGAGCCGGGTCGTTTAAAATACGCTCTGCAAATAATTCTACGCTGTCACCTTCAAGAGTAGCTGAGAATAAAAAGCACTGACGACGGTTTTTAGCTTCATCACAAATGCGCAGCATTTCTTTACGAAAACCCATGTCGAGCATGCGGTCGGCTTCATCAAGAATGAGCATTTCTACGTTTTCTGCATGGAAGTTTTCGGTTTCTAAATATTCCATTAAACGCCCAGGTGTGGCGATTAAAATGTCGTTATTATTTTCAAAAATTTCTTTGTGTGTACCGTAGTTAATACCACCGGTAACTACCCCAATTTTTAACTGGGTTTGTTTTGCAAGTAACTCACATTGTTCATGAATTTGATAAGCAAGCTCGCGCGTTGGGGTCATAATTAATACCCGTGCAAAGCCCGGATCACGACGCGGAAAATCCATTAAATATTGAATTGCCGGAATTAAAAATGCCGCCGTTTTACCTGTACCTGTTGGTGCCGACGCTAAAATATCGCGTCCTTGCAACGCCTCAGGAATGGCTTGTTGTTGAATGCTAGTGGGGGTTTCATAGCCCATTTTATTAATAGCATTGAGTAGCTTATCATCAAGATCAAATTCAGAAAATTGCATAGAGTGTCAAAAATAGGGGACAATTGCCGTTAATTATACGCACTTAAACCTGCTTGGTGAATGAAAAGGTGAAAAAATGTCTGGTTTTGCATTTAAACAATTTAAGGTTGAGCACGACCAGTGCGCCATGAAGGTCTCTACCGATGGTATTTTACTGGGCGCATGGGCTGATTTAAGCCACGCAAATACGTTACTTGATATAGGAACAGGCACAGGGTTACTGGCTCTAATGTGTAAGCAACGAGCGCCACATTTAAAGGTGAGTGCGGTTGAAGTTGATGAAGCCGCCTACCAGCAGGCTTTACAAAATTGCCAGCAAAGTCCTTGGCCGGATATTAGTATTTACCATCAGCCTATTCAGCAGTTTGAGGCTGCAGGTTTATTTGATTGTGTTATAGCTAATCCGCCTTATTTTAATCAAAGTTTAAAAGGTGATAATGCAGCGCGAAATACCGCTCGCCATACCGATGGTTTAAGCTTTGCAGAACTGCTTGGTGCGTTTAGGCAACTAAGTCATCAACATTCGCGTTTTAATCTTATTTTACCCACTACTGAGGCGCAGTTATTTATAACATTAGCACAGCAGCAAGGGCTGTATTTAAATCGCCTTTGCCAAGTACAAGCTATGCCAAATAAGCCCTTTAGACGCAGTTTGATGACTTTTAGTTTTGATGATTGTGAAGTAAGTAAAAGCACTCTATGCATAAGGGAGTTAAGTAATGCTTACAGTCAAGACTACATTGCACTGTGCAAGGCGTTTTATTTAAATATGTAATACCACGCTGTATGCCTAAAGCATTTTTACGTAGAGTGTTTTATAAAGGGTTGTTAGTATGGCACCATTATTGACTCATATTTAAAGTAATTTGATGAATTTATTAACTAAAAAATCAAAAAAAATACTATTACTAGCCCTTTTAGCGGGCAGCTTATTTAACACCTCTGAGGTTTTTGCTAACCCCACACCGGTTGGGCTTTGGAAAACTATTAACGAAGAGACTAACGAGGCTAAGTCGTACGTGCGCATTACTGAGCAAGATGGCGTGCTGACTGGAAAAATTGAAAAAATACTCAATAAAGCCAAGCAAGATGCACTTTGCACCGAGTGTGATGGTGATAAAAAGAATCAGCCTATGTTGGGGATGACCATTATTGAAGATGTGACCTATGCGGGTGACGGTAGTTGGGAAGACGGTGAAATACTCGACCCAAATAACGGTAAAACCTACAGCGTGCGTTTAACACCGCAGCAAAATGGCGAAAAACTAGAAGTGCGCGGTTATGTGGGCTTTTTTTACCGTAACCAATACTGGTTAAAAGTAGAATAGTTAAGAATTAAAAAGCGCTGCATGGCAGCGCTCTTTGCAATAGTGAGTTATAGGGTTTTAGCGTACTCTGTCATCACTTGTTCTACCCACGTGGCAATACGCTCGTCGCTTAGCTCGTACTGACTATCTTCGTCTAATGCTAAACCTACAAACTGTTTACCGTCTTCGGTAAGGGCTTTTGATGCTTCAAATTCGTAATTACTGTCGTTCGGCCAAAAGCCTAATTGAGTAATGGCTTGGGCATTTATTTCGTCGTGAAGCATGCCTAATGCGTCTTGAAACCACTGGCCATACCCTTGCTGATCGCCCATGCCAAATAAGGCAATGGTTTTACCATTTAGGTCGACATCTTTTATGTCGTCCCACTTTGATTCCCAATCTTCTTGAATTTCGCCAAAGTCCCACGTAGAAATACCAAAAATGATAAAGTCATATTGCTCAGCGTTTTTAAGCGGCTCGTCTTTAATATTGTGTAAACTGACGATATCGGCGCCAATAATGTCGCGTATTTTTTCTGCCGCCATTTCGGTATAGCAGGTAGTAGAACCAAAAAATAAACCAATCTGCATCGTATTTATCACTGTGTAATTGCCTGTTATGATAGGCTCAAGTTTACCGTAAGGTATTTTTAATTGATACCTTCTCCCGTGGTATTACCAACATGAGATCACAACGTGACAACGCTATCTGACGATTTACCTGAACAAAATACTGAGCTAAGCAGCAATAGCGACTTTTTAGAAACCTTTTTAGATAGCCTCTATTTAGAGCAAGGCGTAAGTGAAAACACACTGAGCGCTTATCGCAGTGACTTAGATAAGTTTTGCCAGTTTTTAAAAGGCGAAAACTTAATGACGGTAACCAGCTTAGATGTTGAAAGTTACCTAGCACACCGCGTTGATTTAGGGCTAAAACCACGCAGCACTGCGCGAAGTATTAGTGCATTAAAACGTTTTTATCAGTACTTTGTACGTGAAAAAATAATTAGCGACTCACCTATGGTCAATATTGCTCAGCCAAAGGCAGGGCAGTCGTTACCAAAAACGCTATCTGAGGCCGAAGTAGAAGCGCTATTAAGTGCGCCCAACATTGAAGAGCCAATGGGGCTGCGCGATAAAGCCATGCTGGAGTTACTGTATGCAACAGGCCTGCGGGTAACCGAGCTGGTGGGGCTTAGAATGGAGCAAATAAATTTGCGCCAAGCTGTGGTGTTTGTAAAAGGTAAAGGTAACAAAGAGCGATTAGTGCCTTTAGGTGAAGAGGCCATGTATTGGCTCGAGCAATTTTTAAAGCTCGGGCGCGCGCAAATGATAAAACATGCTACCGATTTTGTGTTTCCCTCAAAGCGAGGAGTGGGTATGACACGACAAACTTTTTGGCATCGGATTAAACACTATGCTATTTTGGCATCCGTTGAGTCGCCGCTATCACCCCATACCTTGCGACATGCATTTGCAACGCATTTATTAAATCATGGGGCTGACTTGCGTGTGGTGCAGATGATGCTTGGCCACAGCGACCTATCAACTACCCAAATTTATACGCATGTAGCGAATGAGCGATTAAAATCGGTGCATGCTGAGCATCATCCTCGTGCTTAAGCGAATTTTTTTGTCACTAAGCCGGTCATATAGACACGATAAGATAAGTATTTTTAGGATAGAGAACCCGTTATGAAAAAATTAATGTTAGCAGGTGCCATGTTGTGCACTAGTTTGAGCGCTTTTGCTAATAGCGTTGCAGTCACTCCGGATGCTACAGATCCTATCGTGACAAAATTTGCCGCGCTAGGGGTGACCGTTAAACAAATTAATCCAAGCCCAGTTGCAGGCTTAAAAGAATTGATCACCAATAAAGGTGTGCTGTATGCAAGTCCTGACGGTCAATTTTTAATGCAAGGTACGCTAATCGATCTAAACAACCGTAGTAACCTAACCGAGCAAGCACTTAATGGTGTGCGCCAATCAGGGTTAAAAGAATACGAAGACTCAATGATTGTTTACAAAGCACCTGAAGAGAAGCACAGCATTACTGTATTTACCGATATTAGCTGTGGTTACTGTCGTAAATTACACCGTGAACTAGATGACTTACTTGATGCGGGTATTACCGTTAAGTATTTAGCATTTCCACGCGGCGGTCTGCAAGGATCTGGTTACGCTGATTTAATGAATGTATGGTGTGCGAAAGATCAGCAAGAAGCATTAACTGAAGCTAAATCGGGTGCAGATACCCAAATTGTTAAAGGCTGTAGCGCACCTGTTGCTGAGCATTATCAGTTAGGCCAGAGTTTTGGTATTAGCGGTACACCGGCTATTATTTTAGAAGATGGCACGATGATCCCAGGTTATCAGCCTGCTGCGGCATTAAGCGCAGCGCTTGAGGCTAACAAAGCGGGCTAAGCAATACCACGAGTATGTGTTTAAAAAGGCCTTAATGGCCTTTTTTTGTCTTATATCATGAACATCATAAGTTAAAAACTAGCATGAAAAAAATGATCATTGCGCGAGAACCCGTTGACGACTCTCATCTGCCGAGCCATCTTCACCCTGTTATTAAGCAAATTTATGCCACGCGAAATGTGTCCCATGCCGATGAGCTAAACAATAGCGCAGCTACACTCCACGACTTCAAACTTTTTAAAGATATAGACAAAGCCAGCCAACTGTTAATTGAAGCCCTACACGCACAAAGCAAAATACTTATTGTGGGCGACTTTGACGCCGATGGCGCAACCAGCACCGCCACCTTAATGCAAGGGCTGGCCATGTTTGGCTTTACCCACTTAGATTACTTAGTACCAGACCGCTTTAGTTTAGGATACGGCTTAAGCCCAGCATTGGCTGAGCAAATAGTGACGATGCAGCCCGATTTAGTGATCACCGTCGATAACGGCATATCGTGTATCGCAGGCATTGATATTGTTAAAGCCGCAGGCATTAAAGTGCTGGTAACAGATCACCACTTGCAGGGTGAACAACTGCCTAACGCCGATGCTATTGTTAACCCTAACCGCCACGATTGTGATTTTCCCTCTAAGTCGATAGCCGGTGTTGGTGTGGCATTTTATTTACTCATTGCCCTGAGAAGCGCATTGCGTGAACAAGGTTATTTTGAGCAGCATCCTATGCCAAATATTGCTGATTTGCTTGATATTGTAGCGTTAGGTACGGTGGCCGATGTGGTAGCCCTTGATGCGAATAACCGCACCTTAGTGCACCAAGGCTTGGCACGTATTCGCAGTGGTAAAACTCGCCCAGGTATTACCGCACTGATTGAAGTGGCTAATCGCAATGCCGCGCGCTTGAGCGCCAGTGACTTTGGTTTTTCGCTTGCTCCACGCTTAAATGCAGCAGGGCGCTTAGACGACATGAGTCTAGGCATAGCGTGTTTACTTAGCAACGACATAAATCAAGCAAGGCGCATAGCTGGCGAGCTTGATAGTTTAAACTTTGCCAGACGTGAAATAGAGCAAGGCATGCAAGTAGAAGCGCAAGCGGTGCTCGATAGGCTCGCCTTTAAAGAAGATAGTGTGCCCGATGCTATTTGTTTGTACCAAGACGATTGGCACCAAGGGGTAATTGGTATTTTAGCCGGGCGCTTAAAAGAAAAGTACCACCGCCCAACGGTGATATTTGCCGGTGGTGAAAATGGTGAAATAAAAGGCTCATGTCGCTCAATTGAAGGCTTGCATATGCGCGACCTACTTGAGGGATTAAACACCGCGCAGCCTGGTTTAATTAATAAATTTGGCGGCCACGCAATGGCGGCAGGGTTAAGTATTAACGAGCAGCAATTTACTGAGTTTAAACGTGCGTTTGATAGTGCGGTCAGCGCGCAACTCAGTGAAGAAAGTAAACGCTGCATTGTATTTACTGATGGTGAACTACCTAACGACTGCTTTAGCATGGATTTTGCCCAGCTTTTAAAACAATCAGGCCCGTGGGGGCAGCAATTTCCTGAGCCGATATTTGAACACACCTTTGAAGTGATACAGCAGCGCATTGTGGGTGAAAAACACCTAAAGTTAGTCCTTAAACACCAATCTGCACGTTTAGTTGACGCCATAGCTTTTGGCATTGATGTAAAAGCGTGGCCAGATACCGAGGCGCAGTTTGTTAAAGTAGCGTACCAGCTCGATATAAATGAATTTAGAGGTAAATTTAGCTTACAACTGATTGTAAGAGAGCTTGAAAAAGTGGGCTAAAAAATATCTTCAAACCATGCATAAAAGGCTAATAAAACGCGCGGTTTTTTGTTAAAATCGGGCGTTTTTATTATTTGATGATTTTTAATTGCGCTCGGTCTCTTTTTTAAGTGCGCAATAACCTAGCCATTTTGGAGTAATGTACATGTTTGAAGTGAATCCTGTGATTAATCAAATCAAGGAAATTCGCGAACGTACTGAACTGCTTCGGGGGTACCTTTGACTACGCTCTTAAACAAGAACGTTTAGAAGAAGTTAACGCCGAACTTGAAGATTCAGCCGTATGGAATGAACCTGAGCGCGCACAAGCCCTTGGTCGTGAAAAGTCAGCACTAGAGGCTGTTGTTGAAACCATTGACACCTTAGTGGCGGGTACTGACGACGTTGAAGGGTTAGTAGAGCTTGCTGTTGAAGCCGAAGATCAAGACACCTTTGATGAAGCACAAAGCGAACTGGCTGATTTAAATCAGCAGCTTGAAGGCTTAGAGTTTCGCCGTATGTTTTCAGGTTCTCACGATTCAAACGATGCTTACCTTGATTTACAGTCAGGCTCTGGCGGTACTGAAGCACAAGACTGGTGTAATATTTTACTGCGTATGTACTTACGCTGGGGTGAAGCAAAAGGCTTTAAAGTAGAGCTAGTTGAAGCGACCGATGGTGATGTTGCTGGTATTAAAGGCGCAACGGTACGTTTTTCTGGTGAATACGCTTATGGTTGGTTACGCACTGAAACAGGCGTACACCGCCTCGTCCGTAAAAGCCCATTTGATTCAAGTGGCCGCCGTCATACCTCGTTTGCTTCTGCGTTTGTTTACCCAGAAGTTGATGACAACATTGAGATTGATATTAATCCGTCTGACTTACGTATAGACGTTTACCGTGCATCAGGCGCGGGTGGTCAGCACGTAAATACCACTGAATCAGCGGTACGTATTACTCACGTGCCAACTAATACTGTGGTGCAGTGTCAAAACGAGCGCTCGCAGCATAAAAATAAAGCCCAAGCAATGAAGCAGTTAAAAGCGAAATTATTTGAGCTTGAGCTACAACAGCAAAATGCAGAAAAGCAAAGCCAAGAAGACAACAAGTCTGATATTGGCTGGGGAAGTCAAATTCGTTCTTACGTACTTGATGACTCGCGTATTAAAGATTTACGTACCGGCGTTGAAAACCGTAATACTCAAGCGGTACTCGATGGCGACTTAGACAAATTTATTGAAGCCAGCTTAAAATCTGGTTTATAACCACCAAGCTAAAAAAGAGCTAAAAAATGACTGATCAAATCCAAGACGAAAATAAGTTAATCGCTGAGCGTCGCGGCAAATTAGACGCTATTCGCGCAAATTGCCCAGCCAACGGTCATCCAAACCAATTCCGTCGTGAGCATTACACGGCAGATTTGCAGGCTGAGTTTGGTGATAAGAGTAAAGAAGAATTAATCGAATTACAGCACGTAGTATCGATTGCAGGTCGTATTCTTGCTAAGCGTGGTCCGTTTATGTCTATTCAAGATATGAAAGGCCGTGTACAAGTTTATGCATCAAAAGACGTACAAAAAGATTTAAAAGCAAAATATGGCCAGCTTGATATTGGCGATATTATTGGTGTTAAAGGGCCGCTTAATAAATCGGGTAAAGGCGATTTATACGTAGACATGGCTGAGTACGAACTACTGACTAAGTCACTTCGTCCACTTCCTGAAAAATTCCATGGCCTATCGGATCAAGAAACGAAATACCGTCAGCGTTATGTTGATTTAATTACTAACGAAGCAACGCGTGAAACATTCCGTATTCGCTCACAAGTGGTTGAAGGTATTCGTCGCTTTTTAGCAGACCGCGATTTTATGGAAGTAGAAACGCCAATGCTACAGGTTATTCCTGGTGGTGCATCTGCGCGTCCATTCGTAACTCATCATAATGCGCTTGATATCGACATGTACTTACGTATTGCGCCTGAGCTTTACTTAAAGCGTTTAGTAGTAGGTGGTTTTGACCGTGTATTCGAAATTAACCGTAACTTCCGTAACGAAGGGTTATCAACGCGTCACAACCCAGAATTCACCATGATTGAGTTCTACCAAGCATACGCTGACTACATTGATTTAATGAACATCACCGAAGACATGTTACGTACAGTTGCAACTAACGTATTGGGCAGCCCAATCGTGGTTAACACCACTAAAGATGAAAACGGTGAAGTGATTGATTCAGTAGAGTATGACTTTGGTCAACCGTTCACACGTTTAAGCATGAGTGACGCAATCTTAAAATATAACCCTGAGTTTGATGCTGCGGTATTTAACGACCCAGAAAACCACTTTGAAGAATTAAAAGCGTACGCTAAACAAGTGCATGTTAAAATTCCTGAAAACTGCGTATGGGGCCCGGGTAAGTTTTTATGTGAAATATTTGAAGAGACGGCTGAGCATATGCTTATCCAACCTACATTTATCACAGGGTATCCGTGGGAAGTATCGCCACTTGCACGTCGTAACGACGAAAACCCATTTGTAACTGACCGCTTTGAATTCTTTGTTGGTGGCCGTGAGCTTGCAAATGGTTTCTCTGAGCTTAATGATGCACAAGATCAAGCTGAGCGTTTTTCTCGCCAAGTTGAAGAAAAAGACGCAGGTGATGATGAAGCAATGCACTACGACGAAGACTACATTCGCGCGCTAGAGTATGGTTTACCACCAACAGCCGGTGAAGGGATTGGTATTGACCGTTTAGTCATGTTGTTTACTGACTCATCAACTATCAAAGATGTTATTTTATTCCCGCATATGCGCCCACAAGCAGACTAAGCTTGAAGGAATAAACTAAAAAATTATCAACGCCGCTAACTAGCGGCGTTTTTTTTGCCCTATTGTTTGTGAGACATTGCCTAAACTTCACATTAGGGCTTTTAATTAATAAGTACTACACTGATAATTAAGTGTAAGTATAAAAGTAAATTAATCTTTAATTCAGCTTCATTATCATAAAGTTGCTTGACTGCTTAGCAACATTACAGCAGTGCTATAACTTTTTGGTATGATTGTTTTTTAAACATTATGTTGTATTTATGTGAATTTTTTAGCTAAAATGTGGCCGAAATTTATACACGGTCATTCTTAGTCGTAAAAAATAAAAATTTCTAAAGGACTTAGAGAAATAATATGAAAGCTAAACGAGTAGAATCTTTACCTGATGAGAACACTACAGAGCAACAGCGAGAAGCGTATTATCGCGCGTGTATTGCCGAGTTTCAGAAGTTAGGCTATCAAGAGCAATACCTTGCTGAACTTACGGACGAACTAGTGCCAGTGATGGGTGTAAATTCAAGCACCCCAAACACCTAACCTGATTATTTTTCAAACTAATTACACTTTAAAACCAGGCATGTGTGCAATCTATAGCCATATAGTCACTTTTGTCAGAAAAGTGTTTGACATATTTTCTGAAATCTTTATTATACGCCCCACAAGACGGAGAGGTGTCCGAGTGGCCGAAGGAGCTCCCCTGCTAAGGGAGTATAGAGTTTGTAGCTCTATCGAGGGTTCGAATCCCTCCCTCTCCACCATTTTTTAAATGGCGCATCTTGTAAAATAAAGTATGGGCGCATAGCTCAGCTGGATAGAGTACCTGGCTACGAACCAGGCGGTCGGAGGTTCGAATCCTCCTGCGCCCACCATACTTTACTCTCTTTTAGAGAACGCTCTGCTTAGAGTTAAAACAAGCAAAATGAAAGTGGGCGCATAGCTCAGCTGGATAGAGTACCTGGCTACGAACCAGGCGGTCGGAGGTTCGAATCCTCCTGCGCCCACCACTTTCAACTCTCACTTAGAGTTTAAATAAGTAAATATGAAAGTGGGCGCATAGCTCAGCTGGATAGAGTACCTGGCTACGAACCAGGCGGTCGGAGGTTCGAATCCTCCTGCGCCCACCACTTTCATACATAAGCCGACATTAAGTCGGTTTTTTTGTGCCTGAAATAAATCAAAGCGTGGATGTGGATAAAGTAACCTACTGCGAACCAAGCAGTCGGAGGTTCACTCTTACAAGATACGTCCTGCGCCCAGCACTTTCATACATAAGCCGACATTAAGTCGGTTTTTTTGTGCCTGGAATAAATCAAAGCGTGGATGTGGATAGAGTAACCTACTACGAACCAAGCAGTCGGAGGTTCACTCTTAGAAGATACGTCCTGCGCCCACCACTTTCATAAATAAGCCGACATTAAGTCGGTTTTTTTGTGCCTGAAATAAATCAAAGCGTGGATGTGGATAGAGTAACCTACTGCGAACCAAGCAGTCGGAGGTTCACTCTTACAAGATACGTCCTGCGCCCAGCACTTTCATACATAAGCCGACATTAAGTCGGTTTTTTTATGTCTGAAATTTGAGAAAGCTTTCAGATATCAGTTAAACCTAATGATACATACTGCCAAATCTTCCATTCAGTCACTTTTCTAAAAGCGCAGCGCCTCTTAACCTCTTTGTGAATAACGCCCTTAAAAACTTAAATGCACAAAGAGAAATGAAAGAGGGGTAAATGAGAAGTTCAAAATCACCATGAGTATTTAAACGCCTGTAAGCTACGGTCTATAAATAATATCACCACAACGTTTTAATGTAGACGAAGAGCTTGCTCACGTAGATGTGCCGTTTCCTCTAGCTACGAACAGGCTGTCATAGGTTAACCCTTACAAGAGATATCCTGCGTCTACCGCTTTTATAAATAAGCCGACACTAAGTCGGTTTTTTTGTGTCTGAAATAGAATCAAAAGGCTAAACTACGAGGAAAATACTTGAGGTTTATCTGGCTTTAGCTTCAAAAATTAGAAGGTGATTTCGGTTTGTATTATATCTAACTCGTCTTGGCGTATTTGACTAGTAATAAAAATAATCGATATGGATACTATGAGACTGTTAAATAAAAGTAACAAAGTTTAACGTTTACACACACATCCAAAAGGTCAAACATGCACACAATAAATAAAACAGCACTATCAATAGCCGTTGCGTTGGCTTGTTCAATGCCATTGAATGCTCAAGAAGCTTCTACGGATAAAGAGCAAGCGTCAGAAAAAGAAACAGTTTCATTAGAAATCATTTCGGTAACAGCAACTAAGCGAAAAACAAGATTAATGGAAACACCTGTTGCCATTACAGCATTAACTGAAGCCGAGCTGAAAAGAAACGGTGTTAATAGCGTTAAGGATATTGCTAACTTAGTCCCTGGCTTAGATATTTCAACTGCAACAGATCAAGCTGCGCCGGTTATTTCAATGCGAGGTGTACGCTCTACTAATATTACTGAGCTTGGCGATCCGGCTGTGGGTGTTCACCTTGATGGTATTTACTCACCACGTATGCAAGGTGCCCTTGCATTGATGTACGACATAGACAGGGTTGAAGCTCTAAGGGGCCCACAAGGCACTCTATTTGGTCGTAACTCAACGGTGGGTAGTATTAATGTTATTTCAGCAAAACCAGAGTTTACCGGTTTATATGGCAACGTCAGTATTGAAGCGGGAAACTTTAATAGTAAAAATATTGATGCAGTCTTAAATATTCCTATTAATGATGAATTTGCCGTTAGGTTTTCAGGAAAAGGCTTGAAACGGGATTCTTATTTAGAAGGGTATTACGATCCTAACCAATATGACTCAAGACGCTTAAGCGACGATATTCTTAATGCGCCAGTAATCTCTGAAGATTCTTATCAAGGCGTGGGTCAAACAATTACCCAACGAGAAAACTGGTGGATAGATGGCGCTGGCACAGATCCAGAAGCGCAAAAAGTTCGCGCGCTAACACCGGCTGATAAAAGCAATTTTTACAATAATGCTGATGAATATTCATTTAGAATTAGCACCTTGTGGGAGCCTTTGGGCGGCAATTTTTCAAACCACACTGTTTTTCAAAAGTATGTAAATGACAGCAATAACAACCTAGATTTAGTTAACTGCGATAAAATTCGTGGCAGAAGTGCTGAACTAGGGGGAGACTGCACTAACTTTTTACCCAGCGATAATACTTATCAGGCGGTTGTAAATGTGCCCGGTAAGCTTAATTTAGATATCACGTACTTAAGAAACACCCTTAATTACAACATAAACGATGAATATTCACTTGTCTGGTTATTGGGCTATGAAGATATGGAACGCTCTTCAGCACAAGATAGTGAAGTAGGTTTAGACCCTTGGGATGGCGCAACTTACTTTTTAGACGGCACTGGCGCAGAGTCTTTTTCAACTGAGCTGCAAATACAATCTGATGAATATGGCGACTTTATCTGGATTGCAGGTATTAATTACTTTCATGAAAGAACAAAAACCTTAGGTTATTACGATAATCCTATGGATGACAAAGCGTTTTGGGATCAACCCGATCGCTCTACCGACGCCCTCGCATTATTTGGTCAAGGTACATACAACTTAACTGAAAAGTTACACCTAACACTTGGCTATCGATTTAGTGATGAAACAAAAGAAGATAAAGGCGGAAAAACCTATCGCTGTTCTAATGCTGATGGCTGCGCCGTAGGTTGGTTAAATAGAACTGATTTAAATAACCTTCCTGTTGACTACTACGAAGATCCTTCTATTTATGCGTCATACTTTGAAAACGACAATAAGGGAAGTTGGAAACACCATGATTTTCGTGTTGGTTTAGATTATGACATTTCACCTGAAACCATGGTTTATACCTATCTTGCCAGTGGCTTTAAAGCCGGTGGTATTGGTGATGTTTACGAAGTGGTAAATGACAGAACCGGTGACGTTACTCGTTTTGAAACCAAGTTCGACCCAGAAGAAGTACTAACATGGGAATTGGGTGCTAAATCGAGCTTTTTTGATAACTCATTAAACCTAAAAGCCGCATTTTTTTATACAGATTACACCGACATGCAATACGCATCAGTGGGCTCTATTGGTAACGTAGAGCGTTTATCTGTGGTAGAAGATGAAGATGGCTCTCCCGTTTTAGACGGTAATGGCGAGCCTGTACTCGATTTTCAAAACAAGCCAGTTATAGCTTACTACACACAAAATGTCCCTGGCTCAACAATAAAAGGGATTGAGCTTGAGTTTGATTGGAAGCCGTATCCAAATGGTCGAATTAGTGGTTACGTAACGTGGACTGATGCAAAAGTTACTGAAGATTGGAATACTAAATGGGATTACGACGCGGAGTATCTGTTTGATATTTCTTATGAAGAATCAAAAAATCCTGAAAATACCCTGTTAGCTACCAATCTAAAGGGGAATAATTTAGCAATGACCCCTGAGTTTACCGCCAATATCAGTTACACACATACACTCAACTTAGGAGAGTATGGTTTTGTTCACGCATGGTTAAATGCCAGTTGGAAAGATGAGTCGTACTCAACGGTATGGAATGTTGATAAACATTTAGATGACATGGATTTTCAAGTGCCAGATGAAGCAACAAAATATATCGATGATAGCCGCGATGCGTTTGCCGTATTTAACGCCTCTATTAAGTATGAGCCGCAAGGACAAAACTGGTTTGCAGAAGTGTTTGTTAATAATGCTTCAGATGAAACTATTCAATACTGGAATAATACTGGTAAGGGAATCCCAAAAGGCAGCTTTGGTATGCCGAGATACTACGGTATGAGAGCGGGTTTTTCATTCTAAATAACCGAGTAAAAGTTACCCTCCTACAGGCTAAAGTACTGTAGGAGGTGCTTGATTAAATAAGGATTTAATAATGAAAACGAAGTTAATTTCAACCTTAGTTGCTGGCCTTATAGTTATTTCACCCGCCACATACGCTAACTATTTTAAAGACGATTTTTCGTGGGGATTTGACACAACTCTTTGGAGTGCACGTAGTGGCGATAATGGCTCACCTTTTGGCTGCGAATTTGTCCCAAGAATGATTAACCCAAGTCAACACGGCATCACCCTTTCTCTGTCACAAGGTGCATGTGCTGAGCTGCAAAGTAATCACTTTTATAGTTTTGGTAAGGTACAAGGCAGTGTTAAGTCGGGCAATATCGCCGGTACCGTGTCTTCTATTTTTACTTATACCTCATGGTGGGATTCGCCAGGACGCGCATGGCAAGAAATAGATATCGAACTATTACCTTCTTTAGGCAATGTTGTTCATACCAATGTGATTTACCAGCCCCAAGGAGGCACGTATCAAAGTTGGGAAAAGGATATCGATTTAAGCCAGTTTGGGCTTGATTACAGAGAAAACTTATTAACCATTGGCTTTGATTGGTCAAGCTCATCAATTCGTTGGTATCTGTACGACTCACAAGGAAACGAGAAAACAATTAGAGTGATGTACAAAGACAATGGGGATGGCGTAATAGCCGATAATGAAATTCCCGGCTATGCATGGCCAATTGATAAAACAAAAATAATGATTAACCAGTGGAATGGTGACAACTCGACTCAAGGGAATTACTTTCCGGGTCAATACTACGACAGCCCTTCATGGGCATATTATGATTTTATTGAATATATTCCACACTAAATTAATCAGTCCGTATTTTATAAAACAGTATTTAATCTCGAAGGTTTTAAATGTCGAAAATAAAACACCCTAAATTATTACTTTGCTTATTGCCTGTTTTTGGCATGTTCAACTGTCAAAATGTATTGAGTGCAGACAATCAGCAAGTTAACTGGCCTTATGTGAATACGCAACTTAAGCGTGATCCAGCCGTTGAAAAACAGATTGATAAACTGCTCGCAACAATGACTTTAGAGCAAAAAGTGGCGCAAATGATCCAGCCAGAAATTGGTTATTTAAGTGTAGAGCAAATGAAAAAGTATGGATTTGGCTCTTATCTAAATGGCGGAAATACTGCCCCTTACGGAAATAAACGAGCGGATCAAGCTACTTGGTTAAAATACGCAGATGAAATGTACCTAGCCTCTATGGATTCGACCATAGATGGTATTGCGATCCCGACAGTATGGGGAACCGATGCCATGCATGGGCATAGTAATGTGTATGGCGCTACGTTATTTCCGCACAATATTGGCTTAGGAGCTGCGCATGATGCTGATTTAATTAAACGCATAGGCCAAGCAACAGCAAAGGAAGTATCTGCCACAGGGATTGAATGGAGTTTTGCGCCTACTGTTGCTGTAGTCAGAGATGATCGCTGGGGCAGAACTTATGAAAGTTACTCAGAAGACCCTGAATTAGTTAGGTTGTATGCAGGTAGTATGGTGACCGGTATTCAAGGTGACATAGGCGCTGACTTTTTAAAAGGCAGTAACCGTATTGCCACCGCTAAGCACTTTGTGGGTGATGGTGGCACTGAGCGAGGCGTTGATCGCGGAAATACCCTTATTGATGAAAAAGGATTAAGAGATATTCACAGCGCAGGTTATTTTTCTGCTATTAATGAAGGCGTGCAATCAGTGATGGCATCCTTTAATAGTTGGAATGGCAAACGTGTACATGGCGATAAGCATTTATTAACGGATGTACTTAAAAACCAACTTGGTTTTGATGGGTTTGTAGTAAGCGACTGGAATGCGCATAAGTTTGTAGAAGGCTGCGATTTAGAGCAATGCGCCCAAGCTATAAACGCAGGTGTTGATGTAATCATGGTGCCAGAGCATTTTGAAGCCTTTTATCATAATACTGTTAAGCAAGTGAAAGAGGGGGTAATAGCCGAATCAAGAATAAACGATGCGGTTAGACGCTTTTTAAGGGCTAAAATCCGCTGGGGGGTGTTTACAAAGGGTAAACCATCAGCGCGACCTGAATCACAACACCCGCAGTGGTTAGGCGCTAATGAGCATCGCACTTTGGCAAGAGAAGCGGTTCGCAAGTCACTCGTTCTATTAAAAAACAACGAAAACGTTTTGCCAATTAAAGCGCATAGCCGCATCTTAGTTGCCGGTAAAGGCGCCAATGCAATCAATATGCAAGCCGGTGGCTGGAGCGTTTCTTGGCAGGGCACAGACAATACTAATAGCGATTTTCCAAATGCGACCTCTATTTATGCAGGTTTAAAGTCGCAAGTATTAAAAGCAGGCGGTGAAATAAGCTTAAGTGAGTCTGGTGACTATAAAACCAAGCCAGATGTAGCCATTGTTGTTATTGGTGAAGAACCTTATGCTGAGTGGTTTGGTGATATAGAAATGCTAGAGTTTCAGCATGAAAGCAAACACGCTCTTGCACTGCTGAAAAAACTTAAGGCAGACAATATTCCGGTAGTCACCGTATTTTTAAGTGGTCGCCCGCTTTGGGTCAATAAAGAACTCAATGCATCAGATGCCTTTGTTGCTGCATGGTTACCAGGCTCTGAGGGTGAGGGAGTTGCAGACGTATTACTAACAGATAAAAACGGTAACAGTCGGTTTGATTTTAGCGGTAAGTTGAGTTTTTCGTGGCCTAAATACGACGACCAATTTAGCCTTAACTTAGGCGATGTAAATTACGACCCGCTCTTTGCCTATGGCTACGGGCTAACTTATCAAGACACAGTAAACATACCTGTTGTGAGTGAAACTACAAGCCCTAAAAAAATCGTTAAAAGCGATGCACACCCATTGTTTGTAAAAAGTTTAGCTAAAAATCTCACTTGGGCGTTAGCTGATACAACAGCAAAGGTTTTAACTAGTGGTTCATCGGCCACCAGTGGCGATAAAAAAAGTTTGTTAATGCAATCGGTTAATTTATCGTATCAAGAGGATGCAAGGCAGTTTAAGTGGCAATCTCAATCCTCAGATGCAACGCTTAGCCTAAGTTACTTAAAACCTACGCTACTCGAACGCAAATTTAAATCAGGTTACCTTGAACTAAAGATGCGATTAGATAAAGCTCCAGAGCAAGGTGCCCAGTTACAAGTAATGTGTAATTTAGATAACTGTTTAAGAAGTATTGATTTTTCATCGTTTGAAAAAACAATGGCAGATAAGCGCTGGCATACTTTATCAATCGCACTCAATTGCGCCGATAGCGAACTGATTGAACAATCTATGTCAGATGTAATTCGTATTTCAGCTCAGCGTTTAAGTTTAGCAGTTGCAGATATCGCGTTGACTGCAAAACCTAATAATGACGCATTATCAATCACGTGCTCAAAATAAATAAGGCAAAGGCAGTTGATAATAAGTAAGCTATTCAACTGCCTTTAAAGTTGGACGTATTAATTTGAATTCCAAAAATCCCAGAAGTCATCTTTTCTGGTTGTTTCAGAGCTGCGGTTGGATTGTGTATGCAATGCTGACCGAGCTAATGATAAAAATACCAAGCGACGAGCCATGGTCGATACATATTCCGCATTTAGTTATTGATGTAGCGTGTGGCTTTTTAATCACCTTACTTTTAAGAAGGGCTTATAACTGCTCAAATAGGCAAGGGATTAAAGTTAAAATAGCACTGCATCTGGTGCTACTGTTAACTGCCACATTAATTTGGACACAAATTAAATGGGCGTCTTTGCAGTGGTTATATGGCAATTGGTGGCTTTCCATGTCGTGGTTTGACTTTGGTACATGGACGTCTGCATCGTTAACTATGCTCTCAACATGGACTGCTTTTTATTACGGGATCAAAATATATCTCGACAATTTAGAGCAAACTCAAAAAGCCGCAGAAGCGACACACCTAGCTAAAGAGTCACAGCTTAAAATGCTTCGATATCAGCTTAATCCGCACTTTATGTTTAACAGCATTAATGCTATTTGCACCTTAATCTTAAAAAAAGAAAGTGTGCAGGCAGTGAATATGCTCGAAAAGCTTTGTGATCTTCTGCGCCATAGTTTGTATACCGATCCGCTTGAAAAAGTAGCGATTAAAGAAGAAATTGCCATATTAAAAACCTACTTAGATATAGAGCAATGTCGATTTACTGACCGGTTAGAGGTTAATATTAACGTTGATGAACCATGCAACGATTTATTAATACCTTCTTTATTAATTCAACCATTGGTAGAAAACGCGTTAAAACATGGTATGCGCGCAGATCAAAAAATGGTGATCACAATTAAAGTTGAAAAAACAAAAACCGCATTGCTCATTAAGGTTGCAGATACTGGTAAAGGGTTTGACGATAATAAAAAATCGAAAAGGGGCATTGGCTTGGCTAATTGCGAGCAACGCTTAAAATTAATGTATGGAAATAGCCATCGCATTGAGAAAGGCAATGGCAAATTAGGCGGCGCATGGCTTTGTATTTCTCTTCCTATTAATGGTTTGCAATAATGATTCAATTAAAAACATTACTTGTTGACGATGAATACAGCGCTATTGAAGGGTTGCGTATTCGTTTAGAGGCCTTTGCTGAAATTGAAGTGATTGGCAGTGCACAAAGTGTTGATGACGCTATTAACGTACTTAACAAACATGACGTTGATTTAGTGTTTCTAGATATAGAAATGCCAACAAAATCAGGCTTTGAACTAATTAAATATTTTCAACCAGAAAGCTGTCCAGCGGTTATTTTTGTTACTGCGTTTCACCAGCATGCCGTTAAAGCATTTGAGGTAAGAGCCCTTGACTACTTACTCAAGCCCGTTAAGTTAGCTCGCCTTGCAGAAGCCATAGAAAGAGTAGTAAAAACAGAGCAACTCCACAGAAAAAATACATTGATTGAAGTACACCAATCGCTGATAGAAAACGAACATCAAGAATTAGAAAGCTCAAAAAACTCAGAATATAAATTTGAAGCCGAAAACTTAGTCATCCAAGATGCTAAAAACCCAATTCAAATAATTCCGTTTAAAGATATTTTATGGATTGATGCCGCAGGCGATTATATGTGTGTTCATACACTGGCTGAAACCCATGTAATGCGTGCGCGTTTAAAAGATCTTGAAAAAAATACCTTACCAGAAGACTTCTTACGCATACATAAATCAACGATTGTTAATTTAAGCCATATCAAACAGCTCAACCCATTACGTAATTCTGAATATATGGCGGTGTTAGATAACGAAAAAACACTCAAGGTAAGTAGAACGTACAGTAAAAACTTAAAGAGCTTAATAAAACAATAACGGTGGTTTTTTGGTAACACCACCGCCAACATTATCAATGTGGATGGAGAGCTTGCTTACGTTAGAAGCGCAGCTTCTGATTTATAATGTTTTAATCACTTCTCTAAAAGCGCAGCGCCTCTTAATCTCTTTGTGAATAACGCCCTTAAAAACTTAAATGCACAAAGAGAAGTGAAAGAGGAGTAAATGAGACGTTCAAAATCACCATGAGCATTTAAACGCCAGCAAGCTATATTTTAGAGATAATATTATCGTCTATTTTCAATGTGGACGTAGTGCTTGCTTACGTTAAAAGCGTCGCTTTTGATTTATAATGTTTCAGTCACTTCTCTAAAAGCGCAGCGCCTCTTAACCTCTTTGTGAATAACACTCTTAAAAATTTAAATGCACAAAGAGAAATGAATGAGGAGTAAATGAGACGTTCAAAATCACCATGAGTATTTGAACGCCAGCAAGCTATATTTTAGAGATAATATTATCGTCTATTTTCAATGTGGACGTAGAGCTTACTTACGTTAGAAACACAGTTTCTCATTGCTAAAACCTGAAACCTGCGCGAGGTAAACTCCCGCCTACAATATAAAAATTGCGCTTGCAAAAGGCTCGGTGTTTTATTTTTATTACCTGACCGCTGACCGCTGACCGCTGACCGCTGACCGCTGACCGCTGACCGCTGACCGCTGACCGCTGACCGCTGACCGCTGACCGCTGACCGCTGACCGCTGACCGCTGACCGCTGACCGCTGACCGCTGACCGCTGACCGCTGACCGCTGACCGCTGACCGCTGACCGCTGACCGCTGACCGCTAATTCTTAAAACCTAAGCTGCTCTTTAAACTTAGCTGTGTTATTTTAAATGCCTTGTTTAAAAGGATCTTGCTGTATGTTTAAAACCGTGTTTTTTACCTTCTTTTTTATACTAAGTGCACTTTTTACCGTTGCTACACATGCAAATGAGACTAAACATGCAATCGCCGTTGGTGCAGAGCAATTTGCTTTGTATGCACCCCAATTAAAAAACAAACGTGTAGGGCTGGTGGTTAACCAAACCTCTCTTGTGGGGCAAACGCATTTAGTTGATAGCTTGCTGGCTAAAAACATCAACATCACTAAAATTTTTGCACCTGAGCATGGCTTTCGAGGCGATCACGATGCCGGTGCTCATGTACAAAACGCCGTTGATAGCAAAACCGGTATTGCGCTTATTTCTATTTACGGTAAACACAAAAAGCCAACCCCCGAGTCATTGCAAAATGTAGATGTAATTATTTTTGATATTCAAGACGTGGGCGTACGTTTTTATACCTACATAAGCTCTATGCATTACATGATGGAAGCCGCGGCCGAGCAGGGTGTTGAATTTATAGTACTCGATAGGCCAAATCCTAATATTAGCCACATTGACGGCCCATTATTAGAAGCAGAATTTAAATCGTTTGTGGGTATGCACCCAATCCCTGTACTTCATGGTATGACGGTAGGCGAGCTTGCTAACATGATCAAAGGTGAGGGGTGGATCAATCAGGCTCGTGATTTAAAGCTAAACGTGATCCCTGTTGCCGGCTACACCCGCACAACACCATATAGTTTGCCGGTAAAACCAAGCCCTAATTTACCCAACGATCAATCAATTGCGCTTTATCCATCACTTTGCTTTTTTGAAGCCACTCCTATTAGTATAGGTAGAGGAACTGACTTTGCCTTTCAGGTTATTGGTTATTCACCAGTAGCACTTGGGGACTTTAGCTTTACCCCTCGCTCAATAAAAGGCGCAGCGCTTAATCCTAAATTTAAAGACCAAATGGTGAAAGGGATTGATTTACGCCATAGTAATATCACAGGCTTAAACTTAAATTATTTAATTAATGCTTACCAGCAGCTTACACAGGCTAAGCAGGTGTTTTTTGAACGTGCCGATTTTATGGATAAGCTCGCAGGTACCGATAAATTAAGGCTCGCCATAGAAGCAGGGCACTCAGCTGAGGAAATTAAACAAAGTTGGCAAGCCGGGCTTAAACAGTTTAAACAGCAAAGAGCGCCTTATTTGCTGTATTAATAAAAGGGATGCGTGCATTGGGCTTTAAAAATGATAAATAATAAAACGTACTATAAAGTAGTTATATTGCTGCTGAGCATTATTATTGCTGGCTGTAGTCGCTCTACAGCAATTAAATCAGAGCGCCCTTTAACGGCTAATCATATTAACGCGTTAGCTAATGCGCAGGTGATTGCTACCTTTCCTGAGCCAAATCCCAGCACCAGAGAATATGTAAATAACCGCGGCACTTTTAAAGCCTACCGGGGCCGAGGACAACTATTGCTACAAAATGTCAGTGCGGTTAGCGCCGATATATACATCAATAATAAAAAGCTCTCACTTAATGAGCCTTTACGCGCTAACACCGAGTACGACTTTAATTTAGGGCACTATACGCATAACGGCGTGAATACCTTTAAGGTAGAGAATATTCAACCTGCTGGCGGCAGTTTAACTCTGCGCTTTGCATTTGCTACCTTAGAAAATACCGCCACAAAAGAAATCGACTTTAGCCAAGTTGATACCTTAATTGAAAACGATATAAAAGCAGGCTTTCCAGGAGCAGTAATAGCGGTTGTTAAAGCGGGTAAGGTATTAAAATTAACCGCGTATGGCGATGCAAAACAATATCAGCAAAGTGATTTAATGCTACTGCGCCCAGAGCCTATGCAAACCAATACCTTATTTGACTTAGCCTCAAATACTAAAATATTTGCTACTAACTTTGCATTAATGAAGTTGGTCAGCGAGGGGCAGTTAAACATAAATCATACGGTGCATTCATACCTAAAAGAGTATCAGGGTAATGGCCGAGAGCACCGCCAAGTAAAAGACTTACTAACTCATAGTGCCGGTTATCCGCCAGTGTTTGATTTTCATCGAAAAGACACCGCTTACGGCGATGCGTTTTTCTCACAAACAAGCGAAACCACTAAACAGCTATTATTAACAAGTGTGCCATTAACCGCTGAACCTACAGCGCCGCATGTTTACTCTGATATTGATTACATGATTTTAGGGGTTTTAATTGAGCGAATTAGCGGCCAACCTCTCGATGAATACCTAGAGCAGCATATTTACGCGCCTTTAAAACTCAATAACACCTTATTTAATCCGCTTAAAAAAGGTTTTAATCGTCAGCAGTTTGCTGCCACGGAGCTTAGCGGTAATACCCGAGATGGGCGTATTCATTTTGATAATATTCGCACCAATGTACTGCAAGGGCAGGTGCATGACGAACGTGCTTATTATTCGCTCGATGGTGTTGCAGGCCATGCGGGATTATTTAGTAACGCTCCCGATTTAGCTGTGCTGTGCCAAGTTCTACTTAACAAAGGTGGTTATGGCGATACGCAAATTTTTAACGCCAGTAGCTTAGCGCAATTTTTAACGCCACAAAGCAGTGATGAAACCTACGGGTTAGGCTTTCGTCTTGCTGGAAATAACCAAGCGCGGCGTTGGCACTTTGGCCCTTATGCCAGCGCTCAGGCCTATGGCCACACAGGGTGGACAGGCACAGTCACCGTGATTGATCCGGCTTACGATTTGGCCATTATTTTACTGACTAATGCGCGGCATACTCCTATTAAAGGCACTGAAAAGCGCTATCAATTCGTAGGGAAAAATTTTGAAACAGCGCAATACGGCTCTATTGTGTCGCTTGTTTATGAGGCATTATTAAATCAATAAGTGTTAGTAAGTGACTTAAGTGCTTATATCTATTAAGTTAAGTAAAGCGTCGTCATTATAAAAATAAATAAGGTTTGTTTATGCATTGGTATTCTATTTTACCGCCACTGATTGCCATTGCTATCGTGTTTTGGCGTAAAGAAGTGATTATGGCTCTTTTGGTGGCAGTGGCTTCATCAGAGTTTTTACTGGCCATTCAGGGCGAAGGAAATAGCGTATTTAATACATTTTTAAATACCATAGAGCGCATTATTTCGGTAGCAAGTTCCCCCGGTAATACCCGTATACTCATATTTAGTATTTTAATAGGCGCATTACTGGCCTATATTCGCGAGTCTGGCGGTGTTGCTGCTACCGTTAATTTGCTGATGAACAAAGGCGTTGCTAAAAGTAAGCGCCAAGTAGGCTTTTTAACTATGTTTACCGGCGTAGCGGTATTTATAGAGTCAAACTTAAGTGTGCTTACCTCGGGTATTTTATCTCGCGGTCTGTTCGACAAATTTAAAATGAGCCGCGCGCGTTTAGCCTACATAATCGATAGCACTAGCGCCCCTGTGTGTATTTTAATATTACTAAACGGCTGGGGGGCATTCGTACTGGGCTTGCTAGGTAATTACGAATTAGGCGAGTCGGCCGTATCGGTGCTGTGGGGCAGTGTAGGCTATAACTTTTACGCCATAATCACCTTGGTTATTGTTTTTTATACTATTGCCTTTGATAAAGTTCATGGCCCAATGAAAGTAGCTGAACAAAAACTAGAGCTACAAACAACTGAACTAAAAGAAGAAGTAAAAGGCTCTAAAGCACGCTTTATGCTAGTGCCACTGCTAACGCTAATTGTTAGCATGGTCGGCTTTATGTTTTACACCGGTAACGGGGTACTTGCCGAGGGTAGCGGTTCAAAATCAGTATTGTACGCCACGGTTTTAGCTATTGTTGTAGCCTATTGTTTAATGATTGGCTCGCGCCAATTTACCCATCACCAACTTGTTGATACCGGCTTTAAAGGCATGGGCGAATTAATGCCGTTAGTGGCCATAGTACTGTTGTCGCTTACACTGGGTGCAAGCTTAAAAGAGCTAGGTACAGGTGTGTTTGTCGCATCTTTGGTTGGCGACTACTTACCTATTTATTTAATAGTACCGGTGCTGTTTTTAACCGGCGCGGTTATGTCGTTTACTACAGGCACCTCTTGGGGCACGTTTGCCATCCTCATCCCCATTGGTGTACCGCTTATTCAAGCGCTTGGTTTACCGCCATCGTTGGTGGTAGGCGCTATTTTAGGCGGCGGGATATTTGGCGATCACTGCTCCCCAATATCCGACACCAGCGCGGTATCTGCCATCGCCTCGGGCTGTGATTTACTCACCCACGTTAAAACCCAGCTACCTTATGCGTTAGTGGGCGGCGGCCTAACGTTTGTAGCTTACTTAATAACGAGCTTAATTGTTTTGTAGGTTGGGTAGAGCGTAGCGAAACCCAACAGAACGGCAACCCACTTTGCAGCTTTAACGTTAAATATAATTACTTTTTTGTAGGCGCTTAGCTTGTTAGGGCATCGGGCTATCTTTACTATTTGTGAATTTGATAGATGTAAGTTATGTAATAAATATACAGTATTTATTATTTAGCTTCGCGTTTACGAAATTACATATTCTCAGAACGTTGCAAGTTAGGTTTATGCTACTAGTTATTATAAAGATCACGTCTGACATTCTTATATAACACTAAAGAAAACTCCTTTGTATTACAAGGATGCGAACATTGCATTAAGGCTAGGCAATATTTTACTTTTATAATATTTATGT
Organism: Pseudoalteromonas sp. SiA1; assembly: GCF_018732205.1. Classification (NCBI taxonomy): domain Bacteria; kingdom Pseudomonadati; phylum Pseudomonadota; class Gammaproteobacteria; order Alteromonadales; family Pseudoalteromonadaceae; genus Pseudoalteromonas; species Pseudoalteromonas sp. SiA1. The sequence continues at coordinate 2,700,776 of NZ_CP076084.1, read as the reverse complement.
TACTCATGAAACTATGTTTTTTAATTGTAAATGAGTTAATATATTTACAATTGCATTTCAGTATTAAATCAGCTTTAGGTTATGGTATTAATTTGATTAATTATATGAAGAAAGTTTTAAGTCATCATTTGACTCTTATTTTTGCTTTAATTGTATTTCTCAGTTGGATCCTAGTTCAGTTTTATTTTTATAAATCTATTAACTGTGCTTCAGAAACTTGCAGTATTAAGCTGCCATTTTTTGGTGTACTACCTAAATCATTAGTTGAATCTTACCTTGCGTCTTCTATTGATAGCTTCATTTTCTTTTTATTTATTGGTGCCATTGCACTGTTTATTTCACTTAAAAGTCCTGAAGAAGAAGATTTATTAAAAAAAATAAACTTTATCTTTCCCGAAACTAAGAATGATCAGAATTTATTACTGCATATAAAGGAAAGAGTTGCTTCGCTCGCATGCATTGTTACAGAATCTAAGAGGCATATCGATCTACAAGATATTTCTCAGTGTAGTAACTTTGTAAAAGTGTCTATTAAAAGTGAATCTCAGTTGACGAATATATATCATAATCATGATTATATTAATAATAAAATGACCTTCTCTATTAAAGCCAACCCTGTCCAAGGTGAAGAACTATGGGGTGAAGTAACAGAGGCTTCATTGACTAGCTGCACTAAAACTTTACCTAAAGATCATAATAATTTGCGGGCCAATAAAAAACTAACAGCGAAAAAGCCTGAGTATAGTAAAAATCTTTCTATAAAGTTAAAGCCTTCACAAGGCGCAATTTATCGTACAAGTGCGTGGTGTTGGCAAAATCCAAATGATGATTTTAAATTTAAAGTTAATCGATATACTAAAAAGCAAAGCTACACAGTTAGGAACTCATCGTCTAATACAATTAACTTTTCAGTAAAGTCTAAAAAATTAACGATAGGTGTAGCTGAGAAAATAGCAAATTATGTTAAACAGTACTTAGATAAAAATGAAGTTTCTAGTGTTAATATAAATAAATTATTAGACAAAAAGAAAATTGATGCAGATTTTGAGAAGCAAAATGAATCTTCTAAATCTTTTACTCTTAGGCCCTTAGAAGTCGCTGAATTTGAATGTAGAGGCGTAACTCCTGATGATATAGTTATACTTAAAATTCACACTAAAGAAGCTAAAGAATCTAAAGAAGCTAAAGAAGCTAAAGAAGCTAAAGAAGCTAAAGAAGCTAAAGAAGCTAAAGGTTGATAAAGATAGTCTTTATTTTATCCATTTATGTTGCTATGATTAAGGTCAGATAAAAATTTAAGGTGGTGGAATATGAAAATAGTTATTATTTATAAATCTAGTGAGTTCACTGGAGCATAATTCTGTAACTCATCTAATAGAAAAAGCTATTATTATTGAATCTTAGAGTATTCTAGCTTGACATTAAGAGCCCTCATTTACCAAGAGGGCTCTTTCGTTTTTATAGGTAAAAACAGATTAGTGCATGAATAAATAAACTTAGTCTATTATTCAAGCCTCGCACTGCCTAATCCCAACCCCAGCATGTTTAAGTGCAATAATCTGCCCTTTGCCGTTATGCGCCATAGCAAGCGTGTCACCGGTATTGATATTACTTTCAACTGCATGCTTTCCTTTTAAATCACTGAGCAGTGATTGTTTAATGTGTACCAGTACCTCGTCATTGCAGCTGGCTATGTACCAGTCGTTGTCGACCTTTACGAGCGTGCCGTATTCTATATGGTGTTGTTGATGGCGGCGTAAGTCGTTTGCTAGTTGGGTGTCGAGCGCGCGTTTTTGTTGCGTTATGGTGCTTGCGTAGCTACCTGTTTGATCTATTTCATGCGTTGTTATAAACGAGTAGTCGTGTATGTCTATGGTGTTTAATACGGTTTTAGGGGCAGTATTTATCACGTTGTTACTGTCGAGCACTATAAAAGCCAGTAAGCCCAGTGCGCAGGTAAGACTTGTGAGTTGCAGGGCAAAACCAAGCCTTTTAGGTTGTTTTTGGATTACGGAGTGTTTTAACGCCTGTTGTTGAGCATGCGAAAGAGTGGTACGTGCTTTTCGCTCGTTATAATGTTGTGTGAGCTTTTCATTAAACTGCTCATCAGGCTTATTCATTACATTCTCCTAATAATTGTTTTAGGTTTTGTTTGGCGTAGCGTAGCCTTGTTTTTATGGTTTGGGCGTTGCTTTGCGTTATAAGCTCTATATCGGCAAGGCTAAAGCCTTCTTGTTGTAAGGTTATGGCCTCGCGCTGCACAAAACTAAGTTGCTTGAGCGCAGCATTAAACGCTTCATAACTTATGTGTGTGTCGCCTATGTGTGAGTCACTACTTGTTAATTCACTTTGATTGTTATTTTGCGCAGGTAGTTGGCTGTTTTCGTCAAGCTCGACAAAGTGTTGCTGTTTGCGGTATTCGTCTATTAGGGTGTTGCGTGCGAGTTTAAATAACCAGGCTTTGGGCGTGGTTTGTGTTTGGTAAAGGTGGCGCTTTTCAATAACCTTTAGCCATGTTTGTTGGCTTACGTCATATGCTAAATGTGTATTAGACTGGATAACTAGGTAGTGATATAAATCGTTACTGTATAAGGCAATAAGCTGCTCTAAGTGGCGGTTGTCGCCACTTTTTGCATACCGCGCCATGCAGTCTTTGCTTGGCGCTTCAAATAACCATGACTTAATACTCAATAGCATAGGCGCTTATTCCTTTACTGCGAACTGTCTAATTTAAAATCAAGCTGTACGGTTTGACCTGTTTGTAATTGTGCCACACCTTCAATTACTTTTGGACGATATTTCCAGCGTTTAATTGCGCGAAGTGCCTCGCGATCAAATATGCGTTTTGGTTCGGCATTTACTACTGTGGCATCAATCACTTCACCAGTGGGTGAAATATTAAAGCTAAGTTGCACCCAGCCTTCTATACCATCACGTGCTGCGCTAGTTGGGTACTTTGGATTTATGCGCACAATGGGTGAAGCATCTCCCGTAGGGCGGGTCAGTGTTTGCTTCATATCGTTACCAAATCCGTTAATTACTATGGGTGGTGCTGTGCTTATTGCTGTTATTGGCTCATTGCTAGGTGTTACACGTGGTGGTGTTTTAGGCGGCACTTTAGGTGTGGGTGGTGGCGGTATTCTTTTAATATGCGTGGTTTGTTTATCTTCTGGTGCTTGAAAAATCTCAACAGTAATATCATCACCCAATTTTATAGGTGCTCTTTGTTCGCCACTAATTAAGTATTGCATAAAGGCGAATGCAATAAAGGTCATCACAGCACCGCCAAGAACAGCTGTTGATGTTTTGAACATGGGGTTTTTAGGGAATTCAAGTGTGTGCATAAGCCGCTCCAAATTAACTTATTATGTTGTTTCAGAGCTATAACGGTTGGCAAATAGAAAAGGGGTCAAATAGTTTTAAAATTTAATTAAAAATACAGGGGTAGTATTTAACCTATATAAAAGGTCTCTTGATTTTTTTATTTTGGGTTGGCTAAAAAGAATGTAGTTAATTTAAGGTTTGCCTGTTATTTTCTATTTTATCTACTCTAGGTAGATGAAATTTAGAGCTTTAAGTTGCTTCCCTGCTGTTGTTAGATTTTGCTTCTCAGTAGTAGCGGTGGCAACATTCAGGCATGCTCATTAAAAAGGATTTTATAAATGAAAAAAGCAATATTCGTTTTTTTATTATTTGTTAGTGCGTGTTCATATTTCGAAAGTGAAACAGAGCAAGCTAATCGTTTATCCAAAACACACGAAGTAGACATTCAAGCTGGTGAACCCCGTTTATTTTTCCCTGAACAATTTACAGTTAGTGATGGAGAGCCTCCAATTCTTGAAATGGAAATGACTACGCTTGCAGATGCTTCTGAGTCACTCGATGGTATTGAGGCCGCATTAACGACCTATCCTCCAGGGTTTGTTGCTGAAGCAATTGACGCTATTTACCTCTCTGGACCTATGCTTATAGAGGGGGCTGCTGCTGGAGGAACCTATTCAAGTAATTCCATAATTCTAGTTAATCTCTCAGGATGGAATGGCATGAATTTTAATTTCGAAAATTCGTTGAAGGGGGTTCATCATGAATTAAGCTCGTTGGTTTATATGCGTTCACCTTTCGTTATTTTTGCATGGCAAGCTTTGCTGCCAAAAGAGTGGAAGCCTGTATCCTCGAACTATGAGGCTTTAACGCAAGATAGAAATATAGGGCCTGATTATGAAAATGGGTTTTTATCTAAATATGGTAAAACTAATATTGAGAACGACTTTAATATTTATGCTGAATTTGTCTTTGCTGAACCTGAAAAATTGCGGGAACTTGCCGTTACCTATCCAATAATAGCTAAAAAGTTGAGTTTGTTTATTACCGCGTATACGCAGTTCTCGGCTAAATATCAGCAAGACTTTGAAGATTATTTTGCGAGAACCGGTTTGAGTGATGTTGCTGTACAGCCTGATAATTTTGAAATGACTATCCATTTAGATTTAAGCGATATAAAGCCACAGATAAGCCAATGAGGTTTTTCTTTTTGGGCTGTTATCTCTGCTTAGCATTATGCTAGAATCGGCCTTATCATATAATAAATAAGGATATTTTTGTGGATATTATCATTGGTCAAAATGTGCTGAAGAAAAAAGCGCAACTAACTCAACTTTCTGAGCGCGCTATTGGGCGGGCTTTCAAAGAGCAAGCCGCTTTGGCAATCCAAATGACACAGTGCAGTGCTGCGGTTTATCGCCGCTTACAACGCACCTATAAATCTACTGTAACACCTAGGGATCAAAAGCGTGTTAAAGCCGGTGGCTTAACGACACAGTCCGTTGTTTTTTCTACCAGTAATAATAGTCAAAAATCTTTTAATAGCTTACTTCCTGCTATGCGTGGGGGAGCTTCAGCACCCGGTAGTGTTGCAAAAACATCTAACGATGTTGCTATTGCTTCAAATCAGCCCCAAGCAATCAACTTATTAGCTTTATTACACCCAGTGATAAACGAAGATATTATGAAAACAGGTAATAGTGTTGAGAAAGCGGCAACTATTTTAGGCCTTGTTACTACAACAGTTGGTTTTGCTGTTCCTGGTGGTAGTGTTGCTTCTTCAATTGTGAGCTGGGTAGGTAGTGGTGCTACTTATTCAGGGTTTACCATGTCGAGAATTCGCCCAGATGCTCCTGATCGTGCGTATCATCAACTAACAAACTATATTACTTGCTTGGCTGCATGGAATAAAAAGGCATGTGAGTTAATTGATATTGCAGATCCAAATGGCAAGTGGACTTTTCGAGATATTGAAACAGGGTTTGCTTAAAATCTAAAACAATTAAGGGAGTATAATGACTCCCTTAATTGATGTTTGCTTAGCGTGTTTTTTAAAACACTTAAAAGCAGTAAAAATTAATTTTTCACGTCATCTTCGTGAAGATCTTTAAACAGCTCCCCTTGGGGATGTTCAAAAAACTCATCATCTATTTCTTCGTCATCCACAACCAACATTTGATCTTGTGCGGTGGTTTCTTCAATACGGGGATCCATAGTTGCTGCCAGTGGCGAGTTAGTTACATCGGACGTACCGACCACATAATCACTGGGTTCAGGCTGCTCTACTTTTTGTTTAGAATTAATAAACGTGAGTAATAAATACATGGTTACGGTTAATAGCGAAATAGACGCATACAATGCTTGGTGACCAAAGTAGCTCATGAACTGTGCGTTAACTGTTGAGCCTATTGCCGCACCAGCGCCAAAAGCAACCAATAACGCTGATGACACGCCTACGCGTTCTTCGTCTTCAACTCGCGAATTGGCCAATGCCGAACAAAGCGGATATAAAGTAAAGGCAAACAAACCAAATATAAAGGTCAGTATGTAAGCAATTAACTGTGAGCTTGGTAATAAAAACAATGCCAAACTCACAATGCCTATAGCTATGGCATTAGTACGAATTAATAAACTGCGGCGAATACGATCAGAGAGCATGCCCATTGGCCACTGGGCTAGTAGGCCGGCTAAAATAGTTAGCGACATAAAAATAGCAATTTCAGCAGCGTTAAAGCCAGATAGCTTAGCAAAAATAGGTGCTAGACCATAAAAGCTACCATTGATAATACCTGCAAAGTGGACCGCAGTAAGCGATTGTGGCACTTTTTTAGCGTAATCAAACAGGCTCATTTTTATCGGTTTTAAGGGTTTTGGGTGGATTCTACGAGTGATAGAAATAGGAATAATACCGATTGCTAACGCCATGCAGACTAAAAATAGCGGCGCATAACCTAGCTCAGGAAATTGTGCGAGCGCTAATTGCCCTAAAATCATCCCCAAGTATGAAGTGATCATATAAAACGAGAATACGCGGCCGCGTGATTCGGGGGCTGACTGTTCATTTAGCCAGCTTTCTAGCACCATGTAATTACACATCATACCTAAGCCAACAAAAAGCCTAAGGCCTAACCATATATAAAGATTATCGCTCACCCCGTGAGCAGCCACACAGGCAGTAACCGCCGCAGTACTGGCGGCAAAGGTTCTGATGTGACCCACCGATTTAATAAGATGATAGCCAAGTTTTGAACCCAGTAATAAGCCAAGGTAATAACACGAGGTCATTAGGCCTATCCAAAACGTAGACGTGCCTTGTTTACCTAAATAAAGCGCTAAATAGGTAGTAAGTAAGCCGGTACCAATAATTAAGAATAAATTGGCAAAGTACAGTGACGGAAATGATTTCATTAAAATGCAAATTATGAGCTAAGACAACTAGATACTAGAGCAAGCGAGAAGGTTTTCCAAGCTGTAAAAGGGAGTTTTATATGGCGCAACCCTATGCAGGCTTTAAATAGAGGTTAATGAATAAAATAATCATTTAATAATATTTTCATTTCACCGTTTTGCAGATATTCGGTAATTTTTTTGTTTATTTTTTCAAAGTCTTTTTTATAGCTTGGGTGGCAAATAATATTATCGTTAATGCTCACCGGTGAGTAGTTATTACTATAGGGTAGATGGGGGTGTATATTTAACGCTTTATAGGCAAAGTTAATATCGGGGTAAAACGCTAATATTAAGTCTACTCGCCCGAGTAATAAAAGTTGTAAGCTTTCCATTTCGCTATTTACTTCAATTACTATTTTGGCTTTTTCTTTTATTCTATCTAGCTCACGACTACTGGGCACCCCTCGAACAATGCTAATAATATCGCTGTTATTAATTTGGCCTACGTTTGAAATAACTCGCTTTGGGTTATTAGAAACCACTTTGATCAGTGCTTTGTTAAAAGGTGTGCTGTGTAAAATGTTTTTAGGTAATGTAATCCCTTCTGAGCCATCAAAGGTGTCCTCACCTGGTGCATAGCAAGCAACAGTTTGTTTTAAAAACTCAAGCTTAGCGCGTTTCATTGGCATGACTTCAATTATGTATTGATCACTCAGTTTTGTATCTGCGAGTGCTTTGGTTAATAACGCATGATAAACCCCTTGGTGTTGATTATTAGCAGCGTGTTGAAACAGTCCACTTAATTCGGCAACAGCAATAATTTGTTTGGCAGCGGCCTTTTGATGCACACAAACCATCAATAAAAATAACCAAAAGTACGATGTAGATAAATACTTACTACTGAGCATGACTTTAAACTAATTTATTTTTTGTAGCTTTAATATAGTCTTTGAGGGCTGAAAATACGACTGGTGATTTAATTAACGCCTCAATTTATACCTATATTACTGCAGAGTAAGCGCTACATAATAAAATAATATGACTAAGTGCCATGCTAGAATAGCGGGCTTATTGCGGGTATTATGCAAAGAAGCAATATTTAGCATTATTTATTCCACATTAGGGGAAATTAATGGCAGCAGTAATATTTTTTGGAACTAAAAATGACCAGTAATAATCAAGCTACAAATAAGCGTAAAAAAAATAATCCGCTTATCGAAATAGTCTTTAATATCATCATCCCTTCAGTCATTTTAATGAAGTTTTCTGGCCCTGAATATTTAGGCAGTGTGACTGGTTTAATTGTCGCGCTTATATTTCCTATTAGTTACGGTATTTATGATTTTATAAAAGCGGGCTCATTAAACTTCATCTCGCTTTTAGGCTTTTTAAGTACTTTGCTTACCGGTGGTATTGCCTTGTTTGAGCTAAACGTTGAGTGGTTAGCTATTAAAGAAGCAGCTATTCCGGCAATCATTGGTTTTACCGTGCTGATGTCGGGCTTTTTTGGCAAACCGTTACTAGCCAAACTTTTATTAAACTCACTTTTATTTAAGCTAGATACTATTTATGATGCCTTAGATGCACGAGGCAATACACAAAGCTTTAAACAAAAAATCACCAATGCTAATTACCTCTTAGCGCTGACCTTTGTGTTTTCATCTACGATGAATTACATCCTTGCTAAATGGATTGTTACCAGCCCTGCAGGCTCCGTTGAATTTAACGAACAGCTTGGTGAAATGACGCTATTGAGTTATCCGGTAATTGCTATTCCGTCTATGCTCATGCTCATTGGTATTTTTGTTTATGTAATTAAAGTACTGACTAAATTAACTGGTATGAAGTTTGAAGACATGGTTAATGCTGAATAGAGTTATACATAATCTATAATAAAAAGCCGTTGTTTAATAACGGCTTTTTTGTTTATGCTTACCTATAACTATTTATTTGTAATCAGAGTACTTCGTTCTGTGATAAGGAATAAGTTTATAATTTGGCTGTAAAAAGGTTACTAAATCAGTAAGTTCAGAAACGGTCATGGTGTCGTTAAATACCGTCATTTTAGATGCTCCATCGGGGGTTCTAGCATCAGCTCTGTAAGGCCTCGAAAAGCGGTGCGAAGGGTTAATAACCGATGTAACTAACTCAGCGTAAGTGACTATTTTGGTTTTATTTCCGCCTAGTCTGATAGAAATATCGTCATGTTTTTTTATACTGTCATCTTCTACACCTGCAAGCGTATGGCATGCCAAACACTCATACTTAATAAAAACGGCTTTACCTTTTTCAGCATTTCCCTCTGGTAAGCTAAACCCCCTTGGAGAATCAACGCCTTTATCGCAACCTGCAAGTGCAATTAAGCATAAAATTATTAATGTATATTTCATGGTAGCTCCTTTGTCTTTCATTGGGTTTAGTGAGCGGCAATTGATAAACCATAGCCATAAACAACTTATGGCTAATTAGCTAAAACTAAAAGCGACCGCATTAGCGACTAAACTATGTATTTACTGCGCTGTATGATATTTGCATCTGGCTATTGTTTGTATTTTTAAGGCTTAGTAAGTAGCAAGAAAAGGTAATAAGGCTACGCTTATTATTAAGTGTTGATTTATTAAAATGCTTGAACACTCTATTGTTTTTATAAAGAGTCATTCACAATAAATGACTCATCTAGTGTAGTTGAGGAAAAATAATAACCCTAATTATTACCTGCATTTATCTCTTCGGAGTTTTGCGATTGAAACATCGTAACCTCGTCGACATGCTGACTGACGCTGTTTTTTTGTAAGGCAATGTATAAGTCTGAATGAATATAAATACCGTCTTTACCTGAGGCGATACCAGCGGTTTTAAACCAAGAAAGTAGCTGGCGTTTTCTTCCTGCTAGCTCTAATCGAATACCTCGTTTTTTAAATATCACATCTAGGTCTGCGAGCATGGCCATAACGCTTAAATCAAGATGAGTGAAGCAGGGCACAGCATCAATAATGACACATTGCGTATCTTCTTTTTGTCTTGCATATTGCTCTAACAAGCGGCGTTTAAAATAACTGGCATTAAAATAGGTTAAAGGAGAATTAAAACGATATATAAAAACCCCTTGTACTGCTTTGGCTTTATCTGTTTCGTCTAAGCTTCTTACTACGCCTTTTATATCCACACCTAAAATGGTGTCTGATGGGCGCATAACAGTTCGAATAAATTGAAATAACCCTAGTAATACAGCAAGGGTAATTCCTGGTATAACACCAATAAACAGCACAGCAAAAAGTGTGGCTGAGGCTAAGTAAAATGCCTGCTTATCTTTAAATTTTAATTGCCAGACTGCCTTTAAATCAAGCAGGTGAACAGAGGCAATTATTAATACAATCCCGAGTGCAGCACTGGGAATAAACTCAAGCGGCGCCGTTAAAAAAAGAGCGATAACGCCAATAATAGCGGCAGCTATAATCGAAACTAATTGGGTTTTTCCGCCAGAGTCGTCGTTTACGGCTGTGCGTGAGTCGGCACCACTAACGGCAAAGCCTTGTGATAATGCTGACGCTAAATTAGCGATGCCCAAGGCTCTAAATTCTTTATCGGCATCGATGTCGTAGCCATTCTTTGCTGCAAAGCTTCGCGCTGTTAGCATCATGCTGACAAAGCTAACTATGGCTAAGTTGAGTGCAGGTACAACAAGTTCTCGAATAATACCCACGTCAAATACTGGAGTGTTAAACACAGGCAAACCACCGGTTACTGTGCCTATGGTTTTTATTTCAAACTGCTCTAAATTAAACAACCAAACGAATACCGCACCTAGTGCAATGGCAAACATAGAGGCTGGCCATGTAGGTTTTAAGCGCTTTAACACAAAGTAAACGCCGAGGGTAAATAAAGCCATTAGCAAGGTGGGAATATGAGTTTGCGATAAATACGTAGGGACGCCACCTAAACGCTCAAGCAAGTAGCGTTCATCAAAGGTAAAGCCAAATACTTTAGAAAACTGACCAACAATAATGGTAATAGCCACACCGTTTAATAACCCCATTAAAATTGGTTTAGATAAAAAGTCGGCTAATACACCTAGCTTAAAGCGGCTGGCAATAAAGCACCAAAAACCGGTCATTGCGGTCATGGTGATCACTAATTGCCAATGTTTAAAGCTATCGCCTGCAGCAAGTGGAGTAACAACTGCTGCAATAACCGCACATGTTGCGGCATCAGGGCCAATAATAAGCTGTTTAGAGGTACCAAAAAGTGCATAAAGCATCATAGGTAATACGCAAGAATACAGGCCAACTGCAGCATTAACGCCTGTAAGTTGCGCATAAGCTATAGCAACAGGTAAAGCAACGGCTGCAACCGATAATGCCGCCCTCACATCATCAGCAAACCATTGGCGTTGATAATTAAATAAGGTGTGTAAACCTGGCATAAAGCTATATAGACGCGACAACACTTCAAATTCCCTGCTAATAATTAGGAGTCGATAGTAAGTTCTCTTTAATAATAAGTATAGTAACTAAACGTGTTAGATGCGCTAAATAGGGGGATTTCTAGTGTATTAATAAGAGGAATATAGTTTAAAAACAAAAAAGCCCAGCAAGTTACTGGGCTTTATAAGTCAAATGACTGCTTTAAAAATTAGCTGTTCAATTGACCAGTAGATGATTCTATGTGGGCGCGAACAAACCACTGATATTGCTCAAGCTCTGCAAGTTGCGCAATGATCATATCTTCAGATACCGGATCAAGCTCAGCAAGTGATTCTATGGCTTTACGGTGATCACCGTTAACGCCGTTATATACTTTGTCTAATGCGGCTAAGTGTTCAGTTACTAAGCCTTTACCTATGGCGTAATCTTCCCATGTACGACGCTCAACAATCGATTTTGGTGTGCCAACTGGGACGCCGCCTAAAGTGGCAATACGTTCTGCTATGGTGTCGGTCATTTCACGGACGGTTTCTACTTGTGGGTCTAGCATTTCATGTACGCCAATAAAGTTTGGACCTACTACATTCCAATGAATATGTTTTAAAGTTAGCTGTAAATCAATTAGCGCTACCATGCGATTTTCTAGTACAGATATTGCTTTATTTGCTGATTCGTTTTCTACACCGGGAGCGGTAAATTCAGCGACTTTATTTGCATTATTACTGTTACTCATGATTCCTCCTACTATTTCAAAAATAGTGCTCGCTTTACTCTAGTGAGTATTTAAATTGCGATAACGAACACCTCTTGTATTTATAGAAGCAATCGTCATGCCGATAGTGATATAGTTTTAACTAACTGAAAAATAGCAGTTTAATTTTTATTTATAGTACTTGATAAAGCAGTAAGATTAAGTGCATATGAAAAATATGCACTTTTTTGTAAATTCTGCAAAACAGCAGTACTTTAAAGTGTTAGCGAATAGCGTGCCCTTTATAGTGGTTATAATGAAGGTATTATCATTGTTGATTAATGTCCTGTTACATATACTCAACTTAAAGATTCATTAAAGGAGAAGTGTATGTTGAGGTTTTTTTCCATCGAGCAAGGAGTGATCAAAGAGTTAGCGCCTTTACCTGATACCCCTGTTGAAGTATCCATAAAGAATGCACATTGGATTGATACTATTAATCCAACACCGCAGGAGCAAAATGCGCTTGCAAAAACGCTCAATATAACTTTTCCAGATTCGGTAGATGTAGAAGAGATTGAAACGTCGTCTAGGTGCTTTATCGATAATGAAGGTTTACATGTGCATGCATTGTTTATGTCACCTAATGAAGGGCGATTTAATACTGTAACGGTAGCTTGTTTGTTGCAAAACAATTGCTTACTTACTATTCGTGATGAGGAATTGGCTGATTTTAGACTACTGCGCTTAAGAGCGCGCAAAGGTCAGGTGGCATGCGATACAGCAAAACAATTATTAATCACTTTATTTGATCAAAAAGTTGAAAACCACGCGGATATGCTCGAAGACATGCATCATCAATTAGAGAAGCTCAGTGCTTATGTACTTGAAGAAGATAACTCAGACTTAGAAGAGGCGGTTGGTCGCATAGCTCGCTTAGAAGATGCTAATGGTAAAGTGCGTTTATGTTTAATGGATACGCGACGCAATATTTCGTTCTTAATACGCCGTATAGGCGCGCAAAATGATGAGCGCGAATCTCTTCGAGAAATTGTACTCGATATAGAAACTTTAATGTCGCACTGTACCTTTTTGTTCGACAAGGTGAACTTTTTGATGGATTCAACACAAGGCTTTATTAATATTGAACAAAATCAAATTATTAAAACCTTTTCTATTGCCTCAGTGGTTTTCTTACCGCCTACAGTAGTGGCTAGTGTGTATGGTATGAATTTTAATATAATGCCTGAGCTACAATGGGAATGGGGTTATCCATTTGCAATTGGCATTATGTTACTGTCGGGCTTTGCCCCTTATTTATTTTTTAAACATAAAGGGTGGTTATAATACTTTAATATTGCAAGCTGAGCGCTCAAATCATTACCCGGTATATTGATGTGCTTTTAATACTTCAAGGGGAATAATATCTAGCGCTTTTTGGTTTGTTGCTTCAAGTACAACAGGAGGAGCAACATTTGCAGCAATGGCATGATACCAACGAATCGCACATAAGCACCATTTATCGCCAGCTTTTAAGCCTGCAAAATCATACAAAGGATTAGGGCTAATTAAATCGTTACCTTGCGCCTTAGAAAATTGCAAAAATTCGTCGGTCATAATGGCGCACACACTGTGATTACCAAAGTCTGAATCTGGCACATAGCAAAACCCTTCGCGAGTATAGCCGCCATTGCCACAACATAGCTGTAGGCGAGTTCCTAATACATTTAATTGATTAGCCATATGACAAATTACCTTTTAGTAATAACTGCTGAAAGTAGAGCTGTTTACCATAACAGGCTGTTAGTGACTTAGCTATATACGAAGAGGCTTCTGGGTAGGTATTTGTTTATAAAAATAGCTGCGCTTTGGGTAAATTCAAAACGCAGGTTTTTTATTGTGCTATTAAGTTAAGATAATAGCGCCGCAGCTAAGCGCACAAAATCAGAAGAGGTTAAAATACCTACCAGCTGACCTTGCTCGCTAACCACAGGCATACAGCCATGGCGATTCTCTACAAAAAACTTAACCACATCTGATAATGGCTGGGCTGGAGTGACACTAATAAAGTCACTCACCATAATATCTTCTACTTTTGTGAGTTTTTCTTTGCGTTGTAGTGCATTTGCGCCAAAAGTAGCCATGATCCCCATTACTTTGGCGACCATAATTTTTTGCGTAAGCATGCCAACAAATGCGCCATCTTCGTCGATAACGGGAATGTGACGAACATTTTTTTCTTTCATTAAATTATGTGCGTCGTGCAAAGTACTTTTTATATTCACTGAGAATGGGTTAGGTGTCATTAAGTCTGCAACGTTTTGACTCATGTTTATTCCTTTATAAAGCGTGTGGTATATCACATTATATTAGCGCGCTTTTTAAGCTTTGCACCTTATTGAGATCAAGGTTTTTGCAGATTTAATTCACAGGAGGGAAACAGGCATCACTTAATAAAACACCCTAAAGCGTTTTATTAAGTGATAAAAAATGACTATGGGTGAATGTTATTCGTAACCACGTTCTTTTTTAGTTTTAATAACCGCAATGTAACCGTGCCAACTAGCGTAACTAAGTAGTGGCATAATAATAATGAATCCAGCGGCACCCGCAGCAAAGCCCAGTGCCACAAGTACAAATATACAAATAGACCACACCAGCATGGCTGCAAAGTTTTCTTTAACTGCATGTATTGAAGAAACCACGGCAGTCATTATATCAACGCGTCTTTCCATCATAATTTGCGGGGTAAATGCCGAAATTGAAAACACACTAACCAGTAAAATACCGCCAATAATACTGCCTATGGTTAAAAACGCCGAAAGCTCTTCAAATGTTGGGTTTGCATGGCTTGGGTACAATGCATGAACAATTGCAGCTAAGCGCATCCAAATAACCATAATTACCATAAGTAACACGGCAAAACCCCACTCACCTACAGGGTTACGAAACATCGATTTTAATGAATGGCTTAAAGTAGGTTTATGGCCTTTTTCAAGCTCCCAAGCCACATCGTACAAACCAACCGCAAACACAGGACCTATTAAGGCAAATGCAACCGTGGCTGGCAGTATGGCAAGGTGGCTGTCGGTAAGTACAACAGAGTAAACAATCGCTACGGGAATAAGTGTGAAGATTAAACCGTAAATTAAGCTCAGCATGGGCGCGCGCGCCATATCCTTAAACGCTAACGAAAGCCAATGAAAAGCGGCAAATGTATTTACTTTGTTGCACTCTAAACAACGTGCGAATTTGGTGTCTTTTTCTATTGTGTTTGTAGTTGGCATAAAGATGCTCCTTTTTTAGTCACCTTTTAGTTTTAGAACATAGATGTTTTATTTACAACTCATAAACAACTTATACGCAAGATTTAGTTGCATTGTTCATTTGTTAATCATTTTTATTGCGTGTTAGCGATTAGGTATATTTTTGAGCACGTACTTAAAAAAGTGGGTTCGTATTTCTTTTACACAGTGGTAATCTAAACGCTGTAGCTAATTTTAAGAGACCGTAATGAAGGAAAATAAACAACAATATCAAGGAGCTTTACTGAGCAGTAAACGGTTTTTACCTCTGTTTGTGACACAGTTTTTCTCCGCTTTAAATGACAATGTTTACAAGCAATCAATCCTGCTTATTTTAATTTTTCAGGCTGCTACGGTGGCCGATGGTGCTTTTTATTCTAACGTGGCTGCGGGATTATTTATTTTGCCATTCTTTTTATTTTCGGGCATGGCTGGTCAAATTGCAGAAAAGTTGGAAAAATCAAAGTTGATCAGCATCGTAAAGTTTTGCGAAATTCCAATAATGCTGGTGGGCGTGGTATCTATTTTAACCGAGCAGGTTTGGTTAATGTTGGGTACTGTGTTTTTAATGGGTTTACAAAGCACTTTTTTTGGGCCACTTAAATACTCTATTTTACCGCAGCATGTGGCTCCTCATGAATTAACCAAAGCTAATGGGTTAGTTGAATCTGGCACCTTTGTGGCTATTTTATTGGGCACCGTATTTGGCACTTATTATATAACCCAAGCTGCAGGCCCTGTTTATATCAGTATCGCGATAGTGAGCTTGGCGGTTATTGGTTATTTGAGTAGTCGTTTTATACCAAAAAGTGCTGCGAATGATGCTAATTTAAAGGTATCGCTTAATCCTATTTCCTCGACCAAAAGTGTATTTAATGCGCTTAACGCACAAACCGAGTCAGTGGGTAAATCAGTATTGGGGATCAGCTGGTTTTGGCTGATTGGTGCAGTGATATTAACCGCGCTCCCTAACTATGTAAAACATGTAATGGGAGGCGATGAGCTGGTGGTTACCTCAGCTTTAGTGGTGTTTTCGTTGAGTATTGCATTGGGGTCTTTACTTTGTGAGAAGCTATCGCGCTCACGTATTGAGTTAGGCATTGTGCCTTTTGGGGCGCTTTTAATTAGCTTGTTTTTATATTTATTAAGCCAAGAGCCAAGCATTGAGTTTTATCGCCAAACTAATGAATCGCTGCTTACCCTTGAACAAGTGATTAATACCGGCGATATGCTCTGGCACTTTATTTGGATGGCTGGTATTGGTATAGCTGCGGGTTTTTATACGGTGCCACTGTATGCACTTATTCAGCAGCGTACTCACCCAGATAGCCGTTCACGAGTGATTGCTGCCAATAATGTACTAAACGCCTTATTTATGGTGGGCAGCGCTGTTTTAAGTATTGTTACCCTAACACTTTTACACTGGGAGATTTCACAATTACTGTTGTTATTAGCAGGGCTTAATTTACTGATATCGCTGTACATATATAGCAAAGTGCCTGAGTTTTTCTTACGTTTTATTATTTATATTTTAGCGATTTGCATGTATCGAGTACGCACTAAGGGAACGCTTAATATGCCCGATGATGGGGCTGCCGTGGTGGTGAGTAACCATGTTAGCTTTGTTGATTGGATGTTTATTTTAGCCGCGTCACCTAGGCCAATTCGGTTTGTCGTGTTTGCCCCTATTTATTATTCACCAGCACTTAATTGGTTGTTTAAAATGGCCAAAGCCATTCCAATTGATAGCGAAAAAGCAAATCCTAAGGCGTTTAATAAAGCCTTTGACGATATCGCTCAGGCACTAGAGCGTGGAGAGCTGGTGGGAATTTTTCCTGAAGGCAAGCTCAGTGGAGATGGCGAAGTTGATGTATTTCGCCGTGGCATTGAAAAAATAATTCAGCGCACACCGGTGCCTGTTATTCCTGTTCATTTAGATGGACTATGGGGCAGTATGTTTAGTCGAAAAACAAAGTGGCGATTGCCTAGACCAAAGTGGTCGTTGGTCAATGTGACTATTGGTGAAATGGTGGCTGCACAGAAGGTTAATGCCGATGATTTGCGCGAGCGAGTGGTTGCTTTAAAGTAGCTTAATAAAAAAGCGCTGCAATTAATTGCAGCGCTATGGTTGTATTACTTAATGGTTATTAACGGTCTAAGTTCATTACTTTAGTCCATGCCGCAACAAAGTCTTCTACAAACTTTTGCTTTGATGTATCAAAGGCATATACTTCGGCAACTGCACGCAATTCTGAATTTGAACCAAAAATCAGATCAACTGAAGTGGCTGTGTACTTTTGCTCACCTGATTGACGATCAAAGCCTTGATAAATCCCCGCATCTGATGACTTTTTCCAAACCGTCGACATATCTAATAAATTAACAAAGAAGTCGTTATTTAGAGTGCCTGGCTTGTCAGTAAATACGCCGTAATCAGTGCCTTTGTAGTTTGCATCAAGCGAACGTAAGCCACCGATTAATACAGTCATTTCTGGCACGGTTAGGTCAAGCTGATCGGCTTTATCTATTAGCATTTCAGTTGGCGATTTATAGCTTTTTTCTGCATCAAAGTAGTTTCTAAAGCCATCGGCAGGCAGCTCTAATAAACTAAATGCATTAACGTCAGTTTGCGCTTGCGTAGCATCGCCACGGCCAGCATTAAACGGTACATCTACTGTGTAACCTGCATCTTTCGCTGCTTTTTCAATCGCTGCATTACCACCTAACACAATCAGGTCGGCCAGTGACACTTGGCTTTTGCTAAAGAAACTATCATTAAAGTCGGCTTGAATCGCTTTTAATACGTTAAGTACTTTTGCGGTTTCGGCTGGATTATTTACCGCCCAATCCTTTTGTGGAGCAAGCGCAATGCGTGCACCGTTGGCACCGCCGCGCATATCTGAATCACGGTAGCTAGCAGCAGAAGCCCAGGCTACACGTACTAACTCAGGTACACTTAGGTTTGAGTCTAAAATAGCGGCTTTAAGCTCTTTTACTGCACCAGCATCAATGTTTGATTGAGTTTCTGCTGAAATAGGGTCTTGCCAAATTAAGTCGTCTTTTGGTACTTCTTTACCTAAAAAGTTACGTGGTGGTCCCATATCTCTGTGAGTCAATTTGTACCATGCTTTAGCGAATGCAAGTTGATACTCTTTAGGGTCGTTTAAAAAGCGCTCAGCAATTTTGCGATACTCTGGGTCAAATTTTAACGCTAAGTCGGCCGTGGTCATTACTGGTGCGTTAAACTTACCTTTAATATGAGCGTCAGGTACAGCGTTGTGTAACGATTCATCCGTTGGGATCCACTGAATGGCACCTGCAGGGCTGCGAGTTTGTTTCCACTCAAAGTTAAGCAGGTTGCTCAAGTACAGTGATGACCAGCGAGTAGGAGCTTGTGTCCATGCGCCTTCTAAACCACTTGATACGGTATCTTCAGAGTGGCCTTTACCACATTTGTTTTTCCAGCCTAACCCTTGCTCTTCAATACCTGCTGCTGCAGGCTCTGCACCCACACAATCTTTAGGTTTGTGCGCACCATGCATTTTACCAAAGGTGTGACCACCGGCGATAAGTGCCAGTGTTTCTTCATCGTTCATCGCCATGCGAGAAAACGCCACACGAATATTTTTAGCTGAACCAATTGGATCAGGAACCCCTTTAGGGCCTTCAGGATTTACGTAAATTAAACCCATGTGCGTTGCACCTAATGGGCGTTCTAATTTGCCGCTGGCATCTTCACGGTCGCTGGCAAGCATTTCTACTTCTGGACCCCAGTAAACCATGTCTGGTTCCCAGTCGTCAGTTCGCCCGCCGGCAAAACCATAGGTTTCAAATCCCATGTTTTCTAGAGCAACGTTACCTGCTAATACGATTAAGTCTGACCATGAAAGTGCTTCTCCGTATTTTTGTTTAATTGGCCAAAGTAAACGGCGTGCTTTATCTAGGCTTACGTTGTCTGGCCAGCTGTTAAGCGGTTCAAAACGTTGTTGACCACCGCCTGCGCCACCACGGCCATCAAGCGTACGGTAGGTGCCTGCGCTGTGCCATGTCATACGAATAAAAAATGGGCCATAGTTACCAAAATCCGCTGGCCACCAGTCTTGAGATTGCGTAAGTAGGGCGTCAATATCACTTTTTACTGTGTCTAAATCTAGGCTGTTAAATGCCTCTGCATAATTAAAGTCTGCACCATAAGGGTTAGAACGTAGATCATGATCACGAAGAGGAGATAGGTTTAGTTGATCTGGCCACCAAAATTGGTTTGTTCTGGTTGCGCCCATTTTAGCCTCACCCATGCCAACAGCACCTTGTGGCTTAGACATTTGTGGTTTTTCTTGGCTAAAAGCAGAGCCAGACATAAGTGCCATACTTATAAATCCAACAAGTGCTTTTTTAGTAAATGATCGGTTTTTCATTGTCAGCTTCCTTAAAGTTAACGAATTTCGTTATATACAAAGCGTATTACTATTATTAAAAATAGAATCTAATAATTTAAAAATTAGTGAGCTTTTACTCCATTCAAGTTGTTGTTTACAAAGCTTGAATGACTAAGCAGTGCGAATAGTATAGTAGAGGGGCTAAAAACCGTGTGCGAAATAAACCGATTGATACAATCTATAAAAATGATTTATTAAAGTTAAATGATTAAATAAACAAATCACTAAAGAGCTTTGAAAGTGGCAGACATAAAAAAGCCCAGCGTAGGCTGGGCTATTAGATTAAAATCTGTGTTATTGATTTTTCATTAATTTACTGGTGATCACACCTGAGGTCATAGAGCCCGATACGTTGAGTGCTGTGCGTGCCATATCTATTAAGGGTTCAATAGAAATAAGTAAAGCCACAACCTCTATAGGTAATCCCATGGTAGGCAATACAACCAACGCTGCGAAGGTAGCACCACCACCAACACCTGCAATACCAAACGAGCTAATAACCACAATACCAATTAGCGGTAAAATAAACTCAAATGTAAGTGGGTCTATCCCCACACTTGGCGCAACCATCATTGCGAGCATCGCAGGATAAATACCAGCACAGCCGTTTTGACCAATAGTGGCACCAAAAGAAGCCGATAAGTTTGCAATTGCTGGTGGTACTTTTAACTGGTTAATTTGCACATCGACATTCATAGGAATGGAGGCCGCTGAGCTACGTGAGCTAAATGCAAAGGTCAGTACTGGCCAGATTTTTTCAAAATAATGCTTTGGATTTACACCCACAAAGCTAAGCAATAAGCCATGCACAACAAACATCAATAAAATAGCTACATACGAGGCAACAATAAAGGCAAGTAAATTTAAAATATCGTTACTGCTAGAGTTTGCCACGACGCTTGCCATTAGGCCCGCAACACCATAAGGCGTTAGTGCAATCACCATGCGAACTAAGCTCATTACCGTAGCTTGTAGGGCGTTTACACCGTTACGAATTGGGCTGGCAAGTTCTGTTTTTTCCAGCATTACTTTACGTGCAGCTATACCAACAAGGACACCAAATATAACCGTGGCAATAATAGAGGTTGAACGTTGATTACTTAAATCCGCAAAGGGGTTTTCAGGAATAAAGCTCAGTAGCATTTGCGGCACGCTTAAGTCGGCTACATTCGCAGCTTTGCTTTGTAGGGTGTCCATTCTAGCGGCTTCTCGAGTACCCGAAACAAGCCCTTCAATACTGAGGTCAAATCCATAGGTGACAGCAATACCCACCAAAGCGGCAATTGCTGTGGTAAAGAGTAAAACAGAAATACTAATAAATGATATTTTACCTAAAGAGCCTTGGTTTTCGAGCTTTACCACTGCGGCAATCATAAAAATTAATACCAATGGCATGATGATCATTTTTAATAAACCGACATAGCCTTTACCCACCACGCTTACCCAGCTGAGTATTTCTTTAATCGTCTCTGGAGAGTGGGCAAATAAAAACTGTAGGGCTAAGCCAAAGGTGCTACCAAGCACTAAGCCAAATAAAACGGTACGAGATAAAGAGCTGCTTTTTTGCGAAAAAAGATAAATCGCGAACAGCAAACCGACAAATAATGCCAACATTAATAATACAGCAAGCGACATAGTACCCTCTTTTATAGCTGTGAATTAGCGCGGCACTTTAACGCTTTGTAAGACGTTAACAAAATACGCTTTCGCTATGGTATAGAATTAAAATGAATATAGTAATAATATTAAAGTATAACGAATGAGCACATTGTTGAAAAAATTAGCCCATATGATTGTATTTTCTTTAATTTATGGCGTTTACTAGATGAAAGTAAGATCTTAACTACAAATAAAATCGTAACCCTAATACGTAGTAATAAATTAATTTGTTCACTTTAGTTTTTATTTAAAAGAGGGAGTAGAGGTATGTTAAAGGCAATAATGGCACTGGTGATGGTTTTAGTGGTTAGTGGGTGTTCAACCCAATACCCAAACCAAGCACTACTTGGTAAGCAATTTCCTACTGTGACGGGAGAAAGCTTAGAGCAAAAGTCATTCACCATTCCTGAGGACTTTAACAACCCCAATACGTTGCTGTTAATTGGTTATAAACAAGATAGCCAGTTTGATATTGATCGTTGGCTTATTGGTTTAGATATGAGCGCAGTGGATGTGACCGCTTATGAGTTGCCCACTATTCAGGGGATGGTTCCTCGTATGTTTAGTACCTTAATTGATAGCGGTATGCGCAAAGGGATCCCAAAAGAGTTGTGGGGTGGGGTGATCACAATTTACAAAGATGGCGATAAAGTTCAAGCATTTACTGGTAACGAAAACCCTAACAACAGCCGCGTAATACTGCTTGATGAGAGTGGCAAAATTATTTACTTTTACGACCGTGGCTTTTCGGTCTCCGCGTTAAATAATTTAAAAGCAGTGATTGAAAAGCAATAGGTTGCAGGTAAAGTTAGCATGCCTTTGGGCATGCTATAACTAAACGTTAGCGTGCCACGTTACAAAAGCATTATTCGCTTACGTTGTTTCTGCCTTTCTTTTTAGCTCTATAAAGCGCTAAATCAGCATTTTTTAAAGCTTCGTCAAAGCTTTGTTTTGCTGTTCTTTGTGCTACTCCAATAGAAACAGTCACGTTCACCGTTTTATTGTCGTTTGGCTGTTTACCTTTGCGAGATTTTTTATCTGTGCGTTTTGGGTTTCTGATCACCATGTCGTAAGTTGCAATATTTTGACGCAGTGTTTCGAGTTCAGGAATTGACTGCTCAGCTGTTTTTCTTGGAAATACAACGGTAAATTCCTCTCCGCCATAACGGTAAATCTTGCCACCCCCTTTAACGCCACTCATTTTTGCTGCCACTAGCTTAAGTACTTGGTCGCCAATATCATGGCCATAGGTGTCGTTGAATTTTTTAAAGTGGTCAATATCGAGCATAGCAACAGTGTATTTTCGCCCTAATGATAGAGCAAGCTGATTAAGTGCGCGGCGCGTTGGTAAGCTCGTTAAATCGTCTCTGTAAGCTAAATAATAAGAGTCGGTACTCACCGCTAATAAATACAGAGAAGCCATAAGTACAGCAATGACAGACCAAGGAAAATCAATAACATGTTGTTGGTTAAGGCACCACACAATAAAAGTGATGAGTAACGCCGTTTGCGTCAGGTTATGTGTTCTTACGCTTTGCCAAATGAGTAAGCTGCCAATGAGCGACAGTGGTAAAGCTATGGGTAAATAAGGAAGCAGTTGAGTATAAACAGAAGGTTGTAATGATAGCCCTTGTAAATGCAGACTCAGTGCCAGCCACGCAAACGCTGCGCCGCCACATAGAATAATTAATAGGGTTCGGGTCGCAGTGTGTATTGATAAAAGTGCGCGTTCTTTAATCACGGCTAACAACATTAATAAACTTGCAGCGCATAGTAAAACCCAATCAGATTGCGCTTTAAGCCAACTTGACCAAGGCATAGCATACTCAAGTGAACATAAATAAAGTAACCAAAACGCGCACAAAATAGCAACTCGACTTCGATTAAACTGAGTGGCAAATATAGCGGTAATAATCAGTAATGGATAAACAAGATTATTAATAAGAGAGAGCTTACTTTGCCATTGGGTTTGAAATTGAGTTAATAACAAAAATAATCCACACACGGCTAAAAGACTCAAAGAAGTTGATTTAACTCCTGCTAATTTTAACAACCCATGCTCCAAAGGCCGATGCCTAAAAAAATAAAAGCTTATTGTATTGATATATAAAAATATTACTACTTTAATGCTTGTTAATTATTTAAAAGCAATACTTTAAAACTAATTTTAATGCTTTTTATCGACATTTTTTAACCAAATGTATGACATTTTAGTAAATGTAAAAATAGTGAGCAGATTAAATTCAACAAAGTGGGAGACGATGTAAAAAGCGTTTAAACATTGAATAAGGCCATCCATGGCCTATTAATTAATCGTTTTTGTAGTAAGGGTAGTCACTGTAACCTTGCTCAGTCCCGCCATACATAGTGGCTGCATCGGCTTCATTTAATGGCCATTGATTTTTTATGCGCGCTGGTAAATCAGGGTTTGCAATAAAAGGGCGACCAAAAGCAAATAAATCACCGTAGCCTTTAGCTAACATCGCCACCGCTTTTTCAACAGTGTACTTACCAGCGTAAATAATACGCCCAGAAAATTCAGCTCTAGCTGCTTGATAAAATAGCTCTGGTAAATCAGGAGCATTGTCCCAATCAGCTTCTGCAATTGAAAGGTAGGCAATACCGGCTTGTTCAAGTACTTTAATCGCTTCAATGTAGGTATGGTGTGGGTCTGATTCTACTAACCCTAAATAAACACGGGTTTCATCAGTACTGCTAAATAAGGGCGCAAATCTAACCCCTAAGCGCTCAGGGCCTACTACGTCACTTACTGCCGCGACAATTTCTTTTAAAAAGCGCAGGCGATTAGTAAGAGATCCGCCGTATTCATCATCTCGTTTATTGGTGTGCTCAGAAATAAACTGATTTACTAAATACCCATTAGCACAATGCAGTTCTACACCATCAAACCCCGCTTCTAGCGCATTACGGGCAGCTTGTGCATACATGCCAACAAGCTCTTTTACTTCATCGGTTGTTAAAGCTTGTGGTTCACTTGGGTTGGCTAAAGCGCCTTGAGCCGGTCCTGTTTCAATAAAGACTTTAACGCTATCAGCTATTAGAGCTGAGGGGGCAATAGGTTTGGCTTCATTAGGCTGTAAGCTGGTATGTGAAACGCGGCCAACGTGCCAAAGCTGGGCAAAAATAATTCCACCTTCTGCATGTACTGCATCAGTTACTTTTTTCCAACCAGCTATTTGTTGATTAGAATGAATGCCTGGTGTCCAGGCATACCCTTGTCCTCTTGGTTCAATTTGAGTGCCTTCGGTAACCATAAAACCAGCACTAGCACGCTGTGCATAATATGTGGCCATCACCTCGTTGGGGATATTGCCAGGAACTGTGCTGCGTGAGCGTGTAAGTGGCGGCATTACAATACGGTTTTTAAGTGTGTATGGGCCTAAATTGATTGATGAAAATAGACTGTCTATATTTTTACTTGGTTGACTCATTTTAATACCTTTTAAATTAATAATGCTGTTTAGCGCCAATTACAATGCTGGTGAGCATAGGGATTAAAAGGTACAATTTGAAACAATGCTTTTTTGTTTAAGATACAATTATGAATGGTATGTCTCGGCTTGATATAAAACAATTACGAATATTGAGTGCATTACTTAAACTAAAAAATGTGTCGGATGTGGCCCGCAAAATGGGCTTAACCCAGCAGGCTATTAGTGAGCAGCTGCGAAAATTGCGTGACTTATTTGACGATCGGCTTTTTATTCGCCAAGGCAATACAATGGTTGCAACACCTAAAGCAATTGCACTAGAGAAGCCCATTAATCAAATATTAACTCAGGTAGAAGCGTTATTAATACCTAAACAATTTATCCCAAGTAGCTACAAGGGCGTATTTACAATAAGTGCGACTGATTACGCTATAGCAGCTCTTTTGCCACAATTATTAGAAATAACAAGACGCGAAGCGCCAGGATTAAAGCTGATTATTCGTGACTTTGCCTCTGATAATGTTAATCAATTAATAAGTGCAGGAGAGCTGGATTTATTAATTAGTTTTCCTGAATTTATCCCTACAAACTTAATCTATGACACATTATTTGAAGAACAACATATTTGTATTGCGGGGAAAAACACGGTGTTTTCTTCATCGACGTTGAGCCTTGCTGAGGTGGCGGCACACCCTCAATTAGTGGTTTCAGCGTCACGTGCTAACTTAAGAGGCTCTCACGACCAATGGTTTGCTGATAAGGGCTATGCGCGCAATATAGTTATGTCAGTGCCTGGCTTTTCATTTGTCCCCGATTTGCTTTGCAGTACTGACTTAATTGCTTTTTACCCATCGCGTTTACTGCCAAACGCCAAAGTGAAATAGCTTGAAGTTGAATTATTACCACCGCCATTTAAGGTGATTGCAGCGTGGCATCCACGTTCAAATAACAGCGATATTCACCAGTGGTTAATAGGGCAATTAAAACGGATTTAGTGATTATTTAATTAGTTGACGAATATCGTTCCCTGTTGGTGCCTCATGGGCACGTAACGAAAAGGCGGGTAATATCGCTAATATATGGTCAAATATATCTGACTGAATATTTTCATACTCACCCCAATTAGTTGTATTGGTAAATGCATAAATCTCAATGGGTAAGCCATTTTTAGTTGGCTCTAGCTGCCTTACCATCAGTGTCATTCCCTGATGAATATGTGGGTGATGTTTTAATAGCGCGACTAAATAATGACGAAATGTGCCAACATTAGTGAGCCGACGACCATTTAACGTACAGCTCATATCTACTTTTTTTGTGGTATTTTGCTCGTTGATAACCGGTAGGGTAATTTCGAGGTAGTGACTTAATAAATCTGCTTTTTTCAGCGCGGTGATCTCTTGCTCATCTAAAAAGCGCACACTGCTCATTTCTATATGGATACTCCGTTTTATGCGCCGCCCACCGGATTCTGACATACCGCGCCAGTTTTTAAATGAGTCAGAAATTAGCGCATAGGTTGGAATAGTGGTAATGGTTTTATCCCAATTTCTTACTTTAACTGTGGTCAAGGCTATATCAATCACATCGCCATCAGCGCCGTATTTGGGCATTTCTAACCAATCACCAACCGCAAGCATATTGTTTGCTGAGAGCTGAATACCGGCCACCAGCCCTAAAATAGCGTCCTTAAACACCAGTAGCAGTACAGCCGATAGCGCACCTAAACCACTGAGTAATATTAACGGGGATTTATTCATTAATAATGAAATCGCTAAAATACCGGTTAATACGCTGGCGATCAGTTTAATTGTTTGTAAAAAACCACGTAATGGAAAGTGAGCTGCAATGGGTTGCCTGTCAGATATTGCTTGAAAAATATTGAGCAAAGAGAACAGCGAGAGCAGTGCAAATAAAATGATCCACTGATCAGTAAACATCTCAATGATATGTAAAAAAGCCGTTCCTTCGGGAACCCAAAGCCTAGCTTGTATAACAACCACAGCACCTTGTAAAACAAAGGAAATATTACGTGTTAATTTAAGCGCTAAGTCGGCAGGCGTGTGGGTATCAGTTTGAACAACTTTATCACTAAAGCGGCCTTTAAGTAGTCGTTTTGAAACTGACCTTAAGATGAGGTGCAATATGAGCGCAAATAAGCCAACCCAGCACAGTACTAATATGTTGTACCATAAATGCGCACTCCCAGGAAAATAAAGACTAAACCATTGCAGTAAAAATTCTCGCAGCTGCGATCGTATTTCAGTCATTTATATTCCCAAGAGATTTATTTGCGTGAGTTTCATCTATTTAATGAAATCTAGTTAAGCAGATGGGGCGAGAAAAGTCTATTTAAGCCGCGCTTAAATAGACGTTTTAAAAATAATATTTATATTTTATTTTCAGCAAGTTGCAGAGTTAACTCCTCAAAAATACTCGGATCGTCAATGGTTGATGGAATTTGCAGTTCTTCACCATCAATAAGTTGACGTAAGTTTTTGCGTAAAATTTTACCTGAGCGTGTTTTTGGTAAGCGTTCTACACACATAATATTTTTAAGACACGCAATAGCGCCGATTTGATTACGCACGGTTTGCACCAATTGCTGCTCTACTTCTTTATGCGAGCCATGAAAATCATTTTTTAACACTACCATGGCCATGGGGTTTTGACCCTTGAGCGCATCATTAACACCAAATACGGCACACTCAGCAACCGCGGGATGAGCGGCTACAATTTCCTCCATTTCACCGGTTGATAAACGATGTCCCGCGACATTAATCACATCATCGGTGCGGCCCATAATAAATAGGTAGCCATCATCATCAATATAACCGCCGTCGCCAGAAAGATAATAGCCTTCATATTCACTTAAATAACCGGCTTTAAAGCGTTCGGTATTTTGCCAAATAGTGGGTAAACATCCTGGCGGTAAAGGCAGTTTAATAACGACTGCACCTTGTTCA
Source organism: Pseudoalteromonas sp. SiA1 (assembly GCF_018732205.1). Classification (NCBI taxonomy): domain Bacteria; kingdom Pseudomonadati; phylum Pseudomonadota; class Gammaproteobacteria; order Alteromonadales; family Pseudoalteromonadaceae; genus Pseudoalteromonas; species Pseudoalteromonas sp. SiA1. Next base: position 2,673,135 of record NZ_CP076084.1, on the reverse strand, counting down.
TTGGGGGCGCATTCGTCACCATTCATATCTAAAATACGTACGTCAAACCCAGGAGTCGCAACCGTTGAACTGCCTGCTTTTGTAGGTAGGTGCTCAATGCCGACAGGATTACAGGCTATCGCCCAACCAGTTTCGGTTTGCCACCAATGATCAAGCACAGGTAGGCCTGTTTTTTCTTTGAGCCAATCGTAGGTGGGGGGATCTAAGCGCTCGCCTGCTAAAAACAAGCGTTTCAGACTTGAAGTATCGTATTGTTTAAACCCATCGGCATTGGGATCTTCTTTTTTTATCGCTCTAAAGGCCGTTGGTGCGCTAAATAAAGCCGTTACTTTATACTGTTCAACCACTCGCCAAAATGCACTGGCATCTGGGGTTCTAACTGGTTTACCTTCAAATAAAATAGTGGCACAGCGGTACATAAGCGGGGCATACACTATGTACGAATGGCCTACAACCCAACCAATATCCGAAGCGGCCCAAAACACGTCACCAGGTTTCATTCCGTATACGGTTTCCATGCTGTAATGCATGGCCACGGCATGGCCGCCATTTTCACGAACAACTCCCTTGGGAGTACCGGTTGTGCCTGACGTGTATAAAATATAAAGCGGGTGATCGCCATTTACCGGAACGGGATCAACGCCAGTAGCTGTTTGCATTGCAACAGCCCAGTCAATATCACGCTCAGGCATAAGTGGTGCAGTTACTTGTTCACGCTGATAAATAATACAATGTTCTACTTTATAAGAGGCTGATTCGAGGGCGTTATCAAGTAACTCTTTGTATTCAATTACGGTATTCACTTCCACACCGCAAGAGGCACTGAGTACTAACTTAGGCTTGGCGTCATCAATACGTACCGCTAATTCATGTGCTGCAAACCCGCCAAAAACAACTGAATGAATAGCGCCGATGCGGGCGCAGGCTAACATACCAATTACGGCCTCGGGGATCATGGGCATATAAATAACCACGCGGTCGCCTTTTGTTACGCCTAAAGACTGCATTACTCCTGCGAATTTAGCGACTTCTTGTTGCAGTTCAAAGTAGCTGTAGCTGCGCGCGGTATTGGTTACGGGTGAGTCATAAATTAACGCTGTTTCATCACCATGGCCTGCAATAACATGCTGATCTACCGCTAAAAAGCAGCTATTAAGTTGGCCGTCGGCATACCAGTGATATAAACCGTTTTCATCTTGTGTGTAAGCTGTTTCGGGAGCCTGGTACCAAGGGAGGCGTTTACTTTGCGATAACCAAAACGCTGCCGGGTTTTGTTTAAACTCGTTGTAGTGTTGTTTGTATTCACCTGACATAAAGGCTCCTGAGCAAAATTTAATATAACTTTATTTAAAACTAAGCGCTTTTTATCAGGAGTGATATTCGACTATGGTCGGTTAAATAATAAACGGATTGTTTGGTTTTTAGCTAACGCTATGGTTTATAAAGAACTAACGACTAGTTTGATGATTTAAATGAGGTAACATATAAAAATGATGAACTATTTAATGTGGTAATAATGAGTCAAGTTGTCAGAGTAGGCGTTGCAGTGATAGTAATGCATGATAATAAAATTTTACTCGGTGAACGGTTAGGTGCGCATGGTGCAAATACGTGGGCAACCCCTGGGGGGCATTTAGAATTTGGTGAAACGGTTGAGCAATGTGCAGTGCGCGAAGTCGCAGAAGAGACAGGGCTTACTGTTACTAATATTCGTAAACTCGATTTTACCAACGATATTTTTAGCGCCGAGAACAAGCACTATATTACTTTATATGTGCAGGCAAAGTATGAAGGTGGCGAGCCTGTGAATAAAGAGCCTAACAAATGTTTACAGTGGCGTTGGTGTGATATTAATAACTTACCTTCACCTTTATTTACTTCATTAAAAAATTACTTAACGCAAGGCGTTTTACCTACTCAATACTAAAGGCGCGTTGGAATAGGGAGCTGCCATTTATTTAAAATTTGTTGGTATTCACCGCTTTCTTTTATCGCGTTTAATCTATCAGTAATAATTTTTGCTGTTTGCGGGTTAAGCTGCTTACTTGCTGCAAAGTGAAGAGAAGAAGGTAGCTCATCTAAATGTATACGCTTAGTAATTAAGTTTGGGTCGAGCCCTGCTCGCTTTAACTCGTTTTCAAGGGTGAGGGTGTTAGTCACCACAAAATCGATACGATTTTTATACAGCATTCTCCATAGCTGCTGGTAGTAACTGACTAAGACTAGATTCTCACTTTCAGTAAAGCCTTGAGCTTCTAAATAAGCTTGTGCAGAATAACCGCGAATAGTGGCCACTTTGTATTCTTTGGCAAAGTTTAAGTGAATCACTTCATCGTTATGACTGCGTAAACTTACTAGGTATGCATCTGCAAAATACACTTTTCCCAGCCACTTAAACTGGCTGTTTCTGTTTGGCGTTTTTAACAGTGACAGCATGATGGCATTAGGATTGGCTTGTTGTTGTTGAAACATACGCGCCATCGGCATTATTTCAAACGTTGCTGTTAAAGCCGTGCCTTTTAATACTGCTTTAGCGATATCTACTAAGGCACCCTGCGCTTCACCTTGAGGGTTTTTAAAATGATAAGGGGGCAAATCTTCAGCGATGAAGGTAACCGGGTTTGCGTGACAGACCGCACTATAAAAAACCAATACAAAAACAGTTAACATCATACGCAAACGCATAAATAATTGTCTTTAAAGCAATACATGAGGCTAGTGTAAATAAAATCAATAAAAAGGTACACGTTAAATGTGTGTTTTAGGTAATCAAATTGTTTAATTATTGTTTTTTATAAATTGACGAGGTGAGCATTGATACCAGCGCTTAAAGGCGCGATTAAAAGAGCTTTGATCATTAAACCCCAACATAGTTGCAATACTGCTTAGCGAATAATGAGGAATATAAGTTAACAAACGGCGTTTTTGCTCTTGCTCAAGAAGAGCGGCAAAATTGATGTTTTCTTGCTTTAGATGACGTTGCACTGTGCGCGGGGTCATATTTAAAGCACTAGCCGTTCTGATCAGTGAACAGTCCTGCAAATCATATTTAGCCATTAAAATATGATTAATTTTTTCTGTTAATAATTGCTGACTTTTAAATTGGGATAGCTGTTGCTCTGACATTTGCTTTAGCACAGCGTTAATCTGGGAGTTATCGGTTTTAAAAGGAAGGGTTAAGTAACTACTTGGAAACTCTACTTGATTAAAGTTAGCGCCAGCTTTTACTGGGCAATTAAACCATTGCGCTAATTGTTGTAACTCACTGTCTGAAAAATGTGCTGTAAAATAAACGCAACTAGGCGAAAGCTGAGGATTAAGCAGTTGGCGTATAACACTTACCCACGCGGTCATATTTCTTAATACGGCTTGTGGACTGCACTGTGGGTCTGCTAACCAGGTTACCTTGCAAAGTGTTTGTTGCTGTTCAAACTCAGCACGCCCTATGTTAGCCACTAAACTGTCGTAGCTCAGTAATGCAGTAATGGCACTGGCTAGATTAGTACTCGATTCAATTAAATACCCAAGTACACCAAAATCAGCGGTACGTATTTGTTTTCCTAATTCAAACCCGAATAAGGAGTCATTTAGCGTTTGCTGTGCATAACTAAGCAGCGCATTATAGCTTTTTAAGCTAATACGAGGCGCTAATTGTTGTGTTTGCTTATTTGTATATTCATCAAATTCAATGGCAGTTAGTATCTCTTTGCTATCTAATCCTGTGCTTTGAAGATAATCCAAACAGCTAGAAAAGTAATGATCGGCTAAGGTTTTCATTTGTCGCCTAAAGCTAAAAAATAGTCATCTAATCGCAAGTTTGCCATGCAATATTTTTATATGCTAGAGATCTATAAAAATAATATGGGGCACACAATGATTGAGATAAACGTTAAACATAGTGTGGCAGCAACGCCTGAACAATTACGCACCTTATTATTAGCGCATGCTGATTTGGGGCGCTTTTTTAATGCGCAGTTTGAAGTGTTAACACCGCAAGACTCGGGTGAAATAAGTGGTGGAAAAGGCACCATTAGACAAATAAAAATGCAAGGTACAACATTTAAGGAGCAAATAATAACGGCCGATAATAGCCACATTTGTTACCGCATTTTAGGGGATAAACCTGTTGCACAGCACCGTGGTGATATTTACTTAAAAGCCAATAATACTCAGCCATCACTCACCGAGATCAGCTACCATATTCGTTGTATTGCGCCTTTGTGGTTACCCGACTTTATACTGGCTTTTTTTATAAAAAAAGATGTTAGCCAAGCACTTAAAAAAATAGCCAGCTATTTTCAGGAGAAACGTCATGAGCATTGAAATTATTTTATTGGCACTGAGCCCTATTTTTTTGCTGTTTGTAGGGGTTGAGTTTATAAAATTTAGACGTTACTACGATATAAAAGACAGCTTAGCCAACGCGTTACTTGCTTTATTACATCAAGGAGCTGATGCCATTGCGTTATTATTATTAATGCCGTTTTTTTATTGGTTGTATCAGTTTCGGCTATTTGATATTGAATTGACGCTATTTACTGTATTAGGCGCTTTTTTACTGCAAGACTTTTTATACTATTGGTTTCATCGTGCATCACATCATATTCATTGGTTATGGGCCGCTCATGTAGTGCATCATAGTTCTACTAAAATGAACTTTACCACGGCATTTAGGCAAAGTTTAATGTATCCGCTGGCGGGAATGTGGCTATTTTGGTTGCCGATGATATTAATAGGCTTTGAGCCTGTGATTGTTTTTGCGGTGGTGGCACTTAATTTGGCTTATCAATTTTTTGTACACACGCAAGTGGTAAAAAAGCTCGGTTGGTTTGAAGCATTATTTAATACCCCATCGCATCATCGGGTGCACCACGCTATAAATAATGGCTACTTAGATAAAAACTTCGCTGGCGTTTTAATTATTTGGGATAAATTATTTGGCACTTATGTAGAAGAGGATGAAAACAAGCCCTGTAAATACGGCATTATTGGTCAATTAAACAGTAATAACCCGATCAAAATCACCTTTCATCAGTGGCAGTATTTATTTAAAAGTACTTACCAAGCTAAAGGGTTAAAAGCCAAGTTAAACGTGTTGTTTGGCTACCCAACAAGCTCTCAACGTAGTAATAAGTAAGCCTATATTTATATAAAAAAAGCCAGGAGCAAATAGCATCACTCCTGGCTTATCTCACAGTAAAATTTAGTTATTTGGCCGTTGTGATCACTGTATCAATTAAGTGTACAACGCCATTACTAGTGTAAATATCAGTGGTTGTTACATTGCTGCCAGCTACTTGTAGTGATGTAGCCGGTAAGCTTACTTGCCACCAAATATCGTTCACAGCTTGACCATTATTCTGACCAGCTGCCGTATCACCTGAGAAGGTATATAAAGGGCGGCCAAGGTAAGCGACTTGCATGCTGTCATCTGAGCGAGCAATCAATGATAAACCCGGAATATTTTCGATAGACGCCGCAGTACCTAACACGGGTGGCCACGTTGTTGCACAAGCTGCTTCACATACGCTCATTGCCTCACCTAAGTCGTTATCAAATACATACACGGTTTTACCAGGCATTGCATCGGCCATACCCGTTACTAAACGATTATTTGTTGCATCATAAGCTACGCTGTCTGTTGCTGTATTTTCGGTGCTGGTAAAATCTACCACGTTTACGCTTAGCATATTATCAGCAAGTGTAGTGACCATTTTACCATTGGCTGCAAATGCATCGGTACTTCCAACTTGAGCGCCTAATACATGTTGAGTCAAAACACCTGTTAGTGCAGCGGTGTCAGCCAATAAGGCATCTAAATCAGCGGAAGGGATTTTACTAAATGCCGCATTTGTTGGTGCAAATACAGTAAATGATTGAGTGGTATCGTTAAACGTATCAACTAACCCTGCTGCTTGCAGTGCAGTTACTAATGTAGATAATGCAGGCGTTTCTGTGGCAACTGTTGCAATAGTTTTAGTCGGTGTGCCGACTTCAGCCGGTGGCATAATCACTTTATTTAATACATGAATAACGCCGTTGCTAGCGGTTACATTTGCCTCTGTGATTGCCGAATCATTGATAAATAGCGAGCTATTTACATAAGAAATAGCAGCCATGTCGCCATTGGCCATTTCTACTTTGTTACTATTGCTATTAGCAATGGCTACAGCGTCATCAGATAAAACAGTGGCGTCAGGGAATACATGGTAAAGCAAAATATCACGAAGCGTATCTGTATCAGCTAACAGCGCATTAATTGTATCCTGACCGAGCGCTGCAAATGCATCATCCGTAGGAGCAAATACACTAAAAGTGTTATCTGGATCAGCAACTAACGTATCTAAGCCTGTTGCCGTTAGCGCAGCAAGAAGTGTAGTAAAGTTACCATTTGCACTGGCTATATCAGCAATTGTTCCTGCGCTTTGCGGTAAGGTTACATCAGAAATAATAACCGAATCGATTACATGGATAACACCGTTAGAAGTCATAATATCTTTAACAATGATGTTTGCACCGCCAAACGACAACATATTTGTATCTGCGTTTATCGCGATTGGAAGTGTATTGCCTAATAGCGTTTCAGCTGATTGGCCGTTTAAAGACATTGCAGTGACTGAATCAACTGACCCAACAAGCACATGCTGCTTTAAAACATCCGCTAAAACGGTGGGATTAGCCAGTAATGTGTTTAAAAAGTTGCTACCAATTGCCTCGAATGCAGCATCCGTAGGGGCAAATACGGTAAATTCTGATGATTCGTCCGCTAGTGCTGAAGTAAGGGATGCAGCGTCAAGAGCCGCAAGTAACGTACTAAAGTTACCAGCTTGCTGAGCTGTTTCAATAATATTATTGGTTGGCGCAGTTTCTGACACTGTTTTTGGTGTGAGCACTGCATCAATAACATGAATAATTCCGTTATCAGTCACAATGTCGGTCATTGTTACTGTGCTGGTATTAACTAATAAATTCTCACCATCTAAAGATAAAGCAATGCTTTGCCCGTTAACAGTTTCAACGGTAGTACCCGCTAAACCAATCGCAGTTTGTGCATCGACTCTGCCAGAGACCACATGGTAAGTTAAAATTGAGCTTAGCGTGTCTGTATCAGCTAATAAGTTATTAATGGTTTCTTCGCCTAGTAATGCAAACGCATCATCGGTAGGGGCAAAAACAGTATAACTGGTGGTTAAATCATCAAGGGTTTCATCTAGGCCGGTTGCTTCAAGTGCTGCAACAAGGGTAGTGAATTCTCCAGAGTCCTGTGCGGCATCAAAAACAGAAACGGCTGGTTGTGGATCTACAGTGACAGGGGCGTTGTTATCGTCGTCGCTACTACAACCTTGAATGAGTAACAAGGGAAGTATGATAGCACCGAGCTTAAATACTTTATTCATAATTTTTCCTTTAATTGAATGTTACAGTGTTACAGCTTTGTGAACTCTACGTAGCCAAACTCTGTATTGATCAAAAAAAGGAGCATTATTTTTGTACGATTTAATAGGTGTAAGATTTAATTGAACTTTTATTCAAGTAAGTCTTAAATTTTAGTTTTTTTACTGCGAGGCGCACCCAGTAAAATAAAAAGGTGGCAAATACACACTGATAAAAATGCACTAATTCCCAAAGCGCCACCAAAGCCATCAAGAATGGGAACCAAATAGGCAAAAAACAATGAAAATATAATTGCTGAACTGGCAAGCGTATAAACACCAAAGCGGTGAGGGGCGCTCATGCCAATAAAGGTGCCGCCAAAAAAAACGATACTATAGAGTTCTGCGTTGAGGCTCAGCTGTGTAAAAATCAGATAGGCAATAATTGAGAGTGCAGCGGAGGCTCTTATAGCATCAAAGCGGTTATGCTTTGCTAAATAAAAGGTAAAAAAAGCACCAGCCAAGGCTAATACTGGGTATGTAATAGTCATATCAGCAATCCTTTAGCTAAAACAAACAGGGCTACACTGGCAAATGCAATACTGCCTAATCGTCCGCCAAATCCTGCAAATACATTAAGTGTTAGTGTATATAAAACAGCGCCAATGGCAGAAATAATAGCGATTTCCCAATAGTTGCTAATTAAGTTGGTGGAACACATACCGGCAAAACTACCTGCATAAATGGAGGCATAAGGGTGGTTTTGATAACGTGCAGGAAACGGAATAAATGAGCCGATGAGGCCTGTTAAAGCAGCAGACACAACAATAGGTAATGCCAATGTGGTATGCATTATAAAGCACGACAAGCAGCCGATAAAAAAGGTGATGAATTTTAAAAGTATGAATTTAGTCATAAGGCGCACATCATAAAGGTTCAGTTTTAGCTTTAATAGTTAAAATCGACAATTTAAGACTAAAAGCGATATATGGCTCCCAAAAGAGCAAATAACCGTGGCTTTAAATTAAATGTACGCAATGAATGACTAAAAATAATGCCGTTAATGTTCTATAAATTACAAATTATGTATAATGCAGCATATTTCATATATTAAAAGTTATAACCTAAGGTAATTTATGTCTAACTGTTTGCATTTGGCTATTCCAGCTGGTGATCTTGAAAAAGCGAAAGCGTTTTATTGTGACGTGCTTGGTTGTAAAACGGGTAATAGTGAAGCTGGGCGATGGGTAGACATTGATTTTTGGGGTAACGAGTTAACGCTTCATCAAAGCACAGAGCGCTTACCAACAGTGCGTCATGATGTTGATATGGGCGCAGTAGCTGTACCGCATTTTGGTATTCACTTATCTGAAGATGAATTTCAGGCGTTAAAAACTCGGATTGCGGCTGCTGGCCTTGAATATTTAGATAAGCCTTACCGCCGTTTTGTAGGTGATGAATTTGAGCAAGAAACGTTTTTTATTGAAGATCCAAATGGTAACGTTTTAGAAATGAAAACTATGGTAAACCCAGAAGTATTATTCAAAAAAGGCGAGTAATGATTATGCGCCTAAACGATTACTTTAGGCGTTTTCTCTTGTGTAGGTTTGCTTAGCCTGCGCTTTTCGTAAAGACTTTTTCTGATACATTGCTTCATCACCGGCTTTTAAAACCTCATCTAAATTTTTAGGCGCTTCGCTATAGTTTATTTGTCCTACGCTTGCGTAAATAGCGATGGTGTTGCCTTGGTGTTCTAAGCTAAGCGCATTTAATTTTTGTTCAAGGGTCGCAACTCGCTGGTTAATTTTATCTTTGCTGGTAAATAATGCCATAGCCACAAACTCATCTCCGCCTAAGCGGCCAACTGCGTCTTCACTGCGCATATGCTGACTAATTGACTCTGCCACCGTACAGAGTACTTTATCGCCAACATCATGGCCGTAGGTATCATTTATTGCTTTAAATCGGTCTAAATCGATATATAAAAAACACAACACGCCACCACGTTGAGCATGTTTTTTTAATAACTCATTAGCTTTTAAACTCCAGCCTCGGCGGTTATAAATATGACAAAGATGATCGTAATTAGCGTGCTGTTCAGCCCGTTTTTTAGCATAACTGAGTCGTTGAATTCGCCTACCAACTGCAATAGCAAGAAGCAGAGATTCAATTGTAAAAGCAATCACAAACCCATAACGCTGCATAAAAGGACTGTATTCGGTTAGTAACACTCTAAATATCATGCTGATAAACACGCAGCTTAAGGCAATAAATACCAAGCTGGCTTCGTTAATGCCTTGTTTAGCTTGCACGGCTGAGAGTATAAAAATGGTCATAACAATCAGTAATGACAAATAGCCAGTAACGATTGTGGTGATATTAGTAATAGCGGGTAAATCTAAAGCTATTTTTTGTAAGCACAAAGTCAGTACACATAACGCGATAATTTTTAATGCATAACTTAATTTGCGCCAATACTCAGGTAGCTCTAATAGTGCGCTCATAAACCAAGTAGCACTGACTATAGTTAAACCAATACTTAATGTATAAAGGTGGCTGATATATGCAGAAAAGTAGCCATTGGTAAATAAATAGGGCTGGCCTTCTTGTAAAAAAATAAAGCTAGCGATACAAAAAAGATAGATGCCATACAGTTTAAAAATAGCGTCTTTAATGCCATAACCTATTATTAAAGCATAAAAAATAAGCGTTGCGCATAATCCATAAAACACCCCAAATATTAAATTGTACAACTGCACCTTTTCAATAAATTGCTGTGAGTCTAGCCAAGTAAACCAGGGGTTATAGCTGGCAGTAGTGGTTAAAGTTAGCTTTGCATTAAAGCTGCCTTGTTCCATTAAAATAGCCATTTGATTTGTTTTTAAAGGGGCTTTTAATTGGTTATTTTGTTGCCACGAAAAACGTTCAAGTGCAGGGCGAGTAAACGTAAAAACACCGCTTTGGTTTAGCGTACATACCAACTCAAATTGGTTAATGCCTTTTTCTAGTTTTATGTCTGCAGCAATACCTTGCGATAAGGGAATGGATACACTGTTTGCGATAGATTTTAAATTGCAGCTATCTTTTGCAATAGCTGTATTGCAGATAAGAAAAATAAAAATGACAAATAAAGCACCGCAAAATTTAATACATAAGGAGGTGGTTGTATGTAAGTGCTTCCTTATTGTTACGGTGTTATTGAGCATAGTAGGGTTATAAAAATGGCAGTTGCCCTATATTAACAAAGCGTGTTATCTTTGCTAGTAAAAGTTAATAATAAAGTTTGATATAGCGCATGAATGGGTAAATCTTATTTTTATAACTGTATTTCACTCGGAGTTTTATTAAAGTGGCGTTTAAACTCACGGCTAAACTGTGATGCACTGGTGTAACCTACCTTAAAAGCAGCTTCATTTGCTTTGCTGCCCGCTGTGGTAATTAACTCTTTTGCTTTAGCTAAACGTACTTTTTTTAAGTATTGTAAGGGAGATTCAAACGTTACCTGTCTAAATGCACGATGAAAAGAGGATACGCTCATATTTACCTCTTCTGCTAAACCTTCAACAGTAATAGGGTTTGCATAGTCCTGATGCATCGTTGCTAGTGTGCGAGCTATACGCGCATAATGGCCATCATGCATAGCTAGGCCTATTAAAGTATTCCCTTGGGGGCCGCAAAGGACACGATACACTAGCTCTTTTACTATATCTTCGCCGAATACCTCAGCCTCAAGTGGATTATTTAAAACCGTTAGTAACCTACATGTTACCTGCTCCATTGCGCAGTCTAGCTTTGCTGATTGTACTGCGCCAATGTTCGCGCTGGAGACAGATAAAGGCTGGTGCTGCATCATCTGATTAACCAGCTTGTGCAACATGACAGGGTTTATATCTATAGCTATGCCCATAACCGGTAAGTCATTATCGGTAAAAGCTTCACACTCTAATGGGACCGGTACACCTAGTACCAAGTAATCACCTTCGCCGTATTTTATTTGATGTTCTGGGAAGTGAATTATTTTATGGCCTTGGCCAACCACGATTATGCCTGAATTATAAATAAGCGGCTGGCGCGGTGAGCTTTTGGTAGCGCGATGAAAATACACCCCAGGAATAATTGTTTCCATGGTGCCCTCAAAGCTTAGTAAATTATTGTGCTCGGCGTATTGTTGCAACATTTTGGCTATGATGGGCATAAAAGTATCTGTAATTAAAATATTTTGCGTAAAATAACAGTGCTGGTAGTTTTAGGCAAGCTTTAGGCAGTTATTGGGCTTTTTATATATTAACTTTGCTACTAATATGCATTCATCAAAGCTTTACTTGATATGTGACTAAGTAAAGCATTATGAAATTAACCGTCACCTAGGAGCAAAATAATGAAATTTAGCTACGTAAATCCCACTCTCATCCAATTTGGCCAACAGCAAATTGCCGCACTTAGCGACTTGATCGCAAAAGATCAAAAAGTATTAGTTGTTTATGGCGGCGGCTCAATTAAAAAGAACGGCGTGTATGACCAAGTTGCTGCTGCACTTGAAGGTTTTGATTGGGTAGAATTCTCGGGCGTGGGTGCTAACCCAACAATTGAAGTACTTGACCAAGCGGTTAAAATTTGTAAAGAACAAGATATCGACTTTGTATTAGGTGTCGGCGGCGGCTCTGTAATAGACGGCGTTAAATACATTGCGGCTTCTGCAGTATACGACGGCGAAGGTTGGGACATTCCTACTGGCAAGCATACAATTACTAGCGCATTACCAATTGGTGCCGTATTAACGCTACCAGCTACAGGTTCTGAATCTAACCAAAACTCAGTGGTAAGCAAAGAAGCGACTAAGCAAAAATTGCCGTTTGCTTCACCAGAAGTACTGCCTAAATTTGCGATTATGGATCCTGATGTAATGAAAACATTACCACAGCGCCAGCTTGTAAATGGCTTAGTTGATGCGTGGGTGCATACTTGTGAGCAATACCTTACGTTCCCTGAAGGCGCATTGGTACAAGAAGGATACGCAGAGGCACTGTTAAAAACGCTCAAAACACTGGGCGATAACTTTGAAAACCAAGACGATGCATGGCGTGCAAACCTTATGTGGGCAGCTAACCAAGCACTTAATGGCTTAATTGGTTCTGGCGTATCGCAAGATTGGGCAACCCACATGATTGGTCATGAGCTTACTGCTGCCTATGGTGTTGACCATGCGCGTTCGCTTGCTATTGTTCAGCCTTCTTTATTGCGCAATCAATTTGCAGTTAAAAAAGCGAAACTAGAGCAAATGGGTAAAAACGTATTTGGCCTTGAGCAAACAGACGATTTAGCAGAGCAAACAATTCAAGCGATTGAAGCGTTTTACCACAGCCTTGAGGTTGCAACACAGCTAACTGAACATGGTGATGATAAAGCGGCTGCCATTGATAATATTATTGGCAAACTAGAAGCACATGGCATGGTTGCCCTTGGTGAAAACCAAGCGATTACGCTAAAAGAAAGCCGTGAAATTTTAGAACACGCGGTTGCTTAAGCGTTAATTTTAAAAAACCACTGGCTATTAAAGCCGGTGGTTTTTTGTTTTATAGTTAACCTCAGTAAACGCAATTGGCGCCATTAATTGATAAAAAGCCCTTTATTGTCGTTTGCCGCTAATATACTATGTGGCTTCAATTGGTTAGGTTTATTTAAGTCAATTTTAGGCTGAGAAGATAGCTAAATTATGCGCTCAAATCGTTTGTTAATGGTCATGTTACTCGTGCTTGTGCACAGCTTTATAAGTTGTGATGGCGCTGCATACCATTTACAAGAAGACGTTGAGCATGTAAGTAACGCATTATCACAAAACACTATAACCGCTGATAATGACCAAGGACAAAGCGATAATCAGCCACCGGTTGAGATTCATGCACACCAACATTGTCACTGTGGCTATTACAGCACACTTAGTCACGCTATTATTCCTCAACAAAGTAAACCCTCAGTACTTGTGTATTACCATGGTTTAAATTATCCACCTGATGTACCCCCACCGAATTCATTTAGCTAGTTTTTAATTTAATTTCAATTAATTATTGTGCTTTTAGCTGCCTGCGCGTAAGCGTTCCATGGGCTGTTATAGGCATGTTTAAATTGCTAACTATTTTACACTGTCGCTGTTTTTAGCGTAGGTTGTGAATGGTTTGCAAGTGAACTCTGTTTATTAAAAAACGGACAAGCTATATGAATAAAAAACCAATTATGCTGGTGGTGATGCTGTGCGCGCTACCTGCTTTTAGTGCGTTTGCAAATGTTAAAACGTTAACCCTAAAACAAGCGTTGATAAATACCGAGCAACAAAATCCGCTATTAAAGCGCTATCCTTATCATCAAAAAATACTCAGCGCGCTTAAATCTCAAGCGGCGCTTTCGCCTAATCCTGTCTTAAATGTAGAAGCCGAAAACCTATTAGGAACTAACGATGCGCGTGGTGTGCAAGGGGCTGAAATAACCTTGGCATTTAGCCAGCTTATAGAGCTTGGAGATAAACGCCAAAGCCGTATAAATTACGCAACGGCGAACATTAAAGCCCAAGCAATACAATATCAAAATACTCGGTTGCTTTATTAGCAACCACTGGTGAGCGATATTACGAGGCGCTTAAATTTCAAACCTTACTTACGCTTAACAGCGAACGACAACACGTGGTGAGCCAAGCTCTCAAAGCAATAAAGCAACGGGCTAACGCCGGCGCTGTATCGCAAGCCGATGTAACCCGTATGCGTTATGCACTAAGCCAAGTTGAGCTTGAGACAGCTAAGCTAAATAGCGAATTTGAGCGAGCGCGTTTATCGCTCAATGAGCTGTGGAATGAGCAACATGACTACACGAATTTCGCAGGGAATATGGCTACCTTAATACCGCTTAAATCTGAGCAAGCGTTACTCAATGCAGTTAACCAAGCGCCTGATTTTGCTATGTTACAGCAGCAATACTTAAAGCAAGCGGCCAACTTAACGCTGCAAAAAGCCAATGGGCAAAGTGACATTAATGTAGGTGCAGGCCTGCGTTACAACCAGCAAAACAATACCAGTTCGTTGTTGTTTTCGTTTTCTATGCCGTTGCAATTGAGTAACTCAAATAGCGGTAATATTGAAGCGGCTAACAGTCAGTTGGCATTGTTACGTGAGCAGCAAGGACAGTTACGGATTCAATTACGCCAACAAGTTCGTACTTTGTATGCCTATTACCAAGGTAAGACGTTACAGGCACAGTTGTTATCTGGGCAAGTTATTCCCCAAGCCCAAACACTCATTGAGCAAAGCTTAAAAAGCTATCAACGCGGACAAATTTCGGTGTTGCAATTACTCGATGCTCAACAAGCCCTTTTTGACTCTAAACGCGCGTTGATTAACACATATGCAGCGTTATATCAGACCCACCTCGCACTTGAGCGTTTAACTGGCCAATCTTTAACTGAGACTTTTCAATCATGAACAACACGTTTATCGCATTATTAGTATTTCTCTCGTTTGTAGCTAGCTTAACAAGCACATATGTATTTGCCTCAGCAGAGCATGGGCAAATGCAGCAATCCCAAAAACAAGGTGCCCATGGCGGCTTTTTATTAACCAACGCAAAGCTCACTCTTGAGTTAAAGCTGCAAGAATTGGCAGGTAAAGTTGAGCTGCGCGTATATGGTTATGAGCAAAAACAGCCGGTAGATATAAACGATTTAAGCATCGAAATGAACTTAAAACGATTAGTAGAAGCGCCACAAAAAATACAATTTACCCGTGAGAATGAGTACCTTGTTAGCACGCAACCCATAAATGAGCCACATTCGTTTGCGCTTTTCATTACTGCCAATTATAAAGGTGAGCGCGTTAGTTTTGAGTACTCTCAGCACGAAGGCCGGACTGTGCTTAGTGAGCGAGTAGTTAAAGGTGCGGGTATTGAAACGCAGATAGCACAAAGTGGCGAGATTGATATTTCCGATACGCTGTTTGGTGTTATTGCACCGACACAGCACGGCACAGTAGAAGTGATGGCGCCATATACCGGATTGATCAGCGATATTTTTGTCAGCATTGGTCAAACGGTTCAAAAAGGTGAGTTACTGGCCAGTGTCACCAACCGTGAAACATTACAAAACTACAGTATTAAAAGCCCCATTAGCGGTGTGGTAACCGAGCAATATTTAAAGCGTGGCGAACTGGCAAGTACTCGCGCGCTTATGCAAGTCGTGAATCTTGATAAAGTATGGGTTGAGCTCTCAGCCTTTCCTGAAAACATCGAAAATCTAGCCATTGGTCAAAGCGCCACGGTGTACGATTTACATCACCATTTAAATGCCCAAGGTAAGGTGTTTTTTATAGCGCCTATGATGACCGGCGGGCACATTGCACGTGCCCGTATAGCGCTTAATAACCCTGATGGTCATTGGCGTCCGGGCATGCATGTTAATAGTGATGTCAGTATCGATAAGGTTAATGCTAACGTGCGTGTAAAGCCTGAGGCTATTCAAGAGTTTAATGGTATGACGAGTGTGTTTGTGCGTAAAAATAGTGTATTTGAAGTACGCCCTGTTACTTTAGGCGCAAAAAGTAGCGAGTGGGTTGAAGTGATCGCGGGTTTAAGCCCAGGTAGCGAGTACGTCACAACCAATAGCTATGTGATCAAAGCCGACATTTTAAAAAGCGGCGCAAGTCACGCACACTAGGAGGTACCATGATTAACTGGATTGTTTCTTTTGCGGTTAAACGCCGCATGATGGTACTGGCACTAACATTTTTATTTGCTGGGTTTGGTGTGTATAACATCCAAAACTTAGCGGTAGATGCTGTACCCGATATTACCAATGTACAAGTGCAAATTAACTCTAAAGCGCCTGGTTTTACGCCGCTTGAAGTTGAGCAGCGTATCACTTACTTAGTCGAAACAGCGATGGCGGGTATTCCTAAGCTTGATTATACCCGTTCGCTTTCTCGCTATGGGCTTTCTCAAGTAACCATTATTTTTGATGAAGGCACCGATATTTATTGGGCGCGTCAACAAATTGGTGAGCGTATTCAAAGTATTCGCGCCGATTTACCTAATAATGTTGAGCCAAACCTTGGACCTATTGCCAGTGGTTTAGGTGAAATATTTACCTATAGCGTGCATGCAAAACCCGATGCGTTAAAAAGTGATGGTATGCCTTACAGCGCCGAAGATTTACGTACTTTACAAGACTGGGTTATTCGTCCGCAGCTTTTAAAAGTAAAAGGCGTAACCGAAATAAATAGCCAAGGTGGCTTTGAGCGCCAGTACCAAGTTGCGCCCATACCAGAAAAGCTCATCGCTTATAAGCTAACAATCAAGGATGTTATTAGTGCACTTGAGCTTAATAACAGCAATCGCGGAGCCGGTTACATAGAGCGCTTTGACGGCCAATATTTAGTGCGCTCCCCTGGGCAATTAAAAACATTAGCGGATATAGCAAACACCGTTATTGCTAAGCGTGATGATGCTCCTGTGCGAATTAAAGACGTGGCAAATGTATACTTAGGAAAAGAACTCAGAACTGGCGCGGCTACTTATAATGGCGAGGAAACCGTATTAGGCACGGCGATGATGCTAATTGGTGAAAATAGCCGTGTGGTTGCCAAAGCCATGGCTGATAAGCTTATACAAGTACAAAAAAGTTTACCTGCAGGGGTTATTGTTGAGCCTGTTTATGACCGCACCAATCTGGTTGATAAAACTATCGCCACAGTAGAAAAAAACCTGTTTGAAGGGGCGGTATTGGTCATCGTCATTCTGTTGTTATTGCTTGGGAATATCACTGGTGCGCTTATTACCGCCATGGTTATTCCGCTGAGTATGCTATTTGCTATTACAGGCATGGTGGGCAATCGAGTCTCGGGTAACTTAATGAGCTTAGGCGCAATCGATTTTGGATTAATTGTAGATGGCGCGGTGATTGTGGTTGAAAACTGCCTTCGTCAATTAGGGATGGCTCAACATAAACACGGGCGCTTACTTACACTCAGTGAGCGTTTAAAAGTTGTCACTTCAGCCACCAAAGAAGTGTTTAGCCCCGCCGTATTTGGTATTTTAATTATTATGTTGGTATATTTACCGCTATTTGCGCTCAGTGGTGTTGAGGGCAAAATGTTTCAGCCTATGGCGTTTACTGTGGTTGCCGCGTTAATAGGTGCACTCATTTTTGCTGTCACCTTTGTGCCAGCGGCTATTGCCGTATTTGTGCGTGGTAAAGTAGATGAAAGCGAAAACGCAGTAATGCGTGGCGTTAAAAAAATCTACAAGCCACTGCTTAACTTATCGCTTAAATTACCGTGGCTGATGGTGAGCATTGCGACGGTTTTAGTACTAGTGCTTGGCTTTAAAGTTAAAAATATGGGCGCCGAATTTTTACCTCAGCTTGATGAAGGTGACATTGCAATGCATGCGCTGCGTATTACTGGCACCGGTATTGAACAATCGGTGCAAATGCAAAAGCAGTTGGAGCAGGCTTTATTAGCACAACCCGAAATTGCGAACGTATTTTCGAAGATTGGTACTGCGGATGTAGCCAGCGATCCTATGCCGCCAATGTTGCCGACACCTTTTTAATGTTAAAGCCGTCCGAGCAATGGCCAAACCCATCACTGAGTAAAGACGCGTTAGTGCAGCAAATTCGTCATCGCGTGAATGAGGTACCGGGTAATAACTATGAATTTACCCAGCCTATAGAAATGCGCTTTAACGAGTTAATTGCTGGTGTGCGTGCCGATGTAGCGCTGCGTATTTACGGTGACGATTTAGCCATACTTAAGCAGTTTGGCGAAAAAGCCACTGGTTTAATGCGAAATATTACCGGTGCTACTGATGTTCGTTTAGAACAAATACAGGGGCTGCCTACACTTTCTGTTACTCCAATGCGAGACCACATGGCGTTATTAGGATTAACTGTAAACGACATTCAACAAACGCTTGCCGCTGCCGTTGGTGGGGTGCAAACAGGGCTCATTTATGAGGGTGATAAGCGCTTTTCGTTACTAGTACGCTTAGATAAGCGTTGGTCTGATGATGTCTCTGCGCTTGCGCGTTTACCTATTGCATTACCTCAAAGTAGTAACCCTGAGCTTGCATTTGTACCGCTTGGAGAAGTGGCTACAATCAGCATTGAAAAAGGGCCGAATCAAATAAACCGCGAAAGTGGTAAGCGTAATGTGGTAGTAACGGCCAATGTAGCGGGGCGCGATTTAGCAAGCTTTGTCAGTGATGCCCAAGCGAAAATGAACGCACAACTTAACCTACCTAGCGGTTACTGGCTTGAATACGGCGGTACGTTTGAGCAATTACAATCGGCGAGTAAACGTTTGTCGTTGGTTGTGCCTGTGACTTTATTGCTTATTTTTGGCTTACTTTATAGTGCTTTTGGCTCGCTGCGTGATTCACTCATTATATTCAGCGGTGTACCTCTGGCACTGACCGGTGGGGTATTGGCGTTATTGCTACGAGATATGCCGCTTTCTATTTCAGCGGGTGTGGGTTTTATTGCCCTAAGTGGTGTTGCGGTATTAAACGGTGTAGTGATGTTGTCGTTTATTAAGCAGTTACGAAACGAAGGGTTAAGTTTATACCATGCAATACACAGCGGCGCATTACAGCGATTACGCCCCGTGCTGATGACCGCGCTTGTGGCAAGTTTAGGCTTTATACCTATGGCGCTCAATACCGGTACCGGCTCTGAGGTGCAAAGGCCATTAGCAACCGTGGTTGTAGGCGGTATTATGTCATCTACCTTACTAACGCTATTAATTTTGCCAGCACTTTATAAGTTAGTGCATACAAAATTTAAAAAGCAGCAAACAGCTTAACTAATTACCAATTAGGTAATAACGTAAAAAGCAGCTGAAGTGTCAGCTGCTTTTTCGTTGTTATTAAGTAAAGCGTGCAGTTTAATTATATTGAAACAGGTTATCCCAGCGTTCATCTAATATGGCTTTTGCGTGCTCTAGATTTATCGCGTTATATAGGGTGTTTGTGCAGGTTACTAAATGCATACGTTCAAGTTTTTCAAGCGCATCACTAATTTCAAAATCTAGCTCGCATTGATACTTAGTTTTAAACCACGTCTCTATTTGCTCATCAAGCGCGTGTGCGCTTAAGCCATTTTTAGATTTTAGTAAAAACGTATACGCAAGCAGGGCTTCTTTAATGTCTTCTTCTTCGGCAGCGTCTATCAGAGTGTGGAATACACCGGCGTTGTTATCTAGGTTTTTAAAGTAGAGATTATCGCTCAACGCTTTCATAAATTTAATTTTGCGGTTTTTAAATTTACTCCACTCTTTAAAAACAAAACTACCAAATACCCCAATACCAATCGCTAACGTAATAAAGTGCTGCTGAGTCATGGTAACGGCTTCATCTCTAAACCCTCCCCAAAATGCAAACAAAGCAAACAATAAAAGTAATGAGGCGCCCAGTTTGGTAACTAACACCACCGCACCGCCAATAAGTGCAGATGAGCCAATAATAATTTTATCAATCGGGCGCATCCGTACTTCGCTATTAGGAAATAGCATTTCTAAGTCAGCTTTTGGCACATTTTGAAATAGTTTTACTATGGTAGAACTTGGCTCAAACCCCATAGGTAGTTTATTTTTTGATTCAAAATAGGCTTTATCTTTAAAGCGAATAAATACCGCTACGCGGTCGTAGTTGGTAAAATGCAGTGGCTTTTTACGTAAGCCCCAAAAGCTGGTTATGGTTTCGGTGAGTTGCGATTCGCCTCTGCGATAAAAGACCACTTCTTCAAAGTCGTCAAACTCTACCTCTAGGCGTACCTTAAAAAGCGATTCTTCGTTGAGTGCATCTTGTAGGTCTTCATTGGTAATCACTTCAAAATTAGCCGCATTTAATACGTTGGCAAAATCTTTAGCAAAATCGCGTTGGCACTGGGCTTTTTGCTCCTTCGAGACAGGAGCTAACGAGCGAGTGTCGCTATTAGGATCAAACGGTGCGTAATTGTTTTTTAGTGACTCAAGGGTTGAGTGGTAATTATAATGAATCAGGCTGGCGAGCACGTCGCAAAACTGTTTGAAAGAGGTTTGTTGTGCACTATCGGCAAGCTCTTGGCTGCACATGCCTATGATATCTTGCTTTCTAAAAGGAATAAAACGCGCAGTTTGCATAATTAATAATTGTCAGAAAAGTATAATGGCATTGAGCAATAATAAAGTACTCTGGGAAGTATTACTATTTTGCCAATGTTAAATCTATAAATAATAAGGCGTTATATTTTCAGGTTAGATTAACCTAACTGTGCGATGATGCCAGTACCCGCTAAAAATATTAATCTCAGTAGTTAAAAGGATGTTTAATGGCTATACAAAAAAAGCTAAAGCAAAAAACGCGTCAGTTTATTGAGTCTAAAAATATGCTCAGCGGTATTACGTTTGCCTCATTTTTAGAATCCACCATAGTGCCCATTCCACTTGAAGCAGTACTGGTGCCATTAATGCAGGCAAGGCGTGAAAAACTGTGGCAAATTGCCCTTATGGCCACAATCGGCTGTGTTATTGGGGCGTTGTTTGGTTATGCGTTGGGTTATTATTTATTTGATGTAGTGGGCGATTGGATCATTAATACCTTTTCTAGTCCTGAACAGTTTGAAAACGTTAAGCAAAAAATGCAGGCACAAGGTTTTTGGTTTGTATTAAGCTTAGGTATTGTGCCTATTCCGTTTCAAATTGCGATGTTGGCCGCTGGTGCAACTAAGTATTCGCTGGCACTGTTTTTAGTGGCATCTGCGATTGCGCGCTCTATACGCTATTTTGGATTAGCGTTAGTGGTATATTATGCAGGCAATCAAGCTGAGCGACTTATCAGTAAACATAAAACTAAAACCATGATTGGGTTAACTATTTTAGTTGCTATTGGCTGGGTTGTTAGCACACTAATATAAATCAATCCGTTTTATAATTTGTGGTATAGTTTTTAATAGTAATTATAAAAATAATTTAAATATCGCCTATGATGAACCCGGAAAAAGTGAGTCTAAAGTTAAGCCATTTTGTTAAAATTACCAGATTAAATAAGCTGTTAATTTTGATGACGCTGGCGTTTATTATCGCTTTCTCAATTTTTTCGTTGATGTACTTTCCCCGATTAGACATAACCCAAAACCTCTATGGCTTTACCACTGACTTTATTAATTTAGTGGTGATTTTTGCTATTTTTTTTGTAGTGCAATGTTCACGGTTAGCTAAAAAAGCGTATTTATATGTCAGTATCGGTTTAATGCTATGGATTGTAGGTTCTACTGCCGATGTGCTTGATGAAGTAATACGTCAGCCTTTTTGGATAAGCAATTACGTAGAAGACTTATGCCGCACATTAGGTATGCTAATTACCGCTTATGGTTTATTTAAAACCATGCACTTTATGCAGCGAATGCACAACCGGTTAGCGCAAGAGTTTATTATGGATGATTTAACCAAAGTGTATAACCGTCGCTGCTTTTATCAGCATGTGAAGGGGGTTGTTAATAATCCTTACACTGTTTTAATTATAGATCTCGACCACTTTAAACGTATTAATGACGATTATGGCCACGATGTGGGCGATAAGGTGCTTAAACAGTTTGCTGATAAAGTGAACCGTCTTTTTAAAGATGAAAATATTTTTGCTCGTATAGGTGGTGAGGAGTTTGCCGCTTACCTGCCTAGTTATGAGCTTGATGAAGTACTTAACTTTTCGCAGACTATTCTAGAGACGGCTCGTACTATTACAGTACAAAATCAGCGTTCTTTAACGGTCAGTATCGGTATTGCACATCGTACAAGCGACCAGACCTTTGATAATGTAATGAAACGTGCTGATCAAGCATTATACCGCGCTAAAAAAGCAGGCCGTGATCGCCTTGAGGTTGCTTAAACATCGTAATTTTATGGTATAAGCTTTGTTTGTAATTTTTTTGGGTACTTGTTTTGTAAAATAAAAAAGGGACTGTATGGATGAGTTAATCGGATTAGCAATCATTATATCTATTGCGATTGTTGCAGGAGGCGTATGTGGTTTAGTTGCCTTAGTGCAATTAAACGGCTTAAAACAAGAGATTGCAGTATTAAAACTCAAGCTATCACAGTATGAGTTAAACCCAAATACAGTCCCTAGCGAATCCCCTGTAAACACACAACCAGATAACGCAAAATCTTTAAACCGCGCAGACATTCCTGATTCTGATTATAAACCTGCGAGCATTAAACATACGCCACTACCTAAAGTAGCAATTAAAAAGCCATCGAGTATTGAACTGCTTTTTAAACAATTACGTGCAGGCTTTGAACAAAACTGGATGACCTGGATTGGTGCTATTGCTTTGGCTTTAGGTGGCGTGTTTTTAGCCAAATACAGTTTAGAGGCGGGGCTACTTTCACCTGCAATGAGGCTCAGTGCCGGTGGATTATTTGGCATTGGCTTAATCGCAGCAGCGTATTATTTACATTATAAACGTATCGTTTTTGAAGGCTTTAATAATTACATTCCTGCAGCCCTTGCCAGTGGCGGCTTTGTGACTTGCTTTGCCTTAATGTTTTTGGCCTATAACAGCTTTACCATGCTAAGTGCTGAGTGGGCATTTATTGGCTTAGCAGTGATTGCTCTTTGCGCCAGTGCAATGGCGATTAAGTTAGGCCCTTTACTTGCTGTAATTGGCATTATAGGCGCATACAGTGTTCCTATTTGGGTAAATACGGGCAGTGGTCAGTTATTTTCTTTACTTATTTATGTTGCCCTTGTGAGTGTTGCCGCAGCGGTTGTGGCACATAAAGTACAGCGAGTGTGGTTGTGGTATTTACTATGGGTAGGGCATATAGGCTGGTACTTGGTTGGACTCACTCTATTTAACTACGACACAGTGTGGTTAATAGGCGCGTATGCGTTACTAAGTATTTTAGGCTTAATCGCTATTGCACGCTTAGGCTTGGGCTTTAATACCCTTGAAGTGCGCCCGCACAGCTTCAAACGATTAGTTAACTTATTTCCAGATCACGGATTATTACTGGCCTTTATGGCGCCTTTAATGATTGCCATGCTATTGAGTTTGTTTAATTTACAATGGCAAATCGTGGCGTTGTTAAGCATCGCTTTGTTACTATTTTTAGTGTTAAAAAATAGCCGTTGGGATGCATGGCAAGGGGTTTCTTTAGTGATTGCGCTGTTACTAGTGATCAGTGCTAAACAAACTTATGCCTTTGATGATGCGTTATTTATTTTTAAAAACGAATATGGGCTAGGCTTATTACTTGCTCTGGGGTTAAGTGGCTATGGACTCTATTTTGGTAATAAATACTCAAAACGATTAGCTTTTCATTTGCTTGCTTCATTAAGTGTGTTTGCATTAGTTGGCACTTTGTATGCGATGATCCCAAATACGGCTTTAGCAACCGCTTATCCACTTTGGGCGGTATTGTTATGTTTAATGAGTGCGGTGTTAATTAAATTTACGCAAAATAATACAACCTTATGGCAGCGTTTTAGTTATTGGGTGGGAGCAAACGCCAATATCACTTTAGCAATTACTATGCTACTGAGCGATAGCGGCCTTACCATTGCACTGGCTGTTCAAGTATTACTGCTGAGCTTATTAATAAAAAAATACAGTGTGGCTATGCCACACTGGCCAATAAAAGCCCTTGTGGCGGCATTACTTTTACGCCTTACCTTATCGCCGTGGACGCCTAGTTATGATTCTCTAACTATCTTTGGTTTGCATTGGAGCTTAGTTGTTTACCCGCTGTGTATTGGGTTATTTTTTGCAGCGGCTAAATGTTTTAATACTTCAAAACTAAAAATATGGTTAGAGGGGGCAGCACTGCATTGTTTAGCGTTATTTGTGACAACCGAAACCAGTTATCAACTGGTAGGGCACTACCCTCAGTTGTTTTCTTTAAGTTTTTATGAGCAAGTTTTGCTCAGCTGTAACTTGCTTGCTTTAGGCTGCGTTTATTTATATCGCGCGCAAAGTGCAGGGCAGCTGGGTAAGTTATACCGCACTGCAGGTTTGATTTTATCAGCGTTAGCTGGCTTATTATTAATCAATACAACGTTGGATGATAATCCGTTATTAATGCGTCTTTATGTTGGTGAAACGCCAATATTTAACTGGGTGCTTTTAATCTGGTTCGTCCCGAGCCTGCTGGCGTTATGGTTAGCGAGTTTAGTTAAATCGTTAAATGCTAAATTGAGTCAAATTACACTCGGTGTGTCTGGTTTATTAGCGGTATTAGCTATCAACACCTTGATCCGCCAATATTGGCAAGGCGGCTTTATTTACCTTGATAAGGCAACCAGTGACGCCGAGCTATATAGCTATTCGGTTATTTGGTTATTACTTGGCGCATTGGTGGTGATCGCCGGACATTTAAAACAGCTGCGGTTATTACAAAATGTCGGTTTGGGGATTCTTGGTGCGGTAATCGTTAAAGTATTTTTAATTGATATGGCTAATTTAACTGGGCTTTTAAAGGCATTATCGTTTATTGGCTTAGGGCTTTCGTTAGTCGGGCTTAGTTGGTTGTTCCAAAAACTAAGAAAGCGTAATTATAGCAATTAAGCATAGCTTTAAGCCCAGTATTTTACTGGGCTTAAGCGTTTATTGGTGGTTAAGTACTATGATTAAGCAGGGCCTTAAGTTTACCTGGTTTTACTGGTTTACTTAGGTAATGAATATTTTCAGCTTTGGTTGTTTGTTTTAGCTCGGTGTCACGCACCGCGGTAATTAAAATTGCCGGAATATCGCTTTGCCAAGTCTCTCGCAGTGTTTTAATTAAAGTAATGCCATCCCAATCATTACCTAATTGATAATCCATTAAAATAACATCGGGCGCGGCATGCGCTTTAGCATACGCCAACACAGCATCAACTTTGTCGAATAAGGTGTAATTTGCCCGCCATTTTTTCAATAAGCTGGCCATCGCGGCTAAGTTTTCAGGATCGTCGTCAACGGCAATAATATTAATCGCAGCGCGGTTGTCTACGATATTTTGATTTGTTTGTTTTTGTTGCACTAATTGCGCATCACCATAAGGCACTTCTATGCTAAATCGACTGCCTTTATTAGGTAAAGAAACGACATCAATCGGCAGGCTCAGTAAATCAGCCATACGTTTAACTACCCCTAGACCAAGGCCTACGCCTTTATTGTCGCCCGCTTCAATTCGGTAAAAGTCGTTAAATATTTTTGCCTGTTCAATATCGCTAATGCCGGGGCCTGTATCCCATACTTCTATTCGTAAACTGTGTTTACGATTTCTGCAGGCAATTAGCACTCGGCCATTTTCGGTGTATTTAATCGCATTAGACAGTAAGTTTTGTAGTATTCGGCGCAAGTAGGTAATGTCACTATGCACTATTTGCTTATTTGAGCGCACTGTAAATGACAGTCCTTTATCGCTCGATAAAATGGCATATTCACTTTTGAGAGGGTCTAAAATATCGTCAATACAAAAGTGACGTGGGCTTGGGGTCATTGCGCCTTGTTCTAATTTTGCAATTTCGAGTAAGGCCGACATTAAATGCACAGTTGAATCTAAACTGTCGCCAAGCTTATTAAAATTATTTTTATTCGTGGTGTCTAGTTGTGTTTCGTCAATCGCGGCAAGGTATAAACGTGCAGCATTTAATGGCTGTAAAATATCGTGACTGGCCAATGCTAAAAAGCGAGTTTTACTATCATTGGCCTGTTCTGCCTCGCGCTTGGCCAAAGTAAGTGCTTGCTCTGTTTGTACGCGGCTATCTATTTGTGCTTGTAGATTACTATTAATCGTTTGTACTTCTTGGGTGCGCGCTTCAATACGGTTTTCTAAGTCCATATTAATTTCTTCTAGCGCATTTTGAGTACTAATGTGAGTAGTAATATCAGAAAAACTGGTTACAAATCCGCCATCAGGAAGTGGGTTACCGATCATTTCATACACTTGGCCGTTTCGACGATGGCGAATAAAGTGATGTGAACTACCATTTTTTAAATGCTGAACTCGCTTATCAACATGACGGTCAATTTCACCTGGGCCACATTCACCGCGCTCTGCGTTATACCGGATTATTTCCTCAATAGGTTGGCCAACTTGTAAAAAGCCCTCGGGGTAGTTAAACATTTCACTGTAGCGCTTATTCCAAGCAACGAGGTTTAGGTCTTTATCAACAACGGATAGGCCATGGCTTAAGTTCTCTAACGAGGTAAACAATAAGTTTTGATTAAACTGCAGTGCTTGTGTGGTTTCATCAAAAAAGTTTACCACCTCTTCAAACGCCATGCGTTTGCCCGATGATACGGTATGAATAAGTGCTTGCGCTGATGAGGCACCTAATACCCCAGTAAGCGCACGTTCGCAGTAAGCAATAAAGTCAGCGCGAGGGTGAGCATTGTTGTCGTTTAAGTCGTGATGAAGCGCATAGTGTGATAATACTTGCTGGCTACGTTGAATGCCTAAAAAGGTTTGCAGCAGTATTTTAAAGTCGTATACCGTGGCTTTTACATTTTTATTTAAGCGACGCGATAAAATAGCCTGATCTTTAGGATTAACAAAAGCAGCCGCTTGAATTTTGTCGATTAAGCGCTCTTCAGCCCCTAGCGAAAAACTAATGTAACAGCCAATATTAGCAAACAAAGCGATAAGTGTACCGCGCGTTATTAGGGTTTGTTGTAACTCACTGTCTAGTGGGTTGGGGGCATCTAAAATAGGCAACATTAAAAACAGCACCCAACATATCACGCCGGCGAGTAGTCCAGCATAAACCCCATAGGCATGGCCTTTTCGCCAATATAAACCACCCACAATGGCAGGCAATAGTTGCGATACCAATGAAAAAGCAACCAATCCCATACTAGCCAGTGCACTGCCATTTCCAAACCATTGCTGATAGAAGTAAGCTAAAATAAGTACTCCGGCAATGGTAAATCGACGCACTAGTAAAATACGTGATTTATAGCTGCTGGTAATTAAGTTACGTTTAAATTTACGACGTAACATTAACGGCAGTACCACATCATTTGAGATCATGGTACTTAACGTTAATGTGGCTACAACAATCATGGCTGTAGCTGCTGAAAGCCCCCCAATAAACACAAACGTAGTCAAAAAAGCATTATTGTGCAGCATAGGTAAGGCAAGTACAAAGCTGTCTGGTGATAAGCTGCGGCCTATTTCTGGGTGAATCGCAGCGGTGGCAATAGGTAAAATCATTGCTGCTGTTAGTAATAAATACAGTGGGAAGGCCCAACGCGCAGTGAATAAATGGCGCTTATCTTGGTTATCGACCACGGTTACATGAAATTGGCGTGGCAAACAAATAATAGCCGCTGCTGCCATAAGTGACTGGCCGATAAAATTAAAACTAAAAAAGTCAAAGTGTGTCCAGTGCATCCAAATAGACTCGGCAACTTGACTGCTACTTTGGGTAGGTAAATTAAATAAGCTGTATATCGCAAGCCCTGCAACGGCGGCTAAGGCAAACAGTTTAACTAGAGATTCAAACGCCACAGCGAGCATTAAACCTGAACGGTATTCGGTTACATCAACTTTGCGCGTACCAAAAAATATAGCAAATAGCGCCATCATTAACGTGGCCGATAGCGCTAAAATATCCCCTGATATCTGATTGCTGTTTTGTAGGAGTAAAAAGCTAGAGCTGAGTGCTTTTAATTGCAATGCAATGTACGGAATGGTGGCCAATAAGGCGATTATTGTCACCATAATGGCGGTGGTTTGACGCTTACCATAGCGGGCTGAAATAAAGTCGGCAATAGTGGTGATATTTTGTTTTTTACTCACCAGTACCAGTTTACGTAAAAAGCCTTGACCGAAAAAAAACAATAAAGCGGGGCCTAACAAGATAGGTAAAAAACTCCAGCTGCTGGTCGCTGCTGTGCCTACTGAGCCGTAGTAAGTCCATGAAGTGCAATAAATACCTAGTGCAAATGAATACACAAACGGGTGATGACTAATACGCTTGGCAAGTGGCGTGGTTTTATCCCCCCAATTAGCCAGCCAAAACAGCACGCCTATGTAGCCAAAGGCAACAATGAGTAGTACAGCCGTCATGTTTATTTAACCTTGTAGAATATTTTTATAATTTGCCATAACTATACCCAAACTATTTCAAGATGCGAGCGTCAGTTGGCGTTTGAGGTAGTTTGGGTTTTTACAATATTTGGTTGCGGGTTAAATAGGGGGGTATACATTTTATTTATATTATCTATAAATAAAATAAAGAATTGATTTTTAATGATTTATTTTAAATTGGTTATTTAGTTAGACTAATGTCTTATTCCCACGCTTTACTCAAAAATTGGCGTAAACACCTCGCAAATAAATTAATTAACTTACTGAAATTAAAGTAGTTCACTTGTTGTTTACTAATTAAGCGCCTACAGTTTACGAAAACGTTAACATGTTGTTACGACTATTGTCGCAATTCAATATTTGAGTAGCGTTGCTAAATTGATTAACGAATATAAAAAACCACCCATCGTAATCTTGCGATGTTTAAAGGGGAAAATAAAAATGGCTTTTAAAAATGAAGAACAAGCAAAAGCTTATTGGGCAGAAAACATTTCATTACTGTTTAAGTTATTAGCGGTATGGTTTGTGGTCTCTTTTGGCTTTGGCATATTACTTGTAGATGTACTAAATGAAGTACGTTTTTTTGGGTTTAAACTTGGCTTCTGGTTCGCCCAGCAAGGCGCGATTTATACCTTTGTAGCTTTGATTTTTGTGTACGTTTTCAAAATGAATACGTTAGATAAAAAATATGGCGTAGACGAATAGGAGCTAAGCAATGGATGTTCAAATACTCACTTTTATAATCGTCGGTTTAAGCTTTGCGCTTTATATCGGCATTGCAATCTGGGCTCGTGCAGGGTCAACAAATGAATTCTATGTTGCCGGTGGTGGTGTACCTCCACTAGCCAATGGTATGGCAACTGCTGCGGATTGGATGAGTGCTGCGTCATTTATTTCAATGGCGGGTATTATCTCGTTTGCTGGCTATGACGGTAGTGTTTACTTAATGGGGTGGACGGGTGGTTATGTACTACTGGCCATGTGTTTAGCGCCTTACTTACGTAAATTCGGTAAGTTTACTGTGCCAGACTTTATCGGGGATCGTTACTACTCACGTACTGCGCGTTTAGTGGCTATTTTATGTGCCATCTTTATTTGTTTTACTTACATTGCGGGTCAAATGCGTGGTGTGGGTGTGGTGTTCTCGCGTTTCTTAGAAGTTGAAATTGAAACCGGCGTTTACATCGGCATGATAATTGTTTTCTTTTATGCTGTACTTGGTGGCATGAAAGGCATTACTTACACGCAAGTTGCGCAGTACTGTGTACTGGTATTTGCTTATTTAGTACCGGCTATTTTCATCTCTATGATGGCAACCGGTCACTTTTTCCCACAAACAGGGTTTGGTGCCACGCTAAGTGATGGTTCAGGCATGTATGTATTGGATAAATTAGATGGTTTAAGTACTGAGTTGGGCTTTGGCCAATACACTGAAGGCTCGAAGAGTATGATTGATGTATTTGCAATCACAGGTGCTCTTATGGTGGGTACTGCTGGTTTACCACATGTAATTGTTCGCTTTTTCACTGTACCTCGCGTAAAGGACACACGTATTTCAGCGGCGTGGACACTGGTGTTCATTGCTATTGTTTACACAACAGCACCCGCAGTAGCTTCGTTTGCCCGTGTAAACATGATTGACACCATTAATGGTAAAGACGG
Source organism: Pseudoalteromonas sp. SiA1 (assembly GCF_018732205.1). Taxonomy (NCBI): domain Bacteria; kingdom Pseudomonadati; phylum Pseudomonadota; class Gammaproteobacteria; order Alteromonadales; family Pseudoalteromonadaceae; genus Pseudoalteromonas; species Pseudoalteromonas sp. SiA1. The sequence goes on along the minus strand of NZ_CP076084.1, from coordinate 2,643,011 downwards.
TAGCGGCACAGCGTATGCAGATGCACCAGCTTGGATTAAAAACTGGGAACGTACAGGCCTAATTACCTTTAATGATAAAAATGGTGACGGCAAAATGTTTTACACATCAGGTAAAATCACTGACCCTAATAGCGCGAACGAAGTAAACGTTGACCGCGATATTATGGTACTAGCGAACCCTGAAATTGCCGACTTACCAGCATGGGTTATTGCACTCGTTGCTGCTGGTGGTATTGCCGCGGCACTATCGACTACAGCGGGCTTACTATTGGTTATTTCAACCTCAGTATCGCACGATTTGCTAAAACGGACACTCAAACCGGATATAACCGACAAGCAAGAATTACTTGCAGCGAGGTTAGCAGCGATGATTGCTATTGTAATATCCGCCTACTTTGGGATTAACCCGCCAGGATTTGTGGCCTCGGTTGTTGCCTTTGCCTTCGGCTTAGCGGCGGCGAGCTTCTTCCCTGCAATTATTATGGGTATTTTCTCTAAATCAATGAATAAACATGGTGCAATTGCAGGCATGGTAACGGGTATCACCTTTACTGCTGCATACATCATCTACTTCAAGTTTGTGAGCCCAGAGCTTAATAGCCCAGAAAATTGGTTCCTAGGTATTTCACCTGAAGGGATTGGTTTAGTAGGTATGATCATTAACTTTGCAGTAGCAGCAGGTGTTATGAAAATGACTCAACCAACACCAATTGAAATCCAAGAAATGGTGGAAGGTATTCGTAATCCTAAAGGGTCTAGTGAAGCGCATGCTCACTAATCCATATAGCTAATGATATAACGCATCAAAGCCCGACTTAAGTCGGGCTTTTTATTTGTTTAAAAAATGACTACATTTCAGGTTAAGTCGCTTTTTTATTGAGGATGATTTATGAGTAGTGAGCAACAGGAAGTCGCGCAGTTTATTAACAAGCAAGCACCATTTTCAATGTTACAGGACAGCGCCTGCAGTTATTTTGTTAACCATCTCGATAGTATTTATTTGACCCGAGAAAACCAAACGCAATGGCTTAACAGTGAACAGCCTAAGTTATTTTTAATCCGCTCCGGGTTATACGATTTAGTCGATGCCAAAGGCGATACGGTAACGCGTTTAACCCAAGGTGATTACTTTGGTTACCCCTCTTTACTAACGGGAGATGCAATTCAAAACAGTTTAGAAGTACAAAAAGAGGGCATAGTGTATATGCTCGACCAAACGCATTTTGATTATTTACGCCGAGAATATAAAGCCTTTGAGCAATACTTTGTCCGTGCACATGCAAATCGATTACTTTCATCGCATTATAAGAGCAACAACGACAGCTGGTCTGAGCGTAAAATATCAGAGATCATGACTCGCAAAGCGATAACGCTGCCCCCCGATGCCAGCATCCGTCATAGTGCTAAAAAAATGCAAGAGCATGGGGTTTCTTCAATAATGATCACCGAAAACTCGCACCTTGTTGGGGTGGTTACTGACCGTGATTTACGTAATCGAGTGCTTGCTGATGAGGTGGACCCCGCGCAAGCTATCAATAGTATTATGACCAATAAGCCTAAGTTTATATTTGAAAATAATCGTGTGTTTTCAGCGCTACACTTAATGCTTAAGCATAATATTCATCATTTACCTGTGCTTGATGAAAATCATAAACCGCTAGGTATGATCACTAGTACAGACTTACTACGTCAACAAAAAAGCGACCCTGTCCAGCTCATTGGTCGTATTTATAAAGCGCATAATGTCGCTGATTTAAAGCGTTACGCTAAAGAAATTCCTGAGTTATTAAAGGGGTTTTCTAATAATATTGATGATATTTCACTGATTGGAAAACTACTCAGCGGTTTAACCGATGCGCTAACCTCGCGGCTAATATTTTTATTTCAACAACAACATGGTGTTGCACCTACGAGCTTTAGCTTTATTTGTTTTGGCTCTCAAGCGCGCGAAGAGCAAACACTGCATTCTGATCAAGATAACGGCTTGTTATTACCCGATGGTCTAAACGATGAGCAGCACGCGTACTTTAAACAAATGGGTGAATTTGTTTGTGAAAACTTAGTTGAATGCGGTATTCGTCGTTGCCCTGGTAACATTATGGCCAGCAGTGATGCGTGTCGAATGAGTGTTAGTGATTGGCGGGCGAAGTTTTTAAAGTGGATCACCAGCCCCACACCCCAGGCAATGCTCAACTGTAAAATATTTTTTGATCTGCGTTTTATTGAAGGATCAACCACGCTTTATAGCCAGTTTTGTGAAGAGTTAACCCATATTTCTCGCAACGATCTTTTTTATGCGGCAATGGCCAGCGATGTGAATACCAACAGCGCGCCGATTGGTTTATTCAATAACTTTAAAACTGAAAAAACCGAGCAGCATCACAAATACATCGATCTTAAAAAGCGCGGGGTAGTGATCATTAACGATCTGGCAAGGCTGTATGCATTAAAAGTAGGCATCCGCCGTGCTAACACCCAAGAGCGATTAGACGCCTTATTAAAGTATTCATTGTTAAGCAAAGAAGATATTTATAATTTAAAAGATTGTTGGCGATTTTTAACTCAACTTAGGTTGCGCACACAAATAAACGAAGAGGGGTTGCCCAGCAATTGTATAAACCCAGATAAGCTCAATTCGTTAGAGCGTCATCAGCTTAAAGAAGCATTTTACCTAGTAAAACAAGCGCAGCAAGGCGCGGCGTTTAAATTTGCGCGTGGGAGTTTGTAACAACAATGGTTAAGCAGCTTATTACTCGTTATTTAAAGCGCCGCCACTTGCTCATGCAAAGTGCTTTAAAGCAACGTTACTTAGTGATTGATTTGGAATTAACAGGGCTTGATCCTAAACAACATGAAATTGTTTCGGTTGCTTGGGTACTGATTGATAACGAATGTATCAAAAACAGTCAGTCGCAGCATTTGGTTAATAAAGAGGTGAAAAGTCTAGAGCAGAGCCCCGTTTTTCATGGCATTAGTACTGACTCTGTGGCACAAGGGCAAAGTCTACAAAGCATTATAACGTCTTTAAGCGCTCACTTTAGTGACTGTATTTTAGTATTTCATAATGCCATGCTCGATTGGGGTTTTTTAAAGTTAGCACTAAAAAATGCAGGGATCACCCAGCGCCCCAAGTTGATTATCGATACCTTACAAATAGAAAAAAAGCGTCTGCTAAAGCATAGCTCAGATATAAAATTAGACGATTTAACTCTTAATGAATGTCGTAAACGCTACGACTTACCAAGCTATCATTGTCATCACGCCCTTACCGATGCACAAGCTACTGCTGAGTTGTTATTAGCCCAATGCCATCAAATAAGCGCCGGTAAGGAGCTCAAAGTAGGCGAGTTGACGTAGGTTGGGCAGAGCGAAGCGAAACCCAACCTATAAAGAATGCATAAATACTTGGTTAATGAGGCAGTTTACTTTTGTTTTTATTTGTATAATTATGGGAACGTGTGATTTATTATGAATTCAAGGAACGAATATGAAACTTATCATCGCTATTTTTATTAACTTATTCCCTCTTATTACTTTTGCTAATTCAAGCGTGCCAGCTAATCGTCATATTTCAGTGCAGGGGTCAGCTGAGGTATTTGTTGAGCCTGATATGGCTCAAATTATATTTGAAGTAAAAAGCACTGAAGATACATTACTTGAGGCTAAACGTGAGCTTGATGGCCGGATTAGCTTGCTACTTGAACAATCAGACAAATACGGTTTTGGCCAAGACGATGTTTATATATCTGGTTTAAAAAGCAAGTTATACACTATGATTGGTACAGAATCTGGGACTGTTTCAGGCGATAAGTATTTAGCCCTGAAAACAGTTAAAGTCACATTAAAAGATATTAAAAAAGTCGATGAATTTATTAATTTTGCTCAAAGCTTAAAAATAGACAATATCGAAAAAATTAATGGTTTATCCTCTAAAGTTAATCAGTTAGAGGCAGAGGCAACACAATTAGCAATCGATAACGCAAAAGCGAAGGGAAATAAGCTCGCTCAAGCTTTTGGCGCTGAACTTGGCAACGTTTACAGTATCAGTGCAAATTCCAGCAGCTCAGATTACGATTATGACGCGGGCGGTGTTAAGCACATTATTTTATCTAGCCACAGAAATAGTATGGTTGCTAGTAATAACGAGAATCCATTTATGCAGCAGCAATATTTAGGCGCAACAATAAGCGTTAAAGCATCAATAAAGGTGGTGTTTGATTTAAAACTAAAATAGCAAACAGTGCAAATACCCACTAGCAGGGCTAAAAGTAAAAGTGCAGTGTGTGTTGATTATGACGTTAATTTAAAGTTTCTAATGCTTGGCTCTTATAATCACAGGCAAGGTCGATTACAATACCGCCATCTAAAAGGCGACGCTGCCTTTCTCTGTACGTAACTAGAGTGGATTTTATATTTCATGGCAATCAAACTTGCAATTAATGGTTTTGGTCGTATTGGTCGAAATATTGTCCGTGCACTATACGAATCAGGCTTAAGCGACGAGATCAAAATTGTTGCAATTAACGAACTAGCCGACCCTGAAGCTATTGCCCATTTATTAAAATACGACACCTCTCATGGTCGTTTTGCTTTTCCAGTTAAACTAGGTGAAGACACTATCAGCGTTGCTGATGACACCATTGCGTTATTTTGTGAACAAAATCCAGTTGAATTACCGTGGCAAACGTTAGATGTTGACGTGGTGCTTGAATGTACGGGGGTTTACCACTCACGTGAGCATGCACAGTTACATTTGACTGCGGGTGCAAAAAAGGTGCTGTTTTCACATCCTGCGGATAATGATGTTGATGCCACTATTGTTTACGGTATTAATGACGATGAGCTTAAAAGCGAGCATACTATTGTCTCTAATGGCTCGTGTACCACCAACTGCGTTGTTCCTGTTATTAAAGTACTCGATGATGCCTTTGGCATTGAATCAGGTGCTATTACGACCATTCATGCGTCAATGAACGATCAGCAAGTGATTGATGCGTATCATCATGATTTACGCCGTACGCGTGCCGCCAGCCAGTCTATTATTCCTGTAGATACAAAATTAGCCCGTGGTATAGACCGTATTTTACCTAAATTTAAAGGTCGCTTTGAGGCCATTGCGGTCCGTGTACCGACCATTAATGTGACGGCGATGGATTTAAGTGTCACGGTTAATGCAGATGTAGATTTAAGTGCGGTTAATAATGCCCTTAAAGCACAAGCTAAAGACCGCCTTGAAGGTATTTTAAGTTACACCGAAGAGCCGTTGGTATCGGTTGATTTTAACCATGACCCACATTCTTGTATCATAGATGGCACACAGACACGTGTTAGTCATAAACGACTGATAAAGTTATTAGTTTGGTGTGATAACGAGTGGGGGTTTGCGAATCGCATGCTCGATACCGCGCGTGCTATGATGGCATTTAAGTAATATTTAAAACGTATTTTTCAGGTTCAGTATCGTTAACTAAGGAGATGTTCATGTCGGTCATTAAAATGGCAGATTTAGATTTAAACGGCAAACGCGTATTAATTCGTGAAGATTTAAATGTACCCGTTAAAGCAGGAAAAGTGACGTCAGATGCACGTATTCGTGCTGCGTTACCTACTATCAAACTAGCGTTAGAGAAAGGCGCGAAAGTGATGGTTATGTCACACCTTGGCCGTCCTACGGAAGGGCAATACGAAGAAGAGTTTTCATTGGCTCCGGTTGTTGATTACTTAAATGATGCACTTGAGCAAACAGTTCGCCTAGAAAAAGATTACCTAAACGGCGTTGATGTTGCAGATAACGAAGTCGTTGTTTTTGAAAACGTGCGTTTTAATAAAGGCGAGAAAAAAGACGACGAAACCTTATCAAAGCAATTAGCTGCATTATGTGACGTGTACGTAATGGATGCCTTTGGTACTGCGCATCGCGCACAAGCATCAACGCATGGTGTAGGTTTATTTGCTGATGTAGCGTGTGCCGGTCCATTATTATCAGCTGAACTTGAAGCGCTAGGCAAAGCACTTGATAACCCAGCACGCCCGCTCGTGGCGATTGTGGGTGGCTCTAAAGTGTCAACTAAGTTAACCGTACTTGATTCGTTATCTAAAATTGTTGACCAGCTTGTTACGGGTGGCGGTATTGCTAATACCTTTATTGCCGCTGCAGGTTATCCTGTAGGTAAGTCCCTTTTTGAAGCTGACTTAATGGACGAAGCTAATCGCTTATGTGCAGCAGCAAAAGCTAACAATGGTGAAATTCCAGTACCGACTGATGTTGTTGTGGGTAATGAATTCTCAGAATCAGCTGTAGCAACACTTAAAGATGTAAGCGAAGTTACCAGCGACGATATGATTTTTGATATTGGCCCTGATACAGCAAACAAACTTGCAAAAATTATTGCTAATGCGGGCACCGTTGTATGGAATGGCCCAGTCGGTGTGTTTGAATTTGATCAGTTCGGTAATGGTACACGTGCTATTGCCCAAGCAATTGCTGATTCAAAAGCGTTTTCAATTGCAGGCGGTGGTGACACTTTAGCAGCAATTGACAAGTACGGCATTAGTGACAAAGTTTCGTATATTTCTACCGGTGGTGGTGCTTTCTTAGAGTTTTTAGAAGGTAAAAAACTGCCAGCAGTAGTGATGCTAGAATCACGTGCTAAGTAATACGTTAAGTATTAGCTAGCCGTTAGGCAGATGTGGAGTGTCCGCATCTGCTACACTTAACTGATAAATACCTCTCACTTTTATTTATTAGTTATTTAATTCGAATTTTAGGCGTTGAGCTTTAAGGTTCGAGGTGCAGTTATTGCGCCAAACTAACAAATCCGTTCAAACTAGATAGTTAAATGACTATCGATAAATTGGAGAATACCCAATGGCTTTAATCAGTATGCGACAACTTCTGGATCATGCCGCTGAGCATGGTTACGGTGTACCCGCGTTTAATGTAAATAACCAAGAGCAAATGCGCGCAATTATGGAAGCGGCTGATAAAACAAACAGCCCTGTTATTGTGCAAGGTTCTGCGGGCGCACGTGCGTATGCCGGTGCACCTTTTATTCGTCATATGATTTTAGCGGCAGTTGAAGAATGGCCACATATCCCCGTGGTTATGCATCAGGATCACGGTACATCACCGGGTGTATGTCAGCGTTCAATTCAGTTAGGTTTTTCATCAGTAATGATGGATGGCTCGTTAATGAGCGATGGTAAAACTCCGTCAAGCTACGATTACAACGTTGATGTAACACGTAAAACAGTTGAAATGGCACACGCATGTGGTGTTTCAGTTGAGGGTGAGCTAGGTGTATTAGGTTCACTTGAAACCGGTGAAGCGGGTGAAGAAGACGGCGTTGGCGCTGAGGGTAAACTTACCACAGAGCAAATGCTAACGAATCCAGAAGAAGCAGCTGATTTTGTAAATAAAACCCATGTTGATGCGCTGGCTATTGCCTGTGGTACATCACACGGTGCCTACAAATTTACTCGTCCACCAACCGACGACATTTTAGCGATTGATCGTATTAAAGAAATTCATGCGCGTATTCCAAACACGCACTTAGTAATGCATGGCTCGTCTTCTGTACCACAAGAGTGGTTAGAAGTGATTAACCAATACGGTGGCGAAATTCCTGAAACATACGGTGTGCCAGTTGAGCAAATTGTTGAAGGTATTAAATACGGTGTGCGTAAGGTAAACATTGATACTGACTTACGTTTAGCGTCTACCGGTGCAATCCGTCGTCATTTAGCAATGAACCCGTCTAACTTCGACCCACGTAAGTTTTTAGCCGCTGCAACACAAGCGATGACTGATATTTGTATCGCCCGTTACGAGGCGTTTGGTACTGCGGGTCAAGCAAGTAAAATTAAGCCAATTTCATTGGATGAAATGCACCTTAAATACTTAAGCGGTGAGTTAAACCCAAAAATAAAATGATGAGCCAATAACGGCGATACTCTCGCACTCATTATAAAAAGCCAGTTGCTTACGCACTGGCTTTTTTGATCTGTAAGAGATCAGTATTTTACTTACCGATAAATCTGGGATCACTCGATTACTAACTAACCTTATCTGGGATCATTACTTTACTAAGTGAAGGGCTTAAAGTGATGCATTTTGTACTTTTAAGTGTCGAACATCATAATTAATGGATAAAAATCACACAGTAAATCATTGGTTTAGCTTTGTTAGTGGGTAAAATAGTGATCCGAAAAGGGATCTGCTTGATAAAACTCTGATCCTTGTATTTAAGATCTTAATAAACCTGATCTAAATAGGTGCCGACTTTTATTATTAAGCCTAAAAATAGCTGCTAGTTAGTAATTTGATGATCCCAAGTTAATATCATAAATAATGCCTTTAATAACGACTCACTTTACTGCAAACCACTTTTTTATTTACTGCTCAAGATGATAAAAATATGACATATTCAATTTTTTGTTACTATTTTGTGTTTTTTTTAGTCTCATTTTAATTTAGACGTTACACTTTAATAAAAATGTCATACTTAGTCATAATAATGAAACCTACTCAATAGCCTAAGAGATAAATTGGAATGTCACGTAAAGTATTAGTCGTTGATGACGAAGCACCTATCAGGGAAATGTTGGTTTTTGTTTTAGAACAAAATGGCTTTCAAGCCATTGAGGCAGAAGATTATGATTCTGCAATAGCCGCAATGGTTGAACCTTATCCAGATATGGTGTTACTCGATTGGATGCTACCTGGTGGTAGTGGAATTCAAATTGCTAAAAAATTCAAACAAAATGAACACACACGCCAAATCCCTATCATTATGCTGACTGCTCGCGGTGAAGAAGAAGACAAAATACGCGGTTTAGAAGTGGGCGCTGATGATTACGTTACTAAGCCGTTTTCACCTAAAGAGTTAATGGCGCGTATTAAAGCGGTTATTCGCCGAGTAGCACCTACCTCTTTAGAAGAAGCAATTGAAGTGCATGGCCTGCGCTTGGACCCTATTTCGCATCGTGTTACCTCAGGGGGCAGTGAGCTTGATATGGGGCCAACCGAATTTAGACTGTTACACTTTTTTATGACCCATCCAGAGCGTGTTTACAGCCGTGAGCAACTGCTTGATCATGTATGGGGCACGAATGTGTATGTTGAAGACAGAACCGTAGATGTTCATATTCGTCGCTTGCGTAAAGCGATTGCTACGCTTGGACATGACCGCTTAGTACAAACGGTACGCGGAGCTGGTTATCGCTTTTCGAGTAAACTATAGTGTGCTTACAATTAAGCTTACTTAGTTAAGTAGCAATCTATTAACCTAGTTCAGTCAACTTGTCTGCTAGCGTTTATAAGGTAAAGAGCGTGTATGTATCGAGTTATTAACAAGCAGGCGCTAACAAAGCGGCTGTTTGTCTATTTTATACCTTTACTTTTAATTGGGGTGCTTATTGGTGCCCCATTTTTGATGTTGTTTTTGGGCGCTTTTTCGCTACTTATGTGGCATTACCATCAACTTTATCGGTTAAGTGATTGGCTGCATAACCAGCGCAGTTTTAACCCACCAGAAGGTGAAGGATCGTGGGAGCAAGTATTTGAAGGCATCTATCAGCTGCAACATCGTAATCGTAAAAAGCGTAACGAACTGGCAGAGCTGATACGCCGTTTTCGTGACGGTGCTGAGGCGGTGCCTGATGCTGTTGTTGTATTGCAAAACGATTTATCAATTGTGTGGTGTAATCAACTTGCACTCAAAGTGTTAGGGTTACAATGGCCGGTTGATCATGGTCAGCGTTTAGATAACCTCATTCGCGATCCTAAATTTGCTAAATATATGCGCCGTAAAGAGTTTAGTGATGCACTGGAGCTTGAAAGTGGCCACAGTGTTGAGCAAGTTCTTGAATTTAGGGTGATGCCTTATGCTAATACTCAGTTATTGGTGGTAGTACGCGATGTAACCCGTTTAAAGCAGCTTGAGCAGATGCGTAAAGACTTTGTTGCTAATGTGTCTCATGAGCTCAGAACCCCTTTAACGGTTGTTACCGGCTACCTTGAAATGCTCGACAGTGATTCGCTCCCTCCGCCTGCAATGTGGAATAAAGCACAAACTACCATGCTAGAACAATGTAAACGCATGGATAGTTTAGTGAATCAGTTACTTTCGTTATCACGTATTGAAGGCGCAAAACGCCACAGTAATGATAAGGCAGTAAATGTACCGCAATTGCTAAAACTGATTGAAACTGAAGCACAGTCTATAAATCAAGATAAAGGCCATCAACTTATTTTTAATATTGATGCGTCACTTGATATTACCGGTGCTGAGGATGAGCTCAGAAGTGCGTTTTCAAACTTAGTATTTAATGCCATTCATTATACTAAGTCAGGTGGTAAAATTGAGGTGTGTTGGCAGCGCAACAATGAACAGGCATATTTTAGTGTTACTGATAATGGTGATGGTATTGCACCAGAGCATATAAATCGCTTAACTGAGCGTTTTTATCGGGTCGATAAAGCCAGAAGCCGCACCACAGGTGGCTCAGGATTAGGCTTAGCAATTACTAAACATGTACTTACTCGCCATGGTAGCCAATTAAAAATTAACAGTGAACTGGGTAAAGGCTCCTGTTTTTCTTTTGCGTTTTCAAGCGATAGGCTGATCTCTATTTCGCCATTAGTGACGAGTAATACTGCTAGTCATAAAAGTGTCATTTAAGAGTCACACCATTGTCATGTACTCACTTTAGAGTGAACCGCAGTTAGGAAATGGGACGAACAAACTGGAGAACCCCAAAATGAAATTTAAAAACTTAGTTGCCGCAATGGGTGTGGCTGTTACAACATTTGTATCTGCGCAAGCAGTAGCATTAGAAGACGGTATGCCTGAGTATCAAAAAATTAGCGGTGTATCAGGTAACTTTTCATCGGTAGGGTCTGATACGTTAGCCAACATGATGACCTTTTGGGCTGAAGAATATAAGCGTATTTACCCAAATGTAAATATTCAAATTCAAGCGGCAGGTTCGTCTACTGCGCCACCAGCATTAACAGAAGGTACGGCAAATTTAGGTCCAATGAGCCGTGCTATGAAGTCGAAAGAAATTGAAGCATTTGAAAAGCGCTATGGCTATAAGCCAACACAAGTACGTGTAGCAATTGATGCATTGGCGGTATTTGTTCATAAAGATAACCCAATTGAAGGGCTGCGTATTGACCAAATCGATGCTATTTTCTCATCAACACGTAAATGTGGCGCACCAGAGCAAGTAAACCGCTGGAGTGATGTTGGTCTAGAAGGTGATTGGGCTGCAAAAGACGTGCAATTATATGGACGTAACTCAGTATCAGGGACTTACGGTTACTTTAAAAAGAAAGCCTTATGTAAAGGCGATTTTCGTAATAACGTGAACGAGCAACCGGGTTCAGCTTCTGTTGTACAGTCAATTTCAGCATCACTAAATGCCATTGGTTATTCTGGCATTGGTTATAAAACATCGGGTGTACGTACTGTTCCGTTATCTAAAAAAGGTACTAACTTTGTTGATGCCACGCTTGAAAACGTAGCTCAAGGTAAATACCCACTTTCACGTTTCTTATATGTTTATGTAAATAAACACCCAAATAAGCCACTTGGCCCAGTTGAAGCTGAGTTTTTAAAGATGGTACTTTCGCAAGAAGGTCAAAAAATTGTAGAAAAAGATGGTTATGTGCCACTTTCTGCAAAGCTAGTTGAAGTTGAGTTGAAAAAGTTAGGCTTAAAATAAACCGCTAATAATTAAAAAACCGCTCAAATGAGCGGTTTTTTTTGGTTTACAATTTATGCCAATTGATATTAGTCAGCTTTACTTAAGTTTTCAGCTTGTACTTTGCATTGATTATACGCTTCGATGCATTTAGATGAGCAAACCTGTGACTTAAGGCTATCGGTGGTTGTTTGTTGTTCACAGCTGGTTTCGCATTGATAACTTTGCTGAGCGCATTGGTTAAGTGCTGGATTACCTGCTTGGCTTTGGCACCCTGCCAATGCTGCAAAAGAAAAAGCCACTAGAGTGGTTTTAATAAAAGTTTTCATACTTATCCTTAAAGTGAGGCTACACCAGTATTAAACTTCAACCTGTATATTGTCGATTAATCTAACACTTCCTAAAAAGGCGGCAGCTAAAATAACAAATCGTGTATCTTCGAGTGTAGCAGCTTTTAATGTATCTCGTTGAGCTATCGAAAAATAATCTGGTTTTAGCCCTGCGCTTTCTAAAGTCGCTTTAGCATCAGCTTCAAGAGTAGCAAACGCTTTATTTCCGCTTTTTAGTTGCTGCGCACAGTGATTTAAAGTGTTGAATAAAATCGTAGCGGTTTGCTTTTCATCACTTGATAAATACCCATTGCGTGAGCTCATGGCAAGGCCGCTAACTTCACGCATCGTTGGCACACCAATAATTTCTACTGGTATCGACAAATCACGGGCCATTGTTTTAACAACTTGCAGCTGCTGAAAGTCTTTTTCACCAAAGCAGGCGTAATCAGGTTGGACTAAGTTAAATAGTTTAGTGACAACTGTTGCTACACCTTTAAAATGACCAGGACGTGAGCCGCCGCAATAGCCCATCGAAATACCTGGTACATCAACAAAACTTTGCACCCCTAAGCCATTTGGGTAAATAGCCTCTACACTGGGGATAAACAAAATATCCGTTTCAAGATCGGCTAAACCTTGTTTATCGGCATCTAAGGTACGCGGATAATTGTCTAGATCTTCGTTAGCACCAAATTGCATCGGGTTAACAAAAATACTAACAACGACTTTGTCGGCCAGTGTTTTTGCTTTTTCTACCAACGAAAAGTGACCGCGGTGCAGGTTACCCATAGTAGGTACTAGTGCAACACTTAAACCCGCTTGGCGCCAAGCTCTTATTTGACTGCGTAATGATTTAATTTCAGTGATTGACTGCATTATTTAAACTCGTGTTCAGCGCTTGGAAAAACGCCGCTTTTAACATCGTTACAATACTTTTTAACAGCGGCAGGCATGTTGCCTGTTTCGAGTAAAAAGTTTTTTGAAAATTTAGGAATGTAGCCTGCAGAAATACCGACTAAATCGTGCATAACCAAAATTTGGCCATCGGTTACATTGCCCGCACCAATCCCTATAGTCGGAATGCTTAATGAGTCAGTAATACGTTTTGCTAAGGCACTTGGAATACACTCAAGCACGAGTAGTTGAGCACCCGCTGCCTCTAATGCTTTTGCATCGGCAATAATTTTTTGTGCTTGTGCTTCTTCACGGCCTTGAATTTTAAAACCACCAAATACGTGCACAGATTGCGGCGTAAGCCCTAAATGCCCACACACCGGAATACCTTGCTGAGTAAGTGATTTAATGCTGTCATGCAGCCATTCGCCACCTTCAAGCTTGACCATATTAGCACCTGAGCGCATGAGCTCTGCGGCATTTTTACACGCATCATTTGGATTTGCGTAGGTCATAAACGGTAGGTCGGCAATAACAAATAGATCACGGCTTCCAGCGCGAACACAGCGAGTATGGTACGCAATTTCTTGGTTTGTCACAGCGAGTGTGTCATCGCCACCTTGTAATACCATTCCCAAAGAATCACCGACTAAAACAACTTCAACGCCATTCTCATGAAATAACTTAGCAAAACTGGCATCATAAGCTGTTAACGCAGTGATTTTATTACTTTCAGCCTTCATTTTATTCAAAGTTGAAACGGTTATTTTAGACATAATATTCTCGCAGACAGTGGTCTTAGTTAATTACAGCGGTAATTGTTGTAAGTCGTTAAGCGGTAGGTTATTTGCTATCTGTTTGATAGATGCGCCGCTTGGTAAAATAAGTTCGGGTGCAATTTCTTGCAGCGGGTAAACAACAAACTCTCTCTCGTTTAATCCGTAATGAGGCACCGTTAAACGTTTTGTATTTATAACCTGCTCACCAAATAATAAAATATCAATATCCAGTGTGCGTGCGCCCCAACGCTCAGCTTTTCTGACTCGACCATGCTCCACCTCTATGGCTTGCGTTAAATCAAGTAACTGCTCTGGCTGTAGCGAGGTATTGATACAGGCAACCGCGTTCACATAATCGGGTTGATCTTGTGGCCCCATAGGCTTGCTCGCATAATAATGTGAGCAAGCGATAAACTCGCTGTTAGGCAAGTTTTTAAGTGCAACAACAGCATCATCAAGTTGTTTTTTAGGTGTATTAAGGTTGGCACCTAAGCCTAAATAGACACGTTGCATTCTTTACTCAGCTGGTTTTTTAGTGGTGCGCCGACGAGGACGCTTACGTGGTTTTGGTCCACCTTGATGACCTAGCTCTCGCACCATTTCTTTTTGGCCATTAATATCTTGACTCAAGTACTGTGTCCACCACTGTGCAAGCTCTGTATGCTCAGTTTCACCGGCATCAACACGCAGTAATAAAAAGTCATAAGCGGCTTTAAAACGAGGCTGCTGTGTTAAGCGATAGGCACGTTGGCCTGCACGTTTGTCTAAACGTTGTTGAATATGCCAAATATCACGGGCGCCTAACGTAAAGCGTTTTGGTACTGCAATATGCTGAGCGTTCTCACTAAGTACTTTATTAATTGCTTGGGCAAAGGCATCGTATTCAGAGAGTTGTTCTTGACGTCGAATTTTTTCAGTACGTTCAACCAATGGAAACCACAGTAACGCTGCAAATACAAACGCAGGGGTGACTTTTTTCTCTGCATTAATGCGGATGTCAGTGTTTGCAAACATTTGCTTGATGAAAGTTTCTTCAAGCCCGCCTGGGTTTTTATCCAAAATGCGGTCAAGTTCTGGGAACAACGATTTAAATAACCCGTATTTGCGCAGCATTAAAAAGTTTTGTTGTGCTTTGCCGTTTAAAAACAGCTTGAGTATTTCTTCAAACAAACGTGCCGGTGGAATGTTATCAAGCAAGCTAGCTAGAGCGGTTATTGGCTTTTCGCTTGCAGGTGCTATTTGCATATCGAGTTTAGTAGCAAAGCGCACTGCACGAAGCATACGCACGGGGTCTTCACGATAGCGTGTTTCAGGGTCGCCAATTAACTCAATTTGTTTTGCCTTTATGGCCGCTAAACCATTGGCGTAATCATAAATACAAAAATCATTGATTGAGTAATATAAGGCATTGATTGAAAAATCACGACGCTCGGCATCTTCTTCAATGCTGCCAAATACGTTGTCGCGAAGTAGTTGCCCATGTTCGCTTGATTGGCTAATTTGATTTTTGTCTTCTTGTGCTTCGTGATGGCCGCGCATGGTGGCCACTTCAATAATCTCACGACCAAAAACAATGTGCGCTAAACGAAAGCGGCGGCCAATTAAACGGCAGTTACGAAACAGTTTTTTAACTTGCTCAGGGGTTGCATTGGTTACAACATCAAAATCTTTGGGTTGTTGACCTAACAATACATCGCGAATGCAACCACCAACTAAGTAGGCATCATAGCCACCATCTTTTAGGCGATAGAGTACTTTGATTGCATTTGGGCTAAATTGTTTGCGAGAAATACCATGCTCACCTCGAGGGATCACCAACGGTTCACTGCTGATTGCGACATCTTCGGCACTGGCATTCGGGCCGATAATTTGTCGACAAAATTGAAAAAGCTTGGAAATAATAGTCTGTCTCCTAGAGAAGCGGTTGATTGACTCGCCATTGCAATCAAAATGACAACAAGTACCTTCTCATAGAGCTGTACTTACTGTTTTATGTAATTAGCATATATTTAGGCGGCTATCATATACCAGCAAGGTGGAAAAATTAAGTTGCAGTGCTGAAATTAAGCCATTTTTAACGATTTTATTTGAATTTGTTATACCCAATCCGCGAAAGAGCGTTAAATCTGTATTTCACGCGTAGTGGGAACGCGGCTTAAGTTAAAATGTGCCACGCCCCAAGCAAGTAATTGCTCTGTGGTTAAATCCATAAGTTGGTCGTGGGTTGGCAAACCTAAAAAGTTAAATACCGCTATCAAAGTCGGTTTGGGATTTTGTTTGCAAATAGCGGGGGCGTAATTTTGTTTAGAGAGTTTAAATCCGGGTTTTGCTACCGCTAAAGGTAAATGAGCAAATTCTGGAATAGGGTTATTAAGTTGCTTAAAGAGACTTATTTGACGGGCGGTAGGTTCAAGTAGATCAGCGCCTCGTACAATTCGATTGATCCCTTGCTCAATGTCATCAATAACCACCACCAGTTGATAGGCAAATAAACCGTCGCTACGTTTTATAATGTAATCTTCATGGGCCAGAGCAGGGTCAACGTCAATACGCCCCTGAATAAGGTCGTTATAAGTCACGGTTGCATGGCATTGAGTTAAGCGAAGGGCATGACCCTGTTCACTGAGTTGGCTATGTTTACATTGCCCTTGATAAATTCCACCTAGCGCTTTTATTTGCTTACGAGAGCATTGGCAGGCATAAATAAGGTGTTGTTTTGACAGTGAGTTTACTGCATCTTGATAAATAGTAAGACGCTGTGTTTGATACACAACGTTTTCATCCCAATTAAGGCAGTAGGCGTCTAAGGTATTTAGGATATCGGTGGCTGCGCCTTTAACAACGCGAGTGGTGTCTATATCCTCAATGCGTACTAACCATTTCCCTTGGTTAACTTTTGCATCTAGGTAGCTACCTACAGCCGCCACAAGTGAGCCAAAATGTAACGGCCCCGAAGGAGACGGTGCAAATCGGCCGCGATAGTCAGATACTTGCGCGGTAACGGCTGTAGAAGACATGGCTATAACTTAATTAGCCGCGTCCAGCTTGCTTTTCTTTAATTTCGGCAAGTGTTTTACAGTCTACGCATAAATCGGCAGTAGGACGTGCTTCTAAACGACGAATGCCAATTTCAATGCCACAAGACTCACAAAAACCAAACTCGTCTTCTTTAATTAAGTTGATTGTTTTTTCAATTTTCTTAATTAATTTGCGTTCGCGGTCACGAGTACGAAGCTCTAATGAGAACTCTTCTTCTTGTGCTGCGCGGTCAACGGGATCAGGAAAGTTAGCTGCTTCGTCTTGCATATGTGACTTAGTACGATCAACTTCGTTCCGTAAATCATTACGCCAAGTTTCTAAAATTGTTTTAAAATGAGCACGTTGTGCTTCATTCATGTACTCTTCACCCGGTTTTTCTTGGTATGGTTCTAAACCGGCTTGAGCCAATAAACCATGTCTTTTTTGGTCTGGCATAACTCTCTCCTAAATCCTTAATTTAATGCCTCAGCATTAGCCGGCGGTATAAATAACAGAAACTTATACCCTAGGCAAATTTATTTTTAAATAATCGAATTAGCTTCAACCCTGTTTACCCATATAAAAGTAGCAAAAGCAGTGTTTATACTTTTTTATTACAGTATCGGTTTATAAACTGGCGTTGTTATGTGGGCAAAAATAATAAAAACAACTCATCTTTTACTTTTCGGTTAAGTATTTTTTAGGCGTAATACAATACCAGCGTTTAAAAGCACGCTGAAAAGCGCTTTGTTCAGAAAAGCCCAGCGCAGTGGCAATGTTTAACGAACTGAGTCCTTGTTTTAGTAATATAAGGGCTTGTTGTTTGCATATTTCGTCAATAATTTTGCTGTAGCTGGTGTGTTGTTGTTTTAAGTAACGCTGTAGGCTGCGAGTTGATAGCGCTAATGCCTGAGCAGCTTGCTGAACACTTAAACGCTCTGGCAGGTGTTGTGTTATTAGCGCTTTGAGCTGACTAATATACTGAGCTTCGTGGTTGTAGTTAATAGCCTGTGCGGCTAATAAAGTTTCTAGCTCGTTATTAGCGCCTTTTAGTGGGCAGTGTAGTAATTGGCTATCAAAGATCATGCTATTTGTTGTGCTATTAAACTCAATAGGACAGTTAAATACACTTTGATACTGTTTAACTTCATTGATGGGCGGTTGTGGGCGCATTAATTTTATTTGGCTGAGCATCAACGGGGCTTGCCATTCACAACATTGTTGAGCAAAAGCAAGCCAGCTACTAAAAAGCTCATCTGCCATGAAGTGTGTGACTGGTGTTTTGGGGTGCCATTCTAGGCTGCTGTGTTGTGGGTGATGATGTAGGCTAATAGTGCCAATGTTTCTAACTAAGGTATGCAGCTTTAAAGCATGTTGTAATGCGCTTAATAAAGAGTCACTCACTAAAGCAATATGCCCAAGTAATCCCCAGTTTTGCGCATTAAGCGCTTGACCAAACTCTAATCCTACTGTGTTCCTATTTAAGTGTTTTGCGCCAATGGCCATGAGCTGTTCGTAATCAGCAAGCGGGTATTTATAGCGACTGTTATTAAGTTGCTGCCCTCCTTGAGTAATATTATTAAGTAAGTGTTCTTTATTCAGACCTTGAGAAGCTAAGTAACTAGTTAAAGAACGAATAATTTGGCTACTTACAAAATACATAAAATATCCTTTTCTAGACGGTTAAAGTTTAAGCTGCCCTAACTGGCGCGCAAAGTCAATTTTGTGCGTTTGAGGTCAAGATTTTAATAAGTATTTACGGCATGGTTGTAAAGTTAAACAATAATAATGACAAGGAACACCACAATGAAGCCCCATTTACTCTCACTTTGTATCGCCAGTAGCCTACTTTTAATTGGTTGTAGCGAAGACAATGACAATAACGTTGCACCACCAATTGTCGTGGTGCCTGATCCCGTTCCAGAGACGAGCGCGCCAATAATTGCATTTGATGACGATAATAAACTTGATGCGAATATCCGTTGGACTACCTTCGGTGTGCCGCATATCACTGCTGATAACTTAGAGAGCTTAGCGTTTGGTAGTGGTTATGCTTATGCTAAAGATCATGCGTGTCTATTGATGGATCAAATTATTAAAGTGCGCGGTGAACGCTCGAAATACTATGGTCCAGATAAAGTACCAGGCAGTGGCGACTCAACGCATTTAATTTCTGACTTTGGTTATAAAGCCTTGGGTGTGAATGAATATGCTCAAGCCAATTATGATCAATTAGAAGAGAACAGCCGAGCGCACTTTGAAGGGTTTGTGCAAGGCTTTAATAAATACGTTACTGATACGGGGGTTGATAATTTAGCGCCGGAGTGTGCCTCTGCACCTTGGGTTACCAGTTTAACAGCACAAGATATGTTGGCGTACTCTATGGCTACAGTGCAGCTAGCCAGCTCGGCTAACTTTTTAGAGCTCGCTTTTTTAGCAAACCCGGGTGATGCGAATGAGTATCTGCCAATGCCTACGTCAGAGCAGCCAAGTGCTGTGTCTTCAATGGTAGGCAATATTAATCAGCGAGCAAAGCAATTTAAGCTAGAGAAAAAATTTGATCACTTAGGGTCAAATGGTTGGGGGCTTGGTAAAGATATGATGGCCAATGGTAAAGGTGGTCTATTAGCAAATCCTCATTTTCCTCACGAGGGCAATTTACGCTTTTGGCAATCACACCTAACCATTCCCAACGCTATGAATGTAATGGGGGGCAGTTTGCAAGGGATGCCAGGAGTGATCAATATTGGTTTTAATGAGCACATAGCTTGGACCCATACTTTTTCTACAGCACGTCATTTTTTAATTTATCAGCTAGCACTAAATGAAAATGATCGCATGGGTTACAGCGTTGAAGGTGATAATTATGAAATTACTTCAAAAACAATTAACGTTGAGGTAACTGTGGCACCAGGGACCACAATTACACTTAGCAAACCGTTTTACTATAGCCACCATGGTTTAATGATTGAAACACCTGCCGCAAATGGTTTAGGGTGGAACGACAGCCAAGCATTTACCATCAAAGATGCCAATGAGTTTAATATGGATGTGGTTGCTCAGTGGTCAGCTATTAATCAAGCAACCAGCTTAGAAGAGATGAAGGCCTCGTTTGCTAAATACGATGGCGTTTCATTTAATAACACCATGGCCAGCGATAAAGAAGGTAATGTCTTTTTTGTTGATGACAGCACCGTTTTGAAACTGGGTGATACCGCAAATATGGCAATTCGTTTGCAACCTGAATTGGTTGCACTTAGAGAGTCGACGGGCTTTGATTTAGTACCTGGTAACTTAAAGTTATTTGAGCCGCAAGGCGTTGTGCCTTTTGAACAAGCTCCCCAACTAAGTCGCACTGACTACGTACAAAACTCAAATGACAGCTATTGGGTTACTAATCTTGAACAACCTCTTGTGGGCTTTGCTGCGCAATATGGCGATGTTCATCAGCCATTATCATTGCGTACCCGTATGGGTTTGAAGCTCATAAAAGAGGGAGGCGGTGAAGACAGTAAGTTTGATTTGGCTGAACTTGAAAATGCGCTAGTAGGCAATCGTATCTATTTAGGTGAATTAGTATTTGATGATTTAGTTGCCCAGTGTAAAGCGCGTGGCGCAACACCGGTTACCCTAACTAATGGAACAAGTATTGACCTAACAGCTGCCTGCGCCGTGTTAGAGGGCTGGAATGGCGCTATGAACCTTGATACACAAGGCGCTGCGTTAATCAGAGAGTTTGCTCACTTATTTAATGGTGATGAATACTTATATGATAATTTTGATGTGACCAACCCTGCAAATACGCCAAATACCTTACTTGCCGATGGCTCTGCGTTAACGGCTTTAGCGCATGCAGTGCTTAATTTACAAAGCAATGGCGTGGCATTAAACAGTACTTTAGGTGAGCTGCAATTTGTTGAAAAAACGCTAGCAGGCGGCATTGCTTCAGGCGAGAAACTTCCTTGGAGTGGGCCAATGAGTGTGGAAGGAGGCTTTAATGTGTATCGTTTTGATCGCAGTAGCAGTCGTTCATTTTCTACGGTGATCCCATATATCGATCATCAAACATTGGATGATGCGATAACAGGTAAACCGTTAGCGTCAAATTTAACAGCCAGTGGTTACCCTGTTAATTACGGATCGAGCTGGATGTTTGTGATGAACTTTACCGATGATGGTCCTGTGGCAAAAGGATTACTGACTATGTCGCAGAGTTCAGATTCAAGCTCAGAACATTTTGATGAGCAATCGCGTTTTTACTCAAATACGCCAGTATTAAGACCCATCTTATTTAAAGATGCAGATATTAATCTAAATTTAATTAATGAAATGGATTTATCAATGAGTAAAGAGTAAGCACACTTTGAGCGCCAGTACGAATGCTGGCGCTCTATTTACCTAGTCAATAAACGGCACTTTTTCAATTAAAGTAACTTCACTCGCTGAAATGTGTGCTTTATAAGCTAATACTTCTACGCCTTGCTCAATGGCCTCGCTAAGCAATTCTGCATAGGTTGGGTCAATATGCACCGCAGCACTGACTTGTGTGATGCCTTGGTGCAGCACTGCAAATAGTAATACCGCTCGATGCCCTTGTTTTACCATGTCGATTAATTCACGAATATGCTTTTGCCCACGAACAGTTTGGGCGTCAGGGAAGTAGCCTTGACCACTTTGTGGACGATCTTCGCTCAGCAGCGTGACTGATTTAACTTCAACATAGCAATTGGCTTTGCTGCTGTGGGTAAGTAAAAAGTCGATGCGGCTGTTTTCACTGCCATACTTCACTTCACTTTGTATGTGTTGATAGCCTGTAAGCTCATCAATAACCTCATTATTAAGTGCTTCTTCGACCACTTTATTGGCGATAGCGGTATTTACACAAATAAGCTGTGATACATTATTTTGCGTCAGCTCTAATGACTGCGGGTACTTTCGCTTGGTATTACTGCTGGTGGAATAAAAGGCAGTAAAACCGACATCGGCACAGCCCGTCATCTTACCCGTATTAGCACAGTGAGCGGTAAAAGTAGTGCCATCACTGAGCTCTAAATCAGCTAAAAAGCGTTTGTAACGCTTTAATAAAGTGGCAGATTGTAATGGCGGGGTGTACTTCATTTATGACTTCCTTATGTAACCTGAGCACTGGATAATAAGTTTATTTCAAGTAGTTGTTTTAGCGCTAACTGCGTTGAGTTCATTTTTTCTAGAGATAATAAACTTAAATATTTTTATAGCTCAATATGTTAGCAAACTTATTAACCCGAGTTTAGGGTAAGTAAAATTGAGGTTTACAGGCCGGTTGAGGTTATTCACCTCAAGCAGTTGGGAACTTAAGCGCTCTATAGTAAACTCAACCGCACATTTAAGTGCAAGGATATTCTAACATGAGTGAAAAATTTGTTGTTCAATTAAGCGAGCAGTTGGCACCAGGGCATTGGGGCGAAAGTGCGTCATTATCTTTTAACGAACACGGCGCAACGGTTCATTTATCTGAGCAAGAAACATTAAAAAATGTGCAAAAAGCGGGTCGTACAATTGCAAATCAAGGCATTAAAAATGTTGTTCTTGAAGGTGATGTATGGTGCACAGAGAGCCAATGGGCTTTTTACCAAGGCTTTGTATCACCAAAAGTACTAAACGGTGTTGAGTTTGTTGATAACGCACAATCTGATCTTAAAGAACTCGCTGATTTAAAAGCATCGGCAACGTGGGCGCGCGAAATGATCAATGGTACCGCCGATGACATTTACCCAGAAAGCTTAGCTGAAAAAGCCGCTGAATTTATTCAATCACTTGCACCAGAGCATGTTAGCTATCAAATCATAAAAGGCGATGCGCTATTAGAACAGCAGTGGATTGGTATTCATGCCGTTGGTCGTGGTAGTGAGCGTCCGCCAGTATTACTTGAGCTTGATTACAACCCAACTGGCGATGAGAACGCACCGGTAAGCGCAGCACTTGTTGGTAAAGGTATTACGTTTGACTCAGGTGGTTACTCAATTAAACCAAGCGAAGGTATGTTGGGTATGAAGTGCGACATGGGTGGTGCAGCAACGGTAACCGCAGGTTTGGCACTGGCAATTAGCCGTGGCGTAGAAAAGCGTATTAAGTTGTTTTTATGTTGTGCAGAGAACTTAATTTCGGGTAATGCATACAAACTAGGTGACATTCTTACTTACAAAAATGGCATAACCGTTGAAATTGTAAATACCGATGCTGAAGGGCGTTTAGTATTGGCTGATGGCTTAATGGCCGCAGGCGAGACAGGCGCTCCACTTATTATTGATGCGGCAACCCTTACTGGTGCCGCCCTTGTTGCTGTTGGTCAAGAGTACAACGCATTGTTTGCCCTTGATAAAGAGCTAGTGCGTGAAGTGGAAGACTTTGCGTCACAAGAAATGGAAGCCGCATGGCCATTACCACTTGAAAAGTGGCATCAACAAAACTGCCCATCGCCGTATGCGGATACAGCAAATAGCCGCGCCCAAAAAGGCGGTGGTTTCGGTGGTGCATCTAACGCCGCTGGTTTCTTATCTCGCTTTGTGCCAAACGATGGCAAAGGCTGGGTACACATCGATTTAGCTGCTGCATTTAATATGGGTGGTAGCACAAGTCAATGGGCTTCAGGTGCAACTACACAAGGTATGCGCACCGTAGCACGTACCCTACTTGAAAAGGCATAATCTACTGAGATTACGCATTAGTTAAAAAATAGGTACCTTAGGGTGCCTATTTTTTTATCCGCCAAACAAGCAATTTTGTTTTATTTACGGTAAAATCCTTCGCCATTACGTGTTTGGGCATCTATTTTTATTTAAACCTCGCTCAAATATTATACATACCACTGGGATCCTTACTATGTCAGAAAAGTGCTATATCACGGCTCAACAATTACTTGAAGATTCATTCCGCGTAGCGGCACAAGTGTATAAAGATGGCTTTCGTCCAGATTTTATTATTGGTATATGGCGCGGTGGTGCTCCAATTGGGATTGCGGTTCAGGAATATTATGATTACAAAGGCATAGAAACGGATCACATTGCGGTTCGTACCTCGTCTTATTACGGTATTGGTAAGCAATCAAAAGAAATCAAAGTACATGGTTTACACTACATAGTTGAAAACGCAAATGCAGGTGACTCTTTACTGATTGTTGACGATGTTTTTGACTCAGGTCGTAGTATTGTAGCGTTAAAAGAGAAGCTCTCTGAGCTAATGCGTTTAAACTTACCACGTGATATTCGTATTGCTTGTCCATACTACAAGCCAAAAAATTCAAAAGTTGATACAGTGCCTGATTACTACATTCATGAATCTGAAGAATGGTTAGTATTCCCGCATGAATTATCAGGTTTAACGCCGGATGAAATTATTGAAGGTAAATCTGATTTAGCTAAAATCCACGATATTTTACTTGAAAAGTAAATGTGATTTTGATCAATAAAAAAGGCCTTAATGGCCTTTTTTATTGTCTTTAAAGCTGTGCAAAGCTATCTACATAGTCACTTAATTTAGGAATATCGACAGCTTGTAGTCCTTGTGTGCTTCTTTGCACTAAGTTTTTCTCTACTAACTCACTCACTACACGCCTGTATGCACGCTCAGTGGTTGCAAAGCGCTCAGCTTCTGCATTTACCGTAGGGTAAGCACGTAATAAAGTGGGATTGTTATTCTCTGCACGTAATAAGCAGTCTTTGGCAATATTGTAGCTCAACGGCAGTAACAGCTTATCTAAATTAATTTTTTGATTTTCTTGAAACTTAGCCGCAATCGTTTGCGCTGTATATAAGCTTAGCTCGGGTTTATCGAGCAATAATGAACGCCAATGTTTTAATTCAATCAAGTTATACGTGACATCACTAAAGCAGGTTACCGTGTAAATGCAGGGGTTATTATTAAGTGCTTCAATTTCGCCAATTAGGGTATTGTTACAGTCGAGTTGGCCAAGTAGCAGGCGCCTGCCATTACCTACATCGTAACTAAACGATACAGTTCCACTTCGCACTAATACCAACTTAGTTAACGGCTGGTCTTGCTGTATTAATATTTCTTTTTTTGATTGCTGAAAACTACTGCCGGCAAACGTCAGCAGTTGATCAACAAGGTAACTGGAAAAATGGTATTGAAACATCGATCATGCTCTTCGGACAATTGTCCTATTTATTACACCTTAATGACGATAGCATTAAGATTAAGAATTTATGCTAACTTGCCCACGCCGTTAAGATAATTAATAGCGTTAAATGACCTTCATTCTTCCGTGTAATGATTAAAAATTGTGGTATTAACCAGTATATTTTAAGGTTTTATTGGTAAGTTAGCTTTTTTATTTTAACTACTGCGTAGCGTAGCTTAATAATGTACTAAAATTTAACGCGTAATACTAACCTAAAGCCTAGGAGAGAACAATTGAGTTGGGAATATTTAGGTTATTTAGCATCCGTCTTATTAGTCATATCATTAACCATGACTGATGTAACCAAACTACGTTGGTTTAATTTATTGGGCTGTATTGCGTTTACTTTTTACGGTACGGCTATAGGCTCAGTGCCGGTGGCTTTTACCAACGGCTTGTTGGCTTTGGTCAATATTTATCACATTATTAAGCTATATCGTCAGTCAAAAGTTGATACAAAAAAGGGTTAACGCAAGTTAACCCTTTTTGTTTTTAATTACTCAGCTTTTGCGGCATCTTTTTCGTAGCGTAACGTACCCGCAATCCACGTTTGCAGCACCTGAGTTTTGTATAGCTGCTCAATGGGGACTTTAAAGTAGTCTTGATCAACCAGTATAAAGTCAGCCCATTTACCTTGTTCTAAACTCCCTAGCTTAAACTCTTGATGCGCTGCATACGCGCCGCCAAGGGTAAACGCACGTAATGCATCTTCTCTGCTTAACACTTCACTGGCGCGCCAACCATTTTCAGGCAATTGATTATGATCCATACGTGTAATGGCAGAATATAAGCCATCAAACGGGTTCGCCAGCTCGACAGGGTAATCAGAACCCGCTGCAATAGTCGACCCCTGCTCTAAGAATGTTTGCCAAGCGTATGCGCCTTGGAGTTGTTTATCGGTTAAACGCTGCTCTGCCATATGCATGTCAGATGTAGCATGCACAGGTTGCATTGATGGAATTATTTTCAGGGTTTTAAAGCGCGGTATATCCTCCGGCGAAACTATTTGTGCATGCTCCATGCGATTACGCAGTAGTATACCACCGGTTTGCTTAAATACATTTTGATAGGCATCGAGCACAATTTTATTTGCTCTATCGCCAATGGCGTGGGTATTTGCACTAAACCCGCTTTTAAAAGTGAGTGTAAATAATTGTTCTAGCTTTTGTTGGGTTTCAAGCATTAGGCCAAAGTGGTTTGCTCTGTCTGCGTATTCTTCAATAAGCGCGGCACCGCGTGACCCTAGGGCTCCATCAGCATAAATTTTTACACTGCGAATAGATAAAAAATCTTGAGCATCTTGATACCGACCCGCTTTAAGCATCATGTTTAAATCTGGGCTTGCTGCACTTAACATCGCTACAATTCTAAGCGGTAATGTACCTAACTCAGCGCGCTGTTTATAAACTTGCCACGTGGTTTTATCAATACCTGCATCGTGGGTTGAGGTAATGCCTAAGCTTAATAAATGTTTACCTGCGGCATCTAATGCATTGCTAACCGATTGCGCAGATGTTGCAGGCATATGTTGAGTAACCAAGGTTTCTGCTTTATCTATAAAAATACCGGTTGGTTTGCCAAACTCATCTTTTATAATTTCTCCACCTGCTGGGGCTGGTGTGTCAGCATTAATATTGGCAAGTTCTAGTGCTTTTGAATTAACCCAAATAGCATGGCTATCTACTCGCGATAAAATAACAGGGCGGTCGCTGACGACTTTGTCTAAATCAGCAGCGGTAGGGAAACGCGTGTCGGACCATAGCTCTTGGTTCCAGCCCCGACCAATAATCCAACCTTCTTTGCCTTTGGCAAATTCGTTGAGCTTAGCGGTTATTTCATCTACCGATTTTGCGCCGCGAACATCCAGCTGTGACAAGTTTTCACCCAGGCCAATTACGTGTCCGTGGGCATCAATGAGCCCTGGTAATAAGGTTTTTCCATTGGCGTCAATTAGGGTTGCGCCCGGGAAGCTATTTTTTAAGCTGTCAGGACCTGTTTTTACAACTTTGCCATCTTTTATGACTAAGGTTGTAAATGTATTTACTTCGCCGTGGCGCATTTTTCCTTTGTATAAAGGGGTGTAGCCATTGGCATTATATATTACTTTCGTTTGTGCAATTGCCACACTAGATAAGGCGCAGAGGCTTGCTAGTAATACCGGTTTAATTAATTTATTGAGTCGCATAAAAGGTATGTTGTTATTATTTGTACTATCACAGTAGCAAACTCAAATTTAGAATACCAATAGCATAATTTATTAATAGTCGAATAAGCCCAGCTTTTAGCTAGAGCAAGCAAATTCAGGGTAGGATAGGTTGCGTGTTAACAGGAAAGAATTTGTTTAATCTTCTCAAATAAAGCCTAATTAACTAGGCTTTATTTGAGGGAGCTATTTATTTACTGGCGTACAAACTATATTCGCTTAATGACAATTGTGCGTCTTTGTCACGGTCGTAGCTGCCAAAGCGTGACCATAAAGCAGGATCACTGGCAGTTTCCGAACGAGTTAAAAAACCATCTTGATTACGGTCAAGTTTTTCAAATTCTGAGGCAATATAGCTATTTGTCGCAAAGCTCATGCAGCTAACAACAGTAAGCGTTAGTAAAATAATATGGCGGATAGGTTTCATCTAAATACTCAGTACAAATTGGTGGTTAGATAGTTTTTAAACTCAGTTAAAGAAATTCTGTTGTCTTGATTTTCATCCCAATTTGAAAATGAGTTTAATAGCTGAGGCTGAGCAGCAAGCTCGCTATGGGTTAAATACCCGTCGTTGTTGGTGTCTAGATGTTCAAAGCGTTGCTTTACATCAAGTGCACATGCACTATGGCTAACAAATAGTAAAGCACCAATAAGGAGAAGCTGTATTTTCATGGTTGGCGTTCCAAGGCATATTTTAATTGCTGGCAGTAATGAAATAAAGCACTTGCCATAATTTAAATCCCAACATTAAATCCGTTTACACACTCCCTCAGGGATTATGGCAAGTGCTTTTAACTCTATACTAATAGATTAAACTTGAATCTAAACTTAAGGTTTAAAGTTTTGGAATTCTTTTTTAGAAATCATCTCGTTATTATCTTTGTCTAAATCGGCAAACTGCTTAAGTAATTGTTTATCTTGCTTTGCCTCAACAAGCGATATTTGGTCATCCATATTTTTATCTAAATGCATAAAACGTACATTTAATGGCGATGCCAGTGCGGTGGCACTAATAGCTAAAAATAGGAGCGAAAAAGCACCAATTAGTTGTTTCATGAATGTACTCCTTTATTTTATAAACAGCTTAAATTCGTTTAGAGATATGAGCCCGTTTTCATCGGTGTCTATCTGTGCAAAGTTCTCATGTAATAAAGCATCTTCACCTGCTTCAGCTTCACTCAATGTGCCATTACTGTCTTTGTCTAAACGATTAAATTCAGCATCTACATCAAGGGCGAACAAATGAGTACTGGTTAGGCACAAACCGATAAGTGCAGCGTTCTGTAAATTGTTTTTGAACATTCCTTGGCTCTTTTTAGATTAATATTAATGTTCTCGTAACAAAAATGATGCCAATATTTATTTTTATTAATAATCAGTGAGTTATGTTTTTTTTGTGATGGTTGGTGCGTAATTTTTACAAGTAACTGTGTGTTTTATGCAACAATTTTGCAGTTATAAGCGTTTAAAATTTTTTAAATCAATTGCTTAACTTGTCGCTATTTAGAGACAGCAGGGTTTTTATCCTTGATGGTTCAGCGAGTGTATAAGTTGAGCGCTTAATAATAGAACGTTTAAAAATAGTAAAGGACTTTTGTATGCCCGCAGTCATGGCTGAAAAATATAAAGCATTGATAAATTGGCGCCCCAATTTAATTGGCCAATTTGTAATGAGCATGCTGTTGTCGCTGTTGCCCTTATCTATAGTAGTTATTGTGTTTTTAAATGTATTAAATAAGCAATTAGCGGTCACTCAGCAAATTGTGAGTAATAATTACCAAGTAACTAAGTCGTTTAATGTGCTTAAGCAAGAGCTTAATAGTTTAGAAAGGGCAACAAGACAAAATTGGGTATTAAAGAGCGACTCACTCGATAAGCTAATCGTAGATAAATGGCAATCATCATTACAAAACATCAATGAGCTAAAACAGCTTTCAAATAACCAAGCAAATACACACCAATGGCAACGGCTAACGGATACTTTGCAAACGGCGCATACTCAACTTGTGGTTGAAGCGCGTCAACAAGCTGAGTTATTTGTGCCAATCAGCGAAATATTAGCGGAGCTAACATTGTGGTTGCGTGAGGAAAATGAAGCCAAAA
Source organism: Pseudoalteromonas sp. SiA1 (assembly GCF_018732205.1). NCBI lineage: Bacteria > Pseudomonadati > Pseudomonadota > Gammaproteobacteria > Alteromonadales > Pseudoalteromonadaceae > Pseudoalteromonas > Pseudoalteromonas sp. SiA1. The sequence continues at coordinate 2,613,794 of NZ_CP076084.1, read as the reverse complement.
TCACTCAAAACCAAATTAAGCTCACAAATTTACAAGCTTCCTTTATAAACTGGTTGATTGCACTTACGCCTTTAACGCTGCTTGTTGGCGGCGGTTTTTTGTGGCGCATAAGCGGGCGCTTAAAAAGCTTAACCTCAGTGATTGATAAATTAGGCCAAGGAGATTGGCAGCAAAAAATATCGGTGCAGGGATCAGCTGAACTCATAGAGTTAGGTAATAAGTTGCAGTGGGTGCAAGCGCAGCTGCATATGTTAGAACAACAAAAAGATACATTTTTACGCCACGTTACTCACGAATTAAAAACCCCTTTGGCTTCTATGGTTGAGGGCACTGAATTACTAGCCGATGAAATCGTTGGCCCCATCAATAACGAGCAAAAAGCGGTACTTGGGCTGATCAGTCAATCGATGGTGAGGCTACGTACTATGATAGACAGTTTATTGAGTTATAACGCCATTCGCACCAGTAAAGACAACGTCAGTGAAGTGGAATTTAATCAGCTAATAAAAAAGGTAAATAACCACTTTGAGCATCGCTTAAATGCGCGAGAACAATCGCTTATTTGGCACAATAGTTTACCTAATATTTCTCTTAGTTTGCCACGGGAGTTAATTGAAATGATTTTAATTCAGTTAATTTCCAATGGCTTAAAGTTTTCTCAGCCAAACCAAGTCGTTACTATTAGCTTGAGTCTAGAAAATAACGGCCTAAATATGCAGGTAGCAGATGAGGGCTGTGGCATTAAAGAGCATGAAAGAGAACATGTTTTTGGGGCGTTTTATCAAGGTAAACATACCAAAGAGATTAGCTTACAAGGCAGTGGTTTAGGCCTTACTATAGTCAAAGAGTCAGTTGAACAGTTACATGGGCAACTAAAAATTGAGCATAATGAGCCGCAAGGCTGTCGATTTAACATTGTCATTCCCTATAAAAATAAAGGAGTTAAATAATATGTCTGCGCGTTTAATGGCTATTGTATGGCTAACCAGCAGTCTTGTTTTTTTATCTGGGTGTGAAATAACAAACACTCAAACACAGGGTGAATCAGCATTAAATGTACCCTCTCAGCCAGATAGCAAAACGAATCAGCCAAATCCCAAACCTCGGCCAAAATCAGAGCCAATATATCCCTCTGCAGCGCTAGTTATTGCTTGGCATGCCAATCAGTGCGGTGGTTTTAAATTAGCGCCTAGCAATGAAGCCTACTTAGGGGAGCAAGCACTGAAAGCGTTTTTTAGTAAAGCATGTTTAAAGCTTAGTAGTGACCCCAATACTGTGATGAGTCAATTACTTAAGCTGGATCAGGCATACTATTGGCCCGATGATATAAAGCACTATTTATGGCTGCAAAAACAGCAGGTATTAATGCAAATAGATGCAAAAAAACAACAGCAAGCATTGAACGTCAAAATGCAAAAAACCTTGTCGTCATTAGCCGCAATTGAACAGCAACTTTTATTACGTGAAGAAACCAAGGAGCAGTAACTATGTCAGTCACACTTCCATCAAGTGCTAAAGTTTTACTCGTTGATGATGATGCCAGCTTGCTGCAATTACTGGCGATTCGAATTCAATCAAAGGGTTATGAAGTAACGACCTGTGATAGTGGTATGAACGCATTACAACTACTTAAAAACCAAGTGTTTGATGCGGTGATCACCGATTTAAGAATGGATGAAATGGACGGCATGGCGCTTCACCGACAGTTGCAAAACCGCTACCCTGCGTTGCCTGTTATTATGATGACGGCTCATGGATCTATCCCTGATGCGGTAGAGGCCACCAAGCAAGGTATTTTTGCCTTTATCACAAAACCCGTTGATAAAGATGAGCTGTTTGACAGCCTAGCTAAAGCCATTGAGATACATGGGGTTAATAATGATGAAGTCGCCCCGCAAAGTAATATTGTCACCCGCAGTGGCGCTATGCTGCATTTGCTGGAGCAAGTGAAACTATTAGGGCCTACACAAGTTAACGTGCTTATTTCTGGTGCCAGCGGTACCGGTAAAGAGTTGCTTGCGCAGGCGATTCATCAGCATAGCCATGTTAGTGATGGTCCATTTGTGGCAATAAACTGTGGGGCCGTGCCTGGTGAGCTATTAGAATCAGAGCTATTTGGTCACAAAAAAGGGGCATTTACAGGAGCTGTAAAAGATCATCAAGGCCTATTTCAGCAAGCGCAAGGCGGTACCTTATTTTTAGACGAAATTGGTGATATGCCGCTTAATTTACAAGTTAAGTTGTTGCGTGTGCTGCAAGAAAAAACCATTCGCCCAGTGGGCTTTCAAGAAGAAATTCCTATTAATGTGCGAATTGTGTCTGCAACCCACAAAAACCTGCCTGAAGCGATTAGTAATCAACAGTTTAGAGAAGATTTATACTACCGGTTAAACGTCGTAAACTTAAAGCTGCCCCCGCTGTGTGAACGCCGTGAAGATATTAGCTTATTAGCCAACTTTTTTAGTGCCAACATCGCAAAGCGTATGGAGCAAAAAGAAAAGCGCTTTGCAAACGATGCCATGCATGCCCTAGTAAGGTATGATTGGCCAGGTAATATACGTCAATTACAAAATGTAGTGGAGCAAGTGGTTGCGTTGACTCCTAGTGAGGTTATATCTGAACATTTAGTGCTTAGTGCCCTAAACAGTAATGAAAGCAACGTTGAGCCATTATCACTTAATGAAGCTAAAAAAGAATTTGAACGAGACTATGTAATTAATACCCTGAAAATGGCAGGGGGCAATGTGGCAGAAGGCGCCAAACTTGCCAAGCGTAATCGTTCTGATTTTTATAAGTTGATTAAAAAGCATGAGATTGACGTAGATAGTTTAATTTAATTTGGTTTTTAAAAGGAAGTGAGCATGCAGTTATTCATGGTGTATTTAGGTGGACGCATTCAAGGTTGTCACATAGAAATGCACGACGTACGTTTTGTGGTAGGCCAAAATATTGAGCAAACCTATACCAAACTAAAAAGCCAATGGGTGGGTGATAAAAACAGTGTACACATGGATAGCTACATGGCGGTTAATCATATTGATGGTTATAAAATCGAGGTGGTTGATAGTTATGTAGAGCAAAATAAGCAACTTTATTTTGTTAACTTAGGTGCTTACAGAAGCGACTCAATGGCAGAGCAACACGACTTTGCTTTGTATGTTGCCAGTAGTAGTGAAGAAGCGAAACAACGCGCTAAAAATGACTTATTAGCAGGGCTGAGTCATCTTCATAAAGATGATTTATATGATGTTGATGACTGCTTTGCGATTGATTTACTCGATAGTCAGCTTAATATTAAGCTAACCCCAAGCGGCCAAGCGCAACCAATTAAACCGGACTGGTTCGGTTATCATGTATTATAGTTGCTAAGCATTTGTTTGGATATTGTGTGAAAAAGTATGCGTTTATACTTTTGCTAGTTGGCTTAAGTGGCTGTAAATCACTGTCGGGTTTACCGCCCGTTGTTGATTTAAATAAACTGGTAAAGCAAGTAAAAAACGACCCGACTAATGTGGTTGCAATTCACAAGCAAGCACAAAAAACACACCGCTCTATTAAAGCACAGGTTGGTAGCGTAAAACAGCTTTTAGCTGCATTAGAAAGCGTTGTTGGGCGCAAGTGGGGTAAGCAAAATACGCAACAGCCTAGTGCAAAAAAATACGTCAAATACAGTAATGATTACCAAGCTCGTGCCATTATTGATTTTGAGCAAGGCACTGTAAAAGTAGAAACCATCGCGTTAAAAAATACAATAAGCTTGTTACAGCAGGCCATTGTTATGACCCTACTGACCTCCAGCGACCCCGATAAAACCGATATTTTTACCAGCGAAGCCCCCATATTAGAAGGCGAACCGTTTTTATATCAACAAGTACTCGACCAAGATAAGTTACCAATAAAATACTCTTGGCGTGCTAATCGATTTGCGCGTTATTTAGTAAATAATAACTTAAAAAAGCAACGACAATATGGACATGTTATTTCGTCAGTTAGTTTTGATTTAGTCGAGCAAAATGCCCATTTAAGAAAACAAAAGTACAGTGATTATGTGCTGGCGGCTGCAAAAAAATATCAAATATCGGCAGCGCTTATTTATGCCATTATTGAAACCGAAAGTAGCTTTAATCCACATGCGGTGAGCTCATCAAACGCATATGGATTAATGCAAGTGATCCCCGCAACTGCAGGGCGGGATGTGTATCAAAAAATTAAAAAAGTACCCGGGCAGCCAACCAAAGCAGTGTTGTTTAATCCAAAACATAATATTGATATTGGCAGCGCGTATCTAAGTATTTTAAAAAATAATTACTTACATAAAATTAATACTGATAAAAGTAAGCACTTTGCCATGATCTCGTCTTATAACGGTGGGGCGGGTAATGTATTGCGTATATTTAATAAAAATAGAAGTGTGGCGTTTTCACAAATAAATCAGCTTACTTCAAGCCAGTTTTATAACATTCTCACCACTAAGCACTCTCGAGTGGAATCAAGACGCTATTTATATAAAGTCACTAAAGCAGAAAAAAACTATCAGTAACTTATTTACTCATCACTTTCTTGTTGTTCACTTTTAGCTGCCATTTTAAAGGCCACTATCACTAAGCCAAACATAGCAAATGGAATCGCAGCTAACAAATACTCAACCAAATGACTGTCTTGAAAATTAGCTTGCAGCAAAAAATGCCCCGCAACACACATAATAATAACGATCAAAAGGATGGGCAGTAACCTAAGTTCTTTTTTTGCTGAGTGTTTTTTCATTAGTTAAGGTGAGTTGAGGTATAAAAAATAATGCACTATTGTAATGAGCTTACTAAAGCTTGGCAAACAACACTGATTTTTAAATTGCGATTAGGTATGATTAACATCAAAGAAAACCTTAAAAGTAGTGGTTGGGGATAAAGTGCAACAAAGCTTAAAGCAAGTTTACCTAGTTGGCGGGGCAGTGCGAGATAAACTGCTAAACATACAATCAAAAGATAACGATTACGTTGTTATTGGTGAAACGCCAGAGACAATGGAAGCGCTTGGGTTTTTACCCATTGGCAGTGATTTTCCCGTTTACTTACACCCACACACTAAAGAAGAATATGCACTAGGGCGCACTGAGCGTAAAAGTGGTAAAGGTTATACCGGCTTCGTGGTGGATGCGAGCCCAAACGTAACCCTTGAAGAAGACTTAGCACGCCGAGATTTAACCATAAACTCTATGGCACTTGACGAAAACGGCACTATTATTGACCCTTTTAATGGTCAAGATGATTTAAAAAATAAAGTGCTGCGCCACACCACACACGCATTTGTAGAAGACCCGGTTCGGGTATTACGTATTGCCCGTTTTTTAGCCCGTTATGGCAGTGAATGGTCTATTCATCCAAGTACTACTGCATTAATGCAGGAGCTTAAAAATAAAGGCGAGCTGGAACATTTAGTGCCAGAGCGAGTATGGCTTGAAACAGAAAAAGCGCTTGGTGAAAAACACCCAGAGCTTTATTTTCAAGCATTAGATGGGTTAGGTATTTTTCCTGAAATAGAACAGATGAAAAACACTCCGCAGCCTGCAAATCATCATCCCGAGGGCGATGTGTTCGCCCATACTATGTTAGTCCTTAGGCGAGCAGCCGATTTAAACTTTAATTTAGAAACGCGTTTTGCTGCTTTAACTCATGATTTTGGTAAAGCGCTCAGTTACAAAAAACAGGGGAATTTACGCGGCCATGAACGTGAAGGGGTTGCGGTGGTTGAGGCCTTTTGTGAACGTTTAAAAGTACCTAATCGCTTTCGTGATATCGGTGTGCTTACCAGTGATAACCATACACTTTGCCACACGCTTGAACAGTTAAGACCGCAAACTATTCATAAATTAATCGTCACTAATTTAAATGCGCTAGTGCATCCAGAGCGTTTTATTGCCTTTACTCAAGCATGTCAGTGTGATGCACAAGGACGAGGCGAAACGCTGGTAGATAAGCCTTATCCACAAGCCGCTAAATTACGTGCTATTCACAACGAACTACAAAAAATGGATAAAAAACAAATTGTGCAACATGCACTTAAAAGCGGTAAAAAAGGCCCCGAAATAGGCGAAACGGTCAAGCAGGCAGAAATAGACTGTATTAAAGCGTTTTTACAGCTTAATGGCTAACTTGTAAGGTTTGTGTCGTTAAGCACTACGAGCTAAAACCTCAGCTTGCATGGCTTGTTTATTACTTACCTTGGGCTTTTTAGTCGCGCCCTGTTGAGCATGGTTATTGGCTGCATTAGGACGATATAAATCGAGAATAAACTCTATTTCTTCGGGTTCTAGTAACTCTTTCATTTTGACTCCTCCTAGGTGAGTAGACTAAGACTGAGCGAATGAATTAAAAGTGAATCGTTACACTTGAGTGTGAATTAAATTGTAACTGCAAAGCTTTAAAATAAAGCGGTTTATAATTAAACCGCTTTTTGTTTAATTATTTAAAGGCAGGTTCACGGTAAACACCACACCATTACCTTGCTCATTATTGTGCGCCGTTACTGTGCCTTTGTGGTAATCACACACCAGCCTGACAATATAAAGTCCTAAACCTAAATGCGGTTGTTGCTGCATTTGCTGGCTGCGCACCGATACCATAGAATCAAAAATATGTTCAGTAAGCCCCTCAGGCAACAAAGTACCTGTATTACTTACCGTTAATGTTGCTTTGTTTTCGCTTTGCTTCAGACTGACTTCAATCGCGGTGTTGGCTTCACTAAATTCCAAGGCATTATTTATTAGCTTATCGAGTAGTTGCGCTATAAATTCAGGGGCACCTTGCATTGGCAGTGTGCTTTGGCAAATGTTGAGTGTAAATAACTGGTTAGGATAAGTAAGTTGGTAGCCCTGCATACAGCCACTAATTACTTTTTGTAAATCAAACGGCTCTGGCTCATTACTTTGAATGCTTTGCTCAAGGCGGGTCGCTTCACTCATAGTGGTAATTATTTTCCCTAAACGCTCAACTCCTTCACTGGCACGCTCAAGATATTTTTGACTCAGTTCACTTTGCTGCAAGCTTTGTAAGTTCTCAAGTGATGAACGTACAACAGCAACCGGCGTGCGCAGCTCATGAGATAAGCGCGACGACATATTTTCTAAATAATCGGTATACCCTCCAAGGCGGCTCACTATATTTGAAAAGCTACGCGATAAATCGCCAATTTCGTCATTGGCATCGCTGTAATTTATATGGCCTGTTACCCGCCCTTGTGCATCAATGGCTTGCTCTGCTGTATCGCGTAGTCGCCTAATACGACTTGATATACGTGAGGCAAAAAAGAACAAAGTGACTGTGCCAATTAACATGACCGCTAAAATCACATTAAACAGTTTTTCCAGCGATTTATTTCGCAGTGTGCGCACGCCATTAGTGGTTTCTTCGGCTATAACTGCACCGATAACTTTATCCTCAATCCAAATAGGATACGCGGCCGATAATATTACCGCTTTGTTATCGGGGGTGAGTCGCCAAGACGAGGCCGGTTGGCCTTTCAGTGCTTTGGCTAAATGAGTCCCTTGCATTGAGGCGACATCGTGCAGGGTGTCTATAAACTCATCTTCGGGACGGGTTAAAATTTTATAGTACAAAGGATGCAAATAGGTTTGTTCAAAGCGTTGCCATGCGGTTTTTGGCGCTTGATTTTTTAGCCCATCAGCCCATACGCCATCGGCATTTTGAATACTGCCCGATTGCGCTAAAACGCGGTGATGATTATCGACCACCCAAATGCGACTGCCGCTGTGGCCCATGCCTTTTAATATACGGTTTATTTCAGGGGAGGGCACCAGTACTGAGCCTAAATCATTTGGGTTATTTAAGTTGGATGTAGACATGATATTAGGTGTTTGGTTTGGTTGTTTACTATCAACATCGGCAATGGCAAACCCCAGTTTATTGCCAAGCATACTCAAAGGAAAGCGCAGCTCAAGGTTGTAACCTGTTTCAGTTTGTTTAAAAAAGCCCTGAATTTTAGTAAAAGGCATTTTACTGTTGGCATCAAATGCGTTGACCCAGCCATCTTGGCGCGGAGCAATAATATAAGTATTAAATTGCCCATCAGGATTTTTTAGGCCAATTTTTACATAGTCATTATTGGTAATGCTGAGGCTGTTTTTAGCACGGTAAATTACAGTGTCATCTGTGACTTTAAAGACTGCATATAAGTAATTATCAAACTTACCCACCATGTGGCTAAATGATAAGTCGCTCAGTTGATGGTTATCATTGGCTGTTTGTAAGTAGCGTTTATCATAAAGCCAAAACAGCGATTGATAAGCGTCCCAGTCGTTGAGTTTGCCATCGAGCTGAATCGGGCTTTTTAAATTATAAGCATAAAGATCGCGACCTTTTACAACTTGATCTAAAAAGTTGGTTTGTTCGTCAAATAAAGCGGGGCGTTCATGCAGGGCCGTGGCCAGTGCGCGTGTAGTGCCTACCAACGTTTTTTCTTGGCCTTGGCGTAAAAACTTTTCCATTTCCCATACATATTCGTAGCCAAGCCATGGCAACAAAAACAAAAAGCACGAAAGTAGGATAAATTTACTGCGTAGGCCAAATCTCAGCATGTGGGTTGCTCCCACCTATAGCCCATGCCATACACGGTATCTATACAGTCAAACTGGCTATCGAGTGCTATAAACTTTTTACGAATACGTTTTACATGCGAGGTAATGGTGCTGTCGTCTACATAAATTTTAGCATCACTCATTAAATCGTTACGGCTTTTAACGTGCCCTGGTCGCTGGGCGAGTGAATGCAGCATCCAAAATTCAGTCACGGTTAAATCAACTAACTGGTGTTGCCAAAGCACCTGCATGCGTTGCGTATCGAGCGTTAGTTGGCCACGAGTTATTAATGCGTTAGCATCGGCGGGTTGCTCTAATGCTTCCATACGGCGAAATAGTGCGCCAATACGCGCAGCTAAATGGGCTAAGCTAATATCTTTGGTTAAGTAGTCGTCGGCGCCCATGCGCAGGCCACATACGGTGTCTATTTCGCTGTCGCGAGCGGTTAAAAAAATAATCGGTAAGGTTTTAGACAGTGAACGCAGTGTTTGGCACAGTAAAAAGCCGCCATCTATTTCATGGCCTAAACCAATATCAACAATGGCCAAATCGGGAAGCGCTTCTTTAAAGGCCGCTTCTGCTTGAGCGCGGTTTTCATAACCACTCACCTGATAGCCTTGAGCGCTCAGCATTTCTATGTAGTTTTCGCGGATTGCGGTTTCATCTTCAATGATGGCTATTTTCTTCATTTTTATTAATTACTCATATTGACTTAGGCGCACTATAGCGAAGTTTTTGCGCTAAGTACGGTTAAAAACACAATTGCCATTTTTTTGCCACAATTGCTCAGCAGTTTGCCATTTTTGATCCCCTTTGTTGCCACTTCATGCTGTTTTAATACAACTATTGAAATTACAGATACAACGCAAGTGCCAACCAATAGCTTGCCAACCCATTACCAATAGTAAGGAATAAATCATGAAGAAAACATTAATCGCACTCACACTCGTTAGTACTTTTTGCGCTCCTGCTTTTGCCGCGGATACTCCATCGAAAGAAGCAAAAAAGGAAACCATAGTCGGCCTAAGCACAGGTGCCATTATCGGTGGCGTTGTTGGTGGGCCTATTGGCGCGTTTGTAGGTGCATTTGCTGGTGGCTTAATTGGCGATGCCAAGGTGGCTGAGCAAACTATTGCCGAGCAGCAACAAGCTTTAACAGTTATGGCAGAGAAAACCAACGACTACCAACATGTTCTTAATCATAACAGCCACTTAGAAGCGCAACTTGAGCTGCTGGCTCAGCAAAATGAGCAACTAACGCAATCACAGCTTAATAATTTATTGGCGATGACAGTGCAATTTAAAACAGGCTCTAGCGATATTGCTCCACATTTTGCCAAGCAGCTTGATCAATTAGTTGCGTTATTAAAAAGCCAACCGCAACTCGCGCTTGATTTAAGTGGCTTTGCCGATCAGCGTGGTGAAGAGCAAGCAAACTTATTACTTTCAAAAGCCAGAGTAAACGCCGTACAAAGTTACTTAATTAAACAGGGGGTTAGCCATACACGCTTAAGCGCACAAGCATTTGGCGAGCAGCAAAGCATAGCAAGCAGTAACACCCTTGAAGATAACTTTTTTGATAGACGCGTTACCCTCACTACCCGTGCGCTAAATCAAACGACTGACCAAACAGCAAGCAATTAACAACGTGCGTTCTATGGAGTGATTTATGTTGAGTAAACCCACCAAAGTGCTTACCAAGGTAAGCCTTTTTATTTTTATTATTATCGTGCTTTTAGCCAGCTTTAAAAGCCATGCGCAGTCGCCAAAACTATCCTTGTTTGATAGCCAAGGAGTGGCGGTTAATCCTGGGGTGATTTTAAAAAGCGATGCAAAAATGACCCTAACAGGACTAATTAATCATGTTGTAGTAACGCAGCACTACATAAATGAAAACCCTTTTGCAGTAAATGCACGTTATGTATTTCCTTTACCCGATGAAAGCGCCGTGCAAGCAATGACCATGCGCATTGGCGAGCGAGTTATCAAAGGTAAAATAACAAAAAAACGCCAAGCTGAAAAACAGTACCAAGCTGCCAAGCAAGCAGGGAAGCAGGCCTCTTTGGTTCGTCAGCAGCGTTCAAATATGTTTATTACAAATGTGGCGAATATAGGGCCTGGTGAAGAGATTGTTATAACGCTTGAATATCAAGAGATTATTGATTACCAGCATGGAACCTTTGCGATTCATTTTCCAACCACAATAACGCCACGCTATCATGCAACAACAGGGAAACTGAACGAAGAGCAAGATAAGCGTACGGTAAAAAGTGATCATACATCTTCGTTTACTCCACAAGGATGGTTAAGCCCTATTTATACAAAGCAAACCAATGAGGCGGCTAATGCCAGCGATTTAAGCTTAACAATTAACATGGATATAGGCTTAGAATTGGTTGATATAAACGCTAAGTACCATCAGGTAAATATTGAAAACTCTGCGTTTGGACAATACAGCATTGTGCTAAAACCACAGCAAGCAATAAATAAAGACTTTGTACTGGAGTTTAAGCCACTACAAAAAGCGCAAGCTCAAGCCGCACTTTTTACTCAGCAAGCAAAAAATGGTGAGCAGTTTGCGTTAGCGATGTTAATGCCGCCAAGCGATCAGTTTACCCAGTCTGAGCGTTTACCGCGTGAAATGGTGTTTGTAGTTGATACCTCGGGCTCTATGCATGGGCAGTCTATGGAGCAAGCTAAAAAAGCATTGTTTTACGCACTCTCGTTACTTGATAGTGATGATAGCTTTAATATTATTGGCTTTAATAATCAGGTTACTGCCATGAGTGATACCCCTTTAGTTGCTAGTGACTTTAATTTACGCCGTGCAAGGCGCTTTATTTATAACTTGCAAGCCGACGGTGGTACTGAAATACAAGGTGCGCTTGATGCCGTACTTAATGGTGCGCAATTTGAGGGTTTTGTACGCCAAGTGGTGTTTTTAACCGATGGTAGCGTGAGTAACGAAGATGAGTTATTTAAAAGTATTGCGCGCACTTTAGGTGACAGCCGCTTATTTACCGTCGGCATTGGTAGCGCACCTAATCGCTTTTTTATGCGCCGCGCTGCTGATATAGGTAAGGGGTCTTATACCTTTATTGGTAGCACCTTTGATGTGCAGCCAAAAATGCAGCAGTTGTTTGATAAACTCGCTCACCCGGCGATGACTAATTTAGCGTTAACAAATACAAATGGAGACAGCTTAGATTTTTGGCCCTCCCCATTACCGGATCTGTATTTTGCTGAGCCTATTATGGTGGCTATTAAATTAGATAATACCGATACAATTACTTTTACTGGGCAAACAACGCATGGTGAGTTTAAGGTTAAGCTTAATTCGCAAGCAAGCTCAAAAGCCACAGGAATTGATAAGCTCTGGGCACGTCAAAAAATAAAGTCATTATTGCTATACAACCAACAAAGTGTTGTAAAACAGCAAGTGCAGCAACTTGCGCTTGAGCATCAATTACTTAGCCCATTTACTGCGTTTATTGCCATAGAAGAGAGCACCATTAAAGAAGTTGCTAAACAAACTACACAAGTGGCTAATTTAATGCCACAAGGAATGAGTATGCGTTTGCCGCAAACTGATGGGCAAAGCAAAATGCATATTGTGTTTGGAGCTTTAATGCTACTAGGTGGCCTGTTGTTAGTAAGGCGCTGTAAATGAAAAAGTGGTTGAGCATAGGTTTACTAGCCTTAGGACTGAGCCTATTTGGCCATGGTGCATATATGCAGGCAAAGGCATGGCTTGCACAAGTGTTAATAGAGCAAGCATGGCAAACAGCCCTTAAATCACCCAATAAAAAAATTAAGCCGTGGTTTTATGCTGATAGTTACCCAGTGGCACAAATAATATGGCCAAAGCATAATAAACGACTAACCGTGCTCGATGGCGCAAGTGGTAGAAATTTAGCGTTTGCGCCCAGTCATTTTTTAGCTGCGGGGGAATTAGGTGGGGCTGATGTTGGTAATTCGCAAGGAGCACTTATTGCTGGCCACAACGATACCCACTTTGCGTTTTTAAAAAACGCTAAAGTGGGGGAGCAATTTTCTCTGCAATTACAAAATGGCCAAGTGCAGCATTATTCAGTGACATATGTTGAGGTGATTAATCAGTACAACACCGATTTTTTGCATCAAGCAGGGCTGTATTTACTGACCTGTTACCCTTTTGATTCGCTGGCCTCGGGTACCGATTTAAGGTGGCTAGTATCGGCTGAAATATCCTCACCCGAGGTAGCGTTAGGAATATCGACCACTAGTTCTTGATGGCGTTGGCTTATCATTACGCCTATAAACACCACAAATATGCTGATCCACTGGCCAAGTGTCAGTACTTCGTTAAGAATAATGGCTGACAAAATTAAAGTGAAAATTGGGATTAAATTAGAATAAGCTGCTGCGGTTAACACCGACACTTTACTAATTGCGTAGTTGTACATGCCGTACCCACCCAAAGTGACACAAGAGCCTAAGTACAAAATGCTCATTAGTGCGGTTAAATCGTGTTGGTTTTCACTGGGTAGGTCAATAAATAATAAAAACGGAGCAAAAAACAAACTACCACTCACACCTTGCAAAGCAATCAGTGTGAGTGGGGAATAGCGGTTAGCTAAATGTTTTATACACACGGTATAAAATGCCGCGCACACCATGGCCATTAATTCTAAAAAATTCCCTAATAACGGGTTTGGTGCTTGGCTTGAACTCGGTGAGAGCAAGGTCAATAAAATACTGCCGCCAATACACAGCGTAAAACCCACCACAATAGCTTTACTAATGTATTCTTTGAGCATAAAAAACGCTAATAACGCCACAATAATAGGTAAGCAAGACACAATAACCCCCGCCTGAGAGGCTGAGGTGTACTCCATTGCGTGGCCTTCAAATAAAAAGTACAAACAAGGCTCTGCCAGCGACATACCTAATAAATACTTCCAATCGCCTTTTAAATATTCAAAACGAATTACGTAACGCCATAAACATAACGAAATCAGTAAAGTGGTGAGCATACGTAAAAATATCACCAAGGCCGGATCATAAATCGCAATCGCGTATTTAAGTGCAATAAAGGAGCTACCCCACAAAAAGGTGGCAATAATTAAACATAAACTGGCAGGCATAAGGTGTAATTTAATCGGTTGAATATAGTGCGATCCTAGCACGCAGAGGGGGTGCTTGAATATTTTTTACTTGTTCAAAAATACCGAACTGGTATAAATAAATTCATCATTTATTGCGCTAAGTAAAAAACATGCAAAGGGATCAGGTAGTAGTTGTAAAGCTAGGTACAAGCGTACTCACTGGCGGTACCGATAAGTTAGACAAAGCACATATGGTGGAACTTGTTCGCCAATGCTGTGAGCTAAAAAAGCAAGGTCACCAGGTTATTTTAGTTTCTAGTGGTGCGGTTGCCGCAGGTCGCGAACAGTTATTAAAACCCTGTGGGCGCACATTAATAGACAAACAAATGTTGGCCGCTATTGGGCAAGGGCAACTCATTCATATTTGGCAAAGCTTATTTGCGTTGTATGGTGTTAACGTGGGGCAAATGCTACTAACGCGCGCCGATGTTGACGACAGAGAGCGTTATTTAAATGCCCGCGATACTCTCAATGCCTTATTAAATTATGATGTTGTGCCGATCATCAATGAAAACGACGCGGTTGCTACCAGTGAAATAAAAGTAGGTGACAACGATAACTTATCGGCATTAGTGGCTATTTTGGCCAATGCCGATAAATTACTGCTACTGACCGACCAACAAGGGTTATTTACCAGCGATCCGCGCACTGACATTAACGCCACCTTGATTGACGAAGTTACGCATATTAATGATGAGTTACGCCAACTTGCGGGTGGCAGTGGTACAAACCTAGGCACAGGGGGTATGGCAACCAAACTACAGGCAGCCGATATTGCCAGAAGAGCTGGGGTTGAGGTGATTATTGCCAAAGGCGCTGATGAAAACGTGATTTTAAAATGCATGAGCGAGCAACTGCCAGGCACCCGTTTTTTAAAACTTACCGCCCCTAAAGATGGCCGAAAAAAATGGTTATTAGCAGGGCCTAAAAGTAGCGGCCAAATTTTAATTGATGCCGGTGCGGTGCATGCATTGCAATCTAAGGGCGCCAGTTTACTTGCTAAAGGCATTACGCGTGCAATAGGTGAATTTGAACGCGGAGATTTAATTAACTTAATTGATGTAAACGAGCAAATTATTGCACGTGGGTTAACGCGCTTTAGCCATCTTGAAATCGATAAAATAAAAGGCGCACACTCTAATCAAATCAGCCAATTACTTGATTACGACAGCAGTGCCGAAGTACTACACAGAGATGATATGGTGGTGTTGTAATTAAGCACTTTTTTAACGATATAGCGCAACGTATAATCCGCTTATAGTGTTGCGCTTTTTTGTGTTAAAATCTTGCACCTTAAATTTGTTGTAAAGAGTATTGAAGATGAAATTAGTTCGCTGGGTTTTAGGTTGTATCATCTTATTTTTTAATTTTGTTTTTACGCCGCGTAGCAAAAAACGTGATCCGCAAGAGCAAACTAAGCTTGATCAGCAAACCGCACAATTTAAGCTCTATCAATTCAAAGCATGCCCTTTTTGTGTAAAAGTGCGTCGTTCAATTAAGCGTGAAGGCTTAAAAATTGAAACACGCGATGCAAAAAATGATGAGCAATACCGCCAAGAGCTATTAGAGCAAGGCGGAAAAGTTAAAGTACCTTGTTTACGTATTGAGCAAGATGGCCAAGTAAAATGGCTTTATGAATCAAACGATATTATTGCTTACTTAAACAAAGTAGCCGCTTAAAATATTTATTGGTATTTCATACCATCTCACTTATTAAAAGAGACATTACCATGACAATTCGTACCCGTGTTGCTCCGTCGCCAACTGGTGACCCGCATCTTGGCACCGCTTACATTGCCTTATTTAACTACTGTTTTGCTAAACAGCAAGGCGGTGAATTTGTACTTCGTATTGAAGATACTGACCAAGTTCGCAGCACACCAGAATCTGAACAAGCCATCATGGATAGCTTACGCTGGTTAGGCCTTGAGTGGGATCATGGTCCTGATGTAGGTGGAGAGTTTGGTCCATACCGTCAATCTGAGCGCAGTGATTTATATAAAAAATACGCCCATCAGTTAGTTGAAGACGGCAAAGCGTTTTACTGTTTCGCAACCAGCGAAGAACTGGACCAAATGCGTGAAGAACAAATGGCCGAAGGTCTGCGTCCTAAATACGATGGCCGTGGCTTAAACCATACAGAAGACGAAATTAAAGCAAACCTAGCTGCTGGTAAACCGTACGTTATACGTATGAAAATCCCAAGCGAAGGTACGTTTAAATTTAACGACTACCTACGTGGTGAAATTGAGATCCCGTGGGAAAACGTAGACATGCAAGTGCTATTAAAAGCGGATGGTTTTCCAACTTACTTTTTAGCTAACGTGGTGGATGATCACCATATGCAAATTAGCCATATTTTCCGTGGTGAAGAGTGGATAAACTCAGCACCTAAGCTATTAAAACTGTATGAAGATTTTGGTTGGGAAGCACCCGTACTAGGTCACTTACCATTACTGCGTAATCCAGATAAATCAAAACTGTCTAAGCGTAAAAACCCAACGTCTATTAATTACTATAAAGAAATGGGTTACTTACCAGAAGCGGTACTTAACTACTTAGGCCGTATGGGTTGGTCAATGCCTGATGAGCGTGAAAAGTTCACCCTTAATGAGATGATTGAGCACTTTGACATGAAGCGTGTATCACTTGGTGGCCCAGTATTCGACGTAGACAAGTTAAGCTGGTTAAACGGTATGTGGATCCGCGAAAACCTAACTGATGCAGAGCTAATGCAGCGTTTTGTTGACTGGAAATTTAATGGTGACATGCTGGCTAAAGTATTACCAGAAGCTAAAACGCGTATAAATACGCTCTCTGACATGGTTGATTTAGCAGGGCACTTTGTAGGCGGCATCCCGACCTACGACCCAGCGCTATTAACAGCCGGTAAAGCTGACGAAGATGTTATTCGCCAAGCATTACAATTTTTTGTATGGCAGCTAGAAGGCTTACGTAGCTTTGAAAAGCCTGCTATTTTTGCAATTGCAAAAGAAGTAGCCACCTTCCACGAGCTTAAAATTAAAGATTTCTTAGAGCCTATATTTGTGGCTATTACCGGCAAAACATCATCAACTTCGGTATTAGATGCAATGGAGATTTTAGGGTCTGACCTATCGCGTGCACGTTTACGTGTCGCGCTTGCCCATTTAGGTATTTCTAAAAAGCAGGCTAAAAAGATAGAGCGCGCATACCGTGATTACCCAAGTGCGTAATCGCGTATACAGATTCAAAAGCCGCTTAATTTAAGCGGCTTTTTTGTGCCTGTAATTCTAAGATGGAGTTGCCAGCATAGGGTAAGTAAATAAGAAAAAATGAAACACGTTAACGAGCCAATGACATAAAATGGCCCATTCTAATCGGCTAGTTTTATAGTAAATATAGCCATAACCAAAACCTGCAACGGCCGCCACGAGCATATAATGAGTACCCGCTGAAAAGTGTGCCAGTGAAAATACACAAGTACTGATAGCCGGTGCGAGCAGTGCAAACCTGCTCGGGGTTATTAGTTTTGAAAGCTTAGTTTGTATCACTCCCCTAAATAATGCCTCTTCTGCAACGCAGGTAAAAAGTAGGTTGATAGCTATAAATAACAACCAAAATTCAGGTACTTTTGGCGCAAATTCAACAAGGTTTAACGTTAAAGCAGTTATGAGCGCCGCTAAAATAGTGATAATTATGATTAAAGCAGGGTAGCCGATAGTTACTGGCTTTGCCGTTTTATTTTTTTCAAAAACATAAGCGGCCAGCATTAAACCCGCTAATGCTTTATCAAAATTAGCATACAAGGTAAATGCAATTGCGTTACTGGTGATTTGTTCATTAACAACAATAGGCAGGTTATTAAAACCCGCAAACCAATGTATGGCCAACCCGAGTGAGGCTGTTATAAATAAAGACGTTAGAACATTACGTTTTAACGCTGAGGTTGCCAATAGCGTAAAGTGAAACAATCCCACATAAACAGCTATAACAGCAACCGCGTTTAAATTTATATATTCTTGATAATAGGCGCTAATAACACTTAGCAGCAATAAGTATTGCCATAATGGTTGGCGAAATACAGAGAGTTTACACTGCGGGAAAACACATAAAATAGCGGCAGCTAAAAAGTAAAAAGTCATTGGCAAATACTGCTTGTTGTTTGATAGAGGAAATGAGAGAAAACGAATCACATAGCGTTATAGTCTCAATTAGATAATTTTGAGCTATTAATAATTATAGGCTTGTCCGGTACAGGTAACGGCTAAATCACAATTGTAGCGGGATACTGATTGGCATTGCTCCAGTGTAAATGCATTGCCACCTAAATAAAGCACATCGTTTTTAAGGGATTCTATAGCTTGTGATTTCAAACGGTTATAGCTAATTGAGGATGTTCGCGTATCGTCTGATACATCGCAGCTTTCGCCTTTTATTCCACCAAGAGGGCTTGCACCTCTATCGAGAGCGTCCTGAACACTGTAAAATTGCTCTAGACCACGTTTTTTAGTGTGGCTTGAAACGTGTTCTGATAAAACCTCGTCGTCGATATTGGTTGTGTAAGTAATGTTATTACAGCCAGTTAATAATGAAACCGCGCATATTAATAAACAAAAATACTTCATTAGTTAATCCCTTAAACTCGTATTTGCCTAATTTACTTAGTTAATTAGCGAGTTGCAAATTATCATTTTTCGCCTTTATTAAACAGATTCGACCTCTCAAGATTTTTTTTCTGGTAGTATAGCTAGGTTATAAGCAGTTTAAGCAGTGAACACACTATGTTAAGTCCTTACTATCAGCAGCATGCTGATTATGTTTCAATTTCTCGTGAGCAAGGTTGTCGCTTTGCTAAATGTGTAGCCGACGACTACAACCCGCTTCATGATAAAGACGCTAAAAAGTTTTGCGCACCAGGAGACTTACTTTTTTCTCTAGTGTTAGACCGCTATGGCATTAGTGAGCGAATGGAGTTTACCTTTGCCGGTATGGTTGATGAAAATACCAAGCTAAATTTTCCAGAACAACCTGGAGAAGAGTTTGATGTAAACCATGGCGAAAAAGTAATTTTAAAGGTTAAACGCGACGGTAAAACCAGTAAATGCCCAACACTTACAAACAGTTTAATAAAAAATTATGTTGAGTTCTCAGGTGCTGCGTTCCCGCATGTGATTATTCCTTTAATGGGCAAGCAAGAGGTAATGATAAACCCTGCGCGGCCTATGATTATTTATGAATCAATGATCATTAATCTTAATAATATTGATATTAAATCACCGACCCTTGAGTTTGCAGAGCCAAGCTTTGAATACGCTGGTAAACGCGGCAAAATAACCTTGCGCTTTAATTTATTAGAAAACGGCGAAAAGGTGGGTTTTGGTGAAAAACACATGGTGGTATCGGGTATTCGTGAATACTGTCAAAGCACCGTAGATGATTTAATTGCATTTTATAATGAGCGTAAAGCCACATTAAAACCGGCTTAAACACTTCATTTTACTTAGGCGCTATTTAGCGCCTTTTTTATTACTAAAGCTCAGGTATAATAGCGTTCTTTGTTATTTTAAAGCCAAGCTTATGTCTGCCACATCGTTCTCATCACTAGCCCTAGACCCGTTACTATTAACGGCAATAGAGCAAAAT
This sequence comes from Pseudoalteromonas sp. SiA1, assembly GCF_018732205.1. NCBI lineage: Bacteria > Pseudomonadati > Pseudomonadota > Gammaproteobacteria > Alteromonadales > Pseudoalteromonadaceae > Pseudoalteromonas > Pseudoalteromonas sp. SiA1. Next base: position 2,594,432 of record NZ_CP076084.1, on the reverse strand, counting down.
AATTACACTACGCCTACCGCCATTCAGCACAAAACGATACCGCCAATTTTAGCGGGCAAAGACGTGATGGGCAGCGCTCAAACTGGCACCGGTAAAACAGCCGCTTTTGTTTTGCCGCTATTACATAAGCTTTTAAATACCGCTAAAAAAGACGAACCAGGCATTGCCCGTGTGGTTATTTTAACGCCCACTAGGGAGCTTGCTCAGCAAGTATTTGCAAGCTTTGAAAAATACGCACAAGGTACAGATATAAAAGGTGCACTTGCTTATGGTGGCGCAAGTATTGGTCCACAAATCAAAGCACTTAAAACAGCACAAGTAATAGTGGCAACGCCAGGGCGCTTACTTGATCATATAGTGAAGGGCAGTGTGGTGCTTTCAAGCGTGGACTCTTTGGTATTTGATGAAGCAGACCGTATGCTGGATATGGGTTTTATTGACGAAATTAGACGAATACTGCGTCATATCCCAGGCGATCGTCAAACCTTACTGTTTTCCGCGACCTTTGATGACAGTGTTTTTGAGCTAAGTAAAAAATTGCTCAAAGACCCTGAGCTTATTGAAGTCGATAAGCGCAACTCTGCTGCTGTAGAGGTTGAACAAGTTATTTACGCAGTTGATGAAGACAGAAAGCGCGAGCTGGTATCGCACATGATTGGCATGAAAAACTGGCGCCAAGTGCTTATATTCACCCGCACAAAACAAATGGCCGATAAGCTTGCCAAAGAAATGTGTAAAGATGGTTTAAAAACCGAATCTATTCATGGTGATAAATCACAAGGTGCTCGCGACCGCGCTCTTCATAACTTCAAAGAAGGCAGTACACGTGTTCTAGTGGCCACCGATGTAGCAGCGCGCGGTTTAGAAATACCGGCACTTAAATATGTAATTAACTTTGAATTACCATACATAGCTGAAGATTATGTACACCGTATTGGCCGTACAGGACGAGCTGGCGAGCAAGGCCTTGCTATGTCGCTAGTGAGCTTAGATGAGCAATGGCTGCTTGAAGAAATTGAAGTACTGCTTGATACCCGCTTAACACCACAATGGCTTGAAGGCTATGAGCCCGACTTAAATAAGCCGCCTAAAGATAACCGCAAAAACACTAACAAAGCGCGTAAAGATCGCGATAAAAAACGTATTACAGGGCAAAGAGCGCCAAATAGAAGACGTAAATAAAAGCTTAGGGCTTCACCTAACAGGCAGCTAAGAGCGAGAAGCGGTCATTGATATTGGCTAAATATCGTCGTTAATTGATTTGTTAAACTGTTCTTTGCGCATATATTCATGAAAATGAGCGATGCGCGCATATTGTTCTATTTAACTTTTCTTTAAAGTTTTAGAAAACTTAGTGATAGTAATACCTTAGGTAATTTGTTAAAACTATATAAAGTAGATAAATGAGCGTGGAGTCGGTAGAAATATGCGCGACGAGCGCACTATTAAATTGTTATGTGCCAAAAGGAATTTGAATGCACAAGAATAATCAACTAATAATCGCTGGCAGTTTAAGTATCCTGGCTGCATTACTTCATATTGGTTGTATTTTCGGCGGCTCTGATTGGTATCTTTTTTTTGGTGCTGGTCAACGTATGGCTCAACTCGCAGCTCAGGGCGACCCGTACCCAACAATTGTAACTTTAGCAATTGCTTCATTTCTTACTGGCTGGGGCTTATATGCATTTTCTGGTGCAGGTATCATCATCAAGTTGCCACTACTAAAAACCTGTTTAACTTTAATTACTGCCATCTATTTGTTGCGTGGTATCGCAGGCTTAGCTGGTCCCTTTCTAACTTCAGACCCTGTGGTACACCAAAATTCAATAACCTTTTGGTTAGTCAGCTCAATTATTTGCTGTATTTATGGTACGTTTTATTTATTGGGCACAGTAAAGTTATGGCGGTAGTAGAGAGTGTGCTGGCACATAACAAAAAAATTAAGTACGCCCGCTGCGCGGGCTGGGACGCATACATGCGGGGCGGCTTCGCCATTATGCCCCACATGCCTGCGCCCCTTATTTAAAAGTTAGAGCTACAAGCTCCGAGAGGAATAATGAACATATTTTTGAATATTGTCGGCTTTATCGTATTAATTGTATCCGTATTTTTATTTGGCCTTAAGGGGATGGCTGCTGAAATGGGAATAGCGGTTGCGGCCAGCGGAGTTTTTCTGGCTTTTGCCAATCTAGATAAATTTTCAGAGTTTAAAGGGGCTGGCTTCGAAGCAAAATTAAGAGAAGCTGTAGACGAAGCAAATGCCACAATTGAGAACCTAAAGGAGGTAGCTAAACCTCTTATTAAAACAAATCTATTTGCTTTAGCTAAAGCAGGAAGGTTTTCAGATGGTGCATTCAATAAAAGCCATGATGTCTATGATCAGCTTGCCGAGCTACAAAGTAAAATCGGACTGGATGGGCAAGATCTAGAGAAGTCAAAGGCAAGTTATCTCAATATTCATGCATGGGATATGGTCTCAGAGCTGTCTGGTAATATCGAACGCGCCGGTAATGAGCGGTTTTCAGTGACATCCCGTGAGGCCATGGGCACTCATAGTTTTGAAGTCGCGCCTGATTTAAAAAAATTCAATGAGCTGGTATCAGGCGTAGAGCTTGATGAGGTTTCTCAAAACCAGTTTGAAACTCTAAAGAACTATTATGCCAAATACCAGCTCTAACAATCGGCTGCATCGGACAAATTTCCGCTGTCACCTTTTGTGCAAAAGACGCACAAAAGTCGCCATCAAAAATTTGCTCGGTGAGCCGGGCGTTACCAATGACCGCCCATGGCACTCAGCCGATAGTCGGTATAGAGTGGTTTAACTTACAGTATAAAGCAGTTATATATCGCTAACGTGGTAAATTAGATTGTTTCTGGTAAATTCATTATTTTTGTCGGATGGCGTGGCTCCGCCACTTATCCGACCTACGTCAAAATGTAGGTTGGTTAAGCCGAAGGCGCCACCAAACAGGCTTTCAAATTCACTTTTTATCCGCTCATGGCAAAAATGCGACATTCAGATTTGATAAAGTCCTGACAGATCAAGTTAGTACTTATTAAAATAAACGAAGATAACTACTTGAACTAGCTTATTTTATTTCGCTTATCATTGTTGCCCGAACCCCGAACCCCGAACCCCGAACCCCGAACCCCGAACCCCGAACCCCGAACCCCGAACCCCGAACCCCGAACCCCGAACCCCGAACCCCGAACCCCGAACCCCGAACCCCGAACCCCGAACCCCGAACCCCGAACCTCGAACCTCGAACCTCGAACCCCGTAATTAAGCTATTAGTTTCTCCGCAAGGTTGAGTTCCATTGTTGCTTTTAATAAACGGTATAAGTTAATAGATGCGTCTATTTCTTCTTTACGGTTGGTTAAGCTTTCAATATTTAAACCCAGTGGCACACCTAAGTGGGCACAGCTTTTTAAAATTGAGTCGAGGTTTTCGCGACAAATACGCACCGATTCACTTAATGTATTTTCCGAATCAAGCATGCGCCATTTAGTTGCCTCTGGTACTGAGATACCTAGCCATTGCATAAACTCCAAGGTTTTTTCACCACCACAAGGCGTAAAGGTTAATATAATCCTATTAGGTGTCAGGCCTTGTGCTTTGCATGTGCGCGCATAACTAGTTATTAAATCTATGGTTGCTTGTGCATTGTAAACGGCTTGAGAGATAAAAAACTGGCATCCTTGTGCCGTTTTTTCTATTAAGCGTTGGTGCTCGTTGCGCTTATTGGCATGGCGCTCAGCAATGGTTACGCCACCTAAAAAGAAGTCTTCTGACTGCTCTGCCAGAGTTTTGTAGGCATTCGGTAAGCTCAGCTTTATATCACCCGCTGATGATGGGCTGCCCACTAACACCACGTTTTTTAAATCGTAGTCATTTTTGGTTTCATCTAACCACGTTTTAAACTCACTCACACCGCGCTGAGCTACACTTTTATAAGTAATGACATCAAGATCAGATAAGCCTCGTAAGAGTTGACTGTACTCGCGCGGATCAACTGTTTGCTTAAATGCAAATGGACGCGCTTGCTCTGTACGGCTGCTTTCATCTTGAATGTCATAAATAATCACACCGTCATATTCAATTTCGTGTAAACGGCCTAATAACTTTTCGGCAATGACTTTTAATTGCGCTTTATCAGTCCCAATTTTTGGCGGTGTTGTGCCAATTAGGTAAACACCTTGGTTGGTGTCCTGTATTTTTTCTTGAAGTGATAAAGCCATAATCCCCATTCCAGCTTAATTTGTGATGATGGATTTAATATAGCAGCCATTTAGACGTCTAGATAGATTTATTTGTTGAAAGTTTCTCAACTAACGTGAATTATTTTCATAGTTAATAACTGACACAGTTGTTTACATAATTAATAGGCTTAGGGCTCTTATATTTAATTACTTTACGGCATACTTAGTTTGGTAAATGTTTTAAAAATTGCTCAATTTAAAAAGGGATAACAATGAAATTTAAATTATTGGCAACTAGCCTAGCGGTATCGCTGGCCTTAACAGGTTGTGCTATGCAGCAAAGTCAAAACACGCAAACAGCAGCTCAACAAGAACAAGTTAATAAAGCAGATGAGCGTGTTTTTTCACAAGATTACCTAATAGAAGAGCTAGATAACGGCCTACGTGTGATGGTAGTTAAAACCGATTACCCAGATGTAGTATCGCTACAAATACCTGTATCTGTTGGCTCGCGTAATGAAGTGGAAGCAGGTAAAACTGGTTTTGCTCACTTTTTTGAACACATGATGTTTAAAGGGTCTGAAAAGTTTCCGCAAGATGTGTATTCAGATATTTTAAAAAATTCTGGAGTTGATAACCGCGCCTACACAACTAACGATTACACTAACTACCACTTAAATTTTTCAAAACAGCATCTTGATAAAGTACTTGAAATTGAAGCTGATATTTTTCAAAACTTAAGCTACACCGAAGAACAATTTAGAACCGAAGCGCTTACCGTTAAAGGCGAGTACTTAAAAAATAACGCCAGTCCAATTCGTAAATTATTAAGTGCGGTACGCCAAGAAGCGTTCGATAAACATACCTATAAACACACTACTATGGGCTTTTTTGAAGATATTGAAGCCATGCCAGATCAAATGGCCTACGGTAAAGAATTTTTTGATAAGTTTTATAAGCCTGAATATGTATCGCTTGTGATTGTTGGTGATGTTGATCCAAAAGAGACCATGGCGATGGTTAAAAAACACTGGGGTAATTGGCAAAAAGGCGACTATGTTGCTGATATTCCAAAAGAGCCAACTCAGCAAGCGCCAAAATATGTGCATGAGCAAAACGAGGGATTACCTGGCCATTGGTTACTTGTGTCGTATAAAGGGGCTGCATGGGAGCCTCAGAAAAAAGACAGAGCCGCATTAGATTTACTGTCGCAGCTTTATTTTTCGAGCAATTCAGATATTTACCAAGAACTGGTAGTTGAAAAGCAAATCGCGAGTCAAATGTTTACTTATAACCCAGAAACTAAAGATCCAGGGTTACTGCATGTATTTGTAAAAGTTGAAAATGCCGATGATTTAGCCACAGTGCGTGATGCTATAAACCGTACGTATGCCAAAGCGCGTACCGAGTTGGTTGATAGCCAAAAACTTAGCGATTTAAAGTCTAACCTTAAATACAGCTTTATAAATGGTTTAGATTCGTCGCAAGCAATTGCCTCTACACTTGCCAGCTATATGCATTTTGAGCGCGATCCTGAGGTAATTAACCAACTGTATAAATCGGCAGACAATATCACTAGCGAAGATATTAGAGCCGTTGCCAATAAGTACTTTGTTGATAATGCTCGCACCACAATTACTATGTCGGCACTTGATAAAGCCCCAGGTTTTGAACAAGAAAGCGACTTAAATGCCTTGGTAGCAAAATATCAGCAAGCACCGAGTAAACCTATCTTTAAGGTGCTGGATAAAACTAATAGCTCGCCGTTAATCGATATTAATTTATTATTTAATACCGGTGCCGCTGCTGATCCGCAGGGTAAAAAAGGGGTTGCAGCGCTCACTGCCGCAATGCTGGCGCAAGGTGGCTCAACCTCAATGAGTTACAAAGATATTAAAAAGGCAATGTACCCGCTGGCGGGTAGCTTTGGTTATCAAATAGATAAAGAAATGCTGTCGTTCCAAGGGCGTATTCATAAAGATAATGCAGCTCAGTGGTATGCCTTAGTGAGTGAGCAGCTGCTAAACCCAGGCTTTAGAGAAGATGACTTTAAGCGTCTGAAAAAAGAAATGATCGATGGCATTAAATCGGGTTTAAGAGCCTCTAATGATGAAGAGTTGGGTAAAGAAGTCCTCTACAGTGTGCTTTATAAAGGCCACCCTTATGAAAGCTATAACTACGGTGACTTATCTGACTTAGAAGCGCTGACCCTTGATGATGTTAAAGCGTTTTATAATGCTGAACTTACACAAGCTAAACTTACTGTGGGTTTAATTGGTGCCGTGCCTGAAAAACTCAAAGCACAAATGTTAACTGATTTAGCGACGCTCCCTAAAGGTGAGCAAAGTCGCTTAACAATCCCTGATGCGCCAGTACTTAAAGGTCATCATGCAACGATTGTTGAAAAGTCAGCGCAATCAACGGCTGTGTCGTTCGGGTTCCCTATTGATACCATTCGTAGCAGCGAAGACTGGACCGCATTGTGGTTAGTGCGCTCGTACTTTGGTGAGCATCGCAGTTCTAACAGTTACTTGTACGAACGTATTCGTCAAACGCGTGGCATGAATTACGGTGATTACGCCTACATTGAATACTTCCCTCGTGGTATGTTTCAAACTAAGCCAGATGCAAACTTAGGGCGCTCTGAGCAAATATTCCAGGTGTGGCTGCGTCCACTGCGCTCAAACAACGATGCGCACTTTGCAACCCGTACCGCATTATTTGAGCTGGATAAGTTGATTAAAAATGGTATGACTGAGGCCGATTTTGAAGCCACACGTAACTTTTTAATTAACTTTGTGCCACAAATGGTTGCTAGTCAAAATCGCCAGTTAGGTTATGCGCTAGATAGCGAGTTTTATAACACCGATAGTTTTGTAAACTACGTCACAAGCAAACTGAAAACATTGACTGTTGACGATGTAAATCGAGTGATTAAAGATAACCTACAAACTGAGAATATTCACTATGTGTTTGTTACCGGTGATGGTGAAGATATGCAAAAACGTTTAGCAACTATGCAAACCTCGCCTATGGTGTATAACACCGATAAGCCTGCCGAGTTAGTGGCTGAAGATAAGGTAATTGCTGATTATAAACTGGCAATTCCTGCAAAAAATATTGAAGTAGTAAAGGTGGATAAAGTATTTCAATAATTAAAGTTTTTAAGTATTAAAAAATGCCCCTGTGCAGTAAGCATTGGGGCATTTTTATATTTTAGGTTGTAAATACTAGTTACTTACTAAAAGTACTGAGGCTGCACCAAGAGCAAAACTAATAACAGAGCTAATGACTAAACCAGCAATAAAACTTTTAGATGGACTGTTATTGGCATCATTTTGGTTGTTTTCATCAAGCTTAATAAGCTCACCTTGGCGTACTTCAAATACCGCACATAAGGCCATGGTGGTTTCTTTTGAGGCTGCACCTTCTTTTTCTACTCGTTGAATGGTTCGCAAGCTTACATCGCAGGCATCGGCAAGCTGTTGTTGTGTCCAATCGAATGTGTGCCTGAGCGACTTTACCGTTGTAGGGTTTAATTGCATGTTAAAGTTTCCCTACAATTAGCTCTACGGCTGTTGCAGTGGTATAGCCAAATACTGCACCACCTAACGCGCAGCCTAGAATAAAAAAAGCCGCTTTTTTAGGATCGCTAGGAAGACTACTTTGAACTTGCTTGGCAAGCACTTCTTGATCTTTGTATAGAGTGCACTCAAGTCGTCCTGTGAGTATATTGAGCATGTCAAATTTCACTTGGTACTGCGAATTTTCAAAATCAAATGTGTGTGAGCTTTTTATATTAACACTGCGCCTGCTGCTAACTAAGTCATCGTTAATATAGACTTCTTCTTTACCTGTAAAGTAGCTTCCAAAACAGGCTATTTGGTTATCGCCATCTTGAAAGTAAAATTTATAGCCTAATTTTTTTGTATTTAATATGTCGTTTTTCATCATCGTTATCCTTGTTGAGTTGATGATGCTAATTTAGCGTTTATTATTATTTTTTACGCCGTCAGCAGTACGCCAGTGGCTATTTTGGCACATGACACACGTGCTGTCATATGTTGTTATTTACTGATTTTTATTAACTTATTTTATTTTTGCACAAATGGTTAAACCTGCCTAGCTGTCATATAGTATGGCTTTGAAAAAGTAGTCTAAAAATGAAATTTAACTAGTTATATATAATAACCAGAACAAATAACGAAGGGATTAACACCTAGGCGGCTAAATCCGTTAGAATTGGCGGTAGGCTCTTTGTAATAACTTAAGGCAGTATTATGCGTCATGAAATTTGGCAACAGCTTCGTAGTGAAGCAAATGAAGTAGTAACTCGTGAACCCCTTTTAGCGAGCCATGTGTATTCGTGTATTTTAAATCATGAGTGCTTAGGGTCGGCATTGAGTTTTATTGTTGCTAACAAGCTAGCTGATGCTGTGGTTTCTGCTTTTACAATCCGTGAGCTGTTTGACCAAGCTTTTGTAAAGTGTGACCGCATGCTGACACATGTTGCTCATGATATTAAAGCAGTAAAAGATCGTGACCCTGCGGCCGAAACCTACCTTACTGTGATTTTAAATTTAAAAGGGTTTCACGCGATACAAGCACACCGCTTAGCTAACTGCTTATGGCAACAAAACCGTAAAGAGCTTGCGCGCTTTATTCAAAGTCGTACCTCAGAGGTGTTTGGGGTTGATATTCACCCTGCTTGTAAAGTAGGCCAAGGCATCATGTTTGACCATGCCACCGGTATTGTTATAGGTGAAACCGCCGTAATTGAAGATAATGTATCTATATTACAATCGGTTACATTAGGTGGTACGGGTAACGAGCAAGGCGATCGCCACCCTAAAATCAGAGCGGGCGTACTTATTGGCGCGGGCGCTAAAGTGTTGGGTAATATTGAAGTGGGCGAGGGCGCACGTATTGGCGCAGGTTCAGTGGTATTAAGCCCTGTGCCGCCTCACACAACTGCTGTTGGCGTACCTGCAAAAATTATTGGTCGCCCTGATTGTGAGTGCCCGGCAGAAAGTATGAACCAAAACTTTTTAGAATATCCCGAGCCAGAAAACGAATCGCACACCAGTGCAATGCTTTAATTTTTGAGTACCTAGAAATGATATATAAAAGTAACTTTGTGGCTATGCTGCTCTGTTTTTCTTCAGGCGTGGCGTTAGCAAGTGGTTACTTTTTGTTTTTTAAAGATTCCACTCGTGTTTCCTCAGCGCCCAAACAAGCTGTAATCTCTTCGGCTAACACTCAAGTCAATAATCAGCCAACTACTTTGCAAGGCCTAGTGCAGGTCAATAAAGCCCAAGTGGCTGATCAACAAACTCAGCTAGCACAACATGTGGTTGAGCTTAATCAGCGGCTTGAAAAAAAATCAATCCAGCTTAAGCAGTCTCAACAACAGCTAAAGTTAAATCAATTAGAAAGTGTAGAGCTTGATGATGAGCTCGCAATACAGTTTGAGCAAGAGGCTGATAATCTCGAATGGAGTTACGAGCTTGAAGTCGCGTTAACTGACTTTTTAATTATTAATGAGTTTGCAGATAGCGCTGAGCTTACAGCGCTAAAGTGTAAGCAAACAATTTGTAAGTTTGAGCTTACCATAAATCAACATGCCGTTAATTATGGAGCTAAATTATGGCGCGAGCTAAACGATAAGCTTCACCTTGAACCTTGGTGGCAGCAATTTACACTCAGTGCATCTCAATCTAACGATGCCCGTATTGAGTTTACCGTAAGTACGCAAGGCTAGCGCTTAGCAATATGGCTAAGCTTCTACCTTTGAAATAACCTGGCCATCTACTAACTCAGTGATCAACACATCACCCACTTTTACATCTTCCACTGATTTAACCACTTTATTTTGCGCTGTTTTCGTTATGCTATAACCACGCGCTAATACATTAAGGGGGCTGACCGAATCAAGCCGACTTGCTTGTAAGGCAAGCGTATTATTTGCGTGTTGTAGTTGCTGCTGCATCGCTTGATTTAGCCTTGCATGGAGCTGTGCTAACTGATGGTTTGCATTTGCTAGCTTTTTATCTGGTGATTGGCGCATTAGTCTGGGTGTTAAATTAGCTAACACGCGTTCTTGTTGATATAAACGCTGACGCATTGCCTGTTGCAGTGCAATACTCAACTCATCTAAGCGTTGTGATTTTTGGTTTAGCTGATTGCGCGGGTGGCATAAATTAAGGCGATGCTGCAATTGTATGGCTAGTGCGCGTTTATCGGCAATGTCGTGTTTAAATGCATTCGCTAAACGATTAATTAACTGATTAACCCTATTATGTAGCTCTTGTGTATTGGGGCTTACGAGCTCTGCGGCTGCAGAAGGAGTTGCTGCGCGTACATCAGCAACATAATCGCTAATTGTGGTATCTATTTCATGGCCAACAGCGCTCACAATGGGTAGTGCGCTTTGATAAATAGCGCGAGCAAGGTGTTCATGGTTAAAGCACCATAAATCCTCTAATGAACCACCACCGCGCCCGAGTATGATAACATCGACCTCATTACGTAAATTTGCCAGCTCTATTTGCTTGATTAAATGGCCATGCGCTTCTTTGCCTTGCACCATCGCAGGGTAAATAACCACTTCTAATTGCGGCGCACGACGCTTTAAAACAGTTAAAATATCTTTGATTGCGGCGCCTGTAGGTGAGGTGATCACCCCTATGCGATTAATGTTTTGGGGTAGGGGTTTTTTATAAGCGGAGCTAAATAAGCCCTCTGCAGCCAAACGCATTTTTAGCGCGTCAAACTCTTGCTTAAGTTGCCCTTCGCCTGCAGGCTCCATATGTTCAACAATAAGCTGGTAGTCACCACGGGGTTCGTACAAAGATACACGTGCTTTAACGGTTACTTGTGCGCCGTTAATTGGTCGGTAACTTTGGTTGCGATTATTGCCTCGCCACATGGCGGCTTTAATTTGCGCTTTATCGTCTTTTAACGAAAAATACCAATGCCCAGAAGCAGGCGCAATAAAGTTAGAAATTTCACCAGTGAGTACTAAAGACGCAAAACCTTGTTCAAGTAAGGCACGTATTTCACGATTAAGGCGAGATACGGTATAAACCGTTTGCGAGGGCTTAGAAAACATAAAAACTACCAAAAAACATTTATAAATCTAGCTTATCATAAATAAATACAAAATATTATTTACTAGTGCCTACAACGCTGTTAAAATTTGGCCGCAATTCCTTATCTTAGATCCACATGTGAGAAGTTGCCAAAATGCTTAGAATCGCTAAAGAAGCTCTTACCTTTGATGACGTACTTTTAGTACCTGGTCATTCTACTGTTTTGCCACATACGGCAAATATTTCAACTCGCTTAACGCGTGGTATCAAACTTAACTTGCCGCTCATTTCAGCATCTATGGATACTGTTACAGAAGCTCGTTTAGCTATTGCCCTCGCGCAGGAAGGTGGTCTTGGTTTTATTCATAAAAACATGACCATTGCAGAACAAGCGAAAAATGTTCGTAAAGTTAAAACCTATGAAGCAGGTATTGTTTCATACCCTGTTACAGTAACGGCCGATCTGACTATTGCAGATGCTGTTGAATTGTCTCAGGAAAAGGGATTCTCAGGTTTTCCGGTCACCGATAGCGAAAATAACCTAGTAGGTATTGTAACTAGTCGTGATATGCGCTTTGAAACTAAGCTTGAACAGCCGGTTTCAACAGTGATGACGAAAAAAGAAAACCTAGTAACGGTTAAAGAGGGAACGGCTCGCGAAGATATCTTAAGCTTAATGCACGAACATCGCATTGAAAAGATTCTTGTGGTTGATGATGCGTTTAAACTTAAAGGCATGATCACCGTAAAAGATTACCAAAAAGCACAAGACAAACCAGATGCATGTAAAGACGAACAAGGTCGTTTACGTGTAGGTGCTGCGGTAGGTGTTGGCGCGGGCACTGATGAGCGTATTGCTGCATTAGTTGAAGCCGGTGTTGATGTACTTCTAATCGATACTTCTCATGGTCACTCTCAAGGTGTTATTGACCGTGTTGCAGCGACTCGTCAAGCTTACCCAGATTTACAGATTGTTGCAGGTAATGTAGCAACAGCAGAAGGGGCCATTGCGCTTGCAGATGCCGGTGTTGATGCTGTTAAAGTAGGTATCGGCCCAGGTTCTATTTGTACTACACGTATTGTTACTGGTTGTGGTGTACCACAAATAACAGCCATTTCAGATGCGGTTGAAGGCCTTAAAGGTCGCGATATTCCAGTGATTGCCGATGGCGGTATTCGTTTTTCTGGTGATATTGTAAAAGCATTGGTTGCGGGTGCATCGTGTGTAATGGTTGGCTCTATGCTCGCGGGTACTGAAGAAGCACCAGGTGAAGTTGAACTTTATCAAGGTCGCTACTACAAATCTTACCGTGGTATGGGTAGCCTAGGTGCGATGGATCAAAAAGAAGGTTCATCGGATCGCTACTTCCAAAAATCAAACCAAGCTGACAAGTTAGTACCAGAAGGTATTGAAGGTCGTGTTGCTTATAAAGGGCCAATTGCAACCATTATTCACCAACAAGTTGGTGGTCTTCGCAGTGCAATGGGCTTAACCGGTTGTGCCACAATCGAAGAGCTAAACACTAAACCACAGTTTGTACGTGTAACTTCTGCTGGTATGGGTGAGTCGCATGTTCATGATGTGCAAATCACTAAAGAAGCACCGAACTACCGTTTAGGCTAATCAGCCTTAACAACTTGAAATAAGTGGGCTAACCTTTGTTAGCCCTAATATAGTCACACAGCTTAAGCTGGTGGCGTTTAGCACCTGACTTTACGAGATACTTCATGAGCAAAGACATTCACGATTCACGAATCCTCATTTTAGATTTTGGTTCACAATACACGCAGTTAATCGCCCGTCGCGTACGCGAAATTGGTGTTTACTGTGAGCTTTGGGCTTGGGATGTAACCGAAGAGCAAATTCGCGAGTTTAACCCACAAGGTATTATCCTTTCAGGTGGCCCAGAATCAACTACGCTTGAAAACAGCCCACGTGCTCCTGAGTATGTATTTAATGCAGGCGTTCCAGTACTTGGTATTTGTTACGGTATGCAAACTATGGCAACGCAGCTTGGCGGCCGTGTACATAGCTCAGATAAAAAAGAATTTGGTTACGCAAAAGTTGAAAAAGTGGGTAACTGTGCATTATTTGATGCCATTGAAGATCATATTACTGATGGCGGCAATGGCGTACTAGATGTGTGGATGAGCCACGGCGATAAAGTAATGGAAATTCCAGATACGTTTAAAACCACTGCTAAAACATCTACTTGCCCACATGCGGCAATGTCTAACGAAGAAAAACGCTTTTACGGCGTACAATTTCACCCAGAAGTAACACACACACATCAAGGTCAACGCTTATTAGAGCGTTTTGCTATTGATATTTGTGGCTGTGAAAAATTATGGACGCCAGCAAAAATCATTGATGATGCTATTGAGCGTATCAAAGAAACTGTAGGTGACGACGAAGTTATTTTAGGCTTATCAGGCGGTGTAGATTCATCGGTTGTAGCTATGCTTATTCACCGTGCTATTGGTGAGCGACTAACCTGTGTATTTGTTGATAATGGGCTACTTCGTTTAAACGAAGGCCAGCAAGTTATGGATATGTTTGGCAATAAGTTTGGCTTAAACATCGTCAAAGTAGATGCCGAAGATCAATTTTTAAATGACTTAGCAGGTAAATCAGATCCTGAAGATAAGCGTAAAGCTATTGGCCACACGTTTATTAATGTATTTGATGAGCAAGCTAAAAAGCTTAAAAACGCGAAATGGTTAGGCCAAGGTACAATTTACCCTGACGTAATCGAATCAGCGGCATCAGCGACTGGTAAAGCACACGTGATTAAATCGCATCATAATGTGGGCGGCTTACCAGATGACATGCAAATGGGCTTAGTAGAGCCATTACGTGAGTTATTTAAAGATGAAGTACGTAAAATTGGTTTAGAGCTAGGTTTACCGTACGATATGCTTTACCGTCACCCATTCCCAGGGCCAGGTTTAGGTGTGCGTGTACTTGGCGAAATCAAAAAAGAGTACTGTGATTTACTTCGCCGCGCAGATGCTATCTTCATTGAAGAGCTTCACAAAGCAGAGCTTTACCATAAAGTAAGCCAAGCGTTTACTGTATTCTTACCGGTTAAGTCGGTAGGGGTTATGGGTGATGCACGTAAGTACGATTGGGTTGTTTCACTTCGTTGTGTAGAAACCATCGACTTTATGACTGCCCGTTGGTCACATTTACCGTATGAATTCTTAGGAGTGGTTTCAAACCGTATCATTAATGAAATCGACGGTATCTCACGTGTTGTTTACGATATTTCAGGTAAACCACCTGCCACTATCGAGTGGGAGTAATCCTCCCGTTACTGTAATTTCGTAATAACTAACGGCGAATTAGCATGCTAATTCGCCGTTTTGTTTATTTAAAAAGCAAACAAACCGAAAAGTTGAATTTTTACTTTACCTTTGTCAAAAGGTCTTTATAATTCATCGTCATTGCAGGGGCGTAGTTCCAATTGGTAGAACAGCGGTCTCCAAAACCGACGGTTGGGAGTTCGAATCTCTCCGCCCCTGCCATTTCTTCTTTACATCGTTTTGATTACTTCCTATATTATTCATCTTACTAATCCATCGAGTTGTTATGCATTCACGTTACGCATCTGTTTTTGGTATAGAAAAGCTTGAACTTAATCAACACTTTCGCCCAGCTCAAGCTGAGTTGTCAGCGACTTCATCGTTAATTCTCTGTGATACATTAAAAGATGATATTGAGCGTGCCTTTGCGCCTGTAACAATAAACAAGATTGTTAAATCATCAACCATTGAGTTTAGTGAGCAACAATTAGGCCTGCCTGATTCTAATCTAACCTGTGCGCAAAAACGTGCGTTATGGGCTTTAATGAGTGAACACCTTGATACACTTTAAGTCGGTTACCGATGAGAATATCAATGAGCTGATGGCTATTGAAAATGCCTGCCATACACACCCTTGGACGTTAAAAACCATGCAGTCGTGTTTGCAGGGGCGTTATTTCAATTTAGCTGCGTTCAAAGACGAGCAAATGATAGGCTTTTACATTGGTGAAAAAGCAGGGCCCGATTTTACCTTAATGGATATTTGTGTCGCCCCGAGCTTTCAGGGACAAGGATTTGCTAAGCAGTTATTAACGCAGTTTATAGCGTACGGCGAGCAACACAGTGCCGAAAACTTATTTTTAGAAGTGAGAGAGTCTAATACGCGGGCGATTGCTTTGTATGAGCGTGCGGGCTTTATTGAAATGTCAGTACGTAAAAATTATTACCCCAGCGATGCGCCAAATAAAAATGGCTTTGAAGATGCGATTTTAATGGGCATGGCACTGGGTTTAAATTTTTAATGATTACTTATTAGCGATGGCTTGTTCTATTGCTGTAATGAGTTCTACAACGCGTTTTTCTCTTTGAGTCATATCATTGCCTTTTAAACTTTGCTCAAGCGCTGATGCGCTATGGTAAATATCATCAAAGTTAAAACAACCGGCACTGCCCTTAATACTGTGGGCAAGTGCGCGTAGTGTTTCGCAATCTTGGTTGTTATAAAGGGTTTTTATCTGCTTTAAGTAATCAGGTAAACTTGCCAAATAATTAGCATTTATTTGCTGAAATTTCTCACTTTTTAATAAGCTATCCCACTTATTTTGATTATCGCGTTCAAGGTGTAAATAGCTGACTAATACATTTTCTAGTGCGTCTTTATCAATGGGTTTACCAAGCGCTTTGTTACAGCCTGCTTCAAGGTAAGTATCTATATCATGGTTCATGACATTTGCGGTTAGGGCGATAATTGGGCCATCGTAGGCGGCATCTCTGAGCATTTTAGTTGCTTCTAAGCCGCCCATAACCGGCATTTGCATATCCATGATTATAAGCTGGTAGTCGTTCACTAGTGCCATTTCTACTGCTTGTGCGCCATTATTGGCTATATCAGGCTCTAACCCCCATGTTTGAAGGAGTAATTTTATCAGCAACTGATTATCGGGGTTATCTTCTGCCACTAAAATATGCGCATCAAAGTTATTGGTTGCAAAAGAAAGTTGCGGGTCTTTTTCGGGTGATAGCTGAGAGTGTTCAGTCAAAAGCAGGTTACTACTAAGCCCATTACCTAAATGGCAATCTATATCGATAGTAAAGCAACTACCCACACCCACTTCACTGGTTACGCTGACATCGCCACCGAGCAGCTGAGCCAAGTTTTTTGAAATACATAGCCCTAATCCTGTACCACCAAATCGGCGTGTGGTTGTGGCATCAGCTTGTTCAAATGGCGTAAATAATCGACTTATTTGGTTTGCCGACATGCCTATACCGGTGTCTTCAACTATAAATGTAAGAATTTTTGGTGCTTGAAACTTTGCCGTAATTGTTACTTGGCCTTGCTCAGTAAATTTAACTGCATTACTGGCAATATTAATCAGTATTTGTTTTAAACGAGTAACGTCACTATTTATCGTATGCGGCAAAGGTAGCGAATAATTAATTGTAAATGAAAGCTGCTTCTCTTGTGCTAAAGGTTTAATGATTGATTCAACATCATGAATAAGCTGCACAACATTTAATGGCGTTTGCTCAACAGCGAGTTTTTCGGCTTCAATTTTTGATAAATCGAGGATGTTATTAATAAGCTCTAATAAATGTTTTGAATTACGAAGAATAGTGCCTAAATGATGTTTATCGTTTGTTTTCTTATCGCTATGCAGTAGTTGCTCGGTAAAACCCATAATGGCAGTGAGTGGAGTGCGAATTTCATGGCTCATATTGGCTAAAAAACGACTCTTAAGCTGGTTTGCTTGCTCTGCTTGAGCGATGGCTGTTTCAAGCTTACTATTCATTGATTCAAGTGCCTTAGTACGGCTCTCTACTTTGTCTTCTAAGTGATGCTTATATTCTTCTAGCTGCTCTTGATAATGCTTAATTTGGTTAATCATGTGATTAAAGTCGTTAAACAGTATGCCTACCTCATCGGTTGTATAAGCAGGCAGTGTGACTGAAAGATCGCCATCACCAACGCGATGACTTGCTTCACCTAGTAATTCAATTGGGTTAAGCAGTAAATTGCGCACCACAATAAAAATTAAGATCGGTAGGGTGATCACAGAAATAATTACAATTAGCCCAGTGATGACACTAATTGCTTTACCTGATTGATACAGTACCGCTTTAGGGATGGTCGACACATAATAGTAGCCGCCACTCATTTGGGCTGCGAAAATCAATCGTTCTATTTTATCAACGCTCGAAAGCTCAATGGTTGATAAGCTGCCAATATCAGCTAGGTCATTAATTTTATTAAGTTCATACTCACTAACATAGTGGCCACGCATTTTGTAATCAGAGCTAAATAAAATTTTACCATCATTGGCGAGCAGTAAATTTAAGGTATTGTTATAAGGGGCTTCTAAAATACTGGTGTTTAAAATCGAAGGTTCGACCTTAAGGACAATAAAACCAAGTTGTTGTGGGCGTTTTAAATAGTAGTCAACGCTGTATATGCGTTGCACAAAATATAAGTTGGTGGTGCCGTCTTCTTTTTGCACCATAAACTGCTGCTGGCTTAAATTGCTTTGTATGACTTGGTCAAAAAACGGATAAGACTTTGGCGCGACAGTTAAATTACTGGAGTAATAGGCATCACTTTCACCGGTTTTTGAGACTAAATTAATACTAATAATATCAGGGTAGGCTTCACTGTAACTGGCAAATACATCCATTAACGCGCCAAGGCGATAGGTATAGCTGGCGTCTTCAAATAAATCTTTAGCTAAAAAGTCACTTAGTACCGGTGAGGCAGAGAGTAACTTAGCCGTTGCATGAAAAGAGTCTATATAGTTAAATACTTTTTGCTGTTGTTGCTCTACAAAGCGACTCATGATCAAGTCAGCTTGTTTTTGCGTAGAGTTAGTTACATTAGTGAGCGTAAACCCACCTAAAAATAACAACGGCAGTATAACCAGTGGAGTTATATACCATAATAATCGAATACTTAGCTTACTGGTTTTCATTACCCAACATCAAATCCTCCATGTAATCGAACAATAATATGATTTACAGAACCATTACTCAAGCTTGGTGTTAAGTTAGTGGGCAATTTATAGCGTTATTGTTAATAATCGCTGAAAACACCAAACTTAAAAAAGATCCGTTAATAACCAACCATTGATTGTTTATAAAGCCAAGATCAGCGAAAATAGTCTTCAATTACGATTAACTTAACGGATAGCGTCACAAGAGCTAATTTGGGTTCTTGTTGGGGTATGTTGCGCTTTCTAGGTTAGCTTGTTTTTAGCCTTGAAAGCTCAGCATACTAAAATACAAATACATCCGTATATCAACTAAAAGAACCTTTTTAATGGCAGACCAAAATCTCCTTAGCGAAATTAATAAACGCCGTACCTTTGCGATCATCTCGCATCCGGATGCGGGTAAAACCACTATCACAGAAAAAGTATTGTTATTCGGACAAGCAATTCAAAAAGCCGGAACAGTAAAAGGGCGTGGCTCTAATCAGCATGCTAAGTCTGATTGGATGGAAATGGAAAAAGAGCGTGGTATTTCTGTGACTACCTCAGTAATGCAATTTCCATATAACAATGCGTTAGTTAATTTACTTGATACTCCAGGACACGAAGACTTCTCTGAAGATACTTACCGTACATTAACCGCGGTAGATTCGTGTTTAATGGTGATAGATGCCGCCAAAGGTGTAGAAGAACGTACCCGTAAGTTAATGGAAGTAACACGTCTGCGCACCACGCCGATTGTTACCTTTATGAATAAATGTGACCGTGATATTCGCGACCCAATGGAACTACTCGACGAAGTAGAAACAGAGCTAAATATTGCCTGTGCACCTATTACGTGGCCTATTGGCTGTGGTAAAGAATTTAAAGGTGTTTATCATATCCATAACGAAGAAACTATTTTATACAAAACAGGCCAAGGCCATACTATTCAAGAAGTGCGTAGCATTAAAGGACTTGATAACCCAGAGCTTGACCAAGCGATTGGTGATGAACTTGCAGCCCAGTTACGTGACGAGTTAGAGCTGGTTATTGGTGCATCACACGAGTTTGATTTAGATCTGTTCTTAGCGGGTGAGTTATCGCCTGTATACTTTGGTACTGCACTTGGTAACTTTGGTGTAGATCATGTTCTAGATGGACTGACTGAATGGGCGCCAACGCCTTTACCTCGTGAAACAGAAGACCGCCAAGTTGTAGCCACAGAAGAAAACTTCACTGGGTTTGTATTTAAAATTCAGGCCAACATGGATCCAAAACACCGTGACCGTATTGCCTTTATGCGTATTGTGTCGGGTAAATACAGCCAAGGCATGAAAATGAATCATGTGCGTATAGGTAAACAAGTGAGTATTTCTGATGCGGTAACCTTTATGGCGGGCGATCGTGAGCGTGCAGCTGATGCTTACGCTGGTGATATTATTGGTTTACATAACCACGGTACGATTCAAATTGGTGATACCTTTACCCAAGGCGAAAAAATTAAGTTCAGCGGTATTCCAAACTTCGCCCCTGAATTATTCCGCCGTATTCGTCTGCGCGATCCATTAAAACAAAAACAGCTATTAAAAGGACTGGTACAGCTTTCAGAAGAGGGCGCAGTACAAGTATTCAGACCATTAATTAATAATGACTTAATTGTAGGTGCGGTAGGTGTATTGCAGTTTGACGTGGTGGTAGCGCGTTTAAAAGCTGAATATAACGTTGATGCAATTTACGAAAGCGTGAATGTAAATACAGCCCGTTGGGTTAGCTGTGATGATGTTAAAAAGTTTGAAGAATTTAAACGTAAGTGCGAAAGCAACTTAGCACTTGATGGTGGCGATAATTTAACTTACATCGCGCCGAGTCGTGTAAATCTTAACTTGTCGACAGAGCGTTACCCTGAAGTGACATTTAATCACACGCGTGAAAACTAGCACTTAGCCTCTAGAATTAACACAAAGCCTGCTTTGGCGGGCTTATAAAGGTAAATAATATTATGAATATTCGTACTATTTTAGTAGAAAAAGCCATTGCCGCTATGACCGCCGCAGGCCTACCAGAAGATACTAACCCAGCGGTTACCCAAAGCACTCGCCCACAGTTTGGTGATTACCAAATTAATGGCGCGATGGGCGCAGCTAAAAAAATGAAAAGTAACCCGCGTGAATTGGCGCAAAAAATTATTGATCAGTTAGATGTAAGCGACATTGCCGAAAAAACGGAAATTGCTGGCCCTGGTTTTATTAATATTCACTTAAAGCCGGAGTTTTTAGCTCAAAGCGTACAAGCTGCTAATAACCACGCAAAACTTGCCGTAAATGAGCACGCCAAACCACAAAAAGTAGTGGTTGATTACTCATCGCCTAACCTTGCAAAAGAAATGCACGTAGGTCACTTACGCTCAACTATTATTGGTGATGCCGTAGTACGTGCGCTTGAATTTAGAGGCGATACCGTTGTTCGTCAAAATCACATGGGTGATTGGGGCACACAGTTTGGTATGCTAATTGCGCATTTAGAAGATCAAATTAACCAAGGTGTTGATTTAGATACTGTTGCGCTTGCTGATTTAGAAACCTTTTACCGCGATGCGAAAAAGCGTTTTGATGACGAAGAAGGCTTTGCCGATAAAGCGCGAAATTACGTAGTTAAACTGCAAGGTGGCGACGCACACTGTGAAAAACTGTGGAAACTATTTATTGCCACTTCAGTTAAGCATTCTGAAGAAGTATACAAGCGTTTAAATGTAACACTAACACCTGCCGACATTATGGCTGAAAGTGCATACAACAGTGAACTTAACGATATTATAAGCTTATTAAAAGATAAAAATATTGCAGTAGAGTCGCAAGGCGCACAAGTGGTATTTTTAGATGAGCTGGCAAATAAAGACGGTGAACCTTCAGCGTTTATCGTGCAAAAATCAGGTGGCGGCTTCTTATATGCAACCACTGATTTAGCGGCGTGTGATTACCGTTCAAACAAGCTAGGCGCTGAGCGTATTTTAATCTTTGTTGATGCGCGCCAGAGTCTTCACTTTAATCAAGTGGAGCTAACTGCGCGTAAAGCCGGTTTGTTACGCGATGAAACTAGTTACGAGTTTTGCCCATTTGGCACCATGATGGGCGCTGATGGCAAACCATTTAAAACCCGTACAGGCGGTACGGTTAAATTAGCTGATTTACTTGAAGAGTCAATTACTCGCGCAGCAGCTAAATTGGCTGAGCGTGAATCAGATTTATCTGACGAAGATCGTAGTGAAATTGCTCGTAAAGTGGGTATTGGCGCGGTTAAATATGCTGACCTTTCTAAGCATCGTACCAGCGATTACATCTTCAACTGGGACAGCATGCTAAGCTTTGAAGGCGCAACAGCCCCTTACTTACAATATGCTTATACGCGTGTTCGCAGCATTTTCCGTAAATCTGGCGTTGATGCTGCAAGCTTAAAAGCCGATGTAAGTATTATTGAGCCGCAAGAGAAAACCCTCGCGCTTAAATTATTACAGTTAGAAGAAGTCCTTGATCTGATGATCAATGAAGCCACACCGCACGTATTATGTGGTTACTTATACGAACTAGCCAGTTTATACATGACATTCTATGAAGCTTGCCCAGTACTTAAAGAGGGCGTAGAGCCAAGTGTTCGTGATAGTCGTTTAGTGTTGTGTAATTTAGTGGCAGATACGTTAAAAACGGGTTTAGATTTGTTAGGCATCGAAGTCATGGAGCAAATGTAATCTGCTGCGTGTAGTTCGCTTTGACTGCGTTGTCGTGCTTTTTTAGCCTAAGTCACATACAAAAACGTATGCTCCTTGGCATAAAAAAGCACTTCGCCTTGTCAGCACTTCTACACTTGCAGATGCGAAGCTTGGCACTAAATAGTTGACCCTAATCACATACAACTACATATGCTCACAGGGATAAGTCGAGTGTCCGCCTTATCTTAGACTAAACTACTTAGGTGAACGTCTGCTGCGTGTAGTTCGCTTTAGCTGCGTTGGTAAAACTATTTAGCCTAAGTCACATACAAACCGTATGCTCCTATGCATAAATAGTTTTACCGCCTTGCTAGCACTCCTAGACTTACAGATAATTTTAGGTTTAGGTGTTAGATTTATATTGACACTGTTCGGTATGTTCACCAATTTTGTAGCTGATAGCTGATAGCTGATAGCTGATAGCTGATAGCTGATAGCTGATAGCTGATAGCTGATAGCTGATAGCTCATAGCTCTTTAGAAGGATTTGATATGAAACTCGAAGATATTCGTCGTGAATACCTGCAAGATGCGCTCAGTGAAGACAACTTGCTTGATGATCCGTTTAAGCAGTTTGAAACCTGGCTTGAGCACGCTGTTGCTAGTAACTTGCCCGACCCTACAGCAATGGTGGTCGCTACGGTTGATGACACCGGTCAGCCTTCACAGCGTATTGTGCTGCTAAAGCATTTAGATGATAACGGTTTTGTGTTTTTTACTAATACCGGTTCACGAAAAGCACAAGAGCTTAAAGGCAATAATAAAATTTCCTTGCACTTTCCATGGCACCACATGGAGCGCCAAGTAATTGTATATGGTGAGGCGCAGCCGCTTCCAACGTCTGCCGTGGCTAAGTACTTTTTATCACGTCCAAAAGAAAGTCAATTAGCCGCTTGGGCGTCGCAACAAAGCCGCCCGGTGTCGTCGCGCAAAGTGTTAATGGAAACCTTTGCCAATATGAAAAACAAGTTTGCCAAAGGTGAAATACCACTCCCTGATTTTTGGGGCGGATATTGTGTTGTGCCGCAAAAAATCGAGTTTTGGCAAGGCGGAGCTCATCGTCTACATGATCGCTTTATGTATCAGCGTCAGGCCGATAATAGCTGGCAAATAACGCGCTTAAATCCGTAGTGGGCTAGTTTTTTGAAGTTTATAGATTCGCATTGCCATCTTGATTTTAGTGAGTTTGATGCAAACCGCGAATCACTTATTAATGCCTGTGTAGCAAAGGGCGTTAGCCAATTTATTGTGCCAGGTATTAGCTTGGCGCAATCTCAAAACCTACTAGAGTTTAAAGCAACCTACCCACAAGTCAGCATAGCGGCAGGGCTGCATCCTTATTTTTTAGAGCAACACCAACAATCACATTTAGAGTCATTATTTAATTTTGCTAAAGCAAATAAAACACAGCTGGTGGCTATTGGTGAGTGCGGGCTCGATCGCAGTATTTCCAATCTTGAAAAACAAACATTTTTGTTTGAGCAGCAAATAGCGCTTGCTAATGAGCTTGATTTACCGCTAATTGTTCATCACAGGCAAAGCCATGATTTAATTGCGCAGTCGTTTAAGCGTTGTAGGCCAAAAAACGGCGGTGTGATCCATGCTTTTTCAGGCTCAATTCAACAAGCGCACTATTATATAAAGCAGGGTTTTAAACTTGGAGTCGGTGGGGTTATAACTTACGAGCGTGCAGCTAAAACACGTGCGGTTATAGCAAAGCTTGAGCCGCAGCAGTTAGTGCTTGAGACAGACTCACCTTCAATGCCGCTAAGTGGCTATCAAGGGGAGGTAAATACCCCACTGCATATTCCTAACGTATTTGATGCGCTTTATGGTTTAAAACCAAATAGCGATAAATTTCAATTAGCTGAGCAGCTTTATGATTCATGCTCAGACGTTTTTTGTATATAACGATTTACTTGCCAGCGCTTTAATCCTCGGCCTAATTGCCAAGTAAAAATACAGGCAATCACTAACATAAGTAGCACCTGGCGACCTAAATCATGAAAATGATTATGGCTAGCCGATACCGCAGCACGGGTTAAATAGGTAATAGATACAAAGCCAATCGGGCGGTTGTCGTCTGAAATAACTTGCTCAACAAAAGGCGTTTTTAACTTACTAATACCCGGTGATGAGTCAGGTAATAAGCCATATACATGATGCGATTGCCAATTATCACTGCTCGCAAGTACCACACCTTGTTTGTCATAAATAGTGGCCGAGAGTACAAATTCATCTTTACTGATATTGTTGCATAAGGTGGTCAGTTGCTGCTTGTTTTTTTCTATCAGCGGATTTTTAGCATTCAGTGCCATAAACTGAGTGAGAGATTTAGCTGCGCTATTGGCATTATCGTAAAGCAGTTGATGACTTTGAAAGCTACTATTTATACCCACCCAGCTTAATAATACAAAGCAGCCAGCGGCCAATAGCAAACGGACTAAACGCTTTTTTTGCGAGGCTGTAAGTGGATTTTTAAGATGGTTATTTTTCATAGTCACCGTATATGCTGCTGACAGCATTTTGATTTGATGTTACAACTACACTATAACCTTAAATCCACCCTGATGGCGAATTTTGTATCTTATATCCTTATCATCAATGCGCTAAATGTCAGGAAATATAAACGGAGATCCCATGTCGAACGCGAACATGGCACAGCACAGCGCTGAGCAACCATTATCACAACTTACCCTAAATAAATGGTTCAGCTATCAAAAGGGCGTATTTGCACCTTTAAATACAATTCCAAGCAGAGAACGAGGGCTTTTTAGTATCGCATTTGCAGGCGATTTTAGTATGGCGCATATCAATAGCATGATTGAATTTTTTGCCACTCATCAGCAAAATGTGACAGCAATGTGCCAATACCAGCCAGATTTAGGGTTATCTCCGGCATTATGTTTTTATATAGAAAATGCAGAGCAGGCAATAAACCCACTTGAACTTCAAACTTTTGCAAATACCTTGGCGTGTCAGTTAGTGCAAGTAACCAATCCCCCTGATTTAAAAAAACCAGGATTATTGGTAATGGATATGGATTCAACAGCCATTACTATTGAGTGCATTGATGAAATTGCGCGTTTAGCCAATGTATATGACGAGGTTGCCAGTGTGACCGCGCAGGCAATGGCAGGTAAGCTTGATTTTAGTGAGAGTTTAAACCAACGCGTTGCCAAGTTAAAAGGGATTGAAAAAAGCTTAATTGATGATCTAAAAAGTGCACTGCCTTTAATGCCGGGTATTAAAGCGTTGTGCCAAATTTTAAAGCACCACCAATGGTATTTAGCCATTGCATCAGGCGGGTTTGTGCCGTTTGCAGAGCGTGTACAAGAGCTGATTAATTTAGATGAAGTGCATGCCAATGTATTGGAATTTAAAGACGATAAACTAACAGGTAAGGTGTTAGGAGGCATTGTTGATGCTGAGCAAAAAGCGGTTATTTTAGAATCGCTCCAACAAAAACTAGGCCTTGAAAAAACGCAAACTGTTGCCATTGGTGATGGCGCAAATGATTTAAAAATGATGGCTCAAGCAGGATTAGGCGTTGCTGTGCATGGCAAACCTAAAGTAGTTGAACAAGCCCAAGCGGCTATTTGCCAAGGCTCGTTATTACAATTGCTGTATATGTTGGCGGTTCCGCTAAATCCATCACAGGGTTAACGTAAACGGTTTAACCAAATTAGTTTTCGCCTAGACATTTGCTCAACCTGTTGTTGGTTGAGCGATAAATGTACAAGGGCTTCGTCACTTACATCAATAATATCGCCAACTCCCGATACTGACCACAAGGCATCCTCTAAGTCTTTAGCCTTGTGAATTGCGTATTGGCTAACGTATTTTAGCTCATTTGCTAAGTAGTCAGTATCGAGTCGACCAGTACGTGAAATATATAAACGCATTATAAAAACCAGCTCAGACTTCAGCCCTTTACTTACTTGCTGTTTAAACTCGCTGCAGTCGGTGCCTAAAATACACTGACTGGTAATTGCATCGGCTATATTTTCTTTTTTAGGATCGAAGTTAATCACCAAACTAAATTCTAATGGCGAGTCTTGGCGAGAGCGCTCTTTAATATTCGGGGTGATCACATCAGCAATGTGCGCTTTAGTAATAATATTTGATAAGTCTGTTTTAGTATTTAGCAGTGAAAAATTTTGTAAAATAACATGCAGAGGGCTTGGATATAAACCAAATCCCATGGCGCCAATTTCAAAGTGAGCCATTGATTTATGTAAGTATATTGGGAACTGGCAAAGTGTTTTGGTTACCATATTTCTAAGTGCTGTAGAAAGCCCAGGTACTTTAGGTGACTCTTCTGCTATTTTTAATTTTTGTTTATTGCTGTTAATTAAAAGAGTAAAAAAATCGACCCCAGTATGAGGCGACTTTTTCTCTACATGTGCTTTTAAATTAATCGTGGTTAACGATTTACTCACCGCCATTACTTCATATTGAATAAGACTTAATGAATAACTTTTGGTGATTTTTTGTAAATCGGGGAATGACAGCGACACGATATCGCCTTTTTTAAAGTTTACTTCTTGATTACACTCTAGCTGTAAACCAAAGACTGAAAAGTCCCGAGTATGGCCATGCAGTACTGAGTCACGGGTGTTAATAACGACGCTGGTTTTATAAAGGTAACGCTTATTAGAACGAAGGTTCACGTACTCTAACGGCACGGTATTTAGCTCCGGCGGTGATGCATGCTTACTGTGGCCAAACAATTTCAATTTATTGGCCAAGGCTTTATCAAATTCATACTGTTGATAATGCTGTTGTTCATGCTTATTACCTACTTGAGTAAGTAGCATTAAATATTTTACGTCTTTTATGGCGCCTTCAACACGTGGTGAAGGCGGTTTATTAAGTTTCTCAATATCCTTACCCAAAGAGTTAGGTAAAGATAAAGGAATATAAGCATCTTCAGTATGGCTTGGCATCAATTGTAATTTAAAGCAGCGCCAACTGTCTCTTCGGCTACCAAAACCAAAAAATAACGCTTTTAATTGTGCATGTTGCTCAAGCTCTGAACGAGTGGCTGAATAGTAGTAAATTTTTCCTGCAGAGACATGGGTAAAGGTATATAAATATTCCTCTTTTACAGCAACAGGTTTTAGTGCCAAGTTACGAATACGCTTATGGTTTAACACACTGTATAGGCAAGATACTTTGCGCTCATCGGTAAAGTAACGCTGAATAAACAGGCTGTTTTCTGTAGTTAAACTTAAGCTTGGATAATAAACACCGTTTTTTTGACTTATAAAAACGTATAGCGAATTGACCCTTGGAATGTAATATTGCTCGTATCCTTTAGAAATAACTGCATCGAGGGTGTTATCTAAGTTCACTTTGTAGCGGCGTTTATTGCCGTGAATAAAGCTTTCTAAAAAATGGTCAAACGCGGTGTTGTTTTCTTTAAATGTGCGTTTTAAGCGAATATGATTAAATTCATCCGAGGTGTTTTCTATCGCAACCACTTCGTATTCAATCCCATTTTTCAACCCAAGCTCAAAATCTTGTTCAAGGCCAACTAAGTGCATAACAATAAGCTGACCTTTTTTTAAGTTATAGCGGGATGCCAACTTAATTTTACAGCCACTGAGTGAAATATCAGAAGTACTTGCTTCAATTTTTGTTTGCTCATCGTACTCAATAGTAATTTTAATTGAGTAATTCATTCGCTCTTCGCTACGACTTTCATAAGCCGCAAACTTAATTACATCGGTGGTTAGTTCGGGTAATGGTTCAATTATTTTAGCTGGGGTGGTCGTTGATTTTTGCTGTAATACACGATAATTATTTTCGGTATTCATCACCGCTTCGTACACGGCAAGGGTGTAGCCTTTATGTTGTTTTATTGATGCTTCGAATACTTCAATGGCGGTGTCATCCATAAAGTGTTGTTTACCGTTATGCTCATATGGTTTTACTTGGCCGGTTACTGAGCCACGCAGATCAATAAAGCGGTCTATCGGCTGAGATAAACGCGACATTTCCATTTTTATTAAAAACTGCTCGGGTTTGCTTAACTCGGCGGTTTTTGACTTGAAAATGAGATCAAACTTAGCATTTCCCAAATACTGTTTTAATTCATTTACAAGCGCTTCATGCTTGAGCAATACGTCTTCAGCCATTTATAAATCATCACCGTCTAATTTAAAAGTAGGTATACTGTTGCAATCATTTATTAGAGAATTAAATAAATCTAATATCGAAAAGTGGTTAAATGCGACCACGATATTATGCGTAACTATACTTTGTGTTTATTGTTATTCGTTATGAGCCAATTAATTGGCATGTTTTTATTAGCTTTTTAAAGCAAGAAGCATGCCCTAAAGCAGGTTAAATGAAACTACATCAGTATAGTGTGAGTGTGATACTAAATGCGCTATTCCACAAGGCGTTGTTGCTAAGGTAAAGCCAGCAATGGCAAAATAAGCGCTTAACAGTCAATATTTCAAAATAAAGAATAGTAGGTAAGGTTTTAAATGGCTAAAGCGGCAAAAGTAGAGTTTGTTTGTACAGAATGTGGCATGAACTATCAACGCTGGCAAGGTCAGTGTCGCTGCGGTGCGTGGAACACATTAGCAGAGTTTAAACCTTCTGCAGGGCAAAGCAAAAAAGTAGCAGCTCGTGCAAGTGTCGGTGGCTACGCCGGTGGTATTGGCGGTGGCTCTAAAAAAATTAATGAGGTAGCAACCTCAGAGGCAGAAAAACAGCTTACTGAAATTGGCGAGCTTGACCGTGTACTAAGCGGCGGTGTAACCACCGGCTCGGTTAATATTATTTCTGGCGATCCGGGGGCGGGTAAAACCACGCTACTATCGGATTTAGTGGCAAGAATGTCTCAGCGCATGCCATCGCTTTATTGTACTGCTGAGGAGTCTTTGTCGCAGTTTAAAAACCGAGTAAACCGTTTAAAACTTAACTATAACGAAGATGAGCTCTATTTACTTTCTGAAACCAGTGTTGAAACCATTATTGAAGAGCTGGATAAAAACAAAATTAAGTTTGCCGTTATCGACTCTATTCAAGCCGTGGTCACCGACACCGCTAATGGTAGCCCTGGCTCACCCTCGCAAGTAAAAAGTGCCGCTCAAGCGCTAACCCAATATTGTAAGCAAAACGATGTCACTATGTTCATTATTGCTCACGTAAATAAAAATAATGAAATAGCTGGCCCGCAAACATTAGTGCATATTGTTGATGCACTGTTACATATTGATACCAACGATGGTCAAGTGCGTACGCTGCGTGCTAATAAAAACCGCTTTGGTGATATAGATACTGTGGGCATTTTTAAAATGTGTGAACGCGGTATGCTCAGTGTGGATAACCCCAGCGAAATTTTCTTATCCGGTTCAACCACTGAATCACCGGGGTCGACGATTACCTGTATTCGTAAAGGTAATCGTAATTTACTACTCGAAATTCAATGTTTAACCACTGAAACAGAAGCAGAATTTCCACAGCGAGTATGTGTTGGTTTAAATATGAACCGGATTAAAATGCTCACTGGTATTTTACGTAAACACACTAAAACTAAAATATTTCACGATACGTTTTTTAATATTGTGGGTGGTCTAAAAATTGATGAATCAGAAACCTGTATTGATTTAGCGCTTGTTACTGCACTTTTAAGTAGTTTGAACGAGTTTGTTGTACCTCGAACCACCTGTATTATGGGGGAGCTAAGTTTAAACGGTGATGTGCGTCCAATCGACAGTGGTGTACCCCGTGTTAAAGAAGCGGCGCAACATGGGTTTACTGAAATATTTATCCCATTTCGTAACTACCATAAATCGATGGAAGGGCTGGGTGCTAAAATAACGCCAGTTAAAACAGTGCACGAGCTACTGAGTTTAATTAACTAGCAAACAAAAAGTGCTTAACGATGCATGTTCTCAATGTTAGTCTTGCTTAAAGCCACTTATATAAAGAGTTTAATAAGGAAATGACATGAAAAAATTAGTGATTGCAGCCGCGATTATTGCTGCAGGTGTGGGTGGCGTGAGCTATGCAAACTATGTTGCAACACAAGAGGTACGTGCTGAGGTTGATAAACAGTTGGCCTTGGTCAGCGAACAAACAGGTGCTACTTTTAACTACGCAGAGCTATCGGCGAGTGTTATTTCAAACAGTGTTGCCATTAGTAATATTGAAGTGACTAGCCCTGAGGGCGATAAAATTGCCACGGTTGAGCATGTTGAAGTGACAGGTTACGAAACCGATAAAATATCGCCACATACTGCTTTTACGTTAAAAAACTTTCAATTTGATAAAAGCTTTGTCGATACACTTCCTGCAGATACAAATACACAACTTGCCTCAGCCAGTTATGATTTACACTCTTCATTAGATTACGATGAGCAATCAGGTAACAGTGATATTGTTGTTAAGCTGCAAGCTAATGATATTGCCAGTATTGATATGGACATGGGGCTTGCTAATTCTAAAGCGCTCATGGACGCTTCACTTGAAATCAGTAAGGCTCAACAAGCTGCAGGCAGTACGCCACTTACTTATGAGCAAGAGTTACAGCAGCAAACAATGATTATGCAAGCAATGAGTAAGCTAGAGCCACGTAATGTTAGCTTAGTTATTAATAACCAAGGTGATCTTAAAGGCTTATTAGAAAGTGAGCTAGCAAAGCAAGGTATGACGTTAGAGCAAATGCAAACAATGCTTGATCAACAGCTTCAACAAGCACCTGTGACCGAAGAAATAGCCAAGGCGTTAACTGATTTTGCTAAAGGACTAAATTCGTTTAGTGTGTCAGCAAAACTGCCTGAAGGTAAAACTATGATGGAAGTGAATCAGCAACTAATGATGTTAGCAGGGCAACCCGAAGAGCTGGTTAAGTTTATAAATTTAGAAGTTAAAGGCAAATAACAGCGGTAAGTTATAAGCCGTCAGGATTCAATTTAAAACAAAAAAGCCGTACTTGATTATTCAAGTACGGCTTTTATTATTTTAGCTGATAGTTAGTGAAGAATACGCGCTCTAATTGTGCCTTCAACTGCACTAAGTTCTTTAAGTGCGACTTCTGAGTGATCTGTGTCTACATCAATAACCACGTAGCCAATTGCTTCATCCGTTTGTAAGTACTGCGCGGCAATATTAATACCGTGCTGAGCAAACGCTTGGTTAATTTGCGTTAGCACGCCAGGGCGGTTGTGATGCACGTGTAACAAGCGGCTGCGATTAGCAAGCTCTGGCAATGATACTTCAGGGAAGTTAACCGCAGTAATAGTTGAGCCGTTATCTGAGTACTTAGCGAGTTTACCCGCTACTTCAATACCAATGTTCTCTTGTGCTTCTTGAGTAGAACCACCTATATGCGGCGTTAAAATAACGTTGTCGAATTCACGCAGTGGCGAGATAAATTCTTCATCGTTAGATTTAGGTTCAACTGGGAATACGTCAATTGCTGCGCCGCTGAGTTTTTTCTCTGTTAGCGCTTCTGCTAGGGCGTCAATATCAACGACAGTACCACGTGAAGCGTTAATTAAAATAGAGCCTTGCTTCATTACCGCCAATTCAGCCGTGCCAATCAGGTTTTTAGTTTGCGGTGTTTCAGGTACGTGCAAGCTAATAATATCAGCGCGTTGCAATAGCTGCGTTAAGTTATGTACTTGTGTCGCATTACCTAAAGACAGTTTGTCTTCAATGTCGTAATACTCCACGTTCATACCAATATTTTCAGCCATAATGCCCAACTGAGTACCAATGTGACCGTAGCCAATAATACCTAAGGTTTTACCGCGCGCTTCAAACGAGCCATTGGCTGTTTTTAACCAGCCACCACGGTGCGCAGCGGCATTTCGCTGTGGAATACCACGTAATAAAAGCAGTATTTCACCTAGTACAAGCTCAGCTACAGAGCGAGTATTTGAAAACGGGGCATTAAATACTGCAATACCGCGTTCACGTGCTGCGTTTAAATCTACTTGGTTGGTACCAATACAAAAACAACCGATAGCAACCAGTTTTTCAGCTGCATTTAATACCGATTCATTAATATGAGTACGAGAACGCAGCCCCACAAAGTGCACATCTTTAATGCGCTCAATAAGCTCGTCCTCAGGTAGCGATGTTTTAACGTAGTCGATATTGCTATAACCGTTACGTTTTAGCGTTTCTACAGCGCTTTGATGAACACCTTCAAGCAAGAGAATTTTAATTTTGTCTTTTGCTAACGATACCTTACTCATAACCATATCCTATTTAATTTGTGGCCCATTTTTTGTGCCGATAATCACTTTATCAGCACCGCGCTCTGCAAATAGGCCGTTGGTGACTACGCCAACAATTTGATTTATTTGTGTTTCAAGCTGTTTAGCATGGGTAATTTTTAAATTATGTACATCTAAAATAACGTTGCCGTTATCGGTTACAACACCTTGGCGATACACAGGATCACCGCCAAGTTTTAATAATTCGCGGGCAACATAGCTGCGCGCCATCGGAATAACTTCAACTGGCAGCGGGAAATCCCCTAAGATATCGACTAGTTTGGTGTCATCAACAATACACACAAACTGTTTAGCCACTGCCGCGACTATTTTTTCACGGGTGAGCGCTGCACCACCGCCTTTAATCATTTCGTTTAGAGCGTTAATTTCATCTGCGCCATCAACGTATACATCCAGAGCATCAACATCATTTAGCTCAAATACTTCTATACCAAGTTCTTTTAAACGTGCTGTAGACGCTTCTGAACTAGATACTGCACCAACGATGGTGTCTTTTACTGTGCCTAAAGCATCAATAAAATGATTAACGGTTGAGCCTGTACCAACACCCACTATGGTGTTTTCTTTTACAAACTCCAGTGCAGCCCATGCAGCTGCTTTTTTTAATTCATCTTGTGTCATTGCTATGTGCTCATTTATGTCAAAAATAGACTGTTAGTTTACAAGATTAATTGTTACCAACAGTAGGTTTTATTGGGTGTAATAATAGTTTTAAGAGGCACATCCCACGATTCAATTGGGAGCTTATCCACTTGTTGGCATTCGTGTGCTAGGCCAATAAGTTGTGGTTGCTGCCAGTTTTCTTCGTGTAAACGTGCCAAGGTTCTATCGTAAAACCCACCCCCCATTCCAAGGCGATTACCAAATTTATCAAATGCAACAAGTGGCATAAGTAGATAATCAAGCGCTGGCAATGGGCATATTTGAGAGCAGTTCAGCTTAGGCTCCAAGATACCATAGCGGTTTGCTCTCATGGGTGAGTTTTTTTCATATCGTTGAAATAGTAAATTAGCCCCGTTGAAAGGGTGAATTACAGGTAAGTAAACATGCTGTTCAATGCTCCATAATTCATTAATTAACAATGAGGTATCTAATTCGCCATCATTGCTTAAATAAATGGCGATATGTTTTTTTTTAGCTGTTTTTTGGCTTTTTATATATTGAATAAAATTCAATTTAAGCGAGTGGGCCGCTATTTCTTGCTGGTTTTTTGATAGATTATTCCGTGCTTTACGAATATCGAGTCTTATTTGTGCGCGATTATTGCTCATTAAATAACTAAACCATGATTAAAAAGAGAATAAATTAGGAAATAATAAGTACACAGCAAGCACAATAAGTAATATTACAACTGTGGCAATCAGTGAATATAAAACAAGGTTACTGCGTTTTTTGGGTGTTGTAGAGAGTGGCTCATCTAGCATTAAATCGTCATCTTGCCATGGTTCGTCATTTTCATCAGGCAGTGATAACTCAACCTCGGGGAGACGTTGCTCAAGATCCTCAAGTTTCTCTTCAAGACGAATTAAGCTACTAGTAATGTAATCTAGGGCATCAAATAAGCGCTGATCTCGCTGGCTGTCGTGCGCTTTTTGAGAAGTAGCTTGTGTAGGGGCTGTTTGCTGAAGTTTGCTTTTGATCCCCAGCGTTGAAAGTAACTTAGCTTGCTTAAGGGCTTTCTCTTTGTTGCTAGGAGCAAACAGCGGCTTGCCATTAAAAAATGCCGCCACCTTTTCAGGTGAGGTTTTTAGTTTTTCTGTCAGTGCATTGGTCACTGCTTGGCTGTCTGCGCCTTCTGCAAGTCCTACAAATATAACACGAAAATTGTCGGCCATTTTTTATCCCTAACACGCTTTATTGTATAAGCAGAGTATATACCTAAAATGTTAAACAGTTCGAGACTGTTTTATGACTAACTTAATACACATAGCAAAACGGCCCTAAAAAGGGCCGTTTTAATATTAGCTAGGTGGCTTACAGGCCAGCTGCTGCGCGAAGTACGTCTGCTTTATCTGTGCGTTCCCATGGGAATTCATCACGGCCAAAGTGGCCGTAAGCCGCTGTTGGAAGATAAATAGGGCGCTCAAGATCAAGCATTTGAATTAGGCCGTAAGGGCGTAAGTCAAAGTGTTCACGAATAAGTTCGATTAAACGCGCTTCTTCTAATTTACCTGTGCCAAATGTTTCAACACTGATAGATGTTGGCTCTGCAACACCAATAGCATAAGACACCTGAAGTTCACACTTGTCAGCAAGGCCAGCAGCAACAATGTTTTTAGCAACATAACGTGCAGCATAAGCCGCTGAGCGGTCAACTTTTGATGGATCTTTACCAGAGAAAGCACCACCACCGTGACGAGCCATGCCACCGTAAGTATCTACAATGATTTTACGACCAGTTAAACCACAGTCACCCATTGGTCCACCAATTACAAAACGACCAGTTGGGTTAATAAAGAATTTAGTGGCACTAGTAATAAGCTCAGCAGGAAGTACTGGCTTAATGATAGTTTCCATTACCGCTTCTACTAAATCACTTTGCGATACATCTTCGCTGTGCTGAGTAGAAAGTACAACGGCATCAATGCCTACAGGCTTGCCATTTTCGTATGCAAACGTAACCTGTGATTTTGCATCTGGACGCAACCAGTTAAGCTCGCCGCTCTTACGTACTTGTGCTTGGCGTTGTACTAAACGGTGAGAATAAGTAATTGGAGCAGGCATTAATACTTCTGTTTCGTTACATGCGTAACCAAACATTAGGCCTTGGTCGCCAGCGCCTTGCTCTTCAGGGCTTGTACGGTCAACACCTTGGTTAATGTCAGGAGACTGTTTACCAATCGTGTTTAAAATTGCACACGAATCGGCATCAAAGCCCATGTCTGAATGTGTGTAACCAATTTCACGTACTGTTTTACGTGTAATTTCTTCGATATCAACCCATGCGCTAGTCGTGATTTCACCACCAACCATAACCATACCGGTTTTAACGTAAGTTTCACACGCTACACGGGCATGAGAGTCTTGCTCTAGGATAGCATCAAGTACCGCATCAGAAATTTGATCGGCGATTTTATCCGGATGACCTTCAGAAACAGATTCAGAAGTAAATAAATGTTTTGCCATTGTAATTATGCTCACAAATATTGCGCTTCACAAACGTCGGTATTAGCGCTAAAAAATTAAGGCGCGTATTTTATCTAAAACAAATGAACTTGCATAGTTTTTTTACGCCTAGACGTCTAAATAAAATATCTAATAGTAAATGGTTCTTAAAAAATATTCATAATGCCCTATTTTTATGGGTTTTTAATTGCACACAGCCCCCACAATAAGTAAGAATGGGGATAAATAAATACCCGCGCAAATACATATAAAGGTAGGAGAATTCATGCCATCTCGCAAAGAACTTGCAAATGCTATTCGCGTCTTGTCAATGGACGCAGTACAAAAGGCCAAATCTGGTCACCCTGGAGCCCCTATGGGCATGGCTGATATCGCAGAAGTATTATGGCGCGATTATCTAAAACATAACCCAACAAATCCAGAGTGGGCTGACCGAGATCGATTTATACTCTCAAATGGTCACGGTTCAATGCTAATTTATTCTCTACTGCATTTAAGTGGTTATGACTTGCCACTGGACGAAATTAAAAACTTCCGCCAAATGCATTCTAAAACACCAGGCCATCCAGAATATGGATACGCGCCAGGAATTGAGACCACTACGGGCCCATTAGGTCAAGGGATCACAAATGCGGTAGGTATGGCGATTGCTGAAAAAGCATTAGCAGCGCAGTTTAACCGTGAAGGCCACGACATTGTTGATCACCACACGTATGCGTTTATGGGTGATGGCTGTTTAATGGAAGGCATTTCTCATGAAGCATGCTCACTAGCCGGGACATTAGGCCTAGGCAAGTTAGTGGCATTTTGGGATGACAACGGCATTTCAATCGACGGTGAAGTTGAAGGTTGGTTTAGTGATGATACCCCAGCACGTTTTAAAGCATACGGCTGGCATGTAATTAGTGACGTTGATGGCCATGATAGCGATGCAGTAAGTGCAGCAATTGCAGAAGCTAAAAGCGTGACTGATAAGCCAACACTAATTTGTTGTAAAACTATTATTGGTTACGGCTCACCTAATAAATCAGGTAGCCACGATTGTCACGGTGCACCGCTAGGTGATGACGAAATTAAAGCGTCTCGCGAGTTTTTAGGTTGGACGGGCGATGCATTTGAAATCCCTGAAGATATTTATGCACAGTGGGATAACAAAGAAAAAGGCCAACAGCTTGAAGCAAGCTGGGACGAAAAATTTGCCGCATACGAAAAAGCATACCCAGAGCTAGCAGCAGAATACAAACGCCGTACACATTCAGAATTACCAGCTGACTGGGCTGAAAAATCACAAGCGTACATTGAAGAGCTGCAAGCAAACCCAGCAAACCCAGCATCACGTAAAGCGTCGCAAAATGCATTAAATGCGTTTGGCCCGTTACTACCTGAATTTATGGGTGGCTCTGCCGATTTAGCGGGTTCAAACTTAACAATTTGGGATGGCTCTAAAGGCTTAACTGCTGATGATGCAAGTGGTAACTACATTTACTACGGTGTACGTGAGTTTGGTATGTCGGCCATTATGAACGGTATTGCACTGCATAAAGGCTTTATTCCTTACGGCGCAACGTTCTTAATGTTTATGGAATACGCACGCAACGCGGTACGTATGGCTGCATTAATGAAGCAACCAAGCATTTTTGTATACACGCACGATTCAATCGGTTTAGGTGAAGATGGTCCAACTCACCAACCAGTTGAGCAAATTGCCAGCATGCGTTTAACGCCTAACCTATACAACTGGCGCCCATGTGACCAAGTTGAGTCAGCAATTGCATGGCAACAAGCTATTGAACGTAAAGACGGTCCTACATCTTTAATCTTTACTCGCCAAGGCTTAGAGCAACAAGCTCGTGATGCCCAGCAATTAAGCGATGTTAAAAAGGGTGGTTATATCCTAAGTTGTGACGGCAACCCAGAGCTTATTTTGATTGCAACGGGTTCTGAAGTACAGCTAGCGCAAGACTCTGCGAAAGAGCTACGTGCACAGGGTAAAAAGGTACGTGTTGTATCTATGCCGTGTACCGATGCGTTTGAAGATCAATCGCCTGAGTACAAAGAAAGCGTATTACCAGCAAGCGTTTCGCGTCGCGTAGCGATTGAAGCCGGTATTGCTGATTACTGGTACAAGTATGTAGGCCTAAATGGCGCAGTAGTTGGTATGACCACCTTTGGTGAGTCGGCACCGGCAAACGAGCTATTTGAGTTCTTCGGCTTTACGGTAGAAAATGTAGTTAACAAAGCAAACGCATTGTTTTAATTAATTACTTTAGTGTTTTAAAAGCCCGCGCTGTGTAAACAGGGCGGGCTTTTTTATGAGTTGTACTTTTATCACTTCTCTAAAGCGTAGTGTCTCATCGCCCTCTTTGTGCACAAATCATTAAAAATTAATTTGGACAAAGAGAAGCGAATGAGAAGAAAATGAGGTAATACAAAACCCAAATTATAAAAAATAGTTGTTTGATCACTTCTCTAAAGCGCAGCGTCTTTTAGTTCTCTTTGTCCATAAATCACTAAAAGTACTGTTCGAAACTCGTAGCCCGTTGCTCGAAGCATATCTCTCTATAAAGTCGTTCTTTTTTAACCTTTTGGATTTTAGATGAGTAATTTTCACAGCACTTAACTTGCAAGGTTTTTATGTATCAGGCACTGTGGGGGTAACAAAATTATAAATTAACAACAGGAGTTAACATGCCAAAGTTCGATAACGTTAGTGTGGTTAAAAAAGCCAATGTGTACTTTGATGGCAAAGTATCAAGCCGTACTGTGCTTTTAGGTAACGGTGAAGCAAAAACCTTGGGTTTTATGCAACCCGGTGAATTTGAGTTTAATACTAACCAAAAAGAGTGCATGGAGTTGTTAGCAGGGCAGTGGGATGTATTACTACCTGGTGAAAGCGAGTGGAAAACATTTAATGCGGGCGAGTCATTTAATGTTGATGCTAATGTGAGCTTTCATGTAAAAGTAAGTGATTTTGCAGATTATTGTTGTTCATACACCGATTAATTTGTTGGTTGATTAAATTATCAACACCTCTAAAGGCCGCTTCAAAGCGGCTTTTTGCATACTTAATGCTAAATGAATGATCTAAATCAGGTGGGGTAATAAATAATTGCGTAATTTTCATTTTTTCTCTTGTGTTAATTCGTTTAGCCCCCAATACTAACT
Source organism: Pseudoalteromonas sp. SiA1 (assembly GCF_018732205.1). Taxonomy (NCBI): domain Bacteria; kingdom Pseudomonadati; phylum Pseudomonadota; class Gammaproteobacteria; order Alteromonadales; family Pseudoalteromonadaceae; genus Pseudoalteromonas; species Pseudoalteromonas sp. SiA1. Next base: position 2,555,833 of record NZ_CP076084.1, on the reverse strand, counting down.
ATGAGGTAACAAATAAAAGGATACCCTATGAAAATTAATCTTTCTGGTCACCATGTTGACGTTACTGATTCTATTAAAGAACACATTAACGAAAAGTTCTCAAAAGTCGCGAGCCATTTTCCATCATTGATATCTCTAGATATTATTCTTTCAAAAGAGCATCATAAGTTCCAAGCAGAAATTAGCACAAATTATGAAGGTGCGCGTATATCGGTAAAAGGGGAAAACGAAGTTATGTATCCTGCTATTTCCAGCGCAGCTAAAAAACTCGATGCCGCACTAAAGCATCGTAAAGGGCAAATAAAAGCGAACTTACATGAAAAGCCTGTAAGTACCACACCAGAAATAGCACATGAAATCATCCAAGAGATGGATTTAAATTAATAACTAACAGCGTGTTATTTTAAAAAGAGCCTAAGGGCTCTTTTTTATTGCCTGTAAATTAGGTAAGTTATGCATTCACACAGTTTATTAATGATAAAAATTAATAATAAAAGCACATAACACACCAAATTTGAGAAGTTAATGCAGTACACACAAAACACATGGAAGTCTCGGTTAGGGGCGCTCGGCCCAGGTATTTTAATGGCAACCGCTGCCATTGGTGGCTCACACTTGGTGGCCTCTACTCAAGCAGGCGCATTATTTGGCTGGCAGCTATTTTGGCTTATTGTGGTGGTTAACGTTTTAAAGTACCCGTTTTTTCGTTTTGGTATGGAATACACACTCGCCACCAAAAATAGTTTAGTAGAAGGGTATAAAAACCAAGGGCCTGGGTATTTTTACAGTTTTATTGCCCTGAATATTATCGCCGCTGTGGTAAATACTGCGGGCGTATTGCTGCTTACGGCGAGCTTATTACACTACGCATTACCTATTAGTATCCCTGTTACCTTATTGTGCTGGTTAATATTGGCTGTGTGTTTAATTATATTATTACTAGGGCACTTTAAAGCGCTCGATAACGTAGCAAAAGCTATTATGGGGCTACTTACTATAGCAACCATAACCGCATTAGTTATTGCTATAAATAACGGCCCAGTAGCGCCTGTAAACTACGTTGGCCCCTCACCGTATGAACTTGCCATGTTAGGCTTTATGGTTGCCTTAATGGGCTGGATGCCAGCGCCTATTGAAATATCGGCACTGAGCTCTTTATGGCTTAAAGAAAAACAAACTCAGCAAAGTGTGACTAAAAGCCAAGGTTTATTCGACTTTAATTTAGGTTATTGGTTAACCGCAGGGCTTGCGCTGGTATTTTTTAGTTTAGGCGCGTTAGTGCAATACGGGCAGAGTACAAATATAGAGCTAGGCGGCGTGGCGTTTGCTAAACAGCTGATTGATATGTACGCATCAACAATAGGCGAGTGGGCAAGGCCTTTGGTATCAGCTATCGCGTTTTTGTGTATGTTTGGCACCACACTCACCGTACTTGACGGTTACGCCCGCACACTTAACGAATCACACAAATTACTTGGTTTTAAGCAATCTAAACACAGCTTAAATACGTGGCTTATACTGCAAGCATTGGCCGGTATGGCGGTTATTTTATTTTTTAAATCAGCCCTTGGCCCTATGCTTACCTTTGCAATGACACTTGCTTTTGTAACCACCCCTGTTTTTGCATGGCTTAACTTCAGCCTAGTGCGCTCAGAGCCCGCGATTAAACACAGTCTACTTTTGCGTAGCTTAACGTGGTTAGGTTTAGTGTACTTGGTTGGTTTTGCTGTGGCGTTTGTAGTGTGGAAGTTGATGTGATTTTATTTTCGAGGTTCGAGGTGAAAGGTGCAAATCAAACAACCTCTGCATAAATACCGACTAGTGTGGACCACGATAGCCTACGGTGGGCGAGAATTTGCCTGTCAAAAGTAATAGCTAGGTGAAAAAGATGATCATACTTGAAAGCCAAGTATTTAAGACAATCCCTAAGTCTCCAGAACAGAGCTTTATCTTTTTAAATAATACGCAAACAGATAAAGTTGTTGATGGTACTTATTTGGAGCTTTGCATTAAAGCCGGTTGTAAATACCTTGTCTTTATGACGGATGACACTCCTTACGAGGATATGCTTCATATCCATCTTTTGAATGAGCGCCTTGATATTATTGATTCAGCTACGATTGGTAGCATGTATTCAACGGGATCTTTTCGAAATTATAATATTCAAAACTCGAACACGTTAACTTTTCATTTTATTGGCGATACTAAATGGAAAATAGAAATACTAGATAGCAAGGAGTTCTTATTTCCTCTTATTTCTTCACTTAAAGGAGTTTCGAGAAAGAATATTTTTTATCAATATTTTAAAATTTATAGCAATCCTTCGTTATAAACCTTGTAACTTTAAATTGTCCTAGGTAATCATTATTTTATGTTTAATCTACAAGGTGGAAACTATGATATTTAATATGGTCATTACAGACAACTTCGCATCATTTTATGGTGAGGATAAAGAAGTACATATTTTTATTGATAGTTTTGATAATCAAAAGTTTGAAATGCGAATAGGGGACTTAGAACACTCGAAACCACTCGGTAGTGTTATCGCTTTTACTGATGATGAGTTAAATATAAAGTTATTAGCGCTTTATATTAAATATTAATACACGGAAAAATGAGTTGTAAATGGAAATAAGAACAGGCGAGCTTTCAAACCCACACGTCATAAAACTATTAAAAACGCATCATAACGATATGCTAAAGCACTCACCTGTTGAGAGCGTACATGCACTTGATGTGAGTAAACTCACTCACCCCAACATAACATTTTATAGCTTATGGATTGATTGTAATTTAGCGGGTGTAGGTGCATTAAAAGCGCTTAATACAACTCATGGCGAAATTAAATCAATGCGTACATCAAGTAACTATTTGCGCCAAGGCATAGCGGCTAAGCTACTTACGCATATTATTGAGCAGGCAACACTGCGAGGTTACAAAAAGCTAAGTTTAGAAACTGGAACAGCAGAGGCATTTTTGCCCGCACAAAAGCTCTACGCCCAATTTTGTTTTAAAGAGTGTGAACCGTTTGGGAATTATGAGCTAGATCCATATAGCTTGTTTATGAGTAAAGCGCTTTGAGTAAAAATGAACGAGAAAGTAAGGTTTCATAGTCATAGGACGTATATATTATCTGTATGGCGGTTCAGTTCGTGAAGTCGATAGTCAAAAATTATGATGTATGAAGTCAATATTTGACACTTTAGCTTCATGAAGTGGAACCGAGATCATGTTATGTTACTAAGATTGCATCTAAGGGAAATGTTAAATGTTCAAGCGTCTAAAAGTAAAAGTAGGTCGATTTTATATACATTACTTTTTTTGGTTTGCTCTGTGGCTTTCAATAGCAATTCTTTTATACGGCTTATTTATAATTTTATCAGCAAAGGGAGAGTCCAGTAATATTTTAGCAAACTTTGGAAGCTTTTCTGGTGGAATGGCTACAGTTATAGCTGCTCTTGTTGCTGTAAGAGAATTTATATTATTTAGGCATAATCAAGGTGTTAAAGAGTTTAGAGAGTTTTTCAGTACACAGGTACAATCTTTGCCTAATTTTGTTCTTGAGATGGCCGATGAGGCTTATTTACTATTTGCTAAGTTGGATCGTAAAGTTAAAGATGATTTAAAAAGACCCGGAGTAATCCATGAAATCCAAGAGCTTGAGAATAAATTAAAGCTGTTTGAAGAAGAAGTTTCTATCCGATACCATCAGCTAAGTGCAGAGTCAGCTAATATTTTTTCTATGAGTACATACTTAGAAATATTACTAGGCACTAAAACTAAACGTTTAATTTGTATTTTAGAAGAGTTAAGGGACGCAATTCTTAATTACGAGTTGAGAGCTGATTTTTATATAAATACAGTTACAAAAATGAGTAGCTCAGAAATAAAGTGTGATTACTTAGTTAATAATAAAAACGAGTTTATATCGCACTACCCTGGCTTGGATTACAAACGAAGAGGATCACTATTTCATAGGATGCCAAAGCTCCTAGGAGCTAAACGTAATTCAATAATAGGTGAAGTCTTTAAAATATATGAAGAGTTTAAAGAGTTAAAGATAACTTAAAAATTACGACCATAAAAGAAACTACTATTTCTAAATAACCACAAGTATGAGAGGAGTTTGGCTTGCATACAATTAACGCGGTGCATCGGATTGTTTCTGGTACATCCATCATTTTGTCGGATGGCGCGGCTTCGCCACTTATCCGACCTACGTCAAAAGGTAGGTTGGTTAAGCCGAAGGCGCCACCCAACAAAGTTATAGGTTCACGCCCGAAGCTCTGCTGCTGAGCTGTCGTAAATTAATATTTAACTCAGCTCTTTTATCGCGCTACTTATTCCATCTAAACTCAGCGGGTACATGCGGTTGTTCATCAGCTGCTTTATAAAATCAATTGATTGATAATACGGCCAGTGTTCAACCGGTTGTGGGTTGAGCCACGCGACTTTATCAAAGTGATTAGTGATTCGTGCCAGCCACGCGCTGCCGGGTTCTTCATTCCAATGTTCTACTGAGCCGCCAGGATAGGCAATTTCATACGGGCCCATAGTGGCATCACCGACAAATATAACTTTGTAGTCGCTGGTAAACTTGTTGATCAGCGTCATGGTGTCAATAACGTTTGAGTGGCGGCGTTGGTTATCTTGCCAAACATGTTCGTATAAACAGTTATGAAAGTAGTAAAACTCTAAATGTTTGAACTCGCTGTGGGCGGCGCTAAATAATTCTTCACAGGTATGAATGTAGTCATCCATTGAGCCGCCAATATCAAACAGCATCAATACTTTTACGGCGTTGTGGCGCTCGGGTGCCATTTTTACATCCAGCATGCCACCTTGTTTGGCGGTCGCGCGTATGGTTTCGTTTAAATCAAGGGTGTCGCTTGCGCCAGTGCGGGCAAATTTGCGTAGTTTTTTAAGGGCCAGCTTTATAGTGCGTGAGCCAATTTCGCGGTCAGAATCGAGGTTACGGTATTCGCGCTTATCCCACACTTTTACCGCTTGGCGATTGCGGTTGCCGTCTTGACCAATGCGTATGCCCTCAGGGTTATAGCCGTGTGCCCCAAAAGGCGAGGTGCCGCCGGTACCTACCCACTTATTGCCGCCAGCGTGGCGTTTTTGCTGTTCTTCTAAACGCTCTTTAAGAGTTTTCATCAGCTCGTCTAGCCCGCCCATGGCTTTTAGTTGAGCTTTTTCTTCATCGCTTAGGTGCTTTTCAAACTCTTTACGCAACCAATCTTCAGGTAAGTTGTGCTGCTGTTTTAAGCTCTCGAGCAGGTCTAAGTCGGCAATACCGCTAAAGTAATCGCTGAAAGCTTTATCGAAACGGTCAAAATGGGTTTCGTCTTTTACCATAATAGTGCGCGCTAAATGATAAAAGGCGTCTACATCAGCAAATACAACGCCTTGTTTTAAAGCGTTTATTAAATCGAGCAGTTCGCGCAGACTCACGGGTAAGCGGTATTTGCGTAGCGTGAAAAAAAACTGTACCAACATATTAGCGACGGCTCATAAACGCGAGCTTTTCGATTAGGCTTATGTCTTGCTCGTTTTTAAGTAGTGCGCCAAACATCGGCATTAAGCCGCCTTTTTGCGCTTTGTCGTGCAGGGTTTTTGCGTCTATATCTTCAGCCATTAATAGTTTTAACCAATCCAGTAACTCGCTGGTGGATGGCTTCTTTTTAAGGCCGTTGGCTTCGCGTAAGTTAAAAAACACTTCAAGTGCTTGGCGAACTAAATCTTGTTTAACATGCGGGTAGTGCACATCAATAATTTGCTGCATTTCGTCGCTATTTGGAAAATCAATATAATGGAAAAAGCAGCGGCGTAAAAACGCATCAGGCAGCTCTTTTTCATTGTTTGACGTGATGATCACAATAGGGCGCTCTTTGGCCACAATGCGCTCACCGGTTTCGTAAACGTGAAATTCCATTTTATCGAGTTCGAGTAGTAAATCGTTTGGAAACTCAATATCGGCTTTGTCTATTTCGTCAATCAGGAGTACTGGGCGTTTTCCGTTTAGCTCAGCGTACATGAAGGCTTGCCACAGCTTACCTTTAACTATGTAGTTACTAATATTGTGAACGCGCTCATCACCTAGCTGGCTGTCGCGTAAACGCGATACTGCATCGTACTCGTACAAACCTTGCTGCGCTTTAGTGGTTGATTTTATATGCCACTGAATAAGCTCTGTATCTAAACTTTTTGCCAGCTCTTCAGCCAACATGGTTTTACCTGTGCCCGGCTCGCCTTTAATTAAAAGCGGCTTTTGCAGCATAATAGCGGCGTTTACGGCCTGTTTTAATGCTGAGCTTGCGATGTAATTATCAGTAGAATTAAATTGCACGGGTTATCCTTTATCTGGTCTGAGCAGTAATTATTATGCGTTATAATGCCATAGTTAATCGGCTTCACCAAGGTAGGCAAAACGCGCAATCGTTTTACCGTCTTTTTCTACGGTTTCAGTAAACATACTTAGTGGACGTGCCCATATGCCGTATTCACCGTATAAGGCTTGGTAAATAACCAATTGCTCGTTGGTTTCGCTGTGAGTTGCCACATGCATAACTTTGTATTGTGGGCCTTTGTAGTGTTGATATAAACCCAGTTTTAGTGCTGTAGTCATAGTCTGTTATCTTGTATAATTTGCCTTCGCTTTTTATTATGCCAAAGAATACGCCAATACTATGAATTATATTTCTCTTGATGATTACAAAAAAGCCTGGGTATTTCGCCACAAAGATATTCCGGTTTCAGATATTGATGCAGCTAATATTAAACCGATGACCAGCGAACGTGCTGCAGTGCTATGGACAACCATGGTGAGTCGTGAACATGATCATCCTGACTTTTTTGATAAAACCGATTGGTGCGCGCAAGAGCAAAACTTTAGCCAAGAAGTAAATTGGGAAGACGCATGGGAAAGCGAAGCTCCCCAATTTCCTGACGCTATTTTAAACCACCTAGACTGGCAGGCTAACACCACCGTTTATTTTTGTATGGCGCGCGATAATATTATTGAAACGAGCTTTGATGTGTTTAAACGCAACTGGCAAAACTTTATGTTTTTAGCCGATGGCAGTTTATTAATTGGAAAAAAACGTAATACTGTTGTGCAATTTTTAGAATCAGGCATTGCGAAATTAGGCGAAAAGCCCTAACAATCGGTGCTTAAAAACTGTGCATTACTGTGTTATAAAACATCTATTAAGGTGTTTTTGAGTACAGCGATTGGTCAGTAAAAATAAGCAGTTTGACACAAATCAGCAAGTTGAAATGTGGCAAACTGATGCACAAAAAGTGCTTTATGCACAATTATGTAATGCCTTTTATCAGCGAGAGGTGCAACGCTTAGTTGCTGAACCTAATGGTGATCGTTTACGCAGGCAATTAAAAAGCCTGCCTTATTACATTGAACGTGCCGCAACACGGGTGGCTAATGCAACATCGCCTTTTACGTTCGATGCGCAAAATGGTGGGTGGCTTGAAAAGCAAAAACCAACTCCGCCAGAAGTTAATTCTTCAGCGAATGAACTTTTTTATCAAGTCTATGCCAAAGTTGGGCTGATTATTCCTGTATTATTACAAAATCACGGCCAAATTCGGGTTAGAATAGACAGCATTGATCAAGTAACTAAAACACAGATTCATTGCAATGAGCTTGGCTGGTTTGATTTTTTAGGTCAAGGGCTTGAGCAGCAAAGTGCGCAATTACTCAAACCCAACAAAGCAACGCTTGCTGCGGCGTGTTGTGGCCACCAGTGGCAGTTTTCAAAGCGCAGTACGCCACGGGTATTATCGTTACGGGAAATGTTATTGGCTGCCAATATTAATTGGCGCAATGTTAAGCGGCCATTGGCGTAAAGCTTACAATTCAAAATTAAAATAAGGAGTGTTTAATGCGATTTTTTCAATTTGGCTTGTTGTGCTTAGCACTTTTTATTCAGTATAGACTTTGGTTTGGCCATAATGGTGTGCAAGACTACACCCGTCTAAAAAATGCGGTAGCATCGCATCAACAAACAAACGAAAAGCTGATCAAGCGTAATAAAGTATTAAAAGCGGATATAGAAGATTTAAAGCTCGGCCTTGAAGGCATTGAAGAGCGTGCCCGCAACGAATTAGGAATGATTAAACCGGACGAAACCTTTATTCGTGTTTTACCGGCTCAACACCATGACAAATAAATTTACTATTGCAGCTATTGTTCCTGCCGCAGGTGTTGGCAGCAGAATGCAACATGCAACACCTAAGCAATATATTTCCTTAGCGGGAAAAACTATTTTAGAGCATTCGCTTGCCAAGTTGTCTGGCTTATCGCAGTTAAGTTCTATTGTGGTGGCACTGAGCGACAACGACCCTTACTTTGACGACCTCACCCTAACTGATCCTCGCATTGTGCGTGCCACTGGCGGCAAAGAACGTGCAGATTCAGTATTAAATAGTTTACTTTTTTTAGCAGCAAATCCGCCTACCTGGGTATTGGTGCATGACGCAGCAAGACCATTAGTGAATATTGCTGATATGGAGCATTTAATAACACAGTGCGTGCAATCAGATGAAGGCGGCATTTTAGCCAGTAAAGTAAAAGACACCATAAAACGCGGCCAAACACATGCACAGCACACTGTGCCGCGTGACGATTTATGGCAAGCGCTTACTCCGCAACTGTTTAAATATGACGAGCTGAAAACAGCACTGCAAAATGCGCTTAACAGCGGCGTAACCATTACTGATGAAGCCAGTGCAATGGAGTGGGCAAATAAGCCGGTAAAGCTGGTGGCAGGGCGCAGTGATAATATTAAAATTACCACCCCAGAAGATTTAGACTTAGCAGGCTTTTTACTGCAAAAACAAAATAATGAGAGTGCAACATGATACGAATAGGCCATGGTTTTGACGTGCATAAGTTTGGAGGCCAAGGGCCTTTAACCATCTGCGGCGAAAAAATTGATTACCCGCAAGGCTTTTTAGCGCACTCAGATGGTGATGTAGCTATTCATGCGTTGTGTGACGCGATTTTAGGCTCATTAGCGCTGGGCGATATTGGTAAGCACTTTCCAGATACAGCCAGTGAATATGAAAATATCGATAGCCGTATTTTACTTCGCCATGTAGTGAGTCTAGCCAAGCAACAGGGCTATGTATTGGGCAATGCGGATGTCACCATTGTGGCACAAGCACCAAAAATGCTGCCGCACATTCAAGCAATGCGAACCAATCTTGCCAGTGATTTAAATGCTGAGCTCTCACAGATAAATGTTAAAGCCACAACCACTGAAAAGCTCGGGTTTGAGGGGCGAAAAGAAGGTATTTCAAGCCATGCCGTGGTCATTATGAGTAAACAAAGCGCATGAGCGAATTAAATTATTTATATGGTGCGCCGCTTTCTAAAGCCGACTTTAAAACCACCGCAGAAGACTTTATGGTTGATGAAGATCTTGGTATAGAGTTTACCGGTAGTGGTGAACACGTGTGTTTGCAAGTGGTTAAAAAGGGTGAAAACACCCAATATGTTGCCAAGCTGATTGCACAAAAAGCGGGTGTATCGCCACGTGATGTAAGCTATGCCGGTATGAAAGACCGCCATGGAGTATGCTCGCAGTGGTTTAGCGTAAAAGTACCGATTAAAAAGCATATTGATTTTACTGAGCTCAACAGTGAAAGTGTGTTTGTGGTATCGCAGCAGCGCCATGAGCGAAAATTACGCACCGGTTGTCATAAAGGAAATAGATTTACTATTACCTTGCGCAATGTAACCGAGCCGCTTGATATTTTGTGCCGTATAAACGCAGTGCGTGCTGGTGTGCCTAACTATTTTGGTGAGCAGCGTTTTGGCCGTGATGGACACAACCTAGTGATGGCCGAAAAAATGTTTGCCGGTGAGCGCATACGCGATAAAAAGCTGCGAGGCATTATTATTTCTGCAGCACGTTCACATGTGTTTAATCAAATTGTTAGTTTACGCGTGGCAGAACATGGCCTTGCTAAAACCATGCACCGCGAAGTATTTATGCTTAGCGGTAGCAATGCGTTTTTTGAAGATGCGATAAGTGATGAAAATATTGCGCGTCTTGCCTCTGGCGATATTATGATGTCGGCGCCCATGGTGGGAAAAAGCGAAAAAGGCCTTACCGAACAAGAAAAAACATGGTTGGCACCGTATCAAGCATGGTGTGATGGCTTAGGTGAGTTAGGGCTTAAAAACGAGCGCAGGATGCTGCGTTTAATCCCCCAAGATCTAAGTGTAGAAACACTTGATGAACGCACATTAAAACTCAGCTTTGGTTTACCCAAAGGCTGCTTTGCAACGGCTTTACTGCGCGAACTGGTTGATTATACTGACGCCAGTCCTCGCGAGCGAAAAGAAAAGGATAACGTAGATGAAGATTCTATTAAGTAATGATGATGGTGTTAATGCCAAAGGTATTGCTGTTTTATACCAAGCATTAACACAAATTGCTGAGGTAACGCTGGTTGCGCCAGATAGAAATTGCAGTGGCGCAAGTAATTCACTGACGTTAATGAATCCTTTGCGTGCAACGACACTCGACAATGGCTTTATGTCGGTTAATGGCACGCCAACGGATTGTGTGCATTTAGGTGTGAATCAATTAATGGATGAAAAGCCCGATTTAGTGGTAGCCGGTATTAACCACGGCGGCAATTTAGGTGACGATACACTTTACTCTGGTACGGTTGCTGCGGCGACTGAAGGTCGTCATCTGGGTTTACCAGCAATTGCGGTGTCTTTGTGCTCTCACCATGGTGAACACTTTGAAACGGCAGCAGCCGTTACGGTCAATATTATTAAAGGGCTTGCTTCGCATCCACTGCCTAAAGATCAGATCATCAATATTAATGTGCCAGATATTCCTTTAAGTGAGCTAAAAGGGGTTCAGGTAACTCGCTTAGGCGCGCGACACAAAGCAGAAACCATGACTAAGCAAAGCGATCCTTGGGGACGCGATATTTTTTGGTATGGTTCTTTGGGTACAGAAAGCGATGCCGGTGAAGGCACTGATTTTTATGCTGTAAATAATGGCTATGCATCAGTCACCCCATTGAGCGTTGATATGACCGCTAAAGACAGTATCAAAGCTGTGGGAGAGTGGTTAGCCGAGTTGGAGATCAACCGTGCTGGCTAATTATACCCGCAGTGCACAAGCGCTTTCAGACCTATTACAACGAGAGGGCGTAGAAGATAAGGAGGTTTTAAAGGCGATTGCGCAAATTCCTCGGCATATCTTTATTGATGATGTACTAAAGCACAAAGCGTATCAAAATACGGCGCTACCGATAGGGCAAGGACAAACTATTTCTCAGCCTTACATTGTTGCCCGTATGACCGAATTGATGCGTTTAGCTGGCGTGAAAAGTAAAGTGTTAGAAATTGGTACCGGATCCGGCTATCAAACCGCGGTACTGGCTAAAACCTTTGATAAGGTGTATTCGGTTGAGCGTATAAAAGCTTTGCAATGGCAAGCAAAGCGTCGATTACATCAGCTCGATTTATATAATGTCACTATGAAACACGGTGATGGTTGGCAAGGATGGCAATCGCAAGCGCCATTTAATGGCATTATTGTGACGGCTGCGGCAACGATTATCCCTCCAGAACTACTCGCACAACTTGCAGATGGAGGCGTATTACTTGCCCCCATTGGTGAGGCAGAACAAAAATTAACCATGGTTATTCGCCAAGGCGATAGCTTTACAGAGCATGTAATTGCGCCAGTAAGATTTGTACCTTTGGTCCCTGGCGATATTGAATAGGAATTCATTTTGAAGTTGTTTACCAAGTTATATGATATGGCCTTAGTGTGGGCTAAGCATCGCCATGCAGAACGTTATTTAGCAGGGATGAGCTTTGCCGAATCGGTTTTTTTTCCGGTGCCACCCGATGTAATGTTAGCGCCTATGTCGCTGGCACAACCGAGTAAAGCATGGCGATTTGCAAGCTTTGCTACCGTAGCTTCTGTGCTTGGCGGCGTGCTAGGTTATCTACTAGGGTTTTGGTTATTTGAACCTGTTGTAGAGCCTTTTATTGCACAAATGCAATGGCAAGATAAATTTAATACGGCACTTACATGGTTTAAAGATTATGGCGTATGGGTGGTATTTTTAGCCGGGTTTTCGCCTATTCCTTATAAGGTATTTACTATTGGTGCAGGGGTATTACAAATGGCGTTTTTACCCTTTATTGTTGCATCGGCGGTTGGACGAGGGGCGCGTTTCTTTTTAGTATCTGCTTTAATGAAATGGGGCGGAGTTAAAATGGAGCAAAAATTACGTCAATATATTGAAGTGCTTGGCTGGGCTGTTGTTGCTTTAATTGTTGTTGCGTACATTTTATTACGTTAAGTACTATATATTAATGTTATTAACGCAGAGGGCAAAACGCATTGAATAAACAAATACGCTGTTATGTTGCTTTATTTATTAGTGTTTTGCTCTGTGCATGCTCGTCTCGCCATGTTCCCGCTCCGGTAAGCAGTTTAAATAATAATATTAATGACTATCCCTCACGGATTAATATTAACGGCGGAAAATACACAGTACAAAAAGGCGATACACTTTACTCGATTGCTTTTAGTGCCGGAAAAGATTTCAGAGAGCTTGCAAAAAACAATTCAATTCCATCACCTTACACTATTGTTCCTGGTCAGGTTGTTTCTCTTTTAGAGCCAAGCAAGCCAAGGGTTACAGCAAAAACGAATCAAAAACACCCAGCTAAAAAGTCATCTCGTTTACAAAAAAATAACAAAAAATTAAAGAAAGAGCTTGATAAGCCGAAAAAACGAAGGTATGTTCAAAAACAAGCTAACCAAAAAATTAGCAAGTCTCAAGGTTCTACAAACAGAAAGTTGAGTTGGTTTTGGCCTGCTAAAGGTAAAATAATCCAACGCTTTTCTAACAAGGAAAATGGTTATAAAGGCCTACAGATTGCTAATAAAAAGGGGACGGCAGTATTCGCCGCTGCTCAAGGAACGGTAGTCTATGCGGGTAGTGCACTAAGAGGTTACGGTAATTTAATTATATTGAAACATAATGATGATTACCTAAGTGCTTATGCACATAACTCAAAGTTACTTGTTAAAGAAAAGCAAATAGTGAAGGCGGGACAAAAAATAGCAGAAATTGGTAATTCAGAGTCTTCAGTAACGGCACTTCGCTTTGAAATTCGTTATCGAGGAAAAGCTGTTAACCCTGCTAAATACCTACCCTGAACTAAAGGTGTTGATTGACAGTTCTGGAGAAGGCTCATGGCTAATACAGCAAAAGCTAATAAAACGACTACAGACCTTAATCATAAAGTTATTGATAGCTTGCTCAGGAGAAGTCTTATGGCTGATGTAGCAAAAGCTGAGAAAACCCCCACTGATGATAAGTTTGACGATTCAAAAGTTGAAGAGCCAACGCAACTACTTGATGACGTGGAAGATGAAGACGTATTTGTTAAAGAAGAAGTCACTAAAAACTTCGACGCCACTCAGTTATACCTAGGCGAAATTGGCTTTTCCCCTCTATTAAGTGCCGAAGAAGAAGTTTTTTTTGCACGAAAATCGCTTAAAGGCTGTGAAGCTTCCCGTAAACGCATGATTGAAAGTAACTTACGCTTGGTTGTGAAAATTGCGCGCAGGTATAACAATCGTGGGCTTGCTCTACTCGATTTAATTGAAGAAGGTAACTTAGGACTCATTAGAGCGGTTGAAAAGTTTGATCCTGAACGTGGTTTTCGATTTTCTACTTATGCTACATGGTGGATACGTCAAACCATTGAGCGGGCGATAATGAATCAAACGCGTACGATTCGTTTGCCTATTCATGTAGTTAAGGAGCTTAACGTTTATTTACGTACAGCACGTGAGCTAACGCAAAAGCTTGATCATGAGCCTACCGCAGAAGAAATTGCAGAAAGCTTAGATAGACCGGTTGAAGACGTCACCAAAATGCTACGCCTAAATGAAAAAATAGCCTCTGTAGATATGCCCATTGGTAGCGAGAATGACAGTGCATTATTAGATGTGATAGCTGATGAAAAAAATGTAGGCCCTGAAGGTGAAGTACAAAACAACGATATGAATACGCATATTATTGACTGGTTAGGTGAATTAAACCCTAAGCAACGCGAAGTACTTGCACGTCGGTTTGGTTTACTAGGCTATGAACCCTCAACCCTTGAAGATGTTGGCCGTGAAATAGGCTTAACCCGTGAGCGAGTTCGCCAAATACAGGTTGAAGCGCTGCGCCGCTTAAAAGATATTTTGCAACAAGAAGGCTTAAGTACCGAAAGCTTATTTGAACAATTTGCTTAATCTAATCTAAACACACAGAGAAATGAATACAGCCCGGCTTTTTAAGCCGGGCTGTTTGCGTTTAAAGCAGTGCTTTTAATTTATAAAGCAGTTCATGCGCCTGACGCGGTGATAGGTTATCAGGGTCTATTGCGCTCATTTGTTGCTCAAGCTCACTAGGCTGAATTATTTGCGGTTCACTATCAAACGGTAAAACCTGTTGCTCTGTAGTGACTGTGGTGACACTTTGATGGTTTTCAAGCAAGCTTAGCTTTTGTTTAGCTTGGGCAATAACTGCTTTAGGCACCCCGGCCAGTGCCGCTACTTGCAAACCAAAGCTCTTACTCGCTGCGCCATCTAATACCGTATGCATAAAGGCAATGGTATCGTTGTGTTCGATGGCATCTAGGTGCACATTAACCAGCCCAGGCGTTTGCTCTGCAAGTTCTGTAAGTTCAAAGTAATGGGTTGCAAACAGGGTTTTAGCCGCTATTATTGAAGCGAGGTGATCAGCCGTCGCGTACGCCAGTGATAAACCATCGTAAGTACTGGTTCCTCGGCCTATTTCATCCATAAGCACCAATGATTGCGCGGTGGCATTATTTAAAATAGCCGCGGTTTCGGTCATTTCAACCATGAAGGTTGAACGCCCAGATGCTAAGTCGTCACTGGCGCCAATACGGGTAAATATTCTATCTATATTACCAATTTTAGCGCTATCGGCAGGAACGAAACAGCCAATATGTGCCATAAGCACAATAAGCGCAGTTTGGCGCATGTAGGTTGATTTACCGCCCATGTTAGGGCCGGTAATAATCAACATTTTACGCTGGTTATTGAGCTCCACAGGGTTGGCAATAAACGGGTCTTTCATTACCTGCTCTACCACAGGGTGGCGGCCTTGTTTAATGCTGATATTATCGTTATCGCAAAGCTCAGGCTTGGCATAATTAAGTGTTTGAGCACGCTCTGCCAAGTTATTTAGTACATCTAAATCGGCAATCACCGAAGCCATTATTTGTAGCTGCTCAATATGCGGAGCTATAAATTCAAATAACTGTTCGTACAATTGTTTTTCAAGAGCCAGCGCTTTTGATTGACTGCCGAGGACTTTGTCTTCGTGTTCTTTTAGTTCTGGGATTATATAGCGTTCGTTATTTTTTAATGTTTGACGACGAATGTAATCTGCAGGCACTAAGTGCGAGTTGGCGCGGCTCACTTCAATAAAAAAGCCATGCACTCGGTTATAACCAATTTTAAGTGTACTAATACCGGTGCGTTCACGTTCGCGCAGCTCTAGCTGTTCAAGCACATCGGTGGCACCTTGGCTTAAATTACGCCACTCATCGAGTTCGCTGTTATACCCTGGCGCAATAACACCGCCATCACGAATTAACACTGGCGGATTATCAATGACAGCACGTTCAAGTAATGCTTGTAGCTCAGGAAGCTCTTTAGAATGCGTAATTATATGTGAAATACGTGTATCAGTTGCATCGTTTAATAAGCTATGCAGCGGTGCTAATGCTTGAAGCGCACTGCGAAGCCGTGTTAAATCGCGTGGGCGAGCGGTATGTAATGCCAAGCGAGCAATTACACGTTCTATATCACCAATCTCTTTGAGCGCGTCATGCAGTTCACCACATAATTGTGCATCTAAAATGGCAGTAATAGCATTAAGTCGTGAGTTGAGTTCATCTTTATTACGAATAGGAGTATGAATGCGACGTTTAAGTAATCGCGAGCCCATCGCCGTTGCTGTTTTATCAAGCACTTGGGCTAAGGTGTTTTCAAAGCCGCCGGATAAATTAACCGTTAACTCAAGGTTTTTACGGGTTGGCGCATCCAAAATAACCGCGTGTTCGTTATGCTCAAGAGTGATTGCGCGGATGTGCGGTAATGCAATACGTTGGGTATCTTTTACGTACTGCATTAAACAGCCTGCTGCCACCAAGGCGCTATGTGCTTTGTCGACGCCAAATCCCACTAAATCTTTGGTCCCAAACTGCTCGCACAGTAAGTGTTGCGCGGTATCAAGGTCAAACTCCCAATCAGGGCGACGTCTTGCCCCTTTAATGTGTTCAATTAAGTGGATATTTTCAAAGTGTTCGCTATACAGTAATTCAGCAGGCGCTAAGCGTTGTAGCGTTGAGCTAAATGCTTCATCAGTGTTTACTTCAACAACATTAAAGCGTCCTGAGTTGATATCAAGATACGCAATACCGTATTGGCCTTTTTTATTTTGCCAGACACTGGTTAAAAGGTTGTCTTGGCGTTCTTGCAGTAAGGCTTCGTCAGAAATGGTACCCGGGGTGACAATACGTACTACCTTGCGCTCAACAGGACCTTTGCTGGTGGCTGGGTCGCCCACTTGCTCACAAATAGCCACCGACTCGCCCATTTGTACCAAGCGGGCTAAATAGTTTTCTACTGCATGATAAGGCACGCCCGCCATAGGAATAGGATCGCCACCGGCTTTGCCGCGATGTGTTTGTGAAATATCAAGCAATTGCGCGGCGCGTTTTGCGTCGTCAAAAAAGAGTTCGTAAAAATCCCCCATCCGATAAAACAATAAAATATCGCGATGCTCTGATTTTATTTTTAGATACTGCTGCATCATAGGGGTTTGTTGTTTTATAGTGTGCGGTGCATAAAGATCAAACGACATGTATTTACCCAAAGGCTGAATATGGAATTACATCAAGAGATTAAGACACTTGCTGCGCAATTAGGCGCTATTTTAACGGATAAACGCTTATGGATCACTACCGCTGAATCATGTACTGGTGGTGGAGTGAGTTATTCGCTTACCGATACCCCCGGAAGCTCTGCATATATTGACCGCGCATTTGTCACTTATAGCAATAACGCAAAGCATGAATTGCTCAATGTGAAGCGTGATACCCTCGAGGAATTTGGCGCGGTGAGCGAACAAACAGTCATTGAGATGGCAGCAGGTGCATGTAAGGCGGCTAATGCTGATATTGGCATTGCTATTTCAGGAATTGCAGGTCCCGGTGGTGCCACTGAGGGCAAACCGGTAGGGCTTGTGTGGTTTGGGCTACAAATTAACGGTAAACACTGGACGTTTGAGCAAGTATTTGATGGAGATAGGGCGCAAGTTAGGCTGCAAGTTATTGTATTTTCATTGAAAAGTATAATAGAGAAGATAAAATAATAAAATTAGCTTGATACTGTGATTTCATACAGTATACTTGTCTGCATTAGCTGGATTTGGAGAGTAAAATGAACGATAACAAACAAAAAGCATTGGACGCAGCTTTATCACAAATTGAACGTCAATTTGGTAAAGGCTCAATTATGAAATTGGGTGATAACAAGGCGTTAAACATTGACGCTGTATCAACAGGCTCGCTAGGTATTGATATTGCTTTAGGCATAGGCGGCTTACCAATGGGGCGTATTGTTGAAGTATATGGCCCAGAGTCATCAGGTAAAACAACGCTAACATTGCAAGTTATCGCTGAAGCTCAAAAAGAAGGTAAAACGTGTGCCTTTGTTGATGCTGAGCATGCTCTTGATCCAATTTATGCACAAAAACTAGGCGTTAACATTGATGAGTTACTGGTATCTCAACCAGATACGGGTGAGCAAGCACTGGAAATTTGTGACATGTTAGTGCGTTCAAGCGCGGTTGATGTGGTTATTGTCGATTCGGTTGCAGCATTAACGCCAAAAGCTGAAATTGAAGGCGACATGGGTGATTCACACATGGGCTTACAAGCACGTTTAATGTCACAAGCATTACGTAAGCTGACTGGTAACATTAAGCGCTCAAACACGCTATGTATTTTCATTAACCAAATCCGTATGAAAATTGGTGTAATGTTTGGTAACCCTGAAACAACAACCGGTGGTAACGCCCTGAAATTTTACGCCTCTGTACGTATTGATATTCGTCGTATTGGTTCGGTAAAAGAAGGCGACGAGGTTGTTGGTAATGAAACGCGCGTTAAAATTGTTAAAAACAAAGTTGCACCGCCGTTTAAACAAGCTGAATTTATCATTATGTATGGTGAAGGTATTTCTAAGCAGGGTGAGCTGATTGATTTAGGTGTTAAGCACAAACTTGTTGAAAAAGCAGGTGCTTGGTATAGCTACAATGGCAACAAAGTTGGCCAAGGTAAGTCTAATTCGATTAAGTTCCTTAAAGAAAACCCTGAAATTGCAGATGAAATTGAAGGTAAACTGCGTGAAATGCTATTGCTAAAAGCAACAGTTGAGCCAGAAGATGGCGAAGACGTATTAGGTGACGAAGGCGACCTTTAAGCCAATTAGTTTTAAAAGCTTGATTTGACCCGAGCTTAAAAAAAGCGCTAACCAATTAGGTTAGCGCTTTTTTATTGCTTGCTATAAATTGACTTAAGCTCTGTTCATGAGAGCCCAGTACTCAGGTTTATAGCTGCCAGTTAACTGACAGTGAGTAGTTACGCGGTGCACCGTAGTAACCTTGAGCCCAATAGAGGCTGTTTATGTATTTTTCATCAGTGCTGTTATTAACATTGAAGGTAACACCGACGTTTTGAGTGATTTCGTAGGTGGCCATTAAATCTAGTAAGCCATAAGCACCTTGTTTTGTAGTAACCAATGCGTTGCCTGCTGGATCTTTTACTTGCACGCGGCTAATAGAGTCTTGCCAGCGGTAATTAGCACCTAAGGTTAAACCATCAATAAATGGCACCTGATAAGTGGCAGCCATTTTTAATTGGTTTTCTGGGGTGTAGTCTTTAACAAGTTCGTCACCATCAATACTTAAATTACTAAAGCTGATACTGGCACTTAAATCATCAGTTAAGCGACCGCTTAGCTCAATTTCGAATCCATCGCTATTGATACCATCTGCAGCATAATAACGCGTATCGCTAGGAAGAGAGTTTGGAAGTGCAACAGCAAGTCCATCTTGCTTGGCATCAAAGTAGGCGAGTGTAACAAATACTTGCTCACCTAAAAGCTGTGCTTTTAGGCCAACCTCAGTACTTTTGCCAATTACAGGAGCCAGTTGTTCAGCGTTAATGTCTAACTCTTTTTGTGGCACAAACGTTTCGGTGTAGCTAGCATACGCAGATAACGACTCGGTAAAATCGTACACTGTGCCAATATAAGGAATTAATTCTGAGTCATCACGGGTTTGTACTACATCATAAGCAATACCTTTAGTTTCCCAATCGGTATAGCGTACTCCAGCTAAAATACTCAGTGGTTCAGCTAATTTGATGCGGGTTGAAATATAAGCCGACCTTTGTGTGTTTTGTACATCACTGCCATTAGGTCTATCAACCAATGTCGCTTCTGGAATAACACCATCCCAACTTGCTAAATCAGGCATACCTGGAAAACCATTACCTGTAGTGTAGTCATAAAGCGATTGGTCATTAAAGTCCATGTTTGCTTGGCTGATGCCGAATGATAAGTCGTGCTCTAGCGAAAATAGCTCAAACTTACCGCTGGCATATAAATCATACAAATCTTGTGTGTCTTTGTAATCATAACGACTCGCATAGCCCGTTAAACCTAAACCAGTTTCTTTATCTGGTGTGCCATACACATAAAACAACTCTGAATTTTGTTCATTTTTTATGTGGGCATAACGCGCTTTAGCGACCCAAGTCGCTGATAAGTTTTGCTCAAGTGTTACATAAACACGTTCAGCGCTATTATCCCAATACGACCAATCTGCAGCTGTGCTAGTTGAGTCATCATAGTTAGTTGCTGAGCCATCAGTGTAATAAAGTGGTAACGCGCCCCATAAAGGACTGTCGGCATCTTTTTGTTCGTTTACGTAGTTAATGCTCAGTAGTGTATCGTCAGTCAGCTTACCCTCATAGGCAAGGTAGGCAACGGTTTTATCGGTTTCGTAACGGTCTAGGTATGACTCTTTATCTTGCTTAGTAAATACAGCACGAACAGCGTGTTCATCGTTAATCGGTGTGGAAACATCAATATCTACACGTTTATTATTCCATGATCCATAAGAAGCGGATGCATGAGCTTGCGTGGTGTAGGTTGGTTTTTTTAGCACCATATTAACAGTAGCCGATGGGTTACCTGCACCGGTCATCATGCCGTTGGCACCACGCACTATTTCAACGCGATCGTAAATTGCCGTATCAAGTGTACCTTGAATTGAACCTGAACTTTGCGGCGTGCCTAAACCATCAATTAAAAAGTTAGTTATTTCAAAACCACGGGCTTTAAAGTAAGTACGATCGGTTTCTATTTGTTCCACTGTTACGCCTGGGGTGCTTTCTAATACCGCATTAATATCATCAAGTGAAAAGTCATCCATCAACGCACGTGAGACAACAGAAATTGACTGTGGAGTTTCTTTAATTGTTAAACCTAGCTTAGTCGCTGACTGTGCTTCTTCGGTAATATAATTTTTATGATGTTGCCCATAAACGGCAATTTTTTCTAGAGGTAGGTCGTCTTGCGTGTCGTTAGCAATAGCATGCCCAGATAAAACCAGTGAAGTAAGTAGACTCAGTTTAAATGCAGAGTTTTTATGTTTGTACAGCATCTTGTTTCCCATAAGATAAAATGTGGGTGTAATTTAATCTAAATGAGAGTGATTTGCAATTGCGTTAAGTCGGTATTTTACACATCTTTGATATTTTTTAAATAAAGTGTGTGGTTGTAGTTAACCTGAGCGCTAGTTAAAAACCAAAAAAAGCGGCCGAAGCCGCTTAGGAAGTAAATCAGTACTTTAATCAGTAAAGAAATTAAAATGCATATTTAACAGAGAACTGTAAGCGATCCATATCGCCATCTACGCCACTTTCAAGCTCACGTTCTGCATGTTTTAATTCAGCACCAAAGGTTAAGCGT
This sequence comes from Pseudoalteromonas sp. SiA1, assembly GCF_018732205.1. NCBI lineage: Bacteria > Pseudomonadati > Pseudomonadota > Gammaproteobacteria > Alteromonadales > Pseudoalteromonadaceae > Pseudoalteromonas > Pseudoalteromonas sp. SiA1. The sequence goes on along the minus strand of NZ_CP076084.1, from coordinate 2,534,684 downwards.
TTAACCGGTGAGTACAGAATATTTGCGCTGTAGCTTTGGCTTGATTCTGTCGGATCACCTGAGAATGAAAGTAAGTCTGTATTGTTATCTGCAGAGAAAAACGAATATAGGAATGTAGAGCGCCATTGGCTGTTCCACTTATGTTGATAAGCAATAAAACCTGATGTTGAATCAATGGCATCTAAATCATCACCGTTGAGTACTGCACCACGTGCTACGTTTAGACCAACATAACGGCCTAACCCTTTACCTTGAGTAAGCATAAATTTAAGGTTGTCTTCACCTAGTTTAACCATACCTGATGCACTGACACCAAAAGAAGTTTCATCGGCATCAACACCGCCTACTTTATAAGTTAATTGACGAGCGAGTGCAGCAACTACAAAGTTACCCCAGTCAGCATTGTGGGTATAGCGTGCAGTAAAATCAGGTAATGAGGCATCATCCGTCACTGCCATGCCACCACCAGGTGTTGTAATTGTACTTTCTGGGTTTTCTAAAGAGAAAGACCATGCGCCCGTAGTGTATTTAATTTGAGATTGACGAACAAAGACGGTGCCTTCAGCTGGGCCAACAAAATCAAGCGCTTCTGGTAATGCACCGACGTTTTGAAAGTTTGACCATGTTTGACCAAATAACCAGCCATCATAAGAAATAAAGGCATGGCGAATACGCGGAGAATATGAATTGGACACACGCTCGTTGCCGCCAGGAGCAGACGCTAAAAAGTCTAACTCAATTTTAGTTTTAACCGTTTTGCCATTATCTAAAAGTGTAGACGTACCAAAGTTAAAGCGAGATTCACGTGCGTGCATATCAAATACAGCATCTGAGTTATTATCGCTGCCAACGGTTAATGTACTTGGTACATAAAAGTCACGGCCAACACTGGTGCCTGCAGGCGCACCTGCTGAGTAGTCACTCCACATTGCGTCGAGTTTAATGTATCCACCGTAGGTGAATTCGGTATCACCTATTTTTGCAGCTGTTGCGGCATAAGCTGTGCTAGAAAGTGCACAAAGTACAGCTGTAGCTGCCAGTGTTTTAATTGGAGTAAGTTTCATTGTTGCGTCCTTTTATAGGCTACTTGTTGTATGTTTTTTCTAACGTGTGTTACTTATATAGTACTAACAAATTGAATTTACATAGTTTTAATTTAATTTGTAAGTAAATAAGGATTGTTAATAAACAGTCAATACTTTTAAATATTTAAGCTACTGTTGTATATGTACACAATTTACTCAATCAACTATTAGTCTATTAGACTAAGGTTTAATAAATATGAGTTGTTCATATTCTTTGCTTTAATAATGTGTATTTTTATGTATATCAAGTGTAACTAAGGGGATTATAGATAAGATAATAGCTGTTTGAACCTAGATACAACTAATGTCTAATATTTAATAGTGCACCGCTGAGTAATCCTTGATGAAAAGCCTAAGGCAAGTAATATAAATTGGAGACTAATATGTCACAAAGTATCTACCCAGTTCCTGCGCATATTAAAAACGCAGCGCTCGTCGATAATGAAAAATATAATACGATGTATAAACAGTCTGTAGAAGACCCTGAAGGGTTTTGGGCTGAGCACGGTAAGCGTCTTGACTGGTTTACTCCTTATTCAAAAGTAAAAAATACTTCATTTGATAAAGGCCATATTAATATCAAATGGTATGAAGATGGCTACCTTAATGCATCTTACAACTGTATCGACCGCCACTTAAAAACAAAAGCAGATAAAGTAGCGCTTATTTGGGAAGGCGATGATCCTTCGCAAAGTGAAAATATTACCTACCAACAACTACATGACGAAGTCGCTAAATTTGCCAATGGCTTAAAAAAATTGGGTGTAAAAAAAGGTGACCGTGTTGCCATTTATATGCCAATGAGCCCACAAGCTATTTATGCAATGCAAGCTTGTGCCCGTATAGGTGCGATTCATTCAGTTATATTCGGTGGCTTTTCACCATCTGCTATTGCAGATCGTATTAATGATTCAGGCGCTAAGGTGGTGATCACATCAGATGAAGGTCGACGCGCGGGTAACTGTGTACCGCTTAAAGCCAATGTAGATGAAGCGGTGTTACAAGATTCGGTAACTACCGTTGAGCATGTAGTTGTTCATAAACTGACCTCTGGCGATGTTGATTGGCATAGCCATGATATTTGGTGGCATGACTTAGTTGCTGATGAAGCACCCGAGTGTGAGCCTGAGCGCATGAACGCTGAAGACCCGCTATTTATTCTGTATACCTCGGGTTCTACAGGTCAGCCTAAAGGTGTGGTACATACCACTGGTGGTTATTTAGTGTATTCATCAATGACTCATGAATATGTTTTTGACTTACAAGAAGATGATATTTTTTGGTGTAGTGCCGATGTGGGCTGGATCACAGGTCACAGTTATATTGCTTATGGCCCGCTTGTTAATGGGTGTACGCAAGTCGTATTCGAAGGTGTGCCAACTTACCCAACAGCAGGGCGTATGGGTGAAGTTGTTGATAAACATAACGTTACTATTTTATACACCGCACCTACTGCTATCCGAGCGCTTATGGCCAAAGGAGATGAGCCAATTGCCAGTTCAAACCGAGATAGCCTGCGTATTTTAGGTTCAGTAGGTGAGCCAATTAACCCCGAAGCGTGGACGTGGTACTACGAAAAAATTGGTAAATCTAACTGCCCAATCGTTGATACCTGGTGGCAAACTGAAACTGGCGGCATTATGATTGCGCCTCTTCCAGGTGCAACCGATATGAAACCAGGCTCTGCAACTCGTCCATTCTTTGGTATTGCACCGGCGTTATTTGATGCTGAGGGTAATACATTAGAGGGCGCTGTTGAAGGAAACCTAGTTATTTTAGATAGCTGGCCTTCGCAAGCACGAACTGTTTATGGCGATCACGAGCGCTTTGAGCAAACTTATTTTAGTGCCTACCCGGGTGTTTACTTCACCGGTGACGGTTGTCGTCGTGATAAAGACGGAGATTACTGGATCACAGGGCGTGTGGATGATGTGCTTAATGTATCTGGACACCGTTTAGGTACTGCTGAAATTGAAAGTGCCTTAGTTGCTCATGAAGCCGTAGCTGAAGCTGCAGTTGTCGGTTACCCGCACGATATTAAAGGCCAAGGTATATATGTTTACATTACACCTAACGAGGGTGTAACGGTGAGTGATGAGCTAACAAAAGAGATCCGTAATTGGGTACGTAAAGAGCTGAGCCCTATTGCATCACCCGATATGATCCAATGGTCGCCAGGGTTACCAAAAACTCGCTCAGGCAAAATTATGCGTCGTATTTTACGTAAAATTGCTGCAAATGAGTATCAACAGCTTGGTGATACGTCGACACTCGCCGATCCGTCAGTCGTTGATGAGCTAGTAGAAAATCGATTAAATCGTTAATTTCGCGTTAAAAGCTTGATTAGAAGTTGATTCTAAACGTAGTATATCGGCTGTTGTCTATCGGATAGCAGCCGAATTTTTGGGAGTGAACAATGAGTCAGTTTTTAATAGCGGACGATCATCCGTTATTTCGCGAAGCATTAAAGGGCGCTTTGAGCGCAAAATTTGCAGGTTTAGAGGTTTTTGAATCGGCCGATTTTGATAGCACATTGAAAGTGTTAAGCGAACAAGAAGATCTTGATATATTACTACTAGATTTACACATGCCAGGTAACGGTGACTTATACGGATTAATCCGTATTCGTGAAGATTATCCGAGCTTACCGATTGCGGTGGTTTCGGGGAGTGAAGATGTAAATATTGTTTCTAAGGTAATGGGTTATGGCGCTATGGGGTTTATTCCCAAATCATCTTCATCGGATGATATTGCTAATGCAATAAACCAAATACTTGAAGGCGACACTTGGCTGCCAACTGAACTAAAAAGTAAGGTAGCTGAAATAGAAGGCGAAGATAGGGAAATTGCCGCACAAGTTGCATCACTTACTCCACAGCAATACCGTGTATTGCAATATTTGCACGAAGGCCTACTGAATAAACAAATAGCTTACGAACTGCATATTTCAGAAGCCACCGTCAAAGCACACATAACTGCCATATTTAGAAAACTCGGTGTTTATAACCGAACTCAAGCTGTTTTAATTGCTGCAAAATTACAACTAGAACCCATAGAGCAAGTTTAAACAGGTTAAATTAGAGGCGAGAGCCTCTTTTTTGCAACTCAAGCACGCGAAACCATTCAGTTACTATGACATAACAAGTCATTCATCTTTATTACATGACCTGCTGGGTAAATAATGCTAGGTTACGGGCATTTTGTAATTAAGAGAGCATGGTATGTCAGACTCAATAGACTCACCAAACACATCCCAAGATGAAAATCAGGTCGCAAAGAACGGCTGGTTTAATCGATTTTTAGCCACTGTAGAATTTTTAGGGAACATGCTTCCCCACCCAATTACGTTATTTGCATTGTTTTGTATTGCCATTATTTTATTTAGTGGTGTTGCCGATTGGTTTGGACTCAGCGCTATCGATCCACGGCCTGAGGGCTCTGCTGGGCGCGATCCAGATGGTGTTATTGAAGTAGTAAGCTTACTCAGTGCAGAAGGCTTACAACGTATTGTAACGGGGCTGGTGACCAACTTTACTAGCTTTGCGCCATTAGGGACGGTATTAGTTGCGCTATTAGGTGTGAGTGTAGCTGAGCATTCAGGGCTATTATCTGCCGCTATGCGTGGCATGGTAATGGGGGCATCAAAACGCTTAGTGACCTTTATGGTGGTGTTTGCCGCTATATTATCAAATACAGCTTCTGAGCTTGGCTATGTGGTATTGATTCCGCTAGCGGCAATGATATTTCATAGCTTAGGTCGTCATCCGCTTGCCGGTCTTGCTGCGGCATTTGCTGGGGTATCTGGTGGTTACAGTGCTAATTTATTATTGGGTACTATCGATCCGTTACTAGCCGGTATTACCACACCAGCTGCACAAATGATTGACCCAACTTACCAAGTAGGCGCAGAAGCAAACTGGTATTTCATGATGATATCGGTATTTTTAATTGCCATATTAGGCACGCTAGTTACTGAGAAAATTGTAGAGCCGCGATTAGGCAAATATAACCCAGACGAAGCCAGTGAAGATTTAGCTCAAAACAACATTGCCGGTTTAACTGACAAAGAAAAGTCGGGCTTAAAATGGGCTGGATTCTCATTACTTTTTGTTTCATTACTACTCGCGTGGACGGTTGTACCCGCAGACGGTATTTTACGTAACCCAGAAACAGGCCTAGTTGCTCACTCGCCGTTTTTAAAAGGGATTGTGGTTTTTATTTTTGTCACCTTTGGTATTCCAGGTTTTGTTTATGGCCGCGTTGTTGGCACCATGAAAAATGATAAAGACGTGATTAACGCCATGAGCAAAAGTATGAGCTCTATGGGAATGTACATTGTATTAGTTTTTTTTGCTGCGCAGTTTGTGGCATTTTTTAAGTGGACTAACTTAGGTACTATTTTAGCCATTAATGGCGCTGCATTATTACAGGCACTTAGCCTAACGGGGCCGGAAGTATTTGTGTTGTTTATTTTAATGTGTGCTTTAGTGAACTTAACGCTAGGCTCATCGTCAGCGCAGTGGGCAGTAACAGCCCCTATTTTTGTTCCTATGCTGATGCTTATAGGTTATGCCCCCGAGACAATTCAAGCAGCTTATCGTATTGGTGATTCGGTAACTAACTTAATTACCCCGATGATGAGTTACTTTGGCTTGATCCTCGCGGTTGCCACTAAATACAAAAAAGACATGGGAATAGGTACTTTGGTAGCGACTATGTTGCCATATAGTATTATTTTCTTTGTTGGTTGGGTGGTGCTGTTTTACTTATGGGTATTTGTTTTAGGTATGCCAGTAGGTCCTGGAGCACCAACGTATTACACACCCTAACTAAGTAAGGTTTAATATTTACTTATAAAAAATGCCAGCTTATTAGCTGGCATTTTTATTTAAAAGTAAAAATTATGAAAATACGACGGTTTTATTGCCATTAATAAATAGCTTATGTTCTGATGCTAGTTGCAATGCTTTACAAAACACTGTTTTTTCCACGTCTTTACCCATTTTAGCCATCATTTCAGCCGTATTAGCATGGGTTACACTCGATACGTCTTGTAAAATAATAGGGCCTTCATCTAGCTCATTATTTACAAAGTGAGCCGTGGCACCAATAATTTTTACACCGCGCTCAAACGCCTGATGATAAGGTTTAGCACCAATAAAAGCCGGTAAAAATGAGTGATGAATATTGATGATTTTACCCTCAAATCGACCAACAAACTCAGGGCTTAAAATACGCATGTATTTAGCTAATCCAATAATGTCAGGGTTATAGCTGGCAATTAAGTCACCGACTTTTTCGTCGTGCTCACTGCGCGTAAGTCCTTCATGAGAAACCACATGAAAAGGAATATCAAATCCCTTAACCAAAGGTTCTAATGTAGGATAATTGGCAATCACGGCAAGTATCTCTATGTTTAGGGTTTGTTCAAATTGCTTTAACAACATGCCGCCTAAACAGTGGGCTTCTTTTGTGGCTAATAATACGACTTTGGTTTTTTCTTCACCGTGTAGCGCCACTTTTGCACCTGCGGGTAATACTTCGCGCAGCTGTGCTAAAAACTCAGTGTGGGGTTCGCCAGTGAGTTCAGTGCGCATAAAAAAGCGCTGTGCATCTTTATCTACAAACTCGTTATTACGAATAATGTTTAAGTTATGTCGGTGACACAGCCCGGTAATTTTGGCGATTAAGCCAATATCATCGGCGCATTGGGTGGTTAGTATGTAACTCATTTTCCTCATTCTTACCCAGTAGTTAGTTGCTTCATTATTTGCGTTTTAACTCAGAAAGCAAGACCTTTGTGTGATGCCCAATATTTAATTTCATTAAAGCTAAAATAGCGTTAGTCAGGTTAATTTAGCTTTAAGGAAGTTTAACAAGCTGTGTACTGGCTATTTGAAAGGCTAAATTGTTTTTGGTTCTTTATTACTGCTTATATACTATCGTCTAGTTATAAAGTGTTTTTTAGTGTGTTTTACTATTGTAAGAGTGTATTAGATTGCTAAACGATCTCGTTTGTGCTTAATTTGTATACAGGTATGCGTTGTATAGTAATGCAAACAATGAAATTTTTTAGCTAACGGGCTACAAAATAAAAAGAGCTTGATGGCTTGTAATGTTAATTGGAGAAATAATGGGTAATTTAAGCTTAAAAAACAAATTGCTACTGTTGGCTGTTTTACCATTAATTGTATTGCTAATCAGTTTTATGGCGGGTTCATATTATTTAGAGAAGCAAAATCAGCAGCAATACTTTAATGAATTCAAAACCAAACTAATAGCAGATAAACAAACGCTGCTAAAAACAGAAATTGAAATTGGTTCTCAAATAGTGCAATACCAATTAGCACAAGGTAATGAACAAGACGCAAAAAATGCGCTAAGGGATTTAAAATTTGGCGAAGATGGCTATTATTTTATTTACGATACCGATGGCGTGAGTGTTTTTCATGCATTGTTAGGCGATGCAATTGAAGGGCAAAATAAAATAGACATGACCGACCCAAACGGTAAAAAAATAGTGGTTGGTTTACTAGAGCAAGCTCGTAAAGGGGGTGGGTCTTTTACCTATCACTTTCAAAAACCCAACACGACGGGTTTGATTGAAAAAATAGGGTATGCAGCCATGATCCCAGGTACTAACTGGATGATTGGTACGGGTACTTATATGGATGACATTGAGGCTGAACTAGTTAAATACCAAGCAACCATGGCTGAGCATTTAACTGAAAAAATGACCACCTTATTTTTAATATCACTTCTGCTACTTGGTTTAGCAGCCGTGGGTGCCTTATATGCAGCGAGTAATATGGTTAAACCAATACATCGAATGGTACAAAGTTTAGATGACATAGCCAAAGGTGAAGGTGATTTAACCAGAAGATTAGTGATTGACACCCATGATGAAATTGGTCAACTAGGTGAATCGTTTAATCTGTTTGTTAGTAAGCTGCATAGTATTATTTCGGGCGTGGTCGATGTGACGAGCGATGTTAAAACGGCCTCATCAGATATCAATACGCAAACCTTATTAATTGAAGATAAATTATTGAAACATAACCATGAAACTGAACTAGTAGTCACCGCTATTACTGAAATGTCAGCAACCTCGCATGAAGTGGCACAAAATACCACACAAGTTGCGGTATCAACGCAGGCAGCAACAAAAGAAGTGGCCAATGCGCAAGATTGTGTGGATGTTTCACTCAGTGAAGTTTCAAACTTAATGGGCGAAATTAACCAAGCCGCTGAGCAAGTAAACTCGTTAAGTGAACAGTCTAAAAAGATTAATAGCGTGTTGAGTGTTATTGGGGGTATTGCTGAGCAAACGAACTTACTGGCATTAAACGCCGCTATTGAGGCTGCACGAGCGGGTGAGCAAGGTCGTGGTTTTGCCGTTGTAGCTGATGAAGTAAGAAGCTTAGCAAGCCGTACTCAAGATAGCACATTAGAAATTAATGAAATGCTTAGCGAATTACATAACTTAGTCACTGCGGCTGTAGGAGCCATGCAAGCGAGTCAACAAAGCTGTAACCGCTCTGTAGAGTCTTCACGCGCTATATCTGAAAGTTTAGGTGCGGTTACTACATCGGTAACAACAATTAACGATATGAGTACACAAATTGCCACCGCAGCTACTGAGCAAAGTAGCGTTACAGAAGAGATAAACCGTAACGTGTATGCAATTCAAGAAATTGTGAATGAATTAACGCAATCGAGTAAAACGACTTCTTCGGTAAGTCAGCACTTAGCGGGACGAGGTCAAAACTTAGGTGATTTAGTTGGTCAGTTTAAAATATAAATAACACTTAGCTATTAATTGCTTTTGGAAGCCGTGACTTATTTAGTTACGGCTTTTTTTTGCTTTATTTTTAGCTAAAGCGCAATAGTTTATAGCCTGCTACATCCATAAATATTTAACAGCACAGCGATTTTTTAATATTTTTATTAGCGACTAATGTACACTATAAGGGTCTGTTGACCTTTTTGGATTGAAACATGTTCAACCTCGAAAGATAAACAGATCCTAGCTAATCTCATTAATAAGTACTTACTTATTACAGTAAATTTATAGTGAAACGACTATTTTAGGGTTTTTAAATGATAGAGTATCCGGTTGATCAGTTACCACAACTCATAAATGACTTATTGCAGTGTGATACCACTGAGCGCAAAAATAAATTACTTATAGATGCTCAGCAAACTTTATCAACTGAGCACTTATCTTTATTGTTTGAGGCGATCCCTAAAGAGCAGCGTCTTGAAATTTGGCATTTATTAGATGAAGACACGCAGCACGAAATTTTTGTTAATTTAAGTGAAGATAGCTGTTTATGGTTACTACAAACACTAGATGACAGTGCCGGATTTAAATTATTAGACGAAGTAAATGTTGAAGAGCTACTTGAGTTAGAAGAAGTTATTCCACAACGTTTTATTGATTACGCTAAAAAACAACTCGATGAAGCACAAACTAAGCAATACGAACTGGCTCAGCAATATACGCCAGAGCAATTAGGTCACTGGATTGGGTTTGATTTTTTAAAGGTGTCAGACAAACTCACTGCGGGTGGCGCTAAAAAGCTGCTACACAAAGGCTTACCGCAATACAGCGAAGTTATTTATTTGGTGAGCCGTAAAGGTAGCTTAATCGGTGAAGTTGCGGTTAATGATCTGATAAAAGCGCATGATAACGAGAGTTTAATGACGTTAGCTAATCATGACTTTACCTCATTGCACGCAGACCATGATTTATATGAAGCCGCTGAAGTGGTTATTCATAGCGAGAAAATGGCCATGCCAGTGGTTAATGCCGATAACAAATTAATAGGGCGTTTAACCATTGCATCAGCTTATGAATTACGTCAAGAAATAGCCGACGAAGCCACAGCAAAGGCCGGTGGTTTACGAGAAGACGAGGACTTATTTGCCAGTGTTCGTAAAAGTGCTAAAAACCGTGGTATTTGGTTAGGTATCAACTTAGCAACGGCATTTTTAGCCTCGTGGTTTATCGGTTTGTTTGGCGCAACTATAGAGCAAGTGGTTGCACTTGCGGTATTAATGCCTGTAGTGGCGTCAATGGGCGGTATTGCCGGTAGCCAAACCTTAACGGTTATTGTACGAGGACTGGCTCTGGGTCAGGTTACTGACTCAAACCGAAACGCATTACTTAAAAAAGAGTTGCGAGTAGGGGCGGTAAATGGCTTGGTGTGGGCATTAGTGATTGGTTTGCTAACCTTTGTATGGTTTAACGATATTATGCTCAGTATAACCATTACTGTGGCAATATTACTTAACTTAGTGGCAGCATCGTTGGCGGGCGTAGTGATCCCCTCTATTTTAGATAAAATGAAAATTGACCCTGCGTTGTCGGGTTCAGTGATTTTAACCACAGTCACTGATATTGTCGGCTTTGTGACCTTTTTAGGGTTAGGTAGTTTGTTATTACTGTAATTTTTATATAAAGATTAATCTCTTATCTACAGCATTTAAAATTAATCTAAACGCCAGTAAAGTAACTCAATTTAGTGGCTTTTAGGGTAGATATAGCGCCATGGAATGGCCTTTAATTTAAACTTTAAACAACAGTACTTATTTTATTTCTACCTTCGGTTTTTGCGCGGTACAAAGCCGTGTCTGCGGCGTACAACAGCGCCTCGTAGGTACGGTATTGACTATTGTGCTCACAGGCAATCCCTTGGCTCACACTAACTTTAACCTCTGGTGGCAGGCCTATATCTGTAAATGTCATCGCATTAATTTGTTGTTGTACATGCTTGGCAACAATCGTTGCACTTTTTATATCGCAACGCGGTAAAATAATAGCAAACTCCTCACCGCCATATCTCGCTGCCAAACACTCTCTTGACGGGATACAATGCAAAAGCATTTTTGCAATTTTTTGTAAGCATTTATCACCTTTAATATGCCCATAGGTGTCGTTGAATTTTTTAAAGTGATCTACATCAATCAATATGCTGGTTAGAGGTTGTTGGCTTTGAATACTTTCTTGCCAGTATTTTTTTAGTGACTCATCTAAAGCTAAACGATTAGCGAGCCCAGTTAAGTGATCGGTTGAAGCTTGTATTTTTAAACGGTTGTACATCGCTTTATGCGTACTGAGATCATGAAGTATGCAAACGTATAATTTTTGCGCCGATGCAATACTTTTTGGCATACTAGATATTGATAAGTCTGCTTCAATAATATCACCATTCGCTTTATTTATTTTTATTTCATTTGGGCCAAAGCTAAGGGAAGTATCTTTAATGTCTATCCAATTTAATAACGTCTGTTTATATTTATCAAGGTCTGCACCGTGTAAAAACGACAGTAAATTTTCGCCTATTAGAGATTGCTGAGAGTAACCTAATAGCTGTGCTGCTTTTGGGTTTGCAAACTCAAAACCACCGTGCTCATTAAGTACAAAAATGCCTTCGGCGGTGCCGTTAAATAATTCAATTAAAGCGCCAAATTGGGTATGAGAAAAAGGACTCGATAAAGCGCAATCGAAGGGGAGTGCTTTATCGTTTTTAACCGCTGGAGTCTCTTTTTTATTAATTTGTTTAGACACGTTTTAGCCTTAGCATGATACAGACGTTTTTGATGTCTACAAATTTACATAAAAAAGTGCAATTAAACCTTTCGGTAATCTTCTGCTTTTAAGTTTTTGATTAATAGTATTTTTTATTATGCACAGGCGTTAAAGGCCTGTGCAATTTGGAAAACAAAAATTAAATATTAAGCGTTGTTTATTAATTTTTGTCTTTATTTTCAATTTGTGGGTCGGCGCTTTCATAGGCTTTACCATTGCACTCAACATTAAATATTAAACACACAGTGCCATTATTTTCATCTGTGTCTGTGATGGTGATTGATTGGCCATCATCATTGATTTCTGATTTAAAATCACCAGCACAGTCGCCTTCTTTATCAGTGATAGTGGCTCCGGTGAATAAAAAACCTTTAGCAAGTGTTGCTTCATTTAAGCTATAAATACCTGCGGTTTCAGTTCTGACAACGCCACCGCCAGAGACTTCTTTGTTATCTTTAAAGTATGTAAAATTGGCGTTGTCGTTACTGTCTAATTCAATATTTACAGTAAAGTTAATTTGTTCTTGAGAGCTATCCATATTATTTCCTTTTGTATTCGTGGTTATAGTTTAAAGTGAGTAATGCCTAATTTAACTAGACTTGCTTTTATTTTGGGGATTTCGTTTGCTCTATTTAAGCAGGTGTATGCCTGTAACAGCGGGTGCGTTACGTGAACGCTTTGGTTTATTTTTACTGTTTCAGCAATGGCTTTAAGCGCATTTAAGCAAAATTGCTCTCGCTGTACGGTATTTTCAGCTAATTTAGCTTTAAGTAAATTTATATTCGTAAAGTCTACATTATCACCACTCTTTGCTTTATTAGCTATGTACTGTTGGTAGCTTGTATCACTTTCAAGGGCTGTTAAAAACTCATATGCTTTAAGTGGTGACTGTCTATCAATAAAGTACTGTATAAGGATCAATTGAGTATTAATTGCAAAGTTATTTTTAAAGTCCTGCACTTTCAAAAAGTTAATAATATCCTTAACTCGGTTATCAATGTTTTTATTAGGTGAAAGCATTAGCTGGTGGGCTAAAAAACGATAATAAGAATGTTGAATGTCTTTACTTTTTGGATCTTGCAATCGTGCGGTATTAACTGTTTTTGTGGCTTGCTGTGCTTTTTTGTAGGCTGGTTGTTTATTTGGCAGGTAGCTCAAAAGGTAGCTTTGTTGAATATAAGTATAAGCTAAACTGCTTGATAAACTGGCATCATCTGGATATTCAATTAATAAACTTTTTAACTCATTAGATGCATTTTCATACATGGTTAATGCGGCATTAAAGTTACCTAGCCTTTCTTCTGTCTTTGCCAGCCAACTGATGGTATCGGCTTTATCGCGCAGTAAGTTTTTGTTGCTGGGTTTAAGCTCAAGGGCTTCATTTTTAAGGGCGAGCGACTTTGTAAAGCGTTGTTTCGCGGCAGTGTAGTTAAATTGCTTTAAATACAAAGAGCCCAGCGAATTATGCGAATACGATAGCTCCATAATCGAGTTAAAACCATTCGGTGCTAATGAATACATTTTCTCGCTGTAGGCATGATATTTTTTAAATAATGGCTCAGTAGCAGCGTAATCACTTTTATCATAATGAAGCTGACCGAGCCAAAAGGCATTGGCACCGGCAAGCGTTAATAGCTCTAAATTATCTGGTTGTATTTTTAATAGTGCTTCAAGGCGAATGCGGGCGTTTTCAAAGGCAGTGAAGGCCTCAATGGTTTTACCGCGAGAATAGGCCACTTCGCCCATAGCCTCAAGAGTTTGTGCATATTGAAAGCGGTTGTTAAATTCGGCTTTTTGGTCGTTAAAACTAAAAAGAGAGCTGGGCTCATCTGCTTGATTGGTAAAATACTCAAGTGCTTTATTACTAATGCCATCGAGCAAATCCATACGCTTAACGCTGCGCAGTTTATCGGCAAAGTCACCGACCATAAAGCCAAGTAGGCTTTCGGCCTCTTGGCGCTTTTGCTGTGCAAGTTGCTGCGCTTGAAAACTGGTAACACTCATAAATAGGGCAACACAGGTAAGTAAGCAAAGCAGAGCGACCGTGCCGCGTTTTATGATTATTTTTGTTTTACTGTGTTTAAGAGAGCTGGTTATAAGCGCGCGTTCGTCATTGTCTAGTTTGAATATATTGTCGTTTAATAACGTGAGCGCTTCTTGCAATGGTTTACCCGGTGCTAATAGGTAAGCGCTACTTTTATGTTCATTAAGCCACTGTTGCGTGTGGTGGTGCAAACGGCTTTTAATAGCAAGGGCGTCTTTATGATCGTTTATCCACTGTTTGGCACGTGGCCATTGGCGTAATAATGCCTCGTGGGCAAGGCTAAAGCAGGCTTCTTGGTTTTGTAAGTGCGATACAAATAAGCGACTGTCGACCATGGCTTGTACAAGCTCTTTTTGGCTGGTGTTGGTTAATGCTTGTAAGCGGGCCGCACGGCTAGTAATGGTTTTACCATCTGGGTTTAGCGTCACTAACTGCGATAATACGCTTTTTAGTTGCTGTTGTTGTTTTGCGCTCAGCCCAATAAAAACATCTTCTGCCTTTTTACCAATAGCGCCTTCAATACCGCCGAGTTTTTCATACACGCTGTGCAATAACTCATTATTTTCACTGCGCTGTAAATACAGCTCTTGCAGTGTGTATTGCAACATGGGCAGGGCATCAGGGTTGTTGGCGGTATCTGCAAAGAGTATTTCATCCAGCGGAGTTTTGGTTTGCGGGTCGTGTGAGAACGTTAAATTAGCGGTTAATGCCGGCAAGCGAATAATTTGTTGTAGTTCCTGGCGGTTGGGCGGGGTTAAATCATAATGGGCGCCGTTCGCTTTTGCGGCCATAAGGCTGGGTTGCTCTACCACTAAAGGGTAAAAGTCGTTACGACACGCACTAAATACGATCACCGCTTTAGAGGTGGCTAAACGTTCAATAATCGATAAAAAATGACTTCGGGTGTTGGGACTAAATAGTGGCGATGAAAGCAGCACCTCTAAGCGGTCTATAAACAAAAAAAACTGCGGTGTGTTTAGCTTTGTATTTGCCTTACTGATTGCAGTTTGTAACGTGTTTATCGCTTCGTCAATTGTGTGCTCTAATTGCTGCGCCAGTATTTGCGAGCTTAATCCTTCAAATACGGGGTGTTGGTTTATATCCCAATCAAGCATGGCAGAGGCTAAATCTAAATAGAGCCTAGTTTGATGCACATCTGCAAAGTCGAGCTGAGTGTATGAAACAACGCCAATACCATCATAACCACGCTCATCAAGTAGCTTTGGTAAAATACCCGCATTGACTAACGACGATTTACCCGTACCACTTGGGCCAAGTATTAAGCAAAAAGCACGGCCAGATTTTACTTGGTTTGATACGTTTTCGAGTAAGGTGGTGATGGCTTGGTTACGACCAAAAAATAAATGAGTATCGGTTGGGTTATACGCACTTAAGCCTAAAAAAGGAGAACCGCCTTGCCACGTGTTTACAGGGCTTGATGTATCTTCTGCAAATGGAAACTCAAGTTTTGCAATAATACGGTAGCCGCGTTTACGAATGGTTTCTATGTATAGCGGGGAGCTTGCCTTATCACCCAATGCTTTTCGCAGTTGTGTGATGGTTTTATGCAGTGGGTTATCGCCTACTTCAATGTTTTGCCAGCACTGATTGAGTAACTCGTCACTGGTGACCATATCGCCTTTTTGTAAGCACAGATATAATAATACATCCATTGCTTTAGGTTCTAATTGCGTTACTTTTTCAGCACATTGTATACAATTGCTGGCAGGCGTTACCTGCCAGTCGCCTAAATAAAAAGGTGATTGATGCATAAGGACTCGTTATTATTTTATTTGTAAGCACGCTTAATTAATTTAATATGATTTAAAATCATATTAAGGTTTTTATTTATTTTAGGTCGCTTTTATTAAGCGTAACAATGCGTTGTGGAAACGGAATTTCAATATTGGCATCGTTAATCGCTTTATACACACCGCCATTTATAGCGAGTTTAGTTTCAATAATTTTAGTGGTGGGCACCCAATAACGATAACTAATGGTGACGCCGCTATCAGCAAAACGTTCTATACCAATTTGTGCATTAGGGTGTTTAGCTACGAGTTCATGATTGACTAATACGTTTTCAATAAGGCTTATCGCAGTATCACTACAGGCACTGTAGGCTATGTCTATTTCACCTTTTACCAGTGAATAATTAAATGAGTTATGCAGAATTTCGCCAACAATATGTTTGTTAGGAATGGTTATTTCTACTTTTTCTTCATTAATTAATATGGTGTGCCCCAGCTCAATTACTTTTACTTGGCCACTAACGCCTTTTACTTCTATGGTATCGCCAACCACAAATGGCCGCGTAGCAATAATGGCAAGCCCCGCGCCATAATTAGAAAGCATACCTTGTAACGCTAAGCCTGCGCCTAATGAGGCGGCACCTATTGCAGCTACAAATGGGGTCACACTAATGCCAATTTTACCAAGCGCAATAATGATCACCATAATGATCAGCAGTACTTTTACAACATTACTGACAAAATTAGTCAGGGTGATATCAATGTTGTGGCGGGTCATTAAGTTTGCGACAACTTCGGCGAGCTTTTTAGCGACCCACAGGCCAACGAGTAGAATAAAAATAGCGCCCACTATTTGCATACTGTAGGTAACTAAATACTCGGTAAGCAGGGCGTAGTACTTTTCAAATTGCTGAATTTCGGAACTGATCATGCTGGGCTCTATTTTTAGCGATACTGTTATCTGCTTACTATAACAAAGTGTTAACTAAAATTGGATATAATAGTGGTACTATCACTGCGGTTAATAATGCACTGAGTGCCATAGCCACTGATGAAAATGCGCCTATTTTTGGGTGTTCGGCAATAGCTGCCGCCGTACCAATTGCATGGCACGCGGTACCGATTGCAATTCCTTGTGCCTCAAAGTTATAAATCTTAACTAATTTGAGTAACATAAAGCCAAACAAAGCCCCCAATAAACCAATAAAAATAACCATGGCAGCGGCAAGTGAGCTAATTCCTCCTAATGAGTCAGTAACCAGCAGTGTGATAGGGGTTGTTACACTGAGTGCCGCAACAGAGGCGCTCAATTGTGAGGGCACAGCAAATAAAATACTTAATACAAAAGCCACTAGTGTGGCGTTAACAATACCTATACTGCAAGTAGCGACAATTAATAGTAAGTTTTTACGTACGTGCATAAATTGCTGATAAAGCGGCAAGGCTAAAGCAACTATGGCCGGCTCTAATAGCCAACTTAGTAACTGACTATGTGAGGCAAATTGTGAATAGGGTAATTTAAGGTTGACTAACAGTAGGGCAATAATGCCAATGCTTAAAAAAACAGGGTTGGTTAATGACTTTAAAATACTCTGGTTTATTTTAAGATTAACCGCTCTTAGTGCAATAAAGAGAATAATAATAAATGGCACGGTTAACCACCATAGGCTGGGGGTTATGCTGGTGGTTAAGTTAGTCATTATTAGCTCTGCCTTTAAAATAGCCCACTAGGCTTGCCACTAAAATTAAACTACTGAGTGGGACTAATAAGATGACCGCAGTTAAGAAAGGCCAATGTGATTTAATTAGCCCTAAATGTTCTATAAAACCGACGCCTGCAGGAATAAAGAAAATAGGCATTACATTCAAAATAGGTGATGCGCAGGGAGCGAGTTGATGTTCTTTAACTATGCCCAATAACAGTAACGTTAGCAGCAAAACCATGGCGAGTAGAGGAGCAGGAAAACTTGCATCAAGAAGATGCATAATGAATTTGCTTGTTGCCAAGCACAATAAAATAATTGCGCTACTTAGTAGGTATTTCATTAATTTGGCTCACTAGAATAGAAGAGCCTAACTTTAACAAATAACGCTGTTTTATGCATTGTGCCTTAGTATTACCATCAATGTTACCAGCGCTTGGCGTTTGTAAACTCAATATCAGCTTTCCCTTTAGCTTTAGCAATGGCTTTTTTAGTATTAGGGTTGATCAGTAAGCGAATTTGGCTCCATGTTTCTTTAGCGAGTATTTTTCGAGCAGGGGCTTTATAGCTTTGTTGAGTTACACGCTTTACTGCGGCTAATGTGTCAGGTGAGCGCGCTAGCAGTGTATCAAGCATCTCTTTAGTTGCTTTATCTGTATCGTCGGTTGTTTTGGTTACTAAACCTAGTTCAAAAGCATGTTGTGCGTTTATTGGATTTGCGTGACTTGCTAACCAGAGCGCTTGGTCGCGTTTTACTAAGCCTGAAAGCATAACATTAGCGCCCATATCTGGGCATAACCCCCAGCGCGCTTCCATAATGGCGAGTTTGGCATCGTGGTGAACAATCCGGTAATCGGCACCCAGTGCTATTTGCAATCCACCCCCAAGGCAATTTCCGTTTATTTTGGCAATAACAGGCACACTCAATGATTGCCAACCAAGTACTACTTTTTGCGCTAAATTTTGATTACCAGGAAGCCATTTAAATAGGAGTTTTATAATATTCATTGGCGAGGCCATAACCGCGTTAATATCAAGCCCTGCACAAAAGTGTTCGCCTTCACCGGTTAATACAACCGCACGAATATTGGCATCTTTTTTAATATTTTTAATCACCTTGTTAAGCTCAATAAACATAGTAAAGCTTAAGGCATTTTGTTTTTCTACTCGATTTAATGTGACGGTGGCAATGCCCTGTTTTTTTTCTAGTTTTATCATCTTGCACTCCTCTGACCTGTTACTTGAGCTTATGTTTTTATTTGTGCTAAGTAAAGTGGGTGAAGATGAATAAAAAACAAAGTGAATTTTTTAATGCAATTGCGGTCTGTTATCTTTCAAGGCAAATTTAATCTTGAAAGGCCAACAGACCCTAATGCTAACCAATCCATTAATATCTATAAGTATTAGGTAAAAGCAAAAAAGTCAGTATTTAACGTGTTTTTTTTATCAAAACACTAACAACTTTTGATATTATGGCGCCAACTTAAAAGCTCAGAGGTTAACCACTCATGTCAGGTCCACGTTTATTTACGGTAGAAGAAGCAACCCATCAAGCTTATGATATTTTTTTGGAGCTGGCTCCCAACAACCTGAGTGATAAAGATGTTGAAGAATTTAACCTGCATCGTGAAGAACTTGGCTTTATTGAAGAAGATGAGCCCGATGAACAGTGGCAAGATTTTGTTGCACTAGAAATAGAGCCTGAGCATTTTATTCAAGTATTAGTTGGGCTTGAATTTGAAAGTGAAGACGTTTTATTTGCGAAAATATTAATTAGCCGTGATAAAGACGCGCCTTTTTGCCATATTTTATGGAAAGAAAGTGAATAACTTTTTCGGCCCCTTTTCATTATTACCATTTGCAAGAGAATGTATTTTGCGAAAGTACGTTGTATTACTGCTTTTATTATTTAGCTCCTACAGCTGGGCAGTGGATCCCTTTGAAGATTTTCATCAATATGGGGAGCTCTCCGATGAAGAAATTCATGAGCTACACAAAGGCGAAGTACTTTATGGTGATACCGAGTTTGGTTTTATTTTAAGTAAAGGTAATACCAACTCAACCAGTTTTAAACTCAAAGGTAATCTTTACCAAGATTTTGAAAACTGGCGTAATCAATTCAAAATAGATTCCTTATACAAACGTGACGAAAATGAAGAAACGGGCCAGTCGGATGTTACGGCTAATCGCGTGTTTGTTTCTGCGCAGGGTAACTATAAAGTTGGTGTTAAAAATTCGTCGTTCTTTATTTATGGTGATTATGAAGAGGATGAATTTAGCGGTCTGGATTTTAAAAGTACGGTGGCAACCGGCTATGGTGCACGTATTTATCAAGGGGTTAAAAACAAAGTAGATATAGATATTGGCCCTGGTTTATATCGCTCCGTTGCTGATGATGAGTCAACAATAAGCGAAGACGATAAAGACAAAATGGGTTACTTGTTACGTATTGCCATGCAATGGGAGCGATTAGTATCTAAGCGCACCCGATTTAATCAAGACATTAGTATAGAGCAGTCTTTATCTGGGCTTAACTCACGGTTAAAGTCAGAAACCGCCTTAATTAGCCAAGTGGTTGGGGCTGTATCGCTCAAGTTTGCTTATATGTACCGTTATAACTCTAAGCCTGAAGAAGATAAGCTTAAATATGATTCAGAGCTCAGCGCAACGTTAGTATACAGTTTTTAACTTTTTAATTGAGAGTGTTATGTATCAGCATAAGCAGTATGCGGTATTTATATTTGTAGTATTGGCATGGATAGGTGGGTTTGTTGCACTTGCATGGAATTTAATGGGTGCCGATGTGCCGTTAATGGTATTTGCAGGTATTTTATTGCTGGTGGGTTTTTTATTTCATGGTTTAACCATTAAAGTTGATGAAGCCCATATTAGCTGGGCATTTGGTCCAGGCGTTGCGGGTCAAAAATTAGCACTAGAGGACATAGTTGACGTAAAAGCAGTACAAAACTCATACCGTCACGGTATTGGTATTCGCATTACGCATGATGGTTGGATTTATTCAGTATCAGGCTTTAGTGCCGTGCAATTAACGCTTAAAGATGGCAGCCAATACCGTATAGGCACTAATGACCAAGCCGGATTAGTTGCTGCGCTTGAAGATAAAATAACCCCTGGCGAAGCAGCAGCAGAGCCTCAAGTTAAATTACGTACGCATAATAATATGCTATAAAAAAAGCGCCTGAGGCGCTTTTTTTATTACTGGATTAGGGTTTAGTGGTCGTGACCACAACCGCCTTCACCATGTACATGGCCATGCTCGAGCTCTTCAGCCGTTGCATCGCGTACTTCTAAAATCTCTACATCAAAATTGAGCGTAATACCAGCGAGTGGGTTGTTACCATCAACAATCACTTCTTCGTCTTGAATATCGATGATCATGACTGACTGGTCGCCGTCATCGGTGGTTGCACGAAATTGCATGCCCACTTCAATGTCCATGCCTTCAAACATTGATTTTGGCACGGCTTGCATTAGGTGATCATGACGTTCACCGTAACCTTCTTCAGGTTCAACTTTTACACTTAGTGTATCGCCAGCTTGTTTGCCTTGCAGCGCGTTTTCAAGTCCTGAGATAAGGTAACCCGTACCAACGATAAAAATTAATGGCTCACCGCCAAATGAGTTATCAATGGTATTGCCGTCATTATCTAGTACAGAGTAATGCATTTTTACCACTTTATTTGCTGCAACGATCATAGTCATTCCTATTATTCATCTTCAAGAGAGTAAGGTAGAGGCAGAATGTTTAGCTCTACCGAAGGGGTATGTTTTGCACGAAGAACCTGAGCGGTGTCAGTATCGTTTGGCAACACAACTAAGCCAGTTAAAGTGTGTGTTTTTTCATTAAAGCTTTGCGCAATAAGTTTGCCCGCGCGGCGCCAGTTTTCACCTAACTGGGTTTCGATATCGGGTGCATCGAGCAATCCTTCACTTTGCCCTGTAACGATATACATGGCACGTTTATTTTTACCTAAGTATTTCATACGTGCGACGGTTTCTTGGCCGGTGTAGCAACCTTTTTTAAAACTGATGCCATTGATGGCTTGAAGGTTAACCATTTGCGGCACATACTCATCAATTGCATCAACGCTTAACTGAGGCTCACCAGCTAGCAGTGAGGCCTGTTGCCACATAGCGTCGTTGTCGAGGGTAGATACTTCATCAGGTAAGCAAAATTGGCTATCAACCATAAGTAAAACGCGGTTTGGCGCAAGTTTAAGGGCTTTGCCGTTAGCAAAGTCGCATGCTGTGGCATCGTCACTAAAGTGAATATCAAGTTGCGTAAGCAAATCAGTTAGGTCATCACCTAATAAACCAATTAATCGCTCTGGGGCTTTATTAATTTCAACTTTTGCAAATACAGCGTATTTTTTTAACTCAGCCAGTGAGCGTTCTACTTCAGCACTTGATCCGGTTAAATAATAGTTTTGCTGGTAAGAAAATAGCTTAAATACACCCCACAGCTTACCTTTTGCGCTACAGTGACCTGTCCACAAAAAGTTGTTGTTGTTGATTTTATTGAGATCTTGAGTGATTTGTCCGTGTAGGTAAGATAATTTATCTGTGCCTGAGAGGCTAATAACCTGATGTGATAAAGGACATGCATAAACCAGAGACATAAACACCTTCTTTGCAATAACAAATGAAACCACATAATAACGTAGTTAAAGCCGATGGTACAGCCACCAACAAGCGTTGTTTTTTTATAATTTAGTGCTGTTAAATTAACGCGCATTTGTTAAACTCGAATTAATTAAATATGAGGTTTAAAATGGTTGAAATACATAGTAAAGCACGTATCCGTTGGGCTTGCCGCCGTGGCATGTTAGAACTAGATGTTTTGTTTATGCCGTTTGTTGAAGAAGCTTATGATTCGTTAGATGCTAAACAGCAGGCGACTTTTCAGCGCTTATTAACACAAGAAGACCCAGATTTATTTGCTTGGTTTATGGGCCATGAAAAATGTAAAGACGTTGAGCTAAACAGTATGGTTGAGCTAATTTTAGACCGAGTTCGTGTATAGGTTTACCGTCACAGATAATCAGACAGACCACAAACAGATTGTGGTCTTTTTTTGTGTGCTAACTTTAATATTATGCTTATTTACCACTTCTATTTTGGCAACTCTTTTTTGCATTGCGCTTAATATCGTTGCTGGCATTATCGTTTGGCGAAAAATCGTGGCTGCTCAGCCAGAGCAGGGCGTTATATTATTAGAGCCAAATCAATTTCGTTTTGAGAATGAAAAGCTGCTAATTCAAGGGGTTATTGGTAAGCAAAGCCGATTACTTGGTCGCAGTGTGTGGTTGTATATTAATGGCTTTAGTGAAAACTATTGGCTGATTATCTCAGCCAATAGTGTTGATGAGCAAAGCTACACGCGTTTAAAACGGGCAACACTTGCGGCAATTAATTGCGCTTTGGAGTCAAAATAGTTGGCGTTGGATTTTCGTTTTGCTCTGGGTAGTCAATGGTAAAGTGCAGTCCGCGACTTTCTTTACGTTCCATAGCACTTCTAATTATAAGCTCGGCTACTTGAACTAAGTTACGTAACTCAAGTAAGTTATTACTCACTCTAAAGTTCGCGTAGTAATCGTGGATTTCTTGCTGTAATAGTTCAACACGATGAAGCGCGCGTTCAAGTCGTTTGGTTGAGCGCACAATCCCAACATAGTCCCACATAAATAATCGCAGCTCATGCCAGTTATGGGTGATCACGATTTCTTCATCTGAGTTAGATACGCGGCTTTCATCCCAACTAGGTAACTCAACCAGTGCAGGAGCGGTCTCTATTTTACTCAAAATGTCTTTTGCTGCTGCATGGGCAAATACAATGCACTCTAATAATGAGTTACTTGCCATACGGTTAGCACCGTGCAGCCCAGTGTAAGCCACTTCACCCACAGCGTATAAATTAGCTAAGTCGGTTTTGCCATTAAAGTCGGTCATAACGCCGCCACAGGTATAATGCGCAGCAGGGACAACAGGAATTGCCTCCTTGGTGATATCAAGCCCTACGCTTAAACATTTGGCGTAAATCGTTGGGAAGTGTTCAATAATAAAATCTTTGTCTTTGTGGCTAATATCTAAATATAAGCAATTTGCACCAAGGCGCTTCATTTCAAAATCGATAGCGCGCGCGACTATGTCGCGCGGGGCGAGTTCTTCTCGCTCATCAAACTCTTTCATGAATCGCGTGCCATCTGGGCGTTTTAAATAGGCTCCCTCACCACGCATTGCTTCGGTAATTAAAAAGTTTTGCAACTCAGGGTGATAAAGACTGGTTGGATGAAATTGATTAAATTCCATATTAGCAACGCGACACCCTGCACGCCATGCCATGGCAATACCATCACCGCTAGAAACATCAGGGTTAGAGGTATAAAGGTATACTTTACTTGCGCCACCCGTTGCTAGGGCAACAAATTTTGCGCCAATTGTTTCTACTTTTTTGGCTTTTTTATTCCACACATACATGCCATGAACATGTGAACCCGTTTTGCCAATACTTTTATCGGTAATTAAATCAATCGCGTTGTAATGCTCTAACAAGGTGATATTGCTGTGCGCTTGAACTTGGCTAATCAAGGTTGTTTGCACAGCTTTACCTGTAGCATCGGCTGCATGCAAAATGCGTCGGTGGCTATGCCCACCTTCACGAGTTAAATGAAAGCGCTCTTTACCTTTGCTATCAAACTCCATATCAAAAGGCACGCCTTGGTCAATCAGCCATTGCAGGCAGTCATGAGCATTGCTGGCAGTATAATGAACCGCCTCTCTGTCGCATAAACCGCCACCGGCGTCTAAGGTATCTTCAACGTGAGACTCTATACTGTCATTTTTTTTATCAAAAACAGCGGCAATTCCGCCTTGGGCATAAAGAGTAGAACCTTCGGTTAATTCACCTTTACTAATTACGGTAACGTTACAGTAATTAGCCAAAGATAAAGCAAGTGATAAGCCTGCTGCGCCGCTACCAATAATAGCGACATCGGTAATGTGATGTTTATTTTGGTTCATCTGTGAGGTACTTTGCGGTTACAATGCTCAGATAGAGCAATATTTATTTTTAATACTTATAGTTGTACCATATTTGTAGCACTACCACGAAGTGGTTTTAGCGTATAAATACGTAATTTTTTAGCTATTTTATAAAAAAACAATATGAAGCAGAACTTTTTATTCATCTAAGGGTCAGAGTAGGTGTGAACAATGGCGACACTATGAATAATAAGCAAGAATCAATCAGAGGAGTACCGGCTCGAATGAGCGAGCAGGAATTAGATTTAGCGTTAGTGAAAAGGGTTCAGCAGGGAGATAAAAACGCCTTTAACCTATTAGTTAAGAAGTATCAGAACAAGATTGCCGGTTTGATCTCACGTTATGTATCAAATCAGGGTGACATTGCTGATGTAGCACAAGAGGCGTTTATTAAAGCGTATCGTGCCCTTCCTAATTTTCGTGGTGACAGTGCTTTTTATACTTGGCTTTACCGTATCGCCGTTAATTGTGCTAAAAATTACTTAGTGGCTCAAGGGCGTAAACCGCCAGCAAATGATATAGATGCTGACGATGCCGAGTTTTATGAGGGTGCTGATTCAATGCGTTCAAACGCATCACCTGAAAATTTACTATTAAGCGAAGAAGTACGCGCTGTTATTTTTAATACGATTGATAGTTTGCCTGAAGATCTTAAAACCGCGATTACCCTTAGAGAAATTGAGGGGATGAGCTATGAAGAAATAGCCGTGGTGATGGATTGCCCAGTCGGGACGGTGCGTTCGCGTATTTTTCGTGCCCGTGAAGCAATTGATAACAAATTAAACCCATTAATAGGCGAGTCTTAGTATGACAAAAGCACACGTTAACCGCTTAGATAACGAATCGTTATCAGCATTACTTGACGGTGAGCAAGCATTAAATGATGCCGAGATTGCATCTGCTGATGTAGCTACATTTGGCCGTTACGCGTTAATCGGTGATGCAATGCGAGCTAAAGAAAACAACAAAAATATGGATTTTGATATTAGCGATCGCATTTCGTTAGCACTTGATAGTGAGCCGGTTTATGCAGACTTTAGCCAGTCTGAAAGTGTGGCAAAGTCGGTAAATACTGAAGCCGATAATAAAATCGTGGCGTTTAATTGGCGCAAGCCGGTTGCGCAGTTAGCAATTGCAGCTAGTGTGGCAATGTTTACTATTGTTGGCGTGAACACCTTGCCGCAAGGTGAAGATGCTGTGCAAAACGAAATTCCTTTATTACAAACCACGCCGTTAACCGGCATGGCATCGCCAGTGAGTTATTCATCAGCACCGGCGCTAGAGAACGCAGAGCAAGGCTTACGAGAGCTTCAACAGCAACGTATTGGCGCTCTAGTACTTGAACACCAGCGTCAAGCACGTGTGGCTCATTCGTTGAAAACTGCGAAAACAGATGAAACGTCGCAAGAGGAAAAAAACTAATTAGATGAAAGTAATAACTTTTGTTATGTCGTTGGTGTTAAGTTTTAATGCTTTTGCCAATGACACAAACCCCGCTAAAGATTTACTGCTTGAAATGGCCAGTGCAGTTCATACACGTAATTTTGATGCCTCTTTTGTTGTTGTTAAAGGCAAAAGTATGGAGCCCTACCGTTGGGTGCATGCTAAACAGGGGGACGTTGAGCTTGAGCATTTGAGTTTACTCAACGGTGCTGGCCTTGAAATGATCCGCATTGACAACCAAGTTACCTATTTTGAGCCACAATCAGAGCCGTATTCATTAACAACCGACTCAATTGCCGGCCCTATTCCTGAAGTGCTTTTTAAAGATATTAACCGCTTAAGTGCGCATTATGATTTTGTGCTTGGTGGTAAAGGCCGTATTGCTGGGCGTCCCGCGCAATTAGTTCGAATTGAATCTAAAAACGAAGACAAATACAACTATTGGATATGGATTGATACTGAGTCGTCGTTATTATTAAAAGCGGCGTATGTTAATCATCAAGGTGAAGCGCTTGAGCAATTACAGCTCACTCATATTAGCGTGACTGAGCAACCGGCAAACTTATTATTAGAAGTGCTTAATCGTAACTTTCCAACCCCATTACCTGCCAATTCAATTGATGAACAAACTAAAGCGAATGCCATGAATTGGACTATTGGCTGGTTACCTGAGGGGTTTGAATTACTTAAGTCAGACAGGCATAAGCTCGACTTAAATAATGAATTAACAGACTATTATTTATTTTCTGATGGGTTTGTTGAAGTATCTGTGTTTGTACAACGACCACTACCGGGTAAGCGTTTAAGCGGTGCCCTCACCTCAGGGGCAACTACGATTTATGTACACAACGGCGGAAATTTTGATGTCTCTGTGGTGGGAAACATTCCAACCATGAGTGCCAAAGCCATTGCTGAGTCTGTATCGCGGGCATTATAAGTAACTAAACTATGATTGAACAAACGTTAACCGTCGTGGCCCTTAGTGGCCACGTTGCGCATTTAGAAGCCCAACAAAAACAGGCCTGTGAAGGCTGTAATGGACGTTGTGGCTCACAAGTGTTTAGTAAGTTATTTGGTACCGCCAAAAAAACATTACCTTATAAATTTGAAACACAGTTAGAAATAGGCCAAAAAGTAACTTTGTCATTGGATGATAGCCATGTTGTAAAGCATGCCTTTGCAGTTTACATGCTGCCTTTGTTTTTGAGTTTAATATTCGCTTTAATAGCCAGTGAATTGATATTGTTAGCCGAAGGCTGGCAAATTTTAGCCGCGATATTGGGTGGGATCACCGGCTTTTTAATTGCTAAAACATGGGTGAAATCATTAAGACATGAGATAAAAGTGATAAAAATTCATCCAATTAGCCTCCCTTTAACTCAAATAGATGGTGATTGACGCCAATTAAATGTAAAATTGCGTTTTTATGCCACAGTAACTTGAAAATACACAGCAAGTATTTTCAAGTTATTTAGGCATATGACCTTAGTCCTTTAAAATAGAAGTTTAGAATCCAGTTTATGAAGCATATCCGTAATTTTTCGATCATCGCCCACATTGACCATGGTAAATCGACCCTTTCTGACCGTTTGATCCAAGTTTGTGGTGGTTTAACCGACCGTGAAATGCAGAAGCAAGTTCTGGATTCAATGGATATTGAACGTGAACGTGGCATTACCATCAAGGCACAAAGTGTAACCTTAAATTATAAAGCGAATGATGGTGAAACTTACCAACTTAACTTTATCGACACCCCTGGGCACGTTGACTTTACCTATGAAGTATCGCGTTCGTTAGCGGCTTGTGAAGGGGCACTGCTCGTTGTTGATGCTGGTCAAGGCGTAGAAGCGCAAACATTAGCAAACTGTTACACCGCCATTGAAATGGACTTAGAAGTTATACCGGTACTTAATAAAATTGATTTACCGCAAGCTGATCCATTACGTGTAGCCGAAGAAATTGAAGACATTATTGGTATTGATGCCCTTGATGCGGTGCAATGTAGCGCCAAAACAGGTGTAGGTATTGCTGAAGTACTTGAAATGATCGTTAAAGATGTACCGCCACCAGTTGGTGATAAAGACGCGCCATTACAAGCGCTAATTATCGATTCTTGGTTTGACCCGTACCAAGGCGTTGTATCGCTAGTGCGTATCAAACATGGCGAACTTCGCGCGGGCGACAAAATTAAAATCATGTCAAACGAAAACGTACATACCGCAGATCATGTGGGGATTTTTACGCCTAAACAAACTAACACCGGTGTTTTACGCACTGGTGAAGTAGGCTTTGTTATTGCTGGTATCAAAGAAATACATGGTGCACCGGTGGGTGATACCATTACTCATCAAAAAAATGCGGCACCACTGCGCTTACCTGGTTTTCAAAAAATTAAGCCGCAAGTTTATGCGGGTATGTTCCCAATAGCCTCTGATGATTACGAGTCATTCCGCGATGCCCTTAACAAACTTAGCTTAAACGATGCCTCGTTATTCTTTGAACCAGAAAATTCAACTGCGTTAGGGTTTGGTTTCCGTTGTGGATTCTTGGGCATGTTACACATGGAAATTATCCAAGAGCGTTTAGAGCGTGAATACGACATTGATTTAATCACCACGGCACCAACGGTTATTTACGAGGTGGTAACTAAAGAGGGCACGACGCAAATTGATAACCCGTCTGATCTTCCACCAGTTAACGATATTTTAGAGATACGTGAGCCGGTTGTAGAAGCTAATATTTTAGTTCCACAAGAGTACTTAGGCAGCGTAATCACCTTATGTGTTGATAAGCGCGGTATGCAAACTAAAATGAGTTATCACGGTAAGCAAGTTGCAGTAACGTATGAACTGCCAATGGCTGAAGTGGTAATGGACTTCTTTGATAAGCTAAAATCAACAAGCCGTGGTTTTGCCTCGCTTGATTATAACTTTAAGCATTTCCAAACTTCAGACATGGTACGTGTAGATATACTTATCAATGGCGAGCGTGTGGATGCATTGGCTATCATTGTTCACCGCGACAGCGCACAATCACGTGGTCGACAGCTTGCTGATGCGTTAAAAGAACTTATACCACGTCAAATGTTTGATATTGCGATTCAGGCAGCAATTGGTCAACATGTAATCGCCCGAACAACTGTTAAGCAACTACGTAAAAACGTAATCGCTAAATGTTACGGTGGTGACGTGAGCCGTAAGAAGAAATTACTTCAAAAACAAAAAGATGGTAAAAAGCGAATGAAGCAACTTGGTAACGTTGAAGTGCCTCAAGAAGCGTTCTTAGCCATTTTGAAAGTTGGTAAATAAAAATAAAGGATAATAAATGGCTGGCTACTTTTCAGTTTTATTGGTGTTGTTAACTTTAGGCTCAGGTCTAATATGGTTAGTAGATCACTTAATGTTTGCCCCTAAAAGGCAGGAACGTTTAGCAATTGCTCAAACTTCTGCCGGTGGTCAACTTGATGAAGAAACCGCAGCATTGATTGCGCCTGAGCCAATGATTACTGAAACAGCAAAGTCGATTTTTCCGATGATTGCTGCTATCACTATTTTTAGATCATTTATTTTTGAGCCGTTTCAGATCCCATCGGGTTCAATGATGCCCACCTTATTAGTGGGTGATTTTATTTTAGTGCAAAAGTATTCTTATGGGATTAAAGACCCAGTATGGCGCAGCCAATTAGTGGATGTAAGCGAACCAGAGCGTGGCGATATTGTTGTTTTTAAATACCCGTTAGATGAGAGAGTGGACTATATTAAACGTGCTATAGGTTTACCTGGCGATAAAATTGTTTATCGTGATAAGCGTTTATATATTCAACCAAAATGTGAAGAAGGCGAAGTTCAAAAGGGCGCACTTCTTTGTAATGAATTCAATAAAATTGATTTTAAATTAATTAATGATAATGAATTTAAGCAAGGCCCAATGGATTTAGCGCGTTTAAATGAAGATTTAACCACGACTAACCATGACATTTTAATCAACCCAAAATCGCCTGAACGTAAGGGGCGTTACTACCAGCAATTGGGCACACCTGCGGATGAATGGGTGGTTCCAGCTGATCATTACTTTATGATGGGTGATAATCGCGATAACAGCCAAGATAGTCGCTTTTGGGGCTTTGTACCAAAAGAAAACTTGGTGGGTAAAGCTGTCTTTATATGGATGAGTTTTGAATTTGATAATGGCCCAGATGACATTTTACCAGGATGGGTTCCAACTGGTGTTCGTTTTGAACGCCTAGGTAATATTCAGTAACAATGAAAAAAAATGTAACAGAGTTATACAAAAGAATTGGCTACACATTTGCTGATCAAGGGTTACTTGAGCAAGCAATGACGCATCGCAGCCACAAAGGTCAACATAACGAGCGACTCGAATTTTTGGGTGACTCAATTTTGAGCTTTGTCATTGCCAATGCACTGTACGCTAAATTTCCTAAAGCACGCGAAGGCGATTTAAGCCGCATGCGTTCGACTTTAGTTCGCGGCCAGACGTTAGCTGAATTTGGCCTTGAATTTGAGCTTGGTGATTACCTACGCTTAGGTCCTGGCGAACTAAAAAGTGGTGGTTTTAGACGCGAGTCAACCCTAGCGGATGCAGTTGAAGCTATTATTGGCGCTGTATTTTTAGATTCAGACATAGATCGCTGCGGCGAGCTTATTTTAGCGTGGTATGAATCACGTTTAGATGCTATTTCACCAGGGCTTAACCAAAAAGATCCTAAGACCCTGCTGCAAGAGTATTTGCAAGCTCGTAAGCTATCATTACCAGGCTACACCGTAGTTGATACTAAAGGTCAGGCACACAATCAAACATTCACGGTTGAATGTATCGTTGATGGAATGGATAGCATTATTTCTGTTGGCAGCTCACGGCGTAAAGCCGAACAAAAAGCGGCCGAAAAAGCATTGAAGATACTTAAAAATGAATCTTGATACCTTAATACAGCCTCATGAAGGCGAAATAGACACATTTTGTGGCATGGTTGCGATTGTTGGTCGTCCTAATGTGGGTAAATCAACACTGCTTAATGAAATTATTGAGCAAAAAGTCAGTATTACCTCACGTAAGCCACAAACCACGCGCCACCGTATTATGGGTATTCATACTGAGGGTAAGCACCAAGCTGTGTACGTCGATACCCCAGGCCTGCACGTTGAAGAAAAGCGTGCTATTAACCGTTTAATGAACCGTGCAGCGTCTAGCTCAATTGGTGATGTTGAGCTGATCATTTTTGTGGTTGAAGGCACTCATTGGAATGCCGATGACGACATGGTACTTAACAAAGTAAGCCAAAGTGGCAAGCCGGTATTGTTAGTTATTAACAAAATTGACCAAGTGAAAGATCGCGACCTTGTACTTCCACATATGAAGTTTTTAGGCGATAAGTTTGATTTTGTTGGTATTATGCCCGTATCTGCGACTCAGGGTAAAAACATTAACCTGATCAAAGAAGAAGTGACTAAGCGCTTACCACCGTGCGAATTTTATTTTCCTGATGACTACGTAACTGACCGCTCAATGCGCTTTATGGCGGCTGAAGTTATCCGTGAAAAGCTAATGCGCTTTATGGGTGAAGAGTTACCGTATTCAGTGACTGTGGAAATAGAGCAGTTTAAATGGCAAGAAAACGGTATTTGGCATATTAATGGCCTGATACTAGTTGAGCGTGAAACGCAAAAGCGCATGGTAATTGGTAACAAAGGCGAAAAGCTAAAAGTAATCGGCCGTGAAGCGCGTAAAGACTTAGAGGAAATGCTTGAAAATAAAGTGTTTTTAGAACTGTGGGTTAAAGTTAAATCGGGCTGGGCTGACGATGAGCGTGCCTTAAGAAGCTTAGGTTACGGTGAAGATTAACATTTTATACGCAGCATAATTTATGGACAGCGATTTCTATAAAGCTTATTTATTACATCGGCGTCCATATAGCGACTCGCAAGTAATGCTCGATATGCTAGTAGAAGGCGTTGGCCAGCTTAGAATGCTCGCACGAGTTAGTGGCCGCCAGGCCACTAAATACAAAGCCCAACTCCAACCATTTCAAGCCTTACTCGTCCATTACAATGGCAAATACGATTTAAAGTACATCAATAAATTTGAGCTTCATGGTAATCCGTTATTTTTAACCGGTGATAAGCTTTACTGTGGCTTTTATTTAAATGAATTAACCAACCGAATTGTGCCGATTAATGAACCCATTGATCAGGTTTTTCAACTTTATAAAACTCACCTAGAAAACCTTAATAGCAGGACTGACATGCAAGCAGTGCTTCGCTCTTATGAGTTTCAATTGCTAGAGCTACTAGGCTATGGGGTTGATTTTAGTTTTGATGCGGATGGTGAGCCAATTGATGACACGCAAACGTATAGCTACTTTGCAGAAGTGGGCTTTGCTGTGCAACACGACTCGCGTTCTGGGTTTACTGGTTCACAACTCAATGCCATAGCAAATCATGACTTTAGCCAAGCGGATGTGTTATATATGGCAAAGCAATTAAGTCGTTATTTATTAAAACCATTGTTGGGCAACAAGCCATTAAAAAGTCGTGAATTATTTACGGCCTCTCAATAAACAAATTTCACAGGTACAAAAATGAAAGATATTCTTCTAGGCGTGAACGTAGATCATATTGCAACGCTTCGCCAAGCACGAGGTACTTCTTACCCTGATCCTGTCCATGCAGCCAGTGTTGCAGAGCATGCCGGTGCTGATGGCATTACTATTCATTTACGCGAAGACCGCAGACACATTCAAGACCGCGATGTGTATGTAATGGCTAAAACCATTCAAACACGTATGAACCTTGAAACCGCAGTAACCGATGAAATGATTGCTATTGCACTTGAGGTTAAGCCTGAATATGTATGCTTAGTGCCTGAAAAACGTGAAGAGCTTACTACCGAAGGGGGCTTAGATGTGGCAGGCAATATCGATAAAATAGCCGCTGCGACTAAAACATTAACACAAGCTGGAATTAAAGTATCACTGTTTATTGATGCTGATAAAGCGCAGTTAGATGCAGCAAAAGCGTGTGGTGCACCTTATGTTGAAATTCACACTGGGGCTTACGCAGATGCCACCAACGATGAAGACACCGCCAAAGAGCTCGAGCACATTCGCCAAGGCGTGAAATATGCAGCCAGTATTGGTTTAATTGTTAATGCTGGCCATGGTCTGCATTATCACAATGTAAAACCAATTGCAGCGATGCCAGAGATTTATGAGCTAAACATTGGCCACGCTATTATTGCCCGCGCAGCCATTGACGGTTTAGATAAAGCGGTTCGTGATATGAAACGCTTAATGCTTGAAGCTCGCGCGTAGAGTTATAATTAACGATATTAAAGACGAGCTTATTTATTAGTGATATCAATGTTGGCATCAACAAGTAAGTTTTCAAGCTCGTCTTGCAACTCAAATAACTCGGGCTCAATATTCTCAAGCGTACATTCATTTTTAAGTGATGTTTCGATCGTTTCAGCCAATGTTTTTAATTTTGGTACACCTGTATAGCAGCATGCGCCATGAAATTTATGGATAACGCTAAGTACTTGAGGGCAATCTTCGCTGGTTATTGCTTGATTTAGTAAGTTCAGGGTTTCGGGCACGCTTAGCAGTAACATATTAAGCATTTCATTGGCTAATTCTGCTTTACCGCCTGCACGTTGCAATGCCAGCGTCCAGTCAAGGCGAGTGCTATCAAAAGGAGCAGGGCTATGTTCAAATGTGCTTTTTGACTTATCACGACTCACTGGTAATTGCGGGCTATGATCGCAAATAATTTGGTTTAGCATATCTTCATCGATAGGCTTAGTTAAATAACCTTCAAAACCATCTTTTAATAACTGTTCTTTTTCACTATTAAGTGCATGCGCCGTCACGGCAATAATAGGCGTATCTTCATTCAAAGATGACTCTTTAATGAGTTTACAGGCTGTAATACCATCCATTATAGGCATTTGAATATCCATAAAAATCACATCATATTTATGGCTTTTGCTTAAACTATACGCTTGTGACCCATTATGTGCGGTATCAATTAATTCAACTTGCTCGTTGAGTAGGGTGTAAATTAATTTTAAATTAGCGTCATTATCATCCACCACTAACACTTTTAGTGGCAGCAGGGTTTGTTCATGCTGTTCTATATTATGTGCCGGGTGGTCGAGTCGATAAGGCGCAGCTAATAGCTCACATAGCTTTCGGTGATTAAGAGGTTTACTCAAACAGGCGTCAGCGCCGCTGCCGATGAAGGCTTCGCGCATGTTGTGCGATACGGTATTAAGCATTAAATATAAATAATCGGTTGATTCTCTAACCGCTTTTACATAGCTTTTTAAACGCTGCATATCGTCAACTGATGCCATGTGACCAATAAGACAAATATCAAAATTGATCTCTGAATTTTTTATGCACTCTAAAAATTCGGTTTCGTTATAGCAAGGAGTGACACTGACTTTCCACTCTTGTAATAATGAGGCAACAGCATGATGGGTATGCTTATGCGGCTCTAAATAAAGAACACGTTTACCAATTAATGACTGGGTAGGCAAATCGTTGATAAATACATGATTTGGTAATCTAAATACGCCATTAAAGGTAAAACAAGTACCGCTACCAGGGGCTGAATTTAAGGTAATACGGCCGCTCATTGCTTCAACGATATGTTTAGTAATAATAAGCCCTAAGCCGGTACCACCAAATTTGCGGGTAATACTGGAGTCGGCTTGACCAAAGGCGGTGAATAGCGCGTCTTGTTTATCTGCTGGAATACCTACCCCAGTATCTGCGACTGACACCAAGACAGAGGTGCGCTCTTCATCAAGCAAACGATGGCTAATATCAACTTTTATCGCGCCTTTTTCAGTAAATTTAATCGCGTTACTTAACAAGTTAATCAGCACTTGTTTAAACCGTGTGGGGTCGCCAGTTAAGTGATCAGGCACCTGAGGATTAATATAAATAGAAAGCTCAAGTTGTTTGTCGTGTGCGCTAGGTGCTAGTAAGGTCATAACTTCGTTTACGCTATCGCGCAGTTGAAACTGAATAGACTCAAGCTCCATGGCTCCGGCTTCTAACTTGGAGAAATCTAATATGTCGCTAATAATAGTCATTAAGCTGTTAGCCGAAAGCTCTATGGTATCAAGGTAATCTTTTTGGTTTTTATTCAGAGGCGTTTTATAAAGCTGGCGGGTAAATCCAATAACCCCGTTAAGTGGGGTGCGTAACTCATGACTCATTTTAGCTAAGAAGTCAGATTTAACGCGGTTAGCATCCTGCGCTTCTTTTTTAGCCATGGTGAGCTGGATATTTTGTGTTTCGTATTGTTCAAGCGTTTCGCGGTAATCGCTGGTTGCCTGATCAATATTTTTTTGCATTTCATCTTTTTGCATCACCATAGAATGCGAGATGGTATTGAGCCCCTCACGTAATAACTCAAACTCGCCATTCATGGGTTCAGTTAATCCGGTTTGTCTTTTACCTTCAATCAACCTGTCGGTAGCAAGTACTAACTTATTAAGCGGGGTCATAAACATCCGACTAAGTCTTAGCGCTAAAATAGCGGCTAATACTAAGGCGAGAATAATAATAATACCGCTGACCAATAATGCACGTTGTTGGCCAATAACAGCTTTATCGCGGTTAAGCTGAATCACAACGGTGCCCAACGAGGTTTGGAACTCAGAAGTATTCCAGTCGCTATTGGGGGTTGTATGGTTAATGATAGGGGTGAAAAAGGTTACTAAGTCTTCACTTTGCTGAACATAGGTGGCTTTAAAGCCATTTAATTGCGTCTGCTCAATTAAAGTGTCGAATGAGCGATGATAATTACTGGTTATAATAAGTTGGTTGTTATCATTAAAGATGGCAATCGATTTAATCGAAGGAGAGTGTTTGTTGTGTGTATAGCGAATTATGCGATTAAGCAGTTTTTTATTTTTTTCCAGTAAAGGTTGTTCAAGTGCAATAGCCAGAGGTTCAGCAATCGTTGTGCCTTGTTGATATAAAATTTCATCAAGCTCAATGTAACGATTTATTGTAAAATAACCACCTAGTAATAGCCCGATGATCACTGTGGGGATCAGGGTGAGTGTTAAAACAGAATCGCGCAAGCCTAGTTTGGTCATAATCTGAGCATTATTATCATTTTTATTGAATGTGAGTATATACATACTCATAGTTATTCTCAAAGTATCTAGGTAGAGACGTGATTCATCAACCTTTTAAGGTAATGCCTAATGGCACAAATATTTAAAGCAAAGAAAAAACCACTTCAACAGCAATCACTTGAACTTGATATAACGGCAATGGATCACCACGGACGTGGTATTGCTAAGCATAATAATAAAGTGTGTTTTGTCAGTGGGGCATTACCTGGTGAGCGAGTAAAAGCCAAGTTAATTGATGATAAAGCACGTTACAGCCAAGCTGACACGCTTAAAATACTCAAAGCCAGTGAATATCGCACTACACCCATTTGTGAACACTACAGCCAATGTGGTGGTTGTCAGTTGCAGCATTTAGATGCCACACAACAAGTCGTTGAAAAGCAAGCAGCAGTAAATCAATTATTTGCCAAATTTGCAAAATTAACCGATTTAAACTGGCAAGCTCCGCTGCTAAGCCAAGCAACGCATTACCGACGTAGTGCCCGCATTGCCGTAATGTTCGACAAAGCAGCAAAAAAAATGCGGGTAGGCTATAGAGCACGTGGCTCTAAAAGTATTGTTAGCATTAATCATTGCCCAGTATTAAGTGACGTATTTGCAGAGGTATTTAACGTATTTGATAACATAATTAATCATAATAAGGCGCTGCACAGTATAAGTCATTTGCAGTTATGCGCTGCAGATGAGCAACACTTTATTGTTATTCGTCATACAAAAGCCATTTCGCCCACAGATAAAGCGTTTGTTGAGCAAAGTGTCTCGGCGCATCATTGGCAATTAGTGTGGCAAAGTGATAGCGATATGATTGATCATGCCCATTTAGCGATGCCATTTTATAAGCTTGATCAGTTAGATATAAAATTTGAATTTGGACTAAATAACTTTATTCAGGTCAATGCGAGTGTAAATCAGGCAATGTTAATTCAAGCGGCGAGCTGGTTAGCATTACAAGGTGATGAAAATGTACTGGATTTATTTTGTGGTATTGGTAACTTCTCTTTAGTGTTAGCAAAGCAGGCTAAAACAGTAACAGGAATTGAAGGCGTTACTTCGGCGGTTGCATTAGCGACGCAAAATGCGCACACTAACTCTATTTTAAATACTCAATTTCATTGTTTTGATTTAACCACGAGTATTAAAAAAGCGCCGTGGTTTAATAAAGAGTTAGATATTTTAGTACTCGACCCCTCTCGCACTGGTGCTATGGCAGTTTTAGAGCAGCTTCCATTAACGCAGTTTAAAGCGATTTTATATGTCTCTTGCGACCCTGTTACTTTAGCCCGTGACAGCGCTATTATTTCGCAAGCCGGCTTTGAACTTAATAAAATAGGGCTAATGAATATGTTCCCTCATACGGGGCATATCGAAACTATGGCGTTATTTCAACGGAGGTAAAGCGCATTATGGTAGCGACACGTCAATCTCATCAACATGACAAAGCGGGTGACTTTTTTTCACGCGTAGAATCTCTTGATTTGTCTCAGGAAAAAATTAGCTTACTCAATAAAGCGCAGCAACTTTGCCAAACTTGTGATAACAGCGAACGCCAAAATACCGCCATAGAGATGGTGGAGATTTTGGTTGAGCTAAATTTAGATGCTGACTCGTTAGCCACCGCCTATTTAACCCCTTATTATTTAAATGATGTAGTGAGCATTGACGCTGTCGAAGAGCATTTAGGAAATCATGTTGCGGTGTTATTAACGGGTGTGTCGCAAATGGCCACCATAAGTACGTTAGCTCATCAAGGAAATGGTACCGTGCAGGTCGATAATATTCGCCGTATGTTGCTTGCTATGGTGGAAGATGTGCGTGCCGTGGTGATTAAATTAGCCGAACAGGTGTGCCATTTACGCAACGTAAAAGATGCCGCTGAAGAAGAGCGAGTGATTGCAGCCAAAGAGACTGCGGATATATTTGCACCGCTTGCTAATCGCCTTGGTATTGGCCAATTAAAGTGGGAGCTAGAGGATTTAGCCTTTCGCTATTTACACCCAGATATTTATAAAAATATAGCTAAACAACTTGATGATAAGCGCCTTGCCCGTGAAGCGTATATGGCTGATATGGTTGAGCAAGTAAAACAGCGCCTACATGAAGCGGGTATTAAAGCCGAGGTATACGGCAGGCCAAAACATATCTACAGCATTTATAAAAAAATGGCGAAAAAGAACTACGAGTTTGATCAGCTGTTTGACATACGCGCGATGCGAATTGTGGTTGAGCGCCTGCAAGATTGCTACGGTGCCCTAGGCATAGTGCACACTAATTGGCGCCATTTAAATAAAGAATTTGACGATTACGTTGCGACCCCAAAACAAAATGGCTATCAATCTATTCATACCGTAGTATTTGGCCCCGAAGGTAAAACTGTTGAGATTCAAATACGAACGCACGACATGCATCAAGATGCAGAGCTGGGCGTTGCCGCACATTGGATGTACAAAGAAGGTGCGTTACCAGGGCGTGGTTCAGGCTATGAGCAAAAAATTAGCTGGTTGCGTAAGTTACTGCAATGGCAAGAAGAAGTGGTTGATGGCAGCGATTTAGCGCAAGAGCTTAAAAACCAAGTGGTTGAAGACCGGGTCTATGTGTTTACTCCACGTGGAGATATTTTTGACTTACCGCTAGGGGCAACGCCTCTTGATTTTGCTTACTACATTCACTCCAATGTAGGGCATCGGTGTATTGGTGCAAAAATATTTGGCAAAATAGTGCCGTTTACTCATCAATTAAGTACCGGCGATCAGGTTGAAATACTGACCCAAAAGCAGCCAAATCCAAGTCGTGATTGGCTAAATCCGTCGTTAGGTTACATTAAGTCTTCTCGCGCTAGAGCCAAAATACATCATTGGTTTAAACAGCTCGACCGCGATAAAAATTTAAGCGCGGGTAAAGAAATCCTTGATAACGAATTACAAAAGTTAGAGTTAACTTACAAAGATTTAGACCCAGCGATAAAGCGCTTTAACTTTAGAGAGCTTGATGACTTAATGGTCGCCATTGGTGCAGGCGATATTCGCCTTAACCAAATGCTCAACTTTATTACCCATAGAACGGAGCACGAGCCGGTTATTCGCTTTAAATCGCCCAGTAAAGTGACTGGCGATAAAAACGGTATTGTGGTTGATGGAGTAGGCAGTTTAATGAGCCATGTTGCTCGCTGTTGCCGCCCTGTACCTGGGGATGAAATTATTGGGTATATTACCCAAGGCCGTGGCATTGCCGTGCATCGTGAGGATTGTGACTCGTTTAGTAATTTAAAAAACAAGCACCCAGAGCGCGTTATTTCAGTAAGTTGGTCAGATGATATTAGCAGCTCCTACGCGTTAACTATTCGTATTGAAGCCAGCGATCGGTCTGGTTTAATTCGTGATATTAGTTCTGCTTTGGCGAATGAAAAAGTCAATGTGCTCAATATGAATGTCAACACGGTTGATAGCACTCAAACGGCTATTTTTGTGATGCAAATAGAAGTGCATGACTTACAAGGCACCAATAAAGTGCTTTCTAAGTTACACCAGATAGAAGGGGTGCACAGTGCAAAACGAGGGCAGTAATCAGGCTAATAATGAGGCTTTAAGCCAACTGCTGGAAATAATGCAAACACTGAGAAACCCTGATGGCGGATGCCCTTGGGATCTCAAGCAAACGTTTGCGTCAATCGTGCCACACACGCTTGAAGAAGCCTATGAAGTGGCTGATTGTATTGAAACGAATAATTTAAGCGATTTAAAAAATGAGTTAGGCGACTTACTATTTCAAATTGTGTTTTATGCGCAACTAGCACAAGAGCAGCAATTATTTAATTTTAACGATGTAGTGGCACAGTTAAATGAAAAGCTGTTGCGTCGTCATCCGCATGTATTTTCAGCGCAAGACACACCTAAAACCGATGCCGAATTAGCCGCGCAGTGGCAAGCAATAAAAGCACAAGAGCGTGCGGCTAAACCTCAAGATCAAAGCTCAGCGCTTTGGCAAGATATACCAAACAGTTTACCTAGCTTAACAAAAGCTAAAAAAATTCAGCAACGGGTCGCTGCGTTAGGGTTTGATTGGCCAACTTATCACGGTGCTATTGATAAAGTGAGTGAAGAGGTTGAAGAAGTGAAAGAAGCCTTAGCTCATGACCCATACTCAGATCATACAGCAGAAGAGCTAGGTGATTTGCTGTTTGCTACTGTTAATGTAGCGCGCCACGTTAAACGCGACCCCGAACAACTGCTTCGCAGTGCCAACGATAAGTTTTCTGCACGGTTTGAAAAGGTACAAAACTACTTAATTGCACAGGGTAAATGTATTGATTCTGCGTCTTTAGAGGAAATGGATGCAGCATGGGATGCGATAAAAAAACTAAATAAATAGGGACATAAAAAATGTTTGTTTTTTGTGCACAGATTTACCAATTTTAGCTGGATTGCTTAGCTATGTTTTGGTACAATTTCGCCCCGTCTTGTTTATATTCCAAAATCACTTGTTTGGGTATTATATTCCTTTTAATTCCTGATATTCTAGGGTTCGCATGAGTACAAAATTTATCTTCGTTACTGGCGGAGTTGTTTCTTCGTTGGGTAAAGGTATTGCAGCAGCATCGTTGGCCGCTATTTTAGAGGCCCGTGGCTTAGATGTTACCATTTTAAAGCTGGATCCTTACATCAACGTTGACCCAGGCACAATGAGCCCAATTCAACACGGTGAAGTATACGTTACCGAAGACGGCGCAGAAACGGACCTTGATTTAGGTCACTACGAACGTTTTATTCGCACCAAAATGACCAGCCGTAATAACTTTACGCAAGGGCGCGTATATGAAGATGTACTACGTCGTGAAAGACGTGGCGAATATCTTGGCGCAACAATTCAAGTTATTCCTCATATCACTAATGATATTAAGCAACGTGTTTATGATGGCGCAGAAGGCCATGATATAGCAATCGTTGAAATTGGTGGTACGGTAGGCGATATTGAGTCTCAACCATTTATCGAAGCTATTCGTCAAATGGGCACAGAGATTGGTCGTGAACGTGCGCTATTTATTCACTTAACGCTAGTGCCATTCTTAGGCCCTGCCGGTGAAGTGAAAACAAAACCAACTCAGCACTCAGTTAAAGAGTTACGCTCAGTCGGTATTCAACCAGATATTCTTATTTGTCGCTCAGACCGTAAGCTGCCAAATAACGAGCGTGCAAAAATTGCATTGTTCACAAACGTTGAAGAAAAAGCCGTTATTTCACTGCCTGATGTAGACAGTATTTATAAAATCCCTGCGTTATTAAAGTCGCAAGAGTTAGACAACTTTGTATGTCGTCGTTTCCATTTAGACGCGCCTGAGGCTGATTTAGCTGAGTGGGAACAAGTATTGTATCAAGAGTCTAACCCAACGGGTGAAGTGACAATTGGTATGGTTGGTAAATACATTGAATTACCGGATGCATACAAATCAGTAAACGAAGCATTAAAACATGCGGGACTAAAAAATCGTTTAACTATTAATATTCAATACGTTGATTCACAAGACTTAGAAACTAAAGGAACGGATATTCTTTCTCGCTTAGATGCTATTTTAGTGCCAGGTGGTTTTGGTGGTCGTGGTGTTGAAGGTAAGATTCTAGCGGCTAAATATGCTCGTGAAAACAAAGTGCCTTACTTAGGTATTTGTTTAGGTATGCAGGTTGCGCTAATTGAATACGCACGAAATGTTGCCGGTTTAGTTGATGCAAACTCAACGGAATTTAATGCAAACTCAGAGGCTCCAGTGGTTGGTTTAATCACTGAGTGGCTAGACGCTGAGGGTAACGTAGAAGTACGTGATGAAAAGTCTGATTTAGGTGGCACAATGCGTTTAGGCGCACAAAAATGCCATTTAACGCCTGGCTCTAAAGTACACGAAGTGTATGGCAGCGACGAAATTGTTGAACGTCACCGTCACCGTTACGAAGTTAATAACAACTTCGTTGCACAGCTTGAACAAGCAGGTTTAAGCTTTACTGGTTTATCTGAAGATAAAAAGCTAGTAGAGATTATTGAAAATAAAGATCACCCTTGGTTTATTGCAGCGCAATTCCACCCGGAATTCACTTCAACGCCACGCGATGGTCATCCGCTATTTGAAGGGTTTGTAGCTGCGGCTCATACCTACCAAAAAGCGTCTTCGTAATTTAAAAAAGGCTGTGCATATTGCGCGGCCTTTTTTGTTTCTAAGGCTAGCCTAGGTTAGCCGTACTCACCATTTTGGGAATATAGAGGAAT
Organism: Pseudoalteromonas sp. SiA1; assembly: GCF_018732205.1. Classification (NCBI taxonomy): domain Bacteria; kingdom Pseudomonadati; phylum Pseudomonadota; class Gammaproteobacteria; order Alteromonadales; family Pseudoalteromonadaceae; genus Pseudoalteromonas; species Pseudoalteromonas sp. SiA1. The sequence goes on along the minus strand of NZ_CP076084.1, from coordinate 2,492,577 downwards.
CAAGATGTCAGAAATCGTAAAAGTAATCGGTCGTGAAATTATGGACTCGCGTGGTAACCCAACTGTAGAAGCTGAGGTATATTTAGCTGATGGTTCATGGGGCCGTGCTGCTGCACCATCAGGTGCATCTACAGGAACTCGCGAAGCATTAGAATTACGTGATGGTGATAAAACTCGTTATTTAGGTAAAGGCGTATTAAAAGCGGTAGGTTTCATTAATAATGAAATTGCAGCGGCTTTAAAAGGTCAAAATGCACTTGCTCAAAGTGATGTAGACCAAGTAATGCTTGATTTAGATGGTACTGAAAATAAAGAAAAACTAGGTGCTAATGCTATTTTAGCGGTTTCACTTGCTAACGCAAAAGCGGCTGCACAATCTAAAAAAGTAGAGCTATACGAGCACATTGCTGACTTAAATGGCACGCCAGGTGTTTACTCTATGCCACTACCAATGATGAACATCATCAACGGCGGTGAGCACGCTGATAACTCAGTAGATATTCAAGAATTTATGGTTCAGCCAGTTGGTGCTGCTAATTTCCGTGAAGCATTGCGTATGGGTGCTGAAGTATTTCACAGCCTTGCAAAAGTGCTTAAAGCAGATGGCCATTCAACAGCTGTTGGTGACGAAGGCGGTTTTGCACCAAACCTTGCATCAAACGAAGCAGCACTTGCAGCAATTAAAGTGGCTGTTGCAAATGCCGGTTATGAGCTTGGTAAAGATATTACCCTTGCACTTGATTGTGCTGCCTCTGAGTTTTATGACAAAGAAGCAAATATCTACGACCTTAAAGGTGAAGGTAAAAAGTTTACCTCTGAAGAGTTTAACTACTTCTTAAAAGACTTAACTGAGCAATACCCAATTGTATCAATTGAAGATGGCTTAGATGAGTCTGATTGGGATGGCTTTGCACATCAAACTAAACTAATGGGCGATAAAGTCCAATTAGTGGGTGATGATTTATTCGTAACCAATACTAAGATTTTAAAACGTGGTATCGACAATGGTATTGCTAACTCAATCTTAATTAAATTTAATCAAATTGGTTCACTAACAGAAACGTTAGCGGCAATCAAAATGGCGAAAGATGCTGGTTTTACAGTCGTTATTTCTCATCGCTCTGGTGAAACTGAAGATGCAACCATTGCTGATTTAGCGGTTGGTACAGCTGCAGGCCAGATCAAAACAGGTTCATTAAGCCGTTCAGACCGTGTTGCTAAGTACAACCAATTGCTTCGTATTGAAGAGCAATTAGGCGCTAAAGCACCGTACAATGGTTTAAAAGAAGTTAAAGGTCAGTAATTCTTTAATTTGTTTAAAATTATAAAAATCCTCGCTTATGCGGGGATTTTTAATCATAAATGCAAATATAACAGGTGGGTGGTTTATTGTTTGTAAATTTATTGTTACTTTAGGGGCGTATTAAAAATAACAATAAAATGATTATGAAAAATAACTATGTTACTCACCTCATAAATGCCAAATATCATGGCACGCTTCCTCCAAAACAAGAAATAGTGTCTTTTGCGCTAACAGCTCCTGAATTTGTTCACTATTGGTTATGTCATGCGGTTTCATCATCAACTTCTTCTCAGGAGCTAGCCATTGTTTTATGCTTAGCTAAGTATCATAAAATTGAAGCTCTTAAGGTTTTATCTCACTTTTGGCCAATCCGAACAGCTGCTCCGCAAGTAACAATTAACTTTGAAAAACATATATCGGGCCTTCCTAAGACTATACAGCAGGGTATTGAAACCGATTTAATAGGGTTGTGGAGTAGCTTAATTATGCCATTGAATATTCAATCCTCTGAACAATCATTACCTGTGACAACATTAGAAACGCAACTAACGAATGAATTAGCGCAGGAGATTATAAAGCTTGCTAATAATAATTTAAATTTAGCTGGGGTGTATGCTGAAAACTCTACAAGACAAAAAGTTATAGACATCAGAGACAATGAGCAGCTTATAACACAATTACCAGTCGATAATATTTTAATAGCTATATTACAGCGCATCATATGTTCAGACGACTATGCTGACTTAGCATATGCTGAGCCTATGATTATTTATCGTTATACTCAAGGTCAGCAATACAAATGGCACTATGATTTTATTACACCTTCAAATGAAAATGCTAAAAAAGAACTTAATTTTTTTGGTCAAAGACGGCGAACACGTATTATAAATTTAAATGACGGATTTGAAGGTGGAGAAACCGCTTTTAAAGACTGGAATGTAAGTGTTAAAGCCAAGCAAGGACAAGTAATTAAATTTAATAATATGATTGGTAATCAGGTAGATAAAAACTCAGTACATAGTGGAAAACCCGTATTATTAGGTGAAAAGTGGATTTGTACGCTTTGGATGCGAGAAAAACCTTTTTGGTTACGCGAATCTATTTGGTGCAAAAATTAATACCGACAAATAATTACAACTGAAACTGCTGTTTTAATATCTCTTTTGTAAAACTGGTTTTCAAATAAAAGCCACGGGGCAGAGTTTGTATAATTTGCCCGTTGGGGCCTATGGCATCGGTAACTACTTTGCTATTAGCTGCTTTTGGCCGTATTTGCATTACATCCCCTAAATGTCCTGATATTTCATCTACCCGGCCAAGGGCTATAAGCTCCATTTGCTCTTCCCAGTCACGCTGTAATTGCGCATCTTGCACGGGGGAAGGTTGCCACAAAAAGCCACTGCCTATGGTTCTATCAAAAGGGGCAATATCGCGCTCACTTAAAATAGGCAACCATAAAACATGATTCAACTTTTTACGTACGCTACTTGTGTGCCAGGTCATGCCGGTTACATTCATTAACGGGGTGACCGACACAAAGGTAGTTTCTAGCGGTTTACCTCTATATGAAATAGGCAATGTTTTAAGCTCTATGCCTAAATCTTCAAAGTCGGGTAGCGGTTTTGACCCAGCTGTTGCGCCTAATACATACTCAATCAGTTGACCTGTCCAGCCTTTTTCACGCAATAAATCATCTGGCGTTTTAAAGTGGTACTGCTGTGCGAGTTGTCCAAGTGTGAGCCCTGCAATAGCATTGACACGTTGCATTAATTGATTGATTGAATGAGGTTTTAAAGGTTGCATACTGTTTATTTTAGTTGAATAAATACCAGCGCCATGATAGCAAATTAGCTTGTTAGTGGATATCTTTAGCGGTTGGTTGAATTTTGTTCGTACTGTATGTGATGCAATTTTATGCGCTGTTTTAAAACGCTAAATTTAACTAAGTAACTGAACTGCATTGTTTTTTTTGTTTTAAGTGTTCAGTTTTAATTAAGGTCTATAATTGTTGTAAGGATAAATACAGATGTATAAACATGTTTATCCACAGATTCTGTGGAGAACATCACTTTTTAGATCTTGTATTGTGGATTTGTTTGCTAAATGAGCGTGTTTTACAAAAGTTATGCACAAGCTGTGAGTAACCAGCACAAACAGTGTGGTTTTTATGTATTTACACTCATGGCAGTGTTGTTTGTTATTCACATGCAATGGATTTTGCCATTAATTTGCCTTAACCGAGGATGTTAACGAGGCTTGCACGTAATAGTATTTGCCGTATTGCAGCTAATGTGGAACAATCATAAAAAATCGACTTACAAATGAGGCACTAAGGTGATTGATGCCGAAGGTTTTCGTGCCAATGTCGGAATTGTAATTTGCAATAATCAGGGGCAAGTGTTTTGGGCCAGACGCTATGGTCAACATTCTTGGCAATTTCCCCAAGGCGGTGTTGATGATGGTGAAACACCAGAACAAACTATGTACCGTGAATTACACGAAGAAGTAGGTTTGCGACCAGAAGATGTAGAAATAGTTGCAAGCTCAAAACATTGGTTACGCTATAAATTACCCAAACGATTAATCCGCCGCGACTCAAGTCCGGTGTGTATTGGGCAAAAACAAAAATGGTTTTTACTGAAGTTACGCTGTAAAGATGAAGATGTAAATTTACTAAAAACGCACCATCCTGAATTTGATGATTGGCGGTGGGTGAGTTATTGGTATCCAGTAAGGCAGGTAGTATCGTTTAAACGGGATGTTTATCGACGTGTTATGAAAGAGTTTGCTCCTTTTGCTATGCCCTTCAATAAGCGAGAGCAACAAAAAGACAATTGGCGAAGCAAAAGGTAGTTTTACATAAAAAGGAGCAGTGTATGCTGGCAACACTCAGATCGATAGCTGAGTCTGTTTCGCAACAAGCGAATTTAGACGATGCGTTAGTGTGCTTTGTGAAAATGGTAAAAGATGCCATGAATACCCAGTGCTGCTCCATTTATTTTGCCGATTACAGTCAAGATAACTTTGTACTAATGGCCAGCGAAGGGTTAAACCCCGATGCGGTGGGTAAATTTAGAATTGGCTTTACTGAAGGACTTGTTGGGCTAGTTGCTCAGCGCGAAGAGGCGATTAACATTGCGTTTGCTAAATCGCATCCTCGCTTTAAACTCTCCCCAGAAGTGAACGAAGAAGGCTACAACGCTTTTTTGTCTGTGCCTGTTGTTCATCAAAAAAAGGTATTAGGCGTTATTGTTGTGCAACAGAAAATGGCTCGAGTATTTTCTCAAGATGAAGAGTCGTTTTTAATTACGCTCTCAGCGCAGTTAGCTTCACAGCTTGCGCATGCCGAAATAAAAGAAGTATTGCGCCAAGATGAGTCGTCTCATCAAACATCGGTTTTAAAAGGGGTGTCTAGTGCGCCAGGCATTAGTATTGGTAAAGCCTTTGTTGTTATTCCTAAACTTAATTTTAAGTCCATAGAGCTTACTAAAAATAGTGATGTGAATGAACAACGCCGTTTATTCACGCAAGCGGTTGCTGCAACGCGCAAGGAATTTAGCACTTTATCGATGACATTAAGCGATACCATACCGCAAGAGGCGTTGGCGGTGTTTGATGTGTATCAGCAATTATTGGATGCTAAAAGCTTAGGTCATAATGTAGAGGCACAATTACAAGAAGGTTGGTGTGCAAAAAGTGCATTAAAAATTGTGATTGAACGTTTAGTTGCGCAGTTTAATGAAATGCAAGACCCTTACATTAAAGAGCGTGCGGTTGATGTTAAAGACATTGGCTTACGGGTGCTTCATCACTTAGTGAACACTGAGCATGCAATAAAAGACTACCCTGAAAACACAATCCTCATCGCTCACACATTAACGCCAGCGATGTTAGCAGAAGTGCCAAATGAGCGTTTAGCAGGTGTGGTAAGCATTAATGGTTCAGCTAATAGCCATGCCTCTATTTTAACGCGAGCAATGGGGGTGCCTGCAATTTGGGGTATTGAAGATTTACCGTTACTGCAGTTTGATAACAAAGAAATGATTTTAGATGCTTTTGCTGGGCGTTTATATATTTCGCCTTCGCAAATGCTTATTGATGAGTATACCGAGTTACAACATCAAGATAACTTACTCAACAATCGTTTTTTAGAAGAGCAATCACTGCCTGCAATTACCTTGGACGGGGAGCATATTAGTTTATTGCTCAACGCAGGGCTTGAACTTAATACGCAACAAAATAGTGCCCATATTTGTGATGGTGTTGGTCTTTACAGAACCGAAGCGTGGTTTATGCAAAAAGGGCAGTTTCCATCGCAACAAGAACAAGAAAAATGGTATCGCGAAGTACTCAGTAGCTATTATCCTAACCCCGTAGTTATGCGAACGTTAGATATTGGTGGCGACAAAGTTTTAGATTATTTTAATATTACCGAAGAAAACCCGTTTTTAGGATGGCGTGGTATTAGAATTAGCCTAGATCATCCTGAGCTTTTTTTAGATCAGCTCAAAGCCATGCTCAAAGCGAATATTGGCTTAGGTAATTTAAAAATAATGCTGCCTATGATCAGTGGCACTGATGAAGTTGAAGAGTCGCTGGCATTGTATAACCAAGCCTATTATGAGTTAAGCGAAACATTTCCTGAGCAATTAATAGAAAAGCCAGATATTGGCATTATGCTTGAGGTACCTTCAAGTGTATTTATGCTGCCAGAGTGGTCTAGAAAAGTCGATTTTTGCTCAGTGGGTAGTAACGATTTAACTCAGTATTTATTAGCGGTAGATAGAGCAAATGCCCGTGTGGCCGATTTATTCAATCCTTATCATCCAGCTGTGTTACGTGTATTAAATAATATTGCCAGCGAATGTGAGCACTATGAATTGCCCTTTAGTTTATGTGGTGAGCTTGGCGGCGATCCCGAGGGAGCAATATTACTTATTGCCATGGGCTATAGACGTTTAAGTATGAACTTATCGTCGTTAAATAAAGTGAAATGGGTGCTTAGGCGCTTAAATGTTAGTGACATGGAACAATTACTGAGCGAGTGTTTAGCACAGCCCAATGCTAAACAAGTGTTGCGTTTAACCCGTAATTTTATGATAGAGCATCAGCTAGGTAATTTATTTTATACACCTAAATGATAGAGCTGTTATTGTTTATATAATCAATTAAAATATACATATTCTTAAATGTATTAGAGATAACTATGTATGAACTAGGACTTCTAGTTGCAAGTTGTGCGTTATTAGGTTGCATTGTTGGTTTTTTAGCAGGACTTCTAGGCATAGGCGGTGGTTTAATCATTGTGCCGGTGCTAACGAGCTTGTTACTGGGTTTTAATGTGGCCGCTGCCGATCATGTATTAGTTATCGCTATTGCGACATCTTTAGCCTCTATTTTATTTACCTCGACTTCTTCAGCGTTAGCTCATCATAAAAATGATAATGTGCCTTGGAAAATTGCCCCTTGGGTAATGTCGGGTGTGGCCATTGGCGCCTTGATTAGCGGCTTTGCTGCCAGCTTTATACCTGAGAAAATGTTACGAACCGTGTTTGCGGTGAGTGTGGTTTTTATTGCTATGAGAATGGTGCTTTCTGCCCGTAATAAAGTGAGCGTAGGTCACCCGATGCCTGCAGGCCCCGTGCTAGGAAGTATTAGTGCGATAATGGGGGCACTATCTGGGTTGATTGGGATTGGCGGTGGCGCACTACTTGTGCCTATGTTGCACTATTTTTCGGTTGATATTAAAAAGGCAATTGGTTGCGCTGCTGCATGTGGTATTGTAATTGCCTTTTTTGGCTCTATTGGTTATGTCAGCGCCGGTTGGCAAGTAACTGACTTAGCGCATGGTTTTATGGGATTTGTTTATTTACCTGCATTGTTAGGGATTGTTGTTACCTCATGGTTTATAGCGCCAATAGGCGCCAAAGCAACGCATTACTTACCTGTGAATACAATTAAGAAAGTTTTCGCGATGTTACTTGTTATCATCGCTATTAAAATGGTTTTTAGCTAAAGGTTTATTTTTATGGCACTGGAGTTTCCTCAAATTGATCCAATAATTTTTTCTATTGGGCCACTTAGCGTTCGTTGGTATGGATTAATGTACTTAATTGGTTTTGCGTTTGCGATGTGGTTTGCTAATCGTCAAGCTAATAAGTCCGGTTCAGGTTGGACTAAAGACGAAGTCAGCGATTTACTCTTTTACGGCATGCTGGGCGTTATATTAGGTGGGCGTATTGGTTATGTTCTGTTTTATCAGTTTAGCTATTTTATCGAAAACCCCTTATATTTGTTTAGAATAGACCAAGGTGGCATGTCGTTTCATGGTGGAACACTGGGGGTGATCACTGCAATTGCTATTTTTGCTTACAAGCGTAAAAAATCGTTATTACAAGTCGGTGATTTTGTAGCACCTTTAGTGCCTGTTGGTTTACTGGCTGGGCGTATAGGTAACTTTATTAACGGCGAATTATGGGGGCGTACCACTGATGTTCCGTGGGCAATGGTGTTTCCAACTGGAGGCCCGCTTGCACGCCACCCTTCACAACTTTACGAAGCTTTTTTTGAAGGGCTTGTATTGTTTGTCATATTATTGTGGTTTATTAAGCGTCGACGTCCTGCGGGAAGTGTGTCGGGTTTGTTTTTACTGGGTTACGGCGTATTTAGATTTTGTATTGAATATTTTCGCCAACCAGATGCGCAATTGGGGCTATTTGCCGACTTTATCTCTATGGGGCAAATTCTATCGTTACCAATGATAATTGGCGGGTTAGGCTTACTTATTTGGGCCTATAAACAACCACAATCAAAAACAGCGGCAAAAGCTTAAAAGAAGAAGTTAGATGAAACAATATTTAGAATTATGTCAGCGCATTGTTGACCAAGGACAATGGGTTGAAAACAAGCGTACCGGTACACGTTGTTTAACGGTTATAAACGCTGATTTAGAATACGATGTGGCTAATAATCAGTTCCCAATGATCACCACGCGAAAAAGCTATTACAAAGCGGCTATTGCTGAATTATTAGGTTATTTAAGAGGCTATGACAGTGCTGAGCAGTTTCGTAGCATAGGCTGTAAAACTTGGGATGCCAACGCCAATGAAAATAGTGCCTGGCTTAATAATCCTAATCGTAAAGGTGAGGATGATATGGGGCGCGTTTATGGCGTGCAAGGACGAGGCTGGCAACGCCCTGATGGTTCAACACTGGATCAACTTGCAAAGGTCATCAATAATTTAAAAAATGGCATTGATGATCGCGGCGAAATTATTACCTTTTACAACCCAGGTGAGTTTGAGCTTGGCTGCTTGCGCCCATGCATGCATACACATACCTTTTCATTACTAGGTGATACCCTGTATTTAACCTCGTACCAACGAAGTTGTGATGTACCGCTAGGTCTAAACTTTAATCAAATTCAATGTTTTGTTTTATTGGCACTGGTTGCACAAATTACTGGCCACAAAGCAGGTAAGGCATATCATAAAATCACCAATGCCCACATTTACGAAAATCAGCTAGATTTAATGCGAGATGTGCAATTAAAGCGCGAGCCATTTGCTTCTCCTCAATTAAAAATTAACCCAGAGATTAAGTCGCTCGAAGATATAGAAACATGGGTAACACGTGATGATTTTGAGGTGGTTGGTTATCAATGCCACGAGGCTATTCAATACCCATTTTCAGTTTAAAAAATAAGGAGAGCATAATGAAAGCAGTGATCCCCGTAGCCGGCCTTGGAACACGTATGTTACCGGCAACTAAAGCAATTCCAAAAGAAATGCTGCCCGTTGTAGACCGTCCACTCATTCAATACGTTGTTAGCGAAGCGGTTGCCGCTGGTATTAAAGAGATAGTGCTAGTAACGCATTCGAGTAAAAACTCGATTGAAAACCATTTTGATACCAGCTTTGAACTAGAGGCAACGTTAGAGAAACGTGTAAAGCGGCAATTACTTGCCGAAATACAGTCTATTTGCCCTAAAGATGTGACCATTATTCACGTACGTCAAGGTGAAGCAAAAGGCCTAGGCCATGCTATTAACTGTGCCGCCCCTATTATTGGCAATGAACCTTTTGTGGTTATTTTACCCGACGTTATTATTGATGATGTAGAAAGTGACCTAACAAAAGACAACTTAGCTGAAATGATTACTCGCTTTGAGCAAACTAAACACAGTCAAATTATGGTTGAGCCAGTCCCTAAAGATGACGTAGATAAATTTGGTGTTGTGGATTTAGGTGATGTTGAGTTAAACCAAGGTGAAAGCTCACCCATTCAAAGCATGGTAGAAAAACCACCCGTTGACGAGGCACCTTCAAACCTTGCTGTGGTTGGTCGTTACGTGTTGAGTAAAAATATTTGGCCATTACTGGCTAAAACCCCTCAAGGTGCTGGTGATGAAATTCAGCTAACAGATGCAATAGCCATGCTTATGCAAGATGAAAAAGTAGATGCCTACGCAATGAAAGGCCGAAGCCATGATTGTGGCAGTAAAATTGGTTATTTAAAAGCAACCATTGAATTTGCTCTTCGTCGTGATGAATTCGCCGGTGAGCTTAAAACGTTTATTAAAACGTTAATTTAAATAAACTTATCATTATTAGAAGCGCCTATATGGCGCTTTTTTTGATTGTAAAATAGTTTTTTTAGTATTTTAAATTATCACTATTTTTGCAGTTATACAGACATATTTAACATTGTGTTGTAATCTTTATGTTAACCCAAGTTTTTTTGTTGTTAACGTGCTTTATTGATTCAATTGAAAATTGACTTAATTGAGCGGTCTAAACTATTGAAAGAGAAACAATCAATGTGTGAATACAGCAAAAAGTATCACCGATATCTATTAGTCGTATTACTGTTGTTATTAAGTACTGGTTGTACGATATCGCCTGATAAAACATCATTAAATGAACAAGTTAAAGATTCACCTGAATATGTAACTATCACTGCACTTGAGCTTGCTCAACTAAAAGATGCCGCCTTGCAATGGCAGCAAGCACGCTCTGGCATAGAGCGGCTATTAAAGTTAGAACGTGAGCTCACATATTTAGTTGATAACCTGGATATTATTAACAGTAAAGCAATAGCGCAATCTAATCAGGCTGTTAGCAATCGTTATGCTCGCTCAGTAATAAACACAAAGGCGCCGCCAAATCTTAGGTATGGTAATAATTACGCAAGCACCTCAGATAAAGTTGAACGACCAAGGCAAAGGTATAGTAATCGCTACGCAAAATCCTCTAAAGGGGACGTTCTATACAATCAGCGACACAGTAGTCGCTATGCTAGCGTTCCTACAAAAATGATTACAGCCCCTTCAAAAAGCTACAGTAAGCACGCTGTTAGTTTGCCTGCGAAAGCAACGAACTCAATCGTGAAGAAAAAAGTATTCTCTCAAACATCGAAGCTAACAAAAGTGGCAATGGTTGATACCAACAAAAAAGTATTTGCATTGCAGGTTGCGTCACTCGATTCACAAGAGAGTGTTGCTAAAGAATGGAAGCAAATTAACAAAAAAGCAGCGCCTTTGTTTAAGGACAAAATCACGACAAATATTGAAAAAGCAAAGGTTAATAACAAAACCTATTATCGACTAAAATTAGGTGAGTATTTTAACTTTAAAAGTGCAGAGGATGATTGCGAAGTATTTAAATTTTATAAAGTTGACTGTTTTGTGAGTAACTACACTGACGGACCAATTAGGTTATAAAACAGTATTACTTGGCGCTTTTATTGCATAATAGCTTTAGATAGCTAGTCTTTTGTAATGGGTGCCTAAAGTGAAACTTCATTTAATAACATTATTAATACCATTTGCATTAGCTGGTTGCAGCAACCAGCTAATGCCCGTCGACTCACAAAGCGACAAGCTTGTGCGTGAAAAAGATATAAAACCTTACTTAGAGCAATGGGATAACAACAAAGAGCAGATAGCGCGTTTAAGCACCATGGAAGAGGACTTATCATTACTGATTCAAGCTCTTTCTGCACAAACAGATATTGATACCGTACCTGAGCCATTGAAAGAGAAGGTAAAACGTGTTGAATATGGCTCTAAGCAATCTTTACAACTCTCCTCAGAAACTGTCTTAGCCGATAACACTATCAGTATAAACAAAGCAATTTACGGTGTACAAATTGGACGTTATTTAGTTTCTAACGGAGCCAAAAGGCAAGTACAGCGACTAAAAGAGCAATACCCTCAGTTAAACAGTATTTTACAATACCGCATTAATGAGCAACAAAAGGAATCAACAACGTTTTATAGTGTTGTAGCAGGCCCGCTGAAAAATCAACAGCAAGCGGCGCAGTTGTGTTTGTTTTTTTACAAAATAGGTAATAAGTGTACCTTAGCGACATTTTCAGAGGATGTTTAAGGTTTTTTTACGCTTATTTTTTCATCCTGTTATTATAAATCAAAATAAAGTAAATATTTTCTAACTTTTTAGTGATTTTGGCCGATACTTAACATAACCTGACTAACAGGTTTATACTTTATGTCTAAGGGAAAACTATGAACAAAATATTTACTAAAGCAGCGTTAGCTGCATCAATGACTGTTCTTTCTTTCGGTGCGGCTGCAGAAACTGCTTCTTTTCAAGCGGGTGTTACAGTTCAAAACGCATTCACCTTTACGAATGATGCACCACTAGATTTTGGTACAATCAGGGCTTCAGGTGATTTAACGGGGACGGAGACTGCAACATTAGTATTAGCCGCAAACCCTGCTACTGCTCCTACAACGGCTTCTACAGATGCAACCGCAGCTGAAATTGCAATTTTAGTAGCAGGTACACCAGCTTCTTTTTCTGTTTCTGGTGTTTCTCCTTTTGGTACATTGACCATTACAAATCCGACTGAAACTGCGATTGCGCCTGATACAGCACCTGCGGGCACTGCTGCATTTACTTTGGGCACTCCAACGTATTATGTGTTAACCGGTGCGACGCCTAATAGCGCAGCTACAACGACCATTCAGGTTGATTCAAATGGTGAAGCAACTTTTAATTTTGGTGCAACATTAACCACAACAGGGGTTGCTGCAACTAGTGATTATATCGATGGATCATACAGTGGCACGTTTACATTAGAATTAAATTACTAATGGGCAAAGCCTGCTTTATTGTATAAAGCAGGCTACTTTATGAAATTATTTTTACTCATACTAGCAGCTTTCTTAACTACGGATTTATACGCACAAGTTACACCGCTTGAGCAATTGAATTTTGGTAAAATTGTTATCAGTGATAACCAAAGTGTTAGCTCTATGACCTTGTTGCCCAGTAACACAAATACCTTAACCAATAAGATATATTTACTTGAAAAAGGCCATGCAGCCGAATTGTTGCTTGAAGGATACCCTGCACGTATCCAGGTAAACGTGAGTGACTTTGTAAGTGATCAGCCCCTAAATAACATTTTTGGTGGCGCGCCACTGATTTTAAATCAACTCATTTATAATACGACCATTACAACCGATACCACAGGAACTGCTTTATTGAGAGTAGGGGGGCAATTAAGTACCTCGGGTGACGGAAATACTTATAAAGATGGTATCTTTGATACTACAATTGAAGTGACGCTAAATTATTAGACAACTAGAGATGTTGATTAAATGACAATAATAAAAACTTTTTTTATCTTAGTAAGCTTTATCTTAACTAGCTTCCATTCTTATGCAAACTTACTTATCTCGCCAACAAGAATCAATTTTGATGAGCGTCAACGTGTTGCTAAAGTTATTGTTGTTAATAACTCTAATGAAGCAAAAACTTATAGGTTGGAGTGGCAAGACAAAGTTGCACTAGCTGGCGGTGGGTATGCTAATTTAGCGGCTGATCAAGAAAGTTCATCTTCACTTAAAAATATGGTTAGGATCAGCCCATCGCAAGTTAGATTAGCACCAGGAGAAAGGCAGATTGTTAAGCTTGCTATTCGAAAGCCAAAAGGTTTAATAGAACAGGAATACCGTTCTCACTTAGCATTTAAAGCACTCCCTAATGAAACTCAAATCCAGCAACAAAGACTTGGTATTAATTTGAAATTACTATTAAGTTACACTATCCCTGTTATTTTGCGAAAAGGCGCTGAAAAACCTAATGTTAATATTAGCAATTTACAGCTTATACATAGCCCAGAAAAAAAAGCGCTTGAGATTGAAATTAAGCGAGAGGGGGGCTTTAGCTCTTTTGGCAAGTTAGAAGTTTTCTTTAAGCAAAAAGGAACGGATACAGAGAAAAAGATCGCTATGTTAAACGATTTTAGTATTTACCCTGAGCTAAAAACAACAACGGCGACGATACCAATTTTTGCAGATCAAAATATCCCGAAAAATGGTCAAATTCGCGTAATTTATACAGGGCTTAAAGAATATCGCGATACTATTTTTAGTGAAAAGGTTGCGCCAATTAATAATGCAATTATCGGTAACTTGAAATAGGCGATGTATTACTTTAAGCGCTTAAAGTGGTTGTTGATCATTTTTTTATCAATTGATCCATTATTAGCAGCAGAGCCTGACACTCAGGCCATTTTTGCTAGCATAAAAAAAATAGATAAAAAATGGCAGCGATACAACACTGGTCAAGCTGCAAATGAAAGAACAGAGCCTGAGCTTAATGTGCAGCAAGGTGAGGGCATCCCCGAAGGCGAGTTATTATTTTTTTCATCGTTCGTGAAAAAAAATTACCTGGGTGAAATGCTCGGGGTGAAAAGTAAAACCGGTGTATTAATAGATTTATTAAGTTTTTCAGAAAGCCTGGATTTTGCTATCGATATAAATAGCGATGACCTTATTGCTCAAGGCTGGTTTATTCGTGAAGATAATCAGTTTTATCTAGACCTAAATACAAAAACAGTACAAATTAACGGCGCTAGATATTCATTTAACAGCCAACAAGCTTATGCTGAGAACGGCGATATGTTTGTTGATAGTAACTTGTTAGCGCAGTGGTTTTCGTTAGATATTGATATTGAATATTCAGCACTTGAGCTAAATGTAAGCTCCCCCACCAAATTGCCTATAGAATTAAAACGCGAAAGAGAGCAGCGAGAAACTGTAACGAATAGAGAGTCACGTCAAGCAATATTACCTTGGAAGGCCAGTCCATACAGCGCAATTTCATCGCCTCTTGCTGATGTGCAGCTTAGTGCAACTAAGAGTAATACGGATTCAGCGATAGGGTACTCTGTATTAGGATCAAATGACTTGGCCTATTTTAATACTCAGTATTTTTTTGCAGGGCGAAAACAAGATTTACTATCTGATTCAAGATTATCATTTAGCCGTCAAAGTAAAGATGCACGCCTATTAGGTCCTTTAAATGCGACAACGGTTCAATTTGGAGATGTATTAGCAACTCAAGTCGGTAAACGATTTAATGGTAGTTACGCCAGAGGAGTAAAAGTTGATAACAAACCACTTTTTAAACAGGTTAATAGTAATCAAATTAACTTAACGGGTGCCATTCAACCAGGGTGGGATGTTGAGTTATATAGAAATGATGTACTGCTAGCGCAGCAGTTTAGCTTAGCTGATGGGCGCTATTTATTTGAAGACATTGATTTATTATTTGGCGCTAATAATTTTGAGCTGATTTTTTATGGTCCACAAGGACAAGTAGAGCGAAAAACAGAGCAATATTTTATAGATGGTAATAGTTTGTCAGCAGATGAATCGTTTTATGAGTTGTCAATTACTGAGCAAGGTGAGCAGTTATTTAATCAGTCACTTTATTCGACACAAGGCAAAGGTTGGCAGCTAGCGGGTCGTTATGAAACGGGATTAACTGATTATTTATCGGTTTATGCTGGTACATCAATATTAAATAGCAATTCGGGTGATAATGTTAACAATTATGCCTTTGGTTCAAACCTGAGTATATTTGATAAGGTATTACTTAATCTAGATTATGAAAAAAATAATAACGATGAAGATAAGCTAGAGGTCGCAGCTAGAGGTGAATTAGTTGGTCAATCGGTACGTTTAAGCCTGTCTCAAAACAATGAAAAAATAGTTGGTGATACAGATACAGCGAAAACTGAAAGTTATCAACTATACACGGCAGGAAAGTTATTTGATGAATCATTTGGAAGCTTGAGCTATCAAAATACGCTCGCCTATAACAACAGAGAATTTAGTGACTCATATTTAAGTGTTGATAATACCTTATCGTATAATTTAGGTGGTACCGTTGTTAGTAACAATTTAATTTGGCGAAAATTTGATTCTTTAGATGATGCAACAACACTTGGTAGTATGCGTCTTCAACATCGATTTGGTAAAACATACACTCGTTTTAGTGTTGACTACAGCGCAGACTCTGGTTCGACTATACTGGGTTACCAAGCAGAATTAAGCCGTAATTTATCTCAGAATTTGCAATCTGAATTCACACTAAGAAACTCCCGTATAAACGATTTAGTTTCTATGGAGTTGGGTCTAAATTGGCAAAGCGATAGTTTTAGCTTAAATAGCACAATGAGCTACGATGACGATGATAATTGGCGACTAGGTTTATTTAGTCGCTTTAGTATCGGTTTTGATACGAACACTGACGAGTACTTTTTAAGTAAAAGAAGCCTCGTAAATTCAGGGACTTTAATGGTTCGAGTTTTTCTTGATTCAAATAATAACAATATTCAAGATGACGGAGAAAAGGGAATTGAAGGCGTTAAGGTAAAAGGAGTTCAAAATTATCGCCGAGCTGTAACTAACGAAAATGGCTTAGCGATACTTAAAGGTATGCCGGCGAATAGAACAACCGACATAGTGATTGAGCCTGTTAGTATTAGCGAGCCTTTTTTAGTTGCCGCCAACGATGGCTTTTCAATTACACCGCGTGCCGGTTTTGTTGAATATATGGAAATACCGCTTAACAACAGTAGTGAATTAGAGGGAACTGTTTACAAACAAGATGAGCAAGGCAGTAGTGAAGTACAGCCTTTTGCTACCGTAAAATTACTCGACAAACAAGGCAAGCAAGTGGCGCAAACTCAAGCTGCTTATGATGGTTATTATTTGTTTACCGATTTACGCCCTGGCGAATATAAAGCGGTTATAGATGATGAGTTTAAGCAACGTAAGTCCTTAAAAGATACGCAACAAGTAATGGTGAATTTACCAGCGCAAGGTGAAGTAGTAATGGGCGTTGACTTTGAACTGAAAGAAAAAACACAAACGCCAGCGTATATTGCCAATGCGGGTGGGTTTTCATCATTGCCGATTATGAAAGCGTATTATCAATTAATTAAGCGCCATCTAAATGAGCAATTAAAGCGTGATGCTTTTTATATTAAAGACGATAAACAAAAGCGGTATATTTTAGCCGTCGCTTATGCCGAGTCTGCCCAAGGAGAGCTTGAACAAGTATGCGCAGAATTAAAAGTGAAAGGCTTGAACTGCCAAGTCCAAGCGCAACTTATTAGCCACTAATAACAATAAGGTTTAACCATGCAACATGCTAATTTATATAAACGCTATTCAATACTCATCGCCTGTATTGGTGCTCTTTTTATATCTGGATGCAGCAGTCCCAAAACAACAGTAGAGTCGCCTCAGCCTAAACAAGCCAGTGCAAGCCTTTCTGACGAGGAGTTAGCGCAGCTAAAAGCCTCGTCTCAGCAGTGGCAAGCAGCCAAAGCGGGGGTTGAGCGTCTATTAGTGATTGAACAAGACTTAAAGCTATTAATAAGCCAATTAAATGCGGTGGCAAATCAAGACACCGCATCAACAAATACGCCTGTAGTACCAACAGCTAAAGCTTCAGCTGAAACGGTATCACCAAAAGTAGCACAAAAAGCTCAAGTGGCAACGAATGCAGCAGCTGATGAAAAACAAGCCGTTAAAGCGCTGTTTGCCCTCCAAGTTGCAGCCGTTACCGACAAAGACCGACTTAGCCAAAGTTTAAATCAAATAAAAGCCAGCGCATCTTCGTTATTTGAGGGGGAATTTGTGGCGAATGTAGAAACTATCAACGTGAGTGGCATGACTTACTACCGTTTAAAGCTTGGGGCTTATCAGGAACAAGCGAATGCGGCTGCTGATTGCGATAAACTTAAACAGCGCCAAATCAACTGCATTGTGAGTCATTACACCCAGCAGCCTTTAAAATAAATATGTGACAAGGGGATTCGGCATAATAATTGCTTTGTTGTTATTATGTTTTTAGAGGATGGCAACTATGCGCCTTTTGTTACCCTTACTATTATTAAATTTAGCGGGCTGTAGTTTAACACCTCAGCCAAAGCCGAGTATAAGCACTGATGCGCCTAAAGCGGTTATGGCACCTTATACGGTGAACCAGTACGTAAGTAGCTTAAGTGCCCAGCTTAGCCATATTAAAGAGCCTTTTAAAAGCACTGCTTCAATTGCGGTCAGTAGCTTTTATTTAGCAGATGCCCTAGATTCTCACGTTGCTCAAGGGCAGGGGGCAGGGCTTAGCCAGCAGATTCAGGAAAGCTTAATTACCCAGTTCACCCAATTAGGTTATAACACGGTTGAATACCGGCTTGAAAACCAACTTAACTTATCAGCGAGTGCAGACTCAGTACTAAGCCGCAATACTGGCAACTTAAAGCAGCGTCAGATTATTGACTTTGTCATCACCGGTACTTTAACCCGCCAAGAGCATGCTTATATTGTTAATGCACGAATGGTAAATATGCAAACCAACCAAGTTGTATCTGCCGGCAGTACTGAAATTCCCATCAATGTGATGTGGAGCAATGAAAAAATACAGCAGCGCGGTGACTACATTTACCGCAGTGAATATTAATTAGGAGCACACATGAAACGCCTACTATTAACTTTATGTTTGCCACTAGGCTTTGGTTGTTCACAAATGACAAACCATAGTGACACACAAATTACCGACGATGCGCCTATGTTTTTTGAGCAACGCCCTGTAGCCGCACCTACACAAAGCGACTCGCTGTATCAAAATAAAACAGCAGTGATGAATAAAAACAAACAAGTTAACACGCCAACACGCAAAAATATTAATCACTATGTGCGTGGAATTATGCAAGACATGGCCGAAAATTTACAGTACGTAAATACTAAAACGCCATTGGCGGTATCGAGCTTTGTTTTTTTAGACCGTGACTATAACAATGCTGACTTAGTGGGTAACCAAATAGCAGAGAGCTTTATGCATGAGCTGCATAATTTTGGTGTGCCGGTCATTGATTTTAAAACCACCGATTATATGCGCGTAACGCCTGGCGGCGATTTTGTTTTTAGTCGCGACTACTTAGAGCTTAACCAAGAACAAAATTTTAGTTACGTATTAGCCGGCACGCTAGTAAACCACCAAGGTGGCATACTAGTAAACGCACGTATTGTTGGTTTAGCGAGTAAAGCGGTTGTAGGCTCTGCACAGGGCTTTATTCCGCAATCAGTGATCGACGCGTTAAATAGCAGTAACAGTGCTGATGGCATCATGCTAAAACAAGCGAGTAAGTGAGGTTTATCATGGCTAACTTAGCTAAGCGCTCAGCTTTAATTAGCATAAGTGCATTATCATTATTACTTTCAGGCTGTAATTTAATGGGCGAGTCGACCGCGACCGAGCCCGCCAAATCTGAGCCAGAGCAAACAGTGGTAAGTGATCTTGATTTTAACCAGATCATGGCGCAAATGCAGCGCAATGACGAGCAAGAGCAATATGCTGATACAACGCAATTTAATCCAAACAAGCACCACAAAAGCTTAGTTAATTACGTTGAGCAAATGGCACTTGATTTAACCGACACCATGCAAGTAGCCCCTCAAGATGCAGCGATTGCGGTTACGTCGTTCGTTGATTTAGACGCAAGTTTAACTACAGCAAGCCAGTTAGGTAATCAGTTATCAGAAACCTTTATACATCAACTACAAAAGTTTGGTTACAGCGCCGTTGATTTTAAAACAGCCAATTTAATTACCGTAAATAAGCAAGGCGATTTTGCTTTTACACGTAACACTCGCAAACTTGCAGGTACCAGTATAGCCAGCCATGTATTGTCAGGCACCCTTATTTATAGAGAGGACGGCGTAGAAATAAACGCACGCGTTATTGATATTCAAAGCAAACGCTTAGCAGCCAGCAGCCGAACATTTATACCGCTTTACGTATTAAATAAAGAAGATATATATTTATCAAGCAATTAACTTAATTTGATGCTTGATATAAAAAACCAGATGCCGTTATAATTTCCAAACACCTAGTACTTAGCACCCAGCGTGGCCTCTTAGTTAAATGGATATAACGGCCCCCTCCTAAGGGGCAGTTGCAGGTTCGATTCCTGCAGGGGCTACCAATTAAATCAATGGGTTATTTTTTCTCTCTATTCCTATCCCAACTCTATGTAGTATATTTGTAGCAATGTCAGCAATGTCAGCAATGTCAGCAATGTCAGAAAGCCTGTTGGGTGGCGCCTTCGGCTTAACCAACCTACATTTTGACGTAGGTCGGATAAGTGGCGGAGCCACGCCATCCGACAAAAATGATGAATCTACCAGAAACAACTGCTTTACACTGTAAGTTAAACCACTCTATACCGACTATCGGTTGAACATTAGTAACGCTAAGCTAACGGGTAGTGACCGAAAGGAGCGGGTTTAGTGCCTTATATGTGATTACCTATTACGCGCCTAAAAGAGGCAAATGCTTTCGCTGCTGATAGGTTAAAGCTAGCTCTAAGCAGTTCTTGATTTCCGCCTCAGGCAACGAACTCGATAAACTTAATACGATTGCTCTATTACCTTGAAATTCGAGTGTGTCATTGTGCAGCTCTCTAAATGTATCGATTAACTTAGTTTGGCAGTTGAAGAACAAGTAGTATTGGTTTGGCGATTCCAACTTCCAATCAGTTCTAATTGGACTGCCTGTTTTTACACTATAACTATGCTCACCCCATTTCAGTGACTCTTCGACTTCACCTAGCTCCAAATTGGATGCAAGCTTGAGGATTAAAGTTCGTAACTCCTCAAGTCGTAGCCGAACTTTTTCGGGATATTCTTCGAAGCGATTTTTGACTACCTCGTCCATTGAAAGCTCCTATTCAAATAACAACTTTATCAGAGGACACTTGCCCTATTCTAGCGCGAAAACGTCCATATTTTATGAGCTTCTATTATTATTCTTGTAGCTTATCTGAGCGTATAAAAAAGAGGAAAGTTTTTTTCTTTCTTACTAAGTAAATGAAGACTCACCTCAATGTTCGGTGATCGCTCAAAGAAGCCCTCCATTAAATTTTTCATAATAAAAAAGCGAGCTATCAATTAGCCCGCTTTATAAAATACTTTGCCGAACCCCGAACCCCGAACCCCGAACCCCGAACCCCGAACCCCGAACCCCGAACCCCGAACCCCGAACCCCGAACCCCGAACCCCGAGGCTATAAATCAGCCATCACTGGTAATCGTAGCAATCAGCTCACTCAATACTTCTTCGGCTTTGTCAGTGTCTACTTGGCAAGTGCCGGCATTTAAATGGCCGCCGCCGCCGTATTTAAGGCATAACTCGCCAACATTAGTATTTGAGCTGCGATTGGTGATTGATTTACCAATGGCGTACACCACATTTTGCTTTTTAAGCCCCCACATTTTATGAATTGAGATATTACACTCGGGGAACATGGCGTAAATAACGAAGCGGTTAGTAGCGTAAATGGTTTCTTCTTCGGTTAAATTGAGTACCACTAAGTTGTCGTGTACTGATGAGCAGCGGTCTATTTGCTCTTTAGCTTGTGCGTTGTGCTCGTGGTATAACGCAACACGCTCGGCAACATCTTCCATTGCTAGTATTTGTTCTATGCTGTGATCTTTACAGGCGTCAATTAGCTTCATCATTAACTGGTAATTAGAAATTTTGAATTCACGAAAACGACCAAGCCCTGTGCGCGCATCCATAATAAAGTTCATCAGTACCCAATCAGTTGGGTTTAAAATTTCATCTTTTGAAAATTGTGCAGAATCCCCTTTATCGACCGCTTCCATCATGTCAGTTGAAATATTAGGGAATTTCTCTGCACCGCCATAATAATCATAAACAACGCGTGCTGCAGAGGGCGCATCTGGGTCAATAATGTGGTTTTTTATATCGCTTGCGTTACGAACGGTTTCACTCAAGTGATGATCAAATGCAATATGACAACCGGCAACATAGGGGAGGTTAGTGGTAATGTCGTTGCTGGTAATGGCTATTTTACCGTCTTGCATGTCTTTTGGATGCACAAATAAAATATCGTCGATTAAGTCTAAATCTTTAAGTAATACGGCACACACTAGGCCGTCAAAATCGCTTCGAGTGACAAGTCTATATTTATTATTGCTCATTTTCGGTCCATTTTTGTTTGTTTATTAATCTGAGTGTAGCAGTTTAAACTCCATTTTATATACCAGTTTTTAACATAAAAAAAGCCAAAACAATGGTTTTGGCTTTGAGTAGCAAGTGTGTATTAGTGATGTGTTATGCGCCTGGGCCACATTCCATACAATGGTTAAGAATGTCTGGGCCAAATTTTAGTTTAGCGTTTAAATCACGCAGTGCAGTGCGTAGACCTTCTTCAATAACAGGGTGATAAAAAGGCATATCTAGCATTTGCGGTACAGTCATTTTGTTTTGTACAGCCCATGCAAGTAAGTGTGCTATGTGCTCTGCTTGTGGGCCAATAAATTCAGCACCTAAAAATAAGCCGGTACCGTGCTCGGCATACACACGCATGTGCCCTTTGTTTTTTAGCATAACGCGGCTACGGCCTTGGTTTTCAAAGCTGACTTCGCCTATTTCAAAGCAGTCACAGCTTCCTAATCGTTCGCTAATTTCTTTAAAGCTTTCACCAACCATGGCTATTTGTGGGTCGCTAAACACAGCGGCAATTTTAGCTCTACGTAAACCAGCACGCACTTGAGGATAACGGCCTGCGTTTTGCCCTGCGATTGTTCCTTGATCAGATGCTTCGTGAAGCAGTGGGATCATGTTACTGGCATCACCGGCTATAAATATGTGTGAGTCGCCACATTGCATAGTATGGGCATCGGCCGTTGGTACGCCACGTTCATCGAGGTCTATGCCGGTGTTTTCTAACCCTAGTTTATCTGTGTTTGGTACTCGCCCTGTTGCAGCCAGCACGTAGTCAAATTGTTCAGTGTGTTTAATGCCTTGTTTGTTGGTGTAGGTGAGCTCTGCTTTATTACCAACTTTTTTCATGTCGGATACGTTTGAGTCGGTATCAACATAAAATTCTTCTGCAAATACGGTGTTAGCGTAATCTTTAACTACTGGGTCGGTTAATGGACCTATGGCACCACCTACACCAAATAGTTTTACCTTTACACCCAATCTGTGTAACGCTTGGCCAATTTCAAGGCCTATAACACCTGGGCCAAATACGGCTACTGATTCTGGTAAATCATCCCAGTCGAATACATCGTCATTTATAATCAGTCGGTCGCCAAAGTTATTAAATACACCTGGGTAAGAAGGGCGTGAACCCGTTGCTATTACAAAGCGCTTGGCAGTAATAATGGTGTGGTCGTCTATTTGTACGCGGTTGGCATCTAAAAACTGTGCATAGCCGCGAATTTTATCTTCGCTAGGTATTTCATCTACCGCTTCTACTACGAATCCTGCAAATCGATCGCGCTCACTTTTTACTCGTGCCATAACGGCTTTACCGTCAATTACCGGTTTTGAGCTGTGAACACCAAAGGCAGGGGCCATTTCTATTGAATGGGCGGCTTCTGCTGCGGCAATCAATAATTTACTTGGCATGCAACCAACACGTGCGCAGGTTGTACCGTATGGGCCAGATTCAATCATAAGTACGTTTTGAGTAAATTGTTTAGCATTACGATAGGCACTTAAACCAGCGGTACCTGCACCTATAACAACAACGTCGGTTTGCAATTCTTTCATAGTGTTTTTCCTTTAGTAAACAGGGGCGTTGCAGCCCCTGTTTTATTTACTTAATTAAGCAAAGTATTTTTCTAGGTCGTCTGAGCCACCAATGTGCTTACCGCCAATAAATACTTGTGGTACGGTTTCACGGCCCGATACAGCTTTAAGGCTGGTAAGTGATGCGCCAGCGCCCATTACGATTTCTTCAAATGCAAAGCCTTTAGCTGTAAGTAGCTCTTTTGCTTTTTTACAGAAAGGACAGCCAGGCTTAGTAAATAGAGTAACTGCTTCTGGTTTTACTTGAGTTGGGTTGATGTAATCAAGCATAGTGTCAGCGTCTGATACTTCAAATGGGTCGCCTGGTAAATCTGGCTCAATAAACATTTTCTCTACTACGCCATCTTTAACCAGCATAGAGTATCTCCAGCTGCGCTTGCCAAAACCTAAATCGTTTTTATCAACTAACATGCCCATGCCGTCGGTAAATTCACCGTTACCATCTGGTAGTAAGGTAATGTTTTGCGCTTCTTGATGTTCAGCCCATGCGTTCATTACAAACGTATCGTTTACTGATACACAAACAATGTCATCAACGCCATTTTGCTTAAGTACGCCAGCTAGTTCGTTATAGCGTGGTAAGTGCGTTGATGAACACGTAGGTGTAAATGCACCAGGTAGTGAAAATACAACAACCGTTTTACCTTTAAAAATGTCGTCTGTAGTCACTGATTTCCATTCGTCGTTTTGACGCGTTGCGAATGTTACGTTTGGGATTGTTTGACCTTCAATATTATTTAACATGTTTTTTAGTTCCTCTTGATTTGTTGATAGCCATTATGGCGAGTATTTAAATATAGTTCCAATCGTTTGTTTGTATTAAACTGATAGATGTAAACTATCAGGTTGAGTGTGAATATGAACTTAAAAGATTTAGAGTATGTCAAAGCGGTTGCCCACTATAAGCATTTTCGTAAAGCGGCCGATGCCTGTTTTGTAAGCCAGCCTACCTTAAGCGGGCAAATTAAAAAGCTTGAGCAAGAATTGGGTGTTATTATTTTTGATCGCTCTACCAAGCACGTTACCTTAACTGCCAAAGGTGAACGTTTATTGACACAAATAGCTGTCGTTCTAGAGCAAACACAAATATTAAAAGAGCTGGCAGCAACATCTAATGAACCACTGCAGGGCAAGCTTACCATTGGTATTATTCCAACGATTGCGCCTTATTTATTACCTACGCTACTAACATCAATGAAAGCAGCGTTTATAAATAGCCAGTTTTCGTTTATTGAAATGCAAACAACCACTATTTTAGCTGCGCTAGAAAGTGGTGAAGTCGACTTTGCAATTTTAGCGGATGTACCTGAACTTAAAAGTTACCATACCATTGATTTATATAAAGAAGACTTTTTAGTTGCCGTATCAAGCGATAACGTATTGTGTAAGCATAAAAAAGTGGCACTGCAAGACCTGCAAGGTTGCAACCTATTAATGTTAAGTGATGGCCATTGCTTTAAAGATCAAGCCCAGCAGTTTTGTTTTTCGGCAGGAGTCGATGTTTCCAGCCAGTATCAAGGAAATAGCCTTGAGACTTTATTAGCGCTGGTGGCGATGGATGATGGAATTACATTTGTGCCAAAACTTGCAGCAATACCACGAGTGGGTATTCATTATTTGCCTATTTTTCCTAATCAACAACGTAATATTGTGTTTGCATGTAGAAAGCATTACCCGCACTTATCTGGGGTTGAGCAATTGGCTCAGTGGTTAAGCGCCCACTCTAATTTAAAGGCTAAACTAAGCGAGGCGCTTTAGCATTTTACACGCGGCTATTGCTCGGCAATCTCTACAATGTCATTAATTTGTACGCCCGGCAAAGGCTGATCATTAATACTAACGGCAATAGCGCTGTGCTGATAAAGCTGCTCAATTCGTATACGGTTAAGTGTAGTGATGGTATGCGGCATAGTGTTGCCTTGTGCGTCGGTTAAATAATTATGATGGGCAATACTCAGTTGTTGGCCTTTTTCTAAGCCATGAGCCTTACCTAAATTAATCACTAATTTATTGTTTTCCATATGCATTATTTTACCTTGAGTAGGTAGACAGGCCATGGCAGCTTGTAGGTCGTAACTTAAGGTTTGGTTTATATCACTAATGCTTTGGCCAAAAGGTGATTGCCAAAACCGATTACTATTTACATCAATAATAGCTGTTTTTTCAAATGGCCAAATTGCTTGGCTTTGATAGCTATTTTGCCATAACGGCTCGTAAGTGGTGCCATTAAATAAGCTAAACTCTATTTGGTAGTGGCGCTGATAGCTTTCATCTTGCCAAAACGCATAGTCGCTATTGAGTTTATCGCTGGTAGATAAACTGGTTATTTGACTTAACAGCACATATTGCGCGTTGCTGCGTGATGAAATTTCTTCTAACTGACTGTTTGAATAGTCATGCTGCTGATTAAAGTAGGTATCAACCTTTATAGCTTTGTTGAAATAGGCAACGGGTATTGCACTCATTTTTGATTTTTGCAACGAGGTATAAATGTTTTTACTGACTGCTTTGTTAATGTCAAATATTTGACCCATTCTCGCTTGTTCACGATTTGTTAATTGGCTTTGCGTGACGGCTATAAACTTATTAAAGTTACTTTGTGGACATTGCTCTGTTTGCGCAAAGATATCTAAGCGTAAGGTAATTGCAAACTCATCACTACTGCGGTTTTCACTGACAAGCTCTATTTTTTGAATTTCGCCTTGGCTACTTATTTTTAGCTGATCTTGGGTTAAAACACCATCAACAAGCGTTTGCACCGAGCTCACCCGCGCACCAGAGAATACAAGGGCTTGGGTAATCGCATCTTTTATTGCAGCGGCCTTTGCACCGGGAATGTCGCTATTTTGAATAACCGCATGGCCTGTAGACTCATACCACTGAGCGTGGGTAAAAGGTGAAAACGTTAATACAGCAGTGGTGCTTAATCCTGCCAATACTGCTTTTAAAAACGACTTCATACTCTTACTCCAATTAAACGTTAGCGTTAATGAGTCTCAGCAAGTAATGTACCACTATTATTTGTTGTTACAGAATATATGTATCACTGGCATTAAACGTGCATAACTGAGTTTAATTAGTTTTTAAAGGGCCTGTATGATGCGAGTAATGCCATTAATGATCACATTAGGCTGCTTAACGTTAAGCGGTTGTAGCAATATATTTGATAAGCACGTTGAATATAAATATGTTGAGCCAAATAATTACCCTGTATTAAAAGCAATAGGGTACGCGCCCATTAGTTTGCAGTCGGGAAGTAATGACACTCAAAAACAGCTTATGGCAATTAAAGCCTCTAAGCTAGAAGCATACCGCGAACTAACGGAACAAGTGTACGGGCAAAAAATTACCGCAGGCACAACCGTCGCAGGCTCTGTTGCCCAAGATGATTATTTACAGAGTAAAGTGCAAGGTATTATAAAAGGCGCGCAAATTATAAAAACTTATGCCGTTAATGATATGTATATTACTGAGCTTGAGCTTAATATGAAGCGCGTACACGACTTGTACATCGGTGAGATAAAACCACGGGAAGTGAAAAAAGTCACTTATTACTAAGCGACAAGTTATTACTCATAAAAAACGCCTAAACGAATAATCGTTTAGGCGTTTTTTTATGAGTATTCTTTAGGCTTTTAGGTTACGCACAATACTGTTGTCAGTATTAACTACGCTACCGGCTTGATCGTAGGTCATAGACGAAGGTGCGCCAATTAAAATACCCTTTAATTGCTTTACACTTAACTGCGCTTGATGCGCTGCGTGAGCGTTAACTTCATTTTGTTTTTGACACTGCTCAAGCTTTTCTCGAGTTAGCTTTATTAAGTCAGCGTTTTCATCTGTTTGCTGATCATTACTGGCAATAAGTTTGCTAAGTTCTTTATCAAGGGTGCTTACACTGGTTAAAAAAGACATTTTTTGTTGGGCAATTTCTTTTAAACCTTCACCTCTTCGAGATGCAATCGCAGTAAGCTCCTGAGTGAGTAACTCGCTCAGTTTTGTTAAGCAAGTAATTTGCTCATTTAGTTTAATTGTAATTAAACTATTGTGATCAGCCATAAACGTTAAACTCAAAGTCTGCTAGATTTTTGGCAAGCTTCTCACTGTCGATTTGATAATTACCTTCAGTAATCGCTTTTTTAAGCTCAGCAACTTTGTTGCTATCAAAACCAGAAGACTGCTGCGCTTTCTCTTGTAACGATTTTAATTGCTTAGCTTGCGGTGTTAAGCTCACCGAATCGCTGGCAGCTTTAGGTGAAGGCGTTTGTGCCGCCTGTGTATTTGCATTATCTCTTTTTAAATCAACTTTTTGCTGTTGAGTGTTTGTTAAAACACTCGGTTGTTGATTTGATTTATTTACTTGACCGACCATAATAAAAATCCGTATATTGCCCAACTGATGCCTTTATATCGGCATTTATTAAAGATACTTTAGCATAAATTTATATTAAATATTTACTTGCACAGACTCTACACCATCTACACGCGCATTTAAAACTTTACCTGTCTTTTTGTTTTCTACTCTTACTTGCTCGCCCAAGGTGCCATCCTCTAATGCAATACCCGTCGTTTTTACTCTTAACCCTTTGATATTAGCATAAATTGTAACAGAATCACCTTTGCACACCATACATATTTGATTTAGTAAAACGGGCATTCCTTCACGGATGTTGCGTTTGCTACGACTACCAATAAGAGCCGTTGGATCTTCAAGGTACTGCGCTCTGATAAAGTGTGCAGGGCGCATATCAATACTTAAATGGGATGGAGTAATCACTTCACCTCGTGCTAAATTGGTAGTTGCAACTACAACAGGTGCTGATTCAGTGATTCTGACATGAACGTACTGTGCCCAGTTGTCACTATCGTTACATTTTATTTGAATAGTGACTTGGCGATTAAAGGGAGGCTCACTTGGCGTTATTAGCTCAGGCTCAGAATTACATTGGCGATCGGGAATGCGGCTATCTAGCGGTAATGCGCTAAACTGTATTTTGTTATCATTTGTAGTCACTGCTTTTTGAGCAACATAAGATACAGCCATTTCTTGCAATAACTCTTTACTAAATACTTGTGCCTTTAGTGGCAAAGCGAAGCAGAGGCTAGCAAGAAAATAAAAAACACTGTATCTTCTGGTTTTTTTTAACAAACTCATAATGTTTCGACTATGCTTATGGTTGCAAACAGGGTATAAATATTTTGCGTCAGAATTTAGACGCCCCCGTTGTGTTATGACGCTTTATTAATTGAAAGCAATTATCGTTCCTTATATTTGTTTTCTTAGGAGATTTAAATGGCAGGTATTTTAGACTCAGTAAACCAACGTACACAGTTGGTTGGGCAAAACCGCTTGGAATTATTGTTATTTAAGCTTAATGGGCGTCAGCGCTTTGGTATTAATGTGTTCAAGGTAAGAGAAGTTCTTCAATGCCCTCCATTGACTAGCATGCCGAAATCTAACACTTATATCCGTGGCGTAGCACATATTCGTGGGCAAACTATTTCGGTAATTGACTTATCTATGGCTGTAGGTGGGCGCCCAATAAAAAGCATAGAAGATGGCTTTATAATAATTGCTGAGTATAACCGTACAGTGCAAGGATTCTTAGTAGGTGGTGTTGAACGTATAGTTAACATGAACTGGGAAAAAATAATGCCACCGCCGTCAGGAGCGGGTCGTTATTCTTATTTAACAGCCGTCACTGAAATTGAAAATGAGCTCGTTGAGATACTCGACGTAGAAAAAATCTTAAACGAAATCTGCCCAGTTAATACTACCGTGAGCGATGATGTTGCCTCGCAAGGTAATATACAAAAAGATTTAGGCGAGAGAATAGTATTTATTGCTGATGATTCGGCTGTTGCGCGAAATCAAGTAAAACGAGCATTGGAACCATTAGGTGTAACAACTGAGTTGGCTAAAAATGGTAAAGAAGCTTTAATAAGATTAAAAGAAATTGCAGAGCTCGATTGCGTAAATGATATTACAGAGCGAGTAGGGCTACTCATTTCTGATGTAGAAATGCCAGAAATGGATGGTTACACGCTGACTGCAGAAATCAAAGCTAATCCTAAACTTGCGCCACTACATGTGATTTTACACACATCATTGAGTGGTGTTTTCAATCAAGCGATGATTGAAAAAGTAGGAGCAGATGATTTTATTGCAAAATTTAACCCAGACGAGCTTGCAACAGCCGTTAATAAATGGGTTCATCGTGATTAATAAACATAGGTGTTATTGATTTGACTAATAAAGATTTGCAGCAAAACGAATACGATCAATTTCGCTTATTTTTAGAACAACAGTGCGGTATTGTTTTAGGTGAAAATAAGCAGTATTTAGTAAAGAGCCGTTTGGCACCATTAATGTCTCGATTTAATGTTGAATCGTTGTCTGAATTGGTAAGTAAAACTCTCGGTGTGCATGAGCGCCAGTTGCGCGCAGCCGTTGTTGATGCCATGACAACCAATGAGACATTGTGGTTTAGAGATCAGTATCCGTTTGAGTTACTTAAAACCAGATTATTCCCTGAGTTTAAAACGTTAAACAGGCCATTAAAAATATGGTCTGCGGCGAGCTCATCAGGACAAGAACCCTACTCAATAGCGATGTCGGTTGCTGAGTTTCAATCCAGCAGCCCTGGTGTTTTAAAAATGGGTGCACAAATAATTGGTACAGATATATCAAATACCATGCTTGATATGTGTAAACATGCTGAATATGATGCATTGGCATTGGCTCGCGGACTCTCTGCTGAACGTCGTAAAAAGTTTTTTAAAGACAGCGGCAATGGTATGGCACAAGTGGTTGATTCATTGAAAAAGCAAGTGAGCTTTAGGCATTTAAATTTGCTCGATTCGTACGCTTTAATGGGTAAGTTCGATATTATATTTTGCCGTAATGTTTTAATTTACTTTTCACCTGAGGTGAAAGCCAAAATAATTGCACAATTCTCTCAAGCACTTAACCCTAAGGGGTATTTATTTTTAGGTGCGTCGGAGTCTATGTCTGGTTTAAGTACTGACTTTGATATGGTGCGTTGTAACCCTGGTATCATTTATCAAAAGAAATGACCTTCATTAATATATTATCCCTCCTCTAAACGACGCCTATTGCGTCGTTTTTTGTTTTTATCATCACTATTTTCACTGCTGGCTCATTTATTGCTTTATCGGTACTGAGTCAATTTTTTGGAGGTAGTTATGGCTATCAGTTTTGATAAAGCATTAGGCGTGCATCCGCATGCGATGTTGATCCGTTCGCAAAGAGCAGAAATGCTCGCTACTAATATCGCAAATGCTGATACGCCCGGCTATAAAGCAAAAGATATCGACTTTGCCTCAGCATTAAAAACGGCAAAGTCCAACCAACTAAGCGGCAATACCATGGTAAGAACCAATGAAAAACATATTGCCGGTGGTACCCGTAGTGTAGGTAGTAATGAACTATTTCGTACGCCAAATCAAACAGATACAGGTGATGGTAACTCTGTTGATATACAAGTGGAACGGAACTTGTATACACAGAATGCTATGGAGTATCAGGCCAGTGTCCAGTTTCTTAATGGTAAATTTAAAGGCCTGAAAAAAGCCCTCGGTAGTCAAGGAGCCTAATTATGAGTTTATATAATGTGTTTGATATTGCTGGTTCTGGTATGAGCGCGCAAAACGTGCGATTAAATACCACGGCAAGTAATATCTCTAATGCCAATACAATTAGCTCTTCACAAAATGAGACGTACCGAGCGCGACAACCTGTATTTGCTGCGGAGCTAACAAAAGCGTCAGCGTCAGCAAGCAACCCACAGGGCTCTGCCGTTGGTGTGAAAGTGTTAGGAGTGGTTGAAAGTAATAAACCACTACAAATCGAATATAACCCAAATCACCCGAGTGCGGATGAAAATGGATATATTTACAAACCCAACGTGAATGTTGTTGAGGAGATGGCAAATATGATTTCTGCTTCTCGCTCTTATCAGACAAATGTTCAAGTTGCTGATGCAGCTAAGCAAATGTTAAGTAAAACACTGCTGTTAGGTCAGCGGTAACTGAGGGTAGCTCATGAGTAACGATATTAGTACTTCTTCATCCTACATGGACTCTTTACGTTGGCAAGATAAGCAAGTGCCAAAAAAAGAAGAGAGTGATGCGTTAACCCAAGAAGATTTCTTTTCGTTGTTAACACAGCAGTTGTCATATCAAGATCCCAGCAAACCAGCTGATAACGATCAGATGATTGCACAAATGACAAACTTTACCATGGCTGAAGGGATCTCAAATTTAAACTCTAACTTTGAGTCTTTAGCTGCGTCGATGACATCAAATTCAGCATTGCAAGCATCAACACTGGTTGGTAAGCAAGCGCTGCTGGAGTCTGACACACTTGAGCTTAATGAGTCGGGTGAGGTAAAGGGAGCGATTGTTGCTGAAAAGCCGGTAGACAATTTAACGCTTCGTATTGAAGATGCATCAGGGCAATTAGTTAAAACTATTGATTTAGGCACGCAGCCTGCAGGTGCGGTTCGCTTTGCATGGGATGGTAAAAACGAAGCGGGTGAACGACTTCCTCCTGGTGAATACAATGTTAAAGCTGAAGGCAGTACGGATGGCGAATTCTCTAGCTTACCAATTGCCTCATTCAAAAATATTGAGAGTGTTAATATTAATGGCTCAAGCGGCATTATTATTAATACCAAAGAAGGTGCGGTTAGGCTGACTGATGTCGCAGAAATCGCGTAATAGATTTTATGTATTTTTTAGCCAATAGGCTAAATATTTTTTAGGTTAGAGGTTAATTATGAGCTTCAATATTGCATTAACAGGCCTTGCTGCCGCACAAAAAGATTTAGATGTTACCGCCAATAATATTGCCAACGTAAATACCACGGGCTTTAAAGAGTCTCGCGCTGAATTTGCTGATGTATACGCATCATCAGTATTTAGCGCCGGTAAAACGAAAAATGGTGATGGTGTACAAACCACTATGGTTGCCCAGCAGTTTCATCAGGGCTCGCTGCAGTTTACTAATAATTCACTGGATTTAGCGATCACAGGTGAGGGGTATTTTGCTACCAGTCAAGACTTAGGCGCACAAGACTTTACCTACACGCGTGCGGGTGCATTTAAGCTTAATAAAGATAACTTTGTTGTAGATGCTAAAGGTAATTTTTTACAAAGCTTCCCAGTTGATGAAGTTAGTGGTGATACGACCTCTGTAAGTCTTAGTACTTCATCTGCTTTACAAATACCAGATTCTTCGGGCTCTCCGCGCTCTACTTCAAACGTTTATACATCATTTAACGTCGATTCTCGAGAAGATGTAATAGCTGTCCCTTTTGATGCAACAGACAGTACTACTTATAACTCTTCGACATCGACCACAATGTATGACTCACTTGGTGAGCCACATGTTCTACAATTCTTTTTTGTAAAAACAGCGCCTAATGAATGGCAAGTACATGGTACGCTTGACAAAACTCCCTTTGATGCAACTGGTGCCGCGACAGCAACACCAAGCCCGCTAAGTACCTTTGGGTTTGATGCTAGCGGTTTGCCTGCAACGACTAATGGTGCTCCAAATGTTGGTCCAACCTTTACTGATGTTAATTTAACCGGAGCTAATTTATCGGGTATTTTATCTAATGGCGCCCAATTTGATGATATTGCGATTAATTGGCGCGATGAGGCCGGTACTGCAAATAGAACGCCTACTCAATATGCGAGTCGCTTTGAGGTGAAAGCACTAGAGCAAGATGGTGCGACAGTAGGTCGCTTAGCGGGTATTGATATTGGTACAGATGGAAAAGTTGTTGCATCTTACAGTAATGGTGATTCAACTTACTTAGGTCAAGTTGCCATGGTGCGCTTTTCAAACTCACAAGGTTTGCAGCAAGTAGGTGACACTTCATGGAAAAAAAGTTTGACCTCGGGGGAACCAATTGCGGGTGAGCCAGGTTCAGGCACACTAGGCAACATTAATTCGTCAGCTCTTGAGCAGTCTAACGTAAACTTAACCAATGAGCTGGTTGATTTGATTAGTGCGCAGCGTAACTTCCAAGCAAACTCTCGTGCGCTTGAGGTTAACTCAACTATTCAACAGAACATCCTTCAGATCAGATAATCATATTTTGATTTACTAAGGCTGCTTAGTGCAGCCTTTTTTATTCCTCTCCTAAAATCTTATTCACACTTAAATTTAATTTGGCACTTATATTGCATTTACTCATGCATAGATTTCTTAATGAGTCGATGTTATGGATAAAATGGTCTACATAGCGGCATCTGGCGCTAAACAAAGCATGCAAGGGCTTGCTCTTAAAGCCAATAATTTGGCAAATGCGAATACCACTGGGTTTAAATCTGATTTTGCGCAAGCACGGTCAATGCAGGCTTTCGGTGAAGGTTTGCCGACTCGTGTTTTTGCTATGCAGGAGCGCCCAGGTTCTAACATGACATCGGGCGGTGTTGTCGAAACAGGTCGCAGCCTTGATATTGCTATGAGTGATAATGCATGGCTGAGTGTTCAGGATGCCTCCGGTAATGAAGCCTATACAAAAGTGGGTTCGTTAAATATAACGGCTGAAGGAATGTTGACTACCAGCGACGGTCGTCAAGTTATTGGCGAAGGTGGGCCAGTCATATTACCTGTACCGATTGAAAAAATTGAATTTAGCAAAGATGGCACTATTCAAGTTCGCCCTCAAGGTGCACCGGCTAACTTTTTAGAAGAAGTTGATCGGCTAAAAGTAGTTGATGCAAACAACGCTACACTCGAGAAGGGTAACGATGGCTTATTTAGAGCTAAACCAGGCCAAATAGTCGAAACATCAGCCAATGTACAAGTATTAGGTGGCACATTAGAAAAATCGAATGTAAATCCTGTGCATGAAATGGTCGATATGATCAGTCATCAACGCCAATTTGAATTACAAGTAAAACTGATGAAAACAGCTGAAGAGATTGACGAACGTCAAGAACAGCTGATGCGCATCGTTTAACTATAACGTGAGGATATTATTATGAATCCAGCATTATGGATAAGTAAAACAGGGCTTGACGCTCAACAAACAGATATATCGGTTATATCAAATAACTTAGCGAATGCCAGTACAGTGGGTTACAAAAAAAGCCGCGCTATTTTTGAAGACTTACTCTACCAAAATATTAATCAACCAGGCGGTCGCTCATCGCAAGACACCGAAATGCCGTCGGGCTTAATGCTGGGCGCGGGTACGAAAGTGGTCGCTAATCAGAAAAACTTTTCCCAAGGTAACATGCTCACCACTGAAAATTCATTAGATTGGATGATTTCTGGTCCTGGATTTTTTGAGGTTTTACAGCCTGATGGCAATATTGCCTATTCGCGTAACGGCCAGTTTACCACCGACGGTGAGGGGCGAGTTGTAACTTCGGGTGCCGGTTACGTTGTTCAGCCTGAAATGAATGTGCCTGATGATGCACAGTCAATCACCGTATCTCAAGATGGTGAAGTGTCAGTTCGAATTAAAGGTCAAGCCGAAAACGTGGTTATTGGTCAAATTACTATTAGTGATTTTATCAATCCGTCGGGCCTTGAGCCTATAGGGCAAAACCTTTATACCGAAACTGCAGTAAGTGGTGCACCTGTTCAAGGTAACCCGGGGGTTGAGGGCTTAGGTACAATTATTCAAGGTTCACTTGAAACATCAAATGTAAATGTGACCGAAGAGTTGGTTAATTTGATTGAAACTCAGCGAGTTTACGAAATGAACTCAAAGGTAATTTCAGCGGTTGATGAAATGATGAGCTACATCAATCAACAACTATAGTCTTGGGGGATTGTATGCGTAATATCATGTTATTTGCAGTAGGGACTTTACTGTTAAGCGGTTGTGTATCTACACAAAATAATGAAGTAGTGCAGGACGATCCCTACTATGCACCTATGTATCCTGAGCCTAATATGGAGCCAGTGGTAGCAACTGGCTCTTTATTCAGTACTCAGTTATCGAATGACTTATATGCCGATAAGAAAGCACTTAGAACAGGCGATATCATTACTGTTAAATTGCAAGAGTCAACCCAAGCCACAAAAGCGGCTAAAACAGAAACAGATAAACAAACAGATGCTAGCCTCGATCCTGTTATTGGTTTAGGTGGTTTACCGGTTAATATTGGTGGCGATAGTATTCAATTTGGGGTTGGTAGTGATGCGTCGTTTAAAGGTGACTCAAAATCAAATCAATCAAACAGCCTAGTTGGCGATATTTCGGTTAACGTGATGCGAGTATTACCAAATGGTAATTTAGTGATTCGCGGTGAAAAATGGCTAACGCTAAATACCGGTGAAGAATTTATTCGCTTAGAGGGGTTAGTGCGTCCACAAGATGTTAATGCTGATAATACCGTTGAGTCTAATCGTATTGCGAATGCGCGTATTCAGTATTCAGGTAAGGGTCAAACTCAAGAGGCACAAAGCCCGGGTTGGTTAACGCGTTTCTTTAGTAGCTCATTGTTTCCCTTTTAGAGGACATTCAACATGAATGGTTTTAAAGTTTTTTGTTTTATGGTGCTACTAGGCTGGCAATTTACTGCCAGTGCTGAGCGAATTAAAGATGTGTCTATGGTCGAAGGGGTGCGCTCAAACCAATTAGTGGGCTATGGATTGGTTGTTGGTTTACCGGGTACCGGAGAGCAAAGCCGTTTTACCGAGCAAAGTTTTAAAGGCATGCTTAATAGTTTTGGTATTACACTACCTGCGAGTTTAAAGCCAAAAATTAAAAATGTTGCAGCGGTTGCTGTTCATGCTGAACTTCCTCCATTTAGAAAGCCAGGGCAAACCATAGATATAACCGTGTCATCGATTGGCAGTGCAGGCAGCTTGCGCGGTGGCACATTACTACAAACATTTTTAAAAGGGGTTGATGGTAATGTATACGCTATCGCTCAAGGCAGTTTAATTGTAGGTGGCTTAGGCGCTGAAGGCCTAGATGGCAGCCGAGTCGTTATTAATACGCCAACGGTAGGGCGCGTGCCAAATGGTGCAACCGTTGAACGTGCCGTTAAAAGCCCATTTATGCAAAACGATTATATAACCTTTAATTTAAATCGTCCGGACTTTACAACCGCAAAACGTTTAGAGAAAACCATTAATGATTTAATCGGCCCAAATAGCGCACAAGCACTCGATGCCGCCTCTATTCGGGTTGTCGCGCCACGAGATGCTTCACAGCGCGTATCGTACTTATCAACTCTTGAAAACTTAGAGTTTAAGCCTGCGGATACTTCGGCAAAAATAATTGTTAACTCACGTACCGGCACTATAGTTATTGGAAAAAATGTAAAATTACAACCTGCGGCAATTACACATGGTGGCCTTACTGTGACCATTGCTGAGCAACAAAATGTGGCGCAGCCAAATCCTCTAGCAGAGGGGGAAACAGTGGTTACCCAACAAAGTATTATTGACGTTAATCAAGATGATTCACGTGCTTTTGTATTTGACCCAGGTGTAAGCCTTGATGATTTAGTTCGTGCTATTAATGAAGTTGGCGCTGCCCCTGGCGATTTAATGGCGATTCTTGAAGCACTTAAAGAAGCCGGTGCAATTAACGGTCAGCTTGTTGTAATTTAGTTTTATAAGACCCTAGACCCTAGGGTCTGATACGACTCTATAACCTTTCACCCTTTACCTTTAACCTTTCATCGCTACTCTTTTTTTGGCTCAATTATTGCATTTCATTAGGTATTATTAATTATTGTGTCAAAAAGCTGATGGAAACAAATCATCTAGATAAGCAAAACTTTTTTGATTTAGGCAACTTAGACTCTTTGCGTCGAGATGCTTTAAACAGCGGTGATGCATCAACCGATGCATCTAAAGCGGCGTTAAAAAAAGCGGCGGCACAATTTGAAGCTATCTTCACCCAAATGCTACTGAAAAGTATGCGTAAAGCCAATGAGGCTTTTGAAGACAAAGAAAGCCCATTTAATGCAAGTGGCGTGAAGTTTTTTGAAGAAATGCACGACCAACAGATGGCTACAGAGCTTTCATCAAATGGCTCTTTAGGTCTTGCTGATTTAATTGTGCAGCAACTATCGCCAGATGGAAAAAACTTTATGCCAGGCTCAGTTCTTCGTACAACGTCAGATTTCTTTAGTGACCAACGTGCGGGTAGCACCTTACCTCATCAAGAAAACCAAAAGGTCACTGAAAAAGTGCCGCTCGTTGATTCAACTGAAAAAAGCGAACAAAACATAGCGTCTGGCACGTTTGAGAATGCTGAGGAATTTGTAAGTACAGTGTGGGAGCATGCAAAAACAGCGGCTAAGAAAATTGGTTTAAATCCGGCGGTTATGGTTGCGCAAGCAGCATTAGAGACTGGTTGGGGTAAACATATTATCAGTAAAGGTGATGG
This sequence comes from Pseudoalteromonas sp. SiA1, assembly GCF_018732205.1. Taxonomy (NCBI): domain Bacteria; kingdom Pseudomonadati; phylum Pseudomonadota; class Gammaproteobacteria; order Alteromonadales; family Pseudoalteromonadaceae; genus Pseudoalteromonas; species Pseudoalteromonas sp. SiA1. The sequence goes on along the minus strand of NZ_CP076084.1, from coordinate 2,454,923 downwards.
CAATAGCTCAAATAATTTATTCAATATAAAGTCAGATAAAAGTTGGCAGGGCGAAAAAGCCAGTAAGGTCACTTTAGAGTTTGAGCAAGGCGCTGCAGTTAAAAAGCAAGCAAGCTTTAGAGCGTATGACTCAATAAAAGATAGCGTGAATGATTTTGTGGATTTTTTAACACAGAACCCTCGCTATCAAGATGCATTAAACAATACAGCAAAGCCGCACAAATTTTTAGACTCTTTACAGCAAGCCGGTTATGCAACCGACCCTAACTATGCAGACAAAATAAAAAGAGTGCTTAACAGTAACGAGTTAAAGAATATCGCCACAAGCGTTATCCGCCAAGGAGTAGAGTAACATGTCGTTTAATTTATTAAATATTGCTAATTCAGGAATAAGAGCAAACTCTGAGTTATTGCAAACGACAAGTAAAAACATCGCAAACGTCAATACTGAAGGGTATGTACGAGAGCGCACTGAATTTACTACCATGATTGATAATCAGGTGGGCCGCGGTCAAACGTACCGGTTATTAAATGAGTTTGCACAAAAGCAATTAAACCGAGATACCTCAAATAAAAGCTTTTTTGATCAATTTGTTAGCGAGGCGAGTCGGGTTGATCAAATTTTTTCAGAAAAATCAAACAGCTTATCAACTAGTATCAACTCGATGTTTAACAACGTACAAGAAGCACTTAACCAACCTTCATCTACGGTTGCTCGTTCATTAGTGATGAGTGATGCGCAAAATCTGATTGATCAAATGGACCGGCTTGCAGGTATTGTTTCAGAGCAAAAAGCAGTGGTTAATGAGCAATTAGAAATATTTTCTGAAGAGGCGAATACGTTAATCGAAAGTATTAGTTCGTTAAATCAAGAAATTGCGGGTGTTCATGGCACTAAAAACGAAGCAGATGCTAGCTCAGCTTACAATGAGCGTGATAAAGCAATACGTGATTTATCAAAACTAATTGATATAGAAACACTCGATGGCCCTAATGGTGAAAAACAAGTATTTATGGGCACAGGTGAAGCGGTTGTTATGCAAAATGGTTCATTTAACTTGTTTTCGATTAGTGGCGATCCCGATGCTAATTTTAAAGAGTTACGCTTAGATGTAAATGGTGGCCAAGCCGTTCCACTAGAAATAGATCCCACTAAACTCAAAGGTAAAATTGGTGGCTTATTGGCATTTAGAGACGATATTTTGGTGCCTGCACAAAATCAAATAGGTCAGATGGGCATTGCGCTTGCTGATTCGTTTAATCAGCAAAACCGTTTAGGAATGGATGCAAACGGTGAGCTTGGAGGCGATATTTTTGATATCCCAACGGTCAGTGCTTTTGTTTATCAAGCAAATACCGGAACAGCTAATATGTCAGCAACCGTTGAAGCTGGTAAAGGCAGTGAACTACCAGCGAGTGATTTTGTGATCACCTATACGGGGAACCCTAACGAAGTAAGTATTCAGCCAATAGATAATAAAGGCGAGCCTTTAGGCAGTGCATCGTTAGCTGTTATTCCACCGAGTGGCATTATTGACTCTGCGGCAATCACCAGCGGGGAGTCGTTTGGTTTAGAGCTAAACGTAACCGGAGCTGGTAATGCCGGTGATCAATTTCAGATAAAACTTAATAGTGGCGCGGCTGGCAATATATCGCTGACAACAGGTCGGGGCGAAGACATTGCCTTGGCCTCTCCAATTAGAACAGCAGACGGGCTTGATAATACAGGCACTGGGACTATTTCACCGGGTGATGTGAGCGATGTAACTACCGGCAGTTTTACAAACCCTTTAGACTTAGCAAATGGTCCTATTAACATTGTTAAAACTGCTAATGCTAACGAATATCAACTTACTGATGGTAATGGTACAACCACGTTTACGGTTACACCGCCTGCTAACAATATTTTGGCGCAAGCGGGGCCTCCTTATGATGGCTATGGTTTTGACTTTAATATTGAAGGGGTACCGGCTACAGGTGATACCTTTAATTTAGAATTTAATGAAGGCGGTTTTGATGATAACCGTAATGGTCAAAAACTCGCTGACTTACAAAATAGCGACTTAGTACGTCAAAATGTGGTAGCAAGTGCCTCAGCCGATAATCATAAAACCTTGAACCAGGCCTATGCTGGATTAGTAACCGATGTTGGTGTAGTAACCAGTCAAGCAAAAACCAACGGGGCGGCATTTGATGCTTTAGCACAGCAATCAGAAGCCTGGTATGAATCGTTATCCGGCGTAAATTTAGATGAAGAGGCAGCTAATTTGCTGCGTTTTCAGCAATCTTATGCTGCATCGGCTCAAGTACTGTCTGCAGCACGTTCTATTTTTGACACTTTACTGAGTGCGGCGAGGTAATTATGCGTTTATCAAATAATTTAATGTATCAAAATAACATTAATAAAATACTTGAGAATCAACAAAATGTAGCTGGTGCGCAGGAGCGCGTTACGACAGGTCAAAAATATTTGAGTACCTCAGAAAACCCTGCTGCTATTTCGCAGGGCATGTTGTACACCAATAAAATAGAAACTAATGAGCAGCTGACGAAAAATATTAACCAGCTAAAAGGGCGTTTAGAAACCGAAGAAAGTTTATTACAAGGTATGAACGACACTATTTTAGAAGCGCAAATGTTAACTATACGAGCGGGCAATGGTTCGTTAGATAAAGGTGATTTGGCTTCGGTTGCCAGTGAACTAAAAGAATTGCAAAAATCGCTGCTTAACTTAATGAATAGTCAATCTGAAGGGGGGAAATACCTATTCTCTGGCTATCAAGACGATATTCAAACTTATACATTTAATACCACTAATGGCAAATACGAATACCAAGGCGATCAAGGCCAGCACGAAGTAACCATTGCAAAAGGCGTTGAGATCAAATCCAGCGATAATGGCTTCAATGTATTTGAACGCGTAGATGCGCGACTAGATGTCGTTTCAAACGATGGAACGCCAACAGGCGGCATTACCGCTGGAACTGTTTATGTTCAAAATCAAGGTGAGTTTGATCGTTTTCATAAAGATAATTATAACTCAGACCCAGATCCGCTTATTTCTCCAACGATCAATACCTATAACGTTAATGTGATCCCTGGTGCGACCCCTTCATCGCCTGATCAGTATGAGATATTACGTGATGGTAATCCTCTTGTACCACCTGTGACTGGTGAAGTAACTGATGAGCCGATTGAATTTGCCGGTATGGAAATTCAACTTGAAGGTGTAGCACCGGGGCAGCTTGATTTTACCCTTGAGAAACCAAGCAAAGAAAATGTATTGAATACACTAGAAGATTTGATCATTAGCCTAAATGACGAACAACTTGATGAAGCGCAAATTAACCAAGCATTATCGGATGGTTTAATTCAGCTTAAAAATGCTAGTGAACAGATTGTATTTACACAAGCTGGTTTAGGTGGACGGATGAATGTGGTTGAGCGTGTGACCGATTCAAACAGTGCACTGGATATTAATAATCAAGAAAATAGATCCAGCCTGATTGAGATTGATGCTGCTGAAGCCATCAGCGATCTTACTAAACATGAGTCTGGTTTACAGGCTTCACAAGCGACTTTTGGTCGCTTGGCTAAACTTTCATTATTCGATTATTTATAAATACCATCCAAGGCAGGTTATTACTTTACGAGAAAAGTAGGTAATAACTTGCCTTAACGAAGCGGCAAAAAACTGTCACCCCCTTTTTATCTTCTGTCAAAAAATCGCTAACTTCTAATTTAAAGCCGCAATAAGTGTTATTTAGTTGTTTTAAAACATAAGGTTAATCTTTTTTTTCTAGTTGGCACAACTAATGCATTTAGCTAGTTATAGAAAGTGTGGTTTTTGCTTAAATATTTTGAACCACATTCTGATTGAAACTAGGAGATGGTAAAATGGCTTTAAGCGTAAATACAAATGTTGCATCACTTAATGGGCAACGCAATCTATCTAAATCTAGCATGGCACTTGAAACCTCAATGCAGAGACTATCATCTGGTTTGCGTATTAATAGCGCAAAAGACGATGCTGCAGGTTTACAAATTGCCAACCGACTAACTTCTCAGGTTAATGGCCTAACAGTTGCTCAGCGTAATGCCAATGATGGTATTTCTATGGCGCAAACCGCTGAGGGTGCGATGCAAGAGTCTGCAAACATCTTACAACGTATGCGTGACTTATCACTGCAATCAGCGAATGGTTCAAACAGTGCGGTTGACCGTGCATCCCTGCAAAAAGAAGTCAGTGCACTGCAACAAGAACTCACTCGAATTGCAGACACCACCAAATTTGGTGGCACCAGCTTACTTGATGGTACCTTTGGTACAAAACAATTCCAAGTGGGCGCAAACGCGAATGAAACCATTAATGTAAGCTTACGTAATGTAGCAGCAGATTCAATTGGTGCGCATGAAATTAAAGGGCCAGGCAACGCCGCAGATGCAAATACTAGGCTTGGCGATGTACAAACGGTTAACTTAGCAACCAACCATGGCACCAGTGCTGATACAGTTAACATTAATGGTACAGATATTGTTATTGCCGGTGGGTCCGGTGCGGCTGTAATTGCAGATACAATTAATAAGTCGGGTGCAGGCGTGGTTGCAGAGGCCAAAATTGATACGAGTTTTGCAGGTATTACCTCATCAAGTACGGGTGTTATTGAAATTAAAAAGAATGGCGCTGTAGAAAAGTCATTTGATTTAGGTACCTACGGTGGTGATATGGAGCGTTTAACTAGCGATATGCAGCAAGCTGGTTATGATGCTATTTACGACCCTGCAACAAAAGAAATTGCATTCAAAGCAACGGATGTTGATGGTATCGATATCACTGGAACTGATGTAAGTGGCTTTACAATAGGTGGTACTGCAGTAACAACAGTAGCTAACTCTTTTAGTGTGTCTGCAGAGTTAAACTTATCATCAGCAAATAAAATTGGTATTTCAGGTACAACTGCAAATCAGTTATTTGGTACAGGTACGGCAGCAATACAGTCAACAGGTGGTACTAGTTCGCTAACAAGTATTGAAAGTGTGGATATTTCTGGTTCGACTTCGGAAGGTGCTCAAAATGCTATAAAAGCGATTGACGCTGCACTGGCGCAAATTGATGCACAGCGAGCTGACTTAGGTGCGGTACAAAACCGTTTTGGCTTTACTATTGCCAACCTTGCAAACGTATCTGAAAACGTGTCAGCTTCGCGTAGCCGTATTCAAGACACAGATTACGCGCTTGAAACAGCAACCCTGACTAAAAACCAAATCATGCAACAAGCAGGTACTACTATTTTGTCACAAGCAAACCAGTTACCGCAGGCTGCATTAAGCTTGTTAGGTGGTTAATAATAATTAAAATTAAAAAGCCAAGTATTTATACTTGGCTTTTTTGTTTGTATTTCAATTAACTAAAGTTTTTTACTGTTTTTTTTAAAAAAAAGCTAAAGGTAATTTTATAACGGCCGTTAACTTAATTAGAACGGAGCTTGAACAGATTTTTATTGTGATGGCTCTTGGTTAAAATCAATTAGTTACATTACGAAAGTAATCAGGAGTTATAACATGGCTTTATCAGTAAATACTAACGTTGCATCAATAAATGCACAAAGAAACTTATCAAAATCTAGCGATGCATTAGGCACATCAATGCAACGTCTTTCATCTGGTATGAAAATTAACAGCGCGAAAGATGATGCGGCTGGTCTACAAATTGCTAACCGTCTATCTTCACAAATTAACGGTCTAGGTGTTGCTCAGCGTAATGCTAATGACGGTATCTCAATGTCGCAAACCGCTGAGGGTGCGATGACAGAATCATCAAACATTCTACAACGTATGCGTGACCTAGCGCTGCAATCAGCGAATGGTTCAAACGATGCTGATGCACGTGCGGCCCTTCAAAAAGAAGTAGGCGCATTGCAACAAGAATTAACGCGTATCGCAGAAACAACTAAATTTGGTGGTACTAGCTTACTAGATGGCTCATTTGGTACTAAGCAATTCCAAGTAGGTTCTAATGCAAATGAAACAATTAACGTAAGTCTTCGTGATGTATCAGCTGATGCTATCGGTGCAAATGAAATTAAAGGTGGTGCAACATCGACTGTTTCTGCTCTTGGTGATGTTCAAACGGTTGCTTTAAGTGCCAATGTAGCTACTTCAGCACAAACAGTTAATATCAACGGTGTTGATATTGAAGTTGCAGCAAGCTCTGGTGCTGCAGCAATTGCTGATACTATTAATTCTTCAGGGGCAGGTGTAAATGCTCAAGCTAAATTAACAACTACAATCGCTGGTATTGATGCAAGTAGCTCGTCTACAATTGAGATTAAAAAGGGTGGCACTGCGGTTGATAAATATGACTTGGGTACATTTGGCGGAGACATGGCTCGCCTAGCTAAAGATATGCAAGAAGATGGCTATGATGCTGTTTATGATGAGGCAGCCGGCTCTATATCATTCACAGCTACAGATATAGATGGTATTGATGTAACTGGTGCTGGCGATACAAGTGGTTTTACTATTGGCGCTCAAGCTGTGGCTAGTACAGCAGGTTCGCTTAGTGTTTCAGCAGAACTAAACCTAAGCTCAGCTGATAAAATAGGTATATCAGGAACAAAAGTAGATGAGATATTTGGTTCAGATGCATCTACAATAGATTCAACAGGTGGTTCAAGTGCGTTAACTTCAGTTGAGACTATTGACATCTCAGGTGCTACTTCTGCAGGTGCACAAAATGCAATTAATACAATTGATGCGGCACTTGCTCAAATCGATGCGCAACGAGCTGATTTAGGTGCGGTACAAAATCGTTTTGGCTTTACCATAGCAAACCTTGCAAACGTATCAGAAAACGTATCGGCTTCTAAAAGCCGTATCGAAGATACCGATTACGCTGCAGAAACGGCTAAACTGACTAAAAACCAGATTATGCAACAGGCTGGTACAACAATCTTAGCTCAGTCTAACCAGTTACCACAGGCAGCACTTAGCTTATTAGGTTAATTTAACAATAAGCTCTATACTTTAACTACTAAGGAAGGGGCAACCCTTCCTTTCTTGTATAGGTATAAAGCTTTATATCGCTTTATAGTAGGAGCGAATTATGGAAACGCAAAATTTAAATTTAAATATCAGCTCAGCGCAAAAAGGTGAGGTTACCTCAAGTTATCAAGCCCCATCTCAAGTTAAGCAAAATATTGATGAACAGAAGAATACAACCACCCCTACTGCTGCAAGTAATAATGAAGTCTCTAAAACTGAGTTGTCACCTGAAAAGCTAGAGAAGGTGGTACAGCAATTGCAGGACTTTATGGGTGAAATGAACCGCAGTCTTCAGTTTAAAGTAGATGAAGATTCTGGCCGCAATGTAATCAAGGTTATCGACAAAGAAAGTGGTGATTTGGTAAAGCAATATCCGTCAGAGGAAGTATTAGGTATAGTTGCTAAATTGGCTGAAGCCACCGGTGTATTGGTTGATTTTAAAGTTTAATTTTTCAGTAATTTAAGAGGGTAATTATTATGGCTATTTCATTTACGGGCATAGGCTCCGGACTTCAAGTAAACGAAATTGTAAGTGCTTTAGTCAATGCTGAAAAATCCCCTTATCAAGCGCGAGTAACAAAACAGCAAGCTAATTTCACGACTGATATATCTGCTGTAGGCACACTAAAAGCGTCTTTAGAAGAGCTGAATGGTTCTTTGGAGTCACTATCATCAGTTGATGAATATCAAAAAAGAACAATAAGTGGTAGTGATGAATTTGTTTCTTTTAGCTCTGAAAAAGATGCACAAACCAATAATTACTCAATTAAAGTTAATAGTTTGGCCGAAAACCATAAGCTAACATCAAATGCTATAGCTGGCGATGAAGCGGTGGGTGAAGGTAAGCTATCTATAAGTTCTGGCGCTAACAGTTTTGGTATTAATGTGTCAGACACCGCAACACTTGCTGATATACGTGACGCGATTAATGACTCAACTGACAATGACTCCGTGAATGCCACTATTATTACCGATGACACGGGGCAGCGGTTAGTATTATCAAGTAAAGAAACCGGCGCCGAAAACGCAATAAAAATTGTAGTTGATGATGTCTCTGATGGCAACAATACAGACGCCTTGGGTTTATCTCGTCTTGCGTATGACAGTGATACAGCATCAGCAACTTACGCTGAAAACCTAAACGAAGTAACTGCAGCGACGGATGCCTCAATTACGATAGATGGTACGCTTGTTGCGACGAGCAGTACAAATGAATTTAAAGATGTCATTGAGGGCGTCACCATTAATGCCAAAAAAATGCATGGAACTGACGATGATTTAAGTAAAGCCGTAATAACAGAAAATAATAAAAATATTACAGCTGGTTTGAACTCATTTGTAGACAAATTTAATGCTTTTATTGATTTATCTAAGCAATTAGGACGCTCAAGTGCTGAAGAGGGCGTAGGGGCGCTTGCTGGTGACTCATTATTAAGAGGGTCTGTAAACCAGGTGCGCTCATTGTTAACCTCAGAATTTAGCACGGGAAATGGTAATACCGATTTTTTAGCTAATTTTGGTATTAGAACGGAGCGTTCAGGTAAATTAAGTATTGATTCTGATGCATTAAAAGCTGCGATAGAAAAGGATCCTCAAGCCTTACAAACCTTTTTTATCGGAGAAAGTGACGGTGATGGTTTTGTTGGCCAGTTAGACACAGTCATTAAAGGTTATACGGCTTCTGATGGTATTATTAGTTCACGTATAGAAGGTCGTGAATCACAGCTTTCTAAACTAGAAACTGATGTAGAGAAATTTAATATTCGTATGGCGAAATACGAAGAACGGTTATACAGTCAATATAATGCAATGGATTTATTAGTCGCCAATTTAAATTCAACAGGCAGCTATTTACAACAACAATTAGCTAACCTACCTGGGGTGGTTAAAAAATCAAGTTAAGCGGAGTGAAATTTGGACGCTAATCAACAAGAATTAACAAAAATGATGTTGCAAGCAACCTTGCTTGCAAACCTAGCTCTATTGCAAGAGCAAATGCCAGTTATATATGAGTCATTTAAAGACTACACACCAAGTGATACGGGCGTAGCTATAGATGAAGCAAATAATGCAAACTTATTTAATAATAATGAGTTTGTCTATCAAGTTAATCCTAGGGAGTTTGCAAAACAACAAGTTGTTCAGTTTTTAGAAAATCCGCTTTACTTCAAATATCAACTAGGTCATCAAGATGACGAAAATATTGTTTTTGAACATGCCGCGCTTTTGAAATCAATTTATAACGTTCGTTCGTCAGAGACAGATAATAAAATTCACAACCCTGCTGCAGAGAATCGTCTCGACTTTATCTGCTTTTTAGGCGGTGGCTTAGGGTATCAGATAGAAGAGCTACTCAGTAAAAAAGATGTACTAAATGTGTTTTTATTTGAGCCAAGTAAAGACGCTTTTTATGCGTTACTACATTGTATAGAATTAAAACCACTTTTTGATAAATGCACAGCTAATGGCGGACAGTTTTCAATACGTGTAGGCGGCAATGAAGATGGCGTGATTAACGAAATTTCCAAATTTTTGTTTAATCAAGGTCACTTTAATATCAGTCAAATACTATTTTTTAAGCATTATGATAGCTCATTGATTGAAAAAACAATTGATCGTATAAAAGGTATTGGCCATCGTTGGGCTGCAGGCTGGGGGTTTTTTGAAGATGAAATAATTGGCGTGTCGCACACATTAGCCAATTTAAATGCTAAGTTTCCAGTGTTAAAAAAGCCTGAACTAGTTAAAAATTCATTAAATGATTACCCCGTATTTATAGTCGCTAATGGTCCTTCTCTTGATGATGCAATTGAGTTTTTAAAAAATAACCAAGACAACATCATCATAATTTCTTGTGGTACTGCATTGAGAGCTTTGCTTAGCAATAATATTAAACCTGATATCCATATTGAAATGGAACGTACTGCGGCACTATTAGACTGGATTGAGTCAATTGATCGCACATCTGATTTAAATACAAAGTTAAATCAAATAAATATAATTGCGTTAAATACTGTTTACGATAATATTTTAAAGCGTTTTAAAAATGCGCATTTGTTATCAAAAATAAATGATGCAGGCGGTCGTCTTATTCGTGCTTTGGATACAAAGAAGCAGTTTACTTACCCTGATTACAGTAATCCTACAGTATCAAATACAGCGCTTGCTACAGCAATTGAATTAGGGTTTAAGAAAGTATATTTAGTTGGTACTGACTTAGGATTTGTCTCTAAAGAGCACCATCATTCAAAACATAGTATATATTTCGATAATGACTTTAAGCATAAAAAAGTAGTTGAAAAAGGTATTGAAGGTGCATTTGTTGTTAAAGGTAATTTTACTGAAGAAGTATTCACAACCCCGATATTTGACTCATCAAAAGGTAACTTAGAATTACTACTTCAAGAAAACCTAAATGTTAAAGTATTTAATACCGCCAATGGTGCTTTCATTAGGTATACTGAACCTAAACTTATTAAAGATATTGGTAATATAAAACCGATTGTTAATAAGGAAGATAAGATCACAGCGCTACTTTACAAAGCTACTTCTTTAGAGCAATTGTCTGCTGGTAATGTTAATCATAAAATGGAAGCTATCAAAACGAGAACAAAAGATGTTCTTGAGCAGCTGTTGTCTATAACTTCTCAATATTTTGAAACACGTGAGCAGCTTGCTGATGCGTTTAATTTACAAAATAAAATATTACTTACATTACGTAATAGCACCGCAGACGATGTTGTAGTTTATTGGCTGATTCAGGGAACTTTTAGATATTTTCAAGCTTATATTATGACAAGTAGCTATTATTACAATGACTTAGAAATGCGTACTGGATTTATAAATGCATGTGTTGACGCGTTTCATGAACATGTAAAAGGTATCTATTTAGAGTTTATTGAAAACTATAATAAACCGGCCAAAGTCTAATCAAAGTTAGTCGTTATTTATTAGTAACGACTAACTCAATAAAGTCATCTTGTGGTTTTTTGAATAAAGACATGAACACGACATCAGATGGCTTACCATCTAAAATATAATGCTCCTTTAAAATACACTCATTTTCATACCCAGCCTTTAAAAATGCTTTGATACTACCAATATTAGAGGTATAAGCACTTGCAGTGAGCTTTCTTAATCTCAATTTTTGAAAAGAGTACTGGCTTACTAGTCTTATTGCTTGGCTAGCGTAGCCTTTTCCCCAGAACTTTTTATCCCCTATAAAGAGGCTAACCTGGGCAACATTATGAATTGTATTGATACTTCCTATTTTTATATTGCCAATATGTTCATTTTCACTTGTTCTTATTGTAAAAAGTTGCTCGAGAGGGTTATTTAGCTGTAAGGATATATAATTTTTAACAGAATCTATATCCTGCTTATGAAAGCGTGTTTCTAAATACTGGTTCACTTTTGAGTCATTTAACCAACTTACGTATTTAGTTGTAACGTCCTCCAACTGAATACTTCTAATAAAGATACCTTGGATATTGTGACTTTTTATCGTTAATTGGTTCATGGGTTTCCTAAAATGTGAATTTATCGATCGCCTAATTAATGCATTTATTTTAAGGCATAAGGAGCGTAGATATTTCCTCGCCAACCTAATGAGGTCAGCTCATGCTTTATTTCATCATGAAATGAAGATGAGATAATGACTGTTAGCTTTTTGTCTAAATCTTTATTAATGAGAGCATTAATAGTATCGATTGAATACTTAATCGTATAATTGAGACCACAAAAGCGTTTCCCAGTTTTATTTGGATTTCCATCGATAATATACAGAGGCTTTAACCCTGTTAAAGCCAATAAAGTTACAGCTCCAGAACCTGCACCCCAGAAGATAAACTCTTCATCTTTACAGTAGCTTTGTAATGCTTGAATATCTTTATCTATCTTTTGTTTTAGTTTGCCATTATCCGATGGTGCTAAAGGCAGTAAAGATTTTTTCTCTTTATTTGTGAATGAAATAATTAAATTACCGGATGCAGTTACAATACTTTTATCTTTAAACCAACCAAATTGATTTGCAAGGGTTACTAATGAACGCTCTGAGAAAACATGTATATGTTCAACATGAAAAGCTTGTGTTGAAGGCTGTGTGATAGACCAGTCTAAACTAGGTGTTTCTAAAATGAGTGTAGAAGTTGAATGACTTACCTTTGATATGGCTTTGAAAAAATCTTTAAAATCAAAAATGTGTTCAATTACATGGCGAGAATAAATAAGGTCAGATTTAAAACATAGGCTAGAGGCAATTTTTTCAGTGAAAAAAACCTTTTCTACTATCAACTCTTTTTTTTCAGCTGCTATCGCAGTTTCTTCATTTGGCTCAATGCCATGGTAGTCCACATTAGAATAAATTGTCTTTAGTTCTGCTAGTACTTCTCCACTTGAACAGCCTATTTCTAGAACATTTAGCGTTTTTTTATCAATGATATTGTTTTCACTAATAAACTTTATGAAATCATACCTAAATGAGGCTCCTATATTTTCAGGTGACGGTGTATAGTAATGATGCTTATATATAGCTTCTAGAATATCTTTATTGTAGTTTAATTGAAAAGCATGTGCGCACTGCCTACAGATTGAGTATTCAATATCAATAACATGTGGCAAAGGTATATTTGACGTATCATCCATTGGATGTTGGTAAATTGGAAAGTTATTTAACTTAAGTAATAAAGTGTTTTTTTTATAATTACAAACAGGGCAATTCATAGCTACTCCTTCTTAACTAACTTTTCTTTTGAGCATAAAAGCTTCTGCATAATCAACACCGACGGTATTACCTCTTACTTTTGCCAATGCCTCAATTGCATCAATAGAACGAGAGTGGGGAGGCTTGCGCATTTCATCTTCATATATTAAGAGTAGCTTTTTCTTTTCTGCTATATGTTCTGAGATATCGACAAAAAACGTTGGTGAAAATGCAAATGCATTGATTGGCGTATTCCACTCTGTACTTGAGTTAACTTCAAATGAATATATTGTTGGGGTTTTTACTAAGGGAATAGGTCTAAATGCAGTCATGACTGCTTGATGTACAATACGATGATCTATATTTAAGTCGCCATAATGGTGTGTATAAATAATATCTGGTAGTTCTTTTTTAGTGACAGACTCTATTGCTTGGACTACATCAAGGATCGCAACTGTGTCCATTTTATTATCAGGAAAATTAAAAAAGTATTGCTTAGCAGACAAATACTCTCCCGCTTTTTTTGTCATCCTAAGGCGCTGTTCATAATCCGTATCAGAGCTGTTTTTTCGTGCTGAAACGCCATTTGTCATATATACAATGGATATATGATCACCTTGTTTTTGATGTTTTAATAAAGTACCACCACATCCAATCGCTTCATCATCAGCATGAGCGACAATAGCAAAAATATTTTTTTTCACTTATTAGTTTCCATTGTTAAATGTTTATTTGATAGCGCTGTTCCTCGGATGATGTCAGATGTAAATTTTTGTCCGATAACTAAATCATAATTATTAGGGGGTAAGCCAAAACCTGGGCGTATTACTCTAATGTTTTCTGAGTTTACAGTATCCCCTTCCTTAACATCCTTTACAACGTAGATTGAACGCCCATGTTCTTTACCTAATCTAGAACCTTTAGCCAGTATTTCGGCGCTACCCAATGCCTTCCATGTGTTGTGGCATGAAATTACTAAAGACTTTAATTCATCTGGCTCTATTGAAAATGTTGCATCAGGTCCGCCTAGTTTACGATCTAGAATAAAATGCTTTTCTATTATCCTTCCACCCATAGCAATAGATGTAATCGCTGGGATATTTGAAAGACTGTGATCAGATAAGCCAGTAATTATGTTTAGCCTTTTTAATTCGTTAAGAGCATTTAAATTCATCTGCTCAAACGATGCTGGGTATGAACTTGTACAGTGCAAAACGGCTATTTGGCTACTGCCATATTTTTTCAAATACTCAACACTTTCTTTTATTTCTTCAAAGCTAGATATACCGCTTGATAAAATTACAGGTTTTCCAGTCTTTGCTATCGCTTTTAATAATTTAAAATCTTGCACCTCAAAGGAGGCAACTTTGTAAAGAGGGCAGTCAAATTTTTCTAATATCGAGACTGAAACTTCATCAAATGGAGAGCTAAATAAAATAATATTATGCTCTTTTGCTTTTTGAAAAAGTGACTCTGTCCAATCTAAAGGCATTGAGATTTCTTCATATAATTTATAATAGCTTTGACCTTTCCAAGGCGGACTTTTGATAATGAAGTCATCCCTATCGCAGTCAATAGTTAGAGAGTCAGCTGTATATGTCTGTATTTTTATTGCATCAACGCCGCACTCAGATGCGACTTCAATCATTTTTAAAGCAAGCTCTTTATTTCTTAAGTGGTTGTTAGACATTTCGGCAATAATGAATGGCTTACTGTTTGCTGAAATTTCTTTATTTAGTATTTTCATGTAGATAATCTTTGTAACTAAAATGAATAAAAGGAATTTTAGCATTTTTTGCGAAAAGTCCGTCTGTTTCTGTTGTATCTCCAACCATTACAACAGAATTAAGTTTATGGCGTTTATTTAATAAATCAAAAGCATATCTGTTTGGTTTTAAACGCTCAGGTGATTTAGGATCGCATAACACTATATCGCAAACATAATTATTTAACTGCAGCCTATCTATTTTAGTTTGCTGAACATTTTTTTGGCCATTGGTAACGACAAATAACCTTTTTTCATCAAGTATCTCAAACAAAGTTGGGATTAAGCTTGCTTTTTTGCTTATGTACTTTCCATCATGTTTATAGTAGGTATTTAGCATTATGCTTAGGTAATGGTTTGGTAATTCATAGGCTGCTATCGCATCATTAAATAGGTACGGATGAAGTACTCCCATTTTTAGCTTATGAGTATGGAGGAATATAGCTAGGCCTTTGAGGGGAAGTTGGGTTATTTCGGAAAGTATTTTTTCAATCTCTTTAAACGCTCCAATGTCATAATCACTTTGATCAAATAGTGTATTGTCTAGATCGAAAATAATATCATCATATTTGCTTAACTGATGCGCCAATTTTTTTATCAGCATATATGTTCTTGCCAATATCTTATTAAACGGTTATCAGAAATATTTTCTTCTAGTGGTATTTGATATGGCAGCGACAACCAGCTTTTTATGCTCAAATCGATAATGTCGAACCCTGAGTTTATTGAAAAAATTAAACTACCTGAAAGTCTAGGATTGATTTCAATGATATGTGCGTTCTCTCTATCTTCATCTAACATTATTTGTATATTTATGGGGCCATTAAAGCGAATCTTTTCAACACATTTTTTAGCTAATGTAAGCACTAAAGGGTGTTGATTTATTTCACCGACTCTCGACACCCCAACTGCTTCAAGGCGCTTTCTCGCTAACCCAAAAACCCAATCACCCTCGGAATCTACAAGCACGTCGACGGTATATTCTGTGCCCTTTAATAAGGTTTGTATTACGCCTTTTTTATTTTTAAAAAAAGGAAATAATTCATCGTCTTCAATAATATAAATTCCCTTCCCACCTCTACCATACTCTGGCTTAAATATCGCGGGGGCAGATGTTGATGTTGGGGCTACGGGCAAGTTATTTTCTTCGCAGAATAGTTGAAAATTAACCTTACTTGTACAGATGCTTATTGTTGACTTGCTATTAATTAATATCTTCTTTGAGATACTTTTTGATAAGTCTGAACTTTGAGAAAGAATAATAAGTTCTTCATCAATAAATGGAATATATAAGTCAAACTTATCATCAAGTTGGTTGATAAATGGAATAAACTCAGAGCTACTGCATAAAGGCGATAAGTAGAAGTCATCACAGAAGTGCATTGCAATACTTTTGCTATTCTCATTTGCGTCAATACCTATCACTTTGTGACCTAAGGTTTGCAAGTGCTTAATAATAGATATAGCTGCAGCAGATGCCGCAGCACTCATTAAAATTCTCATAATAAAGCCTATAGCTATTTTTAATTCGAGAGCTCTTCAGCTCTCTATTCTTAAACTATATAAAGATGGTGTTAAAGCTGTAAAACCTGCTTTTGTAAAAGCAGTGATAGATGCTAAATTATCAGGTCTAATCTCAGCAATAATCGTTCCATGTTTCTTTAGTTCGGTTATATTATTCAAAGCTGCAACTCCAATACCTTTTCCCTGAGCTTGGGGCGAGATCAGAATCGAAACTTCATATTTATTTAATTCAATTTCATCTAAACGAAGAGTGCCAATATCATTTCCATCATGATTAATTATATATAGGGTCCTATCGGCTCTTTTTAGTGTATCTTCGAACCATTTGCAATGCTCTGGCCATGTTGGAATTGCAGTTTGCTTAAAGTATTTACGAACACCACTACTTGTTTGCCACTCAAAGACATTTTTTTTATCGGAATAAGTGGCTTTTTTTAGTTGTACTTTAGATATGAGATTAGGGTTTTGTTGCATTTATATAGTTCTCATTTAAATATGTAAGAGAGTCAATTTTCACTTATATCAACGATGAATTTTGATGGATACAATGAGCAATTCTATATTTTCCTTTGCCATCACTAATAGCTTTTGCTTTTAATGCTAATATTTTACTTTTATCTTCAATTATTTGAATACAGCTATATATGTTGGAGACGGTTGATAAAATAGCTGCTTCACTTAATTCAAATAACTCAATGTTACCATTTTGATTTTCTGCTGTTTTTATCATTATAATGGATTTTCCCATTGATGCAGCTTCGAAGAGCATTGAACCAGGAGCTGTAATGATTACTTTTGATTGATACATTAAGTCAGCTAAGTTTGGAGGTGCTTGATGCCAAGTTATGTTTAAATTTGTATTTTCAATGAGGCTTTTTAGCGTTTTTCCGTGTGCATAACCCAAACCTGTAGTTAAACAAATTTTACCCTTGTATTGCCTTACATCAAGTTCATATAACGAAGCAAAGCTATTGTTTTGAGGATCTGAGGCGCCAAAACATATAAATATGTCATAGGCTAAGTGCTCATCGTTTAATTTTCGAATGAATTCATCTCTGATAATTCCATATTTAGGACCCAGTAGAAGTTTGCATTGCTTAGGCACAAGCTTTTTATAAGCGCTTAGCCTAGACTCTGATGCCGTATCAATTAGTAAATTACAAAGATGTGCTCTATCAGCTAGATCATCGATTATAACTATATAATCAGCTATTAATTGTTGCTCCCATTGAATATCTATTTCATAATGGTCAATTAAAATACTTTTGATATTGTATTTTTCAAGTATTTGGTTGGTTTCTTCAAGTCCATTATTTGCTGTAGATAATTTTAAATAACTAACTAACTGGCTCTTTAGTAAAGATTTCGCTAAAGCAGACTCTTTTACAATGAATCTAATTTTTATATTTTTTTCGGCTAAAGTGTTTGCTAACTCTAAACAGCGCATCAAATGGCCGGCACCGATTAATTCGTTGGCATCTGTTCTTATGGCTAATTGCATTATCTCACCTTAAAAACGGGCTCTAATAGTTTACCTTTAAAAATATCATACAAATTTTGCGTTTTTATTGTATTTTTTAAAATAAAAATAACTTCATCGTATGCATTAAGTAATTTCTCTATATCATCATGTGTATGGGCAAAGCTAAGGTTATGACTACCACCAATTAAAATACCTCTAGTGCACATCTCTTGAATAAATAAAGATTTTAGCTCTAATGAGGAATATTTTTGAGTGTCTTTAATAATAATAAAAGACCATGACGGATGACCTGCAGTGCTCAGCCAATCTTTTACATCGTGTTTTTCTATTAATTTATTAAGCTCACAAATTAATTTTTCACCTAAAGTGTGAATATGTGTCAGTACTCTTTCTTGCTGCATTTTTTTTAATGTTGTTTTTGTAGCAACTAAAGACATGGTTTCGCCCGCAAAGGTGCCGGAGAAGAAAATATCTTCCATCAATGACATTATTTCTTTCTTTCCAACAATAGCTGAAATAGGGAATCCGTTTGCCATGCCTTTGCCAAAGGTTGCTAGGTCAGGTGTAATATTAAATAAGCCTTGAGCACCATGTAGATCAAACCGAAAACCGGTAATTGTTTCGTCAAAAATTAGTACAGAGCCATGTTTTTTACAAAGTGCTTGTACTCCTTCAAGAAATCCAGCTTCTGGAAAGGCTATATTCATTGGCTCCATAATTACAGCAGCAAGCTGTTCAGGGTATTCAGTAAAGAGCCTTTCTAATGAGCTAAGGTCATTGTATGTAAACGTATGGGTAAGCGCTCTAACACACTCGGGAACACCTAAATTTCTGGTTGTTGAGCCAATATACCAATCTTGCCAACCATGATAACCACAGACTGCAACATGCTCTCTTTTTGTATAAGCTCTTGCTAGTCGAATAGCAGCAGATGTTGCGTCACTGCCATTTTTACCAAAACGCACCATTTCAGCGCAAGGTATTAGCTTTGTGAGTTCTTCGGCGACTTCCATTTCTAATCTATGAGGAAGGGAGAAAGTGATCCCTGAGCTAAGCTGGTCTATCACAGCTTGATTTACATCAGCATCACAGTAGCCTAAAGAAACAGAAAGTAAGCCATTCACAAAGTCAATATACTCATTATTATCTGCATCCCACACTTTAGAACCTAAACCTCGTTCAATAAATAAAGGTGCTGCATTTTGTGGGAACGCAATTCTACTCTTACTAAAAGTTTGGGAACCTAGAGGAATGGTTTTTTCAGCTCTATGTAGCCACTCCGCTGAATTAGTGTAATTATTCATAGCCTTCTTCTTTATCTTGTTTTAATGATTTAACCATTCCCTCATTTCGAGCAATTTGGGAGTTTAATAAGTTCAGCTCTGGTTTATGCGATAACAATTCCAGTATATCTTGATAATTAAAATTAGGCTTTTTTACATATAAATTTTCATATATTGATGAAATCAACTCAAAGTCATTGGGTTCGTCAACAGTCCATCTATAGGCAGAGAGGTCTTGCTCACTTTGGATATTCTGTAACTTATACTTATCAGGGTGACTTGTTATATAAGGTGTTACGTGTTCTAGCTCAGAAGGCTTTTCTGCATATTTATAAGCGTTATGTAAGGCCTTTTTACTGATCACTTCAATATCGAGACCATCAGGGTATGTGGCTACTAAGCAGTTTGAAGTATAATCATTTTTGTTTTTTAAATGACTATTAATGACATAGTCCATGAGCTCAGGGTCAATCACTGGGCAGTCAGCTGTTATTCTAACGATAGCATCACAAGGGTAATTGAGTTCAGCATGAAAGTACCGGCTGAGAACATTGCTTAAACTTCCTCTAAAGCATAATAAATTATTCTCATTGCATAACTGTTCAATAATGTCGTCACTTTCATCAGTACTTGTGACAATAACTAGGTTGTCTACTAATTTTGCTCGTTGTACACGCTTAGCTTGTTGAATAAACATAGGTAAACCTTGGAGGTTCTTTAAAACTTTATTAGGTAAGCGTGTTGATCCTGTCCTAGCTTGCATGAAAGCATTTATCATATTTTTAATCCTAGCGCTTAATTAACCAAGCCATTGCGATGGATTGATTAATGCTAAATTACTTGAAGCTAAAGAGGCTAAAACGTCATCCGAGGGGAGTGTAAGCTTTTTTGCGGCGCAGTAGCTGTCTATTAATTGTGTTAACTGTTCTTGTGAGCAACATCCTATAATTGCATTTTCGATATGAGGGGCTTTTTGCGCAATAATTGCTAATGCGAAAGTTAGCCGATTGCAGCCTAATTCATTAATAACACGATTATACTGAGAAAACTCATTATTAAACTGTGAAAAATAAGCGTTATTTTGAATCATTGGCTCTAATAAAAGCCCTTGTAAAAATATCGAGCGAGCGTGAAGCTTTATATTTTTTTCTATTAGCTTATCGATAATTTCAGGTTGTATAAAACGTTGATCTAACCAATTAACAGGAGCTTGAATCAGATCTAAATTAAACCTTTCACTAAGTAATTCAAGTTCTTTAGGATTATAAACAGAAACACCTATTCGCTTAACTATGCCTTTGGTTTTTAACTGCTCTAGCTGCGAAAAATAGTCTTCCCCTGAGCTGCTTAAAAGCAACTCACAATTATGAAATAACACTGCATCAATTGAGTCACAGTTCAGATTTTTTAAGCTTTTTTCTACCTGCGCGTGAATATTTTCACTTGATACTTTAGTAACGATAGATAAAGCTTGGCTTAAACCCGATTGGCCAATATTACTCTCGCTAATTCCATAAGCTGATGCCGTATCAACCACTGTAATGCCAGCGTCTAGCGCAGCACTAAGTATTCGTTTGATCTCATTTTTTTTTACCTGCCCAAGGGTGTTACTAATACCATAATTCAAACCAAATTGGGCGGTTCCTAAAGCGATTTTCATAGTTGTTTAGCTAATGTTTCTATTATGAAGTTTTGTTCTGAATTAGTTAATCCAGGATGCAAAGGTATGGTGAGAGCGCAGCTGTAGTATCTCATTGCATTTGGAAAGTCATTTGCCTTAAAGCCAAGCTCTTTGTAATAAGGTTGTATATGAATTGGAATGTAATGCAAATGACTCGTTATGCCTTGCTCTCTTAAACTACAGATAAGAGAATCATGTTTTACAATTGCATCACCAAACAAGGTTAAAATATATAGATGGTAACTAGAATAGCTTTGGTGTGATTGAGTTAAATGATTGATAGACATATCTTTTAGCTTGCTAGTATATACTTTAGCTAGCTGGTTGCGTTTTGCAACAAATTCATCAAGCTTTGAGAGCTGGCTAAGGCCTAGTGCAGCTTGTAACTCAGTCATTCTATAATTAAAGCCGAGTTCAACTTGCTGATAGTACCAAGGGCCATGACTTGGCTCTGTCATTTCACTCTGATCGGATGTAATCCCGTGACTACGTAAACGCACCATTTTATTAGCAAGTCGTTTGTTGTTTGTTACCGCCATTCCACCTTCAGCTGAGGTGATTATTTTGACTGGATGAAAGCTAAATACGCAAATATCTGAAAACTCACAGCTGCCCACAGGCTTACCTAAATATTTTGCACCAATAGAATGTGAAGCATCTTCAATAATCTTAAAGCCATATTCAACTGCAAGTTGATATATAGCCTGCATATCACATGATTGACCTGCCAGGTGAACTGGGATGACTACCTTTGGTAAACGATTATTTTCTTTAGCAATAATAAGTTTTTTTTCTAACTCATCAGTGCACATATTCCCTGTTGCTACATCAATATCCACAAAGTCTATTTGAGCACCACAGTACAGTGCACAATTTGCGGAAGCAACGAACGAAATAGGGGAGGTCCACACGATGTCATCTTTCCCCACATTTAACGCTAAACATGCAACGTGCAATGCTGATGTGGCACTGTTTGTTGCACATGCATAGGTGCTGCCACAATAATTTGCGATGGCTTGCTCAAAAGCGGGTACTTTTGGGCCTTGCGTTAACCAATCAGATTTTAAGACATCAACTACTGCGTCGATGTCTTGTTGAGAGATAGCTTGTTTGCCGTATGGGATCATGGAGTCATTACTTTTAAATTAAGGCTTCAATATTGAAGGCTTCAATTTCTTCAATCGTCATGTAATGTGGGTTGTTCAAAGAGTTATATTCAAAGCCTTGCTGAACTTTTTTTCCCTTTTCATTAAGTGCATTAACTGTAAAGTCATTACTACGACTGCTAAATTTGATGCCTGGTGCAATTACAAAATGATCGTTATATTCATAGGTTTCAAAACACAGATCGGCAGGGCACATAACTTCATGAAGTTTCTCTCCTGGGCGAATACCAATAATTTTAATAGGTAATTCAGGAGCCATTGCTTTTGCTAAATCAGCAATTCGAATTGATGGGATTTTAGGTACGAAAATTTCACCGCCCAACATGCGCGCGAAATTTGTTAAAACAAAATCAACACCTTGTTGAAGGCTTATCCAAAAACGAGTCATTTCGTCATGAGTGATAGGGATGTGATCACGGCCTTCATTAATGAATTTTTGGAAAATAGGCACAACTGACCCTCGCGAACATACTACATTCCCATAACGCACTACTGAAAAAGTCGTTTTATGGCCGCCTGCAATATTGTTTGCCGCTACAAATAATTTATCCGAGGCTAATTTAGTGGCACCATACAAATTAATAGGGTTAGCTGCTTTATCTGTAGAGAGGGCAATGACTTTTTCAACATTGTTATCAAGTGCTGCATTAATGACGTTTTCTGCCCCATTAATATTAGTTTTGATGCATTCCATTGGGTTGTACTCTGCGGCAGGTACCTGCTTAAGGGCTGCAGCATGGATGACATAATCAACGCCACGCATTGCGCGATTTAGTCGTTCTTTATCTCGAACATCACCAATAAAGTAGCGCATGCAAGGCTGATCAAAATCTTGCTGCATCTCAAACTGTTTTAACTCGTCACGAGAAAAGATAATAATTTTTTTTGGACTGTACCGCTCTAATAGTGTTTTTACATACTTTTTACCGAACGACCCTGTTCCACCTGTTATTAAAACTACCTTTCCATCAAACATGAGATTCTCTCCACAGCTAACCAGCCTAATATTGCCAAATCTATTTTAAAAGTTAGATTTATACTTATTTACAGCTTTTTTATTTTTTTGATTACCAACTATTTTAACCGCTAATAGTTGTTTTTGAGCATCCATTTTAGCAGATAGCTGTT
Source organism: Pseudoalteromonas sp. SiA1 (assembly GCF_018732205.1). Lineage (NCBI taxonomy): Bacteria > Pseudomonadati > Pseudomonadota > Gammaproteobacteria > Alteromonadales > Pseudoalteromonadaceae > Pseudoalteromonas > Pseudoalteromonas sp. SiA1. The sequence goes on along the minus strand of NZ_CP076084.1, from coordinate 2,432,148 downwards.
CTATTAGGTTAATTAAAAACTCAAGTTCAGTCGCAGAGTAAAAAGCTTTTTCTCTTGTAAGTGATTCACTTATATATGTATCAAGCTTATTATGAATACTCAGCGCTTGCTCAATATCCCAATCCTCTGAGTCATTAATCAAACTCACTAGCTCATTACAATATTTGCGAGTTTCACTATCTGTAACTTGTGAACTCGTTATTTGCTTTAAAGCCATTATAGTTGTGGTTCTCTTTGCTCGAATGGAATTGCTTCCCAACCTGATTTAATCTCTTTAATCAAGGTAATTACTTCATCGATTTTATCTATATTGTTTTCAAGGTTTGCAGTTAATAAGCAGCGCTGGCAGTAGTCATACAAAGAGTCTAAGTTAGTTGATACTTCATTATTGTGTTCAAAATTTAATACCTGCTGCAACGCACCAAGTAGCACAATACAATCAGAGATTGCGTTGCCTTTTTTTTCTAACTCTTTACGTTCAATAAATCCTTTTGCAGCAGAGAGCTTGCCAACAATATTCACAAACACGAGTTTAACTTGGTCGTAAGGCGTCATTTCTTTAACACTGCTAACTGTTATTTGACGGTATTTATTGATTGATGCATGAGCCATAGGTAATTCCTCAAATTTTAATAACATGTTCAGAACTCTAAGCAAGTTTAGTTCCAACATAAGTTTGACTATTACTTTATCGGCAAAAACAGTCACACCTTTAAGTAATAATAGCAGTTTTTATGTGTTTCTTCTGTGTGGAATCGTATCATTGAAAATCGCATTATATGTCGTTTAATTCATCCTAAGTATGTATATCACTAAAACTACCCAGGTAATTAATAGTTATAAAGTATTGACTTTGTGCGGCCAGTGTCTGTTTTTTGGCGTTAATGTCAAAAAATCGCCGCTATTGCTTGCATCCAAACCCAACTGGCTTACAATTTGATTAATAAAACAAATTAGTGAAATAAATGGCTCGCTAAAGATGATCTTAATTTTAGATAATAATAACAATCGCTCTATTGGATTATACGCATCGCTTACTTTTATTGGTGAGGCTGTACAGTTGCAAACAGAAGCTGACTTTGAACAGGCATGCAGCCACTATCAAAACAAAGAATGTATTGTGGTGTTAGGTGCTTTGCAGTCTTTAGATCACGAAAGTTTAATTAAACGATACCCAACATTTCCTTTTTTACTCATTGGTGAAACGCTTAAACCTTTGTTGAGTTTGGCTAATGTTGTGGGGTTGATATGTGAGCCATTTACTCATGAAATAACCACACAGCTGTTACACGACTGTCAGCAATATCAGCGCATGTTGCCGCATGAACATAAAAATAATAAAGAGAAAAGCACCTTTGATGGTCTTGTTGGTGAAACCAAAGCGGTAAAAGATTTACGCTTTTTAATTACGCAGGTTGCTAAAACCGATGCTAACGTACTTATTTTAGGTGAATCGGGCACAGGTAAAGAAGTAGTTGCCCGTAACGTACATTTGCTTTCTAAGCGTAACAAAGGCCCATTTGTACCAGTAAACTGTGGGGCAATTCCTGCAGAGCTACTAGAAAGTGAACTATTTGGTCATGAAAAAGGCGCGTTTACTGGGGCTATTTCAGCACGAAAAGGCCGTTTTGAGTTAGCGCAAGGTGGCACGCTATTTTTAGATGAAATAGGGGATATGCCACTGCAAATGCAGGTTAAGTTACTGCGAGTACTACAAGAGCGTAGCTATGAGCGCGTTGGTGGTACCAAAGCGATCCAAGCTGATGTGCGTGTGATTGCTGCAACCCACCGTGACCTTGAAAACATGATAGAAAAAGGCTCATTTAGAGAAGATTTATACTATCGCTTAAATGTTTTTCCTATTGAGAGCCCATCTCTTGCTCAACGCGCAGAAGACATACCATTACTACTTAAAGAGCTTATGCGCCGTGTAAATGAACAAAGCGGTACTACGGCTAAGTTTACAGAGCGTGCTATTGATAGTTTAAAAGAACATTCTTGGCCGGGTAATATTCGTGAGCTCGCTAACTTAGTTGAGCGTATGGTTATTATGTTCCCAGACAAGGTGGTGGATGTTCCTGACTTACCTAATAAATACCGCTACATTGAAGTTGAAGCCTATGAGCCACAGTACCCAGAAGAACTGATGGAGCGTGATGCATTTAATGATATTTTTAGCGGCGGATTTAGTGAAGATGAAATAGATCTAGAAGATGACTTTGCTCAGGCCGCACCTGGTTTATTGCCCGATGAAGGTATTGAGCTTAAAGAGTACTTAGCTGAGCTTGAAATTAACTTAATCACACAGGCATTAGAGCGCTTTGATTACGTTGTCGCCCGTGCTGCCGAGGTGCTTGGCGTAAGGCGAACCACTCTGGTCGAAAAAATGAAAAAATATAACCTATCGAGAGATTGAGAGCTAAGGGCAGGTTTCAGGTATTAGGTTAGAAAAACTAAACACCGCGTTTAATGCAAACTCGGCGCTATACTTGTCAGCGGGTTAACCCCGCGTCTCGTAACCCGTAACCCCACCTAGCCTAGCTTTTTAACTTCTTCTTTTCTAAAGCAATTATTACTATGATCGTTAACCATTCCACACGCCTGCATGTAGGCATACACTGTGGTTGGGCCTAAAAACTTAAAACCGCGCTTTTTTAAATCTTTTGCAAATAACGTTGATGCTTCAGTAACTGCAGGGTAATCCGCAAGCGTCTCTAAATCGTTTACCTGAGGTTTATTGCCAACAAACCGCCACTGGTAATCACTAAAGCTGCCAAACTCTTTTTGAATAGCAATGAAGCACTTTGCATTATTAATTGTTGCGGCTATTTTTAAGCGGTTGCGAACAATTCCCTCATTTTGCATTAATGTTTCTAGGTCCTGCTCAGTAAAGGCCGCTACTTTATTTACATCAAAGTTTGCAAAGGCGTTTTTATAATTAGCGCGCTTTTTTAATATGGTGTACCAACTTAACCCTGCTTGTGCCGATTCTAACGTTAAAAACTCAAAAAGTAGGTGATCGTCATACACAGGTACGGCCCATTCATGGTCATGGTAATCCACGTAGTCGGGTTTTGAAGTATCTAACCATGGACAGCGACACTGAGCTTCTTCTTTCATGCTTATTCCTTAGCGCGTCATTTTTACGGCACGTATTTTAACTATTTAAATTGTTGATATTATTATGAAATAATTTTGGTACATATTGTGCATTAGCTACAGTATCTACATTATTTTAGAGAGTTGATTATGGCCCTTGCAAGTGTGCTAAAACCCCAGTTTATTTCTGCTAATCAGTATAACCCATGTTTACTGCAAGAGGAGTATGTTGGTGAGTTGAGTGATTTGCGTCAACAAGCAAGTTGGCTCTCTCATCTGGTTGATACCATGCCTGCGGGCGTTATTGTACTTGATGGTAAAGGAATGATCGCTAAGGCAAACCAAATAGCTATCGATATGCTCGGCGAGCCATTAGAAGGAGAGAAGTGGTTTAGCGTTATTCAGCGCTCATTTCGTCCTCATCAAGATGATGGTCATGAAGTGTCGTTAAAAGATGGACGCTTAATAAAGCTCGATATTACTGCACTCGCGCCTGAGCCTGGGCAACTTATACTAATGACCGATTTAACCGAAACCCGACGCTTACAAAAGCGAGTCGCGCATATGCAGCGTTTAAGTGCCTTAGGTAAAATGGTTGCGTCTTTAGCTCATCAAGTACGCACACCGTTATCAGCGGCTATGTTGTATGCCGCAAATTTAGGCTCAAAACGCTTACCCGAAGCGTCTCGCGGCAGTTTTCATACTAAATTAATGTCACGTTTAAAAGATTTAGAAACCCAAGTAAACGACATGCTGTTATTTGCTAAAAGTGGTGATCAGCAAGTTGTTGAGCAAGTGTCGATGCAACAGCTACTAAGTGAAGTTAAAGCCGGTGCCGATGCTATGGTAGCGCTCAATGATAGCGAATTAAATGTGAGCTTACCTGAACCCGATATTGAAATTATGGGTAACAAAACAGCATTGGCAAGCGCAATTCAAAACCTAATTCATAATAGTATTCAAGTCATTGGCAGTGGTGCACAAGTACATCTTAGTGCTTTGCGTGATATACAAGACTCTGATTATGTTCGCATTAGTGTTAGTGATAATGGCCCTGGGCTTGATTTAGCACAAACTGAAAAAATATTTGAACCCTTTTATACCACTAAAAGCCAAGGTACTGGTTTAGGACTTGCCGTTGTAAGTTCAGTGGCCAGTGCACATCAGGGACGTGTTGAAGCAAACAACAACCCACAAGGGGGAGCAATTTTTAGTATGTTGCTACCTATTAGTGTCACATCTAAATTAGGGGAGTCACAATGAGTAACACTATTTTAGTTGTAGAAGATGACGCCGGACTTCGTGAAGCATTAATTGATACGCTTGAAATGTCAGGTATAGCCTGTATGGCCGCCAATAGTGCCGAGCAAGCCATGGTGCTACTAAAAAAAGAAGCATTTTCATTGGTGGTCAGTGATGTACAAATGGGCGCAATGAGCGGCTTGGATTTATTACGTAGTATTAAATTAAATTACCCTGATTTACCCGTACTAATGATGACGGCCTACGCCACTATTGATGATGCTGTAGAGGCTATGCGTTTAGGCGCGATTGATTATATGGCCAAGCCATTTGCACCAGAAGTGCTATTGAATATGGTGAGTCGTTACTTACCAGAAAAAGAAAAAGAAACAGACGGGCCCATTGTCGCCGACCCTAGTAGTATTCAATTACTCGAACTTGCTAATAAAGTTGCTCGATCAGATGCCAGTGTGATGGTGCTTGGGCCAAGTGGCTCTGGTAAAGAAGTACTGGCGCGTTATATTCATGACAAATCAAAACGCTGTAATGAACCGTTTGTTGCGATTAACTGTGCTGCTATTCCTGAAAATATGCTCGAAGCCACTTTATTTGGTTATGAGAAAGGCGCGTTTACTGGCGCGATTCAGGCCTGCCCGGGTAAGTTTGAACAAGCACAGGGCGGTACTATTTTACTTGATGAAATCACCGAAATGGATTTAGGCCTGCAAGCCAAGCTGTTACGTGTACTACAAGAGCGTGAAGTTGAGCGTTTAGGTGGTCGTAAAACCATTGCACTGGATGTACGTGTGCTTGCCACAAGTAACCGAGAGTTAAAAGAAGCGGTTGCTGAAAACCAGTTCCGCGAAGATTTATACTATCGACTCAATGTTTTCCCACTGCTATGGCGACCACTGTGTGAGCGCCCAGGGGACATTATTGTGTTGGCTAAGCATTTGATTGAACGTCATTTAAGTAAAAGCAAAGAGCCAATGGCGTATTTAGATAGCAGTGCAGAGCAAAAACTGCTTAGCCATAGCTGGCCCGGTAACGTACGCGAACTAGATAACGTTATCCAGCGAGCATTAATTTTACGCAGTGGAAATAGTATTGATGAGCATGCTATTTTTATCGAAAATCTAGCCCCAACGCATTTTGTGGCAGAAACTAAAGCTGACATTGAGCCTGTAAAAAGTAGTCTCAGTAACGCTTATTATGATGAAAAAGCAGCGCCTGCAGATGAGCAAAAAAATGATTTGTTAGCCGTCGATACTGGTAGTTACAAAGATGAGCTTAAAGATAAAGAACATCGTATTATTTTAGAAACCTTGGCACGCTGCCAAGGAAAACGCAAAGAGGTCGCCGAAACCTTAGGTATTAGCCCGCGTACTTTACGCTACAAATTAGCACAAATGCGTGATTTAGGTATTTCCCTCCCAGCATAACCCCCATAAGCCCTAAGTTCAATCACTTGAATTTAGGGCTGTCAAAACTCTGACTGCTTAATTATTTTACTTAAAGCGTTGTTTTAATTGGTTTTAATTTTTGGCATGTTTTGTGCTTTATTCTCTTTAAGAGTTTACTGCATTATCAGAGACAATTATGAAAATTCAAAACAGTGCTTTATTTCAAGAAATGCAATCAATGGCTGCAGAGGCCACACGTAGTAATCAAGTTAATAACTTGCCAACGCAAGTGCAATCAACCTCTACAGCACAGTTTGGTGACATGTTGAGTAATGCCCTTAATACAGTGCATGAACTTCAGCAAGACACAGGACAAAAAGTAAAAGCGGTAGAGAATGGCGACAGAAGCGTATCACTTGCTGAGGCTATGATTGCTTCGCAAAAGTCTTCTGTGGCATTTGAAGCTACGGTACAGGTTCGTAATAAGCTTGTTGAGTCTTATAAAGAAATTATGAACATGCCTGTTTAACTAGGTAGTGGAGAATTATTGTGGCGCAATCTAATCAATCTACAGATCTGGCACTTGCTGATGGCATGATGGAGCAAAGTGAAAACGAAGATCAACAAGAGCAAAAATCAGGCTATTTCAGTTCCCTTGGCGGTGTTGATGTTTTACGTCAAATTACCCTGATTGTTGCATTAGCTATTTGTTTAGCCATTGCTATTTTCGTTATTATTTGGGCTCGTCAGCCAGATATGCGCCCTTTAGGTAAAATGCAAACTGAAGAGTTAATAGAAACACTCGACTTTTTAGATGCACAAAAAATTGACTACCAACTTGATGGCAATGTGGTCTCGGTGGATGAAACTGAATATCAAAATATCAAGTTATTGATGACCCGTGAAGGTTTAGATCAAGGGCCTACATCAGGTAGCGACATTATTATGCAAGACATGGGGTTTGGGGTAAGCCAACGTTTAGAACGTGAGCGCCTTAAACATGGCCGTGAGCAACAACTTGCCCGTACTATAGAAGAGCTAAATAATGTTACTCGCGCCAAAGTATTGTTAGCTATTCCCAAAGAAAATGTATTTGCCCGTAGAGAGAAAAAACCCTCTGCGACTGTTGTACTTACTCTTAAACGCGGTCGCTCTCTAGATGGCGAAGAAGTTGACTCGGTTGTTGATATGATAGCTTCAGCGGTACAAGGGCTTGAGCCTTCGCGCGTTACTGTGACCGATCAAAATGGTCGTTTATTAAATTCAGGCTCGCAAACCTCTTTAGCTGCACGCTCGCGTAAAGAATACGATATAGAACGTAAACGTGAGCAAGAATACCTAGAAAAAATCGACAGTATTTTGATCCCCGTGGTTGGATTAGGTAATTACACCGCACAAGTAGATTTAAGTATGGACTTTAGTGCGGTAGAAGAAACACAAAAACGTTACAACCCAGATTTACCTGCGGTAAGAAGTGAAACGACCTTTGAAGAAAATAATATTGGTGGCCTAGCGGTTGGTATTCCAGGCGCGCTTACTAATCAGCCACCAGTTAACTCAACTATTCCTGAAGATGCGATGGCGGGCGGTGCAGGCACTGCAACCTCACCGAGTAGAACTCACAAAGAAGCCACTCGTAACTATGAACTCGATACCACTATTTCACATAAGCGTCAGCAAACTGGAGTGATCCGCAGAATAAGCGTCTCTGTTGCGGTTGATTACCTGCCTACGGTGGGTGAAAATGGTGAAACAACTATGACGCCACGCTCGGTTGAAGCCCTGTCAAATATTCGTCGCTTGTTACAAGGTGGCGTAGGCTTTGATATGCAACGTGGCGATGCACTTGAAGTAGTGACCGTACCATTTGTTCGTGAAGACTCAGCGCTTGATTTTGAGTTGCCTTTATGGGAACAAGATTGGTTTATGAAAATGATGCGCTTAGTATTAGGTGCACTGGTTATTATTGTACTGATTTTAGCTGTCGTTAAACCTATGCTTAAACGCTTAATCTACCCAGATAATACACTTGAAGAATACGATGAAGATTCTCTTAGTTCAGGTGTTGATCTTGGTGACAGCACATTAGATATGCTAAATAATGACTTTGATTCTGCTTCTGTTGGCTTCTCAAGCGATGGTACACTACGCTTACCAGACCTACACGGCGACGAAGACTTACTCAAAGCGGTTCGTGCCCTTGTAGCCAATGAACCAGAACTATCATCACAAGTAGTGAAAGCGTGGTTAACAGAAGATGACTGATCAAGAACAAAAACAACTACCTCAAGCGTTTGATGTTGATAAACTTGATGGTGTAGATAAAGCGGCAATATTATTGCTGAGCTTAACTGAAGAAGATGCAGCGCAAATCCTCAAGCACTTAGAGCCAAAACAAGTGCAAAAGGTCGGTATGGCCATGGCGGCAATCGATGATTTGTCGCAAGCTAAAATTAGCGCGGTTCATAATTTGTTTATTGAACAAATTCAAAGTTTTAGTACGATTGGTTTTCAGTCTGAAGACTTCATCAAAAAAGCACTTACAGCCGCATTAGGTGAAGATAAAGCCGCCAGCTTGATAGACCAAATAGTGATGGGCTCAGGCGCTAAAGGTCTTGATTCATTAAAATGGATGGACTCTAAACAGGTGGCTAACATTATTCGTAATGAGCATCCACAAATTCAAACAATTGTTCTCTCTTACCTAGAGCCTGAACAGTCGGCTGAAATTTTAGCGCAATTTCCTGAAAAAGTGCGCCTCGATTTAACCATGCGTATTGCTAATTTAGAAGAAGTACAACCGGCAGCATTGCAAGAATTGAATGAAATTATGGAAAAACAATTTGCCGGTCAAGCGGGTGCACAAGCTGCGAAAATGGGTGGCTTAAAAGCTGCGGCAGATATCATGAACTACCTCGATACCAATGTTGAAGGGCAGTTAATGGATTCAATCCGTGAGCATGACGAAGAAATGTCGCAACAAATTCAAGACTTAATGTTTGTCTTCGAAAACTTAATGGATGTAGACGACAGAGGCATTCAAGCAATCCTGCGTGAAGTGCCGCAAGATGTATTAATGAAAGCCATTAAAGGAACCGATGATGCCCTTAAAGAGAAAATTTTGGGTAACATGTCAAAACGTGCCGCTGAAATGCTCGCTGATGATTTAGAAGCTATGGCTCCTGTGCGCATTAGTGAAGTAGAAGCGGCGCAAAAAGAAATTTTATCAACAGCACGTCGCCTTTCTGATTCAGGTGAAATTATGCTTGGTGGTGGCGGTGGTGAGGAGTTCTTATAACCTATGAGTCACTCTAAAGGTCGCCCATTACATGCAGATGAAGCTGATGAGTTATTAAAAAATTGGCCAATTCCTGATGTTGCTCCCGATGAGCGAAGCTTTCGCAATCGCTCTACGGCTTATGGCACACCCTTAGCCGAGCTATACCGTAAAGAAATAGCAAAAGAGCAAGTAGAAGAACCGGAAGAACCAGAGCTGCCTTCATTAACTATGGTAGAGCTGGAGCGTATTCGCCAAGATGCCTACGAAGAAGGCCTTAAACAAGGGCACGAACAAGGCTATATAGATGGCTTTGACAAAGGCGTAACCGAGGGTAAAGAGGCGGGTTACAAAGAAGGTGTAGAGCTGGGTAAAACACAAGGCCAAGAAGACGTTAAACCCTTAATTGATGAGCAGTTGATCAGCCTGCGTGGCTTACTAGATAGTTTAAGCGACCCGCTTAAAAAAGTGGACGAGCAAGCAGAAAAACAGCTGGTACAGCTAGCCACTATGCTCAGTGAAGCGATTATTTATCAAGAAGTAAAAACATCACCTGATATTATTTTACATACTTTGAAAAAAAGCATTGATGCACTCAATGCAGAACAAGAAAAAGTTCGAATTCATCTTCATCCAGATGACTTAACGCTGATAAAAGCCAGTTATGGTGAACAAGCTATTGAAGATAATCATTGGCAACTAATTGCAGAACCCACTCTAGAGCGGGGCGGTTGTGAAGTTAAAACAACGTTATCATCTTTAGATATGACCTTGAAAACCCGTGTCAAAGAAACGTTGGATAGCTTTTTGCATAACAGTGGTATCTAACTTTTTTATTGGCGTGTTATGTCTGTGAGCGATACTTCATTAAGCGAACGCTTATCTCAATACCAACGGCATATTAAAATTCCAGCGCCTGCAGTCGCGGGAGTTTTAACGCGTGTGGTTGGTTTAACACTGGAAGCCAAAGGTTTGCGCGCTCCGGTAGGCAGCCAATGTAAAATTGAAACAATGAACGGCTTTGTTGACGCTGAAATTGTTGGATTTAACGATCAAACTTTGTATTTAATGCCTAACGACCACATTTCAGGCGTACTGCCTGGTGCGCGAGTTATCCCCCAAGTTAATGACACAGGTTTGCCTGTTGGCATGAGCTTACTTGGTCGAGTGGTAGACGGCTTAGGCAGACCTTTAGATGGCTTAGGTAAAATTAATGCAGAACATACACTCAAATTTGCTCAAAATGCAATAAACCCTCTTGCAAGACGCCCCATTAGTAAGCCTATGGATGTGGGGGTACGTGCTATTAACTCGGTGATTACTGTCGGCCAAGGCCAGCGCATGGGCTTATTTGCAGGCTCTGGTGTGGGTAAATCAGTATTATTAGGCATGATGACCCGAGGCAGTGAAGCCGATGTGATTGTAGTGGGTTTAGTCGGTGAGCGTGGTCGAGAAGTAAAAGAATTTATTGAAGAAATACTGGGTGTTGAAGGGCGTAAACGTTCAGTTGTTGTTGCAGCCCCCGCTGATGCCTCACCATTAATGCGATTAAAAGGCTGCGAAAGTGCGGTAACCATTGCAGAGTATTTTCGAGATCAAGGCTTAAACGTATTGTTATTACTCGACTCGGTGACGCGTTATGCTATGGCACAGCGTGAAATCGCGCTGGCTGTGGGTGAGCCCCCTGCAACAAAAGGCTATCCACCTTCAGTATTTGCTAAATTACCTGCGCTGGTGGAAAGAGCGGGTAACGGCGGGGAAGGGCAAGGCTCTATTACTGCCTTTTTTACCGTACTGAGTGAAGGCGATGACATGCAAGACCCGATTGCTGATGCTGCACGTGCCATACTTGACGGACATATTGTTTTATCTCGTGATTTAGCCGACAGCGGCCATTATCCTGCCATTGACATAGAAAAATCGATTTCTCGAGTTATGCCTCAAGTGGTGTCTGAATCGCACATGCAACAAGCTCGGGTGCTTAAGCAAGTGTATTCAATGTATCAACAGAACAAAGACATGATCACCTTGGGCGCTTATCAAAAAGGCAGTGATCAAATGCTCGATCAGGCAATAAACATGATGCCAAGAGTGAACGCATTTTTACAACAAGGGATGCGTGATGTGATTAGCTATGATGATGGCCTTCAAGGGCTCGCGCAATTATTAGGACAAGCATAATGGCAAAAAATAAACTGCATTTGTTGCTCAGGCTTGAAAACGAAAAAGAAGAAACGTTACGCATGAGCTACTTGCAAGCTAATCAAAATTTGCAAGTAAATCAGCAAAAGCTGCAGGGCTTAAATGACTTTCGACTTGAATACACGCAGCAACTTCATATTAAGGGGCAGTCGGGTTTATCAAGTGCCGGATTTAGTCAGTATCATGCATTCATTGCTAAGATTGAAGAAGCGATACGTCAACAAGCAAGCACTGTTAACACTGCAAAGCAGGTGGTTAGCCAGCGTAAAACCTTGTGGTTAAAGCAACAAGTAAAAGCGAAAGCGGTTGCTAAGTTAATTGAAAAACAACAGATAAAAGCGGATATGTTGGCCGCTAAAAGTGAGCAAAAAATGCTCGATGAATTTTCCTCTAATCAGTTTTATCAAAGGCATAAAGCACTATAAGGTAGGCATGCTAATTGCTTAGATTCTACAAGAGCAATGATTTTTAGGATTGTGCGGTGGGCTGTTGCCGCTTTTATTAGGTGATTTATGGCGATAAATGATATTTCAATGTTAGCGGTATCTGAGCAAGACTCATACTTAGTTAAAAAAGACAGTGATAAAACAAAGCTAGATAGCAGTAATGATGCTGGCTTTTTTGATCAATTAGCCCTTGCTAACCAAGCTTCTGAAACACACAGTACGCAAGCTAAAGCGCCAAACAAACAATCAGCAGATGAACAATCCGATCTAAAAGAGCAAAGTAGCGAAGAAAAGCCTTTGAGCGGTGAAGATATGCTGGCGCAAATTAATGCGGCACAAGTCATCGATACCTCAGTAAAAAATAACCCCCATGGTGGTGCGCAGTTAATAGACAAAGACGCTGTTAAAATAAACGCTAAGCCTGAAGATAAGCTGGCACCTATTATTACTATGCCAAGTGATGCCGTTGTGGATGATGAAATCATTCCACAAACACAAAATGTACAAGGTGCTAATTTAGCAGGAAAAGGCGAAGGTGAGCCGACACTGCTTGACACAAAAGCGCTAGCAGCTGTTAATGCGAGTCAAAAAGGCGATGTTGTTTCAAGTCAATTAGCAACAGATAAGGTGGCCGATAAGCCGACTGATACCACAACCGTAAAATCATCATTAGACTCATCAATTTTGGCGCTGTTATCAAAAGATGATAATGCCATTAAAGCAGATAAATTATTGGCAAATTTAACACCTGCTCAGCAAGGTGAGTTAGCTACTGAACTTAATGCGATGAGCAAGCCAATTAATAAAGATAACCTAGCGGATTTAAAGCAATTACTCAGTAAGTATGTGAGTGAAAGTGAGAAGCCGCAAACACCTCAGCAGACCATTAATGCACAAATAAGTACGTTAACTACCTCAGAAAAACAGGCCTTACTCAATCAGTTGCAGGGTTACGTTAAAAATGAATCTTTATCAACGAAAGAACTTACCTCGCTAAAAGGAGTAATCAGTGATTTAGAGACCGCGATTGACGCGGACAGCTTGTTTAGCGCCAAAGATAAGCCACTATTTTCAAATAATGCTTTGGCGGGAGCAATAGCGCCAAAAGCACAGACTGGTACTGAATCAGCCAATGTAAAACCTGAGCTAAAATTAGAGAGTTCAAAATCGGTAGCTGATAACCCTGACGAGCTTGCCAAACAGTTAGACGCATTACAAAAAGAGAGCATGCGCGGCACTAATGCTGAGCAAATGCCACCGCGTGCAGCACAAATTTTCTCTCAGATCATTAATATATTTGACAAACAGTCGCTTAATAGTCTCGCTAAATACGATACTTTAGGGTACGAACAAGCTATTATTGAAGCGCAAAGCTTGCAAGCAGGACAGTTACAAAGTACAGCACAAGCGAAACAAGTAAGCATTGATCCTGCCACCTTACAGGCTTTAAACATTATTAAAAGTGATGCGGCAAAAATGCTACAAGAGCGGGTTAGCTCAATGTTAAGTATTAATAATAAAGAAGCTGAAATTCGCCTAGATCCGCCAGAAATGGGCAGTATGCAAATTCGTATTAGAAGTGATGCTGAGCAAGCACAAATCAACTTTGTAGTGCAAAACCAGCAAGCCAAAGAAGCGCTGGAGCAGTCGTTACCTAGGCTTAGAGAAATGCTGATGCAGCAAGGTTTAGAACTAGGTGAAAGCAGTATTTCTTACGGTGATTCCTCAGGTGAACAAGCACAGCAACAAGAAAGTGATGCACAAGGGCAAATGGCTAATAATCGCTCTACAGATGAGACAAATAGTGAGCAACCAGATAAGCAAATACAGGGTTCTGGACAACAAACGTTATCATCAATAGATTACTATGCCTAAGTCCTGCTATTATAATAGTTAAAACAAGCAAATACCTTTGCAAATAAAGGAAATACAATGGCTGAAGATACTAATTTAGAAATAGAAGAAGTAAGTAAAAGTAAAAGCAAACTCATAATAATTATTGCCGCTGTATTACTTATTGTTGGCGCTGTGGCAGGGTACTTTTTATTATCAGGTGGTGATGAGCCAGTAGAAACCCTTGCAGATGATGCTGCCAATGGTGAGGTAGCTGCTGCGCCAACAAGTTCTTCGGCAACGGTTGGCAGTGCTTTATATGTTGCGATGCCTAGACCGTTTATTTTTAATGTGCCAGGGGCTAGTCGCGATAGAATTGTACAGATTAAAGTGCAATTATTAGTGCGCGGCGATGGTAATGAAGAAACGGCTAAAAAACACATTCCACTGATTGAAGGCACACTCCTGAGTGTATTTTCCATGACAACGGCTGATGAACTTAGCACAAGTGTAGGCAAAGAAACACTGCGTTTTACTGCACTTGATAAAGTACAGGCCGCTATGATGGATGTTGAAGGGAATAAAGTAATTGAGCGGGTACTATTTACCGGCTTTGTGATGCAATAAGGGGCCAGTGTGAGCGATTTATTATCCCAAGACGAAATTGATGCGCTATTACATGGTGTCGATGAAGTCGAAGAGGAAGATATACACGACGGTGAAGATGGTGAGGGAAGTACACTACAGTACGACTTTTCTTCGCAAGATCGCATCGTGCGTGGTCGCATGCCGACACTTGAAATTGTTAACGAGCGATTTGCCCGTCACATGCGAATTAGCTTATTTAACATGATGCGCCGCACCGCTGAGGTGTCAATTAACGGCGTGCAAATGATCAAGTTTGGTGAGTACATACATACCTTGTTTGTACCAACGAGTTTGAATATGGTGCGTTTTCGCCCACTAAAAGGCACCGGCCTTATTACCATGGAAGCACGCTTAGTATTTATACTGGTAGACAACTTCTTTGGTGGCGATGGCCGTTATCATGCCAAAATTGAAGGACGTGAATTTACCCCAACAGAACGCCGAATCGTGCAAATGCTGCTGAAAATAATCTTTGAAGATTACAAAGAAGCATGGGCACCAGTGATGGATGTGTCGTTCGAGTACCTCGATTCTGAGGTAAACCCTGCGATGGCTAATATTGTTAGCCCAACCGAAGTGGTGGTTATTAGCTCTTTTCATATTGAGCTGGATGGTGGCGGGGGAGACTTCCATATTGCGCTACCTTATTCAATGCTCGAACCTATCAGAGAGCTATTGGATGCGGGTGTTCAGTCTGATACTGAAGATACCGATTTACGTTGGAGTAAGGCGCTTCGTGACGAAATAATGGACGTAGAAGTCGATTTATCGACCCAGCTACTTGAAGTTGATTTAAGCTTAAAACAAATAATGGAGCTCAAAGCCGGGGATATAATTCCAGTTGAAATGCCTGAGCATATTACCGTATTTGTGGAAGAACTCCCTACATTCAGAGCTAAAATGGGTCGTTCACGCGATAACGTTGCGCTACAAATTAGTGAAAAAATTAAACGCCCTGATTCAGTTAAATCTGAGCTGCATGTCTTTACCAAAGGCGGCAAAAAAATTGATTCAGATGCAGAATTAGCAGAACTAGAAGATGATTTACACCTTTCAAACGGTGTAGACTTAGACTGGTAATTGATTAAAAGGTTAAAAGTATGAGCGATGATCAAGATACAATGGACGAATGGGCAGCAGCACTTGCTGAAGCTGAAGGCACTGACGATAGTCCTGAGGTCAAAGTAACCGAGCTTGATGAGCTTGATGATTCAAAGCATGAACTCAGCGGTGAAGAAAAACGTAAACTCGATACTATTTTAGATATTCCCGTTACTATTTCTATGGAAGTAGGGCGTTCTAAAATTAATATTCGTAATTTATTACAACTTAACCAAGGTTCGGTCGTTGAGCTTGACAGGGTTGCCGGCGAACCGCTTGATGTTTTAGTTAATGGTACTTTGATTGCGCATGGCGAAGTGGTTGTGGTGAACGATAAGTTCGGTATTCGTTTAACGGATGTAATTAGCCAGGTTGAACGGATCAAAAAGTTACGATGATAGCACTAGCCAGTTTAAGCAATTCGGTGTTTGCAGCAACCGATGCTGCAACACCGACCACAGATATCGTATCCATGGTGTTATCTTTGGGTATGGTTGTGGTGTTAATTTTAGTGTTGGCTTTTTTTGTAAAAAAGCTCAATCCAAATTTAACCAATAACGATGAGTTTAAAGTGATCCGCAGTCTTCCGTTGGGATCACGTGAGCGCTTAATGGTGGTTGAAATAGATAATGCACAGCACCTATTAGGGGTTACTCCACACAGTATTAATTATCTACACAAGTTAGAAACCCCCCTAACAGAAAAAGAGTTACCAGAATTAGCGAAGCGGTTTGGCAAAATGTTGAATCCGCAACTTAATCAAAATAAAAAGAACTAATATTATGACTAAATGGCTGCTTTTCCTATTTGCCATGCTGTTCGTCCCAGGGGTCAATGCCGAGGGGATTGACGCGCTGACGATCACCACTAATGCCGATGGCACCCAAGACTACTCAGTGACGCTACAAGTGTTGGCGATCATGACGGCTATGAGCTTTATTCCAGCCGCCATTATCATGATGACCTCTTTCACTCGAATTATTGTTGTTTTAGCTATTTTGCGCCAAGCCATTGGTTTGCAGCAAACGCCTTCGAACCAAGTATTACTAGGTATGTCGCTGTTTTTAAGTATTTTTATTATGGCGCCAATTTATGAGCAAATAAATGAGCGAGCTATCGAACCGTATTTAAGTGAACAAGTAACGTCACTTGAAGCACTTGATTTAGCCAAAGAGCCAATGAAAGCGTTTATGCTCTCACAGGTACGTATAAAAGATTTAGAAACCTTTGCTAAAATAGCAGGTTACGATCAGCTTGACTCGCCTGAAGCAACGCCAATGGTTGTGCTTATTCCTGCGTTTGTGACCAGTGAGTTACAAACCGCTTTTATTATTGGTTTTATGTTTTTTATTCCCTTTTTGATTGTCGATTTGGTGGTTGCATCGGTATTGATGGCCATGGGTATGATGATGTTATCGCCCATGATTGTGTCGCTACCGTTTAAAATTATGTTGTTTGTATTGGTTGATGGGTGGAGCTTGGTGATGGGTACACTCGCTAAAAGCTTTGGCTTGGGCACGTAGTTGTGCACTCTTCATTGAACCAACCACACTAGGAGTCGTCCATGGAACCTGAAGTATTTGTTGATATTTTAAGTGGAGCCCTATTTTTAGTGATTAAGCTGGTGTCTGCCATTGTGGTACCTGGCTTAATTATTGGGTTGGTTGTGGCTGTGTTTCAGGCAGCAACCTCAATTAACGAACAAACACTGAGTTTTTTACCGCGTTTATTAATCACCATCAGTGCCCTGATTGTGGGAGGACATTGGTTTACTCAAGAGCTAATGGACTTTTTTAATCGCTTAGTGCTGCTTATCCCCGAAATTGCAGGTTAACAATGGAATTTCCATTTTCCGTTGTAATTCAATGGTTAAGTGATTTTTTACTGCCCTTAGTGCGCATCAGCTCTATGATCATGATCATGGCGGGTATTGGCGCAAAAAACGTACCTGCTCGAATAAAAATGGGCTTGGCTGTAGTGGTCACCTTCTTAGTTGTTCCTGTTCTTCCTGCTGCTACATTTACTAATCTATTTTCTTTTGAAATGATTTTAGTGGTACTCCAACAAATGTTGATTGGTGTCGCAATTGGTTTTGCGTCCACACTATTACTCAATACGTTTGTGTTAGCCGGTCAAATTCTTGCTATGCAAACCGGTTTAGGTTTTGCATCTGTTGTTGACCCCTCTAATGGAATGAGTGTGCCTGCAGTGGGGCAATTTTATCTAATATTAGCTACCTTATTATTTTTTGTGTTTAATGGTCATTTAATGATGATTCAAATGGTGGTGCACAGTTTTGAAGTACTCCCGATTGATGGCAATTGGTGGGCGGTTGATCATTACTGGGACATAGTGACATGGGGTGGTTGGATGTTTACCACTGCATTAGTGCTGTCATTAGCACCATTAACCGCCATGCTGGTTATTAATATGGCATTTGGTATTATGACTCGTGCTGCACCGCAGTTAAATATTTTCTCGATAGGCTTCCCGTTTACCTTAGTGGCAGGGCTCGTTATTATTTGGGCAACGCTCGGTAACTTTGTCACTCAGTTTGAGTTCCAATGGCTAAAAATGGTTGAGCTGATGTGTACTCTAGTTGGTTGTTCCCCTTAGGAGAGCGTAATGGCTGAAGATTCCGGACAAGAAAAAACCGAAGAACCCACCCCCAAAAAAGTTGATGATGCTAAAAAGAAAGGCCAAATAGCGCGTTCTAAAGAGTTAGGTACCATGTTTGTGCTTATTTTTTCTGCTATTTCCTTATTAATGTATGGGCCTGAAATTGGCAAAGGCTTGTACCGCATTATGGGAAGAATGCTGAGTCTTAACCGCAATGAAACCTACGACACCACCAAAATGTTTGCCGTATGGGGAGAGGTGGCCGACGTACTGTTATTTCCTATGTCGATGTTTGTACTCATTATTGTATTGGCTGCATTTATCGGTAATACCATGCTTGGCGGCTTTAATTTTAGTTTGCAAGCAGCTGCGCCCAAAGCCAGTAAAATGTCGCCAATGAAAGGCTTTACCCGCATGTTTGGTCCACAAGCGGCTATAGAATTGCTTAAGTCATTATTAAAGTTTGGCTTAGTAGCCGCATTTGCTATTTTTTTAATTAATACGTTTTTTGATGAAATCTTACATTTAAGTATAGAAAGTGCGCCTGGCAATATTGTTCATGCTTTGGAAATTTTAGCGTGGATGTTTTTAGGCATGTCTTGCACCTTAATTATTATTGCTGCTATTGACGCCCCATTTCAAAGCTATAGTCATAACAAACAGCTTAAAATGACTATGCAAGAGGTAAAAGACGAATATAAAAACTCAGAAGGTGATCCGCAGATTAAAGCGCGCATAAGGCAAACCCAACGTCAAATGTCGCAAAAGAGAATGATGCAGGATGTGCCAGACGCCGATGTTATTGTTACCAACCCTACTCACTATTCCGTAGCTTTAAAATACGATACAGAGCGAGCAGGCGCGCCTATTGTATTAGCCAAAGGTCTGGATGAGCTCGCCATGCAAATTCGTAAAATTGCATTGGGTAATGAAGTGCCTATTGTTGAGTCTCCAACTTTAACCCGAGCGCTTTATCATACTGCAGAAGTGGGTGAGCAAATCCCCGATCAGCTATTTACTGCGGTTGCTCAAGTGCTTGCTTATGTGTTTCAGCTTAAACGGTTTAAAAAAGGCCGTGGAAAACGCCCTGTTGCCCTTAATAAAAAGCTGCCTATCCCCGATGAATTTAAGTATTAACTGCTAACCAACTAACTTGGAATAGTTATTGCAATTTCAGCGTAGTGTCAATTTTTTGAAATTGTAGAGTTATGGAATTTAAAGCGGTATTACAACAACTTAATAAAGATAAAAAAGAATATGCGAAGGGCGTTGGTACACCGCTTTTGGTGTTGGCTGCGCTGGGCATGGTTATTTTACCACTGCCTCCATTCCTGCTTGATATATTATTTTCGTTTAATATCGCGCTTGCGTTAGTTGTATTACTGGTCACCGTATACACCATGAAGCCGCTTGAGTTTGGTATGTTCCCAGCGGTGCTGTTAATCGCAACCATAATGCGCTTAGCACTCAATGTGGCCAGTACCCGGGTGGTACTGCTTGAGGGCCATAACGGTGGGGATGCCGCAGGTAAAGTCATTGAAGCATTTGGTTCAGTGGTAATCGGTGGTAACTACGCCGTGGGCTTGGTGGTGTTTTTAATTCTGATCATCATTAACTTTGTGGTAATCACCAAAGGTGCTGGTCGTATTTCAGAAGTATCAGCGCGTTTTACTCTAGATGCTATGCCAGGTAAGCAAATGGCCATAGATGCAGATATGAATGCCGGTTTTATCAGTGCCGAGCAAGCCAGAGAACGTCGTGAGGAAGTAACCCGTGAAGCTGACTTTTATGGTTCTATGGATGGAGCTAGTAAATTTGTAAAAGGTGATGCTATTGCTGGCATAGTCATTTTAGTGATCAATATTGTGGGTGGCTTATTTGTTGGCATGATCCAACATGATTTAAGTTTTTCACGCGCTATGGAAGTGTACACACTATTGACCATTGGTGATGGCTTAGTCGCGCAATTACCTTCATTACTACTTTCAATTGGTACTGCAATTGTTGTAACCCGTCAAAATGAATCGCACAACATGGGCGATCAGTTTAAGAAGCAATTAGGTAACGAAAAGTCGTTATTTATTGCCTCAGGTATCCTTATTACTATGGGCTTAGTCCCAGGTATGCCACACCTTGCATTTTTAAGCTTAGGGGCGCTTTTAGGTTACCTTGCATACTATACTCAGCAAAATAAACTGAAATTAGCCGCTGCAGAAGCAGAAGAAGCCGAAAATGCCGCCTCAGGTACCGGAATTGCGGCTAAACAAGAGCAAAAAGAACTGGGTTGGGATGATGTTCAACAAGTTGATGTTATTGGTCTAGAAGTCGGTTACCGACTTATTCCTCTCGTTGACCAATCACAAGGTGGCGAGCTGTTAAACCGTATTAAAGGAGTGCGTAAAAAATTATCTCAAGAGCTGGGCTTTTTAGTGCCGCCGGTGCATATACGCGATAATCTAGAACTCGACCCAAATGCATACCGCATAACCATGATGGGTGTATCAAGTGGTGAGGGTGAGCTTAAACATGGTGATGAATTAGCGATTAACCCAGGCCAAGTATTTGGCCCGCTAAAAGGAATTGAAACTAAAGATCCTGCGTTTGGTTTAGATGCAGTTTGGATAAAACCTGATCAAAAAGATGAAGCACAGTCTTTAGGTTACACGGTGGTTGATTCGGCTACCGTGGTGGCAACCCATATTAGCCAGTTACTCACCAATAGCGCCGCATTATTACTCGGACATGAAGAAGTACAAAACTTATTAGATATGTTAGGTAAGAGTCACCCTCGCTTAGTTGAAGGACTTGTACCTGAGGTATTACCGCTGACCACCATCGTTAAAGTACTACAAAATTTATTAAATGAAGGGGTAGCAATACGAGATATGCGCTCAATTGTTCAAACCCTTGTTGAGTATGGCCCTCGTAGCCAAGACCCAGATGTATTAACGGCTGCAGTGCGAATATCACTGCGTAGATTAATCGTCCAAGATGCCGTTGGTATGTCTTCTGAAATCCCTGTCATAACCTTGGCGCCTGAGTTGGAACAGATGTTGCATCAGTCACTTCAAAATGCAGGTGATGAAGGTGCCGGAATAGAACCAGGGCTTGCTGATAGACTTCAAACATCATTGAATGAAGCGCATCAAAATCAAGAAATGGCCGGTGAACCTTCAATATTGCTAACGTCAGGAATGTTACGCACTGTGTTATCTCGATTTGTTAAATACACCATTCCAGGATTGCGAGTGATGTCTTATCAAGAGATACCAGATGAAAGACAGATCAAGATTGTCAGCTCTGTAGGCCAACAATAAGATTTTAAAGGGGTTTGAATTATGAAAATTAAACGTTTTTTTGCTAAAGACATGCGCACTGCACTAAAAGAAGTAAAAGAAGAGTTGGGTGTTGATGCGGTTATTATGTCAAATAAAAAACTAGCTAATGGCGTTGAAATTGTTGCTGCAGTTGATTACGACAAAGCAGCGACAAAACCGCCAGAGCAGCCTCAAAGCCAACCTGCTGCAAGAGCTTCATTTGCACATACTGAGCAAAGTTCACATAATTTTGTTAAACCAGAACCGCAACGCGCTCAACCTAAGCCACAGGCAAAGGTTGCAGATAGCTTACAAGCTTTACTAGAGCGTCAGTCTCCACGTCCTCGTTCAGCAGAGCTTGCTTCAATGTTTTCACACTCTGGCATTGACACTTCTGGTCACTATCAAGAACAAGAGCCTGTGCAATCACGACCTAAAAATATGTTTGAACGTGAACAAAGCGCGCCAGTGCGTCCTCGCACCCAAGCCGATAGCTTAGGTTTCGACGACTTAGACAGTGGCTTTGACGATTTAGATTCACCTAGCGCACCGCGTCAGCAAACAATGCATAAAGAATCCAGTGACATCAGCACAATGCGTGAAGAAATGAACGCAATTCGTCAACTATTAGAGCACCAAGTATCAGGTTTAATGCAGCAAGATATGGCACGTCGCGACCCGACCCGTGCATGTATGATTGACCGCTTAGTCGGTATGGGGATAGAAAAAAATGTTGCTGAGCAAATGGCATGTTTTGTACCAGACGATGTGTCTCGCCAACAAGGCTGGAAAGCTTTATTGAACATGGTTGAAGATCAAATGCAAACCACGAACAACGAAATACTTCGCCAAGGCGGTGTTTTTGCGTTAGTTGGACCTACTGGCGTGGGTAAAACCACCACAGTTGCAAAACTGGCAGCATTGGGTGCACAAAAATACGGTGCCGATAAAGTAGCGCTTATTACTACCGATACCTACCGTATTGGTGCTTATGAGCAGCTAGCAACGTATGGTCGTATTATAGGTTGTGGCGTTAAACAAGTTAAAGATGCAAATGAATTAGCAGAAGTTTTATACCATTTACGAAATAAACGTCTAGTCTTAATTGATACAGCGGGAATGAGTCAACGTGATTTACGCTTAACCGAGCAGTTAAACACCTTGATG
Organism: Pseudoalteromonas sp. SiA1; assembly: GCF_018732205.1. NCBI lineage: Bacteria > Pseudomonadati > Pseudomonadota > Gammaproteobacteria > Alteromonadales > Pseudoalteromonadaceae > Pseudoalteromonas > Pseudoalteromonas sp. SiA1. The sequence continues at coordinate 2,409,794 of NZ_CP076084.1, read as the reverse complement.
CGTAATCAGCGTGTTGATATACGTAGTTATTTAGTATTAAGTGCGACGGCGCAAATTAATGTATTACAAGAAACAGTAAGGCACTTTAAAAAAGTCCAGCTAAGCGGATGTATTTTTACTAAACTTGATGAGTCATTGAGTTTAGGTGAGATTATTAGTATTGCGATTCAAAATCGTCTCCCAATAGGGTATCTTACTAACGGTCAGCGAGTACCAGAAGATATTAGAGTGGCAAATGCCGAAAAACTAGTAAAAAAAGCTGAGCAATTGTATTTAAAAAGAATAAAAGCACAACAATCACGACACCAATCAGTGGCGTCGAGCACAGTAGAGATGTATGATTAACACAGTTTTAGATCAAGCAAGCGGCCTTCGCAAAATGAGCAAGAATAATAATAGCGGCGTAAAAGTTATCGCTGTCACCGGCGGCAAAGGTGGAGTGGGTAAAACGAACGTATCCCTTAACACGGCAATCGCGTTAGGCCAACAAGGCAAACGTGTGCTTGTACTAGATGCTGATTTAGGATTAGCGAATTGTGATGTGATGCTTGGACTGCGCGTTGAGCGTAATTTATCTCATGTTTTATCGGGCGAATGTGAACTTGATGATATTTTAGTCGAAGGTCCCGCAGGCATAAAAATAGTGCCTGCAACATCGGGTTCGCAAAGTATGGTTGAGTTATCACCCTCAGAGCACGCTGGACTTATTCGTGCATTTAGTGAACTTAACACCGACTTTGATATTTTAATTGTTGATACCGCTGCGGGTATTTCCGATATGGTGCTGAGTTTTTCTCGCGCAGCGCAAGATGTGGTTGTGGTGGTATGTGATGAGCCTACATCAATTACCGATGCCTATGCTTTAATTAAAGTACTTAGCCGTGAGCACGGCGTTTATAAATTTAAAATTGTTGCCAATATGGTGCGTAGTTTACGCGAAGGGCAGGAATTGTTTGCAAAACTTTCAAAGGTTACCGACCGATTTTTAGATATATCAATGGAGTTGGTTGCAACGGTTCCATATGATGAAAATATGCGCAAATCAACGCGCCGCCAAAAAGTAATTGTTGAGGTTTTTCCTGGGTCGCCTGCTGCAATTGCTTTTAAAACACTGGCTACAAAAATTGCTAAGTGGCCAACACCTAGTCAAGCCTCGGGTCATTTAGAGTTTTTCATTGAGAAACTAGTTAGTAACTAACAATGACAATACCGGTGAATAGAGCTATGGGATATCAGTCAACACAAAATTTAAATATGATTGTTGAAAAGCATGCCTCATTAGTCAAAAAAGTGGCGTGCCATTTAATTGCTCGTTTACCGGCCAGTGTGCAGCTAGATGATTTAATTCAATCGGGTATGATTGGTTTAATTGAAGCTTCAAAAAACTTTGATGCAAGCAAAGGCGCAAGCTTTGAAACCTTTGCCGGTATTCGTATTCGTGGTGCGATGATAGACGAAATGCGCCGAGGCGATTGGGTTCCACGTTCAGTTCACAGAAAAAGCCGTTTGGTTGCAGAAACTATTGTTGCGCTTGAGAACAGTTTAAACCGTGAACCTAAAGATAGTGAAGTTGCTGAAAAACTTGAAATTTCGCTAAATGAGTACCATCATATTTTAAACGATGTAAATGTAAGCAAAGTGTTAGGTATTGAAGACCTTGGTATAGATGACGATGTGATTACACCTCATGGCCAAGATTTAGCACTAGACAAACCGTTCAATAATGTTAAAAATGAACGGTTTAATGAGTCTTTACTCAGTGCAATAAAGTCGTTACCGGAAAAAGATGCAATGGTGCTTTCTTTGTACTATAACGATGAGATGAATTTAAAAGAAATTGGGCATATACTCGATGTAAGTGAATCGCGTGTAAGTCAGATACATGGTCAGGCGATGATTAAGCTTAAAGCAAAAATCAATGACTGGATAAACTAGAAGTAAGTAAATAAAGGTTCAGGCCTCACTGGAGGATGTTTTGGATAAAAACATTAAAATTCTTGTTGTTGATGATTTCTCAACAATGAGACGTATTATTAAAAACCTGTTGCGCGATTTAGGTTTTACCAATGTTCAAGAAGCAGATGACGGGTCAACTGCTTTGCCTATGTTGCAAAATCAAGCGTTTGATTTTGTTGTAACAGATTGGAATATGCCAGGCATGCAAGGTATTGATCTTTTAAGGGCAATTCGAGCTGATGAAAAATTAAAGCATATTCCTGTTTTAATGGTTACAGCAGAAGCTAAAAAAGAACAAATAATTGCTGCGGCCCAAGCAGGTGTTAATGGTTATATTGTTAAACCATTTACTGCAGGTACATTGAAAACTAAATTAGAAAAAGTGTTCGAACGCTTAGGTTAATGAGAGGGAGAGGCTTATGTCAGCACCTGCTGCGCCTCAGATTACTTTAGAACAAGCTCGCCAGTTAGTTGTTTTTTTAGAAAATGGTGAGCAAGATAAAGCGAATCAGTTAATTTTAGAAACAGCTTCACAAGAGCAATCACAGTTATTTGCTGAGGTGGGTAAGTTGACGCGTCAACTGCACGAAGCTTTAAAAAGTTTCGAGTTAGACACGCGTTTAACAGACATTACCACTGATGCCATCCCTGACGCAAAAAAACGCCTTAACTATGTCATGGAAATGACAGAAAACGCAGCCAATAAGACAATGGATGCGGTTGAAGCAAGCTTACCATTAGCACAAGAAATCGCTGACGAAATAGCTGATATCAAGCCAACGTGGGATCGTTTAATGAACCGCGAAATAGAGCTTGGTGAGTTTAAATCACTTTGTCATAGTATTGATAAGTTTATGAGCAGTTCTCATTACAAAACCGATGAGTTACAAATGCTGATGACTAATGTGCTGATGGCTCAAGACTATCAAGATTTAACCGGTCAGGTTATTCGCCGTGTTATTGAACTTGTCCGTGAAGTTGAAGAAAGTTTAATTCACCTGTTGACTGCATTTGCAGCGCAAGGTGGTGAGGTTGAACCAACTGAACAACCAGAAAAAATAGAAGATCCCATTGTTGCACAAACACTAGCAGGTCCCGAAGGGCCTATTATTGATAAAGAAACGCGTAATGATGTTGTATCTGATCAAGATGAAGTTGATGATCTATTATCAAGTTTGGGCTTCTAATAGGAGAGTACTGCATGAGCTTTGAAGTCGATGAAGATATTTTACAAGACTTTTTAGTAGAGGCCGGAGAAATCCTTGAGCTTTTATCTGAACAGTTAGTAGAACTGGAAAACAACCCAGATGATACTGAGCTACTAAACGCAATATTTCGCGGTTTCCACACTGTAAAGGGTGGCGCTGGCTTTTTGGCTATGACAGAGCTTGTTGATGCATGTCATGGTGCTGAAAATGTGTTTGATTTACTGCGCCAAGGTGTAAGAACAGTTAACTCTGAATTAATGGATGTGATTTTACAAGCACTGGACACCATTAATGAAATGTTTGCCACGATTAAAAATCGTGACCAGCCAGAGCCTGCTGATCCAGAATTACTTGCAGTACTTCACAAACTTGGACAGCCACCGACAGCAGAAGAGCTTGCCGGCGATTCTGTGGTTGAAGATATAGCTCCTGTCGAAACCCCATCGGTAGAGCCCGAACCAGTTGCAGAGCAACCGAGCAACGATGCTGAAGAAGACCCGTTTGCTTTTGATGAATTATTTAGCGGCTCAGATAGCAGCAGTACTGAGTCTCAGATTGATGAAATAACCGAAGACGAATTCGAAAGCCTACTTGATGAACTTCATGGAAAAGGGCAAGCCCCACAAGAAAAACAATCATCATCAAGTGACAATGATGTCAGTGGTGATATAACTGACGATGAGTTTGACAGCTTATTGGATGAACTTCATGGTGTAGGCAGCTTTGGCGAAGTGAGCCAAGCAACCGCAAGTACACCACAACAAACACCATCAGCCCCTGTGGCTCCACCAAGTAACGAGCAAAGCTCGGGCGATGATGAAATAAGTGACGACGAGTTTGAAGCGTTACTTGATGAACTTCATGGTAAAGGTGCACCTAAGTCGATAGAAACACCGGCTCCTGTAAGTAAACCTGAACCAGTGGCAGCTAAAAAGCCAGAACCAGTTGCTGCAGCTAAGCCACAGCCTAAACCAGAGCCAGCTAAGCCGGCTCCTGCGGCACAAGCAGCTAAAGCTGCGCCGCCCAAAAAAGCAGCGCCTCCACCGGCAGAAACAACTGTACGTGTTGATACCAAACGCCTAGACCAAATAATGAACATGGTGGGCGAGTTAGTACTTGTGCGAAATCGCTTAGTGAGTTTGGCGACTAACTCTGATAGCGAGGCTATGGGTAAAGCTATTTCCAACTTAGATGTTGTTACTGCTGATATCCAAGGTGCAGTAATGCAAACACGAATGCAGCCGATTAAAAAAGTATTTGGCCGTTTTCCTCGTGTTGTACGTGACTTAGCACGAACACTTAAAAAAGATATTAATTTATTACTTGTCGGTGAAGACACCGATTTAGATAAAAATTTAGTGGAAGCATTGGCCGATCCATTGGTGCATTTGGTTCGCAACTCGGTCGACCATGGTATTGAAATGCCCGATATTCGTGAAGCATCGGGTAAACCTAGAACAGGTACGGTGACTTTATCAGCTTCGCAACAGGGTGATCATATTCTACTTACCATCCAAGATGATGGTGCCGGTATGGATGCTGAAAAGCTTAAAAAGATTGCGATTAGTAAAGGGGTGCTTGATCACGACCAAGCGAGTCGTCTTTCTGATACTGAAGCTTATAACCTTATTTTTGCACCTGGGTTTTCAACCAAAGAAGAAATCTCAGATATTTCTGGCCGTGGTGTTGGTATGGATGTGGTTAAAACAAAAATCACTCAGCTCAATGGCTCGGTTAACATAAAATCAGAAATGGGCGTAGGGACTACTTTAGAAATCAAAGTTCCACTAACACTTGCGATATTGCCTACCTTAATGGTGGTGGTGGGAGAGCAAACCTTTGCCTTGCCGCTAGCGGGTGTAAGTGAAATATTCCACTTAGATTTAACAAAAACTAATGTGGTTGATGGCCAGCTAACGATTATTGTTCGTAAAAAGTCGATTCCATTATTCTACCTTGAACATTGGCTTATAAAAGGCGCTGATAGAGGTCAGCGAAAAGCACAAGGGCATGTCGTTATTGTGCAAATAGGGACTCAAAAAGTAGGGTTCGTTGTTGATTCACTAATAGGTCAAGAAGAAGTGGTGATCAAGCCTCTAGATGCATTATTGCAAGGTACGCCGGGTATGGCGGGTGCGACTATTACCTCTGATGGTGGAATTGCACTGATATTAGATGTACCGAGTATGCTAAAGCATTACGCTGGATAATAAAAAGTAGGTATAAACTTTATGCCTACCCATTCATTGAATAAGAGAGCGAAATGGCTGTTAAAGTTTTAGTAGTTGATGATTCAAGCTTTTTTCGCCGCAGAGTGAGTGAAATTCTTGAACAAGACAGCGGCATTGAGGTAATAGGCTTTGCTGTAAATGGCCGAGAGGCCGTCGAAAAAACAGCTCAGTTACGTCCTGATGTTATCACCATGGATGTTGAAATGCCGGTGCTGGATGGTATTAGTGCTGTGAAAGAGATCATGGCGAGTAATCCAACACCTATTTTAATGTTTTCATCGTTAACACGAGCAGGGGCATCTGCCACTTTGGATGCGCTTGATGCTGGGGCGATGGACTTTTTACCTAAAAAGTTTGAAGATATTGCTCGCAATAACGATGATGCAATTAAGTTATTGCAAAATAAGGTTAAGGAAATAGGCCGCCAGCGTATTGGAAGAATTACGAGAACGGCCCCATCTCCAAGTATTAGTAAACCAGCGTCAAACAGTTCTGAACGCTTTTCTAACCTTGCTAAAAAGCCGATAGTTCAACCTGATCGTAGCTTTAATAATCCGAGTCCTGCACCTACTAGCAGCAGTGCCTCAGCGCGTGCCAGTGGTAAGCAGTATCAGCTAGTTGCTATTGGTACATCCACAGGTGGGCCGGTTGCACTGCAAACTATTTTGACGCAATTACCTGCTAATTTTCCACACCCTATTTTACTCATACAGCATATGCCTGCTGCATTTACCCCGGCCTTTGCAACTCGCTTAGATGGCTTGTGTAAGATTAAAGTAAAAGAAGCGCAGCAAGGCGATAGATTACAACCTGGGTGCGCTTATTTAGCGCCAGGTGGCCAGCAAATGATGGTAGAAGGACGTGGCTCTAATAGAACCCTTCGTGTGTTTGAAGATAAAAATGAACGAGTAAACTATAAACCAAGTGTTGATATTACCTTTGCCAGTGCGGCCAAAGCGTATCAAGGTGATGTGCTTGCCATTATTTTGACAGGCATGGGTGCAGATGGTCGTGATGGTGCTCGCATGCTTAAGCAAACTGGCGCTACAATTTGGGCTCAGGATGAAAAAAGCTGTGTTGTCTATGGTATGCCTCAGGCGATAGCCAGTGCAGGTTTAGCGAGCGAAAGCATTAGCCTTCATGATGTGGCTGCACGTTTAAAAAGAGAGGTTGGCTGTGGATAAGCTTTCTGTTTTAGGATTACTGGTTGCATTAGGTGCTATTGCAATCGGTTATTCTTTAGAGGGAGGTGTGGTATCTGCGCTGTTTAATGGGCCTGCACTAATTATTGTATTAGGCGGTACATTAGGTGCGGTGATGCTACAAACATCAGCCAATACATTTAAAAAAATGCTTAGTATTACTCATTGGGTTTTTGTTACCGACGACCATGATATTGAAGATGCTATTGAGCAAGTAAAACGCTGGTCGCATAAAGCCCGTCAAGAGGGTTATTTAGCATTAGAAAACGAAGCACTTGCGCATTCAGATCCCTATGCTGCCAAAGGACTGAGTTTATTAGTTGATGGCTGTTCAGAGCAAAAACTACGCGATACCCTCGAGATTGACTTATTACTTGAGCGAGAACGATTACTTGAGGCTAGCCGGGTATATGAAGCAATGGGTGGGTATAGCCCAACTATTGGTATTTTAGGTGCGGTACTTGGGCTTATTCAAGCCATGTCATTTATTAACGATCCTGAGCAGTTAGGAACGGGTATTGCCACCGCGTTCATTGCAACTATATATGGTGTTGGTTTGGCTAATTTATTATTTTTACCTATGGCCAATAAGCTAAAGCAACGGGTTGAACAAAAGATGCTTTATCACGAAATGTTAGCGGAAGGTGTAATTGCTATTAGCCAAGGTGAGAGCCCTATTAATATTGAACTAAAGCTTGAAGCCTACCGCGTTGAACGTCCAATTTTACAGGCCCATTAGCGCCTATGTTACGCCGTCGCTTACGTCATCACCAATTAAAGAGCCAACATACTGAGCGTTGGTTAGTTTCTTATGCGGATTATATGACCATAATGTTTGCATTTTTTGTTGTATTGTATGCAATTGCGATAAACAAAGAAGACAACATCAAGGTTTTATCTGATTCTCTTGAGCATGTTTTTGATAAGTCTGCAAAACAATATTCTCAGCAGGGTAACGGGGTAAATGGTGATGCTTTATTGCTTGAAAGGGTGACCCCTGAGGCTGAAATTCTCTATGGCGAAAGTATTCAAGAGCTAGAGCAAGGCCCAATGTTACTCGATGGTCAAAGTGACAATAGCAATATTAGTCAACGCCACTTAGGTAAGCCGCTGGATAGTTTATTGGCTAAATTACAATCGTCGCTGATTGATGAGATACGCAGTGGCGAGGCTAGCTTAGAACTAAGCCAAGACTGGTTGGTTATTGAGCTCAATTCCGGATTGTTGTTTGCTAGTGGTAGTGCTGTTGCACATAACAAGGCCAAAGAGATTGTAAAAAAAATTGAAGCAATCATCGCATCAGTCGATAACTATATAAGAGTACGCGGGTATACAGATAACGAAACCATACGAAATGAAATATTTCGTTCTAATTGGGAGTTATCAGTGGCGCGTGCAACCTCAATATTAGTTGAGCTAGAGCGTTTGGGCATTGAATCCGCGCGCATGGCCATTGAGGGATATGGTCAATACTCTCCCTTTGCCGATAATAATACCGAAGCTGGGCGTGCTGAAAACCGTAAAGTCGTGATTGCACTTTCTAAATATGGTTTAGCACCCGAGCCCTCTGATGAACAAACGAGATCATCAATTTCAGTATCAGAGCAAAGTCAGCCAGAAATTGAGCTACCAGCCCAAGACGATACAATAAAAATAATTCGTTTACCGCATGGTGGCATCCGTGTTACAACGCGCAACGAACAGTAATTAGGATGTAATGTGAAAGTTTGGACAGTAGCCAATCAAAAAGGGGGAGTTGGCAAAACCACTACAGCGGTTAGCCTTGCAGGGATCCTTGCGCTTCAAGGCAAGCGTGTGTTATTGATTGATACAGATCCTCATGCTTCACTAACCTATTACTTTGGTATTGATTCAGAAGATTTAGAGGTCAGTGTTTACGATATTTTTACTCGCGGCTCGAGTATGAAAAGTGAAGAAATACTGCAAGCATTATGCCCCTCAACAATTGAAAACCTAGATATTTTACCTGCAACTATGGCGATCGCGACACTTGACCGTAGCATGGGTAATAAAACGGGAATGGGCCTGATTTTAAAAAAAACACTGGCTAAAATTAGCGAGTATTACGATTACGCAATTTTAGATTGCCCACCTGTTTTAGGTGTGCTGATGGTCAATGCGCTTGCCGCCTGTGAAAGAGTCTTAGTGCCGGTGCAAACTGAGTTCTTGGCGCTTAAAGGGCTCGATAGAATGATGCGTACTATGGAATTAATGCAAACCTCTCAAGCGAAAAGCTATGAATATACTATAATTCCAACTATGTATGATAAACGAACCAAAGCATCGCTTGAGGCCTATAAAACACTACAAGAAACGTATAAAGAAAAAGTATGGCCAGGCGTTATTCCTGTTGATACTAAATTTAGAGATGCAAGTTTAGCGCAAAAAGTACCGGTAGATTTTTGCCCAAATGCGCGTGGAGTCTATGCTTATAAAGCATTACTTAAATATTTAATAAAACAAGGTTAATAAATGAGTAAGCAATTATTTGCTAATGAAAAAGTAGTCACTCAGTACTTAGGGGCGTTATTATCTGATGACGAACCAACAAAAGACCTTGAGCCTGTTGCTAAACTGCTTGAGCAGGTAACGTATGAAGAGCAAAAAGAACAACCAGTAATAGTTGAGCCTGTTGTTGAAGTTGAAAAGCTTAATAAGCAAGTATCGAATGTAGAAATTGACACTCTCCAAGAGCAACACGTCGTGCCTGAGCAAGAGGTGGTTGTAGGTGGTGAAGCTGACTACTTTGATGGTGAGTTTCAAGCGCTGTTTTTTGAAGTGGCAGGACTTACTTTAGCGGTGCCGCTAAAAGCCTTAGGTGGCATTCATGAGCTTGGAGAAGTAAATCATTTATTTGGCAAGCCTAAGTGGTTTAAAGGGGTTATGATCAACCGAGAAGAAAAGCTCAATGTTGTTGATACCGCTCGCTGGGTTATGCCTGAAAAGTACGATGAGCAGTTAGAGGCATCTTTAAATTATCAATACCTCATCACTTTAGGTGATAGCCAATGGGGTTTATTAGCAGAAAAACTAATAAATAACATTACATTGAGTAAAGAAGATGTAAAATGGCGTACAAATAACAGTAAGCGCCCATGGCTTGCTGGAGTAATTAAAGAAAAAATGTGTGCTTTAATAGATGTTAATAATTTAAACGCACTATTAGAGAAAGGCTTAGATAGCCGTCACAAGTAATGACCATTACGAGGTAAGAGCATGAGTGAAGATAAATTACTGTCAGCTAAGAAAAATGCAGATAATAATGATGAGATTTTGCAGTGGGTTACGTTCAAGCTAGAAGATGAAACTTATGGCGTAAATGTAATGCAAGTGCAAGAAATACTGCGTTACACCGAGATTGCTCCTGTACCAGGTGCACCTTCGTATGTGATTGGTATTATTAACTTACGTGGTAATGTTGTTACCGTTATTGATACTCGCTCTCGTTTTGGTTTACCTGATATTGAAGCGACGGATAATTCACGTATTTTAATTATTGAAGCAGAAGAGCAAGTGATTGGCATTCTAGCCGATAGCGTTTCTGAGGTTGTTTACCTACGCAGCTCTGAAATTGACAGTGCGCCAAATGTAGGTACAGAGGAAAGTGCTAAATTTATTCAAGGTGTATGTAACCGCGACAATGAGTTACTTATTCTGGTTGATTTAAATAAACTACTTAGTGATGACGAATGGGATGAGTTAAGCGATATATAAGCTTCTCTACATAAAACTATGTTATTACTTGGTATTGCTATTGCGGGTTTAGTTTTTGGACTATTCTCGCTGCTTTTAATTGTGATGTTTAAAAAGCGCTATGCGAGTGAGCTTGGCGCGCAATTACAACAGTTTAAAGATTCATCAGAGCAGATTAATATTTTACGTAGCGAAGTGTCTGAGTTGCGAACCGGTTTACTGAGTATTGGTAAGCGTGTGCTTGAGGTAGAACAACAAAACCAAGAGCTGATACAGCAACAAGCAGCTCAAAAATACGATGACCCCGATGCTAAAATATACTCTCGTGCAGTAAAAATGGTTGAGTTAGGTGCTGATTTAGATGAGGTTATTCGCGAATGTGAATTACCCCGCGCCGAGGCTGAACTGTTGTTTTCATTACACAAACAAAAAGGCGCTTAGCGCCTTTTTTGCTTTTATAACACTGCGTTATGCTTTTATATTTAGCTTTCCCTGAAAGTCTTGCCAACCAGGCGGAAACTTTCCTCTAACCACGTATGAAAACGCAATGAGCTCAGCAATAACAAAGTACAACTCTTTGGGGATCTCTTCTGCGAGGTCTAATTTCGATAGCGTATTTGCAAGTGCTTCATCTTGATGGATTAAAATTCCTTTTTCTTTGGCTAGGGCAATAATTTCATCCGCCAGTTCACCAAACCCTTTAGCACTTACAATGGGTGAATGTCCCGCCTCGTAGAGTAGTCCAATTGCTGAATTGCTTTTTGATGACTCAGTCATGGCTAAACCTTAATATTAATAATGGCATGCGATTGGTAAAATGCTTGATGGTTGTCATCCGCTCGTTTTAGTTTAAGCTCACCCACTTGTAAGCCTTGTTTTGCCAGTTTTGAGCGTAAATTATCAAGATGTGGATGAGCTAAAGCGCTCACCGCTTGGGTTGAGGCTAACAACTGACAATCTAAAGCTTTATCCATGAGTTCTGCGATTATTTGTAGCTTACCCAGCTCGGCATAATCAAAGTTGAGCCTAACAAACCAGACATTTTTATCCGCTAGTTTACCGCTACTGTGCTTTTTATACTGCCCTAAAGTTATTTCTGTTTGCGCCGCTTCAGCAGGCAGCTTCATCGGTAATAAAAATTGCACTAAGGCGTTTGTGTCAGGTTGTTGGCTAATAGCAGGCGTTTGTACTTGACTTAATGTATTTTTAATTTGGGTTAATTCACCTGCTAATGCTTGTACTTGTGGTTGCTGTAATTGTTCCAACAATTTATTGGCGCTATTACCCACTTTAAACGTCGGTAATAAAACCTGCAGTAAAGCTTCTAAACCCGTTTGATTATTAATACTCACTGCACTTGGATTTTGGTTAATGATAGGCGCGGCTAAAATGCTTAATGAAAGCTGTTCAACACCTCTATTAAACGAGCTCTGTAAAATGTCGCTTTGAAGTTGTGTGGGCTTTATGGTGCTGAGTATTTCGCGCTGTATGGTTGCTGAGTGTAAATTAGTATCTGACAACATGCGATTAAAAGCCTGATTAACTAAACGGTTTAAATCGGTTCCTTGATCAGTCAGTTTGCTTGTAATGGTATTAAGTTGGCTGCTTATTATTTGGTTGGTCGCATCTTTTTTTTCTATTGAGGTGATTGGACTGTGTTTTATAACCGTCGCTAATAAGAGTTTTTCTAAAGGCTGTAAGCTCTGACCAAATGTAACTGCGTTAGTTGGTGGGGATGAAAAAGGACTCACTAAAGGAGATAAAGTGTGTGCTACTAACGGTTGTTGTTGCCACATAGAAACGCTTGATTTTATTTGCTGGGTAAATTGCATTAGGGGCGGCGCTAAACTTGACACGTTTTTTAATTGTGTGATGTCAATTTTTTGCATTGAGGTGAGCCATTTTTGCTGATCATTGCCAGTAAATTCTGGTTTTTGAGATGAGCTTAAGGAAGTCGTAAATGGCTTGCTTTCAAAGTACTTTACCGCATCTAAAATACGTGTTTTAAAATCAGCAAAACTGCTTTTTAACCATGATTGTATGGGGCTGTTTATCGTGCTGAGCGGATGCTGTTTACTTGGCGAGGAATCAATTAGGCCTTGCGACTGTTGCAAAGAGAGCATCTCATTAAACGGTTTACTAAATGAGTTTTTAAGGCTCACAGTCATAGTGTGATAAGCGGTTTTGATCAGTAATTTATCTGCTTGGTGAGTAATGTTTACCTTAGTCGGGATGGTAGGTAGTTCACTTAATTGTCGATGACTTAGGTTAATAGTTAATGAGTCTTTAAAAGAGTTTGGGCTTAATACCGCAAACTTAGGCATAGCATGAAGCTGAGCAGGGGTTAAATTACTGGCAAGCAACTGTGTTAGTTTGGCTTGGTTTATTGGCTGTGAATGCACTATATCAGCAAAACGGTTAATAATATTAAGTCGTGTACCTTTGCTATCCGTTTCAATCACCCCTTTTATTGAAGGCTCATCTGCGAGTAATTGTGCAACGTGTTTATTAATAGCAATACTGGCATTAAATTTTTCAATGACCAACTTTGGTGTTGGTTGTAATACCACCTGAAGTGATAGTGGACTGTTTTGAATATCACTTTGGGTGTTTATAAAATTTAAAAATCGTTGCAACTGAGCCGGTTGTTTAATTGTTAAAGTTGTATTGTTAGGGATGATGGTTAAGCTTTTACCATCTGCACTTAACTGTATGTTAGCGCTTGCTATTTTTTCAACGTTTGTGAATGTCTCAGTTGTCCCAAGGCGAATCGTTTGCCAATGCTTATTCATAAACACATCAAGCGTGACTGAATCTTTAGAAAACTGAATATTTTTTGCCGCCAGCACTTCAGGTGGCAGTGTTGCTAACGCAGCCTTACCTGAATCAGTTGTTTGATTACTAACCTGTGGGTTAGACAATGTGATGTGCGTTGGTGTATTCATTATTTTATATCAAGTTTTCTTTATTTTAAGTAAATCGATTCTAAAGCAATATTCGTATTACCCTATCATTATGGTAGACTTACGGCTAATTTTTGGCAGAGAGAATCGTCATCTTGTTACACATTAAGTCCGTTACTTGTATCAAGCAAGAGCGTTGTTTGTTTGATGAACTTAATTTTAGCCTTAAAAGCGGTCAAATCATGCAGTTAGCTGGCCCTAATGGGGCTGGTAAAACATCATTATTGCGCATTATTGCTGGTTTTTCGCTGCCGGATGAAGGTGATATTTTATACCTAAATCAATCTATCAAAAAATATTATGACGAATATGCCAGAGACTTATTATTTATAGGCCATAAAACCGGTGTTAACGTACAACTTAGTGCACTTGAAAATGTAGCACATTGGTTGGCTATTAATGGTTATGTTGATACTCCTGACTTATACCCTTTATTAAGTAAGTTAGGTTTAGTGGGGCTGGAAGATGTGCCTGTAAGAACGTTATCTGCGGGTCAACAGCGGCGGGTGGCACTCGTTCGATTATGGTTATCTGAAGCGAAGTTATGGATTTTAGATGAACCTTTCACGGCGCTAGATAAAAGCGGGGTTGCCTTTTTACAGCAACGTTTTACTGAGCACTTATCAAAGGGGGGCGCTATTTTGTTAACAACACACCAAGATTTAACCACCCACTTTAGTGACTTACAAACGTTGACTTTGGAGTACCGCCACTAATGATACGACAGCATTCATATTGGCAGTTATTTGTCGCGGTATTTAGCAAAGACGTTAAGCTCGCTTTTCGTCAGCGCGCTGAAATAGTTAATCCTATCTTGTTTTTTTTAATTGTTATCTCACTGTTTCCATTAGCCATAGGGCCTGAGCCAGGCTTGTTATCAAGAATGGCACCGGGCATTATTTGGGTTGCGGCTTTATTATCGACCATGCTTGGCCTTGATAAACTGTTTAGAGATGATTACCACGACGGCTCTTTGGAGCAGCTCATTGCTTCGTCATACCCCTTATCATTAACGGTGCTGGGCAAAGTAGCCGCACACTGGGTGATCACCGGCCTCCCGTTAGTGCTAATGACCCCTTTATTTGCTTTACTACTAAATTTAGATACGACGGCCCTAATGGCTACGTTATTAACGCTATTATTGGGTACGCCTTTATTAAGCTTCATAGGCGCAATAGGGGCGGGCTTGACTGTGGGATTACAAAAAGGCGGCATTTTAATGAGTCTGCTCGTTTTGCCTTTGTATATTCCGGTTTTAATTTTTGCAACTTCCGCTATTGATACCAGCACTATGTCGCTGGATTACAGTGGTCAGCTTGCAATCCTTGGTGCGATGTTAGTCGTTGCGACTATCAGTGCGCCAATTGCCATATCATCAGCATTAAAAGTGAGTGTAAGTTAATATGTGGAAGTGGTTACATCCGTATGCGAAAGCAGAGCGAGCATATCAATTATGCAATACTCTACTGCCATATTTTGCAGTAGTAACGGTTATTAGTATGATTGTCGGTTGGGTATGGGGATTAGGTTTTGCTCCTGCCGATTACCAACAAAAAGACAGTTACCGTATTATTTTTATTCACGTGCCCTCCGCTATTTTATCTATGGGCGCCTATTCATCAATGGCGATTGCTGCCATTGTTGCGTTGGTATGGCAATTACGCAATGCAGAGCTTGCGGTTATTGCAATAGCACCCGTAGGTGCCTGCATGACCGCAATAGCCTTAATCACCGGTGCTGCGTGGGGTAAACCTATGTGGGGTGCTTGGTGGGTATGGGATGCACGACTGACCTCTGAGCTCATTTTGTTATTTTTATATCTAGGGGTGTTGTCTTTGTACCATGCCTTTGAAGATAAAAAATCAGCCGGTCGCGCCGCGTCTATTTTAGCTATTGTTGGGGTTATTAACTTGCCTATCATTCACTTTTCGGTGGAATGGTGGAATACCCTGCATCAAGGGGCAAGCATCACTAAGTTTAACCGCGACGCGGTAGATCCAAGTATGTTTTGGCCGTTAATGATTAATATTTTAGCCTTTGCCGCGTTTGTTGGTACTGTGACTTTAATTCGTCTTAAAAATGAAATTTTACACCGTGAAAAGCACCGCCCATGGGTGCGACAGTTGTTAACTAAGGGGTAATTATGCAGTTTGACTCGTTTTCAGATTTTATTGCAATGGGAGGCTATGGCTTTTATGTATGGCTTTCTTTTGGTACATGCGCATTAATTTTATTAGGCATTTTATTTAGCTCGTTACGCGACAAAAAACAAATTTTAGCGTCGGTAGAGCAGCAAATTGCGCGTGAAACTCGAATTAAAAATTCTAAGCAGGAGCAAACCTCGTGAACCCTAGACGTAAAAAACGCCTTTTGGTTATTATTGCCGTACTCTTTGGTATTGGTGGATCAATTGGTTTAGTGTTGTACGCCTTACAAGAAAACATTAATTTGTTTTACACCCCCAGTGAATTAATTGATGGTAAAGGCCCAAATAAAGAAAAGCCTCATATAGGACAAAAGCTCCGCATTGGCGGTATGGTTGTCCCTGGTACAGTACAAAGAAATGAGCAAAGCTTACAGGTAAGCTTTAAGTTGATTGATACTGGCCCATTGGTCACGGTGCGTTATCAAGGAATTTTGCCTGATCTATTTCGTGAAGGGCAAGGAATTGTCGCACAAGGTGTGTTAGTTGAACCTAACGTCATTGAAGCGTTTGAAGTACTGGCTAAACATGATGAAGAATATATGCCAGCCGAGGTTGCCGAGGCAGTAAAAGGAATTAAGCACGAGAAACCAAAATACAATTTAGATAGTGGGAGCTAATATGATCCCAGAACTTGGTTATTTTTCCCTAACATTGGCCATGGTACTGAGTATTCTGTTGTGTATTTTCCCACTTTGGGGTGCACACACAGGAAACCTTCGTTTGATGCGCGCTGCGCCATCACTTGCTATTGGTCAGTTTGCATTTGTTGCTTTGTCTTTTGCTGCGCTTATTTATGCCAGCTTAACCGATGATTTTACCGTATCTTATGTAGCGTATCACTCAAGTAGCACCTTGCCTTGGTATTATAAAATAACTTCAACATGGGGTGGCCATGAAGGCGCTATTTTACTGTGGTTATTAATGCAGGCCGGTTGGACCGCCGTTGTTGCTTTGCGTTCAAAGTCACTGCCTTGGGTACTTCGTGCTCGCGTATTAGGTGTGCTTGGTTTTTTAGGTGTCGGATTTATGATGTACACCTTGCTACTTTCAAGTCCGTTTGAACGTTTACTGCCCTATTTCCCTGTTGAGGGACGCGATTTAAATCCATTATTACAAGACCCAGGGATGATCATTCACCCTCCATTACTTTACATGGGGTATGTCGGTCTTTCTGTTGCTTTTGCCTTTGCTATTGCCGCGTTGTTAACCGGCAAGCTTGATAACACCTGGGCAAAATGGTCACGCCCATGGACAATGACGGCATGGGGCTTTTTAACCTTAGGTATCACCATAGGTAGTTGGTGGGCCTATTCAGAGCTAGGCTGGGGCGGCTGGTGGTTCTGGGATCCTGTTGAAAATGCATCACTCATGCCATGGTTAGTTGCAACCGCGTTACTGCACTCTTTAAGTGTGACTGAAAAACGTGGCGTATTTAAATCATGGACAGTGTTACTGGCTATTGCGGCATTTTCATTAAGTTTACTAGGCACCTTTATCGTTCGCTCAGGAATTATTGTTTCGGTGCATGCCTTTGCAACAGACCCTGATCGTGGCTTATTTATTCTTGGCTTTTTGGCCGTAGTTGTTGGCGGCGGTTTAGCGTTATATGGCTTGCGTGTCTCACAAGTTAAAAGTGAAGGGCGTTATAAATTTGTATCGCGTGAAGTGGCACTTTGGTTAAACAATATTTTCTTAGTGGTTGCTACGTTAATTGTACTGTTAGGTACATTATTACCTATGGTGCACAAGGAAATGGGGCTAGGCAGTATTTCAATTGGCGAACCTTTCTTTAATAAAATGTTTGCTATTTTACTGGTGCCATTTGCTATTTTAATGGGCATTGGACCTTTCCTGCGTTGGAAGCAAAATAAGTGGGCCTTTTTACAAAATAAAATATTTGTAGGCGCATTAGTCAGTATTATCATTACCTGTGCGTGGTTATTTAGTAGCTATGAGGTAGTGACTCCATTAACACTTTTAGCAACCACGCTAGGTGTATGGATATTTATTGCCACTTTTATTGATTTATATACCAAAGCAGCGGTTCATGGCTCGCTTAAACTCGGTATAAAGCGTTTAGGTTTAAGCTATTGGGCAATGGTGCTGGGGCATGTTGGTTTAGCCTTTGTTATAGCGGGCATTACACTCACCTCGGCGTATTCAGTTGAGCGTGATGTATCGATGAAGCAAGGCGATATCGTGCAGCTTAACCAGTATCAATACCGCTTTGAAGGTGTGAAGACTATTCGTGGTGCAAACTACAGTGGTCATGCTGGTGTCGTGACGGTATTAAAAGGGAATGACACTGTAACGCGTTTATATGCAGAAAAGCGTCGTTACGATATTGGTATGCAATTTATGACCGAAGCCGCTATTGATGCCGGATTCACTCGTGATTTATATCTTGCGCTTGGTGAGCAACTAAGTGAAGGGGCATGGTCATTACGCATTTACCATAAGCCGTTTGTACGTTGGATGTGGATTGGCGGTATTCTGATCTCACTCGCTGGTTTTGTGATTTTATTCGATAAGCGCTATCGCGCCTCACCGCGAAAAGATGAAATAGAGGGGGCAGTATGAACCGTAAACTTATCGCAATTGCCCCTTTATTAATTTTTATCTTTATTTGTGTGTTTTTATACCAAGGGTTGTTTGCCAACCCGCGGGAAATACAAACAGGGCGAATTGGTCAAACGGTGCCTGCGTTTAATTTACCTGATTTAATGCAAGACGATAAACGTTGGACTGATGAGCAGCTAAAGGGTGACGTGTATTTGCTAAACGTTTGGGGCACATGGTGTCCGACGTGTTTAGCTGAGCTTGGCTATTTAACTAAGCTACGCGAGCAAGGGGTTAAAATTATCGGCTTGTATTATGTACAAAGTTACGACGCCGATTTTGATGGCCCATTTGATATGCAAGCGCTGCGTGATGATGTGAGTAATATGCTTTCACGTGCGGGCGACCCTTATCAATTTAATATTTTAGATTTAGAACGTTCATTGTCTTTAGATTTAGGGGTGTCCGGTGCACCAGAGACATTTTTAGTAGATAAAAATGGCACTATTTTGTTACATCACACTGGTGATATAAACCCTCGAGTTTGGCGTGCTAAGTTTGCGCCTATTATGCAGGAGCTGCAGCCATGAGATTGTTTTTATTAACCCTTAGCTTGTTTGTTAGTGTAGCTGTGTTTGCTCAGCAAGACCGTTATCAATTTGATAGCAACGAGCAAGCTGTTCGCTTTGAAGAGCTAACAAAAGAATTACGTTGCCCGAAGTGTCAAAACCAGAATATTGCTGACTCTGATGCCGTTGTCGCAAAAGACTTGCGCGAGCGAGTACTGGCGTTGGTAAAAGATGGCAAAACCAAAGATGAAGTTATTGATTACATGATTGATCGATATGGCTATTTTGTTCATTACGATCCACCGGTAACGCCGGCTACGTTAATACTGTGGGTACTTCCGGTACTCATTGTAATAATTGGGTTTGGCTTTATTGTGATTCGCCAACGTAAAGCGTCGGTAAAACAAACCTGGAGTGACGCTGATGAAGTGATGCTCAATAAGCTGATTAAACAAAATAAACATCAGGAGCAAAGTTAAATGATTTTAATGTGGGCGTCTTTTGCTTTACTCACACTCATTGCATTGCTGTTTATTATTGTGCCTTTTTTAAAAAAAGAGCGCATAGTAACCATCACCCATAACGCCAATGCACAGCTTATCAGCATTTATGAACAGCGTTTAGTTGAATTACAGGCAGATTTAGATAATCAACGTATAGACTCGCAAAATCACAGCGAAGCTATTATTGAATTAAAACGCCGTTTACTTAATGAATTATCGCCGGAGAAGTCACTAAATAGCCGTGGTGACAATCGTATATTTGCTTTAACAGGGGCGGCGTTTTTAATTGCATTAGCAGGTATTTTCTATGCAATGACAGGCAGCCAGCAACAAATTGCAGCTTGGCATGATGCAATGGATAACTTGGCCGATTATGGTCAGCGCGCCGTAATGCAAAAGGGCGAGCCGTTAACTAAAAATGAGTTACAAGCGTTTGCCCTAGCACTGCGTACTAAGTTAAGTCAAAGCGGTGATGATGAAGTGGCTTGGATGTTGTTAGGGCGTGTTGCTTTAATGCTAAATGAATTTGATATGGCGAAACAGTCATTCGATAAAACATTAAAAATAAACCCTGATAATATGCAAGCGCTTGTTAGCTACTCTCAGGTGCTATTACTTGAGGGCAGTGAAGAAAACATGACTCGTGCAGCGGGTATGCTTTCTAAAGTACTGCAAGCTCAACCAAATAACCTTGATGCGATTTCGTTACTTGCACTGATCGCCTTTGAGAGAAAAGACTGGCTACAGGCAAAGGCAGCGTTTGAGGTGCTACTTGCAAGTATGGATGAGTCTGATACGCGCTATGCTATGATCAACCAACGTATTAGCGAAATCGATCTACAAATTGCTCAGCAAAACGTGGCAACCAGTGGCGATCAGTTAGCGGCTCAAAGTATTCAAGTTACCGTTGATATCGATAGCCAACTTGCAGACAAACAGCCCAATAACGGTATTTTGTTTGTGTTTGCTAAAGCGGTTAAGGGATCACCGATGCCTTTAGCCGTGGTCAAACTAACAGACTATAGCTTTCCAATTACGGTTGAGCTGAGCGATGCTAATGCCATGATGGCAGGGCTAAACTTATCGAGTGCGAGTGAAATTATCATTTCTGCGCGTATCTCTAATGATGATTCAGTTATGCCAAGCACTGGGGAGCTTGAAGGGCATTCTCAAGTGCTTGCTTCTAAAGAGGTGCGCCAAGTGCAACTGAACATTGATACATTAATACCTTAAGGATTTGAGATGTTAAAACAAGGCTTACTTTTATTATGTTTACTCACGTTATCGGGTTGTGCTCAAGTTCCTGAGAGTAAATATGATGAGCGCGATCCCATACAAAGTGTAAACAGACCTATTTATGACTTTAATATGGACGTACTTGATGCTTATATTTTAAGGCCTGCGGCAGTGGGTTATATAACAGTAACCCCACAGCCTGTGCGTCGAAGTATTGTGCATTTCACCGATAATATTACCGCACCGGTTGATATTATTAATGCGGGTCTGCAAGGAAAGCCAAGCAGTGCCGGAATTAATTTTGCGCGCTTTTTAGTGAATTCTACGGTGGGAGTGTTTGGCTTATTTGACGTTGCAAGTTCGTTAGGGCTTGAAGTAACTGATGAAGATTTTGGCCAAACCTTAGGTGTGTGGGGAGTAGGCGATGGTGCCTATTTAATGATCCCGGCAATGGGGCCATCAACTGCACGTAACTTAACCGGTGATGTTGTTGATAATGTGGTTTTACCTGAAATTGCACTGACAACACCACAAACAATTTTAGTGTTTGCGTTAAAGGCGGTTGAGGCAAGGGCGTCTTTAATGGCTCAAGAGGGTTTATTAAATGATTCATTAGACCCATACCTGTTTGTTAAAGACATTTACTTTCAGCGTCAGTTATATGAACTCTACGATGGCAATCCGCCAATAAAAGAAGAGCCTGAAGATTTTGACGAAGATTTCTTAGAAAGCCTTTGATAAAAATAAAAACGCCAGCAAATGCTGGCGTTTTATTTTTAGTTATTAATTACTAATGAGCGCTTTAATTATCAATCATTATCTGCATTTGTTCACTAACCCAATTAAGTGCTTCGTGGTAAGCATCAGGCACATCATCACCTAAGTTAAGCTGTTGGGCTTTATCGTTAGCAGCGTGCCAGTTACCCTGCTCATAGAGGGTTACTAAGTTTAAATACTCAGCAAGCAGCCCTTCATTGTTTAACAGTGCCGCTTTTATCTCATTTGAAAGCGGTAGTTTAAGCATTACACTGTCCATCTCTTCATCTAGTATGGCATCCATAAGCGACATCATGCCGGTTAAAAATGCTATTCCTGTATCTCTAAGTTTGCCATGTGAAATTGCTAAAAGCTCACAAAAACGCGCGCGTGTTAGCGACAACCTAATAAGCTCCAGAGGTTTGTCTGCAGAGACTTGTGCGGCAAATAATAAAGAGAGTAGTTTTTTTATTTCAGCCGCGCCCAATACAATAAGCGCTTGTTTTATTGTGTTTATTTCAGAGCGGCGAGCAAATGCTGCCGAGTTTGAGTAGCGTAGCAGCTTATACGATAAGTTAACATCACGCTCAAATACATCGGTGATTTTTTTAAGATCCATTTCTACGCTGGATGTTTCATAGAGTAGCTCAGCCAGTGCCATGCCCGATGGCGGTAATGCCTTGCTTTGCACCATTTCTGGTTTTGAAAAGAAAAAGCCTTGAAAGTATTCAAAACCTAGTTCAAAAGCTTGATTGTAAAGCGCGTAAGTTTCAACCTTTTCAGCAAGTAATTTTATGTGTGGATAAGGTTTTAAATCCTCTATGATCGTTTTAACGTTTTCAATATCACAAGTTAAAAAGTCGACTTTAATAATATCGATAAACGGATAAAAGTGCCGCCATACAGGTTGATGTGCATAGTCATCTAGCGCTAGCGTATAGCCTTTTTCTTTTAGGTCTTTAACAATTGCCAATAAGCGTTTACCTGGCTGGACGGTTTCGAGTATTTCAATTACCACCCCATCTTTGTTTAAAAGGGTTGGGTAGCCTTTTAACAAGGTGTCTAAGGTAAAGTTAATATAAGCGGGTTTATTATCAGTTAAATCTTCTAAGCCAAAGTTAAATTGACTGCCTTCAATCAGTCGAGACGTGGCTTCATCGCCGTCAATATTTGGAAATACGTTATCAACTCCATCACGAAATAAAAGCTCATAGCCAATTAGTTCTTTATTGCGATCTAAAATAGGTTGCCGAGCAGCGTAAAAATACATATAAGATTCCGAAAGAGTAGAAATTGATTAACATTGTAATAATATATTGGAAAACATTCAAAATAGCATCGGTAAAATGAACATTATTAATAAAATACTATGGTTGGTTTGGTATTTCTTAATCTAATTTTATTGTTTTTCATTTTATTTGTTGCAAAAGTGAGCTAACCGATGGTTTTTTATCTACTTAAATGAGCGGGTTGGAGTTATTAGCAATTACCGTGTTATAGTTCAGTAGAAAGCTTTTATTCCAATACTGTCTTAATTATAAGATTTCAAGAGTCATTATTTGGATTAAAAGCCTGTTATTACTTATTTAAGTGGAGGCAAATTTGGAAACAGGAATGATTATTTCACTGGCATTATATTTTATTGTAATGCTGGGAATAGGACTATACGCATATAAGCAATCTACCAGCGATATATCAGGGTATATGCTAGGTGGTCGTAATTTAGCCCCCAGTGTTGCTGCCTTATCAGCGGGTGCATCAGACATGAGTGGTTGGTTACTTATGGGCCTACCTGGCGCAATGTACTTGTTTGGGCTTAGCAAGGTTTGGATTGCTATTGGCTTAGTGTTAGGCGCATGGGCAAACTATTTCTTAGTCGCCCCAAGACTGCGTGTTTATACTGAAAAAGCAAATGACTCTATTACCATCCCTGATTATTTTGCAAATCGTTTTGATGATAACAAGAATATCCTTCGTGTGATCTCTGCAATTGTTATTATTGTGTTCTTTACTTTGTATACTTCATCAGGCGTTGTCGCCGGTGGTAAGTTATTTGAAAATTCATTTCAGATGAGTTACGAAATGGGTTTATACATCACCACAGGTGTGGTTGTTGTTTACACCTTATTTGGTGGCTTTTTAGCGGTTAGCCTAACAGACTTCGTGCAAGGTTGTATTATGTTTATCTCCTTGCTTGCAGTACCTATCGCTACTTATATGATGCTTGATCAGCCATTTATGGATACTTTAGCAAATGCAAATTACCAGCAGTTGTTAAGTTCACCAAAAGCCAGTGAAATCCATTCATTGAATATGCTTGATTGGTTTGCTGGTGGTTCTACCATTGCTATTATTTCAGCGATGGCTTGGGGCTTAGGCTACTTTGGTCAGCCACATATTATTGTTCGCTTTATGTCTATTCGCTCAGTAAAAGAAATGCCAACTATGCGTCGTATTGGAATGTCTTGGATGACACTATCTGCGATTGGTGCGGTATTTACCGGTTTATTTGGTGCTGCCTTTATGATTGAAAACCAAATGCCAATTGCCGATAAAGAGACCATTTTCTTAGTATTAGCTGAACTTATTTTCCACCCATTAATTGCTGGTTTCCTACTGGCTGCTATTTTAGCTGCGATTATGAGTACGATTTCATCGCAATTATTGGTGTGTTCAAGCTCGCTTACTGAAGACTTCTACAAGATTTACTTAAACCGCGATGCCTCGCAAACTGAGCTGGTGTTAGTAGGGCGTATTAGCGTAATACTGGTTGCGTTATTTGCTATTTACCTAGCGTATGACCGTAATAGTTCAATACTTGATTTAGTTAGTAACGCATGGGCTGGTTTTGGTGCTGCATTTGGTCCACTTGTCTTGTTTAGCCTTTACTGGAAACGTATGAACTTAAAAGGGGCTATTAGCGGTATGGTTGTTGGTGCTTTAACAGTGCTTGTATGGATTTATGCGCCTATTACCATTAATGGTGAGAGCTTAAGCAGTGTAATTTATGAAATCGTCCCAGGCTTCATTTTAGCGAGTATTGCTATTGTGGTAGGAAGCCTTGTGACAGCTGAACCGAAAAAAGAAATTACTGATCTGTTTGATGAAGTTGAATCGTCATTGTAACTGATTAGCTAACGTAAAGTGTTGGTTTTTATAAATGCCAATCAGTTTAACTGGTTGGCATTTTTTATTAGCTTTAGCTGACCTTTAGCTATTATTATTTAAAGGCATAAAAAAACTGAATTCGAATACCGAATTCAGTTTTTTAATAATTACTATTGAGCTTTTGAAAGTACTAACTCGCTGCTTTATCTTTTATATCCGCAACGTTATCTGACTTTGTTTTTTTAGCTTTAGTGGGTACTTCTTTACCACCTTTAAGTACGGCCATAAAGTCGTCTTTACTTTTTGCAATCTCCAGCGCGAGCGACTCAACCTGTTGTTCACTTAGTGGCACATCTACTTTTTCAAGCATGAGTTCTAGTGACTCGGCAATATCGAGCATTTTGTCATAGGCATCAGCTTCTTTTTTAGTAGTAAACGTCATGCGCTCGACTCCGTTTCGTTCTACAACATATTTAACAACAACAGCCATGATTTCTCCTGCTTACTTACGTGGCAATATGATTAATTTAAATCATTAGATTACTGTTTTTATATACAGTACAAGCTTGCGCGTGGTTTTGCAAGCTTTAGCCTTAGTTTATCTGCAGCTTGGTTGACAATAAAGAGTAACTCTACTTTATTTATTAAGTCACTTTATAACGCGTTGCAGTAAAGGAGTCGCAAGGAGTGATTGTTACCGTTAGTACTTAGTAACCACAACGTTATGTAAAAGTGCTGGGTGTAAATAATCAACGAATGTTCATGTAAGAACACAAAAGGAAATAGTATGAAATTAATTAAAATCATCTCATTAGCCGCTGCTTTATGTTTATTACCTATGGGTAGCACCTTTGCGCAAAGCGATATGCTATCAGAGCAGATGCAATCAGCCGTGGTTAATATTAATACTGCTGATTTAAAACAGTTAATTAAGTTACCAGGTGTTGGCAAGAAAAAAGCACAGGCAATTATCGATTATAGAGAAACAAATGGTGATTTCTCATCACTTGAAGATCTAGCTAAAGTAAAAGGGGTGGGTAAAAAAATGCTAGCCAAACTTGATGGAAAGGTGGCGTTTTAACTTAAAAGGGCGCTATGCGCCCTGATTAAACTGTTTTAAGGCAGCACCAAGGTGCTTTTTAGCAAAATTAACATCTACGGGGGCGGTTAGTAGCGGGTAGCTTAAACCAGCCACAATCAAAAAGGGCACGAGTAGCCATCCTTCAAAAAGGGTAAATATTAAAAAAAATGGGCTTAGCAGCATAAGCTTTACAATACGCATTAACACTCTGTCACTAGGAGAGAGCATACTTAACGAGATCGCAATAACGGTTTGTCTTTGACGAACTTTTAAGTGTTTAAGTTCGTCAACGTGGCTTGAAAAAAAAGTAAACATATTAAAGTGACTTTTTAGAGATTAATCGACTGGCCACTAACGCAATAAGTGTGGCGGTAAACAATACAAAAATAACTTCCATCCATGCTGGCATACTTAAGCCTGCAAATTGCCAATCTATGTTTCCGCAATCACCGGTTGCCTCAAAAAATTGCGGTATCCAATGATGTAATGGCATAAACTCTGGAAAATTTGGCTCAAACTCACAGCTAAATGCGAAGGGGTCAGTGGTTGTTTGCATTTCAATGTGCTCACGAGCTATTAGTAACCCCCATACACTTGAAACCCCCCACACTGTATAAGCGACAATACGGACTACGAGGTTGTTTGGTTTACTGGCGCCAATAATACCGGCAAAAAGTAAGCCTAATACCGCGGTGCGTTGGTAAATACACATAATGCACGGTGCTAATCCCATGTTGTATTGAAAAAAGAGCGCGATGACTTCAAGCAGAAAAACAATCCCACTGAATAATAACCAAGGTGTACGTTGAGTACTTAGATTAGCAAGCCAGTTCATAACAAATCCGTATTTAAATAAGGGCTTAGATTATGACGTAGGATAAACAGCGGAGCAAGTAAAAGGGAAAAAGTGAGGAGCTATGAAATTTCCTAGCTCCTCAAAGTCGGGGAAGCTCTTAATGCCCAGAATTCGCTACAGGGATGTGGTGTTGTATTATCCCCCAGTCATAAAACAAACTGGTTATTTCACTCAAGCCAAAATAAGTCGCGCTTAACCCAACAAAGGTAAGCACAAAAGTGTAAGGTAAAGCCATATACACCATTCGACCGTAAGATAGGCGTAACACGGGAGCTAGTGTTGATGTAAGTAAGAATAAGAAAGCAGCTTGACCATTAGGGGTGGCCACGCTGGGTAAGTTTGTGCCGGTGTTTATCGCCACTGCAAGTAAATCAAATTGGTCTCGAGTTATTTGACCTGCTTTTAGAGCTGCAGCAACTTCATTTATATATACAGTGCCGACAAATACATTATCACTGACCATTGAAAGCAATCCATTAGCGATAAAAAACATCACCAATTGTAAGTGCCCTTCAAATGTTAGTACCCAAGTAATCACAGGGGTAAAGAGTTGTTGATCGATGATTACTGCAACCACACTAAAAAATACACAAAGTAGTGCAGTGAAGGGGAGGGCCTCTTCAAAGGCTTTACCGAGTTGGTGCTCTTCTATTATGCCGGCCGACGACGTGGCTAAAATAATTACCGATAAACCAATTAAGCCCACGGTTGCTAAATGTAACGCTAAGCCAGTAATTAACCAGATAGCGATAAGTGCTTGAATTGTGAGGTTCACTCTATCGCGTTTGGTGCGTTTTTTATCAAGTGTTTGTGCATGGTTTTTTAAAATAGCATGAATTGTTTCTGGCAGTTTTGCCCCATAGCCAAAGGTTTTTGTTTTTTCTAATAAAAAGGTTGTTAATAAGCCCGCAAAAAGCACGGGTAAAGAAACGGGCAGCATTCTTAAAAAGAACTCTCCAAATAGCCAACTTGCTCGCTCTGCAATAATTAAATTTTGTGGTTCACCAACCATAGTACACACGCCGCCAAGTGCGGTCCCAATCGAGGCATGCATGAGTAAATTACGTAAAAAAGCACGAAACTCTTCAAGCTCTTGACGGTTTACCTCTTTTACTTGGTTATCATCGTTAATATCGTGCTCACTAATAAAATCTTTTCCTGAGGCCACCTTGTGATAAATACTATAAAAGCCCATGGCCACCGCAATAACAACCGCCATTACAGTTAGGGCATCTAAAAAAGCTGATAAAAACGCAGCAGCTATTGCAAAGGCAAGCGATAAAACGGTTTTACTTCTTACTGAAACCACTAACTTGGTAAAAATATACAGCAGCAGATCTTTCATGAAATAAATACCGGCAACCATAAAAATAAGTAATAAAAGCACATCTAGGTTTTGTGCTATTTCATGTTCAACTTGCGTGGTTGATGTCATACCAATTAATAGTGCCTCAATGGCAAGTAGACCACCAGGTTGCAGTGGGTAACACTTGAGCGCCATGGCCAGTGTAAAAATAAACTCAATAACCAGTACCCAGCCAGACAAATAAGGGTTTAATTGAAACAGCAGCGGGTTAATTATTAAAAATGCAATAATGGTGTATTTATACCATTGAGGTGCTTTACCTAAAAAATTTATAAATATTGCAGATGGGACACTCTGTTGCATGATTTTTCCCTAGGGAGGCGTTTAATAGTCTGGTTAATGTCATTAACTTAGTCCAGCTTATAGAGGGTGTAAACAACTAAATAATAATAGTCAAAGTGTCTGGTATGAATAATAGGTTGGCATTCATATTGTGTTTAAAACCTATCGGTAAAACTAGCGAATCATACAAGTAAAGTTGCCTTTTTAATCACATACCTAGGTAATTTAACTTACTTTACTTGTTAGTTGTGGCTTGTCTGGTACAATCAGTCAGTTAATCGTATGTAGCGATGTGATGTGAATTAATTCGAGTAGGAATTGAATGAGAATTTTTAAAGCGAAAAGCCCAGCAGGATTTGCTGAGGAATACATAGTAGAGTCAATCTGGAATGGTGATTTTCCTCCAGGTTCAATTCTGCCTGCTGAGCGTGAACTCTCAGAGTTAATTGGTGTTACTAGAACCACATTACGAGAAGTATTACAGCGATTAGCTAGGGACGGTTGGTTAACAATACAACATGGTAAACCTACTCGCGTTAATAACTTTTGGGAAACCTCAGGATTAAATATCCTTGAAACACTGGCACGTTTAGATGAAGATAAAATGCCAGAGCTAACCGATCAGTTACTCTCAGCACGTACTAATATCAGCGCAATTTATACCCGTGCAGCTATAAAGCTTGCACCAGAGCGTGTTATCGAAATTTTATCACAAAGCGATGAATTAGAAGACAGCGCGCAAGCGTTTGCAGATTATGATTATAAAGTTCATCATGAATTAGCTGTTGCCGGTAACAATCGCATTTATGTGCTCATCCTTAATGGCTTTAAAGGTTTTTATTCTAAGATTGGCTGCCATTACTTTTCAGATCCTCGCACTCGCGAGCTTGCACGCCAGTTTTATAAAGACTTAACTAAGCTTGCTGAGAATAAAGAGCACGATGGTGCAATATTCATGATGCGTAAATATGGTCATCAAACCGGTGAAATATGGCAACATATTCGCGGTGATATGCCTAGCGATATTATGGATTAGTAAAAAGAACCTGCTTAAAGCAGGTTTTTTTATGAACAAAAATCAGTCCATTTATCAAGCGTTCGCTATTTTAGAACGGTGCTATCTATAAATACGATTGTTAATTTATTTTTGATAGCCATAGAATAATGTTTAATTAAATATGGTTGCTATTGTAATTTTAAAATTAGTGCCCATATTAGTAATCAGTATTGCGTAAGCAATTGACAATAAACTCAAAATATTTGGAGAATAAAATGGGTGTATTAGTAGGCCGTCAGGCACCAGACTTTACCGCTGCAGCTGTTCTAGGTAACGGTGAGATTGTAGATAGCTATAACCTTCACGAAAAAATCAAAGGTAAAAAAGCAGTAATCTTTTTCTACCCACTAGATTTCACATTTGTATGTCCTTCTGAGCTTATTGCTTTTGATAAGCGTTATGCAGAATTCCAAAAACGTGGTGTAGAAGTAATTGGTGTTTCTATCGATTCACAATTCTCACACAACGCATGGCGTAACACGGCTGTAGCAGACGGCGGTATTGGTAAAGTTCAATACGCACTAGTTGCAGACGTTAAACACGAAATCTGTAAAGCATACGACGTTGAGCACCCAGAAGCGGGCGTTGCATTTCGTGGTTCTTTCCTAATCGATGAAGAAGGTAACGTACGTCACCAAGTAGTGAACGACTTACCACTGGGTCGTAACATCGACGAAATGATCCGTATGGTAGATGCACTAGCATTCCACAGCGAGCACGGTGAAGTATGTCCTGCTGGTTGGACTGAAGGTAAAAAAGGAATGGACGCAAGCCCTGAAGGCGTTGCTAAATTCTTATCTGAAAACGAAGGCGAGCTATAATTTAGCCCTTTAGTTTGAGAAAAAAACCGCCAAAATGGCGGTTTTTTTATTATTTTAAATTAAAACGAAAAGCTAACTTTAGTGTAAATGTAACGACCACGAGGGTTGTGTACACCCGATGCGTAACCATACAGATCTGAATCACCGTCACCAATTGCAAACGGTGGCTCTTCATCAAATAAGTTGTTCACACCTAGTGATACTTTTGCTGACTCAGTAATACGGTATGATGTTTGTAAATCTACCAGTACTTGTGAATCAACAGTACGCGATGTATTACTATCGAAGTCTAAGTTACCATCGAAGTCGATATCTGGCGTATCTTCAAACTCACCTACATAACTAATGTTCATGTTTGTGTTGAACTGACCAATTTCCCAGTTAGTTGAGAAAATCCAGCGATGCTCTGGGTAACCATATTCACCGGTATAATCGCGGCCGTCTTTTTCAAATTTATCTTGGTAAGCCCATTCTAAATTGAATTTTAGTAAGCCTAAATCATCCAGTGAGTGATTGTAGTTTGCTGAAATATCAACGCCCGAAACTTCTTGTGATGACACGTTTTCAAAAGTACTGAAAATCTTTTGAATAGTCCCTAAACTGTCCGTACCTGAAGGAGGTAAGCGAACACATACGGTACTGTTTTGGTTATTACACTCTGAGTTGTAAATTGGACCAAACTCTTGCTCATCAATTTTATTGTCTTGGGTGATACTCCATACATCTATACTCAAACCAAAGTCAGTTGTAGGTGCCCAAATAAAGCCGACGTTCCAAGATTCAGACTCTTCAGCCTCTAAGTCAGGATTACCAGCAAATTCAATGTTGTAATCTAGTGCATCACAATCTTTACCTGTTGCGTCACAACGGTAATTATCGATAAAGAACTGGCTCTCTTGAGATGGCCCTAAACCTACTTGTGCAAGTGACGGTGCTCTAAAGCCTTGTGCCCAAGAACCACGCACTGTGATTTCATCAGTAGGTGCCCAGCGTAAAGCGACTTTAGGATTGGTTGTGGTACCAAAGTCACTGTAATCATCGTAACGACCAGCAAGTTGTAGCTCTAAGTTCTCAGCAAGTGGAATTGAAAACTCTACATAGGCAGCGTATTGGTCACGCTCTGCTGCAGCTGACACAGACTCGGTACCAAAGATTAATCCTCGTTGGAATTGATCATCTGGCGTATCCGTTACGTCCTCTTCGCGGTATTCAATACCGGCCGCCATCATGACAACATCATCACCAAAGCTAAATGCTTCACCTGAAATGTTAGCATCGAACGACGTCATATGAGACTCGCCTTGACGAACCAAGCTCGTAGTAATTCTATCAATTACGGCCGGATCGTTGTAAGTGCCGCCAAATGGGTTGTAGTTACCGGCATCAATTTCTTGTTGTAAGAAGTCGGTGCGTACCCAACCTTGTGAGCGATCCCCAGTTTGTAATGACTTACTACGTCCTTTTTGTACCGCTGTTTCCCAGCTCCAATCGTTTATTTCACCTTTTAAACCAGCAACAAAACGTAATGTGTCTGATTCGATATCCCATTGGCGCGCACCCGCATCTACGGTTCTGTAACGACCTATTTCAATATCTTGGCCGAATGGGTTATTAGGGTGACTACCTGGTACTGTTAAGCCCGCATCTTCATCAAGTGGCGTTGGGGCACCTGCTGCAATTGAGCTGTTATGCTGAACGGCCATTTCTAAGAAGCCCGTTATGCCATTATCAAAGCGGTATTCAAATTGTGAAATAGCACCTACACGTTCTGATGCCGGTGCAATATAGCCAAATGGACCATAGTCAAATAAACAACTGCCACTTGATGTTGCATTTTCTGCAGGACACGCAGGGTCTATTGTTTTAACGCCATCAACATAGAAGTAGCCAGGGAAGCCACGTGATGAACGGAAATCTTCACCGCCATATGGAGATTGATTAGCAGTACCTAAACGCCCCATTTCATCTGATGATAAAGAGGTGTTTTTAAAGTAATCAATAATAACGGATGCGCTACTTTTTGCACTAGTAGTACCCCAAACAATACTAGCTGTAGTTTCTTCATAGTTAGGGCCATCTGTGCCGCCGTAACCTAAGTTTACTTCAATACCGTCAATATCTTTTTTCAAGATAACGTTTACAACACCCGCTACAGCATCAGAGCCATAGATTGCTGAGGCGCCATCTTTTAAAATATCAATACGTTCGATTGCTGAAACAGGAATACTGTTGATATCAACGAATGAGTTGGTGATCCCTTCAGCAAATGCGCTGATTGCAACACGACGACCATTAATAAGTACCAAGGTAGCATCGGCGCCTAAGCCTCGAAGGCTGACGGCAGCTGAGCCATTTGCGGTTGAGTCTTGGTTATTACCACGGGTTGAAAAAGTACCATTACCTGCAACAGGCATTCTTTCAAGAAGCTGTTGTAGGTTGTCATAACCCATGTTTTCGATGTCTTCTTTATTAATGGATTGTACTGGAGACGGGCCTTCGATGTCCGAACGTTTGATACGAGAGCCTGTTACTTGAATACGTTCTACTTTTTCTGCAGTTTGCTGTGCAGCATAAGTCGTTGTACTAAAACCTGCTGACAATGCGATAGTAGCACCGATGATTAAGCTCGGTGTAAATGCAATTGATTGCTTCATCCTTAAGTCCTTGTTGATATGTTATAATTTACTTGTTTTACAAGTCGAATTATTAATACCATGTAACTTAACTGTTATCAATTGGCCACAAAGATGATTTTGTTATCTGCACTAATATGTACTGATTTTCTCAATAAAGGTAAACGATAGGATGCTCGCTATTTGGCGCTGTAACGTGATTTAGTTATTATT
Organism: Pseudoalteromonas sp. SiA1; assembly: GCF_018732205.1. Taxonomy (NCBI): domain Bacteria; kingdom Pseudomonadati; phylum Pseudomonadota; class Gammaproteobacteria; order Alteromonadales; family Pseudoalteromonadaceae; genus Pseudoalteromonas; species Pseudoalteromonas sp. SiA1. The sequence goes on along the minus strand of NZ_CP076084.1, from coordinate 2,377,274 downwards.
GATAAACAAAACGCCGAGCGACTTTAATTTGTAATAATTTGTATTTTCCTAAAAATTTAGCAAAAAAAAGCCTAACATGATGTTAGGCTTTTTCATTTAAACTTTATGTTTCATTAAGCGTTCTTTTTCACGGGACCAATCTTTATTTTTACCGTCTTCACGTTTGTCATGCATTTTCTTACCTTTCGCTAAATGGAATTCAAGCTTTACCCAGCATTTTTTCCAATACATAGCTGTGGCAATTAATGAATAACCATCACGCTCGGTTGCACCTACCAAACGGTCAAGTTCACGTCTGCTGAGCAATAATTTACGATAACGCAGCGGGTCGCAAATAACATGGGTTGATGCACTATTTAAAGGCTGGATTGTGCTGCCTAATAAAAACGCTTCACCGTTTTTAAGATGAATATAAGTTTCAGAGATATTTACTTTACCTGCTCGGATACTTTTTACTTCCCAGCCTTGGAGTTCAATACCTGCTTCAAACTTGTCGTGTAAAAAATACTCGTGTCGCGCTTTTTTATTTAGCGCGATGGTATTACTTGTCGATTTTGATGAATTTTTCTTAGCCATAGTGCCCTATAATATACGTTATACGAGATGTTTTACATCGATTTTTTTAAATTATACATGCAAAAGCGAAGGATTCATTTAAGCGCGATGAAAGTTTGGGGAAACGCACAAAGCTTGCTAAAATTCCTGCACACAGTTGGGAGTGAGTATGCCACAAATAGAAAAAAGTGCGCTGGTTATGTACAGCACTAAAGAGATGTTTGATCTAGTCAATGATGTAGAAGCTTATTCGCAGTTTTTACCTAATTGTTCAGACTCAAAAATTATTAAGCAGCATGATAATAACATGACCGCCAGTTTAGAAATATCTAAAGCCGGTATAAAAAAATGGTTTACCACTGAAAATACGCTAATTGATGAGCAAACAGTGATGCTTCGCTTGGTCGATGGGCCTTTTAAAACCTTACAAGGTCGTTGGCATTTTCAGCAATTAGATGCACATGCGTGCAAAGTACATTTACAGCTAGACTTTGAATTTTCTAGTAAGTTAATAGAACTTGCGTTTGGTAAAATTTTTAATGATGTGGCTAAAAATATGGTGAGTGCCTTTACTCAACGTGCAAAAGCGGTATATGGAGAGCGTGCATGATCAATATTGAAATTGTGTTTGCGTTGCCAACGAAAGCAACCACGCTAAATATAGAGGTATTCCAAGGTACCACCGCAGAGCAAGCAGTGATCCAGTCAGGTATTATTAAGAAGTGCCCTGAGATTGATGCAACCGCTTTAACTTTAGGTGTATGGAACAGAACGGTAAAGCTTAATCATGAGCTTAAAGACGGCGATAGAGTTGAAATTTACCGCCCATTAATTGCCGACCCTAAAGATGCCCGCAGAAAGCGCGCCGAAAAAGCCAAAGAAGAGGGCCGCGCAAATAAAGTAACCGGTGGCCGACCGTTAGATCGTTAGATACAAAAAAGGTGAGCCATGCTCACCTTTTTCAATTAAACCCAAATGGCTTATTGCTCTAAAGGGGTTGTAAAGTTTTCTGGTTGCTCATAGTCACCAGAGACCGTTACCAACTTTTCATTTTCAAAGTTTAATACTAATGATTTATATTGTTCATTAGCGCGCCCTTTATTAAAGCTGTAAACGTAACGCCAAGTATTTTTATCGAAGGCGTCTTCGGCAATCGGTCTGCCTAGTACATAAATTACTTGCTCGCGAGTCATATTAACGCGAAGCTTATCAACGTCTGATTGTTCTAAAAAGTTACCTTGAGGGATGTTGATTCTGTACACCCAGCTAGAACAACCTGCGGCTGAACTAAGCGTTAAAGCGACGATAAGCCAAAGAGAAAAAGTTTTTAACGACTGCATTGTTAGTTGTGATCCTTATTTTTTATAATCTGCATGATACCTATTAGTCACTCAAGGTAAAACCCTTTTGAGTAATTGTTTTTGTTTAGCGCGTTAAGGCGAGGTTTTGACCATTAATAATCAAAAAAGTTTAAACGATGAGTTGTGCAATAGTAAAAGTAAACCGGCTGTTTGGTCACTGTATATTGTGCAAACACGGTTTGGTCATTGGTATACCGGCATTACAGTTGATGTAGCGCGTCGTTTAGCAACGCACCAAGCGGGTAAAGGGGCAAAAAACCTCAAAGGGAAAGGACCGCTGGTGCTCATTCATCAGCAACAAGTTGGGACTAAAAGCGACGCAAGTAAATTAGAATATGCGATTAAAAAACTTCCACGGGCAAAAAAAGAGGCTTACGTTGCTGCTTTTAAAGGGGGACTGAATACCTCAGGTTTTGTCAAAAGCTGATTAATAAATGCCTCAATTAGCAATACTGCTTCTTGATAAAGAGCAGTATTAATATTTTCGAGCGTATCTTTTGCTGTGTGATGATAATTATCGGCGCCCATCGAAAAGTACACATACGGAATTTTCTGTTTAGCGAATGAATAATGGTCGCTGGCTCTGTGCCAGTCTATTTGTTTCGTGTTGGTGAGTCGACTCATTTTTCGTGATGAATAAACGGGCTTTAATTCGACACTCGTATTTTTTATTTGGCTAAATAGTGGAGTGAGTTGGTTTTTTAACGAACGACTTGTTAGCGCGTATAACCGCTTATGCGATTTTTTAATTGCCAACATATCTAAGTTAATATTTAAAGCAACAGGGAACTGGCGCATTGTTTTGGCAAAGTGCTCACTGCCGTGTAAACCGTTTTCTTCAGCGTCTGTTGCAACAAACACAAAACCATAGGATGATTGCACCTTTAAAGCGTTCGATAAGTATAGTAATGCGGCAACACCCGAGGCATTATCGTTAGCGCCAGGGTGTAATTTTCCGGCTTTTAGGCCTAAATGGTCGTAATGCGCTGTAATAACAATAACAGGCAAATTTTTTTCTGTTTTGGTCGCAACAATATTTACGCCTTGCGCCTTAGAAAACAGCCCTGATGGATAAGTAAAAGGTTGTTCAATAACCGTCAGTTGATGCTCTTTAAAGCGTGCTTTTAAATATTCTCTGGTGAGTAAAGCCGAGTGACTATTCGTTTTTCTGCCTGCTAATTTAGAGCTGGTTAGCGTTGTTAAATCAGTGAATAACTGCGGCTCAATCGGCTTTGAGAGTCCACTCCAACTTATAAAAAATACAATGCAGGTTAAACTAAATAATTTAATAATGATTCGCCTTAACGATAAGTGATTTTAATGCGATGAGTTTATTATCATAGCGTTGTTTGTCATGTGTAAAGTCTGCTTTTTTTCTGGCTTTACGCAAATGAAATTCCGCCCTAGCTATATTATTTAACTCAAAGTAACTTCGCGCCAGTCCAAAGTGGCTTTCATGTAAGGTTGGTGACATAGCGTTAGCTTTTTTATAGTGGCTAATTGCGCCTTTAAAATTACCATTTACATACTCACTGTTACCAAGCGAGATATGATAGTAAGGATTTTCTTGGCGTTTTTTGTCAAGCTCAGCCAATAGCTTTTCGCCTTCGGCCACTCTATCTGTGAGTGTGTATAATAATGCTAAGTTACCTTGTGCAGTATTATTATCAGTATTTAAGGCAATAGCATAGCGATACATTTGCTCCGCTTGCTTTAAATCATCTAATTGTTTAAAGAGTACCCCTAAATTGCCCCAGCTAGCACTAAATGAAGCGTCCGTATTGATTGCTGCTTTGAAATAGCTAAACGCTAAATCATAGTGTTTATTTACCAGTGCCTCACCCCCTTTATTATTATAAAACATGGCGGTCACTCTTTTTTTTGAAAGCAATGAGGTTGCAAAACGGGCTTGTCTGCTATTGGGATCAAAATCAATGATTAAACGCTTATTACGCTGATAAACAAGTGAGCTGTCTTTGAGTTTCGTTTTATTGTCTATGGCAAGGTTGATGTGCCCCGTGAGTAAATTAAATCCCTGATTTAGTGACCAATACTCCGGAATGTGTACTTTTTGAAAGCGAGCTTTAAGCCCTAAATGCTCAGCTAAACTATATGCTAAAATTGATAGTGACAAGCAATTGGCGTTTAAGTTTTGATAGCTCTGAGATGCGGTTTGTGTCGTGGTGGATTGATAAGATAAAGCGCTATCGCCATTTGTGAGTAAAAAACTAAGTAGGCTATACGCTATTTCATCAACTGATTTACTCGATTGCACGTAAGCATTTAATTGCTGTTTGAGGCTATCGTCGAGTTGAAATATTTGTTGCTCAGACTCTACCAGCTGCTGTTGTAATTGCATGGGAGGAGTAATAGTGGGGATTGGCACGCTTATATTGGCGTTATCTGTGGTGCTACAAGCACACAGAGCCAGCAGACACACAATCAGTAAATAATGTTTACCTTGGAGAGCATTCATACACACCTCTGTACAAAAAACACACTTAAGTATAGTGGTTATTTTGTACAGAGGTTATTTTTTAATGTAACACTCTATTTAACGTTGCTGATTAAACGTTGCAACGAGTGCATCAAGTGTTTGTGCGCTGGTGGCTAAATCACGAATTGCTTGTTCTGTATTGATTTGTTCACTCATTGACTTATCACTGATCTCACTTATTTGCTCAATACTACGACCTACATCATTCACAACGCTACTTTGCTGTTCGGTGGCGGTGGCAATTAAGGTCGCCATATCGTTAATTTCATTGGCTGTTTCAGTAATGGTATTAAGTAACTCAACCGAGTTTTGCATTGCGCTTACGCTTTGTTGTGCTTTATCTTTTGATTGACCGATATCGCTGACAACGTCATCTGAAATATGAGTGAGTTCTTCAATCATTGATTGAATTTCAGTGGTCGATTGTGAGGTACGATTCGCCAGCGCTCTTACTTCATCAGCAACTACAGCAAAGCCTCGTCCATGTTCACCAGCACGAGCAGACTCAATGGCTGCATTAAGAGCCAGTAAGTTAGTTTGTTCAGATATACCTCTAATTGAATCCACAATACTAGCGATATCAATAGTCTTTTTAGAAAGCAAAGCAACTTGCTCGGTTATGCCGTCAATGTCGCTGGCAAGGGCTGAGATTGTCGTTTGGCTTTGTAACACTTGTTGATGGCTTTGCTTGGTGTTATCGCGGCTATCGTTGGTTAACTTAGCTGCATTGGCAGCACTTTGCGCTATTTCTTGCACTGTAGCGCCCATTTCATTAATGGCTGCTGCAACTGAAATAGTTTGCTCTTTTTGCTTATCAAGCGCTAAAGAGTTTTGCTTGGCTTGCGAAAATACATGATCTGAGCTGTGGCGAATACCGTGGCTCTCATTAGCTACTTGCACAATAGCGGTTTCTATTTTTTCAATAAATTGATTAAAGCCGGTGGTTAAATTATTTAGCTCAGGTTGGGGAGATATTGGTAAGCGATAGGCTAAATTTGCATCGCCACGCCCTAAACGCGAAAATAACTCAGCCATTGTTGATAACGGTGAAGCTAAAGACCGAGCTAATAAGTAACTGATCACGCTTGCGATTAGCGCAGTGATGATAGTGAAAGTGAATATTTGCCACTCTAGGGTATTTACACTAGAAAATACTTCGCTTTTTGGGACTTGAGCTAAGACAAATAAGTCAGTGTTTTTAATCGGTGTGGCTGCAATGAGTGTGGCTTGCCCGTTGATATTTACTTCCTCTAAAGCGAAGCCGTTTTTATTAAGTAATTTGTTATGAATATTAGCGCTGTAAATACTATCTATATTAACCTTAGCGACTTTGTCTGCATCTTTATGTAACTGAATTAATCCGTTTTTATCGGCAATAAACACAAACCCTGATTGCTCAATTTTAAATTGTTGTAGCAGCTTTTGCATATCTGTAATGCTTTTTGCTAAGCCTGCCAAGCCTAAACCATTAGGTTGTTGGTGGTTAACAAACATTTTTACATCGTTTTCAGACTCTTGATAAATACTAATTGAGTAAGGTTGCTTTGATTGTGTAAAAGCAAAAAACCAGCCATCTGCGGCATCATTTTTTAAAACACGTAAAAAGCCATCTTGATTCCAATATTGTGCCGTGTTTTTATTCGCCCACGAAGCCGTGGCAAGATCGTATTGGTCAACCAAACGATTGAGCTCTTTAAGTAATAGCGTGTCGTTGTTGTTGCCAGCATTTGCCCAATCTAAAATAAAGGTATTTGCCGAAAGCTGCTGTGCTGCACCAAGAAGTTCATTGATCTCGCCACCAATATGATTACTGATTGTTTGCAATTTACTTGGCAGTTCAGATTCGATCATGCGTTGCTCAATAATATTCTTTGAGTTATGCAAAGACGTCAAACCAATTAATACAGCAACACAAATAGCAATAATGCTTCCAAGGGCTGTTATTTTTTGAGTAATAGAGAGATTTTGTATCGTCATGATAGTGCTTATATTTACAACTGAGGCAATGAGGGGAATTATTTTAGCACATTATTTATTTTCAGCTATTGATGATTAATTTGCACTTAAAAAAGCCCACAGCAAAATGCAAGTGGGCTTGGTTTCTAACAAGTGAAAGTTCTAGGACCCTTGGGTTAAACTATTTTTTTCATTGCAGACATGTAGCCGCGTAATTTTGCGCCTACTTTCTCAACAGGGTGCTCACGTAGAGCCGTATTTATTTGAATTAAAGTTTGATTATCAACTTGATTACTTTGCTCATTTAAGCCTTTACCAATAACATCAGTATCAATACCTTGCATAAATTCTTGTAGAAGCGGCAAACAGGCATGGTTATATAAATAGCAGCCGTACTCAGCGGTATCTGAAATAGTGCGGTTCATTTCAAATAACTTTTTGCGTGCAATAGTATTGGCTATCAGCGGCGTTTCATGCAGTGACTCATAATAGGCAGATTCTGCAATAATACCGGCCGCTGTCATGGTTTCAAATGCCAGTTCTACACCCGCTTTTACCATTGCCACCATTAAAATACCGTGGTCAAAAAATTCTTGCTCAGCAATTTCTACATCACCTGCAGGGGTTTTTTCAAAATGAGTTTCTGCAGTTTCAGCACGCCATTTTAGTAAGTTAGCGTCATCATTTGCCCAGTCTTCCATCATTACACGTGAAAATGTGCCATCGATAATGTCATCTTGGTGTTTGTTATAAAGAGGACGCATAATCACTTTAAGCTCTTCACTTAGCTCAAACGCTTTAACCTTTGCAGGGTTTGATAAGCGGTCAAGCATGTTTGTCACACCGCCATATTTAAGTGCTTCTGTGATCACTTCCCAGCCATATTGAATAAGCTTTGAGGCGTAACCGGCATCAATTCCTTTTTCAATCATTTTGTCAAAACATAAAATAGAGCCAGTTTGTAGCATGCCACATAAAATGGTTTGCTCGCCCATCAGATCAGATTTCACTTCAGCGATAAATGATGATTTAAGCACCCCCGCGCGATGACCACCCGTACCTGCTGCATAGGCTTTTGCTTGTGCCAAGCCATGGCCCTGAGGATCATTCTCTGGGTGAACCGCAATTAATGTAGGTACACCAAAGCCGCGTTTATACTCTTCACGTACTTCTGACCCCGGGCATTTTGGTGCAACCATAATAACGGTAATGTCTTCACGAACTTGCATGCCTTCTTCAACAATATTAAAGCCATGTGAATAGGCAAGGGTTGAGCCGTGTTTCATTAATGGCATGATGGCATTAACAACTGCAGTATGTTGTTTATCAGGTGTTAAGTTAAGTACTACATCGGCTGTTGGGATTAACTCTTCATATGTACCCACTTTAAAACCATTGTCAGATGCATTTAAGAATGACTGACGACGCTCAGAAATGGCTGAATCACGTAGTGTATAGGCTACATCTAAACCAGAATCACGTAAGTTTAAGCCTTGATTTAAGCCCTGTGCGCCACAGCCTACAATTACCAATTTTTTACCTTTAAGTGCAGCAACACCGTCGTTAAATTCGTCTGCGCCCATAAATTCACATTGTGCCAATTGCGCTAATTGTTCGCGTAAAGGTAAGCTATTAAAATAATTTGCCATGATAAGTTTCCTATTAATTCAGTTTGTTAGATGCATTGCTTTTGCTTTGCTTGGAATAACAATATGGAAAATCTTTTCTTGCGTAAAATGATATATTTGAATTAAAGTATTTCATAATATGAAATACCGGTGTTATTATGGATCATAAGCATTTAAATTACTTTTTGGCGTTGGCAAAAACGCTTCATTTCTCTCGTGCCAGTGAGTTATGCCACATAAGTGCGCCCACTTTAAGTCGTAATATTAAGCAGTTAGAAGATGAAGTAGGGGTGATGTTATTCCAGCGTGATAATCGCAGTGTAAAGCTTACCCGCGAAGGCGTTGCATTTAAGGAGTATGCCAGTGCAACACTTAGTCATTGGCAGCGGTTTAAAGCTAATTTAAACGAACCGCAACAACATATTTATGGCAATGTGAGCCTTTATTGCTCCGTTACCGCGTCTTACAGTTTTTTGCATCATATTTTAGAGCAACTTAGAGCTCAGCATCAGCATATTGAAATTACCTTAAATACGGGCGATCCCGCCTTGGCTATTAACCGAGTGTTAGATGGACATGAATCTATGGCCATTGCAGCCAGACCCAGTAAATTACCTGCACAAATTGCATTTGTAGATATTGGCTACTCGCCATTGGTATTAATTGCACCCACTATTCAATGTCCGATCACAGAAAAATTAGCCACTAGTAGCGAAACTATTGATTGGTCTGAGCTTGAATTTATTGTTGCTGAACAAGGATTTTCAAGACAAAGGTTGGAGCAGTGGTGGCGAAAAAATAATGTACAAGGAAAAATTTACGCGCAAGTGGCAGGGCATGAAGCTATGGTATCTATGGTGAGTTTAGGGTTAGGCGTGGCCATGATCCCAAAAATTGTACTCGATAATAGTCCGCTTAACGATAAGGTTCAGGTTTTAGAGTATAAAGGCGAGCCACCACAAGGGTTTAAAATTGGTTTGGCTGTATTACATAAAGAACTAAACGACCCTGCTATTAGTGCGCTTTGGAATATTGCACAAAATATGGGAGAAAACATAATATAGGCTTGTTGGATGATAAAAAACTGTTAATATAAACCGCTAATATTTATGTGTTTATTAACATCTTTGTTGTGATGTCTAAGAGTTTTAATTATGGATAATACGGTTTCACTTGCTCATTCTGCCCAGTGTTTAAAAAAAGCCATTCCGTTGATGGTTAAATACAAAATGCCTGTAACGCCAATAAATTATACTATTTGGTACTGTTATGTACAGGGCGACAACCCACAACTAAACACAGAGCTTGATAAAGTCATCTCTTTGCACAATACGTGTTCAGCTCAAACCGCCCAAGAAATTTTTAATAAGCATATTAATGACGAAGAGCTTGCATTTTTTCAACAAATGTCTGAAAGGTTTCATGGCACCGTAGAGCAAATGCAGTTTGATCTTAGTGACTCCATTCAATATTCGAAAAGCTTTACTACCTCGTTAGTTGATTCACAAAATGAATTAAAAACACTCTCTAGTATTAACTCATTTAATGAGATCCTTTCTTGCGTTGAGCGCCTAACTGACGAATCAATTGCGATGCAAGATTACGCCCGTGGATTCCAAACCAAATTAGCGCAAGCGTACAACGAAATTAAAGATTTAAAAGAAGCGCTTAGCGTGACCCAAGAAGCGGTTGATAAAGATTCCTTAACCGGATTATTTAATCGCGGTAAGTTTGACACAGACATTGTTGAGTTTTGTTTGAACGCCTCTTCACAAAATGAACACGGTAAATTAGCGGTGTTGATTATGTTCGATATTGATCATTTTAAACGTTTTAATGACGATTTTGGCCATCAAAAAGGCGATGAGGTACTCAAGCTAGTAGCTCAAAAAGTGCAAAATAGTGTACAAGAGCAATACAGAGCTTATCGTTTTGGTGGTGAAGAATTTTGTATTACGGGCTACTTTGAAAGCATTAATGATGCGATGGCATTTTGTAATCAGCTTCGTTTGAGCATTGCCAAATTGACGATTCGTAAAAAAGAAGACAGTAATAATAAACGTAATATTTCAGCCAGTTTCGGCATTGCTTTAATGGAACCCTTTAGTAAAAGCTGTTTATTAGTTGAAAAGGCAGACAGAGCACTTTATTTAGCTAAAACCCATGGTCGTAATCGGGTCGAAATAGCGGCCGATATGTAAACGTGTTCTGTTTGTATCAAATTTGTTAATGATTGTAACCCTCTAGAGCTTGTGTTCATACTACTTGCTACTATAGGGTCAAAGCCACTTTATAAGCTAGCGATTAACTTCATGCGGTTCCATCTGAGAATAAACACATGCCTGTTATTAGTGCTATTAAGCACTAATGCGATTGCTCAGAAGCAGCAACATATATCCACTGATGAGCTTAACCTTAGTGTGAGTGTTGGTGTTGGGGTGATCACAAATCCTCTGTATGGTGCAGATAACATCCCCTTAGTTGTTATTCCGCAAGTGGCCTATTATGGTCAAAATTGGTTTTTTGATAATGGCCGCCTTGGTTATTCTTTTTTACAAAGCAAACAACATAACGTTAGTTTTGTGTCAGAAATTAACCCTGAGTCACGCTTTTTTATTGATTGGCATCCACAAAATATTTTCGCCTTTAAAACAACCGCTGAGAACGAGATATTAGAATCGCTACACACTGACTCACCTCGTCAAGTAAATATAAATAATATACAAAAAAGACGAGTCGCACTTGATGCCGGTATCAGCTATTTTTTTGTAAAGCAGCAGCAAGTATTTTCTGCGCAATTATTGCATGATGTAAACAGCGTTTATAATGGCTATAGGGGATCGTTGCAATGGCAATATCACCATGAGTTTAAGCAATTAACGTTAAAGTCGACGTTAGGCGTTAATTACAAATCAGCCCAACTAAATAACTATTTTTATGGTTTAAATAGCGCTGAATCTATTTACGGTGAAATAGAAGTTGGTAGTAGTTGGCAACCTTATGCTAAAATCGACGCCCGTTGGCCTGTAGATGGAGTCAACGCGCTTCGTTTTCATTTAGCCTATTATGATTATTCAGCAATGGATAGCAGCCCGCTTTTTGAACATGACTATTCAATGACCGCCTTTATAGGATTCGAACATACATTTTAATATGAAGTGTTTTATGTTGGTTGTGCTTGCAGCTTCATTTTTTAGCAACGCTAGCGTTGCAAAAGCCTCTTCACTTAACGTATCACCCAAAGTCTGTGTGGTTTCCGAACAACAAGAATTTTGTGATCTTGAGTTAAAATTTAAGTGGCAACTGTCAGCCGCTAGCGATGTATGTTTATACCAACAAGATACACAATTACAATGCTGGCAAGGTGTCAAAAAAGGCCAACTTAGTTATAAAGCGCGTGTTCAGGTGGAGACCATATACTCCCTGATTAATCCCCATACAGGTGTATCGTTAGCGAGTGTGCAAATAGAAGTGCAAACCGCATACGCTAAGAAAAAACATCGGCTACGCTCACCTTGGAGCTTTTTTTAATTTAGGAGCAGTAAATGCCAAAGATATTACTTGTTGAAGATGATTTAGGGTTGCAACAATTAACCAAAGACTATCTTGAGCATAATGGCTTAGAAGTTGACGTTTTAGAACGCGGTGACGAAGTGTTCCCTTATCTTAGTGAAAACCACGTCGACTTGATCATTTTAGATGTAATGTTGCCAGGAAAAGATGGCTTTAGCGTATGTCGACAAGTACGTGACAAATACACTCTCCCTATCTTAATGCTGACAGCAAAGGGTGAAGACTTCGATCAAGTCATAGGCTTAGAACTCGGGGCTGACGACTACGTTATAAAACCAGCAGAGCCGCGTGTACTTCTTGCTCGAATTAGTGCATTGCTTCGCCGTGGACAGCCAAGTGTTAAAGCGATTGAAGAACTTCAATTTGGTGATTTATCAATAGATAAAACCAGCCGCATTGTAAAGCTAAGCGGTGTTGAAATTGTCCTGACTTCTCATGAATTTGAATTGCTGTGGTTATTGGCTTCAAATGCTGGTGAAGTGCTCAGTCGAGAGCATGTCCATCAACATATGATAGGGCGTGAGTACGACGGGTTAGACCGCACGGTGGATGTTCGTGTATCACGCATTCGTAAAAAGCTCGGTGATAACAGTGATAAACCCTATCGAATTAAAACGGTATGGGGGCAAGGCTATCTATTTGTATCAGATGCGTGGGATATGTAATAAATGCAAGGTGTTAGGCTAGGTTAATGGGAAAGCTATTTATAAGCCTTTACGTGTATATTATTGCCTCTTTGTTTATTGTTAGTGGCGTTATAGAGCAGTTTTGGCCCTATGATGAATCTCAGCAAAGTGTATTGTTAGATGACGAATTCGGGCAGTCTTTATGGCTGCTTTCACAAACCCCAGATGGGCTTGAGCAGCTTAAACATAATTTTGATAGCCAAGTCATTGCCCAGCAAGATCTGGTGCTCCCACCAGAACAGCAAGCACAACTATTTCAAAACCATTACCTTTATTTATATGATAAACAGCAGCGTATCGTTTGGTATGTAACGCTAAATAATTCACAATTGCTACAAGTAGGCCCTGTAGGTGTTAAACACAGCAGCTCAGGGACTGTGTTACCGTATTTACTGGTGTTGTTTATTATAAGTTTACCAATAGGTTTGTGGAGCTTTTTGTTGTGGCGAGACTTTGCAAAGCTGAGTCATGCATGCGAGGCAGTGGGTGGCTCGCAAGATTTTCAATTAAGCGATGGCTCAAAGTCATTCTTCTTACCCATCACCGATACATTGCAAGTAATGCAGCAACGTATTGAGTTTTTACTGAGTGCTCAGCAAGAGCTCACCTCTTCTGTATCTCATGAATTTAGAACGCCATTAGCGCGGTTGAAGTTTGCTATTGCAATACTCGAGGATAAAACTCACGATACCAAAGCACAGCAGTATTTATCTGACATGCAAATGGATATTCATGAACTGGAGTCCTTGGTATCTGAAATGTTGGAATACGCCCGTTTAGATACACAGCAACCCAGTCTACAATTAGCCCCTTGCGATATCGTTGCATTAATTAAAACTAATATTGAAAAAGTAAACTTTGATACCCGTATTAAACTAACAACAACGCTCCCCACTCAATTTATTTACTTATGCGATAGTCATTTTATGTCGCGGGTGCTGCAAAACTTAATCAGTAATGCACTTAAACATGCCTCGAAAAGTGTACATATTAGTTTAAGTACTGCCGATGAAAAGTTACTGCTAGTGGTTGAAGATGATGGCCCTGGTATTGCCTTCTCTGAGCGCGAAAAAGTATTTAAGCCGTTTACGCGCTTAGATAAAAGTCGTGATAAAAAAACCGGAGGGTTTGGGCTAGGGCTGGCGATAGTAAGTAAAATTGTGTCATGGCATAAAGGTCAGTGCGCAATTGAAGACTCATCATTGGGTGGGGTTAAGTTTATTATCACCCTCGACAACTAAATCCCACACAATAAAAAAGCGCCGTAAAGGCGCTTTTTTGCGGTTTAAAACCAAAAAATCAACAAGTAGCAAATAGATAGACAGGCCACTTATAGAAAAGTTCTATTTTATTTACTATTTTTTTCTAATAATGGCATCAACATTTGCTCTAAACCATTAAGCTTCACTTCGTACATCATTGCAAGTTGAGAGCCGAGCTTGCTATCAGGAAAGCCTTGCTGTTTAAACCACACTAAATAAGGCTCAGGCAGCAAAAGTAAGGGGCGTCCCGCATATTTACCAAACGGCATAATGGTATTAATGGCGACTTTAAGTTGTTGAGGATCCATTATTGACATCTTTTATGAGTAGAGGTGTTAAGTGTAAGGGATAATAAAGAAATAAAATAGGCTGTAACGGGCAAGTAACAGCCTATTGATAGAGGGAGTAGGCCCTCTAATTTGAGAATCTTATTGGTTAATTAAAAGCAAGGGGTCCAGTTGTGTATATTTTTATTTAAATACACACTTAGGTATTAGCTTTACTAAACCAACACAGACATTTTACCTTATTTTTAAACCAATAAAATACGCAGATGTAAAGGAATGTAAATGCAATCCATTTGCATCTAAACCCTATTAAGGAAACAGGGTTTGCTTTACATGCTCTGCAAAACCGCTACCTGCTTCTAAGTAAAAGTTGTAAGTAGAGTCTATTCCCATTTCTTCTAATTCTTTTTGCTGATCGGGGTAGTTGGCAATCGCCGTTACTTGTCCTTTATAACCCGATGCTTGTAATTGCTCTAAGGCAAAAATATTTTGCATGTGCTTAGGCATAGCTAGCATTACCATTTCAACGTGGGAGTGGTTAACACGTTGCCAAAAATCAGGATCGGTGGCATCGGCAATTAATACTCGGCGACCTCGCTTTACATGCTTATCAACTACCTCAGGCTTAATATCAATACCTGCAACAACATCCGGATGAGTTGCGTTTATTGTTTCATAGGCACCTGTGCCAATTCTACCCATGCCAAAAATAACAATTTTTGTGTCATTTAAGTTTACTGGGAGCTCTTCAGCTAAGCGGGTTTTGCTTTCAAACTTTAATAAAAAGCGTTCAATTTTAACGTATAGCTCGTTAGAGCGTTTATTTAAAGGAGAAGCAATTACAAAGGTGATCGACACCGCAATCGCAATAACAGCAAGCCACTCAGAGGTAACCATGCCGGTAGATGCGGCAACTGCACACACAATCAAACCAAATTCGCTAAAGTTAGCTAGGCTAAATGCTGTTAACAAAGAGGTACGCGCACGAAGTTTAAATAGGTTGGTTAGTATGTAATAAAGCAGGGTTTTAATTGGAATAATTAATACCAGCACTAAAGCGACGACTAAGGAGTGGGCAGTAAGCTCTGCACTTAAACCAATGCTTAGGAAAAAGCCAACTAGCAATATATCTTTTAGGCTAAGCAATGACTTAGACAATTCACCGGCTTTTTTGTGTGGTGCGAACATCATACCTACAATCAAAGCACCTAAATCACCTTTGAGACCTGCAAATTCAAAGGCGTTATAACCTGCTACTAAGGCAAAGAAAAACCCAAATAGCGGCAGTAACTCACCATGTTTAGAGCGGTTTAACACCCAGTACATAACAGGGCGAAATAAAGGTAAGGCAATAATTAACCCTAAGGCCCAAATATTCGGCAACTTACCGGTACTGACCGCTAAAAATATAACCGCAAATATATCCTGCATAACTAAAATACCAATGGCTATTTTACCGTGCAGGCTTGCCATTTCACCGCGCTCTTCAAGGACTTTTACCGCAAATACGGTGCTTGAAAAGCTCAGAGCAAAACCAACTAACAGCGCACTTTGCCAACTTAAATCGACGAATAATGGCAGTGCAAAAACACCCAGTAGTAGCATAAAGCCACTAAATAAAGCGCTGCTTAGAATAATATGTAAGGTGGCCGGAGCCCAGACTTGAGGTTTTATTAAATTTGAAATTTTAAGCTTGAGGCCAATACTAAAAAGTAGCAGTGTAACCCCTAAAGATGCAATTGTTTCCAGCAATTCCGTGCTTTTATAACCCGCTAAATTAAGAATAAATCCAGCCATAAGAAAGCCGATAAGTGGCGGCAATTTTAGCTGGTATATACCAAAACCGCAGACGAAGGCGGTAGCAAAATAAATTAGTTCCATAGTTATTAATACCACTTTTTTAGGCACTGTAGTGTAGCGAAAAACAATGCTTATTGACAATTAATCTACTTATTTAACGCAGTTAGTTACGTGATAGTGAGTATTTATCAAATGATTGCTACTGTCAGTTTATGCAGAGGTAAAGTAGCTTCAATGTATAAAAAATGCACATATATGGCTAGTTTTATGGTAAACAGCATGTAAATAGCAGTTTTTCGCTGACAAGAGCTTTTAAATGTGGTTAAGATGCCATAACGAAGGAGTTTAAGCGTAAGCAAACATTAGAGTTGCTTAGCTTAAGGAGAAAATATGTTTAAAAAGATTTTAGCATCGGTAGGCATTGGTGCCGCCAAAGTAGATACTATTTTAGAGACCGAGCATCTTCAGCCGGGGCAATTATTTAACGCGCAAATTGTAATTACTGCAGGTGATGTGAGCCAAGAAATTACCGGTTTAGACTTAATGTTAGTTACCCGTGTCAAAGTGGCGAGTGAAGACGGTGATTATTTCACTAATCATGTTATTGACCAGTGGCGCATTACCGATATTGGTATTATTGAGCCCGGTGAAGTAAGAACTATTCCGTTTGAAGCCCGTTTACACTCAGAAACGCCTATAACTGAAATTAATGCAGGTTATAATCAATCTTATGTATGGTTAGAAACAGGCCTTGATATTGACCTTGCGCTTGATCCAACAGATAAAGACCATTTACACATTTATCCTAATGAAGCGGTTAAAACATGCATGCAAGCGATGGAAAAGCTTGGTTTTAGTTTAGTTAAAGCCGATGTAGAACAAGGCCATTTACGTGCCCCTACTTTTCAATCTGTATCGGGATGTTATCAAGAGCTTGAGTATCAGCCTAATAGCCGCAGTTTGTTTGGTATAAAAGAAATTGAGTTGTCATTTATTCCTGAAGCGCATAAAACCCATGTATTGATTGAATTAGACAGAGCGTTTAGAAGTGATGGCTATGTTGATTTAACCATAGAGCATGACCATGTTAATTTATCGCAGTTATGTGATCAGCTAGAACGGTTATTTGCTTAACAAAGTGATAGGGGCTTTAAGCAGCCCCTGTAATAAAAAAGGTGTTTAAATGGCGTTTAAATGTGAGCCATTCTCTGCGCTCGACTCCCAAACCCTGTTTTCAATCATGCGTGTACGTGTCGACGTATTCGTTGTGGAACAAGCATGTCCTTACCCCGAACTTGATGATCACGATATCGCAGACTCTACACGTCATGTCTATTTACTTGATGGGCTATCGGTGAATGCCTATGCCCGTTGTTATGAAAAAGATGCTCAGTACAGTGCGATAGGGCGTGTATTGGTTGCTCAATCACAGCGAAGTTCTAGATTAGGCAAACAGTTAGTCAATGAAGCAATAGCATGCTGTAAGGCGCAATGGCCGACTCGCGATATTTATATTGGCGCACAAACCTACCTACTGAATTTTTATCGCTCATTCGGTTTTGAATGTGTTGGTGATGAATATATAGAAGATGGCATACCCCATCAGGATATGATTTTAAAGCAGTAATATTGCTCCACTAAAAAGGCCCACTGATGTGGGCCTTTTTTATGCATCTTTTAACTAGCTTAGTAGGGAATGTAAAAATACTAAGCTAATGGCAATAGGGCATACAAACTTAGTATACCAAGGCCATATCTTCCAAAATAACGTATTATGCACCTCAGGGTTACCTTGTTGAATCGCTTTTAGTAGTGACGATCTGTACCAGATCCAACCTACAAATATACAGCACATAAGCCCTAATAAAGGTTGTGCAACTTTGGTTGTTAGGGTGATCACTAAGCCAAATAAAGTGCCTAGGTTACACACTATGGTAATGCTCACTATGGCAATTAAAGCGCCTATTAACCACGTTGCTTGAACACGTTTCATCGCAAAGCGCTCTACCGTGTACGACACTGGCGCTTCTAGCATGGAAATAGATGAAGTTAGTGCGGCAATACTCATCAATGCAAAAAAAGCAAAGCCAACAAATAAACCTACACCACCCATGCCATCAAATAAGGCAGGCAATACCTGAAATACGAGAGTATCTTCAGAGAGAAGTTTACCTGTAGTTGCAGAGAATATTTCAACACCTTGCGCTTGTGCCACATACATAGCAGGGATGATCAATAAACCCGCTACAAACGCTATAAACACATCAATTAAGGTTACATACGCGCCAAGGGAAACAAGGTTTTCTTTTTTACTGATATATGAGCCATATATAATCATCACACTGGTGCCCAGTGACAATGAAAAGAAAGCTTGGCCTAAGGCACTCACTAACAATGTAGGGTCAAAAATAGAAGAAAAGTCAGGGACTAAGTAAGCTTTTAACCCCTCAACAGCGCCTTCTTGAGTCATCACGTAGGCAATGAGGGCAAACAAAATACCGAGCAGAGCGGGCATTAAGCGTTTAGACCATTTTTCGATGCCGTTTTCTACACCGCGGCTGATAATAGCAACAGTTAAAATAATAAATAAAACAGTGAAAAGAATATTACGAGTAAGCGATTGCTCACTTAACCATAAAGAGACGGCATCAGCGCCGACCAATGTGGTTACCGGTTCTAAAGTGGCACTTAACATCCAACCGGCAACAATGGCATAAAAACTTAAAATAAATCCAGCACATAAAATACCACCAAAACCGACAGCAAAGGCAAATTGCTTTTGCCATGGTCGCGTGGTTAATTTAGTTAATGAAGAA
Source organism: Pseudoalteromonas sp. SiA1 (assembly GCF_018732205.1). NCBI lineage: Bacteria > Pseudomonadati > Pseudomonadota > Gammaproteobacteria > Alteromonadales > Pseudoalteromonadaceae > Pseudoalteromonas > Pseudoalteromonas sp. SiA1. The sequence continues at coordinate 2,358,853 of NZ_CP076084.1, read as the reverse complement.
ACCGCATTAGCTTGCCCATGGCGACCTATCATCAGTTCTGCCATTAAAGCGGGGTAGGCTAAAAAGAAAGCCAGTACTAAATACGCGACTAAAAATGCAGCGCCCCCATTACTTGCTGTTTGAGTCGGAAAACCCCAAATATTACCCAAGCCAACAGCTGATCCTGCCGCAGCCATTATAAAACCAAAGCGGGAGCTAAACTCACCTCTTACTGCACTCATATTATTCTGCTTCTCTATTTTTTCGACGCCGTGACAATCTACTGGAATTGTAATTAAATAAAAAGTGCTTATTTGTCTCTGTTGCACAATTATTGCGTTTTATTTAGCTGTATAAATAACACGTGCGTATTTTGATTATAAATAGCACAATTTTTTAATTATATTTCGTTTATCAGCTGTATTGAGCATCTTTGCATTGTTGATTAATGTTCAAACTGAGCGATGGTTAATGTGAAACAGGCGCCTGAGAGTCGTTCACTTTTACTCACTTTTACGGTGCCATGATGCCAATCGGCAACTTTGGCGACGATTGCTAACCCCAAGCCATAACTATTATCACTGCGATTACGGTGGCTGCGTTCACGAAAAAATGGGCTAAATACTTTATGATTATTTTCTTGAGCAATGCCTGGACCGTCGTCGGCGATGTTCACCACCAGAAAACGTTCTTGTACTGAAGCGGTTACTTGAATGCTGTGATTTGCAAAGTCGCAGGCATTATTAATTAAGTTGGTGATTGCTCTTGCCAGCCAATGTAAGTCAGCATAAACGGTATGATCATCACATTCTAAAGAAATATTAAGCGAGCGAGAGGTTATTCTAGGCTCAAGTTGCAATACAATATCACTTAGGTATTGTTTAAGGTTTGCTGATGAGTAAGTAAGCTTATTCGCATTTTGCTCTAAAGTAGCAAACGTTAAATAGCTTTTTAGCATTGACTCCATATGGTCTAAGTCGGTTTCCATGCGAGTTAAATAATGCTTTATTTTACTCTCGTCATGACTATCAAGAGCGGCGTCGACACCAAAGCGTAAGCAAGCAATTGGAGTTCTAATATCATGCGATAAGCTGGAGGCCATTAGCTTGTTTTCAGCAACTAGCTTTTCAATTTGACTCGCCATACGGTTAAAGGTCAGTTCCACATCTTTTATATAGGTAAATCGAGAGGGGGTAATACGCGCTTTAACATTACCAGATGCAAATTGCTTTGCTGCTTCGTTTAACACCGTAAGGCGCTTTGCTAAAGGGGTAATAATAAAACCCATAAAAACACATAAGCCAGTGTAAAATAATAGCGTTAAAATAATATCGTTTCGTTGTGTGGCCTCATAGGGTTTATCTAAACGCATGGTTAAATGATAAGGACTTAACTCATCATTTGTGTAGAGCATATAAAAGCCTTGCTCGTCTTCGAGTATTAATCCGCCTTGGGTTTGCATTTTATCTAATAGCGCTAAGGGCAGTGCCAGCGACTGATTTAATTTGTAGTTAAGTATAAGGTCAAAGTCAGCGGCGAGCTTTGTTACTTGTTGCGGGCGAGCATCGGGTTTAAGCGCCGTGAGCTGTTTACTTAACCCGACAATAATCTGGCTTTGAACGCTAAACTCATCCAAAGGCGCATGCGCTTGTTGGCTAAATGCATCAATAAGCCAACCTAAAACAATAATTGAAAGCAGCGCACTGCCTAGTAGTGAAATATAAAACTTTTTCATTGATGCTATTCCATAATAGGCTGGGTGTACTGAAGTGACTTTTATTACTATCGCGCTAATTATTTTAAGCACTCAGGCATTAAAACTTACCACGCTGTAGTCACAAACAAATAACCACGTCCCCAAATGGTTTTAATTTTTTCTGGTTTTTGTGGGTCATCATTAAACTTTTTACGCAAGGCAGAAATAAGCACATCAACGCTTCTATCTAAGCCATCATATTCCCTGCCTTTGGTTGCTTTAAACACCGCATCGCGGGAAACAACTTGTCCAGCATTACTGGCTAAGTAATGCAGTAATAAATACTCTGCACTTGAAATGTTCACATCCTGTTGGTTAAGGGTAACGTTGCGTGACTCGGTATTAATACTTAATTGACCGATATTGATCATATTTGCTTGATCATCGGTTTTAGGCGTGTCGCTACTGTAGCGCAAGGCAGATTTAATGCGTGCAAGCAATGCGCGAGGGCGTACTGGTTTTATTATATAATCGGTAGCACCGACTTCTAGCCCAATGACTTCATCCATTTCTTCATCGCGGGCAGTAAGCATTATAATTGGGGCATGATAAAAGCTACGTAGCTCACGACATACACTAATACCATCAAGCCCTGGCAGCATAATGTCGAGTAAAATAAGTTGTGGGTTTAAACGTTTTACTTGGCTTATTACCTCATCACCTCGATGACATACATGTACAACATAGCCTTGCTCTGTTAAATACTCAGTGACCCACTGTGCAAGAGAAATATCATCTTCAACCAGTAAAATAGTACCGTAATTATCCATAAGCTTTCTTCGCATACCTAAATGATGTTTAGCTATCATAATGTTTATAGTGTGTGACTAAAATAACCGCCAACGCCGCTTTTTTTGCCTATTTTGATACACCCATTGTAATTTTACTTCTGTGACGGCAATGACTTGTGATGTATTACTGTCAAATAGTTCAAACGAAATACTTTGCGTTGAGTCAAAGGCATAATTAAACGAACCTTGTCGCTGTTTAAGCCAGCACTGCATAATGTACTTTGAGGTAGCATCGCGTAGACAATAATTCCCCACTTCTACTTGCTGCCATGACAAAACAACATCGGCGTAACAGTGACGTCCTTCACGTAAGGCCACACAGGTATCAGGTACTGCACTCAATTGAGCGGGTATTTGCACTGGGGCTGCCAGCAAAGAGCCTGAATAACTAAACAATAAACAGTAAAAAAATCTAAAGTACATAACGCACGCCTACCTTGGCTTTGTGTTGATATCCTTGGGAAATAATTGGGCTGTCATCAATTTCTTTTGAAAACCAAGTAGTTAACCAGCCTGCTAAAAAGACCCAATCTTGGTTAATGGGATATTCAGCATGAAATTCAAACATAATACTGGTACTGGCATTGGTTTGATAAATAGGGCGAGTTGCGTTTGCTTCATCGCTATCAATACCAAAATAATAGTTTGTAAAATCTGCAGAGTAGGCACTTAGGCCAATACCAGAGCGAAACTCCCAATTACGCCAAGGCTGAATATGACTAAAAAATACGTTTGCCACCCAGCCATTATGAGCACCAGATATGTCATGTAAGTATTCAAGGGAAATTTGTGAGTTTTCAAATCGACGTGTTAATCGAAGGCCGGTATCAAAATCATAGTTACGTTTTTTGATACCGCGCAGTGGCTCAATAATGCCATCGTTATAAATACCTAAGCCTTGTTCGTCAAACCCGGCTTGGGAATTAGTGCCTAATAAATCAAGGCCCCAATCGTATTTGTTAATTAAGCTATAGCCTAAAACAAGTCCACCGCTGAGTTGATTATGATCAAAATCAAGGTAAAAATTATCGTAAGAAACCGCAAGGCTTAAATCTAACTCGGCGCCAACATCATAAGAATTCATGCCCACCAAATAAGAATCTTCTATGTAATAACCTGCTCCCGCACTCCAGTCCCAGGCAAACCCTGTAGTGGGTTCCAATGTGTTATCGGCATAGTAACGATTGCTTGCTGTGCTCTGGCCACTAAAAATGAGCGCAAACAATAAGGCTGCACAACGGAAAAAATGTCTTTGTGGGAAATGCTTCATCCTTGGAACCTAAATTAGAGTTTGCTTAAAAGGGTAGTATATTGTCAAACTCTTGGCTAAATCTGTAAAAAAATGTAGCGGTCGTCCTGCAACTACTGAACCTTAATTTTATCGATAAGTATACTGCTTAAGTAAAATTGCATCATGGGAGTTAATGCGCTTATCTCAGTACGTGTACATGGCCCATTTAATTTAGTTAAACGACTCAGTTTAGTGATCGTTTTATAAGCAGGCGCCGTTACTTCATTTTTAAGTTCAGCACGCTTAAGCCGAGCCTGTTCGGTGTTATGTTTATGAATAAACGCAACAACTTCTAACTCGTTAGTGATCTTTTTTTCTTCAGTAAAGCTATAGGTTAGGGGCTCACGGTGAAAGCTTGCACTATCTATTGATGATTTGGCAAACCACACTACATCTCCCGATGCTTTGTGTGTAAGGCGCATACTAACTTGTGCCAGTATATTTGCGCATTGTTGAGAAGGGAATTGCTGTGCTACTTTTGAAAACAATGAATAAGGTTTTTCTGGCTGCGCTAGGATGTACTTAGCATCATCTATAAACTCCAGGTCAACTTGATGGATAGCTAACGTGTAATCACTGTTATCGGTTGTGGTAACTTTTAGTTGTTTATCGTTAAGTGCTTGGCTAATTTGAGATACTAATGTGTCGGTGACACTTGCACGGTCTACGATCACTCTGACAGTCTGATTTTTTTTAATGTTATGTGCAGGTAATTGCACCGATTTTACTTTCGGTGAAGCATGCTCGGTTTCATATTTAAGTTGGTAAGTTTGACTCTTAAGCAAAGGTTTTGCAGGCATTGCTAAAGGTTCTGCAGGCTGCTTAACTACGGCACAACCTGAAGCTAATACAATAAAAAGTGATACAACTAAAAAACGCATAAATATTTTACATCCACTCAAAAGCCATTAATCGAACATATTGTACGTTAGTCCGAGCAAAAGTTCATGATATTATAGAGGCTGATTATGACTAAAAAAGAAAAATTAGCTAAGAATGAAGTATTTTAACTCCTTACCCTTTTATTTTTTTGCTTTATGTATTTTAGGGACGCATTTACAGGCAAGTGCAAGCACAGATCCTGACTGGGAAGCTTTTGTTAAAAATTATGGACGCTACGTAGAAAAAAAACTAAAAGTAAAAAAGATTCCGGGCGGAGCGCTTTCCATCGTCAACGCACAAGCGCGTGACTATATACATACTATGGGGCATACCAAAGTGCGCAGTGGGCAAAAAATTAATCCACACACTCGGTTTCGTTTGGCCTCAGTATCTAAAACGTTTGCAGGGTCGTTAGCGGCAAAACTTGCAAATGAAGAACAACTTAATTTGTATTTTCCTGTTAGTCATTACATTCCTGAATTTAAACAAACCGACTACAAAGATGATTTAAAGGTTTTTCATATTTTAAGCCATTCTAGTGGGCTAGTACCGAATGCATACGATAATTTAATCGAATCGCGAATGGGGTATAGCGATATTGTAGAAAAGCTATTAAGTGTAAAACCCATATGCGAACCCGGTGACTGTTATGGCTATCAAAATGTCATGTTTAGTTTAATTGATGACGTGATTTTAAAAAGCACCAACAAAACTTATACTCAGTGGCTCAATGACGCATTTTTTATCCCTCTAAAAATGAACGATGCAAGTTTAGGCTACGATGCCATGGTGCAAGATAGTAACTACGCATACCCTCATGTGCGTGGGAAAAAGCGTTGGTACAGTGCCCGTTTGAAAAAGAATTATTATAAAGTCGCTCCGGCAGCTGGGGTAAACGCCAGTGCGTCAGATATGGCTATTTGGTTAAATGCGCAATTAGGGCAATATCCATCGGTATTATCCTTAGATGCATTGGCCACGCAAACGCGTCCTTATACACATACTAAAAAAGAACGCTACAGACGAGTATGGCGAGAGCACATGAACGAAGCCTACTATGGGCTAGGCTGGCGTGTGTATGATTATGATGATGAAACGCTTTATTACCACAGTGGTTGGGTGCAAGGTTATCGCAGTGATTTGGTTGTGTTTCCACACTTAAATGTTGGCTTTAGCTTAATTTTAAATGCAGAAACTGGACTCATAAATGAGCTTACAACTGAGTTTATAAATCGCCTATTAGCATATAAACGAGAGAAGCAATAATGAACGCCCACATAAAAACATTGTTAATAGCATTATTACTTATTTGCCAACCCGCCTTTTCTGCGCCTGAACAGGTTTACTTGTTTCGACATAGCGAAAAACAAACAGGGGAAAATCCATTTCTAACTGCCCAAGGCCAAGCGCGTGCTGAGCACTTGGTTTCGTTAGTTAACACCTATCCAAACATAACGTTATTCAGCAGTAACTATAACCGTACCCTAAACACGGCAGCGCCATTAGCCGCGTATTATAATATTAAAGTTATTACCTATGATGCTGCTGATCTAATGACATTGAAAAAACAATTATTAGCACAAAATGGCGTTGTGGTAGTAATAGGGCATAGTAATACCACACCGCAGTTGGCTTCATTATTGAGTAACCAAGCTATTGAAAGTATGGATGAGAGTCAGTACGGGCATTATTATTTAGTGAGTAAACTAGAAAATAATAGTTATGAAGTTAAAACGCTGACAATGGGTTTTTAAGCAGGCATAAAAAAACCAGCAATGGCTGGTTTTTTTGTTATACCTTTAAATGGCCTTATTAGCCACGAGGTAATTGAATTTTTTTCTCAGGGCTTTGACGATAAAGCACAATCGTATGACCGATAGTCTGTAATTTAGTAGCCCCTGTTTCGCGAACAATAGCATCAAAAATAAGCTTTTTGGTTTCACGATCGTCTGTTGGCACCTTCACTTTAATTAATTCGTGAATTTCTAGTGCGCTTTGGATTTCAACTACTACGCCTTCGGTTAAACCGTTAGAACCTAGTAAAACTACAGGCTTAAGGCTATGCGCCTGACCTTTTAAAAACTGCTTTTGTTTGTTTGATAATGTCATGATATTACAAATTTTGCTGAATATGGCTTGAATTAAGGGTATTCTAACGCCATCTAGAGAATATTACTAATTAGTTGCGTGTTAATTTATGACAAATAAAAAACAGTCAGCCAGTTCACAACGTTGGCTTAAAGAACATTTTGATGATAAATATGTTCAAGAAGCGCAAAAAAAAGGCTGGCGCTCTCGAGCTGTTTTCAAATTAGACGAAATCCAAAACAAAGATAAGTTATTGCGCCCAGCGATGACCGTTGTTGATTTAGGCGCAGCCCCAGGGAGTTGGTCACAATACTTAGCTGAAAAAGTGGGTGACAAAGGCCAAGTGGTTGCGTGTGATATTTTACCTATGGACTCTTTAGCGGGCGTTGACTTTTTACAAGGCGATTTTCGTGAAGAAGCGGTACTTGATGCATTGTTAAAACGCATTGATGGTAAAAATGTAGATGTGGTATTGTCTGATATGGCACCTAACATGAGTGGCAATAACTCGGTTGATCAGGCAGGCAGCATGTACTTGGTTGAGCTTGCACTTGATATGTGCAACCAAGTTTTAAAGAAAAATGGCGCGTTTATTGTTAAAGTATTCCAAGGTGAAGGCTTTGATCAATATTTGCAAGATGTACGTAATAGTTTTAAAGCAGTGAAGATACGTAAACCGGATGCCTCGCGTCCCCGTTCTCGGGAAGTATATATAGTAGCGACTGGATACAAACTGTAGTACAGTTGCTTGGCGTTTAGTTGAATTTAAATTAATTGGATACAAGAGGTTAACCCCTTGAGCGATATGGCGAAAAATCTAATACTCTGGCTGGTTATTGCAGTAGTGCTTATGTCAGTATTTCAGAGCTTTAATGGCGGCGATCAAGTTGATCGTCAAACAAGTTACAGTCAATTTGTAAAAGACGCCCGTAGCGGCTCTATACAAGAAGTGTCCATTGAAAGTGGTAGTGGCACAATTACTGGCATAAAAAATAGTGGCGAGCGTTTTCAAACCATTATGCCTATTTATGACAAAGACATTTTAAATGATTTGTTAAAAAGCGATGTGAACGTTAAAGGTGTTAAACCTGAAGAACAATCGTTTTTAGCAAGCATTTTTATTTCTTGGTTCCCTATGATCCTGCTTATTGGTGTGTGGATTTTCTTCATGCGTCAGATGCAAGGTGGCGGTGGAAAAGGCGCCATGTCATTTGGTAAAAGTAAAGCCCGCTTAATGAGTGAAGATCAAGTCAAAACGACCTTTGCTGATGTAGCTGGCTGTGATGAAGCCAAAGACGATGTAACCGAGCTGGTGGACTTTTTACGTGACCCTTCTAAGTTTCAAAAATTAGGCGGTAGTATTCCTAAAGGCGTACTTATGGTCGGTCCTCCAGGTACAGGTAAAACATTACTTGCCAAGGCGGTTGCTGGTGAGGCAAAAGTACCGTTCTTTACTATTTCGGGTTCTGACTTTGTTGAAATGTTTGTAGGTGTAGGTGCATCACGTGTACGTGACATGTTCGAACAAGCTAAAAAAGCAGCTCCTTGTATTATCTTTATCGATGAAATTGATGCGGTAGGGCGTAAACGTGGCGCTGGTATGGGGGGCGGCCATGATGAACGTGAGCAAACTCTAAACCAAATGCTTGTTGAAATGGACGGCTTTGAAGGTAATGAAGGTATTATCGTTATTGCTGCGACAAACCGTCCTGACGTACTAGACCCTGCGTTGCTTCGTCCTGGTCGTTTTGACCGTCAAGTAGTGGTCGGTTTACCTGATATTCGTGGTCGTGAACAAATTCTCAAAGTACATATGCGTAAAGTGCCATTAGGCGATAACGTTGAAGCGGCCGTGATTGCACGTGGTACACCAGGATTTTCGGGTGCTGATCTCGCTAACCTTGTAAATGAAGCGGCTTTGTATGCTGCGCGTGGCAATAAACGTGTTGTTAGTATGGCTGAGTTCGACGCTGCGAAAGATAAAATCATGATGGGCGCTGAGCGCAAGACCATGGTTATGAGTGAGCAAGAGAAAGAAATGACGGCTTACCATGAAGCTGGCCACGCAATTGTAGGTCGTATGGTGCCAGAGCACGACCCGGTTTATAAAGTATCTATTATCCCACGTGGCCGAGCGCTAGGTGTGACTATGTATTTACCAGAACAAGATCGTGTTAGTCACTCTAAAGAGCTTTTAGAATCAATGATTTCAAGCCTTTACGGTGGTCGTATTGCTGAGGCAATCATTTATGGTGAAGACAAAGTAACCACGGGTGCAAGTAACGACATTGAACGTGCCACTGATATTGCGCGTAAGATGGTGACTCAGTGGGGCTTAAGCGAAAAGTTAGGTCCATTACTTTATGCTGAAGATCAAAGTGAGATGTACATGGGTGGCGGCGGTGGTCGCTCTATGAGCATGTCTGATGAGACGGCGAAAGTAATTGATGCAGAAGTACGTTTATTCTCAGACCGCAACTATCAACGTGCAGAATCAATATTGAAAGAAAACATTGATATTCTGCATGCAATGAAAGATGCACTAATGAAGTATGAAACCATTGATGCGAAGCAAATTGATGATTTAATGGCTCGTCAGCCTGTACGTGAACCACGTGATGCGCATGACCGTCATGAAGCTAAACCAGAAAAAGAAGATGTTTCTAAAGACAAACCAGTTGATGAAGTACAAAAACCAGCTGATGAATCTAAAAAAGATGAAACAAACCTTGATGATAAAGCTGAATAATCGTTAAAATAACGTATCCAAAAGCCCCGAAGTTCGGGGCTTTTTTGTATCAGTTTGATGTAAATAACTAAAATTATCACATATTAAGGTTAGCGATGAATAATAAAATTAACCTTGCGCGCGGCCGAACGCTTGATTTTGCAGAGCCTGTGATTATGGGGATCGTGAATGTTACCCCTGATTCATTTTCTGATGGCGGTCAGTTCTTAAATACAACTGCCGCGCTGAGTCATGCGATGCAATTACTTGATGATGGTGCGACCATTTTAGATATCGGTGGCGAGTCAACACGCCCAGGCGCACCTGATGTTAGCCTTGAAGATGAGCTAAAGCGTGTTATTCCTATTATTAAAGCTATTCGTGAGCAAAGTGACTGCGTTATTTCAATCGATACCAGTAAAGCTGAGGTGATGCGCCAAGCGATTGAAGCCGGTGCTGATATTGTCAACGATGTACGGGCATTGCAAGAACCCGGCGCAATTGATGTGGTTGCACAGTTTCCTGAGGTAGCAGTGTGTTTAATGCATATGCAAGGGCAACCTCGTAGTATGCAACACGCTCCTCACTATAATGACTTAGCGGGTGAGATAAACGATTTTTTTAGCCAGCGAATAGCCGCATGTGAAGCTGCTGGCATTAAACAAAGCCAGTTAATTTTAGATCCTGGTTTTGGTTTTGGAAAAACACTAAAGCATAATTATCAAATATTGGCTCAATTTAACGATTATGCAAAATTGGGACTTCCTTTGCTCGCGGGATTATCGCGTAAGTCAATGATTGGTAAATTATTAAATAGAGACACAGACGATAGATTGGCAGGCAGTTTAGCTGGAGCACTGATCGCCGCACAAAACGGTGCACACATTATTCGTGTGCATGATGTAAAAGAAACCGCAGATGTGCTTGGCGTATATCAAGCCTGCAAACAAGGAGTACTTTAAATGAAAGAAAGAAAATATTTTGGCACGGACGGTGTGCGTGGTTTAGTAGGTCAAGGTCCTATTAACCCAGAGTTTGCGATGAAATTGGGTTGGGCCGCAGGGCGTGTACTCTCACTTCATGGCACTAAAAAAGTCATTATAGGTAAAGACACTCGTATTTCAGGTTACATGCTTGAGACTGCCCTAGAGGCTGGATTAATTGCAGCAGGTATTGATGTTATTCTTTTAGGGCCGATGCCAACGCCTGCAGTTGCTTATTTAGCGCAAACGTTTCGCGCTGAAGCGGGGATAGTGATCAGCGCATCACATAATCCTTATTATGATAACGGCATTAAGTTTTTCAATGGCCAAGGTTTAAAGTTAGATGATGAGGTAGAGCTACAAATTGAAGCGATGCTTGACGAGCCTATGACCTGTGTTGCTTCTGACAAGTTAGGTAAAGCAACACGTTTATCTAGCGCTGATGGCCGTTATATTGAATTTTGTAAAAGCCAGTTTCCACAAGGATTGTCCCTGGAAGGAATTAAAATTGTTTTAGATTGTGCTAATGGTGCTACATACCATATTGCTCCTTCTGTAATGCGAGAGCTTGGTGCAGAGGTGATCACCCATGCATGTGAGCCAAACGGTGTAAACATTAACCATGAATGTGGCGCAACCCATGTTGATACATTAAAGCGTAAAGTACTTGAACACAAAGCGGATGTCGGTATCGCCTATGATGGCGACGGCGACCGTGTGATGATGGTTGATCATAATGGCCGCGTATTCGACGGTGATGATTTGGTTTATATTATTGCTTGCCAAGCTGCACAAGATGACAATTTAGGCGGTGGTGTTGTTGGCACGGTTATGTCGAATATGGGACTTGAAAATGCGTTAAAAGCAAAAAATATTGCTTTTGCTCGCAGTAAAGTCGGTGATCGTTATGTGATGGAACTGCTGCAGCAAAAAGGCTGGAAAATTGGCGGTGAAAGCTCAGGCCATGTGTTGAATCTAGATTTAATCAGCACGGGTGATGGCATCATCTCAAGCTTACAAGTGCTTGCTGCTATGGTAGCACAAAATCGTACACTTCAAGACTTAGGAGCCGGTTTTACTAAGTACCCAATGAAAATGATTAACGTACGCTACACTGCCGGTACTGATCCGACCCAAGCACCCGAAGTGCTCGCTGCAGTTGCTGAAGTAGAGCAAAGCTTAGCAGATAAAGGGCGCGTATTACTGCGTAAATCAGGCACTGAGCCTGTAGTACGAGTAATGGTTGAAGCTGAGCAAGAAAAAATAGTAATAGATAGTGCACAGAAAATAGCAGCGGTTGTCGAATCTATGAGCAAACAAACTGATTGATAACAATAACCTCTTGTAACTTTGGGCGAGTCGAGTTAATATCTCGCCCGCTTTCTAATGTGGAGTGGAAAAATGGCAGCACGCAAAGCGATGGTCGCAGGCAACTGGAAAATGAATGGTTCATTAGAACTCGTTCAACAACTGTCTGATGCTATTAACGATGTTAAATCTTCTGAAGTAAACATTGTTTTATTTCCTCCGTTTCCTCTAGTCCCAGCAATGATTGCAAGTGGTGTAACAACAGGCACGCAAACAGTGTCTGAAAATACCCCAGGTGCGTTTACTGGTGAAGTAGATGCAGAGCTAATTAAGCAGCTAGGTGCGAAATATGTACTGGTTGGTCACTCTGAACGACGCAGCATATACAAAGAAAGCAATGATACCGTTGCTGCAAAATTTGCTCGCGCGCAACAAGTAGGTCTAACGCCTATTTTATGTGTTGGCGAAAGCGAAACAGAGCAAGAAAGCGGTCAAACAGAACAAGTAGTTGCTGCGCAGATTGACGCAGTAATTAATAAATTAGGTGTAGCAGCACTAAAAGAATCTGTGATAGCATATGAGCCCGTTTGGGCTATAGGCACAGGTAAGACTGCATCGCCTGAACAGGCACAAAGTGTTCACAAATTTATCCGTGACAAAATTGCTGCACTAGATAGCGATTTAGCACAAGGGCTAACCATCTTATATGGTGGTAGCGTTAATGAAAAAAATAGCGAATTATTATTTGCGCAAACAGATATAGACGGCGGCCTAATTGGAGGCGCAAGTTTAAAAGCAGAATCATTTACTGCTATCTGCAATAGTGCAAAAGGGACCGTATAAGATGTACGAAATTTTATTAGTAGTGTATTTAATTGTAGCTTTAGCGCTTGTTGGTATGGTTTTGATCCAACAAGGTAAAGGTGCGGACATGGGGTCATCATTTGGTGCCGGTGCATCGTCTACAGTTTTCGGTTCTTCTGGGGCTGGGAATTTCATGACGAAAACGACAACGGTATTAGCTACAATCTTTTTTGTGCTTAGTATTGTGTTAGGTAACCTAACTGCCGGTCAAATTAAAAAGACTGACGAATGGGAAAACCTAGAAGCGGCTCCAGCTGTTGAAACAGTGTCTCCAGTTGAAGAAGATGTGCCAGTCACATCAACTAAAGAGCAAAGCTCTGACGTACCAAATTAATTTAGTTTTAAATCGTTAAGTTGTTTATTTCCCTCAAATAAACATGCGGACTTAACACTAAGCAATAGCTTAAAAAATGCGGATGTGGTGGAATTGGTAGACACGCTACCTTGAGGGGGTAGTGCTTTCGGGCGTGGGGGTTCAAGTCCCCCCATCCGCACCAAATACAAAAACCAGTAACAGCAATGTTACTGGTTTTTTTGTGCCTAAAATTTAAAATATTAAACAACTCTTTTAGGATTAATGTTGATCATTGAGTAGAACACTCTATATTTCAATTGTTAGTGTTTACAAAAGAATATTACGGTACATTTAACTTTATGTATAAAAAGCGTCTAAAGTTAAAAATAAAGTTAACATTTCTGCATCTTAAGCCGATAATAACTATAGATAATTAAACGGAGTAAATGAATATGGCTTCAGGTTTCTCTTTTAAAAACCTCAGCATTACTAAAAAAATACATGCAATTACATCTATAGCGATCATCGCATTCTTAGTAATCGTTTTGGTTAACTACTTTGCCATGAACGAAAATCGCATATCACTCAATGAAATGGAGAAATCGTCTTATAAAGTAGCCAAATTAACCTTGGCTAACGTTAGTATTTTAGAAAAATTAGATGAATTATACACCCAGGCTGTAACCTTTGGTGAGCAAGACTTAGTAACAAAGGCGAGTGAAACCTATGCGCAGTTGGTTACTAATCTTGGTGCGATTGAGGCAATTAATACCTCTTATATTGATAATGATACAAAAACACGACTAGCTAATTACGAAAAAATATCTGCAACTATTGCCAATGGTATGGTTAATGGCACGGCAGATTTCAGTAAAATTCAACAACAAGCTCAGCTTAAAACAAGCCTATATGAAGCCGTATTAACCAGCTTTAAAAACGCACAACAAAAAGCAGATGCTCGCTTTTTCGAACTGGTGGCCAATACAAAAGCACGTTCTGATGATGCACTTAACTTAATGCTGGTTGTTGCGGTAGTTTCATTAGCACTGTTATTACTAATGGCCATTTGGATTGCGCGTAATATCGGTTCATCAGCCAGTGATGCCGCTAATAATTTAAGCCTTTTGGCAAGTGGTAAAGGGTCGTTAAGTACCAAGCTTGCTGTTAACTCAGAGGATGAAATAGGACAGGTATCTATAAACTTTAATGCTTTTATTAGCCTGCTTAGAGAAACCGTTTTAGAAGTCATCGCGGTATGTGAACCGTTAATGGAAAATTCAACCCGTCTTGTACAAGGGATGGAGCGAGCGGAGAGAGCGACCACCAAACAAACCACCGATGCAGATGTTGTTAAACAGTCGATGGAAGAAATGAAGCAAAGCGTGGGTGATATTTCACAATCAGCTGCAAGCGCATCTAATGCCGTGCAAACCGCAGAAAAAGAAGTAGATCAAAGCCGAATACAAGTAAAAATGTCTGTAAATGCGTCGCGAACGCTAAGTGATGAAATTAATATAGCGGCCAGCACCATTAATAAGTTAGCTGATGACACTAAAAATGTATCGCAAATATTAAATGTAATTACATCCATTGCCGAGCAAACAAACTTATTAGCCCTAAATGCCGCAATAGAAGCTGCACGCGCGGGTGAACATGGCCGAGGCTTTGCCGTGGTTGCAGATGAAGTCCGTGAGCTTGCCTCTCGTACGGCGCAGTCAACTAATGAAATACGTGAATTGTTAAGTACATTAAGTGTGGCAGCTAATGAATCTGTAAGCGCGATGACCTCTGCAAGAGATATGGCAACCGATAATGCTAGTGCAGCAGAGCAAACCGGTGTTTCGATTGAAAAAATTGCAGAGCAAATACTAGAAATTAATGGCATGAACTCGCAAATTGCAGCTGCAACAGAAGAGCAAACCTCTGTTGCTGCAATGGTTGTAGACAACGTATCTAATATGCATGTTTCATTTGAAGATACTATGAGCTCACTAAAAGCAGTAAGAGATGTGGCTAAAAACTTACATTACCTTTCAGATAACTTATTAGATGCAACTGCTAAGTTTAAAATTGAGTAGTTGCTAAAGCACATTACTTTAACGTTTTATGATTTTGTAAAACGTTAAGGGATAAAAAAGCCCGCAATAAAGTATTTATTGCGGGCTTTTATTTTAATTTAGCAGATTAATACTTACCCACTACTTTAACTTTATCACTTACTTTGGCGCTATCGATATAGCCAATTGCATCTGCATTAGCAGCGACAAAATCAATCACAGCTTGGTCATTATCAAGTTTACCCGGCGGTGTGCCTTTACCTGTAAATACGAGCTTTGACCAATAGGCATTTAACTGACTACCCGATTTACCAACAAGTTTGTCGTTAAATTCATCAGCGACTGCAGTGCCATTTTGATTAACAGGATTAACTTTGGTGCCATCGGCAAACGATTTGCTCTTGCCAAGGTATATTTTTTTAATATCGTCTTGGCTTACTGCATTAGCATTCGCAGGGTTAATGATGACTGCAACTTCAGCAAAAACTGCTGAGCTACATAATGTTAGCATGCTGGCTAAAATTAATTTTTTCATGATTCGCTCCAATTAAAATACTAAATCAACGCCAACGGCCACTACGTCGGTTTCAGTATTTGTTATGTCATCTTTTAAGCGGCTAAAGTCTACTTTTAAGGCAGCCATTGGGTGGAAATCATAACGAGCACCAATAGTGTACACATTACTTTTTGCTTTAGAGCCTTCCAAAACTTGGTTAAGGCCAGCATTTAATTGCGGCACAGTTGGGATTGCATTATAACGATTACTGTCATGCTCATCATCGTTATTTTCATAGGTTAAATGAACAAGCCATTCATCCATGCGGTAGCCTAAAGATGTGTAATATTGAGTTTGCTTAGCGAGCGCACTGTTATCTACTTCAAACTGTGTGTATTCAGCGTCAAACAAGATATTGTTGTAATCAATTGAAAAGCCAAGCGCTAAAAATGCACCATCGTCTTCGTCAATAGCAATACTGTTAGCTTGGTCAACAAAACCTGAGTTACGAAGGGCTTGTTCTAAGCCGTTAAGGGCCATACCTTCGGCCGTATCATTTTCAATCTCAATACTCGTTTCGGCAACAAAGTAAGCAGCGCGAGCACTGAACCAATCGTAACTTAATGTCCAGTTTAACCCTGCAATATCATTAAGCTCGGTATCACCATTTACTGATACAACCGCGATATTATCATCGAAGCTGCCGTAAATAACCTGTAGAGTAGAGTCCCAATCACCAAGCTGAGTTGTATATAATAAGCTTAGGCCTTCATAGGTTGAAAAAGGTAAGTTATATACAGACTGAGGTGGGCGCACCCAGCGGTAGGTATAGCCAACATCTAAAAAGTCAGAGTAACGATAAAACGGTGCACGCATTTTACCAGCACTGATCTGTAATTCGTCAGATATCTCATAAGTTAAGTATGCCCATTCAAAATCGGCATCAAAATCATTTTCGCCGCGAGCCACTATTTGGGCTGTAGCGGATAGCTTCTCTTGCAAATCAGCAGTTAGCTGAAGAGCAAATACGCTTTCATTTTTGAATGAAATATCATCATCATATCCATATAAAGTTTGATCACTATCGAGCGACTTACCACCGACAATAGAAGCAAACCCATTAATACGAACTTCAGCACTCGCGTTGCTTGTGGCAAGTGCGCAACAAATTGCTACTGCTACAGATAGTTTTTTCATTGTGTATCCTATTTAATTTCATGTGTATCCCGCTGCAGTATAAGACGAGTATTAACTTTTTTCTAATTAAAATTAATAAATTAAGTACTTTTCACTACCTTTTTGCAACAAGAACACATGACTGTGATTGAAAATTAAGGCTTTTATATTTTAAGGTAATGTAACTAGCTGAGTTTTTTGAATTATTTATGATGAGATAATATTTACTGCAGTACGTATTAAGTAGTAATTATTTTTTTAGTTATAAACGTGAATTTATATTTTTTAAGTTATCTTGGCACCAACGAATTGCTTGCTGTTTATTTTTGACCGCTATTTTTTTATAAATTTTATGTAAGTGCACTCTCACCGTCGCTTCACTTATAAATAAACTATCAGCAATAGCACTGGAATGAAGTCCGCTAAAGAGTAGATTGAGTACTTTAATTTCTTTATCGGTTAGGTTAGTTGTTTGCAAAGCGTTTTTTTGCTCTGTATCGAGCATTTGGCGCATCCAAATGTCACTAATGGTTCGTGGAAACCACAATTCACCTTGTTTAATTGCATCTAACCCTCTATTGAACAACTCTTCACTAGTATCTTGATAAAAAAGACCTTTTAAATTTGGCCATTCTTTGAGTGAAGCCGCATCGGTATTTTTAGGGATATTAAAAATAACGAGCCCTTGGTAATTATTTGTATGAATAAATTGGTTTAAAAGTTCGTAATTAGTAAGAGAATTTAGGGCTGAATAGCAGACTAACAATATGTCGTTATTCAATGTAGTAAAAAATAATGGATTATAGTGGTTGTTGTTAAAAAGCATGTTAGCTGATTGTGTGGTCTGTTTTTTTGTCATGCTTTTCACCTAAAAATGGCTTTGCTGTAGACTTAAATATAAAGGGTCTTTGGATATTGTCATAATCTCATGTAGCTTTAATGTGTTTTTCACAATAAATTATGTGTGCGATTTATGCACAACATGGCTGCTGGCTAATGTTAAAGTCTTAATTTAAAACCAAAGTTGCGTCATTATTGAGATAATTAGTTCAGATTAAAAACTGAAAATTAATTTTTTTGTATAAACTAAAGTTAAATATACATTTTGTAACTTTTATGTAATACAATACACTCCCAGAGGAAAGATGCATCTAAGCATCTTTTTTTATGCCTACAGTTTATGTTTACACAACATATAACGCATAATTAAATTAATACCCTTTGGAGAAAACCTTGAAATTACGCACCCTCTCACAGTTAAGTTTAGCGGTTATTGCAGCCCTAACAACTTCCGTAAATGCACAAGAAGCTAAAACCACTGCCAAACAAGACGCGTTTGAAAAAATTGAAGTTACAGCACGTAAACGTACCGAGAGCTTGTTCGAATCTCCAACTGCAATTACATCAATAGGCGCTAACCTTATTGATAAAGCCAATATGGGTAACTTAGAAGACATTGGCAAATACGTTCCTAACTTAAACATTACTCGTTATGGTGTTGGTAACGCGGCACATGCTTCTGTATTTATTCGCGGCATTGGTTTACAAGATCACATTATAACAACCGATCCCGGTGTAGGTGTTTACCTAGATGGCGTTTACCTAGGTCGCCAAATGGGGTCTAACTTATCGCTTCCTAATGTTGAGCGAGTTGAAGTTCTACGTGGACCACAAGGCACGCTTTATGGCCGTAATACATTAGGTGGTGCAGTAAACGTAATTACTAAGCAGCCTGGTGATGAAGGTATTTTAACGACAACTGCTAAAGTGGGTAGCCGTGGGCGTATTGCTGGCGATATTTACTTTAATAATGCACTAACCAATGATTTAAGCTTGTCAGCCAGTGCGTCATACAAACAACGTGACGGTGTAGGTACGGCGGTAAATTTAGCTAACCCTGAAAAAGAAATTGGTGAAGAGCAAGAGTTTAGTGGTCGTATCGCGCTTAAATACGAAGCCACCAGCGACTTAGCGTTTACTTTCTCATTAGATGGGGTTGATAATGAATCAGGTCAATCACCTTATACTATTGAACTAACAGATTCATTAGATTCAAATGATGTATTCAATGGCGATTTCCCATTATTAACTGAAGACTTAATTCCATCGAATCCAGATGATTTAGGCACAACAGTTGCCGGTATTGAATCAACCTCATATTCAGGTTGGGGTACGTCATTTACCGCTGATTGGGCAATTAATAACACGTATACAACTAAGTTTATTTCAAGCTACCGCACTTCTGAGTATGAAGGTGGCTTAGATGATGATGCATCACCACTTAACTTATCTGAGTTCCCAGAAGTAGGCGGTGCAGATCAATACTCTTTTGAAGTTCAGTTAAACGCAACGTTTGACAAAATGGACTTTGTATCGGGTCTATACTTCTTTAATGAAGATGGTTTTACTCGCTCAGAAGATTTTGTATTTAGCCCGTTTAACACGCCAAATGGTCTGTTAAATGATGGAGTTACTCCGTCATTTGGTGGCTTTGGATTTTTTGAAATCAATCAAGAAACAAACTCATATGCAGCTTACATTAACGGTAGTTACGATTTAACGGATGATTTAACAATTGGCGGTGGTCTTCGTTACTCAGAAGATAAAAAAGACGCGAATGCGATTTTTCCAAGCTTTTCAGAGCGTAAATACATTAGTGCAGACTTTAATGCAGTGACATGGGATATTAATGCTTCATATCAGCTTAGCAATAATATGAATGTGTACGGCCAAGTACAAAAAGGCTATCAAACAGGTGGTTTCCCGCCGCGCCCATTTGGTGGTCCAGATCAGTTTGTATCGTTTGATGAAACCAAAGCAGTTAACTACGAAATTGGTTTAAAAGGCCAAGTACATGAAAATGTGTCTATGATGCTTGCGATGTTTGTTACCGACTACACTGACTTAGCACTACCATTCTCAGATCCAACTGCGGGTGGTGGCTTTGTAACTATCGTTGAGAATGCAGGTCAGTCTAAAGCGCAAGGTATTGAACTTGAAACCACAATTGCAATAACTGATGACTTTACTATTCGCAGTGCGGTAGGTTATTTAGACTCAGAGATTACCGAAGTCGCCGAGGGCGTACAAGGTATTGGTAAAGGTGATTCACCAGCATTGACTCCGCGTTGGACAGTGATGGTTGCGCCTTCTTACTTTGTAGATTTAAGTAATGGTGGCACAGTTGCATTGAATGCAAATTACTCATACCGCAGTGAAATGCAAGGTCAATCAGTTTTTAATAAGAGTGAAACGATTGATTCGCGTGAGCTCGTTGGCTTTAATATTTCTTACACTAACCCATACGGTGATATGGAAGTGACGTTATATGGCGAAAACGTATTAAACGAAGTTTACGATGTAGGACGTCTACAGCAAACTGGCTTTGTTGGCGTTATGCGCAGTAATGATCGTAGTGAGTTTGGTTTAAAATTCAAAAAAGACTTTGAACTATAATCTATATTTTACTTTAAAAGTAAAACAAAAAAGGTAAGCCATGGCTTACCTTTTTTTATGGTTAAAAATAATTAACCTTCTTTATGTTCTTTACGTGCCTGCTCAATTTCTGCGGCAATTTCACGTGCTTTTTGCTTGGTTTTTTCAGTCAGCTCGCCAGCCGCTTCTTTGCTTTTAATCCATGCATCAACAGCTACTTCTTTGCCGTCGTCGTACATGTCTAAGCCCATTTCTTTACTCTCTTCAAGTAGCTCATTTAATGATTCATCATTTTTAAGCTCATTGGTTTTTTCCTTTACTTCATTCCAAGTTTCATCAAGCTTTTCTTTCACTTGAGCGCTTGTTTCTTTTGCATCTTGTTTTACTTCGTTGGCATCTTCACAGCCAGTTAACGTAATTAAAGTGCCTAATAAAGCTAAACCTGCTAATTTCTTCATTTACTATCTCCTTTAGAGAAAATTATATTTCAGAGGTAACTATACAACAATGAAAATGAACATAGCTGTAACAACACGATTAAGTTTTAAATTAATGGACGAACATGATTGGCCGCAATTATACGAGCTCGATCAAGACCCAGCCGTTATGCAGTATTTAACACAAGGTAAACCCACTTCGCTTGAAGAGATAAAAACAGTCAGTATTCCCAGAATGCTTGCTTATCGTAACGAGCAACAAGGGTGGGGGTTATGGCAAGTAACCTTGCGTGAAAGCAATACCTTTATAGGATGGGTACTTGTTCGGCCGATGGGCTTTTTTTCAGATACGCCTGATTTTAGTGATATTGAAGTGGGCTGGCGGTTTAAGCAAGCGAGTTGGGGCAAAGGGTATGCTATTGAAGCGGCAGGCGCTATTTATTCAGAGCTTGAAAAGCAACGCCAAGTAAAGGCAATTAGCGCTACAGCACTGACCTCAAATGTTGGCTCAATTAATGTTATGAAAAAACTCGGTATGCAGCTTAAACATTATTATATTCATACAGAGGATGGCTCAAATTTAACAGCCGTACTTTATTCAAAGTCATGTGGATAATCTAACAACAATCCTAAGCTCTTTAAATGTGGCGTATAAATATTGACCTAGTGTTTGTTACTGTGCATTAATGTTTGCCATCAATGTATAAAAATAACCTAAGGATATGGGATGGGATCACTTTTTTCACCACGCAAGCTAATTATTAGCAGTGTCTTAATAATACAAGTAGGCTTTTTTAATGTAGCGGCTAAACAAAGTGCGGTGGCGATGCCCGACACATTTAGTGCCCACGCTGCAAAAGCCGTGTTAGAGCAAGGCGGCAACGCGATTGATGCAGCTATTGCTGCTCAGTTTGTATTAGCCGTTACGCTCCCCGAAGCGGGTAATATTGGTGGCGGTGGGTTTATGCTTATCCATAAAGATGGAAAAGGTGATTTTATAGATTACCGCGAAACCGCGCCCAGTGCCGCGCATCGTGATATGTATTTAGATGAGCAGGGGCAAGTAATTGAAAATAAATCTATTTACGGCATACACGCTAGTGGCGTGCCTGGCAGTGTCGCAGGAATGTGGTTAGCCCATAAAAAGCATGGTACGTTACCGTGGAAAGCGTTAGTGCAACCTGCGGTAACATTAGCAGAGCAGGGCTTTGTTGTGCCTGAAAAGTTGGCTCAGCTGATTGAGGACTATATAGCGCATCTAAATAATAAAAACATTAAAGTAAATTTTGCCAGTTATTTTGCTACAGCTACGGCAGGTGCGCTTTTTAAACAACCAGAGCTAGCTGCCACACTCAAACGCATTCGCGATGACGGTCAAGATGGCTTTTATCAAGGTGAAACTGCCGCAATTATTGCAAAATTTATGCACCAACATGGCGGGATCATTAACCAAGATGACTTAAAACGTTATCGTGCTAAATCGCGGACTCCTATAAAAGCGAACTGGAATGGCTACCAAGTGCTTACTTCACCGCCACCAAGTTCAGGCGGCATTGCTATATTGCAATGGCTGAAAATGTATGAGCTTAAAAAACCAACGCCTGCACAACAACATAATTCAGTAGGGTATGTGCATTTATTGGCTGAAATAGGTAAGCGAGTATTTGCCGATAGAGCAGAGTACTTAGGCGATCCTGATTTTTACCAAGTACCTACAGCAAAACTACTTGCAGAAAACTATCTTAAAAACCGTAGTAGCAGTATAGATTTAAAGGCTATTTCAACCACCGAAAATATTAAACCCGGTTTAAAAGAAAGCGAGCAAACCACTCACTTTTCCATTGTCGATAACATGGGTAACGCTGTAGCTAATACCACCACCATTAATTTAGGCTTTGGTAGTGGTGTGGTGGTAGAAGGCGCAGGCTTTATTTTAAACGATGAAATGGATGACTTTAGCGCTAAACCCGGGGTTATGAATGTATTTGGTGCCATTGGCGGCAAAGCAAATGAAATTCAGCCGCATAAACGTATGCTCAGCTCTATGACCCCCACTATTTTACTCAGTAATAATCAGGTGAAAATGGTAACAGGGTCGCCAGGTGGCACTACTATTATTAGCTCGGTGTATCAATCGATACTCAACGCGATTGAATTTAATATGAGCGCCGATGATGTGGTAAATAGCCCACGCTTTCATCATCAGTTATGGCCAAAAAATGTGATCAGAGCACATGCCGGCTTGGAGCCATCAGTAAAACAACAGCTGATAAAAATGGGCTACACAGTGGATGAACGCCACTTTGGTGATATGCATGTGATTATTAATCATAATGGCAAATTAGATGCGGCGTCAGAGCAAAGCGGTAGAGGAAAAGCAATCGTGTTTTAACGTTAGCGTTTGCATGGCAATCCCCCCAAACTCTTGTTTGGGGGGATTGCCAATAGAGTATTACTTATTATTGGGTATTAACCTATTGCAGGTATTAGCCCTGCCATTTGCAGGCATTGCGCACTAATAATTGAAATGCCACACAAAGCGGCTATGGCTAAACCAATATTACCGCTTCGTACTTTATAACCGCTTTTTTCAACGCCTTGACGCTGTTTGTACACCATACTCACCGGCAAAAATACAGCCAATATCACCAATGCAATGGCGGCATAACCTAATGCCATAATAAACCCTTGCGGATAAAATAAGGCAAACCCAAGAGGAGGAATAAAGGTAATAAATGCGGTTTTTATTCTATCTGCGCCCGTATCTGCTTTTTTGAATGTGTCGGCAAAAAAGTCAAACAACCCTAAGCTCACTCCTAAAAATGACGTTGCCAGCGCTAAATCAGCAAAAAGCTTAACGGCTGTAGAAACGCTCGTGTTGTTAGCAATATTTGCCACACTGGCTACAAACCCGCTTAACCCTTCGCTTTGTAGTAATTGATCTTGGCTCATTATGCCTTGGCTTAATACTTGCCAAAATACATAAATAACCAGTGGTAAAGAGGCGCCTGCAATCATAACTTTGCGTAAGGTTTTTATGTCAAGGCCAACGTATTTAACAATAGAAGGAATAGAGCCATGAAAGCCAAAAGAGGTAAATACCACAGGAATAGCCGAAAGTATCAGCCCTTGCTCAACCGGCATTTCAAGTAAGTGCTGGCCATGCACATAAGGCGTAAGCATATAAAATAAGCTACCCAATACCACTATTTTTATACTAAACAGCACTCTATTAAGCTTATCTACCTTGCTGGTGCCTAAAGTGACAACACCTGCAATCACCACCGCTAAAATAACGGAGCCTAACTGTGGGGCAATACTTAAGTTAAAACCAGTGTTTATACGTTCTTGTAGCTGGGCTCCGCCACCTGCTATGTAGGCCGCGCATAACGCATAAAATAAAAATATCATTGAAAAGTTAGCCACATACTGACCGCGCTTACCTAGCCAAAGCTTAGCCAAGGTATTTAAGGTGGCGTCGCGAGGGGCGTATTGATGTAGTTCCAACATAAGTAAAGCGGTGTAGGTCATAAGTAACCAACAACCGATAATTAATACCATCGCGGTATTAAATCCAAGCCCTGCAGAGGCGATAGGCAGGGCAAGCATACCTGCACCTATGGTGGTTCCTGCAACAATTAACATGCTACCTATTGTTTTATTTTTAAGCACTTAATGATCCTGATCAAACGTGAGAGACACGCAAGATATAACTAGTTGTGCAAAACTTAAATAGTTTTGTCATAAAAGAGACAAAATAAAATGTAATCTTCTATTTACAACTGTATTTAAAAAGCAGAGATATTTTGCTGATGTAATTTAACTCATTAATATAATTAATAAATAAAAAGCCAAATGTTAATAACTAAATGGTCAGATTATTGGTTTTGCACAATAGAGGGATTACTAAAACAATAGGTGTTGGCCGAAAGTGCTAAAATTGCACCTTCAACCATTAAAAGAGGGGGCTGAATTTACATTTTAGCTATTTGAATCACTAAGCGGCGGTTTTTATCACGGCCCAAAATATTATCGTTGGTATCTACAAAGCGTTTTTCACCAAAGCCTTCAGTAACCACTTTAGCTTCATCAACACCTAAGCTCACCATGTAATCTTTAATCGCCTTGGCACGGGTTCTAGATAAATCGAGGTTATTCCAGCGGCCACCGTAACTATCGGTATAGGATGCAATACTGATTGACTCTATACTGGGGTCGTTTTTCAAATACTCAGCAATTTTATCAAGGCGTTGTTGCGATGACTTAGTTAACTTACTGCTATTAGATTCATAGTTCATTATAGTGAACGAAATATCTTCAAAATTGTATGGCAGTAGTTCATCGCGACACTGTAAAAACGCCCAATACGCTTGCTTAAAGTTAACATTAGACATGCCCACGGCAATTTTATCGGCACTATTTTGCCAGTCTTGGTAGTAAAAAGTGGGTTGGTTACCTTTTTCAAGCTCAGTAAGCATTTCCCATGCTGTTTTATTACCTAATTCACCATCAAACTTTTTAAGTAATTTCATATCAGCAATATCACGGGCAGGGCGGCCTGCTCGCCAGCTAGGTGGCACCGCTTTCAAACCGGCAATCGCGTAATTTTCTGGGCGCACAACCATGTCTAAATTAAAGGTGAGATCTTTGTTTTTACTGGCTGATGCTTTAAAAACGGCTTCACCATAGTAGGGAACTTCATGATTTAATTGGCATTGTAAGCGAGTTGTTTTAACCAAGTTCCAGTTTGAATTATCTTGGTTAGCCGTGTACTGGCGCATTGCCGCAGTTGTATCCAAACTACACAGCACACTACTAATGCTTAGGCTAATAAATAACAACTTACACTTCATTGAGAATTCTCCAGTTATCTAGCTTTGCCAAAAAAGTGACAAAAACCGTAAAATATTACGCAACAGTAAATAATTCAGCGCAAACGCTAGGGTCTGTTGACCTTTCAAGGTTAAATTTGCAGCAGCCTGTTTGGTATTTAGGCAAGGCAGCGCCTATGTGGTGTGGTTATTCCCCATAAATAGGCGATAACAAAGCATCAATGCCAAACAGGCGCTGCCCGAAGGGTTCTGCCTAGGGGCGATTTACTCTTTGTTGCTCGGTTTTTACTTAGCCCACTAGGTTACAAACCTCGCGCCGCGATTAAACCGCCCCTAGCTTGAACAAATTTTAATCCGCAACGGTCAACAGACCCTAATTACTAAGCAAGTAACATGCCTATAGTTTAACTGTAATTAATCAATAAATCCCCTAGCCGACAGGCCACCAATTTTGACATAATAGATAGCTAATCCCTATAAACCAAGAATACTATGGCAAATACTGAGCAAACACTTTTCGCACAACGCTTTCGTGGCTTTTTTCCAGTGGTTATTGATGTTGAAACCGCCGGTTTTAACAAAGAAACCGACGCACTACTTGAAATTGCAGCATCCGTTTTAAAAATGGATGACGAGGGATTGCTTAGCATAGATCATACTGTTCATTTTCATGTGCAACCGTTTGAGGGCGCAAACATTGAACAAGCCGCCATTGAGTTTAATGGTATTGAGCCTTTTTCAGCACTGCGAGGGGCAGTCCCTGAAGAAGAGGCGATTAAAGAAATTTGTAAAGTAGTGCGCAAAGCGCAAAAAGCCGCAGGGTGCCAGCGCTCTGTGGTGGTTGCTCATAATGCTGCTTTTGATCATGGCTTTTTAAATGCGGCTATTGAGCGTAATAACATTAAGCGCACACCATTTCATCCGTTTGTTAGTTTTGATACCACATCACTTGCAGGCTTGGCATTAGGGCAAACAGTATTGGCTAAAGCGTGCCGCGCGGCAGGAATAGAGTTTGATAACAAACAAGCACACTCTGCGTTATACGATACAGAACGCACCGCTGAATTATATTGTTTAATTGTCAATCGTTGGCAGCAACTAGGTGGTTGGCCACTTGCTATAGATGAAACACAACAAAACGAAGACGAAGTAAGCAACCAAGATTAGCATAAACTCAGCTCATATTAATGAGTGTTCACTGTGTGGGCTGAGCCAGTCTTAATATGCGTTATTAAAACGATTGCGTTATTTTACCTTCACTGTGAGTAATTAAATGTGGTGGATAATTACGCGAAAAGCTAATTGATTCTCGTGCAATTTTAAGCTCCACCCCGGGGTGCATGAGCTCATTAACTTTCAAACGACTGAGCGCTAAAAGCTGCGCCATTTTCTTTCTTAGCAACTGCTTTTGCTGACTGATACTGGCGCTTCGGTTTGCTATGTGTTCTTCATTCGTTGTTATTTTATTCAAAAACTGCTGACGCTGTGCGCTTGCAACTTGTTTATTAATTCGCTGGCGCGCTTGCTGTAGTTCAATTGACTTACTGATTAAAACTTTTTCAAAGTCAGTGATTTGCGCTTGTTTTTGTTTTAGCACATACCATCGCTGTGCGATGCAAACACGGGTTTTAGTTCCTGCTGGTGCGCCCAATTCACCTGTTTCAATGCGCATTGCGTCTAGAATATGACCACCAATAATTTTCCCTTTAGGATCTTTTGCGCTGCCAACCCTAATTAAATTTCCAGCACTCAAGTCACAATGTAATGATTGGCGTTCTATTAATAAGTTTTGCTCCGTTTTTATGTCACAGTATTGAGAGTAACCAAGTGCAACGGTTCGTTTAGCAAAAATAGAACAGGTGAATGGCTCATCGGCTTCTCGTTTTCTGCCAATTGCCCCCTTTACTATTGTGATGGCGTTATTACTTTTTAACTGCGCCGATTCAACAAAACCTAAAACAGTAATATCGCCGGTAGCAGTCACGCGCATGCCATCTTTTATATCACCACTGACTATAATACTGCCATCAAATTCAACATGGCCGGTACTTGGGTCAATATTATGAAAACATAAAACATCATCAACACGCATACCACGGGGAAGGGCAACCGGTACACCAGTACAGTCGGCAATTAGTAAGTTGGGGTTATCGGGCGCAATTTTAGTACCGTCAAAAGGTTGTAATTTATGCTCTTTGCCAGGGATTGCAGTTAGCACATCTCCAAACACAGTAAAGCCATCAACTCCCGATGTTGCTGGAATGCGCCGCATTAGTTCACACCCAGGTTTTACAGTAATAATATCACCTAGGTTTCTCATATCGACTTTACCACCGCCCTTAGCTTGCGGGCTAAGTACGCGGTCTTGCGCTGTGCAGCAAAGACGCACAAATTTGGCATCGTTACCCACTTTAGGCGCGCGACCAAAAGCGACTTCAGCGCAATGCGTGCTTCCTGAGGGTTGTTCAAATTGTTGTGCCAATAACTGTTCTAATGCATGAGAGCTAATACCCTTTACAATCCCTGCCTGAGCTAACACGTCAATTGCTTGTTCCATGTTAAGTAATTTACCGCCCTTAGCAGTAATAAGGGTAGCTTCAACAAGCATATTTTTTTCATCAATGTTAATGGTTAGCTTTGCATCAATGGCTTGAGCAACCACCAAAGAGGGGGTCTCTTCGTCGTTATTTTGAGCAAACAACTTACCAATATTGCTAGCAATAATGTCACACTCGCAATATTCTGACTGCCTAATTAATTCAATAAGCTGTGTTGCTGTTGAGGCTAAACCTGAGACATTAGGGTGGGAGAGCAAAGAGATATGCCCCGTTTGCTCATCAAAAGAAAAAACCGACATTTATAAATCCTCTAGGTAATATGCCTGTTATTATTTTTTATATTGTATTAGACCAAGGTCTAGCCCTACATTTGAGCATAAAGCATCATGCTTGTTAAGTAATTGTTTCTTAATTATCCAATATTTTACATTTAAGAGTGTGTTTGATGCAGGATTAACCAACCAATAAAATAAAACGCCTAAGGTGTTGAGTATTGATGGGTTACTCAGTTATACTGCTCACACGCTCTGAATGAGTAACCTTATTCAGGGGCTGATTAGGATTCGACGGAATTCAAGAAGCCCAAGGTGCATGTCGAGGTGCGGTTTGCCTCGTAAAAAAGCCGCAATTTAAAGTAATCGCAAACGACGATAACTACTCTCTAGCAGCTTAGGCTGGCTAGCGCTCCTTCCATGTATTCTTGTGGACTGGATTTTGGAGTGTCACCCTAACACCTGATCGCGACGGAAACCCTGGCCGGGGTTGAAGCGTTAAAACTAAGCGGCCTCGCCTTTATCTACCGTGTTTGTCCGGGATTTAAAGGTTAATTAAATGACAATACTAAACATGTAGTACCGACGGTCGAGGCTTTTCGGACGGGGGTTCAAATCCCCCCAGCTCCACCAATAACGGTTTTTAAATTCGTTTGTTTAAAAACCCTAAAAAACCCGCAACTTGAGCAATCAAGTCGCGGGTTTTTTTATGGCTAAAATTATTGAATTTATTGTGCTTTGGTTTATCTTGCGAACCCCGAACCTCTTACAACTAATAGACTAGTCGCTTACTTGCTTATTTTTTGTATTATGAGCCAATGATTAACTGCGAGCTTTGATATGAATATTTTTACAGCTGAACACATTTCCCCTTTGATCTCGCTGTTACTTATTTTACTGGCGGGGTTTACTTCGTTTGTATCGGCGGCCTTTGGTGCGGGTGGCGGTTTAATGCTGTTGGTGGTAATGGCGTCGGTTATGCCGATGGCGGTGGTTGTGCCTGTTCATGGTTTAGTGCAGTTAGGCTCTAATGCCAATCGATTATTGTTAAGTATTGCTCATCTTGATAAGCCGATGTTGTTGTATTTTACTCTGGGTGGGTTAATTGGTGCCGGGTTGTCGAGCCAAGTAGTGAGCGATATTAACCTTGATAGCATGAAGCTGTTTGTGGCTTTATTTGTGATTTATTTACTGTGGGGAACAATCCCTGAATTTAATAAAGACTCACGATTAGGGCGTTTAATAGCGGGTTTAATTACGGCATTTATTTCTACTTTTGTGGGAGCAAGTGGGCCTCTGGTGGCAAGTTATTTACACATTAATCATTACGATAAGCTTAAATTTACCGCGACTTTTTCAAGTATTATGACCTTGCAGCATAGCTTAAAAGCCGTTGTTTATGCGGGGCTGGGTTTTAGCTTTTGGCAATGGTTGCCGTTAACACTGGCGATGATTTTAAGCGGAGCCATTGGCACTTGGTTAGGGATTCGTTTACTTAAGCGGCTCTCGGTGGCACGTTTTAGGGTTATTTTTAAAGTGATTTTAACTCTGCTTGCCATGCAGCTTGCATGGCAAGGGGTGAGTGTAATGCTTACTTAATAGCGGCTTTTATTGGTTTGTCTCCATCAAATAACTCAAAAATACGATTGCTATTAAATGAGTTTGTAGCAACGTGAAGCAATGCGTTGGCTACATTTTCGCGGCTAATTTTAGCCTTTGACTGATCGCTAGGACGCTCTGTTGTTACTTCCAAAGAGGCACTTTCGTCGGTTAATGTTCCTGGGCGGACAATTGTATAATTGAGTCCACTGTGAATTAAATGCTCATCGGCCATATGTTTTGCTACAAGATAAGGCTTTAAGTCACTATCTATCGCATCAGGATCGTCTGCACCAATAGAGCTGACCATAATAAAGTGTTTTACACCGTGCTCTTTAGAATAAGTTGCTGCTTTTGTCGCTGCCCACAAATCAATAAGTACGGTTTTATCTGTGCCTGTACTTCCACCTGAACCTGCTGCAAAGATAACTTGGTCGCAGCCATTAATGGCACTTGAAAAGTCACCTTCTAAATCCTGTTCAACAATACTTAAAAATGGGCTATCTAAATCACGCAGTTTGCTTTTGTCTCTTACAAGTGCAACAACATTTTGCTCATTTTCTAAAAGTAGTTTGGTAGCCATTTTACCAATTTGACCACTTGCGCCAATAATTAAAGTCTTACTCATAATTAATTCCTTCTCAATATAGTGTAAAGATTATTCGTACAAACAGACCTTGGGGTAGGAAATTATTTTTAAAGAGTAAATGGGATTTAAACGAGCTTATTTAAAAAAAACATATTAGTTAAAAGTTATTACTTAACTGAGTATTAAAATTAGCTATTTTTTAAGGCGTTTTTTAGAACTTTTTACTCGATCATTATACTTACTTCGGTTACAAAGCTACGGTGGTATAAGCTAATACCTACACTGCGTTCTTGGTAATTACAGTAAAGGGCTTTGTAGGTCTTATTACCTTTAAATTTTATTGCGAATAAGGTCACGAACAATAAAGCGGCCTGGGTGAATAGCTTGGCTTACGCGTTCGCTTAGTGGGCGAGGTTCATTGTTTAAACTACTAATTAGGTGCTCGGCAGATAGCGGTGCACTGCATAATGCTCGCGCGCCAAAGCCGGTAAAAATATGCAGGCCCTGTTGTGGTTTTTTTAATGCTTGGTATTGATAGCGCTTACCCAAACGTAAATTAGCAAATGCATGTGTATAGTCAGTTTGCTCCACCCATTCACCGGCCATAGGTAAGTGATCAATAAAACTACAGCGAACAGCGGCTTTAGCAGAGCTAATATCGCCTAAGCTGGTGGCAAATTCAGTGTTGTTATAAAAGCTCAGCAGTTGCTCGCGGTTAGTGTGGTTGTCTTGCTCGGTCACTTCACGGCTTTTACTGTTTTTTTCAAAGGTGGCGCCCATACAATGGTGATCTAAATAAGCTGGGGTGAAATACCCCTTATGACACAACACGGTTTTTAGCTTACGTGATTGCGTGCTTGCTTGAACATGTGACACCTGTCCGCGTACGCCAACAATAGGGAGCGTTTTAGTTTGCGCAAATGCATCGCTGTGTTCACCGGCGCAAATAATCACATCGCTAAAAGGGCCAAATGTTTGTTTTTGCGTGGTTAAGTACCAGCCATCGGGTTGTTTGTTAAGTTGCTCAATGTGGCAATTAAATAGGCTCTCAAACTCATTTAATTGCTGTGCGGCATCTAACATAGCACTGACTAACTGCGGGGGATTAACCCAGCCGCCTTGTTCAAAAAACACCCCTGAGTAACCTGTTTTAACCCCAGCAATAGCATCACCCTCATCAGCAGTCACATTTCGCATAAGCTGCTCTGGCCACAGTTGTTTATCAGAGAGATTTTGATGACGCTCTGCCAATGGTTTTTTTACTGCATGTTGCAGCACACCACACCACTGGTGATCAAACAAAAAGCCATTGTTGAGTAATTGATTGTAAAGCCGCTTTGCGTATAAAAAACTATGGGCAAATAGTTCACTGTGTGGCGAATTTTTTGCTTGTAAATGCGGATATATCGCCCCTTGTACATTGTGAGATGCCCCCATGGCCGGTTGTTTATCTTGGCAAAATAAGTGGCTTGGTATACCGCGTTTCGCAAGGCTATAAAGAATACAACTGCTGGCTATACCACCGCCAATAACAGCCACATTGGTAAGGGGAGAGAAGTGATGCTCAAAATAGGCGGGGGCCGATTGTTTTGAATTAGCCTGAGCGAGTGTGCCAACTAGCATCTCTCGTTTTCGGCCAAAGCCTTTAGCTTTTTGCATGCTAAAGCCCGCTTCAATTAAACCACGGCGAACAAAGCCCGCAGCGGTAAACGTGGCTAATGTCGCGTTGCATCTGGAAATATCAACCATGGCGTTAAATACACTTTGCTGCCACATGTCGGGGTTTTTACTCGGTGCAAAACCATCTAAAAACCATGCGTCAACGAGTCCACTTTGTGGGTAGCTCATGCTATTAATACATTCCAACACATCACCAAAGTAGAGGTCGAGCACCACAAGGCCATTGGCAAATTCAAGGCGATGACAACCGGTTAAATTAATCGGGTAGTGGGAGACGAGTTGGGCGCTTAAATGACTTAAACTAGGCCAAGCTTGCAAGGCTTGTTTTAAATCATTTACGCTAAGTGGATATTTTTCAAAAGAAATAAAATGCAGTCGTTGCACGTTATTAGACTGTTGACTTTGAACTTGTGGGCATTGCAGGTGGTCATAAAACTGCTGCCATGCATTTAAAAAATTAAGCCCTGTACCAAAACCGGTTTCGGCTATAACAAAGTGCTCACGGTCATGATTTTGTAACCGTGACTCTATATTGTTTTGTCGATAAAACACATAATGAGATTCAGCGAGGCCGTCGTCATTAGAAAAATAAACATCATCAAAGTCATTAGCAACCGGTGTCCCTAAATCATTAAAGTGTATGTGGGCGTTTTTTATCATGACCAATTCAATTTTATAGATAATTTTTTAATTATTTTACGTGTTTTCTTTGAAATAGTCTGGCGTTATTTATAAGCTGTAGGTTCAGAGTACAAGTGTACGCTAGAAAGCTGACCACTTAGGTGATTAAATTCGCGTAAAATAGAACACAATTAAGTATTAAGCTAAGGGAATTACCCATGAGAAGAGCCGTAATAACAGGCATCGGTGTTGTATCAAGCATCGGCAATAATAAAGAAGAAGTATTAGAGTCACTAAGAGCGGGTAAAAGCGGTATTGCTTTTAACCAAGAATTTGCTGATTACAAATTGCGCAGCAATGTATCAGGTAAAATTGATATTGATGTTAAAGAGCATGTTGACCGCAAAGCAATGCGCTTTATGGGTGATGCAGCGGCTTATTCTTATATCTCAATGGCACAAGCGATTGAAGATGCGGGCCTTAGCGACGAACAAGTATCAAACGAGCGCACTGGTTTATTAGTGGGTTCTGGCGGCGGTTCATCAAAATGGCAAGTAGAAGCGGCCGATATCCTTCGCGAAAAAGGCGTTAAGCGCGTTGGCCCTTACATGGTGCCACGTACTATGGCGAGCACCACCTCGGCTTGTTTAGCAACGCCATTTAAAATTAAAGGCGTTAACTATTCAATTAGCTCTGCGTGTGCAACCTCTGCGCATTGTATTGGCCATGCCGTTGAGCAAATTCAACTAGGCAAGCAAGACGTTATTTTTGCAGGTGGTGGTGAAGAACTTCACTGGACGCTAGCGATGGAGTTTGACGCTATGGGCGCGCTTTCGACTAAATATAACGACACACCTGAAAAAGCATCACGTACATACGATGCTAACCGTGATGGTTTTGTGATTTCAGCCGGTGGCGGTATTGTGGTTGTTGAAGAGCTAGAACACGCACTTGCACGTGGCGCGCACATTTATGCTGAAATTACCGGTTACGGCGCAACCTCAGATGGTTACGATATGGTTGCACCATCAGGTGAGGGCGCAGTACGTTGTATGCGCCAAGCAATGCAAAACGTTGATAGCATTGATTACTTGAATACCCATGGTACGTCAACACCCGTAGGCGATGTGAAAGAGCTGGGCGCTATTCAAGAAGTATTTGGTGGTAACTCGCCAATGATCAGCGCAACTAAAGCAATGACAGGCCATGCACTGGGTGCGGCAGGTGTACACGAAGCCATCTTTTCATTGCTAATGCTTGAGCATGGTTTTGTTGCGCCATCTATCAATATTGATGAGCTTGATGAGCAAGCAGCGGGCTTGAACATTGTAACTGAAGCCAAAGACGTTGAACTAAATACGGTTATGTCTAACAGTTTTGGTTTTGGCGGCACCAATGCCACATTAGTAATGAGCAAATACAAAGGCTAAGTAAACCTTTAACTATTTTAAAGCCGAGCAAAATGCTCGGCTTTTTCGTTTGTGCAAATAGGCGGTTGTTCGTTACAATAGGGTCTCATTTTGCCAAACGGATTCACAATGAAAATTCTTGCCGATCAAAATATGCCTTTAGTTGAGCAATTCTTTAAAGATATGGGTGAGGTTGAACGATTTGATGGCAGGCAATTAACTCCAGAAAAACTCATTGATGTTGATGTATTACTCACTCGTTCAGTCACGCAGGTCAATAGTGAATTATTAGCACAGGCTAATAAGCTAAGCTTTGTAGGTACAGCCACTATTGGTGTGGATCATATTGATACCGATTTGCTCAACGCAAGAAATATTGATTTTACCAGTGCGCCTGGCTGTAATGCGATTGCGGTTGCTGAATATGTGATCAGTAGTTTATTTGCATTAAGTCAAGAAAACGCCAGCCCATTAAGCGGGAAAACAATTGGTATTGTGGGTGTGGGTAATATTGGTAGTTGCCTCGCGCACAAGCTAAAAGCACTTAACGTTAATTTACTATTGTGCGACCCAATAAAGCATGAGCAAGGGCTATTACCCGAGCAAGTTGAGCTTGATGAGCTATTAGCGCAGTCAGATATAGTCACGTTTCATGTGCCGTTAGTAAAAACAGGTACGCATAAAACACTGCACATGCTTGATAAAAAGCGCTTAACTACGCTTAAACCTGGACTTACTTTAATTAACGCCAGCCGAGGTGATGTGATTGATAATCAAGCATTACTTGAGGTGATGGAAGCAGGCGCTGAGCTCGATTTAGTGTTGGATGTCTGGGAAAACGAACCTAACATTTTAACCGAGTTACTTGAGCATGTTCGCTATGCCAGTGTGCACATTGCCGGACATACTCTTGAGGGTAAAGCTCGGGGTACACAAATGTTGTATCAAAGCTTGTGTGAGCTAAAAGGGGTTAACGCAATAAAATCACTTGATGATTTTTTACCGCCTCCTGCAATTAAAAAAGTCGCCCTAGGAAGTAGTTTTAGCGAAACAGATATAGCCCGTTTAGTGCACTTAGTTTATGACGTACGCCGTGATGATGGCATTTTACTGCGTCACTTGGCCGATGAAGGCTTTGACAGTTTACGAAAAAATTATCCAACCCGACGTGAGTTTAGCACCGTGGTGGTTGAAGGTGATAGCACCGAGCTTGCTGCACTTGCGCAGCTTGGTTTTACTACAGCAAACTAATTTAATTAGCACGGTTGTTTTAATCGTGCTTACAGAGGATGAAATATGTCGCAAAAATATAACGTTGCCGTACTCGGCGCTACAGGCCTTGTAGGTCGTCAAATCATTGAAACTTTGGAAGATCGTAAATTTCCGGTCGATCAGCTGTTTTTATTAGCAAGCAGCCGCAGTGCTGGCGAAGATATAAAGTTTCGTGGTGAGACCATAGAAGTACGTGATGTTGAAGGCTTTGACTTTAGCCAAGCGCATATCGGTTTATTTTCTGCTGGTGGCAGTGTATCTGAAAAATATGCCCCTATCGCCGCAGACGCTGGCTGTATCGTTATTGATAACACATCTCATTTTAGAAATGACTTTGAAGTGCCGCTCATTGTGCCAGAAGTAAATGCATCGAGTTTAGCCGATTTTAGAAATCGTAATATTATTGCCAACCCTAATTGTTCAACCATTCAAATGATGCTTGCGCTTAAGCCTATTTATGATGCATACGGCATTGATCGTATTAACGTTTCAACTTACCAAGCGGTGTCGGGAGCGGGTAAAGAGGCAGTTGATGAACTGGCTAAACAAACTGCAAATTTAATGAATGCACGCCCAATGGAAAACGAAATATTTCCTAAGCAAATTGCGTTTAATGTAATACCGCAAATCGATAGCTTTGAAGATAACGGCTATACGCGCGAAGAAATGAAAATGGTAAACGAAACGCATAAAATTTTAGGCGATACAACCATTGCGGTAAACCCGACTTGTGTTCGCGTCCCTGTATTTTTTGGTCATTCTGAGTCAATTAATATTGAAACGCGTATGCCTTATGATTTTGAGCATGTAAAGCAACTCTTGAGTGATGCGCCAGGTGTTGAGCTAATTGATGATGCTGGCGACTACCCAACGGCTGTGTCGGATGCCAGTGGTAATGATACTGTTTATATCGGCCGTTTACGTGCTGATATTTCACACCCACATGGATTAAATATGTGGGTAGTAAGTGATAATACCCGAAAAGGGGCTGCAACCAATAGTGTACAAATAGCAGAAGAACTGATTGCTAATTATATGTAATTAGCCTGAAAATAGTGATAATTTCAATTAACGGCAAACCACAGTGGTTTGCCGTTTTTTTATGCTTTAACCGCCATTTTTTTGCCACTTATTAACTGAGAGAGTGTAAACATCTTGATAAACAACATAAAAACATTTTTATCATGATGTTTAAGGTATTTATTTTCAATGCGTTGCGATGGATATTATGGCTTAACTGGTTTATAGTTTGTAACTGGAATAGAGCTTGCAATAAAAATAGATTGTAATAAAAATGTGCGTTGGCCACGTGGCTAACAACGGCAAGAATAATCAATGTTTAAGCGCCAATTTTAAAGCGCTGCGTTAACATTTAAACATTAAAGGATCAGCATGCGCGGTTTCGTTTCACTTATTATATTAGCGTCTGCACTGATGGTAACGACTGTTTACTCTCAAGACAGTACCCAATTAAGAGGGCCTAAAGGCGCAGATTACGGCGCGCAGGGTCGCTCTATTGGGCCAATAAAACCAACCGATACACTTTGGCGTATTGCCGTTAAAGTTCGCCCAGATAACTCAGTCAGCATTTATCAAGTTATGCAGGCCTTGTATAACAAAAACCCCAACTCATTTTTAGAACAAAACTTAAATCACATGCAAAGTGGTTCGTATTTAAAAATACCTACTTTGGCAGAAATTAGACGAGTAAACCCGCAATTAGCTAAGCAACGTTCTGAGCAAGACGATGAACTGTGGGAAAAAAAGAAAAATGGCACACTCACTCAAGCAGAGATCAATTCAGCACAAACACAAGTAACCCAAGCCCGCAAAGCAGACGTTGATGAAGCCAAAAAAGAATTACAACAAGAATTAAAAGCGATTAAAACAGATCAAGGTAATAAATTAGTTGAGCTTCAGCAGCAGTTTAAAAGTTCGGTTAGTAACGTAGAAGAGATTTTAGTTGAAAACAACAACCTTAAAAAACAGCTGACAGGTATTTCAAACGAGTTAGAAAACGTTCGTTTACAACTAGGGCAAGATAGTGAAATTCAACAACAGTTAAAAGAATTAATCGTTAAGCAAAACGAGATCATTGCACAGCAAAAATTAAAAGATGCAGAGCAAGAGAATGAATTTAGCTTTGCTGCATTACTCTCGAGTCCTTTGGTACTCATTTTATTAATGACCATTCCAGCGTTGTTGATTATTTTTGCTGTAGTTATGTGGCTGCGTAAGCGTGGTAATAACCAAGAGCCTGAGAGTAACGATGATGAATTTATACC
This sequence comes from Pseudoalteromonas sp. SiA1, assembly GCF_018732205.1. Taxonomy (NCBI): domain Bacteria; kingdom Pseudomonadati; phylum Pseudomonadota; class Gammaproteobacteria; order Alteromonadales; family Pseudoalteromonadaceae; genus Pseudoalteromonas; species Pseudoalteromonas sp. SiA1. The sequence goes on along the minus strand of NZ_CP076084.1, from coordinate 2,321,170 downwards.
ACAAGCGCCTGCTTATACTGACCCTCTAGATGAAATGCCAGAACCCACGCTTGACGAAGCGCCTGCTCCCGATCCACTTGATGATTTAAGTGTGCAGTTAGATGAGAACATGGATGACGTATTACTTGATGATGATGTGGAGTTTAATGATGATCTCGATGATGACAGTTTATTAGATCAAGATGAGTTAGAAAGCTTACTTAATGATGATGTTGTTTTTGAAGATGAAAATACTGAGGGCGATGAACTTGATGTTTTCATGCAACAAGATTTTGATAGCCCTGATGAAGATGACACGGGCGATACAATTAATCTTGACGAATCGGATGATATTTTAAGTGCGGATGATTTAGATAGCCTGTTTGATGAAGAAGATGACGATTCATTACCAGATGAACCCCAAGGTGAATCGAATGATGATATGGCTGCACTCAGTGAAGAGCTCGCCGAAGAGGGCGAAGACTTCGACATTGATGATTTACTTGATGAAAATAATGAGCAGGCAACTGACACATCAGCAGACGATGACGAATTTGATATTGACGATTTACTCGATGCAGAGCAGCCCGCTACTGCACAGAGTGAAGAAACCGATATTGACAGCTTAGTTGATGAAGATGACGAATTTGATATTGACGATTTACTCGATGCAGAGCAACCCGCTACTGCACAGAGTGAAGAAACTAATATTGACAGCTTAGTTGAAGAAGATGACGAGATTGACATTGATGACTTGCTTGATGCAGAGCAACCCGCTGCTGCAGAGAGTGAAGACGCGGATATTGACAGCTTAGTTGATGAAGATGACGAGATTGACATTGATGACTTGCTTGATGCAGAGCAACCCGCTGCTGCAGAGAGTGAAGAAACTGATATTGACAGCTTAGTTGATGAAGATGACGAGATTGACATTGATGACTTGCTTGATGCAGAGCAACCCGCTGCTGCAGAGAGTGAAGACGCGGATATTGACAGCTTAGTAGATGAAGATGACGAAGTTAATATTGACGATTTACTTGATGCAGAACAATCGGCTACTGAAGCTCAAAGTGAAGAGCCAGACATCGACAGCCTAGTTGATGAAGACGAAGTAGATATTGACGATGTACTGGATGCGGAGCAACCTGAAAGTGATGTTCATGATTCTGAAATAGATCATGCATTGGCGGACTCAATTGAAGATTTAGCTGACGCGCAAGAAGAGTTAAATAGTGAAGATGTAGAATCTATCGTTTCATCTTTTGCTGAGCCAGAAGTAGAGCCAGAGCCAGGCGTTGAAGCTGAGCCTGAGCTTGAAGCAGAGCCTGAACTTGAAGTAGAACCAGAGCTTGAAGCAGAGCCTGAACTTGAAGTAGAGCCTGAACTTGAAGTAGAACCAGAGCTTGAAGCAGAGCCTGAACTTGAAGTAGAACCAGAGCTTGAAGTAGAGCCTGAGCTTGAAGTAGAGCCTGAGCTTGAAGTAGAACCAGAACTTGAAGCTGAGCCAGAAGTTGCAGCTGAGCCGGAGCTTGAAGAAGAACCTGAACTTGAAGTAGAACCTGAACTTGAAGCAGAGCCTGAACTTGAAGTAGAACCAGAGCTTGAAGTAGAGCCTGAGCTTGAACTAGAACCAGAACTTGAAGCTGTGCCAGAAGTTGCAGCTGAGCCGGAGCTTCAAGCAGAACTTGAACCTGAGCCTGAGTTTGACGTTGGATCTGAAGGTGATTTCACCGATACATCTTCTACATTACTCGATCAAGAGGATGCCTTAGATGAATTTAACGATGAAAACCTTGAAAGTATTGATGATCTGTTAAGTGAGTTAGAACAACCTACCGACGACTATGTAGAAACACCAGATTGGTCAGTTGATGGTGTAGATGATGAACTTAAAGCAGAATCTGAACTTGAAGTAGAAGCTGAGCCAGAAATTGAAGCAGAGCCAGAACTTGAAGCAGAGTCTGAACTTGAAGTTGAGCCTGAACTTGAAGCAGAGCCTGAGCTTGAAGCAGAGCCTGAACTTGAAGCAGAGCCTGAACTTGAAGCAGAGCCTGAACTTGAAGCAGAGCCTGAACTTGAAGCAGAGCCTGAACTTAAAGCAGAGCCTGAGCTTGAAGCAGAGCCTGAGCTTGAAGCAGAGCCTGAACTTGAAGCAGAGCCTGAACTTGAAGCAGAGCCTGAGCTTGAAGTAGAGCCTGAACTTGAAGTAGAACCAGAGCTTGAAGCAGAACCAGAGCTTGAAGTTGAGCCAGAACTTGAAGCAGAACCTGAACTTGAAGCAGAGCCAGAACTTGAAGCAGAGCCTGAACTTGAAGTTGAGCCAGAACTTGAAGCAGAGCCTGAGCTTGAAGCAGAGCCTGAGCTTGAAGCAGAGCCTGAACTTGAAGTAGAGCTTGAACTTGAAGCAGAGCCTGAGCTTGAAGCAGAGCCTGAAATTGAAGCAGAGCCTGAGCTTGAAGCAGAGCCTGAGCTTGAAGCAGAGCCTGAGCTTGAAGCAGATCCGGAGCTTGAAGCAGAGCCTGAACTTGAAGTAGAGCCAGAGCCTGAGCTTGAAGCAGAGCCTGAGCTTGAAGCAGATCCGGAGCTTGAAGCAGAGCCTGAACTTGAAGTAGAGCCAGAGCTTGAAGTAGAACCAGAGCTTGAACAAGATCCTGAGTTTGACGTTGAATCAGAAGATGACTTTACCGATACGTCTTCAACCTTACTCGACCCAGAAGATGCGCTCGACGAGTACGACGGTGAAAACTTTAAAAGCGTTGATGATCTTTTAAGTGAACTTGAGCAAACAAGCGATGAAGATGAGCACGTTCCTGATTGGTCACTCGACGATTTAAACGATGAGCTTGATGAAGATGAAATTGATTTAGGTGATGATCCGCTTGCTGGTGATATCCAAAACAATGATTTATCGACAGATGACGATGAGCTATACGAGCCAGAAATAGTTACACCGAGTGAAGAGCTTGAAGAGTATCCTGAGTTAGAGCTTGATGATGAGTTGCCTTTATCTGATGAAGAGCATCAATCACTAACACCAGAAGAGCTTCAAGGTGATAATTTAGACGGTGATGCAACGGGTATGTCACCAAGTCAAGCAGAGCAAGATCTCGCTAATGCACTATCCGCAGGCAATGATCTCGATAGCTTAGAAGACGATTTTGATGATGAATTATTACTAGACAATGAGTTTTCAGAGTCAAACACTGCGCAAGGTCTAGATAATGAAGCTTCAGAGCCTGAAAAGCTGACTGAACAAATTACAGATGAGCAAAGCGTTAGCACAGACGATGAGTTTGATGATGAACAACTTGATGTTTTAGCTGAATCATCAGAGTTTACTGACGAGCAAACGAACGCTGACCGTGAAGCAGATTTAACGCAAAGCCCAGTATCGCCAGAATCAGACATGATTTCAGATGATGAGCTTGACGATGAGTTCATGGCTGATTTAACACAAACTGATTTTGATGCCTTGCTTAATGAACTGGCAGAACCTGAAAATGTTGATTTAAGTGACAGCAGTGAGTTTGATGTTGATTTTAATAGCTTACTAAGTGAAGACTTAGCTGACGAAAGCGCATCCTCGTTGCAAGAGCCTATTGAGCAACCTGAGGTTACTGAGCCATTAGCGCAGGATGACTTTGTTGATATTGATGCATTGTTAGAGCAAAGCGATGAAGCTGATTTAGATCACGAACCTTACACAGACGTCGATATGGATGTTGGTTTAGGTGAGTATGATTCACTTCTGGCTGGTGATAACCCTATGGATGTTGATACCCAAAGCGGGGGTTACTCAGCTAAGCTTGATCTTGCACATGCCTATATTGAGATTGATGATGCAGACTCAGCAGTTAAAATCCTGGATGAGATCATTAATAATGGCCCGGATGATGTGCAAGAAGAAGCGCAAAGCTTAAAGGCTAAACTTAAAAATTAATAACCAAGCTCCTGTAAGGTATGGTTGATATGAAAACCCGTTATTAGTGATGCTAATAGCGGGTTTTTTGTATTGCATAGTTAGGAACCTTAGTTCGCTGCTTTTATTGGGACGCCATATAGCATAAAATGCAGCGTCGATTAGCACAGTAGGTAAAGCAGTAATTATGCGAGTAGCACTTGGAGTAGAATACAATGGCGCACGTTACAGTGGTTGGCAGCGTCAATCACACGTAAATAGTGTACAACAAGAAGTAGAAAAAGCGTTGTCGCGCATTTGTAATCATCCAGTTGAAATTGTATGTGCAGGGCGTACCGATGCCGGTGTACATGGCACTGGACAAGTAGTGCATTTTGATACACATGCTGAGCGTGAAATGGTGGCCTTTACATTAGGTATGAACACCTTATTACCCAAAGATATTGCTATTCGTTTTGCACAACCTGTGGCGGAAGACTTTCATGCCCGCTTTAGTGCAACTGCTCGTCGTTATCGTTATGTTATTTACAATTATGCGTTTCGTGGTGCGGTATTAAATGAAGGTGTTACACATTTTCATCACCCACTAGATGAAGTGAAAATGCAGCAGGCGTGTCAATATTTACTAGGTGAGCATGACTTTACCTCGTTTAGAGCGCTGCACTGCCAAGCTAATACGGCAACGCGAACGATTCATCATTTATCGGTACAGCGCCAAGGTGCTTATGTCATTATTGATATTAAAGCCAATGCGTTTTTACACCATATGGTACGTAATATTACGGGTTGTTTAATGGATATTGGCTTACATAAACATGAACCAATTTGGTTAAAAGAGCTGCTAGATGTTAAAGAGCGAGCTAAAGCGAGCGCTACAGCAAAAGCAGCAGGTTTATATTTAGTGGATGTTGATTATCCAGATCATTTTAATATCCCTAGAACGCCGCTAGGACCATTGTTTTTAGCCGACAGTGATATTTGATAAGTAACGAGATGTGTATATTTTGAGGCTAAATTTATACGCTGTTATTCGTATTGCTAACTACTAAGACCAGTTTTTTATACCGTGACAGCGTAATTCATGTTTTAATTGGAAAAATTTGTTTGCATGGTTAACATGTAGACTCGCGACACAGAACAGCATTAAGAGAGTTGCAAATGAGTTGGCTAGAAAAAATCTTACCAAAAACGACTAAATCTTCAGGTCGTAAAGAAATTCCAGAAGGTGTATGGGCTAAATGTACGTCATGTGATTCAATTTTATATAAAGCAGAATTAGAAAAATCACTGAACGTATGCCCTAAATGCGATCATCATATGCGTGTTAGTGGTCGTAAACGTCTTGAACAGTTTTTAGATGAAGGCGATCGTCACGAGTTAGGTGCCCAACACGAACCTAAAGATGTGCTTAAATTTAGAGACTCAAAAAAATACTCAGATCGTATCAATGCAGCTCAAAAGTCAAGCGGTGAAAAAGACGCGCTTGTCGCAATGAAAGGGAACCTAAAAGGCATTCCGGTTGCTGCTGTTGCATTTGAATTCTCATTTATGGGTGGCTCAATGGCATCGGTAGTGGGTGCTCGTTTTGTTGACGCGGTTGACCAATGTTTAGAGCATAATATGCCGCTGATTTGTTTTTCTGCATCGGGCGGTGCTCGTATGCAAGAAGCCCTTATGTCACTTATGCAAATGGCTAAAACCAGTGCGGCACTGGCTAAAATGACTGAAAAAGGCCTACCGTTTATTTCTGTAATGACAGATCCAACAATGGGTGGTGTATCAGCATCATTGGCAATGCTTGGTGATATTAATGTTGCAGAGCCTAAAGCTTTGATTGGTTTTGCCGGTCCGCGTGTTATTGAACAAACTGTTCGCGAAACGCTACCAGAGGGTTTCCAACGCAGTGAATTCTTGTTAGAACATGGCGCAATCGACATGATTATAGACCGTCGAGAAATGCGCGATACGCTAGCACGTATCTTAGCAAAATTTATGAACTTGCCTTCTACGGAACAAGAGCATAGAGTAGCGTAAATTTCAGCTTTACTGATTACATGCTATGACAAAAACAATTCCTAGCCAATCATCAAGCCTTGATGATTGGCTTTGTTATTTAGAGAGTGTTCACCCTGCTAATATAGAAATGGGTTTAGAACGCGTTGCTCGTGTTGCTAACAACATTGGGCTTTTAACCTCCTCAAGTAAAATCATTCTTATTGCAGGCACCAATGGCAAAGGCACAACAGCACGTTGTTTAGAGTCACTGTTATTAGCCCAAGGTTATCGTGTTGGTACGTATGCTTCTCCGCATTTAATTCGTTACAATGAGCGCGTACGCGTTGATGGCGCAGAGCTTGACGATCAATACCATGTCGATGCGTTTAATTTATTAGAACAAGGTCGTGGTGACACCCCACTGACATATTTTGAATATGGCACCTTAGGCGCGTTAGCAATATTCAAGCGTTTAGAGGTTGATTACGTGCTGTTAGAGGTAGGTTTAGGCGGGCGTTTTGACGCGACCAATATTGTTACCCCCTATGCCAGCATCATTACCACCATCGACTTAGATCATAAAGAATACTTAGGTGACACGCGTGAATTAGTTGCTTATGATAAAGCGGGTATTTTTCGAGAGAGTACTCCTGCAATTATTGGGGACTTAAATATTCCACATACAATGACCGATTATGGTAAAGAAATTAACGCTAATATGGTGTTATCTGGCAGCGACTTTATTTTTAAAGAGCACGCGCAGAGTTTTAGTTGGCAATTTAAAGAGCATAATCTTGAGTTACCTAAACCAGCAATCCCATGTCAAAATGTAGCCACGGCATTAACCGCTCTATCGGTACTAAACTTATTACCGAGCGATGAGGTGATTACTCAGTGTTTAGCGAACTTAGTCGTTGAGGGACGTTTTCAACAACTAAGTGCAGAGCCATTAGTGTATACCGATGTAGCACATAACCCTGAATCAGCTCGCTATTTAGCGACTAAATTAGCAAGCTATAAAGATAAAGGCTTTAAAATTCATGCATTAGCCGCTATGCTTGCTGATAAAGATAAGGTTGGTGTGCTTAAAGAAGTTAGTGATGTAGTAGATGAATGGTCGTTTGCGAGCTTAGAGGGCCCACGCGGCGATAGCGCTGCTAATTTACATCAGGCACTTTTAAGCATTCCTAATAGTTATTTTAAACAGGGTTATAATAGCGTAGAGGCAGCATTGGATGCTATCTTGCCAAACCAGCCAACTAACACACTATTAATTGTATTTGGTTCATTTTTTACCGTGGCTGGCGCTATTCATTACTTTAAAAAATAGAGAGGATGTCGGTGAACTCAGGTTTTATTAATCGCTTAGTCGGAACAAGTATTGTGGTGATCGCAGCAATTGTGTTTATTCCCAATATACTCGATGGTGAAAAAGTGCACTATAAAGAAGGCTTTAAAGCGATTCCAGAACGCTCTGAGTTCAAGACCATTGATTTGCAAGAATCAATCGATCAAAAAGTGGCAAATGCACAGCCTTTAAAAGAGGATGAAGTTGAAGATATTCAGCCTGATGATGCCGCATTTGAACAGCAAAACAGTGCTGCTCAAACAGACATTACCGACCAGCCTGCAATGGTTGAAGCGGTAATACCTGATACAAACCAAAGCAGTACGGCTGCAATTCAAGAACCTACGCGCCCAGCTAACGAAAACTTAACTAGCATGGCGTATGTTATTCAGTTAGGTAGTTTTTCACATGCAGCCAATGTAAAAGCGCTGCAAGCTAAGCTCAAGGCTAAAGGGTTTAAAACTTTTACTAAACCAGTTAAAACGCCAAATGGGACGTTAACGAAAGTTTTTGTCGGACCATCACTGAATAAACAAGAACTGCAATCTCAACTTCCTGCACTTAAAGAGTTAACCAAACTCAACGGTAAAGTCACCCAATTTGAAGTGACCAAATAAATTCAATAAAAGGAAGTGTGTTTATCGCGAGATATTACACACTTACCTCGTCTTATTTTATACGTTTAAATAGACCTTTATCGCATTTTTAGCTTCGCTCCTTTACTTATCAATGCCCACACAAAAATAGCAAAATAGATGCGCTATAAACAAAATGTTTGTTGTTTTTATAACGGTGAGACTGCGCTATTTTTAATCTAATAATGGTGTGTGTTTACTCACCTGTAATCTCACGCTTAAACTTGCATCACAAGGAGGTTTAGGTATAGAATGCGCCCAAAATTAGCGACTAATTGGTTCTTATGATCTGGGTTGATTACGCCATTCTTGGCATTATTGCACTCTCTACCATCATCGGTTTAATACGCGGCTTTATTAAAGAAGCTATGTCATTAGCGGTATGGGCAGGGGCTTTCATCATCTCCAGCTTATTTTATCAATATTTAGCTTCCTTCCTAACATCCATTTCTGAACCCCTTTTAAGAAATGCGGCGGCCATTGCCATATTATTCTTTGCGACGCTATTGTTAGGCGGTTTACTAAACTATATTTTAGGTGAGCTTGTACAGCGAACCGGATTATCCGGCACAGACCGTGTTTTTGGTGTGGTGTTTGGTGCTCTTCGAGGCGTGTTGGTCGTGAGCGCGTTACTCTTCTTTCTTGATGCTTTTACTGGTGCGCCAAGTACGCATTGGTGGGGCAACTCTATTTTGATTCCAGAATTTGGCTTTGTAGTTGAATGGTTCTTTTCGTACCTAGAAAACAACTCGAGCTTTTTAAATTCAGTAAACCGTTAATCGGCGAGGATAAATTACATGTGTGGTATCGTTGGAATAGTCGGAACATCGCCAGTTAATCAGGCGATTTATGATGGCTTAACCGTTTTGCAACACCGTGGCCAAGATGCTGCGGGTATCATAACTATTGAGAACAATACATTTAGCTTGCGCAAAGCAAATGGCCTAGTGAAAGATGTATTTCACACTCGTCATATGAAACGTTTGCAAGGCAATATTGGCATTGGCCATGTGCGTTACCCAACAGCGGGTTCTTCAAGTTCGTCAGAGGCTCAGCCGTTTTATGTAAACTCTCCATTTGGTATAGCGCTTGCGCATAATGGTAACTTAACCAATGCCGAGTCGTTAAAAGAGCAGTTATTTTCAGAGGCACGTCGCCATGTTAATACGACCTCTGATTCTGAAATTTTACTTAACATCATGGCGCATGAGCTAAGTAAATCAGACAAACTAAAATTAGACCCTGAAGATATTTTCACCGCGGTTACTGAAGTTAACAATAAAGTAAGTGGCGGTTATGCCACTATCGCCATGATTATCGGTCATGGTATTGTGGCGTTTCGCGATCCAAACGGTATTCGTCCATTGGTGTTTGGTAAACGTGAATCAGCAAACGGCACTGAATACATGTTTGCCTCAGAAAGCGTAGCATTAAAGCCTGACGGTTTTGAATTTGTTCGTGACGTTGCCCCAGGCGAAGCTATTTATGTCACTGAAAATGGAGAGTTTCACTCTTTAAGCTGTGCAGATAAAGTGTCTTACTCACCGTGTATTTTTGAATTTGTTTATTTTGCACGACCGGATTCAACCATTGACCGCATGTCAGTGTATGCAGCGCGTGTAAATATGGGGACTAAGTTAGGTGAAAAAGTAGCGCGTGAATGGGCAGACAAAGACATTGATGTGGTTATTCCTATTCCTGAAACCTCGTGTGATATTGCATTAGAAATGGCACGCGTGCTTGACTTACCGTATCGCCAAGGCTTTGTTAAAAATCGTTATATTGGTCGTACGTTTATTATGCCTGGCCAAGAGCTTCGTAAAAAATCAGTTCGCCAAAAACTCAATGCGATTGATCGTGAGTTTAAAGGTAAAAATGTCCTACTTGTTGATGACTCAATTGTACGTGGTACCACCTCAGCACAAATTGTAGAGATGGCACGCGAGTCAGGCGCTAAAAATGTTTACTTTGCATCAGCAGCACCTGAAATACGCTTTCCAAATGTATACGGTATAGATATGCCATCTGCGGCAGAACTTATTGCACACGGCCGTGAAGTAGAAGATATTAACCAAAGCATTAGCTCTGATGGTTTAATCTTTCAATCGTTAAGCGATTTAATTGCTGCCGTTAGCCAAGAAAACCCAGAGATCACTAAGTTTGAAACATCAGTGTTTGACGGACAATACATTACTGGCGACATTGATCAAGATTACTTAAACCGTATAGATAAGCTGCGCAACGATTCAGCTAAAAGCATCCGTGAAAACGCAATGTCATCTGGTTTAGAAATACATAATCAAGATGAAAACGAATCTGATTAATAATGTAATGTTAGCCTGATAGTATTTTAAGGCTAATAAAAAAAGGAGCTTAACAGCTCCTTTTTTGCGTCTATAGAAAAGGAATATTTAAGTAAACATGGGGCTGATAATACCGTTGGTCCATAGCATAGCGGTAAGTGCTAATATAATAACCAGTAAAATTAATCCACAGGTAACAACAGAGCTTGCATAAATAAAGCCGCGCTCTTGCGGAATGTGCATCAAAATTGGCACGCCGGTGTACAGTAAATAAACTGAGTAGGCGAGTGCAACTAATCCAACACACACCACAAACCACAGCTCAGGCCAAAAAGCTGCCAATGCCGACATAAACACCGGTGTAGCGGTATAAGCTGCCAGCTCAATTGTTTGGGTAAAAGTCGGTTTAGCACCAAAAGTAACCGCCATCCAATGGGCTAAATAGGCCAGTGCAAATACACCGCCAATTAAAGCGACATACATGGCTGCGCCAATCATCAGTGCGCTTTCATGGGTTAAAAATACTGGATTACCTGTACCTATACTCCAGCCTAAGTAAACCGATGAGTAGTACCCCATTGCAGAGGGAAATAAAGCGATAAGCAAAATGTGCGATAAGCTATAGGTTAAGCTTTCGTGACGGTTATCAATTGTTTGCCATTCTTCGAGTGGATGGGCGTATAAACCCCATAGGTGATTTAGTATCATTGCGTGCTCTCCATAAAAGGATATATTACTGTTTGGTTATAATTGGTTTGTTTTTATACAGTCCATTTAGTTATGGTTCAGTAAGTATACAAAGTCAAGTTATCCACATGCTTGCAATAAGGGCGAGTGTTTATTTTATTCAGAGTAATATTTCATGTTAAAATGCCATAATCGCAATTTTTAGCAATGAGTAGTCAGCGTGCCACATAGCCAGCTTTTAGAGCCAATTAACAATTTTTTATTATGCAGTACTCCCGATGAGTGGGTTGAACAAGCAATCAAAAAAGAAAACTTACCCATCATATTAATTGATCACTTAATATGTGAATTAAAAGCGGCGCAAAGTGCCATGTTTTTAATTCGTAAGTATGCGGTAGATAAAGAGAGCAGTGATGCACTGCTTGAATGGCTTAAACCGTTTGAAACGCTTATTTATAAACGTGAGGGAAATTGGCGTGATTTAGCGGCTAAAAATAAACTCACTAAATCCATTATCCCTAAATCTAACTCGCCTTATGGCCAAGATTTAATTGATAAAATGGTAATGCTGATAAAAGAAGAGCTGCATCATTTCTATCAAGTGCTCGAAATTATGGATGAATACGGTGTTGAATATAAAAGTATAACGCCATGTCGTTATGCTAAAGGCATGCTACGCAATGTTAAAACGTTTGAGCCCAATGCCTTAGTTGATAAGCTTATTGTAGGTGCTTACATAGAGGCTCGCTCGTGTGAACGCTTTGCCAAGCTTGCACCCCATGTAGATAAACGCTTAGGGGATTTTTATATTTCATTGCTGCGCTCTGAGGCACGTCATTACCAAGATTATTTAACCCTTGCTCAAGACATTGCTGATTTTGATATTACCGAGCGGGTAAAAGAATTTGCTGAAATAGAAGCACAGTTAATTTTATCTGATGACGAAGACTTTAAGTTTCACAGTGGAACACCGTTAAGTAAAAGTGCTTAGTATACTTGAGTGCTACAAATGGGTTATGTTGTTGTAGCACATACTTTAGTATCAAAATTATTTTTAAATTAGACACTTCCAAAACTCTCTCCTAATATTTAAGCAAGTCGAATTTTGAGTTATCAACGGTCTATATTGCTTTGTAATTCATTTTAATAAAAGGGCCATACCTTATTTATTATTGGGTGAGAATGTATGCAAGATAAAGAGGGATTATTTGTATTTGCAGCTGAAGAAGAACCAGCAGATACAGATCTGAAAACTTGGAAAATATTAACCGTTGAGGATGATCTTGATTATCAAAACGCGTTAGTTAACAGCTTAAAAGAGCTAAAAGCCAAAGATGGTTATAAATATGAGTTGTTAACAGCAAATTCGGTACCAGAGGCGGCTTTGGCGTTGAGCATGCACCCTGATATTGCACTTATTTTTATAGATGTGGTGATGGAGGAGGATGACTCAGGTCTGCGTTTAGTGAATACTATTCGAGAGGTCATCGGTAACGCAGAAATGCGTATTGTGCTCTTAACAGGGCAACCTGGTTTTGCACCAGAGAGCGATATCATGAAAATGCTCGATATCGATGAATACTGGAATAAATCAGACCTATCTGCCGAGAAGCTGCAATCAATTGTTAATAGCAACGTGCGCACTTGGGAGTATATCTCACAAATTAGGTCAGCCAAGCAAGGTTTACAGTTGGTGCTTGATGCATCTAGAAGTATTAACGGTAAGCACGATATGGCCTCTTTCTCTTATGCTGTGCTTAAAGAAATTAGCAACATTTTAAAAATAACCGAAGGTGGTGGTATTTTTTGTTCGAGTAATTCAGACCCTAGCTCTGAATGTTTAATACTCTCAACCCATGGTTGCTTTAGTGGCATTAAAGGGCAACCTGTGGGACCTAATCTGCCTGCAGAAATGCTGCAAGACTTTAAACAAGCGATTAGAGAGCGTCGTCATATTTTTTCAAAGCACCACAGTGTGTTTTTTTTCGAAACGCCAGATCAGCAGGGCGCTGATTACATAACTATCGTCAAATCAGACAACCCAATTAGTGAGCAAAACGAATATTTACTTAAAGTATTTAGTGAAAATGTGAGCACAGGATTTGCTAATATTTCGTTATTAAATCGCTTAACCGAGCTTGCTTATACCGATGTGTCACTTAACTTGCAAAACCGTAACTGGCTAACCCGTGAAATAAAGAACATGAATGCGCAGGAGCGGCTAAAAACGCGATTGGTCATTTTTGATATTTATCAGTTTGACGAAAAAGCATTCACCTTTGGTCATGAATTTTGTAATAAATTAATGAAGTTAGTTTACCAGAGTATTGTTGATAGCTTTACTAGGTATGACCCCCGCATAGCATTGATTAGTAACAAAGCGTTTGGCATGTTAGTGAGCGTTGACTTTGATATCTCAGATGCAGTTAGTTACTTTCAAAATAAACAAAAATTCGAAATTGAACAAGTTAAGCAATACATTGATGTCCGTATTTTAGAATTAAAATTAAATGTAGCTTTAAACTTAACACCTGAAAAAGTAATCAGTCTTGCAGAGTCGAGCCTGAACTCTTCGCAGCTAAACCAAACTAAGTATATTCAGCATACCGAGGAAAAAACAGATCAAATTACTCGTCGTTATGAGCTGATGGCTGAGCTCAGAACGGCTATAGGTAATAAAAGTTTACAAGTGGCGTTACAACCCAAAATCAGCTTATCAACCTTGAAACCAGCAGGTTTTGAAGCGCTCGCTAGGTGGCAAAAAGCTGATGGCAGCTTTGTACGCCCTGATGAATTTATAGAGTTAGCTGAAACAGCCGGATTAATTAATGAACTAGACCATGTAATTTTCGAAAAAATACTAGAGACTATTAATCAACTTAAAGAGCAAGGCTGCAACTTACCCGTTGCATTTAATGCATCCTCTTATGATTTAGTTGAACCTAGTTACTTTGAGCAAATAAAAACTAAAATTGAAGAGTACAACATTCTGCCTTCTATGCTTGAGCTAGAGGTGACAGAAACGCAAGCCATAAGTAACTATAACTTAATTAAAGAAGCACTTGAACGGTTTATCGCCTTAGGTATGAAAGTCAGCATTGATGACTTTGGCACTGGTTACTCGTCGTTAGCTCACATTAATGAAATACCGTCTACGTCGATAAAAATAGATCGCTACTTTGTTAGTGATCTTGAATTTAATGACAACAATCAGTACATGATTAAGATGATATTATCTTTAGCGAATCAGTTTAACTTCTCGGTAATTGCTGAAGGTGTTGAGAATGAATTTGAGGCTCAGTGGTTACATCAGCAGGGGTGCGAAACTGCTCAAGGATACTACTTTTCTAAACCATTATTTTTAAAAGATTTAATTGTGTGGCTAAAACAGTTTGAAGTGAGTAAGAATGAATAGCCTTAACAGCTTGCCGGTCGGCTCAAAAAAAAGTGTGTTATTAAAGTCTTCGTTCAGTTTATTTATCACTTTATTTATTGGCTGGCTTATATACGAACAAACATATCAAGAAAAAATAAACACCATAAAAGCTAAGCAAGATGAAAAGTTAGTCCTTATCAGTGGAGATTTTTCTAAAGAGCTCAGTAGTATTAAAAAGCTTACGCGTATCCTGGCCCAAGGGCCGATTTTAAAAAGCGACACACCAAACAAGCCTATACAATCAAAGCAAAGAAGAGATGAAATAAATAACTATTTTTTAAATTTTGCTGCTATCTCTACTAATATCGCGCAAATTCGCTGGCTAGATACACAAGGCCAAGAGCAATACCGCATTAACGCAGCCAATGGTATTGGCGAAATTGTATCGCCTGATGAGTTGCAAAATAAGCAAACCCGTTACTACTTTCAAAAAGGGATGCAGGTCAGTGCGCCTGACATTTTTGCCACAGAAATAGATTTAAATATCGAACGCAACCAAATTGTAATGCCTCATCAACCAACAATCCGTGTAACCTATCGTACGGATAAAGAAAATTACCTATTAGATGGTTTGCTAGTGGTAAACTTTAACTTAGATTATTTGTTTGATCAGATTAAAAGTTACAGCCAAGAGAGCACTTTAATTAGCATTTTAAATCACGATGGCTTTTGGTTATTAAATACTGATGCTGAATTAGAGTGGGGGTTTATGTATGGTAAAAATGAGCAAACACTCGCTTTAAAAAAACCAGAGCTTTGGCAGCAAATTATTGATGGCAATGTAGAATATGGTTCGCACTTTTTTAACCTTAGTCTTTATACCTACCGCCGTTTTTCTATTTTTTCGTTGCGCGAGAACAAAGGTAGAATTAGCAATGCTGACAAAGAATTAATTATTCTTATAAGTAGCCCCAATGAATTGTTAATAACTGTACGAAATGCGGCCTTAAGGTTAGCGTTAATTTGCAGTGGATTACTATGTTTAATTAGCTTTGGTTTTATTTATCGTGAGTATAAGTTTCAAAATCAGCTATTAGCCCTGTCACATAAATTACATATTGAAAAGATAGAACTAGATATCGTTAACCGTGAGCTTGATGCCACAATTAAGCAGCAGCAGCAACTGCAAGAAGGGTTAATTGAAGCGCAAAAACTATCCTCATTAGGGTTGCTCGTGGCAGGTGTTGCTCATGAAATGAATACGCCTATCGGTGGAGCCGTTATTTCTGTTTCAAATGCAGATATGGCATTGAATAAATTAAATGAAGCGATGAAACAGGGGCTGACTAAATCAACGTTAGAATGTACTACAACAAGTATTGGAGAGAACCTAGCGCTGGCTAAAATTAATTTAAATAAAACCGCCGTATTAGTAAAAAGTTTTAAAAAAATGGCGATTGATCGCCATAATGATGAATTTATAGCATGTGATATTGAAAAAATTATTGAAGAGCTATTATTGTCATTAAACTCCAGGTTAAAAAACTCGCCAATAAAAGTGAAAACTGTTTTTTTACTTAATAAACAGGTAATTAGCTTGCCAGGTATTATTTCTCAGGTGGTCGAAAACTTAGTGGTTAATGCGCTAAACCATGCTTTTGATGAAAAGCAGGAAGGGGTAATAGAAATAAAAGTCGAACAAGCGAGTAATAATAGGGTGAGGCTGAGCGTGTCAGATAATGGCAAAGGTGTTGATGGTGAGATAAAGGCAGATATATTTGAACCCTTTTATACTACAGCTAGAGGTAAAGGTAACACGGGTTTAGGTTTATATATGGTTTATCAATGGGTAACCCAGGTTTTAAAAGGGGACATCAAACTTCATTCAGAACCACAAAGCGATACCTATTTTAAAACGCAATTTATTATTACTTTACCTGACTTAAAAGCAAAGTCTCATTACGATTAGTCAATAAAGGCTAAAAACCCTACAAGGGGGTCGAAACTAACTCTTGAGAATTAGGGGTAACCACTAAATACGAACCTTGAGTATACCAATCGCCCAATACTGTGCGAGTAAGCGTTTGGTTATTAACTTCATAGGTATGTACATCAGGGCGGTGAGTATGGCCGTGGATCATATTAGCCACGTTATGTTTGGCGAAGGTTTCGAGTACTGCGCTTTGCACTACATCCAGTATTTCTATAGGTTTGTCTGCTTGGCTAAGTTTACTTTTTTCACGTGCATCACGCGCTATTTTTTTACGATACCACAATGGCATAGCAAGCATAAGTTTAGGCCACCACCAACCACGGCTCTTTCGACGAAACTTTTGGTACTCAACATCCTGGGTACACATTTCATCACCGTGCAAAATGACAGTAGGAGTGCCGTAGAGGTCGATCACTGTTTGCTCATTCAGTAAGGTCATTCCTGCCATATCGGCGTATTGTTCTCGCATGATAAAGTCGCGATTACCGTGTACAAAATAAATAGGAATACCTAAGTTATTAACTGCTTTTAGCTGTTCTGCCACTGTCGCTGAGAGTTCGCTAACATAATCGTCACCAACCCACACTTCAAAAAAATCACCTAAAATATATAGGGCGTCTACTTTTTGAGGAGTAATATGGGCGTGTAAAAATTTAAAAAATGCCGCTGTAATATCAGGGCGATTTTCACTCAAATGTAAATCGGCGATAAAGTAGGTTTGGCGAGTCATGGTGATTCCATTTAGATAAAAGCGGGTGAATACCCGCTTTATGTATTCTTTGAAGAATAATGCGGTCTTAGCTGACAGTTACACTTTCAATTACCACATCTTCAAGTGGTACATCTTGGTGGAAGCCATTGCTACCTGTAGCAACACCTTTGATTTTATTTACTACGTCCATGCCTTCTACTACTTCAGCAAACACACAGTAACCCCAGCCCTGTGATGTTTCACTGCTGTGGTTTAAAAAGTCGTTGTTATTCACGTTAATGAAAAATTGCGCTGTAGCTGAGTGTGGATCAGGCGTGCGTGCCATTGCTAATGTACCTACTTTGTTTGATAGGCCATTGTTCGCTTCATTTTCAATTGGGTCGTTTACTTCTTTTTGTTCCATACCCGGTGCAAAACCACCGCCTTGAACCATAAAACCATCAATTACACGATGAAAAATAGTGCCGTTATAAAAACCTGAGTTTGCATACTCTAAAAAGTTTTTTACTGTATTTGGAGCTTCGCTTTCGTGCATTTTAATGGTGATATCACCAAAATTTGTGTGTAGAACAACCATGAGATTTCCTATAGCTGGTTTGAATATTGACGCTATTTTATCGTAGTTGACCCAGATTAACAAAGAGCTTTGATAAACCGCTAGAGCCCATGCTTAGCAAGTGGTAACATAGCTTTTCTGTTAATCGTGAAGGAAAGCAACTAAATGGTACAAATATACAACACACTGACACGCCAAAAAGAAGAGTTTAAACCTATGGTCGATGGAAAAATCGACATGTATGTGTGTGGTATCACCATTTATGATTACTGTCACATTGGCCATGCACGCACATTTGTGGGTTTTGATGTAATTGTTCGCTACCTTCGCCACTTAGGTTACGATTTAAAGTATGTACGTAATATTACCGATGTTGATGATAAAATTATCAAGCGCGCAAATGAAAACGGTGAGGCGATTAACGACTTAACCGTTCGTATGACTAAAGCCATGCATGAAGACTTTGACAGTTTAAATATGCTACGTCCTGATATAGAGCCAACCGTAACCGGCCACATGGATGAAATTATTGCTATGGTTGAGCGTTTGATTGCCAAAGGCCACGCTTATGTTGCAGCCGATGGCGACGTTTTATTTGATGTTTCTACCTTTGAGCAATACGGAGCTCTTTCGCAACAAGATTTAACCATGTTGCAATCAGGTTCGCGTGTTGAAGTAGCTCAAGATAAAGACGATCCTCTTGATTTTGTTTTATGGAAAAAAGCCAAAGCAGGGGAGCCGTCGTGGTCATCACCTTGGGGTGAGGGTCGCCCTGGTTGGCACATAGAATGTTCAGCAATGAGCTCTAAGCATTTAGGTGAGCATTTTGATATTCATGGTGGTGGTTCAGACCTACAGTTCCCGCACCACGAAAACGAAATCGCGCAATCGTGCTGTGCAAATAATGGCCAGTATGTAAATACTTGGATCCACACCGGTATGGTACAAGTGAACAAAGAGAAGATGTCTAAATCGTTAGATAATTTTTTTACCGTTCGTGAGGTATTAAAACAATATGACGCAGAGTCGGTTCGTTACTTTTTAATATCAGGTCATTACCGCAGTCAGCTCAATTACTCGCAAGAAAACTTAGACCAAGCACGTTCGTCTCTTGAGCGTATTTACACCGCATTACGTGGCGTTGAGCCAGTTGAATGTGTGCTTGAGGGTAATGAGTATGTGGCTAAGTTTAGAAAAGCCATGAATGATGACTTTAATTCGCCAGAAGCATTACCGGTTGTGTTTGAAGTTGCTAAAGAGCTAAATCGTGTAAAAGACAGTGATAGCGAAAAAGCAGGACATTTAGCCTTTATTCTACGTAGCTTAGGTGAAATACTTGGTATTGCTCAACAAGCACCAGAGGCATTTTTACAAGGCGGTCAAAACGACGATGAAGTGGCTGAAATTGAGGCACTGATTGTAAAACGTAATGACGCACGTGCCAGTAAAAATTGGGCTGCAGCAGATGAAGCTCGCGATGCTCTAAATGCGTTAGGTGTAGTACTTGAAGATTCAGCGGGAAAAACAACGTGGCGTAAAGCTTAGGGTTTGTTGAGCTTTGCGGATTTAGCCATAACGCGCTGAACACAAAAAAAGGGTTGCCATAGGGTAACCCTTTTTTGGTTATATCAATTGCATTAGATTGATTATGCTTTTAATAAAATTGATATTGTTGACCTCAATTATAGTTGAGGTTTTAAACTCGCATTCATCAATTTAAAAATGGAAAATTAATGAATATTTTACTTGCCATGATCCCAGCTTTTTTATGGGGAACGACTTATGCGGTAACTAAATACGCAACCCCAGAGTGGCCGCCAATCTTGCTAGGAGCCATACGTGCACTCCCTGCTGGTTTATTATTGTTGTTATTTAAACCTTCTTGGCCAACGGCTAAACAGTGGCCAGGCATTTTTCTAATAGGCGCAATCAATATTGCGTTGTTTTTTAGTTTTATTTTTGTAATGGCGATTAATTTACCTGCTGCGATTGCAGGTGTCGGTATGGTGTCTGTACCGGTAGTGGCATTATTGTATGCCTGGCTTGTTAAACGGCAACAGCCAGCGTTAGTGCAAGGATTTTGTGCCCTTGCTTTAGTGGTTTTAGCATGGCGCTTATTTGACCCACAACATATTGCACTTAATTTATTGGGAGTAGTGGCACTGATAGGGGCGCTATTGACTATTGTTATAGGCAGTACGCTGGTAAAAAAAGTGACCGCTAAAGTACACTGGTGGACGGTACTTACGTGGCAATTAATCATTGGTGGCAGTTTGCTAGCGATTGTTGCTGCAATACAGGCTTTTTATTTTGCTCCCCAGCAGTATCAATTTTTAACTGCATCAATAAATACAACCCAATGGCTGGCGCTATTTTGGCTGGTGGTACCTAACACTGCTTTAGCCTATATTTTGTATGTTTGGTTATTAGGGCGAATGACAGTGGTTGAATTTACTTTTGGCACTATAGCTAACCCAATTGCCGGCATTTTATGTGCAGGGTTATTGATTAACGAACAATATGAAAGTTGGCAGTACGCGATTATGTTATTAATGATCGTGTTTTCGGTATTGCCACAAGGCTTGGACTTAATAAAACGAAGAATGATGATACAAAAAGCCCGCAATTAAGCGGGCTTTGGATTACTTTATTTTTATTTATTAGCTGTGATATTTCTCACACGCTTCTAACGTATTTTCAATTAAGCTAGCAACTGTCATCGGGCCTACGCCGCCAGGTACAGGGGTAATAAAGTCAGCTTTTTGTTCTGCAGTAGCGTATTCAACGTCACCCACTAACTTACCGTTGTCTAAACGGTTAATACCCACATCAATAACAATCGCGCCTTCTTTTATCCAGTCACCCGGAATAAACTCTGGTTTGCCTACAGCAACAACCAATAAGTCAGCACGGCGAACATGGGTTTCTAAATCTTGTGTGAACTTATGACAAACAGTAGTAGTACAGCCAGCTAACAACAGCTCAAGTGACATAGGTCGACCCACAATATTAGAGGCACCAACAACCACAGCATGCATGCCTTTGTAACGTACGCCGGTTGAATCTAGTAAAGTAATAATACCCTTAGGTGTACATGGACGAAGAGCAGGCATACGCTGTGCTAATCGGCCAATATTATAAGGGTGAAAACCATCAACGTCTTTGTGTGGAGTAATACGCTCAAGAATTTTTTCTGCATCTAAGCCCTCTGGTAAAGGGAGCTGCACTAAAATACCATCAATTTCACCATCAACATTCAACTCATCAATTAATGCTAATAGCGCTTGCTCTGTGGTGTCTGCTGGTAAGTCGAATGACTTAGAAATAAAACCAACCTCTTCACAGGCTTTACGTTTTGAACCAACGTAAACTTGGCTTGCTGGATCTTGTCCAACAAGTACCACAGCTAATCCTGGGGCTCTAAGGTTTTGTGCAACACGTTCTGAAACTCGTTCAGCCACTGCGCTACGTACTTGTTTTGCTACTGCTTTACCATCAATGATGTTTGCCGTCATGGGTGACCTTTAATTAGGTTAATTAACTTGATACCGATACATTTAAAAAACGAATGCATATATAGGGGTTAAAATGCCGATAAAGAAAACACCTTTATCTTACTCATTTTTTAATATGGCAGCTATTTTCGCAGAAAAGCGGTTAAGCGCCAAGTTGCTTTTAAAGTATAAGCGCTCGAATTATAAAAAAGAGTTTAAATTTTATCCCTGTATCGTAATATTTGACCATTATGAACTAAAAATGAGCAATTGATTTGTTTTCTTAAAAAAACGTTTGACCTAACCCAGTCAAATCACTATTATGCACCCCGTTGTCAACGAGGTCACTCGCAGACAATAGTAAGTATCGGCGATTAGCGCAGTTTGGTAGCGCACTTGGTTTGGGTCCAAGGGGTCGCAGGTTCAAATCCTGCATCGCCGACCATTTTTATGTTTACTCATAACAATTTAACTTACTAGTGAACTATGAAGTTTTCGATGCGCCCATAGCTCAGCTGGATAGAGCAACGCCCTTCTAAGGCGTCGGTCGAAGGTTCGAATCCTTCTGGGTGCGCCATTTTGAAAACAATGTAATGCCGTGGTGATTGTAGCTCAGTTGGTAGAGCCCCGGATTGTGATTCCGGTTGTCGTGGGTTCGAGCCCCATCAGTCACCCCAATTTACAAAAAAGAATATCGGCGATTAGCGCAGTTTGGTAGCGCACTTGGTTTGGGTCCAAGGGGTCGCAGGTTCAAATCCTGCATCGCCGACCACTTTCTTATAAGTGGTCTTAAATCCAACATTTAAGTATTCAAGAAAAAGTTATATCGGCGATTAGCGCAGTTTGGTAGCGCACTTGGTTTGGGTCCAAGGGGTCGCAGGTTCAAATCCTGCATCGCCGACCATTTTCCCCCTAAGCAAAACATATCTAAATTCTACCTTTATTACACAACATCCTAGTTCTATCTTTATTAATCGTATTTTCACTTAATTAGTCTGTTTTTTATTCGCTTAGTCGTTATCTACCTTGATCTACTCCAAATAATTGTCCCCTACACTCGACTATCATAAATATTAGGTTATAATGCCGCGTCTATTTGTTTAATAATATAGTGCCCTAAGGGCAGAGCAGCAATGGTATCTCCTGGTAGCGACGGATTTTTTTAAGCACCAAAGCTTGAATTTTATCAAGACGCCTATAGATTACTTTGTTTGTAAGGAAGGCGAACAGTCGCCAAAATTGAATATTGAGGTAAATCATGCAAGTTTCTGTTGAGACGACTCAAGGCCTTGAGCGCCGTCTGACCATCACCGTTCCTGCAGAGAACGTTGAGACCGAAGTAAAAAAACGCTTACAACAACTGTCAAAAACGCAGCGTATCGACGGTTTCCGTGCTGGTAAAGTTCCAGTATCAGTAATCAACAAGCGTTTCGGACCAGCTGTTCGTCAAGAAGTTGCTGGCGAAGTAATGCAACGTAATTACATTGAAGCAATTGTTGCTGAAAAAATTAACCCTGCAGGCGCACCTACATTTGCTCCTAAAGCACTTGAAGCAGGTAAAGATTTAGAATTCTCAGCAACATTTGAAGTTTACCCTGAAGTTGAAGTTCAAGGTTTAGAGAAAATTGCTGTTGAAAAACCTGCGGTAGAAGTTACTGACGAAGATTTAGCTAACATGCTAGAAACACTTCGTAAGCAACACGCTTCTTGGGCTGATGTTGATGCAGCGGCTGGCGCAAACGACCGTGTAACGGTTGATTTCGTTGGTACTATCGACGGCGAAGAATTTGAAGGCGGCAAAGCCGAAGACTTCCCATTAGAACTTGGCCAAGGTCGTATGATCCCAGGTTTTGAAGATAACATCGTTGGTAAAAAAGCAGGCGAAGAAGTGGTTGCTGATGTAACTTTCCCTGAAGATTACCATGCTGAAAACTTAAAAGGTAAGGCGGCTCAATTCACTATCACAGTGAAAAAAGTGGAAGCGCAAGAATTACCTGAATTAAGCGATGAGTTTGCAACTAAATTCGGTGTTACCGAAGGCGGCGTAGACGCGCTTAAAGAAGAAGTTAAAAAGAACATGACGCGTGAGCTAGACCAAGCGGTTAAAGCTAACGTTAAAGACCAAGCAATTAAAGGTCTTTTAGAGCAAAACGAAGTTGAAGTGCCTAAAGCATTAATCGACCAAGAAGTTGACGCACTACGTCAGCAAGCAGCTCAACGTTTTGGTGGCAATGGTCAAAACATGCCAGAGCTTCCAGCTGAATTGTTCCACGAGCAAGCAGTAACACGTGTTAAAACTGGCCTATTATTAGGTGAAGTTATTAAAGCGAATGACATCAAAGTTGATGACGCTAAAGTTGAAGCATTAATTGCTACTGTAGCTTCTGCATACGAAGATCCAACTGAAGTAGTAGAATACTACAAAGCAAATGATCAACTAATGCAGCAAATGCGTAATGTAGCAATGGAAGAGCAAGCTGTTGAAGCTATTATGGCTAAAGCAACTGTGACTGATGTTGAAAAAGCATTTGATGACATCATGAATCCACAGCAAGGTGCATAATAAGTCATTGACTTAAGCGCTCGCTAACGATTAAATGGCTCGTGTTACTCTGTTTATGCAGTGTGCCCGGGCCATTTTAGTTTGTGGTTCTTAATTAGCTAAAAATGATCATTATGCTTTTCTTAGAATAAGTATAAGCGCATAAGGAATTAAATAAGTATGAACACTGGTATGACAGATCCCCTAAACGCATTAGTCCCTATGGTTGTTGAGCAAACAGCTAAAGGCGAGCGCTCGTTTGATATTTATTCGAGACTATTAAAAGAGCGTATTATCTTTTTAACGGGCCAAGTTGAAGACAACATGGCAAACCTGATCTTAGCGCAAATGCTATTTTTAGAATCAGAGAACCCAGAAAAAGATATTTTCTTATATATCAATTCACCGGGTGGCTCTGTCACTGCGGGAATGGCTATTTACGATACAATGAACTTCATTAAACCAGACGTAAGCACAATCTGTGTAGGCCAAGCGGCTAGCATGGGCGCATTTTTACTGTCTGGTGGCGCGAAGGGTAAACGTTTTTGTTTACCGAATTCACGCGTGATGATTCACCAACCGTTAGGTGGATTCCAAGGTCAAGCGTCTGACTTTGAAATACACGCAAAAGAAATCCTGTCTATTAAAGACAAGTTAAATCGCTTAATGGCTGAGCATACTGGCCAACCGCTTGACGTTGTTTCACGCGATACAGACCGTGACAATTTTATGAGTGCAAGCCAAGCTGTAGATTACGGTATTGTTGACTCAGTATTTACTAATCGCGGTAGCAAGTAAGTATGCCTGCAAGCAGTGATGCTTGCTAATGAGAGTTACTATGCGAAAAACACTAAATTTTGGTATAGTTAAAGCGTATTAAAATAGCCACCAAGACTTTGGTGGCCAACGTAATAAAATGAGGTAGCTGAATGTCTGACACTCCTACAGACGGCGACAAAAGTAATAAATTGTTATACTGCTCTTTTTGTGGCAAAAGCCAGCATGAAGTTCGAAAGTTAATTGCAGGACCTTCAGTATACGTTTGTGATGAATGTGTAGAGCTGTGTAATGATATTATCAGGGAAGAAATTAAAGACATCGCGCCTAAGCATGATGCCGCTGACAAATTACCTGTGCCAAAAGAAATTCGTAACCACTTAGACGACTACGTTATTGGTCAAGACCATGCGAAGAAAGTATTGTCTGTAGCGGTTTACAATCACTACAAGCGTTTACGCAATCAATCAACTAAACAAGACGTTGAACTAGGTAAAAGTAATATTTTATTAATTGGCCCAACCGGGAGTGGTAAAACATTATTAGCTGAAACGTTAGCTCGTTTACTTGATGTGCCGTTTACTATGGCCGATGCCACCACACTAACCGAAGCTGGTTATGTAGGTGAAGATGTTGAAAACATTATTCAAAAGCTTTTACAAAAATGTGACTACGACGTAGAAAAAGCACAACGTGGTATTGTTTACATTGATGAAATTGACAAAATTTCTCGTAAATCAGATAACCCATCAATCACACGTGATGTATCAGGTGAAGGTGTACAACAAGCCTTACTTAAACTGATTGAAGGTACAGTGGCTTCTGTTCCTCCACAAGGTGGACGTAAACATCCACAGCAAGAGTTCCTGCAAGTAGACACCTCTAAAATACTGTTTATTTGTGGTGGTGCATTTGCTGGTCTTGATAAAGTTATTGAGCAGCGTAGCCATAAAAACACCGGTATTGGTTTTGGTGTTGACGTTAAAGAGTCGGCGGCGAGCCGTTCTTTGAGTGAAACATTTAAAGATGTTGAGCCAGAAGATTTAGTAAAATATGGTTTAATTCCAGAGTTTATTGGACGTTTACCTGTGGTTGCAACACTGACAGAACTTGATGAAGCCGCGCTGGTACAAATTCTAAGTGAGCCTAAAAACGCCATTACTAAACAGTTTTCAGTATTGTTTGGTATGGAAGATGTTGAGCTTGAGTTTCGTGATGATGCACTGCGTGCTATTGCTCATAAAGCAATGGAACGTAAAACCGGTGCGCGTGGCTTACGTTCAATCGTAGAAGGTGTATTGCTTGATACTATGTATGAGCTGCCTTCAATTGATAACGTTAGCAAAGTGGTTGTTGATGAAACCGTTATTAAAGGCGAGTCTGATCCTATCTTAATTTATGATAGCAGTCATCAAGAACACGCTGCGGCAGATTAAATTCTGAGCGAATTATAAAAAAAGGGAGCCAATGGCTCCTTTTTTTATAATTAATTTAATCGAGTTAACAAAAATTGTTGAACTTTAATTAGGTTATCCCCATATACTTGAGTAATCTTTAAATAAATGAAGTGCAAAGAGAAAATACAATGACGCTTGAGAGAAACGATCGAGTCGAAATCCCTGTGCTAGCACTGCGCGATGTGGTGGTGTATCCACACATGGTGATCCCGCTTTTTGTAGGCCGTGAAAAATCAATAAAATGCCTTGAAGCGGCAATGGATAAAGACAAACAAATTTTCTTAGTTGCACAAAAAGATGCAACTGTAGATGAGCCTGAGAAAGACGATATTTATCGTGTTGGGACAATTGCGACTGTACTTCAATTATTAAAGCTACCCGATGGTACAGTAAAAGTATTAGTTGAAGGCACACAACGTGCGAATATCGAAGAGTTTGTTGATAACGAAGACTTCTTCGTTGCCAATGCACAGTTTATTGAGTCTGATTCAGTGAACGAACAAGAACAAGATATCTTTATTCGTAGTGCATTGAGCCAGTTTGAAGGCTATGTAAAATTAAATAAAAAAATTCCACCTGAAGTGATGACCTCGGTCTCTGGTATTGATGAGCCAGCGCGCCTTGCTGATACCATGGCTGCGCATATGCCATTGAAAGTGCCTGAAAAACAAAAAGTACTTGAAATATCTAGCGTTACAGAACGTTTAGAGTACTTAATGGCGCTGATGGAAGGTGAAATAGACTTATTGCAAGTTGAGAAGAAAATTCGCACCCGCGTTAAAAAGCAAATGGAAAAATCGCAGCGTGAGTATTACCTCAATGAGCAAATGAAAGCGATTCAAAAAGAGTTGGGTGAAATTGATGACGTACCGGATGAATTTGAAGCGTTGAAAAAGCGCATTGAAGAGTCTGGCATGCCATCAGAAGCGAAAGAAAAAGCCACAGCTGAGTTAAATAAGCTTAAGATGATGTCGCCAATGTCGGCAGAAGCCAGTGTTGTTCGCTCATACATAGATACGTTAATTAACGTACCGTGGAAAAAGCGCTCTAAGGTGAAAAAAGACTTAGCCGGCGCGCAAAAAATATTAGATAGCGACCACCACGGCCTTGATAAAGTCAAAGAGCGCATTATTGAGTACCTCGCAGTACAACAGCGCACAAATAAACTTAAAGGGCCAATCTTATGTTTAGTTGGACCGCCAGGTGTAGGTAAAACATCACTTGGACAGTCTATTGCGCGTTCAACGGGTCGTAAATACGTTCGTATGGCACTCGGTGGTGTACGCGATGAGGCTGAGATTCGTGGGCATCGTCGTACTTACATTGGCTCTATGCCTGGTAAGTTAATTCAAAACATGACTAAAGTGGGCGTTAAAAACCCATTATTCTTGTTAGATGAAATTGACAAAATGTCAGCAGATATGCGCGGTGACCCTGCATCAGCATTGTTAGAAGTATTGGATCCTGAGCAAAACAGTCATTTTGCGGACCATTACTTAGAAGTTGATTACGACTTATCTGATGTGATGTTTGTTGCAACCTCAAATAGCTTTAATATTCCAGGTCCTTTATTAGACCGTATGGAAGTGATTCGATTATCGGGTTACACCGAGGACGAAAAGCTAAATATTGCTAAAGAACACTTAATTCCTAAGCAAATTAAGCGTAATGGTCTAAAAGCTAAAGAAGTTGAAATCGCCGACAGTGCTATCATTGGTATTATCCGTTATTACACTCGTGAAGCGGGCGTGCGTAATTTAGAGCGTGAAGTATCTAAGCTATGTCGTAAAGCGGTTAAAAATATCTTAATCGAAAAAGACACTAAAACAGTGACAATTGATGCAGATAACCTTGAAGAATACTTAGGTGTGCAACGCTTTGATTACGGTAAAGCAGAAGACGGCGACCGTATTGGTCAAGTTACAGGCCTTGCATGGACAGAAGTAGGCGGTGACTTACTCACGATTGAATGTGCTGCAGTACCAGGTAAAGGCAAATTGACTTACACCGGCTCGTTAGGCGATGTAATGCAAGAGTCGATTCAAGCGGCAATGACCGTTGTGCGTAATCGTGCTGATGAGCTGCGTATTAATAGCGACTTTTATGAAAAGCGCGATATTCACGTACACGTACCTGAGGGTGCAACACCTAAAGATGGCCCAAGTGCCGGTATTGCAATGGTAACGTGTTTGGTTTCAAGCTTAACCGGTAATGCGGTGCGCTCTGATGTAGCCATGACAGGTGAAATTACCTTACGTGGTGAAGTATTGCCTATTGGTGGTTTAAAAGAGAAATTATTAGCGGCTCACCGTGGTGGGATTAAAACGGTCATCATTCCAAAAATTAACGAACGTGACTTAAAAGAGATACCTGACAATGTATTGGCGGGTCTTGATATTCACCCAGTTACATGGATTGATGAGGTATTAAAGCTTGCTTTAGTGCATCCAGTTGATAGTTTTTCAGTCGAAACACCGAAAAAGCAGTAAAAAAGCCAAAAAAAGTGCTTTTAGGGGCTTTTCAAATCTAAACGGTATGATAAGTTAAGCACTGGTTTTCAAGCCTAGCCCTTGCAGGGCCTAGGCTTAAGAAAAATATAATCATATGAGCTTTAAATAAATGCTCAAAAATTTCAAAACAGTGATGTTAGTTTAAAAAAACAATCGCTCTTGATAACAACAATGAAAGAGGATGATATTGTGAATAAATCTCAATTAATCGATCAAATCGCAGCTGATGCTGACATTTCTAAAGCGGCTGCAGGTCGTGCACTAGATTCATTCATCGAATCTGTATCTGGCGCGCTAAAAGATGGCGACTCAGTTGCACTTGTTGGTTTTGGTACTTTCTCTGTACGTGAGCGTGCTGCTCGTGCAGGTCGTAACCCACAAACTGGTGAAACGATTCAAATTGCTGCAGCTAACATCCCAGCTTTTAAAGCCGGTAAAGCGCTTAAAGACGCAGTAAACTAATCACTGTGTAAACAAATTAGTTATGGCGAGTGAACAATACGCTTAATTATTCTAATCGATGAATTAAGTTACTTCACCGCCAGTTACTTCAAGTGAAAAAGCGTATCTGGTAAGATACGCTTTTTTTACATATGACAAGGTAGAAAAGACCTTGGTCAGAAAAGAGATAAACAAATGCTTGAGAAAATCAGAGAAGGTTCGCAAGGGCCGGTAGCCAAAGTCATTTTAGGCGCGGTGATTTTATCTTTTGCCTTAGCTGGGATCGGTAGTTACTTAGGTCAAACCACAGAACAACCCGTTGCTGAAGTAAATGGAATTAAAATTAGCCAAACAGAATTTAGCCGTGCGTTGCAAAATGAACGTAGCCGCTTAGAACAACAATTTGGTGAATATTTTACCCAAATAGCAGCCGATCCAACTTATATGGCTCAAATACGTCAAGGCGTGATTGACCGTTTAGTACAACAAGAATTACAAAGCCAGTTAGCGACTGAGCTGGGTCTGCGTGTGAGTGATGAAAGTATTCGTCAAACAATTTTAGAGCTTCCTTATTTTAAAATTGGCGATCAATTTAATAACGACCGTTACTTACAAGTGATTCGTCAAATGAACTTCCAACCTGATTCATTTCGAGAGTACCTTCGTGATGATATGACACGTAGCCAGTTAGTGTCAGCGGTTGCAGGAACTGACTTTGCATTGCAAAACGAGCTTAAATCAGCCATTGCACTGCAACAACAAACTCGCAGCATTGATTATTTAGTCATTGATAAACAAGCAATGCAGGCTAATGTTGACGTTACTGATCAAGAAGTGGCTGATTATTACGAATTAAATGCAGGGCAATTTTTATCGCCAGAGCTTATTTCAGTTAATTACATTGAGTTAGATGCAGATGATATCGATGTTGCATCGGTAAGCGAAGACGACGTAAAAGCATATTATGAGCAGAGTAAAGCGCAATATATTGAGCCTGAAAAACGTCGTGTATCACATATCTTAATTGATAACAGTGAAGATGACGATGCGGCAAAAGCGAAAGCTGAGTCTTTATTAGCACAGCTTAATGCGGGTGCTGATTTTGCACAATTAGCTGAATCGTCGTCAGATGATATTGTTAGCGCCGAAATGGGTGGTGACTTAGAGTGGATTGAACGTGATGTCATGGAGCCTGCATTTGAAGATGCTGCTTTTGCACTGCAAAACAAAGGTGATTACTCTGATGTAGTAGCCTCTGAATTTGGTTATCACATCATTAAACTTACAGACATTCAATCGCAGCAAGTTAAACCTTACGATGCCGTGAAAGCCGATTTACGTGCTGAACTTGAACAAGCTGAAAAAGTGGATGCGTTTTACGAGAAGCAAACAGAAATGGGTGCGTTAGCATTTGAGATTTCTGACCGCTTAGACGATGCTGCTGAAGTGGCGGGTGTTGAAGTACAATCTACACCGCTATTAGCACTGAGTGCGCTTCCTGAGCCGCTTAATAATCCTGCGGTTATAACCGCATTATCATCAGTTGAATTACTAGAAGATAAAGTAAACTCAGAAGTAATCGAACTAGGTAATGAGCACGTGATTGTGGTTCGTGTTAACGAGCATCAACCGGCTGCAACTAAAGCATTGAGCGAAGTAAGCGAGCAAATTAAAACACGCTTAGTAAACGAAAAAGCGTCCGATCTTGCTAAAGAAAAAGCACGTACCTTATTTGCACAAATCAAAGACGGTAAGAGCTTAAACGATGTTGCTGCTGAGCAGTCACTAAGCGTTCGTCAAGAGTCGCAACTTACTCGTGAAAGCTTTGCTGTTTCGCCTGCTATTGTTACCCAAGTATTTAAAATGGCGCACCCACGAGATGGCGCAGTTTATGATGTAGTTAACTTAAACAATGGTGATGCTGCTATTGTTGCGCTTAACTCAGTCACGGATGCACTAGTGAGTGACAGCATTGAGCCACAAATGAAGCAAAATATCACGATGGCCCAAGCACAGAAAAACTATACGGTATTCATTGAGTCGCTTAAGCAACAAGCGGAACTAAATGTACCAAAAGCAGCGCAACCTGCGGAATAAATAATAGCTAAACTATAAAAGGCGCCAATTGGCGCCTTTTTTGTTTTTGTATTAACAGCTTAATAAGCGTTGAGTAACCTTTGACTGTGGGCTTTGAAAAATAGCTTCAGTGGGACCGTATTCAACAATTTCACCTTTATTGAGAACGACTAATTGGTCGCTAATATGACGCACTAAACTTAAGTGATGGGTGATCAAAATATAGGTTAAACCGGTTTCGAGCTGTAATTTAAGTAATAAGTTAACTATTTGCGCCCTCACAGAGGGGTCAAGCGACGAAAGTGCCTCATCGAGTACAACAACCTTGGGATCTAAAATAAGTGCGCGAGCGAGCGCTATACGCTGTAATTGCCCAATACTAAACATATGCGGATAGTATTGTTGATGATCAACCAGCAAACCGACCTTAAGTAAAGTACTGCCAATTTTTTCACTGCGCTGATCTTTATCAAAATCGGTATTAAATTTTAGGCAATCGTCGAGCATTTCTGCAATGGTTAATGCCGGGTTTAATGAGGTGGCCGAATCTTGAAAAATCATTCGGATGTAACGGCACTGAGCATCGCGCTGGCCGTTGTTTTCAATGGTGTTATTTTCTAATAATATTTGTCCGCTGTCTGCACTGTATGCGCCAACTAACAATTTAGCGAGGGTGCTTTTTCCTGAGCCGGTTTCACCAATAATGGCAATCGTTTCACCTTTACCAATACTAAATGAGATGTTTTTTAGTACATCAAATTTTTTACGGCTAAATAAACCTGCACGCATGTTAAAGGCTTTTGACAAGGCTTGAACTTTTAACAAGGGTTGCATTATTTTACTTCCTTGATCAATGGAAAGTGACACGCGTAACTATGGCCGTGGTGTTTAGAGAGTTTAGGGGCAACCACACACTCTTTTTGTGCTTGCGGGCAACGCGGTCCTAAACGACAACCAATCGGTAAATGTTGTAGTGTAGGTATGGTGCCTTTTAATGCATAAAAAGGTTCTTTATGGGCTAAGCCGTGCTCATAATCAGGTAAGCTTTTTAATAAAGCCTGCGTATATGGATGACGCGGTTGGCTAAAAATACGGTGCGTTGGACCAGCTTCAACCATTTGTCCGCAATACAAAACATGAATACCATGTGACCAATTTACTATTTCTTCTAGCTCATGGGAAATCATCAAAATAGACATATTCTTTAGCTGATTCAAACTTTTTAATAATCGAAATACCTGCGCACGAGTGGTACTTTCTAGTGCGGTTGTTGGCTCATCAGCAATGAGCAATTTAGGTGTACGCGCAATGGCCATGGCTATCATGACTTTTTGACAAACGCCTTCAGAGAGTTCATGAGGGTAGCTATCAAGCACGGCTTCATGATTTTTAATGCCCACTTTGTGTATCAGTGCTTTTACACGATCTTTACGCTCTCGGTTGCGTTTTAAGAAAAACCCTTTGGCGGCCACTTCAGGCAGTGTTTCAGCGATTTGGTTAAATATTTTTGCAGTAGGGTCAAGGCAGCGACTTGGATCTTGGTAAATCATTGCAATGTCTTGGCTGACGGTTTTACGGCGCTGCTCTGGTGTGAGGCGCATTAAATCAACACCGCGCCAATGCATTCTATCGGCGGTTATAACCCAGCGTTCGTTAAGTACGCCTACAATGGCTTTTGCAATTAAGCTTTTTCCTGAGCCGGATTCTCCCACTAAGGCGTGTACTTCACCTTCTTTTAAACTAAAACTTACCCGGTCAACAGCGCGAATAGCAGTTTCAGACGTTTGCAGCTCTATGGTTAAGTTTCGAATATCTAGTAAATGCATTTAATCGGCCTTACGCGCTTGTAAAACTTTGCGAAGTCCATCGCCCACCAAGTTTGTTGAAAGAACGGCTAAAAATAGCAGTACACCCGGAAGAGCCACCGTCCATGGCGCTAAATAAATAAGCCCTAAGTTTTCGGCCAAAATAGCACCCCATTCAGTGGTGGGCGGCTGCGCGCCAAGTTTTAAAAACCCTAGCGCAGCAATATCTAAAATAGCAGTAGAGAGGGCCATAGTAAAAATAACCACAATATATTCATACACATTAGGAAAAATACCGCGCGATAAAATATGCCACTTAGAGGCCCCATCGAGCCGGTACGCTGTGACATAATCTTTACCTAGCTCATCAACGATTAGGTTTCTAATGGAATGAATAAACTGTGGTAACAGCGCTAAAATAATTGCCCAAACGGTATTCATTAATCCAGGACCGAGTATGGCAATAATAATAATGGCCAATAATAATGAGGGGATAGACAAGGTTACATCAAGTAAATGGTTCAAAAAGCTAGAGCGTATGCCTTTGCTAATACCAGCAAATGTACCGACTAACACACCAATTATGGTGGTAATTAGTGCAGCCACGACCGACAAGCCAAATGTATAAGTCGCGCCATTCATTAAGCGTGAAAGCACATCTCGGCCTAAGTCATCGGTGCCTAAAATAAACCGCACATCGCCCATTTCATTCCATGACGGTGGCAGCAGTAGTGCATTACTGTGCTGTTGGTTTACTCCATAGGGCGCAAGAAACGGTGCTGTTGCAGCTAATATACTAAAGGCAATAAACACCCATAAGCCCACCAATGCAGGATGGTTATTTTTAAATTTTCGCCATAGTCTCGCTAATGGCGATTTATTTGAATCTTCTGAAAATAAATTAAACTTTGCCATGCGCTTGGTTCCGAGACAGAGGATCGAGTAGGGTGTATGTTAGTTCAGCTATAATTGTGGCAATAATAATGAAAAAAGAAACGGCCATTAACCCCCCTTGTATGGCAGGGTAGTCACGTTGATAAATACTGTCTATTAACCAACGGCCAATCCCCGGCCATGAAAAAATAACCTCGGTGATCATAGCAAGGGTGATCAAGGTGCTAAATTGCAGACCTATTTGCTTTATGACTGGCAGTAATGCATTTCTCAGGGCGTGATGAATAATAAGCTGCCCACGGTTAAGGCCTTTGGCGCGAGCTGTTTTGATAAAGTTTTGATCCATTACTTTTAACATTGACTCGCGAGTAAAGCGCACCAATACAGTGGTCGGATACATAGCCAGTACAATGGTAGGTAATGTTAGGTGATGCAGTGCATCAAGCATTGCCATGCCATTGTAGGGAAAATCAGCTAGTAAAATATCCAGTAAGATAAACCCCGTACTGGCAGGTATTTCATACAATAAGCTCACTCGCCCCGACATAGGAAACCAACCAAGTTTGAGCGAAAAAACCATAATTAGTAATAACGCGAGCCAAAAAATAGGCATAGAATAGCCAACCATAGCTGTTGAGCTAATTAATTTATCAGGCCATTGTTTATGATAAGCCGATGCTAAAATCCCGACAGGCACGCCTACCACAACCGAGATGACTAACGCATAAATACTCAGCTCTAAGGTCGCTGGAATTAAATCAACCACGTGAGCAAAAACACTATCTCCTGAGGCAAACGACACGCCCCAATCGCCTTGTACTATTCGCCCGACAAAGGCAATGTACTGCATAAAGTAGTTACTGTTAAACAGGTACTTTTCTTCTAGCTGTGCATTTTGAGTAAAGTTAGTGTCTGGTATGCCACTTAAGTTACTCAGTGGATCGCCAGGGAATAAGTAGCTCAGCGAAAAAGTAAAAATACTCAGTAATAACACCATGAAAAATAACAATCCGAGGCGGCGTAAAATATAATCGAATAACATTACTTCTTCCTCGCGTTAGCCAATGAAATAGCGCCAAATGGCCCGAGTGTGATCCCCTCAACATCAGCACTACTTGCCTGAAAACGCATGCCGTGGGCTATTGGGTATAAGGGTAATTGTTCGATGATCATACTTTGTGCAGCGTCGTAATATTGTTTACGTAAATTTAAATCGGTCGTATCGAGAGCTTTAGTTAACAGTAAATCAAATTCAGGATTACACCAGTTCGCTGGGTTTTTGCCACTGAAGGTCGCGGTGCAGCTAAGTAACGGGCTAAAAAAGTTATCAGGATCAGGCGTATCTGCTGCCCAACCTAATAATACACTGTCGTGACGGTGCTCGCCTATGCGTTGAATAAAGGTGTTCCACTCATACTCGACAATATTAACGTTAACGCCAATTTTGCGTAAATCGCTTTGCATCAGCTCTGCCATTTTTCGTGCATTAGGGTTATAAATACGGCTGACAGGCATAGCCCAAATGCTCATATCAAACCCTTTTTCATAACCGGCTTCTGTTAATAGTTTTTTTGCCAGTTGTGGGTCGAAAATTGGCATGTTCTTTTGTGGTTCAAACGCCCACGACGTGGGTGGTAGTATTGACCGCGCACGAAGTCCATTACCGTAGTAAACTGCCTGCATTATTTTTTCTATATCAATGGCATGCACTAAGGCTTGGCGTACTTTTAAGTTATCAAACGGAGGGCGTTCGGTATTAAATGCCCAATAACCTATGTTTAAGTTGGTTTCCCTTTCAACGTTAATATCATCTCGCTGAGCTAAAATACTTAACTGTGCACTGCTAGGATGCGCAGTTACGTCACACTCTTTGGTAAGAATTTTAGCAATACGCGTGGTGCCATTAGGGGTAATGTCGTACACCAACTGCTCAAGTGCCACCTCGTGTTTCCAATAGTCAGCGTTTTTATAAAAGCGTACTAAATGGTCTCGTCGGTATTCTTTGTAAATATAAGGACCGGTGCCAACTGGATATTGATCAAATAGGTTTTCTTGGTTGTTGGCTTTGAGCGCCATGGCATATTCTTTAGAGAGCACCACGGCGAAATCGGTCGCCATATTCGCTAAAAAACTGCTTTCTGCGTTAAATAATTCAAACCGAACTTGGTGATCAGACACCCTGACAATTTTACGAATAAGTTGGTCAATACCCACACTTTGAAAGTAGGGGTAATTCGCATCACCGACAAAGTGATAGGGGTTGTATACATCAAATAAACGACTGAAAGTGAAAATGACATCATCAGCGTTAAATTCGCGTGTTGGAGTAAAATACGCGGTGGTATGAAATTTAACCCCTTTGCGCAGAGTAAAAGTGACAGACTTACCGTCTTTGCTAATTTTCCAGTCGGTGGCTAGTTCGCTTTTAAATTCAGCAGTCACAGGGTCAATACTAATTAACCGGTCGTACAACTGGTTAGCAATAATATCGATGGTTGATCCTGTGGTTGTGACTTGAGGATTGAACGACACAGGATTTGCCTCAGCGCAATAAACGAGGCCTTGGTTTTTTTCTTCTAAGATTTCTTCTTTACTATCAATGCAACCTACTAAACTCAATGATAATAAAGCAAGTAATAATTTATGCACCCGCACAACCTCTACTATTCCAGCAAATTGTATTTTTTCAAATAACCACGTAATTGATGATACGTTAAACCAAGTACTTCTGCAGTCTTCTTTTGATTAAATTGGCTATGTTCTAATGCTTTTTTTATTAATGTGATCTCAAATTCATTAGAGAGTGTTTTTAAGTCACAAGGAAACTCAGGTTCTGCGTTACTCAAACTCGGTGTTACAGGCGCTTCTGTGGGCTGGGTGTTAACAACTTCATTTTGCACAGCAACAGGGGCTTGTGTATGTTTAATACGTGCTTTAGGTCTAAAGCGGCTTTCGAATGGGTCTAAAATAATTTTATGCACAGGGATGTGTTCATTGCCGTGGCGATACAGACTTCGCTCCACCACATTTTTAAGCTCACGCACATTACCCGGCCACTCATAACTGAGTAAACTTTCTTGTGCATTGCGAGTAAAGCCACTAAATAACTCCCACTCTAAGTCGCGTGCCATATTCATTGCAAATTGCTCAGCCAGTAACATAATATCGTCTTGGCGTTCGCGCAGTGGCGGTAGAGTGATCACATCAAATGCGAGCCTATCGAGTAAATCGCTTCTAAATTCACCTTGCTGCGCTAAATGCGGTAAGTCTTCATTGGTCGCACAGACTAAGCGCGTATCTACTTTAACCGTTTGTTTGCCGCCAACACGCTCAAACTCACCATACTCTATTACCCTTAATAGCTTTTCTTGCACTAGGGCAGAAGTATTTGCCAACTCATCTAAAAATAAGGTGCCGCTATTAGCCCGCTCAAATCGGCCTTCATGGCGTTTACTTGCGCCAGTAAATGCACCACTTTCATGGCCAAATAATTCACTTTCGAGTAGATTTTCGTTTAATGCCGCACAGTTGAGTTTGACGTAACTTTGATCCCAGCGCTTGGATAAAAAGTGTAAACGTGCTGCAATAAGCTCTTTACCGGTACCACGTTCACCAATAATAAGTACGGGTTTATCTAGGTTTGCTAGCTGCGATACCTGATCAAGAACCGATAAAAAGCTGTCTGATTGGCCGAGCAAATTATCCTGTTGGCGATATTGACTCATATTTCCTAACTCTTAGTCATTTTTACTAACAGTTAGTGTATTTCATTATGATTGATAACAAAAGCAATTTGTAATTTACATTTAACTATTTGAAATTTATTGCTATTTTAAAATTAAAAAAGTTGGCAAGCATATTGATACTAATAAAAGCAGACACATTTAGATTAAATAATAGAGGTATATGTTATGGGAATTTTTTCACGTTTTGCAGACATTGTTAATTCTAATATCAATGCCATTTTAGATAAAGCAGAAGACCCTGAAAAAATGGTTCGTCTTATTATCCAAGAGATGGAAGATACACTGGTAGAGGTACGCTCTACATCAGCAAAAACACTCGCTGAGAAAAAAGAATTAGTACGTCGCGTAGACACACTAAAAGCCCAAGTAAACGATTGGCAAGATAAAGCCGAATTGGCACTGAGCAAAGATCGTGACGATTTAGCACGCTCAGCATTACTTGAAAAGCAAAAATCAGCCGACGCAGTTGCTGCGGTAGAAAGTGAACTTGACCATGTAGAGTCTCATATTGAGAAGCTACAACAAGAGGTAACTACGCTACAAGAAAAGCTAGCAGATGCTAAGGCACGTCAAAAAGCGATTATTTTACGTCAACGCTCGGCTGAGTCGCGCCTTGAAGTTAAAAAAGCGCTTGATAGTTCTAAAGTAGAGGATGCACTTAATCGCTTTGAACGTTACGAAACCAAAATTGATGGGCTAGAATCTCAAATAGAGTCTTATGATTTAGGTAAACAAACGTTAGCTGATGAAATTGCAGACTTACAAAAGAATGAAAAGATTGATGACGAGTTAGCTGAACTTAAAAAGAAACTCGCAAATAAATAAAACGATAATATCAGGGGCCACGTGCCCCTGACATCAACATAGAATACGGATTATCAGGAGAGGATTATGTTTGATCCAGAGATACTAGTTGCCCCCTTTATCTTATTTATGATTTTTGTTGCGCCACTGTGGTTAATTTTACACTACCGTAGCAAAAAGCAAGTAAGCCAAGGGTTGAGTGAGCATGAGCATCGCCAATTATTGGAGCTTGCACAAAAAGCTGAAAAAATGGCTGATAGAGTAGAAACATTAGAAGCGTTGCTTGATCAAGAGTCACCTCAGTGGAGACAAAAAGTATGAACACTAAACGCGAATTATTCAGAGACCCACAACGCGGCAAAATAGCTGGCGTATGTGCCGGTTTAAGTGACTACTTTAATATGGAGTTATGGTTAGTTCGCATTATATTTGTTAGTGCGGTACTACTAACCGGTGGCCCATTATTTGTGGTAGCGTACATTGCAGCATGGTTTATTTTAGATAAAAAACCTGCTGCAACACATAAAACGCATTCAACTTACAGTGATGACCCACTAGAAGTTAAGTTTAAAGTATGGCAAAAGGGCGAGCCACCTCGTCGTGCATTACAAGACTTAAAAGAGCGTTTAACACGTGTTGATGTTCGCTTACAAGAGATGGAACGTTACGTTACCTCAAGCGAATTTACAGTCAGTCGTGAAATTAATAAACTTTAAAGGATTGATAAGCACCTTGTTTGTAACGTGAACAATTACGGCAGATAGGGTGCAAAACACTTTATGAGCCAATCATTTGCAAAAAAGACCTTTAAAACTTTTAAAGGCAAAGCACAAAAAGCCCTGCACCGTAGTTTAGACCAACATGTTAAGCTTGCTGTAACTGGGTTGAGCGGCAGTGGTAAAACCGCGTTTATAAGTGCGTTAGTTAAGCACTTAACCTCTCAGGCGAATGACAACAACTTACCTTTTTTTGATGTGATGCGCGAGCATCGTCATATTGCCACTAAAATTGTGCCGCAAGAGGCATTAAACGTGCCCACCTTTGATTATAACCGTGCAATGAGTGCCTTACTGCCAATGGAAGGTAACCCTGCCTGGCCGGCGTCTACAGAGCGAATAAATACTCTGCGCTTGGCGATTAAATACCAAAGTAATGCGGGTCTGCGAGGTCATTTTTCACCGCAATCAACGTTATACCTTGATATTATTGACTATCCAGGCGAATGGCTGCTCGATTTACCTATGCTTGAACAAAGCTATACTGCGTGGTGTGAACAGCAATACCCATTATTAAATCAGTCTCCTCGCAGCGCTACCTCAGGCGATTTTTTACACGCCGTAGAGCAACTTGATTTACATGCCCCTGTGGATGAAAGTGAGCTTGCTAACATTGCACAACGTTATCAACGCATGCTGGTAGGGCTAAAAAAAGACACCAAACTTGCGATGCTACAACCCGGGCGAATGTTAATGCCGGGCGACTTGCAAGGTGCGCCGTTATTGTTATTTTTTCCAATAAACCCTGAAATGATGAAAGACGATGTGGTGGCGGGTTCTAATTTAGCGCATTTAATTAAACGTTTTAATGCTTACGTGAAAGAAGTCGTTAAGCCATTTTATAATGAGCATTTTCGTCACTTTGACCGCCAAATTGTGTTGGTTGATGTACTCAGTGCATTAAATGAAGGCCATGAAACTTTGCATGAGCAAAGCCGTGTTATTAATCAATTGTTGGCACATTTTAGTTATGGGGAGTCTGGCTTTTTTAAACGTTTATTCAAACCGAATATTGATAAAATATTGTTTGCTGCTAATAAGTCAGATCACATCAGTGCTAAGCATCATAAAGCGTTAGCCTTGTTACTAGACTCGCTGGTCAAAGAGCAAAGTAATCATTTAAAGTTTGACGGTGTACAAATTGAAACTATGGCTATGTCATCAATTACCGCAACCCAACCTCGCCAAGTGGTTGATAAAGGTCAAACTCTTGATTGCGTTTACGGTAAACCTTTAAATGAGCATGAGTGGCTGACTTATTTACCACCAGAGCCGCCAAGTCGAATGCTTAATAAAAGTGAGTGGCCAGCGCAAGGGTTTGAATTTTTGTCATTTTCGCCGATGCCAAGCCCCGACAAACAACTTAAACATATTCGATTAGATCATGTGATGCAGTACCTGCTAGGAGACAAATTAACATGATTGAGTCAACGCAACAGTTTCAAGCAGGGCGTCGTATTAATGCACAAAATATTGAGCAAAACGAGCCTGCGTTAACACCCGCTAAAATTATTGAACACGGACAAAGTGATTACACCTCTGAGCTTGAGGATGATGCGCTTGAGCCTGAAGTTGATTTAGAGCCGGTGTATAAAAAGTCAAAATGGCAAACGCTCAAAGGCTTGTTTGCGCTCAGCTTTATTATTTTAGTACTGCTAGAGTTTGGGTTTTCTATTGTGCTTGCTTATCAGCAATCGCTTATTTTGGGCAGTGTTTATTTAACCGCTGTGGTAAGCGGTGTGTTATTAATAACAAGATTGTTATGGCGAGAGTATCGGATGTTGCGCAGTTTAAAGCGTAATCAGCTGCATCGCCATGAAGCCGATAGGTTATTAAACAGTGAGCAAGTGGGTGGTGCACTCCCTTGGCTTGAAAAATTGAACAAGCACCAGCAGTTAGACAATTTTGAAAACTTTAAAAACCAAGTTGCTACGCACCATAGTGATAAAGAAATAATGACACTTTACGCTAATAGCCTACTGGTAACGCAAGACACCCAAGCTAAAAAGCTTATAAACCGCTTTGCAACAGAGTCAGCCTTATTAGTCGCATTAAGCCCTCTTGCGCTGGTGGATATGATGGCGGTGTTATGGCGCGGTACAAAATTAATTGAACAAATAGGTAAAATTTATGGCATTGGTTTTGGTTACGCCAGTCGCATTAAACTCTATCGAATGCTGTTAAAACAAGTCATGTTTGTAGGCAGTGCAGAGCTTGTATCTGATTTAGCGGCCACGGCACTTAGTGCTGAGCTATTAGGCAAACTTTCAGGGCGAGCCGCGCAAGGCGTCAGTGCGGGTATATTTACAGCACGTATAGGCTATAAAGCCATGGAATTAAGCCGACCCTTACCGCGTCTTGAAAATAAACGCAGCTTGTTAAAAGGCACTGTTCAAGGGGTTGCGAGTAAAATTATGAGTCGCACTAAGAGAGCCGAGAGTAAATAGTTGGCAATATTTGTGTACAGCTTTTTGAGTAAAGTTTGCACAAATAGCCATCTGAGCATCCGGCATGCTTGTGATTTAAAGTGCGGTGCGTTTTATTTATGTAATTGACACACATAATAAAAACGAGAGCACATAATGAGCAAGCATCATCCACACACCCAATGTATCCATGGTCCACAAAAAGCCAATGATCCCCATGGCGCATTAACCTCGCCATTATACCAAACATCGACATTTCATTTTGAAAATGCCGCCCAAGGTGCTGCACGGTTTGCTGGCGATGAGCCCGGTTATATTTATACGCGTTTGGGTAACCCTACCACCACTGAACTTGAACAAAAAGTGGCGCAATTAGAGGGCTGTGAGGCTGCAGCGGCAACGGCTACAGGTATGGGAGCGGTATCGGCTTCAGTACTGAGCTTTTTATCACAAGGCGATCACTTAGTTGCATCAAGTGCGCTTTATGGTTGCACCTTTGCTTTTTTTGCGCATATGTTGCCGCGTTGGGGCATTGAAGTCACCTTTGTGGATATGACCAATGAAGATGAGTTACGTGCTGCAATAAAGCCAAACTCAAAAATGATATTTGCAGAAACCCCGATAAACCCAACGATGGCCGTTATTGATTTAGCACTTATTGGTGATGTAGCAAAACAGCATAATTTAATAAGTGTGGTCGACAATACCTTTTTAACGCCGCTGCTACAGTCACCTAAACAATACGGCATCGATATTATTATGCACAGTGCTACCAAGTATTTAAATGGTCACGGCGATGTAGTCGCAGGTATTGTGTGTGGATCCCTTGAGCACATTACACATATTAAAATGACGGTGTTAAAAGATATAGGCGCGACGATTAGCCCACACGATGCATGGTTAATTAACCGAGGTTTAAAAACATTAGCTATACGGGTAGAGCGTCATTGCCAGAGTGCGCAAACAATTGCTGAATATTTAGAGGCTCACCCTCAAGTGAGTAAAGTGTACTATCCTGGACTGAAGTCGCACCCAGGTCATCGGTTTATTGGTAAGCAAATGAAAGCAGCTGGCGGTGTTATTGCTTTTGAAATTAAAGGGAGTTTAACCGACGGTGAGCAGTTTATTGATAGCATGAAGCTATGTACTTTAGCGGTTAGCTTAGGCGATGCTGAAACACTTATTCAACACCCTGCATCTATGACCCATTCGCCTTACACACCCGAAGAAAGATTAGCAGCCGGAATTAGTGATGGTTTAATTCGCTTATCTGTTGGGCTTGAAGATGTTAACGATATTATTAACGATCTCAACCAAGCATTTACTAAAATATCGTAAGATGTAATTTATTATTTACAGAGATTTCGATCTGTAAGAGCTGTTAAATATAGGGTGTGTTTTTATCTTTGCTTTGGTGTAATTATAAATTTACGATCTTCGCGTTCTGCGAAAGTATTGATCTGAGTCAAGCTATTAAACTTTTGTTCACTTTTGCATAGTATGGCTACATCGAATAGCCGAGCATGTGGCTATTATTTTGACACCGATTTAGGGTTTAAACCCAAAGAAGGTATTTATGGCTAAAGCAAGTAATTACACCTCTAAAACACCAGATGAAAATGGCGTTATACATTGGAGCGATGAAGAAAATAAAATTTGGTCTGAGCTTGTAGCACGCCAACTTGCGTGCATTGAAGGCAAAGCCTGTGACGAGTACATGGAAGGGTTAAAAAAAATTAATCTACCGCATGATCGTATTCCACAGCTAAGTGAGCTAAACGAAGTGCTATTGGCAACAACAGGTTGGCAAGTAGCACCTGTACCTGCACTTATCGACTTTGATGAGTTTTTTAGACTACTGGCCAACAAGCAGTTTCCTGTTGCTACGTTTATTCGTAGCCGTGAAGAATTTGATTATTTACAAGAGCCAGATATTTTTCATGAAATATTCGGCCACTGTGCCATGCTAACAAATCCTGACTTTGCTGAATTTACGCATAAGTACGGGCAACTAGGTTACGCGGCAGAGAAAAAAGACCGCGTTTATTTAGCGCGCATGTATTGGTTTACGGTCGAATTTGGTTTGATGCAAACTGAAAAAGGATTACGTATTTACGGGGGCGGTATTTTATCAAGCCCAGGAGAAACCCAATACGTGTATTCAGATACACCAGAAATTAATCCAATGAATGTGCTAGATGTGCTGCGCACGCCATACCGTATTGATATTATGCAGCCGCTGTACTACACCATTAATTCGATTCATGATCTGTTTGAAATATCGCAAATGGATATAATGACTTTAGTTGAGCAAGCTAAGGCGCTTGGTTTACACGAGCCGAAATTTCCCCCAAAAGAAAAATTAGCTAGTTAGTTTTTTAATAAAAGTAACACTAGAATTAAGGATTTAAAATGTCTTCATTAAGTGAACAAAAATGTGAAGCCTGTCATGCAGATGCTCCAAAAGTATCAGATGCAGAATTGGCTGAATTAATTAAAAAAATCCCTGATTGGGTGCCGGAAGTACGCGACGGTATTATGCAATTAGAGCGCGTTTATAAGTTTAAAAACTTTAAGCAGGCTATTGCATTTACCAATAAAGTTGGCGATATGGCTGAAGATGAAGGCCATCACCCTGGTCTATTAACCGAATGGGGTAAAGTAACTGTTACTTGGTGGAGCCATTCAATTAAAGGTTTGCATAAAAACGATTTTATTTGTGCCGCTAAAACAGATGATGTGTTTAACGCGCTGTAATTAATTATATTTGAGTTAATAAAAAGGCACTTTACAGTGCCTTTTTTATTTTTAATTACCGTTTTACCAATATTGACTGCATCCGTTAAGCTTTATCGGTATTTAACATGTCATCATGTTCGGCCATATCCCAAGGAAGTTCGCCTGGGCTATTACCTAGAAAGTGTAAGTAGTTCTCAAATTGGTCAAGAATATCTTTCACAATATCATCTTCAGTGTAGCCATAAACATCGTATGACAGACCACCACGACGTAAAAACACGTCGGCCTTATAATACTTTTCAGCATCGTTGTTATCAGGCTTTAGCTCTGAGTAAGCAAAGCTTGGCATAGGATGCTCGGTAAGGCGAATATCATAAACAAAATCCACATGTTCATGGCGCAGTACCGTTAAATGAGCGCGGCCTAAATCCGTATCAAATTCCACCACTGCATGCCATTGTCTAGATTTCAATTCTGCTTGTACGGCTTTCATTGCCTCAACTACCACGCTACCAATAAAAGTATGTACTTTTTCTTTATTAGGGTAATTGACCATAGCCGCTAAACGACGCTTCCAGTGAGACAAGTTAATGTTGCGGCTATTAAGTGTATGTGCTTGCAAGCTGGTGTCTCGATGGCCTTCAATTTTTAGAGCTCGCCAAAGCCCCGCCGTGGCAATTAGCATAATAATAGCAAAGGGTAAGGCACTGGCTATGGTCATGGTTTGCAGCGCACTTAGTCCGCCTGCAACTAATAAAACAGCCGCCACAGCACCTTCAAGTACCGCCCAAAACACGCGTTGCCAAGCCGGCGTATTAATGCTTCCTCCAGAGGCGAGTGAATCAATGACTAAAGAGCCTGAATCAGATGATGTAACAAAAAAAGT
This sequence comes from Pseudoalteromonas sp. SiA1, assembly GCF_018732205.1. Lineage (NCBI taxonomy): Bacteria > Pseudomonadati > Pseudomonadota > Gammaproteobacteria > Alteromonadales > Pseudoalteromonadaceae > Pseudoalteromonas > Pseudoalteromonas sp. SiA1. The sequence continues at coordinate 2,276,294 of NZ_CP076084.1, read as the reverse complement.
TATGATCAAAATGACAGTGAGCAGTGAAATGAAAAATGACAGTGGTAACACTTCAAATAATTGAAATAATGCGACGGCATGATTTGCTTGTACATCGCCAATAAGGGTATCAAATCCCTCATTCATAATTAAGTTAAGTGCGGTATCACCAAAGACTGAAAACCATAAAAAGGTAAAAATAGTGGGAACTAACATTACCCCAACAACAAATTGTCGGATGGTTCTGCCGCGGCTAATTTTTGCGATGAACATACCCACAAACGGTGCCCACGCAATCGTCCAGCCAAATATAAATAAGGTCCAGTTACCAATCCAATCACTGCGGCTGTATGCCTGTAAATTAAAGGTACGTTCAACAATGCCGCTTAGGTAACTGCCGGTATTTTGTAAAAATGATTCTAGAATATGGATAGTCGGGCCGATAAAAAAGACAAAGGCCATTAATGAGATGGCCAATGCCATGTTTATAATTGATAATCGCTTAACCCCTTTATCCATCCCGGCAACTACTGAGAGCGTAGCTGCGGCAGTAATTACGGCAATCGCGGTAATTTGCACTGTGGTATTAATAGGGATGTTTGGCCATAAGTAATGTAGGCCAGCATTTATTTGAGTAACCGAAAGCCCTAGTGTAGTGGCAATACCAAATAAAGTACCTAATATGGCAAATACATCCACAGTATGGCCGATTGGGCCATAAATTTTATCGCCAATAAGTGGATACAAGGCAGAGCGAATAGACAGTGGTAAGCCATGGCGAAATGCAAAATAAGCAAGCACTAAACCAACAATTCCATAGATAGCCCAAATATGAAATCCCCAATGGAAAAAGGCAATTTGCATTGCCTGCTTGGCGGCATCAACGGTTTCAGCCGCCCCCGATGGCGGGGATGCGTAATGCAGCACAGGTTCAGCAACACCAAAGTAAAGCAGTGCCACGCCATAACCGGCAGAAAAGAGCATGGCAAACCATTCACCAAAGCTGTATTGTGGCTGTGCATGATCAGGGCCTAATTTTATATTCCCCCAGCTAGAAGCCGCGACTGAGACAATAAATACCAAGAAAATAGCGACAGACAACATATAAAACCAGCCAAAGGTTTCTGTTATCCACATAAGGGCAACACTAAATGCCTGACCAGCGAGTTCAGGGTTACTACTTGTACCAATCACCAAAAGTAGAATAATAAATACTGCAGGCAAAAATACAGGTAGCAAAATGGTTGAGCGTAAAGCAGTTTTTGTCATATTAATCCTTAATATTAATTGCTAACTTTCAAGTATGCCTGACTACCTTATTATAAATTCACTAGGGTTGGCTAATTTTGCAGCTTAAAAATGTCACTTTTTTAAATTAAAGTTAATATTTACAGCAGCTTGGTTTTAAAAAAGAAAGTAAGAGAAAGTTGATGTGAGAGTATTAAAGTATTTATTTTAGAGGGGTATAGCCTTATATAGGCTAAGGACTAAATCGAGTCTTAGCGTTTCCAATCACATTGCTTTACCAGCTCAAACCAAGGGCTGGTAAAGTCCTTAGCGACAATAGGGGCGGGTAAGGTTACAGCTACATCTAGCTTGTTGGCTAAATAGCGCGCGACTAGTTGTTTCATTTTATCGCTTTCTAATTGCTCATACGCTGTTTGTAACTGTTGTTTGTCTTTTTGGCTTATAAAACCCCCAGTCAAATTTTTGTAGCCTATTTCAAGCCAAAAAAGTAATGCTTGTTTCGCTTCATTGGGAAAGGCATGGGTTAATGTGGCCGTTGGGCTATAGAGTCGCTCAAAATTAATTTGCTGCTCTTGAATCAAAAAAACCATTAATAAATTAAGCCCGGTTGAGATTTGCCCCGCGCGTTTATCAATGTTTTGGTTATTTCTTAATGCACTTCTAAAATAGCGCTCAGCTTCGGGTATATTGCCCTCATCCAGGGCTAAATAACCTAAGTTACTTTCTATCAGTGCGGTTACATTGGGAAGCTGTAATTGTGTGGTGATCTTATGACTGTCGAGGTATAAAGCACGCGCTTTTGCAAAGTCATCTTGCGAGCGAGCAACCAATGCCATACTGTTGGTGAGTGTTAAGCGTTGACGATCGTTTTGAGCATATTTGTAAGCACATTTAAATGAGTACTGGGCATCGTCTAAATATTCTGCATGGCGAAGCCATATTCCCAAGGCACTCATAATGGTGGTCAGTTTTTGTTTGAAATAATCAGTTTGATGATGCTGAAATATTGCGTCAATCGATGTATAAAGCTCGTCATAGTGACTTGTAGGTACTGCTGTACGGGCATAGATAAGGTGCCAGCGGATAAATAATTCTGGCGGCATGAGTTGTAACCCTGTGAGGTTTTCTAAAATAGTAATAGATTGAGCTGGATTAACAGTAAGATAATCTTCGGCTTCGTCTAATTTTTTTTCAAAGGTATTGAAGTCATTAGCAAAGACGTGTTTTGAACATAATAATATCAACCAACTTATTACAAAAAGCCGCAACAACTTAACCTCGACAATCGAACTATGCGTTAATTCACTATAGTTGTAGGCATCTAACAAAGCAACGCAATTGCGATGAGCATACTCAACGATGTGGCTATCTGCTATAGCTAAAAAACAAAAAAGCCTTAAACCCAGAAGGGTTTAAGGCTTTTAAAGATTCAATTAAAGTTTAGCTAAAGTACTTAACTTTAAAAGTATCGTTGGGTTTCGTTTCACTCAATCCAAGCACCGTATTACTCATCAATCGAGCGCAGTAGGGCATTAATGCCCACTTTTTCGCGAGTTTGTTTATCTACTTTTTTCACAATAATAGCCGCATACAAGCTATGGCTGCCATCTTTTGAAGGCAGTGCACCTGGAACCACAACAGCGCCGGCAGGCACGCGGCCATAGTGAATTTCACCGGTTTCACGGTCGTAAATACGGGTACTTTGGCTAATGTAAACCCCCATTGAAATAACGGCGCCTTCTTCAACAATTACGCCTTCAACAATTTCTGAACGTGCGCCAATAAAACAGTTGTCTTCAATGATGGTAGGATTCGCTTGTAACGGCTCTAAAACGCCGCCTATGCCTACGCCGCCAGATAAGTGTACGTTCTTGCCAATTTGAGCACATGAGCCCACTGTCGCCCATGTATCAACCATGGTGCCATCGTCAACAAATGCACCTATGTTTACGTACGATGGCATTAATACGACATTTTTACCTACAAAGCTGCCTTTACGAGCAACGGCGTTGGGTACGACACGCATGCCGCCTTGCTGAAATTGCTCCGGCGTGTAGTCGCTAAATTTAAGCGGTACTTTGTCGTAAAATTGGTTTACGCCGTCGTTCATTGGCTGATTTTCACGAATTCTAAATGAAAGTAGTACTGCTTTTTTAAGCCACTGGTGAACAACCCATTCGCCTGAAATTTTCTCTGCAACGCGAGCAGCGCCGCTATCTAATAGCTCAAGCGCATCTATAATCGCTTGTTTAACATCGCTTGATACTGTAGCAGGGCTAATGCTGTCGCGGTTATCCCACGCATTTTCAATCATGGTTTTTAAATCTGACATAGTGTCCTCTTATTCAATTTCGGCGTTGAGTTTTTTACGTAATGCCTGATGAATTTTTGCTTGCTCTTCATCAGTCAGCGCTTGATATTCGTTATTTGATACCACAAAGAAATCTTCTGCACGTTCGCCTACCGTGGTAATACGTGCGGCATGTATGTGGAGTAAGTAAGCTTGAAAAACCTCGGCTATTTTAGTTAATAGTCCAGGTATATCAACCGCTTGAATTTCTATTAAGCTACGATCCTTACGAGGGTGCGGGCGCAGTACAATTTTAGGTTTAATATTAAAGTCTTTAAAACGCTGTGATCGGCTCTTTTTAAAGCGTATTTTTTTACGTGGATCATGAAGCGCTTGCTCTAATCCGCGTTTAATCGATTGTGCGCGGCTACTGGCAATCGGATCGCCGTTAACTTCTAAAATAACAAAGTTGAACAGTACGTAGCCATCTTTGGTGGTCAGTACTTGGGCGTGCTGAATTTGCGCTTTTTTAGAGCCAATAACACTTACCAGTCGAGCAAAGAGGGCACCTGAATAGGGGCTATAAGCAAACACTTGGGTACCGCCATGCATCGCTTTATTAGAAACGATAACACTGGGCTGGCTTAAATCAGTGCACTTGAGTAAGTGCTCAGTATGCCAAGAAATTTGTTGCTCACTAAAAGCGGTAAAGTAATTTGCTTTAAAACGGCTCCAAATTAAGTCAATTTGCTCCTCGTGATAATGCAAATTAAGCAGGCGTTGCTTAGCTTGGTGCTTTTTATCACGAATTTGGTCGCGTTGATCCATTGGGTTTTCAAGCCCAAGGCGCAAGGCGCGCTGTGTGTGCAAATAAAGCTCGCGCAGCAGCGTGTTTTTCCAGTCATTCCATAGGTTGTCATTGGTGGCTCGAATATCAGCCACGGTTAAACAATAGAGGTAATCGAGTTGGCGTTCGGTTTTTACTCGCGATGCAAAATCTTTTATTACATCGGGGTCGTTAATATCTTTACGTTGCGCAGTTACCGACATAAGTAAGTGATTGCTTACCAACCACGCTATGAGTTTACCATCTGAAGAGGCAAAACCATGCAGCTTTGAAAACGCTATGGCATCAACAGCGCCCAGCTCTGAGTGATCGCCACCACGCCCCTTAGCAATATCATGAAAAATACCAGCCAAATAGAGTAATTCGGGCTTATCCATACGCGTGACTATTTCACTGCAAATTGGAAAATCACTAATACTGGTTTTATCGAAGTATTGGTAAATATTATTAATTAATTTATGGGTATGTTCATCTACGGTATAGGCATGAAACAAATCAAACTGCATTTGGCCAAAAATATTGCGCCACTGCGGAAGGTAAGCCGCAATCATGCCGTGCTTATGCATCAGCGTAAATGCACGGCCCATGCCGTTAGGGTGCTTTATAATACGTAAAAAAGCTTCGCGGCACGCAGCATAATCTTGTAAGTCACCTAATAAGCGACGACGCACTTGGCGGATAGTTCGAATAGTGCTTGGGTATATATGGGTAATTTCTGGGTGATCAGCAATGTGCTCAAATAATACAAAAAGTTGGTCACGCCTAAAAAATACTGACGGACTTTTTACCCGAATTTGATGGCCAACGCGTTCAAAATTGCGGTCAAGCTCTTCAACGGTGGCTTGGCTGCTGTCTGGTGAAATACTTTGCTCAAAGTACGAAAGTAGCATTTGATTAAGTTCACGAACACGGCTCATTATTCTGAACAAGCGTTTCATCATGCGCTCAACAGAGGCTTTTCCATCACTACCAAAACCCAAAATTTCAGCCGCTTGCGGCTGGTGATCAAACAATAAACGGTTTTCTGAGCGACCCGCGGCTAAATGCAAAGCAAAGCGAATGTTCCATAAATTTTCAAGGCACTCTAACAGTTCTTGATATTCTTCGTGAGTTAGGTAGCCGTGATTTATCAGCTCTTGCAGGGTTTCGGCTCTAAAGTGTTTTTTAGCAACCCAAATAATCGTTTGTAAATCGCGCAGCCCGCCTGGATTTTCTTTTATATTAGGCTCTAGATTATAAGCCGTACCATGGCATTTTTTGTGGCGTAAATTTTGCTCTTGTACTTTTGCAACAAAGAACTCTCCAGAGCCCCATACAGGCCTTTCGATGAGGTGACTTTTGAGCTTTTCGAATTCAATATGGTTGCCGAAAATTAATCGGCTTTCTAGTAGGCTGGTGGCAAAGGTAACATCTTCACGTTTTTGCTCTATGGCTTGTTCAATGGTACGTACACTGTGACCTATTTCTAAATTAAGATCCCACAGCATAGTGACAAACTGGCCAATTTTTTCGCAAATATCGTCATTGGGTTGCTGGGTAACAAGCAGTAAAAAGTCAATGTCGGAGTAGGGATGAAGTTCACCGCGACCATAACCTCCTACAGCAATTAAAGCGAGATCTGGCTCGTGGGCTAAATCGAAAACATGAAAGAGTTTAATCAGTAACCGGTCTATAAATTCTGCACGGGCGTTTATTAGATTACCAACGGGTTGTTTTGAGAATTCATTATGCAACCATTTATAAAAATAGGCGGAGCAATCGCGGTATTCGCTAAGTTGCTGAGCATCATTGAGCAACTTTTTTACTTTGTTAGGTAATGCCACTTAGGCTGGCTCCTATATATGGACTGCATTATAAGTCTTGGATTAAGTTATTTTTATACTGTGTTTGCTGCAAAGGGAATAAATCATGTTATTTCCCTTTGCAGCAAACCACTTAATCTGTACGCAGGCTAAAGCCTGTTATTACTATGATTAAGCACACACTACTATTAGTGCTCGATGATTCTATCGATAGTATCATCTGATCGTAGTGTTAAAATTTCAACACCATTTTCAGTTACCAGTAAGGTATGTTCCCACTGAGCTGATAAACTACGGTCTTTTGTTACCACAGTCCAGTCGTCTTTTAGTAATTTACATTGGCGTTTGCCTGCATTGACCATGGGCTCGATTGTTAAACACATACCGGCTTTTAATGTTTCGCCTGTACCTGGTTTTCCGTAATGCATTACCTGTGGTTCTTCATGAAATTCACTGCCAATACCGTGCCCGCAGTATTCACGGACGATAGAGTAATTAAAGCTCTCTGCATATTTTTGAATAGCTGCACCAATATCACCAAGGCGAACACCCGGTTTTACCATTTTAATGGCAAGGTAAAGGCTTTCTTGAGTCACTTCTGCAAGGCGTTTGCCTTGAATGTTAGGTGTGCCAACATGGAACATTTTTGAAGTATCACCATGGTAACCATCTTTAATAACAGTAATGTCAATATTGACACTGTCACCGTCTTTTAATGCTTTGTCGTTCGGAATTCCGTGACAAATTACATGATTTACCGAGGTACAAATTGATTTTGGAAAACCATGATAATTAAGAGGAGCAGGAACGGCATCTTGCACATTAACAATATAATCATGACAAATTGTATTTAGCTCATCGGTGGTGATACCTGGTACCACATGTGGTTCGATCATTTCTAGCACATCAGCAGCCAAACGGCCGGCTACACGCATTTTCTCGATTTCTTCAGGGGTCTTAATCACAGCGCTCATTGAGGCTCCAAAGTTGCGTTTTTAGATGATTATCGTCGCACAATTTTTGCACGAGACGTTGAGTATTTAATTTTAATATGGTATAAAGCGCGCCGTCTTTTTACAAATAAATTCTTAAATGATTTTTTGTATTTAAGGCAAACACAATTTTATTTTAACACACACACGTATCGTCACATACACTTGGGTGCATTTCAGTTTCATTTAACTGCGGTGTTGGTGCTATGGGATATGTGGAGGCCTAACCCTAAACAACTTAGAGGATTTACAAAATGGCAAACGTTTCAATGCGCGATATGCTTCAAGCTGGTGTTCACTTTGGTCACCAAGCACGTTACTGGAACCCTAAGATGAAGCCTTTCATCTTCGGCGCACGTAACCGTGTACATATCATCAACCTTGAGCAAACTGTACCAATGTTCAACACTGCACTTAAGTTTTTATCTGGTGCTGCTGCAAACAAAGGTAAAGTTCTTTTCGTTGGTACTAAGCGCGCAGCAAGCGAAGCAGTAAAAGAAGCTGCTTTACAAAGCGATCAATTCTTCGTTAACCACCGTTGGTTAGGCGGCATGTTGACTAACTGGAAAACAGTTCGTCAATCAATCAAGCGTCTTAAAGACCTTGAAGCTCAAAGCCAAGACGGTACTTTCGAGAAGTTAACTAAGAAAGAAGCGTTAATGCTTACTCGTGAAATGGACAAGCTTGAAAAAAGCCTTGGTGGTATTAAAAACATGGGTGGCCTTCCAGACGCTATCTTTGTAATCGATGCTGACCACGAGCACATTGCTATCCGTGAAGCTAACAACCTAGGTATCCCAGTTGTTGCAATCGTTGATACTAACTCTAACCCAGACGGTGTTGATTACATCGTACCTGGTAACGATGATGCTATCCGTGCAATCAACCTTTACACTAGTGCTGTTGCAGCTGCGATCACTGAAGGCCGTGAGAGTAACATCGTTGCTCAAGCTGAAAAAGATGACTTCGTAGAAGCTGAGTAATTAGCTGTCATCAAGTCTTCATCTTTTAAAGGTGAAGACTTGCTATTCTTGTGGAGCGGGTAACCCGCTTATCTAAACCTGATTTCAGATTTGAGGATTTACTAATGGCTGTAACTACTGCCCTAGTTAAAGAATTACGCGAGCGTACTGGCGCTGGCATGATGGATTGTAAAAAAGCGTTAACTGAGACTGATGGTGACATCGAGTTAGCGATTGAAAACATGCGTAAGAGCGGTGCTGCAAAGGCTGCTAAAAAAGCAGGTAACATCGCTGCTGAAGGTACTATCATCATCAAGCAAAACGCGGGTGTTGCAGTACTTGTAGAAGTTAACTGTCAAACTGACTTCGTAGCTAAAGATGCAAGCTTCTTAGCATTTGCTAATAAAGTTGCAGATGCTGCTATCGCTGACACTTCATCTATCGAAGACTTACAAGCTAAGTTTGAAGAAGATCGTGTTGAGCTAGTAACTAAAATTGGTGAAAACATCAATGTACGTCGTCTTCAGTACATCACTGGTGAGCAACTAGTTGAGTACCGTCACGGCGAGCGTATTGGTGTTGTTGTTGCAGGTGTTGCTGATGAAGAAACACTTAAGCACGTTGCAATGCACGTTGCTGCTTCAAACCCAGACTACCTAACGCCAGATGATGTACCTGCTGATGTTGTTGAAAAAGAAAAGCAAGTACAAATCGACATCGCGATGAATGAAGGCAAGCCTGCTGAAATCGCTGAGAAGATGGTTGTTGGTCGTATGAAGAAATTTACTGGTGAGGTTTCTCTTACTGGTCAAGCTTTCATCATGGAACCTAAAAAGTCTGTTGGCGAAATTCTTAAAGAGAAAAACGCAACAGTTACTGGCTTTGTACGTATGGAAGTTGGTGCAGGTATCGAGAAGAAAGAAGAAGATTTTGCTGCTGAAGTTGCTGCTCAAATTGCAGCTGCTAAAGCTAAGTAAGATTAGCTATTTGTGATGCCAAAGGAAAATAGATGCAATTAAAGTACTATTTGCTTTTGCGTCACGCTTAGAAATTCTTTAAAATAACCGCGCTTTTATGTTTAACATAAGCGCGGTTATTTTTTATCCATAATTCAATAAAAGTTGGCCCCAAAACTATGACTATCAATCGCAAACCTATTTTTAGACGTGTTCTTCTCAAATTAAGTGGTGAAGCTTTAATGGGAGACGAAGGCTTCGGCATCGACCCTAAAGTTTTAGATCGTATGGCACAAGAAATTAAAGAGCTCGTAGAACTCGACGTAGAAGTGGGTTTAGTTATTGGTGGCGGTAACTTTTTACGTGGTGGCTCACTAGCCGAAGCGGGTATGAACCGCGTTGTTGGCGACCACATGGGTATGCTTGCAACCGTCATGAATGGCCTTGCTATGCGTGATGCGTTGCACCGTGCATTTGTAAATTGCCGTTTAATGTCAGCCATTCCTTTAAATGGCGTATGTGATGCGTATAACTGGGCAGAAGCCATTAGCTTATTAAAAACAGGTCGCGTTGTTATTTTTGCAGCCGGTACGGGTAACCCGTTCTTCACAACTGACTCTGCAGCGTGTTTACGTGGCATTGAAATTGAAGCTGACACAGTAATTAAAGCAACCAAAGTAGATGGTGTATTTAGCGATGATCCGGTTAAAAACCCAGATGCGACACTTTACCGTCACTTAAGCTACAATGAAATTATTGATAAAGAACTAAAAGTAATGGATTTAGCGGCATTTACATTAGCTCGCGACCATAATATGCCATTGAGCGTATTTAATATGAATAAATCAGGCGCATTAAAGCGCGTAATAATGGGTGAAGAAGAAGGAACCCTTATTTCTTCACAAGCCTCAGATGAAGTTAGTAACTAGATTAGGATTAAACCGTGATTAACGATATTCAAAAAGATGCGCAAGCGCGCATGCAAAAAAGTGTAGCAGCACTTGGTAGTCAATTATCTAAAATTCGTACTGGCCGTGCTCATCCTGCAATTTTAGACGGCATCATGGTGTCGTACTACGGCGCACCAACACCGTTAAACCAAGTTGCAAATGTAACAATTGAAGACTCACGTACATTGGCTATTGGTGTATTTGATAAGTCATTAGCGCAAGCTGTTGAAAAAGCGATTATGGCATCTGACCTTGGTTTAAATCCAATGTCTGCAGGTACAGTGATCCGTGTACCACTTCCTCCATTGACTGAAGAACGTCGTAAAGATTTAATTAAAATCGTACGTGGTGAAGTAGAAGGCGGTCGTGTTGCTATTCGTAACATTCGTCGTGATGCAAATGGCGATATTAAAAACTTATTAAAAGATAAAGACATCTCTGAAGATGAAGCGCGTCAAGCTGAAGATGCTATCCAAAAAATCACTGATAAGTTTATCAAAGAAATGGATACGCAACTAACAGCGAAAGAAGCTGAGTTGATGGAAATCTAATTGCTAATCTAGGCTCGGATTAACAGCTTTACTAAAGTAACTAAGTCGTTGTTTATATGCCTTCGCACTTAACTTTAATTGTGTGATTTTAAAGAGTAACAGATTGTGTTTACTCTTTGCTATTGGCTCGATTATCAGTAAATACAGGGTTGTTAGCTGTATAATTATTTGCTTTATGTAGATTTATTATCACGGGTACAGGTTAAAATTATTAGTTTTGAAACGCCGTCTGGGGTATACTAGGCGGCGTTTTTTTATGGAATACACAAAATTTATGGTTCTAGACGCTGATACAATTTCACAGCAATGTTTACCTAAACATGTTGCCATCATCATGGATGGGAACGGGCGTTGGGCACAAGCTAGAAATAGACCTCGTGTATATGGGCATAAAAAAGGCGTGGATGCAGTTCGTCAATCCGTGCAGTTTTGTACTAAATTAGGAATACAATCGTTAACCTTATTTGCTTTTAGTAGTGAAAACTGGCGCCGCCCTGAAGACGAAGTAAATACACTTATGGAGCTTTTTTTATTTGTACTGAGTAAAGAAGTTAAAAAGCTGCATAAAAATAACGTAAAACTAACCATCATTGGAGATTTATCTCGATTCTCTGAAAGCTTGCGCGCTAAAGTACATACAGCTCAAGAACTAACAGCGAACAATACCGGGCTGCACTTAAATGTTGCGGCAAATTACGGTGGTCGCTGGGATATGACTCACGCTGCTAAGCAAGTTGCTTTACAAGTAGCGAATGGAGAAATTGACCCAGCAGATATTACAGAAGAACATATTGCACAGCATATGAGTATGGCAGATCAAGCTCAGCCTGATTTATTGATCCGTACCGGTGGCGATGTCAGAATTAGTAACTTTTTACTTTGGCAGGCAGCCTACGCTGAACTTTATTTCACAAATACACTTTGGCCTGATTTTAATGAAGCTGCTTTTGCAGAGGCCATTGCATGTTACGTTGCCAGAGAGCGACGTTTTGGTTGCACGGGCGAACAAATAAAACAATTACTCGCTCAAACCTAAAATAGATTAAGGGTCATCATTTTGTTAAAACAACGTATTTTAACCTCACTAGTGCTAGCGCCATTAGCACTGGCTTTGGTTTTTTACACCCCACTAACGTTATTTAGTTATTTTGCGGGTGCTATTGTATTAATGGGCGCGTGGGAATGGTCTGCCTTTATGGGACTATGCGATAAGCTAAAACGTGGCGCCTTCGTGTTATTAGTGGCAGTATTACTAGGGTTACTCAATTTGCATTGGCCTATAGAGACTCTATGGCAAGATGGTCAACTTGTAGGCGATGCTAATTACTTATTTACCTTGTCGTTTTCTTGGTGGTTGGTAGCCAGTTACTTAGTGTGGCGTTACCCTGCTATGGCGAAAGGGTGGAACGAAGGGCTTGTGATGCGCGGCATTGCTGGTTTGTTGACCTTAGTACCGCTATGGCTTGCACTTAACACACTGCGTAGTGCGCAATATACGGAATCTACTCACTATGGCTCTATGCTCATTTTAGTTGTATTAGGCATTGTATGGAGTGCCGATATAGGCGCTTACTTTACAGGTAAAAGTTTTGGTAAACATAAGTTAATGCCTAAAGTTAGTCCAAATAAAACCATAGAAGGCCTCGCAGGTGGCGTGGTTGCCGCGGTGTTATTTGTACTGGCTTTTTGTTATTACACTAACGTTGATACCTCTGTATGGCCTATTTATGCAGTTATGACAGCGTTTATTGCCTTGTTTTCTGCGGTAGGTGATTTACTTGAGAGTATGTTTAAGCGCGAAGCGGGACTTAAAGATAGCGGCAGTTGCTTACCAGGACACGGTGGTATTTTAGACCGTATTGATAGTTTAACTGCGGCAGCACCGATGTTTGTTATTTGCTTTGCTTGGACGCTTAGCTTATGAGTGCTGTGCAACAACTGGTTATTTTGGGTGCGACGGGGTCGATAGGTCTTAGCACGTTAGATGTTGTTGCAAGAAACCAACAGCAATTTAAAGTTTTTGCATTGACCGCAGGACAAAATGCAAAAAAAATGGCTGAACTGTGTATAGCTCACCAGCCTCGTTATGCTGTAATGGCATCTGAATCGGCGGCTAAGCAGCTTTCTGCGCTTTTAAAGCATGAGAGTAAAACGCAAGTAATGCATGGCGAGAAAGCCATGAGTGAGCTCTGTGCTCATGGTGATGTTGATACGGTTATGTCAGCGATTGTCGGTGCAGCCGGATTACTACCTACCTTGAGCGCTGTTGAAGCGGGCAAAAAAGTATTGCTTGCCAACAAAGAGTCACTGGTGATGTCGGGTCAGTTATTCATTGATAAAGTTAAAAAGCATCAAGCAACTTTATTACCCATCGACAGCGAGCATAATGCTATTTTTCAGTGTTTACCTAGTGCGTTACAAAATACCCAAGGGCAAGCAAGGCTTGAGCAACATGGGGTTAGCAAAATTTTATTAACTGGCTCAGGTGGCCCGTTTTTAAATCGCGATATCAATACCCTTAACACCGTTAGCGTCAGTGAAGCGGTTGCTCATCCTAATTGGTCTATGGGGCAAAAAATATCAGTAGACTCAGCTACGATGATGAACAAAGGCTTAGAGTTTATTGAGGCTAAATGGTTATTTAACTGTGATGCAAGCGATATTGATGTGGTGATTCATCCTCAAAGTATTATCCATTCTATGGTGCAATACCAAGATGGCTCTATTTTAGCGCAAATGGGTAACCCTGATATGCGCACCCCGATAGCGCATGCACTTGCGTATCCAGAGCGCATTGATGCGGGTGTCAAGCCGTTAAATTTTTCTGATATTTGTGATTTTTCGTTTACCAAACCTGATTTCTCACGTTACCCCAATTTAAAGCTTGCAATTGCAGCCTGTGATGCAGGCCAAGGAGCCACCACCACCGTTAATGCGGCTAATGAGATTGCAGTTAATGCGTTTTTACAGGGGCAGATTGGGTTTACGGATATTTATAAAGTGAATGCGCAAACGCTAGACGCCGCACAATTTACTGATGCGAAAACTCTCGATGAAATTTTAGAGTGTGACCGTTTAGCACGCATCAGCGCTGCGCAGTTTATAACAAAAGTGGTGCATTGATATGTTCGATTTTTTTTGGAATTTAGGTTCGTTTATACTCGCACTAGGCATTCTAGTGACCGTTCATGAATATGGTCATTTTTGGGTTGCGCGTAAAGCGGGTGTAAAGGTACTGCGCTTTTCAATTGGTTTTGGTAAACCCTTACTAAAATGGCACGATAAATATAATACTGAGTACGTTATTGCGGCAATCCCGCTGGGCGGATACGTGAAAATGCTCGACGAGCGTGTTGATGAAGTGCCTGCCAATCAACGTCATTTATCGTTTAATGCTAAATCAGTTCAAGCCCGCATAGCCATTGTGGCAGCAGGGCCGATGGCGAACTTTTTGTTCGCTATTTTTGCTTTAGCGGTGATGTACATGGTAGGTGTGCAAACCATAAAACCAGTTGTGGGTAGTGTTGTTGAAGGCAGTCGAGCTGAACAGGCCGGTATTATGCCAACCCAGCAAATTATTAAAATTGGTGATGACGACATAAGTAATTGGCAAGATGCGACCTTTTCTTTGATGTCTCATTTAGGTGATAAAAGCGTTGCCGTAACCTTACGTAACGAAAATTATCAGCAAACAGTGCAAACGCTTAACCTAGATGGTTGGAAGCTTGATCAACAAGATGTACCGCCGCTCAGTTCGTTAGGTATTGTACCGTTTCGTCCTCAGGCAACCTTGGTTATTGCTGCTATTACTAAAAACTCAGCTGCTGAACAGGCTAATTTACAGGTTAACGACGTTATTTTAGCTGTGAATGGTGAAACAATGAGCAGTTGGCAGCAATTAGTTAATCTTATTACTCAATCGGCTAACAAATCCTTACAATTTAGTGTAAAAAGACAAGATAGTATAAAAACAATAACAGTTACTCCAAAGAGCCGGGTCGTCAGTAATGGCATAGAGCAAGGCTTTTTGGGTGTTGCTCCCGTTGTAGAGCAGTGGCCTGATGATTTTGTAGAGACTAGACATTATGGGCCACTAGATAGTATTGTGCTGGGCACAAAAGAAACATGGCGTTTAATTACGCTGAGTTTTGACATGATAGGTAACTTAATAACAGGCCAAGTGTCGGTTAAAAACCTAAGTGGACCCGTCGGCATAGCCGTAGGCGCCGGCACCAGTGTTAGTTATGGATTAGTCGCATTTTTAAGCTTTTTAGCTTTGATAAGCGTTAACTTGGGAGTATTTAATTTACTTCCTCTGCCAGTGCTTGATGGTGGGCACTTAATGTATTACATAATTGAACTTTTTCGTAAAAAGCCAGTCTCTGAAAAGACACAAGAGTTTGGTTTTAAAGTGGGAGCCTTGCTACTCATTTTTCTAACATGTTTCGCTTTGTTCAATGATGTATCGCGCTTGTAGTTATGTAAGCGTGGTAACGACAAATTAGAACACGATTGTAAAGCTCGTAAATATTTAATTTTCGATGCTAAGCGGTAATACAGTTGTAAAGGATAAAGATAATAAAATGGCTATAAAAAAACATTTGGTAGTTTCAAGTTTATTGGGTGCAAGCTTTGCAGCCCTAGGCCAAAACTCCTTTATTGTTGAAGATTTAAAAGTTGAGGGATTGCAACGTGTTGCACTTGGTGCTGCATTAACGCATATTCCTATTAACGTGGGCGACAATGTTGATGAATATACAATTTCAAAAACAATTAAGTCACTTTATCGCTCTGGTCACTTTGACAATATAAAAGCGTTACGTGATGGTAATAACGTTATTTTTAAAGTAACTGAACGTCCAACCATTAGCTTTATTGAATTTGAAGGCAATAAAGACATAAAAGATGAGCAGTTAAATCAGTCACTCGATCAACAAGATATTCGCCAAGGCGAGCCGCTTGATAAAACGGTAATCGATAACATCGAAAAAGGCCTGATTGAATTTTTCCACAGTATTGGTAAATACAATGCAAAAGTGGATATCAGTGTTACTAAATTACCACGTAATCGGGTTAAATTAAGACTTGAGTTTGACGAGGGCGATGCAGCCTCCATTCGTCAAATTAACTTAGTAGGTAATGAGCTTTTCTCAAACGAAGAGTTATTGCAACTAGTTGAGTCACAGCAAGACTTACCATGGTGGCAGTTTATGGGTAGCGACCGCTATCAAAAACAAACCATTGAAGGCGATTTAGAGAAAATTCGCAGCTTTTATTTAGACCGTGGCTATTTACGCTTTAATATTGACTCAACTCAAGTATCAGTTAGCCCTGAACGTGAGTCTGTTTATGTAACGGCAAATATTACCGAAGGCGTTAAATACAAAGTGAAAGGCTTTGATTTCATCGGTGATTTACTCGGTCGTGAAGAATTAATAAAAAGTGTTATTCCACTGCGTACAGGCGAGCTTTATAACGGATCAGTGGTTACCTCATCAGAAGAATTTATCAAAAGCTACTTGGCGCGTTTTGGTTACGCCAATGCTGAAGTACGTACGATTCCAGAAATTGATGACGAGAACCAAGAAGTACAATTGACTCTGTCGGTTGACCCAGGCAAGCGTGTGTATGTTCGTCGAATTATTGTAGGTGGTAACCAAAACACGGCTGATGAAGTACTGCGTCGTGAAATGACACAGCTTGAAGGCGCATGGTTATCTAATCAAAATCTAGAGCGTTCTAAACTACAAATTCAACGTTTACCTTATATGGAAACCGTTGATTTTAATGTGGTGCCAGTTCCAGGTGTGGATGACCAAGTGGACGTTGACTTTACTGTTAAAGAGCAATCTGCGGGCAGCTTCAATGCCGGTCTTGCCTATGGCTCATACTTAGGTCTGCAGTTTAATATTGGTGTAACCGAGTCTAACTTTTTAGGCACAGGTAACCAAATTGGCTTTAATATTAATACTTCACGCGGCTCTGAGCGTGTCAGTGTATCGTATACCGACCCTTACTTTACGCCGGATGGCGTATCGCAGGGCAGCAGTATCTTTTACAGTAACTACGATGCCAGTCAGTTTAGCTTGATTGACTATAAGTCAAAAAGTTATGGGTTAGGGACAAACATTGGTTTCCCAATTGATGCCATTAACCGTATTAACTTTGGCGCACGTTGGATAGAAGAACAATTGTCAGATATTGCTGAATATGAGCAAACACGTGTACTACGTGAAACCTTCTTAGATCCAGAAAATCCAGATGCGGGCTTTGAATTTACAAAGTACGAGCTAAGTGTTGGTTGGTCACGTGTTACAGTTAACCGTGGTTTATTCCCAACGGCAGGTTCACGACAAACATTAAACTTAACAGCCACAACGCCAAACTCTGATTTACAGTACTTTAAATTAAATTATGATTCGCGTTTTTACTGGCCGATTTCTAACGATCATCGTTGGGTTTTCTCAACGCGTGCTGCATTAGGTTATGGTAATGGTTATGGCTCTACCAATGGCTATGATCAAACTTTACCGTTCCAAGAATACTTCCGTATCACTGAAATGGAATTACGTGGCTTTGATAGAAATACCATTTTACCGCGTGCTGTTTCGCGTATACCGCAATCAATACCAGGTACGCCATCAGGTGATGGCACAACCACAGGCAACATTGGTGGGGCGTCAGAGTTTGACGTGCTAATACCACAAGGTCGTATTGGTGGTAATGCTAAAGCAGTGGCAGGTATGGAGCTTATTGTACCTACTCCATTCTTAGATGAAGAGAATACTAGCTCAGTGCGAACGAGTTTCTTTGTTGACGCTGCCAATGTATGGGATACCGAATTCAGTGTTGATCGCTATCAAAACTTAGGTATTGATGAGCGTGCAAAATTAGATGACTACTCAGACCCAATGCGCTTTAGGGTTGCAACCGGTTTATCATTACAGTGGATCTCACCTATGGGTCCGATGCTGATCAGCTTTGCGTATCCGTTGCAAAAAGAAGAAGATGACGATACCAAGACCATCAGTTTTAATATTAGTAACACTTTCTAAAGGAGTTTATTGTGAAAAAATTATTCAAATCAACAGCAGTTGCCGTTTTAGCTACACTTATGATGGGTACATCAGTTAACGCTTTTGCTCATAAAGTGGGTATTGTAGATATGCAAGAAATCTACAAGCAGCTTCCACAAATGGCTAAAATTGAACAGTCTCTGCAAACTGAGTTTGCAGAGCGTCGTCAAGAGCTTGAAAAGTTACAAGGTGACATTCGCTTTGAAGCTGAAAAGTTTAAGCGTGAAAGCACTACAATGAGTCAAGACCAAAAAGACGCATTACGTGATAAAATTCAAGGTATGCAAAAAAATCTTGCTGAAAAAGGTCGTCCTCTAGAGCAAGAAATTAAATCACGCCAAAATCAAGAGTTGGCTAAAGTTCAGACTCTAATCATTGAAACAATCCAAGAGATTGCTAAAAAAGGCGACTTCGACGAAGTTAAAGTAAAAGACACAACAATTTACTTTAACCCTAAAGAAGTAACTGATCTTTCTGAAAAAGTTGTAGACGCTGTAAGTAAGAAATAATTAATCTATGCAAAATTATACGCTTTCGCAAATTGCGGAACTTCTAGGCGCCGAGCTACAAGGTGATGGCGCTTTAGAAATTAAAAAAATAGCAACACTTGCAAATGCCCAGACTGGGCATATTGCATTTTTAGCGAACAAGAAATATCGCTCTCAGCTTGAAACAACACAAGCCAGTGCTGTGATACTGAGTCCTGAGGATGCGCCTTATTTTTCAGGCAACAAAATCATCGTCGCCAATCCGTATGTGAATTACGCCAAACTCGCTCAGTTAATGGATACCACGCCACGTAGTGCCATTAGTGGTATACACCCAAGTGCGGTTATACATGCCAGTGCGCAAGTCAGTAAAAGCGCAGCCATAGGCGCGAATGTTGTAATTGAAGCTGACGCTGTGATTGGCGATAACGTACAAATTGGTCCGAACAGTTTTATTGGTGAACGTGTTAAAATAGGCTCAGGCACCAAACTATGGTCAAGTGTGAGCGTTTATCATGATGTTGAGATTGGCGCAGACTGTTTATTTCAAGCGAATACTGTTATTGGCAGCGACGGTTTTGGTTATGCGAATGAACGTGGTCAGTGGCTTAAAATTCCACAACTAGGCTCAGTGATCATTGGCGATAAAGTCGAAATTGGTGCAAGCACCACCATAGATCGTGGTGCACTCGATGATACTATTATTCACAGTAACGTTATTATTGATAATCAGTGTCAAATAGCACACAACGTTGAAGTTCAGTCAGGCACTGCAATTGCCGGTTGTACTGTACTTGCAGGCAGTGTCAGCATAGGTAAAAATTGCCAGATTGGCGGCATGAGCGCAATTAACGGTCACATGTCTGTATGTGATGGTGTTATAATTACTGGTATGAGTATGGTGACTAAATCAATCACCGAACCGGGTATTTACTCATCCGGTATGCCTCATACGACTAACAAAGAATGGCGAAAATCAATTGCTCATTTGCGTAACCTTTCAGACATGAAGTCACGTCTAAAAGCGCTTGAAGCATTGAATAAGTCATGAACGTTGAACACTAATAAGGATGCTATTTTGGCAAACGAATTAAATAGCCTTGATATTCAAGAAATTTTAAGTTTATTACCGCACCGTTACCCGATGCTACTGATTGATCGCGTTATAGATTTCACCCCTGGTGAATCGTTACATGCAATTAAAAACGTATCGATTAATGAACCCATTTTCACCGGCCATTTCCCAAACCAGCCGATTTTTCCTGGTGTGCTAATATTAGAGTCAATGGCACAAGCAACGGGTCTATTAGGGTTTAAAACGGTTGAAAATCGTAGTGAAAACGAACTTTACCTATTTGCAGCCGTAGACAATGCTCGTTTTAAGCAGCCGGTTGTGCCAGGTGATACCATGCATCTTCATGTTAAGTTTTTAAAAGAGCGTCGTAACATATGGAAATTTGCGGCTGAAGCTAAAGTTGACGGCAAAACAGTGTGTAGCGCCGAAATCATGTGTGCTAGAAGAGAGTTTTAATTGTGATCCATGCTACGGCAATAATCGAACCGGGTGCAAAACTTGGTAACAATGTGTCAGTTGGACCATACAGTTACATCGGTAATGATGTTGTTATTGGTGATGACTGTATTATTGAGTCTCACGTTGTTGTTAAAGGGCCTGCTACTATTGGCTCTGGTAACCATATTTTTCAGTTTGCTTCTGTGGGCGAAGCCTGCCAAGACAAAAAATATAACAACGAACCAACAAGCTTAATTATTGGCGACAATAATGTTATTCGTGAATGTGCGACTATTCATCGCGGTACAATCCAAGATGAAGGTGTTACCAAAATAGGTAGCAATAACTTATTTATGGCTTACACTCACGTTGCACACGATGCGGTGATTGGCGATAACGTTATTTTTGCAAATAATGCCAGTGTAGCAGGTCACGTTCATGTTGGTGATTGGGTTATTTTAGCGGGTAACTCAGGTGTGCATCAATTTTGTAAAATTGGTGCTCATGCATTTGTTGGTATGTATTCTGGTGTAAATAAAGACGTACCTCCTTTTGTTACCACTATTGGGATGCCAGCAGGCCCTGCAGCAATCAATACCGAAGGTATGAAACGCCGTGGTTTTGAAAGCGATGAGATAATGGCAGTACGCCGCGCGTACAAAGCGTTTTATCGCAAGAGCCTAAGCGTTGATGAAGCGATAGAATCGCTTTCAGAAGACGCTGAAAAATACCCTGCTGTGCAGCTGATGATTGATTTTGTTAAAAGCTCAGAGCGCGGTATCGTGCGTTAATAAAGAGCATTTTAATTTATAAAAAAACCACCTTTGAGTAATCAAGGTGGTTTTTTATTAGCTGATATTTGATTAATAACTCAGCCATGAAGTGCATGTTGCTATGTTTATTAAATTCAGTCTCTACTCAGGCTTACCTTATTACACTCCCTACACATTTTCCTATAAAGTATTAATAATGAAACGGATAAAGTTAGTATTGCTTTCAATGCTATTGGTTATGTTAACTGCTTGTAGTACTGCGCCAAGGCAAATAATTAATCAACAAAGTGATATGTCAGAGCGAGGTAAAGCATCATTCTATGCAGACAAATATCATGGCAGAACCACGGCTAATGGCGAACGTTTTAGCCAACAGGCGGCAACTGCTGCGCACCTAAGACTCCCATTTGGTACAAAAGTGAAAGTTACCAATATTGCTAATAATAAGTCTGTAGTGGTCAGAATTAATGACAGGGGGCCTTATATTCGGGGGCGAATTATTGATTTATCTAAGGCGATGTTTAAAAAAATAGCCGACCCTAAAGTCGGCGTTATTGATGTAACGGTCACCGTTATTGATAAAAGTAATACTGCTAAGGACTAAAAGCGGGTCGTTAACGCCACATAGTCAGGGTGTTCATTGAGCAATTGTTGATGTGAACCTTGAGCGATGATTTGTCCACTGTCTAGCCAGATGACACTATCCATTTGCGATAACAACGCTGGATCATGAGTAATTGTTAATACACTAGCATGCTCTTTTAGCTGTAAAATACTGTTCATAACGGCTTGTTTAGAAATATTATCGAGCCCTTCAGTGGGTTCATCGAGCACTACAATGGCGGGTTGTTGCAGCAGCGCTTGTGCCAAGGCAATGCGTCTTGACTGGCCTTGAGAGACACTGCGTCCCCCTGTGCCTAAACGAGTATTTAAGCCTTCTTTTAGCGCGCTAAACCAGTTACCCAGCTCGGCTTGTTTTAACGCCGCTGTCATTTGTTGCGGTGTTGCATCAGGTGCCGCATAGGCAAGATTATCGCTTAATGTACCATCAAAAATATGATGCTGCTGGGCTAAAATATTTAATGTTTTTGCACGGCTTTCATTATTTAAATTATGCAGGTTTATTGTTTCTTTTTCGTTTTGTAAGCTAATTGCACCTTGTTGCAGAGGCCATAAACCGCTTAGTAAATTCACTAAGGTTGTTTTACCACTGCCGCTTCTACCAACAATCGCCACTTTATGCTTTGCAGGTAGCTCAAAACTCACATTATTTAATGCCTGCTTTTGGCCATAGTGGTAGCTAATTTTATCTAGCGAAAGTGTCCATTTTTTATTTTTTGAATTAATTACTTGTGACGGTACCTCGTTTTTCTTTAGTACTTTATCTTCAAGGGTAAATAGTCGCTCAGCTGCTTTTAATACATTAGGTAGTTCAATAAACGCGTTGGGTAGTAACAATACGCTTTCAAAACTGGCCAGTACAAACAAACTCAACATCGCCAATTCAACATTTACCATCTCGGCGCTAAACACCAGCGGCACAATAGTGACAATGCTGGCGAGCATAGCCAGTTGCACTATGAGTAAGCTCAAACCATCAGCATTGCCAAGAGCCTTATGACGAATAAATAATTGCTGATTATACTGCTTACTTAACTGATCACACTTAGTGAGTTGTTGGTTTCGAGCTTGGTAAATATTTAGTTCTCTAAGACCCGTTAAGGTATCAGATAGCTCAGCTCTTAATTGGGCGCTGAGTAATGTTTCTTGGTGGCTGTTTTTATCTAATTGTCTGCTCAATATAGCGGGTATAACCACCCCAATAACAACGATGCCCGTAAAGCAAATTAAGGCTACACTTGGGCTGTAAGCAGACATAAACAGCATAATAATAGGCACTGTTAGTAGAGCAACTAACATCGGCAGCAACACATTTAAATAAAATTTATCTAGTGCGTCTACATCATTTTGTAAGCGGTTAACTAAATCGGCACTGCGGCTCATAGCCAAATCAAGATTATTAAGTTTACTGAGTGTGGCGAACATATTTACTCGTATTTCACTTAACAATAAAAATGTGGCGTTGTGAGTAACTAAGCGTTCAGCGTAACGTGAAGCGGTGCGCATAATCGCCAAAAAACGAATGGTGCCAGCTGGGGTAAAGTAGTTCATATGGACGCCTGCAATTCCTGCGGCAGCCATTGAAGCTAAAAACCAGCCGGAAATAGCGAGTAAGCCTACATTAGCTAGCACCGTGAGTGACGCTAGAAACGTCCCTAAAAGCATCGCTTTATAATGAGGGCGGCACAATTTAAGTAAACGAATAAAGTTAGTCATTAGTCGCTCCATGTTGCGCTGTTTGCAGCAGCTTTGCAAATTCGCCAGCTTGCTGGCTGAGCGTTATAAAGTCGCCTTGCTGAGCGATGGCACCGTTTTCCATAACGATAAGTTGTTTGGCATTTCTTACTGTATTTAAGCGGTGCGCTATGGTGATCACTAAGTGTTCTTTTGCATACTCAGCAATAGCGTTTTGAATGAGCTGTTCAGTTTGACTGTCTAAATGAGCGGTTGGCTCATCAAGCATTAAAATAGGGGCGTTTTTTAAAAATGCACGAGCTAAAGCAATACGCTGCTTTTGCCCTCCAGAGAGCCCTTCGCCTTGTTCACCTATTAAGGTGTTAAACCCATCAGGTAAGTCGTTAATAAATTCCAGCGCACCAGCTTGCTGCGCCGCCTGCTCAAGTGCTGCATTTGAAACGCCTGGGTTACCTAGCTTTATATTAGCGCCAATGGTGTCGAAAAATAAGGTTGGCTTTTGTGGGATCCAGGCAATGTTTTGTTGTAATTGGCTTATATCGGCTGTCGTCAATGGTTGTTGGTCAATGGATATGTGTTGTATTACTTCTGGGTGAAAACCAAGCATGCAATCAAGTAGGGTGCTCTTACCTGAGCCGCTAGCTCCCACAATGGCTACTAGTCCTGTGTTTGGCAGGGTTAAATTAATATTATTAATTCCCTCATTGCTATTAGGGTAACTAAAATTGAGATCATGGACGCTGATAGTGCTGTTACCCTCCATGTTTATATGAGCTGTGTGGTTATTATTTTTTGATGGCAGTGGTGCATTTAAAATGATTAGCATATCTGCAGCAGCACTAATTCCTTGTAAGCGCGCATGATAATGGCTGCCTAATTGGCGAAGCGGTAAGTAAAATTCAGGCGCTAGCAGCAATACTACAAAGCCGGTTGCAAAATCGAGCGTGCCAAAAAATAATCTAAAACCAATAATAACCGCTACCAGTGCCACACTAATTGTGGCTAAAAACTCCAGTGCAAAAGAAGATAAAAAAGCAATTTTTAACACGCTTAGCGTTGCATGCCTAAAATCATCTGAAATTTGGGCTATTTGCTTTAGCTCTTTGCGCGTAGCATTAAACAATTTTAGTTGGGTAAGCCCTTGTATGCGGTCAAAAAAGTAGTTGCCTAATACCGCCAGTTGTTGCCAGCGCTTTTGGTTAAGCGCTTCTGCCTTATGACCAACTAGAATCATAAAAAACGGAATAAGTGGTGCGGTTAATAAAAATATCAGTCCTGCTTTATAATCGGTCGGAAATATAACCACTAATATTGCCAGAGGAATAAGCGCACTATAGGCAACCCCTGGTAAGTACTTTGCATAGTAGTCATGCAGAGCTTCTACACCATTGTGCAGCGTGTTGAGCGTAGCGCCTTGGCCGTGTTGTTCTATATAACTTGGCCCAAGTAGCGTGAGTTTATCGAGTAAAGTTTGGCGAATAGCCGATTTGATTTTAAGCGCTGCAAATGCGCTTAAGCGCTCACTTAACGCTAAAAAAATGGCGCGAAGTAAAATAATACCCGCTAAAGGCCATAAAAAGTGGGTTACTTGGGCTAAATTACGACCTTCAAACATCACATCATGAATGGTTTGTGCAAGTAAATAAGCGCCTGCAATCATTAAAATCGCATTAACTGTACCTAGGGCAATGCTTAGCTTTAACCACATTGCTGCCGGCTTACTTTGCTGCTTTAAAAAAGCGCGCAGAGACTGTTGCTGCGCGCGATTAGGTCGGGGGTTAGTCGTCATTATGAGTTGTATTATGCTCGTTTAATAAATCATGGGTGGCTTGTTCATCATCAGCAATGCTGTTTTTATTTTGATGAAACTCATACCACATTACATTTATTACGCCTAAGGTACAGGCAAGTAATACACCTAAAATCCACGCGAAATACCACATAATTTAGTCTCCTTAATAGCTGCCGTGAGGGTTGTTTTCAATTTCATCAACCGTCACTCTGCGCCACATTTTTACATAACACCACGTGGTGTAGGCTAAAATGAGTGGCACAAATATAACCACAGCAATAAACATAACATTGAGTGTTCTGTGGCTTGATACCGCATCCCAAATGGTTAAGCTAATATCAGGGTTGTTGCTTGAGGGCATGATAAATGGGAATAACGAAACGCCCGCGGTCATAATCACTCCAATTAACATCACACTGGTTGCCAGTAAGCCTAAAGCGGGTTTATTTACTTTAGAAAACAGCAGTGCACACAGTGCCATTGCAAATGCCAAAATAGGGAAGGTCATTGTCCATGGACGTTCGCTGTAGTTATTCAGCCATGCGCCTTGGGCGGTTGTGACTACTTTTGCCAGTGGATCTGCATGGCCTTGAGTATCACCCATAGAAACAATTTGATAGCCCGTTAGGTTGGCAATCCACACACCAGCCGCCGCAAATAACACTATAAAGGCAAGTAATGAGTAGCGACCATATTGTCCTGAGCGCTCAGCGACCTGATCTGCGGTGCGCAGTTGTAGCCACATTCCCGCGTGTGCAATTAACATGGTAATACTAACTAAGCCGGCAATGAGCGCAAACGGATTAAGTAAAGCAAAAAACGACCCTTGGTAACTGACTCTTAATAAATTATCGATATTAAACGGTACACCCAAAAACAAGTTACCAAACGCGACACCAAATACCAGCGCAGGTATGGCACTACCGGCAAACAAGCCCCAGTCCCAGTTATTACGCCAGCGTTTAGAGTCAACTTTAGAGCGATAATCAAAGCCAAGAGGTCTAAAAAATAATGCAAATAACACCAGCATCATGGCAAAGTAAAAACCAGAAAACGCTGCCGCATAAACCATAGGCCACGCTGCAAACAAGGCACCGCCTGCAGTAATAAACCATACTTGGTTACCATCCCAGTGGGCACCAATGGTATTAATAACGGTACGACGTTCACTGTCTGTTTTGCCCACAAAGCGCAGTAACATAGCAACGCCCATGTCCATACCATCGGTAATGGCAAAACCAATTAACAGCACACCAATAATTAACCACCAGAGCATTTTTAATGTTTCATAATCAAAAATCATGATAGTTCTCCTTTAGCAGCCGTGCTGTGATCAGGTAATTCAAAATGGTACTTACCGGTATGAAGGGAGCTTGGGCCTTGCTTAATAAATTTAATCATTAACCATGCTTCAACAATCGCCAATCCAGTATAGAAAACAATAAAACCGGTCAAGCTAATTAAAATATCATTTACCGTCAGCGATGACGTTGCTAAAAAGGTCGGTAATACTTCAGAAATAGCCCATGGCTGGCGGCCATATTCAGCCACAATCCAACCAAATTCAATAGCAATCCAAGGCAGAGGAATGCTCAATACCGCCGCCCACAACAACCAACGTTTTTGTTCAATAATACGATGGGCGTTGTAATAAAAAGAGAGAATAAACACGCCAAGCATAATTACGCCACAGCCAACCATAATCCTAAATGACCAAAACATAGGGCCCACTTTAGGGAAGGAGTCTTTAACGGCTTGTTGTATTTGTGCCTCGCTGGCATCTACCACATTAGGAGTGTAACGTTTAAGTAATAAGCCATAGCCTAAATCATCTTTGACGTTATCAAACTTTTCGATATTTGCAGGGGTATCGTCACCTGCGCGAAGTTTTTCTAGGTATTCATAAGCAATCATGCCATTGCGAATACGCTTTTCGTGTTTTTTCTCAAGATCTGAAATACCAATCACTTGCTCATCAAGTGAGCGAGTTGCAATAATCCCTAATGCGTAGGGAATTTTTACTGCAGCATGAGTGACTTGCTCTTCTGAGTCAGGGAAACCTATTGCAGTAAAGGCTGCTGGAGCTTCTTCTGTATGCCATTCAGCTTCTATGGTCGCGAGTTTTACTTTTTGTACTTCACCGACTTCGTAGCCAGATTCATCACCGAGTAAAATAACACACAAAATAGAGGCTAAACCAAAGCCTGATGCCACCGAGAACGACCGTTTAGCAAATGCCAAATCACGTCCTTTTAATATGTACCAGCTACTAATTCCAAGTACAAACATAGAGGCGGCCACATAACCTGCAGACACGGTATGAATAAACTTAACTTGTGCTACAGGGTTAAATACCAGCTCTGCAAAACTGGTCATTTCCATGCGCATGGTTTGATAGTTAAACTCAGCCCCTACTGGATTTTGCATCCACGCATTAGCGACTAAAATCCACAGCGCAGACATATTTGTGCCCAGCGCCATTAAAAATGTGACCCCTAAATGCTGGCGTTTAGAGAGCCTATCCCAACCTAAAAAGAACATTCCCACAAAGGTTGATTCTAAAAAGAAGGCCATTAAGCCTTCAATGGCCAGTGGCGCACCAAATACATCACCCACATAGTGCGAGTAATACGACCAGTTAGTACCAAACTCAAATTCCATGGTGAGGCCCGTCGCCACGCCAATAGCAAAGTTAATACCAAATAACTTGCCCCAAAACTTAGTCATATCACGATAAATTTCGCGACCGGTCATAACATAAACCGATTCCATGATAACTAAAATCCAGGTCATACCGATTGTTAACGGCACAAATAAAAAATGAAATAGAGCGGTGACAGCAAACTGTAATCGCGATAGATCCACAAAGGTTTCATCTATCATTTTTGGCTCCTTTGGTTGTGATGCAGTGACAGCACAAAGCAATTGTTAATGTTTTAATAAACTTTCAGTAATTTCTGAAAGTTTGCATCATTATTAGCGTTTGTACAATTTTTGTCAATATGTATATTAGAAAACTTTAATATACTATGACATTACATCAGTCTATAAAATACGCAATCATCAATTAAGAGTAAGTTAGAAAAAAGTGGTGTGTTTTAAGCGTTTAACCTAGCCTTAAAACACGGTAAACTAATCGGTATGAACGCCGGGTTTACTTGTGAAAAAATAGCAAATGAAAAAAGATAAAAAACAACTACGAATTGGTATTGTGGCAGGTGAACTGTCGGGCGATATTTTAGGTGAAGGGCTCATAAAAGCGCTTAAAATACACTTTCCTGATGCCACTTTTGAAGGTATTGCAGGCCCTAAAATGCAAGCTCAAGGCTGCAAAACGCTGTTTGATATGGATGAGTTGTCGGTTATGGGCTTGGTTGAAGTCCTAGGCCGTTTACCGCGTTTACTAAAAATCCGCAAACAGTTAGTACAGCACTTTATTGATAACCCTCCTGATGTTTTTATAGGCATTGATGCGCCCGATTTTAATTTACGTGTAGAAAAACCGTTAAAAGATGCAGGCATCAAAACCGTGCAATACGTAAGCCCTTCAGTGTGGGCGTGGCGTGAAAAACGTATTCACACTATAAGTGCAGCCACTAACTTAGTATTGGCTTTATTGCCTTTTGAAAAAGAATTTTACGACAAACACCAAGTACCGTGTACTTTTGTAGGCCATACATTAGCCGACGACATTGCACTTAAGCACGACGATAGCCAAGCCCGCAGCCAACTAGGCTTAAGTGCTGATGATAAGGTGTTAGCGTTATTGCCCGGGAGCCGGGGCTCAGAAGTGGGCTTGTTAAGCGAAACTTACATAAAAACAGCGGCGCAGTTACAAGCGCAGAACCCTGCATTAAAAGTCGTGGTGCCACTGGTGAACGAAAAGCGCAAAGCGCAGTTTATTGCTATTTTAAATGCCACAGCGCCCTCACTTAATGTTAACTTACTAGATGGCCAATCAAATTTAGCCATGCAAGCCGCCGATGCTATATTGCTTGCATCAGGCACAGCAACGCTTGAGGGCATGTTATATAAAAAGCCAATGGTGGTTGGTTATAAAATTAAACCCATGAGTTATTGGATTTTTAAAACCTTATTTACCTTTAATATTAAATATTTTTCGCTACCCAATTTATTGGCAGATGAAGAGTTAGTACCAGAGTTTTTACAAAGTGAGTGTAATGTGGCTAATTTAACCGCGGCGCTCACTCCTATGCTCAATAGCGATAATAAAGAATTAAAAGCACGCTTTTTAGCTATACATGAAAAAATTAGATTAGATGCAAGTAAACAAGCTGCAAATGCAGTGGCGGAGTTAATAGATGCAAATTGAACGACCCAATGTAACCTTAATAGCCGGTGTGGATGAAGTTGGTCGTGGACCGCTGGTGGGTGATGTGGTTACAGCCGCTGTTATTTTAAATCCCGCTAAACCGATTGCTGGCCTTGCCGACTCTAAAAAATTAACCGATAAAAAGCGCCAATTATTAGCCATCGAAATAAAAGAAAAAGCACTGTGTTACGCCATTGGCCGTTGTAGCCCCAGTGAAATAGATGAGTTAAATATATTACAAGCCACTATGCTTGCTATGAGCCGCGCGGTGGAAGCACTTAACACAGTGCCTGAATTTGTGTTTGTAGATGGAAACCGCCTTCCTAAATTAGCCATGCCCGCACAAGCGGTGGTAAAAGGCGATAGCCTAGTTGCTGAAATATCAGCCGCGTCTATTTTAGCAAAAGTTGCCCGGGATGATGAAATGATTGAACTTGATGCACGCTACCCACAATATGGGTTTGCAGGGCATAAGGGGTATCCAACTAAGGCACATTTTGCAGCGCTTGAACAATACGGTGCGATAGATGAGCATCGCAAGAGCTTTAAACCTGTGCAGCGTGTGCTTGCGCTTTCGGGTAAGGAGTAATTATGGCGGCTCCTGAATTTGTTCATCTAAGAGTTCACTCAGACTTTTCAATGGTTGATGGTTTGGCAAAAACCAAACCAATCGTCGCTAAAGCACAAGAGCTTGAAATGCCAGCGTTGGCAATTACCGATCAAATGAACTTTTGTGGTCTGGTGCGTTTTTATGGCGCAGCGCATAATGCGGGTATTAAGCCGATTGTTGGTGCGGATTTTTGGGTACGTAGCCCAGAATTCCCCGACGAACCAAGCAGATTAACATTATTAGCCAAAGATAACATTGGCTATAAAAATATTACTTTATTGATCTCTAAAGCCTATCAACGTGGCCATGTTTTTCATCGCCCTGTCATTGACCGTGAGTGGTTAGTTGATTTAAAAGAGGGGCTTATCATACTCTCGGGCGCCAAAGATGGCGATTTAGGAAAAGCCTTAATAAAAGGTAACCCCGCTATTGTTGAGTCGGTGGTCAGTTTTTATAAACAGCATTTTAGCGATCATTATTATATAGAGCTTATTCGTACCAACCGTGCTCAAGAAGAAAATTATTTGCACATGGCGGTGGAGCTTGCAACAAATGAGCAATTGCCAGTAGTGGCCACCAATGAAGTGGTATTTTTAAAACCTGAAAACTTTGAAGCCCATGAAATTCGTGTGGCTATTTTTGATGGTTACACTCTAGATGATAAACGCCGACCAAAGCGTTTTTCACAAGAGCAATACCTAAAAACGCCAGAACAAATGGCAGAGCTATTTAGTGATATTCCAGAAGCGCTACAAAATACCGTAGAAATTGCAAAGCGCTGTAATGTAACCGTGCAATTAGGTGAGTATTTCCTACCAGATTACCCGACGGGCTCACTAAAAATTGATGAGTTTTTGGTTAAAGTGTCACAAGACGGCCTTGAAGAACGATTACAGTTTTTATTTCCTGACGAGCAAGAACGTCAAGAAAAACGTGGCGAATACGATGAACGTTTAAAAATAGAACTTGATGTAATTAACCAAATGGGATTCCCTGGTTACTTCTTGATCGTAATGGAGTTTATTCAGTGGAGTAAAGATAACAATATTCCAGTAGGCCCAGGGCGTGGTTCAGGTGCGGGTTCATTAGTGGCTTATGCCCTTAAAATTACCGACCTTGATCCGCTCGAATTTGACCTACTCTTCGAGCGATTCTTAAACCCTGAACGTGTTTCTATGCCCGACTTTGACGTCGACTTTTGCATGGATAGGCGTGATGAAGTAATTGATCATGTATCGGCCTTGTATGGCCGTGACGCGGTATCGCAAATTATTACCTTTGGTACTATGGCAGCAAAAGCGGTAATACGCGATGTAGGCCGGGTACTTGGTCATCCGTATGGGTTTGTCGATCGTATTTCTAAGCTTATTCCGGGCGACCCTGGGATGACACTGGCTAAAGCATTTGACGTAGAACCCCGTTTGCAAGAAGCCTACGACGGCGATGAAGAAGTTAAAGACTTAATCGACATGTGTCGTATTCTTGAGGGCTGTACGCGTAATGCCGGTAAACATGCCGGGGGGGTTGTAATATCGCCGACCACCATTACCGATTTTGCGGCGCTCTATTGCGATGACGAAGGCAAGTTTCCTGTTACCCAGTTTGATAAAAACGATGTAGAAACCGCCGGTTTAGTTAAGTTTGACTTTTTAGGCTTACGTACGCTCACCATATTACAGTGGGCGCTGGATATGACCAATGAGCGCTTAAAGCGTGAAGGCAAACAGCCGGTCGATATCAACACCATTCCATTGGATGATAAAAAAAGTATAGAGTTACTGCTGCGCGCTGAAACCACCGCGGTATTCCAGCTAGAATCACGCGGCATGAAAGACCTAGTCCGCCGATTAAAGCCCGATTGCTTTGAAGATATGATAGCCCTAGTGGCCTTGTTCCGCCCAGGTCCACTGCAATCAGGCATGGTAGATAACTTCATCGACCGAAAGCTCGGCAGAGAAGAAATCTCATACCCCGATGCGCAATACCAACACGAAAGTTTAAAGCCGATTCTTGAGCCGACATACGGCATTATTTTGTATCAAGAACAAGTTATGCAAATAGCGCAGGTGCTGGCCGGTTATACACTGGGTGGCGCCGATATGTTACGTCGTGCTATGGGTAAGAAAAAGCCTGAAGAAATGGCAAAGCAGCGTTCAACCTTTGAAGAAGGCGCACGTAACAACGGTATTGACGGCGAACTGGCAATAAAAATATTTGACTTGGTTGAAAAGTTTGCGGGTTACGGTTTTAACAAATCTCACTCAGCAGCTTATGCATTAGTATCGTATCAAACGCTGTGGATGAAAACGCATTATCCGGCCGAGTTTATGGCGGCGGTAATGTCGGCTGATATGGATAACACCGACAAAATAGTAACGCTGGTGGATGAGTGTGAAAACATGAAACTCACTTTGTTACCGCCCGATGTAAACGCGGGTGAATACAAGTTTACTGTTAACCTTCAAGGTGAAATTGTTTACGGCATAGGGGCAATTAAAGGCGTAGGTGAAGCGCCGGTTGATGCCATATTAGAGGCGCGAGCA
The DNA here is from genome assembly GCF_018732205.1 of Pseudoalteromonas sp. SiA1. Classification (NCBI taxonomy): domain Bacteria; kingdom Pseudomonadati; phylum Pseudomonadota; class Gammaproteobacteria; order Alteromonadales; family Pseudoalteromonadaceae; genus Pseudoalteromonas; species Pseudoalteromonas sp. SiA1. Next base: position 2,244,273 of record NZ_CP076084.1, on the reverse strand, counting down.
AAAGGCGGCCCATTTAAAGACCTATTTGATTTTTGTGCGCGTGTTGATTTAAAACGCTTAAATAAACGCGTTACCGAGAAATTAATTTATGCAGGCGCATTAGACCAACTAGGGCCTGAAAAAACTCAGCCAGGGCGAGCAACACTATTAGCCAGCTTAAAAGATGCGATGCGCGCAGCCGATCAGCACAACAAAGCTGAATTATTAGGGCAAAGTGATTTATTTGGTTTATTGGCTACAGAGCCTGATGAAGTAGAGCAAGCGTTTATAAAAGCAACACCGCTTACGGATAATCAGTGGCTTGATGGCGAAAAAGACACCCTAGGCCTTTATTTAACCGGACATCCTATAAACCAGTATCGACGAGAGCTTGGGCATTATACCAGTGGGCGACTCATCGACTTACAACCAACTAATCGTGATGTAGTCTCAACCGGAGCAGGTTTAGTGATTGCAGCGAGAACCTTAATTAATAAAAAAGGAAATCGTTGGGGACTGATAACTTTAGATGACAAAAGCGCCCGAATTGATGTACGCTTGTTTCCAGAACAGTTTGAAATGTACCAAGATATGTTGCAAATCAACAATATTTTGGTGATATCCGGACAGGTCAGCTTTGATAACTTCTCTGGTGGTATTACAATGACCGCCAGAGAAATAAACACCATTGCTCAGGCGCGTGAAAAGCGTATAAAAGCGATTAAGATGACGCTGAATATGGTGCAGATCGAGGCTGGTTTCTTCGATAAATTACAAAAAGTACTCGAACCATACAAAATGGGAACGTGTCCGATCAAGGTATATTATCAACGCCCCGATGCGTTGGTGCAATTAACCCTAGGGATCGAATGGTGTGTTACGCCAAGTGACGACTTAATTCATAAGTTATCGCTGATGGCAGCGCAAAATGTAGAACTAGAATTTAACTAATTAGGTAGTTTAGAGCATGAGCCTCAATTATCTTGATTTTGAGCTTCCAATTGCAGAATTAGAAGCAAAAATTGAAGAATTACAAAATGTAAGCCGCGCTGGCGAATTAGACCTTGGATTAGAAGAGGAAGTCAGTAAACTTAAAGAAAAGAGCGCACAAATGAAGGAGAAAATTTTCTCTGAACTAGGCGCTTGGCAAGTATCACAGTTAGCACGTCATCCGTTGCGTCCTTATACTCGAGATTATATCGAGCGTATTTTTACGGAATTTGACGAATTTGCGGGTGATCGCACGTTTGCTAACGACCCTGCCATTTTAGGCGGCGTAGCCCGTTTAGATGGTGAGCCAGTAATGGTGATCGGTCAGCAAAAAGGCCGTGGTACTGCTGAAAAAATCAAACGTAATTTTGGCATGCCAAAACCTGAAGGTTACCGTAAAGCATTGCGCTTAATGGAAATGGCAGAGCGTTTTAAAATGCCAATCATGACCTTTATCGACACCCCAGGTGCATACCCTGGTGTTGGCGCTGAAGAGCGTGGTCAGTCTGAAGCAATTGCACGTAACCTAAAAGTAATGGCCGCACTTAAAGTACCAACAATTTGTACTGTTATTGGTGAAGGTGGTTCAGGTGGTGCATTAGCCATTGGTGTGGGCGACAGAGTAAACATGTTGCAATACAGCACTTACTCGGTTATTTCACCAGAGGGTTGTGCCTCTATTTTATGGAAAAGTGCTGACAAAGCACCATTGGCTGCAGAGGCAATGGGTGTAACAGCAGAGCGTGTTAAAGAGCTAGATTTAATTAATAATTTAGTTGAAGAGCCTCTAGGCGGCGCGCACCGTAATTATGATGCGATGGCACGTAACTTAAAAGTACGCCTTAAGCGAGATTTAGCAGACCTACAAGCGTTATCGCTTGAAGAGATGCTTGACCAACGTTACAAGCGTTTAATGTCGTTTGGTTATTGTTAAAAATAGCTAAATATAGAAAAAAGCCGCCTATGCGGCTTTTTTTGTTTTAAAATACCGTAACGTAGAGCCTTTATTGTTCGGGTTATTAGCAATTTACTCATTGGGTATATTAATGCACAAAACACCTATTTATCTGCAGGTAAAAAAAGCCCTTAATCACTACTTAGAAAATGGGCAATTCACATTTACAGTAGCCTTATCTGGTGGGGTAGACTCGGTGGTGCTGTTGCAGGTAATGCATGCGTTAAAACAGCAGTGCCCGCAATTAGATTTAAGTGCAATTTATGTCAATCATGGCTTAAGTGATAACGCCCATCACTGGCGGCAATTTTGCCATGCACGCTGTGAGCAGCTTTCAATTGATTTTAAGGCGGCAAACGTCATTATTGAGCCGAAATCGCGCACCAGTATTGAAGCGCAGGCTCGCGAAGCGCGTTATCAAGCGCTTGATGAACACAGCCCAAGTGATAGTGTCATTTTGTTAGGCCAGCATTTAAACGACCAAGTAGAGACATTTCTACTTCGTTTAAAGCGCGGCTCAGGCTTAAAAGGGCTCGGCGCTATGCAGCAAACTCGCGTGCTTGAAAGTGGCCGTGAGTGCTACAGGCCATTACTTGGGGTAAAACGCAGCGACATAGAAGCGTTTGCTCAGCAATTTAATATTAGCCATATTACTGATGAGTCAAACTCCAATGAACGCTTTGATCGTAATTTTTTGCGTCAACAAATAGTGCCTAAGTTGGCTGAGCGTTTTACTGGGTTTGAGCAGTGTACAGCCCGTAGTATAGAATTATTACAACAGCAACAAGCACTGCTTGATGAATATACCCAGCAAGATCTCGCACAGTGTATTAACCAACATCAGGCGCTTAATATACAAAATATGGCTCATTACAGCGCTATTCGCATTGCGAATCTTCTGCGCGCATGGCTGGCTTTATTTACTCATACCATGCCTTCGCAAAAACAGTTAATGCAAATAATGAGTCAGGCTATTCATGCCAAAGCTGATGCGCAAATGGTTATTGAGCTAAGCGATGGACAAATACGCCGTCATCAAGGTTATCTGTATTTTGTGCAACCGACGCCTTTAGCCGTTAATATTGAACACGTAACAAGTCGCGAACTAGTGCTGAATGACGGACAAATACTACAATGCCTGCAGGGAATAGGTATACGCGCCCCTAAACCTGATGAACAAGTCAGTGTTCGTTTTAACTGTAATAGTGCGCGTATTAAACCACTCAAAAAACCAGGCAGTAATACCCTTAAGCATTGGTTTAAAGATGCAAAAGTAGCGCCTTGGCTACGTGCTGATATTCCATTAATTTTTTACAATGATGAGCTAGTTCAAGTGGTTGGCTATTTTATTAGTGATAATCACAAAGATGATACTGGTTTTATTTGGGAGTATAAATCATGAGTCAACAACCTCATGTTGGGCTGTCGCTTATAAATAAGGCACCTACTGGCATATTAATTACGCTATTGATTGCGGTTTTAGCGAATGTATTTTTAACCCTTAATATAATTACATTAGGCTACGCTGTGTTGGGCGGTATGGTATGTGCCGCCATTTTACTTGCCTATTGGTTAGGTAAGGGGGGCGTATTTTTCATTCTAGGGGTGAGTATGCCCTTACTGTTAGTGCTTTTTACACCGCTTGCGACAATTGCCGCATTGCTTAATTTACTCAGTGGCTTCTTTTTTGGCTTTTGCGCCATGTTGCTCATTTATAAGCACGTGATATTAAAAAAGTAGCGTAAAAAAGCCCAGCGGGGGAGGCTAGGCTTTTTAAAAATAATGTTTTTATTACTTAATAGGCTTTTGCGCAGTTTCGCCCAGATGCTTTTGCTTTATATAAGCCTTTATCTGCGCGAGAAAATATCTCGTTCTGGCAATCGTCGCTATTAGTCAGCGTAAAACCAATACTGGCTGTGACGTTGTATTTAGACATAATCGGTGAGTTTCTGACTAAACGCATAATACGTTCAGCCACCACTTTATTGGTGGTAAAAGCCGGGTCTTCGATTAATATTGAAAACTCATCGCCACCAAAGCGAAATACCGAATCAGTCCCCCTAATACTACTAGATAAAACCGCAGCAAACTCGATTAAAACGTCATCGCCAATTTTGTGACCATAGTTGTCATTTACTTGCTTAAAATTATCTAAATCAAGCAGCATTAAACTAAACGAATGACCGTTACGTCGATGATTTTCAAGCTTTTGTAGCAACATGTCATTAAATTGACTACGGTTGTTTAATCCGGTTAATGAATCTTTTGTGGCTAACCTTAATACACGGTTATACATAAGCGCATTACGCAATGGATAAATTAGTACACTATGAAAGTGTTGTAGCTTTTTCTCAATAGCCGCACTAAGCGGATACTTTGTATAATAAGTTAATGTGCCTAAGTACTCATTTTCAACTTTTAAATCAAACGAGTACGCTGGATTTTCAACATCACTATTGGGTGTTTTTACATCAATACTTGTTGCTTTAAAATGCACACCAGAAAAATTAAGCAGTTGTTTTGCAAAATTTGCAAACGTTCCTAAAATATCTTCTAAAACTAAGCTCGTTTGCAGTTTAGCTGCTAGCTCATGCAGTGCTGTCGGTGTATTGCTATTATATTGCTCTGCTGAGAACGGCAAAAATTCGCCGCGACCAGAGATACGTTGTGTCAAAATATGAACGTTTTCCACTATTTCTTCCCCCTATAGTATTACTTTTTATAACTAAGCAGGTTATATGCCATATTTACATTCTGGCTGAAACTTATACGGTTGCTATAGTTAAGTTACATTCCATTGATTGCTTATAAGGATTGCATTGCAAAATATTAATGCTCAGGTTTTTGGACTTTTAGTTGCTGCGGTTCTATTTGTATGGCTATTTAAGCGAATAGGGCTTCCCCCTGTATTAGCTTATTTAGCGGTAGGTTTACTAGCTGGTGGCCATGGCGTTGGTTGGATGGCACAAAGCCATGAAATGGACTTTATTGCTGAGCTGGGTATTGTGTTTTTGTTATTTAGTTTAGGGCTGGAGTTTTCTGTATCGCGCTTAATGGCAATGCGAAATATCGTATTTGGCTTAGGCTCATTGCAAGTCATAGTCAGCAGTATCTTGCTTATTTTAATCCTTTATTTATTAAATTTTAGTTTATTAACTAGTTTTACCATCGGCATTATTATTATGCTCTCCTCTACGGCGGTGGTTGCTAAATTATTAAAAGAGAGTGGTGATTTAAATAAACGCCGAGGGCAATTGGCAATCGGTGTTTTACTATTTCAAGACATTGCGGTTGTGCCGTTACTCATTATTTTGCCATTATTTGCCAGCAGTGATCCCAATAGTATTGGTTGGGCATTACTGTTTGCGCTGACTAAAGGCGCGTTTGTGTGTGTATTGCTATGGGCTATTGGCAAGTGGGTTTTGCCCAAGGTGTTTAAAGAAGTGGCACTAGCACGAAGCGATGAGCTGTTTGTATTAACCACGTTATTGGTGTCTTTGTTTGCCGGGTTACTCACATACTCTTTTGGTTTATCGATGGCATTAGGGGCTTTTTTAGCAGGCATGATGCTAGGGGAGAGCCACTATCGTCATCAATTAGAGGCCGATATTCGCCCGTTTCGCGATATTCTCATGGGGTTATTTTTTGTAACCGTGGGGATGCAGTTAGACATTGGTTTTGTTGTTGATCATGCGGGTATTATTATTGTTGCCTTGATGGGCATCTTAATCTTAAAAATTGCCGTAGTGATGTTATCTTCTTTATTTATGGGAGAGCGAAAACAAGATGCGTTAGCGTGCGCTATAATGTTGTGGCAAATGGGTGAGTTTGGCTTTGTGTTAATTGCACTCGCTGCACAGCATAACTTGCTGAGCGTTGAGCAAGTATCATTTTTAATTGCCATGGGCGTAATTTCTATGGCGCTTACGCCCTATTTAATTGATAAAACCCCTTTTATTTTAAAACGACTAGGCATGTTAGAGCGCGCAAAGTTTGCCTTTGAAGACGAGCTTCAAAGTAGCACGCTTTATCATAACCATGTGGTGATATGCGGTTTTTCTCGCGTAGGACAAACTATTGCCCGCTTTTTATCCCCAGAGGCAATTGATTATGTGGCAATAGAGAGCGACCCCATTTTAGTACAGGAAGGAAAAGCGGCGGGCGAGCCTTTAATATTTGGTCATGTTGAGCAAAAAGATATTTTAAAGTGTGCGGGGGTAGAGCGAGCGCGACTAATCATTATTACTTTTACCGAATTTCAACAAACTCAAATAGTCATTAATGCCATTAAACAGGTTGCACCTAAGGTTAAAATACTCATAAGAACCCGTGATGATAGTCAGTTAGAGCGCTTAAAAGCGCTAGGGGTTACTGAGGTTGTGCCTGAGGCGCTTGAAGCAAGCTTAATGTTGGTGTCGCATGTGTTGTCAATGTCTGGTGTGCCAATGAGCCGTATTATTCGCCGTGTTAGTAGTGAGCGACGAAACCGTTATAAATTATTGCATAGCTTTTTTGCCGGCGAAAATATTGACAGCGATACCAACTTGCCAGAGCGTTTAGAGTATTTACATGCAATAGCCTTACCAGATAAAGCATTTGCGGTTAATAAAGCAATTAGCGAACTCAATTTAGCAAAAAGAAAAGTGCTAATTAAGGCGCTTCGCCGCGAGGGCGAAGAAATAGACACACCACAAGAACACACAATATTGTATGCTAATGATATTCTAGTGCTGCAAGGTAAACCACGGCGTGTAGAACGTGTTGAGCATTATTTACTTGATGGTATAGAGTAGCCCATCAAGCAAAAAAACTTACTCTAGCTCTAAGAACTTTCTGATTTCAGGGAGTTGTTTCATACCATCGTCGTATCCGATTTGAATTAAATGCTGGGTGTAGCGTTTTTCAAATAACAAATAGCTGGTCAAACTCGACTGAGAGCGCTTTTTTACCCCGATCATACGTAATAAAACTTTTATCGCCCAAGGCATATCATCGTAATACTGCGCGGCAATGGCATTGAAGTTTTGCGATGGATTAATAATAAAGCTATCTATTTGTTTCAATTCTTGATGCTTATGCTTATTGGGCAGTAAACCGAGTGTGCGGTTTATTCTGTCCAAGCGCTCTAAATCAGATTGCATGGTGTCGGTAAATACACTGTCGAGTAAATGCCCTGCCACGGCCGAAAGCCCCGGGAAATGTGCAGAGTACCCTGGAGGATGTGGCTCTTTGGGTTGATCAACCCCAATAATAAATATTTTATTTGCCCCTAAGTGAATAGAGGGGCTCAAAGGTGAAAGCTGATGTATTGAGCCATCGCCAAAGTAATGGTTATAAATATTCACACTTGGAAACACCATAGGAATGGCACTTGAGGCCATTAGGTGTTCAACATTGATACGAGTAGCGCGTCCTTCGCGCTTGGCTCGTTGCCAAGAATGCTGCGTATTTGACTGAAAAAAAGCAACAGAATCGCCAGTAGTATAACTGGATGCAGTGATAGACAGCGCCTCTAAATATTCACGGTGTAAATTACGCTCAATACGATGTAAATCCAGTATATCGTTTAACAGTTTTCTAAGTGGTCGGTTATTTAACAAGCTTGCTGGTGGATGGTTTATATGCTCTGACTGGAAACTGGTTAAAATATTACGGGTAATATGACCAAACACACTTAAAAAGTCGCTTTTATATACCATCGAAGTTGAAAAGTTTTTCCAAACTGTTTCTAGTTTTCTTACCGCTAAATGCATACATGAGGCGTAACATGCTAAGGCTGCAGAATTAATTGCACCGGCAGAGGTGCCATTTATCACTCTAAAGGGGAGCGGGGCGGTTCTGGGCATACTTTGCGCTAACGCTTTCAAAACACCCACTTGATAAGCCGCTCGGGCACCACCACCTGTTAGTAATAAGGCAATTTTAGGTTTACTAGGATCGACTTGCTTAATTTTCATGTTAGGTATTTAAACTGTTCGCTGTCTTTACTTTATTTATTTACTGTAAGTCTTTAAGCTAGAAGAATCAAAGGATATGTTAGAGTCTATTTATCTTTCGAGGTTGAATTTTTAGTAGTGTGTTTGTTTTTCAGGCAAGGCTGAGCCTATGTATTGTGGTTACTTCCCATAAATAGGCGATAACGTAGCTTAAAAATTAAACATCCTCTACCCAAGGGGGCTGAACAAATTTTAATCCGGAAAGGTCAACAGACCCTACTTATTAATGAATATTAGTGTAAGTTAGGAATTAAATCTGTTTAGAGTACTCTAAACGGTATCGCATTTTTATATTTATGGAGTTCGTATGTCAGATAAACCATCAGAATCAGATGTTCAAAAACGTCCACCGAATAACAACCTTATCTTCGCAGGGGTTATTTTATTAATCATTATTATTGCCGCCGCGTTTGTATTATTAAAACCAAGCGGAGCCCCAGAAACAGTTATGCAGGTTGAAGAACCCATAAAAGAGCAACCCGTTATGGAGCTAAAACCTGAAAACGACCCAGTGGTCGGTGCGCCATCGGTTAAGCCAGAAAAACCTGAAGAGTTGGCAGTGCCAACACAGCGCCCAGACGTTGAGCCAGAGTCTGAGGTTGTGCCTTTACCAACATTAAATGACAGTGATCCTGTCGTGGTTGCAAAATTAGATGAATACTTAGGCGATGCGGCAATGAGCCTAGTGTTGAACGATGATGTTATTCGTCGTGGTGTGGTGTTTATCGATAACTTAGCAAAAGGTAAGGTGGCTAAGAAACATACCCCAGTTGTAAAGTTAGAAGAAGGTTTTAGCGTAAACGAAGGCGATATTTTAACCATTGACCCTAATAGCTATGAACGCTACACCCCATATGTAAAAGTACTAACAAGTATGAGTGCCGCACAAGCTGTTCGTTTATATGAAGAATATAAACCGCTAATCAACAGTGCATACACTGAAATTGGCTATGGCGATGATGAGTTTACACAAACACTTGAAGATGCCATTGACTTGCTACTTGATACTCCAGAGCCAAAAGGCAGCTTACCTTTATTGCGTGACTCGGTTACTTATCAGTATGCGTTTTCTGAGTGGGAGCAATTACCCGCTGCACAAAAACAACTTTTACGCATGGGCCCAGAGAACATGAAAAAGGTAAAAGCAGCGCTACGTAATATAAAAGCGCAGTTAGAGAGTAATTAATAACCGCTTTAATAACTAAATACCCTGCGATTGTATATGAAGTATGCAATCGCACTTTCTTTTTTGATTATCCCTTGAATAACAGAGTAAAAGTAGCGATAATCTCAATCGCGCCAACCAAGGCCCTCAATGGTAGTCTTATTGGTCCTCTCGCAACACTAGCAGGCGAACCTGGTCAGGCCCGGAAGGGAGCAGCCACAGTTTGTGACGTGTGTGCCGAGATGTGGCTGGTAAGACTGCCACCCAAATTCCTCATTTGGGTGTATTAAAATTCCATTTTTCAATATTTCTTATTTATATTATTCGTACACTAATTCTAGATCATACCCACTTAGCTAAATTTTTACCTTTATAGACAATAGCTAATGAGTGAGCAATAATTAAAACTCGTGATTATACTTTACGCCGCAGGTGTTAAATAAGCTATTAAGGGTCAATATGACGTCTCAGAGGAATAAGTGGGCGCTTGCTATATTATTAGGGCTTTTGGGGGGATGCGCTAACCTTTTACCTCTGTATTTTTTTGATAGCTCTGAATTTTTATTTGGTCAGACGTTTGTAATACTCAGTTTAGTGTTTGCTGGGCTTCGTTATTCCCTCCTTAGTTTAACTATTGTCACTGGTTTTTTATTTTATCGCTGGGGGCATAGCTGGACCAGTATTGTTTATGTACTTGAGCTGTTTTGGCTTTATACCTTTTGCTTAAAGCGTTCTAAGCCAATACTTCCTTTAGGCGCAGTGTTTTGGTTTTTAGTCGGCTTACCACTGGTGTGGGCTTTGGGTCACTTTGTTATAGGCCTGCCTTGGCTCACGCTTGTTGTGGCTGCCTCAAAATACTTTATCAATGCCATGATAGCGTTAGCTTTGGTCGACTTAGTGAGTGTATTTGTCCCTCATGCAAGCCGGGCTTATCAAGGGCAGCCTCTGGCCCGTATATTAAGTTATGTTGTCAGTATAATTATTGTTTTGGTGGTTTTGATCACCAGTGTCTTTTTGGTTAATCAGCATTACTCGCGCTTAGAATACGAAGTAAATACGCAACTTAAAGAAAAATCACGCTCGATCAGTGCCCAGCTTAGTGACTATTTGTTGTTTCATAAAAATGCAATGGTAATAACCAGTGATGCAATGAGTGCAGGAGCACCAATACAGCAGCAGCTTGAGCGGCTAATGGCTTTATACCCTGGTTTTGCAACTAGTCTGTATGCGAACTCCGAAGGTTATGTTGAGAAAAGTATACCCAGTGAATTGCTAAGTGGTTTAAGTCAGAGTCAGCGTTATGTTAATGATCGTCCTTATTTCGCTCAGGCTCAGCAGTTCCCGTTAGGCTACAGCAGTGGCGTTTTTCAAGGCAGAGGATTAGGCGATCAACCTATTGTTGCGCTTTCGGCTCCCATTTATAAAAATGATGAGTTTTATGGTGTAGTTGAGGGGTCGCTCAAGCTAGATCAGTTAGAGCGGTTTATTCCCAATTTATTTGAGTATAAAGGGGATTTACTTGTTCTTGATGCCGATAAAAAAGTAGTATTTAGCTCGTTAAGTCAGTTTGCTGCGCTGACTGATTTTAAGCATCAGGATCTTAGTATCCAACGTTTTAGTGGTAATCAGCTTTTTTGCTCAAACGATAACGAGGTGTACCATACAAATCAGTATGTTGACGACACCACAGGTTGGCAGGTTATATCGCTCTACAATCGTAAATATTTAAGCTTGGTGGTAGTGGCTGCTTGGTTGCCCACTATGTTGCTGGGGCTATTTTCTATTGCACTGGTGGTATTATTTATTTATAAATTCACCCATTTGCTGGTTAAACCCATCATAGAGTTAACTCATTTAATTAACAGCTTTAGTAAAACTAAAAAACACGTATTTAATACAGACTCTAGTTGGTATGAAGTACTGCAATTACAGCAACAATTTGAAATGTTGGGCAATGCACTTCAGCATTCAATCAAAAGTTTGCAAGCCTCTAATGTAAAAAATGAAGACCTTAATAAACAACTTAGTCAATTTAATCAGCAACTCGCAGATAAAGTAGCAGAACAAACAACTGAGCTAACACAAGCCGTTAAACTCGCTAATGAAGCAAATATCGCTAAGTCACAATTTTTAGCTAATATGAGTCACGAACTTCGCACACCTATGAATGGCATATTAGGTATGGGAGAGGTTTTGCTTCGAGATCAGTCTTTAAGTAATGAACAAAAAGAGTTGTTGCTCACGCAGCAAAAAAGCGCAAAAAATTTGCTTGATATTCTTAACGATATTTTAGATTTTTCTAAAATTGAAGCAAATGCCATGGAGCTAAATAGTAGACCCACGCAGGTCGCTCCATTTATCGAAAATATACGCTCTTTATTTACGCCGATTGTTAGTACTAAAGAAGTAGAATTTAGCATAATTCAAACCACAAATTTACCACTGTACATTAGTGTTGATGAATTACGCTTAAATCAGGTGATTATTAATTTACTCTCTAATGCGTATAAATTTACAGAGCAAGGCTTTGTGCGATTATCGTTCGATTATAACGATAATAAACTTCAGGTTAGCGTTGAAGATAGCGGTATTGGTATTGCAAAGGCACAGCAGTCATTATTATTTAGTGAGTTTACTCAAGCTGATGTGGGCGTTGCTCGTAAGTATGGCGGAACAGGGCTGGGGCTGGCTATTTCTCAAAAGCTAATAAAAATGATGGACGGTGAAATTCATTTACACAGCGAAGAGGGTAAAGGTAGTACGTTCACCTTTAGTATTAGTGCGCCAGAATCAGCAGAGGCTCCCTCAAAGTTACCTAAAAAAACAGCCTCGCAGCCCAGTCTTTTGGATAAACGTATACTGTTGGTAGAAGATAATGCGATTAACCGACAGGTGATTGCAAAAATGCTTGAGCCTACTAAAGCGAGTTTAACAATGGCTGAAGATGGCTTAAAGGCGCTTGAAGTATTAAAGAGTCAGTCGTTTGATTTGATTTTAATGGATTGCCAAATGCCGAACATGGATGGCTATGAATGCACTCGCGCGATTAGAACCACTGAAATTAAAACCGGCTTACGAGTACCTATAGTGGCGATCACTGCAAATGCTTATGAGGAAGATAAGCAGCGCTGTTTAATTGTTGGTATGGATGACTTTATAGCCAAACCCATTAATAGCGATGATTTATATACAGTGATTGGTAATATACTCAGTTGAGCAGCAGTTGAAGAGCACACAACATAGATCACGGTTAGTATGCTAAGTGGCCGAGGCGTGCTCGGCAATTCATGTTATACTTTTTTGGTCAGCCACATACCGCCAAGTACGGAAGCAAAAAAATAACCAAAACTCTGTTTTAAGTGATACCAGTTGTACAAGCCCGGGGCCCGGGCACACGCCGCTTAAGCCCCAACCTAAACCAAATAAAATAGAGCCAGTAATTAACCGCGTATCGACCTTTTTTAAATCGCTAAGGCTTAGTTTGTCGTTAAACACCGGCGTGCCTTTTTTAGTGAGCCAAAACCATGCGCCCATCATAATGGTCATTGCAACAGCCATAACAATAATTAAGCTACCGTCCCATTGCTGATTAAAAGTGAGAAAGTTAAGCACTTTATCTGGGTTGGTCATGCCACTAATAATTAGTCCCAAACCAAATACAAACCCTAAAATAAGCGTAATAATTGCGTGCATGATTTACCCTACTAAATTAGCGGTGATAATGGCGATTGCCATAAACGTACAGGTTGATACCCATGAACGGGCCGAAAAGCGAGACATACCACATACGCCGTGACCACTGGTGCAGCCATTCGCTAACGTGGTCCCCGCACCGACCAAAAGCCCTGCAATAATAATCATCCAAGGCGATAAGTTTAATTCGCCTACTAACAGCTCAGGGGCAAATAATTGTATAAATACACCTGCTAGTAATAACCCCATCACAAAACACAGTTTCCAACGAGAAGCTGCTGCCAGTGGATTAAAAATTGATTTTATAAGCCCTGAAATTCCCGCTACTTTACCAAATAAAACCAGTAATAACGCGCAGGCTAGACCAATTAAACCACCGCCAATAGCCCCAGATAGTGGTGTGAATTCGGTTGTCATCGTTTAAATCCTCCAAGCAAGGGATACACCCAATCCTGATTGTTCCATTGAAATTGATAGTTGTTGATTAGGCGCTAAATAGTTTGCACCTGTTACATTTTTAGAGGGTGAATAAAAAGCCATTGCGTTAAATTGCACCGCGTCACTAAGCGCATGACTAATGCCTGCTGTAAAATGCCATTCTTGCACACCGGGCGCTAAAATATTAAATAAAATGTCAGATGATGGAATGGGTTGCTCAGTATAAGAAGCACCAAACCTAATTTTTTGTTGCTCAGTGCGTTGCCATTGATAACCCAGTTTATAAATACTCATATCGTGCCAACCAAAGCCTGCACCGGCTTCTGCCCCTAGTGGCGCTGACATTAAATTAGTAATAGGGTTGGCGATACTTTTTACTTCACTGTAATTTATTTTTTGCCAATCAAACACCACTTGGTGCGATGGTAAAAACTGCCAAGCGGTACCGAGCTGAATAGAGCTTGGTAAATCAAACCCGCCTTGCTCTGCAAACAGGCCGCTGTAACGGTCAAATTCATCCATAGACACTGATGAACGGTAACTGGCGCCCCAGCTAAATGACGAGTTAATAATGTGGCTGATCCCAAGTTGCATTCCAATGCCTGTGCTGGTATCAACGCCATTATTAGACAGCGCCTCTGGCTTTTGCGAAAAGGCGGCAAAATTTGCCAAACCTTGTGCTTCAAATTGTTGCACTACATAAATAGCAGAAACACCTAGGCGTATTTGCTCATTTAATTGATAGCTCATGGTTGGACTGACAAATAACTGTTTTAAGTCAACACCAGTGGTGCCGCCATAAAATGTGCCTTGAGGGGCAGAATCAGCCACATATTCTGTGTTCATTCCGCCGTTACCGTAAACTAATAGGCCAATATTAATGCGCTCATTTAGTTGATGGCCAATAGCAAATTCGGGAATTGCAAATAAGCTGTTATCACTTTTTTTGTGGTTGCGTCCAAATACAGTGCATTGGGAAAGTATTCATCGACCTTTGCAGCGGTGTAGTTACGCTCAGGAGCAAATAATTCTATGCCTACCGACATTTGCGTGCCATTAGCTGAAAAAGCAGCCGGGTTATTTGCACCCGACATTAATTCTTCTGATAACGCTACACCAGCACCTGCCATGCCTTTGTGAGTCATACCGTAGCCATGAGTAAAATAGCCATTCGTTGCAAATACATTAAATGTGCTTAACGCAGAGGTGAAAACAAGGCCTGAGAATAACTGTTTTTTCATTTAAATTGAGACTAAGTAGAGAAAGTTGGCGAACAATAGCTAACTTTTTATATTCCAAAAAAGAACTTTAAAAGATTATATATACTAAAAAAGCATATTGTTTGTGGATGAGGAACAGGTAAATGAAAGGGCTTACAAAGGAGGGTTATATACACTGGAGTAAAACAGCATTATTAAGCGCTATTTTACTCCAGCCAAGTAATTACATTGACTCTAACTTCATACCGCGTGTCTCTTTAATGTATTTAACTACAAAAAACACACTAATAAACGCCGAGAGGGTATAAAAGCCATAGGCGCCTGCTAAACCAATACTACCTAGCATGATAGGGAAGGTCATAGTAATAGCAAAGTTAGCTATCCACTGCGCACTAGCAGCAACTGCAAGCGCGGCGCCGCGAATGCGGTTATTAAACATTTCACCAAGCAGTACCCACACAATTGGGCCCCAGCTTAAACCAAAAAATACCACAAACAGGTTAGCCATTATTAAAGCAAAGGTACCCATATTTTCGCTAAGTGCTAACTTGCCCGCTTCATCAAGGCCTGCACTGCCAAAGGTGTAGGTAAGTGCACTTAAACTAATAAACATACCTATACTACCTACCAGTAACAATGGCTTACGTCCCACTTTATCAACTAAAGCAATAGCAATAAAAGTAGACAAAATATTAGTGGTACCCGCAAGCACGTTTATAAACAGTGATTGTGATTCATCAAAACCAGCGGCTTGCCAAAGCTCTGAACCGTAATAAAATACCACGTTAATACCAACAAATTGTTGAAACACTGACAAGGCCACACCCACCCAAACAATAGGGTGTACCTTTTTACTGCCATCGATAAATAAATCGCGAATACTTGGTTTTTTATCGCTTTTCAGAGACTGCTTTACGTCATTGATTTGCGCATCAGCATCATCGTTTGAAATTTTATTAAATACAGTTTTAGCGTGTTTAAGCTTGCCTTGTGCGACTAAGTAACGCGGTGACTCAGGAATAAACAAGACCCCAATTAAAAATAAGCCTGCAGGAACCAGTTCAGCCCAAAACATCCAGCGCCATGCAGCTAAGTCTAACAGTAAAATACCCTCGGCACCGCCAGCAGCGTTAGCAATTAGGTAGTTACTTAAAAAGGCTGCAAATAAGCCAAGAACAATAGCAAGTTGTTGCAATGTCGCTAAGCGACCACGCAAACTTGCTGGTGCTACTTCTGCAATATAAGCAGGCGCTAAAACAGAGGCTGCACCTATGCCTAATCCGCCAAATAAGCGGTAAAAAATAAACTCAGCTGAGCTATCAGCAATACCAGAGCCAAATGCACTGATAGCAAATATAAGTGCAGTGACAATCATAATAGCGCGACGGCCAAATTTGTCAGCTAATGGGCCAGCAGCTAAAGCACCCAGCGCACAACCAAGTAAAACAGAGGCAACATTAAACCCTGTTGCTACACTGCTTGAGTTAAATGTATTACCTAACGCCGATACAGTGCCGTTTATAACGCCTGAATCAAAACCAAATAAAAAGCCACCAATGGCGGCAACAGCCGATATAAAAATAACGTATAAAAGTGAGCACTTTGCCGCTGCGCTTTGCTCACCTTTAGTTGCATGCTGTGTTGTCATGTTGTTCAATCCTAATTTTTATTATGTGTAATGAAGTTAAAGTACCACTAATAATTTGCGGGCAACCTTAGCACAGAGTAATCACGCTAAAAAAGATATTTCAATAGTAATACGTATGCATAAATAAATTAATTGAGTTGCGCGAGGGTCTGTTTATCTTTTGAGATTGAAGTTTCAGCAGTGTGTTTGGTTTTTAAGAAAAATAGATCTTTTGCCATGTGAATGCCCGTAAATAGGTACTAACGCTTCGTTAATGTTAAACACGCACTGCTTGAAGGGTTCTGCTATCTACACAGGTGAAGATAAGGGCCAGGGTATAAAAAGGGTGCTCGGTTTTAACTTAGTTTATTAAGTAACAAACCTCGCTAAAATTAAAGCGCCCGAGATTGAATCAATTTAAATTCTAAAAGGCTATTAACTCCTAATTGGGTTGCTAAAAGCGCTCAAATAATTATACTGTTTTTATATACAGTATTGGCGGTTTTTATGAGAAAAGAGTTACCAGCAAAATATTATTTGGCACATTTTAAAGAGCTAATAGGCTTTGTGAGCGATAAATGTATGCATTTACTTGAGCAAAAGCACATTACATTTATTAATAAAATAAACACCCTCGACGAGCAAAGCCAATGCATGCTAGCACGTATTTATTCTCGTAAACCTTATTTAGTGCAAACTCAGTCATTAAATTATGAAGAGATTATTTCGCCTTATCAGTCACTTTTTAATTTAAAAACAGCTGGGTTAATCTGTGAACCCTCACAAGCAGACGCTAAGCAACTGCTTAGCCATCTAACAAAGCCGGCCTTAATTGAGTTGTTAGCTCAACAAGACCTGCCACCACTATTTAAAAAAAGTGCTGCTAAAGGTTGTTTAGTTGAAGTCGCTATTTCATTTTTTGAATCTAAGCCAGAGCGTCTTTCGCATTTGTATAATCAGTACGTGATCAATAATAGAGATGAGTGTTACCAGTATTTTGAGTTTTTGTATATTGGCAGGCTCAGTGCCGGTGATGTGAATCATCAAAACCGGTTTGTACTAAGAGACTTAGGGGTAACCCCTGTTAGGCAAGGGCATAATGAAAGTTTGTCTCGCTTTGACTCAATTGAGGAAGCGCAATCTAACTATGTGTTAAACCGTTTTCGGTTAGCCGTTAAAAACGCGAAAGATGACAATGAAAATGAGACGTTAGCAAAACAGTTAATAAATGAATTAGCAGTAGGGGTTGTAGCTCGAGAGCTAAAGAATAAGTTATTGGTCATACTTTATAAGCAACTAAAAACAACTAACCCTGTATTAGCGTTTGATGTACTTAATGCCTGCGAAGACGATGCGCACGCACTAGAAATTCAAATAAGAGAGCAATACCGTTTAGGTAATAAAGAATGGGTAAAGGCGCAACTTGAGAAAATTATAGAAAATCCGCTCACCGATGAGTTACTGTACTTTGCGGATGACTTTTTAATGCGCAAATTTAACAAGCAAACACGCTCACGGCTTAGTGAAATGTTAGCCAGTACACGCTGTATTATAGAAGTTGATGAACTTTACCGTGGCGATGTTGAGTTAGGTGTAAGTGATCACTACACTCGTCAAGGCAAACAGGTTTTTTATACTGAAAATACTTTGTGGCAAAGCTTATTTGCGCTGGTTTTTTGGCAGGAACTTTTTATTGAAACCCCAACCCCCCCCTGCAACGAATTTGATATTTATCCGCAAGCCTTAAAAACAGATACATTTTATTTAAATCAATCCTCGCAAGTAGAGGCGCGGCTGGCTGCGTGTAATAGTACCCAAAAATTGCTGCGTTTAGTGTGTAACCATGCAGCGAAGTATTATGAGCAACCAAATGGCTTATTTAGATGGCACAAAGATGTATTAAAGCCATTAGAGATGCTTATTTTAAACAGCCCGATAAATGCGCTATTAAGCCATTTAAAAAACATGGCAAAAAACTACCGACAGCTAAAAGGTGGTTACCCCGATTTAATGATTGTTGATAACAGCGCAGTTCATTTTGAAGAGGTAAAAGCGCCCGGAGACAAGCTTAAAAGAAACCAGCTAGTGAGCATCGATAATTTAAAAAACAGTGGTTTTAAAGTCAATATTGCAGCGGTGAAGTGGTATGTAGACCCTAACCGTGTTTATAGTGTAGTTGATATTGAAACTACAGGAGGCCTCAAAGGCGGTAACCGTATTACCGAAATTGGTATTGTTAAAATAAAGCAGGGCGAAATAGTTGATACATGGACCACATTGATAAACCCAGAGCGTCCCATCCCGCGTTTTATTACCTCGCTTACAGGCATTAACGATGCCATGGTAAGCAATGCGCCCATATTTAGCGAGATTGCAGCGCCGTTACTGAATCAATTATCAGGCAGTATTTTTGTGGCGCATAATGTTAATTTTGATTATGGATTTATTAAAAAAGAGCTTGAGAGGATAGGGATTAATTTTAAAATGCCGAAACTGTGTACAGTCGTTGAATCACGCAAAGCATTTAAGGGATTAAAGTCATACTCACTCGGTAATTTATCGGCACACTTTAATTTAGACTTAACCAATCATCACCGTGCATTAGACGATGCCAAAGCGGCCGCGCAGTTATTATTACTGGTTCAGCAAACGGACAGTCAGTGATAGATTTACGTCAGTTAAATGCATTGTGCGTAAAGTAAAGTACCTTGTGTATAAATACAGGGTATTAAAAAAATAGGTTTATCTATTTTTAATGGGCGATTAAAACTGCGCTTATAAAAATAATCGCTGTAAGCTTTGCAATCCCACATAAATATTAAATTTATGTTAACAGGTTTTAGGGCAGATGCTTTAAAAGTGGTTATGTTTCTGAGCAAAAAATAATAAATTAAGGATAATAATGAATCATCAACGATTGAGTGCCACTTTGCTGGTATTGGTGGCTTTAATAACTGGCTGTAATTCGTCACCAATAAGTCTTTACAGCGATAATACCATGAAGAAAAAAGAATATAATGATGTTAAGGCATACAAAAAAGGGGAGTTTGAAGAAGCTTTTAACTATTTAGAAGAGCCTGCTGCATTGGGCTATAAAAGTGCACAATACACCCTAGCGTTTATGTTTTTAAAAGGGCAATATCTAGAGCAATCAACTAAGCTTGGTATGGGGTGGTTAGGTGTTGCAGCAGAAGCTGGCGTTGAAAATTGGTCACAACAATATGATACTTTTTATACTGCTGCGACAACACACGAGAAGCAAGAAATAGATGCAATTGTTGCCGTTTATATTGAACAATTTGGTGTTAAAGCTCAAAACATGACATGCCGTAGATCAACATCACCGAGACGAACATTCGGCGAAATTAAAATTGATTGTAGTAAACATGACGGCGCTGTCACTGTGTATGAAGTAGACACAATTGAATGAAGCTAGTTGTTAACTAGCTTCTTTTCAAAGTCACTTTTTACGATATCGAGCGCTTTTAATACTTCTTCGGGCTCTACATCGTGTTGCTCTAATATCATAATTAAATCAACAGCCAGTTTTATGTGTGTAGGGGCGTCTTCTAGCGGTTTACTCATTAATATCTTTCTTTTTAGCAATCTGATCAATCGCAAAGTTAATGGCAAGTTCAACGCGTTGCTGCATATCTAAACGATCTGTTTGAGTTAAATAAAATGCCATATCTACATCGTATCTAATATAGCGTGGGGGTAATTGATTGAGTACGGTACAGCAAAAGTCAGCCATTACATCGTCGTTGTAACGTTCATTAAGTTTACGTTTTTCTATTTCTTCTAAAACGAGTTTTTCGTAAAAATTATGTATGTCGTCATCTAATCGCATATTCCTGCCACTCTTTTTTATTGTCTTTGTTGAGTCTATACCAAGGATTGTTATAAATCGAGAGCCGCTTTAAATAGTTGCTTATGGACACTGACTAAATTGTTGATGTTACGCTGATAACCACCACCTAAAGCGCACATCAGCGGTATGTTTCGCTGCTTACAAAAGTTAAGAACCTTAAAGTCGCGCTCATATACACCAGCTAGTGAAATATCAAATAAGCCAAGTTCGTCTTTGGTATAAATATCGGCGCCCGCATTATATAAAATAATATCGGGCTGGTGGAGGCGAACACATAACTCAAGAGCTTGCTCTAGTGGTGTTAAATACTCTGCATCTGTGGTGTTTGCAGGTAAGCCAAAGTCGTAGTTTGAGTGCTGTTTTTGCCGAGGAAAGTTTTGTTCACAGTGAATTGAACAACTAATTATCTGCTCGTGCTGTTGGGTTATTTGTGCGCTGTGCCGTCACCTTGATGCACGTCACAATCAAATATTAATACGGTGTCGGCTTGCTCCGTTGCAATAAGGTGGGCTGCAGCAATGGCTAAATCATTAAAAATACAAAAGCCACTGCCGTAATTGCTGTAAGCATGATGATAACCGCCACTTAAATTAGCCGCTAAACCACTTTCAAGTGCTGTTTCAGCGGCTTGAATACTGGCACCAACAGAGTAAAGAGTTCGCTCAACAAGTTTATAAGAGTGAGGAAATCCCATTTTCTTCACCGCTTTGTCAGTCAACGACCCGTTTAAAAAGTCAGCAATATAATCTGAGCTATGACACAATTTCAATTGCGCTGTTGTTGCTGGCGAAGGTGATATAAATTGGGTGTAGCCCAGGGTCTGTTGACCTTTCAAGGTTGAATTTGCAGCAGTCTGTTTGGTATTTAGGCAAGGCAGAGCCTATGTGGTGTGGTTATTCCCCATAAATAGGTGATAACGCAGCATTAATGCCAAACAGGCGCTGCCCTTCGGGTTCTGCCTAGGGGCGATTTACTCTTTGTTGCTCGGTTTTTACTTAGCCCACTAGGTTACAAACCTCGCGCCGCGATTAAATCGCCCCTAGTTTGAACAAATTTTAATCTGCAAAGGTCAACAGACCCTAGACATTCAACTTCATGCTTAAGCTGCTGATACTTTTTAATTGGAAATCGATGGCGGTCAGGTAATTCTAGCTGCGAGTACAGTTCGTGGTAATAAAGCTGCATTAGCGTAGCTGTTGTTTTTCTACTTGTTGAATTTTGTCTTCGGTGGCAGAAATCGCTTTTCTACAACGGCCGAGTCGTGCATGAGTGGTTAAAATTTCCTGGTTAAGCTTTTGTGCTTGCGCAGGCGATGCTTTTTCCATTTGCAATTTACGCTCTTCAATCATTAATACCAGGCGGCGTTCAAATTCATGGTTTTGTTTAAGTTCGTCATATAACTCGTGGGATGATTGCATGATTTTTTGCACCGCTTGTTTATAAACAGGCTGTTTAGCACGAGGCTTATAATGACTTTTATTTTCTTTCACCCAAATAGGGGTCGATTTAATAACATTAAATACCGCTTGTACCTGACTGGCAATACGCTCAAGTGCGTAAGTGTAGGCATGGCGGTGTTCGCTCGGTGGTAAGCTAGCTATTTCATCTTCTATTTCTACTACGTAGTCGGCTAAGTTCATACTTTTGGTGCTAAACACGGCTCTGTCAAATAAGCTTGGCTGTGCCTGCATATAACGATTTTTAGCAAATAATTTTGCTTTATCAAATTGCTCAGCTTGTTGCTTAAGCGTAGCAACTTGTTGGCGTAGTTTGTCTAAAGCAGCAGATTGCATATTAAAAGTATGCCTCGTAAATTAGTTTTAACGCTAAAAGTATAACCATAGTATTAAATACTGGGCGAATAAATTTACTGCCAAAACGAATAGCTGAATGTGCGCCAAACCATGCACCAAGCATGATAAAGAAGCCCATTGTAATTCCCAGTAAAAAGTTAACATGGCCAAGTGCAACAAAGGTGATCAGAGAGATGAAGTTAGAAACAAAATTCATTGAACGCGCCAAACCACAATTGAGTAGCAAACTCATTTTATAAAACATACCGTTTGAGGCAGTCCAAAAAGTTCCCGTTCCAGGCCCAGCTAAACCATCAAAAAAACCTAGGCTTAATCCTTGTAGCCACTGTTTTACTTTTATTGTGCGGGTTAATTTAGGCAGATCATCACTTTGTGTGGTACTTAAATTACCAAACAAGCTGTAGCAAGCCACTAAAATAATAATAATGGGTAAGAGCTTATTTAAAAACTCGATACTTAAATGATCAACAATAAGTGTGCCTAACAAAGCACCTATGGCGGTAGCCATAATAGAAGCAAACCAAAATCGTGGGTTAAATAGTTGTTTTTTATAATAGGTGATACTGGCCGTTAACGAGCCAAAACTGGCGGCCAATTTATTAGTGCCAAGCGTTAAATGAGGAGGTAATCCTGCCGTTAACAGTGCTGGTACAGTGAGTAATCCACCGCCGCCAGCAATAGCATCAATAAAGCCAGCTAAAAGTGCAACGCCACATAAAATAGCCCAAGTTGTTGGGTCGAGTGCAAGTTCAAACATCAGTAATCTATTTGTCTTTTAAAAGGTGGTAAGGTGTCAAGCATGGCTTTGCCATATCGTTTGGTGACTAGGCGTCTATCTAAAATAGTTATTGTGCCTGCATCACTTTCTTTACGCAGCAGTCTACCACAGCTTTGTACCAATTTCTTTGCTGCGTCTGGGACGGTTATCGATAAAAACGGATTACCGCCTTTACTTTGCACAAACTCTGCTTGCGCTTCTTCGATAGGCGAGGTGGGCACCGCAAACGGAATTTTGGTAATAATCAGGTTTTCTAAATACTTCCCAGGTAAATCAAGCCCTTCAGAAAGACTTTGGGTACCAAATAAAATACTGCCCTTGCCTTCATCAATATTTTTAATATGTAATTTGAGTAAAGCTTCTCGTGACATTTCACCTTGTACTAATAAGTTAAATCCTTTTGTTCTAAGAAACTTACTTACATGGTCCATTTGCCAGTAAGAGGCAAACAACACTAAGTTGGCTTTTTTAGTGTTCAGATATTCGGGTAATGTTTTAGCAATATGATCGCTAAATTCTTTATCTGTTGGCTCTATACTTGAGGCCGGAATGCGTAAAGTGGCTTGTTTTGGGTAGTCAAACGGAGAGGGGACTTTAATGAATTTTACCCCTTTTTCTTTGGCAAGGCCGCTTTCATAGGCAAAATGATCAAATGAACCGAGTGCGCTCAAGGTAGCTGAACATAACACGGCTCCAGCACATTCGCTCCACAGCTTATCTTTTAAATAGTAACCGACCTCAATGGGGCAGTCGCTAAGCAAGTGATCATGATGGCTTTTATATTCAAGTCGTTTTATCCATCGCGCATGCGGTGTGCCTTCGCCTTTAGTAGCGTAACTAAACCATAATTTATTAAGTTGTTCTAACCGGTTTATGTATTGCCCACTTTCAGCCAGAATAGGGTCGGCAACATAAGGTTTAATATCACCGTCGCTTACATCTTGTGTGAGGGTATCGTGCATCTTATTTAAACACCGTAATGCATCAAGCGTGGCTTCGCTAATGTCTTTTGCTTTTGCGTGTAACGATTTAGGAATTTCACCATGTTCAAAGCGATAGGTATCGTCTTTTGAATATTCAAAATCGGCGTTGTCGAGTATATCGCGCACCACTTTTAAATCTTTGTTGGCATCGTTAACGCTATCGCATAACTTAAAGTTTTGCCCAATACCTTTTTGACCCACTAACACTTTGGCCATTTTGCCACTAAATTTAGTGAGTTTGTCGAGCCAATCTATCGTGCCTTTTATCGTAGCTGCAGCAGATGAAAAATCGCGGGTAATATGCGCAAGGTGGTGCGCTTCATCGATTACATAAATGGTATTGTCGGGCTCGGGTAAAATTTTTCCGCCCCCTAAGTCTAAATCGGCTAACAGTAACGAATGGTTTATAACCAATACATCCATTTGCATTAACTGCTGGCGAGCCAGTTGAAAAGGACATGTTTGGTGTGCTTTCATCTGGCGTTGGCAGGCATGTTTATCACAAGCAATGAGTCCCCATACTCTATCAGGAATGGTATCGGCCCAGCTGTCTCTATCACCTTGCCATTTTTTATTGATATAGGCATCGTAAAGTTGCTTTAAGCACTTAGTTTCCATATCGCTTAATGGCGATGTAAGGGTAGGCATAAACTCCATTTGAGTTTGGCTATCGCTGTTTAGTGCATTATGAAGTTTGTGTGCACAAATATAACGTTGGCGACCTTTGACTAAATCAAATTTAAAATCGAGTCCTGAGTGCTTTTTAAAAAATGGTAGCTCTTTAGCTATTAATTGTTCTTGCAAAGCCACAGTAGCCGTAGAAATAACCAATTTCTTTTTTTGTGCTAATGCCAGTGGCAGAGCGCCTAGGCAGTAAGCTAATGACTTTCCGGTGCCGGTACCTGCTTCAATAACACAAATACGTTGTTTTTTATGGTATTCACCGGCTAATGTTTTGGCGATTTCAGCAACTAAATAGTTTTGACTACTGCGAGGGCGGTAATCGGTTAGGTTATTTGCAACATGCTGGTGTACTTGTCTAATTGTTTTTTTAAGTGAGCTCGATAGCATGTGATGATTAACCTAAAATATGTATATAATTACAGTGTATATATTAAGTGGGATCGAACATTGACACAAGCAATCTATCAGGGCTTTATTTTATCAAGGCAACAATACAGCGCTAAAAATACGCAAGGTATTACTTTGTGTTATTGGCTAAGCTCTGATCAGGGCCCACTTAAAGTTATTATTGAAAACCAGCAGGCAGTGTTTTTCATCCCATTGTCAGCGCAACATACTGCAAATACTTTACTCGCACAGGCAAATATAAAAGCGCAGTTTAATAACGTTGAGTTGTGCCATTTTAGTGGCAGCGAATGTGTGGCTTGTTACTTCAACGACATACATAGTTTATATACTGCGCGAACTCTACTAGAACAAGCAATGCCAATTTATGAGGCCGATGTACGCCACAGCGACCGCTTTTTAATGGAGCGCTTTATTAAAGGAGGTGTGTGGGTAACGGGTAACGCCACAACTAAAAATGGTTTTATTGAAATTAGTGACGCAAAGTTAAAAGCAAACAAAGATTACACGCCAACGCTTACGTCTGTTTCTTTGGATATAGAATGTAATGGCGATGGGGTGTTATTTAGTGTAGCACTTGTGGGAAATGGCTTAGATTGTGTATTGATGATAGGGGAGCCGCAGCAAAGTGATTCGACATTTGAAATAGACTGGTGCTATGACGAAATTAACCTGCTTACCAAGTTGCAGCAGTACATTATAAATAACGATCCTGATGTTATTGTTGGTTGGAATGTTATTGATTTTGACTTTAGTTTATTGCAAGAACGCGCTGAGGCGTTAGGGCTTACTCTAAACTTTGGCCGAGATAATCAACCTTTATATATTAATAAGGGTCATTATACTCGATTAACGCTCCCAGGGCGGTGCGTCATTGATGGCATTGATACATTAAAAAATGCCACTTACCGATTTGACAGCTTTTCATTAGCCAATGTTGCAGAGCGGGTACTTAACGAATCTAAATTAATAAAAACCGACAACCGACTAACTGAAATTGTTCGTCAATTTAACGAAGATAAGCTTTCTCTAGCGGCTTATAATCGTCAAGATTGTATTTTGGTTAATCAAATTTTCGAAAAATTAAAGCTATTTGAATTTGCCATTGTCAGAACCCAAATAACAGGGCTCGAACTGGAACGCATGGGGGGCTCGGTTGCCGCATTTACAAACTTATATTTACCGTTATTGCATCGCAGTGGTTATGTTGCACCCAATTTAGGCGATCATGGGCTCTCATTTGAGAGCCCTGGTGGCTATGTGATGGAGTCGACCCCAGGGCTGTATAAAAACGTTTTGGTACTTGATTTTAAAAGCCTATACCCTTCAATTATGCGTACGTTTTGTATTGACCCGTTAGGTTTAATCGCAGGGTTAAACGCACCAGAGCATGCGGTTGAAGGGTTTAATCAGGCGTTATTCTCAAGAACGCAGCACCATCTACCCAAATTAATTGCACACCTCACCCAAACACGCCAAGAGGCAAAAGACACTAATCAACCTATGCTCTCACAAGCGATTAAAATTATTATGAATAGTTTATATGGCGTACTCGGCTCTAAGGGTTGTCGGTTTTACGACCCCCGTTTATCGAGTTCTATCACGTTACGTGGTCATGAGATAATGCAAACAACCCGTAAATGGATAGAAGCGCAAGGCTTTGAGGTGATATATGGTGATACCGACTCTACGTTTGTAAAACTTTGTGAAGATAAAAGCCCTGAGCAATGCAACGAAATTGGCTGCCAACTTGTTCATCATATTAATACGATGTGGCAAGCTGATTTAAAACAACGCTATGATTTACATAGTTATTTAGAAATTGAATTTGAAACTCATTACAGTCCGTTTTTTATGCCAACTATACGAGGTAAAAAAACAGGCTCTAAAAAGCGATATGTAGGGCAAGTAACCAAAAATAATGAAAAAAAACTGGTATTTAAAGGTATGGAAACGGTACGTAGTGACTGGACTGAATTTGCACAAGAGTTTCAAACACAATTATTTGAGACGTTATTTACTGACAACTTCGAAATACAACAACTGCACGATATTATAAATAGCTACACTCAAAAACTTTATAATGGTGAGTTCGACCGTAAATTAGTATATAGAAAGCGGTTAGGGCAGCACCTTAACGATTACATCAAAAATATTCCTCCTCATGTTCAAGCTGTTAAAAAATATAAAGCGAATCATCCTGAGTTTGAAATAAAACGCGGGCAGGTGATTGAATATGTTTACGCAGTAACCGGCGCTGAGCTTTATACCGGTAAAAACACTCTGAACTACCCACTGTACATTCAAAGACAACTCGACCCTGTTGCGCAAATGATATTAAGCGCATTAAACACAACATCTGAATCTACACAAGCCTCGTTGTTTTAGCTTAACTATGAGCTTAAAAAGTCTTTTATAGTTAATTATTCGCCTATAAACGTCAAAGGTGAATAAAAAATTTAAAGGTAAATTAACAATTGTGGCCTTGGTTACAATTTTATCTAAAAAGAATACAAAGCGTAATTTAAATAATCATTTATTCAAACTATTAAAAATCAATTGGTTACCATGATGTTGTTTCTAATTCTCAAGTTTGTTTCTAAATCGTATCCATAAATTAATTTAAAAAACTAATAAAATACCGCCAAAAATGATAATGAAAAGTCATGCAAAGTGCTTTTAAAGTTAATTTAATGTTGACCATCTTGTGTTTGAAGTATTATCATCTGAAGCGTGATCACAAATTAATTAACAAGCTGTGATCAAAAAAATACAAAAACAAATAGTATTCTAGGGAGAATCAAATGTTAAATAACAAAGTTTCAAAAGCAGTTCGCTTAGCGATCGCTTTTGGTGCAGCTTCTACTGCTGCTTTCTCAGCAAGTTCATTTGCTGCAGAAGAAGGCGCAGAAAAAGTTGAACGTATTCAGGTTACAGGTTCACGCATCAAGCGTACTGATTTAGAAAGTGCTAGCCCGGTTTTAGTTCTTAGCCGTGATGATTTAAATGTTAGTGGTCAATTAAGCATCGGTGACATTCTTCAACAAATTCCAGCTGCGGGTGCTGCACTTAATACTGCCTTTAATAACGGTGGTACTGGCGCAACAAACATGGATTTACGTAACTTAGGCGCACAACGTCTTCTTGTATTAGTAAATGGTAAGCGCTGGGTTTCATCTTTAGGTTCTACAGTTGATTTAAACACAATCCCATCGTCAGCAATTGAACGTGTTGAAGTTGTTAAAGACGGCGCTTCTGCTATCTACGGTTCTGATGCTATTGCTGGTGTTGTAAATATCATCACTCGTAAAGATTTTGAAGGTGTTGAGGTTTCTGTATACGGTGGTGAAAACTTAAAGTACAACGATGGACGTCAGTATTCTGCAGATATCACTGTTGGTACTACTTCAGACCGCGGTGGCTTAATGTTTAATGCTAGCCATGTAACTCAACAAGAAATTTGGGCAGGTGATCGCGATATTTCTTCTATGGGTAACAGCTCTACAACTGAAAAAGGCCGTTTACGTCTTACTTCAAGTGCAATCAGCCCTGATCTTCGTGATAGCTTACTTGCTCAAGGTTACACTGAAAACAACGCTGGTAAGTCAAACGCTGGTTTTGATTTAGTTCCTAATGGTGCAGGTTCAGCTGTAGGTTTAGATTCATTCCGTGACCGAGCTGGTGATGTTTACAACTACGCGCCTGAAAACTACCTTGCAACGCCACAAGAGCGTAACAGTTTTTATGTTCAAGCTTTTTATGACTTAAGTGATGACGTTCGTTTCGTATCAGATTTCATGATGACTAACCGTAAATCTTCTCAGTTACTTGCAGCGATGCCATTAACAATTGGTGCATCTTTTGGTGCAGCCGCTAGCCGAGTAGACATCCACGAAAATAATATCTACAACCCATTTGGTGAAACACTGTATGGTGATGCTTCTCGCTCAGGTGTAGAAGGTTATATCCCATTTGCTGGTCAACGTCGTTTTGTAGAAGCGGGTAACCGTATTTACAGACAAAATGATACTACTTACCGTGCAATGGTTGGTTTAGAGGGCGGTATTGGTGATACATCTTGGGTTTGGGATGCTTCTTACATTTATGGTAAGAATAGCCAAGACGTTTTAACAACAGGTCTACTTAACCTTACTCGTGTTAACCAAGCATTAGGTGACAACTGTAATGCATCTACTTCTTGTGTACCGCTTAACCTATTTGGTGGTGCTGGCTCAATTACACAAGATATGGTTGACTTTGTAACGTTTGACAGTGTTTCTCGTGAAGGTTTAGAACTTAAAGATTACACAGTAAACTTTGCTGGTGATGCGTTTGAATTACCTGCAGGTGTTGTAGGGATGGCTGTTGGCTTTGAACGTCGTGAAGAATCAGGTTACGATACGCCTGATCCACTAACTCAAAGTGGTGAAACTTCAGGTAACCAACGTGATGCAACTTCAGGTGGTTTCCGCTTAGATGAAGCTTATGTAGAACTTTCAATTCCAGTATTTGATGGTTTAACCATTGCACCAGCAATTAGATTCTCTGACCACAGCGCATATGGTAGCAACTCTACAGCTAAAGTTGGTGTTGAATACCGTCCAATGGATGATTTACTTCTTCGTGGTACTTGGGCTGAAGGTTACCGAGCTCCTTCAATCTCTGACTTATATGCAGGTAATGCAGATGCATACCCTACATTAACAGACCCGTGTAATTCGGATGCTGATACAGGTGTTGTTCCAAGCCTACCTGGTTGTGCTGGCGTACCAAATGGTTACACGCAAGCTAATACACAGATCCGTGAAACTCGCGTTTCTTCTCCAGATTTACAACCAGAAGAATCAGAATCTAAAACGTTTGGTATTGTTTATAACCCAAGCTATGTTGATGGTTTAGAATTCACAATCGATTACTACGATATCGAAGTTGAAAACTCAATTGGTCGTTACGGTGCTAATCGTATATTGAACGAGTGTACTTCAGGAAGTAATGCATCTTCTTGTGATTACATTGACCGTGATGCTAACGGTAATATCGTTGATTTACGTAACTTCCTACAAAACTCAGGTACCTACAATGTTGAAGGTATAGATTTTTATACTGCATACAAGTTTGATACTGAGTACGGTAGCTTCAGAACATCTCTTGATTTGTCTTATGTAATGACTAACGAGTTCGATGGCGAAGATCAAGTAGGCGTACAGTATGGTGATGCTGGTTATCCTGAATATAAAGGCACATTTGCTCTAGATTGGTCTCAAGGTGACTTTGATGCGCATTGGCAAACACGTTATGTTGACCGTATGCAAAACTACTATGACATAGCTTACGGCGCAGAAAATTACCCAGGTATGGCTGATTACATTGGTTCTTACTTTGTACATGACGTATCTGTAGGTTATGCTCTTGACGCTTACAACACTAAAATTAGTGTAGGTATTGAGAACTTATTCGCGAAAGAACCTTCTCGTGAATACACTAACAATGATTTTGCAATCTCAACTAACAACTTCTCTGTTACAGAGTACGACGTTAATATGGATCGCTTTGTATATGTACGAGCTACAATTAAGTTCTAATAACTTAGAAACTTAAACTTTATTTAAAAGCCACTTTTTAGTGGCTTTTTTATTTTTGGAATATTTATGATTCAACTAAATAAAAATATTGATGTAGTTAATTTACATAGGGAATACTCTAAAAATAAGAGAATTATGGTTGATAGTGTTTTAGAGTTTGATGGTTTTTCTAAAATTACAGAAAAATTAAAACACAATATTCCTTATTTGAATGCATATTCTTTAAATGGCCAATACATTCAATCATCAGATGATGAATTAAAAAATATGTCTCCCAATAAAATGAGAGCGCTTCAGCAGACTATTTATGAAAATGCGAGTAAAGGGGTTGGCTTTTTTTATGGGCGATATGAAATAACTCAGAATGAAAAAGATGAGTTACTAAAGGATCTATTTAATTATCTTAATGGCCAAGAAGTTTTAAAATTGATTAGTGATGTTACAGGTGTAAAGGGTTTAAAAAGTGCAAGTGTGCAATTAACACGCTATGTACCAGGGAATTTTTTGACACGACATAATGATGTACTCCCTACAAAGCAAAGAGCAATCGCTTTTGTTTTTGGTTTTACACCACAGTGGCACCCAGACTGGGGTGGTTTGTTACATTTTTATGAAATGGATGGAAAGCTGACAGAGACGTTTATGCCCAAAAGTAATGTTTTATCCCTTTTTGATGTGCAATTACCACATTCTGTTTCTTATGTAACTCCATTTGCTCGTGCTGCAAGATACTCAATTACTGGCTGGTTTAACTTAAAATAATATTATTTAAGCGGTGCTAAGTTAGGTGTTGATAACTTATTCAATCGTGGCTTACCAGGAAGTACGACTGGCACAGGTGCAGGCTCAGCGATTTACGATAATATTGGTCGATTTGCCTACCTACAAGCTACTTACAAATTTTAAAGCTATTACCTATTAATATAATATTTTTATACTAATAGAGTTTCTTAGAATTGCAGATAAGTTAAGTATGTAATTAAATACCCTTAATCATTTTGATTAAGGGTATTTTTTTATATTTATACATAATATAGTTCTCTAAATTTATAAACAGTTTGAATATTAGTTTATGAATATAAATTATTTAAACAAATGTGAAATAAAGCTGTCTTCCTAAAACATAACCATTAATTAGATTAAGAATTCTTACCTTTGATGACCTACACCCTTAGACCCTACCAGAGCGAGGCGGTTGAACGCACCGTTTTACACTTTAGAAAAACCAATGATCCTGCTGTCATTGTGCTGCCTACAGGTGCGGGTAAAAGTTTAGTGATTGCTGAACTTGCGCGTATCGCTAAACAAAAAATATTGGTGTTGGCGCACGTAAAAGAATTAGTTGAGCAAAATGCTCAAAAGTATAAAAGCTTTGGTCTTGAGGCAAGTATATTTTCAGCCGGATTAAAAGAGAAGTCGTTAACCCATCAGGTCACTTTTGCGAGTGTGCAGTCGTTATCGCGTAATTTAGACAAACTTAATGAGCACTACTCACTACTTATTATTGATGAGTGCCACAGAGTGAATGGCGAAAAGAAAAGCCAATACGGTAAGGTTATTAATGCACTTAAATCTCACAACCCTGAATTAAAAGTATTAGGTTTAACCGCGACGCCTTACCGACTAGGGTTAGGCTGGATTTATCAGCATCATTACCATGGGTTTGTAAGAGGCAATAAAGAGAGTCCATTCAAACACTGTATTTTTGAATTACCTTTGCGCTATATGATCAAGCATAACTATTTAACTCCCCCTAAAGAGGTTGATGCTGCGATTAGCCATTATGACTTTTCATCTTTAACTAGCAATGCATTTGGGCAATATAGCAATGAGGATATGAATGCGCTGTTAAAAAAATCGACCCGTGCAACTCAAACAATTTTACAACAGGTTATACAATACAGTGAAAATCGTTACGGCGTGATGATTTTTGCAGCTACGGTTATGCATGCACAAGAGATAATGACTTATCTACCAGAGGATCACAGTGCGCTGATCACGGGGGATACGCCAAATAGCGAACGCGATAAAATAATAAAGCAGTTTAAAGCTAAACAGTTAAAATATTTAGTAAATATATCAGTACTGACGACGGGTTTTGATGCCCCTCATGTTGATTTTATTGCTATTTTACGGCCCACAGAGTCGGTAAGTTTATACCAGCAAATTGTCGGTAGAGGCTTGAGGTTGGCTGAGGGTAAAGATGATTGTTTAGTGATTGACTATGCGGGCAATGGCTTTGATTTATTCTACCCAGAGGTGGGAGATAAAAAAGGCGATAGCGATAATGAACCCGTGCAAGTACTGTGTCCTGGGTGTGGCTTTGCCAATATATTTTGGGGAAAAACAGATGCTGATGGCAAAGTAATCGAGCACTTCGGCAGGCGTTGTAAAGGTTTGCTAGAAGATGATAACGGTTTAAGCGATCAATGCGATTATCGTTTTCGTTTTAAAGAGTGTGAGCAGTGCGGCGCACAAAATGATATTGCTGCTCGAAAATGCCATGATTGTGATGCTGTGATGGCCGACCCTGATGATAAGTTGCGCAATGCGTTAAACCTTAAAGATGCATTAGTCCTACGTTGTAGCGGCTTGAGTGTGGTAAAACTTAAAGAGCAATTGTTAAAAATTACTTATTTTGATGAAGACGGAGCCAGTTGTGATGAAATTTTTGATTTATCAAACAAAGGTGTTCGGTATTACTTTAATCAGCAGTTTGGTAAGCGTATAAGTCAGGGCCAATCCCCGATTGAATTTGTCAGTGCAGAGCAAGTTATAAAAGCGCAGTTTGATTTAATACCACCGGATTTTGTGATTGCGCGAAAAAGTAAAAAATATGGCTGGAAAGTAGCAGATAAACTTTTTGATTATAAAGGCAGCTTCAGAAAAGCAAACCAGCTAAGTCGATAGACTAAGCTGGATATCATTCATCATTTAAATTAGGGATTATGCCTCTTCTGCGTCTAATCCCCAACCATCACCATAGCCATTAAAGCTGTTCGCTATGCTTTCAATGTATTGTTCTGCTTGGCCTAACAGAGCATGTTCAGGCACCATTTGTACATGGGCAATTACTTCCCAAACGCCGGTATCTTTGCATTTTTCAACATCAGCAGTTTGCACTAATGCATCGTTTACAATCTCAGTTGCAAATTTTTCGGCATCAACCTGTTGTTCAAATAAAATGTAAAAATCAATTTGTTGCATTTTACTTAAATCTACACCAGCGGCGGAAATTTCAGCAAGTAGCTGGCCATTGTCATCATCAGGGAATTGCATTAAAAAACTCATTAATTTTATTTTGTACTCGTTATAGCTATTGTAACCAAAATAAACCGTTAACGCGTACTAAATTTTGACTGCATCTTTGAGTGTTAATTGCGATTAAGTTAATGTTAGGCTCATTGTGGCTATGGTAGTATATCTCTGTCTAGCGGTTTATTTTATGGATACCACAGTAAGGATATTTACTTGTTCAATCAGCTTTTAAAGTTTTTTTGTTTTTTTTGCTTGTTAGTAAGCCTGTCTTCTATTGCTTCTGAAAATATAATTGAAGATTATGAAATTAAAGGGATCAGTGGCGACTTAGAAAATAACGTTGCACTTTATTTAAAACAACTTGTTGGTGAAAAACCAACCCGTACACTTCGTCGGTATGCAAAAACGCAAGTTGAGAACAGTATCAAAGCCTTAGGTTATTACAGTCCAGTAGTAAATATTGATTTTGATAAAGACGAGCGCGAACTTGTTGTAAATATAGAGCGAGGCCCAGCCACACGTATTGAGTCACTTAATATAACTATTAATGGTGAAGCAAAACAGGATCCGTTCGTTCAAAAAACGATTGAAGATCTTAATTTAAAACAAGGTGATATTTTAAATCATGGGGTTTATAGCAGCGCGCATAAAAAAATAGAGTCAGTGTTGCTAGAGTATGGATATTTCGATGCAAAATGGCCTGTTAGAAAATTTGAAGTATCACTAAAAAAACACAGCGCAACCATTACTTTTACTATTGATAGCGGAGTTCGTTATCAATTTGGTGATATTTTAATTGCCAGAAATACTCCAGCCGAAAAATATATCCGCTCTTTGGCGCCATTTAAAATGGGTCAGTCGTACAAAGCATCCTATATTGCCGATTATAATCTTGATTTATCAAGTACCCCTTATTTTAAGAGCGTGCGTGTTTACGCCGATATTACAGCGAGAAAAAACAAGCAAGTTCCTATAAAAGTGGATGTGTTACATAAACCAGAAAATAGTTATGAAATTGGTGGTGGCTTTAGTACAGATTTAGGGCCGAAAGTACGTTTTAAATGGAGTAAACCATGGATCACCGATAACGGGCACTATCTTGAAAGCAATTTAAATGTTTCTCAAAAACAGCAAGATATTTCCATGGCTTACACCGTGCCGGTGAATGATCCGAACGATGATTTATGGCGCTTTTCTGTCGGTTATAAGTTGGAAGATGAATTAACCAATCAAACTTACAGTGAAATACTAACAGGTCAGTTACAGCGCCAATGGTTAACTGAGCATAAATGGGTACGAACGGCTTTTTTAAGGCGTGAGCAAGAAACCTACCGCATAGGGGATGACGAAGAAAAAACAACTGAAATGTTAATGCCTGGGATCAGTTATGCGCGTAAACAATCAAAGGGTGGCACCACACCTTATTGGGGGGAGCAGTGGTCTATTTCAGCTGAGTTTGGACTCGATAGCGTACTCTCAAGTACCAATTTGGTTAGAGTTCAATTACAGCATGCTTGGTTACGTACTTACCTTGACCGCCATCTGCTCTTTTTAAAAGCAAACGTGGGCGCAATGATTGTTAATGATATAAATAACGTGCCATTTTCTTTGCGATTTTATGCCGGTGGCGATCAAAGTGTCAGGGGTTTTGCTTATCAGTCGATTTCTCCGCAAAACGAGCAGGGTGAGCGTATTGGTGGTAAATATTTATTAGCGAGTACCGTTGAATACAACTACCAATTTGCTAAAAATTGGCGAGCTGCGCTGTTTGTTGATGGGGGGACCGCAACCAATGATTTTTCTGAGCAATTTGAAGTTGGTGCAGGGTTTGGTTTTCGTTATTTAACGCCTATAGGGCCAATAAGAGTTGATCACGCGTGGGGGCTCACTAAAGAAAGTAAAAGTACCCGTTTAAGTATTACCATAGGGCCTGAAATTTAATGTCAGTATTTAAAAAAGTAACGGCGATAATTAGCGCCGTTTTAGCAACGCTGTTAGTTACACTGTTTTGCGTTTTGTTTACCGCCCCTGGTAATCAATTGCTTGCTTATACAGCGAATAAATTGGTTGATGGATTAACCATTGAAATAAAAAATGGCCGATTTTTATACAATGATGCGTTTAACTTACAGTTCGACCAAAATGGCGTAAGCGTTAATGCACAGCAACTAAAGATAGATTTATTTTGGTGGCAATGTGATGGTATTTGTATTGATAATTTAAGCGCTAAGTCGATTAAATTAACCTTGCCAAAAAGTGCTGAGAATAAAGACGATACGCCAACCGAAGCATTAAAAAAAATAACCTTACCCTTTAATATTGCATTAAAAAATCTAGCTATTGATGAATTTATTTTAAATCATTCAAGTGCAAACGTAACACTTAACACTCTGCAATTGTCGGCAAAGGCTGAAGGGCCTGATATTACAATTAAACGCTTAACCATTCCTCGCATTAATGTGGTATTGAAAGAGCAAACCGCAGCTCAACAAGCAGCGGCTAATCAACAAACAACAACGGCTATTAAGGAATTACCAGCTTTACCCAATATCGAGTTTATCTCACCACTTAACATCAATGTTGAGCAGTTCAATATCACCAACGTAACAATAAATCAGGGCGAGCAACACTATTCAATTGATGATATTGCCCTGCAAATGAGCGTAGAAGATGCCACTATTAAAGTACAGTCACTATCGGCAGGTTATCAGCAGTGGCAGTTAAAAACTCAGCTTGATGCAACACTGGAAGGGGCAATGCCAATTAACGGCAACATTAGCTTAAAAGGGAATGAACATGGAGCTACTCTTGATATAAATGGTGATCTAGCCAAGCTTAACATTGCGCTTGATACCACAGGATTATTTCCTTTAAATTTGAGAGCAACAGCCAACCTCAAACAGAAAAATTATCCCTTTAGTGTTAATGGCAAAATTAATCAATGGCTTATTAATACACAAAATAATGAGCTAAAGGTTAAAAACATCAATTTAAGTGCCCAAGGTAATGCTAACGACTATCAATTAAGTTTAACGGGTAATACTCAGCTAGATGCTTATCCAAGTGTAGATTTAAATGCTCAGCTAAAAGGCACACTAACCAAGGCAACGCTTGAAACGCTTGCTTTAAAAACTAACGATAGCGCTGCGAATATTCAAGCACAGCTTGATTGGCAACAGGGAATTAAAGCGGACTTTACCGGCGTTTTATCAAATTTAAAAGCGCAATACTTAACCGATGCCCTAACCAGTGATGTTTCAGGGACGTTTAAAGGCGTATTTAACGCTCAAGCCGATACCTGGCAGCTACAAATGAACAATACTAAGCTAGCTGGCTTTTTAAACAACGTTCCCTTAGAGTTTGCTGCAAACTTTAAGTTAGATAATCAATTAAAAGCGGATATCGATAGTTTTTATTTAAGTAGTGGTGCTAACAAGTTAACTTTGAATGGGCAGGTAGATGATACATGGCAAGTTGACGGTGATATCACGCTTAATAGTGATGAGCAGGCTAACCTTCCTTTTATTGCTAACGGTAAAGCGGACTTAAAAGTACGCGGCAACAGATTAACCCCTTCGGTTAACTTAGCCGTCATGCTAGAGCGTTTTATTTTTAATGAGATAAACATTAATAAACTTGCTATAAAATCTCAACTAGATACGGCTGCTGATTGGCAAACTGATCTCAGTGTTAATGTTGCATCTGCACTGGTCGCTGGGCAGCAAATTAATAATATAAACATAGCTGCCAGTGGTGATAAAACAGATCATCAACTTAGCGCGTCGATTGATGCCGAAAAAGGCGCGGTGGAACTTGAGCTTAATGGCAAAATGAAAAATGCCATTTGGAATGGTGAGCTAAGTGACATAACCCTTAGTGATAAAAAGCTGAGTTTTAATAATACTAAAAAAATATCCGTTATGGTGAATACACAAAACGGGGATTTTGATGTGAGCGCTCATTGTTGGCAATCAGCTCAAAGTAAGTTGTGTATAGATACCTTGTCGCAAACAAAAGCGCTAGGGCAGTTTAATGCAAAGCTTGCTAACCTCTCACTTGCAGAGCTTAAGCACTTATTACCAGATAATATTCGCACACGCGGAGACTTAACAGGTGATTTTGCTGCTAATTGGCAGTCAGGTGCACTTAAAACACTCAGAGCCAATGTAAATTCTAATGGATTAAATGCAGTGCTAACCTCAGAAGAGGATCGATTTAAACTCCCAATAGAAACACTCAGTATTCGTGCTTTTTCAGATTCGCAGGTTGGTAAAATTGAAGCTAACTTGTCATCCAGTGTGTTAGGTAAAATAGCAACCGATATAAATATTGACGACATTCAAAATACACAAACACTCTCTGGTAACGTTAATATAGATAAAATTTTACTTTCAGACATTCAGCCATTTTTAGATACGCTTGAGCAACTTAAAGGGGCAATCAGCGGACAGGTTACATTAGCAGGAACGCTCAAAGATCCTCAGTTAGATGGTGAGCTTAATATAGCAGACATTAATTTAGAGGGAGAGCAATTACCCGTTGCACTTAAAGACTCTAATATACATATTTTATTTAATAAAACCACGGCAACGATTAAAGGTAACTTAAGTGATCCTCAAGGCGGGCAAGTTAAACTTACCGGTGATGTTGATTGGCAAGGTGAGCAACCCGCGGTTAATGTTGCAGTTGTTGGCAATGAGTTTTTTGTTAGAGCGCAGCAGGGTGTGATATTTAAAGTATCACCCGATCTAAAAATCGGCATAGCAGATAACGCGCTTAACCTTGTCGGTGAAGTGGTTGTGCCTTATGGACGTATAGAAATTGAAGAGCTGCCCGAGGGCGCAGTGCAAGTAAGTGATGATGAAATAATTATTGATCAAAAAACACAAGCGGCTAAAAAAGTCCCTTTTGATTACGATATAGACTTAAAAGTAACAGTAAAAAATGATGTAAAAGTCGAATCGTTTGGACTCAAGTCTAAAGTAACTGGTGATTTAGCGCTTAAAATGAGCCAAGGTACGCCAATTATTGCAACCGGAGAGCTTAATTTAATAGAAGGGACGTATTTAGCCTTCGGGCAAGACTTGATAATTAGAACAGGGCAAGTAGGTTTTAGTGGCGCAATCGACAAACCGTATCTCAACATTAAAGCGATTCGTAACCCAGA
The DNA here is from genome assembly GCF_018732205.1 of Pseudoalteromonas sp. SiA1. Taxonomy (NCBI): domain Bacteria; kingdom Pseudomonadati; phylum Pseudomonadota; class Gammaproteobacteria; order Alteromonadales; family Pseudoalteromonadaceae; genus Pseudoalteromonas; species Pseudoalteromonas sp. SiA1. The sequence continues at coordinate 2,205,668 of NZ_CP076084.1, read as the reverse complement.
TAATACCGCTGATGGTGTGATTGCCGGGGTGACTTTAACCGGCAGTGTTGAGCAACCTACGTTAAAAGTATTTTCTGAGCCTGCGATGGATCAAGCCCAAGCCTTAGCCTATTTACTCAATGGGCAACCATTAGGAGAGGGCGACAGCTCTACAGATGCTATGTTAACTCAGTTATTACTTTCTCAAGGTGTGAGTCGCAGTGAGGGAGTGGTTTCTAAGGTGGGTGAAACCTTTGGTTTATCTGATGTAAGCTTAAGCTCTAAAGGCAGTGGTGAGCAAACAAAAGTAGAGATATCAGGTTATATAGCCCCAAGCTTACAGGTTAAGTACAGTGTCGGGGTATTCGACTCACTCAGTGAAGTGGCTGTGCGCTACCAGTTACTCTCTAAACTATACATAGAAATAACCAGTGGCTTATACCAAAACGTAGACATACTGTATAAGTTTGATTGGGACTAGGGTCTGTTGACCTTTGCGGATTAAAATTTGTTCAAACTAGGGGCAGTTTAATCGCGGCGCGAGGTTTGTAACCTAGTGGGCTAAGTAAAAACCGAGTAACAAAGAGTAAATTGCCCCTAGGCAGAACCCGAAGGGCAGCGCCTGTTTGGCATTGATGCTGCGTTATCGCCTATTTATGGGGAATAACCACACCACATAGGCTCTGCCTTGCCTAAATACCAAACAGGCTGCTGCAAATTTAACCTTGAAAGGTCAACAGACCCTAATAGATAACAATAAAAAGGAAAGGTATGAAAAAGTGTGTAGTGACCCTTTTAGTGTCGGCTTTGTTAGGTGGATGTGCCCAGCAAAGTACTCAATCACCAGCCTCATCGGCTAAAAAACTAACAAGCAGTGAGATTATTGCGGCGGCTAAAGATGATGAATGGCGATGGGTCGAATCAGAGAATATTCTAAAGTTAACCCTGCCGACAGGCGCTGCATATATTGAGCTTAACCCCAAACTTGCGCCTAAACACACTGCGAACATTAAAAAACTGGCAAGACAAGGCTTTTATCAAGGTACTCACATTTACCGTTTTGTTGAAGGGTTTGTAGCTCAAGGTGGCGATAGTACGGGTAAAAAGTTAGCCAAAACTAAAGATAACACGGTGCCAGCGGAATTTTATTTAACCACCACTGAGCCACTTTCAATAACCGAGATGGGCAGTGATGGTTATGCACCCGTAACGGGGTTTTTAGGTGGCTTTGCGGTTGCACAAAACCAAGCGCATACACAAACGTGGCAAGTCCATTGTCATGGCATATTTGCAATGGCGCGCGATAACGATATAAACAGTGCCAGCAGTGAGTTTTTTGTCACCATAGGTCAAGGGCCGCGTTATTTAGACAAAAATATTACCGTGTTTGGTCGGGTGCTTAAAGGCATGGCACATTTTCATCAGTTAGCGCGAACGCCAACTGAGAATACCGAGTTTAACCCCATTACTGATCTACAAGTATTAGCGGATTTAGCAGACGATAGCAGCCGATTTAAAGTAATGAAAACAGACTCTGATTCATTCAAACAATTAATTATTGCTCGGGGTAACCGCAGCGAGGAATGGTTTGCGTACAGCCATAATTATATTGATGTGTGTGGCATGGCGGTGCCAACTAAGCAACTTAATGACTAAAAAAGGAGCCTCAGGCTCCTTTTTTGTTAAGGTAACGCGACACTTATTGACGGTTTATTTTTACCGAAAATGGGGTTTCGTTATAATGTGTTGAGCGATATGGGTTTATATCAAGCCCACCACGGCGCGTATAACGAGCGTATACTTCAAGTTCTTTAATATGGAGTTGAGTGGTTAAGTCGCTGTAAATACGTTCCACACATTGCTCATGAAACTCATTGTGAGTTCTAAATGAAATTAAATAGCGTAATAATGACTCACGACAAACTTGCTCACCGGTATAGCGAATAATAATACTCGCCCAATCCGGTTGTGAAGTAATTAAACAGTTAGACTTAAGCAAGTGGCTATGCAAAGTTTCGGTGACTATTTTATTGCTTTGTGATTTAAGTGAATGGGCATCAATATGGTAGTTATCTATCTCAATATCTAACTCATCTACACACTCACCTGGCAGTGGTGTGCAAGGAATACAATTGTAGTCATCAGCGCTGTATAAGGTTACCTTTACAGGGCTGTTTACCGCATTGGATAAGTCGTCAATTAAATGTTGTTTAACAATTTCAATACTCCCAAAACGGCTTTGATTAAAGCTGTTTAAATAAAGCTTAAACGACTTTGATTCAATAATATGACTACTTTGACATTCGAAAGTAAACAATGCCACCGCAACTTGAGGCTTACCTTTAGTATTTAACCAAGACAGTTCGTAACCTGTCCATATGTCTTGGCCTTTAAACGGCAGCGCAGTTTCATCAATACTTAATGAATCACGATTAAGCTTGCGAGCAATAGGAAAAAGCAAGCTGGGCGTGTATTGATCGACATACTCAGTAGATTGACCAAGTACGCTGCCTTTAAGATCGGGAGAATTGCTGTAATCTGTCATGTTTGCTCTTAAATAGTTACAATGGATGCATTATATATAAATTAAATGAGTTTCACAGTATGTCTGTTGCAATGCAATTAGCTCAACTTCACGAAAAATTTAGCGAACAAACGATTACTAATACACAAAAGCGCCCATTAATCGTCCACGATGAGCAATGGCCAAGCCCATGTGAAATAGGTAGCGCCGATGAACATGGCATGATCCAATGGCAAGCGATAGTTAGAGAGCCTACAGGTTCATTAACCGATCTCGCTAACGCATTGGAGCTTGAGTTTCCAGAGGCGTTGAGTCAATTTTATGGTCATATGTTTGCTGGCAGTGTTGTAGCCAATATTGACGGACATCAAGTGGAATTATTACAAGCATGGAATGAAGATGATTTTGACCTACTGCAACAAAATATCACCGGTCATGTTTTAATGAAACGTAAACTCAAACAAGCGCCAAGTGTATTTATTGGGTTAACCGACCAAGACGATTTGCTTGTTACCGTATTAGTAGAAACAGGTGAGGTGTGCTTAGAGTATGTAGGTAAAAAGCCACATCATGTACTTGCCAAAAACCTCAGTGAATTTATAGCATCGTTGACAGTATAATTATAAGGTAGTTTTAAGGTGTGATGTTTTTAGACATAGCACCTTGAGTGTGGGATTTATTGAAAATCCCACGAAATATTAGAGACTAAACCACACGGTTCACACCTAAAATCAAACAAGCCAAACCAAGGCTCGGGTAATTTCCATTCACCATGGCAACTCGGGCATTTACGCTCAAGTTCAGAGGCTTTATCAACCCCCCCTACACGGTATAAATAATAGTAAACAGGCTTTTTAGTTAAAAAACTAATCCGTTTAGTTATATCTTTACCACGGCGGTATAAATCACTTTGGGTGCTGGCTATTTCTTCAAGCGCTGGAAATTCACAGCGTGTTGCACCATTAATTTGAATTTGATCGCACGCTTGCCAATCTTCTTGCCATTTAATTAGTGTTTTATAGTCACCATTAGCAATCGCAGGAATATTAAATAGCGGCACGGGTAAAAAGTCATCGCCACAATACAGTGGGCTACATGTATGCACATAGGTAGTGTATAAAATATAGCTTGATGGCTCTTTACAGCCATCGGCACCATTGGAGTGAATATCTTGGCCGATGACCTTTACTTTGGGAGCAAGCAAACCAGCGCCATGAAGCTTTTCAACACTGTGTTTAACAAACGCACTGTTATTAAGTGGGTGCATGGCGTCTTCGGTCGGGCACATTACACGAGTAATAAAATAGCCATCTTTTAAAACCGTTGGAAATTCCTCTCCAATGATTTGGCCATTAAAGCGTAATGCATTCACTAAGCGGTTTATTGCCTGCTCGGCTTGCTCTAGGGTTGTGTCTTGGTAGCAATCAAATGTTAAATCAACAACAAACATCTATAGTCTCAAATTATTTTTGCTCTAGCAAAGCAAGTAATCGATCAAGTTTTTGCTCAATTCTATCTAACTGAGTGTTTTTAGGATCTGAGTTACTTGCTTGCTCGGGTGTTTTCATTAAATTATAAATTGAATCGGGATTATTTTTATATTGACTCACTGCCGCAATAATAACCGGCATAGGAAGTGGTTTTACTAAACGGCTTTTAGTTAGTGCAACAGTGGGGACTTTGCCTTCATCAAGAAGGACTTTAATAGCTTCAAATACAGCAGCATTCATTCGATTTATAACTCTTTAATAAAGTAAGCTCGCAACATGGAAGTTGCGAGCAGGTATGGTAACAATAAAGTGGCTCAGACACATTAAAATGTGCGATTTAATTATTTTGACGAAGGCGAGAGTCGAGTTCGTCAATTACCTCACTCCAATCGCCATCAACCGCCAGCGATTCAGCAATAAAGTGTTGTTGGGCTTCATCCCAAAAGGGAGCATCTTGCAATAATGTGGTATCCGAAATGGCATGCGATGCAATAAATGCATCTATTTCTGCTTCTGTATTAGGTAACCCTAATTGTGCGAACAATGTATTTATGTCGTGCTTAGTCGTATCCATAATCGTGCTCCTTAATGAATTAATACTTAATACTTATTAACTCTAGGGGGGAATGATATATCTAGCCAGTTTAACCCTTACTGAATTTACGCTTTATTTACTCAGTAGTAAGTCGCTAAAGCATGATCTGACTCAATGCAGTGGATGAGCGTACTAACTAAAATGTAAATTCGCTTATTTGTCCCACTTAGGTATATAGTTATATGAGCATTTGGTCATCGTTGTAGTTCAAAATTAATCCCAAACAAGTTACGCGGCGTAATGACAAAGGGTATAAAATAATAAAGGAAATAAAATGACAGCCACAGCAGAATCCACAGACACGTTTAGCGTGCAACATATTGCACCAGAAGATATCAGTACCGCTGCAAGCCTTATATATCAGGCTTACCAAAATGACCCTATTTTACAAACTCTGCTAGGGTATAACGAAAAAAGCTCTCTGGACTATGAAAAAAAACTCCGTGCGCTTATTCGCGAAGAGCTCAGTAGCTTTTGGCAAGAAAAACAGCCTTTAATTGGCCTTTACCGTAACGATAAGTTAAAAGCAGTTGCTTGTGTATTTGAGTCAAGTAGCCAACTTCAAGCAGAGCGTTATTGGCATTGGCGATTAAAGTTGATGTTAAGTGCCGGTTATTTGCAAACGAATCAATTAATTGAAAAAGAAAAAACTATTCGTGATGCACTAAAGCCGCAAGGCAATTACTACTTTTTAGCGTTTATCGCCGTTGACCCACATTTTCATGGTCAAGGGTTTGGCCGCCAATTACTTAAAGGCTTAGATGGTTTATTACATGACAATCCTGAGTCCTCTGGTATAGCGGTATTTGTGACTCGTGACGAACATACGCAATTTTTTAAATCACAAGGCTTTGAGCACTTTAAGCAGCTCACATTTAACCGAGTTAAAGGTGAATTACTTTTTAAAACTGCTCTATCTGTACAAGGCTAGGTGTTTAGAATTGTGATTATGTAAGCCAATGTTCCAAATAGGGCGCACTTACGTGAGATATATCTTACATTAACGTGCGCCTTGTCAGTTTAACTCCGTATTTTATCTTCTTAAAAACATCAAGCCATTGTTATTTATAGTTATTTTTATTTTTCAATTTTATGACCGTAATTTTTTTTGTTTTCCTCACTATCATACGAAGCCGTTTGCTTTAAACTTTACTTTGTCAAGACGACATAGCCCAATGATTGAGCTACTGCCATGGATAAGGAATCAGGCAACTAAGTAGTTACTAGCAGGAAGCACAAAGGACAAGTTAACACGGATGCAGGGATGAAACAGGAAGTACACGGAGTACTAAAATAGCTGGGAGCTATTTAAAGGACACCAAGGATGATGCGATAGGAAATTGCAGGAGCGTTAGTTTACGCAGGATAGCCAAGGCGGCAAGTGGATATTGCAGGATGCAATGGAGAGTAAACACGGTAGTTTGCTCGTTCAGAGGATGATAAACAGGGAATAGGTAAAGGATACCTTACAGGATGTTTGCAATTGGGGCGTAACTGAGGTTACGCCTTAGTTTTTTGTGCTAAGAAATTATATTCTATGTGGTGGCACAACCACACTTTTTAGTTTTTCATCTTCCATGATTAATACCCCTTGGTAGGCGTTTTCACCGTCACTTGAAAACTCAAAAATAAATTCGCTTTTCATGCCCGGTTTACCACTTTTTAAAATGCCAAATCGACGTTTGTTGCAAGCTACACTCATAAGTTGCACTTGCAATTGCTCGCTTTGCCGTTTGGCATGAACGTTCGCTGCTTCGGCTATTTTACGATTTAGCCAAAAAAAATAAATTACAGCACCAATAAGTATGAACGTCCATAAACTAGCCATTTAAGAGAATAACCTTCCAATTGCGCGAGCTAATGTCTCGCTTCTGTTTTCTTCACGTAATAAAGCTAATAAGTGAGGGCGAATAGTCGCAATTGCAACTAAATCTGCAAAAACGCTAGGAAATAATTCAGCTATTTTCTCATGATGCGCACAGTTATCCATAAACACATGTAAACGCTGTGGCTGTTCTAACTGTTTGAAGCAGCGACCAGCAATGGTCAACAAAATATCAGAATCTTGCCCTAAAGGTGAGTTAAGCGCGCAGTCAACAAGTTGTGCGCTAAGCCCTGCTGCTTGCCCTGATGATATTGCACGCAGCGCGGCAGAGGCCGCAACAACATCATTATTACTAAGGGCGGTTTGCCCATAACTTAACAATAACTCACTTAACGAGGGCGGTATTTCGATGTGTTCAAGCATTGCACTTAATGGCTGTAATACTTCAACTGGTAATTTAGGCCACGCTGCTTGTAAGTGCTTTAAGTTATCAGCACTATGAAGACGATAAGCAAAATCGGCAATGCCTTGTAACGCGACATTTTGCCAATTATCAAAGCCAATTTGGCCACTAAAGTAGAGTTGGGCGTGCTCGTAGTATTGCGACGCTGGTTGCTTTAGCAACACTTTAACTTGTGCATTAAACGCCGCTAATTTATTCGCGTTCGGAGTAAATACATAAGGGTTGTTATCGAGTGTGCCATCGGCTTGCTCGCCGGTAATTTCTGTTCCTAGTGCCTGAATAACCATATCTGCAAAGTGATCACGGCTCGCGCTTACTAACTTACTTTGCTCATCAAGTGGGAATTTTAAGAACCACACATAGGGTTCTTTACTGGCTTTGCTATCCCAAAACTGAATCGCTAACCATGCATGACCTGCTAATGGGTAAGGGTAAGGAATTTGCGCTTGTTCAACGGCTAAAAATTGTTGTTTATCAAGCTTGGTAATGTGCCTGCCAATATCAAAAGCACGCCATTGAGTGCCTGCACCATCTAAAAGCTGGCCTAACGTAGCTATATGTTCACTCATGGATTTCCAACTGTTTTTACTACAAAATTACCTTAATTATACGCCATAGCGACTGTTGTGGGAACAGGGTATAATTGCATAATACACAGACCAAAGGGTGATTATGTACCAGCAAACCCACATATATTTACAGCAATTAGCGGCGCTACTTAAAAAGCATCAACTGTGGCAGGTTGAGCCACTGAATCCCGATTTATTAGATTCTAGCGTACCGTTTTGTCACGATACACTGGCATTTGAACAATGGTTGCAGTTTGTATTTATTGAAAAGTTACAGCGGCTAATTGACAACAAGCAGCCGTTACCGCGCAATTTTGCAGTCGCCCCGATGGCGCAAATGACACTCACTGATAAATCAGGCAGCGAAGACATTATCGCTTTACTGACTCAATTAGATTCATATTTAGGAGAGCCTAATGAGTGAGCGCCCAGAGCCTATTGAATACGGCGAACTGTCGATTCTTTATCAAGATGAAAATTATGTAGCAATAGATAAACCCTCTGGGCTACTTGTTCATCGCTCATTTTTAGATAAACATGAAACTCAATTTGCAATGCAAATGCTGCGCGATCAAATAGGGCAACATGTGTTTCCTGTTCACCGTCTTGATAGGCCTACTTCGGGTGTATTACTGTTTGCATTAAGCTCAGAGGCGGCGCGAGATATGAATCAATTATTTATTGAGGGCACAATAACAAAACGTTATTTAGCGTTGGTACGCGGGTTTGCGCCTGAATCTGTTTTTTTAGATAAACCGTTAAAAGAAGAACTCGACAAAATAGCCGATAAGTTTGCTGATCAAGACAAAGCCGCGCAAGAAGCACAAACACAATTTAATTGTTTGCATCAAGCTGCGCTGCCTATCCCAATAGGAAAATACCCAACGGTTCGTTATTCTTTGGTAGAGTGTTTTCCTAAAACGGGTCGCAAACATCAAATACGCCGGCATTTAAAGCACTTGTCTTTACCTATTATTGGTGATGTAAATCATGGCGATAATCAGCATAATCAGTTTTTTAGGGAGCATTTTTCGCTTCGCCGTCTAATGTTGTTTGCATCAGAGCTTAGCTTTGTGCACCCTTATAATAATGAACCCATAACAATTAAAGCGCCGCTGGGTGATGCAATGTTAAACATTTGCAAACAGCTGGGGTGGCCAGAACAAGAAGAGGATTATTAAATGGCACATATTAGTATTTTTGTTGGCAGCGTGTATGGCGGTGCAGAGCGATTAAGTGAGCAAGTTAGCGACACGCTAGAGCAAGCTGGTCATCAGGTTAGTGTCTTCGAGCAACCTACTTTAGATGATATAAAAAATGCTTCGCATATTTTAATTGTTACCTCGACCACTGGGCAAGGCGATATTCCTGATAATTTAGCGGATCTTTATCATCAATTAAATAGTACTTTTCCAATGCTAACAGACAAGCCTTTTGGTATTGTTGCCATGGGTGATAGAAGTTACGGTGATACGTTTTGTGGGGCAGGGCGCAGCTTTGATGAGCTACTACGTGATTTACAAGCTAAACCTGTTGGTAACCGACTAGAAATCGATGCCTGTGAAGACTTTGAGCCATGGCCGGTAACTGAGCCTTGGTTGCAAGCCTGGCTTGGTAAATTACCCTCATAAATGCGCAGACTCTAAATGAAAAAACATAAACTGAGTTTGGTTGTGCTTGCCGGTGGCTTAGGTAGTCGCTTTGGTGGCAATAAACAAATAGCAGAAATACCTGGGCTAAATTGCACGATTATGGAGTTAAGCATTACTGATGCGTATCGCGCCGGTGTGACACAGGTTGTACTGATCATCAATCAAGCCGTTCGCAGTGAGATAGAACACACTATTTTACCTCGCTTACCTAAAGCCCTTGACGTGGTATTAGTAGAGCAACATAACGCGCTTGTTCCTGATGCATACAAAGCACTATCACAGCAACGTATAAAACCATGGGGCACAGGGCATGCGTTACTGTGTGCCAAAGCATATATTAACAACCCTGCAATTGTTATTACCGCAGATGACTATTATGGTGCGTCTTCATTTTTATTGCTTAGTGAGCATTTTAAAAATAGCCCCGAATGGGCAATGGTGGGGTACCCGATTATCAATACCCTCTCTGAGCACGGTGGGGTTAATCGCGGAGTATGTAGTATTGCTGATGGAAGGCTTGTTGCAGTGACGGAATATTTAAATATTCAAAAAGAGTCTGCACATATTGTTGGAAATAATCCGCAGGGCTTGCGTGAAAAAATTAGCCGAGATGCGCTAGGATCTATGAGTTTTTGGGGGATCACGCCGTGCTTTTTTGATTATTTGCAACAAGGTTTTGAGACGTTTTTACAGCAATATAATGCTAATACTCAGCAAGAATATTACTTACCTGATCAAATCCAGCAAGCGATTAATGTAAAAGCACAGCCTGTATTTGTATACACTGCAAAAGAGCCTTGGTTTGGTGTTACCTATAAATCAGAACTGACAAGCATTGCGGCTACTTTGTGCGCATTGCGTCAAGCGTAAAGGTGTTAATACCAATTTTATTAAAAATATGATCAATCTAGCGTATTAAATAACCCGCTTCCTGCGTTAAAAATTATTTATATAGAACAACTATGTATCATAATTTTCGCCTTGCTATCGCGTTATTTCCTTGTCGCTGTAATCGTTCACTAATTTAATGCAATTGATATAAATTATTGTCGCCTTGGGCGAAAAGAGTGAAGTAGAAAATGAATTCAATTCCTATAGAAGTTTACTTATCTGAGAATTTTGGCCTTGACGATAAGCATGCGAGTATAAAACCCATTGGTAGTGGGCACATCAATACTACCATGTTATTGAGCACACCTAAGCGGTCATTGGTTGTACAAAAGCTCAATACGGTGGTATTCCCAAAACCACAGTTACTTGTTGATAATGCAAGATTAATAGAACAACACTTAAGTAAAAAGCAGCAAGTCGGTGAGTTCAACTTAGCAATTGTGCGGCATGTAGCAACAACTCAGCATGACTATTTAGTAAATAATAATAACGATACTTGGCGAGCCCTTGAGTTTATTGGTGGCAGTTACAGCGAAGATGTGGTTAATACTGTTAGCCAAGCGCAAACCGCGGCTAATGCATTTGGCCAATTTGCTGCAGCATTAGAGGATTTTGACGCTAACAAATTACATGCAGTTATCCCTAACTTTCATAATTTAGCCATGCGTGCAGAGGTTTTTAAGCAAGTTATTAACGCCGATCCTCATAAACGTGTAGCTCATTGTCAGGAGGAGGTTGATTTTTGCTTGTCGCAGTTCTCACTCATTGATGAGCTCAATGCATTAGCTGGAAAAGTCCCTATTCGCGTGTGTCATAACGATACTAAAATAAACAACATGCTATTTTGTTCAGATTCAAATGATGCAAAAGCGGTGATTGATTTAGACACCTGTATGCCAGGTTATTGGCTTAATGACTTTGGCGATATGGTCAGAACATTCTGCTCTGCAGAGCAAGAAGATTCAACAGCGCTTGAAAAAGTAGGTGTTCGTGAAGACATTTTTGCAGCAATTGTTAAAGGTTACGTTGAACCATTAAAGTCAGTATTAACGGCCGCAGAAAAACAAAGCTTTTGGTTAGGTGCTAAAGTAATGCCTTTTATGATTGGCTTACGCTTTTTAACCGACTATATAGACGGCGATAATTACTTTAGTGTTAAATATGAGAGACACAATTTAGATCGCGCAAAAAATCAATTTGCGTTGTACAGGGATATAGTAAGTAAGCAGCAGGTATTAAAGGCGATGTTAACTCAGATATAAGCCCAATTGGTTATATTGCTCAAAGTGTTAAAGCTAAGCTTTGAGCAATATAAAGCGAGGTTAAACGCTGAAAATACGTATAAACTTCCAACCCCTCAATCGTTATTAAGCATCGGCTAGTTTTACGCGGATTTTGCTTTTATCAACGGTTGTTTGATTAAGGGCTTTAATAGCGCCTTTAACTTCAATGTCGTTTGGCATTTCCACAAAAGCAAAACCTTTTGATTGGCCAGTTTCTTTATCGAGTACTAAGTTACAGGTGGTCACTTTACCGTGCGCTGTAAATAAAGTACGAAGCTCATGCTCAGTGGTAGCACGAGATAAGTTGCGAACTAATAGTTTCATAATGAACCTAATTAAGGGTATCAGCGGTAATTATCTCAAGTAACCCCGCTTTAGCCTAACTTTATTTTACATTTGGTGAAAATAACGCCCATAAACAAAAAAAGCTGCTCGTTGGCAGCTTTTTGTTTATCAGCAGGCTTATTTTACTTCTTTACCCGCTGCTTGTTGATCTGCGTGATAGCTTGAGCGTACAAACGGGCCAGAAGCCGCGTGTGTAAAGCCAATTTCATCAGCATACTCTTTTAGTGCATCAAACTCAGCAGGCGGCACGTAGCGTTTTACTGGTAAGTGATGCTTAGAGGGTTGTAGGTATTGGCCTACGGTTAGCATATCAACGTTATGCTCACGTAAATCACGCAGTACTTCTTCAATTTCGCTAATTTCTTCACCAAGGCCAACCATTAACCCCGATTTAGTTTTAACCTCAGGGTGTGCTTCTTTAAAGCGACGTAATAATTCAAGTGACCACTTGTAATCAGCACCTGGACGCGCCAATTTGTACAAACGTGGTGCTGTTTCTAGGTTGTGGTTAAATACATCTGGCGGCGTTTCAATTAATATTTCCAACGCTCTGTCCATTCGACCACGAAAATCAGGGACTAATATCTCAATGGTGATTTCTGGATTGTGCTTGCGAATTTCACGGATACAATCGGCAAAGTGCTGAGCGCCACCGTCACGTAAATCATCACGGTCTACCGAAGTGATCACTACGTAGCTTAGCTTCATGTCTTTAATGGTCAGTGCAAGCTTTTCAGGCTCTGCTGCATCGGGCTTTAATGGACGGCCATGTGCAACATCACAGAATGGGCAACGACGTGTACAAATAGCCCCTAAAATCATAAAGGTCGCCGTACCGTGGTTAAAACATTCTGATAAGTTAGGGCACGAGGCTTCTTCACATACAGAGTGAAGGCCATGCTTACGCATTGCTTGTTTTATGCCGTCAATCCGCTCGGTTGACTTAGGTAAGCGGATTTTAAGCCACTCTGGCTTACGGAGCATTTCGGTTTTTTCTGTTGGTAAAACTTTAACGGGGATCAACGCCATTTTTTCTGCGTCGCGTAGTTTTACACCTGGTTCCATTTTGACTGGTTTATTCATTCGTTTTCAAACCCTTCAGTATGCTTAACCTGTGTTGCATTAAGCTTTTTGATCATGTGTTTTACCAGCCCTTGACCTGCAGCTTCAAGGTTTTGAGGGCCATTTAATTCTTTAGTTTGCACCATATTCATGCCCGCATAACCACAAGGGTTAATGCGTAAAAATGGACTTAGGTTCATGTTAACATTTAATGCTAAACCATGAAATGAGCAGCCACGACGAACTCTTAGGCCTAAAGAGGCAATTTTGCTGTCGTTCACGTAAACACCGGGTGCATCGGCTTTTGCGTATGCATCAATACCGTACTCAGCAAGGGATTCAATAATACATTCCTCAAGCCATGTTACTAGCTCTCGTACGCCAATCTTTAAACGACGTAAGTTAAATAATACATACATCATTTGCTGACCTGGGCCGTGGTAAGTTACTTGTCCGCCACGGTCCACTTTAATCACTTCAATGTCACCTGGGGCAAGCAAGTGCTCATCTTTACCGGCTTGGCCTTGGGTAAATACACTTTCGTGCTCTACCAGCCAAATTTCATCTGGGGTATTTTCATCACGGGTGTCGGTAAAGTCTTGCATTTTTTGCCAAATCGGCATGTAACGCTGACGACCCAGTTGGCGTACGATTAGGGTGTTTTCGCTCACAACAAATCTCAACTATGGATTAAAGCATATGGCGTACGTCATCGATGTTGCTGATCACGTTGTAAATTTCTTCAATGTGTTTGCCGCTTGTTACAGTAGCTACTAGCGTTACAGACTCGTAATTACCTTTACTGCTTGGTTTTACTTTTGGCGCATAATCACCTGGAGCAATAGGTTGTAATTTAGCTAAAATTTGATCAGTTAAGTTTACATTAGCTAGACCCATAATTTTAAATGTAAATGGGCAAGGGTACTCTAAGTACTCATCAAATTTAGTGTCTTTAACAGGTTCAACCACGACGGGAACTCCTCAAACAAAAAGTGTTGGCTTTGCTAAAACGCGAAGCTTAAAACTGACAGGCTAATGGCAATCTTGAAATGATGCTATTGTTGACCCAAGCCAATGATAGTCATTCAATACGATTGGTATATATGGGGCGCATTCTAGCACTTTTCAAGCAAAAAAAAACGCCTCACAGTGGAGGCGTTCATATTACTTTACTCGCAATTACATAATCTGTAAGCGTAAGTAGTCATATATTTTACTAAAGAAGCTACCTTCTTGTATTTCTTCAAGTGTAACTAGCGGATATTGTGCAATATCTTCGCCTTCAAGCTGTAAAAATAAAGTACCTACTTTTGTGCCTTTAGCTAAAGGTGCCTCAAGGGTATCGTCTAGCTCAAAGTTTGCTTTAAGGTTTTTATGCTGACCACGAGGAATAGTAATAGGTGTATCTTCTAAAATTCCTAAAGAAACATTCTCTTTATTGCCCATCCAAACACGTTGCTCAGCAAAGCTGTCGCCGGCTTTATACGGGGTAATTGTTTCAAAAAAGCGAAAACCGTAGTTTAGTAGTTTTTTACTTTCTACCTTACGCGCGCGCTCACTTGAGGTGCCCATTACAACGGCAATTAAACGCATGTCGTTTTTTGTTGCAGAGGTGACTAAGCTGTAACCGGCATCAGATGTGTGACCCGTTTTAATACCATCTACATCAAGGCTTTCATCCCACAACAACGAGTTGCGGTTATATTGCTTTATGCCATTGAAGGTAAAAGACTTTTGTTTATATAGCGCGTATTCATCAGGTACGTCTCTGATAAGTGCAGCCCCTAATGTTGCCATGTCGCGTGGCGTTGTATAATGCGCATCAGTATCAAGGCCATGACTATTAACAAAATGCGTATTAGTCATGCCTATTTTTTCGGCGTGAGCATTCATTAAATCTGCAAACGCGCTTTCGCTACCAGCAATATGCTCTGCCATAGCAACACATGCATCATTTCCTGATTGAATAATAATGCCATGGTTAAGATCATCGACACTAACTTGTTTACCGACTTCAATAAACATTTTTGATGATTCAGGGAAGTTTTTTGCCCACGCTTTTTCACTAACAGTAACCATATCGGTAGGCGCAATATTACCAGCATTAATTTCGGTACCAATTACATAACTGGTCATCATTTTAGTTAAGCTGGCCGGTGCTAGTTTAGTATCAGCCTCGCCTTGTGCAATGACTTTACCTGTGGTGAAGTCCACCAAAAAGTAACCTTTTGCATTAACTTGAGGAGGCGCTGGAATAATTTGGGCGGTGGCTGAAAATACGGCGGCAGAACAGACTAAGCCGCAAACACCAGTAAGAATTTTATGTTTAATAGATTTCATCATACTCATTAATGGTTAAAGTTAAAAATATGCGTATTCCCATTCTAAAGGGCTTACTGAGTGTAAAGCAAGAACGCGTTTTGAAATTGATTTTGTTTTAATGTTTCTAGTACTTGTTGCGCATGTTGGGCATCTTTTATTGGCCCTAAGTGCAATCTATAAATAGCGTCTTTTTCAACGATATTTGTCGGTAACTTATACTGTTCTCGCAGTGTACTTGCTAACGCTTCTATGTTGGCTAAGGTACTGCCCGCGGCAACTTGAACGTAGGTTTTTCGTGCATGGGTATCGGCTAGAGTAATGGCTTCTAGCTTAACCTCTGCTGTACCATACTTATGGTATCCAAGTTTGTATGCAGCGGCATAAGAAAGGTCAATAATTCTATTATCATGAAAGGGGCCACGGTCATTAACACGAACAATAATTGACTTGCCATTAGCCGTATTTGTTACCCGCACAAAACTAGGTAAAGGCAACGTTTTATGGGCTGCGGTCATCGCGAACATGTCGTAAATTTCGCCATTAGAGGTGTGATACCCATGAAATTTACGGCCATACCACGAAGCAATGCCCGTTTCTGAATAGCCGGTTTCATCGAGCATCGGGGTATAACGTTTGCCAAGCACTTCGTAGGGGCGCGTGGTACTCGCACTTTTAATAACTTGAGTAACAATGGCATCTTGCATTTCTAATTCGGTCGGTGCACGAAGCGGCGCCGCATCATGGCGCATGCTGTAACGACTATTTGAACTGCTGCATGCACTTAAAAAGAGGCTAACGAGAATAATAATTATAAGTTGTTTGTAAAGGCGCATTATTTTAAGAGCATCCTTTTATCTGTGGCAATCGACATAATAATGCCAAATGCAGCCATCAGGGTCACCATCGAGGTACCGCCATAACTAATTAATGGCAACGGTACACCTACAACAGGCAACAAACCCGATACCATGCCAATATTTACAAAAATATAAACAAAAAATGTGAGCGTGAGTGAGCCGGCTAATAGTTTACCAAACGCATCTTGTGCGTTAACCGCAATATACAGTCCACGGCCAATAATAAATAAATATAAACTAAGTAAAACACACACACCAAATAAGCCAAACTCTTCACTCAGTACTGAAAAAATAAAGTCAGTATGTCGTTCAGGTAAAAATTCTAGCTGCGATTGCGTGCCTTGCAGCCAGCCTTTTCCTTCGATACCGCCTGAACCAATGGCAATTTTTGATTGAATAATATGATAGCCAGAACCCAGCGGATCGCTCTCAGGGTCTAAAAAGGTCAGTACCCTTTGCTTTTGATAATCGTGCATACCGTAGTGCCAAAATGGCCATGCTGCCAAAGCAACAACCGAGCTTAAAAAGCCGATTAAACGCCAGCTCAAGCCTGATAAAAACAACACAAATACACCGGAACTGGCAATCAAAATTGAGGTGCCCAAATCAGGTTGTTCTTTAATAAGTAGGGTAGGCAGCATAACAATGGCAAAGCCAATGACTAAATGTAACGGACGCGGCGGCAAATGATGACGGCCAATATACCAAGCAACCATCATCGGAACCGCTAATTTCATTAGCTCTGAGGGTTGAAAGCGAGTAATGCCTAAATCTAACCAGCGCTGAGCTCCCTTAGAACTTACACCAAATAGCAGTACCCCAACCAGCATGAGTAATCCTAGGCAATACATGGGAATAACTAAGCGTTTTAAAGTCGCTGGTGGAATTTGAGCGAGTACAAACATACCTATAATGGCGCCAGCCATTCGCGTAATATGGCGAACCATCATGGCAGAGTCTTGCCCTGAGGCGCTGTATACAATGGTGATACTACCGGCCATCATCAGCAATAACGCAATAAAAAGTGGCAAATCAATATGCAGTCGCAGCCAAATAGAGCGCTTATCATGTAAAGCCGTCATGGTGCTTTGTCCCCTGAAGGTTGGATTGGGTTAGCTGCAAAATAGTAATCCATTAATTGGCGCGCAATGGGCGCACCTACTGAGCTTCCCCCACCGGTATTTTCTACCACAATAGAGACAACAATTTGTGGGTTATTAAACGGGGCAAAACCTATATAAATGGCGTTGTCGCGTTGGCGCTCTTTGAGTGCATCGGCGTCGTAACGCTCGCCCTGAGCAATACTCACCACTTGGGCAGTACCGGTTTTACCTGCAGGATCATAAGTAGCCCCTTTAAACGCACGATGGGCAGTTCCGGTGGTTTTTTTAACGGTGTTATGCATGGCATCAATAGCGATGCGCCAGTTATCTTCGTTATTGAGTACAACCGGCGGTTTTTCTTCATTATTGAGCTGAGTAATTTGATCTTCTTTTTTAGCAACTTGCACTAAATGCGGAGGGTGATTTATCCCTCTGTTAACTAAAATATTAGTGGCATTCGCTATTTGAATGGGGGTGGCAGTCCAATAACCTTGGCCAATTCCTACAGAAATAGTATCTCCAGGCCACCAAGACTCTTTAAAACGGGCTTCTTTCCACTCTTTTGAGGGTAAAATAGCGGTTGTTTCTTCATGAATATCAATACCGGATAATTCACCAAAGCCAAAGCGAGCCATAAAATTACTTATTTTTGTGATCCCCATTCGATAGGCTGCGTCATAAAAGTAGGTATCGCATGACTCTTCTATTGCTTTATAAACATCCACATGGCCATGGCCCCAACGTCGCCAATCACGCCATCTATGCTCTACGTTGGGAATTTGAAAAAAGCCCGGATCCCACATGCTGGTGGTTTCTTGCACTATATTTTCTTCTAATGCCAAAATAGCCATGTGTGGTTTAACAGTAGATGCTGGTGCGTAGCGACCTTGAGTCGTGCGATTGATCAGTGGACGATCAGGGTTGAGTAAGGCTTTGTAGTCTTTACTGCTAATACCGTGCACAAATAAATTGGGATCATAACTCGGGTTTGAATACAGCGCTAAAACGCCGCCATCTTTTGCATCCATTACCACAATAGCGCCGCGCATATCTTTAAGTGCATGTTGGGCTATTTGTTGTAAACCAATGTCGAGAGTAAGTACTAAGTCGTCACCCGCTTGCGGTGGATCCATACTTAAAGTGCGGATAATTCGGCCGCGGTTATTAACTTCAACTCGTTGTGAGCCAACTTGACCATGTAATAACGGCTCGTAGTACTTTTCGATACCCAGCTTACCAATATCATGCGTGGCTCGGTAGTTTGTGGCTTCATCTTGTTGTTCAAGCTTGTTTAACTCTTTTCTATTGAGCTTTGCGACATAGCCTAATGCATGGGTTAAAGTATCGCCAAAGGGGTAATATCTCGCTAGACGTGCCTCAATACTAAAGCCTGGAAACTTATGTTGGTTTACTGAAAACATCGCTACTTCGTTTTCATTTAAACGGGCTTTGAGGACTTGACTTTTAAAACGTCGAGTATGTTTTATATCATCAAGAAAATCAGCTTGTTGCTGCTCGGTTATTTCAATGATTTTGCTGATAGACTTCAAAGAGGCGGTTAAATCATTAACTTCTTCGGGGATCACCTCAAGGTTATAAACGGGCTTATTTTCGGCCAGCAAAACACCGTTGCGGTCGTAAATTAAACCGCGATTGGGGGCTATAGGTATAACTTTTATACGGTTATCATTAGAACGAGTTTGATAATCTTGATGATCATCTACCTGAATTTTATACAAGTTAGACAGCAATATTGCTACAAGGACTAATATAAAAATAAAACCCACGAATGCACGCCGAGCAAATAAATTAGCTTCTGCTGAGTGGTCGCGAATGGTGGGTCTTCGTTTTAGCATGGCAAGAAACTACTCGCGATGATAAGGATGGTTGTTATTTAAGCTCCAGCCTCTGTAGAGGCTTTCAGCAACAATAATGCGTACTAAAGGGTGTGGGAGCGTTAAATTTGATAACGACCATTTTTGCTCAGAGGCAGCAATACACTCTGGGGCTAAGCCTTCAGGTCCGCCAATTAATAAACTGACATCGCGACCATCTAGTTGCCACTTTTCCATGTTTTTCGCTAGTTGATGAGTATCCAGTGCTTTACCGGTTACTTCTAGTGTGACAATACGATTGCCTTTAGGTATGGCGGCTAAGGTTTTTTCACCTTCAATGTGCAAAATACGCTTTATATCGGCATTTTTTCCACGTTTACCAGCAGGGATCTCAATGAGTTCCAATGCCATATCTTTGGGAAAGCGGCGTTGATACTCTGCAAAACCTGTCTCTACCCATGCTGGCATTTTTGTACCAACAGCAATCATTTGTATTTTCACGACGTTACTTCCAAGCGTTGTCTAAAATAGGGAGCAATTAGCCCCAAAGCTTTTCTAGATCGTAATAGCTACGTGCTTGATCTTGCATAACGTGAACAATCACATCACCTAAATCAACGAGTGCCCATTCACCATCGCTTTGGCCTTCATACCCTAATGGCTCTTCACCAGCGTGGCGAGCTTCTTTTGCTAAGTTATCAGCAATTGACAATACATGACGTCTTGATGTGCCTGAACATACAATCATGTAATCGGTTACGTCTGAGCTGCCAGTTACGTCAAGTTGAATCACATCACGTGCTTTCATATCGTCAATTTTGTCTAGTGCAAAAGCGAGTAGTTGTTTCGAATCCAAGGTTTTGTCTCAATTTAAAATTTAATAGCGGTTATTTTAACACGCTGAGGGGTTTATACCAATCACTCTTGATAAAGCTGGTGCTGCTTAATATAGTGACTCACGGCGTCGGGTAATAGTTCACTCTTTTTAGTACTTTTTTTAAGGGCTTGACGGATCTCGCTGGATGCGGCATCCAGCTGTTCCCCCTCTAAAAAGTAAAGGTGTCCGGCATTTGTTTTTTGCAGCAAGGCAATATCAGTGGTAACAGCGTTATGTTGATAGCATTTAAGTTCACCCTGTGTATCACAAATTTGGCCAGGGCGTTGATACACCACCAGATGACAAAGGCGAGTTATTGTTTGCCATTGATACCATTTATCGAAATTGTTGAATGAGTCCATGCCAATTAAAAATAAAATAGGGGTATCGGGGTTTTCTGCTCTTAGCTCTTGCAAACTTAATAAAGAATACGACGGGCCGCTGCGTTGCAGTTCTCGTAAATCAAGTTTGAACGGCGCATAAGGTGTTATTGCGGCTTTAAGCATTGCTATACGATGCTCGGTGCTGATCCCCGGTGCCGCTTTGTGCGCAGGTATTGCACAGGGCATAAAATAGAGTGAGTGTAATTTAAAGGTCGCAACGCATTGCTGCGCCATATTAAGGTGTCCCAAATGAACGGGATCAAAAGTACCACCAAAAATTGCAATCATGTATTTCCCTTTACTGACGGTTACTATGGCAGGGAAGTGGAATATCGAGCGGTTGGCAGAACTTAATGCAAATATGCGCCAATGCTTGGTAAGGGGCAATCAATGCACCTTGCTTGTAACTTGCATCAAACAATGCCAGTTCACTGCTAATATTCTCTAGGGTATGAATGTTTAGCCTGTTAATGGCTGTTTGTACTGGCGCTTGTTGATTTTTCCAAATAGCTTTTTGTTTAAATAAGGTTGCTAATGACTCACCTTGCAATAATCCCTGCTGCACACTCAATAATGTATTAAGGTCTTTATTAATGGCCCATAAGATACTCACAACCTCAGTGTTATCACTGGCAAGTTTGTTAAGTACTTTTATAGCCTGAGCGGTGTGGCCGTTTAAAAGCGCATCACTTAAATCAAAAATATCAAACTTAGCTTGGTTTAGTAGTCCTTGCATCACCAGCTGTTGCGTGATCAGAGCGTCACCGTGTATTAATGCTAGTTTTTCAAGCTCTTGGTAACACGCAAGTAAGTTGCCTTCAGTGGCATTAATTAAACTGAGTTTGGCCTCGTTTTGAATATTTAGTGACAAACGTTGGCACTGCTCATCAAACCAACGCTTTAAGTGATTTCCGCTAAGTGGGTAACAGGGTACAAATAACCCATGCTTATCAAGTGCTTTAAACCACGCGCCGCGCTGAACATCTTGACTGGCCTTAGCGCCTTTTACGATTAAGATCGTATCAGGGTTTTCAAGCTCTACTATTTTTTTAAAGGTGTTTGCGCCGGGTGTCCCCGGTTTTTGCTGGTTTAAATCAAGCTCAATAATAGTGCGCGCGCTAAACAACGACATACTTTGGTATTGCGCGATTATTTCTTGCCAATCAAAGCCCTGAGCTAAAGTGAATTTAATTACTTCATCAAATCCTTGTGCCTTTGCCGTGTCGCGAATGAGCTGTACACATTGCGCTTCTTGAAAAGGCTCTTCGCCAAAAACCAAATAAAAAGGTTTTAAGCCTTTTTTTAATTCACTCGATAGCTGATTTGCATAACAACGCATTATAGTTGCGACAACTCTCTAACAATACGACGACTCGCTTGTTGGCGAATTTCGCTAATTAGCAGCTCAAGCTCTTTTGCTTTTGCTAGTGCATTATCTGGATCGTCTTGGTAGTTACGGTATAACTCAAAGCGTTTTTCGATGGCTTTTTGTTTCGGGCGTTTTACTACATAACTTACGCTGTATGCCAGTTCGTACTCAGCTACTTGTCCATTTTGGAACAACGATAAGGTTTGACGCTCTAGTTGTTCTTTAAATAAATAAAGCTGCGCTGATTGTTTACTTGCAGGCACTAAAGTGACATCGCTCATAGCCAGTTCGCTTTGCAAATAGCTAAATAAAGCAGATTTTTGATCATCCCCCACAAGCGTTAGCTGTTTTAAATCATCGGGTAGGCTAGAGGCTTTTTTAAGATGAAAGCCACAGCTCGATAACAAAAAACAGACTAGCACTAAGGCTAGTCCGTTTTTAATGGCGTTTAAAGCAGCCATATTAGTTAGCTACCACGTTAAGTAATTTACCTGGTACATAAATAACTTTTCGTATCGTTGCACCATCAGTAAATTTAGTCACGTTAGACTCGGCAAATGCCAAAGCTTCTACTTGCTCTTGCGTAGCATCAGCTGCCACTGTTAGTTTTGCACGCAGCTTACCATTTACTTGTACGATGATTAGTTTTTCATCTTCAACAAGAGCAGATTCGTCAACTTTTGGCCATGCCGCATCTAAAATATCACCTTCTTTACCTAGGTCTTGCCATAATTGATGCGATAAATGCGGTGTAATAGGTGCCAGCATAATTATTAATGCTTCCAGTGCCTCGTTAGCAATGGCAACATCTTGTGTGTCACTTAATGGCGCTTTTAATAGCTTGTTAGAAAGCTCCATAATTGCGGCAATAGCGGTGTTAAAGGTTTGACGACGTTCTACATCATCGCTCACTTTTGCGATTGCTTTGTGTAGCTCACGACGTAGTACTTTTTGTGGGTTAGTAAGCGCCGATTTATCAAGTGCTTGGTAACCTACTGTTTTAACATCTACTGCGTATTTCCACACACGCTTTAAGAAACGGTGTGCGCCTTCAACGCCTGAATCTGACCATTCAAGTGTTTGCTCTGGTGGTGCAGTAAACATCATAAATAAACGTACTGTATCTGCACCGTATTGGGCAATAACTTCTTGTGGGTCTATACCGTTGTTTTTCGACTTAGACATTTTGCTCATGCCTGATGAGAATACCGGTTCACCATCATCTTTATGCCATGCTTTAGTTACGCGACCTTTGTCGTCGGTTTCGGTGTTTACATCACTTGGCGAAATCCAAATGTCGCCACCTTTTTCATCTTTACGATAAAATGTTTCAGCAAGTACCATACCTTGACAAAGTAAGCGGTCGAATGGTTCATCTGAATTAACTAAACCAAAGTCACGTAATAATTTGTGGAAAAAGCGCGAATATAATAAGTGCAATATAGCGTGCTCAATACCACCAATGTATTGGTTTACTGGTAACCAGTAGTTAGCGGCTGCAGGGTCTAACATCCCTTCGTCATGACGTGGGCTACAGTAGCGAGCGTAATACCACGATGATTCCATAAAGGTGTCAAAAGTATCTGTTTCGTGAGTAGCAGGTACGCCGTTTACAGTTGTTTTAGCCCAATTTGGATCGGCTTTAATTGGCGATGTAACACCATTCATTACCACATCTTCTGGTAAACGCACAGGGAGCATATCTTCAGTGGCAGCAAGCTCGTTACCGTTTTCATCGCTCAGCATTGGGATTGGAGAGCCCCAGTAACGTTGGCGGCTTACGCCCCAATCGCGAAGACGGAAGTTTACTTTACGCTCACCTACACCTAATGCTTCTAGTTTGTCGGCAACAGCGTTAAATGCATTTTCAAAATCAAGGCCATCAAATTCACCTGAGTTAACCAGTACGCCTTTTTCGGTGAATGCTTCTTTGCTTAGGTTTACTTCAAGCTCTGAACCTTCAGCAGGGGCAATAACTTGTTTAATATCGAGGCCGTAAGCGGTGGCAAATTCAAAGTCACGTTGGTCGTGCGCTGGTACTGCCATTACTGCGCCTGAGCCGTAATGCATCAATACAAAGTTTGCAACCCAAATAGGCACTTGCTCGCCCGTTAATGGATGCGTGGCGTAAAAGCCCGTTGCAATGCCTTTTTTCTCCATGGTTGCCATATCCGCTTCGGCAACTTTAGTGTTTTTACACTCTTCAACAAACATCGCGATCGCGTCGTTGTTTTTAGCTGCTTCTTGCGCGATTGGGTGGCCACCGGCAACGGCTAGGTATGTCACGCCCATAAACGTATCTGGACGAGTGGTGTATACACTAAATTTTTCGTTATTGTCGGTACGCGTAAACTCGATATCTAACCCTTCAGAGCGACCAATCCAGTTGCGCTGCATAGTTTTAACTTGCTCAGGCCAATCTTCTAGTTTGTCTAAGTCGTCTAATAGCTCTTGAGCATAGTCGGTAATTTTAATAAACCACTGTGGAATTTCTTTTTGTTCTACTACTGCGCCTGAACGCCAACCACGACCATCAATTACTTGTTCGTTAGCTAATACTGTTTGATCCACAGGATCCCAGTTAACCGTTGACATTTTTTTGTACACTAGGCCTTTTTCGTAAAGCTTAGTGAAGAACCATTGTTCCCATTTATAATATTCTGGGTGACACGTCGCAATTTCGCGATCCCAGTCGTAGCCAAACCCTAATTGCTTAAGCTGGTTACGCATGTAATCAATATTTTCGTAAGTCCACTTTGCAGGGGCTGTTTTATTTTTAATAGCCGCGTTTTCTGCAGGTAAACCAAACGCATCCCAACCCATAGGTTGCATTACGTTTTTGCCTTGCAAGCGCTGAAAGCGAGAGACCACGTCACCAATGGTGTAGTTACGCACATGACCCATATGCAGTCGACCACTTGGGTAAGGAAACATTGAGAGGCAGTAGTACTTTTCTTTGCTCTCGTCTTCTGTGACTTTAAATACTTGGTTTTCTTCCCAGTAGCGTTGGACTTTTGACTCTATGTCTTGTGGGTTATATTGCTCTTGCATTTACGTTTCCAAACTTCTTGCATACTAATAAAAAATTGTCGATAGGATACCCCAAATAAAGCGTTATTCACAGCGCCAAAGCGGCGCTTTTTATAAATTTGCCGCTAAATTAGTTTTCAGTGCAGGTTAACCTATACTTATCTATGTTAGGAGTCAGTTTTAACTTAGCGTTTGTTAATCTTTTTAGTTGAGTTTACACGCAAGTATTTGAGTTTTAAGCTAGGGTCTGTTGATCTTTGTGGATTACAATTTGTTCAAACTAGGGGCGATTTAATCGCGACGCGAGGTTTGTAACCTAGTGGGCTAAGTAAAAACCGAGCAACAAAGAGTAAATCACCCCTAGGCAGAACCCTTCGGGCAGCGCCTGTTTGGCATTGATGCTGCGTTATCGCCTATTTATGGGGAATAACCACACCACATAGGCTCTGCCTTGCCTAAATACCAAACAGACTGCTGCAAATTTAACCTTGAAAGGTCAACAGACCCTAAACAAAGCCTGTATGGTGTTGTTTTTATCAACAGCTAATAGCGCCGTATTAATATCAGTCCCCTCACAACTTTGAAGGAGTAAAAAATGGCAGATTACAGAGCATGGCTAAGCGATTTAACCGATTGGTTAAAAAATGTAAAAGAACATGAAGTTAAAGCAGCAGTAAAGCGATTTATTGAATCCGAGCAGGCACTTAAAGATTTAGGTGAAGAAAAATATTATCTTTATCGTAATTACCTAATGCGTGACATTTCTCATCTACAAGAAAATAACAACTACTATAATTCGCTTGCATGGCAGGAGCTTAAAGAGTCATTGTGGTTTGAGCTTTCTCATATTGAAGACAAAACACAACTTGAATGGCAGTCATTAAGTGAAGATTTTAAGCATAATGGTGTTTATCACGCAGGTGAATGGATAGCCATGGGCACATTAGTATGTAAGAATTGCAACCATAGTTACGATGTTTATCATGCAACGCAAATTATTCCGTGTACACAGTGTGATGGCATCTATTTTAGCCGCCAGGCTTTACAACCTTAAATATGAATATTGAGTGGCTTATATAGCCACTCAATACGTCCAAAACCTAGCGAATATGCTGGTAAAAAAAGAAGTTAGAATGACGAAAAAATTGCTGCCACTACCCGTATCAAATCTTGCACCGAGTATTTCATCGAGCCATGTAAACACTTGCATGAGTAATCCATACCCTGAGCAACTTACCTTTATAGGCCAACAACGTGCGCAAAGTGCATTGGACTTTTCTTTAGGAATGGACCTACCCGGTTATAATGTTTATGTAATGGGAGAGGCGGCACACGGGCGTTTTACTTTAGTAAAAGACAAATTAAAACAACACGCTAAAGAGCG
Organism: Pseudoalteromonas sp. SiA1; assembly: GCF_018732205.1. Classification (NCBI taxonomy): domain Bacteria; kingdom Pseudomonadati; phylum Pseudomonadota; class Gammaproteobacteria; order Alteromonadales; family Pseudoalteromonadaceae; genus Pseudoalteromonas; species Pseudoalteromonas sp. SiA1. The sequence goes on along the minus strand of NZ_CP076084.1, from coordinate 2,179,830 downwards.
CACAACACCGCATGAATGGTTATATGTTAATAACTACGACGATCACCGTGAGCCTATTGCGTTATTTATGCATGCAGGGCAAAGCAAACAATTAGCCGATGATATTGACTCATTTATTGATGAAGTACTCGACACTTTTCCTGCTGCATTTGATAACCCAGCCTATCAGCGCAAGAAAAAATCGATAGACCGTGAATTTAACGATGCTTACGACGGCGCAATTACCGCGGTAGAAATAGCAGCACTTGAACAAAGCGTGGCATTAATCGAAGAGAAAGGTGTAGTCGGCTTTGCACCGCTGATTGATGGTAAACAACTTTCCGATAATGAGTTTTCTGATCTTGAAGATGATTTACGCGAGATGTTTTTTGAGCGTATAGAAAAACTAGAAGATGCCCTCATTGAAGCGCTCATTGAGCTACCACGTTGGAAACGCGAGTCGAAAGAAAAGCTCCGTAATCTTAAAAAGTCTACTGCTGAGCAAGCCACTAAACCGTTATTAAAAGATTTAGAACATAAATATGCCAGCCATATTGGTGTACTGCGTTATTTAAAAGATATACGTGTAGAAATTATTGATGCCGTCCTTGAATGGCTTGATGATGAAGGTGAAAGCGAAGAAAACAAAGAAGACTTTGATCGTAAAGGCATGCTTACCGACTTTTTTGCGCCTAATATTTTGGTCGAATATAAAGAAGGCGATGCGGCACCGGTTGTTTACGAGCCGAACCCAACTTTTGGTAATATTTTTGGCAAAATTGAATACGCAACATCGCAAGGGTCGTTAATTACCAGCTATCGATCAATTCAACCAGGTGCATTGCACCGCGCGAATGGCGGCTATTTAATTATGGATGCTGAAAAAGTAATGGCTCAACCTCAAGTGTGGGATGGGCTAAAGTTGTCGCTAAAAACGCATCAAATAAAAAATGACTTACCTTATCAAGACAGTGTAGTTGGCAGTAGCTTTACGCTTCGCCCGCAGTTAATACCGCTTGATGTGAAAATTATTTTACTCGGCTCACGTGAACTCTATTACACCATCGGTGAATACGACGAAGAATTTGCCGAGTTATTTAGAGTACTTGCCGATTTTGATTATTACTTACCAAGCAGCGATAAGCTGCAGTATCAGTTTATTACTAAAGTCAGTGATTACTGCGAGCAAACATTAAAGTGCACGTTAAACGAATCAGCAATGGTGCGATTGCTTAAGTTTAGTTATCGCCAAGCTGAGCACCATAATAAACTCTCAGCCCGTTTTGCTGATGTACTAGAGCTTGTGGCTGAGGCTAGTTTTTACGCTAAGCAAGATAAGCTGACGGTGATTGATGCTCGCCATATTGACGAAGCGATTGAAGGCAAACAATACCGTACAGGGCAAATTAGTGAAAATATGCTCAGCGATATAAAAGAAGGCCACACCTTAATTGCGACCGACGGGCAAGCCGTAGGTAAAGTAAACGGTTTAACGGTACTGCACATTGGTGATACTTCGTTTGGTACACCTGCACGCATTACCGCCACTGTTTATGCGGGTGCTGATGGCGTTATTGATGTGGAACGCGAAGCTGAGCTGGGTAAAGCAATTCACTCAAAAGGGGTAATGTTGCTTACCGGTTATTTAGGTAACAAATATGCGCAACACTTTAGCTTAACACTCAGTGCGAATATAGCCATTGAACAAAGCTATGGCTACATAGATGGTGATAGCGCCTCATTAGCTGAACTTTGTGCGCTAATATCGGCGATCACCAGTTTACCAATAAGCCAATCTATTGCACTAACCGGCTCTATTAATCAGCATGGTGATGTGCAAGCAATCGGTGGCGTAAATGAAAAAATAGAAGGCTTCTTTAAGCTATGTAAAATGCGTGGCTTAACGGGTGAGCAAGGCGTTATTATTCCAAAATCAAACCAAGTTAACTTAGTACTTGATGATGAAATACTGAATGCGGTTGAACTGGGTAAATTTAATATTTTCGCCGTTGAAACAGTTGACCAAGCGCTAAACTTACTAATGGACATTGACGCGGGTGACATGATTGATGAGCAGTACCCAGAAGATTCAGTGAATGGCATTGCATTAGCACGATTAAAAGACATTGCTGATATTGTTAACGGCGATAACAGCGACGATAAAGACGACTCAGAAGATGAAAAAGGGGAGTTATGATCAATATTATTTTACTGATTGTTATCGCTATTTTTTGCGTTTTGATTTTTAAAAACAGTAAAAAAGCCAAGCAGCAAGCAATCGCTAATGCGCAAATTGAAAGTGATTACTTAATTGCCAATGCAAAGGTAGAAGGCGTTCAAGAAACCGCGTCTGGCTTGCAATATAAAATAATCCATAAAGGGGATAGCGAAAATACACCTAGTCTAACGAGTATGGTGAAAGTGCATTATCACGGCACTTTAATCGACGGCACTGTATTTGACAGCTCAGTGGAGCGTAAAACTCCGATTAGCTTTGGCTTGCACCAAGTTATAAAAGGCTGGACTGAGGGTCTGCAACTGATGAGCCCGGGCGATAAATTTCAGTTTTATATACCGCACCAGCTTGCCTATGGTGAAAAGCGGGTAGGGAGTATACCTCCTGCGTCATTGCTTATTTTTGAGGTGGAATTACTGGCTATTGAGTCGTAATTTTAAGGTAAAAAATACTTTAAGCCCTGCTTTAATCAAGTAGGGCTTTTTTATTTGCTCTTATCAGTCAATCCTACTCAAGAATTTAAAATATCAGTCGATACCTAAAATAGTGACAAATTTATTTTAGGGATAAAATAATGAAGATTTCAACCGCCTCAATTCAATATCAAGCATCTAATTACAACAACCAGCCTTTAATAGAATCAGAACAGCAACGCATTGATGATAAATCAGAGGAAGAACCTGACTATGTTTTATCAGAGTTTTTAGATGCAAAGGTTCAAAAATACAGCGAAGATAACGCAACATTTGCTGAGCAATATCAAAATTTAGAAAAGGCATATAAATATTTCACCCAGCAAGTGGTTGCATTGCAAGAACAAGTAAATAAGCTTAAGCAGAGTACGGTACAACGCAGTTTAACCATAGATAATAGCCAATATGGGCCAGCTGAAGGCGATAGTCGCTTAACTATGGATGCTGAGCATATGGGAGCTAAAAAGTATAAAACCGAGCAACAACAAGAAGAGATAAATAGATTGGAGCTGCAACTTAGTGAGGTAAAGTCACAGCAGGCAGCAATAAAACAACAAATTATTGAGCTAGTAATCAACGAAATGAAAAGGCGAGGCGACGACTTTACTATTTAACCAAAGTCTAACTGTATTAGTTCAGGTTATTTAATCTTGTAATGTACGCAGAAAAGTTAGTTTTTAAACTCAATTTTTTCTACCTCAAGCCTAAATTCTCCCGCTTGTTTACCTGCAATCATAAACCCAAGCTGCTTTATATCTTTAAAGTTAATTGTAGGTTGTTGTTCAAGTAAGCGGCCGCGATAAGTAAGCTGAAAATCCTCAGGTAAAAACTCAATATTAAGCCACTCGTTCTTTGTGGTACTAAACGAGCGGGTATAAGCCGCACCATCCATGTACTCATTGGTTCTTAAACGTAATTGATAGGTTTGACCATCGCCCTTAATACGTAGCATAATTTTAGTGATGTCTTGGCTTTGTACATCCAATAGCGTTCGAATAGAAGCAAACCCGCCATTGTTTGCAAGCGATACATTGCCTGTAAACACTAAATTGTCGTTTTCATACAAAACCTGACTATTAGAAATGCCACCCATCACCGAATCATTCACTACATACCAGCGAGCATTGGCGTTTGCCTCGGTTGTGGCAAACAGTAAGTTAAAAACGAAAAGTGATGAGAGTTGTTTGGTTGTCATAAGCTCTTCCTCGTAGCTTTTATATTTAATACGATACGATAGATTAATTGTTCACTCTTTTAAGAATTAATCTATTACTAGCGGCTATTTTCAATGTGAACTCTCGTTATCCATTTTATTCGCTTGAGCAAAAATTAAAAAGCGCGTAATTTAATCGCGTTACCTATTTTAATAACAAGTATAATAATGAAAGCACAAGAATTAGAACAATTAGCGTTATCTAAAGCCGAAACTCGAGAAGTGATCACGCCATATGCATTTGAGGTTGATAATGCTTTACTTGGCTTGCCTTTGGCTTCGCCGACTCGGCGCGCATTAGCTATGATTATTGATGTTGCATTAATATTCATAGCTGCAAAGCTCAGTGCGACTATTATTGCATTCGTTGCTGCGATGGCTTTTTACAAAGGAACGGCGCAGCAATACCTTCCTAAAATGTCGAGTGTGTGGCGAAGAATATTAAAAATAGTAGCAGCAAGTATTTTATTTGTAAGCGCTCTTGCTGTGCTTTCAATTGGCATAGATTACTTAGAAGGCGATGACCCTGTTCAAGGCTTAACTGTTAAAGGCTTAAAAATACAGGATGACATTCAGCTTACCTCCACAGAAAAAAAGCAGGTAAATGCCTACTTAGTGCAAACAGCCGACGAAAGCTGTGAGCAACTTTGCCAACAAAATGCGCTTGATAATTTGATAGGGCAAGTACCCAAATTAGCCGAAATGGACGACTTACAAAACCCACAACTTGCAAAAGCATTTTTACAATTATTAGTGTTTAGTGAAAATAATGAATTAAAGCTTGCGCAGTTAATAGAAGATAAACCCGCACAAACAAGCACGCACAGTATTTTGCAGTGGGGTAAAGGTATTATTCAAGATTTAGGTTTGGGTTTTGGCTGGGCGGCTGTGTACTTCACACTTTTTTCTTTATTATGGCGCGGTCAAACCCCTGGTAAAAAGCTCTGTAACACCCGAGTGGTTGCATTAAGTGGTGAACCGCTGGGTTTACTTGATTGTTTTGGCCGCTACGGTGGTTACGGCGCAGGTTTTGCCACCGGCTTGTTAGGCTTTTTACAAGTGTACTGGGACCCAAACAGACAAGCTATTCAAGATAAAATATCAGCCACGGTGGTTATTAAAGGGAGTATTAACCAAGTTGTAAATGTGCAAACGGTAGAAGAGACTGTTAAAAGTTAATTTTGCTCTTATTACAAGGATGGTTATGAAAGCTTTATTAATTGTATTTATTAATCTGTATTTTATTACGGTTTCGTATGCGTCAGAAAATATTGTGTTCGCAAAAACGCATCAGCTTACGTCTGTTATTTTAGGTGAGCAACGCAGCTTTAGCGTTTATTTACCGCCAAGCTATAATGAAAACCCTAATAAAGTATATCCAGTTATTTACTTGCTCGATGGTGACCAAACACATCTAAAAGCCGTAGCTGGGCTAGTAGAGGCACTTAGTACGGACCGGCTAGAGCAGCAAATACAGCAAGCAATTATAGTAGCCATTCCTAATAGTAAAAATGCGATAAGAGAGCGTGACTTTACCCCAACCAATGTTGATTGGACATTTAACGGTAAACTCCTAGAAAGATTTGAAAATATCGGCAACGCCTTAAACTACAGCGCCTTTTTTGAAAAAGAACTTATTCCACTCATTAATAAAAATTACCGGACATCAACTAAACGCGTATTAATTGGCGAGTCTTTCGGTGGCTTATTTGCCAGCTATGTATTGCTTACCAACCATGCGCTATTTACAGATTACTTAATTATTGATGCAACCTATCTGTGGGATAATAACTACCTCAATCGTTATTTTAATGATAACCAATTTATAAATAAGCAGCTTAACGGCAATGTGTATTTTACCTTTGCAAATAATGTCGAAGCGTTTGGCGAAATTGGTAAAACAAATTACCAATGGGGTTTAGCGTTTGCTAAAAAGTTAAAAGCGCACCCGAGCGATAATTTAGTTATAAATCAACGTTATTTTGAAGATGAAACCCATGGCACAGTCGCCGCACTTAGTTGGTATTATGGGATTAAAGAATTATTAAGTAACTAGAAACCTAGTTTTATAAGAATAAAAATATTTAGATTATTTTTAAGGAAAGGCTATGAACGATGACAGCTATGATTGGGTTTTAGCTCCTCATATGATTGAAACATCATATCTATATTTGAAGGCATCAGAGCTTATGTGGAGTCATTCAATTAGTATTTCGATAGCTAATGCAGCATTAGCTTTGGAGATATTACTTAAAAGCTTTAACTGCAAAGTAGTAAGCAATGATGGATTAATAAACGAAAAATATCAATTTAACGCTAAGGTTCTTAATAAAAAAGAAAATGCACATGATTTGGTGTATCTATTTAATGCGTTACCAACTTCAATTAAGCATAAATTTTCAAGCGACCTTTCATTGATACTGATTGAAAGATATCGACATACCTTTATTGAAAGTCGCTATATTTATGAGAAAAATGCAATTACTGGGGGAACAACTGCATTAATGGACATGACAAGTCGTCTTTTAAAGAAAACAATCTCAATTTATCTTGAAAGAGGGTGTACTGATCAATGGATAAAAAATTACCCTGATGTTTAAATCTTACTAAATTATTGGGGTTGTATTTATATACTGATAGCTGACAACCGACAGCTATCAATTCCATTCATTTTCTAAACCTAACCCCAAATCCAATCATACCCAACAACACCATTACTCCCCACACAACCATATTGCCGTATTGGCTATACACGCTATCCCCTTGTATGAGCTTTATATTGGCTTTGAGAGTAGTAGCTTCAAACTGTGGCATAGTTTGGCGTGTTTGGCTTATGGGGTCATATACACCGCTTATGCCGTTGTTGGTAACACGTACCAATGGGCGCTGTAGTTCAAGGGCGCGCATGCGGGCAATTTGCATATGCTGGTGGGGGCCGATTGAATCACCAAACCAGGCATCGTTGCTTACGGTAAATAGTAAATCAGAGTCGCTTTTGTAGTTACCCCGCACTAAATCGGCAAAGACTATTTCATAGCAAATAGCGGGCAGTAGATTAAAGCCATTCGCGCGTAAGTTATTTTGCACTTTATCACCGCGAGAGAACGACGACATAGGCAAATCAAATAACGGAGCTATGGGGCGTAGTATGTCTTCAAAAGGAACAAATTCTCCAATAGGCAATAACTGATGTTTTTGATAGCGGTTACTATCTAAGTAACGGTAGTGGCCGTGTTCATCATTTTGCTCTTTGTTACCGACCACAATCAGCGTATTAAAAATGGTTCTTGTATCGCGTTGGTAATCGACAATACCCGTTACTAGCGCGGTTTTATTAAATGAGGCGGCACTGTCTAAGCCTGCTAAATATGAATTAGCGAGGGCTTCTATTTCAGGGACTGCGGCTTCAGGCCACACAATTAAATCAGCATCCCAGTGACGGCGCGTCATATCCTGATACTTACTCATGGTGGTCCAAAACTCACTGGGGTCAAAGCGCAAGTGTTGTTTTATATTACCTTGTACAAGCAGCACAGAAAGGTCTTTATTGGAGTAATGGGGTGCCTTTGTAAAATGTGCACCTGCAAAAGCTAAAACAACCACAGCAGCGGTAATAGCAGGCACTTTATATTGTTTTTGGGTTAAGCAGTACAATGCAAAACCAATGGCAATACATAATAGCGTGAGTCCAAATTCACCAATAAAAGGAGCAAGGGCATTAAGTGGACTGTCGGTTTGTGTATAGCCAAAGCTTAACCAAGGAAAACCGGTTAATAGGTTGGCTCGCAAATACTCACTAATCGCAAAACAAGGTAGTAGTAGCGCTGCAAAATTTATAGAGCCGTTTGAAAAACGAGTGGTTGCCCATAGTGCCAACGCAGGAAATAATGCAAGGTAGCTGCACAGCAATACCATTAACGAAATGGAAGCGATAAGTGGCATACCACCAAAGGTGGCAATAGATACATGCACCCAGCTAATGCCTGCACCAAACCAGCCTAGACCAAATATAAAGCCATATTTAGCCGTGGTTTTAGCGTGTTTTTTTCCGGTGAGGTTTGCAGGGATACAATAAAATAATGCGGCCAAGCTAAAAAATACAATTGGCCAAATACCAAAAGGCGCGTAGCTAAAAGTCAAAACAAGGCCCGCAACCAGTGCGAGCCATGCTTTTTTATCTTTTGCTAGTAGGGTGAGGCTAGTTAGCAGTTTCTTCACTGTCGTTATCATCAGCCTTAGGAATGGTGACTTGCAGTTGTAATATACGACGGTTATCAGAATTAGTTACTTTAAACTGAAATCCGTCTATATCAATGGTTTCGCCACGACTCGGCATATGGCCAAAGGCATGTAATACGGTACCACCAATAGTATCGGCGTCTTGCGAACTATAGCCTGATTTAAAATGCTCGTTAAAGTCATCTACAGGCGTTAGTGCTTGCACAACGTAAACATGTTTAGCTAGTTGACGAATATCTTGTTGTTCTTCTTCTTCATCGTGCTCATCTTCGATTTCGCCAACAATGATCTCAAGAATATCTTCAATGGTGACCAAACCAGATACGCCGCCGTATTCATCAATCACAATCGCCATATGGTAGCGTTGCTGACGAAACTCGTTAAGCAGGGTATCAACCCGTTTACTTTCAGGCACCACCATAGCAGGACGTAAATAGTCACGAAGCGATGGTAAATGCTCATCTTTGTTTAAAATGAGAGGTAATAAGTCTTTTGCGAGTAAAATCCCTTCTACATGGTCTTTATCTTCACACACAACCGGAAAACGAGAGTGGGTAGAGTCAACCATCATAGGTATATGCTCTTCAAGCGGGCTATCAATTTCCAAAGTGACCATTTGTGAGCGCGGTATCATAATATCTCGCACTTTAAGCTCAGACACACCAAGCACACCTTCAATCATTTCTTTGGTTTCAGGATCGATTACATCCCGCTCTTGGGCATCGGCAATCACCTCAACCAGCTCTTCTCTATTCTGGGGTTCCCCTTGCAACATGTGGGTTATACGGCCCAGCCAAGTCCTGCCAGAAGAACCCTGGCTAGATTGCGAGTTATCGTCGCTCATTACGTCTAATTGCTCCGTTTATTTAAATATCGTCCCGGTATGGGTCTGCTATGTTTAGTTCAGCAAGTAATTGCTTTTCTATACTTTCCATCTCTAACGCATCTTCACTCTTTATATGGTCAAATCCAAGTAAATGCAAGCATCCATGAATAACCATATGGGCAAAGTGGTCATGAAATGACTTTTCTTGCTCTTGCGCCTCAGCCAAAACGATGGCTGGACAAATAATTAAGTCACCCACAAGTGGGATATCAATGCCCGGTGGCGCTTCAAATTCAAACGATAATACGTTGGTAGGCTTATTTTTACCACGGTAGTCATTATTGAGCTGTTGCGACTGTGCTTCATCGCTAATGACAATGGTCAGCTCAGATTCATCGCGGTATTGGCTAAGTACTTTATCGGCCCACATTGCAAACTGCTCAAGGCTGGGTAAGTTGTCAAACTCACACGCTATTTGTAAATCAAGTTCTGTTTTCACGGTATTACTCTTTAGTCGCAGGTTGCTCATGAGCGGCAAGCGCTTCTTTAGCTTGTTGTTTCTCTAATCGCTTAAGGCGCTCACGTTCATCGTTGCGCTCATAGGCTTCAACAATACGTGCTACCACAGGGTGGCGTACTACATCATGCGATTTGAAAAAGTTAAAGCTAATTTCATCAACGCCATCTAATACTTCAATAGCATGACGAAGGCCAGAGCGCGCTCCCCGAGGTAAATCAACTTGGGTTATGTCGCCGGTGATCACCGCTTTAGAATTAAAGCCAATACGGGTTAAGAACATTTTCATTTGCTCTGTGGTGGTATTTTGGCTTTCATCTAAAATAATAAACGCATCATTAAGTGTGCGTCCGCGCATATAAGCCAGTGGCGCAATTTCGATGATGTTTTTTTCAATCAGCTTTTCAACACGCTCAAAGCCAAGCATTTCAAATAAGGCATCGTAAAGTGGGCGTAAGTAAGGGTCTATTTTTTGGCTTAAATCACCGGGTAAAAAGCCAAGTTTTTCACCCGCTTCAACCGCAGGGCGAGTGAGCAATATACGACGTATTTCTTGGCGCTCTAGTGCATCAACTGCCGCCGCAACGGCAAGATAGGTTTTACCTGTACCCGCAGGGCCAATACCAAAGGTAATGTCGTGGTGCAAAATATTAGCAACATACAAGCCTTGGTTATCGTTACGCGGTTTAATAACGCCACGACGGGTTTTAATCATCATTTCTTTGCCGTAGGCGCTACTTGAGGTGTCTTGCTCAAGCGCTTTAGACTCAGTGATGGCTAAATGGACGTTGTCAGGTTCAATTTCGCCAATTTCCCCACGGACAGGCTGAGTATCAATATAAAGGTTTTTTAAGATCTCTACCGCGCCGGCGCTACTGTGAAGTTTACCGGTTACTTTAAAAAAGTTATCACGATGAATAATTTCAACACCTAGACGGCGTTCAATTTGTTTGATGTTTTCGTCAAACGGGCCACATAATGAAGAAAGGCGTTTGTTGTCGGCAGGTTCTAAATAAATCTCTAATGTTTTTAACTGATTACTCAAAATTACTTCCTATTACAGTGCGCCAGCGTTAACTGGCGCAATGAATTTTTGCAACTAAGGTACGAAAGTAGCAACGCCAATTTCGTTAGCTGTCTCGGTTTTTTGCTCACTCGCTGCTTTGGTTAAAATAGCAGAAGGGGCAATTTCGCGGCGTAAGTTCATTTCTGATTCTGTACGAATTAAATCGCCACGTAAAGAGTTTGGTAGTGCCTCGGTAATACGTACATCAACAAACTGACCGATCACTGTGTGTGGGCCAACAAAGTTAACTACACGGTTGTTTTCAGTTCGGCCACGTAATTCCATTGGGTTCTTCTTAGAAGGACCTTCAACTAAAATACGTTGTTCGGTATCAAACATTTGGCGGCTAATTTGCTGTGCCATTTGTGTAATACGGTTTTGTAATAAGTACAGGCGCTCTTTTTTCTCTTGCTCGGTTACGTCATCTGGCAAATCGGCCGCTGGCGTACCTGGGCGTGCACTGTAAATAAAGCTAAAGCTCATATCAAAACCAATATCGTTGATAAGGTTCATGGTCGCTTCAAAATCGGCCTTGCTTTCACCTGGGAAACCTATGATGAAATCTGACGACATACTTAAGTTAGGGCGAATTTTACGTAGCTTACGAATAGTTGATTTGTACTCAAGTGCAGTATGGCCGCGTTTCATTAAGTTTAAAACACGATCTGAGCCACTTTGTACTGGAAGGTGTAAGTGATCAACCAGCTCAGGCACATCGGCATACGCATCAATTATGTCAGGCGTAAACTCAACGGGGTGTGAAGTGGTGTAACGAATACGGTCAATCCCGTCAATTGCGGCTACTAAACGGATAAGGTCTGAGAAATAGCAAATTTCACCATCGTGTGTATCACCACGGTACGCATTTACGTTTTGACCTAGTAAGTTAACTTCACGTACGCCTTGCTCGGCTAACTGTGCAACCTCTAATAGCACGTCATCAACAGGGCGACTTACTTCTTCACCACGCGTGTAAGGTACAACACAAAAAGTACAGTACTTAGAACACCCTTCCATAATTGATACAAACGCAGAAGGACCCTCTGCTTTTGGCTCAGGAAGACGGTCAAATTTTTCAATCTCTGGGAATGAAATATCAACCACTGATGACCCTTTGTTACCTTGCACTTGTTTGATCATTTCAGGTAAACGATGCAATGTTTGTGGGCCAAAAATAACATCGACAAACGGCGCGCGTTGACGAATTGAATCGCCTTCTTGCGATGCTACACAGCCGCCAACACCAATAATTAGGTCTGGTTTGTCATCTTTTAATAACTTCCAACGACCTAATTGGTGGAATACTTTTTCTTGCGCTTTTTCACGAATTGAACAGGTGTTAAGTAATATAACATCTGCATCAGCAGCTTCTTCAGTTAGCTGATAGCCGTTGGTCGCATCTAGAAGATCAGCCATTTTCTGAGAGTCGTATTCGTTCATCTGACAACCCCAGGTTTTAATATGCAGCTTTTTGCTCATTGAAATATAGCCTCGTGTTCAATTCGATAGTGGCACAAACATGTGCTAGAAACAGGTATAAGTGGCGCAATTATTAAATTTTGCTCGACTTAAAGGACGCGTATTTTAGCTGGATACACGCTCAAAACCAAGTATAGATTTCATGTTTGTGATCTGAAATCAATATAGTATGGGTTTAATAAGAGAATTAAGCGAAGCGCTCACACAGAGCAAACTAATTACGATACAATCAAAGTAGAGTTAAGTCAGAAGTAAAATGATGAAAAACATGGCTAAAAATAATGTAATTGTAGTAGGAGGCGGCATGGTTGGTGCCGCTATGGCTATTAAATTAGCGCAACAAGGCAAAGCCGTACGTGTTATTGAAAAACACCCAATAGATGCATCACTAGTGCTTAGCAGTGATGCAGTTGATATACGAGTATCAGCTATTAACCGCTTTTCGGAAAAACTGCTTGATCAGCTTGGTGCTATGCCATTGCTGCGCGAAAATAGACTCGCTCCCTATGAGCAATTAGAAGCTTTTGAGCGTGGTAACGATCATTTATTATTTGATTGCCATGCCATCAATACCACGCATTTAGGTCATTTAATCGAGAATAAGTTAATTCAAGCAAGCTTATGGCAGCAATTTGGGCAGCATAATATTGAAATGATTAATCCTGCATCGGCTTTAACTGCAATAGAGCAAAACCCTGATAGCATTACCTTACACTATAACGAACAAAGCTATACTGCTGATTTAGTGATTGCAGCCGATGGTGGGCAATCACAATTACGTAGCAAAGCCAATATTGGTATAACTGGGTGGCAATACCAGCAGCATTGTATGGGCGTGCTAATAAAGCTCGATGCACCGCAACAAGTTAAAACATGGCAGCAGTTTACACCTACAGGGCCTGTTGCGTTTTTACCTATGCAAGCACCTTATGCAAATTTAATTTGGTATGACGATGCAAATACCCTCAAAGCATTTAAAGCCCTACAACCTAGCGCATTAAAAGCTCATATTATTGAAAAGTTTCCAAAGCTCGCTGGTGATTTTGAAGTACAAAGCCATGCTATATTTCCTCTAGCAAGGCAGCATGCCAATAATTATTCACAAGGGCGACTCGTTTTAGTGGGTGATGCGGCGCACACCATTAATCCTCTGGCAGGACAGGGCGTTAATTTAGGCTTTCAAGATGTGGCTGCCTTAGCTGAAGTGTTGCGTACAGCTGATGATGTAGGTTGCCCGCTAATGCTTAAAGAGTACGAACGTAGTCGTCGTAACGCTAATTTATTAATGATGAGTATGATGGATGCTTGCTACTTTGGTTTCTCAAACCAAATAGCCCCATTAAAATGGGCGCGCAGCACATTTTTAAAGTTAGCTAATAATACAGGGCCGGTAAAAAACTGGGTATTAAAATACGCAATAAGTGGTGAGCTTAGTTAGTTGATGAAAAGGCTCAAACTTGGGTCTTTTTTTATATCTGAAAAATGTGGTATTGGATTATAAAAGTAAAAATATTAGTGGTTTCGAAGCTAGTGTGGGGGTGCAATCAAAAAAGTGTGCAAATTGGCTGGGATACCAGGATTTGAACCTGGGAATGCCAGGATCAAAACCTGGTGCCTTACCGCTTGGCGATATCCCAACTCTAAATTTGGATGAGTTTTAGTTCTAATTAAGAACATGGTGCGGAAGGAGAGACTTGAACTCTCACATCCTAAGATACTGGAACCTAAATCCAGCGCGTCTACCAATTCCGCCACTCCCGCAGTTCTTATTCTTATACAACATTCTTTGGTAGAAGAAGTTGGCTGGGATACCAGGATTTGAACCTGGGAATGCCAGGATCAAAACCTGGTGCCTTACCGCTTGGCGATATCCCAACTAATAAATTGCTGATAATTTTAATTCTTATCAAGAATGTGGTGCGGAAGGAGAGACTTGAACTCTCACATCCTAAGATACTGGAACCTAAATCCAGCGCGTCTACCAATTCCGCCACTCCCGCATACAAATTTATGTTTATACTCCTAACAGAGTATTTCTTAATTCAACATTCTTTGGTAGAAGAAGTTGGCTGGGATACCAGGATTTGAACCTGGGAATGCCAGGATCAAAACCTGGTGCCTTACCGCTTGGCGATATCCCAACTAAGAAATTGCTGATAATTTTAATTCTTATCAAAGAATATGGTGCGGAAGGAGAGACTTGAACTCTCACATCCTAAGATACTGGAACCTAAATCCAGCGCGTCTACCAATTCCGCCACTCCCGCATTATCACTTTGAATTAATCAAAGAAATGGTAGTTATTTTAAACTCTTCATTGAGCTGCAATTTAACTCTTGCAGAGCCACTTCTATAAAAGAAATGGTGGCTAAGACGGGATTTGAACCTGTGACCCCATCATTATGAGTGATGTGCTCTAACCAGCTGAGCTACTTAGCCATTGTTGGCTGGGATACCAGGATTTGAACCTGGGAATGCCAGGATCAAAACCTGGTGCCTTACCGCTTGGCGATATCCCAACAATAAACAATTGATAGTTTTAATTCTTATCAAGAATATGGTGCGGAAGGAGAGACTTGAACTCTCACATCCTAAGATACTGGAACCTAAATCCAGCGCGTCTACCAATTCCGCCACTCCCGCATTATCACTTTGAATTAATCAAAGAAATGGTAGTTATTTTAAACTCTTCATTGAGCAACAAAAAATAAATGGTGGCTAAGACGGGATTTGAACCTGTGACCCCATCATTATGAGTGATGTGCTCTAACCAGCTGAGCTACTTAGCCATCTTTTTTGTTAGCACTTCATCGCTGAGTGCGGGGCGTATTATGCTGATATGCCCCAAATTCGTCAACACCTTTTTTGCAAAAAAACACTTAAGTTGGTTTGTTTGCAGGAAAAATAGGCTAACCGGCTACTTTTTAATTAAAACGTTGCTTTTTTAACACTCTTTGTGGGCTTTGTATTGTAATTTTGGCTTTGCCTTAGAATTCTAAGCCTCATAGTAAGGGTAGACTAATTATTACTTTTATTCGGCTGAAAAATAAAAAGGCTCGTAAAAACGAGCCTTTAAAAAACAATGAGCCACTTAACGTGGTGCAATGTTTAATTATACGTTGAACAAGAAGTTCATTACATCGCCATCTTTTACAATGTACTCTTTCCCTTCTTGGCGCATTTTACCTGCTTCTTTTGCACCGCTTTCACCTTTAAATGCAATAAAGTCATCAAAAGCAATTGTTTGTGCGCGGATAAAGCCACGTTCAAAGTCGGTATGAATTTTACCCGCTGCTTGTGGCGCTGTTGCACCCACTGGGATAGTCCATGCACGTACTTCTTTTACACCCGCAGTAAAGTAAGTTTGCAAATGTAGTAGCTCATAGCCACCACGAATAACAAGGTTAAGTCCTGGCTCTTCAAGACCAAGGTCAGCCATAAACTCTAATTTGTCTTCTTCGTCAAGCTCAGATAGCTCAGATTCGATAGCTGCACACACAGGCACAACAACCGCATCTTCAGCAGCCGCTATTTCACGGACACGATCTAGCAATGGGTTATTTTCAAATCCGTCTTCAGCCACGTTAGCAATATACATAGTTGGCTTAATAGTTAAGAAGTTAATAGGCGCAATGGCTGCTTTTTCTTCTTTTGTTAGCGCTAAAGAACGTAAAGTTAAGCCTTCATCAAGATGTACTTTTACTTTTTCAAGTACCGCATTTTGCTCTTTAGCGTCTTTATCGCCACCTTTTGCTTTTTTTGCATTACGGAACATTGCTTTATCGGCACTGTCCATATCAGCAAGTACTAGCTCGGTGTTGATCACGTCAATATCGTCAGCAGGGTCGATAGTACCAGCAACGTGAATAACGTTTTCATCTTCAAAACAACGAACTACATGACCAATCGCATCTGTTTCACGGATATTTGCTAAAAACTGATTGCCTAGGCCTTCACCTTTCGATGCACCTTTAACTAAACCTGCAATATCCACAAATTCCATACTGGTTGTAAGAATACGTTGTGGGTTAACAATTTTAGCAAGTTCGTCTAGGCGAGGATCTGGCACCGGTACCACACCTGTATTAGGTTCAATGGTACAAAAAGGAAAGTTAGCGGCTTCAATACCCGCTTTAGTCAATGCATTGAAAAGTGTTGATTTACCAACATTAGGCAAGCCAACGATGCCACATTTAAAACCCATAGTAAGATACCTTGTTTAGATTCGTTTAATACGTGCGACCGTATACCCAAAAATTAGGGTTTAAACGAATGTAGTCTGTTTTGTGCTTTTAACACACCGTCTTTAGCAAGTATTTCCATACAACGAACTGCTTCATCAACTGCGGCATCCATTTTTTCTTGATCGTCCTTGGCTGCTTTACCAAGCACCCAACCGGTGACCATTTCGCGATGTCCTGGATGACCTACACCTATGCGCAAGCGCATAAAGTCTTTTTGATTTGCCATTTTTGCAATAATGTCTTTTAAGCCATTATGACCGCCATGTCCGCCGCCTTTTTTTAATTTAGCAACGCCCGGGTCTAAATCCAATTCATCATGGGCAACAAGTATGTCTTCCACGGGGATTTTAAAAAAATTGGCTAAACTACTCACCGCTTTGCCACTTAAGTTCATGTAAGTGGTGGGGATCAGTAATTTGAATTCTTTGCCTTGAATAATCACTTTGCCAGTAAGGCCGTGATATTTAGGGTCGTGTTTTAGCGTGCAGTTGTAGCGTGCAGCGAGTTCTTGAATGAACCAAGCACCTGCGTTGTGGCGTGTATTTGCGTATTCGGGGCCTGGATTAGCCAGGCCCACAAGCATTTGAATAGAATTCAAGGTGCGAGACCTTAAATATTATTCTGCAGCGTCTGAAGCGTCGTCTTCAGTTGGAGCTGCTTTGTTAGCTTTGATAGTAACGATAGACTGATCGTGGCCTTCGCCTTTACCAAGCTCAACAGATTGAACACCTTTAGGGAACGCAAGATCTGTAAGGTGGATTGAATCACCAGCAACAAGATCAGATACGTCTACTTCGATGAATTCTGGAAGTGACTTAGGAAGACAAGAAATCTCAACTTCAGTTAACTGGTGAACAACAGTTGCACCTAACTTAGTTACTTTCTCTTCACCGATGAAGTGTAAAGGAACCTTAGTTACTAGTTTATGAGTTGCGTCTACACGTTGGAAATCAAGGTGAGTAAGCTTAGGCTTGAAAGGGTGACGTTGGATATCTTTTAAGATTGCTTCAACTTTCTCGCCACCTACATTTAATGTAAGGATGTGAGTGTAAAAGCCTTCGTCTTCTTGTGCTTTGATCATATCTTTATGAGCAAAAGTAAGCGATACCGCTTCTTTATCAGCTCCATAAAGGATTGCCGGCACTTTGTCTTCGCGACGTAGGCGGCGGCTCGCACCAGTACCAGTTTCTACGCGAAGTTCAGCGTCATAAGTATAAGTTGTGTTAGACATGATGTCTCCAATAATTAAAAGTGTTAGGGCCTTTGCGACCAAGGTCCCTAGCCAAAAGGCGCGCTATCATACCACTGCGGGTTTATAAAATAAACATCGCTTACAAAAAAAGCGCCAAAAGGCGCTTTTATACTCATTAATGTTTAACTTTAGTGTTCAAACATTGCCGAGATAGATTCTTCGTTGCTAATGCGACGAATAGTCTCTGCTAACATATCTGCAAGCGTTAATACTTTAACAATATCAAGCGCTTTTAGTTCGTCAGACAGTGGAATTGAGTCAGTTACAATCACTTCGTCAATCACAGAGTTACGTAAGTTTTCTGCAGCTGTACCAGAAAGAATAGGGTGAGTAGCGTAAGCAAATACACGTTTAGCACCATGCTCTTTAAGGGCTTCAGCGGCTTTACACAATGTACCACCGGTATCAATCATGTCATCAACAATAATACAATCGCGGCCTTCAACGTCACCAATAATGTGCATTACTTGAGAAACGTTAGCTTGAGGGCGACGTTTATCGATAATTGCTAAGTCGGTATCGTTTAATAGTTTTGCAATTGCACGGGCACGCACCACGCCACCAATATCAGGTGATACAACAACCACGTCATCAAAATCGCGGTTTTTCATATCTTCTAATAGTACAGGGCTACCAAATACGTTATCCACTGGTACATCAAAGAAGCCTTGGATTTGCTCAGCGTGTAAATCAACCGTAAGAACGCGGTCAACACCTACACTTGATAAGAAATCCGCAACCACTTTAGCTGTAATTGGTACACGGGCAGAACGTACGCGACGATCTTGACGAGCATAACCAAAATAAGGGATAACAGCAGTGATACGACCGGCAGATGCACGGCGTAACGCATCAACCATAACGATAAGTTCCATCAGGTTATCGTTAGTAGGGGCACAGGTTGATTGCAGGATAAAAACATCCGAGCCACGAACATTTTCATTAATTTGAACACTGATCTCACCGTCACTAAAACGGCCAACAACAGCATCGCCTAATTCAATATATAAACGTTTTGCAACTTTTTGAGCTAGGTCAGGTGTTGCGTTACCAGCGAAGAGCTTCATGTCAGGCACGGTAGGGTTCCTCAGGCACTGAATTTTTGGACTAACTTACATTGAGTGAACAAAGTAGGTTAACTTATGATTACTTGTACGTTACTTCATTTATCAATGATGGCGGCTAACTCCGTATGAGCAGGAGAGGTACTAACGCTGGATGCGATAAAACCCTGCCAAGTATGGGGGAGGTTAGCAAGTACATCTTGTGCTTGAACTTGGCTAGCAAATTCAACAAAACAACATGAGCCTGTTCCGGTCATCTTTGATGGAGCGTATTTTAGCAACCACTGCAGGGTTTTTTCAACCTCGGGGCACAGCTTTTTCACTAAAGGCTCACAATCGTTGGTTAAAATTTGCTGTTGCCAGTCGCCAGAAAGTTTTGGTGTATCACGTTTTAAATCTGGGTGAGTAAATATTTGTGCTGTGCTGACATGTTGATTTGGGAAGACAACACAATACCACTTCGGCTGCAGTTCTAGGTACTCTAATTGCTCGCCAATGCCATGTGCTATGGCACTTTTACCTTTAATGAACACAGGCACATCAGCACCGAGTTTCAGGCCTAAATCAGCCAGTTCATCTAAAGATAGGGCTGTATTCCAAAGCGTATTAAGAGCTAAAAGCGTTGATGCAGCATCGGATGAACCGCCTCCAACACCTCCCCCCATGGGTAAGCGTTTAGTTAAATTTATTTTTGCACCCATATCCACTTTACAGTGGGTTTGTAATAATAACGCCGCTTTGTAAATCAAATTGTCGGTTAGCGCAATGCCATTGGTGTCGCCGCTAATACTTATAAGAGTATCCGTGCTTAGTTTAAAATGGAGCTCGTCACCATAGTTTAAAAACGTAAACAGAGTTTCTAATTCATGGTAGCCATCATCACGGCGGCCATTAATGTGTAAAAATAAATTAAGCTTAGCTGGGGCGATCAGTGAAAATTCAGAGTGAGTATACATAGTTAGTTAAACTGCCAGTCATAGAGTTTGATTTTAATTTTAATCTTTTCATGGGTTAAGGTTAAAGCATTCGGTAACCAAAAACCGTATTTTTGGACGTAACTTGTGTAACTTATTTGCCACTTTTTACCATTATCATCAAACCATAACACGCTTTTAGCACGCCCTAATTGATCAATTTCTAAGGTGTGATCGTCAATGGTAGCTTTTAACCATGGGCCTGCGTTATTAACTGGTAAAGTAAACCCTGTTAAACGTTGTAAAAGTGCACTGGCGTTACTATCAAAATACGGTTGGTCATCAAAGATTAATTCGGCGCCGACTGCGGTTTGTTTAAGCGATAAAATCCGTGTGCCAATAAACGTGGTTAACACTAAATAATTACTATTTTGTGTTTGTTGCCAATTTAAGTTGGCAGATTGGCGCTCATCTGGGCTAATAAACGCAAGTTTACCGTCTACTTGCCAAGTTTTTTGCTCGCCAAGGCGTAACTTCCAGTCTTCGTAAAGCTCTGTTTTATAATTGTTTTTACTTGCGCAGCCGGTTAAAAATACAAATAGCAGTGTTAAAATCAAATATTGTCGAGTCAAATGTTGTTCCTTACTTTCCATATTCCTGAGATTTTTGATAAAATTGCCGCCTATGTAGTAGGGCTCAGCAATATTTGGCAGATATGACCATAATAGCACTTGGTATTAATCACAAAACCGCATCCGTAGAATTACGAGAAAAAGTGGCCTTTTCGCCTGAGCAAATTTCAGAGGCGCTACAACAATTAAGTGGCCATGCCGACTTTAATGAAGCGGTTATTGTCTCTACCTGTAATCGCACTGAGGTGTATTGTAGCCTTGCACAGCAAAATTCCCAAACATTGTTGCAATGGTTGGCCAGTTTCCATGGTTTAGATGAACATGAACTGAGTAAAAATATCTACTGTCATGAAGACAGCGCTGCAATAAATCATTTGATGCGTGTAGCCTGTGGGCTTGACTCGCTGGTGTTAGGCGAACCACAAATTTTAGGGCAAATAAAACAAGCCTATAATAGTGCCAAAACCCATGATGCGGTGGGCGTTACGTTTGACCGTTTGTTTCAAAAAACGTTTTCGGTGGCAAAAGAAGTCCGTACCGAAACCAACATTGGTGCCAGTGCTGTATCGGTTGCCTTTGCGGCAGTTAATTTAGCAAAGCATATTTATGGAAAGCTGGATAAAACCAAGGTGTTACTCATTGGTGCCGGTGAAACCATAGAGCTGGTAGCAAAACATTTATACCAAAATGAGCCGCAAAAAATTACTGTTGCCAACAGAACAATAGAAAGAGCGCGCAGTTTAGCCGATGAAGTATCAGCCGATGTTATTGCGTTGGCACAATTGCCTGAACGTTTGCATCAAGCTGATATTGTGATTAGCTCCACCGCCAGCACTTTGCCCATTATTGGTAAAGGTGTAGTTGAGCAAGCACTGAAACAACGCCGCTATAAGCCGATGCTGTTTATTGATATAGCTGTACCACGCGATATTGAAAGCCAAGTCGGTGAGCTCGACGACGCCTACTTGTACTCGGTCGATGACTTACAAGCCATTGTTAGTGAAAACATGGCTGCTCGTGAGCAAGCGGCAGAGCAAGCACAAATTATTATTAGTGAGCGCACCAAAGAGTTTTTTATGTGGTTGCGCTCGCTTGATTCAGTGGATTTAATTCGCCACTACCGTAATGATGTACAAACAACAAAAGCAGAACTTGTAGATAGGGCGCTTAGCCAGCTAAATACAGGTAAAGATGCAGAAAAAGTAATTTTAGAGCTGGCCAATAAATTAACCAATCGCTTAATGCACGCGCCTACCCGTGCCATCCAAGATGCAGCGAAAAAAGGTGAAGTGGCTCAGTTAAACCAATTGAAAAAAATGTTAGGTATAGATCAGGAATAACAGTTAAATGAAAGAGTCCGTTTATCGTAAATTAGAAACCTTAGTTGAGCGCTATGAAGAAGTTCAAGCGCTACTAAGTGACCCATCGGTCATTAGTGATCAAAACCGCTTTCGTACTCTTTCAAAAGAATACTCTGAGCTTGAAGAAGTGGTGAAAACGTTTTTAGCATACCAGCAAGCACAAGAAGACTTGAGTAGCGCTGAAGAAATGCTAAAAGATTCAGATCCTGAAATGCGCGAAATGGCACAAGAAGAATATAAAGAAGCAAAAGCACAAATTTCGACTTTAGAAGACGACATTCAAGTGCTCATGTTGCCTAAAGATCCGAAAGACAATAACAACGTGTTTTTAGAAGTTCGCGCCGGAACAGGGGGCGACGAGGCCGCTATTTTTGCTGGCGACTTGTTTAGAATGTACAGCCGCTACGCAGAAACAAAAAAATGGAAAGTAGAAGTTGTGACGACCAACGAAGGTGAACATGGCGGCTACAAAGAAGTAATTGCTAACATCAGCGGTGAAGGTGTGTATGGGCAATTAAAATTTGAATCAGGCGTGCACCGTGTACAGCGCGTCCCAGAAACTGAGTCACAAGGGCGCGTACATACCTCAGCCTGTACTGTTGCTGTCATGGCTGAAGTGCCAGAAGCCGAAGCCATAGAAATTAATACCGCCGATATTAAAGTTGATACCTTTAGAGCATCGGGCGCGGGTGGTCAGCACGTTAATAAAACCGACTCTGCCATTCGTATTACTCATTTACCAACCGGTGTTGTGGTTGAGTGTCAAGATGAGCGTTCTCAACATAAAAACCGTGCAAAAGCGATGTCGGTATTGGCAGCGCGTTTGCAACAGGCTGAAGATGAAAAACGTCATGCTGCTGAGGCGTCTGAACGTCGTAATTTAGTGGGCAGTGGCGATCGTTCTGAGCGTATTCGCACATACAACTATCCGCAGGGGCGTATTACCGATCACCGTATTAACTTAACGCTTTATCGTTTAAACGAAGTGGTAGCGGGTGATTTAGGCGCTGTGGTTGAGCCGCTAATGCAAGAGCATCAGGCCGACTTATTAGCAGCGATGGGCGACGATTAATCGTGAACCTCACTGTTGAAAACGCTATTACTACCGGTGCTAATTTATTAGCATCAAGTAGTGATAGCGCAAAGTTAGATGCTCAAGTACTACTGCTTAATATTTTACAAAAGCCACGTAGTTATTTATTTACTTGGCCAGAAAAACAATTAACGGATGAGCAATCACAAGCGTTTGAGCGTGCATGTGAGCGTCGTTTAAACGGCGAGCCTGTTTCGCACATTACAGGGTATCGTGAGTTTTGGAGTTTACAGCTTGAAGTAAATCCAACAACACTCATTCCTCGCCCTGATACAGAAACCTTAGTTGAGCTTGCTCTTTCATGTAATGTACCAAATGACGCTAAAGTGCTCGATTTGGGCACAGGCACTGGAGCAATTGCACTTGCGCTTGGTAGTGAAATGCCTACATGGGATATTATTGCCGTTGATCGTATTGATGATGCGGTGGCACTGGCCAAACGTAATCAAAAACGATTAGCGATAAATAATGTGTGTGTTGAACAAAGCAATTGGTTTAGCGCGTTAAATAATAAAAAATTTGATCTAATTGTAACCAACCCTCCCTATATAGAATATAACGATAAACACTTGCACCAAGGTGATGTGCGCTTTGAGCCTTTGTCTGCATTGGTTGCAGATGATGCTGGATTAGCTGATATTAAACAAATAATTACACAATCACGTGACTATTTACATTCTAATGGCTATCTTTTAATTGAACACGGATTTGAGCAAAGTGCAGCTGTTCGCCATATATTCAACCAAATGGCGTTTATAAATGTAAGCACAGTGAAAGATCTTGGTAATAACGACCGCGTAACTTTCGGACAATGGCCTTAACTTATTAAAAATAGCCCCGTTGTTTGTTTGCATATGTTTTAAGGAACTCTTTGTGATGGAAGATTTTTTATTTTCAAATGAACAACCACCTGAAGTAGTAAGTGAAGAGCAAGGAACATGGAAAGTTCTAATTGTTGATGATGAACCCGAGGTTCATGCTGTTACGCGTTTAGCGTTGAGTGATTTTAAGTTTCAAGATAGACGCTTGGAGTTTATAAGTGCTTATTCCGGCGCAGAAGCGAAAAAGTTGATTGATGATCATCCTGATGCGGCCATCATCCTGCTCGATGTTGTTATGGAAACAGACGATGCGGGTTTGCAAGTAGCAAAATACATTCGTGATACCGTTAAAAATAATTATATTCGCATTATTCTACGAACCGGGCAGCCAGGCCAAGCACCCGAGCGCCAAGTAATCGTAAATTACGATATTAATGACTATAAATCTAAAACAGAACTTACCGCACAAAAATTATTCACCGTTATGATGGCAAGTCTTCGCTCGTATCGCGATATTATTTCGATTGAGCAATCGCGTGAAGGGCTAGAAAAAATAATCACCGCTTCGCGCAATATTTTTGCAACCCATTCAATGGATAACTTTATTGAAGGCGTGATGCAGCAGCTTACTTCTTTACTAAACGTTGCTGATGAAGCCATGTATGCCACCACCTTAGTTGCACAAAATCCGTCAGAGGAGATGAATAAAAAACTGATTGTTTGCTCTGGTACCGGCGATTTTGCTAAGCGCGAGGGAGAAGAGTTAGAAACCGTACTAGCAGAAGACCAACTGTTAGCGTGCCAAGAGGCCCTTGCTAACAAAGCAATTGTGTACAGAGATGATTATTTGTTTGCTTATTGCAGCAGTAAATTTAACCATAATTCAATGTTGTTTGTATCAGGTGTGCCGTCAAAGTTGACGGATACACAACGAAACCTAATTGAAATCTTTTCTCAAAATGTGCAGTTGGCATTTGAAAATGTGCAGTTACATACTGAAGTTGAAGCCACACAACAAGAGCTTGTTTATCGTTTAAGTGAAGCCGTTGAACAGCGCTCGTGCGAAACGGGTAATCATGTAAAACGGGTTGCTTATATTTGCTATGAATTAGCATTAGCCTACGGGTTATCTGAAGAGCAAGCGAATTTAATTCGCTTTGCATCGCCTTTACATGATGTGGGTAAAATAGGTATTCCGGATGCAATTTTAAATAAGCCTGGCAAGTTAAATAGCGAAGAGTGGGAAGTTATGAAAACTCATGCTGGCAAAGGCTATGCTATTTTGAAAGATTCACCGCGTAAAATAGTCAGCGCAGGGGCATTAATCGCACAGCAGCACCACGAAAAGTGGGATGGTTCTGGTTACCCTAGTGGATTAAAGGGGGAGCGTATTGATATTTTTGCCAGAATAGTGGCATTGGCTGATGTGTATGATGCACTGCGCCATAAACGTTGTTATAAAGGTGCGTGGACACTTGAAGAAGCGGTTGCGGAGATAAACGCAAATAAAGGAACACATTTTGATCCTAAACTTGTTGATGTATTTAATGATAAACTTGAAGACCTCGAAGCGGTACTTTTACGCTTTCCTGACAAAACACATAACTAAACAGAAGTAACAATACCTATGGATTATTTAGCATTAAAACACTCACACATGGCCATTGCGCTAGTGAGTATTATTTTATTTTACGTACGTTCTTTTTCTCGTATGGGCAGTGGCAGCCTTGCCAAAAATAAATTGGTTTTTATTGGTAGCCACAGTATAGACACTTTATTAATTGTCTCAGCCATCGGTTTAATGGCAATGGCTAAAATAAACCCATTAGAGCAGCTTTGGTTATTAGAAAAAATTATTCTAGTTATCGTTTATATTGTTGTGGGTATTATTAGCGCTAAACAAACGACAACCGTTCCAAAAGTCGTATTTTTAGTACTTAACACCGCTGTTATTTTAGCTATTGGTTACTTAGCAACAGCGAAAGCACCGCTGTTGTTATAATTAACAATGCCTATTTAAGCTTTGCACACCAAAGGTGTAAAGCTTACCTCTTCAATTCATTTCTGATTATTGGTATCTAGCTTTAAAATTAGGTAAACTACGTCCTCGTTTTCTAGAATGTTGTAGTATGAATGACCACCCTCGGGTTTGATGAACACGATGAATCTTATATAGAAGATGCTTACGATGATTTTTTGCCGCCGGCTATATATCGTTGTATCAAAGCTGAAGCTAAATGGGACCCTCAAATAGACTTAACACCAAGTCTTGAAATACTCACTGCGTTTGAGCAGCAAATAGAGTCTATTTGTCAGCAGATGCCGGACGAACACGATCGCCTAGATAAACTACTTGATAGCTTTTATAGTGAGTGGCTATTTAGTGCATCAAGCTTGAAAGTTCCTGAGTATAAGTTAAATAGCATCAGCTACACCTTGTCTATGCGCAGTGGCACACCGACAACCTTAGCTATTTTGTTATGCCACTTTTTACAGCATGCTAAACTCGATGCCAGTGTAAGCATAACTCAAGGCGAAGTGGGCATTCACGTCGCAATGAGTGATGAAGAGGGTTATCTTGTTGACCCTAGCTGTGGCCAACAAAGTTGGTACATCATTCCTGAAAATATTGATGAAGAAAACCCTCAAGAACAAGAGCCTTTAGAGCTTATTTTTGAAGACGAAGTGTATAAATTATTTTTAGCGCAGCAAAAATGGTCTTTCATTAGTGAAAATAAATTTGGTCATGCATTAACTTGCGTCGATTTATTAATGGAAATGTTAGGTGATGATCCCTATGAGCGACGCGACAGAGGTTATTTACTAAATCAGCTTGGCTGCCCTAAAATGGCACGAGATGATTTACAGTTTTTTGTTGATGAATGTCCTGATGATCCTGCTATTGAAATCATTCTACATCAAATTGAAGAACTTGAAGACAATCATAAAACTCACCACTAAGAATAAAAAATAGGAAATGTTATGGCTGATCCCCAAACTGCATTAATTACCAATGATGCCGTTGTACTTGGTTTATTGGCGATTATTTTAGGGTTTATTTTCAAAACCTCAAATAGTCAACGCCCAGGTCTTGTGGCATTTTATAAATATGTACCGGCATTATTGCTGTGTTATTTTTTGCCGTCATTGTTAAATACCTTTGGTATTGTTGATGGTTCTCAATCTAACGTATATTACGTCGCTTCGCGATATTTACTGCCAGCGTGTTTAATTTTGCTTACCATCAGTATTGATTTAAAAGCGATTATTAATTTAGGTCCTAAAGCATTAATTATGTTTTTAACCGGCACCGCAGGTATTGTGATTGGCGGCCCATTAGCTATTTTAATAATGAGTGCTGTTTATCCAGAAGCGGTAGGTGGACATGGCCCTGACGCTGTTTGGCGTGGTATGACAACCATTGCAGGTAGCTGGATTGGTGGCGGTGCAAACCAAGCATCTATGAAAGAAATGTTTGAAGTGGGTGGCGATATTTTCTCAGCCATGGTCACCGTGGATGTGATAGTGGCTAATTTATGGATGGCAGTATTATTATTAATGGCAGCTAATCATAAAGCGATTGACGCTAAAGCCGGTGCAGATACCACCGCGATTGAAGACTTAAAGCAACGTGTTGAAAAATACCATGCAGAGCATGCGCGTATGCCAACGCTAAATGATTACATGATGATTATTGCTATTGCCTTTGGTATTACCGGTTTAGCGCACTTTTGTGCAGATATTTTAGGGCCCTTCTTTGCCAATAATTATGCGTGGGCAAAAGAATACAGTTTAAACAGTAAGTTCTTTTGGCTTATTGTTATATCAACGACGATAGGTATTTGCTTATCGTTTACCAAAGTACGCCATATTGAGGCGTTTGGTTCATCGAAAGTGGCGTCAGCCTTTTTGTATATTTTAGTGGCATCGATTGGCCTGCATATGAATGTAATGGCGATTTTTGATTCACCGATGTATTTTGTTATTGGTGCAATTTGGATGTTAACTCACGCAAGCTTAATGCTCATTGTGGCTAAATTAATTAAAGCGCCGTTATTTTATATGGCTGTTGGCTCACAGGCCAATGTAGGTGGCGCAGCGTCTGCCCCTGTTGTGGCCGCTGCGTTTCATCCGTCACTGGCACCGGTCGGCGTATTATTAGCTGTACTTGGCTATGGTGTAGGTACATATATGGCGTATATTTGTGGATTAATGATGCAAGCAGTTGCACCATAAGGAATTAAAATGAACAACCAAGTTATTAATATCAATGAAATAGAACTGGCAAATAATAAACCTTTTGTTTTATTTGGTGGCATGAATGTGCTTGAATCACGCGACTTAGCGATGCGTATTGCCGAGCATTATGTTGAAGTGACCACTAAATTAAATATTCCTTATGTATTTAAGGCGTCATTTGATAAAGCCAATCGCTCGTCCATCAATTCTTACCGTGGTCCAGGCATGGAAGAAGGCTTAAAGATATTTGAAGAGATTAAAAATACCTTTAATATTCCGCTTATCACCGATGTGCATGAACCTCATCAAGCAGCACCGGTTGCAGAGGTTGTTGATGTTATTCAGCTACCAGCGTTTTTGGCTCGTCAAACAGACTTAGTGGTTGCAATGGCTAAAACAGGCGCGATCATTAATGTGAAAAAGCCACAGTTTTTAGCTCCGCATGAAATGCGTCATATCATTACTAAATTTAATGAAGCCGGAAATAATAATGTGGCCTTATGTGAACGTGGTTCAAGCTTTGGCTATAACAACCTAGTGGTTGATATGCTAGGTATGGATGATATGAAAACCATGGCTCCCGTTATATTTGATGCAACTCATGCGCTGCAGCGTCCTGGCGGTCGAGCTGACTCAGCCGATGGTCGTCGTGCTCAAGCTGCTGAACTTGCCCGTAGCGGTATGGCATTGGGTATTGCAGGCTTATTTATTGAAGCGCACCCCAATCCAAATGAAGCAAAATGTGATGGCCCCTGTGCATTAGCATTGAGCAAGTTAGAAGGGTACTTATCGCAAATGAAAGCGGTGGATGATTTAATCAAGAGCTTTGCCCCTCTTGATACCAGTGCTAGCGATTTATAAAGTTGATTAGCACTTTAAAAAGCGACTTAGGTCGCTTTTTTTATGGCTTGAATATACTCTTTCCTAGCATAGGTATATAATTCACCGCATAAGAAAAACTAATTCTAAGCTTGGTTGCCATGTCAAGACGAGTTCCTCCATTAAACGCGCTGAAAGCTTTTGAAGCTGCAGCACGTCATTTAAGCTTTACTAAAGCCGCAGAAGAGTTGTATGTCACGCAAGCTGCGGTGAGTCATCAAATAAAAACGCTTGAAGAGCATTTAGGCTTAAAGCTGTTTTTACGTAAAAATCGCTCGTTATTATTAACCGAAGAAGGCCAAGGTTACTTTTTAGATATTAAAGAGATTTTTACTCAGCTAATAGATGCAACTGAAAAGCTATTAGCTCGTGGTGCCAAAGGCTCGTTAACCGTAAGTTTAACCCCCAGTTTTGCGATTCAATGGCTCATTCCTCGATTGAGCTTATTTAACGAATTACACCCAGAAATTGATGTGCGAATTAAAGCCCAAGATCAGGATGAAAACTCGTTAACAGACGATGTTGATATCTCAATTTATTATGGTCGCGGTCATTGGAGTGGGGTGCAAGCCTATAAACTGCACACTGAGTATTTAGTGCCGTTATGTAGCCCGTTACTGTTAAATGGCCCCAGAGCGCTTAACCAACCCAGTGATTTAGCAAACCATACCTTGCTACATGACACCACCCGTAAAAACTGGAAAACCTGGATGAAAACCGCCGGCGTACGTAATGTACAAGTTAACCAAGGACCTATATTTAGTCATTCTTCTATGGTGTTACAAGCTGCGGTACATGGCCAAGGTGTTGCAATTGGTAACAGCGTACTAGCAAAACCAGATATTGATGCAGGACGTTTAGTGATCCCGTTCAATCACAGTTTAGAGAGTAAAAATGCCTATTACTTAGTGATCCGTGAGTCACAAAATGAGTTAGGCAAAATTGTATCGTTTAAAGACTGGATGTTAAGTTTAGTTGAGCAGGAGCAAGAATATTAATGAGCATCGAATGGGTTAGAAGTAGTCAGCAACCGGCAATCGCACAGTTTATATTTGCTCATGGCGCAGGGGCTGGCAGTGATTCTGAGTTTATGCAAATCATGGCTAAACAACTCAGTGAGTACGGTATTGACGTTGGCTTGTTTGATTTTGAATATATGCAAATTGCTAAACAAACTAACAAACGTCGCCCACCAGAGCGAGCGCCTAAACTACTTACTTATTTTGAACATATAGTGACTCAAGCTGATGCAAATTTACCGCTATTTATAGGGGGTAAATCAATGGGCGGGCGCATGGCATCGATGCTTGCCTGTTCGACCTCTCATCCTGTTTTAGGTGTGCTTGCGTTTGGTTATCCGTTTCATCCTCCGGGCAAGCCAGAAAAACTGCGTACAGATCATTTTGCAGACATACCGTGTCCTTTTTTAGTATTACAGGGGGAAAGGGATACCTTTGGCACCCGCGAAGAGCTTGCCACAATGGCCATGCCAAAGCAGCCAAAGTATGTATGGTTAACGGATGGTGACCACTCACTAAAACCGCGTAAAAAAAGTGGCGTGACTGAGCAACAAAACCTGAATGCTGCGGCAATACAGGCAGCAAGCTTTATAAAGAATACGCTTGAAAATTTAAAAGAGGATAAACATGATTAAACTATTTTTATTAGCAGGCAGCTTTTTTTGCATGCTTTCAGTGATACTGGGCGCATTTGCTGCTCATGGTCTGAAAAGTCGTTTATCAGAGTACTCCATTGGTATTTTTAAAACCGCCGCTGAGTATCAAATGGTGCATGGGCTGGCGTTAATTGCAGTGGCTATTTTAATTAAGTGGGGTATGCACCTCAGTATGGCGGGTGGTTTTTTTATTGCCGGTACATTGTTATTTAGTGGCAGCTTATACTTATTGGCTTTAACAGGGTTGAAGTGGCTGGGCCCAATTACCCCATTGGGTGGGCTGTGCTTTATTATTGGTTGGATAGTTATTTTAGTGCAAGTTGCACGATTTAAGTTTTAAAGAGTTTAAGGGTTAATATGTCTAGTGTTGTGATTTACTGTCGTAGTGGTTTTGAAAACGATGCCGCTGCTGAAATAACGTTTCACGCTGCCGAACAAGGATTTGCTGGGTATGTAAAAGCAAAACCAAATACCGGTTATGTTATTTATGAATGTTTTGAAGCGCAGCACAGCGACGAAATAATCAAAAAAGTTGATTTTAAAAATATGGTGTTTGCACGCCAATGGTTTGCCGGTAACCTAATTGAAAATATGCCCGTAGAAGATAGAGTAGGCGCTATTGTAGATGCCGCAAAAGATTTTACTTTGTGTTCTGAGCTTCGTGTCGAAACACCCGATACCAACGAGGGCAAAGAGTTACTGACTTTTTGTAAAAAAATATCGACCCCGCTAAAAAAAGCCCTCGAGAAACAAAACACTGTATTGCGTGAGCCAAAAGCAAATCGCCCAGTAATGCATGTGCTGTTTTTAGCTAATAATACTGCGTATGTGGGTTACTCATATAGTTATAACAACTCTCCTTTTTTTATGGGGATCTTACGTTTACGTATGCCAAGCGATGGCCCAAGTCGTTCAACGCTTAAGTTAGATGAAGCGTTTAATGTGTTTATTCCTGAGCAACAGCGTGAGTCACGCGTACAAGCTGGGATGCGCAGCGTTGATTTAGGTGCATGCCCAGGTGGCTGGACTTATCAGTTAGTTCGCCGTGGTATGTTTGTTAGCGCGATAGATAACGGCCCAATGAACGAAAGTTTAATGGAAACGGGTCAGGTAAAGCATTTTAGAGAAGATGGTTTTAAATACCGTCCAGAAAAAAGAAACATCACTTGGTTGGTTTGCGATATGGTAGAAAAGCCGACTAAAGTGACTAACTTGATGATTGATTGGGCAGTAAATGCTTATGCAAAAGAGCTTATTTTTAATCTGAAATTACCGATGAAAAAACGCTTTGATAGTGTGTATGAATGTTTAAAAATGATCAGAGAAGAAATGGCGAAGTACGGCATAAGCTATGAACTTCAAGCTAAGCATTTATACCATGATCGTGAAGAAATAACGGTGCACTTAAATGTCACTAAAGTGCCACAGAGCTTATATAGTTAATCTATTAGCGAGTATAAAAAATGGGCCAAGTGGCCCATTTTTTATTTTAACTACGGTATTGTGGTCGGTAATTTTCAACCCATAATCGTGTGGCACCACATACCGCCACAGGCATAACAATTAAATTTACAAATGGGATAGCGGTTAGCAGCATCACGGCAAAGCCAAACCCATAAGATAACCCTTGTTTGCTTTTTAAGTCATTTTTCATTTGTGTAAAGCTAATTTTGTGATTATCAAAAGCATAATCTTTATATTGCACCGCATACATCCAGCAGGTAAAAAGCACCCATAGCACTTGGCCTATTACAGGTAGTACCCACAATAAAATAAAAAAGCCGATAGCGCGTGGGAGGTAGTAGCAAAGCTTAGTCCATTCCCGGCCCAGCATTCGCGGAACATCTTTAACTAAATCAGCTAATCCGTCGTCGTTAATTTTTTGACCAGTTAAGTAAAGCTCTACCTTTTCACTTAGTAAGCCATTAAAAGGTGCGGCGATAAAGTTAGTAATAACGGTAAATAACATACTGTAACTAAACAGCACCACCAGCACAGCAATTGGCCACATTAACCATTCGAGCCAACTTAGCCATTCTGGGAGCATGGCGTTTACGGCATTAAAGCCATCACTAAGCCAGCCAAATAAAAAGAATAAGGAGCTACCAAATAATAAAATATTAATAAGTAGGGGTATAAGTACAAAGCGTTTTAGCCCTTTTTGACTAATTAACTTAAACCCTGAAAAAAAATATTCCATACCTTGTGTTATTTGCACACTAACCTCATCGATTATTTATGTTTTAGCTATTATAAATAGCTTGATGATTTTAAACAGTACTTTTAAGTAACAAAGTATTTAATAAAGGGTATTTACAGATGGTATGTAAATAAATGATTTGTTGATAAGTACATTTCAAATCGCCACCTTGTATTGAATGGCAAACGCTCGTGAAATAGACGAAAATAGCATAGATGCTGATTTCAATATTATGTATAGTCAAAAGACTATAATAAATTATTATAAACAGGCCCTAAAATAGAGCGACGCATTTAGCGTTAGTGATTGTTGAGGAATATAATTTGATTGAAATAATGAGAGTCAGAAAGCTGCTTTCTCAGCAACAAAGTATATTATCGAAAATAGCACTCGGTGCGCCACTTGATGAGGTACTGGAAAATATTTGTTTATCTATTGAGGAGCTTATTGAAGACTCTTCTGCAAAGTGCTCTATATTAACGCTCAAAGGAGAGCAGCTATTTCATAGCGCGGCTCCTAATATTGCACAGGGTTATTGCCAAGCAATTAATGGTGTGAAAATAGGGCCAACTGTCGGTTCATGCGGTACTGCAGCCTATGAAAAAAAACGCATTATAGCCGCAGATATTTCAACATCGCCATTATGGGATGATTATAGAGCATTGGCGTTAAGTTATGGTTTAAGGTCATGTTGGTCTACCCCCATTATTTCAACAAAATCAGACATATTAGGCACTTTTGCAATTTATCATGACAGCGCAAAGTCACCGACACCACAAGATTTAGAATTAATAGATTTTTTTGTTGATTTCACCAGTATTGCTCTTGAAAAGCACACCGAGTCACTAAGATTAAACGCGTTGCTTTTTGAATTACAGCAAAGTAATGAAAAGTTTAAAGCCTTTACAAAAGTGCTTCCTGATTTAACCCTCATTTTGAGTGAAGAGGGGGAGTATACCAATGTTTACGGCACAGCTAATGAAAGTTTATATTTAAGCCAAGAGCACGTTATTAATCAAAATGTCAGAGATATTATGCCTCCTGAAGATGCAAATCCTATTCTGGCGGTGATTGACAAAACGTTGCAAACTAATGAAGTTCAAGTGTTTGAATATCAGCTCAATATAAAAGGTAAGCAGCTTACATTTGAAGGGCGAACAGCTCCCCTTGAAAGTTACCAGCCTACTAACCCGTCACTGAGACATGTGGTGTGGATGGCCAGAGATATCTCTAATCGCAAAGCTGCCGAAGAAGAAGTACAACGGTTAGCATTTTTCGATCCGCTCACTAACCTTCCTAATCGCAGAATGCTCAATGATAGGCTCAGTATGTATGTGGAGCGAATTAAGCAGTCTGATCATTCTGGCGCACTCTTATTTTTAGATTTAGATAATTTTAAACGCATAAATGACTCACTAGGTCATAATGCAGGCGATGAAATACTGGTTGAGTTATCACAACGATTAACAGCTATTTTGAACCCGGCAGATACCCTCGCACGAGTCGGTGGTGATGAATTTATTATTCTTATCGAGCATGTCGGTGATAGCCACATGCAAGCTAATAGTGAATCTGAGTTGATTGCTAAAAAAGTACAAAGTGTCTTTTATGAAAAATTTGAAGTAGGCGATTTAGCGTTTCAGGTCAGTTGTAGTATTGGTATTTGTTTGATTAACACGAGCAATGCCATAACCGCTAATATTTTAAAATTTGCAGATACCGCTATGTATCGCTCTAAAATGAAAGGCGGTAATAGTAGTAGCTTTTACGACCCCGCACTGCAAACCTTACTGGAAAATCAAACTGAGCTTGAAACTGACATTGTTAGGGCTATCGCGTGCGATGAGTTTTGTGCTTATTTTCAGCCACAATTAGCAATTGATGGAACCCTTGTGGGTGCTGAGGCATTAATAAGGTGGAATCATCCAACCAAAGGACTTATCCCCCCTAATGCATTTATTCCAATTGCCGAGCAATTTGGTTTAATTCAAAAGTTACAAAATATTGTATTAAGAGATATTTGTATTTTACTTGAAACACTTCGAGATAATAACTTACTCGATGACAGTTTTATCGTATCAATTAACATTAGCCAGTGTCAGTTTAATTCTTCCACTTTAAAAGGTGAGCTATTTAAAGCAATTGAAGCGTTTGACGTCTCGCCAACTCGAATTAAATTAGAGATCACTGAATCAATGTTAGCGGGTGACTTGATGGGGACCGTAAAGCAAATGGAAGAATTAAAATCGCAGGGATTTGTGTTTTCAATTGATGACTTTGGTACGGGCTACTCGTGTTTAAAACATTTAAGCGTGTTTCCTATTGATGAGTTAAAAATTGATAAAAGCTTTATTGATAAAGTGCTCAATAGCGCTTCGGGTCAAAGTATTGTGCAATCTATTATTGGCTTAGGTCATAGCTTAAATATTAACATTGTGGCCGAAGGGGTCGAAAGTGCTGAGCAACTAACAACATTAAAGTCGATGGGCGTGAATGCAGTGCAAGGTTATTTATTTGCAAAACCATTAACCCACAGCAACTATTTAACATGGCATAAACAGCATCAATAACCCTGTATTTATCACTAACAGAGCGACAGGTTTAGTTGCCCTAATCGATAAGCCGCGTTGTTTGCGTACCCACTGCGCAGCAACGTTTAATAACGTACCGCGCTTTTGCTAAAGCAAAAATGTATATTTTTTGTTTGTTTGATACCGTGATGTAATTTATCTTTTATTATTGTGTAACTACTACACAAATCATTCCTGAGGCATTGGTTTAGCGTTTTTAACGCGTTAAACTAGTCAGGAATTGGCAATAAGTCTACTTGTTGTGACATTACCTAGACGTGAACATGACAAGTACTTAAAACTCGCTTTTGAGTTGCTTTGTCGTTTGTTGAAACTAGGGTTTAGTGTGATGTCATGGTGTGTCGCTATGTCGGTAACTTTAAAGAACCATTAGGAGCGATAAAT
Organism: Pseudoalteromonas sp. SiA1; assembly: GCF_018732205.1. NCBI lineage: Bacteria > Pseudomonadati > Pseudomonadota > Gammaproteobacteria > Alteromonadales > Pseudoalteromonadaceae > Pseudoalteromonas > Pseudoalteromonas sp. SiA1. Next base: position 2,144,453 of record NZ_CP076084.1, on the reverse strand, counting down.
GAATACCACTAAAGCAACTTTAAAGTCGGGTGAAACACATTCTTCCCGAGTTAAGTTTCTGGATGGGGTTGATATACCCGTATTTTTAATCAGTGGCGGTATATTAGTTTTATTTGCCGCGCTGGCCCTTTACGACATTAAACTGATGTCTGATTGGATAAATACGGCCTTTGCCTTCTCAACCAAAATATTTGGCGCCTTTTGGCAAGTCCTACTTTTATTAACCTTTGTGATTGGCATTTTCTTAGCTATCGGCCGCACTGGCTCAGTGGTACTGGGTGGCTTAAAAACCCCTGAAATTTCTACCTTTAAGTGGATAAGTATTATTATGTGTACTTTGCTTGCTGGTGGCGGCGTATTTTGGGCCGCAGCAGAGCCAATGGCACATTTTATTTCTCCGCCACCGCTATTTGGTGGTGAAACAGGCTCTAACGATGCCGCTTATAACGCACTTGCACAAAGCTTTATGCACTGGGGATTTTTAGCCTGGGCTATATTAGGCAGCTTAACGGGCATTGTTTATATGCATCTTCATTACGAAAAAGGCTTACCGCTTAAACCTCGTACTTTGCTTTATCCCGTATTTGGCGAGTGCGTAATGAAAGGCGCGCTAGGCACTGTCGTTGATGCATGTTGTGTACTCGCTGTGGTTGCTGGCACTGTAGGTCCAATTGGTTTTTTAGGCTTACAGGTGAGTTTTGGCCTAGATAAATTGTTTGGTATTCCTGACACCTACACCACACAAGTAGTTATTTTATTTAGTTTAATTGGCATTTACACACTTTCAGCGGTAAGTGGCGTTACTAAAGGTATTCAGCTGTTAAGTCGTTTTAATGTTGTATTGGCTGTAGTGCTGATGTTGTTTATATTACTGATGGGGCCCACTGCGTTTATTATTGATAGTTACATTCAATCGTTTGGCTTGTACTTAGATAACTTTATACCTATGGCTACGTTTCGTGCCGATAAACCATGGTTAGACTGGTGGACCGTATTCTTTTGGGGCTGGTTTTTAGGTTATGGCCCTTTAATGGCGATGTTTGTTGCGCGTATATCGCGTGGCCGAACTATTCGTGAAATGATTTTACTCATCTCTGTGGTTGCGCCAGTGATCACCTGCTTTTGGTTTACCATTGTGGGTGGCTCAGGCATATTTTTTGAGTTAAATAATCCAGGTGTTATATCAGAACCTTTCGCAGGGCTTAATTTACCAGCGGCATTGTTAGCCATTACTGAGCAGTTACCCATGGGGTTTGTTGTGTCTGTATTATTCTTAGTACTGACCACTATTTTTGTGGCAACAACCGGTGATTCAATGACGTACTCGGTATCTATGGTGATGACCGGTACCGATCATCCGCAAACATCAATTCGTGTGTTTTGGGGAGTTATGATGGGGGTAATGGCTGCATTACTCATCTCAATTGGCGAGGGCGGAATTTCAGCGCTACAGTCCTTTATTGTGGTGACCGCGGTGCCAGTTTCTTTTGTGTTACTTCCGTCACTGTGGACGGCACCACAAATAGTTAAAAAAATGGCAGATGAGCAAGGGCTCTAATAGCACATAAAAAAGGCGCTCGTTAGCGCCTTTTTCTATTTTATACATCACTTAAATTTTAACAAAAAACAGCCACATTTTTTCAGCCTATATCAACTCTACCGGATTAAAATAATTTACTAAAGAACAGTTTAATTTGTTGATTGAGCAAGTTTGTTAAGTTTTTTCAAACTATTTAATTATTTTAAAAATGAGGCCAGCTCGTCAACGTGCGTTTGAGTTTCATTTATTAAAAGTCCAATTTGTGCCGCAGCTTCGTTTGACGTTTTGGCAAGGTTACGTACTTCGTCAGCAACCACGGCAAAACCTCGTCCAGCTTCACCGGCTCTCGCAGCTTCAATGGCCGCATTAAGAGCAAGTAAATTAGTTTGATCTGCCACGGCATTGATGGTGGTGACCGTAGTTTGAATTTTCCCTAATACGGTTGACATTGATTGATGCGTTCCAGTAACTAATTTGTTTCTAGAAGAGACATTACTACCAAATACAACGTATTTAGAAACCTTACCGTTTAAATCGGTAATAGAAGAAATAATGCAATCTAGCGTTACGTCTTCATTTTGATGCGTCAATGACATCATTACTTCAGTCGGCTTGCCTTGGTTGAGTATTTGAATACGTGAAGCGTCTAAATGATCCCTTAAATTACCAAACACACTCGCTATGTTTGAGCTCTCAGATATGTTTAATTGCTTTTTGGTATACTCATTGGCAGATAGGAACTGGCCATCTTCATTAAACTCAATCACAGCCGAGTGGCTACTTATTGCATCTTTTTGGTTTATTTGTTCAAGTACTTGGCGCTTAATTTCGCGAATATCTGAACTGACGCCCACAAACCCTGTGTGCTGGCCATTATCATCAAATGTTGGGTTTACCGACAGAACAATCCAATATGGCACACCATTTTTATCAAAATTTAGTATTTCTTCATAAAATGGTTGTTTGTTTTTAAGGTTTTTTGAAATCCGCTTAACGGTTTCTTTGTCTGTTTGTTCTCCCTGCAAGAAATTGCCTGGTTTTTTGCCTTTTACTTCTGCAAGTGTATAACCTGAAAGTACTTCAAAGCCAGGGTTAACATATTCTACTAAGCCATCTTTATTGGTAATAAGTACACTAGTACTGGTATTGCTGACCACCTTAGATAACAGTTCAAATTGCTTATAGTCTTCAACTTGTGATTGTTTTGATAATACAAATGCAGACAACAAGGTATTATTGAAGTTAAAAGTAGTGTGGGCAACATTATAATAAATATTGTCTTTTACAGATAAACACAGTGAACCGTGTTCGCTATTTAAAGCATCTTGTAAAACGTTTAGCAATTTAGTGTTTTCTTTGGGCAGTAGTGCAGCGTCGCCACTGTTCGACGTATCTAAATTATTCGCAACAAGCTTTGAGTTATCATCGAAGACTGCATAGATATCTTCACCTAAACTCAGAAGTGTTTGCCAAGCTTGCTCATCTAAGACTCTCACAGGCTCAGGCTTAAATACATGGAGCGAGCATGTATCAAGCTCTTTTAATGTAAGCGGGCTAATGTGTTGGGTTAAAAACAAGTTATTTCCACAAGCAATGGTTTTGCTTGTTGGATTATAACGTTTATTTAAATAAGTTAATGTATTAGTGTCATTAGTTTGGTTAAGTGTCTTACTTAGCGATGTAAACTCGTCATTCACTGCAATAACAGTGTTGTCGTTGTTAACGATAATCGCAGCTGCTTCGTGTGTACTAACTAGCTGTTTTGCAAACGCCTGTTTTCTTTTTTTTGGGCTAAACCACATTATTTATTCCTAATTTACACTCTAATTGATTGCATTATACGACCGTCATAGTACATCTAGGTCAAACTATTGTTTTTTATTTTGCAATAATAATTTTGTGTCGGTATTTTTTAAAAGTAATGACATAAAACATAGTTATTGTTCATTTGTTACAATGCGTTATAGTTTGCTAACAAATAAGAAAATAAATTAGAGATAACCTATGCAGTTAATAGATTTAACCCCTGATGATCCCGATGTGATTAATGTTTTTTCTGATATCGACAGACTTATTAATTCTTTATATCCAGTAGCGACAGCACAGTCATTGTCTGTTAGTCAATTGGGCCAACCCAATGTCTATGCAATAGGCTTGAAAAATGAAGAGGGGATTATTGCTTGCGGGGCGATTGTTATGCAGTTTGATACCAAGCCCTATGGCGAGATACGCCGTTTATATGTCAAACCTAGTTATCGCGGAAAAGGCTTATCGCGCCGTATTATGCAAATATTATTACACCATGCTGGCGAAGAAGAAATCCCAATCATAAAGCTAGAAACAGGGCCAAAGCAAAGACAATCAATCCATCTTTACGAGAATTTAGGGTTTGTACAATGTGCCCCTTTTGGTGAATACACAGAAAACCCGAACAGCCTATTTATGGAGCTTGCGCTCAGCTAATAATACGCTATTTACTGTTTTTCTTTATCAATTTTAATCCTCACTCGTTACGAGTAGAAATACTTGTTGGACATGAATCGCTATTTTTCTTTTAATGCGCGCAACTAGCCGGTTTGGCATTCATAAATAAAAGAGAAAGATAAATGAAAGAGACAACATCACTTGAACAAGCTCGTACGAGCTACAACGTTCGTCATTGGAGCCAAGGTTTTTTTGGTATTAATGATCAAGGTGATGTGTATGTTGCGCCTAAGGCTGATGCCCCACAGCAAACCATTGCACTAACAGACATTGCTAAGCAACTTGAAGAAAAAGGCTTAAGTTTGCCAGCGTTAGTTCGCTTTCCACAAATTTTACACCATCGCGTGCATAGCTTATGTGGTGCATTTAATACTGCTATAGAAAGCTATGGTTACCCAAAAGATTATTTATTAGTTTATCCAATTAAAGTTAACCAACAACGCGAAGTAGTTGAAGAAATTGTTGCCAGCCAAGCACAAGTAGAAAAAAAACAGCTAGGTTTAGAAGCAGGCAGCAAGCCAGAGTTATTAACCGTATTAGCACTGGCTGAAAAAACCAGTGCGGTGATTGTGTGTAATGGCTACAAAGATAAAGAATATGTGCGCTTAGCGTTGATTGGCGAAAAGCTGGGCCATAAAGTGTATATCGTACTTGAGAAACTGTCTGAGCTGGATATGGTACTTAGCCAAGCTAAAGAATTAAATGTAAAACCACGTATTGGTATTCGTGTGCGTTTAGCATCGCAGGGCAAAGGTAAGTGGCAAGCCAGTGGCGGAGAAAAATCTAAGTTTGGTTTATCTGCTTCTCAAGTGCTGTATGTAGTAAACCGTTTAAAAGAAACAGATCAGCTAGATTTAGTCCAACTGGTGCATTTTCACTTAGGTTCGCAAATGGCCAACATTCGTGATGTGCGCTTAGGTGTAAGCGAGGCTGCGCGTTTTTATTGTGAATTACGTAAGTTGGGTGCACACATAGAGTGTCTTGATGTAGGCGGCGGTTTAGCGGTTGATTACGACGGCACGCGCAGTCAATCACACAACTCAATGAATTACAGTTTAGCTGAATACGCAAATAATATTGTGTACACCATCGGTGATATTTGTAAGCAGTATGAACAGCCTTTCCCTACCATTATTTCAGAGTCGGGAAGAGCATTAACGGCGCATCATGCAGTGCTTATTTCCAATGTAATTGGCACCGAAACGTATACACCAGAAGAAATAGAAGCACCAGCTGACGAAGCGCCGCAGCTACTTAAAAACATGTGGACGTCATGGCAACAACTGCATGTGCTTACTGATGACCGTGCATTAATTGAAATTTTTCACGACAGCCAAGGTGATTTAGCCGAAGCGCATAGTCAGTTTGCGATGGGATTATTAGATTTAACCCAGCGTGCATGGGCAGAGCAAATAAACTTACGCGTTTGTTATGAACTCAATAAATTAATGGATAACAAAAACCGTTTTCATCGACCGATTATAGATGACCTAAATGCGCGTTTAGCGGACAAGTTTTTTGTAAATTTCTCATTGTTTCAGTCATTGCCAGACGCGTGGGGAATTGATCAAGTGTTTCCAGTATTGCCATTAAGTGGTTTAACGCAAGCACCGCAAAAGCGCGCGGTGTTATTGGATATTACTTGTGACTCAGATGGCGCTTTAGAGCATTATGTAGATGGCCAAGGTATTGAAAGTACGTTACCAGTACCTGAATACTCAGCCGATAAACCGTATTTAATGGGATTTTTCTTGGTGGGTGCCTATCAAGAGATTCTAGGCGATATGCATAACTTATTTGGTGATACGCACAGTGCTATTGTCAATATGGATGAGCAAGGTGTTGCCAGCATTACAGAAATTAACCTCGGTGATACTGTTGCTGACATGATGCGTTATGTACATTTAGATGTTGAAGGTTTTCAGCAGTCTTATGCGCAGTTAGTCAGCGCAAAAATTGCAGTAGATGAACAGCAAAGCGTCCTCGACGAATTGCAAAGCGGCCTTGACGGCTACACTTATTTAGAAGAGTTATAAGCAATGTCTAGCTTGTTTGGTCATGTTGACCACTCATTATACTCAAATGGGATGACGTTTTTACGTCGTCCTATGGTACAAAACATTAACGCCATAGACGCCGATGTAGTAGTACTAGGCTTACCGTTTGATTTAGCCACCTCTGGGCGCCCTGGTGCCCGCTTGGGGCCAGATGCAATTCGCAGAGCGTCGGTGCATTTAGCATGGGAAGATACTAAATATCCGTGGACGTTTCCTTTGTTTGAACGGCTAAAAGTAGCGGATGCTGGCGATTTTACCTATCCGGTAGGCGATCCTGAGTATTTTACTGCCCAGCTAGAAATGGCGGCAGAGCAAATACTTCGCCAAGGTAAAACATTATTAGGCTTAGGTGGCGATCATTTCGTAACGTTACCGCTGTTGCGCGCACATGCAAAAATTCATGGCAAAATGGCGTTAGTGCATTTCGATGCGCACACCGATACCTATAGTAATGGGTCGCGTTTTGATCACGGTACTATGTTTTATCATGCGCCAATGGAAGGGTTGATTGATGTTAATCACAGTATTCAGCTCGGCATTCGTACCGACTTTGATCAAAGCAAGCATGAGTTTGCAGTGATTGATGCTATGCAGGCCAATGATCTTCATGCGAATGATATTGCAGCGCAGATTATTGAGCGAGTGGGCGATTTACCGGTTTACTTAACCTTTGATATAGATTGTTTAGACCCTGCCTTTGCGCCAGGTACAGGTACACCAGTATGTGGTGGTTTAACTTCTGATAAAGTGCTGAAAATTTTACGTGCACTCAAAGGCATTAATATGGTGGGTATGGATGTAGTTGAAGTATCGCCTTCTTATGACCAAAGTGAGCTCACCGCCATTGCCGCAGCAACGATTGCCAGTGAATTATTGCATTTGTGGGCACTTAAGCATAAATATTAGTATGTTTTAATGCAGCTCAAAAAAGCGCCAATTTGGCGCTTTTTTTGTATAAAAATAAGAGTACTATGAAAACTGCATATTGTGCTTTTTAGCATAAATAAAAAACACCGGAATTTCGATTATTACGTAAGTTAAAAAAGTAAACCAAAACCAATTAACTTCAAATAGTAACCAGCTAAATTGCACGCCCGAGTTGTAATAAAGGCGAGATGCAATTAATAGCGTAATGCCTGTTGCAAATAAATCTTGTACCGATACCTTTTTAAAGCTGCTGCCTGCAAAGCGCGGATAAATAAACCCGTAGCCAAGCGTTATCACAATGATGACTAATAACAATAAATTCAGTTCAGGGGTCATAGTGGTTTATATTGCCTCGCATATTCTATTCGCTCTTGAGAGCTTGGGTGCGTTGATAAATACTTTAACCAAGTATCATCAAGGGTCGCCTCTTGTGCTTTTAAATTATTTTCCAGTGCTTCAATTGCATCAGCAAAGTCGTGGTTAGAATATCCTAATTTTAAAAGATTTTTAATAGCATATTCATCGGCCTCTTGTTCCATATCTCGTGAAAACGCTTGTTGTAAAAAAGATGAACCAGAGCCAAGCACGACCTCTAATATCCCTTCTAAATCACCAAAAATAATTGCAAATACAACGGTGCTCGCTGCAGCTTGTGCTGCAAGGCGAATGCTGTGATGGTGCTGAACATGACCAATTTCATGAAGTAAAATAGCACGCAGGGCATCAGGTTCATTCTTTAATAGCTCAACAAGTTCGTCAGTCACAACAACCCGCCCATTAGGAAGAGCAAACGCATTAGCTGAAAAATAATCTGACTGATAAAAAGAGAGTCTAAATTTTGCACTGTCTAAATTGAGTGAGTTAAGCATTAAACGCCATTGTTGCTGTATTTCTGATTGCTTATTAGTAGAAAGTTGAGAAGGTTCTAATGCGACTTTTTCTATCACACTGAGCGTTTGCTCTCCCATCGTTTCAATTGTCGAGGCAGGTGCTAAGTTAACGCTATATACGGCTACTGATGGTATTAAGCGGTATAAAATTAACCAAAGCAATAGGGGAATTAGCAGCACGGATGCAACAATAAGAATCTTATTTTTTTCTAAGCGTTCACTTAGTCCATGCTTTTTAAGCGCGAATGGCCATCTAAATTCTACATCTTGAGGAACAAATCGCCCACCATCAGCAAAATTTAACTCTGATGCCATGCCCGGTAACGGACTATCAAGTTGGCAATCGTCTAAAGTTGATGAAAGTAACGTCGTATTCTCAGAGTCAACAAGCGTTATTTGCTCATGGGAAAGGCGTGCGTAGCTTTTAATATATTGGCTGCTATTAGGGTAATAATAACAGCCAAAAATAGGATAATTACTCATTAGGTGAGTGAAATATCAATATCAAACACATTAGCAGCTTCTTCAGCAAATGATGACTGCTCATTTTGTGCAACATCAATCAACGAAAGTGCAGCGCTATAAATAGTGACCTCTGTAACCGATGCTAACAGCTTTGCTCTACGTACTTTAGCCCACGGGTAGGCCAGTCCTAAGGTAAAAATAATTGCCAGTACATTGGTAAATAGTAAAATTGCATAGTCAATAGCTTTTAAGCTCGATTCAAAGGTAGCGACCTCTGTAAATTCGCTGTTATTAAAAATATGATTTCTAATAAGCGAATGATAAACAGCGCCTACCAGTGTTAAAAACGCAATATACAACGCAGCAATTAATAGCGGCACTACAATTGTCGAAAGGCTAAAGTTTTGTGTGTTTAAGTTATCGATCGTTAAGGCACTTGCACCAGCAAAAATGCCAAAAATAACTAAGCCACCAATTGCAACTCCTAGGGTAATAAGTGCAGCGATATAATAGCGTTCGCCCTTAAGGTTTACTGTGAGAGGTTTGTTTCCATAGCTGATGTTTTCATGCATATATTGATCAATTCGCTTTAATACATACGGCAGCAATAGGTGTAATGTGAACACACTCGCAATAGGTAATAAAACAAAGTTAATAAATGCATCGCCGTAATTACCTGAAAAAGCAAAGCGTACATTACGATGGCGGGTCATACGCATGTTAAAGCGCAAACCTTGGTTAATGATCCATGGCAACAAAAATAAAAAACCAATAGCAAATAAAAGGCCTATCGCCGGTGCGAGGCTGCTTAGTATGGTGTAAATTAAAAACACGATTACCGCTAAAATGCGGCCTTTTAGAATTTGTATAGGAGTGGCTAGGTAGTCAAAGCTATGGCCGTCGATACGCGTATGGCCGTAAAAATAACGGTAGGTGCGTACTTTTGCCCATGCAGAGTAAATTCCGAGAGTAATAATACTAAGTAGTATATTAACACTCCATATGCCAAAAAATTCGCCGGCTTTGCCGCTAAATTGTACTTTACCGCTAAAAATAGCAGGGGGTGTTTGGTTTGACTTAGGTGAAGTTGGGTGTATTGATTCCATTTAAAAAAAGTCCTTGTAATTTTTTGTAAATTTACCCTTTTTAGAGAATAAAAACAATCTTTATAATTAGCTAGCTGATTGTAAGTAGGCTATTTTTATTGCTTTTACTGTTTATGGGGCTGCACTTTAAGTCACCTCTGGTATACTGTGCAGATAATTTAATGGGGCTGTCATGATTTCAAAAAACCAACTTAAACTTATTCGCCAGCTTGGCCAAAAAAAGTATCGCAAGCAATTTAACCAATACTTAGTACAAGGCGAAAAAAATGTACTGGAGTTATTAAATAGCCCATTAAAAGTAAACGATGTATTTGCAACGCAAACCTTTATTGATACTAACCAAGCGGCATACCCCAATACGCATTTTATTGTTGCTGATGAAGAGCAGTTAACAAAGGTAAGTACTTTAGTCAGTAATAATGCGGCGATTGCCATTGTTGATATGCCAAGCACCACATTACCCGATGAAAACAGCTTAATATTGGCCTTAGATGGAGTGTCTGATCCGGGTAATTTAGGTACCATCATTCGCGTGGCTGATTGGTACGGTATAAAACACATTGTTGCCAGCACTGACAGTGCCGATCCGTATAACCCAAAAACAATTAGCGCCACTATGGGGTCATTTGTTCGTGTATCGGTAAGCCAAGTTGATTTACCTAGCTATTTAACATCTTTGGATGTGCCTATTTATGGTGCATTTTTAGAGGGCGAGAATGTTCATCACTGTCAGTTTACTGGGAAAGGGGTTTTATTAATGGGCAGCGAGTCACATGGCATACGCCAGCAGTGTGCCGCGCTTGTGAGTAATAAAATTACTATTCCCGCCTTTGGCGGTGCTGAATCGCTTAACGTGGCAATGGCAACGGGCATTATTTTAGATAACTTTAAACGCCAAGCTTAACCTTTTGCCTAAAAATAGGTTAAATTGTAAAAACTAACAAAAATAATAAAAATTGGTAAAACAAACAGATGCGCTTAAGCACTATAAAATTAGCGGGCTTTAAATCCTTTGTAGAGCCCACTAAAATTCCATTTCCGGATCAAATGACGTGTGTTGTCGGCCCTAATGGCTGTGGCAAATCGAACGTGATTGATGCGGTGCGATGGGTGCTTGGTGAAAGCTCAGCTAAAAATTTACGTGGCGATGCCATGACAGATGTTATTTTTAATGGCTCCACTAACCGCAAGCCCATCTCACAAGCTTCTGTTGAACTCATATTTGATAATACCCAAGGTAAATTACCCAATACCTTTGCTGATCGTAACCAAGTGGCTATTAAGCGTTTGGTAACTCGCGATGGCCAATCGCTGTACTTTTTAAATGGTAGCAAATGCCGCAAACGTGATATTACCGATATATTTTTAGGCACTGGGCTTGGGCCGCGAAGCTACGCTATTATAGAACAAGGCATGATCTCGCGTTTAATTGAGAGCAAACCGCAAGAGCTGCGTGTTTTTTTAGAAGAAGCGGCAGGCGTATCGAAATACAAAGAGCGCCGCCGTGAAACACAAACCCGCATAAAGAGCACCCGAGAAAACCTAGAGCGACTCCTCGATGTTCGCCAAGAGCTACAAAATCAGCTTGATAAACTTGCAGTACAGTCGGTTGATGCTAAAAAATACCGCGAATTTAAAACCCAAGAACGCACTTTAAAGGGGCAAATAGCGGTATTAAAATGGCAAAAGCTGCATCAGCAACAAGTTGATAAAAGCGCACAAATAAAAAAACTGGATGAACAAATCAGCTTTTTTAAAACGGCGCATTCAGGCCATGATGATGTTCTGGCAAGTCTTGAAGCTCAAGTACAAGTTCAGCAAGATAAACTTAATGATGCACAGCAACAGCAGCACCATACACATACAGAATTGACTCGCAGTGAACAGCAGCAAATTAGCATTAAACAACAAACGCTGTCACTGAAACAAAATTTAGCCAAGTTAGAGCAACAAAAAAATCAAAGTGAAGAAGTCAAAACGCAGCAACAAAGTCTCTGCCAAGAGTTAGATGACAGCTTACAACAGGCTGTAGAGCATAACTTAATGTGTAGCGAGCAGGTTATAGAGCTTACCGATGAGGTTAATCGGCTGCTGGAGATTAAAAATGCCGACACATCACACTGGCAATCGCTAAAAGAAGATTATCAACAATTGCATAATCAGCAGTTAGCGCATACCAACGCAGTAAAACATACAGAACAGAAACTCAGTTATGTTAAGCAACAACTAACGCAGCTTGATGAGCAAATAGATGAGTTAAAACACAGTGAGATAGAGCAGCTATTAACTCAGCAACAACAGCACAGACAAGCCCTGACTGAGCAGCTAGCGAAAGCGCAAACGGCTCACAGTAAAGGCCAAACTGCGCAAACTACTCAGCAGCAACAGCTAGATGATGCACAGCAAGATTGGCAGCATTTATCTCAGCAAGTAAATGAATTAAAAGCCGGTATAGCGGGGCTACAAACTACTCTTGGGCTTGAAAAAAGCAGCGATGAAAGTTTAACCTTATTTAAGCAGTTAACTGTTCAGTCGGGTTATGAGTTTTTAGTCGAGCAGGCGCTGTCATCACTTGAGCATATTCATATATCACAAGGTAAAGCAGAAAATAGCACGTGGGAAATTGCATCGCAGTCTGCAGCTAAGCACAGTATTGCCGCGTTTATTACCTCAGGCGTGTATCCTGAGTTATTAAATCATATTGCTTATGATGAAGCCGGCGATATAAGCGCACTTAACGACAATAGTTATATTGCGGTTATAGATAAGCAAGGGGCATTACACGGTCGAAACTGGCATGTAAGTGGCGATAAAAATGCAGAAAATTCCTTATTATTAATGCACAAAAAACTCAAGCAGCAAGAAACCTTACTTGAGCAACAACAACAGGCATTGACGAACGCACACTCCACACTTGAAGATCATCAAGCGCAAGCTGCATTAATAACCGAGCAGCAAAACGAGCGCAAAGACACTATTCATCAATTAGCACAACAACTTGCTGTAGCAACAACGCGTGGCGATATGCTTAAAGCGCAAGCTGATCAACATCTGCAGCAGGTGACGAAATTACAACAACAGCGTCAGCCTCTGCTAGAACAACAACAGCAGTTAAGCGAATTATTGAGCGAAGAGCTTGATAAAAATGAACAGCTTGCACAGCAGTTACAGGCCTTAGCTGAAGAGCTTAACCAAGCCGATAGCACACGAATAAATAGTGATGAGCGTTACAAACAAGCTATTAATAATGCTGAACAATATAAAACACTAGCGCATCAGGCAAACCTTAATGAGCAAAAAGCACGAAGTGAATGGCAGCTCAGTCAAACAAAACTGAGTCATGCTGTACAGGCGTTTACTAGTGCCGAAGAGGGTGCGCAAGAGATAATAGAGCAGATTGAAGCGTTACTTATTCCTGAGCAAGAGCTTGCACTAAGTATTGAGCAATTATTAGTACAGCACCAACAAGGCGAACAAACCCTTGTGGATATTCAGCAGCAGTTAGCTCAAGCAAAACAAGAATTACAAAACAAACAAGCGAGTTTAAAAACGTCACAAGCTGAGCTGGTGGCATTGCAAGAGCAGCATCAAAAACTGAGTATTGAAGAGCAAAGCTTACTAATAAAAGCGCAAGCGGTACTAGAGCCACTTAGTGAGCTTAATCAAAATTTAAAACAGGTATTAGCAGAGCTTCCTGCAGAGTTGTCATTAAATGCGGCGCAAAATCAACTTGCTGGAGTAAGTAATCAGCTAGAGCAATTAGGAGCCGTTAACCTTGCAGCCATTGATGAATTTGAACAAGCGAAGCAAAGAAGTGATTATTTAAATAATCAGCTGGACGATTTAACCCAAGCATTAACAGCTTTAGAAGGCGCTATTCATAAAATAGATCGTGAAACAAAAACGCGCTTTAAGTCTACGTTTGATCAGGTAAATCACGATTTTGGCCAGCTTTTCCCCAAAGTGTTTGGCGGCGGCAGTGCTTACTTAGAATTAACCAGTGACGATTTACTCGAAAGTGGTGTTAGTATAATGGCAAGGCCACCAGGTAAAAAAAATTCGACAATTCATTTGTTAAGTGGTGGAGAAAAAGCGCTGAGCGCATTATCATTGGTGTTTTCTATATTCAGGCTCAATCCAGCTCCATTCTGTATGCTGGACGAGGTAGATGCTCCATTAGATGATGCCAATGTGGTTCGTTTTTGCCGTTTGGTTGAAGAAATGTCACAATCTGTGCAGTTTATTTATATTAGTCATAATAAAATTGCAATGGAAATGGCGGGTAGATTAACGGGTGTAACCATGGCAGAGCCCGGCGTGTCGCGCATGGTTGCTGTGGATATTGAACAAGCGGTGCAACTTGCACATGCATAATTTTATAGTCATTTGCTGGTTATTTTAGGTAAAATGATGGCTGTTAGGCATATTAATAATAAAAGGTGAGGGGATGGCCGAAGAATTAAGATGGGTTTTAATTGTGATCAGTGTATTTGTCATTGGTGGCTTATTAATACACGGTTTGTGGTCAGTAAGAAAAAAAGAGAATGCTGAACTCCCTGCAAATGAGCGAGTCGAGCCTGTTCAAGAACAGCAGCCTTCATCTGTACATACTGAGCCACAAGAGCCAACGTTAGCGCAACGAGAAGAGCCACAAATGAGTGAGTTAAACTTCAGCGCTGATGAACCACAGATAGACGAAAGCCCAGTAAATACACCTATCGAGGATGACCTTGAAGTGGTAACAGAAGAGGCCGCAGACACACAACAAGATGCCCCTAAAGACGTTGCAGACTTTGTCATTGTGCATATTCAAATGCCAGAAGGGCTCACTATGCAAGGCAGTAAATTACTGCCTGCTGTTAACATGCTAGGTTTTAAATATTCAGAAGAAGGCTTTTTTAATCGCCACCTAGATCCAGCAGGCCAAGGGCCGGTGTTATTTAGGCTGGTGAATATGTATAACCCAGGCACGTTCGATATTGATAATATGGAACAATTTAGCACCGCTGGGGTGAGCTTATTTATGACTCTGCCATGCGATGGCGACGGTTTAGCCGCGTTTAACATGCTGCACAGCGCCGCTAAAAAAATAGCGGATGAATTTGGTGCCGATATTTTAGATGCAGAGCGAAATGTAATGACGGTAGAGCGTATTCGTCAATATGTTGAACAGGTTCGCGCATTTTCTGCGTAACATACGCATAAGTTAAATTTTGTAAGCCACTGGGCGTTCACTCGTCAAAGTGGCTTTTTTTATGTTTTTTGAGGTCTACATGACAAGCAGCATTAGTGAGCAAATTAATCATCTTCGTACCACGCTTGAGCAACACAATTATAGTTATTATGTGCTTGATACACCCAGCATACCTGATGCCGAATATGACCGCTTGTTACGGACACTAAGTGAATTAGAAAGCCAGCACCCTGAGTTTTTAACAGCCGATTCACCCACTCAAAAAGTTGGAGGAGCGGCGCTTGCCAAGTTTGAGCAAGTAGCGCACCAAGTGCCTATGTTATCGCTTGATAACGCCTTTGGTGAGGATGAATTTAGCGGTTTTAATCGTCGTATTAAAGAGCGCTTAATGAGCACTGAAGAGCTTGCATTTTGCTGTGAGCCTAAACTGGATGGTTTAGCGGTATCGATTATTTATCGCGATGGAGTACTGGTTCAAGCGGCGACCCGTGGCGATGGTTTTACTGGCGAAAATATTACTCAAAATGTAAAAACAATCCGTAATGTGCCATTAAAATTGCGCGGTGATGATTACCCTCGTGAACTTGAAGTGCGCGGTGAGGTATTTATGGATAGCGCGGGCTTTGAAAAATTAAATGCAGAGGCAGAAAAACGTGGCGATAAAGTCTTTGTTAATCCACGTAATGCGGCGGCAGGAAGTTTACGCCAGCTCGACTCAAAAATTACCGCAAAACGCCCATTGATGTTTTATGCCTACAGCACCGGATTAGTTGCCGATGGCACCTTACCTGAAGATCACTACCAGCAACTTGCTAAGCTTACCGATTGGGGATTACCGCTGTGTCCAGAAACCAAATTAGTTGAAGGCCCAAAGGCTGCGCTTGCCTATTACAATGATATTTTAACGCGTCGTAGCGAGCTAAAGTACGAAATAGATGGCGTGGTAATAAAGGTAAATAAAAAAGCCTTACAAGAGCGCTTAGGCTTTGTAGCTCGTGCACCGCGTTGGGCAATCGCTTATAAATTTCCGGCGCAAGAAGAAATAACGCAATTATTAGATGTTGAATTTCAAGTAGGGCGTACAGGGGCAATTACACCCGTAGCAAGACTAGAACCAGTATTTGTTGGGGGTGTTACGGTATCAAATGCAACGCTGCATAATGCCGACGAAATAGCTCGTTTAGGCGTTAAAGTGGGCGACACCGTGATTATTCGCCGCGCAGGGGATGTTATCCCGCAAATTACTCAAGTGGTACTTGAGCAACGCCCAAGCGATGCAAAAGAAATTGTCTTTCCAACTATGTGCCCCATTTGTGACTCGCATATTGAACGGGTTGAAGGTGAAGCCGTTGCACGTTGTACCGGTGGCTTAGTATGCCAAGCACAACGTAAACAAGCGATTAAGCATTTTGCATCGCGTAAGGCATTAGATATTGACGGCTTAGGCGACAAAATTGTTGATCAATTAGTTGACCGAGAGCTGATCAAAACCCCGGCTGATTTATTTATTTTAAAGCAGGGACATTTTGAATCACTTGAACGAATGGGGCCAAAATCAGCAAAAAACTTAGTTGCCGCACTTGATGATGCAAAAACGACTACCTTAGCAAAGTTTTTATATTCACTGGGTATCCGTGAAGTCGGTGAGGCAACCGCGCAAAACTTAGCTAATCATTTTTTAACGCTTGAAAACGTAATCGATGCCAGCATTGAACAGCTGATTGAAGTAAGCGATGTAGGTGAAATAGTGGCAAAGCACGTGCGTGGCTTTTTTACTGAAGAGCATAATTTAACCGTGGTGAACGAATTAATAGCCCAAGGCATTAACTGGCCACAGTTAACAGCGCCATCAGAGCAAGAACAACCGCTAGCGGGTTTAACTTATGTGCTAACTGGGACGCTTAATACGCTTAATCGCAATGATGCGAAAGCGCGCTTACAACAATTAGGTGCCAAGGTATCTGGCAGTGTTTCAGCCAAAACGGATGCGCTAGTGGCGGGCGAAAAAGCCGGCTCTAAACTAACTAAAGCGCAAGAACTCGGTATAGAAATACTGACAGAGGATGATTTAATTACTTTGTTAGAGACTCATAATGGCTAGTTTTACAAATATACTTAATACCTTGTTAATTGACCTAGGCCAGTGGCTACAAGGCTATTTACCGCATTTATCATTGCTTTTGATGGTGTGCTTAGTGTCGCTTTATGCGGATGATATTTTAAAGCTCACCAAAGGCGTGGTAGCTAGGCGTCACTTTATTATAAGGGTGGCATGTTTTGTGTTGATCACCGCGTTTGGGTTTGGTTTATTAGTGGTGTGGTTAAGCCCACTGCTAACTAAAGCCTTACTGTTTTTTGGTACTAAGTGGTTAGGGCTCACATTATTAGCTGCATTTTTTATTTTGGGCACTATTGCCGATAGGAAAAACCAGTTGTGAGCCGTTATGGACCTGAATACTGGGATAAATATGGTAGCTATCGTACGCCAATAGCGTTTCATTTGAGTATTTTAGTGTTACTGCGGGCCTATTTTATTTGGGTGATTGCCGCGCTGAGCCGTCGTCCTGAACTTGATCTAATGTCATTGTTTTTTAAATCAAAAAATGATTTTTTTATTGCCATAGCAATTGGTGCCGTGGCAATTGTACCCACTATTTTGTTTTGTTTACGCAGACCCAGAGACTCGCATCAAGCTACGAAACGGTTAGCGCGTATTTGGCGATACATGCGTTGGCCGCTTATTGCTTGCGCGCTAATAGACTTGTCGTGGTTAAGTATCCAGGCGGCCCATAGTCATTATCGCTTTTCACTGTTTTTAGCCATACAAATGGTGATTGTATTGTGGGTATTGTGGTATTTGGCAAAAAGTCGTTATTTAAGTGTTTTTTTTAGTGATTGGCCTGAGCCGACAGAAAAAGCAACCGATAAAAAGTAAGAGATTATGCACACTATTAATAAAAAAATAGCGCAAGTAGTGGCCTTTATAGGGCTGATTATTATCTGCGTTGGCTATTTTTTATCATTAGGCGAACATATTTGGTTTAAAGGGATATTGCTATTGTGGATAGTGGTATTTTGTTCGTGCTGTTACCGGTTAACGCCGTTATTTAAAATGCGTAACCCGCTGCGTAACTTTATTCAGCGTGATGCACAGCATTTGTTTGTTTTTAGTTTAACCGGGTTGTTTGATAAAAAGAATGGCCCGCATTGGTTAGTCATCAGCAATATTGAGTCAATAGAGATAAAAGACGATGAGCTAATAGTGCATAGTAATAATGACAGGCAATTAAGCGTGAGTATTCCTGGTAGTCAAGCTCAATTACACGCTTATATAAGCTGTATACTTACAGCAACAGAGAAGCACCGTATAGTGTTTAAATAGCGTTGATCGTGGTATTAGCCACGGACGTAATGATAGGCTGTCAGCCAATGCTTTTGGCTCAGTATGAAGCAAATTTATAACGCAATGAGGTTGTTATGTTGAAATGGAACGATATTGTTAATTTTGCCAACCATGGCAATCCGACACCGGTTCAAAAAGTAGTTAAAACAGAACAGCAATGGCGTGAACTGTTAAACGAAGAGCAATATTACGTGACCCGTAAAAAAGGCACAGAGCGACCAAATAGTTCAACTAGTTGCACACTATTAGAACCGGGAAAGTACGTATGTGTGTGTTGTGACAACCTACTGTTTGATGCGGATGAAAAGTTTGATAGTGGCACAGGATGGCCTTCATTTACACAACCTGCAACGGTTGATGCGATAGGGTATGTAATGGATAACAGCCATGGCATGGAGCGAGTTGAAGTTGTTTGTAATGTGTGTGATGCGCACTTAGGGCATATTTTCCCTGATGGCCCACTTCCTTCCGGCTTGCGCTACTGTGTAAACGCACTGGCAATGAAAAAGCTCTAGGGCCTGTTGGCCTTCCAAGGTTAAATTTGCAGCAGTCTGTTTGGTATTTAGGCAAGGCAGAGCCTATGTGGTGTGGTTATTCCCCATAAATGGGCGATAACGTAGCATCAATTCCAAACAGGCGCTGCCCAAAGGGTTCTGCCAAAGGACGATTAACTCTTTGTTGCCTACATGGATGTAGGTAAGGGGCGTGAGCAGGACGCGGAAGCTTTGCTCGGCTTTTACTTATTCTTACATGGATGTAAGCCAGTAGAATAACGCAGGAGCAGTTATCGAGCCCACTAGGTTACAAACCTCACGCTGCGATTAAATCGTCCCTTGCTTGAACAAATTTTAATCCGCAAATGTCAACAGGCCCTAGCTAATCTCTAGTTTCATTTCTTTAGCAATCTGAAGTAGTTTATCGAACCGCTCTGATTGCTCTTCTGCTAAGGGTGATTTTTTTAATAGTTTAAAGCACTTTTGAGCCAATAGACTATTGAAAGAGCCCCCCTGTTTTTTTGATTTATCCACTAAACACTGTAATAAGTTAAGCGCAATACTTGGGTTGTGTGGCATGACCCTAAAGGCTTGACTGAATGCCTCTAAAGCAACATTTAACTGGCCACGCTCAAACTGTTTAACTGCATGATTGTTAAGTTCCTTCGGCCCCATTTTAATATCACGTCTTTCACTTTGCTGTTGCTGTATATAACGCAAGTACGTCGCGTCGCTCCTACTTGGGTGGCGTTCGCAATGATCAATAATTTGGCTAAATAGCGCTTGCGCCTTCTGATGAAAACCTAATTCATGTAATGCTTTTGCTTTATCTAGGGCACCATCGACTGAACGTATTTGAGTATCGCTGTCATCAAGTTGTTCAATCAACTGTTTCGCTTTTTTATGTTCATCTTTTAAATAATAAAGGCGTGCATTGAGCACATCGATTTGAGTTTGTGCATTACTGGTTGGGAATTGTGTTTTTAGCTCATTAATATATTTATTTGTTTGACGGGAGATTCTGTTTATTTGGTCAGTTTGATCTGTGGTTAGTGCAAAATCAATCCCAGCACGAGCGGCATTTAAATAAATGTCTGGGCTATCATGCATAGAGTACTTAGCAAAAGTGGCAATATCCTTTTGAGTTAAGTAGCTGGTTTCATAATCTCTATTAATGAGCGATACGCTGTTCAGTGACTTTTGACGGTCTATATTACGTGGAGCAATATGGGCCGCTTGACTTAAAAACTCTTGAGCTAACTCAAACTGGTTTAGTTTTATTTCTAAACGGCCTAATAAGTCTAATGCAACTAGTCGTGTTTCATTACGTTCAAGCATAGTTTTGAGCATGCGTTGAGCCAAAATATGCTCATTGTTAGCAATTAAGGCTTCTACTAATCCTACTTTTGCCCATGCAAATTTTTGAATATTCAAAACTGATTTAAAAAAGTCTTTCGCTTCTTGGTTTTGTTTTAGCGCCAGTAAAATATTACCTTTTAATCTAAGCAGAATAGGGCTGTATTTATTACTTTTATCAAGCTGAGCATTAATTTTTTTTAATGCTTTAGACTGGTTATCGTCATCAATTAAAGTGTATATAGCTTTTAAGTCGCTTTTGCGTTTGAGAATACGCTCTATGCGCACTCTTAGCTCTTGTACAGAGAAAGGTTTTACTAAAAAGTCATCGGGTTGAAGTTCTAACACACTGTGAACTAACTCTCCG
The DNA here is from genome assembly GCF_018732205.1 of Pseudoalteromonas sp. SiA1. Classification (NCBI taxonomy): domain Bacteria; kingdom Pseudomonadati; phylum Pseudomonadota; class Gammaproteobacteria; order Alteromonadales; family Pseudoalteromonadaceae; genus Pseudoalteromonas; species Pseudoalteromonas sp. SiA1. The sequence continues at coordinate 2,124,170 of NZ_CP076084.1, read as the reverse complement.
CTAGTTTCCGCAGATGTAAAAATAAACCCAGTAGAGTGTTTTATTAATGCTTTAGCGCGTAATTCTTCATAAAGCTGGTAGCCATCTTGGCGTTTGCTTAGATTAAAAGAGCAAATTACCAAGTCAAATTCTTCATGTAAGCATTGTTCTTTTGCCGCTAGAGCATGATCTGCAAAACGCATATGTCCAAAGCCAATTTTTTCGAGCGACTGTTTCATGTAGCTTTGAGCAAGTGGCTGCTCCTCTACAATCAGTATTTTTGCTTCATTAAAAATATTTTTAGACATTGGCTTAAGCGTAATTGAATTTAACACAGACTATAATCAACAGTTTAGACGCTTACAAGGTAATTTAAAGATTCGCTTCGAAGATGAGAGCTTATTAAGCAAATTAATTCTAAAGGTTTATATTTTTATCTTAAAAGAGCTAAAAACCCATTTAAAGTAAATGGATAGCACGCGTAATAAAATAAGTTTAAACAAAATGATTTTGGAGATAATAAAACTCGGAAGATAGGTTTTTGGCATGTGATTGGTAATACTGATTTTTTTTGAAACCGAAGAATTGCTTGATAACGAATTTCTAAATGGCAATTAATACTGAACATGAACTAAAGGAGTGAAGGATAATGAATATTAAAATGGAAGGTGATACTGGAGAATTTAGATTTTTGTAATATGCACCATTCAAAAAATGGTGGGTCGTACTGGACTTGAACCAGTGACCCTCGCCTTGTAAGGGCGATGCTCTCCCAACTGAGCTAACGACCCATATTACAACTTTAAAACATGACTATTAACATAATAATAGATTTTATATGTGGTGGGTGATACTGGACTTGAACCAGTGACCCTCGCCTTGTAAGGGCGATGCTCTCCCAACTGAGCTAATCACCCACATATAAATTAAAACGCTACTATTAAAATAAATAGTACTGGACTTTAACCAGTGAACCTCGCCGTAACTTGTAAATAGCGGTGATGCTCTCTTTTTCTAACTGAGCTAATCACCCATTTAGATATCTTGTAATATGCACCATTCAAAGAATGGTGGGTCGTACTGGACTTGAACCAGTGACCCTCGCCTTGTAAGGGCGATGCTCTCCCAACTGAGCTAACGACCCATATTACAACTTTAAAACATGACTATTAACATAATAATAGATTTTATATGTGGTGGGTGATACTGGACTTGAACCAGTGACCCTCGCCTTGTAAGGGCGATGCTCTCCCAACTGAGCTAATCACCCACATATAAATTAAAACGCTACTATTAAAATAAATAGTACTGGACTTTAACCAGTGAACTTCGCCGTTACTTGTAAATAGCGGTAATGCTCTCATTTCTTGTAACTGAGCTAACGACCCATATTACAATTTTAATACAAATCACTATTAACATAATAATAGATTTTATATGTGGTGGGTGATACTGGACTTGAACCAGTGACCCTCGCCTTGTAAGGGCGATGCTCTCCCAACTGAGCTAATCACCCACATATAAATTAAAACGCTACTATTAAAATAAATAGTACTGGACTTTAACCAGTGAACTTCGCCGTTACTTGTAAATAGCGGTGATGCTCTCATTTCTTGTAACTGAGCTAACGACCCATATTACAATTTTAATACATATCACTATTAATATAACAATAGGTTTTATATGTGGTGGGTGATACTGGACTTGAACCAGTGACCCTCGCCTTGTAAGGGCGATGCTCTCCCAACTGAGCTAATCACCCACATATAAATTCAAACGCTACTATTAAATTTTAGTAGTACTGGACTTTAACCAGTGAACCTTGCCGTTACTTGTAAATAACGGTGAGCTCTCTTTTTTCTAACTGAGCTAACGCCCATATAGAATCTTAGATACGACACATTAAAATGTGGTGGGTGATACTGGACTTGAACCAGTGACCCTCGCCTTGTAAGGGCGATGCTCTCCCAACTGAGCTAATCACCCGCATCTAAACAACACCACATTGCTGCGTTGTTGTGGGGCGCTATTATAGATAGAGTTGCAAATGTGTCAACACTTGAATGATAAAAATGTGCTGAGTGAAGCTTTTATAAACAATACAGTGCGAACGGTGTTCACTTTATCAACAAACTAATATTAAACGAACAATTGTTAAGCTTAATGTTTATTTAAAGTCGGCGGCGTAGACTAAATAGATGTCATTAGTGGTCGGATAAACAATAAAATATTTATGTAATAAAAGGCTAACTTTCAATAATTGTATTGCGTGATACAAATTAGCGGATAATAAAAAGTTACTTAAAGTTTAACATGCCAATGAACAGCGCTTTTTTAGTAGTAAAACAGCACCAAGCTAATTTGCATATAAATGTATACCCTTTAAATCATATTCAAACTCATATTATCGGTTGAATAGGGTACTTAGTCGTATACATGTGGCGAGTACAACAACGTAAAGCGCAACGTGACATCTAAATTAGTATGAAAATCTGTTTTTTAGCACGTATGATAGCCAGTTTGTTGAAATTTAAACCATTTAAATAATGTCGCATAAAAAACTGTTGACTTTATTTTGGGGGGTGCATAGAATGCGCCCCGCACTAAGCGATACACGACGTGATTATCACCGAGCGTATTGAATAAGTTGGGGCTATAGCTCAGCTGGGAGAGCGCTTCGCTGGCAGCGAAGAGGTCTGCGGTTCGATCCCGCATAGCTCCACCAATTTTTAGTGTTTGTCCTAGGGTAACAGTTTTCTGTGTCCCCATCGTCTAGAGGCCTAGGACACCGCCCTTTCACGGCGGTAACAGGGGTTCGAATCCCCTTGGGGACGCCACTTAACTTTTTAGTTAAAGGCGGTTTTACCGAGAAAATAGCGTAACACATAAAGCTCGAGTCTTTATTTGTACTATACGCCATTACCTTAAAGCTCAGGATGTGAGTAAAACTAATCGATTGTCCTAGTGACACATATTCTGTGTCCCCATCGTCTAGAGGCCTAGGACACCGCCCTTTCACGGCGGTAACAGGGGTTCGAATCCCCTTGGGGACGCCACTTACCTATTTTAAATAGGGAAGTGCAGTGTTATTAAGCAGCTCGCCTGAAACGAGTCGAACCATTCAGTTGTCCTAGTGACACATATTCTGTGTCCCCATCGTCTAGAGGCCTAGGACACCGCCCTTTCACGGCGGTAACAGGGGTTCGAATCCCCTTGGGGACGCCACTTACCTATTTTAAATAGGGAAGTGCAGTGTTATTGAGCAGCTCGCCTGAAACGAGTCAAACCATTCAGTTGTCCTAGTGACACAGAAAATGTTTCTGAGAAGATAATGCCATTCGCCTCGCAGGCTCGGCTCATCTTACGCAGAAATAGCAAATCAGTGATTTGCAAATCAATTTCTGCGTCCCCATCGTCTAGAGGCCTAGGACACCGCCCTTTCACGGCGGTAACAGGGGTTCGAATCCCCTTGGGGACGCCACTTACTTGTTTTAAATAGGGAAGTGAAGTGTTATTGAGCAGCTCGCCTGAAACGAGTCAAACCATTCAGTTGTCCTAGTGACACATATTCTGTGTCCCCATCGTCTAGAGGCCTAGGACACCGCCCTTTCACGGCGGTAACAGGGGTTCGAATCCCCTTGGGGACGCCACTTACCTATTTTAAATAGGGAAGTGCAGTGTTATTGAGCAGCTCGCCTGAAACGAGTCAAACCATTCAGTTGTCCTAGTGACACATATTCTGTGTCCCCATCGTCTAGAGGCCTAGGACACCGCCCTTTCACGGCGGTAACAGGGGTTCGAATCCCCTTGGGGACGCCACTTACCTATTTTAAATAGGGAAGTGCAGTGTTATTGAGCAGCTCGCCTGAAACGAGTCAAACCATTCAGTTGTCCTAGTGACACAGAAAATGTTTCTGAGAAGATAATGCCATTCGCCTCGCAGGCTCGGCTCATCTTACGCAGAAATAGCAAATCAGTGATTTGCAAATCAATTTCTGCGTCCCCATCGTCTAGAGGCCTAGGACACCGCCCTTTCACGGCGGTAACAGGGGTTCGAATCCCCTTGGGGACGCCACTTACTTTAAGTAATATATACAGCAGTGTGACACCACACACTCTATCCGCAACTTTAAAAAGAGTGAAAATCTCTTGATACGCCACCTACTATTCATTAGTAATATAGCTTTTAATAAAAGTGTCTAAAATAAGTTTACCTACATTTCCATCACTACTTCAAAATTATTCAGTGAAGTTAAAATCTCAAAATTAAATATTTTATATAATAACTCCTAAATTTTATTAGCATCTTTCCCTTTCTTATATTCAGCTTAAATAAACTTCACCTATGTTAGGTTACATATAAACGTCCAAATAAATAGGAGGTTATATGGCAAGTGGATGGGCACGCGATGGTGCAATTCAAGATCAAATCGACGCCAGCGTTAATGATGCTGTGCAATATGCTAGAAGTAACTTAGTTTCTGGAGCCAGTGCCGAGCTATGTGAAGAATGTGATGAACCAATACCACAGGCACGAAGACTTGCGTTACCAGGTGTTAAGTATTGTGTAAGCTGCCAAGTTGAACTAGAAGGTAAAGGCGCACTTTCTAAAGGGCTTAATCGGCGTGGCAGTAAAGATAGTCAATTACGATAAAAAGGTGCATATAGCACCTTTTTTAAAATTGTATCAGAGTTAAGCTTAAATAATTAAAAAGCCGCTTAGTAAACCTATTAAATATATTTACTAAAATTTATTCATATTTTCTTTTTTCTGAATAAGTTCAATTGAGTAGCCATCTGGATCTTTTACAAACGCTATTTCTGTTGTGCCACCCTTTACTGGACCTGGTTCACGGCTTACGTTACCGCCAGCGGCCTTGATATCAGCACAGGCTTTATAGATATCATCAAACTCAATCGCGATATGACCATAGGCATTGCCTAAATCATAGCTGTCGGTATCCCAGTTATAGGTCAGTTCAAGCACTGTTGTGTCAGTTTCATCACCGTAGCCTACAAAGGCGAGGGTATAGCGGTACTCTTCGTTATCAGCACGGCGTAACTCTTTCATACCAAGTACTTGAGTATAAAACGCAATTGATTTATCTAGATCTGCAACCCGTAACATGGTGTGTAGTAAACGCATTTAAATCCTCTTTAAAATTCATATAAATTTTTATAACGCAGCTAGTTTTAAATACTATTGCTGCGCAGTTAAAATATCAATAATCCGATTATAAATTATTTCTGTGAGCATCACAGTATCATCGCCATTAGTATTTATAAACTGCACAACGACTGTATCGATATCTTTATAATAACGAGCAATGCTTGAATACCCTAATACCCAACCTGTGTGTTCATACTTATAAAGTGATGCATACAAAGCTTGCTCTTGTTCGTCGAAAAAAGTGCCTTTGTTTAAAGCAAAAATAAAGTCGCCTACATCTTGTGCGGTTGCCACATAGCCTTGATCGAGTGCTTTAAAATCATTCTCATAACCTACGTAGTAACCACTCATCAAATCTACTAAATTGATTTCATGTACAGATGAAAACGTATGCGTTAGGCCCAGAGGCGTTAAAATTTCATCTTTAATATATTGGTTATGATCATAACCCAGCACGTTAGACATAATTTTTCGCAGCAACAAATAATTGGTATTAGAATAGCCATAGTCAGCATCAGGGCTAAAATCAGCGGGTTTATCGAGTACTAATGCAAGTGGGTCAGGGTAGGTGATTGACCAATCGAAATTATCAGTGTCTGTGTAATTGGGTATGCCACTTTTGTGTTTTACCATCATTCGTAGTGTTATTTTATCTGCGTTTTCAATGCGTCCAATTAACGATGGAAGATAATCAGCCAGTGTTTTATCTACATCAATACGTCCAGCGGCTGAAAGTTTAGTTAAAGCTGCTGCATCATATAACTTTCGAATGCTGCCAATTTTAAAAAGTGCACTAGGGTAAGCGGGTATTTTGTGCTCTCTATTATGCCAACCATTTGTAAAATATTCAGGTTGCAGTCCTTGTTTATGAATATACACAATAATGCCATCGACTCCTTGTTCAATAGCCTCTTGTGTTTGTGCTTGAACATTAGCGGGCAGTGGGTGAAAGTAATATAAAGCAAACTGCCAAGGGGCAAAAATGTATATGCTAGTAAGAGTAACAATGAGAGCTGCAATCCGCAGAAGTGTAAGCGCTTTTTTGTTCTTCAATTGTATCATTGCATTCTGGCTTCATTTATTTTTGGAGTGTGAGGATCAGCTTTTTACTCTACTAAACAGCAATATCATGTGATATTGCTGTTTAGTTATGAGGAGTTCGACTGTATTAAAGTATATCTTTACTTATTAACTTTGCCCTTAAGAACATAGATTTCACCATCAAAACTCCCTTGAATCGTCAAACCTTGTCCTGCTAGCTCTTTAAGGTACTCTATATGTTCCTCAGTAATATGCTGGCCAGGCACCAAAAGCGGAATACCTGGCGGATAGGGGGTAACTAAACCGGCACAAATACGGTTGTTACTTTTACCGATAGGCACAGATTCGCGCTCGCCATAAAAAGCATCACTTGGAATACACGCAAGGTCTATGGCTGGTAGATTCTCAGGCAAGCGAGATCGTCGCGTCGACTTTGACAACTTGACTTTACCGCTGTCGAGTTTTTTGAGCGCATTGTAAAGACGAATTATTTTTGAGCGCGTGCCACCAAGGGTGAGTAATACCAAAATGGTACTGTGGGTGTATTTTTCTATTTCTAGGCCAATTTCATCCAGCAGGTATTTATGAATATCCTTTAACGAATAAGGTAATTCGCTTATGTCGATGAGAATTTTTAGCGGATCGTGACCCATGTTATCACCACTGAAGTGCGGAAATATTTCCATAAAGTCTTGCTTACCTAGTACTTTAATTTGTTTGAGTGAAGCCATCTGTTGTTTAAATTCTTCCACATGGTTCAACAAAGCATTGAGTAACTTATAGCCTTCCATCTCTAATTGCTTTTGGCACACATCAAGCGACGCGATAAGCTGATATTTTGGCGATGTACTGGCGTAAATACTGTAAATCTCACGAAAGAAATCAGCATCGAAATCAGGGTCGTTAACATGAATATAAGATGCTTGAGAAAACGCCGATACCACTTTATGCGCCGAATGAGTGACGTAGTCAGCGCCAGCATGAATGGCGGAATAGTATCGTAGGCTTGGATGAAACAGCGAGTAAGCAAACCATGCCTCGTCAATAAATACTTTAATACCATGTTGATGGGCAAAATCGACCACCTGTTTCAGATCGCTCAGTAGGCCATCGTAAGTACAACCGGTAAGAACCAGTAATTTTGCATCGGTATTTTGTTCTATCGCTTGTTTTATATCGGCCAACGACGGCGGCGCAAAAATGCCATATTTAGGATTTAAAATACTCGACAAATAAACAGGTAAACTCGCTGATTGCAAAATGCCATAGTGCACAGATTTATGACAATTGCGGTCGATGATCACTTTATCGCCCTTACGCAGCAATGTCTGCAAGATGATTTTATTTGAGGTAGACGACCCATTGGTAACGAAATAGGTATGCTTGACTTCAAACGTCGCCGCTGCTGACTCTTGCGCACGGCCAATGGTATTAGTGCTATCTGATAATGATCCTAACGAATCAACAGAAACCGACAGATCGCCCACAAACACATTACGACCATAAAACTGATAAAAATCTTTAATATAAGGAGAATTTCTAAAGCTCGAGCCGCCACTGTGACCTGGTGTATGCCAAGAATCGTTTGCTTCGCCAACATAGCGGCGGTACGCAGTCCAAAATGGGGTCTCTGAGCGGTCATCGAAATCGTTGATCATATAGCCTAAAATTGCTTCAGGATCAGAAATTACCTCATCTTTAAAAAAGAAAGACTCAATCTCCTCCGACTCATTAACGATTTCTAGCCCCTTCGTATCATCGCCAATAACATAAACAGGCAGCTCAAGGCGGATCCCTTTTAACTGCTCGATAAAGCGACTATAAGTGCGTTCGCCAACCTTATTTTGCAAATCCCAGCTAAGCACTACAGCCTGAATATCACCATCTTCCTCTACAATGTCCAACGCTTGTTTTAGCTCAAGACGCTCAATAATATCGATATGAATATCATCTCGCTCAAAATTGACAATGGTCTTCGACAGATTCGTTGAAAGCTCTTGTAAGGTGACTGGATCTTGCTCAATTAACAAGATACGAAGTATTGGTAGCATAGGAATTCTCGTAATAAAATTTCATAATGCTCAACAGCATAACTAAAGGATTGACGCTTGTGAAATTAATACTTTGAAAATGTTCCAATAATTACGGCAAATCACGAATAAACAGATTTTATTTGAATTGATTTACAAGGTATGAAAAATGAAAGGTGCCAAAGTTAGACACCTACTTTGAATAAACAAAAAAGTAACACTGGAATACGAATTAATCATTGAGCTTATTCTTATAAGCCTGATAATTGAGGTTTAGTATTAACAATCGTGCTAAATGAACGTTTTTTATTTACGGATCTATTCTGCTTTATCTTTAAACTCTTTAGGCACTACTTTTTCGAGCTTCTTTTCTACTTCAACAACGTTCTTACCCATAGCAAACTTATCAAGGTTTGAGTCGGCCAGCCGAAAGATAATAAAAGTAGATGCAAAAGGTAATACCTATAGGATGCTTTTATTAACTTCCTGACTGTTACTATCGACATAGCATTATTTACCCTAATTAAACGGCTAATAGTCTCAATAGTTTTAGTTTTTTAGAACAATGTTTTGGCCTACTAAGTGCATTTTTTAAAAATCCATTCTAAAGGCCCGTGTTTAAAATACTTGAGCCAAAACACACTGAAAATTATGCTAATTATGCAAAAGACCAATGCGGAAAATATTGACAAGTCTATGGTTTGATTAACGAGTAAGCCAGTTGCCTCAAGAATTCCCATGCCAATAATGACATGTGCTACATACAGAGTTAACGTTAACTGCCCAGTTTTGCTTAGCCACTCAATTAACCGGTTGGTAGGAAATACACTTGCTAGTTTTAGAGAAACCAGCAAAACAAGAACGGCAGAGCTTGCAGCTGAAAACATATATTGTGGCAACGGCGGTATTATTGACGTGGTTAACAAAAACTCAATTTCATCTTTTGACATGCCAATAGACGGGTCATCTCCTGCCCACATTCTCAGCATATAGAAGCTTGCTTCTACAATAAGTAAAATACTTAAAGACCATGTAAACAAAGACTTCCTTACATTAGCATTGGATAAATCTTGTTTACCCAACCATATGCCAAATAACAAGAAACCACACCATGGTAAAACTGGGTGATAACCATTAAAGAAAAGGTGTCTAATCACTCCTTCATTTGTCCAAAAACCAGAATAACTAAGCTCAAGCCAATCCCATCCTTTTTCGTAATCAAAGAATAGCCACATTAATGGAAATGCAAAAACAAAACCGATAGATGCACTGAGCAGTTTCTTGCTGCTAAGAGTAAATAATAATGCAGCTATCAAAAAATAGAATGCATAGAATTTCAAGATGTCGGCTTCCCAAATAGGTGTAAAAGCCAAGCCAATCAAAAGTAGTAAAACAGACCTTTTTATCAAAGAGGTTCTTACTTGCTTGATGTGTTCAAGTGATTCACTGGTAACACATTTTTTAGTTAAAAACGCAATACCTATACCCGCTAATATAACAAACAAAGCCGAAGCCCGACCTTCGAATAGAGCCGCAAACTCTATTAATTGTGGTGTGCCAATATCGGCGTTCATGGCTAACTTAAAGTTGACAATAACCATACCAAAGAGCGCTAACGCTCTTGCAAAGTCAATACCGATTAGTCTATTCACTCTCTTGCTCCACAGAATTCATTTTTAACTTTTGAGACATTGATGTATCATAATGGAACTTAATAGATGATACAAGGCTGTCTCATAAAATGGATGCAAGAACAAATAATTCGAGAAAAAAAATTATTCAATCGGGGTTAAAACTGTTTATTCAAAACGAGGACTCAACGCTAGTTGACGTGGCTAAAAGGGCTGAAGTTGGTAGAGCAACGGTGTACCGCCAATTTAAGCATAAGGAAGCGCTTCAAGAAGAGATTGCGTTATATTGTTTAGACCGCTTTGATGAAGTAAATATGTCCGTTGAAAATAAAGCTAAAGACTCATTGGATGCTATTAGGCTTGTATTCGAAAATACTTTGCCGTTATACGAGGAATTCGCTTTTTTGCAAAAATTCGAGAAGATGTTTCAGAAAAGTGAAAAGCTTCAAGTTCGTATACAACAGCAAGATAACGAGATACGAGAATTGATAAAACTTGCGAAAGATGAGGGGTTATTAAGTAAGCACTTCTGTGTTGATTGGGGTTTTTATTTTTTTGAAGGTTTATTGTACGCAGGTTACAAGATGAGTCATCTAGATAATTACAGTTCAGGTAAGGCAGCACATTTAGCTTTTTTATCGTTCAAGAGTGGGGTTGCTTCATAACCCCCTGCAAGAATATAGATGTAACATTAATTTACTGAAGACAGTTACTAAGCACATCTTGTGGTTAATTTATTTAAAAGATCAGTTTGCTACCTATCTGTTCTTTTTTGGGTGGAAATCGACACAACTTAAGCCAGCGATGTCGCAACATGACACTGGGTAAGCCAAAGCTAAGGTACGCTTTCGTATCTTAACAGGTGGGAGCTATTCAGTCTTATCTTTAAACTCACATAAATCTTCAATAATACAGCTGCCACACTTTGGCTTTCGCGCCACACAGGTATAACGTCCATGTAAAATGAGCCAGTGGTGCACGTCTACTTTAAATTCTTTGGGGATCACTTTTTCGAGCTTTTGCTCAACCGCTACCACGTCTTTACCCATGGCAAGCTTGGTACGGTTAGATACACGAAAAATATGCGTGTCTACCGCGATAGTCGGCCAGCCGAAGGCTGTATTTAATACTACGTTAGCAGTTTTACGGCCAACGCCAGGAAGGGCTTCTAGGGCTTCACGATTCTCTGGCACTTCACCGTTATGCTGATCTACCAATATTTGGCACATTTTGTATACGTTCGCAGCTTTGGAATTAAACAACCCGATGGTTTTTATATAATCACGCAGTGTGTCGTGGCCAATATCTAAAATAGCTTGCGGTGTGTTTGCCACTGGAAAGAGTTTTCGGGTGGCTTTATTTACCCCAACATCGGTGGCTTGTGCAGAGAGCGTAACGGCAACTAGTAACTCAAACGGGCTTGAGTATTCAAGCTCCGTTTCAGGATGTGGGTTGTCGTCGCGTAAGCGCGTGAGTATTTGGTGACGTTTTTCTTTATTCATGTAACTTAAAACGCATTAGCTTTATTCAGTTAATGCGTTTTCCCCTTAAGTTAAGCTAGTAACACGTGCACGTGGGCCTTTTTCAGCTTCTGGCGGCGTTACTTGTTTTGATTTTATTTGTGCATCAATGACGTTTTTAGCGGCGATCAGCAGCCCAAGCCCTAAGAATGCGCCTGGTGGTAAAATGGCCAGTAAAAACTGGCTATCAAAGCTAAATACTTCGATGCGTAAAGCTGAAGCCCAAGGACCGAGTAATAAATCGGCGCCATCGAATAAGGTGCCTTGGCCAATCAGCTCTCGCATAGCGCCAAGTACAACTAGTACCAGCATAAAGCCTAAGCCCATCATCAAGCCATCAAAGGCAGATAAATGCACTGGATTTTTAGAGGCAAATGCTTCAGCACGACCAATAATGGCGCAGTTAGTCACAATCAACGGAATGAAAATCCCTAAAGATTGATAAAGGCCAAAAGTGTAGGCGTTCATTAACAGCTGCACAATCGTCACAAAACCGGCAATGATCATTACAAAAACCGGTATTCTGATATCTTTAGGCACCCAATTGCGCACAAATGATACGGTAATATTAGAGCCCACTAAAACTAACAAGGTTGCTAAGCCTAAACCTAGCGCATTAGTAATCGTGGAGGTAACAGCAAGTAAAGGACATAAACCTAATAACTGTACTAAGGCGGGGTTATTTCCCCATAAGCCTTCTTTGTAAAGGGTTTTTAATTCACTCATGGTGTTACCTCAGGGCAAGCATTCGCTGCTGCAAAAAGATCATCAAAGTTATTTTGTGCATACACTACCGCATTTTTAACTGAGCCAACAACGGCGCGAGGCGTAATGGTTGCGCCAGTAAATTGATCAAACTGACCGCCATCTTTTTTAACGGCCCAACGCGCGTCACTTTCGCTTTGTACTGTTTTTGAATTAAATGAGGTGATCCAGTCTGACTTTTTAATTTCGACTTTATCGCCCAAACCAGGGGTTTCTTCATGCTTAGTAACCCTTACACCAGCAACGCTGCCATCGCGATATACCGCGCTAAGTAAGTTTATATCGCCACTGTAGCCGCTAGGAGTGACATGACGAATGACTAATGCAACGGGCTCGTCATCTTTACGTGCACGGTAAATTACTTGGTTGTCGTATGGCCCCAGTAAAGGGTCTGATATGATCACACAATCTTGAGAAAGTTCATTAGTGTACTTACTGTGCGGTAATACTTCTTGTAACTGATTAGTTAATTGCAGTTGCTCTTGCTCTGCAATTTTATTGGCCGTTAACGAGTTTATTGTGGCCACTAATCCTGTTGTAAGGAGTGCGAAGCCGCATAATATTGCGCCATTTTTTACCATTGAAGAAATAATCATTTTACTGCTCCATGGCCATAGGTTCTTGGTTGTGTGTAGTAATCAATAAGCGGTACTGCAATATTGATCAGTAATATGGCAAATGCAACCGCATCCGGAAAGCCACCAAATGTACGAATTAAATACACAATTAAACCAATCGCGGCACCATAAATAAGGCGGCCTCGATTAGTGGTTGCAGCTGATACAGGATCGGTGGCAATAAAAAAGGCTCCGAGCATAGTCGCACCACTAAATAAGTGAAACACCAGACCCGGCTCAGTGCCTGGCGAGGCAATATAACCAATTGCAGCGCATAGGCTTAAACTGGCAATAAAACTCACTGGTATATGCCAGTTAATCACTTTTGTTTTTAATAAATAAAGGCCACCGAGTAAGAAGGCTAAATTAACCCATCCCCAACCTAGGCCAACCCATTCATTAAATACCGGTTTTTGCATACTTTCAGTGACGGTAAGGCTATGAGCAATATCTGTTTTTAACGTATCAAGAGGGGTGGCCATCGTGCTGCCATCAATACCCACTCTGAGCTGATCTAAGCTATATCCAAGAGTTGTAAAGTCACTAAATATTAGACTAAGCTGCTGGCTAAAAGTAATGCCCGTATTGAGTAACTCTGTAACCGGTAACCAGGCCGTCATTTGCACAGGGAACGACACTAATAAAAGTACATAGGCTGCCATTGCAGGGTTAAATAAATTAAAGCCTAAACCACCATAAAGTTGCTTAACAATAACAATGGCAAACAAACACCCTATAACAATAACCCACCACGGCGCTAAAGGTGGAATACTAATCGCTAATAGCACGCCGGTTAGCCATGCGCTGCCATCGCTTAATGAAGGCCAAATAGGGCGCTTACGCATTAGCATAATGGCTGCTTCAAATGCGCTTACACACACTAACGCTAATAATAATTGGATAAGTACACCGGTACCAAAAAATACAACTTGTGCAATAACACCAGGAATACAGGCCGCAATCACAGTTAGCATTAACCGTGTCACAGACTTGTGACTATGATTGTGGGGTGAACTGGCCATGGTTAGTTTCATGACTGATCGTTTCCTTCTTTTTGTTGCTTTTTAGCTTTAGCACGGGCAATGGCGGCGGCTACGGCGGCTTTCTTTTTTTCTTGAGCTGTTTGCTGTGAATTTTCTGAAGATTCATCGTTGCCTTGTGGCTCAGCATTTTCATTCTGTTGTGCTAATGCATTAGCTTGCGCTGCTTTCTTAGCTTTAGCACGGGCAATAGCAGCAGCTACCGCAGCTTTTTTATCATCGGCAGCGACAGGTGATTCACTTGCTGTGTTATCAGCTGCTGCTTGCTCATTAGCTTGTGCTGCTTTTTTGGCTTTAGCGCGGGCAATAGCGGCAGCCACGGCGGCTTTTTTATCATCGGCGGCGACAGGTGATTCACTTATTGCGTCATCATTTGGCGCTTGCTCATTAGCGTGCGCTGCTTTTTTGGCTTTAGCACGGGCAATGGCGGCAGCGACGGCAGCTTTTTTATCATCTGCAGCAGCTGGAGATTCACTTGCAGTGTCATCGCTTGCTGTTTGCTCATTAGCTTGTGCTGCCTTTTTGGCTTTAGCGCGGGCAATAGCGGCAGCGACGGCAGCTTTTTTATCATCGGCAGCAACTGGAGATTCACTTGCAGTGTCATCGCTTGCTGTTTCCTCATTAGCTTGTGCTGCTTTTTTGGCTTTAGCACGGGCAATGGCTGCAGCGACGGCGGCTTTTTTATCATCTGCAGCAGCTGGAGATTCACTTGCAGTGTCATCGCTTGCTGTTTGCTCATTAGCTTGTGCTGCCTTTTTGGCTTTAGCGCGGGCAATAGCGGCTGCAACTGCTGACTTTTTGTCATCTACAGCTTCGTCATCACCATTATTTTGTGCTTTTTGCTCTTTATAAAGGCGAGCTTGCTCTTTACGTGCTGCGCGCTCTTTTGCAACTTCACTGTTATCTGGCTCGAGTTCGCCACCTTGCTTTTTAGCTTTAGCACGCGCAATTGCCGCTGCTACAGCTGATTTATTGTCACCATCGCTGGTTTTATCTTTAACGCGAGCAAGGGCATCGGCTACTTTTTGCTGCTCTTCGGTCGATTTAGGGGCAGGTTTACGTTTGTGGCGATTTTTTCGCTCAGCTTGTTCTTGCTCTAAACGCGCTTTACGTGCATCAAAGCGCTCTTTAGCGCGATCTGATTTTATCTTCTCGGCAATTTGCTCTTTAATTTCAACTTTTGCAACGCGGTAATACTGAACAAGTGGTATTTCACTAGGGCATACATAGGCACAGGCACCACATTCAATACAGTCAAATAAGTTATGTTCTTGGAGTTTGTCGTATTCTTTTGATTTAGCAAACCATTGTAATTGTTGTGGCAATAACGAGGCAGGGCAGGCATCGGCACAGGCACTGCAGCGAATACAGGCTTTTTCTGGGCCAGGCTCTGCTAATTCTTTATGATCTGGGGCAAGTATGCAGTTTGTTGTTTTAACAACGCCAATACGAACTGTGGGTAAGGTAAAGCCCATCATAGGGCCGCCCATGACCACGCGTTGTTGTGGCACCGGTGAAAAACCTTGGCAATCAAGTAAGTGCTTAATTTCAGTACCTAATAACGCCCATACATTGCCAGGATTATGTATAGTATTGCCGGTAACGGTAACGACACGTTCAATTAACGGTTTACCTTCGTATACAGCTTGCTGAATCGCAAATAAAGTGCCGGTGTTATGTACTAAAATGCCGATATCAGCAGGGATACCGCCGTTTGGTACTTCACGGTTAGTGAGCAGTTTTATCAGCTGTTTTTCACCGCCAGAAGGGTAAACAGTAGGCACGGTTTGTATTAAGATATGCTCGTTATGCTTCGCCGCTTCTGTCATGGCTGTGATAGCCTCGGGCTTATTGTCTTCAATGCCAATAATACACAGCGTCGGATTGAGTAACTGCTGCATTAGCTCAATACCTTTGACTATTTCAGCGGCGTGCTCACGCATTAAGGTATCGTCAGCCGTGATGTAAGGCTCACACTCAACCGCGTTCACGATTAAAAACTCAATCGGCTGCTTAATATCAGCTTTTACATAGGTTGGGAAGCCTGCGCCGCCCATGCCAGAGATCCCCGCATTATGAATAACATCAACCAGTTCATCGTGTGATGCAGTGGCTGGGTTTGCTAAAGGCGATAATTCACACCAGGTATCGTTGCCATCGGGTTCAATAATAATGCTTAATTCAGGTAATGCCGAAGGATGCGCTGATGGCATAGGCGTAATATCAATAATAGTACCTGATGTAGGTGCATGTATTGGCACCGACCAATTAGCTGATGGCTTTGTTAACGCTTGGCCTTTTAACACGTGCTGGTTTTTTTCAACTATTAATTTACCACTAGCGCCAATGTGCTGCTTTAAAGGCAGAACAAGTTTTTCAGGCAAAGGGAGTCTGGCTATAGGCGCACTATTAGATAATGATTTCTGCTGAGGAGGATGTACGCCGCCAGGAAATGCCCAAACGGTGCCTTTTTTTATTTGTTCAAGTAACTTTTCCACTCAAACCTCTAATCTATTTGGGTAACAGGAATAGCGTCTAATTGCCATTTCCAGGTTTGTTTTGTTGGTGCAACAGGTAGCATGTCAATACAATCGACCGGACAAGGTTCAACGCATAAATCGCAGCCAGTGCATTCGTCAATTAGAACGGTATGCATTTGACGTGTTGCACCCACAATGGCATCAACAGGGCAGGCTTGAATACATTTAGTACAGCCAATACATTCATCTTCGCGGATATACGCCACTGTTTTAACCGGATCTGCTTGTTCGCCGCCAGCGAGGGGTTTAGCCTCAACCCCCATTAAATCAGCTAGCTTTTTAACGGTCGCTTCACCACCTGGAGGGCATTTATTTATTTCATCGCCATTGGCAATGGCTTCTGCATAAGGACGACAGCCCGGGTAACCACATTGGCCGCATTGTGTTTGCGGTAAAATGGTGTCGATTTGTTCTACAACAGGATTACCTTCAACTCGAAAGCGTACTGCTGCAAACCCTAAAATTAATCCGAAAATTAACGCCAGCAAACCCAGCGCTATTAAAGCGTACAACAAGGTCATATTAAAACTTCACTAATCCAGTAAAACCCATGAAGGCCATTGACATTAAACCTGCCGTTATCATTGCGATTGAGGCACCTTTAAATGGGGTTGGTACGTCTGCTGCGGCTAAACGTTCGCGCAATGCAGCAAATAAAACCAATACTAATGAAAAACCCACCGCAGCACCAAAGCCATAAACGGCCGATTGTAAAAACGTGTGATCTTCTTTGATATTTAATAAAGCAACACCCAATACCGCACAGTTAGTGGTTATTAAAGGTAAAAATATTCCCAGTAACCGGTAAAGCGTTGGACTGGTTTTTCTGACAACCATTTCAGTAAATTGTACAACAACAGCTATCACTAAAATAAAGCTCATTGTTTTCAGATAGGTAATATCCAATGGTAATAAAATATACTCATTTACTAAATAGCTTGTCACAGAGGCAAGCGTTAGCACAAAGGTAGTTGCCAAAGACATACCTATGGCTGTGTCAAGTTTCCCAGACACACCCATAAACGGGCAAAGGCCTAAAAATTGTACTAATACAAAGTTGTTGACTAACACTGTTCCAATTAATAACAAGACGTATTCTGTCATGTGTGCCTCACGCTAATAAAATCCCGTGTATTATCCTTTTTTCTACTGTGATTAACAACACGTTGAGTGATTATCAGTTAAATAAACAACGTTAAATAATGGGCTAATTGTAAAGGGTTAAAATCAAGGGACATTGCAATTAAAAAACTGTCAGCATTTTAACGGCTGAAAATTCATAAAAGCACACTTTAGAACGTAAAAAAGAGCATACATGCTCTTTTTTACGTTAATTGGAGTAGAGGCGTTAGATGTCTTTGGGCTTTTCAATGTAGTAACCTTGAACACCATCTAGGCATAACGTTTCTACAATGTGTTTTTCTTCTTGGCTTTCAACGCCCTCAGCAAAAACACTGACACCAATTCGGTGAGCAAGGTCGACCATTAAACGCATAAAGTACTGATTATTTTTATCATCCTCTAAGCCTCGGGTATAACTTGCATCCATTTTAATAAAGTCTGGTTTTAAATCTCTGAAAAACTTAAATGATGTGAGTCCTACACCAAAGCGTTCAACAGTAATTCTGGCTCCAACGCGATGCACCATATCAATAAAACGTTTGCTTGCTTTAATGTTTTGTTGCAGACCAAATTCACTCACCTCAAAAATTAACTTAGAAGCAATATGGGTATCTTTAAGCAAACGACGCTCTAACCAAATCATAAATTGGTCACTGTGCGCACTTGAAGGGGTAATATTTAAGCCAAAGTATTTTTCAGATAAATTACTCGATTTTATTCTTTCTAATGACGATTCTATAATTAACTTATCAATTTCTATTGCCATATCGAGCTTTTCAGCCATTGCTAAAAATGAAGCGGTAGGCAAAGCTTGATTTTCTTCTGTTTTGAAGCGGGCTTGAATTTCAGCATAGGCTTTAATGCTTTTACCTAATGGCATAATATTTTGGATCACTAAATGGACGCTTTTAGACTCGATCACTTCGTTAATCACTTTACGCCAGTTTTGATTACCAAACCCTGCGCTCACATTATTAACAAGATCAGTATCGCGCTGCACATGCCACGCATTAGCTTGCTTAGATTGCGCCATACTCATTGCGTTATCAACGATAGAGAGCAACTCACCTAAAGGTTTGGCTTTTTCGTAACCCACAATACCTGTGTTTGCAACCGAGCTAAGTTCTTGGTTTTGCATATATTGAGTAAAGCGAGATTGTAAGTTTTCACCAAATTTTTCAGCTTCTTTTAACGGGGTATTCGGCAATATAATTATAAAGTCAGAGCTGTTTACTCTAAAAACTTGACTGCCGGAATAGGTACCACTGATATTTACTATGATATCTGCAACCGACTTAATGTACTCATCACCTTTTTGATAGCCTCGACTTTGATTAATTGACTGTAACTCACTACAGCGGACAAGTGCTAAAGAGCCAAATGTACTTATTTCGGTGTTTTCTATATTTTTTTCGTAGTAATCAACAAACATATTGCGATTACCTAATTCAGTAACGCCGTCTTTGTAGGCTTCACGTTTAATATCGTGGGCTGCATTTTTTATATTGTCGTTTTTGCTTTTTAAAAAGTGCGATAAACGATTAAAGCTAGGAATTAAACTTTTCCCCAACTTAGCTAACTCAGGTGAATCAATTTTAGTTGCAAAATCATCACCTAGTTGGTTTTGATTGATATATACATCAATAACATCAGCAACGTCCGTACATATATTGTCGTTAATGTGCTTAACAATGGTTTTCATCAATATAATAGGTATTAGGGCGAGTAGGGTGCTAACAATTAAAATAACAAAAAACGCGGTTTGAAACTGCTCACCCAAGTGAGTAATGTTTAATTTAAATTCAATTTTTATATCGGCGTTATTATTTGTGGCGTACTGAGGACGTACTGAGTTGCTACTAGATTGAATAAGCTCAGCAATAAAAGGTAATTGCACTGCATTGTTAACCGAAAATACTTCAACGCCTTGATAGTCACGTAAAACAAAATTTGAAAAGGTTTCACTAGTTGCAAGCGTGTTTTTAAGATTTTCTGCTGATATATCTGTCGCAGAGAGATTTTTAATGTATTGCTCAACGGTCGCTTGTGCATTTTTTTGAGCATTGCCGATGGCATTATCAAAATTTTGGCTAATAAAATAACTACCAGCGGACACAAGTACCAGCCAAGCTAACAGTTGTATAAGAATAAGTTTTTTGAAAGCTGCCATTATTTAATCTTTTTATGTCAAATGGGGGAGGACACAACCTCATGATTATTAAACTAATTATAGCTCGATATCAATAGTTATCAAATGGTTAGTTTTTTAAGCAAAAAAAGTTTTTATTTTAAAAGAAGAATGGTAGAGCAAATTGGAGGGTATGTCTATGTGATTGTAGTAAAATGGCTCCCCCTCCCCGACTCGAACGGGGGACCTGCGGATTAACAGTCCGTCGCTCTAACCAACTGAGCTAAGGGGGAACTAAAATATACTTTTTATGACTTGGCTCCCCCTCCCCGACTCGAACGGGGGACCTGCGGATTAACAGTCCGTCGCTCTAACCAACTGAGCTAAGGGGGAACTACATCATAAACATAAACTTGGCTCCCCCTCCCCGACTCGAACGGGGGACCTGCGGATTAACAGTCCGTCGCTCTAACCAACTGAGCTAAGGGGGAATCGTTTATGGCTGAAAAACTTGGCTCCCCCTCCCCGACTCGAACGGGGGACCTGCGGATTAACAGTCCGTCGCTCTAACCAACTGAGCTAAGGGGGAAGCGTCTTGCCTTTCAACGGGGCGAAATATTAATGACCGCATAGCAAAGTGTCAACATATAAAAGATCATAAATTCAAAAAAGAGGTCTATTCGTTGTTTTTATGTGCAATCTGCGCGTTTTGTAACACTATTTAAGTAAAGCGCAGTGATATTGTTTTATAAAAACAGGGTAATATTTGCATGAAGTTTGTAATTTGAGCTAATAAAGTGATGAGTAAAATTTAAGAAAACGGCTTTTAATAGCAAAAACGCGTTCTATTTCCTGTATTTTTATAAAGCGATAATTAACTTATTTAAAATAAATGGCTCCTTTTTATTTTTGGTACGTTAAAACGGTTGAACTAAATGCGTATTAGTTACGTAAACTAAAACTAGCGCTAAAACATAATATAAATTTTGACTGCAGCAGCAATGCTTTGTACAAAAATAAAACAATCAATGAGTTAGCTACCTGTTTGAGTGTGTTACTCACTGATATTAGTCTAAGAAAATATCGCCTTCATACACATAACAGGGGCATACTATGCTGTTTGCATATTGGTAACGGAAAAAACCAAATGATCAGACAATTTAGCACTCGGTTGTAGCCCTTTATAAACGTGGGGTTGATTGAGTTATCCACGGTTTCTGTGGATAACTCTGTTTATGAAACTTTAAGAACATCAGCACCCCCAGCATTGTAGGGCGCTACAACGATTTCAAGTATTTAAAAGCTTTTTTTTTATACATTTAAAAACAATAGCTTACGATTCAGCTAAGTTACTCACTTAATCGATAAATAAAATTTTTCGTGACGATAAAACACAGTCTCTGACTGTGTGATAAATCAACAAAACCTAAAAAATAAATGTTGCAAAAGTTACATAAATGTATTTTATTTGGTTTTTAGTGTGTTAGCGCAAAATTTGTTTACAAAGGCATAAAAATAACAGTTTGTAGATTAAACGTTTAATTAATTGTTTAGATTTAATAAAGCATGGCTTGAACAGCTCGGATGCTTTAAAATATGCCGTTCAGTAAAAGAGGCTTATTTATTTTATGCGCGCACATTCTCAATCACATACTCGCCCTGATTTACTCACCGCCCCAATCTTGCCTACATTAAAGACAATGACCATTCCGATGATCTTTGGGATGATCACCCTAATGATGTTCAACATAGTTGATACTTTTTTCATTAGCTTATTGGGTACTGAGCCGCTTGCTGCAGTGAGCTTTACATTTCCCGTCACTTTTACCGTTATTAGTTTAGCGATTGGTTTAGGCATAGGTACCTCAGCGGTAATAGCAAAAGCATTAGGCAGTAACAATATTGAAGAAGCGCGTTTTGATGCCAGTATATCGTTGTTGATTGCGGTGGTATTAGTGTTGGTTTTATCTACGTGTGGCTATTTATTAATTGATCCTATTTTTACTTTACTCGGAGCTGGGGAGCAAGTATTACCGCTCATTCATGAATATATCAGTATTTGGTTTTTAGGCAGTGTATTTTTAATTACCCCGATGATTGGTAATTCTGTACTGCGTGCCAGTGGCGATACTAAAACACCGAGTATTATTATGGGTGGAGCGGGGCTTATCAATGCGGTACTCGATCCTGTACTTATTTTTGGTTTTGGCCCCATTCCTGCGTTTGGCATTAAAGGAGCCGCCATCGCCAGTGTTATAGCATGGGCAGTTGCTGTGGCAATTATTTTATACTTATTAATTGCTAAAAAGCGCTTATTGAGTTTAAAAGCAGGGTCGCAAACGGTTATTGGAGCAATTCGTAAAATATTAAAAATAGGCTTACCCGCAGCAGGTGCTAACATGCTAACACCGGTTGCTATGGCAGTAATGACGGCATTGGTTGCACATCATGGTCCAGAGGCTGTGGCTGCTTTTGGAGTAGGGAGTCGAATAGAATCAATAGCGAGTTTGGTGGTATTAGCATTATCGATGACTTTGCCACCTTTTATTAGTCAAAACTTTGGAGCCAGTCATTTTTCTCGCGTAAAGGATGCCTACCTAGGAACCTTAAAATTTGTGATGTTATGGCAGTTTGTTATTTATATTTTATTAATTATGTTCTCAGGCGTCATCAGTGAAATATTTGGTAAAGAGCAAGCCGTTGTTGATGTCATAAAACTGTTTATTTATACCATCCCATTAAGTTATGGCTTGCAAGGAGTGATCATTTTATCCAACTCCTCGTTTAACGCTTTACACAAACCCATGAACGCCTTAGTTTTGAGCGTCATTCGGTTATTTATTTTTTATGTTCCCTTTGCGTATATCGGGAATGAACTGGCAGGTTTAATCGGCTTGTTTATTGGCGCGGCCATTGGTAATTTATTCACAGCCCTTGTAGCCTATAAGTGGTTTATGAAAGAAATTGAAGCGTTAAGCAGTCAAGCATTACAGGAGTGTAGTCATTGAGCGATCATTTTCAGTTAGAATCAAAATTTAAACCCGCTGGGGATCAGCCTACCGCTATCGCTCAGTTGTGCGAAGGTTTAGAAGCAGGGCTTGCTCATCAAACCTTATTGGGCGCAACAGGGACGGGAAAAACCTTCACGATGGCTAACATCATTAGTGATTTAAATCGCCCCACTATAATTATGGCGCACAATAAAACCTTAGCGGCGCAATTATACGGCGAGATGAAAGAATTTTTCCCGCATAATGCGGTTGAGTACTTTGTATCTTACTACGATTACTACCAACCAGAAGCCTACGTGGTAGCCAGCGACACCTTTATTGAAAAAGATGCATCCATCAATGAACACATTGAGCAAATGCGGCTCAGCGCCACTAAAGCGCTGTTAGAGCGTCGCGATACCATAATCGTTGCGTCGGTATCGGCGATTTATGGTCTGGGCGATCCTGATTCATACATGAAAATGATGCTGCTTTTAAAAGTGGGCGAAAAAGTCGACCAGCGCGATATGCTGCGCCGCCTTGCAGAGCTGCAATACACCCGTAACGATATTGATTTTAGTCGTGGTACATATCGTGTTCGCGGCGAAGTGGTGGATATATTTCCCGCTGAATCAGATACCTATGCAGTACGTGTAGAAATGTTTGATGATGAAGTTGAACGCCTAAGTATTTTTGACCCCCTCACTGGTGCTGTTGAAAAACACATAGTGCGTGCAACTATTTACCCTAAAACTCACTATGTAACGCCACGAGAAAAAATACTCGAAGCCATCGAAAAAATAAAAGTTGAGCTTAAAGAGCGCAGGGCACAATTACTCAGCGCTAATAAATTAGTTGAAGAGCAACGTATTGCGCAGCGTACCCAATATGACATAGAAATGATGACCGAACTTGGTTATTGCTCAGGCATTGAAAACTACAGTCGTTACTTATCGGGGCGCACACCTGGCGATCCACCGCCGACATTACTTGATTATTTACCCGACGATGCATTAATGATTATTGATGAATCGCACGTAACTGTCTCGCAAATTGGCGCTATGTATAAAGGCGACAGAAGCCGTAAAGAAAACCTCGTTGAATATGGCTTTAGAATGCCCTCGGCCATGGATAACCGTCCACTGCGTTTTGAAGAATTTGAAGCCATTGCACCGCAAACTATTTATGTGTCGGCCACACCGGGTGATTTTGAATTAGAGCGCAGCAATGGCGAGGTTGCTGAACAAGTTATTCGTCCAACCGGCTTACTTGACCCATTAATAGAAGTGCGCCCGGTTGGCGATCAGGTTGATGACTTACTCTCAGAAATTTATAAAAGTGTTGAAAAAGGCGAGCGCGTGTTAGTAACAACACTGACCAAACGCATGGCTGAGGATTTAACTGATTATTTAAGCGAACATAATGTAAAAGTACGCTATTTACACTCTGACATAGACACCGTAGAGCGGGTCGAAATTATTCGTGATTTACGTGCCGGTGTGTTTGATGTGTTAGTAGGCATTAACTTACTACGTGAAGGTTTAGATATGCCAGAAGTGGCATTAGTAGCTATTTTAGATGCCGATAAAGAAGGCTTTTTACGCTCAGCTCGCTCGCTTATTCAAACCATAGGCCGTGCTGCGCGCCACCTTGATGGTCGTGCTATTTTATACGGTGATAGAATCACTAAGTCGATGGCCAAAGCCATTGATGAAACCCAGCGCCGCCGCGATATACAGCATGCTTATAATGTTAAGCACGGTATTGAGCCTAAAGCACTGATCAAAAAGATACTCGATGTAATGGATGTAGGTGAAGATGCTTCACCGCAAGATAACTTACAGCTTATTCGTAAAGAGTCTAAAAAAATTCTTAGTGCGAAAGAAATTGCCACGCAAATTAAGCAGCTTGAAACCAAAATGCATGCCTACGCCAGTGATTTAGAATTTGAAAAAGCCGCCTCTGTACGCGACGAAATACATGAACTACAACAACAGTTGATTAATTAAATGACAATCGATTTTACTCCTCTTATTAATGCATTAGCAGACACGCCTTTTGCAGATAACGAATTATGCCGCGTATTTCATGGTCGCGGCCACAGCGTAGAAGCGCTAAGCCATATTAACTTAGACTTTTATCCACCGAGTTTGTTTTTGGTGTCATACAGTGAAATTGATGAGGTAACACTCACTACGCTCACCGATATGTTATGGCAGTGGGCACAACAACATCATCCAGAGCTAATTACTGCATTGGTGTATCAGCAGCGAGCGGGGCTGCAAAGCCATAACACCCTTGTTCACGGGCAATTGCCCGCGCGCCATAGCGTAGCCGAAAATGGTGTGCGTTTTTTGGTTGATTTAATGAGTAAGCAAAACACCGGTATTTTTCCAGATATGCGAAAAGGCCGTGAGTTTGTCATGGACAATAGTAAACATGCCAAAGTACTTAACCTGTTTTCTTATACTTGTGGTTTTTCGGTAGCGGCTATGCACGGCGGTGCCGATCATGTGATGAACATGGATATGAGCAAAGGCGTGTTAAAAGTCGGTAAGCAAAACCATCAATTAAACAATGTTGATAGGGGCGTCAGTTTTTTACCGCATGATATTTTAAAGTCGTTTGGTAAGCTAAAAAAAGCCGCACCGTTTGATTTAATTATTGTTGATCCACCCAGTTTTCAAAAAGGCAGTTTTATATTAACAAAAGACTACCAAAAAGTGCTGCGCAGACTTCCAGAGCTTTTAAACGACACTACACAGTTGTTGTTATGCGCTAATAGCCCAGAGCTTTCAGAAAACGACTTTAAAGCACTTATTCAAGAACATACTCAAGGTGCTATTGAGTTTGTTAAACGCCTAGAACCGACTGATCGCTTTATTGAAATTGATAGCGATAAAAGCTTAAAAGCATTGGTGTACAAAACAAAAACATAGTGAGTTAAATGAAACTGAGTAAACGTTTAAACGCCATCAATTCATTAATTACAGAGCCTTACGATATTGTTTGGGATTGTTGCTGCGATCATGGCTTTTTAGGGATGGCGTTACTTGAGCGCGGTATAGCAAAACATATAAATTTTGTGGATATTATTCCAACGTTAATGGAAGCGCTCGAACAGTCGCTGCAACAATTTGAGCAAGGTAAATCTTTACCTTCATGGCAAGTGCGCTGCGAAGATGTTGCGCAAATTAAATTGCCAACAGCTGCAAAGCAAGTGGTGGTTATTGCTGGTGTGGGGGGCGATTTATGTTTAAAGCTTATTGAACAAATTATTGCCAACCACCCGCAAAGCTTGCAACAACTCAGTTTTATTATTTGCCCCATTCAGCATCTTTACAAAGTGCGTGCAGGTTTAAAAGCCTGTAATTTAAAGCTCGAAAACGAGCAAATTATTGTTGAAAACAAACGTTTTTACGAAGTATTACACGTTAGTGTAAATGCCAGCCAAACACTCACTCAAACCGGTGCTCAAATGTGGGATAAACACAATCCACAACATCATCAATATCAGCAGCAATTGCTTAACCATTATACTCGAATGCTCAATAAAGATAGACTTTACTATCAAAAAGTTATAACAGAGTATCAACGAGTATTTGAATGCTAAATACTCCTGTCAGTGTGATCGGTTTTTGTGATTAACTACGTAAAGTGCTTCATAGTTAATATCTTGCCATCAGGCGGATTTATTTGGTTTAAATATGTCAGATAAAAATATAAAAATTGAGCCATTATTAGGCGATGGGCAAAAGTGGCAACACAGTTACGAGCAACCGATTTCGTATGCACCGTTAGTGCAATTGGCTAATAATAACTGGATTGTTCCCCAGCATTTTTTACGTTACAAACATACGCTAGCCAGCGTTAATGAAGTGCTTAACGACATTAGTTTTTCTACTCACTTTAGTGTGTTAGCTGCAGAAAAAAACAGTGATATTTATCTGCAAGTGGCGGTACTTAGTCCAGATAATTATCGTGCTGAGAGCAAAGCAAAAAAGTTACTGTTTGGTCGTCGCTGGCCAGTAGAGCAAAATTTGCCAACCTCAGAGCTTATTCAAACAGCATTTTTAGCATTGAAAGTGGCACGCGAGCATGAAGTAAGAGAGCTTTTTCAGCTGCAGCATCAAGGCGCAACCAGCACGCCGTTTAATAATCATCATGATTTACCTGTTATGGCGCAAAACCCTGAGCTTGTTAAAAGCACATCGTTTAAAAATATTCCATTGAACGACCTGATAGAGCGCCTGGTGTTTGCGGAGAATAAAATTGCGCTAATTAACTGCCAAGCCATAATCACCGGCGAGCAGGTGTATACGGTTAAACTTCATTGCGATAGTTGTCAGCTAAGCGAATTTAATAATAAAACCTTGTCATTTTTAGTACCTGATGCAACAACCAACAGCTTTTTACATAGCTTTATTGCCGCACTTGTTGCTGTAAGTAACGAGTATGTGAGTGAGCATTTTAAATACCAAGGCTTTGCGCGCTTTAGTAAAGATGTACACGCAGAGCAGGTCGGGGAGCTAAGCATTGCCATGCGTTCACCAAGTTCAGTTAGTTTATGTTCTATGGGTAAGCAAGAGGCGAATCAGTTAAACTTTGAAATAGACAGCGGCAGGGCACCCCAAGGGTGTGGACAAGCCATTGGCGGGTTTTTAGCTGCCCATGGTATAGAGCAGCCAGAAAATGCACATTTATACCCTAATTATTTATAACTAAGGGACGGCTATAGTTTGTTTATTTCTTGTTTTACGCTATAGCTTGAGTCGGTAACAATGGCTTCAAGTGTTTGTACTCGCTGTTTGAGTTCAGTCACTTGCGCGGTTACTTCTGCTAGTTGCTTATGAGCATCTTGATTGTTGTCTTGAACTTTATGTTTAAATTCAAGGTGCTTTTTATACATATCGTAAATAACCCCCGAACCTACAGAAATTAGTACAATGAGAACTATCATTGTCGTGCCAGACATAATTACTTCCTTTAATTTTATTTTAAGTTTAAATTATAACCATAATTAAGCGCCGATAAAGGCAATAAATTGTAACTTTATTTGTATTTATAAAGTCATTGTTATTATTTGTGCTGCCACCATATAGTAACCATGTAGTTTTTTTAATCGATACAAGGAATAGGTATGTTAAATAATAAAATTCCACCGGTTGTCGTTGTGGTATTTTTCGCTGCTCTTATGGCACTGATTGCGCATTACACAGTAATAGACTTTACCGCCTTCATAACTTACCTAGCATTAGGATTAGTCGGCATAGGTTGTTTCTTTTGTATTGCTGGGGTCGTCAGTTTTCGTTTAGCCAAAACCACGGTACTACCAAATAAACCTGAGCAAGCAACAAGCTTAGTTACCTCAGGGGTATATAAACTCTCACGTAACCCTATGTATTTAGGCTTTGCTTTTATACTGGCGGGGTGGGGCGTGTGGCTAAGCTCTATTTGGGCTTTTTTAGGTATTGTGGGCTACGTTGGTTATTTAACGCTGTTTCAAATCATTCCCGAAGAGCGGGCGTTACATCAGTTATTTGGTGAGCAATTTGAGGATTACAAATCGCGGGTAAAACGCTGGCTTTAATGTTTTTTCATACTAAAAAAGGCTACCCTTGGTAGCCTTATAGTGTGCTTATTTTAAACTTTACTCGTATTCAAGCGGGTCGGTTACGTTGTTCAGCTCAAAGGCTTCTAAACGTTCTTGGCAAGCGCCACATTTGCCACAGGCCTTATCACGACCGTTATAACAGGTCCATGTTTGGCTGTAGTCTAATCCCATTTTAATACCATCGGTTAAAATATCGATTTTAGTATTATTTAAATACGGGCTAAAAATTTCTACCGCATCGTAATTAGCAATACGACACACATCATCCATCTTTTTAACAAACTCAGGGCGGCAATCTGGGTAAATAGCATGATCGCCCGAATGCGCACCGTAATATACTTTGCTTGCTTTAAGCGACACCGCATAACCTACCGCTAAAGAAAGTAAAATCATGTTGCGATTAGGCACAATGGTGCTTTTCATGCTTTCTTCTTCGTAATGGCCTTCTGGCACATCAATATCGTCTGTTAACGACGAACCACCAATAAGCTGATTAATTGCCGATATATCAACAATTTTGTGCGGTACATTTAGCTTTTCACATACGCTGGCGGCGACTTTAAGTTCTTTAACATGACGCTGACCATAATCAAACGAGAGGGCATAAACATCATGGCCTTGCTGCAGGGCTTTATTTAATACAGTAAATGAGTCCATACCGCCGGAATAAATAACAACTACTTTTTGCGTCATACGTGGTTTGCTCTTTAGTTTTGATAGAGGTTTATATCAGGGCGCGATATACTACACGGCCAAGGCATAAATGACAATTTTTGCACCATGCTTTGTGATTTCTAATAGTAACAATTTTGCCGTCAGGTTGTAAGTGAGATTTCTTTTGTACAAAATTAATGAAGTGTTTGAAACCATTCAAGGTGAAGCGAGTTTTACTGGTACGCCGTCTATTTTTTTACGCCTGCAAGGTTGCCCTGTGGGATGTTCATGGTGCGACACAAAGCAAACCTGGGATGTTGATAACGTATATAAAGTATCACTTGATGACACGGTAGAAAAAAAAGCCGATTCAGATCATTGGGCTGAGGCCAGTGCCTCGCAAGTACTGGAGTTATTTACATCCCGTGGCTATACCGCCAAGCATGTTGTTATAACCGGTGGCGAACCTTGCATGTATGATTTGAACCCATTATGTAATTTACTGCATGATCATGGCTTTAGCACACAAATAGAAACCAGTGGCACCTTCGAAATACTCGCCCCTGCACAAACGTGGGTCACGGTATCGCCAAAAATTAATATGCGCGGTGGTTACAAAGTATTGAGCAGTGCTATGCAACGCGCCGATGAAATTAAACACCCGGTTGCTATGCAAAAACACGTAGAAGAACTGGAAGAGCTATTTACCGCCACCGGCGTAAACCCAAAACTGGTATATTTGCAGCCAATCAGCCAAAAAACCTCAGCCACTAAATTAGCCATTGATACTTGTATCGTCAAAAACTGGCGCTTATCAATTCAAGTACATAAGTATTTGGGGATTAGTTAAAGGGCAGCTGTAAGCTGCTCTGCGTTAAGTTATATAACGTAGATACAAGGTTGGGTTATGAACCCAACCTAACTATACAAATTTCAACTCATAAAGTTAAGCTGGCTTTAAATATAATTTTCATCAATAAACTGACACCACAGCTGTGTATTTAATTCTGGTACATTTGGCTTATCTCTAATACCGAGTTTAAACATGATCACAGAGCGCCATTCTAAAGAGCCAATGTCTGGACCATGTCCATAACCGTCACCGGTATTAATTTGCTGTTCAACATAGTTAAACCATGCTTCAGAGCACGGCGAATATTGTTCTTCTTTTTGCGCAACACTACTGCATCCAGCAATAATGAGTAATAAAGGGGCCAATAATGGTCTCATATTTTACCTATGTGTTTATTTTGCTAATCGCTGCTGTGTTAAGTTTAAACGCTTATGTGAGCTGTATACTTGCAACCTTTCATCGTCCGTAATTAAAAATGCATCCATTTCTACAGATATTAAAGCAGATATGGGGAAAATCTCTAAAATACCAAGATCAGCAAGTTTAGCTGAAAGAAGTGCTGTTTTGCCATTAACAATAAAAGTAGAATGTTGATCACGAAAATCGCCATCAACATATAGTTTTACACCACCAAACCATGAGTTAACAATTTTAATTTTATGACCCTTGACCGTGAATTCGAACTCTTTTCTCATTTTCAAACTCCATTATGGTTGTTATGTTTTTTCTTTAAACTCAACAGGTACTTCAATTTCAATGCCGCAACCTTTTCCATAGCTAAAAATAAATGCATACTTTTCGCCATTAAGAGGTTTAGCAATAAACCAAGCTTTTGTCTTTCCTTCTTCTTTGACCACAGTTGTTGGTATGGCAAATAGTGGGTCATCTTGCTCACCTACTGCAACCCAAACAAAATTAAACATCTCTTCTTTAATTTTCTCTGGTAAATATACTGTAACGGAAAATGAACTATTATTTTGCTGTACACTTACATTAAATAAATGATTGTATTTTAAGTTCCATGCTGCAACTTGATCATCAGTTTGAATGCATGATGCAGCAGAAGAGCCAAATCTAAACAGATATAATAAAAATAAACATCGAATTATCGATTTACCTAAAACCAATAGTTATTTCTCCTGATTAGTTGCTTGTTAGGTGCATTATGATTCTATTTCAGCTTCTGACTTAATAAGCTCCGAGATCTTAGATAAATCGAATTCATCGTGAGGAATAATTTCAATTTTATCAGTAAACTTTGATGACATGGATTTAAGATTTTTGGCTAGGAAATAATCCCACTCATATAAGAGTTCGAGGATGTCTGCCTTTACAAAATGATCTTCACCATTTGTATTTGACGAATAGCCTTCAACAGAACCATTTAATAGTGCATGTCGGTCGAGAATATAAGAACGTCTATCAGAGCTATATCCTGTGTTTACGGTGTGTGAAGCGTAATACGTCCTAAATAGAAAGATTGGTAACTCGTCCGCCTCACTCTTTGAAAATGGTATTTTTAATTTAGAAGATAGTGCTATTAAAGCTTGTAGCTGAAGATAACAGGCATTGAATATTCCGTACATGCGTAAGTATGCTTCACCAAATTTTTCGTTTCTCGATTCATGTATATTGATTCCATGATTGTAGAAGTCATCCTTAGCTAGTTGAGTATCTTCGAGCAGATACAAAGAATCTATTACAAATCCATAGTCACGGATATTGTCTAATTCGAGTATTGAAATAATTTGAGAATTAAAATCATCAGAGATGTTTATTGAGCATAAGCTTAAAACTTCTAGCATTATTTTAATGCGTAAATCAATTAAATTAATATTGCTCATTCGCTTAATATTTACTCCTTGCACCTTACTATTTTCTAGTCCGCGCGTCGCGCAGGTTTCTACTATGTCACGCTCATTTATTTAATTTATATAGTTTTAACAAATTACCTAAGATATTACTATCACAAACTTTTCTATGACTTTTAAGCAAAGCTAATACTAAAAAACGTTGTTATTGAGCAGCGCTTTTGTTTTTATTTTGTGATACGACTCTATAAAAGTGGACACTTATTTAAGGAATAAGTGTTATGAAAATCAAAACTAGGCGTAGTCATTCAATTGAATTTAAAACAAAAGCAGTTGAACAATCGTTAGACTCTCCAGATACTGTTAATGTAATAGCTCATCGGCTGGGCATTAACCCTGTCTTATTATCTAAATGGAGACGAAAAATGACGTCAAAAAGTACATCTAACCCAATTAAAAACCAAGGCCCTGATAAGTCATATAAAGATTTGGAGCGCCAAGTGCGTAAGCTTGAAAAGCAATTGGAAGATGCGCAGTTGGAGAACGATGTGTTAAAAAAGGCGAAGGCCTACTTGGACAGCCGAAAAGAATAAGATTTGAGTATATTCACCAAGCTGCGACAGCTAAGAAAACGATAAAAAAATTATGCACATGGTTGTCAGTATCAAAAGCTGGATATTATAAATGGCTAAAGCAATCATTAAGTCAACGTGCGTCAGAAAACGACTCATTGCTTGAGTTTTTGAAAAAAGTAAGTAGTGATGAGCACTGTATTCCGGGCTACAGAAAGTTGTGGAAAGCCGCTATAGATAATGGGTATGAGTGTAGTAAAGGCCGTGTGCAGCGATTACTGCAGAGTATGGGTTACCGCTCAGCCGCGGGTAAACGCCGATATACCGGTAGCGGAAAAAAGCAGGGGCATATCACTGCAGAAAACTTATTGGGTCGTGAGTTTAGTGTTGATGAACCCAATACGGTATGGGTGTCAGACATAACGCAAGTTCGTTGCAGAGAGGGTTGGCAGTATTTATGTGTAATTTTAGATTTATACTCACGCAAAGTCGTTGGTTGGGCAACAAGTCGAGTTAACAGCGCAGACTTGGTGATTAGAGCGTTAAAAAAAACATGGGATGCACGTAAACCTGATGGAAGTCGCTTATTATTTCACTCAGACCAAGGCAGCCAGTATCGTGCAAAAGAAACAATATCGTGGTTGAACAACCGACAGGTAACAATTAGCATGTCGAGAAAAGGGAATTGCTGGGATAATGCCTGCTCAGAAAGCTTTTTTGCCCAGTATAAAAAAGAATGGATGAACAATTTAAATGAACTGAGTCGTAGTGAAATGACAGTACAAAGTCGCTTTTATATCGAAAACTACTACAACTCAGTAAGAATGCATGGCACGCTAGGAAATGTGAGTCCCATGCAATACGAGTTAATGAATTAAAAACCCGTGTCTACTTTATCGGGGTCGTATCATTGTTGAACCTTGAACCTTGAACCTTGAACCTTGAACCTTGAACCTTGAACCTTGAACCTTGAACCTTGAACCTTGAACCTTGAACCTTGAACCTTGAACCTTGAACCTTGAACCTTGAACCTTGAACCTTGAACCTTGAACTAAAACCTAAGTTTGCAAAGTACACGGGGGGTGCATATATTAAACTAAGTGATTGGGAGAATGCGCTTGGTTAAATACCTACTACTGTTGTTTGTTTTTTCTTATGTTTTTATAAACTCGGCTTTTGCTACTGTAAAAGTGGGCGTGACTCACTGGGTTGATTACACTAATCCGGATGAAACAGGCGTTTATATTGAATTATTAAAAGAAGTTTATGCGGATGAACAGCTCGAGTTCGATTTTAGTACTTACAAACGAATTACCAATTTATTTGAACAAAAACAATATGATATTGTTGTTGGTGTTGCTAAAGAGGATATTCCTTTAGCTTATTATCCTAATTGGTATTTAGACTACGATTACCCAATTAATGCGTATTTTGTAGATTCTGCTCATAAGTTTAATAAACTGTCTGATTTAAACAACAAAGTATTAAGCTGGCTCGATGGCTACAATTTCGATAAGTTTATTGAATACCCACACGATTATTACCCGGCTTCTACTATTGAAAACGCAGTGGCACTGCTACTCAATAAACGCATAGATGCTTTCGTTGATTTTGACTACAACATTCCCAAAGAGTACAAATCAAAGCTTAATTATGTAGAGGTTGTGCCAGCAAGGCCTATTTATTTAGCCTTTTCGAATAATGAAAAAGGGAAAGCCTTGGCGAGAAAATTTGACCAAACAATGCCAAAATTAAAATCATCGGGACGGTTGCAGGCATTATATAAATTAGATTATGAAAATACGCGTTTTGCAGAGTTTGACGCAAATAAAACAAAAATCGTATTAAGTAGTAACGATGAGTCTTTGCTACGAATGAACTCAGTTACCGA
Source organism: Pseudoalteromonas sp. SiA1 (assembly GCF_018732205.1). Lineage (NCBI taxonomy): Bacteria > Pseudomonadati > Pseudomonadota > Gammaproteobacteria > Alteromonadales > Pseudoalteromonadaceae > Pseudoalteromonas > Pseudoalteromonas sp. SiA1. Next base: position 2,090,202 of record NZ_CP076084.1, on the reverse strand, counting down.
AGGAAAATCGCTCGACGCGCAGCTTTATAAGTTAATTTTGGCTGAAATGCGAGATTACAGAATTGAGTTTGTAAAAGCGCCAGATACCAATGCGGAGGTGCAATTTGGCATTAGTCATTGTTTCGCCAATAAAATTAACACGCCAGAACGAGCAAGCCGCTATTTAATATCAAAGCCGTTTTCTTTGTATCTCGCACCGCGACTTTATTCTCCAAATAGCTTGGCTCAATTTAAACATATAAAAAATTTAGACGAGTTGGTGTCACAAAGTGAATTAAGGTTGGGGTTATCAAAATTCAGAATATTCTCCGAAGACATTATGTCTCTACTTGAAGAGGTAGATAAAACTAAAATAAAACCAGCTCCCACAAATATATTCTCTAGATTACAACAATTAGCGAAGTTGCAAGAGTTTGATGCGTCTATTGAATACCCCAGCGATGTAGCCACGTATTGGCACGATATAACAGACGCTGATATTCACTCCTTTGATTTGAAATTAAAAACATCGTTTACTGTTGGGCATTTAATGTGTGAGCGCAGTGAAGAAAATATAAAATTTATGCAGGACTTTAATAATACACTCTCAAAATTAATTCAAAGCGATGAGTATAAAGCGCTTATATACTACTTTGCGGCAGACTTACCTGCTGAACAGTTTAATAAAATTTATCAGCAAGCACTGTTAGATGAAGAGTGAGAACGCAAACACAACGTGGTTGTTTAACCGCTAGGGTAGGCATATTTATCATTGAAATAATAAGCCGATGATAAAAATAAAGCCGCCTTTGTAAGGTAAATTAGTATAACGCTGAATACTTGGCTCTGAAAATTCAAACAATGGCACTAACAAGTGCACCCGCGTCAGTAATACCGGCGTCTTTCATGGCTTGGCTAATCATTTGCACTAGCGCGACTACTTGAGATTGTGTTGATGAAACGATATTTGCCTGTGCTTCAATTTGTGCTTGTATGACCTCGTCTTCCGGATCGAATTGAGCTTGTAATTGAGTGAGTTGTTCTTTTTGTTCTTCAAGCTGCTGTTTGAGCTCTTTAAGTTGCTCTATCATTTTTGCGATATATTCAGGCATTTCTGAATTTGCTGTTTTTTCAGCGTTTTGCTCAGCCTCTTTTCCTGAGAGTTTATTGCGTTCTTTATCTGATAATTGATAACCAGTGTTGTACTGATTTTTTGTTGTGTCTTTTGTTTGTTGTGCAATATTTGTTTTTTCGGCTGTAATTTTAACGTCAAAGGCTGAGTGTTTATTTAGCTGTATCACGGTTTATTATCCATAATGTTATTCGTTACCAATTTAGCTATCGGCAGAGATACTAATGTACTAAAGCGATAAATACAAAAAATGACATCTCATTATATATGATCACTTCGATAATGATGCCTCTTATCGGTTATATATTTGCCGACCTCTAAATTTATTTTTTATTTTAAATTATATAATTTTAATATTGACACACTGAACGCTTATTACTACATTTGTAACAGTTAATAACTACAGATGTAGTAATGGAGGTTAAAATGAAACTCAGTGAATTTGAATTAGATATTATGCAGTTGCTTTGGCAACACGAGCCATGCACGGCTAGCCAATTACATAAAGCGCTCCTAGCGGATACACAAAAAGACAAAAAAGTAGCTTATACAACGGTGAAAACAATTGTCGATAGGTTGGAGCAAAAAGAGGCGATAGTACGCTGTGGGCAAGAGGGGAGAGCGATTGTATTTAAATCAGTGATCACTCAAAACGCATTTTCAGCACAAGCAATGCCTAGCTTTATGCAACGTTTTTTTAAAGGTAACTCTCGCAGCTTAATTGCCCATTTTATTAAAGAAGAAAAGCTGAATGACGAGGATATTGAGTACCTACAATCGTTATTGAAAAATAAAAAGCAAGATTAAAGGAGAAGGCTATGATGGATTATTTTGTAACTTGCACAATTATTAGTGTGTGTTGTTTGCTTGCATCATTAGGGATGAAAAGTGCCCCTTCTAGATTAAATTTTTACGTAATAATGCTGGCTTTAATAGCCTGGTTTGTTCCTTGGCAATACTTTTCTCAATTGCCATTATTTGAAAGTACATCGCAATATACTGTTAATGTTGCTGAGTTTAGTTTTTTAAATACGTTAATAGCCCCTACCGGTGCGCAGGTCATAACATCAGAAAGTAGCATAATTGCACCAGTGAGTTGGTTACCATCATTAAACCATATTTTTAGTGTATTGCTGCTTAGTGGAATTGGCTTGTTTACATTGCGTGTTGCTATGTATGTAAAGTTAGTCAAAAACTTAAAAGCTAACTCAAGCTTATATAGCACTTCAAAACGAGAAAACTGTATATACCCAATAAGATTCACCTCAATTGGAGGGCCTGCTTTTGCAACAGGGTTAGTCAATCCGGTTGTTTGGCTTACTCCTGAGATGGAAAATCGAAAAGAATTAAACTCTGTTATTGAGCACGAATTAACGCACTTACAACAAGGTGATATTTATTGGACATGGCTAATTTGCTTTATAGAAAGTGTTTTTTGGTGGAACCCAATATGCTCAAAACTAGCGCGTTTGGCAAAAGAGCAGTTAGAGCTTAGTTGTGACGAAAAATGTATGCGTAAACTCAAAGGTAAGTATCAGTTAGATTTAGCCAGTTTGTTACTCTCTGAGCATGAAAAAAAATCTAAATATAACTTTTTCACTCCCCCTCTTTTGAATATTGAACACTCAAAGAGTTTTAATATTCAAAGGATCAAAATGTTAAACAAGGAAAAAACAATGAAAAGTAAACATATGGTAATGGCTTTGGCTGCACTGTCTTTTAGCGCGTTGGCAGCAGCACAAATTGTTGATGAAAATCCAAAGAATGAACAACATAGTGCGCAAAAACAGCCCGCTGCTAGTAATCAGTATAACCAACAGTTAGCGCAACTTTTAGAGGTAGCTGGTGATGCAAAAAGTGATCAACCAACACAACTAATACAAACGGCAAAAAATATTCAAAAATGGTATGCAAATAGAGGTGTGCTATCAGGTTTTGAAGAGGGAAAAATTAAATTAGAAAGTTATACTTTACTCGTTCATGTTTTTTCTAAACTTGAACAATATGAAGATATCTTAAGTGCTTACGAAACATGGTATCCAGCAGGAAGCAACCCACCATATTTTACCAAAAACTCGCTTGCTAATGCCTACATACAACTAGGTCGTTATGAACTGGCTATAGCTGAATTAGAGGGGTTGTCTAGAGAGCTTGACGGTAACTTACACGAAGGTTCTGCTGGAAACTTAGCATTAGCTTATATTTATGCAGCAGATTACGACAATGCATTAGATACACTGCAACAAGGTAATTTAGAGGGAAGTGCTTATGGTGATGTTTTAAAATACTACATTTACGATCAGCAAAATAATCAAATAAAAATGGCTGAATTGAAAGGACGTTTACCAGCAGCCTTTGCGGTAACACCGGCTCTACTTCCTAGAATAGGTATTCCACAATCACCGTTATTAGCTAAATTATAAATAAGCAAATATAAAAAAGCGTTGCCCTTGAGCAACGCTTTTATTTTTATCTTGTTTAGCCTTTAGCCTTTAGCCTTTAGCCTTTAGCCTTTAGCCTTTAGCCTTTAGCCTTTATTCAGCTGCTAAATAATCTAATACCACTTGGTGGTGATCTTTGGTTTTGAATTTATCAAACAAGTGTTTAATTTTACCGTCTTGGCCTACTAAGAAAGTGAGGCGGTGGATACCGTCGTACTCTTTGCCCATAAACTTTTTATAGCCCCACACCCCAAATGCCTCAGCAATGGCATGATCTTCATCTGAGAGTAGGTCAAAGTTAAGCTCTTTTTTTGTTTCAAAGTTTTTAAGACGCTTAATCGGATCTGGGCTTATGCCAACAACATGGGTGTTAAATTTAGCAAGCTCGGCTTGTTGGTCACGCAGGTTTTCGGCTTGTACGGTACAGCCAGGCGTTGACGCCTTAGGGTAAAAGTACACCAGTACTTGTTTTTCTTTTAATAACTCGCTGAGCACGACGGTTTCATCATTTTGGTTTTGTAAGCTAAAAGCCGGTGCTGTGTCGCCACTTTGTAATGGGGTAATTTTGTTCATGCTAAACTCCTTAGCGAATACGTCGAAAGATGTAATCTACGTTTAAAACGTGCGAAAGGTTTTCAAAACTAATTTTAAATTGGTCAATATCAACATCAACGGGAATATTAAATTCAAGTTCACAACGCATTTTTAGCTCAGTTTCTTCTTCGTAGGTGTCTGACTTTAATGAGCAAATATTAATATTATTATCTGCAAAAAAACGCGTTACTTTACTTAATGTGCCAGGGGTGTCTATGCCGGTATATTCTAAGGTATAGCCTGCACAAAACTCGCTTTGATTATGGCTTGAAGTACGCTTCATCATAGTGAGCAGGCCAAGCTCCATGCCTTTGGTCGGTAATGTATGCTCTATGCGGCTAATGGCTGACATATCACCGCTAAGTAGCATAATAAAGGTGAATTCGTTGCCTAAAATTGCAATACGGCTATCTATAATATTACAGTGGCAATCGCTTACGAGTTGCGTAAGTTCACTGACGATGCCCGATCTATCCTCGCCAATTGCGGTTAAAACAATTTGATGATTTGAAAATGCAGTCATGGGTTTTAAAGTACCTAAGTTACTTGGATGAAAACAACCGACTTGGCAACAAAAAAATAAACACGTAGCGTTGCACGGCGGCAAAGTTTAACACAAAACCCGCGTTAAACTATAGCAGCGGTTAATTTTAGGCGGTTAATAGTGCAGTGTTTCTTGTTTTTACAAGCTTGTGAAAGTACCATAGCAAAAATGTGTCTATTTGTAGCCTAGTCCGTTTGTTATCTCATAGGCTGAATGCAGTTAGGCAAGCAAATTATAAATGTAAAGTTAATATTGATTTTACACTGAACCAAATCGGCATTACCCACTCATATATTTGTTAAAACAATTAAGGGTATGCTAAGGAGAATTATCTGTGCAGTATTGGATCCCAAAAGCACTAGCAGTAAGTGTATTGGTAAGTTTGTCAGGGTGTAGTGTATTTACAAGTGATGCTCATAATGAGCGTAATTACCGCGCCCATGAGCCGGTTAAAGCGCCTGCATCGTTATCTCAACCCGCTCAAGATCCTGTTTATAAAATGGATGTGGGTCAATATGATAATAATCCGGAGGCAACAAACTATCGTCCGCCGGCGCAAGTTTTAACCATTGCTAAAGGCAGTTGGGTTGAGGAAGCAGATAAACAAGCGCGTATTTATTTTGATAAAAATGACGGCATTGAAGATTTAGATGTGTTTATTTGGGATTCGATTCAAGCGGTGCTTGCTGATAATAACATTAACGCAACACAGCAAGATAAAACGCAAGGAACACTCGTAACCGATTGGTACGCTATTGTAAAGCCTGAAGAAAGCTGGTTATGGGGCAATGATGAAAGCGTTGATTTAGAGCGTTTTAAATTTACCATTGAAGAAAAAGAACACCAACGCACAGCGTCTTTAACCGCTGAGCTTATTGATTTTAAAGGTGATAAGCCGCTAACTGATTTATTAAAACAACAGCTTGAAGTGCGTGCGCTTAACCAAGTAGTGAGCGAGTTTGATTACCGCTACCGTCAGCTTGAAGTTGATATGCGTAAGCGTCAAGGGATCATCTCGTTAGAACTCGGGTTTGATAACAAAGGCAATGCCGCACTTGTTACTGAGCAGGCTTATGACACCGTATTCGATCGCTTTTCTGGATTTTTAGAGCGTTTGTCGTTCACAATTGTTGAAGTAAACCAAGAGACAGGTTTAATTACAGCAGATTATGCGAAAGTAGAAAGCAGTGTGTGGGATTCAATTTGGGGCGATGAACCAACAGAGCTTCCAATTGATGAAGGTCAATACCAAATTTTGGTTAGCAAAACCAAACAAGGTGGCACCAGTCTAACGTGGATGGATGACAAAGGCGAAACGCTTGAACCAGGTACAATGAATGGGTTACAACAAGCATTAGAAGCGGCGTTAATCAAGCGCGGTATTAAAATTTAATAAATATAAATACTTCCCACAAAAAGAGCACTTAGCTCTTTTTGTGGTTTTTACAGGTTGAAAATATGTCTCAGTTAGATTCATCACGCCCAGCACCAGTCCAAAAAAGTTATGATTTGAAAGTATGGTTGGTTTTTTTAATTCCTTCTTTAATCGGTGTTTTTTTGTTCATGACGCCAGTACCGTCTGGCGAAATAATGACGATCCCTATTGCGGTAATGGCAAAAGCAATTCAAGCCTTATTTAGTGAAATAGCACTAGGGCTAATAGCGACAATTATTTGTATTACTGGCGTTATGTCGTTGATATTTAGTGTGTTTAAACTGAAAAGCTTAACCAAATTTCGCTTATTAAATCATTTGTTTAATGTGAGTTGGATTTGGTTAGTAACACGGTTATTTGGTATGGCGTTTGTGCTTTTAACTTATTTTCAAGTTGGGCCGCATGCTATTACCTCAGAAAATACCGGTTTATTAGTATTAAAAGATTTACTACCGGTGTTGTTTTCGGTGTTTATTTTAGCGGGCTTGTTACTGCCGTTATTACTTAATTTTGGTTTACTTGAGCTGGTGGGTACCTTACTTACTAAAGTAATGCGTCCATTGTTTGGGGTGCCGGGGCGCAGTGCAGTTAACTGTGTTGCTTCGTGGTTAGGTGATGGCAGTGTCGGTATTTTGATGACTGCACGCCAGTATGAAGATAAATACTACACTCAACGTGAAGCTGCGATTATTGGTACCACTTTCTCTGCTGTATCAATTACCTTTTGTTTGGTTGTTATTGGCCAAGTAAAGCTTGAATATTTATTTGCACCTTTTTACCTAACCGTGTGTTTAGCGGGTGTAGTGGCTGCGATAATTGTTCCGCGTTTACCGCCACTGCGTTTTAAAAAGGACGTGCTTATTGATGGTGAAGAGCCCGATGGAAACGCTGAATTGGTTCCTGAAGGCAAAACATTATTTAAGCATTCACTTGATGTTGCATTAACTAAAGCAGAAAAAGCACCAGGCTTAAAAGGCACAATTGAAGAGGGCTTACACAACGCATTTGATATGGTGTTTGCAGTATTACCTGTGGTAATGGCTGTGGGTACATTTGCTTTAATTATTGCTGAGTACACGCCAATATTTCAATATTTAGGTATGCCGTTTATTCCATTTTTAGAATTACTACAAATACCTGAAGCCGAAATGGCGGCGCAAACGATTATGGTGGGATTTGCAGATATGTTTATTCCGTCTATTTTAGCCGCAGGCTCAATTGAAAGCGATGTAACACGTTTTATTATTGCGGCAATGAGTGTAACGCAACTTATTTATATGTCTGAAGTGGGCGCACTTTTATTAGGTAGTAAAATACCGGTTAATATTTTTGAGTTATTTGTTATTTTTATTCTCAGAACTTTAGTAACCTTGCCAGTTATTGCCTTAATGGCACACTGGTTAGTTGGCTAGAACAATCATTTAAACGAAAAAAAGCCCTGATTATTCAGGGCTTTTTTGTTTCTTTGCTTTGCGCAGATGAGCGTGGTGCTGAGGGTTTAAACTCGCTTTTTGCACTTAAACGCAGCAGTACTAAATTGCCGATAACAATAGCCAGTACAATCACGATAACGAGTACGATTTGCCAAATTTGCATTGCGATGCTCTTATTTTTTATTAAGCGATAATTATGACCACTTTAAATAAAAGCTGCAATCCTCTCTAGGGCTGTAAATAAGCAATTAAAACCGTTGTGCCACCGATAACGTTAAAAAGTTAATGCCTGGGTTTGGCGCTTTAAACCCGGCGTTTGAATAGTGAATAATTCGCAGCGCTACATTAGTTTCACCAAAATCTGCCACTAGGCCTATCCTATCTTCAAACTGATAGTGAGTACTTAGGTTTTTACCAGCAAAATAGCGCTCATCAAGTAATGAAAAACCAATGCCAGCCTCTACATAAAAGGGGGTGTTGTATACACTAAATGCTGGAAATTGCACCACCGGTGACACAGCCAAGACTACGTTGGATTGTGATTGTTGATCATGGCGGTATTGCCACACGTTAACGCTGCTTTCTAAATAAAAACGAGCATCGCCGACAAAGTTTTGCATTCCTTGAGGGTGATATTGATACGCAAGCTTTGCCCCTGTTACATTGCCTTCTCCTTTTAAAAGATCGACGGCATAACCATGGTTAGAGGATGCATAAGCGGCTTTGGTAGCCAATATAAACAGGGTAAAAACAAGAACTAAAAGTCTGTTGTATGAGGTTTTCATAACGGCCAACTAGGGTTTAAGTCAAAATAGTAAAGGGATAATAAGGGCGGTGAATTGGTGTTTTCAATGAGGACAAAAAGCCGCTTGTATATGGCTTGTTAACTGATTTATTTAACCAATTGAATTTATTTAATTAATTCAATTGGTGCCAATTAGGCATTAATAAGTTGCTTATTTATGCCTTTTTTATTGCCTGTTATTTGCGTAAATTACGCTTAAATTAATTATTTAAACTATGCATTTTTTATGAAACTTATAAAGCTTTTAGTGGTTATTGCTGTTTTTTTCAGTAGCGCTTTGTATGCACAAACGCAGCCATCACCTAAGCAGTTATTGCAAACTGTAGCAGAATCATTATTTAACGATATTGGACAGGTAAATGCCAAAGGCGATGCCAGCAAAGAAGCCATGTCGTTAATTGTTCAGCAGCGTTTAATGCCACATATTGATGTTAAGTTTGTGTCTTTTAAATTATTAGGTAAGCATATTAAAGATATTAACCGCGACCAAGGTGTTGCGTTTATTAATGCTGTAGAGCATTACTTAACAGGGACTTATGCCGGTGCGCTTATGAAGTACACAGGGCAGGATGTAATATTTGAGCAAGACGCTGCTGCAAGCGACTCTAAATTTGCTACGGTTAAAACGCAAATTATTGAACCGAATAAGCCAACCATTGATTTGCACTTTAAATTGCGTTTAGGTAATAACAATCAGTGGAAGGTATACGATATTGTTGCAGAGGGAATTTCGTTGCTCAGTGCTAAGCAAAAAGAGATCATTCAACGTATTTCTGATGTGGGATTAGACCAAGTCACAGCAGAACTTCAGCAAAGTTAGTACTTTTGCAATTAACAGCTCCAACCTAAAAGCAGCTAATGACGTATGTCGTTAGCTGCTTTTGTATTTTGGCCTATATTGCATGAGTTTACGCTAGCTTGGCTACCTAGCTGTGGTAGAATATTGGCTTCTTTGATTAAGCGTGGTGTCAGCTAAATACTGTTATAACTGACTACTCACCCGAGCTACACTGGAGTTGTGTTGTTTTAATGGAAAATGTACTAATTTGGCCAAAGGAATACCCGTTACTGGTCAAAGGGCTGGTTGAACAAAACGGTGCCTTCATTTTAGATGCTTTAGAAGCTTGGCCCGCCTGTCGCTCTACTGAAGAAGATAATGGTGTATGCACTACTGTTTTACCCCCAATTTATTATTTAACCTGGTTAACCCCCTTAGAGCCATTTGAAGAGTGTTATTTTCAGCATATTTCTGAATATGATGAAAACGCACAAGAGTATATTGCTGCACTGAAAGAGCATTATTTTGCCAATGATTACAGCATAGAAAATATTGTGCTAATGCTGTGTCAGCGACTTGAAAAGTATGCAAGTGTGTCGGCACAAAATAACATTGAAACGCCACTTTCTTTAATTAGCTTATTTTTTAGTAAACGCTTTTTTACTCTGATAGAGCATGCGCTAGAGCAAGGTGCAAAGCTCTCTGCTGCAGATACCTTATCTATTTGGAAAGAGGTCGATTTTAGAGAGCGTTTAAGTGCGCATATTCCCCAGTCGATTGCTGATATTGACCACTTAGCAGAGCTGACCAGCGAAAAAGTGGCTGCTGGCAAAGATTACTTTACTTTGTTAACTCAGGTGTCTCCTGATGTTGACTCTATTGTGCTTTTAGAAAATGCCTTACTTGCGCATTTAAACAAGAAAAAAGCTAAGCAAACCATGGCAATGCGCTTTATTGAGCAAGGCGCCACGGGCACCTTAACCGATGAAGATAATAAAACAGCATTTATGTGGGCGGCAGAAAAAGGCTACGTAAATGTAGTAGAAACACTCCTGCAGTACCAAGATAAAAAAGCGGTAGACGGCCAAGGTAATACGGCGCTGCATTACGCGGTGATAAGTAAAAACGAATCGTTAATGATTTTACTGCTCAAAGCAGGGTATGACTTTAGAGCGCGAAATAACGAGGGGTTAAGTTGTTACCGATTAGCGGTTAGTATAAAAGCCAGCAACTTAGTTAAGTGCCTTGAGCGTGACTTTGGTATTAAAGAGTTATCGCCAGAGGGGCAGCTAGAGCGAATTAAAAAGGTGCATGTGCTACATGCGGTTGTGGCTTTATTATTACCGCTACAGTTATTTTTCTTTTTTGATGAAAACATCACTATAAAAAGTGAGCTTACTCTTTTTATGACCATGACGGCGGTGGTGTGTTTTTTCTTTGCAACTAACTTAAAGCGTTGCTCATTGTATCCGCATGTAAAACACCCATGGGGATTGTTTTTAATACGAATGATGTCTGTTTTTAGTCTTGTTGCACAACTAGGTTTAGCCTGTATTGTGGGGCTGGCAGCTTTAAGCGAGTTAGTTTAAAAGTTAATGTTTTGCTACAAAAAAACGCGCTAATTAGCGCGTTTTTGCATTGTAGGGTATTTATTACGGATTGTTTTTATCGTGCTCGTGTGCGGCTTTTTCTTCAGCGAGCTCATCTTTAAGCTTTCTAATTTTAAGCCCAAGTTCTTGCCCTCTATGGCGCGCATAATAAGTACAGCCAATAAACATAGATGAGGCAAATAATAACTCAAGCAATACCCATATAAGCTCATCTTGTGCGACCCACAGCAATGTAAAGCCATGAATAAAGTAAAACATAACAATAAAATTAGCCCACGCATAGGTGTAGGTTTTATCTTGTAATATGCCTTTTAATGGCAGTAATAGTGGCAATACATACACTAAGAAAAGAAAGGTGTTACTGTGGCCGTCTCTAGGGACTAATACAAACATCCATAACGGCATTAAAATAAGCAGACCAATATAACCAAATAAGGCTAGGCGCTGAAATTTAATGGTAATCGGTTTTTTAGCAGGCTCGCTTGCTTGAATCATTTAAGTTTACTCGCAACTTGAGTCAGGCGTTTTCCTACGCTTTGACATATTTTAATTTCATCCTTACTCAGGGTTGAGCTGTTATTGCTACCTGCAACGTGAGAGGCGCCATAAGGTGTTCCTCCTGTTTCGGTGCCGAGCAACTCAGGTACATCGTAAGGTACGCCCATCAACATCATCCCATGGTGTAACAAAGGCAATGACAAATTGAGTAGGGTTGCTTCATTGCCACCATGCATACTGCTTGATGATGAAAACACACAGGCAGGTTTATCAATAAGTTGGCCTTTGAGCCAAAGATCGCTGGTGGTTTCCCAAAACGTTTTTGCTTGTGAGGCCATCATGCCAAAGCGGGTCGGCGTACCAAATGCAAGCCCGTCGCAGGCAACTAAATCATCTTTACTGATCACAATGTCATGCGGGTTTTTGGCCACAAAAGTACGCAGTAATGCGGTTGCGCCTTGTTGCTCTATTGACTCTGCAATCTCATGCGCCATAGCCTCTACTGAGCCATGGCTTGAGTGATACAGCACCACGATGGTTGTGCTCATTATAGAACGCTTAATACGTTTTCAGGCGGGCGACCTAGGGCGGCTTTATTGTTATTTACTACAATAGGGCGCTCAATTAGTTTTGGGTGATTGACCATGGCATCAATAAGCACTGACTCGCTGTTTTCATCTTTTAAATTAAGCGCTTTGTACTGCTCTTCTTTGATGCGCATCAAATCTCGTGCCGAATTAAACCCAAGTTGAGAAACTAAGGTACTAATTTGCTCATGAGAAAGGGGTGTTTTTAAGTATTCAACAACACTCGGTTCAATGTTTTTACTTTGTAATAGGTTAAGGGTTTCGCGTGATTTTGAACAACGCGGATTATGATAAATAGTAACTGACATAAAAATACATCCAAAGTATAAATTGTGGCTATTTTAGGTGAACTCACTAAAGACTTAAAGCCTCGCAAGCTCTTTTTGCAATAACCGATACTGTGTGAGTAACGCTTTTAAGCGCTGTTGCTTAACATTTTCACTTGGCTCTACAAAATTAAGCGCTTTTTGTATTTCATCGGCCGCTTTTAAATACGCACCATACTGAGATAATACATCGGCATTGGCTTCATGGTAGGCCGCCAATTTTTCTTGTTTTTTGTAGGCGTCAGTTAAAAGCTGTTTGCCTAAACTGTGATCGGGTTTTTCCAGTAAAAACGACTTTAATATATTTTCAGCTAACTCATTTTGCTCAGCCTCTAGTGCCGCGTTGGCGTAATTTAAGGTGATCACTTGGTTATTTGGCCGATAATTATTTAGCTCGCTTAAGTAACTAACAGCCTCTGCGGCTTTTTTTTGTGCAATGAGTAAATCTGTTTTGGTATCAATATAAAATAAGTTTTTAGGATCGTCTGCTAGTAACTTATCAAGTATAGGCTGTGCTTCATCCGTCTTTTTTTGATCAAGCAAACTAATAGCTAAGCCGTACTGTAATGCTACGTTGTTATAGGTGTTTTCGCGCATTAACTTTCTAAATAAGGCTTCTGCGTTTTCGGGTTTGTTATCGTAACGCGCTAGGACTCGGCTTTTTGCTAAGTCAAAATCAAGGCTCGAGCTTACCTGGCGTTTAGGGTATTGCTCGGCGCGAAGGCGAACATCTGACACACGACTTTCAGGAAGAGGGTGAGTGAGTAAAAACGCCGGTGGTTTATATTTATAACGAATTTGTGCGGCAAGTTTAGTTAAAAATTCACTTGATGCTCTGGCATCAAACCCTGCGTTGTTGAGGGTTTGCATGCCCATTCTGTCTGCTTCTTGCTCGGCAGAACGGCTATGTGTCAGCTGACTGAAAGCTGATTGTGTTTGGCTGGCTGAAATAATAGCCATACCGGCATCAGGGGCTACAACCGCGGCTAAAATACCAGCAATCATGCCTGCAATGGTAAGCCCGCTATTATCTTGCTGCTGCTGAATGCGCCTTGCTAAGTGGCGCTGTGTAACGTGTGCAATTTCATGGCCAAGAACCGATGCAAATTGACTCTCGTTATCGGCTTGGGCTATTAATCCGGTGTGTACACCAACATGGCCGCCATAAAATGCAAATGCATTGATTTCGGGATTATTTAACCAAAAGAATGAAAACCCAAAACGCACATCATTGGCGTTAGCAACTAACTTTCTACCTAAGGTTGTTAGGTATTCATCAAGCACCGGATCGTTAATCAAAGGCGATGAGCCTCTGATCTGCATCATCATCACTTCACCAATCGCTTTTTCTTTTTCAATTGGCAATGCTTGTAAGGCTGAAGTGCCTAAGTCGGGCAGTTGAAGATTGGTTTGTGCCTTTAACGGCTCACTTATCAGTAGGCTAAACGTAAGCGCTGCACTGCATAAAGTGATAAAGGCTGATTTTAGCTGCATTATATTCCTTGTTTATTTTTTATCAGGGGCACTAGCACTTGAAGGATCATCTGTGTATAAACGGCTGTCCTTTTCACATAGTTGATAAAACGCCTTTATTGTGACCCCATCAACCTTAACAATGTTCAATTGAGTTTGTAAAAAAGCAATAATTTTATGAACCACTTTGTGAGAATGTAATATAAGCGCTTTATCTGCCTCATCACCTTGGTCTAAGTAAAAGCCAATAAATTTATGTAATTGATTAATGCGAATAACGGTTTTCATAGTCAATGGATCCCATAACCTAAACTCCATCGATTCATCATGTCGTGCGTACCTATCGATGGCGGTATCATTAGAAAAAGGGAAGGCTTGTAATTCAAAACCACGCTCGGTAAACACTTGATGCAGTGAAATTCGTGGTTTGTTATTGCTTTCTTTTTCATAAAGCTCGTTGGGGTCTATTCCCAGCGCTTCTAAATTCCAATTGCGTTTGTCGATAATACGCTTAATGGCATTATCAAATCCGTGATCTAAAATACTTTCACATTCACTTACCGACGAAGCCACTAAATGATAAAAATGCGGCAGCTCCCCCCAATTAATTTGCTTTTTAAACCAATTAATTTCTTTGAGAGTTGGATTGCTAGGCAATTGCGCTTTATTATGCGAATTAGGCATTAACGTATCCTGATAGCTAACGATGTTATAAGGATAAACCATTGCAGAGGTTGTTTTAAGAAAAAGTTAAATTTAACTGCGGTTAATCTCAATTGGCCCTGTTATAGGACTTATTATTAATGTGAATAGGTAGCGAAACGAGTATGCTAGAGCTAAATTTACGCGCTTATAAATGCCCACAGCAATTTATTCAGTTTAAATTAGGGCTGCGTGATGCAATATCGTTAAAACAAGCAATTACCTTTAATATCTCACAAGAACAAAACACTGATGATATTGAACGATATTTGCAAAAAAAAGCGTATTATTACAAGTTAAATAAACAACAGGGGTTGTTATTAGTGGAGCCGTTACGTGTTTGAATATGTAAAAGCATGGTATGAAAAAAAGTTTTCTGATCCTGATTCAGTCACTTTACTTTTTTTATTGTTGGCACTGGTTGCCATGTTGTATTTTTTTGGCCCATTAATTGTGCCTGTGTTAGTGGCACTGATCATAGCTTATTTATTAGATTGGCCTGTGGTTCACTTAGAACGGTTTGGCCTTAAGCGTTTTACTGCCACCAGCATAGTAATGCTGATATTTATTGGCATTATGCTCACTTTAATATTGGTTATAGGCCCTGTGCTTTGGCAGCAAAGCAGTAACCTAGTCCAAGAAACACCGCATATGGTCGAACAAGGTAAATCGTTTTTACTCGATCTGCCTGATAAATACCCCAGCCTTATTAGCGCAGAGCAAGTACAATCGATTGTAGTAACCGTTGAAACCAAAGTTCTCGACTTTGGCCAAGTGGTATTGTCTGCGTCGCTTAATTCATTAAAAGACGCTGTAGCATGGTTAATTTACCTTATTTTGGTACCGCTACTGGTGTTTTTTATGCTCAAAGATAAAGTAGAGCTCAGTGCCAGCATTGCTAAAATGATCCCACGCCAACGCCGCTTAATTTTACAAGTGTGGCATGAAATGAATCAGCAAATCATGAATTATATTCGTGGCAAAGTATTTGAAATTTTAATTGTTGGTTCTGTGTCGTTTATTGCTTTTACCATACTGGACTTACGGTACGCCGCGCTTTTAGGCGTTCTCGTAGGCTTTTCGGTGCTTATTCCGTTTGTGGGCGCAGCGTTAGTAACTATACCAGTGGCCGCAGTAGCGCTGTTTCAGTTTGGTTTAGAAACTCAATTTTGGACCGTTTTAATTATATACGGCATTATTCAAGCGCTCGATGGCAACGTATTGGTGCCTTTATTGTTCTCTGAAGCGGTTGATTTAAATCCGGTATTTATTATTGTTGCGGTGCTATTTTTTGGTGGGCTATGGGGTTTTTGGGGAGTGTTTTTTGCCATTCCATTAGCATCATTAGTCAAAGCACTTATTAATGCTTGGTCATCCAAACACGAAGAACTCGCGCAAGAGCTCGGTAACTAAAAGGTATAGTAAACGCACTTTAATTACGAAAGATTATTACTCATTCCTGTCAAAACTATGTACTATTGGGAATAAGATATATTTTTTAGTAATAAGGTGCGTTTTTAATGTCAGAGTTTTTATTGCCAGATGAACCCAAAGCTCAAGTTTATCTCGATGCAAATGCGACCACACCTGTATTGCCATGTATTGCAGAGGTGGTGTGCCATGCTATGCAAATTTGTTTTGGTAATCCCTCAAGTCCTCATATAACCGGTATTCAAGCTAAACACTTATTAGAACAAACTAGGCAAAAAGCCCGTACCGTCATTGGCGCGCAGCAAGGTGATATTTTATTCACCTCGGGTGCCACTGAGGGGATTCAAACCGCCATCGTATCGACGCTCATTAATGCAAAACACCATACAAAGCCAAATCCCGTTTTATTGTATGGGGCAACCGAACATAAAGCGGTGCCTAATACGCTAAAGCATTGGAATACAGTGCTTGAGATTAACGCTGACATTATTGCTATTCCAGTTAATCGTGATGGTATTTTAGATTTAGACTTTATTGCTCAACATATTGATGACGCTTTGATGATTTGCACGATGGCCGTTAATAATGAAACCGGTGTTTACCAAGATTTAAGCGCCATAGAAAAGGTGATTCGTAGTCGTAATAGCCAAGTCACTTGGATGGTTGATTGTGTACAAGCGCTTGGCAAACAACAGCTCAACCTAAGTGAAACAACGATTGATTATGCGCCTTTTTCAGGGCATAAACTTTATGCACCTAAAGGCATAGGTTTATTGTATATTCGTCAAGGCAGCCCATACACGCCTTTTATAGCCGGTGGCGGCCAAGAAAGTGGCATGCGCTCTGGTACAGAAAATCTCCCCGGTATAGCTGGGCTCAATAAGCTGTTTAGTTTGCTGCTAGATAAACAAGACGAGACTTTTAAATCAATAGATGTACTTAACTTGTATCGGGATAAACTGCATAGCGCCTTAGTTGATACTTTTGGAAGTATTACCTTTAATCATGACTTTGCCTGCTCTGTGCCCACAACGCTTAATTTTGCGGTTAACGATTTAACTAGTAAAGAAGTTATTGATTTGTTTGACGCTGCAGGTATTAGGGTCAGCGGTGGCTCTGCATGCAGCACGGGAGCTACGCAGAGCTTTGTGCTTGATGCGATGGGAGCCTCACAGTGGCAAAGTGAAAACGCTATTCGTTTATCATTTGGCCCTGCTGCTACGATGGCGCAAATAGATGATGCATGTGAACAAATTAGAGCGCTTAAAACGGTATTACAAGCTAACTGTTTAGTGATTTCTGATAGCAGTTTTCCTTTGCAAGAAGTATGTGCTTTAGGGCTTACCCAATTTAGACACCAAGGTGCATGTAGTTGGTTGTATGTAACAGATGATCAACATGCATTTATTATCGATCCGATTATTGAACTGATCCCTCGCTTTGAAAAAATAGTAACTACGCAAAATTTAACTATTACCGCTATTTTAAATACGCATGAGCATCAAGAACGTCACTGCGCACTTGATTTAATGCGCAGCGCACTTAAAGAATACTTAGTCGCTGGAGAGGTTGATAAATTAGGCTGGCCAACTAATAGCGACAAATTGCAATTAACCACTCACGTACTCGAAAAGCTAGCCACACCCGGGCATAGCCAAGATAGCGTGAGTTATTTATTAAAAGCGAATAATGGAGATGTTCAGTATTGCTTTTGCGGTGATTTAATTTTACCTGCAGGGCTTGGAAATACCGCGCTTGATGGCGGGGATGCAATGAAAATGGCGCATTCTTTGACGATTTTAGCAGCAGAGCTGAATCCGCAAAGTGTGGTGTGTTCAGGGCATGATTACCAACAGTGCTTTGCAATGAACTGGGCTGTTCAACAGCAGCAAACGCCATTGTTACAAAAGCTAATTAAAGGTGATATTGATGACGCTGAATTTGCCGCACAAAAACAGCAAGCAGATTTACAACAACACACACAAGCCAACACGCTCTGTGGTTATGTTAATGCTAAGCCTGCTGTAGAAACTTCGCAATTAAGTTTTAACCAAGCAAAAGAAATACTGGTAGAGGGCAATGCGTATTTAATTGATACCCGAGAACCTTATGAACACGGCGCTAATAATTTAAGCGCATTGCTAAACGTACCCATAGCTAAAACCTTAAATATTCCTTTAAGTCGAATGGCTCATGCACTTACGCAAGGCCAATTGGACAAAAACAACCAGTATATTTTAGTGTGTCGCAGTGGTAACCGTTCAAAAATTGCGGCAGCAAATTTGACTGAGCTTGGTTACAGCAGTGTTTATAACTTATCGGGTGGTTTAGCGTTAACCGGTTAATTATTTATTTAGAGGAAAGGCCGACATTTGTCGGCCTTTTTTTTGCTCGCTTTAATTTGGATCAGTTAGAAATTAATAAAATCTTCATTAAAGAGAAGGGCTGATCAGTTGTTAAATTCAATTTTTAATTTTATGATACCGGTGTCAAAAGCAAAAAATTGCGCTATTATCTGCATCGAAGCTTATAAAAATAACGCAAATTAGACTTTTTAAGCTATAATATTGGGCTTTGCTTTTTACAAAATTCGGTTATTTTGCGTCGTAAAAAATTAAATAAAGCGCTTTAAATCAATAGATTAATAAATTAGGGGATGTTTACATGGCGAGCCGTTCTGAGTTAGTAAGTTGGCAAGCACTAGAAAATAGTGCACAAAAGATGGCACAAACACATCTGAAAACTTTATTTGCACAAGACGATTCTCGTTTTTCTCAATTTTCTACTCACATTCCTGGTGTATTGTTTGATTATTCAAAACAACGTATTGATGAGAAAGTTTTCGCTCAATTAATCTCATTAGCTAAAGAGTGTGATATTGAAGCGTGGCGTGAAAAAATGTTTGCCGGTGAGAAAATAAATATCACCGAAGACCGTGCCGTATTGCATACCGCACTTAGAAATCGCGCCCATACACCGCTTATTGTTGACGGTGAAAATATTACTGAGGCGGTCGATAGCGAACTTGCTAAAATTAAAACCTTTGTTGAAAAAGTACGCAGCGGGCAGTGGTTAGGTTACACCGGTAAAGCGGTGAAAGATGTAGTGAGTATTGGAGTAGGGGGGTCAAACCTAGGCCCTCAAACGGCGACTGAAGCACTTAAAGCAGTGGTTGATAAGCCGTTAAGCGTTCATTATGTTTCTAATGCTGATGGCGTACAAATTGCGTCAGTATTGAATAAAGTTGACCCTGAAACAACGTTATTTGTTATTTCGTCAAAAACCTTTACTACCTCAGAAACCATGACCAACTCAAAAACAGCGGTTGATTGGTTTTTAAATAGCGCCAAAGATAAAAGCGCCATAGCAAAGCATTTTGTGGCAGTAAGCACCAATTTAGAAAAAACCGCGGCATTTGGTATTAGTGACGAAAACGTATTTACCATGTGGGATTGGGTTGGCGGTCGTTTTTCACTTTGGAGTGCCATTGGTTTACCTATTGCACTTTATGCCGGCTTTGAAGCATTTGAAGCTATTTTAGAAGGGGCGTTTGAAGTTGACGAGCACTTTAAGTCGGCACCGCTTGAGCAGAATATTCCTTTAATTATGGCGCTGTTGAGTGTATGGAATACCAGCTTTTTAGGGTTTGATTCGCAAGCTATTTTACCTTACGACCAAGCATTGCATATGTTGCCTGCGTATTTACAACAAGGTGAAATGGAAAGTAACGGTAAGCACGTCACTTTTGATGGGCAAACCGTACCTTACACTACCGTGCCTATTATTTGGGGCATGACGGGAATAAATGGCCAGCATGCGTTTTATCAATGTTTGCACCAAGGCAATGTAATTGTCCCTGCGGACTTTATTGGCTCTGTAAAACCACAGGTTAACGTTGATAAGCATCACAATATTTTATTATCGAACTTTTTTGCACAAACCGAAGCATTAATGAACGGGGTAGATGCGCAGCAGATAACCGCTGATTTAACAGCCAAAGGCAAAACGCCTGCGCAAATTGAAATGCTACTAAAGCATAAAATTCATCAAGGAAACCGCCCAACAACGTCTATATTATTAGACACGGTTGATGCAAAAGCGGTGGGTCGTTTAATTGCACTGTATGAACATAAGATTTTTTGCCACGGTATTCTTTTACAAATATGTTCATTTGATCAGTGGGGCGTTGAGCTTGGTAAAGGTTTAGCCTCTAAAATTGAAGCTGAATTAACCGACGATAACGTGGTTAATGAGCACGACAGCTCAACACAGGGCTTGATGGCGTACTACAAACAACACCGTACGCAGTAACACATTCACTTATTGCACAATAAGTAACCAAATACCTTTGAACGGGTAGCGCTGGAGTCCTAGGGCCTGTATTTTTGTGAGAGGAATTACAGTGTCCCTAGACCCATTTTTTATGGCGCATATAACGAACAACATTAGTAGGCTTTGTGCTAAGGCCTGCATATCCAGATAATAAACCGCTATAACTGATTACCAATACGGTAGTGGCAGGTAGCATAAACGTAGAGAGTAACTATGCTTAATCCTTTTGATATTATAATTTTTGGGGGCGGTGGTGATCTTGCGTTACGCAAATTACTTCCTGCAATGTATCGAGCATATCAAGAAGGTAACTTACCGCAAGGCTCACGTATTTTGCCTACCGTGCGCGAACAAAGTAAATGTGATGAATACATTGATACCGCACACAAAGCATTACAAGAATTTTTAAGCGAAGGCGAGTATAACGCTAAGGATTGGAAATCGTTCTCAGCGTTTTTAGTGCCTGTAGTGAGTAATGTTACCGAAGCGGATGATAACTGGGATGTACTGAAAAAGATTCTTGATGAAGACGACAGCGATAAATCTCGTGTGTTTTACTTATCTCTTCCGCCAGCTGTGTATGGCACTTGTTGTGAAATTCTATCTACTAAAAAATTAATAACAGCCAATTCACGTGTTGTTGTAGAAAAACCAATTGGCTATTGTGGCGAGTCTGCAGAAGTTATTAATGCGAAAATTGCACAGTACTTCGACGAAGATCAAATCTTCCGTATTGACCACTACCTAGGTAAAGAAACCGTTCAAAACTTAATGGCATTGCGTTTTTCAAATTCATTATTTGAAAACATGTGGGATGCTAAATCGATTGATAACATCCAAATTAGCTTATCAGAAACGGTAGGGCTTGAGAGCCGCGCTGGTTTTTATGATAAAGCCGGTGCTTTGCGTGACATGGTGCAAAACCACTTGTTACAGCTACTTTGCTTAGTCGCAATGGAGTCACCGCATAAACTTAAAGCCAATAGTATTCGCAATGAAAAGTTAAAAGTATTAGAAGCATTACGCCCATTAGAGGGCAGCGATGTTGATGACAATATTATTCGTGGGCAATACGTACCGGGTGATTTAAACGGTAAAATAGTCCCAGGTTACTTAGAAGAGCTAAACGAAGGGGCAAGTAAAACTGAAACCTTCGTGGCTATTCGTGCGCACATTGATAATTGGCGTTGGGCCGGTGTGCCTTTTTACCTGCGTACCGGTAAACGTATGGCAAAGCGCTGCGCTGAAATTGTGGTTGAATATAAAAAAGTATCTCATAACGTGTATGAGGACAGCGTAGGTAATATCGAGCCAAACCGTTTGGTGATCCGTTTACAACCACAAGAAAGCATTCAATTAACGCTGATGTCGAAGCGTTTAGATAATTTAGACATGCAACTTGAACCTGTAACGATGAATATTGAGCTGTCGCAAGCATATAGTAATGGCTTTCACTCAGATGCTTACAAACGTTTAATGCTTGATGCTGCAGCGAATAATCCATCATTATTTATTCATCGTGATGAAGTACGCCAAGCATGGAAGTGGATTGATCCAATAATTGAACGTTGGCAAGAGAAAGGCAAACCAGCACTGTATAGAGCCGGTAGTTGGGGCCCTGAAGATGCAGATGAATTATTAGCAGAGAATAATCATGTTTGGTTTAATACTGGCGATAAGGCATAAGTGATGGCAACAATAGTAGAAAAGTTTTTTGACGATAAAGCTGCGCTGACTGATGAATTATCTCAGTCGTTAGAGCATGCTTTACGTGATGGTATTGAACGTGATGGCCGTGCAGTATTAATGGTTTCAGGCGGTTCTTCACCTGAGCCGGCTTATAAACATTTATCGACCCTTGATTTAAACTGGGCAAACATTGATGTTGCTATGGTTGATGAGCGCTGGGTTGAGGCAAGTCATGAAAAGAGTAATGAAGCATTCATCAAGCGTACTTTGTTACAAAACCATGGTGCAGCGGCTAATTTTATTAGCATGAAAAATACAGCAGCCACTGCAGAGCAAGGGGTTGATGCCTGTGAAGCGCAGTTTCAAGCATTAAAACGTCCTTTTGATGTGACTATTTTAGGCATGGGCCCAGATGGCCACACCGCGTCATTATTCCCACATGCACAAGGCCTGAAAAACGGCTTAGATTCAAGCCAACTTGTGTGCGCTATCAACGCGATACAAAGTGACGTAACAGGCAGTATTACTGAGCGCATGAGCTTAACGTTAAATGCGATTGCACAATCTAAAGTGGTTAAATTGCTAATTAGTGGCGATGAAAAGTTGGCTGTTTATAAACAAGCTTTAGCGGGGGGCGATGTGAATGACATGCCGTTACGTGCGGTATTAAATCACCCTGAGATCAACATTGAAGTGTATTGGGCGCCTTAATTTTAATATAAATTAGATGTGCGCTAAACCTCTTTGTATTGATGGTTTAATGAAAGGTCAGTCGCTTTTGCTACTGACCTTTTTTATTGCTGATCTGTTTTACTCTTTGCTGAATTAAACAAAGCAGCGCAGAGATAAAGATGAAATGCTGAGTATTGCCTCCACAATTAGCAGTATAAAATAGGCTTTTACACCGGTTGTAAATACTGAATAAATTTTACTTATAGCCAAAAAATCAAATGGTTAAATTTATTAAACACTAACTCACAAGCATGTTTTACGGTTTGAAAATTCCTACTCACCACGTCGTTTTAAACAAAATCAATTTAAAAATGCTTCAAGTACATGCTGGAAATGTGAGCGAATTAAATAAATTTAATTCGGCTTTTTCATGCAATAATTAATTTCTTTAAAATCATTTGCTTAATGTTGAATTGGCTATTTTTCGTACAAAAAGAGCGGAAAAATGTAGCAAAATTGTAATTTTGCATGTATGGTTTGTTACTACTATGACAGCGCTGTCATGGCGGTAGGCAAAATGATAAACAAAAACCAACAAAATGATTCAAGGGGAATCCTGTGTTAGCTAAAAATTTTAAAAAAAGCTTATTAGCAGTAAATATCGGCTTAGTAATGGGAGCCGGGTTCACTGGTGCTGCATTCGCAGCCGATGAAACTAAAGTTCAAGAAGATGTTGAAGTAATCCAAGTTACGGGTATTCGCGCTTCAAATAAAGAAAACTTAAACGGCAAGCGTTTTTCAAATGCCGTTGTTGATGTTGTAACAGCTGAAGACGTTGGTAAGTTTCCTGATGGCGATGTAGGTGAATCTCTTGGTCGTATTTCTGGTGTCAGTGTATCTCGTCAATTTGGACAGGGTCAGCAAGTATCTATCCGTGGTGCATCAGCACAATTAACACGCACATTACTTGACGGTCATACTGTTGCCTCAACTAGCTGGTTCGATCAACAAGCGGTTGATCGTAGCTTTAATTATTCATTACTACCTTCTGAATTAGTAGGTGGCTTAGAAGTTTATAAATCATCTCAAGCTAATCTAGTTGAAGGTGGTATCGGCGGTACTGTAATTGTTAAAACTCGTAAACCGCTAGATTTAGATGCAAACACTGTATTTGCTAGTGTTAAAGCTGATTACGGTACAGTATCTGAAGAGACAGATCCTGAGCTTTCAGGCTTGTACAGCTGGAAAAATGATGGTGAAACATTTGGTATCTTAGCTGCGGGTTCATTATCAGAAGTAGATTATCAACGTAACGGTATTGAATCGTCAGGTGGTTGGAGTGGCGGTATGGCACCCACAACCTTCCAGCAAGCTCGTGAGCGTACTGCGTATAACGTAGCTATGCAATATCAGCCATCAGATTCGCTAGTTTTAGGTCTAACTTATACAAGTTTAGAGCTAGATGCTAACAATGCTAACTCGCAAATCATTATATTCCCAGGTGATGGTTCATGTGAACAAACGAACGCCTCAGGTAACTGTGTTTCGCGTAATATCGACGGCAATGGCACGGCTTTTTTCCAAACATGGGCGCGTAAAGCAAGCATGAAGTCTGATACTATTGACTTAGATTGGAAATATGACTCAGAGTTATTCACCTTTAAAGGTCGTGTAGGTAAAACAAGCGCAGACAGTGATGTAACAACGGCAAACTATGGTATGTTTGCAAATAACAATAGCGACTTAAATGGGTCT
Source organism: Pseudoalteromonas sp. SiA1 (assembly GCF_018732205.1). Taxonomy (NCBI): domain Bacteria; kingdom Pseudomonadati; phylum Pseudomonadota; class Gammaproteobacteria; order Alteromonadales; family Pseudoalteromonadaceae; genus Pseudoalteromonas; species Pseudoalteromonas sp. SiA1. The sequence goes on along the minus strand of NZ_CP076084.1, from coordinate 2,065,986 downwards.
ATTGATATGACTGGCGACGTGACTAGATTTAATTTAGCTAACCAATCATACGATGCTAGCATTTTACCTGATACCATCAGCCCACAAACTTGGGCGCCTGAATACAACCCTGATTCAGATGAAGAAAGTTACTTAAATTTAGACTTTGAAATTCCTGTTGAGCTTGGTGTTATTACCGCAATTAAAACGGGCTTAAGATATGCCGATCACAAAGTTGTACAAGATGGTAATGCAGCTAATGTGAATGCCGATTTAGTACCTGTACGTAATGCTAATGAATACTACCCAGGTACTGTGACTGCGGGTGGTGGTTTTGTAATACCTGAACCTGATATGGATCTAATGATTGCTGATTCATTAGCAATGACAGAAGGTTATACAGCGCGTCCACAAGCATACGGCACCATAGAAGAAGAAAATTTTGCTTTATATGCGATGGCTGATTTTGACACCGGTGGTATTCGCGGTAATTTAGGTGTTCGTTATATATCAACTGATATTTCGTCAGATTACTATGATTTAAGTGATGAAGGTGTTTACGACTCGACGTTATCTACAGACAAAGCCGATTACAGTGAGTTCTTACCAAGCTTAAACGTGGTTATGGACTTAGCTGACGACTTAATCTTACGTACCTCAGCAGCACAAGTTATCTCTCGCCCTAATTACGCAGATTTATTTGCAACGCGTAATCTAGCGGGTTATACAGATAACCGTCCTTTAAATGAAGTGTTAAATACGGGTAATGTAGGTTTAAGTCCATTTAAAGCGTTCCAAGCAGACATTGGTGTTGAATGGTATTTTGATGACGATGCTATGTTAAGCGTCACATACTTCACTAAAGAAGTAAGCTCATTTATTTCTACCCAACAACAAACAAACCAACAAATTGGTATCGACATCCCAGTTTATACGACTAACCCAGATGCCGGCGAGCCACCGTGTGGTGCTCAGCAATATGACTGTTGGACAGTAAGCTCATCAACAAATGGTACGGGTGGTTCAATCGAAGGTATTGAGTTCCAAATTCAAGATTCATTCGATAACGGCTTTGGTTATTCATTTAACTACACCTATTCAGATGCGAAAGCACCAGCAGAAAACTACCCAGACCGTGTTGGGGTATTCTCTGATTCATCGAAAAACAGCTATAACGTAGTTGGTTTTTATGAAAATGATGATTTCTCTGCCCGTTTAGCATATAACTGGCGTTCAGAGTTTATTATTCGTGAAGCACCAGGTTGGTACGGTAACCGCGAGCATCAAGACTACGGACAGCTAGATTTCAGTGCAACATACTCTGTAACTGATTACTTAGATGTTACTTTCGAAGGTATTAACCTAACAGAGGAAGACAGCGTTCAGTTGGGTAACAATGATGCATCTACCTCATTACCAAACCCTGATTTACTGAATGACTTCCCAGTGTGGAGTTTTGAAGGTGAAGCACGTTACAAGCTTGGTGTAACAATGCGTTTTTAATACGCTAAATGAGTAAAAATAACCTAGGCCCAGCATTGCTGGGCTTTTTTACAAGGTTAAACTTTATTGGTGATTTATGGATATAAAAAAAGTTGCAATTGTAGGTGGTGGAACAGCCGGTTGGTTAGCTGCAAACCACATTGGCAAAGAGATGCTCAATCGTAAAGGTATATCTGTTACTTTAATAGAGTCCCCAGATATACCGCCAATTGGTGTCGGTGAAGGCACAGTCCCCGATATAAGGAATACCCTAAAAAGCTTTGGTATTCGTGAAGATGAATTTATTAGGCAATGTGATGCAACGTTCAAGCAGTCAATAAAGTTTATTAACTGGATGGATAAGAAAAAACATGGCGAAGGCAACTTTTTTCATCATTTATTTGATGTGCCAAGCTCTTATGATGCCAAGCATTTAACTTCTTATTGGTTAAATAACAAAGAGAAAAGTCAAAGTTATGCGCAGGGCTTATCTTCTCAGCATGTTATTTGTGAGGCAGGCTTAGCACCTAAAAATATCACTAATGCTCAATATGAAGGGGAGTTGGCTTACGCGTATCATTTTAATGCAGGCCAGTTTGCACAGCTACTCGCTTGTAATGCAAAAGAAAAGTTTTCTGTAGAGCATATACACACCCATGTTACACAGGTAAAGCTTGGCGATGACGGCGCTATTGCTGCACTTATTACAGATAACAATGAAGAGCTTGAGTTTGATTTTTATATTGACTGCTCAGGCTTTGAATCTTTACTTATGAGTAAAGCGTTAAAGATTCCTTTTGTTGATGTATCTGAGAGTTTATTAATTAACAGCGCATTAGTGGTGCAAGTACCAACCAAAGCCGATGATGCTATTCCTCCTTACACACTTGCCACCGCTCATCAAGCTGGCTGGATTTGGGATATAGCGCTCACCAATAGGCGTGGAGTCGGTTTTGTTTATTCAGATAAGCATATGACGGATGAACAGGCACATGAAAAACTTGACCGTTATTTAGGTGACAGTAAGCAAGATCTTACCTACAGAAAAATACCAATGCGGGTCGGTTACCGGAAAAAGTTTTGGCATAAAAATTGTATTGTACTTGGCTTAGCGCAAGGCTTTTTAGAACCATTAGAGGCAACGTCAATATTATTAACTGACTTTTCAGCTAAATTTTTAACGTTGCGCTTCCCATCATCAACTGAGCAGCTTGAACAGTTAGAAACGCGGTTTAATCACGCTATGGGGTATGCGTGGGAACGTACTATTGATTTTATTAAATTGCACTACTGTATTTCAGATAGAACAGATTCAGCTTTTTGGGTGGCCAATAAAAGTGATGACACTATTTCTGAGTCATTAAAAGAAAAGCTTAGTTTGTGGGAAGAGTTCATTCCGGTTAGAGATGACTTTTTCAGCCAGTTTGAAGTGTTTTACTTAGAAAACTTTTTATTTGTACTTTATGGAATGCATTTCAACACTAAGGCACCGCCTTGTACCAGTGCAGAACATGAACACTGTTTAGTACGTTTACAACAACGAGCTGAGATAGATCAATACTTAATAAATAAGCTACCCAATCACAGAGCGCTTTTAGATAAAATTAAACAATATGGACTGCAGTCAATCTAATGATTTGTGAAAGGCGTAAGCGGTATATTCAAACAGCTCATCTCACACTTGCGAAAGAGGCTATCGAAAGACGGCCTTTTTTAGCATCCGCTAAGCAGCTTTGTTCAGAATAAATATTGGCACTGTGTAATAAGTTACCTTGGTAAATAACAAGGCGGTTAAATTTAGCATCAACTTTAAAAACCTGTTCAAATAAACTTGTGCTGCCAGCTAAATAGCCTTGATGCTCATTAGGGGCTTTTTTAACATCATTAACTATATCTGCGAGCAGTGGTTTGTGCTGTTGTTTAAATTCAATAATGTTTTGAGGTATATACTTATAAATACTTGTTCCACCAAGCTCCTCTGGCGATAAGTAATGTACAAATGCGTAATCTCTCTCATCACAAGAATCAATATGCGGTACTTTTTGATCAACAATTAAATTCGCAGGTTTGCATGAAACTAATGAAAGTAAACTTTTATGTAGAACAGACTGCTGATAATCTTTATTGTCTATTTTAGGCAGTATTTCATTTTGAAAAAATGCATGTAAAACCCTTAAATAAGGTTGCGGCATATTGTCGCGAATACCAGGGTAGAAGGAGTTGTCTGAAAACATAGGGTTAAAGTAGGCTATGTTGTGAGCAAAATTCAATACACTCTTGGTATCTAAAAGAAAATCATCTACAACGAAGGCTGATAGTTTAGTGCCTGGGATCATCACCTTTTTAATTACTAAGTTTGGGTTTACAGTTAAATTTTTCATTATTTAATGTCTATTTTTGATGGGCTTATTTAAGTGAGAACTTTTTATTTAGGCACAAAAGTAATATACCACCGAAGACAGCGTTGTCAAAGGGCGCTTTTTGAGCTAATTGTGTTTACGAATTTCTTCTTCAGTGGCTTTTATTGGTTATTTGTTGAAATAATCAGCGATAATGTTTTTGTTAATTATTAACGTACAAAATGACACAAAATTTTCACTTCCTTTTTGTCACCAAAACCATTAGCCTTAGGCCACTAACAGTAATAAATCAAATTAATAAATAACGGAGCAGTAACATGGCGGAGCAACAAGTACAGCCTTTACACAACGAAAAACATGCCAACACTAAAATTAAAAATGGCATCAATATCGAATTTATGAAAACTCAACACTTAGTGCCAGTTGTAGCACACGAGTTTGCGCGTATCGCCAATGAGTTTCCAATGTCTTTTGTTAAAAATAACGAAACAGGTACTTTTCAAGCGGTTGCTATGTTTGGCCTAGAGCCAGGTGAAAACTTATTTGTTGATGGCGACAAATGGACAGCTGCGTTTGCACCTATGGCAACAACGCGTTACCCATTAGGTTTAGTAAAGCACCCTGAGCAAGATCAATTTGGTATTGTAATTGACGAAGCGAGCTCATTAGTTGGTGAAGAAGAGGGTAATGCATTATTCGAAAACGGTGAAGAAACTGATTACCTTAAGCGTCGTAAAGAAGCGTTAGTATCGTTCATTGAGTTTTCACAAGTCACTGATGCGTTCACTAAATTCCTTGCTGATAAAGAATTACTAGTAGCACAAACGCTAACGGTTGATATTAAAGGCGAGAAAAAAGACATCAACGGTATTTACCTTATCGATGAGAAAAAACTAAATGAGCTAAGCGATGCAGACTTTCTAGAGCTTCGTAAACGCGGTTATTTAGCACCTATCTATTCTTTCTTAACGTCTACTCACCAAGTAGCACGTTTAGCACGTTTAAAAGCGCAACAAGCGTAATTTTTAAACAGAATTTAAAAAGCGCCTCAGGGCGCTTTTTTTATGCCATTAAACTCAGTTCACTTGAAAAACCCCACGTAACCATTCACATTAGTTTTAATATTAACTAACAAAAGAACGCACAATGAAAAAATCACTATTACTAGGACTGCTTTGCGGTAGTTTAATGAGTGTGAGCTCATCTGCATTGAGTGCGAGCACGCCGTTTGCTATTGCGATTCATGGCGGGGCGGGCACAATCGAAAAAAGTAAATTTACGGCTGATCAAGAGCAAGCTTACCGCGATAAATTAGCTCAAGCTGTTGAGGCCGGGTATAAGGTACTTGAACAAGGCGGAGAAAGCCTTGATGCAGTCACAGCAGCCATTGAAGTGTTAGAGCAATCGCCTTATTTTAACGCCGGACGCGGCGCGGTATACACCTATGATGGTAGCCATGAGTTAGATGCCTCTATTATGGATGGTCGTAACCGCCAAGCTGGAGCAGTTTCGGGCATTAAGCACATAGAAAGTCCAATTAAACTTGCCCGTTTAGTGATGGAAAAATCGGTGCATGTGATGCTAAGTGGCCAAGGTGCAGAAGAGTTTGCTAAAGAGCAAGGCGTTAGCTTAGTAGAGAATAATATATTTGATACAAAGCATCGCTATGAAGCTTTATTAAAAGCAAAGGAAAAACTAGAGGCGAGCAAAAGCACCAATAAAGATTATCAAGCAGCGCACAAGGCGTTACCCGCTAATTATAAAATGGGGACTGTGGGTGCGGTGGCACTGGATAAACAAGGTAATTTAGCCGCGGGTACGTCAACTGGCGGAATGACCGCAAAACGTTTTGGCCGTATTGGTGATGCACCAGTTATTGGCGCGGGTACCTTTGCAGAAAACGCCTCGTGTGCGGTATCGGCAACCGGCCATGGCGAATATTTTATTCGTTATAATGTGGCAAGCGATATTTGCGCACGAGTAAAATATCAAGGTAAAACCATTGCTCAAGCTGGGGATGAAGTAATAAATGGGGTGCTTAAACCGATTGGCGGCACAGGCGGTGTTATTATTGTTGATACAAAAGGCAATATTAGCCTGCCGTTTAACACCACAGGCATGTACCGTGCGAGTAAATCGAATACGCAAGCGACTTATGTAGGTATTTTTAGCGACGAATAAGCGTTTTTCTTTAGTGGCTGGAGGTTTATATAATAATCTGCTGATTGTTATGTCCTTTACAGGATTAACCCCAGCCATTTAATTTGCTACAATCGGGGCTCTTTGACTAATTTTTATAAGGTATGCAGGTGGTAAACCTAGGTCAGTTGTTTGGCGAGCTAAAAACGTGCTTAAAAAAAGATCAATTCAGTTTTAAAAAGCGCCTTCATGGCGTAAAAAAAATTACCGACGAGGCAAAACTTACCAGTGCGCTTGAAAAAATTACGGCTGATATCAGTCGCAGTCAATCGCTTCGCGAGCAGCGTTTAGCTGGGCTACCTAAAGTTACTTATCCTGAGCAATTACCGGTCAGTCAAAAAAAAGACACCATTAAAGAGGCCATTGCTAATAATCAAGTGGTGATTATTGCTGGTGAAACCGGCTCAGGTAAAACCACACAAATTCCTAAAATGTGTTTAGAGTTAGGACGTGGGGTTGATGGGTATATAGGCCATACTCAACCTAGACGTTTAGCTGCACGTAGCGTTGCCAATCGTATTGCAGAAGAAATGCAATGCGAGCTTGGTCAGCAAGTGGGTTTTAAAATTCGCTTTAGCGATCAGGTTTCTAATAACAGTTATATAAAACTGATGACCGACGGTATTTTATTAGCTGAAATACAACAAGACCGTTTTTTGAATCAATACGACACCATTATTATTGATGAGGCGCATGAGCGCAGTTTAAACATTGATTTTATTTTAGGTTACCTTAAAAATTTACTTCCTAAACGTCCTGACTTAAAAGTTATTATTACCTCAGCGACCATTGATCCAGAACGTTTTTCTAAGCACTTTGATGATGCGCCAATTATTGAAGTATCAGGCCGGACATTCCCTGTGGATGTACGCTATAACCCCATCAGTGATATCCAAAAAGAAGACATGGAAGCCGAAGGCGACCAGTTACAGGGGATTTTTGATGCGGTCGATGAACTTTGCGCTGAAGGCCCCGGTGATATTCTGATCTTTTTAAACGGTGAGCGAGAAATACGCGATACCGCAGATGCGCTAAGTAAGCGTAATTTAAAACACACCGATATATTACCTTTGTATTCAAGGCTATCGAACGCTGAGCAAAATCGTATTTTTGCGCCGCATTCGCGCCGCCACATTATTCTCTCAACCAACGTGGCTGAAACATCGCTAACGGTGCCAGGTATTCGTTATGTTATTGACCCGGGTACGGCGCGTATTAGTCGTTACAGTTACCGTACAAAGGTTCAACGCTTACCTATAGAGCCTATTTCGCAAGCCAGTGCTAATCAGCGAATGGGGCGTTGTGGACGTGTTGAAGCGGGTATTTGTATTCGCTTGTATTCAGAGGACGATTTTTTATCACGTCCTGAATTTACCGACCCTGAAATATTGCGTACTAACTTAGCGTCAGTTATTTTACAAATGCTGGCATTAGGGCTGGGTGATATGGCGCAATTTCCTTTTGTGCAAGCTCCAGATAGCCGAAATATTAATGATGGTTTAACATTGCTTGAAGAGTTAGAAGCGGTAAAAGCGGCTAAGCGTCATCAAAAAACCAGCCTAACACAATCTGGGCGAGAGCTAAGTCGTTTGCCGGTTGATCCGCGTTTAGCAAAAATGGTGCTAACTGCACATAAACTGGGTGCATTGCGTGAGGTGATCGTTATTGTTGCCGCGCTTTCAATTCAAGACCCCCGCGAGCGACCACAAGAAAAACGTCAAGCCGCGAATGAAAAACACGGTCGCTTTGACGATCCAGACTCTGACTTTATCGCCTTTTTAAACTTGTGGAATTACCTCGAAGAGCAGCAAAGTGAGCTGACCAATAGCCAGTTTAGAAAGCTATGTCAAAAAGACTTTTTAGCCTATATGCGTATTCGTGAATGGCAAGACATCGTTTATCAAATCAGCACTGTGTGCAATGAAATGAAAATGAAAGCCACCACTAATGTTGCAGACAGCGAGCTTATTCACAAAGCACTGTTAAGTGGCATGCTCAGTCATATCGGTTTTAAAGACGAAAAGCAGCTGTATAAAGGCGCACGTAATAGCCAATTTCATATTTTTCCAGGATCAGGCTTGTTTAAAAAGAGCCCCAAGTGGATGATGTCGGCTGAATTGGTAGAAACCAGTAAACTCTATGCCCGTATTAATGCCAAAATAGATGTGAACTGGGTAGAACCGTTTGCTCAGCATTTAGTAAAACGCAGCTACACAGAGCCTCATTGGGAGAAAAAGCCCGGTGCAGTGATTGCCTTTGAGCAGCAAACTTTGTATGGCTTATTAATTGTTAATAAACGCCGCTGTGTGTACAGCAATATTGACCCTAAAGTAAGCCGAGAGTTATTTATTCGCACAGCGCTGGTTGAACAAGAGCTGGGACTCAATGAAGCATTTTTAGCGTATAACCGCGAATTAATTGAAGATATTCAAGTGCTCGAGAACAAATCTCGTAGGCGCGATATTTTAGTTGATGAGCAAACCTTGTTTGAGTTTTACGAGAAGAAAATACCCAGCGATATTAACAATCGTGCTGCGTTTATTAAGTGGTATAAAACACAAAAACAGCAAGACAAACGCTATCTGCACATGACGCGTGAAGAGCTCATGCAGCATGGTGCAAGTAGCATTACCGAATTTGACTATCCAGATACATGGCAACAAGATAACTTAATGTTGCCGCTTACTTATCATTTTGATCCAGGCCAAGCGGTTGATGGCGTTGCCGTACAAATACCCGTTGCACTGTTAAACCAAGTGCAAGAAAGTGGCTTTGATTGGCATATACCGGCATTTCGTCATGAGTTAATTTGTGGGTTAATTAAGTCATTACCAAAGTCATTGCGTCGTAACTTTGTCCCTGCGCCCAATTATGCCGATGCGGTGTTAGCGGCTATAGAGCCATTACAAGGCTCGTTAATCGACTCGCTAAGCAATCGATTACTGCGTATGACCGGCGTCCGTGTAGACCCTGAGGCGTGGGATTTAACTGCGCTTGCTCCGCATTTAAGGCTACAATTTGAAGTGCGCGATGAACACGACAAGCTACTGGCACGTGGACTCGATTTAGCTAAACTTAAAGCGCAGCTACAAGGCAAGGTCTCCGACACCTTATCTAAAGTCGCCGACAAAGGCATAGAAAAAACCGATTTAACACAGTGGGATTTTGGAGAGTTACCAACATCCTATGTGAAAAAGCAAGGTCAGTACGAAATTAAAGCGTACCCTGCGCTGGTGGATAAAAAATCAACGGCGGCAGTGGAGTTATTCGATAACGAAATTAAAGCGCAATTAGCGCACCAGCAGGGGTTGCGTCGTTTAGTGTTATTAAACGTGCCATCACCCATTAAATACCTGCAGCAAAATTTACCAAACAAGGCTAAGCTAGGGTTGTACTTTAATCCTTTTGGTAAAATTGCCGATTTAATAGATGACTGCATTGCATCGGGTGTTGATAGCCTATTAGTTAAATATGGTGATATTCGTACAAGTGATGCATTTGAAACGGTTAAAGAGCATATTCGCGGCGAATTAGGCGACACCGTAGTAGCAATTGCAACCCAAGTAGAGCAAGTACTGAGTATTGCTCATGCGCTGCATAAAAAAATGAAAGGGCGAGTAGATTTAACCATGATCACTGCCCATGGCGATATTAAATCTCAGTTAGAATCGCTTATTTTTAAAGGTTTTGTGAGCCAGCATGGGGCGGATAAGCTCGGCGATTTAATTCGTTACTTAAAAGCGATTCAAAAACGACTAGAAAAGCTACCCGTTGACCCAAATCGTGATAGATTATGTGTACTAGAGCTTGAAAAAGTGGCGCAAGAATATAAAAAACTGACGAATAAAACCCCTAAAGGAATGCCATTGCCTGATGATGTTGAGGCTATTTTTTGGATGCAGCAAGAATTACGCGTATCCTTATTTGCGCAAACCTTAGGTACACCTTATCCAATTTCAACAAAACGTGTGTTAAATGCGATAAAAGAAATTGAATAATCCCTTTATTCGCTATTAAGCTAGGGTCTGTTGACCTTTTTGGATTAAAATTCGTTCAAACTAAGGGCGGTTTAATCGCGGCGCGAGGTTTGTAACCTAGTGGGCTAAGTAAAAACCACACCACATAGGCTCTGCCTTGCCTAAATACCAAACAGGCTACTGCAAATTCAACCTTGAACGGTCAACAGACCCTAAGGGACTAACTTGAGAAGGAAATGACATTGCTATGTCCTCATTACTAAAACACCAAGCGCGACAATTGTTAGTGGTTGATGATGAGTATTTCAATTTTGAAATACTCAAAGCAGGGTTAGCATCAACATTTGATTTAAGCTATGCTGATTCTGGTAAAAGTTGTTTAGCATCTGCCATTGCTAATCCGCCTGATATTATTTTGCTTGATGTATGTATGCCGGGGCTTGATGGTTATGATACCTGTCGCCTACTTAAACATACGCCAGAGACAAAACACATTCCGGTGGTGATGATATCAGGACTTGAGTCAGAGCTTGAGCAACAAGCAGGCTTTGACTCAGGGTGTGATGCTTACGTTGTAAAACCTTTTTCTATCGCCGTACTACGAGAAAAAATTAATAATATTGTGTAGAGGGAATTATGTTTACTGAAGATAAGCGAAACTACAGACGTATGCAGGTTAACACACCCGCTAAGTTAACCTCGATTGAGCCCGTCGCAGGACTAAGTTACACAGGCACCTGCCTTGACTTAAGTGCAACAGGGCTCTCCTTGCAGCTCGATGATTTATTAGAGCTTAACTCAATTTTATCGGTTGATATTGCATCAACCCATCCAAGCATTGCACCGTTAAAAGCCACTGCAAAGGTGATACGTGCCAGCACAGAAGAGGATGGCACGATAACCGCAGGGCTAGAAATTATTGAGTTTAACTAAAATTAGTGTTTAGTAAACCTTACAAATAAGGCCTTTAAGATAAAAGCCTTCAGGGTAGCTGCCCGCAATAGGGTGGTCAGCTGCTTGATTTAAGCGCTCCATGATCAGTAAATCTTTACCTGCATCAAGTGCTGCATCTGCAACCACTTTTTGAAACAAATTTTGTTCCATTAAACCAGAGCATGAGAAAGTAAGCAGTGTGCCGCCTGGTTTTAATATTTGCATCGCAATCATATTAATATCTTTGTAACCCCGACACGCCCCAGTTAACTGCGCTTTATTATCAGCAAATTTAGGCGGATCCATCACAATCGTATCAAACATCACGCCGTCTTCACGGTATTGGCGCAATAACTTAAATACATCTTGTTTTACAAAGTCGACTTTATTTAAATCAAGGTTGTTATGTTCAACATTGCGCTTTGCTGTATCAAGAGCTGGTTGTGAAACATCGACATTGGTTACATGCTTACAGCCACCACGCAGGGCATAAAGAGAAAACGTCCCCGTATAACTAAAGCAATTTAATACGGTTTTATCTTTTGAAAAACGCTCCAGCGCAGCACGGCTATCACGTTGATCTAAATAAAAGCCGGTTTTATGGCCTTCAAGAATATCAACTTCAATTTTTAAACCATTTTCTTCAATGATAACTGGCGCTGTGGGTTCATTACCCCAAAGCACTCCTTTAATTGGCTCCAAGCCTTCTTTAGTGCGCACATCTACATCTGAGCGCTCATAAATATTTGAGCCTGGGAAAATAGCCATTAATGCGCCAACAATTTCACCTTTGTGGCGCTCAGCACCGGCACTGAGTAACTGACAAACCAAGGTGTTATCAAATTTATCTATGGTAACACCCGGTAAATAATCTGATTCAGCGGCGCAAAGCCTAAAACCGGTCAGTCCACCTTCTTCAATCGCATGACTGCGAGCTTCTAAAGCACGACGTAGGCGACGCTCGAAAAAATGTTGATCTATGACTTCTTTTTCATCAAAGCTCCATACGCGCGCGCGAATTTGTGAATGCGGGCTGTAAGCCGCGGTGGCTAAAAACTTACCTTCACTGTCGTGTATGGTTACCGTGTCACCTAATCCAGGTTTACCTTTAATTTTTTTGATGGCTTTAGAAAATAACCAAGGGTGTTTTCTTTTTAATGATTTATCGCGACCAGCTTGCAGGTAAACGGCAGATGACATAGGGCTTCTCTGTAGTAATAAATAAGCGCTGTATTTTAGTCAAGCCACGCGCAACATACAATGAATGTTTTGCAAGGGCCTTATAAATCGCGTTAAAGTAGGGGATATAACCTCGTTTAAATAGATTTTTGGAAGCTCGGTGAACAATTTAGCCCTTAGCCCTTCATTAAAGCAACTTGATCAGCAATGCAGAGAATTTATAACAGCGCTTATCCATGCTGATGTAGCCCATGATATCACTCATATTGAACGCGTTGTCCGTGTCGCAGTTAAATTATGCACTGCTGAAAAAGCCAATATGAATGTTGTTTTACCTGCTGCGTGGTTACATGATTGTGTGGCCGTAGCAAAAAACCATCCCGATAGGGCAAAAGCTTCAACGATGGCTGCCGATAAAGCGATTAGTTTTTTAGCGTCTATTGGCTATGATGAAGCGCTATTTGATGATATTCACCATGCTATTGCCGCGCATAGTTTTAGCGCCAATATTGCTATTAAAACCGTTGAAGCACAGATTGTACAAGATGCTGACAGAATGGATGCTTTAGGGGCTATTGGTGTTAGTCGTTGTATGAAAGTGGGGGGCTCAATAAGCCGACTTTTATACAATCCTAATGATCCATTTTGTTTAGAGCGTGAACCTGATGATAAACAGTACACCTTAGATCATTTTTTTATAAAGTTGCTGCATATTGCAAAAAGTATGAATACACCTTCAGCTAAAGCTGAAGCACTTAGAAGAACAGATTATATGTATGACTTTTTAGAGCAGTTAAAATCTGAAATTGGAGGGTAAGACAGTGAGGCCAAAATTGAGCGGTATTGATCATTGTCATTTAAATGTTCAAAGCCTCACCCAAGCCGTTGATTGGTATGAAAAGGTGCTTGGTTTTACTGTAGTAGAGGAATTAGCATTTTGGAATGAAGAAGGCAAAGGCCCTTTAACGCTTGAAGATGAAAACGGATCGACACGTTTAGCTTTATTTGAGGCGCCAGGGCGAAGTAAAGGAATCGCTTTTGCTGCAACCGGTGAGCAATTTATAGCGTGGTTAGCACATTTTGAGCAGCTTGAAATTAAAACGATACTGGCTGATCATGGCGTGACTTTTTCTATGTATTTTAAAGATAACAGTGGGAATAGCCATGAGATCACTTCCCATGACTACCGCATTATAAAACAGCATTTTCCAGCTGTAGCGTTAGGCTCTCACAATGCCAAAAGAGGCTAGGTCCTGTTGAACTTTGTGCAGTAATATTTGTTCAAAAAAGAGACGATTTAATCGCGTTCTTGATGAGCCTTTTTTATCGCTAGAACAGCGTCTATCTGACCAATAAAAAGCTCAACTAGATGTGGGTCAAAATGTTTTCCCGCTTGGTGCTGCATATGTTCTATTGTTTGCTCAATGCTCCACGGCTCTTTATAAGGACGTTTTGATGTGAGTGCATCAAATACATCAGCAATCGCCACAATCCGTCCCTCAATCGAAATTTCTTCGCCTTTCAATCCATTAGGATAGCCTGTGCCATCCCATTTCTCATGATGTTCAATTGCCAGTACGTGGGCAAGTTGCAACAAAGGGGAGGGTGAGTTGGCCAATATTTTAGCTCCTATAGCAGCATGCTCCTTCATGTGTGCAAATTCGTCTGGAGTTAATTTTCCTGGTTTTAATAATATTGAATCAGGAATGCCTATTTTTCCGACATCGTGCATTGGTGCAGCTTGGCGTAATAACTCAGCGTGTTGTTCATTCATTCCTAGCGCTAAAGCAAGTACCTTGCTGTATTGACTCATTCGAGCAATATGTTCACCCGTATCGGTATCTTTGTACTCTGCCGCGCGACCCAATCGCTCAACTAAATCTACATGTGCTTGTTTTAGTTGCTCGGCTTGTACTAAAGAAAGATGAGTTTTTACCCTTGCCTTTACTATCGCAGGGCTAATAGGTTTGGTTATATAGTCAACCGCACCTAGCGAAAACCCTTCCGATTCATCTTGTTCTTGCGTGAGTGCGGTGACAAAAATGACCGGAATGTGTGCGGTTTTAGGATTAGCTTTTAAAATTTTGCACACTTCAAAGCCATTCATATCTGGCATCATAACATCAAGTAAAATGAGGTTCGGTGGATCGTTTTCAATTAATTGCAGTGCTAATGGCCCCGATTTAGCGAACGACAAACGGTAGTTACTCGCTAAAACCTCGCGCATTACTTTTAAATTTGCAGGTTCATCATCGACGATTAATATTCGCGCCTGATTTATAGATTGAGCCATCGTCGTCCTCAGAAGAGCTAATTATTAAGTGTGGTTAATAATGCATTGAGCTCTATTTTTGCATTATCAAATTCAAATTCATTAAACTGTTCACAAATGCTTAAAATAGCATTTTTATGCTGTTCTGGTGTTATTTTCTCAATATAACTTAATAACGTATCGTCCAACTCTGCTCGTTTAGCTTGGCTAAGTAAAAGCGTTAATTGGTGAATAAATTCAGCATTTGACACGGTTACTTTTTGTAATTTATTCTCTTTAAAAGCAATGTGTAAGTGTGATAATTCATCTGCTAGCTGCTGCCACTCTTGCTGACATTTTAATATGCACTGAGTATAACTTGTTATATCACGTTGTTTTTCAGCTTGCGTAATTAAGTAAGATAAATTATTGAGCGCTAAATTACCGGCAAGACCTTTTAAATTATGCAAAATATGAGCATGATGTTTATCGTTTAGCTTAATGGCCGCTAAGGTTTGCATACTATTTTGATGCTGAGCTAAAAAGAGCGCGACTTCTTTGAGGTGCTTTTCTTTACTGCCCCACATTTTCTCACCTTTAGCTAAATCTATACGGAGTTTTGAGTTAATCGGATCTGCAGTTTCTAACTGGCTTATAGCAAGCCCAAGCACTCTTGCTATTTCGTAGTTGAGCTGGTTTATGTCAACGGGTTTAGTTGTAAATCCATTCATACCCGCTTGTTTGGCTGTTAGCTTGTCTTGCTGTAGCACACTGGCCGTTAAAGCAATTATTGGGGTTTGCTCTAGTTGCTTTTGCTGCTCTAAAGAGCGAATTGATGCCGTAGCACTGATCCCATCGCATTTAGGCATATGAATATCCATTAAAATAATATCAAAGCGATGTTGATTAAATATTTCAATGGCCTCAAAGCCATTATTAGCCTTTCTTACCTGATGCCCAGCTTGTGAGAGCATAATGGTGAGTAGCTCAATATTTTGTTCAATGTCATCGACCACTAAGATTTTTAATGTTGGTAAATTAAATACGTTTTTACTAATGGTCTGTACCTGACTTTTCTCGCCTTTTTCAAGCGCGACAGTAAAGCAAAAGCAGCTACCTTGGCCAAGGGTACTTTGTGCATATATATGGCCACCCATTAACTCAACCAGCTGTTTACTAATCGTTGTTCCAAGCCCTGTGCCACCAAATCGGCGAGTTGTGGTGCCGTCTGCTTGCTCAAAAGGTTTAAAGATAGCCTCAAGACGATCTTTTTCAATACCTATACCTGTGTCTTGTACTTCAAATAAAATAGGATGATTGGGGTTATGAGTAACCGACAAAGTAACATGGCCTCGTTCGGTAAACTTTATCGCATTGCCGATTAAATTGGTTAGCACTTGGCGTAAACGCGTATCGTCACCAAAATAAAATGGATTCACATTGTCAGCTATTTTTAAATTGAGTTTTAGGTCTTTACGTTTTGCATCCAGCCAAAATGTCGACACAATATTGTCGAGTAATTCTTGCAAGTTAAAATGTACATTTTGAATTTCGAGTTTACCTTTTTCTAACTTTGCTGAGTCGAGGATATCGTTAAGTAAGTGCAACAAAGAACGCGCGGCGTTATTAACAGTAATTATTTGCTTCTGTTGATCTTTATTAAGCGGGCTATCTATCAAAATATCACTAAAGCCAATAATTGCATTCATGGGGGTACGTATCTCATGACTCATATTTGCCATAAAAGACTGTTTAGCTTGCGCGGCTACTTCAGCCTCGTATTTAGCTTGTTTTAAGCTTTGCTCATATTCATAGCGTTTGGTTATATCAACCAAAACGCCATCAACCCAGCGGGCATCATTTTTAGAGCCTGTGACAATACTTGCTTGATCCAGTACCCAAATAATATTGCCGTTGCGATGGCGAATGCGGTATTCAATTGAGTATTGATTGGTTGATGCAACCGCTTGATCAATGGCTAAAGAAATAGCCGCTTCATCTTCTTTAACAATCAGCTCGGCAAAGGTAATACGCTGCTCAGTAAACTCTTCAGCGCGATAACCCGTTAGTTCATAGACGCTTGGGCTTATAAACAACATACTCCAGTGTTCATCTAACAAGCAGCGAAATACAACACCGGGCATATTGTTCATCAAGGTACGATATTGTCGCTCTTTTTCAATTAAGCTTTGTTGTAATGCTTTTTGCTCAGTTAAATCGGTAATAAAGCCCACAAACAATGTTTCAGTTTGTAATTGCTTTACTTCACCAATCCCTAAGCGAATTGGAAATTGATGACCATTTTTATGTTTTGCCCACACATCGCGATTAACACCAATAACACGTTTTACCTCATGGTTTGTTGTATTTTTTAAAAAAGCATCGTGTTGATTAGCAATATCATCAGCCATTAATATTTTTACATTCTGGCCAATGACCTCATTATCTTGCCAGCCAAAAATTGTTTCTGCGGCTTTATTAAAGCTCAAAATAGTGCCTTTAATATTGATAGTAACGATGCCGTCAATGGCAGTTGATAAAATAGCATCAAGGCGAGACTCTTCAGCTGATTTTTTCCCCAACAGCATTCTGTAACGGATCATGCCATTGATGATCACAACCACCGCTGTTAATAAAAGCGTGGCGAACGACACACTAATAGCAATAAAGGTTAGATGTGATTGGTTTGTTTGCTCGTTAATTATCGGGCTTGTTGCAATAAATCGCGTAGCAGCCATGCCCATATAATGCATACCAGCCACGGCAAGGCCAAGAATAAGGGCGCAAATAATACGATTATGCACAGGCGTTAATTTTTTAAAGTGTGCTGGTAAATGAAAACGTGCATAGAGACTTATAAAAGACAGCAGCACTGCAACAACAATTGAAGCGCCAAACCATATTGGATCATAACGAAGTAAAGGACTTAATTGCATCGCTGCCATACCGCTGTAATGCATGGTGCCAACACCCGCGCCAAATAAAAGAGAGCTTAGAATTAAATTGATAATACGAGGGTGAGAGCTATATGTTTTCAAACAAGAAAAAGCAATGGTACATGCCAGTAACGCCGGTATAAACGACACAAAAGTGAGTGTGGGGTCGTATTCAATTGTAGTGCACAAAGAAAATGCGAGCATAGCAATAAAGTGCATGCTCCAGACCCCTCCGGCAAGGACTAAGGCTGCGGTTATATTGGCTAACTTTCGATAAGATTTAAAATGTGTATTATTTGCTAAATCGATAACGTGCAAAGAAAAATAAGCTGCAAAAATTGCGGTGAGTATAGATAGTGTCACTAAACTTGGGTCGTATACACCATTAATAATTAGGCTTGGATCTGGTTCGTTTATAAAAAAATTAGCTAACATCAATCATTCACATAATAACTCTTAAATTCAGTCTAATATAAAATACAATAATAATCACAAGGTATTGAGTTATAAATTACAAAAGCAACGTAAGTGTTTTAAGCTCTAAACCATACTATTTATTGAGTAGCACTAAATGCATTGTTATTAAAATGGCATTTAGTGGGGATTATTTATAGATCAGCCGTTATGGTACAAGGTAAAATAAAACCCAGTGGTTAATTATAAATAGGCAGCATTCATTGTTGGATTACACTTTAAAGCGAAGTAAGCAAAGAAAAACAGTGGCTATCAAAGTCGCACAACGTGAGCTTACGGTATATGCGCCCCATTTTGTAACGAAAACACAAATTAATGAATGGCTGTTAAGTAAACAGAACTGGATTGATGCTCAGTTACATAAGCAACAAATTCAAGCCGATACACGACAGTTTCCACTCAAAACCCAGAGTATTAAATTATTTAATGAAGCTGTTAATGTGCAATTTGAAAACGCAGCACGCACTCAATGGCAGCAGCACAATGAAAGCCAAACGCTGTTACTGAGTATTTCTTCACGTGTAAAGCATCAAACGCAAATGTATCAAAGTTTGCTAGAGCAGTTTTTGCATGAGAAATTAGAAAGTTATATTGAAATGCGAGTTAACGATTATTGTCAGCTGATGGGTGAAAAGCTACCGAGTAATATTCGTATTCAATTGTATAAACGTCGCTGGGGTAGTTGTAATCGCAGGCGTGAAGTAACCTTCAACTTACACTTGGCAAGTGCACCGACATGGGTCATTGACTACGTGATTGTTCATGAATTAGCACATTTAAAATATTTAAATCACAGCGCTCAATTTTGGCAACGTGTGGAATTATTTTATTCAGATTATAAACAAGCAAGTAACTGGTTAAACAATCATGGTATGAGTTTACAGTGGGTATTTGAATAAAAAGAAATAAGGTAGAGAAGTGGTGGAGGGAGCTGGATTCGAACCAGCGAAGGCTGAGCCGTCAGATTTACAGTCTGATCCCTTTGGCCGCTCGGGAACCCCTCCACACTAATTGTTATTGCATTTGGCCCCACTTAACTTAGCCTAAGAAAAGTGGTGGAGGGAGCTGGATTCGAACCAGCGAAGGCTGAGCCGTCAGATTTACAGTCTGATCCCTTTGGCCGCTCGGGAACCCCTCCAATGCAACGCGGCAGATAATAGCAAACTTCTTATTTAAGTAAAGAAAAAAGCTAAAGAAAATTCAAATTTAGCCGATAAATACTTATTAATTAGTTAAATAGGCTAAAGTCTATGCAGATTGGTGATTTGTTAATCACGGAGAGCCAGTTAAAAACGAGGCTTAACGAAAGTGTTCACGAAAACCGCCGAGGCGAGTTTGCATTTTTATTAGCAATGCTCTCTCACGATGCACTCGATTTTAGTGAATTCCACCTACCCAAAAGTGACACTAAGCATTATCAAGCTGATGAAGATGCTCTGCGTAAACAATTTGGCGCAGGTCCAAAGCAGCCATTAGCGCCAGATACCTTTAATATGTTAATTGGTAAAAATAACACAGAGCTTTTAGCAAAAATGGGAAGCGCTGTAGGGATGAGTGATATAAAGTTAACTCAGTGCTTAAAGCCTGAGCCATTTAATATTCGTGATGATAAAAACCACATTCCACTGACTGTCATTGATAACTGTGAATTAGCGGTACGTCGACGAATTAAAAATACCAACACCGAGTTATCAAACCCTCAAATGGATGCGGTGGCATTTTATGATGATTTACAAAATGAAGCTATCCACCAGCCATTACATTTGTTTAGTGCCTAATTATATGTGTTCAATTGCTGCTTTATACATGCCATTTGATTGTAATAAACTGTGTTTATAGTAGTAAGTAACTATTGGTTTTATAGGTGCTTTATTTTAATAACTGATTTAATATAAAAAAAGCATCCAAAATTTAAATGCAATTGCTATAATGGCGCAAATGGTATGACATTAAATGCCATTATCATTAAACCAAGGTAATTAGGAACGTAATGAAGAAAACATTCACGCTGAATCATGAGAAAATCAAATACCCTCGTATGGTTGATGCTGCAAAGCATGAAGTGAAAAAATATTTGAAAAGAGAACGTAATAAAACTTTACCTGTTGATGCCGACTACTGGGCATTCGATTGTAAGTTTGGCAACACGGCTGAAGAAGCCCAAGTGGTTCACGTTGCTGAAATTAACAATCACATCAGTGAAATTGAAAAGCAAGGTTTAACTTCTTTTTACTTAGAGATTTTAGCAAGACCTGCACAGCGTCAAGATTTCGATGAAGATGATGGCGAATAAAACGCTAATTTGCGTTTAGTGTAGTTTTTGAAAATGGGCCTTGTGGCCCATTTTTTGTAGCTGTTATTTATACACTATGACATTTTTTGTATTTTTTATTACTGCCACAAGGGCACGTATCATTGCGTTTTACTTTAATATCGGCAACCGGTGTAATCTCACCATCAAGGTATCGCCATTGTCCATCTTCTTTAATAAACCTTGAATTTTCTGCTAACTGGCAATATAAATCTTGATAAAAGTAGTGAGCTTTAAATGTAACAAATCCTGTTTCATCATTATAACCAGAGTCTAATACGGTTAAGTTTATAAAACGGCAACTATTTGCAAAATCTTTAATTTCTGAAATTGAATTTTCAGCTTGTTTTTCTTTTGCATAACTTTCACGAACAAAAACCGCGTTTTTAACAGCATAAGCACTGTAGCGTGCACGCATAAGTTGCTCTGGTGTGTGTGGCTGTTTGGTTTTTAAATGAAAAGGCTCGCAGCAATCAGCATAAGGTTGCTGACTGCTACAAAAACATAATAGAGCGTTAGAAGTCATGATAAATGTACTGTGTATTAAAACGCTAGTTTATCAAGCTTATTGCGTAAGTGAAATCTCAGGGTGAGCGCTTTTTTTGCTAAAGCAATACAACTTAGTGCGCGTATGGCTCAAGTTTAATGATAACTGCGACAGTTGTTGGTTATTTATTATGTCAGTCCAGGTGATCACCGCGGCAAAATTTCCATTGTGAAGTGCAGAACTTAAAACATACTCTAAATTAACTAAATGCTTTTGACGAATAACCAGCAATTTACTGGTATCAATTGAGCATGAATCAAGTAGCGCTTTGCTCGGTACGTTATCGGGTGCTATTAACAGTGTCCATGCGTTTAGGCTGTTGTATTGGTGTAATACTTTTAATAACTCAAACGTTGCTGAAATTTCATCTTCAATTTGTACAACGTTAACACAATCTGATTGGTCATCTTGTTGATAGCTTTTAACTGTTCTTAGGGTAATTGGCTGTAACATAATCTTCTCACTCACTGGGTTTTTATACAGTACATTCATACAGTAGTTTATACAGTTGTTTGGTGCAAGTGTTTTTTGCTATTTTTTTGTACAGTTATTCATCTTAAAACGCGACAGTTATTATAAATATACAAATAATCTATATATAACAAAGGTTTAATTTTTATTGGAAATTAATCCCCACAGAATTAATTTTAAGGCTGGGAGCAAATAAATACAGATGAACAGGGGGTATACAGTAGTTTAAATTAATTAAGCGTGCTTGCTTTGGCTATAAACGCTTAATTAATTTACAGATGAAATGAGTTGCTGCGCAGTGAAATTATTTTTCGCTACTAGAGGGGATCAAATGTGAGAATTGTAACTGATGAATTTGTTCATACAGGCTGGCTGCGTAGCATTGAGCATCTTTAAGTCGTTTGGTACTAATATGTTTTCGTATATCGCTCATTGCTTCTATGGCGGGTTCATAGCCTTGACTACCGGCTAAGCTAAGCCACGCAGCACCATGAAATACACTTTGCGGCACACCTTGTCCTTTTATAAAAAACAGCCCTAAATAAAACTGCGCGCGATAATTTCCTGCCATTGCTGCCAAACGCATCCATTTTGCGGCTAAGGCGCCTTGTTCATTTTTAAGGTAATAAAGGGCTTTATTTAATATGTCTTGATCGGTGTTTTTAGAGCTCGCAGGGAGATTTGCATCGCTTGGTTGCGTTACAAAAGAAAGAATGTTGTCTAATTGTTGCTCTAAGTCTTGGCCACTTGGTGTCGTTTTGATCATGCTACTTCGTTTGTTATTTTAATCACTTAGCTAGTTTAGTATATAGCAAGGTAAAATGTCCTGTAAAAAGTTATTTTTATGCTAAAATCTCGCCACTTTTTACAACCACAAGTTTATTATGCTCGAAGCCTTATTCAAAATCCGTGCAAATGATTCTTCGGTTCGCCGTGAATGTATTGCCGGTATGACTACATTTATTACGATGGTTTATATCGTATTCGTTAACCCAGCTATGCTTGCTGAAGCCGGTATGGACCAAGGTGCTGCCTTTGTTGCCACCTGTATTGCAGCTGCAATAGGGTGTTTTATTATGGGTTTGTGGGCCAATTATCCATTGGCACTGGCACCGGGTATGGGATTAAATGCATTTTTTACCTATGGCGTTGTATTAGGTATGGGTTATAGCTGGCAAGCTGCGTTGGGTGCGGTATTTATGTCAGGGTGTATATTTTTAATTTTAAGCTTGTTTAAGGTGCGAGAGTGGATTATTAATGCAATCCCTCTGGTGCTCAAGCAAGCAATAGCAACGGGTATTGGCGCATTTTTAGCTCTCATCGCACTTAAAAGTGCCGGTATTATTGTATCAAGTCCTGCAACACTGGTGCAGTTGGGTGATATTACCTCGCCAGGTCCTTTATTGGCTATTTTCAGCTTTTTTGTTATTGCTGCACTGCTTTATCGCGATTTTAAAAGTGGCGTACTGATTAGTATTTTACTAGTCACCGCGATTGCTGTGTCTATGGGGTTAGTGGAGTATCATGGTGTTATTGCTATGCCACCTTCTATCATGCCGACCTTTATGCAACTGGACTTTAGTGCCGCGTTTGAACTGTCGATGTTGAGTGTTATTTTTGCGTTTTTATTCGTTGATTTGTTTGATACCTCAGGCACGTTAGTTGCGGTAACTCAGAAGGCTGGTTTAGCAGATAAAAACGGTAATATGCCGCGTTTAGGTCGTGCATTAAGCGCCGACAGCACAGCAACTATTGCAGGTGCAATGCTCGGTACTTCAACAACCACGTCATACATTGAGTCTGTTGCAGGTGTATCTGTTGGTGGTCGAACGGGTTTGACCGCTGTGGTTGTGGGTTGCTGCTTTTTACTGATGATGTTTTTTGCGCCTTTAGCTCAAATGGTGCCTGCATACGCAACCGCGGGAGCTATTTTATATGTATCTGTATTGATGCTACAAAACTTAAAGTTTGTAAATTGGGACGACATGACTGATGCAATTCCGGTGAGTGTTGTATTATTAATGACACCGCTGACTTTCTCAATTGCACACGGTATTGCACTTGGTTTTATTTCTTATACGGCAGTAAAAGTGCTGTGTGGCAAAAAAGATCAGGTAAGCATTAGTGTTTGGATTTTAACTGCCTTGTTTATTGTTAAGTTCGCATTTTTATCTTAATGCAGGCAGCTTGTTAGAATACGTATATGTCTTAGTATGTAAACACAAAGTGGGGCAAAATCCTATTCAAAAAAAAGCCCATGCAACTGCATGGGCTTTTTTATTTAGAAAGGAGTTACCATTTCTTTTTAGGTGCAAATAATACGTCTAAATCATCTTGCTCTTGTTCGTTCTTTTTCTTCAATGATGTAGCATTTGATGCCTTGAGTTCATTACTTATCGTTTCAAGGTAGCCTTCAACTTCAGCTCGTTTTGCCGTAATGTAATCGTCATTAAATGAAACACTGTTAAGTGTGGCAGCTGCTTTTTCAAAGTACTGCCTAGCAGAGCCTATCATTCCAGCTGTTTGCGCTGATAACCCTCGTTTTATTTGGCTTTCAATGTTGATTCTTAGTTGTAGCTTTTCAAGGCGTTTGTCTTCTGCAATAAATACCTGGCTGTCTACTTTGCCTTTATTATGCTCAGAACGAATAATAGTGCGTAACTTTTTAATGCCTTGTATCAGCGATATCAGTTGTTTGTCGTTGCCTGGTAATACAAAGCCATCTGAACCGTCTTGAATTGGGTTTTGTAGTCGCTCTTTTGCTTCTTTTAAGCGGTTTTTTAGTCCACTACCTCCGCTTGAAATAGACACCATTTGACTGAGCGCATCATGAATTCGTCGTTGTAATATTCGCTGAGTTGCCTCTGAAAGTGGAATGTTGGCGCTATTCATTAATGCTTCTTCGGTTTCTTCAATGATTGCTTTTTGTTTTGTTAACTCTTTGCGTCGTTCAGCTTCTTGTTTTTCTTTGTGTTGCTGAACAGCACTAACCCATAGTGCAATGACTATAAGTGCAACAATTAATACAATTATAATGGAAACTATCATGTTATAATTCTCAAATTCTTAACCTTATTATCTAATCTTACATTAAATATATAAAAGGTGGGAAACTTTGCTCAGATTAACTGAAAAAAGCGTCACCATAAAGCGTTTAAATCTTAATATGTTATGTTTCGATTGCTGATAATCATTGCTACCTCAAGTTTATTTATTGTGTTAACCTGAAATTTCAACAAATTAATTGTTATATTATGTAACATTAATCAGCCTTTTATATAGCTACCTATAGTTAGGGTGCGCTTTTATCTGTCAATGTGAATTATAACGAAACTACATAGCCATGAAATTACAACAACTTAGATATATCGTAGAAGTTCAAAATCATAAATTAAATGTTTCAGCTACGGCTGAGAGTTTATTTACCTCCCAGCCTGGTATTTCTAAGCAAGTACGTATGTTAGAAGATGAGCTCGGTGTACAAATTTTTGGCCGCAGTGGTAAGCATTTAACTCATGTTACAGGCGCTGGCGAGGAAATCATTAACATATCACGCGAAATACTCTCAAAAGTTGAGGGTATTAAAGCGGTGGCGAATGAACATACTTTACCGGATCAAGGCAAACTTAATATTGCTACCACGCATACACAAGCACGGTATGCGTTACCGAGTGTAATTAAAGGCTTTACTCAAAAATACCCTGCGGTATCACTGCATATGCATCAAGGTACACCACAGCAAATATCGGATGCAGCCGCTCGCGGTGATGCTGACTTTGCCATTGCCACAGAAGCGCTTCATTTATATTCAGATTTAGTAATGCTGCCTTGCTACCATTGGAATCGTAGTATTGTGGTTGCTAAAGATCATCCCCTTGCGAAAAAAGTGGATAATTTAACTGTGGCTGATATAGCCCAATACCCACTCATTACTTACGTATTTGGCTTTACAGGTCGTTCGGAGCTCGACAAAGCATTTAATGCTTACGGATTAGAGCCACATATTGTATTTACTGCCACCGATGCCGATGTCATTAAAACGTATGTGCGTTTAGGGCTAGGTGTGGGTGTGGTTGCATCTATGGCAATTGATCAGGTAAACGACAGCGACTTAGTGTGCATTGATGCTAGCCATTTATTTGAGGCGAGCACGACTAAAATTGGTTTTAGAAAGGGCAGCTTTTTACGCACCTACATGTATGACTTTATCGAACGTTTTGCACCGCATTTAACTAAAGAGCGAGTAGAGCGTGCGAGTTTACTGCGAAATCAAGAAGATGTTGATAAGTTATTTGCTGATATTGAACTTCCTGTAAAGTAACGGCCATAAACAGCAATGAAAAGCCGCTTAGTTTTGCAACTAAGCGGCTTTTTTTGTGCTATGTAATTAACCTGAACTGTGGATAATAAATCCATCTCAAGCAGCTATTTTCAGCGCTAACTGCGTTGAATTTACTTGCAATAGGCTAGCTATTGACGCGTAATTTCGCCTTGTTTTCACTAAAAATCTCTAGCTTGAGAAAATAAACATAAATATCATTTTGATTCAATATGTTAGTAAATCTCTTAACCAGAGTTCAGGTTAATTAGCACTCGATAATATTAACGGCCAGTCCACCGCGAGCGGTTTCTTTGTATTTTGTTTTCATATCGTTGCCCGTATCGAGCATGGTTTTTATCACTTTATCTAGTGATACTTTTTGCTCACCACTGCCGCGAATAGCCAGGCGCGACGCATTAATTGCTTTAATAGCCCCCATCGCATTACGCTCAATACACGGCACTTGCACTAAGCCTCCTACAGGGTCGCAGGTTAAGCCTAAGTTATGCTCCATACCAATTTCAGCGGCATTTTCTACGTGTACAACGTTACCACCAACAATTTCAGTAAGTGCGCCTGCGGCCATTGAACAAGCAACACCTACTTCGCCTTGGCAACCCACTTCGGCGCCAGAAATAGAGGCATTCTTTTTATATAAAATGCCTATTGCAGCGGCAGTTAATAAGTAGCGGGTAGCAATATCACGGTCTACTTCTTTAATAAAAGTATGATAATACATTAATACAGCCGGTAAAATTCCGGCTGCGCCATTTGTGGGTGCAGTTACTACACGCCCTCCGGCTGCATTTTCTTCGTTTACAGCCAATGCGAATAAATCAACCCAGTCCATAGCGCGCAGCGGATCGTTACTGACTTCTACATTAAGCTTTAAATATAAGCTTGGCGCACGGCGTTTTACTTTTAATCCGCCAGGTAAAATACCTTCGGTGCGCATACCTCGCTCAATACAGGCTTTCATTACTTGCCAAATATTAAATAGCTCATCTTTAATGGCTTCTTCACTGCGTAACGTTTTTTCGTTTTTCATCATTAACGTTGATACGCTGTAACCCGACTCTTTACACATTTCGAGTAATTCTTTAGCCGAGCCAAACGGGAACGGGGCTGGGTTTTCTTCACGGATATCTAAAGCGGCTTGTTTTTCTTTTTCAAACTCTTCATCCGTAACAATAAATCCGCCACCAATAGAGTAGTAAACTTTGCTATATACTTTTTCGCCATTGTTATAGGCAATAATTTCCATTGCGTTGGAATGTTTAGGGAGTGTTTTTCTACGATGAAAAACAATCGCGCCCTGCTTAGGGAATTTAGCTTTGTGAGTTTGGTTCAGGTAAATAACCTGTTCTTTTTCAATTTTAGCGAGTATGTCATCCACTAAATCGGCATCAATGGTTTCAGGATCATACCCTGCTAAGCCAAGTATCACTGCTTTACCAGAGCCGTGGCCAACACCTGTTTGGCCAAGCGAGCCGTAAAGCTCTACTTTTACATCGGTCACATTTGCTAATAGTTGTTGTTCGTTTAGGTCATTAACAAATAAGCGTGATGCACGCATTGGGCCAACGGTATGTGACGATGAAGGGCCAATACCAATGCTAAACATATCAAATGCACTGATCATAATGTGTGTCTCTACTTAGTTTTCTCAGCATTAAGCTGTTCTTTGAACGGTCGACTATAATAACGTGGAAACGCAGGTGTGTAACCCTTATTAGTAAAGATTTAAACTGGTATGGCGAGTTGTTTTGTAAAGTTTTTAATAATGCTGGCTGTGGCTCCCCACAAAAGCCCATGTGGGGTGATAAAGCCATTTAAGGTAATGATTTTTCCACCTCGTTCAAATGGCAAAGGTTGCCAGTTAGCCGCGTTATTCAGCGCTTTTATAGAGAGTAAAAAGCTAGCTTGCACTTCGTTGTGGTCGTTTTCCCACACTGTTTCTTTTTTAATTAAGCCTACAAAGGGGCGTATAGTAAATCCGGTCAGGGTTGAATATTCAGGTAACTGACCTAACACATGGACATTTTGCGGGGCAATATTAAGCTCTTCATGTAATTCACGCAGTGCGGTGGTGCGTAGGTTAACATCATCAATTTCAAACTTGCCGCCCGGTAAACAAATCTCCCCAGGGTGGTGATGAAGGTAGGTTGGTCGCTTACACAATAAAATGTGTGCTTCGTTATCTATATCAATCAATGGCAGCATTACTGCGCTTGCGCGCTTTTTTTTATTATCTTTGAGCTGATCCACGGCTAAACTGCGGTTTAATTGAAAACGAGCCGAAATGGTTTCACTATTCAAAGCGACCTTCATTTAATATAGGAAGTATTTTATTTACTTTATCGTAAGTTTCTTGATATTCCAATTCGACTTTTGAATCAGCAACAATACCACCCCCAGCCCAACAATATATTTGTTGTTGATGTGTGACTAAAGTTCGAATAGTAATACTGGTATCCATATTGCCGCAGCCACTAATGTAACCAATAGAGCCACAATAAATGCTACGTCTATGTGGCTCTAGTTCTTCTATTATTTCCATGGCACGGACTTTTGGTGCGCCTGTAATTGAACCACCGGGAAACGCAGCTTCCAGTTGATCAACCGCTGTTTTACCCTCATCAAGGGTTGAGGTGACCGTACTCACTAAATGGTGTACCGCCGGAAAACTTTCAATAGCAAATAATGAGGGCACAATAACCGAGCCCGGTTTAGCGACTTTTCCTAAATCATTTCGCAGCAGGTCCACTATCATGACATTTTCGGCGCGGTCTTTACTCGAATTTGCCAGCAAGGTCGCTTGTTTTGCATCCTCAAGGGCATCTGCTTTGCGAGGTAAAGTCCCTTTAATGGGTTTTGTTTCTACTTTATTGTCGTGTACTGCAATAAAACGCTCGGGTGAGATTGACAAAACAGCGCCCTGGGGATGATTAATAAAACTAGAAAAAGGCGCTTTATTAGCCTGAGTTAATTTAACATAGGCGCTCCAAGGCGAGCCTTGGTAATGCGCACTAAAACGCTGCGCTAAGTTAATTTGATAGCAATCACCACTTTTTAGGTATTCTTCAATCGCGGCAAACTTTTCGCTATAGCTAGTCTGACTCATATTTGACTGCCACGGTGATGTAAGCGAAAAGCTTTCGTGTTTAGTTGGTTGCGCTAAATGATG
Organism: Pseudoalteromonas sp. SiA1; assembly: GCF_018732205.1. Taxonomy (NCBI): domain Bacteria; kingdom Pseudomonadati; phylum Pseudomonadota; class Gammaproteobacteria; order Alteromonadales; family Pseudoalteromonadaceae; genus Pseudoalteromonas; species Pseudoalteromonas sp. SiA1. Next base: position 2,037,379 of record NZ_CP076084.1, on the reverse strand, counting down.
TTGATACAGCCAAAGGCGGTCTACATTGGGCTGCGAAACATAAAACCACGTGCGCAGTTGTTTATCGTAAATCAGTGCATCGAGGTAAAGTCCAACCGCCATTTGCGGTAAATTTATGTCGTGTAAAGCGCTGCTTGGAAGTTGCTCTATAGTACGGCCTAAGTCATAGCCAAAATAACCCAGCCAGCCACCATTAAAAGGTAAGTTGTTGGCAGCTTTAGTGCTGTCTAACTTTGCCAGTTCATTATTCATTATTTCAAAGCAGCTTTTTATGTTTGGCTGGTTATTAAAAACGCTTTGATTATTTTCGACTTCAAGGGTGCTCTGGGGGTCAATCGCAATCATGTCAAAACGACTGTTTATGTGATCGCTATCACCCGAATCTAGCAAAATAGCGTAGGGTAAATGAGCAAAATGCGAAAATACCTCAAAACAATTTTGTGATATGGCTAATTCAACACAATTTTTTTTATTGTTTAGCATTTACTACCCCTTTAATAACTGGCTCGAAACGGGCTGGGAGGGTATCATAAGTCAAATTTTTTTGGCAGCGTTTAGTGAGCGCTGTGGTTGAAAACAGTTCGAACCACCGTCACGGGTTTGATAAAGCTTACGTGCAGCGTGCGTAACAACAACTTAAGGAACCACTATGAGTACAATTCGTCAGCAAGACTTTATTGATAGCATCGAAGATGCCTTGCAATACATCTCGTTTTACCATCCTCTTGATTTTGTTCAAGCGCTAGAAAAAGCGTATAACAAAGAGCAAAGCAAAGCCGCTAAAGATGCGATTGCGCAGATTTTAATTAACTCGCGTATGTCGGCAGAAGGTAAGCGCCCGCTGTGTCAGGATACCGGGATCATCACTTGTTTCGTAAAAGTAGGGATGGATGTTAATTGGGATAAAACCGACTTAACCGTACAACAAATGGTTGATGAGGGAACGCGTCGTGCGTACTTAAATCCAGATAACCCTTTACGTGCATCGATTGTTGCAGATCCTGCGGGAACACGTAAAAACACTAAAGATAATACGCCATCAGTGGTTCACATTGACTTAGTTGCAGGCGATAAAGTCGAAGTGATGGTCGCTGCTAAGGGCGGCGGCTCAGAAAACAAAAGTAAAATGGTGATGTTAAACCCATCTGACGATGTGGCTGAGTGGGTAGAAAAAACGTTACCAACAATGGGGGCGGGTTGGTGTCCACCAGGCATGCTAGGCATAGGTATTGGTGGCACGGCAGAAAAAGCAGCGGTAATGGCCAAAGAGTCATTAATGGATCCGGTTGATATTCATGAACTCATTGAGCGCGGCGCAGAAACAACAGAAGAAAAGCTGCGTTTAGAAATCTTTGAACGTGCGAATAAATTAGGTATTGGTGCGCAAGGCCTTGGCGGTTTAACCACGGTTGTTGATATTAAAATTAAAACGGCGCCAACTCACGCGGCTTCAAAGCCAGTGGTTATGATCCCAAATTGTGCTGCTACGCGCCACGTTCACTTTACTCTTGATGGTTCAGGCCCTGCGAATTTAGAAGCACCTAAATTAGAAGATTGGCCAGAAGTGACTTTCGAAGTGGGTGAGGGCACACGCCGTGTTAATTTAGATACTCTTACTAAAGAAGACACTAAAGAATGGAAAATGGGTGAAACCGTTTTACTCTCAGGTACTATTTTAACGGGTCGAGATGCTGCTCATAAGCGTCTGCAAGATATGATCAACTCAGGGGAAGGTTTACCTGAAGGTGTCGATTTTGATAACAAGTTTATTTACTACGTTGGTCCTGTGGATGCAGTAGGCGATGAAGCAGTAGGTCCAGCGGGTCCTACAACGGCAACTCGTATGGATAAATTTACCGACATGATGTTAGAAAAAACCGGCATCGTGGGAATGATTGGTAAAGCTGAACGAGGCCCAGCAACGGTTGAGTCTATTAAAAAGCACCAGTCAGTGTATTTGATGGCGGTAGGCGGTGCGGCATACTTAGTATCTAAAGCTATTAAAAAAGCACGTGTTGTTGCCTTTGAAGATTTAGGTATGGAAGCTATCTACGAATTTGAAGTAGAAGATATGCCAGTAACAGTTGCCGTTGACAGTGAGGGTGCAAATGCTCACACCCAAGGCCCTGCTATTTGGAAAGCAAAAATTGAAGAGCTAGACAGCAAAATGAAGTAAATTTTTACTTAAAAAGCAATCATATAAGCGAGCACTGTGTGCTCGTTTTTTTATTTACTTTTACTTTTGCAAAGACTTATACACCTCAGACCAGTTAATGCTGCGTAGGCAATTAGTGTATAAGCCACTGTATTTTAAGCTGTAGTATACTTTTTTAGGGTGTATGGTTAAGTTTACAAATAACTGCAAGGTGACGTTCACGTAAGCGTAAGCTTTAATTGCGATGGTGTTTTTAGCTTTTATACGTAATCAAATGGTTATTTTTGGAATTTTTATGCTTACTTTTAACGATAAGTCATTTTATTTTTCACTTTGACGCGCTTTATTTGGTTTATCTACTCATAGTGTGGCGAACCATTAACTGAAGTGATAAAGTCTCGACAATTTGTAGCGTGCTTGCCCAAAAGGGCCCATTATTTCGGAGTATTTAAAGTGGTTGTATTTAATCAAGTTGAATTTGATAACCATGAACAAGTGGTTTTTTGTTCAGACAAAGCGTCTGGTTTGAAGGCTATTATTGCGGTACATAACACAAACTTAGGCCCTGCGGTAGGCGGTTGTAGAATGTGGGATTATGCTAACGATGAGGATGCAGTATACGATGTGCTGCGTTTATCAAAAGGGATGACCTATAAAAATGCCGTAGCACGCTTGCCATTTGGTGGTGGTAAATCGGTTATTATTGGTAATGCCAAAGAAATCAAATCAGAGCAGTTATTTCGCGCATTTGGTCGCCAGTTAGAGCGACTAAATGGTAGCTACTACTCAGCAGAAGACGTAAACATTACCTGTGATGATGTGGCGTTAATGAACAAAGAAACAAATTACGTGCTAGGCCTTGAAGGAAAAAGTGGTAACCCTTCGCCGTTTACAGCCTATGGTACGTTTTTAGGTATGAAAGCAGCGCTTAACCATCAACGCGGTATTCAAGACTTTTCTGGTATTAAAGTGGCTGTGCAAGGTTTAGGTGCAGTAGCTTATGGATTATGTAAACATTTGGCTGAAGCTGGTGCTGAGTTATTTGTTACCGATATTAATCATGTTGCAGTAGAACGTGTAGTAAATGATTTTGGCGCAACCGCAGTTGGTATTGATGAAATATACGACCTAGATGTGGATGTTTATGCACCCTGTGCATTAGGTGCCACTATTAATGACACAACAATCCCACGCTTAAAAGCAACGATAGTGGCAGGCTGTGCAAACAATCAACTTGCTGAATCACGCCATGGTGAAATTTTACGTGAAAAAGGTATTTTATATGCGCCTGATTATGTAATAAATGCAGGTGGTATTATTAACGTTTATTACGAAACTGCACCAGAGGGTTACAGTAAAGAGGCTTCTAATAAACACGTAGAAAGAATTTACGATACACTTAGTGAAATTTTTACCCGTAGTGAAAAAGAGCAAAAATCAACGCATTTAATTGCCGATGAACTGGCACAAGAAATTATTGAAAACGGACTTTAAGTTTCCACTCGGTTTAAAATAGGAGCGAAATACGCTCCTTTTTTACACTTTATGTAAGACTTTGGTATAACTACACCCAAAGCGTCATTTTAGTTAATGCGAATATAGATAAAGCACGGTAAAATTTAGTTTTACACTTTATCTATATTTTATGTCCTCTACTGATTTTTCTATTACCCCTCTTGATTTTGAGCAATGGCCTCGAAAGCAACACTTTGAGTTATTTCAGCAGTTCACTCAGCCTTATTTTAATGTGTGCGTACAACTGAATGCGAAAAAGTTATATACCGCCTGTAAACAAGCTAATATTGCTTTTTTTCATGGTTATATTTATTGCTTATTAAAAGTCTGTCATCAGTATGAGCCGATGATGCTGCGCATTATTAACCAAAAACCTTGTTACTTAAGTGCTACGCGGGCAAGTGTAGTCGAGCTTGCCGATGATGAGTCGTTTCGCTTTAGTTATTTTAAATTACACGGGTCGTTAAATAAATTTTCCCGTGAGGCGAAAGCTATTAGCGATACCACAAAATTAAACCCGCTGTTTTCTGATGCTTTTGCGGCAACAGAAGGGCAAGCTGATTTAATTCACGTTTCTGTTTTACCTTGGTTAAACTTTAGTAGCTTTTCGCATGCGTTTACCCAGGGTCAAAGCTGTGGCATTCCTAAATTTGTGTTCGGCCAATACAACCCTAATACCGGAGAAATGCCACTCTCCATTGATGTTCATCATGCGTTACTAGATGGACTACATGTGGCTAAGTTCGTTCAACAATTACAACATACATTTGATAGTTTAAGTGATAATACTTAATGAAAAAGTTGTAAATCTTATGTTATTATTTGTTGGTGATGTTTTTTAATTAAATTTTCACCTTGAATTTACTCAAATATAAAAACTAATAATTATAAAGGCAGTGTCTGATGAATCGCTTGGTGATTTTATGCTTCTTGTTGGTGATTTTTACTGTTGATGCTCAGCAACAGACTCGCCTGCCGTTGCGCGATTATTTTTTTGAAACGTGGAATACCCGTTCGGGCCTTCCTCACAATAGCATTAATAGCCTTGCACAAACACAAGATGGCTATTTATGGGTAGGTACTTGGGAAGGGCTTGCCCGCTTTAACGGTCAAGAATTTAAACTATTTACCCGCTCAGAAATTACCGATTTGCCTGACTCAGGCGTACGTGCGCTTACCCCCACATCCGATGGCGGCTTACTCATAGCCGGAGCGCGCGGCGGTATTAGTTTATATCAGCACCGACAATGGGACACTCAACCACCTGCCCAAGCTATGGTTAACCATATATTTAAAAGTAAAAATGATAACTTGTGGCTAGCGCTTGAGAATGATGGTGTGTTTTATCGTTCAGCTAGTAGCACTCAAGACATCCCAATAATACAAAATGTCAGTGCGTATCGAATCATTGAAGACCCTAAGGGGGTTATATGGGCGGCGACCAGTGATGGCCTGTATAAAATAGTCAACTACAAACCCACTTTGATGACGCCACAACAAGGGTTACCAGATGCACCTGTATATACTCTATTGATTACCCGTGAAGGACGCCTTGTTATTGGTAGTGAAAGAGGTGCGCGAGTATTAAATGGCAATGTGTTCGAGTCACCCCATCCACAGCTTAGTGCTGAGTCGATTTCTAGTTTATTAGAAGATAACCATGGTGATTTATGGTTTGGCACCATTAATAAAGGTGTTTTTAGGCTTAGCGTCGATGGTTTAGAGCAATTAGATGCTAAAAATGGTTTACCCGCCAACCGTATTCTTTCTTTGTTACAAGACAGAGAAAATAGTATTTGGGTAGGCACCAATGCTGGTGTATTTAGGTTAAGAGAAGCGCCGTTTTCATCGTGGGGCAAAAAGCGAGGTTTGTCTAGCGATTATGTCCGCACGGTCCTGTCACATTCTGATGGCAGTTTATGGATAGGGGGAAGCACTGGCTTAGATCGGCTGCAAAACAATAAAATTACCCATATTAAAGGCACTAAGCAAGGCTCTCCTTATTCAGTATTGAGCTTACTTGAACAAAGCCAAGGTGATGTTTGGGTAGGTACATACACTTCAGGTGTGTTGAAGGTGGTTAATAACGAACTCATACCTTATTTAAACCGTGATAATGGCTTAGGTAGTAATGAAGTAAGATCTTTACTTTTTGATTCAAAAAATCGTTTATGGATTGGTTCGGCTATGGGGCTGACACGCGTTAATACCGACGGCAGTTTAGTGCAATTTACTAATGAGAGAGAGTTGCCGAGTGGTTTTATTCTGGCTTTGAGTGAGGATAAAGCCGCTAACATTTGGATAGGAACTGGTAATGGCGTGGTGGTTTACAATACCAATACGGAGGAATTTCAACCAATCCAGTTCCCTAAAGCGTTTTCGGCTCAATATGCGTTTGGCTTTTATATTGACGATAAATATACTTGGATGGCGACCGATAGAGGTTTATTGCGTTATCAGCATGCAAATGGGCATATGACTATTTTAGGACGAGAGCTAGGATTACCGGTCGATAAGCTTTTTCAAATTGTGCCGTTTAAAGACTCACTCTGGCTATCAAGTAACCGTGGCATTATTGAAGTTAATTATAAACAGGTTAATGAGCTACTAGATTCACCTACAAACAATAGTCAGTCGTTAGCTTTTCAATTATACGATGAGGGTGATGGCATGCTCAGTGCACAAGCAAATGGCGGTTCAACCCCCTCTGCAACCGCTCATTCAGATGGCACAATTTGGTTTGCTACCGCAAAAGGGGTGAGTACAGTAAAACCGGAACGCTTAAAAGAAGCCACTAAAATAGCGTTACCAACGATTGTTGAAAGCTTTTCTGTTGATGGTAAACCAACGTCGTTACCTATAGACGGTGAAACTATTATTTTACCACCAGGGGTGACGCGCTTGTCATTTCAATACGCGGGACTGAGCTTTATTATGCCGCAGCGATTAAACTTTCAAACAAAATTGGAAGGCTTTAATAACGAATGGATCAACCGTCAACACATAGCTACTGCTGAATACACTAACTTACCTGCGGGCAAGTATTCTTTTGCTGTACGTGCAGCCTATCCAAATACTGATTGGCAACAAAATCACAAAGTCGTTAACTTTGAAATTCAATCGCACTTTTGGCAAAAAACAAGCTTTAAGTTATTAGTATTTTTTATTTTTGTTGTTGTTATATACAGCGCATATCGTTATCGCTTGTACCACTACAAACAAGTAGAAAAAGAATTAACGAGTCGAGTGGTGAAGCAAACGCAAGCACTGCAAGAGCAAGCCAGTGCCTTTGCGTATCAAGCCACACACGATCAGCTTACCGATTTACCGAATCGCCGCGCATTTGATGGCTGGCTGGCGGATAACTTTTCAGACTTTAAAGCATGTTATAAATCATTTGCTATCGCTATTATGGATATTGATCACTTTAAACGGATTAACGATGGTTGGTCACACCTCATAGGTGATCAGGTTATATGTGAAGTAGCTAACATTCTTAAAGCGCACTGCGAAGGTGAGCAAGAGGTAGCTCGCTGGGGCGGCGAAGAGTTTACTTTTGTGTTTCCTGATATGAGTGCAGTGCAGGCACAAGAAATGTGCGAGAAGTTACGCAAATGTATTGAAAATAAAAACTTTTCAAATATCGCAGAAGGCCTCAGCGTAACCGTGAGTTTTGGTGTTTCTGACTCTGGTGATGTTGATGATTATGACCGATTATTATCACGGGCTGACCAAGCTTTGTATAAGGCAAAAAACAATGGCCGAAATCGAACTGAAGTGATGTGATTGAAAAACAGCCTCACTGCACCCATTACTATTTTAATAATACGGGCGCAGTATTTTGGCGTTAAAGCTAAATGGTTTGATTTAGGACGACCCAATGATAAATGGGCTATTAATTTTTGTTTTAATTGTATTTATTATAATGTTTTGGCGCTGGCCTGATATTCAAAATGCCGTGTGGCACCGTAAATACAGTGATTTATTGTTAAGTGAGCAACAACACACGTTGTTACTGCGTGCTATGCCCATATACAACAAAATGACCGATGCAGAGCGAGCCAAGTTAGCATCCCATATTGTGTGGTTTTTAAATGAAAAGCGTTTTGTTGGCTGCGATGGGTTGCAACTAACGGAGGCAATGAAACTCATTATTGCCGCCGATGCCTGCTTGCTTGTGCTTAACAAGCCTTGGCCTTTGTATAAAAACGTAAAAGAAATTTTACTCTACCCCAGTGCGTATTACGCGCCCCAATCAAGCCGCGATAACGCAGGCCTTGTCGGTTTTCATAATACAGTAAGGCAAGGTGAATCGTGGCCGGGGGGAACATTGGTGCTTAGCTGGCATGATGTGCTTGAGGGCAACCGCTTACCCAGTGATGGGCATAACTTAGTGTTTCATGAATTTGCACATCAACTTGATCAAGAAACCGGTAAAACCACCGGCACGCCACTACTTGCATCACAGGCAAAATACCAACAATGGGGCAGAGTATTTAGCCGAGCGTTTTCGCAGTTAAAAACCCATGTTGCTTATAGTATGCCGCATGTAATACATAGCTATGGAGCCACCAATGAGGCTGAGTTTTTTGCGGTGATCACCGAAACATTCTTAGAGAAACCCGCCGATTTACGCCGTGAAGACCCTGAAATTTACCATTTGCTAGTGGATTTTTATCAATTTGATCCTATTGTTTGGCACTGATTTTATGCACTTCATCCTATTACGCTGGTAACTTGCTGGCGTTTTTGTTGCAATGATGTAATAGATCAACACACAGCAACAATAATAAGTGAGATAAGCATGAAAAAAATGCTGCAAACAGCACTCGCGTTATCGGTTTCATTGGCATTAGGCCACGCACACGCAGAGCAAACGGATGAAAAAAAATGGCAAGTTGATTCACCTAAAGGGCAATTTGTTGATGCATCTATTAGTGTAGAGCAAGGCACATGGATGAATGTCGATATAAGTCCTGACGGAGAAACCTTAGTATTTGATTTACTGGGCGATATTTACACCATGCCAATGAGTGGTGGTAAAGCGACTAAAATAACCTCAGACATTGCATGGCAAATGCAGCCGCGCTTTAGCCCAGATGGCAAGCACATTGCTTTTACATCAGATCAAGGCGGTGGTGACAATATTTGGATAATGGATGTTAACGGCGAAAACCAAACCGCCGTCACTGACGAAACATTTAGATTACTCAATAGCCCTGCGTGGAGCCCTGATGGCGATTATTTAGTTGCACGTAAGCATTTTACCGCCAGTCGCTCGCTAGGTGCGGGTGAAGTTTGGCTTTATCACAAAGCCGGCGGTAAAGGGGTGCAACTGACTAAACGTGAAAACGATCAAAAAGATTTAGGTGAACCCATGTTTTCACAGGATGGTCGGTATGTTTATTTTTCGCATGATGCAACCCCGGGTAAAACTTTTCATTATTCAAAAGACTCTGTTGCCGGTATTTATAAAATTAAGCGTTATGACCGTGAAACAGGCGACATAGAAACCATTATAAGTGGCATGGGCGGGGCAATAAGACCGACGCCGTCGCCAGATGGTAAAAAACTAGCGTACATAAAGCGTGATGACTTTCAAACCAGCCTGTACTTATATGATTTAACCAGTGGTGAGCATACTAAGCTATACGACAAACTAGAGCGCGATATGCAAGAAACGTGGGCGATTCATGGCGTATATCCGACTATTGCGTGGACCCCAGATAACGAAGAGCTGGTATTTTGGGCTGGTGGCACCCTTCATAAACTCAATGTCGATGATAAATCAGTTAGCGATATTGCATTTAAAGTAGACACCACGAAAAAAATTCAAAAAGCAGTGCGTTTTACTCAAAATATCGACACTGATGAGTTTGATGTAAAAATGCTGCGTAATGTGCAAATTAGCCCTGATGGTGAAACCGCACTTTTTGAAGCGCTTGGTTATATTTACAAGCGCGATTTAGAATCAGGAAAAATAAAGCGCTTAACTAAGCAAACCGATCATTATGAGTTATTCCCGCAGTATTCTCGTGATGGCAAAAACATTGTCTACACAACGTGGGATGATAACGAACAAGGCACCGTGCGTGTCGTCTCTGCACGTAGTGGTCGTGGCGACACTATTACACAAGAGCCGGGAAAATACGTAGAGCCAACATTTAGTCCAGATGGCAAAACCGTGGTGTATCGTAAAGCCAGCGGCGGCAGCATTTTAAACCCTAAGTGGTCACTGCATCCTGGGGTATACAGTGTTAGTGCTAAAGGCGGAAAAAGTGAGCTCATTTCTAAAAGTGGCTATCAACCTCAGTTTGGCAGTGCCAACGATCGTGTTTATATTATGAGCCCATGGCCTAAGCCGACATTAAGTGTGGTAGCGCTTGAAAGTAAAAAAGTACGTAAACTGTATGAGTCAGAGCACGCCACTGAATTTAGAGTCTCTCCAGATGGTGAGTATTTAGCTTTTGCTGAGCGCTTTAAAGTATTTGTTACTCCATTTGTAGAGCGCGGTAAAACGATAAATATTGGGCCCAAAGACAGTCAATTTCCAATTGAGCAGCTATCTGTACGCGCCGGTGAAAACATTAGCTGGAGTGCCAATAGCAATAAACTGTATTGGACACTGGGGCCTGAGCTTTACCATGCCAGTTTAGAGGGTATGTTTGCGATTAATAAAGCGGATGATAAAGACGTTAAAGTAAAAAGCGGTACTAACATCGGCTTTAGTAAAAAAATGGCTGAACCGCAGGGCATGATTGCATTAACTGGCGCTAAAATTATTACCATGGAGGGTGAAAAGGTCATTGAAAATGGCGTTATTGTTACCGATGGCAAACATATCAAAGCTATTGGTACTGCTGCCGGTGTGAGCATTCCTAAGGGGGCAAAGGTCATTGATGTAACAGGTAAAACAATTATGCCTGGCATTGTAGATGCCCATGCTCATGGCTCACAAGCCAGTGATGAAATTATCCCGCAGCAGAACTGGAAAAACTTAGCAGGTCTTGCGCTGGGTGTTACTACTATTCACGACCCATCAAACGACACCACTGAAATATTTACCGCGAGTGAAATGCAAAAAGCGGGGATGATCGTTGGTCCGCGTATTTTCTCTACCGGTACTATTTTATACGGCGCGAATATGCCTGGGTATACCTCGCATATTGATTCATTAGATGATGCTAAATTTCATTTAGAGCGCCTTAAAAAAGTGGGTGCGTTTAGTGTTAAATCTTATAACCAACCGCGCAGAGAGCAGCGTCAGCAAGTTATAGAAGCAGGGCGAATGCTTGAAATGATGGTAGTCCCTGAAGGGGGTTCATTATTACAGCATAACTTGAGTATGGTAGTCGATGGCCATACAGGCATTGAGCATTCAATTCCTGTTGAACATATTTATGACGATATTAAGCAGCTATGGTCACAAAGTGATGTAGGTTACACACCTACATTGGTAGTTGCCTATGGCGGTATTTGGGGTGAAAACTACTGGTATGATAAAACGGACGTATGGAATCATCCACGTTTAAGTAAATTTGTGCCTAAAAACCAATTATTACCGCGCTCAATGCGCCGAGTTAAAGCACCCGATCATCACTATAATCACTTTAACAATGCTCGCGTAGCGGCTGAGTTACAAGATTTAGGTGTACTTGTTAATTTGGGGGCGCATGGTCAACGTGAGGGGTTAGGTGCGCATTGGGAAATGTGGATGTTTGCCCAAGGCGGCATGACGCCACTGGAAGCAATTAGAGCATCTACACTCGATCCGGCAAAATATTTAGGCCTAGATAAAAATGTGGGTTCATTAGAGGTCGGTAAACTGGCAGATTTAATGGTTATTGATGGCGACCCACTGAAAAACATTCGTGATTCAGACAAAATTGATTACACCATGATCAACGGCCGTTTGTTCGACGCAGCCACCATGAACGAAGTAGGCAAAAAACAGAGTGAACCATTATTTTTTGAATAATGCAGCCATTTTTTAGTCAATAAGCGGCTATTTAGCCGCTTTTTTAATACTGTATTTACCTATTTAACCAACCGCTACTATCGCTTTTAAAATATTATCACTAGGTGGAGTCACTGTTACATCATGCATCACCCTCGCTCTACATATATAACCTTCCTTTAAAATAAGTAAGTGTTGCGTGGCTTCAATTGCTTTTTCTCTATTGTGAGCAAATTCAGGTGTTTCTAAAAGAGCTGATAGTATGATCTCAAAGTTCGCTTGCTTGTGCTGTTTGCAAAGTTTGGCAATAGGGTCGTTCTCTACAGGGTACTCAGCTGCAGTATTAATAAAAAAACAGCCATTAAAACACCCTAACTCTGAAACCTCATTATTAATCCACTTTTTCAGTCCGGCAAAAATTGCCTGTGCGACTAACATAGCACTTGGTTGTATACATATTTTTTTAAGCCAAGCGTTAAAGCAGATGTCACGTGAGACTAAACAAGCACAAATAAGCGCGTCTTTGCTTTCAAAGTGCTTATATAAGGTTTTTTTTGCAATGCCCGATACAGCTAAAATTTCATTAATACCAACAGCGTGTATACCCTTTTTATAAAAAAGACTCAGTGCCGTACTGATTATTTGTTGTTGTTTATCCATGATATTCCAAATTTGAGCAGTAAAAACACAGCTTGACATGGGTAGACCGACTTGTCTACATTACAGGTGTAGACAAGTCGGTCTACTTTTGAGGAGGTAATATGCATAGTGAGCAAATAAAGTCGGCATTAATCGCAGGTGTTTTTTCTACTTTTGTTTTGGGGTTTTTGGCGTGGCTAAATTATATGGGTGATTACGGTATTTGGTTAATGGCGCCATTCGGCGCAACAGCTGTACTTGTTTTTGGCGTACCGCAGAGCCCGTTAGCTATGCCAAAAAACGTAATAGGGGGGTATATGCTGACCGCAATGATTGGGGTTGTTTTTAGCTATTATAGTGCTGATAGTGCGATTATGATTGGGCTGGCTGTGGGTATTGCTATAACATTAATGATAATCACAAAAACTATTCACCCTGCTGCCGGCGCAAACCCTATCTTAATTATTGAGTCTGGCCAAAGTTGGGATTTTTTAATAATGCCAGTACTGGCAGGAACTGTATTTATAGTTTTGTCTGGCTTTGTTGCGAGGTGGTTTATTCAATACTTGATGGATAATAAATATAAAAAAACCGCTTAACGCGGTTTCTTTTATACAAAGCACTCAGCTGATCAAACAACACCGCGAGGTAGGCGGCAATCGTGATCTTTGCGAGCAAGCTCAACTATCCAAAGCTCTTCTGCTGTGTAGCCTTCTTCGTTTTGTGTGATCACGGTGAAAGGCGCTTTTTTCTGTGCTTTTACAGGAGCAGCTTTTTTAGTTTTTTTAGCAGGTGCTTTTACTGCAGCTTTTTTTGTAGACTTACCAGAGCTTAATTCTTTAGTCAGCTCTGCTACATCAGCTAGGCGCATGTTCTTGCCGCCATCAATGCTATACCAGCCAGGTTTAGTTGTTATTTCAGGTTTTTTACCGTTGGCAGCTTCATATGCAGCTTCAAAGGCAGATAACACTTCTGTTTTGTCTAGTTTGCTCATCAGAGACCCTATACGTTGTTTACACAGATAAAGAGGAGGTATTTATACCTATTTTAGAACTGTTTTTCAATTTTTTGCGATTTTCCTTTCATTTTTAGCGCATAACCGCCAAAATTTGTACAAAATTCAGTGCAAAGTAAGGTAAGTAGTATGCAACGTAGAGAATTTAATCAATTATTAAACACCCTGTTAAAGCCAGAAACCATTAACGATTTTTGTCCAAACGGGCTTCAGGTAGAAGGTAAAGATGAGATACGCACTATAGTAACGGGTGTAACGGCAAGCCAAGCACTTATTGATGCCGCGATTGAAAATAATGCCGATGCCATTTTGGTACACCATGGCTATTTTTGGAAAGGCGAGTCACAACCTATCACTGGCATGAAAAAACGTCGTGTGGCTGCGCTTTTAGCTAAAGACATCAATTTATTTGCCTATCATTTGCCGTTAGATATTCACCCTGAAATGGGTAATAACGCACAGCTGGCGCAATTGCTCGATATTGAAATTGAAGCAGGCCTTGAGCCAACTAACAACAGTGTAGCGATGAAAGGGCGTTTAAAAACACCGTTAACGGGCAGTGAATTTGCTAAAAAAATAAGCCAAGTGCTTAAGCGCGAGCCACTAACGAGTTTAGTACGTACTGATAAAATTGAAACCATCGCTTTGTGTACAGGTGGCGGGCAAGGGTATATCGACTTAGCAGCCGAGCAAGGTATTGATGCTTACTTAACTGGTGAGGCATCAGAGCAAACCATTCACAGCTCACGCGAGCAAAATATCGACTTTTTTGCCGCAGGCCATCACGCCACCGAGCGCTACGGTATAAAAGCATTAGGCGAATATCTTGCTAAGCAACATGGCTTTGACGTGACATTTATTGACATAGACAATCCTGTGTAAACACCTAGCTTAAAAGTAATTTTATAAATAACCTACTTGTAACGTATTTCGGGTAGGTTATTTAAAATATAGCGTTCTAAATAGCTAATTTAGCAAACTATGGTAAGTCAGTATGTTGATTTTTTATATACCCGCATACCCTTTTATCCTTTTTGTGAGTTAATTATTTTTGGTTTATGCATCCCAAAAATTTAATAAACGTAATAGATATAAACCTACGCTTAAAATCATAATTACATCCATTCTTATATTGCAAAAAACACAGATCTTTCGCTGTACTTACCTCGTTTAAATTACAATGTTACTTTGCTTGCTACTAAGGTAGTTACTTTAAAGGAATGAAATGGAAGGGGTATTAGCTTTAATTGAGCAGTACGGGTTGTTGGTTTATCTGTTACTTTTTGGTTATTGTGCGTTAAAAAGTGGATGGCTACCTTTGTTCGCAGGCTATGCTGCACATACTGGCGCACTAGATGTTGGTTTTGTTGCTTTGGCTGCTTTTATGGGTGGCTACTTGGGCGATGAATTACGTTTTGCTCTAGCAAGAGCGTATGGCGCGGCATGGATTGAAAAACCAGGCCGCCTTGGTCGATTATTTAAAACAGCCAGTCAGCTTGCTGAACGCCATGGCACAGCCTACATTTTTCTATATCGTTATCCTAAAGGATTACGCACGATTGGTGCCCTTCCCGTAGGGCTTACAGCAATTAGTTGGCGCCGTTTTAGTGTGTTAAATGGATGCTCTACACTGCTATGGGTTATTGTTTTAGTCGGTGGAGGCTACATTTTCGGTGCTACTTTTGATGCTTTAGGTGTTGAGAATTTAACAGCACTAAGTCTGCTATTTCTTTGCGTATTTTTAGTGACACTGTACCGGCTTTGGAATAAAACAGCTGAGGTTAAAACCCTCTAAGAATAACAAAACACCCAACGCTACTATAAACGAATATTCAGTTTTATTTTTTCATAACCCCCTGTGTAAAACGCAAATAATTGCGGTTTTTTAGGGGGAATTTATGCAGCGTAATAAGCGTTAACTTAATTAAAGTGCTTCAGGGTTAATTGTACGGCGTACATTTATCCACGCATTGCCAATAACTTCATGAGCATACTGGGTGACTACTAGTAGTGCTTTTGCATTGGGTATGAGTTGTTTATACCAAGGGAAAGCGGCAAAGTTGTGGTAGTCGGTTGCGGCAGGGATAACGTTAATGCCTTGCGCATTAAATAAATTTTTTGCTCTGGGCATATGGCTTACTGAGGTGACTAAAGCGACCTTGTAATCAACGAGTTTTGAGGCTAAAAGTTTTGCCTCTTGGGCGGTATCCATTGCGTTTGGATTTTGCACAATACGATTTTTATTAATACCTAAGCTAATTGCGGTTTTATACATTAACGCGCTGTTGGTGACTTTTTCATACCCCCCACCTGAAACAATCAGTTGCGCATGGGGGTAAATGTTAGCAAGTCTTATTCCTTCCACCAAACGGGTTAACGCACAATTACCTAACTGACTGTTAGCACTCAATGCAGGGTTGGGGTTTATGTCACAGCCAAGCACCACAATTTTATCTATATTGGGGTGTTTAAGATAATTAAATGCTAATGAGGTTGGTTGGCTATTTTTAATCAGTAAGTTGGCCACCAAAGGGGTGCTGGCAATAAGCAGGGTTGCTAGGCTCATTAAAGATATAGCGATTGCGACTTTTCGTTGTTTGAGCGCAAAAATGAGTAATATTAGGCTTACTAAGCCCAACAAAGGTAACGGCATGAGCAAGCCGCCCAGTATTTTTTTTAGTTCAAACATAGTGAGCAACATGATTAAGTATATTTATTAGCATGTTACTCATAAGTTTAAGATTTATCGACCGTTATTTAATTTACAGGTGTTTAAAAAGTGACGATAAACTGGATTGTCTTTCATGTCTTTTTTCATCGCTAAGTACATTGGACGCGTTAAACCAAGCGCGCCCAGTGGAATTGACTTAATTAACCCTTGGCTTTCATAAGGGGTTACTAACCAATCGGGTAAGGCGGCCACACCCATACCTGCACTGACTAATTGAAATATAAGTAAACCTTGATCAACCGTTTTTAGGGTGCCGTCAAAACGCGCATTTTGGATGAAATGCTTAAATATATCTTGGCGCTCACGCGGAATAGGGTAAGAAATAATAGTTTCGCTTTTCAAATCAAGCGCAGTTACATAGGCTTTTTTCGCTAAGTCGTGATCTGGTGCCACAATCAGTTTCAGCTTAAAGTCAAACAAATGGGCGTATTCAAGTTTGTCAGGGTCGCGAATATCTGATGTAAGCACGAGATCTAATTCATCATTTAATAAGTCTGGGATAGCGTCGTAACTAAAGCCACGCTCGTAATCAATTTTTATATCAGGCCAAAAGTTATTAAATTCTTTGATAGTAGGCAATAACCAATGAAAACAGGCGTGACATTCAACGCTTAAACGCAGCTGCGAAATAGGCTGGTTTAGGCTTTCTTTGAGTCGGCACTTGGTGGCTTCTAATTTAGGTAATATTTCGTGTGCTAATTCAAGTAATAACATACCTTGAGGTGTAAATCGGACTGGCTGAGTTTTACGCTCAAACAATTGGCAGTCTAATTTGTTTTCTAAATCTTTGATTTGATGTGATAAAGCTGACTGAGTTAAAAATAGTTCGCGGGCTGTATTGACGAGAGAACCCGTTTCTTTAAGGGTAGCAATTGTTTTTAAGTGTTTAATGTCAATCATCTTTAATAAATCTCATGGATATGGTGAGTATAGCTCAGATTCATTACATACTACGCCTTTACAAAAACCGTTTCAACGTCTGGATGGCTATAAAATTGCACTTTAGTGTGTTTTTTACTGCGAACATTAAGTTTTTTAACTTTGTTGAGTCAAACAGTGTTTAGTTTTTTATTTATTGTTGAATTTGTCTCATGTTTGTTTGAGTTTTTTATTAATGATTATTGTTCTGGTAACAGATAACTTTATTGTCATGTAACTCTCTAAAATAAGTAGGTTATAGCGCGACATTAATATTTAGATGTTTCATAGCGAGGTTAAAATGCGAATTAAAATTTACGGCGAAGGGTTTGGCAGGCAAAAGCTCAGTAAACGCAACTGAGGTGTAAAGGATACACGATTGAAAAAAGCAGCGAATGCAAGGATTGAATGATTAGGGGCTACTCATTGGCATACATTAATACCAACTCGTATACGCCTTTAAATAATGTAATGTATTAAAGCATTCGCTAACGGGGTTAAAGATTTTTATTAAGAACAATGTGGCACAAACTAATTATAAGGTTTTCTACTGGTTAAATAGACCCTTACTTAAGTAAGCAGTTATAAGGCAGATTGTAAAAAGCTGTAAAGTGACGTTGCATGAGTTAGTGTTGGCAAAAGCGTAAAAGTAATTACTGTGATTTTTAAAAGCCAGCAAACCTGGCTTATTAATTAAAGAGGGCTATGTATTAGTAAAATAGCTTCTTTTGCTGTAACAGGTTTAGACTTTAAAAAGCCTTGGCCATAATCACATTGGGTTTTTTGCAAAATAGCGAGTTGTTCAGGGCTTTCTATCCCTTCTGCTATAACAATAAGATCTAATGAAATGGCTAAGGTTAAAATAGCATCAATCAATGGATTGGCTGTGGTTTTTAAATTATCGATAAAGCTTTTATCAATTTTAAGGACATGAATAGGCAGTTGATGCAAGTAACCAAGGGCAGAGTAACCGGTGCCAAAGTCATCTAAACAGAGCAATACTTTTAAAGGCGATAATCCTTGAATAATTTGTGTTGCTAACTCTAAATTTTCAATCAATCCCGATTCGGTTATTTCTAGACATAATGAGCCTAAAGGTAGTTGATGTTTTTTGTAGATTGCATGAAGCTGATCCACAAACTCTAAACTTGCGAAGTGGCGAGATGAAACATTAACCGTAACGCGTAAAAAACGATGCCCTTGTTGTTGCCATAAAGCGATATGCTGTGCTGCAAGGTCGAGCAAATGCAAATCTAAATTGATAATCTGCCCCGTTTTTTCTGCAATAGGGATAAAGTCACCTGGCGATACAAACCCTTTTCGTGGGTGATGCCAACGTACTAAAGCTTCAAACCCCATAACGTCACTGCTAGTAATGTTAAAAATAGGCTGAAAATACAGTTCAAACTCATCATGCTCAATACCGTGTTGTAAATCATTTTCAAGGTCGGCATGTGTTTTTAACTTGTTACGCATGACATTATTAAAAAACTTAACTTGGCCACGCCCTGATGATTTTGCTTCGTACATAGCCGCGTCTGATTGCTGTAATAAAACAAATGCTTCATCGTTTACATTATCGCTAAATGCAACGCCAATACTGGTAGAGGGTTGCAGTAAATGACCATCAATATCAATGGGATCTGACAGGGCGGTTTTTATTCGAGCGAGGGCATCGTTTACTTGGTCACGATGACTGAGATTTTCCATAAAAATAGCAAACTCATCGCCACCTAAGCGAGAAAAGGTATCAGTATTGCGAACGGTTTGAGTAATCAATTTACAAATAGCAATTAAAAAATGGTCACCTACTTCATGGCCTAACGAATCATTAATACTTTTGAAGCGATCAAAATCAAGGTAGAGCAGAGCATGAAAAGTCCCTTTTTTAGCGCGATTCAAGCGTAAAATTGCATGCTTCATTCTTTCTATTAGTAACGAACGATTGGCAAGCCCTGTTAGTTCATCATGCAGTGCTTTGTGCTCGAGTTCTTGGCGAGCTAAATGCCTGTCTATAACCATACTTATTTGTCGGCTCACATACGTCAACAGCGAGCTATCATGTTCGTTGTAGTAATGTTGCTTGTCATAGCTTTGTACGACAATAACGCCACTCATGCGCTCATTAACTTTATATGGCACACCAAGCCAAGAGTCTGCTAGTTCACCGACCAATTTAAAGTGGCCTTGCTCTATATAGTGTCGGTATTGCTCTTTATTAAGCAGTAAAGGGCGCTCGTTAATTAATAAATAGTAAGAGGCTGTTTCTTTTAACTGATCTTTTGAAATAATTTTATGCGTGTTTGTTTGTACACCGCCTTCAACGGTATAGACAAAATCTAGAACATCTTCTTTTTTATCATACAAAGCAATAAAAAAGTTACTTGCATTAAGAAGGCTATCAATAATCACATGCAGCGATTTAAAAAAGGTATCTAAATTTTGTGCTTTATAGGTTAAGTTAGCTATTTGCAGTAGGCTACTTTCTAATTTTTGCGCATTATTAAGTTGCCGAACGGTATCTTGCAAGCTGTTGACGGTATTCACTTGATTTATTTTTGCGCTTAGTAAGTGGGCAACGGTAGTTAAAATTTCTAAATGTGAACTGGTAAAGTAATTTTTTATTGGGTGTTCACAGTCAATTACGCCGAGTACTTTATCTTTATATATTAAAGGCACACACAGCTCTGATTGCGCAGGGCGCTCATCAGCAATGTAGCGGCTGTCTTTAGTTACATCGCCTATTATTAAAGCTTGCCCAGTTGATGCAGCATAGCCCGTTATCCCCTCATTAAAGCGGATTAACTTTCGTTCTGACTGATAACTAGTGTGTTCGCTTTCAATACCCATAGACGCTACTTGATTTAGCGTAGATTGGCTGTCATCGGCTAAATAAATCACGCAGTCGACAAATCCAAGTCGATTAACAACTTGTGTGGTGACATAACTAAAGAGCGCTTCTAACGTATTCAGTTGCAATAAACTTGAGGAGAACTGATTGATTATACTCAATTGATCCGTTTTAGTTTCGAGCGCTTTAGTAGTATCGATAGTGTTCGACATAGGCAACGAAGGTAGGCCTTATAATTATTATTAAAGGTACATACGTTAACCTAATATTAACCTTTCTACAAAATAAAACGATAAATGAGAAGCGTGAAGTGTAAAGTTTACTTTATATATAGTATCTAAGGATTATTTTTTAATAAGGTCTTTACTCGAAAACCCCATATGCCTATGATCAGTTAACTTAAGCATTAGGATTTTACGATGACGAGCAAAATGACAACTCTAACGATTACTAGGCCCGATGATTGGCATGTACATTTACGCGACGGGGATCAGCTAAAAGATACAGTACGTGATATCAGTCGTTATATGGGCCGAGCGATCATTATGCCAAACCTAGTACCGCCAGCCACGTGTACTGAAACCGCATTATCGTACCGAGAGCGCATTATGGCAGCGAAACCTCAAGGGCAGTTTGAGCCACTAATGGTACTTTATCTTACTGATAAAACGACACCAGAAGAGATAAAAAAGGCAAAAGCAACGGGTAAAATATTTGCAGCTAAATTGTACCCAGCGGGTGCAACCACAAATTCAGATTCTGGCGTAACATCGGTTAAAAATATTTATCCGGTGTTAAAAGCAATGCAAGAAGTTGGCATGCTGTTACTCGTCCACGGTGAAGTAACCGACTCGTCTATTGATATATTTGATCGTGAAAAAGTGTTTTTAGAGACTATTTTAGGCGATGTTGTCGCTGACTTCCCTGAGCTTAAAATTGTTCTTGAACACATAACAACGAAAGATGCGGTAGAATTTGTAGAAAGTGCCTCTGATAACGTAGCAGCTACAATTACTGCGCATCATTTACTATACAACCGTAACCATATGTTAGCAGGGGGCATTCGCCCACATTATTATTGCTTACCTATATTAAAGCGAAACATTCATCAGCAAGCACTTATGGCGGCGGCAACGAGTGGCAATAAAAAATTCTTTTTAGGCACTGATTCAGCGCCACATTATAAAGATAAAAAAGAAGCTGCATGCGGTTGTGCAGGTGCATACACTGCACATGCTGCTATTGAACTTTATGCTGAAGCTTTTGAAGAGGCTGGTGCGCTTGACAAGTTAGAGGGCTTTGCAAGCCATTTTGGTCCAGATTTTTATGGCTTAGCGCGTAACACCGACACTATTACCTTAGAAAAATCGCCTTGGACAGTGCCGGCAAGCTACTCGCTAGGTGACTCTGAAGTAGTACCAATCAAAGCTGAGAGCGTTATCGACTGGCAAGTTAAATAGTTAATATTTAAACACTAAACTTTAAACCACCTTAAATTCAAGGTGGTTTTTTTATTTTAAGTGGCTAAAAAATATACTGATAAAAACTATTTTAAAGCAATTGTAATCTGTTTATAAAAAATACAATATTTTGTTTGTTATTTTCTATAAAAATTAAAAGGTTACACCGTAGTTAGTAAAACAATGAAACTTCAAAAATAAATCCTAATTAATAGAGCTAAAAAAATTTTAATGTGTTAATCTTAATTGGCTTTGAGTTTTTGCGTATTGAATTACGGTATTGTGCTGCGTTTAAGGTTACCGGTTTGGTTATTACTTCTTCCTGTACTATCACCTCCAGTTTTTTGGGCATTGACTCAGGGAGGATATTGCCATAATTATATGGCTGAATTTTAATTATTGACTTACAGGAAAATTTAGTATGTCGGTTACTGGTAAAGTAAAATTTTTCAACGAAGCTAAAGGCTTTGGTTTCATTGAACAAGAAAATGGTCCTGACGTGTTTGTACATTTCAGCGCAATCACTGGTTCTGGTTTTCGCACTCTTAGCGAAGGTCAAGCAGTGACTTTCAGCATCAAGCAAGGTCAAAAAGGCCCTGAAGCTGAGAACGTAGAAGTAGCATAATTTATTATGTGAACCTAAGTTCATCGTGGTGAAACACTAACCTGTTTCACCATAATTCTTAAATAATTATCAACTCTATTTTTAATCTCTCTGTATTGCCTTTCATTTCTGATATCCGTTATTCATATTTTTAACCCCGATATACCAAATTAAACGTAAACCTTTATGCACTAGTCCGTTGTTGGTCAATGATCACCTAGCGATTTAAATTTAGTCTACTGCTTGATGTGAGTTTAATTATATTGAGTTCATAAAAGTGCGTAAGATTGATATTTCTCCATGGAAAAATATAAAAAATCGGCAGGATATTAATGATCAGTAGAAACAAAAAACACAGGTGTTAATAAAAATGATTCTTTGTAATCTATTTCCCCTCCTTTGTATTGCTTTTTAGATAATCGGCACGTCCTTATTACTATGCGACGAATGCGCGAATAATAACGATTAGTTGTATTTTTAGCTTAAAAAGTCTCAAAAACCACTAAAAAAGAATATTCGGGACAGAAAATAAGCTTATTTTTAATTTTTTTTCAGCCACGATTAAGTTAATTTTAAATGTTATATTTTTGTTTACTTTAACTAGGTGGTTTATCAGTATTCTTACTATATCTGGCTTTGCTGAAATTGCATTTGTCACGTTAGTTACGATAATGTTAATTTTTTTGTGTGAGCCCTTTAAATATCTTACAAACAAGCTGATTTATTTATAGGTTATGCGAAACATGAAGTTGACATGACTTAATGCATTTAGCATTATTGGTAAGTTGATATCTATTAAAAGATATCAGGGTTGTCTTCCCCTTGCGGGTTGATAATTAAATTATAAAAGTAACATTACTTAATTGGTTGGGAACTATGTCTGTTAAAATCAGAAAGAGTCTTGTAGCAACTGCGTTGGTTGGCGCTTTTGCATTTGCAAGCAGCAATGTGATTGCAGATCCTTTGAATGACGTGCAAAAAGCAGGTCAAACAATTCAAAAGGCTGCGGTTAAGTCTCAAACTAAAATTGACAATGTATATGGTCAAACTCAGGAGCTAATCGCTGAGTACCGTAGCATCGTTGATGAGACTGAACTTATGAAAGTGTACAACGATCACGTAGCACGTTTGGTCGCTGACCAAAATGCGTCTATCGCATCGTTCGATCGTCAAATCGCGACTATCGATAACACTAAACAAAACGTTGTGCCTTTGATGTATCGCATGATCGATACGCTTGAGCAATTCATCAAAGCGGACGTTCCATTTAACCTTGAAACACGTCTTGGACGTGTTGAAAGGTTACGTGAGATCATGGCATCTGCATCTGTAACAACGTCTGAGAAGTTCCGTCAGGTACTTGAAGCGTACACTGTTGAAACAGCATACAGTTCAGCTGTAACTGCTTCTCAAGGTACTTTAGATGTTGATGGTCGTAGCATTAACGTTGATATCGGTCGTTTAGGTCGTATCACTTATGTAGCGCAATCATTCGATCTAAAACACGCTTGGGTGTGGGATAACAACACTAAACAGTGGAAAGAATTAGGTGAAGAATACCTAAAGCCTGTTAAAGAAGTGATCCGTATGGCGCGTAAGCAAGCGACACTAGAACTTGTTAAACTACCAATTTTTGGCGCGGAGTAATCAATAATGAAGAAACTATTTAAAGGTTTTGCTGTTGCAGCAGTACTGTCTGTTTCTGCCGGTACCGCGCTTAATGCACATGCAAATACTGATGCTTTAGATAAAATTCTTGAGCAAGTAAAGCAAGAGCGTATTTCTGAAGGGAAAATCAATAAGCAACGTGAACAAGAGTTCTTATCAGATCGTGCTGATAAGCAAGCGTTACTTAACAAAGCGAAAAGCCAATTAGCTGCTGAAAAAGCACGTGGTGATCGTCTTAGCAAAGAATATGCACAAAACGAAAATACTTTAGCGGAAAAAGAGCAAGCTCTTCAAAACGCGCAAGGTACGTTAGGTGAAATGTTTGGTGTTGTTCGTCGTGCAGCAGCTGACGCGATTGGTTCAATTGAAGCATCTTTAGTAAGTGCTGAAAAACCAGGTCGTGCTGAAGTACTTCGTTCATTAGCTGCGGCTAAAGAACTTCCAACAGTTCGTGAACTAGAAGAACTTTGGATTTCACTTCAAACAGAAATGACTGAGTCAGCTAAAGTTTCAACGTTTGAAACTGAAGTTGCAGGTCTTGACGGTAACCCGTCAATGAAAAAAGTAACACGTATCGGTAACTTCAACTTAGTTACAGACGATGGCTACTTAATCTACTCACCAGAGACTAAGTCTATACAGCCTCTAGGTAAGCAACCTGACAGCTATATCTTAAAAGGTATTTCTGATCTAGAAGGTACTTCAGCTGATAACTACGCTGGCGTATACGTGGATCCTACACGTGGTGCAATCTTACGTATCAACACGCAGAAGAAGTCTCTTATGGAGTACTACGAGCAAGGTGCTGAAGTTGGTTACATCATCACCGTATTGCTTGCTGTAGGTCTTTTAATCTTCTTAGTACGTTTCGTTGATTTAGCGCTTACTACTTCTAAGATCAAAGCTCAGCTTAAGAACTTGTCTACACCGAATACAAACAACCCATTGGGTCGTATTCTTAAAGTGTACTCTGACAACAAAAATCAAGATGTTGAAAACCTTGAGCTTAAACTTGATGAAGCGATTCTACGTGAAACGCCACGCATCGAAGCGGGTATTAACATCATCAAGATCCTTGCTGCTATCGCACCATTACTGGGTCTACTAGGTACGGTAATCGGTATGATCCTAACGTTCCAAACAATCACATTGTTCGGTACGGGCGATCCGAAGATCATGGCTGGTAACATCTCTCTAGCACTTGTAACTACAGCGCTAGGTCTAATTGCAGCACTACCACTTATCCTACTTCATTCAATTGTTGCAGGTCGTAGTAAGTCGGTACTACATATCCTTGATGAGCAAAGCGCGGGTATCATCGCGACTCACGCGGAGAAGGAGAAAGCCTAATGCTAGTCCTGATGGAGATCTGGGAATCTATCAGGGATTTTGTTGGCACAGGCGGCCAGGTTTTATACGTGGTCGCGATAGCACTCTTTCTTATGTGGGTTTTAATGATTGAGCGCTATTGGTTCTTACTTGCTGAGTTTCCTCGTTTAACGAAGGAAATTGTAGCTAAGTGGGATGCCCGCCAAGACACTACGTCTTGGTACGCACACAGAATCCGTGAAGCATGGATTTCTGAAGCGTCTGAAAAATTAGATCAGCGTATGTTGTTGATTAAAACATTAGTAGCTATATGTCCTTTAATAGGCTTACTTGGTACTGTTACGGGTATGATCGCGGTTTTTGAAACCATGGCAACCCAAGGTACAGGTAATGCACGTTTAATGGCATCAGGCATATCAATGGCAACAATCCCAACAATGGCTGGAATGGTTGCGGCACTATCTGGGGTATTCTTTAGCTCACGCCTTGAGGCAAGAGCGAGAATGGTGAAAGCCAAGCTTATAGATAGTATGCCTCATCACTAGAGAGAGAATTAAATATGGCACGTAAACAACGTTTTCGTGAAGAAGAAGAAGCAGCGGTAGATATGACGCCAATGCTTGACATCGTATTTATCATGCTTATTTTCTTTATCGTAACTACATCGTTCGTTAAAGAGGCTGGTATCGAGGTCAATAAACCAAAAGCTGCCCAAGCTACGAAGCAAAAAAATGCTAACATTTTTATTGCAATTCGCAGTGACGGTGCAATCTGGATTGATAAACAGCAAGTTGATGTTGAACGTGTTTCAGCAAAAATCGAAAGTTTATTAGCAGAACAACCTACTGATGTTGTAATTTTGCAAGCTGATAAAGAAGCAAAACACGGCACAGTGGTTAAAGTGATGGACCAGATTAAAGCGACGGGTGATAACCTGAGAATTTCAATAGCTGGAGATCAGTAATGATTCGTTTTCTGTTTTCACTGATTGCAGGTGGGGCAGTTACTTTCGGCTTGTTCTACTTCATGGCATACCTCATCTCTGGTGGGGCTGACCGTAATACGGAACAAAAAGAGCAGATCATAGTCGAAATTATGACGAATCCGCCTGAATCTAAGGTGCAGGAGAGGAAGCGTGTACCGCCTCCGCCTCCGCCACCGCCAAAGCAGCCGCCTAAACCGCAGCCGCCACAGCCGGAAAATAGCAACCCAAATACTGGTGGCTTGTCATTTAATATGCCAAGTATCGATGTGGGAAGCACGGCCGGTGGACTAAGTGGTCCAGGTGCATTTGGACGAGATGGTGATGCGACACCTATCGTTCGTATTGAACCAAAATATCCAACACAAGCAGCACGTGATGGTAAAGAAGGTTGGGTTCAACTTTCATTCACAATTGATGAGTTAGGTGGCGTGATTGACGTTGATGTTATCGACGCAGAACCAAAACGTATCTTTGACCGTGAAGCTAAACGTGCATTGCGTAAGTGGAAATACCGTCCTAAGATCATTGACGGGAAACCACAAAAGCAAGTTGGTTTACAAGTTCAACTAGACTTTAAACTTAACCAAGGCAACTAAGGAGGCGAGTAATGAGAAATTTTTCCAAAGTAACTGCACTTGCAATTCTTATGTCTGTGTCAGGTGCATCATTAACTGCACCTGTTTTAGCGGCGCCAGATTACGCAAAGATTGAAGAGCGTAAGAAAGCAAAAACTAAAATCATGGGCGAACGTACTGGTAAAAAAGTAATTAAAGCGTTTGATTTGTATAACGAAGATGATGTTGATGGTGCAATAGCGTTATTGAAAGAGTTAGAACCGTCTAATGACTTTGATAAAGCAACTGTTAATCGTTACTTAGGCAGCATGTACGCTCAAAAAGAGCAATACAAAGTTGCAATTAAGTATATGAAAGCAGCGATTGCACCTGATGTATTGAACTTTGCTGATCAGGCTCAAGGTTTAAAAACCTTGGGTGATATGTACGCGGGTACTGAACAATACAGTGCTGCCAAGCAAGCATATTCTGATTGGATGGACTTCACAGGTGAAGAGGACCCGAAAGTTTACACTCGTATTGCGCAAGCAAGCTATGAGCTTAAACAATTTGATCAGGTTCTTGAGCCGGCAAACAAAGCAATTAAGTTAGCTGAAGAGCCAAATAAAGCTCCTTATCAACTTAAATTAGCTGCCTATTTTGAGAAAAAGCAATATCAAGATATGGTTAAAGTTGCAGAAGAAATCGTTCGTGTATGGCCTGAAGACAAAAAATCTTGGGTAGGTTTAGGTAAGTATTATTTACAAACCGAAGACTACCAAAAAGGTCTAGCAACTATGGAAGTTGCATACAAGAATGGTTACTTCGAAAACGAAGTTGAATACAAAGTACTGGCTAACTTTTATTCTTTAAACGAAATTCCTTACAAAGCAGCAGTAACGCTTGAAAAGGCTGTTAAAGAAGAGAAAGTAAAACGCACTAAGCAAAATATTAGCGCGATTGCTAGTAACTACCATCGTTCGAAAGATATAGAGAAAGCTGCTAAGTATTACGAAGAAGCTGCTAAATTTGATGACGACGCTGAGCTCTACCGCAAAGCAGGTTCATTACTTTTACAATCTGAAAAATTCAGCGCT
This sequence comes from Pseudoalteromonas sp. SiA1, assembly GCF_018732205.1. Taxonomy (NCBI): domain Bacteria; kingdom Pseudomonadati; phylum Pseudomonadota; class Gammaproteobacteria; order Alteromonadales; family Pseudoalteromonadaceae; genus Pseudoalteromonas; species Pseudoalteromonas sp. SiA1. The sequence continues at coordinate 2,009,901 of NZ_CP076084.1, read as the reverse complement.
GCTGTTGTTCGTTTGAACAAAGCATTAGAGCTTGGCTCTGATAAAAAAGGCACTATTTATTCAGATTTAGCTGAAGCGTTTTACTACCAAGGTAAGTATAAGCAAGCTTATGCTGCTATTACTAAAGCCATGGACGACTCAAGCACACGTAGGTTTGCTAAAGGTTGGGCTACATATATTAAAGATAAAGCCGCTCGCAACGGTGTTAAAATTTAGTATTTAATGTACTCTAGTATTTTTAAAAAGCCCCATTGGGGCTTTTTTTATTGGAATTGACATGAAAAAAACGCCTATTATTTCACTGCTATTTTGTTTGCTGTTAACGTCTTGCTCTAAGCCTACAGATATATTTTCATCTTATGAAGAAGCGCAAAGCGCGTTAATATCACTTAATACTGCTTTAAGTGCGCAACCGAATTCACAGGTTACACAGCTCAGTAATGAGCAGCTCCCTTTTACAGATGCTTATTTAGAGCGTCGCCACGCTATTTATCAGCAGCTAATGCAAATGCAGTTATCAGCAGAGCAAACCAATCAGGTTAATTATTTAGTTATTGCTGAGCGATTCCCTGAGCGCTATTTTGCATGGCCTGCACAAACAAATGTTTTGGCTAATATGCTCACTATGGCGAAAAATGATGCCCAGTATAAAAATATTGAGCAATGGTTAAGGTTTGTAAAATCTCAGCTAGAAGCTGCCGAGCAAAGTAATTTAAAGCTAAATAAAGTTGAACATAGTTATTTAAAAAAGTACGTGCAACAAGCCATAAATCGCACTAACACACCGGTTGAACTTAATGCAGCGTTGAGTGAGTTAAACAATTATTTGGCGGACTATAAGCCAAGAGGCAGCATTGGTTTATCAGGCCTTGCTAATGGCAGTCAGTGGTATCAAAGTAAATTAAATTATTTTGCAAATGCTGTGCTCTCACCGCTTGAGTGGCTAAGTCGTATTGATAGCAAATTCAAATCAATGCAGAGTCAAAAACAGCAAACAACGGTAGAAGCCTCAAATGCCTCACAGCTTACCACATTACTTTTAACTGATTCGAAAATAGCGGGTTTAGACTGGTTAACGGGTTATACGCTATTACCTCTGAGGGCTAACGCTTCACAATTAGAACCAGCCGATGAATTGCTCTATATGGCTATGATGGAAACTGATCTAGGGGTGCATTATCACGCTTGGACATTGTCACAAGCACGCTTAAATTTACTTAAACGATTAAACATAAGTGAAGAGGAAGCGACTTTATTAGTTGAAGATATTCTTTTTTATCCAGGGCAAGCGTTTAGTTTTGCTCCACAACTACTTAATTAAACTTTAGTGCGCTATTAACTAGCGCACTGATCACATCGCTGCGCTGCAGGGTCTTGCTCCAAGCGCTGCGCTGATATTTTTTCCTCACAGTCACAACAGTAACCATACTGGCCAATGTCAATTTGGCTTATTGCCGCTTCAAGCTTATTCATACGCTCAATCAAGGGATTATACTCGGTGCCTAATTGCTGAGCTGCTATATCAAGCCACTCTTCATTTGAGGTACGGGTTAGTATACAAAGCAAATTTTGATGTGTAGGGTGTGTAGATTGTGATAGCAAGCCTAATATAGTCGCTTTAACACTTTCAATTTCATCGTTTAGTCGTTGCTGATGATGCATTAGCAGTATAACCCTTAAATTAGTCCTCAGTGATACTGCTATTATCTAGTTAGATTATCTTAGATGTTATGATTTGTATCAAATTGTGGCGCTTTCGCATACTTCTTTAACACTTCGGCTACTTCATCCTTGGCTTTTAAACGACGAATTTCATCAAATAATAGTCCTGCTTGTGGATATTGGCGTTTTAAATAACCAAGCCATTGTTTTGTTCGAGATGCAAAGTATTTAGTATCTTTGCTTGCTGTTTGGTGCATAGATGAATGAATAATATGGTGTAAAATATTTTCCCATGTCAGTTCACTGTAGCTTTCTTTATTAACCTGCGCTTTAATTTTTCTTGCTAGATCAGGATGTGAAAGCGCGCCACGACCAATCATTAAGTCAGTGCAACCGCTGCGCTTTTGGCATAAAAGGGCATCTTCTACCTGCCAAATCTCCCCATTGGCGACCACTGCAATTTTTTTATCTTTGACCAAAGGAGGGATTTTTTCCCAATAGGCGGGTGGATTGTAGCCATCGCGTTTAGTACGTGCATGTATAGCAATGCTGTTAGCACCAGCGCTAACAACGGCATCGACAATTTCTTGGCTATTACTATCATCATCAAAACCTAAGCGAATTTTAGCACTTACTTCATGCTCATCATCAACGGCATCCCTTACCGTTTTTATAATCGAGTACATATGATCTGGATCTTTGAGTAATACAGCACCGCCTTTGCTTTTATTGACAGTTTTTGCTGGGCAACCAAAGTTTAAATCAACACCATGAGAGCCTAAGCCAATTGCTTTTACAGCATTTTCTGCTAACACGTCGGCTACTTGGCCTAATAACTGAATGCGAACTGGAGTACCACTACGAGTGAGCCCCGCATTTTTAAGTTCAGGGCAATAACGGTGAAATACTTTATCTGGAAGGCAAGTATCTACAACACGGATAAATTCGGTCACACAAAGATCGAAGCCACCTATGTCGGTGAGTAGTTGGCGCATTTTAAAGTCAACGACACCTTCCATCGGTGCTAAAACAAGTTTCATAGTGTGATTAATTTATTACTGAAAAAGAGCGCCAGTTTACCTGTAAATCATAAATTGATAAAACGCTTATTAGGGTTTATAGTTAGTTTACTAAGTTATTTTTGAAAAAATAGATAATGTGAAAGTTTTTAGTTTTATGCAGGTCTACTTGTATAATGATGTTCAACAAGTTTAGAAGGTAATAAAAAATGAATACAATAAAGAAAAATTCAATTGCATTAACACTCGGCGCAGTGGTTGTTGGCAGTGCAAGTATGGCCAGTGCAGATGTACAAGCCAACCCATTTGAATTTCAACAAATGGTAGCTGGTTATCAATTAGACGCTGGTGAAGGCAAGTGCGGCGAAGGTAAATGTGGCGGCGACGCTAAAGCGAAAAAAGAAGGCAAGTGCGGCGAAGGTAAATGCGGCGGTGATGCTAAAGCGAAAAAAGAAGGCAAGTGCGGCGAAGGTAAATGCGGCGGTGATGCTAAGGCCAAAAAAGAAGGCAAGTGCGGCGAAGGTAAATGCGGCGGTGATGCTAAGGCCAAAAAAGAAGGCAAGTGCGGCGAAGGTAAATGCGGCGGTGATGCTAAGGCTAAAAAAGAAGGCAAGTGCGGCGAAGGTAAATGTGGTGGTAGCCACTAAACTTTTCTTTTTCAGATAAGTGAGAGGGCCATTAGGCCCTTTTTATTTAATATGAGGTTTTATTATGGCTCAAAATCAAACGCCTAACTTTGGCATGGTCGGTTTAGGCTTGCGAAGAGAAATGCTAGATGAGCTTGAGCATGCCATACCAAAACAAATTGAGTTTATGGAAGTGGCCCCAGAGAACTGGTTAAAGCTAGGTGGGCGCTTTGAAAAGCAATTTAAGCAGTTAACCAATACTAATTATTTTGTTTGCCATGGTTTATCTCTTTCTATTGGCTCACCTGAGCCGCTCGATATTGAATTTATAAAGTCGTTAAAATCTTTCTTTGATAACCACGATATTAAAGCTTATAGCGAACATTTAAGCTATTGCTCAGGTAAAGGCCATATGTATGACTTAATGCCAATTCCTTTTACTGAGGAGGCGGTTAACCATGTTGTTTCTCGGGTTAAACAGGTACAAGATATTTTAGAACGCCCGCTAGCGCTGGAAAATGTGTCTTATTATGGTGCCCCTGGTCAGCAGCTATCAGAGCTTGAATTTACCAATGCTATTTTAGAAGACGCAGACTGCCAGTTGCTATTAGACGTTAATAATATTTATGTGAACTCGATTAATCATGGTTATGATGCACAAGCGTTTTTAAGTGGGCTACCAACTAATAAAATTGCCTATTGTCATGTTGCAGGCCACTACAATGAAGCCGAGGACTTGATTATAGATACTCATGGCGCCGATGTTATTGATCCCGTATGGCAGTTGCTTGATAGCGCTTATGAAACACATGGTGTATTTCCGACGCTGTTAGAGCGGGACTTTAATATTCCACCTATTAACGTGTTAACCAAAGAGCTGGATATAATTCATCAATTACAAGCAAAGCACCTGCAGCTGTTATCCACTGAGCAAAGTGCTTAAACAGTCCTATGCAGCTAGTAATAACAACAGCATGGTTTTAAAAGAGTATTAACTATGAGTTTTATCGATATTCAAAATGAGTTTATGGCTCATATTCGCCAGCCCAACACGAACCCTTGCCCAGCAGATGTTGAAGACAGACGTATGGCTATTTATCGGGAGCTTTTTTTTAATAATATTAATGGCTTTGTTTCATCTGCATTTCCAGTTTTAAAAACACTCTATAGTGAGCAACAGTGGCTATTACTGGTTCGTCAATTTTTTAGTGAACATGATTGCCAGTCTCCTTACTTTTTAGATATTGCTGAAGAGTTTATAACGTATTTAATGACAAGTTATGTGCCCAAAGAGTGCGACCCTGTGTTTATGCTAGCGCTGGCGCATTATGAATGGATTGAGCTTGATGTATCGGTAACTCAGGCTGACTTGGATGAGAGCGAACTGGTAACGAATCAATTAACTCAAAGCCCTTTATATTTATCTAAAACGGCACGTAACTTAAGCTATGAATTCCCCGTACAACATATTAGCGAAGCGTTTCAACCGCAACAGCCCTCTGAGCAGCCACATTATTTTGTGGTGTACAGAGATAAAGACGATGAAGTACAATTTTTAGCAACTAATGCGATGACCGCCATGCTTTTGTCTATTATTGACAATAACGCAGGAAGCACATTTGCGCATGTTTGCCAGCAAGTCAGTGAAAATGCACCTCAATTTAGCCTTGAGCAAATAACTCAAGGCGCATTAAGTACCCTAACGGCTATGGCACAGCGTCAAATTATAGTGACAAAAAATCAAGATTAAGCTCTTTATAGATTATTTCACATCGTCTATTATAACGCCTTTATTTGTTGTGCTTAATAAAAGGTTGTACCGATGTCAGATGATAAAGAGTTTAAAGACCCGTTTAATGCGGCTTACTTTTTTGCATTTTTAGCCGTGTTTGCTGGAATAGGGTGTTTAAATGCTATTTTAGGTTGGATCACCAGCTTGACGTAATTTTTGCTTTATTTCATAGGGCTGTTGTTTTCATCAGCCTTATATTTTTTTATCTTGTTTACCCTTCCTGAATTTTTATAACTACCGCAAACTCGCAATTTACGCTCACTTAAGGTTATAATCACCTGCTTTGTAATATGAACCATTGAGCAGTTAAAATTATGACTCAAGTAACACCAGCAATTATCAAAAACAGCATTACTACAATTGCTGATTACCCTAAAGCGGGCATTATGTTTCGCGATGTAACAACCCTAATGGCAAACCCTGAAGCGTTTAAAGCAACCATAGATGCATTTATTAACGCCTATAAAGATCAAGGTTTTACTAAAATTATTGGCACAGAATCGCGTGGCTTTATTTTTGGTGCACCGCTATCTTATGCCTTGGGAATTCCTTTTATCCCTGTTCGTAAACCTGGTAAATTACCGCGCGAAGTTATTCGCCAAGATTACCAACTCGAATATGGTGAAGATACATTAGAGCTTCATACTGATGCGATTGTAGCCGGTGATAAAGTATTGCTTGTTGACGACTTGTTGGCGACCGGTGGTACAATTGAAGCAACAGCCAAGTTGGTTGCAAAATTAGGCGGCAACGCCACAGATGCAGCATTCGTCGTATCGTTACCTGAACTAGGTGGGGAGCAGCGTGTTGAAAAAATGGGTATTAAAATCCTAAAATTGGTTGAATTCGAAGGCGAATAATCGATGAGTTATCAGGTTCTAGCGAGAAAATGGCGTCCTCAAACCTTTCATGAATTGGTTGGGCAGTCTCATGTTAAACAAGCGCTGGTTAATGCGCTGAATCAAAATAGACTGCATCACGCTTATTTATTCACTGGAACCCGTGGTGTTGGTAAAACGACCATTGCGCGTATTTTTGCTAAAAGCTTAAATTGTGATGAGGGCATTTCTGCCACCCCATGTGGTCAATGTAGTAGCTGTGTTGATATAGAAGCAGGGCGCTACATTGATTTACTCGAAATAGATGCGGCCTCACGCACAAAAGTTGAAGATACTCGCGAAATACTCGATAACGTTCAATATGCGCCAACCCGCGGACGCTACAAAGTGTACTTAATTGATGAAGTACACATGTTGTCAAAGCACAGCTTTAATGCCTTATTAAAAACGCTCGAAGAACCACCTGAGCATGTAAAGTTTTTACTGGCGACCACCGATCCACAAAAATTACCGGTAACTATTTTATCGCGCTGTTTACAGTTTAATTTAAATGCCTTGTCGCAAGCTGAAATTAAGCAACAGCTTGAGCATGTTCTTACACAAGAACAGCTCAATTTTGATAATGATGCCCTAAGTATTATTGCTAAAGCAGCCGATGGCAGTATGCGAGATGCGCTGAGCCTGACCGATCAGGCTATTGCTCAAACAAATGGCGATATTAATAATCAAGCTGTTCAAGCCATGCTTGGTTTAATGGATACCCATTATAGTCAGAGTTTACTCGCTGCATTACTCGCGCAGGATGGCGCAGCCTTAATGGCTGAAGTTGCCCAAGTCGCGAGCAGAAATCCTAATTACATTGCACTACTTGATGACTTAATTGCACTTACGCATATTATTCAATTAAGCCAATTAGTGCCTGAAGCGGCAGCACTTGATAGCAATAATGCTGACTACATTAAGCATGTTGCAGCGCACACTCATGCTCAGCAAATTCAAGTGTATTATCAGTTATTACTGAATGGCAAAAAAGATTTACAGTGGGCGCCTGAGCCACGCTTAGGGTTTGAGATGATTATGCTACGATTGTTAGCATTTCAACCTGAGCACTCACAAACGACGCATTCAGCACCTAGCTCGCAACCCGCGCCAGAGCAAAATGCCACAGGGCGTACCAATGCATTGCGTGATATTTTAAATAAAAATAAACCAGCGCAGAGCAATAGCACTGAAAGTCAGCCATCAATACATAATCCACAGCCAATAGAGGCTGCTAAGCCTGAGGTTTCGCGCTCTGATAATAGCCGGACTCACATTGAGCAAGAGTCAACGCAAAGTCAGCCAAACGTGTCTGATACAACGCCAATGAGCGATGAACAAGCGCAGCGTCAAAGCGAAGATGATGCCTACATGCAGCACAGCGATGTAGAACAAACCATTGCAGCGCAATACGATGATGTAATGAGTAGCGCGGTTGACCAAGGATTTAATCCTGAGCTATCAAACGTACCTAGTAGCACTGAGCATTCAGCGCCAACAATGGGCGAGCAAGAAGCACGTGCACAGTCTGCAATAGCGCGTATTTTACGTGACAGAAATATTTCCGGTGCGGGTAAACTGTCAAGCGCAGCAACCGAAAAACCTGTTGTGCCAAAATCGACCCCTGCTAGGCCCGTCGATAAACCTATTAGCAATACACCTCAAGCTGTAGGGCAGGAGCCGCCTCCATGGGATAGTGAGACGGGTGATGAGTTACCAAAAAAGCCAGCGCTCCCCATGTCAGGGAGCAAGCCACAGGTAAGCACTAAACCTGCAAATAAAGTTGACTTTAAAGCAAAGCATCAAACAATTACCGAAAATCTTGCACCTGAGCTATTAGAGCAAATTAATCCGCAAAAACCGGCTCCAGTTGTTGAACAAGCACCAAGTATTCCGGTGCCGGATGATTTTCAAAGCCCCATCAGTGAAATTAGATTTGCCCATCAACAAGATGAATGGGCTTATTTAATTAAGCGAATGGGGCTTGGCGGGCGCATGCGCCAGTTTGCCTTGCATTCAATTTTTACCAAGCAAGACAATCATTTTCATATTGAAGTCGATGAATCGCAAAAGCATTTAGATACGCCTATGCTGCGCCAAAAGTTAAATGTGGCGTTATCGACTATTTATGGGCATAACGTTGAGCTAAATATCGACTTTGCCAGTGGGGTGATTGACTCGCCTTATCTGATTCAACAAAAAATTGATGCAGGTCGTCACCAGCAAGCGATTGATGTGATCATAAGTGATGAAAATATAGTACAATTTCAACAGCTATTTAGCGCTGAAATTGACGAAAACAGTATTCAGGCATTGTAATTAACTATCAGTGCCCTTATTTATACTTCAGTTAATGTATTAAAAGAAAGAGAGACGATTATGTTTAAAGGTGGAATGGGTAACATGATGAAGCAAGCGCAGCAAATGCAAGAGCGCATGCAAAAAGCCCAAGAAGAAATCGCAACAATGGAAGTCGTTGGTGAAGCTGGTGCCGGTTTAGTTAAAGTAACCATGCTTGGTAACCACAACGTGCGCCGTGTTGAGCTTGATGAAAGCTTAATGGAAGACGACAAAGACATGATTGAAGATTTATTAGCTGCAGCATGTAACGATGCTGTGCGCCGTGTTGCCGATGAAACGCAAGAACGCATGGGTAAAGTGACAGGCGGTATGCAGTTACCACCTGGTATGAAAATGCCGTTCTAAGCAACTATGCAACTTTCAGATAGTTTAACATCGCTTATTGAAGCACTGCGATGTCAGCCCGGCATCGGTCCGAAGTCTGCCCAGCGTATTGCGTTTCATTTGTTAGAGCGCGACCGTAAAGGCGGTGCTCAACTTGGTAATGCCTTGACTAAAGCAATGAGCGCTGTAGGTCATTGCCAATCGTGCCGCACATTTACCGAGCAGGCGCAGTGTGATATTTGCTTAAGCACTAAACGCCAAGACAGTGGTATTTTATGTGTTGTTGAATCGCCAACGGATGTACTCGCCATTGAGCAAACAGGTCAATACAAAGGGCTTTACTTTGTATTAATGGGGCATTTATCACCGATTGATGGCATAGGGCCTAAAGAAATTGGCCTTGATGTACTCGAGCAAAAGCTTGCGCAAGGCGGTATTAATGAAGTCATTTTAGCCACAAATCCTTCGGTTGAAGGCGAAACAACGGCGCATTATATTGCTCAGCTTTGCCACAAAAACAATGTGGGTGCATCGCGTATTGCTCATGGTATTCCTGTTGGTGGTGAGCTTGATTTAGTCGATGGAATGACGCTTATGCATGCATTTAGCGGTAGGCGATTAGTCAGCCATGAATAGTTTATTTTAAGCTTAACTATTTGAACTTACTTTAAAAGCCTACATACATGCTGTAGGCTTTTTTGTTGGCTTTAATTGCAATACAAACAAAAGTTTAAGGATGATATGGCTGCAATAACCCAAAGTGCTAATGTGATTGTTGATGACTTTATCGCACCTGTTTGCCATGAACACATAAAAATTATTTATCAAGATGAGGCGCTTTTAGTGATCAATAAGCCCAGTGGTTTATTGAGTTTGTCGGGTAAAAACTCACTAAATTGGGATTCCGTTCATTATCGCTTAGTCAATGGTCAACAGGGTAAAACAGCCGCCTTTGCAGAAGCAAAGTTACCTCATCGATTAGATTTTGGTACCTCAGGGATCATGCTGGTGGCACTCAATAGTGAGTCGGCAAAAAACCTCAATCAACAATTTCAAAGTCACACCATAAGCAAACGCTATGTCGCTATGTTACAAGGAAAAGTGTGCGATAACCACGGACAAATAAATTACCCGATTGCTAAAGACAAACTCTATTTTCCTCGTGTTAAGTTATGTAACACCACAGGCAAAGCGGCCTTAACACACTACACAGTACTTAAGCGTTTTATTCAACCAATAAAGACGTTAGTGCAATTTACCCCCGTTACTGGTCGAACGCATCAATTACGTATTCATAGTCATGCAATTGGGCATCCTATTTTAGGTTGCGATTTGTATAAAAGTGAACAGAGTGAGCAGATGGCGTCGCGTTTGCAGCTACATGCCAGCGATATATATTTTCATCACCCAAGCACTCAAAAGCCGATGCATTTACACTGTGCCAGCCCATTTTGAACAGATATTGTTTTTATAATATTGTTGTTTTTTGCTGGCAGCTTTTTTTACTTTTTTCCCTTGAAGTTCTGACACCTCCCCCCATATTAAGTGCATAACGCAGACACTTTGCAAATTGGAGATACATAAATGACTGCAGCACAAAAAGAAACATTAGGCTTTCAAACAGAAGTAAAACAATTACTAAACTTAATGATTCACTCGCTTTATTCTAATAAAGAAATATTTTTACGTGAGCTTGTATCAAACGCATCTGATGCAGCCGATAAATTACGCTTTTTAGCGTTATCAAACGGCGACTTATATCAAGGTGATGCTGATTTACGTGTACGTATTAGTGCTGATAAAGAAGCCAATACGGTAACCATTTCTGATAATGGTATTGGTATGACACGTGATGAAGTGATCAGCTCTTTAGGTACAATTGCAAAGTCGGGTACCGCAGAGTTTTTCAAAAACTTAACGGGCGACCAAAGCAAAGATTCACAACTTATTGGTCAATTTGGTGTGGGCTTTTACTCAGCGTTTATTGTTGCTGATGAAGTGACAGTGCGTACCCGTAAAGCAGGCGAGACAACGGCTGTAGAGTGGCAATCAAAAGGTGAAGGTGAATACACGCTGCAAGAAATTGAAAAAGAAGGCCGCGGTACAGACATTATTCTACACCTACGTGAAGAAGAAAAAGAGTACGCAGACGAATGGCGCCTTCGTAGTATCGTGACTAAATACTCTGATCATATTTCTACACCAGTACAAATGTACAAAGCAGAAGTACCAGAGTCTGAAGGCGAAGACGGTGAGAAAATTCCAGCAGTTCCTGGTGAGTGGGAAAGCATTAACCGTGCTACGGCATTATGGACGCGTGATAAGTCTGAAATCTCTGAAGATGAATACAAAGAATTTTACAAGCATGTAAGCCATGACTGGGAAGATCCACTTAGTTGGGGACATAACAAAGTTGAAGGTAAAACTGAATACACCAGTTTGTTATACATTCCGAAAAAAGCGCCGTTTGATTTATGGAACCGCGAGCGCCAAAGTGGCTTAAAATTATACGTGCAACGTGTATTCATTATGGATGATGCTGAGCAGTTTATGCCAAGCTACCTGCGTTTCGTTAAAGGTCTATTAGATTCAAATGATTTACCACTGAACGTATCGCGTGAAATACTTCAAGATAACAAAGTGACCCAAGCTATCCGTAAGGGGTGTACGTCGCGTATTATTAAAATGCTTGAGCGTATGGCGAAAAACAAAGCCGATGATTACCAAACGTTTTGGAATGAATTTGGTCAAGTAATGAAAGAAGGCCCAGCTGAAGATGCGGCTAACAAAGAGAGCATTGCTAAGCTATTACGTTTTGCTTCAACGCATACCGATTCAGACACTCAAGATGTCTCGCTTGAACAATACATTGAGCGTATGAAAGACAGCCAAGATAAAATTTACTATGTTGTTGCTGACTCATTTATTGCAGCTAAAAACTCACCGCATTTAGAGATCTTCCGCAAAAAAGGCATTGAAGTTTTACTACTAAGTGACCGTGTTGATGAGTGGATGATGAGCCACTTAACTGAATTTGCAGACAAGCAATTTCAATCAATTACTCGCGGTGATTTAGATTTAGGCGACTTAGACGACGAAGAAACTAAAAAAGCACAAGAAGAGTCTGAAAAAGAAGTTGCAGGCCTTATTGAGCGTATTAAGACCGCATTAGGTGATGATGTTAAAGAAGTACGCTTTACACATCGTTTAACCGATTCGCCAGCCTGTGTGGTGAGCGACGACAACGACATGAGCTCGCAAATGCAAAAGCTGATGGAGTCAGTAGGTCAAGCAGTGCCAGAAGCTAAACCTGTGTTTGAGCTAAACCCTGAGCATCAGATTGTTAAGCATTTAAATGATGAGCAAGACGAAGATAAATTTGCGCAGTGGTCACATGTATTGCTAGATCAAGCATTACTAGCTGAGCGCGGTACGCTTAAAGATCCAACTGGATTTGTCACTCGCTTAAATAAACTTATGCTTGATTTAAGCAAATAAGTATTAAAAATCAATGATTGAGTAAAAAGGGAACGTTTGTTCCCTTTTTTTATGCGCTGGAGCATAGAGTTTATTGATTTTTAAAGGTTAAATTTGCTGCATAGACGCTGCCCGAAAGGGTCTGTCTGCCTACATGGATGGTGGCAAATGGCGTGAGCAGGACGCAGAAGCTTTGCTCGATTTTTACTCAGCCTACTAAGTAGCAAACATTGCGTCGCGATTAAAGTGCCCCTAGTTTGCACAAATATTAATCCGCAAAGGCCAACAGACTCTAGACAATTAGTATAAGTTACTTGAGTATCTGCGGCGCTTGTGGAAGAATTCAGACTTTAAAATAAACTCTCATATTAGGGGACAATGATATGCGCATTATTCTTTTGGGCGCGCCGGGTGCAGGTAAAGGTACTCAAGCTCAGTTTTTAATGGATAGATACGGTATTCCACAAATTTCTACCGGTGATATGCTACGAGCTGCAATTAAAGAGGGCACACCACTTGGCCTTGAAGCAAAAAAAGTAATGGACGCAGGTCAGTTAATTTCTGATGACATCATCATTGGCCTTGTTAAAGAGCGCATTGCAAAACCTGATTGTGAGAAAGGCTTTTTACTTGATGGCTTCCCACGTACCATTCCACAAGCTGATGCAATGAAAGATAATGGCGTTGTCGTTGATCACGTTATTGAATTTGATGTTGCTGATGAAGTGATTGTTGAGCGTATGGGTGGCCGTCGTGTTCATCCTGGTTCTGGTCGTGTTTATCATGTTGTTTACAATCCACCAAAAGAGGAAGGTAAAGACAACGAAACAGGCGAAGAGCTTATTATCCGTGCGGATGACACAGAAGAGACAGTTCGTAAACGCTTAGGCATTTACCATGAGCAAACAATGCCATTGGTTGACTACTACCAAGCAGAAGCGCAAGCGGGTAATACGCAGTACCATAAATTAGACGGTACTCAAGCGGTTGAAGCAGTAAGCAAGCAACTAGCTGAGCTTTTGGGTTAATTTTTATCTAAAATTAAAAGCATAATTAAAAAAAAACCGCTTCATAGCGGTTTTTTATTATCTGAAATTCGACCTTTAAAGCGTTTTAAGCTTTTCAATAACGCTATCGTATTCAGGCTCGGTTGATAAGCTAGTAACTAATTGTTTATATATAACTTTATGGCTTTTATCGAGAATAAAAACAGCGCGAGTAAGTAACCCCATATCTTTAATTATTAACCCATACTTTTGGCCAAAATCACGCCATACAGAATCAGACAGTGTCGTAACTTTATCGATATTTTCTGCTTTGCAAAAACGTTTTTGTGCAAAAGGTAGGTCGGCACTAATCGTCAACATGGCCACGCCAGGAAACTGTTGCGCTACTTTTTCATTAAAATGCTTTGTTTGTAGGCTACAAATGCCAGTATCTAAGCTTGGTACTACGCTGATTAATACAGCTTGCCCTTGGTAATTTTCTAATGTAATGGCAGTAAAGCTGTCGTCGACCACTTTAAAATTTGGCGCATCAGCACCGACTTTGAGGCCTTGGCCTAGTAACGTAACAGGTTTACCTTGCGCTGTTACTTTTCCTGCATCTAAGGTGTTTTCAGGTAACTCTGATGCAAAACTAGTGCAACAAAATAGGCTCAATGCAAAGGCTAATGAACGACGCATGGATTTTTTCCTTTTAAGAATTAACGTAATAGTGGTGAGTGTATTATACTGTGATGGAGTTACCAAGCAGAATAATTGACGCGTTTATTTTTCCCTAAAATTGTAAATAAGCAATACTTTGATTACTATGTATATATAAGAAATAGGTATTAATTAATAATATCCGTGCCTTTATTTTTTGCGGTGTCAGCGTACAACAAGTTTTAAAATAGAGAGATAATATGTCAACATCGGTTTTAATTTGTGATGATTCAAAACTAGCTAGACGTCAATTAGCTCGCTCTTTACCCGATGATTGGGATATTAAAGTTGAATTTGCATGTGACGGTGTAGACTGCATAAAACAAATAACTAAAGCCCAGCCTGAAATTCTTTTCCTTGATTTAAATATGCCAGAAATGGACGGCTATGGCGTGCTTGCTGCAATGAAAGAGCAAGGACTCGACGTTCTCACTGTTGTGGTATCAGGCGATATTCAACCGAGTGCGCATCAACGTGTGCTTGAGCTTGGCGCCATAGATTTTATTCAAAAACCGTGTTCCCCCGAAAAGCTTGCTGCCATTATTGAACATCATGGTATTAGAGATAGAGCACTGCGTGAACGCATGTCTCACTCGTTAGGTGAACAAGTTGACCCTGATGTTCGTGATATATATCAAGAGCTGACTAATGTTGCCATGGGTCAAGCGGGAGATTTACTTGCAAGACTGCTTAATGTATTTGTTAAGTTACCCATTCCTAATGTTAATGTTTTAGAAGTCAGTGAGCTCAACATGGCGTTAAGCTCTGTTGATACCAATGATACTACATCGGGTATTTGCCAAGGCTTTATAGGTGGCGGGGTATCTGGCGAGGCATTATTACTTTTAAATGACTCTAGTTTTAAAGAAATAGCCTCACTGATGAATTACGAAGGTGAACTAAACGACAAGGTTGAGTTAGAGTTGCTAATGGATGTAAGTAACATTTTAATAGGCGCTATTTTAACCGGCTTGTCAAAACAGCTCGACATGACCTTTAGCCAAGGGCATCCAATAGTTTTGGGGCAGCATCGGGACGTTTCTGAACTTGTTCAGTCGAATAAGTCGCGCTGGCAACGGACTCTAGCCATAGAAATAAGTTACGGTATTGAAAATCATGATATTAGTTGTGATTTAATGTTGCTCTTTACTGAAGATTCACTAAAAACTTTGAAATACAAAGTTGCTTATCTACTAGAAGATTAAATATTTATGCCAGCTGATTTAGATTTGAATGAAATCCATTGGTTAATGGATATGTTTAATACGGTTGATGTCGGTCTTGTTGTACTCGATCGAGAATACAAAGTGCATGTATGGAATGGTTTTATGGAAAATCATTCTGGTTTGTTACCGAGCGCTGTAAAAGACAAAGACTTATTTGATTTATTTCCGGCCATTGATGAAAAATGGTTTAGAAGTAAATCTGAGTCAGTGTTTGTATTAAAGAATCGTTCATTTACTATTTGGGAGCAGCAGCCGTATATTTTTCGTTTTAAAAACTACCGACCAATTACCGGTAAAGCGGACTATATGTATCAAAATGCCACGTTTATTCCACTTACCAATGTGCGAGGCGAAGTCGAGCATATTTGTATTATTATTTACGATGTGACAGATATTGCGGTTAACAAAAAAGAACTAGAAGAGTTAAATAAAAAACTAGAACAAGTAAGCCAAACAGATAGTTTAACCCAGCTTGCCAATAGAGGGCATTGGGAGCACTTACTGCACCAAGAATTTTTACGAACGAAGCGAAACGAAGGTTGTTGCTCGTTATTAATTTTTGATATTGACCACTTTAAAAAGGTAAATGATGATTTTGGACACAGTGCTGGAGATGAAGCACTTCGTCATATAGCGAGTTTACTGAAAACTGCATTGCGTGAAACAGACATTGCTGGGCGATACGGCGGTGAAGAGTTTGTTGTTACTTTATTAGATAC
Source organism: Pseudoalteromonas sp. SiA1 (assembly GCF_018732205.1). NCBI lineage: Bacteria > Pseudomonadati > Pseudomonadota > Gammaproteobacteria > Alteromonadales > Pseudoalteromonadaceae > Pseudoalteromonas > Pseudoalteromonas sp. SiA1. The sequence continues at coordinate 1,994,111 of NZ_CP076084.1, read as the reverse complement.
CGATAAACAAGGGGCGATTGTATTTGCTGAACGTTTACGCCAATTAATTGAAACCTCTCCGGCGAAATACAATGAGCACACGGTGCATATGGCCATTAGTGTGGGTATTGCGTGTTTTGATGATCAGTTTAAAGATCACGAACGATGGATTGAAGCTGCCGATAAAGCGCTTTATCATTCAAAAGAAACAGGTCGAAATAAAGTGTCGGTATACGCTGATATAAAAAATGATGCTTAGGCATCATTTTTTAATTGGGGGGTAAAATAAGCAAGTCAGTTTTAAGTAAGCGCATTATTTTTTCTGCAGTATTACCAATGAGTTTTGCTTTAATTCCTACATTCCCAACAGATCCTATAATCACTAAATCAGCATTGAGCTTGGCCGCTAAGCTTGGGATCACCTGCTCAGGTAAACCCGCTTTAATATAAAGTTTGTCGCGTAAGTTATTATCAATAATGAGTTGTTGCTGTGATTGAGGTAATTTCTCAAAGGCATTGACTAGTTGCTCTTCTGAAAATACTAAGCCTAAATCTCTTAATATTGGAGAAATATACACTGTGTAGCCGGCATAAAATTCACAGTCTGTTCGCTGTGCGTATGCTAGGCCATATTTAATAATTGACTGATTAAGCTTATGTTTTGCGGTTTTTTCGCTGGCTAAATCAAGTGCGGCGAGTATGTTGGTATGCTTGCGCCATTTGTTATCTGCCGCTAAATACAAAGCGATGGGCGTAAAGCGGATAAGTTGCCAATCAAGTTCACTAAATTGGCTGTCGCTGTCGATATGGCGTGTTTTTATCACCATTTCGTAATCATCAGTATTAATATCTTCGTTAAGCCACTGCTCGGGGGCTTCATGCCATGCGGTTTGAAAGGTATAACTGCAACCCTCCAGTTCTGCGCTAATCAGTGGCTCCAACTGTGCCCTTAATGATGAAAGGCATTTATCTTGGAGTGAAAGCAATTGTTCTGGCGACAGAGAAAATAAAATATTGCCGGTTTCTTCAAAGCTAAATGCAACAATATCAATATGTTTATTGCCTTGCAGCGCTTTTTGTTTAGCATGCTGCAATGACGTTTTTGCAAATTCAACCGAATCAATCAGTACAAGAAGCTTTTTTTTGTCCATTATTTTTACTCTGTTGTATGGCGTGAATCATCAATTGGACATTGACCAATGGTTGAAATCTCACCAGAATTTGACTCCTGTTCCAGTTTTACCTTAAAGCCCCATAGTCTGTAAAGGTGTTTTAATACCTCCCTATGGGAGTTAGCCAGTGGAACGGCGTTGTGAGGGATATATCGTAGGGTTAAAGAGCGGTCGCCGCGTAAGTCAACATCGTAAACTTGTATGTTAGGCTCATGATTACTAAGGTTATATTGTGTAGAAAGTGCTTCTCTAACCGCTTTGTAGCCATTATCGTCGTGAATAGCGCCTATTTCTAAATGTGGGTTACTAGCATGGTCGACTATGGTGAATAATTTAAAATCCCGAATCAGCTTAGGGGATAAAAATTGGCTAATAAAACTCTCATCTTTGAAATTTTGCATTGCAAAGTGCAGTGTCTCGAGCCAGTCACTGCCCGCATGCTCAGGAAACCAGCGTTTATCTTCTTCTGTTGGGTTTTCACAAATACGACGTATATCAACCATCATATTAAAGCCCAGTGCATAGGGGTTAATACCTGAGTAATAATCGCTATTGTATGGAGGTTGGTACACAACATTAGTATGGCTTTGTAAAAACTCCAACATAAATGAGTCGGTTAGTTTTCCCTCATCATATAAATGGTTCAAAATAGTATAGTGCCAAAAAGTGGCCCAACCTTCATTCATTACTTGGGTTTGTTTTTGCGGATAAAAGTATTGTGATATTTTTCGCACTATCCTGACGATTTCTCGCTGCCATGACTCGAGTAAAGGGGCATTTTTTTCAATAAAGTACAGAATATTTTCCTGTGGCTCTTGCGGGAAGTGGCGTTCGTGTTTTTTTGACTCTTGCTGTTGAGAAGGAATGGTACGCCATAATTCGTTAACTTGTGATTGCAAATACTCAGCCCGTTCTTGCTGGCGTTTTTGCTCTTCAAATAACGAAATTCGTTGTGGACGTTTGTACCTATCAACACCGTAACTCATTAATGCATGACATGAGTCGAGTATGCTTTCTACTTCGGAAATACCGTACTTTTCTTCACAGCGGCTAATATAGTTTTTAGCAAACAATAAATAATCAATAATTGAGCCTGCATCAGTCCATGTTTTAAATAAATAATTCCCTTTAAAAAATGAGTTATGCCCATAGCAAGCATGTGCCATAACCAGTGCCTGCATCGGAAGGGTGTTTTCTTCCATTAGGTAAGCAATACAGGGGTTCGAATTAATCACAATTTCATACGCAAGTCCCATTTGACCGCGTTTATAATTTTGCTCCGTTTGAATAAATTTTTTACCATACGACCAGTGAGTGTAGCCAATGGGCATGCCTACACTTGAGTAGGCATCCATCATTTGTTCTGCGGTGATCACTTCAATTTGGTTAGGATAGGTGTCTAGCTTATAGTGCTCAGCCACACGCGCTATTTCGTCTTGGTATTGTTGCAATAGTTCAAAGGTCCAATCGGGCCCATCACTTATTCGATTATCTTTCATAATGCTACCTCGCTTTGGCTATGCAGCCCCTTGCTGTTGACGACCTTTTTTAAATAGCTCCCTAAATATAGGGTAAATATCTTCAACACCTTGGATATGCTGGATGGCAAAATTACTGTTCGTTTGACTAATGTTTTGATACTCGCGCCATAAACTTTGATGAGCACGTGTGGTAATTTCTATATAGGCAAAATAGCGAACAGCTTTAAGTATTTTATTACGTAAAATGTGCCCACATTGGGGCGTGTCATCGGCCCAATTATCGCCATCAGAAGCTTGTGCTGCGTATATATTCCATTCATCAGAATTATAGCGCTCAGCTATTATTTCATTCATCAGTTTTAGTGCACTTGAAACAATGGTACCGCCTGTTTCTTGTGAATAAAAAAATTCTTGCTCATCAACTTCTTTAGCCTGGGTATGATGGCGAATATACACAACGTCGATGTCTTTGTAGCTGCGAGTTAAAAACTGATAAAGCAAAATGTAAAAGCGTTTTGCCATGTCTTTTGTTGCTTGGTCCATCGAACCTGACACATCCATAATACAAAACATCACCGCTTTACTGGTTGGGTGTGGTTGCTTGTCGTAGTTACGAAAACGTAAGTCGTAATTATCGATAAAGGGCACGGTTTTTATTTGCTGTTTGAGTGTGTCGATTTCTTTTTGTAATAAGGCCACAGCGGCTTTATCACAGTGTGGTTGTTCAAGCAGCAGTGCTAGTTGTCCCTCAAGCTCACTAAGGCGGCGTTTTTTACCTGCGGTCATTGCAATACGACGAGCTAGAGAACCTTGTAATGAGCGCACTACATCAATATTACTGGGCATACCATCGCTGCAAAACCCAGCGCGATGGGTTTTCATTTGTACGAGCTTATCAAGCTGATTTTCTTGCAAGTTAGGGAGTTCTAAATCCTCAAATAACAAATCAAGGTATTCATCTTTAGAGATAGAAAAAACAAATTCATCTTGGCCTTCGCCAGAGTCACTTGCTTCACCTTCGCCTGCGCCACCGCCTTTGCCTCCTTTAGGGCGTTCTATTTTGTCGCCAGTAGAGAACTGATCGTTCCCAGGGTGTATTTGCTCTCTATTACCGCCTCTACCTTGATGAAAAGTAGGTTCACTAATATCGCGCTGCGGAATAGAGATACTCTCTCCAGAGCTTGAATCAGTGACACTGCGTTTATTGATCGCATCAGACACCGCTTCTTTGATCTGCTTTTTATAACGCCTAATAAAACGCTGGCGGTTAACTGTGCTTTTGTTTTTGCCATTTAAACGCCTGTCGATAAAATGCGCCATAATGACCTCCTAAAAACTGCAATTATGAAGGTTATTGCGATTTTCTAACCCGTAAATACCACTCAGATAGCAAGCGCACTTGTTTTTGCGTGTAGCCTTTTTCAACCATACGATTAACAAAGTCCTCATGCTTTTGCTGATCTTCAGCTGATGTTTTTGCATTAAATGAAATAACAGGGAGTAAGTCTTCCGTGTTTGAGAACATTTTTTTCTCAATAACCGTGCGTAGTTTTTCATAACTTGTCCACAGCGGATTTTTGCCATTGTTATGAGCGCGAGCACGCAGTACAAAGTTAACAATTTCATTTCTAAAATCTTTAGGGTTTGAAATACCTGCAGGCTTTTCTATTTTTTCAAGCTCAGCGTTGAGTGCATCACGGTCAAATAATTGCCCTGTATCAGGGTCGCGGTATTCTTGATCTTGAATCCAAAAATCAGCATAAATAACGTAGCGGTCAAAAATATTTTGGCCATATTCTGAATATGACTCTAAGTACGCGGTTTGTAGCTCTTTACCTATAAACTCAACATATTGTGGAATTAAATAGCCTTTTAAAAAGCTTAAATAACGTTCTTCAACCTCGGCACTAAATTGTTCACGCTCAATTTGTTGCTCAAGCACATAAAACAAATGCACAGGGTTGGCGGCCACTTCGGTAGTGTCAAAGTTGAATACTCGCGATAAAATCTTAAACGCAAAACGGGTTGAAAGACCGGTCATGCCCTCATCAACACCAGCATAATCACGATACTCTTGATACGACTTCGCTTTTGGGTCGGTGTCTTTAAGGGTTTCACCATCGTAAACTCGCATCTTAGAGTAAATGCTTGAGTTTTCCGGCTCTTTTAAGCGCGAAAGAGTGGTAAATTGGGCTAAAATTTTAAGTGTACCTGGCGCACAGGGGGCGTTGTAAAGCTCACTGTGTTCAATAAGCTTATCGTAAATTTTAATTTCTTCGGTCACTCGTAAGCAATAAGGGACCTTAACAATATAAACACGGTCTAAAAAGGCTTCGTTGTTTTTATTGTTTTTAAAGGTTTGCCATTCTGATTCATTAGAGTGGGCGAGTATCATGCCGTTAAATGGCAGGGCGCTTATGCCTTCTGTGCCGTTATAGTTACCTTCTTGGGTCGCTGTTAAAAGCGGATGTAACACTTTTATGGGGGCTTTAAACATTTCCACAAATTCCATTAAGCCTTGGTTGGCTAAACATAATGCGCCTGAATAGGCATAAGCATCAGGATCATTTTGTGCAAAGTGTTCAAGTTGGCGAATATCTACCTTACCAACAAGAGCAGAAATATCTTGATTGTTTTCATCTCCGGGCTCTGTTTTAGCAATCGCAACTTGATTTAAAATTGATGGGAAGCGTTTAACCACTCTAAATTGACTAATATCACCATTAAATTCTTGTAAACGTTTTGCGGCCCATGGCGACATTACCGTTTTGAGGTAACGAGACTTAATTCCATATTCTTTTTCGAGTAGGCTGGCATCTTCAACGGGATCAAATAATGCCAGCGGATGGTCATTAACCGGGGAGCCCTTAATTGCATAAATAGGCACTTGTTGCATTAAATACTTTAGCTTTTCAGCAATCGATGACTTACCGCCACCCACCGGACCAAGCAAGTAAAGCACTTGTTTACACTCTTCTAATCCTTGCGCGGCGTGTTTTAGATAAGAAACAATTTGCTCAATGGCGTCTTCCATACCATAAAAATCGGCAAATGCAGGGTAACGTGCAACAACACGGTTCGAAAATAAGCGACTTAAACGAGTATCGGTAGCGGTATCTACCATTTTAGGCTCGCCAATGGCCATCAGTAATCTTTCAGGAGCACTGGCATAAGCAGACTTATCGGTTTTACAAATTTCTAGAAACTCAGCAACACTGTACTCTTCTTCTTGTGTTGATTCATAACGTGCTTGGTAGTGATCAAAAATAGTCATAATGACCTCCGAAACCTACTTGGAAAATGTACTCACTATTTAAAGTCTAGTCACGAATTTAAATTTTTGTGCAATAAAATTAAAAATTTATATGAAAAATGATCATGATGCACTTTTAGAAAACAACCTACGTATAACCCTAATCAAATAAAGTAGCGGACATAAAAAAAGACGCCTAAGCGTCTTTTTAAAGATTAGTTTAAAACTAATTATGCGAAGTTAGCGTTCGCGAATTCCCAGTTAACGAGTGACCAGAAACCTTTAAGGTAATCTGGACGCACGTTACGGTAATCAATGTAGTATGCGTGTTCCCATAAATCCACGGTTAGGATTGGTGTAACACCTGCATCTGTTAATGGTGTTGCAGCGTTAGATGTATTAACGATGTCTAGTGAACCATCAGCTAGTTTAACTAACCAAGTCCAGCTTGAACCAAAGTTATTTACTGCTTTGTCGTTTAACGCGTCTTTAAATGCGTCAAATGAGCCCCATTTAGCGTTAATTGCATCAGCAATTGCACCTGTTGGAGCGCCACCGCCATTTGGAGATAGGCTGTTCCAGTAGAAAGTGTGGTTCCAGATTTGAGCAGCGTTGTTAAATACACCGCCTTCTGAAGAACATACGATTTCTTCAAGTGATTTACCTTCAAACTCAGTGCCTGGGATTAAACCGTTAAGTTTAGTCACATAAGTATTGTGGTGTTTACCATGGTGAAACTCTAACGTTTCTTGCGAAATATGTGGCTCAAGTGCATCAATTGCATACGGTAGTGACGGTAGTTCAAATGCCATTTTTTATCTCCATCTTCTTTTGGTTGATAGTCTATTTAGTAATACGTAATGCCTGCGCAAACAGGGCACTTATCTATACCAAACAGGAATATAGTGTTACTATAATTGTTGAGTATTTTACTCAAGTTTTAGCAAACAGCAATGCTCTTGCTAAAGCTATTTAAGATTGAGGCTTTAATTGCCTATGTTAATCTATATATCTGAGGCCACAGTGAAACTTTTTCAAGGCCTAATGTGTTCGCTATCGTCATTTTGAGGTTGTAAATGGAAACCATCGATAAAATTAAACAGCAAATTGCTGAAAACCCAATCATCTTATACATGAAAGGATCACCAAAACTGCCTAATTGTGGTTTTTCTTCACAAGCATCACAAGCATTAATGTCGTGCGGTGAACCGTTTGCATATGTGGATATTTTACTTAATCCAGACATTCGTGCAGAGCTTCCTGCTTACGCTAACTGGCCTACCTTCCCGCAACTTTGGGTTGAAGGCGAGTTAATTGGTGGCTGTGACATTATCATTGAAATGTTTCAACGTGGTGAATTACAACCACTGATTGCTGAAACAGCTGCAAAGCATAAACCTGCAGACGCTGAATAAGCGTTTAGGTAAAAAAAGCTGCAATTTGCAGCTTTTTTTATGTCTAGCGTAAGCTTAAATAGCACTGAACCTGCCGATTTCACAATGGTATAGGCTGATTTTCCTATGATGGGGATTTAATTCTCAGCCGATCCAATAACCTGTCGATATAATACCCACCTCAAACAATTTGCTGCCATTAAAAGCTGTAAAAGTAACGAACAGTATTAGGGTCTGTTGACCTTTCAAGGTTAAATTTGCAGCAGTCTGTTTGGTATTTAGGCAAGGCAGAGCCTATGTGGTGTGGTATTCCTCATAAATAGGCGATAACGCAGCATCAATAACAAACAGGCGCTGAACTTCGGGTTCTGCCTAGGGACGATTTACTCTTTGTTGCTCGGTTTTTACTTAGTCCACTAGGTTACAAACCTCGCGCCGAGATTAAACCGCCCCTAGTTTGAACAAATTGTAATCCGCAAAGGTCAACAGACCCTAAGCTTTTCTTATCGTTTTTGCTTAATTAACTTAATTATTTTGTGCACAGGCATCTTTTTTCATCACCGTTCCTTGGCGTTAATACTTATTCAAAGTAAGCCATATGCGCAGGCCATAGTTGATAAAATTAAAAATAATTCACTCGTAAACAGTGCTAGCTTACTCAAAAGTGAGCCTATTTTTACGCAGTCAAGTGAGATGTTAACTTTTAGTATGTTGATTTTAAAGTGCTTTATATTTAATGACTGTGTTCATAGCAGTCACTGTTTTTGCTTAGGTGGCCAAACAAAGTTTACCTATAGGTAAGGTAGATAAAACGTCAGTAGATGCATAATATGAAAGCAAATACTGGTAACTATTAAATAATATATGCATTAATTTAAACCACTGTAAAAAACTATTAATTAATTTGCTTGTAAAAGGTAAATATCAGCAAGTTAATAAAGAATAAAATACGGCTATGAATAATTATTCATTATTTGCATGGTTTACGTTTACGTAAACTGACTATTGAGGGGGGGTTATTTACAAGTTCTTAAAAATAACACCGGTGTCATTAAAGTTTTCGATCCAATATCTACTCAAATGTTAATATTTAGCATTATTTTATGATTTTTAATGAAGTTGAAATATATTCAATATAATGAATATGTATTCAGAAAGATATTGACTCAGGTTAGGAATAACGCTAATTTTGATCGTCTGTTAGCAAATCGTCGAGCCGTTCATCCACGTTAACAGTGCAGCAAGGGGAGGGGTCCATGTTATATGACTCAAAACTAGAAAAAGATAATTGTGGCTTTGGCTTAATAGCCCAAGTTAATAACCAAGCGAGTCACCGACTCATCCGTACGGCGATCACCGGTTTAGATCGCATGCAGCACCGCGGCGGTATATCTGCTGATGGTAAAACGGGTGATGGTTGTGGCTTGTTACTTCAAAAACCAGACAGCTTCTTTCGTGCTATTGCTGCTGAAAATAATTGGCATTTAGGTAAAAATTACGCCGTTGGGATGATTTTCCTCAATGCTGATCCGGTATTAGCACAAGCAGCTAAAGATGTTTTAAGCGAAGAACTAGAAAAAGAAACGCTTAATATTTTAGGTTGGCGTGTTGTCCCTACCGATCCATCAATGTTAGGACCTATAGCCCTAAAGCAATTGCCTGGGTTTGAACAAATTTTTATTAGTGCGCCAGAAGGGTGGCGTTCTAAAGATTTAGAGCGACGTTTATATGTTGCACGTCGTCGTGCAGAAAAGCGCTTGATGGATGATGAATCATTTTATATTGCGAGCTTATCTGGGCTAGTCACCATCTATAAAGGCTTAATGATGCCTGCTGACTTGCCAAATTTTTATCTCGATCTTGCTGATATTCGCATGACCAGTGCTATTTGTGTTTTTCATCAACGCTTCTCTACAAACACACAGCCTCGCTGGCCTTTAGCGCAACCATTTCGTTATTTAGCGCACAATGGTGAAATTAATACTATTGAAGGTAACCGCCAGTGGGCCCGTGCACGCTCTTATAAATTTGCTTCGCCGCTTATTCCTGATTTACAAAGCGCAGCGCCGTTTGTTAATGAAACAGGGTCTGACTCATCTAGCCTCGATAATATGCTAGAGCTGTTTTTAGCTGGTGGTATGGATTTATTCCGTGCGATGCGCATGCTAGTGCCGCCAGCATGGCAAAAAAACCGTGCTATGGATGACGACTTACGTGCATTCTATGATTTTAATTCGATGCATATGGAACCGTGGGATGGCCCTGCAGGCATCGTTATGTCGGATGGGCGTTTTGCAGCCTGTAACCTAGACCGAAATGGTTTACGTCCAGCGCGTTATATTATTACTCAAGATGGCTTTATTACTTTAGCCTCTGAAGTGGGTATATGGGATTACACCGCTGACGAAGTGGTCGAAAAAGGACGTGTTGGCCCGGGCGAACTCCTCGTTATTGATACTAAATTGGGTAAAATTTGGCATTCAGATGAAATTGACCAAGATTTAAAATCACGCCACCCTTATAAGTCGTGGTTAGAAGAAAACGTTAAACGATTAACGCCTTTTGAAGCACTTACCGAGCAAGATGCGGGCAATCGCTCATTTGATGATGAAACCCTTGTCAAATACCAAAAGATGTTTGGCTATACTAACGAAGAGCTAGACAGCGTCATTCGTGTCATGGGTGAAAATGGGCAAGAAGCCACTGGCTCAATGGGTGACGATACGCCGTTTGCCGTACTGAGTGAAGGGCACCGTTCACTTTATGATTATTTCCGTCAAAAGTTTGCTCAGGTTACTAATCCGCCAATTGATCCGTTACGTGAAAACCATGTAATGTCGCTTGCAACGTGTATTGGCAGTGAGCAAAACGTATTTAATGAAACAACAGGGCACGCTAAACGCCTGCAATTTGATACGCCTATTTTAATGTACGCTGATATGCAGCAGCTACTTAACGCCGATGAAGCGCACTACAGCTATTGTAAGATTGATATTACTTACACCGTAGAAGAAGGCCTTGAGAATGCGGTTAAGCGCATCTGTGATGAAGCACAAGCAAAAGCCGCATCTGGCTGCATTATGCTGGTATTAACGGATCGTAACTTTGATGACAATCAATTACCTATCCCTGCTGCTATGGCGGTGGGTGCGGTACAAAAACGCTTGGTAGATAATAACTTACGCTGTGAGTCAAATATTATTATTGAAACTGGCAGCGTTCGCGATGCGCATCAATTTGCGGTACTACTTGGATTTGGTGCAACCGCAATTTACCCGTATTTAGCGTACGAGTCACTTGTGGCTATGAGCGATACCAAGGTAATTAATAAGTCATACTGTGAAGTTACACTGGCTTATCGTCAAGCAATTAATAAAGGCTTGTACAAAATCATGTCTAAAATGGGCATTAGTACCGTGGCTTCATATCGTTGTTCAATGCTGTTTGAAGCCGTTGGTCTATCGGACGCTATTGTTGAGATGTGTTTTAAAGGCGTGGCGAGTCGTATTAAAGGGGCGTGTTTTAGCGACTTTGATGACGATCAGCAAAGCTTGCATAAACTGGCGTTTAGTAAACGTAAATTATTAAGCCATGGTGGTTTATTTAAGTACGTACACGGCGGCGAGTACCATGCTTACAACCCTGATGTGATTCAAACGTTACAAAAAGCAGTACGTAGCGGCGAGTACAGTGATTACAGCGAATACGCAAAGCTAGTTAATCACCGTCCAGTCGCGACTCTGCGCGATATGTTGGCTTTAAAACTGCCAGAAAAGGGTATAAGCATTGATGAGGTAGAGCCTGCCACTGAGCTTTATAAACGGTTTGACTCAGCCGCCATGAGTATTGGTGCATTATCACCAGAGGCGCATGAAGCACTTGCAATTGCCATGAATCGTTTAGGTGGCTGCTCAAACTCTGGTGAAGGTGGCGAAGACAAACTTCGTTACGGTACAGAAAAAAATTCACGTATTAAACAAGTAGCTTCGGGTCGATTTGGTGTCACCCCACATTACTTACGTAGCGCTGATGTTATTCAAATAAAAGTGGCACAAGGCGCTAAACCTGGGGAAGGCGGACAATTACCGGGTGAAAAAGTCACTCCCTATATTGCCAAGCTTCGTTACTCGGTACCGGGTGTGACTCTTATTTCACCTCCGCCGCATCACGATATTTATTCTATCGAAGATTTAGCCCAGCTGATTTTTGACTTAAAACAAGTAAACCCGAATGCATTGATTTCAGTAAAACTGGTATCTGAACCGGGTGTTGGCACAATTGCAACCGGTGTAGCAAAAGCGTATGCCGACTTAATTACTATTTCAGGCTATGATGGTGGCACAGGTGCAAGTCCATTAACCTCAGTTAAATACGCTGGCAGCCCATGGGAGTTGGGACTTGCTGAAACACAACAAGCATTGGTAGAAAATGGCCTTCGCCATCGTATTCGCCTGCAAACAGATGGCGGTTTAAAAACCGGCCTTGATATCATCAAAGCGGCCATTTTAGGCGCCGAAAGTTTTGGCTTTGGCACAGGGCCTATGGTTGCATTAGGCTGTAAATACTTACGAATCTGTCACTTAAATAACTGTGCGACAGGTGTGGCAACACAAGACGAAACATTACGTCAAAAGCATTATCATGGTCTGCCAGAAATGGCGATGAATTACTTTAAGTTCATTGCTCAAGAAGCGCGCGAAATTATGGCAAGTTTAGGGGTTGCAAACCTAACCGATTTAATTGGTCGCTTAGACTTACTCGAAGCCATTGAAGGCAAAACAGCGAAGCAGCAAAAAATAGATTTATCAGCGGTTATCGCTCAGCCAAATAATCCAACGGGTGAAACTTTGTTTTGCAGTGCACCAAATAGCTCGCATTATTTAGGTGAGTTAAATGAGAACTTACTTGGTAAGGCACAAGAGGCAATAGATAACTCAAGCGGCATTTCATTAGTAAGTCGTATTTGTAATACCGACAGATCAGTAGGTGCCATGCTTTCTGGGTATATTGCTGATAAACACGGTAATCAAGGCATGGCCGCAGATCCGGTAGTTATTGAATTACATGGTACAGCTGGTCAGTCATTCGGTGTATGGAATGCCGGTGGCCTTGAAATGACTTTGGTTGGCGATGCTAACGATTACGTTGGTAAAGGCATGGCTGGCGGTAAGCTAGTTATTCGCCCACCATTGGGTTCGTCATTTGAAAGTCATAAAGCAACAATTATTGGCAATACCTGTTTATATGGTGCAACCGGCGGTAAATTGTTTGCAGCAGGATGTGCAGGCGAGCGTTTTGCTGTACGTAACTCAGGCGTGCAAGCTGTTGTTGAGGGCGTAGGTGATAACGGTTGTGAATACATGACCGGTGGCGTTGTGTGTGTACTTGGTAATGTAGGAGTGAACTTTGGTGCAGGTATGACCGGTGGTTTCGCTTACATTTTAGATGAACGAGGTGATTTTGAGAAACGCATTAACCCAGAGTTGGTTGAAGTGGTTACTTTAGATGACTTAAGTTCACATCAAGAGCATTTACGCGGCTTAATTGCTGATCATTTAGAGCTAACAGGCTCATGCAGAGCAGAAACTATTTTAGCTAACTTTGAACTTTATTTACCGATGTTCAAATTAGTAAAACCTAAATCAAGTGACGTAAAAAGTTTACTCGGGCACCGCGCTCGCAGTAGCGCCGAACTACGTGTTCAGGCGCAATAAGGGGGCAGTATGAGCGAAAATGTATATCAATTTATAGACGTGCAGCGTGTAGACCCACGCAAAAAACCAATCTCGTCGCGTAAAAAATCGTTCGTAGAAATTTATGAACCCTTTTCAGAAAATCAGGTTAATTCACAAGCGGATCGTTGCCTTGATTGTGGTAACCCTTATTGTGAGTGGAAATGTCCAGTACATAATTATATTCCACAATGGTTAAAACTGATCCGTACAGGGCGTATTTTAGAGGCCGCTGAGCTATCGCACCGTACTAACAGTTTGCCAGAAGTGTGTGGACGAGTATGCCCGCAAGACCGCTTATGCGAAGGCTCATGTACATTAGATGAAGAGTTTGGTGCAGTAACAATCGGTAATATTGAAAAATACATCACCGACACCGCGTTTAAAATGGGCTGGAAACCAGACATGTCCTATGTGACATGGACTGATAAAAAAGTTGCCATTATTGGCGCAGGGCCTGCGGGCCTAGGCTGTGCAGATATCTTAGTGCGTAATGGCGTAAAGCCTGTGGTATTTGACCGTCACCCTGAAATTGGTGGGCTGTTAACCTTTGGTATTCCTTCTTTTAAATTAGAAAAAGAAGTCATGCAAAAACGTCGCGAAATATTTACCGAAATGGGTGTTGAATTCAAGCTTAATGTCGAAGTAGGTAAAGACATTAGCATGGATGAAATACTTAATGAGTATGACGCTGTATTTTTGGGCGTGGGGACTTATCAGAGTATGCGAGCGGGGCTTGAGAACGAAGATGCACCGGGAGTACATGATGCCCTGCCATTTTTAATTGGTAACACTAATCGTGTTATGGGTTACGATGAGTCTAAACAAGCTTGCATTGATATGGCAAACCAAAAAGTAGTGGTACTAGGTGGTGGTGATACAGCAATGGACTGTGTGCGTACCTCTATTCGTCATAACGCGTTAAAAGTAACGTGTGCTTATCGTCGTGATGAAGAGAACATGCCTGGTTCAAAACGCGAAGTAAAAAATGCCAAAGAAGAGGGCGTCATTTTTACTTATAACGTTCAGCCTAAAGGGATTGTGCTTGATGACAAAGGTGCTGTAGCCGGTGTTAAAATGGTAAAAACTCAGCTTGGCGAGGCAGATGAAAACGGCCGCCGTCGCGCTGAGGAAGTACCGGGTTCAGAGCATATTATTGAAGCCACACAAGTGATTATGGCATTTGGTTTTAAGCCACATAAAATGGATTGGCTAGAGCAGTACGACGTAGAAATTAACCACTGGGGTGGTATTAATGCACCCGAGCAAGGTGAATTTACACATCAAACCACTAATCCTAAAATATTTGCTGGTGGCGATATTGTTCGTGGTTCAGACTTAGTGGTCACCGCTATATTTGAGGGGCGTAACGCTGCAGAAGGCATTATGGATTATTTAAAAGTGTAAATAATGCTTTTGTTAGAATGGAGTCAAAAGCAAACCTTCGGGTTTGCTTTTTTTATTTCCTCAGTTTTACAAACAAAGGTAAATATTTATGGTTCCATAGTCGGTGTTTAAGGTCTACAAAAAGGGACGTAGGTTTTGACCTAGCTATTTACAATTATAAGATTTTACAAATAAAAAAGCCCGCAATACATAGATTGTGGGCTTTTTTAAACGCGCTGTTAGTTAATCCATCGAGAAGTGATCTAGGCTCGGTTTCACTCTGGCTTGTCGGCGTTTCACACTTTTATAGCAAATAACGTTACAAACAAGCTGTAGGCCAATAACTAACCAACTTAGTGTTATTAAGCCACTAATAGCTGTGCGGCTAAAAACTAACATAACAGCAATAACAATATGTACAATTAATGCCACATTTAAAAAGCGATATAAGCTCTGCTTAAATTGTGTATGTTTAAACTTACTAAAAACAGCCAAAAGTATACTGACAATCAGTAGCAGCCAGTTAATTGCTAAGCCAAAATAAATGACCGTCGTTTGCATTAATGTATCCTCATCGTATCAAGGTAACGCACTATAAAGCGATTCACTTTATCCGTGCGCTTTTATAAGCTCTTTTGCATTTGCTTTAGCTGTTTTGCTAATGTTATCACCACCCAGTAATCGAGCAATCTCATTTACTCGACCATCTTTATTCAATGCCAGCATATGCGTAAATGTTTCACCGTCTGCAATTTCTTTGGCAACAAAAAACTGCTGATGAGCGCTACTGGCCACTTGCGGTAAATGGGTTACACAAATTACTTGCGTAGACTTACCTAGTTGGCGCAGTAGTTTACCAACAGCAGCAGCTGTTGGGCCAGAAATACCAACATCCACTTCATCAAATATAAGCGTAGGGGTCGTGACTTTTTGCGCAATAATAACCTGAATAGCCAAACTAATGCGTGATAGCTCACCACCCGAGGCTACTTTTGCTAAAGGTTGCAATGGTTGCCCTGGGTTTGTTGATACTAAAAACGAAACATTATCAAAGCCTAAGCTATTTGGAGCGCGATCGTTTTGTGCAGTCAATGCTATTTCAAATACGCCATTTTCCATAGATAGATTAGCCATGCTTTCGCTGATCAATCCATTTAATGTATTCGCATACTGGTGGCGACTTGCACTTAATTGTTCACTGGCGTTTTGATAATCCTCAAGGGCATGTTCAATTTCACCTTCAAGTTGCTCAAGACGTGAGCTGTTATTACTTATCGACTCAAGCTCTTGTGCAATAGTTTGATGAAATCCAACGAGCTCTTGGGGTTTTATATGGTGTTTTCTGGCTAAGTCCATTGCACCACTGAGTCTATTTTCTACTTCAGTTAATCGCTGAGGATCCAAGTCGGCTTGTTCAGTGTAATTACGAACTTCTCGGCTTGCTTCTTCAACTTGAACAGCGGCTTCTGATAATAATGTTGCCACACTGGCTAAGCTTTCATCATACTGTGCAAGTTCAGTAAATTGTTGGGCGCTGTGCTGTATAATGGAACACGCATTTTGTTCATCATTTTCATATAAATGCTGCAACTCGCGCTGGCAGACTTGCAATATAGTTTGGCTATTGCTGAGTTTATAATGTTCGGCTTCTATTTGCTCAAATTCATCTGCCTGCAATGCAAATTCATCAAGCTCTGCGACTTGATACTCCAATAGTTGCTTTTGTGCGGCTTGTTGCTGCTGCTGTTGTTCTAGCTGTTTAAATTCTTTTTGTAAGTCAGCAAATTGTTTATAACGCTGGCTTACAGCATTAACAAGATTATGATGGCCTGCATATGCATCGAGTAATTGTAGCTGATGCTCTGCCTTTAATAGGTGCTGGTGCGCATGTTGACCATGAATAGAAATTAAATATTGGCCTAGCTCTTTTAGTTGTGCAGCGGTAACTGGGCTGCCATTAATGTAGCTTTTACTGCGACCATTTTTACAAACAACTCGACGAAGTAAACATTCGTTGTCGTCGTTATTAAGCATGTTCTCTTCTAAAAAAGCATGAGCGAGTGGTAAATTGCTTAAATCAAATTGTGCACTTACCTCTGCTTTATCAGTACCTGGGCGCACAGCAGACGCTTCTGCTCGCTCTCCAAGACACAATGATAATGCATCAATGGCGATTGATTTACCTGCTCCCGTTTCACCGGTGATAGCGGTCATACCCGAATGCCATTCTGTGCTTAAATTACTTACGATTGCAAAATTTTTAATTTCTAAACCAATTAACATACTGTTCATCCATCCAGTGAATTAACTGTTAATTTATACAGTGTTTTGGTTTTTTGCAAATTAAATTTCTATATTTTAAGCAAGGCTGGACTCAATTAATGTTTTTTTTTCTTCATCAATAGGGAGGTTTTCATCGTTAAGGTCAATACTATCAACTGGTTGCGCTATGTCTTCAGTTTTTAACTTTAAAATTAGCGTAGGAAGGACTTCTTGATAAAAGTTTTTATTATATAAAATACCTTGAGCTGGTAACTCTGCTATGAAATATTGAGTGGTATCGGAAAAAGCTTGGCTGTTATTATTTTTATAGGTTTTTATTAGTTCTTCGTTAAGTATATTAATAAGTAAATCGCATAGCGATTCTAGCTTATTTAAATTTTCATCAGTGTGTGGCTGTACCACAAAAAAATTACTGACAACGGCTTGAATTCGAGGAAGGTGTTTAGCACTAATGACTTTTGCATCAAGTAACTCGTTAAGTTTTATTTTTAAACGTGATTGAGTACTTGCAACGCGCTCGTTAAACAGCTTTTTCTTTGCTTCAATAGTCTTTTTACGATTACTTTCAATGAGTAAGTAACTGCCAAGTAAAGTAATTAACAATAATAAAGCAAGAAATACTACATAAGTCATTGCTACAATTTCCTGATGGTGATGATTAATAATCTAGCCCGATATTTTGCTCTAAAGTTGCATGTTTGGCAATAACTGAGAGATTGTTTATCTTTTGGGGTGAAACATGCACACTCAAAGAGACTCAGCCTTGCCTACCTGTTTAGAGGCAAGGGATATGAGCATGCGCAGTAGTTTTAATCGCTTTTTACTTTGTCCACTCGATTAACTATCTCTTGCTGCGATTACATCGCCTCTCAATTAAACAACTCTCAGTCCTAAAAGCTCAACCGTTTTTAGTATAAACGGCTACCCCAGTTTAACTTCTTACGAAGCACATTATAATAAGAGTAATTTTTTGGGTGAATTAACCGTAATTTTCTATCTGCTTTGCGAATAACGACCTCATCACCGGGTAATACGGCAAGTACAACATGGCTGTCGCAACTTACCTGTAAGCTATCGGTATTTTCTAAACTAAGCTTTAAACGTACTTCGTTATCGGCATCTACCACTAAAGGGCGGCTTGATAAAGTATGCGGGAACATAGGAACCAATGACATGGCGTTGAGTTCTGGGGTTAAAATAGGGCCGCCGCCCGATAAAGAGTAGGCTGTTGAACCTGTTGGAGTCGATACAATTAATCCATCAGAGCGTTGTGAGAATACAAAATCATCGTTAATAAATGCTTCAAACTCAATCATGTGTGCTACTTTATCAGCATGAAGCACCGCTTCGTTTACTGCCGAATTAGCGCTTTTAAGTTCGTTATGACGGTACACTTCTACTTCTAATAAAAAACGTTTTTCTTCAATGTAATCGCCACTGAGTACTTGTTCTAAACTGCCTTCAAATCCTTCTGGATTTAAATCGGTTAAAAAGCCTAAATTGCCTCTGTTTACACCGATTACCGCAATATCAAAACGAGCGAGTACTCTTGCAGCGCCAAGCATATTGCCATCACCACCAACCACAATGGCTAAATCGGCGCGCGCTCCCAAATCAACGAGTTTTACGAGCTTGTCCTCAGGTACATCACTAAGTTGACCTCCCGTGCGTTTTTCAACAATCACCTCAAAGCCTAAAGCTAATAAAAACGTATGTAATCGTTGTAACGTAGCGGCTGCATTAGGATGATTTGGCTTACCAATCAAGCCAATAGTGTTAAAGGGAGAGTCCATAATAAATACACTGAAAGTTTCGGTATTGGTAGAGTAACCTAAAACAGAAGTGTTTGAAAACACAGATCTTAGGGTCTGTTGTCCTTTCAATGCGAAACAGACACTGACTGAAGGGTTTTGACTAGAGGCGATTAACTTTTTGTTTTCGGTTTTCACTTAGGCCACTAGGTTACAAAGCTCGTATCGCGATTAAATCGCCCCTAGTTTGAACAAATTTTAATCCGCAAAAATAACAGAGCTTAATAGTGACTAATTGATTTAATTAATTCACTGTAAAATTTAGATTTATTAAATTTCTTATACTTGAAATAATAATACCTAGCCCCGATATAACAGTCATGCGTAAAGATGTAGATAACATGAAATTAAATCCTCGAGACCAGCAAATTTTTGCCGCTGTTATGAGCCTGTACTGTAATGGTGATGGCTTACCTGTGCCTTCAACAAAAATTGCAAAACAAAAAGGTATGGCGGTGTGTTCTGCCACTGTTCGCAACGCGATGGCACGCCTTGAAAAAATAGGCTTATTGTATTCACCACATACATCTGCAGGACGAGTCCCCACCAATGATGGCTTTGACTATTGGTTTGATGAGTTTTTTACTTTGGGTGCTATTGCTAATTATTGGCAGCCTGAGCAGGCTGAGCTAGTCGAATTGGCACATGGCTTGAGTCAACGTTATCAAGTATGCTGTTGTGTGGGGCTACCACAAGTTAGAACTCAGCAGGTATTTAGAGTAGAAGTACTCGACTTTGACGCTAATAATTGGCTTATCTTACTTTTAGACAGAGCAGGGCAAAGCCATAATATTTGCATTAACAAGCCTGATGATCCCAGTGACGGCCAACGCTACGAGTTTGCTACTTGGCTTAACACTGTATTTAGCCAGCAAACGCTCATTGAAGGGCTATACAGAATGCAGGCCATGGCAAATACGGCACCGCGTAATTGTCATGACTCTTTAACTCAATGGACGCGTGAGTTAAGCCAAAAATTAGGCTCAGATAACAGTATTGTGGTGGGCGAAAACTACCTTTATA
This sequence comes from Pseudoalteromonas sp. SiA1, assembly GCF_018732205.1. Taxonomy (NCBI): domain Bacteria; kingdom Pseudomonadati; phylum Pseudomonadota; class Gammaproteobacteria; order Alteromonadales; family Pseudoalteromonadaceae; genus Pseudoalteromonas; species Pseudoalteromonas sp. SiA1. The sequence continues at coordinate 1,974,597 of NZ_CP076084.1, read as the reverse complement.
AAAAAATAGATTGTGAGCAAAGTCTTAATATTGGTGTTTCATTTTTAAATTTTGTGGAAGATAAGCTCGCATTTAAAAACGGGGTCTCTATACTCAGTGCTGAAAATTTACCTTTTAGTACTTGTGATGATCTCATTGTGATCACTGTGCCGTACTTTCAAAATCAGGAATATCAAAGTCGTTTTTGTGTTATTTGTCCGAAATCAGCGCAATTAGAGAAAATAATCCAAGAATTTAAATTATTAGAGCCATCGGGCTCTTGAATCTTTTTATTCAATCCCCATAATTACCGCAGTTGTAAAGAATTGGAGCGTATATTTTATGTCTGAGCAGACACAAAACCCAGAGCAAGAAGTAGAATTGAACGAAGAAGTGGCGCAAATGGAAGCCGACGTTGAGGCTGCAGTAGAAGCAGCAGAACAACACGCCGAGCAAGAGCAAAGCCCTGAAGCAGAAATTGCAATGTTATATGCTGAGTTAGAAGCGGCAAAACAAACTATTGCAGATCAGAAAGATAGCGTCGTTCGCGCTGCTGCTGACGTTGACAATATGCGTCGTCGTGCTGCACAAGATGTTGAGAAAGCGCACAAATTTGCACTTGAAAAATTTGCTAACGAATTACTTCCTGTTATAGATAACTTAGAGCGTGCTATTGAGTTCTCTGATAAAGAAAATGAAACGCTTAAGCCTTTGTTAGAAGGTATTGATATGACAGTAAAAAGCTTTAACGATGCAGTGGCTAAATTTGGCGTTGAAATTGTAAACCCACAAGGTGAGCAGTTTAACCCAGATTTTCATCAAGCAATGTCGATTCAGCCAAGTAATGATGTGACGCCTAATACTGTGTTAGCAGTAATGCAAAAAGGTTACACATTAAACGGTCGTTTATTACGTCCTGCAATGGTTATGGTATCTAAAGCAGCTGATGCTTAATTAAGTATACAATTAAAAAATGCCTCATTATGAGGCATTTTTTTTGTCTTTAAAATAATGAACTAACTGCACTAGGATAGTGAGTACAACTGCGCTGAACATTAAACTTGAAAATGGAACTGCACTTTGTGCATGCATTACCGCTAATATAGGGCCTACTAATGCGCCACTACCAAAACGTAAGGTGCCAATAACCGCCGTTGCAGTCCCTGTATTTTGCTCAAATTTCATCAAAATCAATGAATCTGCGTTACTTGCTATTATACCTAGGCTCATCATCAACGGAGCAATAGCCGCAACAATAAAGTAAAGTGACAAGTTTAATACGCTAAAGCTAAGTAATGCTGCGCCAGAGATAAAGCCACACATTAAGCCATAATAAAGCATTTTGCGTGAGCCAATACGTGGCACTACGCGAGTATTTAAAAAATTACCAAACATCAACGCCATTACATTAAAAGCGAATAACAGGCCAAACAATTGTTCTGATACTTTAAATAGGTCGAGGTAAATATAAGGGACGGACGTTAAAAAGCAAAAAAAGCCAAACGACACAAACATCGAGCTTAAAATATCGGCGCGGGCGTGCGTATTACTTAATACCACTTTATAACTTGAGAAGAATAATGCTAATCCTTTTCGCTCATTTTTAAATATTGGAATATCGATTAAGTAACGTTGCACAAAAAGTAAAATAACAAAGCTATAGGTCGCTAAAACAATAAAAATAGTCGACCATACCGAAAAGCCTAAAATGACCGAGCCGATAGAGGGGGCAAGTAACGGTGCTATCATCATAATCATAGACACGTAAGACATACCTTTAGCAGTATTTTTTTGATATATATGCCTAATGATCCCAGGGACGACAACCGTAGCGGCCGCGCCTGTAAATGCCTGTACAGCTCTTAACAGCCAAAAAGTATGCACTTCAGTGGTAAATGCTAACGCCAGTGAACTTAAGCCAAATAAACTGAGACCTATCCGTGCCAGTTTACGCCTGCCAATTTGATCGGCTATGGGGCCAAAAAATAACATGCCCAATGCATAACCCGCTAAGTATATACTCAACGATATTTGAACATTTGGCATGCTGGTATTGAGATCATTGGCAATCACCAGCATCGCCGGTAAATACATATCAATGGCTAAAGGCGTGATCGCGACAATACTGGCTAATAAAGGCAATAAAATACGGGTATTAAAAGAAGAAGCCGAAGCGCTCATTTAAAAACTCAAAACAACGAATATAGGCCCAGCATTATAGCAGGGCAATAGCCTTGGATAAACTTAGTTTGCCTGCTAACTTAATTGTTTAATTGCAAAAAGCAAAGATTTTAAACTAACACCGCGTTTGCTATTCTATACTTAGTAACAAACTTTTTTAGGGTAACACAATGAAAAAATTGGTTTTGGTAGTTCTAGCCAGTGCAGTATTAGCAGGTTGTAAAACATCACCAACTGGGCGAACGCAAATTGCGCTTTACTCAGATCAACAAATGACTCAAATGGGTACTGCCAGTTTTGCAGAGATGAAAAAAACGCAGCCGATAAATAAAGATCCAAAAGTAAACAGTTACGTCAATTGCATTGCTGAAAAAGTAGTGGCCGTGCTTCCTACAGAATATGCATCTCAAAATTGGGAAGTGGTGGTATTTGAAGATGAATCTGCAAACGCCTTTGCATTGCCTGGCGGTTATATTGGTGTACATACGGGGCTCTTAAAAATAGCCACAAATCAAGATCAGGTTGCCACTGTTTTAGGTCATGAAGTTGGACACGTGATTGCTGAGCATTCAAATGAACGGGTCTCACAAAGTTCTATTTTACAAACGGGTATGCAGCTGGGCAATGCGGCGCTTGAAATGGGTAACGTGCAATACCGTAATGAAATTATGCAAGGCCTTGGTTTAGGCGCTCAATATGGTGTGGTTTTACCCTTTAGTCGCTCACATGAGTCAGAGGCAGATACAATTGGTTTAGATCTTATGGCGCAAGCAGGGTTTAATCCCAAAGAGTCTGTAACACTTTGGCAAAATATGAGCCAAGCGGGCAGTGGGGCTACGCCAGAGTTTTTATCAACTCACCCAGCACCAACGAGCCGTATTGCAAATTTACAATCGCAAATGAGTAAAGCGCTTAGCGAGCAAAAAACAGCTAAAGCACAAGGTAAAAATCCGCAGTGTAAGTTGTGATCAGCCATAAAAAAACCTGTCTAATGACAGGTTTTATTTTTTATAATTAAAACATTCAATTATATATTAGAAAGTCCACTCTAAATGAACTTGCGGTACTGATTCACTAACATCAGTACCAAATTTATTGTGCCAGTATTGCCATTCCATACCTAACAGTAAGGTATTTTCTTTCATTTCTAGCGCATGTCCCATATCCCATACAATAATAGGTTGGGCTAAAAACCAAGCACGCACATCGTTACCAAACTCATCTTTTCGTTCAGCAATGTACTCTGCATGTCCTTTTACGTTAAACTTTTGCGAGCCAATCATGAACGGGTAATCAAAGGCTACATCAAACATCCAGCTGTTAGTTTCAATGGGTGCACCGCCTTTTGCAACGCCTTCGCTATCATCAATGTATGCACTGATAAGGGTTGAAAAGAAATTAAAACCAGGCACATCCCAGCTTAATTTTACGCCTGGTAAATATTTAACTACTTTGGCATCGCCTGCAGCATTAATACCCATGGTTAGGCCAACATCAACAAGCGCCCCTGACGCTACTTTTTCGTCCATTACTGCAGATAAACTAAGGGTAGAGTAACCTTCAAAGTAAAAGTCTTGATCTTGAAAGCCATCATCGTTGCTGTCGGTACTGTAATCAATAAAGAAAAAGTTATCGCCATAATCATGCCCAGAAGCATGCTCAATTGAGTACACCGTGGTATTAGATTTTTGTTCAGTAAATGGGTTTTTGTGGTTGCCGTTATTAATATGAAGCGCCGTATTGCTCCAATTAGCAGCGGTAGCTGTTGAACTTAAGGCACACGCACTTAGTGCAACGAGAGGAAGTAAGTTTTTAATTTTCATAACCATATTTTATGTGACACGCTGAATATCACATTATAGCAAACACGGTTAATTTGTTAATTATTTATTGTGATAAACAGTGCATTAGCACGCAGCTAATACACTGTAAAAAGGGAGATTATGCTTTATTGCGGCGCAAACAAATAACAGCAATAGCAGTAAAGGCTAAAATAAAGCAGTAGTAAGATGAGGTTGAAACATCCCACGGGCTAATTTTAAATGTAGCACCGAGTAATAATGCTTGCGCGCCATAAGGCAAAGACCCTTGGGTTACACAGGCAAAAATATCTAATAAACTGGCAGAGCGTTTACCACTAATTTCGCCATCATCAGCCAGTTTTTTAGCAATAGGGCCTGTCACAATAATAGACACGGTATTATTGGCAATACACATATTACTGGTGACAACTAATGCCGCGATCCCTAACTGATCGGCTACTTTACGGTGCCATTTGGCAATGACTTTAGTAATAGCTTGAATTTTTTGAGCGATATAGTCGAGGCCGCCATTAATACGAATAAACTCAGAGAGGCCACCAATAAACATAGACAGTAAAAATATTTCCTGCATTTCACTAAAGCCTTTGTAAATATCTTTTACAAAGCTTGCACCTTCATAGCTGCCGGTAAAGCCCATTAATGCGGCAAACACAATACCGCTTAACAGCACTACAAACACATTAAAGCCCATTACCGCCAGGACTAAAATAAAGGCATACGGAAGTACTAATAAAATATCGTAGTCTTTGGTATCAACTACTTGTGCTGCAGGCGTTAAAAATAATAGCAATGCAATAGTGAGTATGGCGGCCGGAACAGCAATTTTAAGGTTTTCTTTAAACTTATCTTTCATTTCACAGCCTTGCGTGCGGGTAGCAGCAATCGTGGTGTCAGAAATTATTGATAAGTTATCACCAAACATAGCACCAGATACAATGGTACCGGCCATTAAAGCAGGATCAATTCCTGTTTTAATAGATACTGCATAGGCAATTGGGCCAATAGCACCAATAGTTCCCATTGAAGTGCCCATAGCAGTAGAAATAACCGCCGCTATTAAAAATAAACCAGGTAGTAGTAACGAAGGGGGAATAAGTGAAAGTCCGGCATTAACAACCGCATCCACACCGCCGGTAGCACCAGCAACCGCCGAAAAAGCACCCGCTAGTAAGTAAATAAGACACATGGTAATAATATTGTTATTACCTACGCCCTTTATAAAGGTTTCTACGCTTTGGTTGATGCTGGTTTTATTTAAAATAAAGGCTAAAACAATCGCGGGTAAAATAGCGACTGGTGCTGGGAGTTGATAAAACGCGTAATCAACCCCTTGAGATTGTAAATATAAGCCTGAGCCTAAAAAAATAGCAACAAAGGTGAGTAGGGGAAGCAAAGAAAATCTTGCTTTATTTTTATCAAATGATGGCTGCATCATAATCCTCGTTAATTATTCATAGCAATCGAAGTCGATTGATATATTAAACAGCCAAAGCATCCCTCTTTTAGCTGAATTTAGTTGTTTGTTTTACTATCTAACCAGATAAGTAACCCAACAGCGCCCGCAAGCCAAAGACCAAATCGGCGCAAAAAAAGAAGTTTAAATGTATAGATGGCTAAATGCAAAGACTATCTGTTATTATTATGAGGGTCTGTTGATCTTTCAAGGTTAAATTTGCAGCAGTCTGTTTGGTATTTAGGCAAGGCAGAGCCTATGTGGTGTAGTTGTTCCCCATAAATAGGCGGTAACGCAGCATCAATGCCAAACAGGCGCTGCCCGAAGGGTTCTGCCTAGGGGCGATTTACTCTTTGTTGCTCGGTTTTTACTTAGCCCACTAGGTTACAAACCTCGCGCCACGATTAAACCGCTCCTAGTTTGAACAAATTTTAATCCGCAAAGGTCAACAGACCCTAAAATAATCGAAGCTTTTTTATAAGCTTTCCTGACTATTACATGAGTTTTAGATAAAATCTAGCTAACTAAAAAATACATAGGTTGTAAAAAGATGAATCGAGTAGGTGTGTTTGGTGCGAATGGCCGTATGGGACTGGCACTTGTAGAAGCAGCAACAATCAATAAAAATTCACAATTAGCGGCGGCCTATGTGCGCAGTCAGTCACCGTTATTAGACCTGCCCGTTAATCAGCTTAATAGCGCAGCGGCAAAAGAGATTAAGTTTAGCAGTGAACAGCAGGTTGAAAATGTAGATGTGCTTATAGACTTTACTTTGCCTGAAGGCATGAGAAATCATTTAAAAACAGCCGTTGAGCAAAAAACACCTATGGTAATTGGCACCACCGGCTTAACTCATGACGATATGGCGCTATTAACGGATGCAGCTAAACATATTCCGATTGTATTTGCGCGTAATTATAGCGTGGGCGTAAATTTACTGCTTAACTTAGTGCAAACGGCAGCAACAAAACTAGGCGATGATTTAGATATAGAAATTTTTGAAGCACATCATCGTCATAAAATTGATGCGCCATCGGGCACTGCACTTGCCATTGGCGAGTCGATTGCTCAGGCAAAAGGGTGGGATCATGATGAGGTTGCCGTTTATGATCGCAACAACATAGAGCAGGCCAAATCACAAAATGAAATTGGTTATTCGGTGCTAAGGGGCGGTGATATAGTAGGTGAACACACGGCCTACTTCGCTACAATGGGCGAAAGACTTGAATTAACCCATAAAGCAAGTTCGCGAATGACCTTCGCGCTAGGTGCTATAAGAGCTGCGCAGTGGTTGAAAAATAAACCTGCAGGACTTTATGACATGCAAGATGTGCTAGATTTAAAGTAGTTAAGTTCCTTTTTTAACGCTTTGGGGTGGTTTTTTGCTATAACCACTTATTTATTGCAATTTACTAATTAGCGTTAGACCTAAAAGCCAACTTCATGTAGAATGCAGCCAATTTGCCAAAAATTACTAAATGCGTGTTTCCAATTATACTCATATGGTTAGCAAAACCGGGGTTTGTGTGGGAATGAAAAGAGTTTTAGGCAAGAAAAATGAATGAAGGTTTAGTGGTTTACATCGGCATCATTTAAGACTGCGTAAAACAATTTAAGCTCACAGAAATCAGGTTTTGACCAATTATCTGAGTATTGGCGGGGTGTTAAGCAATTTGCTTACTCCCGTTTTTTACTGTTAGGAGGTTTAACTTGACTAAATCCGCTCTGTTAGTCCTAGAAGACGGCACAGTGTTTCGCGGTACTGCAATCGGCGCTGACGGCATGTCAGTCGGTGAAGTAGTATTCAATACGTCTATGACTGGTTATCAAGAAATTTTGACTGATCCATCGTACGCGGAACAAATCGTAACTTTGACGTACCCACATATCGGTAATACGGGTACCAACAGCGAAGACGAAGAAGCGAGTCACATTTGGGCTAAAGGCCTAGTGATCCGTGATTTGCCACTGCTAGCGAGTAATTTTCGTAACGAGCAATCGTTAGATGATTACTTAAAAGAACGTAATATTTTAGGTATTGCGGACATCGACACCAGAAAACTAACCCGTATTTTGCGTGATAAAGGCGCACAAAATGGCTGTATCGTTGCCGGTGACGAACTAGACGAGAAAAAAGCGCTTGAAGCTGCGCAAGCCTTCCCAGGCTTAAAAGGCATGGATTTAGCAAAAGTTGTCTCAACCAAGGAAAATTTTGAGTGGCGCGAATCAAGCTGGACATTAGGCGAAGGGTTTAAAACCTTACACGCTGATGATGAAAAGTTTCATGTTGTTGCCTACGACTTCGGTGTTAAACGTAATATTTTACGTATGCTTGTAGATCGTGGTTGTAAACTAACGGTTGTACCCGCACAAACCTCTGCCGCTGACGTACTAGCATTAAACCCTGATGGTATTTTCTTATCAAATGGCCCTGGCGATCCTGAGCCATGTACTTATGCCATTGATGCAATTAAAACCTTTTTAGAAACCGATACGCCAATTTTTGGTATTTGTTTAGGGCATCAACTATTAGCGCTTGCCTCAGGTGCTAAAACAGTAAAAATGAAGTTTGGCCACCATGGTGGTAACCACCCAGTTAAAGATCTTGAGCGCGATGTCGTAATGATCACCGCACAAAACCATGGTTTTGCTGCAGATGAAGCCACATTACCAGATAACCTACGTGCAACGCATAAATCGTTATTTGACGGCACATTGCAAGGTATTCACCGTACAGATAAACCAGCATTTAGCTTCCAAGGTCACCCAGAAGCGAGTCCTGGTCCGCACGATGCAGCCCCATTATTTGACCACTTCATCGATTTGATGCAAGCGCGTAACCACTAATTTAACCGGAGTAATAATGCCAAAACGTACCGACATAAAAAGCATTCTTATCTTAGGCGCAGGCCCAATTGTAATTGGTCAAGCTTGTGAATTTGACTACTCTGGTGCTCAAGCGTGTAAAGCACTAAGAGAAGAAGGCTATCGAGTTATATTAGTTAACTCAAACCCAGCAACTATCATGACTGACCCAGAAATGGCCGATGCAACATACATCGAACCAATTCACTGGGAAGTGGTAGAAAAAATCATTGAAAAAGAAAAGCCAGATGCTGTCCTGCCTACAATGGGTGGCCAAACAGCATTAAACTGTGCGCTTGATTTAGACAAGCATGGTGTATTGGCTAAGCATGGCGTTGAGCTTATTGGCGCAACAGCCGATGCAATCGATAAAGCAGAAAACCGTGAGCGCTTTGATGTTGCTATGCGTAACATCGGCCTAGAATGTCCACGTGCTGAAATTGCCCATTCAATGGATGAAGCGCGCGATACCATGACCCGTATCGGCTTACCGTGTATTATTCGTCCTTCTTTCACAATGGGCGGCACCGGCGGCGGTGTGGCTTACAACATGGAAGAGTTTGAAGAAATCTGTGAGCGCGGTTTAGACCTTTCACCAACCAGCGAGTTATTAATAGATGAGTCGTTAATTGGTTGGAAAGAATACGAAATGGAAGTTGTTCGTGACAAAAAAGACAACTGTATTATCGTCTGTTCTATTGAAAACTTTGACCCAATGGGTGTGCACACAGGTGACTCAATCACTGTGGCTCCAGCACAAACATTAACCGACAAAGAATACCAAATCATGCGTAATGCCTCTATGGCCGTATTGCGTGAAATTGGTGTTGAAACCGGCGGTTCAAACGTACAATTTGGTGTAAATCCCGTTGATGGCCGTATGGTTATCATTGAAATGAACCCACGTGTATCACGTTCATCGGCACTGGCCTCTAAAGCAACCGGTTTCCCTATTGCTAAAATCGCCGCTAAGTTAGCGGTAGGCTACACGTTAGATGAGCTTCAAAACGATATCACTGGCGGTAAAACCCCAGCGTCGTTTGAACCGTCAATCGATTACGTTGTAACAAAAATTCCTCGCTTTAACTTTGAAAAATTTGCCGGTGCAAACGACCGTTTAACGACGCAAATGAAATCAGTGGGCGAAGTAATGGCGATTGGTCGTAACCAACAAGAGTCATTACAAAAAGCATTACGTGGTTTAGAAGTAGGCGCAACAGGCTTTAACCCAATTGTGGCACTTGATGACCCTAAAGCAAAAGAAAAAATCATTCGTGAATTACGTGAGCCAGGTGCAGAGCGTATTTGGTACATTGCCGATGCAATGCGCCATGGTATGAGCGTTGAAGATGTATTTGAATTAACTAAGATTGACCCTTGGTACTTAGTACAAATTGAAGATATCTTAAAAGACGAAGCTAAAATTTCAGAAGTCGGTATGGCCGGCTTAAATGCAGACTTCTTGCGTAAACTTAAACGCAAAGGGTTTGCAGATCCGCGTATTGCAGAAATTGCCGGTGTGTCAGAAGCTGAAATCCGTAAAAAGCGTCATCAACTCAATATTGTGCCTGTGTACAAACGCGTTGATACGTGCGCTGCCGAATTTAGCTCAGATACAGCTTACATGTACTCATCTTACGATGAAGAGTGTGAAGCGAACGCATCTGACCGTGATAAAATCATGGTGATTGGTGGTGGTCCTAACCGTATCGGCCAAGGTATTGAATTTGATTACTGTTGTGTACACGCAGCGCTTGCGCTTCGTGAAGACGGTTACGAAACTATTATGGTTAACTGTAACCCTGAAACGGTATCTACCGATTACGATACGTCTGATCGTTTATACTTTGAGCCAATTACGCTTGAAGACGTACTAGAAATTGTACGTGTTGAAAAGCCAAAAGGCGTTATCGTGCAGTACGGTGGTCAAACACCACTTAAACTAGCGCGTGAGCTTGAAGCGAACGGTGTGCCAGTAATTGGTACTTCGCCAGATGCGATTGACCGTGCAGAAGATCGTGAACGCTTCCAACAACTTGTTGAGCGTTTGGATTTACTGCAGCCAGAAAATGCCACCGTAACCTCAACTGAAGAAGCTATTTTAAAATCAGTTGAAATTGGTTTCCCACTGGTAGTACGTCCTTCGTACGTATTAGGTGGTCGTGCGATGGAAATTGTATACGATGAGCAAGACTTACGTCGTTACATGACCGAGGCCGTATCTGCATCAAACGAAGCACCCGTGTTACTTGACCGTTTCTTAGATAACGCAATCGAAGTTGACGTTGATGCTATCTGTGATGGCGAGCAAGTGATTATTGGCGGCATCATGGAGCATATTGAACAAGCGGGCGTTCACTCTGGTGACTCAGCGTGTTCATTACCAGCTCACTCGCTAACGCAAGAAGTACAAGATGTAATGCGTAAGCAAGTAACTGATATGGCCCTTGAGCTTGGCGTAGTTGGTTTGATGAATACACAGTTTGCGGTTAAAGATGGCAAAGTGTATTTAATCGAAGTAAACCCACGTGCAGCACGTACAGTTCCATTTGTATCTAAAGCAACGGGTGTAGCACTTGCAAAAGTTGCGGCACGTTGTATGGCAGGTCAATCTTTAGCAAGCCAAGGCATTACTAAAGAAGTGATTCCACCGTACTACAGCGTAAAAGAAGTGGTATTGCCATTTGCTAAGTTCCAAGGTGTGGATCCTATCCGTGGCCCAGAAATGCGCTCTACGGGTGAAGTAATGGGTGTTGGTGATACTTTCGCCGAAGCGTTCGCAAAAGCACAATTAGGTGCAAGCAACACTTTACCACGTGGTGGTCGCGCGTTACTATCTGTACGTAATAGCGATAAGCCACGTATTGTAGAACTAGCTAAAACCATGACAGACCTTGGTTTTGAGCTAGATGCAACAGGTGGAACAGCTGCTGCACTTGAAGATGCTGGAATTACGGTTCGCCGTGTAAATAAAGTATATGAAGGTCGTCCGCACATTCTTGATAGAATCAAAAATGGCGAGTATAGCTATATCGTTAATACCACCGAAGGTCGCCAAGCGATTGAAGATTCGAAGGTGTTACGTCGTGGTGCATTGCAGCACAAAACCAATTATACTACGACATTGAATGCGGCATTTGCTAACTGTACTGCTAACCAAGCAGATGACCGCAGTAAAGTGACGTCTGTTCAAGAACTACACCTGCGATTGAACTAAGGAAATGTGCCAAGGCCGTAACCACGGCCTTGGGATTAAGTGAGAAAAGTATGCAATCAATTCCAATGACAGTTCGTGGCGCAAAATTATTGCGCGATGAACTTAACGAATTAAAAACTGTTACCCGTCCAAAAATTGTATCTGATATTGCTGATGCACGTGAACACGGTGACTTAAAAGAAAATGCTGAGTATCACGCTGCGCGTGAGCAACAGGGTTTTTGTGAAGGCCGTATTCAAGAAATTGAAGCAAAACTTTCAAACATGCAGATGATTGACGTAACAAAGATGCCTAATACAGGTAAAGTGATTTTTGGTACTACAGTAACCATCGTTAATGTTGAAACCGACGCTGAAGTTAAATATCAGATTGTTGGCGATGATGAAGCAGATATTAAAAGTAATTTAATCTCTGTCAATTCACCAATTGCTCGCGGCTTAATTGGTAAACAAGCGGATGACGCTGTGATTATCAAAACGCCAAAAGGTGATGTAGAGTACGAAATCATTGAGGTTGAGTATATTTAATTAGTTAACTCACTTTAACGTTTTATAAAAACCAGTGCTTAGCAATAAGCACTGGTTTTTTTATGCTTGGTTTTTATATTTGGTTTAGATACCGGTCAATTATTATTCATTGTTTGTAAATGTAGACTATGTTGTTATGGTAGTAACCTATTCTTCAATAAGGAAATAATATGGCAAATATACTGTATCCAGCACCTTTAAAAGTGGGATCTAAAATCGCCGTGTGTTCTTTATCAGCGGGGATCAAATCAAAATATCACCCACGGTTAGACATCGTCATTAATGGCTTAAAACATCGAGGTTATGAGGTTGTTGAAGGGGAGTTTTTACGTCAAAACGAGCCGCGAACTCAACTTACTGCTAAGCAGCATGCCAAGCAATTAATGGACTTTTTATTGGATGATAAAATAGATGCGATTATGCCGCCAATGGGCGGAGAGCTGGCAATGGAAATATTGCCGTTACTTGATTTTGGCGCAATTAAAAATGCCAAACCTAAATGGTTGGTGGGTTATTCAGATGTCAGCACGATTGCTTGTGCACTGACAGCAAAATGTAATTGGGCAACACTGCATAGCGCCAATTTAATTCAGTTACACCCCGATGAAAAAGATCCGTATTGTTTACAAATTTTTGAAAGTCTAAGCTATGAGGCTAATAGTGAGTTTGAGCAAGCCCCCTCGACTTACCATCAACATAGCAAGCCTGATTATGCACAAAACCCAAACGTATTATTTGATCACAGCGCGCCAACCCAGTGGCAATGTTTAAATTACACCGATAAACGCAGTATCGAAATGTCAGGGCGATTGTTTGGTGGGTGTCTTGATACGGTTGGGCTGTTGCTTGATTCGCCTTTTTTAGCACTGCATGAGTTTAAAAAGCATAATGCCTCGCAAGGTATTGTGCTTTATTTAGAAAGCGCAGAGCTCACGCCTGCGACGGTTGCACGGTTTTTATTGTCACTCAAATTAGCCGGTATGTTTGATGATATAAACGGGGTGATTATTGGCCGCCATGTAACCTTACAGGGGCAAGATCCGGGGTTTGATTATCGCCAAGGCTTAAATGCCGCTTTTGGCGGGTGTTTATTTCCGGTGATCATTGATGCCGATATTGGTCACATCCCTCCTAATTTAAATTTAATCAATGGAGCTTTATGCACTGTTACCGCAGATGTTGATCAAGGCAAAGTTATTAGTGCGTCTGTGGTCACAAAACTAGCCTAATAAAGTGAGCTGCTCACTAACAATTTAAAGTGAGCAGCTTTGACTTATAAAACCTGAATTACTTGTTCTTTGCTTAAACGTGATTTTGGCAGCTTAGCATTGTAGTCTTCTTCTGCATCATGGTAACCCAGCGCAAGTGCCACATCACAGATGTAGCCGTCTAATTCGCTTGCAAACTCTTCACCAATCAGCTGTGCATCAACGCCTTCCATCGGCGTGGTATCAATCCCTAAGCGTGCTGCTGCATGCATAGTATTGCCTAAAGCAATGTAGGTTTGTGCTTTGGTCCACGCGGCATTATTACCTTGCTCATCGGTATTTAAATCAACAAACGCAAAGGCGCCAAAAGCTTGCTCGCGGTTTTCTTTTTGAGTTCGGCCATTTTTTATATCAGCATCAATTACGTGTCCGTAATCTTCACGAGTATATTGCGGATTATGAGCAAATAAAATAATGTGCGACGCCGCTTTAATGTGTGGCTGATTAAATTGAAACTTATTAGCAAAGGTAGTGTGCATACGCTCTTTTGCAGCGTCTGATTCAATCACTACAAATTTCCAAGGCTGCGAATTAATTGACGAAGGAGAAAGACGCATAGCATCATACAATACCGTTAAATCGTCTTGAGAAATGCGCTTTGTCGCGTCGTAACGTTTAGCAGTATGGCGGCTTTCAAGGTCGCGAATAATAGGGTGAGTCATAGTCTCTCCATAATAAAAAAGGGCTAATAAACAGTGTTCACTGAGTGTATGAGCAACATAATACAATTTGCTTTATTTAAAATAAACAGCATAATTATTGAATCATTATCAAATAAAAATAGATAATATGCAGATTGATGACTTAAAACTGATTTTAAAAGTAGCAGAGTGTCGAAGTATTACTTTAGCTGCTGCTAAGTTAGATATGCGCACAGCAACCGCCAGTGCGGCTATTAAGCGCGTAGAATCAGCCCTTGGCTGCGAATTATTTATTAGAACAACTCGCCATTTGCGTTTATCCAGTGCAGGGGAGCGGTACATACCCCAATGCGAACAAGCGCTGGCTGTACTTGAAACGGCAAGGCAAAACCTCAAAGGAGAACATGATGCTATTGAGGGAGAATTGCGGGTGGCTACTTCATCTGATTTAGGGCGCAACCTAGTGATCCCCTGGATTGATGACATTATGGATAGGTACCCAAGTGTGAGCTTGCGTACGCACATTAGCGATAGCAATATCGATTTTTTTCGTGATTCGGTTGATATTGCACTGCGTTATGGCTCCCCAAGTGATAGCAGTGTTTATGGATTTAAAATTTGCAACGTACCGCGACTACTCTGTGCTACACCTACCTATTTAGCTAAATATGGTGAGCCAGAGCACCCTGATGATTTAGCGCAGCATCAAGGGTTATTTTATCAGCTGCAAGATATTATCAATAATGTATGGGAGTTTACCGATGGCCAAAAAAAATACAAAGTAAAAATGCAGGGCAGACGTGCCTCAAACGATGGCGATTTAGTAAGGCGCTGGTGTGTGGCAGGTAAAGGTTTAGCGGTTAAATCAGCGTTAGATATTGCAGATGATTTGCTAAATGATCGCGTGATCACGCTGATGCCTGGTTATCAACACACCTGTGGCGAACTTTGGTTAATATGCCCAAGCCGCCAATCCATTACGCCAGCAGTGAGATTGCTAAGAGATGTGTGCAGAGAAAAAGCTACTCGTTTGTTACAACAGTTAGTTGATAAAGGTGTTTTAGCAAAAAGTGCACTTGAATGATGTTTTTCCAGCCAAGTGCATGTTGATTTAAAGTTTGCTGCTGAGTGTTTTAATTGCCTGGGATGCATTTTCACTCGTAGGGTCGAGCTCTAAAGTTTGTTGATAAAACTCAAGTGACTTTGCAATGTTACCATCAGCTAAATATGCTTCCGCTAAACTGTCGTGGGCATTCGCAGAGTCTGGATTTGTTTGCACATTGAGTTTAAATACAGCAATGGCTTCTTTTATCATCTTCATTTCGAGTAGTTCATAGCCAAAATAATTAATTGAGCGCTCGCGAGGAGTATCGCCACTAGAGACCAATTCTGCGTATTTCTTATTTAACTCACTAATGCCACCACTTTTTATTGCCTGAAACAGCATGCTATCAACATTTTCGGTTGCTACCTCGTAAGATTTACCATAAACAATATTGGTTAAGCCTTTCGTCATAGGCGTGAGCGGAGCTCCGCCAGTGTTATTTAAAATCACGATAAGTAGCTGATCTTCCAATATACGACTAATAAATGCATTAAATCCATCTATACCTCCACCATGTTGTACTTGTGTTAGTGGTTTGCCATATTTATAAGCACTTAATTGATTAACTTCCCAGCCAAATGCGTAATTACGCTGCTGCGATACGGTATACATTTGCTTTTTTAGCTCTTCATTTATTAGCTTATTTGTATAAAGTGCTTGGTCCCATTTTACGAGATCGCGGGCGGTTGAATAGAGAGACCCCGCGGCATAGGGAATAGACATATCTAGATAATCGGCATTAGTGTAACCGTCTAAGTTATTGTTATAACCAGATGCACGTTGCTTGAGCAGCTTTTCATGAGAGTCATAACCGCTGTTGTGCATATTCAGCGGGGTAAAAATGTTCTGCTGCAGTACGTCTTGGTATGTTTGTTGAGTGACCTTTTCAATCACGGCACCTAAAATAAAGTAGCCTGAATTGCTGTAGCGAAATTGTGTACCGGGCTCAAATAATAAATCATCACTACATAACAGCGTTATAAACTCATCAACGCTGTAAGGGTTGCGGCTGTAATCATCTCTAAATGCTTTTGCATGAGTATAATTACTTAGGCCTGAAGTATGGTTAAGGATTTGGCGAATGGTAATTTTATCGCCAATATCTTTACGATAGCCGGGTAGGTAAGTGCTTAAGGGGGCATCGAGCTGTATTTTGTTTTGTTGAACCAATTGTAGAATGAGTAGGGCTGTAAATTGCTTTGTAATAGAGCCTATTCGAAACTTGGTCTGTGATGTGTTTTTAATATCCCATTCAAAGTTTGCGTAACCATAGCTTTTTTCAAAAATAACTTCGCCGTGTTTGGCAACTAACACGTTACCATTAAATTGTTTTAACTCATGAAAGCCTTGTATGAAAGAATCAATTTCTGTGGCTTTATTAGCGGCTAAGCTTATTGTAGATATAAAAAGTACACTCATAGCTAATAATTGAGTTAGCCAAACTCTAGTCTTGTGACTCATAATTTTCCTTAATTATTATTGTTTGTTTTAAAATGAATTTTTAGCGTGGTTAGTATGAAAAGTAAACTTATTTCGTGTTGCAATTTTGTGTTCAGCTTGTTTTTTTTTATTTTTTGCAATAAAAAGCCCGAGTTGTAAATAGCTCGGGCTTGTTGGTTGGGATAACAAATTTATTAGTGAGAAGGGGTGGTTTTATCTACCATTATGGTATTACTCAGTTTCGTATCCGAAGTCGACTCTTTACCTCGAAATTTACGTATCACTCGTTTCAAATCTTCAAGCGCAACGTACTGACACGGTATAAGAATAAGCGTAATTACTGTGGCAAACAGCACACCAAAGGCGAGTGATACGGCCATAGGTATTACAATTTTTGCTTGTAAACTGGTTTCCATAATAATGGGCATTACGCCAATAAAAGTAGTAACAGAGGTTAGTAATATCGCTCTAAAGCGACGCGCTCCGGCTTGCATTACCGCTTCTTTTATTGCCACACCTTCTGCACGGGCTTTGTTTACAAAATCCACCATAACAAGTGAATCATTAACCACCACACCGGCTACCGCAATAATGCCAAACATCGATAAGCTGCTCATGGTCATACCTAGTACCATGTGGCCAAACATGGCGCCAACCACACCAAATGGAATGACCGACATAATAATTAATGGTTGCGAGTAAGAGCGCAGAGGAATAGCCAATAATGCAAAAATTATGATCATCGATAGCGCAAAGTCACGTAATTGCTCATCAGCGCTATCCATTTCCTCTTGAATACGACCAGCCACATTACTTTGTACCCCTGGGTAGTTTTTAAGTAATGAAGGTAAGTACTCATCACGAATTTGTTGTGCAATGGCAAAGGGTTCTACTTGGTCAGTATTTACCGCAGCCCACACGTTTACTGTACGTTTTGAATTTTCACGGCGAATACGATTAACCCCATCAACTAATGAAATATTAGCAACTTCACTTAATGGTACTTCAGCGCCTGTTGGGGTGATAATACGTACGCTGTCGATATCACTGATTGAGTTACGCTCATCTTCTGGGTAGCGGATCATCACTTTAATTTCTTCACCTTCGCGAAGAATACGTTGTGCTTCAAGACCGTAATAGCTAAAGCTTACTTGAGAGGCCACATCAGCAAGGGTTAAGCCCATACTGTAAGCAAGTGGTTTTAAATCTAGCTGTACTTCATCGGTAGCGCTTTGCATTGAGTCATTAACATCGCCTACGCCTTCCATACTTTGCAACTTGGTTTTAAGCTTACCAGCAACTTCTTTAAGTACTTGTGCATTTTTACCTTCGAGTTTAAAGCTTACATCGCCATCGTCTCGACCCCCGTTCATAATACTGTCTTGAATGGTTAGGGTTTTAACACCCGGTAAGTTAGGCATTTGTTCGCGCCATAAGGCACTCAGTGCAAAGGTATCAATAGGGCGCAGGTCGGGTTCAACTAAAATAGCCATAATGTTTGCTTGCGTTCGCCCACGTAAGCTAACTGATAAATCGCGGATCATCGGTTTACCGTATTGCTCTTTGAGCTGGTTATCAACGCTCAGTATTAGCTGCTCTACTTTTTTAGCTGTCTCAAGCGTTGCTTGCTCAGAAGACGCTAAGTTCATTTCTATATCAATGCGAGGAAAATCGTGCGGTATTTTAGGATTAGGCACAAATTTAACTAAACCACCGGCAAACATTCCCGCACTGACAATCAGTAAACACATAAAACCGACAATTACGGTATAGCGATAATGAATGCAGCGACCAACAAACGGGGTGTAGTAGTTATCAACAAAACTTTTTAGGCCGTTATCCATTACTTTACGTGCACGGTGAAGCGGGTTTTTTGGATTTGGTTTACGGTCTTTCATTGCTGCAATATGTGCTGGTAAAATAAGTTTTGATTCAATCAGTGAGAAAATTAAACATAAAATAATCACCCCACCAATGGCTTTAGAAAAAGCCGCACCAGGGCCTGTGGCAAGAGTTTGCGGTAAAAATGCCGCAATAGTGGTAAGTACGCCAAATGTGGCTGGCATTGCCACGCGCTTTACGCCGCGTACTACGTTATCGAGTGTATGGCCGTGTTTTTCTATTTCAGCACTAGCAGATTCGCCCACAACAATGGCGTCATCAACCACTATCCCAAGCACCAGTATAAAGGCAAATAACGAGGCTAAATTAATGGTGACATCTAAAAAGCCAATTGGCATAAACAAAAAGGCACCTAAAAATGACACAGGTAAACCCATCATTACCCAAAAAGCTAAACGTAATGGTAAAAACAGCGCTAATACCAACATAACTAATAAGCCACCCCAAATCATATTGTCGACCATCATATCGAGGCGACCTTCGAGGTAGTAAGTTAAATCAACAATAGGAGAGAGCTTAACACCTGCAGGCAGTTGCGATTCTTTTTCAGCCATATAGGTTTTAAGTACTTTAGCAACATCGGTAATATCTTGATCTTTAGAGGCGTTTACTTCAAACGACAATGAGTTTTTACCATTGTATTTTGAGTATTGCAGGCCTTCTTCAAAGCCATCATTTATGGTGGCAACGTCACCTAAATAAACTTGCGCGCCATCGGCAAGGGTGATCAGTGGTAGTTTTGCAAACTCGCTACCACGGTAGGCTTGTTTTTCAACGCGCATTGAAATATAGCCATTTTCAGAGCGAATTTGCCCAGCTGACATATTGGCAGAAAAGCTTTGCACTGCACTGGCAATATCTCTAAACGTTAATCCATAAGCACGCAGTTTGTCTGGGCTTACTTCAATACCAATTTCGTAATTAAGGCCACCATTAAAGTTAACTAAATTAATATTAGGCAGTGCCTGAAGCTCGTCTTTTATATCGTTTCCGAGCTCTTTAAGTTGGTAGTTACTCATGTCACCGTAAAGCGCAAGTATCATTACTTCTTGTTCGTATTTATCGCGACGAACAATAGGGCGCTCCATACCCGCAGGAAACGTATTAATTGAATCTACTTGTACTTTAATTTCATCGAGTACTTCTTGCGGGTCAAACTGCTCTTCTATTTCAATCCACGCTTGTGAAGAGCCTCTATTGGAGTAGGTGATAAGGCGCTTTATTCCCTCTATACCCTCAAGGTTCTCCTCGACTTTTATGGTAATGCCCTCCTCAACCTCTTGCGGGGCTGCGCCAGGGTATACCGCGGAGACACTGATCCAGTTACTTTCAAATTGTGGAAACATTTGTTTGCGAATAGTAAACGCCGTTAAAATGCCACCAATAAGTATAAATATCATCAATAGATTTGCTGCAACAGGGTTGCGCGCAAACCATGCAATTAGGCCTTTTTCACGTGTAGACATAAGTTACTCCTGTTTCAATGCAAGTTGAGTAACGTCTGGGGTTGTTACAACGTCTTCAATTTTTACCGCCATTCCCTCGGTAGGGTATTCAAGGGCAGAAGTAATTAGCTGTTCACCTTCATTAAGCCCTTGGTCTGCGATCACCATGCCATTTTGTTCACGTATAATATTGAGAGTTTTAAACGACAGGGTTAAATCGTCATTTAATATCGCAATTTTATTTTCTTTGACTAAATGATGTGGCACAACAATGGCGTTATTAACTGCACGACCTTCTATGCTAGCGTTAACATAGGAGCCAAAACGCAATGGTTGAGTTTTGTTAGCATATGGGGTTGGTAATTGTGCCACTAAGTAGCTCATACGGCTTTTTTGATCTATCACCCCTTCACTGCGTACCACTTTAGCCTGCCATGTGGTTTCTTTGCCCGCGAACTGCGCACTAAATAACACTGTTGCACCAATACCGCCATTATTTAAGTATTGAAGCTCTTTATCGGCAACCGGTAAACGTACTTCAGCGACCGAAGTGGCGCTGAGTGAGCCAAAGCTATTACCTGGATTTACAACAGAACCCAAACTAATGCTACGCGCGTTTATAATTGCATCGTAGGGGGCTTTAATATAAGTGCGTTCTAAATTACGTTTAGCACGTTTTACACTTGCTTGTGCTGAGCGATAACGCGCCATTTTCTCTGCTAATTGCGGTTTACGTAAATAAAGCGCAGAGGCGGTGATATCACTTGAGTCTGCTTTAATGCGTTCCCATTCAGCTTTAGCAACATGCGCTTGAGCACGTTCTATCTCAAGCGCTGAACTTGCTTGGGCGAGCCCAGCCTCAGCTTCAATTAAATCAGCTTCGTAATCATTTGGGTCAATTCGTGCTAAAATATCTCCTTGCTTTACGAAGGCACCTTCAACAAATTGCCCTGCAACAGAAATAACTTGGCCACTTACCTGAGCAATCAGCTCAGTGCGGTCTTTAGGTTGCACAATACCGTACGATTTAACATCGAGAGTGATTGCATCAAGGTGAATAGGTTGTGCTGCAACCAATGGGCGAGTATCTTGTTCTGGTTTTTCTTCTGGTGGTTTTTTCATTGCTGAAAAGCCCGCTGCAAGGGCGATGCCACCAACAAGGACCGCGATAGGGAGTATTATTTGTTTTTTAGTCGCCACAGGGCATTCCTTCATAAATTGTGCTGATGAACTAATGATACGCAATAAAGTGTTTACAGTGTGTTTGAAGATGTAACAAGTCATTGCATAATGCGGTTACAAATAGAACAAATCGCTCTGTTTGTATGCAAAGCAGCAACAATATAATTAAAATTTATTACTGAGGTTATAATGAAAACACAATCAATGGCGTGCCGTTTAGGCTGTGGAGCATGTTGTATTGCACCAAGTATTAGCTCGCCAATACCGGGTATGCCAAATGGTAAAAAGGCCGGAGAACGTTGTATTCAGCTGGATGAGCGTAATTTATGTAAGCTATTTGGTGATGAGTCGCGCCCTAAAGTGTGTAGTGATTTTAGCGCCACTTTAGATGTATGCGGGACAACCAATGAACACGCATTAACGTTAATTACAGAATTAGAGCAATTAACCTAATTTATTGTATTAAATACACATATATTTACAATTTATACGCTTGAAAAGTGTAGTCACTTACTTTGTCTTTCTAAAAGTAGTACTGAGAGAGTGCAAAGAGACACTGCGCTTTAAGAGTAAGTGACTTAGACACAAAGTCACTTGGTTTAGTGAGTCGTGTTTTTCTCATTTTCTTCTCATTCAATTCTCTTTGTTCATACGGTTTTAATGATAAATGTACAAAGAGGGCGAAGAGGCGCTGGGCTTTTAGAGTACGTAAAGTAGGGCGAGCTGCGGTATGAAATTTTTAAGTCAGCTTGTTGCTAGTCTGTTTATTATTTCAATTTAAAAAACACGCTCAGCGTGGGATACACCCTCGCTGAGCTAAATTGTTACCAGCTATACGTGGCGCTCAGCGTATATTGCTCACCGCGACCCGGCGTGCCTGGGATTTCTTCAAACGATTCATCCCACAAATTATCCGCTGCTAAAGTAATAAAGAAATTTTGCAGTGTAGCTGGGGTTATTTTTAACGTCAGCTGAGTAAATAGTGCCTCGTCATCTGAACGGCGAAGGGCATTTTTATGCTGTTTACGCCATTCATTATCTACTCGAAACTCTAACTTATCCGTCGGGTTCCAAATTGCACCGAGCGTTACACGATGATCAGGAAAATTTAAGGCATAAAAGCTAGCATCAACATTTTCAGCGCCATAGGTTTCTGTTTTATGTAAGTAGGTATAGCTGGCAACAATTTCTGTATTATTAAATTGTTTAGTGGCTAAAAACTCAAGGCCTGTGGTGTCAATATCAACCGGCTGTGCAAATCGCGCTGAGCTTGAATCAAAGCTAAATGTCCAATCGGTTAGGTTGTTATCTTTACGATAAAAAAGTGCGGAATTAAGCTGCCAGCTTTGTTGCTCAAGCAATAAGCCCAGCTCTAAATTTTTAGTGGTTTCGCGCTCAAGATTAGCGTTACTTCTGAACAACCCACCAGTCTCGCTGCCACCAATGGCGGTGTAGCCTGCTACTTGGCTTGCCTCAGCATACGACAAATACAATGTACGCTCAGTGCCATCGTTATTATGGGTATTTAAACTAACATCACCAATCAATGATAGCTCAGAGTCATCACGACTGGTGTTATCAAATGCAGCCCCTAAACGCACCGTTAGTTGCTGGTTGCTTGCTAGTGCTGTTGTGTATTCTGGTAATACACTAAGCTTAAAGTAGTTACGTGAAGTAAAGTTATTTTCAAGGGTGGTGGAGTCAATACTGTCTTCTATATATTGCGCCGAGTAATTAACCGCAACTGACTTTGTTTGCGCATGACGACCTGAAATAGCCAATGATTTTACTTGTGTTTCATGAAATGCTTGGAACGCGCTTGGGTTTTCTCTTGAATAAACATAATGGTCGTTATGCTTGCGGTAATAAGCCGATACTTCAAATTCACTGTTGGTAGCATAGGCTTGCTTATGGTTGAGCATCCATAATTGGGTTTCTAAGTCTTCGGTTTCATTTACACCAAAGGGGGTATAAAGGTTTGGCCAACCAAAAAACTTTTCTTGTAAGCCGTAAAATAAATCAGTTTGTGAATCGCTCCCAGTTAACTGCACTCTTCCAGAAGTACGGGTAAAGTCATGATCGCCAAAATCAATTGAACCATCACTTTGTGAGTGCGAATATTCACCTTCAAAACCAATACGCCAATTAGCGTTTGCTTCAATTGGAGTACTCACACCTGCATGAATTGTTTGTAGGTTAAAGTCATTTGAGCCTGCGCCCAAAGAGACACTGCCACCGGTTGTTATTGGTTTCCAAGCAAACGACACAGTACCTACCGAGCTATTCATGCCATAAAGTGCGTTATCGGCTCCGGTTAATACGCTGGCACCCGTTAGCATTTGTGGTGCAATAGGAATTTCTGCAAAGTAGTGACCAGACTGCGGGTCGAGTAGAGTTGTACTGCCGACTCTAAAGCCGGTATTTTCAAAAATACCCCCGCGTATCGTTACATCAGCTTGTGCTTCAGCCATATTGCGTGATTGCAAGTCAACACGCGGGTCGTACTCTAAATTTGAAATAGGTGAATCAAATGTACCAACGGGTAAGGTATTGGCAGTGGGAGACGCTTCAATTGTTATTTGTTCTATGGTTGCTGTTTCTTTACTCTGTTCTGCATAAGCAACAGTCGAAATACTGGCTAGTACAGCCGGTATAATAAGGTGCGGGGCACGATTCATATCATTATTCTCATTTTATGCAATGGCGCTAACAATTAAATACCTATCACTTTTTATCACATGATAAGGTAAGCTCACTAAGCTAGGGTGATTTTGGGCGCTATTGTACATTAATGATAAAAAACTGCATTTGATAATCAAACCTAGCGTTACAAAATAGTAACTCTGCATCCTATAAATTATTTACATTGGTCACTTTATTATGCAAACACAACAACCGAGCCATTCATTAAATCAGCACACACTTTATTTTGCTGGTGGTTGCTTATGGGGCGTGCAAGAATTTATGAAGTATTTACCTGGAGTAGTGACTACTGAGGCGGGGCGTGCCAATGGCACTAGTAACACAACACAAGGTGAATACGATGGCTATGCCGAATGCGTGAAAGTAACCTTTGATATTCAAGGAGTGACCTTAAATGAATTAATCGGCTATTTTTTTGAGATTATTGACCCATACAGTATCAATAAACAAGGTAACGATGTAGGCGAAAAATACCGCACCGCCATTTTTAGCCAAGACAGTAATCATTTAAACATCGCCAGAGACTATATTAGCCAGCGTGATGATGCTGAAAAAATAGCGGTACAAGTAGCGCCATTGACTAATTATGTCCCTAGCGATCCCGAGCATCAAGAGCGTTTAACCAATCACCCTGATGATTATTGCCATATCCCACTTGATTTATTACACAAGTATAAATAACAACTTCATTGATGCGTATTTAAATAAAAAAGGCTGGTAACTAATAAAGCTAAAATTAGCTGTTACCTCGTTTATGCTTTTTTTTAGATTTATTAGGCTTTTTCTTTTTTCGAGGGAACATATCTCTAAAAAGGTAGGGCACAGCTAAAAAGTAGATCCCAGTTCCTAAATAAAGAAAAAGGTAAAATAGATAAGTAAACGGCGACGCTGAAAAGAAATAAACGTCAGATTCGACCCGGTAATCTGTTGGGGTCAGAATATAGCCATCATGTATAAACTTTATCGCAAATAAAATAGATAAAAGGCCTAAAGCCCAAAAGACTAAAGAGAATGCGATTTGATTCAATAGCATTCTCGTATTACTTATATCTACATATTTTACTTTTGGTTTCTTTTTATTTTTTGATTGCTTCATTTTGGCCAAAAAAAGTAATAATGATTGCCATTAGTATGCCTACTAAGCCAATGCTTGAAAAAACCAGACTGTATTCACTCTTAATATTGAAGATATTTAATAGGCTGGTTATTAACAATAAAAAAATACCAATAATTTTTATAATCGTTAGTGTTTTATTCAAACAAAACCATGTTTGACAAGAAGGGCATTGTTTTTCAATAAAAATACTATTTTTGTTAATATTTTTTATATCTTTAGCTGCAAAATTACTTTTACAATTTGGGCATGTTTCTTTCATTTTAATCCTTTAATTTACCTCACAACTTTAAACACTAGGTTTACTAAACATCTTATTGATTAAGCTTTATCCCTGTAACATGGTAACTATAGCATTGAGCTATCACCTTGTTAATGCGCAACTTATTACATTATAGGCAAACAGTTTTTAAGCCATAAAAAAGCCCGCGAACATACGGGCTTTTAAATATTAATTAAAATTTATTGCTGCGCTTTAGGCGGGAAGTTGCTTAAAATATTGGCAACCGTTTCTTTAATAGCGGCTTCACGTTGTGATGGTGTTTGTTTTTTCTTTAAACGACCATCTTTAGCACCACGCCAAATTAATTGGTTTGACTCACGATCAATAATATCGATAACTAACGTGCCTACTTCATACTCACGTGCGCTTACATCGTGGTTAAAGCCTGTGCCCCAGTAACCCCAACGTGCACCGTAGCCTACATTAAAGGTATCTACTTCTAGCTCTTTATCAACACTTGCATGGTAATTAACAAGTACATCAGCTTGCGCTACGTCAACCAATTGCATACCTAACTGTTGGCTTAGTTGGTTGTTTACCGCATTGCGAACGCGTTTTTCCATAAGGCCACTGATTTGGTAGTTATTCGTGTCTTTAGTTAGGCTCGCGTTTTCTACCCAAGCAAACGTTTTGTAGTTACTAAAGTTTGCTGATTTATCGTAATCCCAATCGGGCGTTTGTGTACAGGCGGTAAGTAGCGCCAGTGCTGCGACAATAAATATATGTTTCATACCGTTTGCTCCAATAAAGTGCGTTTGTTTAAACTACCATGGGCGAGGGTAATTTAAAATCTAAAAATAAGTGTAACTGGCTAAGATGAATAGCCAATTAACTCTTAGTCCAGTAGAGAGGCTTTATGTTCAACCTCAATCCAATCTTTTTCATCTACCCAGTTTTGTGCGCCGTCTTTTACTGAACGAATTGGCACAATATAATCACAACTTATTTGCGGTTTAACCGAAGCAAATATTGGCACAAAGCCAAAGCTCAGGGCGGTTTCTATAATTGCTTTTTGGTTTTGCGGATCGATATCAGCCGCTTCATCTATGTAAATAGGTATACGGTATAAGTTTTGTTCCTGATCGCTTAATAAGTAACGAATAAACAACATGCCACATAATAGCTTAATGGTGATACGCGTACCATTTGAACCAGCCGAATCTATTTTTTCAAAGTGCTCGGTTTCGCCCGCGCGGTTAACCACTTCAAAACGAATATCAAATAAATCGGTAAGGGTCAGGCCTGCTTTGTCTGAGGCGAGTTTAATTAAATGATCTTTTGCGTCGTTTACCGCACTTTCGCTGTACGGCTCTTGGCTGAGTAAATCCAGGGTATCGCCTTGTTCAATTTGGTTAGATGTACTGATAATGGTATCAATGCTATCTACCAACATTTTTCGCGGGATAATATTAATTTTAAACGCTTGCAGGTTTGAAATGCGGTGCTGGCTTATGCCTTTATTAAAGCTATTCATTTCACGGCGTAGGCGGTCTAAATCTTCACGTAAGCCTTTAATCGTGGCGGCCACTTCGGTGAGGGCAACGCGACCTTGGCGCTCAACGGCATCGCGCTCGTTATCAATGTTATGAAACGCGCTAATAAGTTTTTGGTATTTACTAAACTCATCGTTTTCGTTATCGAATTTGGTAATACCTGCATTGTAAATATGCATATAAGTATTACGTACATTTATATCGAAATTACGTAGCTCTTGGCAGTCTTTGTTAAAGTGGTGAATTAAATCGCTTAAATTATCAAAATCGATTTTTATATCAATCATGTAAGGTGTCACTTTACCACTGTATAAATCTAACGTGTGGTCAATACGCTCGGTTTTAACTTGGCGCAGGCGCTCTGTTTGACGATTAATTTGCGCTTGTTTTGATTTAATTAACGAGCGTCTATCAGCAATTGAGCCACTGTTTTTTTGAATATCTTGTAGGTAGTCGTCAACTTGTTCGCGTTCGGCTAAAAGCTGCTCTTTTAGCATTGCTTGGG
Source organism: Pseudoalteromonas sp. SiA1 (assembly GCF_018732205.1). Lineage (NCBI taxonomy): Bacteria > Pseudomonadati > Pseudomonadota > Gammaproteobacteria > Alteromonadales > Pseudoalteromonadaceae > Pseudoalteromonas > Pseudoalteromonas sp. SiA1. The sequence continues at coordinate 1,947,471 of NZ_CP076084.1, read as the reverse complement.
CGTCAACCGATTGTTGCATCACTTCAAATTGCTCTAAGCGTTTAAGTGCACTTTCAGCACTCATAAGCTCATCGTATAGCGCGTCTTTTTCTTTTTGCTTATCTGCAACATTGGCGGCCACTTCGCGCTGTTGTTTAAACTCTTTTAATGATTGCTCAAGTGCGGTTAATTGAGCACTCAGTTGCTCTTTGTTTTCGCCGCTTTGCATTTGCACAGGCGAGAGTTTTTTAAGCTTAATACTGGCACCGGGCAGGGTGAGTACACCGCCTTTTACGTTTTCACTAAGCTGCGCTAAAAATTCGCCGAAAGCATCGTCATCATCAATAGTGATATCGCCATTGCTGGTGGTAGCAAAGGAGAGAAGATCGGGGTTTAATAGTCGCGATATTTCTTCAACTTCTTTCAGTGATAAGTCTTCACGCATACGAGTGAATAAATTAAATTCTAAGTTTTTAAGTTGTAACTTTAAGCTTTTAATTTGTTTTTGTGTTTCGCCAATGCGGTAATCAAGGGTGTGCAGGCTTTGACCTTGTGCACTCGTTATTGAGTGTGACAACGACTCGTAGTCATTTTTTAACTGCGTTAAGCTGGTTTTGAGCGTGGCTTTATTAACCAGCTCAAACTCACTTTTAAGAGCGTTGTAATCTAAAAACCACTGTTCAATTTGGGTTTGTTTGCGCTCTATATCGCGCGATTGTTGAACGTATAGGCTTTGTTTTTGTTCAAACTCGTGTTTTTCGTGCTCAATATCTTCAAGAGCGATGTTGAGCTCGCTTAGTTGCTCTTCCTGATACGTATCAAAATCAATCAGTGCTTGGTCAATTTTTGGTGCATAAGCGGCCAGTTTACCTTTAAGAACGGTTTGGTTTTCAAGCATAGATTCGAGGGCGGCTATGGGCTCTTGCATTGACTCAAGGGCTTTTAATTCACGTTTTGCGCGGTTTACTTTATCAAACGACCGGCGCCATACTTCGTAAAAGTCGACCTTTGAATTTGACATGTGGCGTTCAAACACACGTAACATAAAGCGCTTAACGTCGTTTGCGCCTAATTTATGTAAATTAAGAATACGACGAAAGATTTCTTTGTATATTGCAGAGTCTTGAACGTTGTTAAGGGGGATCATTTTTAAATTGATCTCACCATCAAATTGCGTTGCACCGCCAGTAAGTAGGGCGTTTAACTCTTGCGCTTTAAGCTCTATCGGGTTGTAACCTTGCTGCTTTAAGTGATTAAACAGCTTGGTAAACTTAATAATGGTATTGCCTTGGGTGTACTGGGCTAAATCAAGTTTGCCTTGATAGCAAAAGTATTGGTGTGCATAACCGGCAATTTTACCTAAGCCTGCTACGCCAATGACAACTGAGCCATGGGGTAAATCGGCTTGCAATAAAATGTACGATTGATCTGATGAAAAATAAAACTTACGGGTTTCATCTAAATCGTGGCCATCCCACTCGGTAAGGCGTAAATCGTTAATTAGCGGAAATTGCAGTGCATTAATAACTGAGCTTTTACCTGTGTTGTTAGGCGCACAAATCGAGCTACTTTTATCAAGTGGGATCACACACTTTGCATAGCCTGCAGTATTAAGTAGGGCGAGTTTACTCAGTCCGTATAAGTTTTTCATTCCTCGTCCTCTCCTAAAAAGGTTTCTTCATTTACTTCCATTAAGGCATCAATATAGCGATGAATTGGCGCCTGTAGCATAAAGCCGCCTTCCACTTCGCGGGCAAGGCCTAAACGTACCATGCGTAAATACACATCTTTGCGTAAATCAGAACCCGAGAATATTTCAAGCTGATCAAATAAATGTTTATTAAGTTGTACCAAGGTTTGCATTAGCTCTAAATCGTTTGGCTCATCAAATAATGCACGCATTGGGTCTTTACCTGTGTTGGCAAAGTGTTCGATTAAAATATAAATAGTGAGCGCTATCGCGCGCGATATTTTGCCCATATTGGGGGTGCTTTCATCGCTAGCAAAATAATAAAAGCCACGACTGTCGTGCTTTAAATCATGGCCTAATGCTGTGAATAAGGCGCTGTAGGCTTCAATTTGTTGGTCAAGCTCTTGCCACATTACCGTGTCTTGTTCGCAAATGTGGTAACCCGCGACTAATTTTTTATTAATGGCTTGTAAGTGAGAAAGCTCATTTAAGTTTATCTGTGTCATGGTCATTACTCGTGCTCGGCTTTATCAGCCTGAGGCTCTGAATTAAAGGGGTACAAAGAAAAGTGCTGGCCTGCAATGTTAACGCGGGCTTTTTTATCGCTTTGGCTAATGTGTAGGGTGGTATCGCTCACTAGCTTTTGATATAAAAACAGCATTTCATCGGCTTCAAGCTCTGGGTAGCTTTCGTCTAAAAATTGCAGCAGAGGCTGTGGTTTTTTACGCTGCTTTTTGAAGCGTTTTGCAAACTGCGCTTTTACATCGTGATAGTCAGGAATGTTTGGCGTGACAAACGCAGGCACATCGTTTTGCTCTGGTAGCTGATATTCATGATGCTCAAATTCAGCCAGGCTTGCCATGTAGGCTACTATATGGCGCTGTTGACCCAATGAATACTTTTGCGCATCGCTTACAAAATGTGGCTGCACGGCGCTGAGCATATTATCTACCCCATTTTTACGTATTAGCCCTAATACTTTTGCTACTTGGCGGGTAACAAGGTTATTACGGCGCAACTCTTCACGCAGTGGCATAAGCATATCGGCACTTTTACGTAAGCTTATCCGGCCAACTAAGTGCATTTCTAGAATTCGGGTACGCAATTGCTCAAGCATGCGTTTATCGTTGTACGCTTTGCCTGAACGTTCAATATGTTCTATTTGGGTGCTAATTTGTTGCTCAATTAAAGTAAAACAGGCATGAAAGTCGCCTCTAATATCCACCATTTCCAGCATGGGTTCTATATACTCATCAAACGCTTCTATCACGGCTTTATAGCGTTTTTGTAGCGACTGCACTGCATTATTAGATTTGGCTTGCTCAACAATATTTAAAATGGCGTTTTCGTTGTGTAAAAACAGTTTGATTATTTTACGCACCCGATCATCCATAATACGGCTAAAGCGGCGTAAATCATCAAAATCTTCCATTTCACCGGCATTAGATAGCCGATTACCTAAACGGGCCAAATCATCAACCAATACACTTATTTCTTGTGCTAAGCCTAAATGTTCTTCTTGCAGTAAAAAGGTGGCAAAATCGGCAATGGCGCGGTTAATTTCCAGTTGTGACGATTTAGCCAGCGGAATAATAATTTCTTGATTTAATAACCGGTTGGTTTCTTTATAAATACGCTCATTATTCCACGTGGGTTGCTTTTGCTTAATGGCATTTTGAAGATCTTTAATACTAAAGTCGGCCATTTTAAAGCGCTTAAATAATAGCTCTAATACACCCCAGTGTTCATTTAGGGTATTAAGTAGCTTTTTAGCTGGGATCATAAGGCGTTGCAACTTCCTAGTATTCGTTATTTTATATTTCTCGAACTTATATGGTATTCGTTTTTGCGACGATTTAATAATAGTTTTTACACCCGCTTAGTGATAGTATCCGCGCCGAATATAGGCACATAGAGTTTGTGGGTATATTTTTTACATGGTTTCAATTTTTACTTAACCCCGAAGGTTGTTTAATATCATGGTTTCCTCGATTATCCTGACGCTGATAGCGATTGCATTCTTGCTTATCGTTATTGAGGATGTGATCCACGTTAACAAAGCCAAAACGACGTTATTTTTTGGTACACTTTGCTGGATTATCTCCTTTATTTTTCCTCTTAATGGGCAAAGCCCCGAAACGATTCAAACCCTCCTAGACCACAATATTTTAGAAATTGCTTCTTTATGGCTGTTTTTAATGGCCGCAATGACCTTTGTCGCCTATTTAAACTCTAAAGGACTTATCGAAAATGTTGTGAATCGGATTATGCCAACCAGCATTAGTGAGCGAAAGCTGATGTTTTTGGTGGGGTGTTTTGCGTTTTTATTTTCATCTATTTCAGACAACGTTACGGCCACGCTAATATCACTGGCAGTGATTATGTCATTAAAACTTGAAGCCAAAAAGTTAGTTAAGTACGCCACGCTTATTGTATTTGCTGTAAACTCCGGTGGTGTATCACTTATCACGGGTGATGTAACCACACTTATGATTTTCCTTGATGGTAAAGTAACAATTAGCAATTTATTACTGTTAATTGTGCCTGCGTTACTAAGTGTATTATTACTGGCTACTTTGTTATCAATTGGCATGAATAAGCAACTCGAGTTTAAAAAAACTAAATTTAAACGTATTGAAAAAACCGACATAACCATTGCGGTTATTTTCTTCACTACGGTTATTGCTACGCTTACATTGAGTGTTTTATACAGTGTACCGCCTCTGCTTACTTTTTTATTGGGTTTATCTATTATGTTTTTAGTCGCGCAATTTTTAATGCGCAAAAAAGACATCAACAAAGATATGATCGATTTTATACGCGACATAGAGTACGACACCTTATTGTTTTTCGTGGGTGTGTTACTGCTTGTTGGTGCGTTAAAAGAAGTTGGGGTACTGAGCCAATTTACTAATTTGTATACGGTAATGGCGCCAGAGTACGCAAACTACTTAATGGGTATTTTATCTGCAGGTGTTGATAACGTGCCACTAACGGCAGCGTTATTAAAAGCCGACATTGTAATGAGTCAACAGCATTGGTTGTCGTTTACGTATGCAACCGGTGTAGGTGGCTCTATGCTAATCATTGGCTCGGCGGCCGGTATTATAGCCATGAGTAAGGTAAAAGAGCTGACGTTTGCAAGTTACCTTCGCTTATCGCTGTATTTATTACTGTGTTACACCTTTGGTTATGCGGGCTCTTACTTAATGGGTAGTTTTATTTGATTTTATAGTAAAACGACTTGACAGCTAGACGTCTAAACGATAACTTTCAAAGCCGCACTCTTAGTGCGGTTTTGTTTTATTAGCCACAGGTTAATAATACATTCAGAAGAGGTGCGATACTTAGGTACTTAATGTGAGGCAACGACAGCCTGCGATCATTAAGGAGGGAAGTACTCGCCGAGGAAAATAATGGGTCGTTACCATTGTTTTTCGGTTTATGGGGCTGAATCCTCAAAACTGTCACCAATTTAGGTGGAGAGCTTCTGGCAGTAGATTTTTCTTATCTTTATTTCCTGCCAAGTTCTTCTTGTTTTATTGCGGTTTGGATGCCGCGAAAGGAGACGAAATGACTACCCAACCAGTGCCACAAAGTTCACAGTGCACAAAATCAGATTACATTGTTGCCAAATTTGGTGGCACCAGCGTTGCTAACTTTGAGGCGATGAGCCGTTGTAGCGAAATTATCGTAAACGATAAAAATGTACGTATTGTTGCAGTAAGCGCCAGTGCCGGAGTGACCAATCATTTAGTGGAGCTTTGCAAAGCGGGTATTGAAGCCACTAAACGCCAACAGCATATTGATGGTGTCCTTGCGATTCAGCAGGCTATTTTAAATGACCTGTCGTTAGATGAGGATTTAGCCCTTGGGTTTAATCAAACGCTTGATGCATTTCAAACGTTGGCGGCACAAACACTCAATACTGAGCAGCAGTTCGATGAGCTACTTAGCTTTGGCGAGCGTTTATCGTCGTACTTATTTACCCAAGTACTAAGGTTAAAGGGTTTAAATGCCACTCGTTTTGATGTGCGCCAGGTGCTTAAAACCGATAGCCAATTTGGTAAAGCAACACCAAATGTGGCCGCCACAGCGCAAGCCGCTCAAACACATTTAATTCCGCTGCTTGATGATAGCGTTATTGTGACCCAAGGGTTTATTGGTAGCGATGCAAACAATTTAACGACCACGCTCGGTCGAGGCGGCTCAGATTATAGCGCTGCACTGCTTGCTGAGGCTATTAACGCTAAAAGTGTGCATATTTGGACTGACGTAGTGGGTATTTTTAGCACCGATCCTCGTTTGTGTGTAAAAGCCACTCCTATTGCGCGTTTAAGTTTTGATGAAGCAGCAGAAATGGCGACCTTTGGCGCTAAAGTATTGCACCCGGCAACTATTTTACCTGCCAGTCGCAGCCATATTAATGTGTTTGTTGGCTCAAGCACAGAGCCAGAACTTGGCGGTACGTGGATTGAACGTGAAAAATCGCAGCTACCTGGTATTCGTGCGGTAACACAACGTAAAAATCAAATATTATTAACCCTTAAAAGCCCAGAAATGCTGTTAGCCAGTGGCTTTTTAGCGCGTATATTTACTATTTTAAGTGAGTGTAATATTTCGGTAGATTTGGTTACCACCTCTGAAATTAGTGTAGCAATTACCCTTGATAATGCGCCTAATGCATCACGCCCAGAGCTAGATCAAGAGTGCTTAGATAAACTCGCTGAATTTTGCCATGTATCGGTTGAAAACAATTTAACGCTGGTAGCGTTAATTGGCTCTGAAATTGTTTTGCGCCAACATGAAATGAATTTAATGAAAGTATTAAGTGACTTTAATATTAGACTCATTTGCCATGGTGCGAGTAAACACAACCTGTGCTTTTTAGTTGAGCAAAGCGAGTCTGATGCAGTGGTTCAAGCGATTCATAGTCGATTACTAGAAAGTGATTGCGCTGCGTAAATCGTTAATAGTCATTATTGAGCACCGCCAGTCGGTGCTTTTTTTTGCCACAACGCTAATATCAAACATGTCGTTATGTGCTCCAACCACGGTATTGCTGCAGGCTGTAAGCTGGGCGTTATTAAGTTCGTTAAACACATTAGGGCTTAATAGCTGAGCAATAGGGCGGGTGGTGGCTTTAGCCAGCGCTTCTTTTAATGTCCAAATCCTAAAGAAATGATGTGCTTGAGTTGTTATGTTATCTGTATCGGTTATTAAGCTCACTTCGGCTGGGTGGTAAAAGTGTTTAGCGAGTTTATTAAAAGGGCGCTTTAAACTAATTTTTTCAATATCAAAGCCAAATTGAGTTGATGCTACATTTAACGCTGCACCTACAAAACCATGAGAATGAGAAATACAGCAACTGATCACGCCTGTTGTATTTTTAATATGTAATTCTAATTTACTGTTATCGGGGTTAAATTCAGAACTAATATCACACAGCTTTAATGATGCATAAGAAGAACAAGCGGATTTTACTAGGTATTTAAGCACTAAACGTGTGGCTAAATATTCTTGTTTAGCCTGTGGATTTTTACGCCGATTAATAACATTGAGCTCAAAAGGGCTTAAATAGTGGGGTAAATCAAATTCACCCACATTGAGGGTGGTCGCGTTAAGCAACGCAATGCAATGGCTGTTATTTGCTAAAGCGGGCGTGATTTCTAGCTGGTTTTCAAAGTAAGTTACACTCATCATTGCTCGTTATAAATGACGACCGATTACATATTTATTACCCAAAGCTGGATAGTTTGTGAGCGGTTGTTAGTTGTTGTGAGCGCTAAGTACATTTTTATTACTCAGTGGCTCTTAAATATGGTTTAATTCGCATTCGTTAAAATAATAACAGATTTGTAGGTGTATGGCACAAGTGCGTGATGGTTTTCAAAGTCGACTAGGTTTTGTATTGGCAGCAGCCGGTGCAGCCGTAGGTTTAGGTAATATATGGGGTTTTCCTACGCAGGCTGCTAATCATGGTGGCGGCGCATTTTTACTGGTTTACTTTATCGTTATTTTTTTGCTGGCGTTACCTGCTTTATACACCGAGCTGTATTTAGGTTACAAAGCCCAAGCTAACCCTGTTAAAGCGCTAAGCCAAGCATGGCAAGATCACGCCCCTAAAGTGGGAGCCGCAGCAGGCTATATTGGCCTTGCCGGTGCCATCGTTATGTTAAGTTTTTACTCTATTGTGGCCGGTTGGATGCTTTCCTACGCTATAGAGCCTATAAGTAGCTTTTTTGGCTTGCATAGCTTGAGTGAGTTTTTACATAGCGACTCTATGTTACGTAATTTTATTTTTACGCCGCTTATGCTTATTTTAACCGCCAGTATTATTTTAAAAGGGGTGAAGTCGGGAATAGAAACCTGGTCACGCCGTTTAATGCCGCTTTTACTTGTTCTCCTTATTGGGCTTATTATTTATATTGCAACGTTAGATGGCGCAAGCGAAGGGTTTGCTGCTTATTTAGTGCCTGACTTTAGTAAAATACTCGACCCTGATTTAATTATTGCCGCAATGGGGCAAGCGTTCTTTTCGTTGTCGCTTGGGGTAGGCTGTATGATGATTTACGGCTCATATTTAAAACCCGGAGCTAACTTACCAAAATTAACCGCAAGTGTTGCGCTACTTGATACCAGCGTGGCGTTTTTGGCGGGCTTATTAATAATTCCGGCTATTTATGTTGCCCAGTACAATGGCGTTGAAGTATTTAATAACGGTAAATTAATTGGTGAGGGACAACTTATTTTTGCCATATTACCTGAGCTATTTGGCACTATGGGTGAAATTGGTTTATTGGTTGGCTTATTATTTTTTGTATTGATGTCGATAGCTTCAGTTACCTCAACTATTTCATCAACTGAGATCCCTGTGGCATTTTTGGTTGAAAACCACAGTGTAGATAGAACCAAAGCAACATGGGCAGTCAGTGCAATTGTATTTGTTTGTGCCAGTACCATTATTTTAAACTTTGATTGGTTATTTGGTTTAGTGATTATGGTATTTACTCAATACCAATTGCCGTTAATGGGGCTGTTTTACTTTATAACGGTAGGCTGGCTATGGCAACGTGGTAATAAGCTTCATCAAGCAAGTTCTGGTGCACATTATTGGTTTGCTCAGTACATTCGTTTTGTCTGCCCAGTGCTAATGACCTTAGTATTTGCAAACGTTGCGTTTGGCTAGAACGCGTTAATAACTCATGTGTTATTGATAACAAAAAAGCGAACACTATATTTTGTTCGCTTTTTTGCTTTTTGTTTAGCCGCGCTATAGCACTTCGTTTGTTAAGCTATTTCCTTGAGTAACCTCAAATGCATTTTGTAATGTTATATTAGCGATTTCGGTTAGAGCTTCTTGAGTAAAAAAGCCTTGATGCCCTGTTATTAACACGTTTCTAAAACTCACTAAACGAGAGAATATATCGTCTTGATTTATTTCGTCACTGTGGTTTTTAAAAAACAGTTCTGATTCTTGTTCGTACACATCAAGCCCTAAGTACCCCAGTTTTTGTGATTTAAGTGCTTTAATACACGCTTGGCTGTTTACCAGCGCACCGCGAGAAGTATTAATGAGCATGACGCCGGTTTTCATTTTATTAAATGCAGCGTCATCGATTAAATGATGCGTATCTTCGCTCAGCGGGCAGTGCAGTGAAATTATATCGCTTTGGGCAAGTAGGGTATTTAAATCGGTAATAGTGTAATTGCCTGGTTTTGCAAAAGGGTCGCACACTAAAACGTTAGCGCCAAAACCATTTAAAATGTTACACAGTGCCAAGCCTATTTTTCCGCAGCCTATAATCCCTATGGTCTTGTTATGTAAGTTAAACCCGAGTAAGCCATTTAAATCAAAGTTGTCTTCGCGCACGCGGTTATAAGCTTTGTGTGTTTTACGGCTGAGGGTGAGCATAAGGGCAACACAATGTTCAGCTACTGCCTCAGGGCTGTAAGCGGGTACGCGTAATACGCTGAGGTTATGCTGTTTGGCAACAGGCAAGTCAACGTTATTAAACCCCGCACAGCGTAATAAAATAGCGCTAACACCCAATGTGGCAAGTTGCTCAATCACTGCTTTATCTACTGTATCGTTTACAAATACGCACACAGCGTTAAAGTTTTTAGCTAATATTGCCGTCTGCGCCGATAAACTTTGCTCAAAGTAAGTAATAGTGATGTTAGAAAAGCCATTTAAACTTTGCTCAAAAAAAGGGCGCTCATATTTCTGAGCACTAAAAAAAGCAATATCCATTAACTAGCTCCAAGTAATCAATTATTTTATTACCATAAACTATTCTTACTATAGATGCTTCACTCTTGTTGTTTTAATTACGACAGGATTATTTTAATGCAGCCGAACGGACTCCTAAACGAGCGGTCGTCGGTTTTATAACGGGCACTGATTCTAAGCAGCTTGTTATTACATTATGTAATGACTCCGGTTTAGTTCGCGGTGCATAGCGAGCAACCAGCTGCCCTTGTGCATTAACTAAAAACTTAGTGAAGTTCCATTTTATTGCTCGGTTTTGTGCAATACCTCGTGTATGAGACTTTAAATAACTAAACAGTGGATGCGTATCTGGGCCATTTACCATGACCTTATTAAACACCTCAAAATTAATTGAAAAATGTTTTTGATAATAGTCTTTAATGGCCATTCCCTCTAATGGCTCATTTTTATCAAATTGATTACACGGAAAGGCTAAAATAGTAAACCCATCGTTTTTGTATTGTTGATATAGCTTTTCTAGCGCGCATAATTGCGCAGAAAAATGACATTTACTGGCGGTATTAACAATAAGAACCGTTTTTCCTTTTAGCTGACTCAAAGAAAAATCATCGTTATTACAAAGTGGTGCGTTAAATTGATAAATACTATCCATAGATTACCTACCTAATTTCCGTATTAGGGAAATTTTAAAAGACTTTCATTCGCTTTTTTAGCGGCCGATTGACATAATCGAGCTTATGTTTCTAAGTTATCAGTTAAATAGGTCATTTTTATGTCAGTAAAAATTGCATTTATAGGTTTAGGCGTAATGGGTTACCCAATGGCAGGGCATCTAGCAAAAGCGGGGCACAGCGTATGTGTTTATAACCGCACAGCAGCTAAAGCACAAAAATGGGTTGAAGATTTTAACGGTAGTTTTGCACCTACCCCGCGTGAAGCTGCAAGTGGTGCCGATATGGTATTTATGTGTGTTGGCAATGACGACGACTTACGGTCAGTGGTATACGGCGATGATGGCGTTTTAGCTGGTATGGACAAAAACACGATTTTAATCGATCACACAACTACTTCTGCTGAGGTAGCGCGTGAAGTTGCGGCAAAAGCGGCTTTACAGCATATCGACTTTATTGATGCGCCAGTATCGGGCGGTCAAGCAGGTGCTGAAAACGGGGTATTAACCGTAATGGCTGGTGGCAACGAAGCGGTATTTGCTAAAGCGCAACCTATCATGGCGGCGTTTAGCCGTTTTAGCCAGTTATTAGGGGAAGTTGGATCTGGACAATTATGTAAAATGGTCAACCAAATTTGTATTGCTGGTGTGGTACAAGGCTTAGCTGAGGGCTTACATTTTGCTAAACAAGCAGGGCTTGATGGCGAAAAAGTAATAGAAACCATTTCTAAAGGCGCAGCTGGTTCGTGGCAAATGGAAAACCGCTACAAAACAATGTGGGCAGGCGAGTACGAGTTTGGTTTTGCTGTAGATTGGATGCGTAAAGATTTAGGTATTGCACTCGATGAAGCTAAAAATAACGGTGCAACGCTGCCAATGACCGCCACGGTTGATCAATATTACGCCGATGTACAGGCTCTTGGCGGCGGCAGGTACGACACATCAAGTTTACTAGCGCGTATTGAAGCACTGCATAAAAAGTAATGTAATTGGTAAAAGTAAACTTTTCACAAAAAGGGTAAGAGGTGCTGCGCTTTTAGAGGAAGTGATATACATAAAAATAACTGTAGGTTTTATGTTTTCTCATTTACCTCTCTTGTTGAGATAGTTTTTTGGTTTTTTACCTAGTAACAAAAAACGCGACACTTTTTGCTAAAGGGTCGCGTTTTTCATGGGTTATATACACTAAAGCAAATTACATGCTTTGCGCGTAGTTATACAGTGCTTTTAAAATTGTAAGATTTTTTTCACTGTCATCATGCTCATGCGCTAGGTTTTCAAGGGTGATCATAAAATCTTGTGCGCTGATTGAGGGTTGATCTTCGCCATGCATTAACTTGCTTTGACAATATTGACGCCATTGATCAAGCTCTTGTTGGTTTAGCGTTTGTGGCCAGTTACGGGCGCGGTATCTAAACAACAAAGTATTAAATTTAGGATCTTCAAATTCAAGCTTTAAACTTGCCAAGTCTTCAGGTTTTGCATCACGAATAATCGCAAATTTGGCTTTATCAGCATGGCTAGTAAAGCCATCATATAATAAGTAATCCACGTTCGTGGTGGCGCTGTAATCGCCTTGCTCATTAAATACCTCAGTGACTTTATCGCGAAGCTCGGTATTGGCTTTTAAAATGGCTAAATTAGTCAAGCATTGCTCTCGGTCAATACCCAAGCGAGCAGCGTTTTCAGGCAGTAGTGTTTTAGCTGGTGCTAAAATAGGGCACTTGTTTAAATGCACCAGCTTTAAACCTACGGGTAAATCACCCTCTGCTAAATCTATACGTTTGGTGTATAAACGCTTGCGTAACTCTTCTACATTTAAATCAAGTAATACCTGTGGGTTTTGGGTTAAATCAAAACAAATAACCGCGTTTTTATTAACAGGATGAAAGCTCATAGGTGCCACCCACGTGGTACAACCCTGGGTTGCTGGAATACGCGACGATGTATGCACTAATGGCGTCATGTTAAACACGTCCACCAATTCAGCAAGGGCTTTTTTATTGCGCAAACTAAAAAAGAAGTGATACAGCTTAGGCTGCTTTTCTTTTATTAATTTAGCCAGTGCAATGGTAGCCGTTACATCACTTAATGCATCGTGCGCAGCGGCATGTTCAATACCATTAGCGACAGTTAAATGCTCAAGTTTAAAACTTGGGCTGCCATCTTCTTTTAACGGCCATTCAATACCCTCAGGGCGAAGTGCATAGCAGGCGCGCACTAAATCTATAATATCCCAACGGCTGTTATTGTTTTTATATTCACGCTCATATGGGTCGTAAAAGTTACGATAAAAGCTATATCGGCTTACTTCATCATCAAAGCGAATACTGTTATAACCAGCCACACAGGTATTAGGCACGCTAAATTCGGCATGAATTTTAGCAATAAACTCAGCCTCAACTAAGCCTTTTTGCATCGCCACTTGTGGGGTAATACCAGTAATTAGACACGCCTCAGGATGGGGTAAATAATCCGCTTGCGGCTTACAGTACTCAATAAGCGGCTCGCCAATAATATTTAAATCAAGATCGGTGCGCACACCTGCAAATTGGCTCGGCTTATCCTTTTGTGGGCTTGCCCCCCAGGTCTCGTAGTCGTGCCAGTAAATAGTTGCTTGGTTTTGCTCTTGATAAGCCATTTAAAAACCCTTTAAGTTAGCTTGAAACGGTTTATATACCGCCAAGTTACTAAATTTATGAATTATTTAGATTATGGCATATGGGCGAGGGAGTTTATAGGTGTATGAAATTAAATGGTATGGCATTATGTGGTTAAAAAATAATATGTTGTTTGCTATAAGTATTAAATATTATTTATTAGATAATTTAGTTCGTGTGAGTTATGTGTCTTATATGTAAATTTATGGGGGATTTAAATGGAATTTGAATATATTAATGAGGACAAACTAAATAGTCTTGCTAAAAGCAGAGGTGTGAAGAAGTTAAACGTGCAAAGTGCTGTAAATTTGCTTAAATATGATGGCAATTTTATGAGCGAAGTCAATGAATTATCGTTAAATGGAAAGAAAGTAATTTCAGTTGAAGAGCCAGGCACATATTTATTATTAAATTATTTGTCTGAAATGTTAAAAACAACAGCTAATACCCAACAATCAGATAAAGATTTAATATTAAGAACATTGATTCAACTACTTAGAGAAAAAACTAGTAAATTTATTTACAGGCTTGATATAAAAAAATTTTACGAATCAATCCATCCAGAGGTAATTTACAATAAAGTTTTTAGTGATTTAAGGCTATCGCCAAACTCAAAAAAATTGATTTTACTCTACCTAAATAGTGTGGAGGATTATGGGTTCGAAGGTATAGGAAGAGGGACTACCTTAAGTGGGAGTTTAGCAGAGTATTTTTTAGAAGATTTCGATAAAAATGTTAAAAAAATAGAAGGTGTGTATTTTTATGCAAGATTTGTGGATGACATAATAATTTTTAGTTTCGATGAAATTATTAATATCCAAGAAAAGCTAACTAAATTGTTACCTTCAGGGCTGGTTTTCCATAGTAAAAATGAAAAATTCCAAGAGATTTCATTAAATGACGACACTTTAAAAACATTTAATTATTTAGGCTATAGTTTCGAAGCGAACAAATCTAAATTAAGTAAAATAGATATATCAGAGAATAAAGTAAAAAAAATAAAAGGTAGGCTTGTTAAGTCGCTTTTATCCTTTGGTGAAGATCGAAATGAAGAGTTGCTTCTAAAAAGGTTAAAATTCATCACCGGTAATCGAAGAGTTGAATTCAAAAATGGAAGAAGTTTTAATTTGGGTCTGTACCACAGTTATAAGTATATAGATATTACTAACTCCTTATCTCTGAAAGAAATTGATAGGTTCTATAGAAGTATTTTATATTCAAAAAAATCTAGAATAAGACAGCTAATTAAAGTCGAAAAAATTGAAAAGAAGAAGCTGAATTTTGTCAAAAACCTTTCATTTAAAAGTGCTTTTTTAAGTAAACCGATATATTCATTTGAGGATATTAAATTAATAAAAAGGTGTTGGACTAATGCTCAATAAAATAAATCAAGATGATACTTTGAGAGTGCTAGCAACAGAAGTAACACCTTTTGAAACACCTTTGCTTTTCTCCAATACTGGTTTCTATAAAAATTACAAAGAAAAAGAAAATATACCTAGTTTTCTAGTTGGACTCATTGAACAAAAGCAGTCGGACTATTCGATTCCTTTTAGTTTTAAAATAGACAAAGATGTTAATTCATATAGGGTACTATCTTTAATTCACCCGTCTTTACAAATAGATATAGCTTCTTTTTATGAGGCTTTTTCATCAAGAATACTAAACTCATGTTCAATTAGTGAGTTTTCTATAAGACATCCATCAAAAAAAGCATCAAGGTATTATACAAGCGAGTACATTTATACAGAAGAGCATTTGAAATCAAATTCTGTAGAGCTTGATTTAGAAGAAAACCAGTATCAAAATTCATACTATTCATATAAAAAGTTTCAACATATAAATTTTTTTACAAGCTCCAAAGAGTTTTTATACTTAGAGGAGAAATTTAAATACCTTTTAAAACTTGATGTACAAACATGTTTCGACTCTATCTATACACATTCAATATGCTGGTCTGTTAAAAATAAACGATTCGCCAAAAATAATACAAATAAAAACCTAAAAACTTTCGAAAATGAGTTTGATAGTTTAATGTCCAAGACTAATTATAATGAAACAAACGGTATTATAACTGGCCCCGAATTTTCAAGAATTTTTAGTGAGGTTATATTTCAAGGAATAGACTCGGAAATTTACAAGGCCTTAGAGAAGTTGGATATCATCTGTGGAGTAGATTACGAGATAAGAAGGTATGTTGATGATTACTTCCTATTTGCTAATAATATTAGTAAGTTAGATATAATCGAAAGAAAAATTATTGATATGCTTTATTATTACAAGCTATCAATAAACAAAAGTAAGAGAGTTTTTCAGGAAAGGCCTTTCTATACATCTAAAGATATTGCTATTGATAAAGTCAGAGAATTAATAAAATCAGTTAATATTAAGATCACAGAACTTAAGCCCAACGATGAAAAGTTTATTAGGCTACCCTCTATGAAGAGGATTAAGAGGGAGAATGTTGTTACCCAATTCATCCGAGATGTAAAGTCTGTCATAAAAGATGTGAATGTTGAGTTGCTAGATGTCACAGCTTACATACAGAAATCACTTAGTAAACTAGTTTATTCGATGATTGATAAGTATGAATTTCAACCTTTACAGATAACCAATAGTGATTTCGAATATTTTGCTTCTTATTTTGATATTATCTTGTATTTCTATTCTCTAGACAGAAGAACTTCGACTTCTTTCTCATTTTGTCAGCTGATAATAACTCTACATGACTTTTCTAGTAGGAAATCTTTAATTTATTCTCACTACTTCCGAGATAAGCTTTCCCACTACCTACAATTAAAAATATTACAAATGGATCGTGAATATCAAGAGGGCATGAAAATTGAAGTTTATAATTTAGCTTTGACTCTTGAATACATAGCAGAAAATATACAAGAAAGGTTACCTGATAATAGCTTCAGGAGGCTTATTGGGCTAAAAGATTATAATTATTTTGATTTCATATGTTTGATGCATATTGCTGGGAAAAATAAATCGTTATCTCACTATATTCCATCCATGACGATACAAGCTGAAGATTATATGACGAAGATCATGCAGGACTTAGGTTTTAAATCCGCAGAACTTATACATATGCTTTTAGATTATCTTAGTTGCCCATTCATTACCTGTGAAAGAAAAGTCATCTATTTAAAAAGTGTTATTTGCAATTCTGAACTTAAAGATAAACTATCAAGAGTAAAAGTGAAACTTCCAAAAGAAATAGTGTCTTTAGAAAAAGAGTTAAAAATAATAATAGATTATTCGACTAGTCGTTACTGGTTTTCTAATTGGGATAAAGTAGATATCTGGAATTTATTAATGAAAAAACAGTTGAATCCTACATACTAATCAATGTACTGTTAACCAGAACCTAGTATGAAGTAGTGTCGTTTAATAGCACCCTAGTTCTGCTTTCCCATTGTGGGAATCCGCCCGAGATATACTCTTAGGGTTGGCCGAAAGGCACACACAAAAGGTTTGTGATGGCTACCAAAATTGGTGGCCATCAAATTTAATGTTCACCTTTTTCTAATCCTTTCATCAATGGGTTAAGTAAACTACCAACTTTCTCTAATCATATGCAAATAAAAATAAACATTGTCCTAATTTACTCATTTCTTGTATCTACTAGTGCCTTTGCGGAGCTTGCAAAAGTTAAAGTAAATGGCTTTGATATTGAATATGAAATGGCGGGTAGTGGTAAACACACTGTTTTACTCGAGGCGGGTGGCTCTGCAGGGCTGAGTGATTGGGATCCCATTTATAACTCGCTTATCAAGCATGCAAAAGTAATTCGCTATTCTCGAATTGGCAATGGCGGCTCAGCGCAAATAAAGAAAAACTATAGCTCTGAGGAGTATGCTGCTGAAGCTTTACTATTACTTAAAGCGTTAAAAATTGAAGAACCTGTGATTTATGTGGCGCATTCTTATGGTGCTTATATCGCAAGGGTATTTGCAGCAAGCTACCCTCATAACATTAAAGCGTTAATGTTAATTGAACCCGCCTCAGAGCATGATGTTGATATTATGCGTAAGATTGATTTACCGCGCGCTGAAAAAGAAATTGCCGCTATAAAACGTGATGATATGAAAAACGGCATGTCGAATCAGTATTTAGACTTTTGGTCGAAGCGACCTTTGCCCGATTATCCACAAATAGCAGATATTCCCGTGACGGTTATTGCCTCAGTTAAAAAATATGAAAATCCATCGGTGTTATTTTTTACTGATAAAGGGCGTGAAATGTGGGGAGAACTGCATTTAAACTGGGCTAATGCTTTTCCTCAAGGTGAGATAGTGCTAACCAGTGAAAGTTACCACTATCCACAAAATGATGAGCCAGAAATGGTGATCACCCAGCTAGTCAGGTTACTTAATCGCACTGATTAATTTTTAGTTTACAAAAATATACACAAGCCAAGTTTTAATTCTGTTATTTGGGTCGTTATTCTGTAAAATTATCGGCTTAACATTTGTGACCTAGTCGTTACATTTGTTGTTGGGGTTAATTATTCAATTAATATAAGCAGACGTTATGATTTTTTATATTATTGGGTTAAGTACGCTTGTTATTATTTTGTGTGTGGCGCTTTATGTGATTTACAGCAATATACGTAAGAGCCGAGTAAGAAAGTCAAAAGAATATAATGTGTTATTTGATAAAGACACCATCATTGATGATCTTATTGCTCAACTTAGCGAGAAAAACCAAACCCAAGAAAACCAGGAAAAAACAATTAAAGGCAAACAAGAGATCCTTGCAACATTTATAGATTTGCATCGATCGGGTAGTTTTTGTGCGCATTTAAGCGAACAAGAAATTACGTATTTTGTTAAAAAGAAACTAAACATGGAGAGTACTAAAAATGGATAGCGAGCAACAAGCAGTCGCTGAGGCAAAAAATACCTCATTTATGGCACGTTTTGGCCGTCGTAATGTGATTTTACTAACATCCGTTGTTGTGGTGTTAGCAGTGATTGCAACATTAACTTCGCAGGTTATTTCATGGAATGAAGCCGATGAACGGCTAGTTCATCAGTCAGCTTTTACCGGTAATTTAACGGTAATAAATCAAGCGGGCCCTTACTTAAAAGCATTTGGCACGACATCAGCCTATAAAAAAGTTATTTCAATTAACTTTACCGGCGATAGCAGTGCAACAGCCAGTGCTATTGTTCCGTTAATTCCTATTCGATTCTTAGATACCACGACTGGTGGAGCACGAGGTGTTTCCCGCTTTAGATTACCTGGCAACGTACCCGCTAGTGAGTCGGGCGCTTTGCGTGGTTTATTAAAAATTCATGAAGAATTTGGCTCTCAAGAAACCCTAATTTCTAACCTTTTAATGCGTGCGACCACTGAAAATGTAAAAGCGTCGGCTCGTATGATGTCGGTTGAACAACATTATTCAGGTGGTAATGGCCAGTTAAGCCAGGATTTTTCTGATCAACTGACTAATGGTATTTTTGTTACTGAGCAAATTATTAGTACCGGTGAGCGTGATAAAACAGATGATTTAAGTAACTTAAGTAAGCAACAGCGCGTTACTATTAATATTAAAATGGATGATGAAGGTAATCCGCTACGTAATGCGCCTATTTTAGGCTCTTATGGGATCACAGTCGTTGATGCGAGTATTATTGATATTGATTACGAAAATAAAGTAAATGCACGTTTAGAGGCGCAAAAACAAGCGGCTGCTGATGAAGCGCTGGCAAGACAAAACCTTAAAAAAGCAGAGCAACAAGCACGTACTGAAGTGGCATTAGGCGAACAAGCGATTGCAAAGCAAAGAGCTGAGTCTGAAAAGCTAAAAATTAAAGAGCAAATTGATGCAGAACGAATAAAAGCGAATGCGATTATTTCTGCTCAGCAACGTGTAGCTGTTAAAGCGGAGCTTGCAAAAGAGCAAGAAGAAATTTTAAAACAGCAACGCTTAGAAGCATTAGGTATGGACGTTTTAGCTGAAGCACGTTTACGCGCAAAATCAGCAGCGCTTGATCCTAAGTATGTATTTGATGAAACACTTAAAGCAGAAGTTAAAATTCAAACGGCTTTATTTAATAGCTTAGGTAACAGTCGCTTAGTGCCTGAAATTGTTATAGGTGCAGGGCAGGGTGAGCAAAATAATGGTTCTGAATTTATGCGCTTACTGGCGGCCGACGCGGCATTGAGCCTTAAGAAGCGTTTAGAAAAAGAGAAAAAATAAACGTTAAAAATCATTATAAAGCCCTAGCTTTAATTGCTAGGGCTTTTTTTGTGGTATCGCTTTGTAAGTGGTGAGTTTAAAACTTAGGGCACAAAGCGTGGCTAAAGCCTTTTTCGGTTAGCAAAAAAGTGGCGCTGGGCGTCGAAAATATATATTCCTCATGAAGAAGAAACGCAATTGTTCCTTTTATTTGCTCACCTTGATGATCTGAGGCATCGCTAATTAATTGTTCAGGATCTAACTGGCTTGGGCTTGGAAAGTTATTATAAAGATGCTTAAAAATTAACGTAGCAATTGTGTTAAAGGTATCGTTATTTTTCATTTTTGGAGAGTCCTTAATTTATATATGTAGCAACAAACTGGCTGTTTTAAATATGATTTTTAAATAATAACACATTAAAAATAGGTACATGATCATCCTACTATTTTTTTAAGCTTTAATTTTGCAAGCTGCTGCTTTCATTTATTAAAATGATGATTAATTGTCATGCTTACCCTGCTAAAAAGTAGTTTGTGTGTTGCTGTTGTGTTGCGCAAAATCACAAGGTGTAATTGAAGAGTTGTAAAAATACGTTATCATTGTAAAACAACATGTAAAATCAAGCAGGTACTTAGCTCACGCTGACCAAGTTCGAGTTAATAATATCAACAAGGCAAGCAAGGACAAATTATGACACCTATGAAACCTTTAGCACTAGCAGTGGCTATGGTTGTTTTTTCACATCCGGCACATGCAGATACAGATCTTGATAAAGTAAAGCAGCAATTAAGCAGCTTACAAAAACAAGTGGAAATGCTGCAAAAGCAACTTGCGAAAGCAGAGCAAAAAAGTGAAAAGACAATCGAACGCACCATTGAAGTGAAAGAAGATACAGCTGAAGTTAAAGTAGCTAAACATGAACACAAGCCTCAGGGAATTAAAGTTGGTGGTGCTGTTCGAACCAACTACAGCCATACTTCGTATGATGACGATAATAAAAATCGCGGCGGCGATTTTGACTTTGATATTTTTCGTCTAAATTTCTCAGGCGATGTGGGTGATGTAAAACTAAACGCTGAAATTCGTTTTTTTGATTACATGACAGCTGTTAAATACGCCTATGCTGCTTACGATTTTGCTGATGATTGGCAAGTTCAAGCAGGTATTACTCAGGTTCCTTTTGGTAACTGGCCTTACAATTCACATAACTACTTTTTCAGCACTAACTATTACGTTGGCCTTGAAGACGACCACGATTTAGGGGTGTTATTTAAGCGTAAAATTGCCGATAACTGGCAGCTTGATTTAGGCTTTTTCAAAAATGATGAATTAGGTGGTGTTGATGGTTATGTAGATAACCGCAGCGATCGCTACTCATACGATATTGTTGGTTTTAGAGAAGCTGGTGATGGTGTTTACGCTGAGCCGACCAATCCAATTGGCGAATATAATACGTTCTCAGGTCGTTACGGCTACCACATAGAGCATGAGGGTGGTAAAACTGAAATTGGTGTGTCAGCGCTTGCTGGTGGCTTGCATGATGGTGTTGACCGCGCAGGTGACTATAACGCATGGGCGCTTCACTTAAACAGTAATATGGGCCCTTGGAACTTGCAACTTCAACACGGTGAATATAACTACGATATTGATAACGTAAACCGTATTGCTGTAGGCGCTTACTCGTTTTACGATAGCATGGCAGCGGAAGCAACTATGTCGAGTGCAAACGTAGCATACAGTGTGCCGGTGCAATGGGGCGCAGTAACAAACTTACAGTTTTATAATGACTACAGCGCTATTTACGACAAATCAGACAACAGCAAAGATACGTGGATGAACGTAACAGGCTTTTCAGTAGCTGCAGGTGGCTTATT
This sequence comes from Pseudoalteromonas sp. SiA1, assembly GCF_018732205.1. NCBI lineage: Bacteria > Pseudomonadati > Pseudomonadota > Gammaproteobacteria > Alteromonadales > Pseudoalteromonadaceae > Pseudoalteromonas > Pseudoalteromonas sp. SiA1. The sequence goes on along the minus strand of NZ_CP076084.1, from coordinate 1,926,171 downwards.
TACTTACTTTGATTTAGTTCATGGTAAAAACATGCCGTTTGTTGGCGGTTCATTAGCGGGCGATAGCAGCGAAACTGAGCGTCGCTTCAACATTAATATTGGCTATTACTTCTAAGCTAATATTCAAAGCACACGTCTATATACCGGGCGTGTGCTGCCGTCGTTTTAAAAATTATTTTTACCCTACCAATTTCAGCACCTACAAATTGATAAATCTCTAATCAACTTCTAGTATAAAAGTTCAAATGGAATTAAATAAATAATCCATATAGCTTAGCTGGAGGCTAGACATCGATGTTTGTCGTTAATGAGCAGGTATTATCTGATGTAAACAAAAACTTTATTATTCCCCCAAAACCGCAAATTTTAGATGATCTTGATAGATTAGCACGTCAAAATGAGCCGTCTTTAATGGCTGCTGCAGATATCGTTGCTAAAGATGTGGCCATATCGTCTGCTATTTTAAAAATTGTTAATTCACCCGCTTACGGCTTAGTGCGAAGCATTGCTGACATAAAACAAGCCATCATGTTTTTAGGTTGGAATGGCATAGAAGCACTTATTCCTGCGCTTAAATTAAAGCAAATGTTTTTACAAAAAACATGTTGTATTAGTTTAGAGCGTTTTTGGGATAACGCGTCTGAAATTGCTAATGTAAACATGATTGTTGGGCAGCGAGTAAAAAATAAAATTCCAGTTGAATACTTATACACTCTCGGTTTATTTCATGATTGCGGCATAGTTCCGATGGCGATTAAATATGACGACTACGTCAATGTGCTGCATGGTTCAAATAGAAGCAGTAAAGAAAGTTTAGTTGATATTGAAGATCGTGTTTATGGCGCTAATCATGCCATTATCGGCTATTACTTAGCATCGAGTTGGCATTTACCAAGAGATATTTGCCAGCTTATTCTACGCCATCATGATTTAAGTTTACTTGAGGACACATCCGATCCTAATCAACAGCTCTGTTTTTGTGTGTTAAAGCTCTCTGAAAGCATAGTAAATAGTATTTTACGTGATGAAAAAATTAAAGATTGGGAGCGCCTTGAACCGTTTATACTTAAAAAGTTAAATATGTCTGAAGATGAATATATTGATTTACAAGAAGAAGTTATTGATTACTTAAATCAGTAAATAATCATGCCTGGTTTGCAGCCTAGTTAAACGAGCGGTTATTTGTCGCTTTTATTAAAACGAATATGCTCAGTTTAATTAGACTAAAGTCTATAGGTTAGTTTTTTTCACTTATTGGTTTGTTTTTAATCGTTTGTCGAGATTAAGTAAACACTCTAAAGTTTAGTTGTCGGCAACAAGCACGACTAACCAAATAGGAAACTAATCATGAAACGCTCACTTATCAAAACCATCGCTCTTGGCTCTTTATTAACTTGCTCAGCTGCTGTAATGGCTGATCAAAGTGACTACAAGTTAATGGTTATTGAAGAGGCTGCAACAGCCCCACAAGAATTCGAAGTTGCATTTAACAGTTGCGCATTAAATGTAAAATCAAAAAACTACAGCCAAGCTGAAGAAATTTGTTCAAAAGCAATTACATTATTACAGCAAAGTACAGGCCCACGTTTTAAAGTACGTGAGCTGACTTCATTTGCTTTAAGTAACCGCGGTGTTGGCCGTTTAATGGCTAAAAACGAAACCGCAGCGTTATCTGACTTTTACGAAGCACAGCAAATATCAGGTAACGAGTTAGTGTCGCACAATTTAACACGTGCTAAGCAAGATCTTGCTCTATAAAATCTATTAGTGATTAAAAAAGCCCATGCTAATTTAGTTAGCATGGGCTTTTGCATTTATGTAGTTGGCTTATTTCATGTCTGTAAATTATTGTCGATTAAAAGTTGAGTCAATTTTTTTAATCCTTTACCTTTGTTGGTTATTTTCCATGCAAGGTATAAGTCTTGAATAGGACGTGGTTCAATGAGCTCCACAACATGAAGTTTTTTAGCTTTAATATGTTCAGCAATAAGGTTTACTGGTAAATAACCAATCCCGATTCCCGATAAAATAGCGGTAATTTTTTGTTTTACGGAGCTTACATAAAAACGTTGACTACCTTCGATTAAATTAGCTGACCACGGAATACTTTGTTTTGCAGAGTCATGAACTATCACTGTGGTGTATTGACCAAGCTCACTAGGCTTGATGGGTTTTTGCTCTTTTGCTAAAGGGTGGGTTGGGTGAACCACAAGTACATTTTGAATATCCGTTATTTTCACTGCCCTGATCCCTTTTTGAGCAGGCACGGGGGCGGGTGCACCAATCACTAAGTCAACATTGTCTTCTATTAACGCCTCCCATGTACCGCTCATGACCTCTTCTTTTACATCAATTTCAATGCTTTTATGTTCAATTAAAAATTGTTGCAAAGCAGCAAAAACATTAGTTACGTCAATAATTGAGTCACAAGCAATCCGCATTCTAGGCTCCCAGCCATTAGCTATGGTTTGTGTTTGCTCCGATAAATTATTTATAGCATTGAGCACTTTACGCCCCTCGCTCAGTAAATGTTTACCTGCGGGGGTTAAAACTGCTCGCCGACCTTGGCGCTGAAACAAAGTTACATTTAATTGCTCTTCAAGTTTATTAACAATATACGACAGGGCTGATGGCACTTTATTAAGTTGCTCTGCAGCGGCTGCATAACTGCCACGATGCTCAATGGCGTCTAATACCAGTAAAGCTTCTATGCTAATGGGGGGTGTATTCATCATCATACCAAATATTAACTGTTCAAAATATTTGAACATATAAAGCAAATAATAGGAGTTATTTAATTTTAATTCAACTTATACAATAGCTGCATAATCAACAGAAACAATACAGGTAAACATTATGACGATTAAAAATATCACAGCTGTCATCACAAAAACTGAACAGTCTTTTGCAACACTACCATTAAGGCTTATTGCAGGATTAGTGTTTAGCGCTCATGGGGCACAAAAACTGTTTGCGTGGTTTGGTGGCTATGGCTTGGAAGGCACAGGGCAATGGATGGAGTCGATTGGCTTAGCACCGGGCTATTTAATGGCATTAATGGCGGGTGGCGCTGAATTTTTTGGTGGGTTACTACTCATCGTTGGTTTGCTGGTGCGTCCTGCGAGTTTTGTACTGGCTATCACTATGGTGGTTGCTATTTTTACCGTACATATAGATAACGGCTTATTTATGAGCAACAACGGTTACGAGTTTGGTTTATCGTTGTTGGCAATTACCTTGGCCTTATTTATTCAAGGAGCTGGAAAGCTATCCCTTGATGGAAAAATTCATAACAAATTAAACCAATAAGCTGATCATATAACTGATTGAACTTTAAGCTGCCAATCTGCGTAAGGTTGGCACATTCTACATACTTAGGAGGCGGACATGGGATTACTTGTTAACGGTGAATGGGTCGATAAATGGTACGACACCGAAAAAAGCGACGGTAAATTTGTACGCCAAGACAGCCGTTTTAGGGATACTATTTCATCAGCGCCACAAAGCAAATTTACCCCTGAGGCGGGGCGTTATCATTTATATGTATCGCTAGCGTGCCCTTGGGCGCACAGAACGATTATTTTTCGTAAATTAAAGCAGCTCGAAGACATTATTTCTATGAGTATTGTTGAAGCTCCCATGATGGAAAACGGCTGGGAATTTGGCGAGCAGGGCGATCCACTTTATAACTTAGATTACGCCTATCAATTGTATTTAAAAGCCGATCCTAGTTATGAAGGGCGGGTTACTGTGCCGATTTTATGGGATAAAAAAACGCAAACTATTGTAAATAATGAATCAATAGAGATTATTCGTATGCTTAATAGTGCGTTTAATGAGCTCACTGGCAATACTGATGATTATTATCCAGAGCCACTTCGTGAAGAAATTGAAGCCGTGAATAACCGTGTCTATAACACCATTAATAATGGCGTATATAAAGCCGGTTTTGCTACTACACAAGAAGCTTACAACGAGGCTTACACCGCACTATTTGATAGTTTAGACTGGCTAGAAGCGCGTTTAGCTAAGCAGCGCTATCTCGTTGGTGATGTTATTACAGAAGCTGATTGGCGTTTATTTACAACCCTCATTCGCTTTGATGCGGTGTATCACGGGCATTTTAAGTGTAACCGTCAAAAATTAAGCGAGTTTCACCATATTAGCAATTACGTTAACGAGCTGTACCAAGTACCGGGTGTTAAAGAAACAGTCGATTTAGAGTACACAAAGGTGCATTACTATGTAAGCCACTTAACGATTAATCCAACACAAATAGTACCGCTGGGTGCAAAGCATCATTTTGATGCTCCACACGACCGTGAACGTCCATATTAATTAATGTTTATTCTTTTTGAGGAAAGACCATGATCAATCATTATCCAAAGAATAGTTTAGGCAGTGCCGATCACGGTTGGCTTAAATCTAAACATCATTTTAGTTTTGCACATTACTATAATCCGACACGTATGGGCTTTGGTACACTACGCGTTGTTAATGATGATTGGGTTGCACCTGAAATGGGATTTGGAGCGCATCCACACAAAAATATGGAAATTATTAGTTTCATACGCAGTGGTGCCATTACTCATCAAGATAGTATGGGTAATAAAGGCATAACCGAGCAAGGTGAAGTGCAGGTAATGAGTGCAGGCACAGGTATTGTGCATTCTGAGTATAATCGTACCAATGAGCCACTTACTTTTTATCAAATTTGGATTCAAAGTAATAAACAAGATGTGCCGCCGCGTTGGGAAAGTAAAAAATTTCCGACCGACGTAGCTAACGAGCTTACGCTTTTAGTGTCGGGTTATGCAGAAGATGCGGGTAACACCTTATTTATCAATCAACAAGCACGCATTTATGGTGGAAAGCTTGCAAAAGGTACCACCATCACTCAGCGTATTGATCATCAAGCTTATGTACTTGCATCTGATGGTGCATTTACTGTAGATGACAAAAACAGTGTAATTACCATGAACAAAGGGGATGGTGCTGAGGTCACTCATGCTGATTTTATCACGCTAACTGCAGCAACAGAGTGTGAAATAATTATTATTGATACACTAGCCTAGGCTATTCGGCTTAGTTGGGTTTATCTTAATGGCGCAGTAAACACTGCGCCATTGTTTTAAAAACATACAGCACTATACCTTAAAGCTATCTACTTGCGATTTCATTTGCTTGTAAAGCGCTGATACATTTTTTGACTGCAATGTTGTTTGCTCAGAGATTTGTTTCATTTGTGCTGACTGTTCTTTTAACGATACCAAATTTCTATTAATCTCGTTTGCTACATGGGATTGTTCTTGTGTTGCTTGTGCGGTTTCGGCCGACATTTGCTGCACTTTTTCAAAGGCGTGAGTTAGGTTGCTAAAAATACTAATAACGGCATCAAAATTACTGAGTGTGGCATTAGCATTTGTTTGACTGTTTTTAATAGAATCTGATGACGCTTTTACATTGTTATTTAAGCGTTGGATCATTGTATCTATTTCATCGGTGCTTTGTTGTGTGCGAGTAGCCAACGTTCTAACCTCATCAGCGACAACGGCAAACCCTCGGCCTTGCTCGCCAGCTCTGGCAGCCTCAATCGCGGCATTTAACGCTAATAAGTTAGTTTGTTCGGCAATATTTCTAATGACCTCAAGTACAGACGTAATATCGGTTGAGCTGCTTTCTAATTCAATAGAATTAGATAAAGCCGATTGAATATCATTGATTAAATCTTCAATTGCTTTACTCGATACATCAATGGCTTGAACTCCTTGCTGTACCTGCTCGCTAGAAATATCAGCTTCGTGGGCGGTATTTTTAGCCAGCTCAGCCATTTGCTGGTTTGCCATATCCATTTCATGACCAGCGCTTACAATAGAGTCAGACGCATTAGCAAGTTGCTGGGTCACGTCCATCGCGGTATCAGAGACATTATTAAGATCGCCGGTCACAGTACCTAGTTGAATGGATTGCTGCTGAATGTTTTTTATTATTTGCTGCAGGTGCGCTAAAAAGTTATCAAACTCATTACTCAGCTCACCGAGCTCGTCATGTGATGTAGTATTAATTCTTTGCGTTAAATCACCATCACCAGCGGCAATTTCTTGGATTCGTAGAGTAATATTATTTATATTGTCGGTGAGTTTTTTAGGGATGTAATAACCCACAGCTAAAGCAACAATAAAGGCAATAATAATGATAACAAACACAATTTTTTCAAAAAGTTGAATGCTAGCTTGCACTTCATGTTTTACTTTTCGGGCATAGGTTCGCGCTTCTTCGCCCGCTATATCAAGTATTTCTCTCAATTCATTAAAGCTTTTATCTGCTTGCGCTAAATTATCATCAATTAAGGCTATTTGATTAGCCGAACTTGAGTAAACTAACGCTTTTCCTTTCTCGTACCACTGTTGATAAAGTTGATCAAAATTAGCGTATTTTTGTGTCAGTTGTGGCTCATCAATTAAGTAGCTGCGGTAACTATTAAAACGACGAATAACCTGAGCTGCATTTTCTTCAAATAGTTTTTGGTTTTGTGCCAATTCGCCATGTTGGTTTACAATTTTTTGTTTTGCTAGTCGAGCTTGGTATATATCTCTATCTGCATTGAGCACCTCGGCCATTGCTTCTACATAGCGACTTAATAACTCTGAGCCGACTTTATCTTGCTGCTGTTTATTGGTATGGATGCGAAGCTCTTCACCTGCTTGATCCATCATTTCTCGTATTTGTAAAAATTCAGATTCAGTTTGATTCAAATCACTTTGCATTTTACCTTGTGAGTGACTGGAATCCATTAACGTTTTACTGTGGTCTAGCCATTGATTGTATAAAGGCTCAAAACGAGAAAAAGAGTCATGTTTTGACAATAGTGCTTGTTCATCTTTTAAGTACGTTAAGTATTTGTTGAAGCGGTCTTTGACTTGTTCAGCGTTTTCTAAAAACTCTGCTTTATTGGTCTCATTATCGCCTGTGGCACTGAGTAGATTTTCCAGTGCAATACGTGCTTGGTATATGTCTCTGTCAGCATTTAAAATAACGGTAACGGCTTCAAAAAAGGTTTCGGTTTGCCTTTTCATCGCGTTGTCTTGTATGTAAGTAATTGATGCAATTGAAACAAGTAAACCTGCAAGGATCAGTGCTAAAAAAGCAATAGGTAAAATAACTTTGGTTCTAATTGAGTTAATTCGCATGTTTCAATCCTTGTTAAATCACTGTATGTAGAGTAAATATTAGTCACAATAGGGAGTTATGCCAAGGAAATGGATAAATTGATTGGTTGTTTTTTGTTCTACTTTAACGCGTTGAAAATTTTACCGCCAGATTTATTATCCTTACAGCGCGTATTACCTTAAAATAGCGTTAATTGGTTCATTTTTATAAAGGAATTCTGCTGTTAATGAATTCTATTTTCCCCAGCGTATTTGGCCGCCTGTTTACCCAACACCTCGCTGTTGATATTAATCAACAAGGTTTAGTCATTAACAACAAAAAGCACACAGATACACTGAATTGGTGCGATTTAACCTCGCCTATTTGTTATGAATATGGGGTTTTTGGACAAACACTACGTTTTTCAACAAAGTCTAGGCAGTATCGAGTGTGGATGAGGGCTTATGGCAGTCACCGAATACTTAAAGCTAAGACGGATCAGCTATGGGTCAATAATAATATTGAACCATTAAATGAGCTGCTAGAAAATATTAACCAATTTGCACATCATCAATTTTTGCGTCAATCCTATGTGGCAGATATAAAACAGCGCGTTAAACAACAATACAACCGCTGGTTACCTTGGATAAAAAAGAGTGAGGCATTGGCTGTTGTTAGCACGCAAATAAAACTGCTCGAACAATATAGTCAGTGGAGCGATCCATTAACTCGCTTTTTACAGCATAAATACACACAGACACAGTTGCAGCGTTATGCTGGTTTTTTCGATAACGTTGAAGCAAACCCACTTACTGAGAAGCAAAGACGGGCATGCATTATTGATGACGATAATAACCTCGTATTAGCAGGTGCCGGCACAGGTAAAACCAGTGTAATGGTTGCGCGAGCGGGCTATTTAGTTAACAGTGAGCAAGCTAATTACGATGATATTTTATTACTCGCCTATGGTAAGCAAGCTGCCAGTGAAATGGACGAACGTATTAAAGCTAAGCTGAATACACAGGCTATAAAAACCGCTACTTTTCACAGCTTAGGTTTAACAATTATTAGTGAGGTTGAGAGAAAAACGCCTAAAATATCTAAACTTGCTGAAAACGAAAAAGCTAAAATAAAATGGGTTGAAGGGTGTTTTGAATCGCTTGCTAATGCTAAGCCACAGTATGCTAAAGCATTGGTAAACTATATAAATAACAATCTTAATGACGTTAAAAGTGGGTTTGAATTAAGCACTGCAAAGCCTAATCATATAGCGCTTCTAAAAGAGATAAAAGCTGGCGGTTATTTAACCAAATTAGCGACTTTATTTAGTCAATTAATTAGCGTGTATAAAACAGCAAATATAACGCTTGAGAACGATTCAAAGCAGATACAGCAGGCTTGGAAATTATTAAAGCCATTATTAGCCAACTATAACCATTATTTACATACTCAAGGTGAAATAGACTTTGACGATATGATCCTCAAAGCCCTCGATTATGTTAATACAGGAAAGTTTATATCATCTTGGCGTTATATCATGGTTGATGAATTTCAAGATATATCGCCTACGCGTGCGGCGCTGGTTAAAGCGCTGCGCGATAGTAAGCCTAGAAGCTCATTGTTTGTAGTAGGCGATGACTGGCAAGCTATTTACCGTTTTAGTGGTGCTGATATGCGCCTGACCACAGAATTTGCCGCACATTTTGGTTTTACCACACAAACCATACTGGATGTTACGTTTCGTTTTAATAATAAAATTAGTGAGGTTGCTTCATGTTTTATCATGAAAAACCCTGCCCAGTTAGCTAAGCAAATTAACTCGTTATCACAAGTGACAAAGCCCGCTATTAGCGTATTAAAAACAGCGAATGTTGTCTCAAGCAAAAATACAAAAATAGCTGAGCTAAATAATGGGGCACTTGCCCATTTACTCGACACTATCAACAAAAATAAGCCCGCTGTTGTGTATTTACTGGCACGCTATCGCTTTCAGTTACCTACTAAAGCCGATATTAACGCCTTGCAGCACACCTTTTCTTCATTACAAATTGAGTGTGATACCTTTCATGGTTCAAAGGGTAAAGAAGCCGATTATGTAGTTATATTAGGTATGCATGGCGGGCAATTTGGATTTCCGAGCACTAAGCCATCGCCTGCAATGTTAGAAGCTCTTTTACCCGCTAAAGATTTGTATGCCCATAGCGAAGAGCGACGCTTATTTTATGTGGCGCTCACTCGTGCTAAACACAAGGTGTTTATCATAAGTGATGACAACAACCGCAGCTGTTTTGTTGACGAGCTCATAAACGAGCATCAAATTGAGCTAAAAGAGTTAAAAAACATAGCTAGTAAAGTGGTAGCGCAGGTATAAACCGCTTAGTGGCAAACGAATAAGCTTAAGCGGTCTATTGCGTTAGTTAACCTGCAACAGGGGTGTTACCTGTGGGTATTTTTTTCATACTTTTTATGAGCATATAAATACAGGTGGTAATTAAACAACCACCTAAATAAATAAGCACACCATGGCTTGCATCAGAAAAATGCGTTGCCAACAACGGGCCTAATACAGAGCCAACACTGTAGCTGAGCAGCATTATTTCAGTGGCTGACACTATCTTTGCCATAGGTAACGAGTCGCACGCTAAAGTAATTGCAATCGGATAAAGTGCAAAACTACACGCACCTAATACAAAGTAACTTACAACTAATCCGCCAAAGCTATGCGCGTTTAATATTCCCATTACGCTGGCAGCACCAACAAAACAAAAAATAGCCATAAGTAAGCTTTTTATAATACGGGTTGATAAATAACTCACTAAAGGTTGCACCAGCATGCCACCTAAAATAATCACCGCCATAAGTAAGCCGGTATATTGGGCTTGATCAGTTTGCGCGGCTATATAAATAGGTAATAACCCGTAAATAGGTCCTAGTAATAATCCTGATACTAAACAGCCTAAAATAGCAGGGCGGCTGAGAGTTTTTAACTCTTTAAGTGGCAGCTTTTGTAATTGCTGAGCATTAGGTTGGCCTGTGGTAATTAATAATGGAGCTAAAATAGCCAACGCCAAAAGGGCCACGACAAATAAATACGGTACGGCACCTTCAGTGCCAAGCGGTGTGATTGCTAATTGCCCCACAGCGCTGCCACCATATAAAGAGGTCATATATAAACCTAAGCGTTTAGCTCGCGCCTTAGGTGTATTCGCCATTAACAACCACGACTCAACCACTACAAATACTCCCGCAACAGCAATACCAGCAACAAAGCGAGCAATTAACCACATTGTGGCTGTAGGGGAAATGATCTGCGCAATAACACTGATGATCAGCAACATTAAAAATGCGATAAATGCCATACGGTGGCCAATTTTTACTACCACACGCTCAATACACAGCGCGCCAATAAGTAAACCAAAATAAAAGACGCTGGCAAGCCAAGGCGCAAGATCAATACTTAACTTAAAAGCACTCAGTGATAACGGGATCAGGCTCATTAAAAAGCCCGAAGCAATAGCAAAAAAAGATAAACCAATAACAGGGGCTAAAGGATTATTTGATTTACTATTAGCGGCAAGTTCCACCATTAGATTATTCCGATAAAAAGGGTTTAAATAATTGCTGATTTAGGTGTGATAGTGGCGCGATTATTTGAAGCAGGTTAATTTGGCTGCGAATTTATGCTGCTTTTTATACCAAGTAAAGTGTTTTTTAATTGCTCAATCAAAATGATTTTTAAAATGTTTTTTTACGTAAACTAATCGCTTAATTGCAATCTGATTGTAGAAATAAGTTAGCGTTTTTGTTTTATATTTGTTGATTTTTTAAAGAGGGTGATAACGTAGTAATGGCGGGGCATAGTTAAAAAATAAAAGCCCATGTTGGGCTTTTATTGGTGTTTATTTTAGTGCATGGCAAGCGCAAGCTTATGGTACAAACCAATACCAACAATCACATTAAACGGAAACGTTACCCCTAAAGAGCTGAGCATAGCTAGGCCAATATCAGCCTTGGGAACGGCTGCTTTAATTGCCGCAGGGGCTGCAATATAAGACGCACTAGCCACTAAACTACCGAGTATCACCACCGAGCCTAATTCTAATTTTAATAGTGTGCCTACAGCCACGCCGATAGTACCTAAAAATAGCGGAGTAATAATAGCAAATGCAGCGAGTCTCCAATGCTGCCAAGGAAATGGGCGCAGAGTTTGCGCAGCCACTAAACCCATTTCAAGTAAAAACAATGCCAGTACTACTTTAAAACTACTGGTTAAGAGACTGGTTACTTGACTGCCTTGCTGTGTGCCATACATCATTCCGATGATCACACCGCCAACTAACAAAATCACGCTTTTGTTAGTAAGTGTTTCGTGCCAAAGCGCTTTGAGTGACAGTGTATTACTTTGGCTATGTTGTTTATCGAGTTTACGATAAAGCATTAAACCGACAATAATGGCAGGTAATTCGAGCATCACTAAATACAGTGTAACCTCAGCACCTACCTCTAATTTAGCTGACTCTGCATAAGCCAATGCAACTGCAAAGGTACCTGCGCTTACCGAGCCATAATGCGCGGCAATACTGGCGCTATTAGCCACACTGAGTCTAACAACATATTTTAAAATAGGGTAAAGAGTGAGGGGAATAAGGCCACCGAGTAACATAACCGAGGCCATTTCAGGAAGAAGCTGCCAGCTTAAATTTCCATGCAGCACCATGCCACCTTTTAACCCTATGGTGAGCATTAACAATAGACTTAGCGTGTCATAAGTGGCTTTAGGTATCGCTAAATCAGAACGTAAAATCCCCGCCACTAATCCTAAAATAAAAAACATTACGACGATATCAGGCACACTGTTCTCCTTTTTGTTATTAGTTACTCAATTTGTTAAGCGGCGCTATTGTAAGCCTATCTTTGTATAGTAAATAATAAAATGAATGATAGTATCTTATAGGTAAAAATCTATGAGGTGAATAATGAACACAAGGCAACTATCATTTAGGCTACTCGAAGTCTTTATGAGTGTAGTTAAAACCGGCTCCATTAGCGAAACAGCTCGGCAATTGCATTTAACCCAGCCTACTGTTTCTTTGCAAATTAAGCGCTTACAAGAAGCCATTAATGAGCCTTTAATTGTTATGCAACAGCAAAAATTACAGGTTACCGAGGCTGGCTTACAATTATTTAGAACTTGTGAGCAAGTGTTTGGGCACTTTGATGATTACCAAGACTATTTAGCCGAGCTTAAAGGCGGGGAGCGCGGGCGCTGTAAAATTGCCATGGTAAACACTGCACAATATATTTTGCCTAAGTTACTTGGGCCTTACAGTAATGCCCATCCCCATGTAGAGCTGCCATTGGAAATTGGCAACCGCTCTGCAGTGTTAGCGCGTTTTGAGCGTGGAGAAGACGATATTTATGTGTTTAGCCACCCACCATCACTTGAACATGCCCAAGCTGCGCGTTTTTTACATAACCCCTTGGTCTTTATTGTGCTGCTTGATCATCCGCTTGCCGATGTAAAAGCATTAACATTAGCTGATTTAATGCCATATCGATTTTTATTAAGAGAGCCAGGCTCTGCTACGCGTATGCTTTTTGAAAGCGAATTACAAAGCCGTGGTTTAGTCCTTAGTGATAGTGTGAAAATGGCCAGTAACGAAGCCATACGGGTTGCTGTTTCCTCGGGAATGGGGATTGCGGTGCTTTCCCATCATGTATTACCTAAAGGCGATAACAGTTTTAAAGTGCTCAATGTAACCGACACCTGCTTAGCCAGCCATTGGTATTTTGTAGTGCGCACAGACAGGCATATTTCTCATGCTGCGCGCAGCTTTTTAAAATTTGCCCAGCTGAATTTAGAGCAATATCTCGATAAGCAATGGGTGCGTAATGAGCTAAATGGGCTTAATTTAAAATAAAGAGTTAAAGCGAAGCGAAAAAATATAAGTTGGTATTAAAGTTGCTGTAGTTATTCACATACAAGTATCTAAGTGAAAATAGTTAAAGATAGATATTTTAACGCAAAAATGGATTTGAGCTGATGACATCAATAACCTTTAAAAATCAATATAGTACTTATGTTAGTACAATAAATAAACCGGCAAAAGCTGACGAAGTAGTGACAACTTCTGGCCCTGCGGCAACAGCTAAAACCAACGATAGCGAACAAACGCAAATCGCAAGCACTAAGCCACAAGACAAAAGCTTTTTAGAAAATGCGCAAGAGGCGCTTATTTATCAACGATTAGGGGTTGATAAAGAAAAAATTGCTGAGTTAAAAGCAGCAATCGAAGCATTGGCAGAAAAACTTCAAGAGCAAGGTGCTGATATAGACACCATTAAAGAGCAGCTTGCAGAGTTACAAAAAATGCTGGAGCAAGAATACGAAAAAGGCACTGATCGAATGGCCATGCAACCTACGCATGAAAAAGGCAAGCTTGTAACCGCGTTAGCTTAGGTAACGACACGTTGCAAGCTCATTTACTCCTGACTTTAAATAGATTTTAAGTGAATTATGCACAAAGAGGGCAAAGAGACGCTGCGCTTTTAGAGCAGTGATCTAAAGCATACTTTTTATGGCTTCTCATTTTCTCCTCATTCAATTCTCTCAGTTCATACTGTTTTTTATGATCAATGCACAAAGAGGGCGAAGAGACGCTGCGCTTTTAGAGCAGTGATCTAAAGCATACTTTTTATGGCTTCTCATTTTCTTCTCATTCAAGTCTCTCAGTTCATACTGTTTTTTATGATCAATTTACAAAGAGAGCGAAGAGACGCTGCGCTTTTAGAGAAGTGATCTAAACCATAACTTTCATCTGCAACCAAAAAACCAAGCTTGGGCATATAAAAAGTATCAACATGCCTACACTAAGCAAGTTGCCTTTAAAGAGATTAAAGTCATCAAAAATTCTGTGCCATTTATATTTAAATAAATACCTACCCACAAAAATATCTAAACTAAGCATTATTATTAGCCACATTGAGCCTAATTTAAAACAATCTAGGTAATTTGTAGGGGCAACCCATGGCAGGGCTAACCAAGCTATAGCAAAAATAATGGCGATGCCTGAGAGTAAACTAAGTGTTTTAGCGCGTCGTTGCCCATATAATCGATGCAGAACTCGCACCCGAATGTTGCCATTAATTATCTCGCCTAAAGCAAGTAATAAGCCTATGGCTAGAGCTTTTAATAACATGATGATTTCCTTATATTACAAGGGCCAACAGTTAAACATTTATTTTAAATAGTTTACATCAATACCCAATTAAAGAGCCATTAGTAAGCCTTTTAATTTATAACCATCGGTATTTGTTGTTATTGTGCGCACTTTTTTATAAGGTGAACTTTGCTTATAAAAATAACAACGGGATCAACCTATGAAAACTCTACAACAACAACTTGGCCAGTATGGCTTGTATCATCGTTCAAAGCGTAACGTATTAACTCACTTTTTTGGTATTCCACTGATTGTATTTGCTGCATTGTGCTTACTAGCGCGTGTTGAAATTCCTCTAGGGAGTTTTAATGTCGATGGGGCGCAGCTTTTTGTCCTTGCCAGTGTGGTTTACTATTTTATGCTTAGCTTTTCGCTAGGTTTAATCATGGGCATCATTTTTACTTTATTGTTAGTGGCAGCGCAGCCTATCGCCGCAATGCCCTTTACATCTTGGCTGACGATTGGTGTGGGTGTGTTTGTATTTGGCTGGGTGTTACAGTTTATTGGTCATTATTTTGAAGGCAAAAAGCCCGCCTTTGTTGATGATTTAGTGGGTTTAATTATTGGCCCTTTGTATGTCACCGCAGAGCTGTTATTTTTAATGGGTTTTTATAAAAATTTAGAACAGCAAGTTAATGAAATAGCGGGCCCAACTAAAGCATAATCAGTCAAAGACTATAAGGTAAACCATGGATTATAATAATAAAACAGTGTGGATCACCGGTGCATCATCAGGTATTGGTGAAGAGCTTGCAAAACAATTTGCAGAGCAAGGTGCGAAGGTTATTTTATCAGCGCGAAATATCGATAAACTCAACCAAGTAAAAGACGAGATAAAAGGCGAGGGGCATCGTGTTATTCCCCTTGATTTATCAAAGCCCGAAACTGTACTGCAGGATGTATCAGCGCAAATAGATAGCTTAGGCCCAATTGATATTTTAATAAATAATGGTGGCGTATCACAGCGTAGTTTATTTTTAGAAAATGACTTTAAAGTGTACCGCCAACTCATGGAAGTAAATTACTTTGGTTTAATTGCACTCACTAAAGCAGTGCTACCTTCAATGGTGGCGCGAAAAAGCGGCTCTGTAGTGGCTATTAGTAGCGTGGCAGGCAAAGTGGGCTCTAAGTTTAGAACGGGTTATTCAGGCAGTAAATACGCTGTAGTAGGCTTTATGGATTGCTTACGCGCCGAAGTCGCGCAGCACAATATACATTGCTTAACTATTTGCCCTGGCTCAATTAAAACAGCGATTGCCCATAATTCATTGAACGGGCAAGGAGAGGCACAAAACAAACCTGAGCCTTCAATAGAAAATGGTATGAATGTAAATGTAGCCGCATCGAAAATGCTCACCGCAATCTATAATAAAAAAGACGAAGTGGTAATAGGCCAAGGGTTAAGCGGTTGGGCACCGTTTATAAAACGGTTTTTCCCTAGTTTATTTAATCGATTAACCGCTAAGGTAGAATATAAATAACTAAGTACAGTACTTAAACACCAGCATTGAGCCCCTGAGCGCAATGCTGATTCGTGTAAAGTTAATAGCTATTTTTGTACTTTCCAAGGTGGGTTTAATCGATTTTCTCCAGCTTTGTAGAGTTTAATTTTATTGCCTGAAGGGTCTCTTAAAATCGCTTCTTTCCATAGATACCTTTGCTCTGTGGGTTGCTGTTCGAATACGATCCCCTTTTTGATCAACTGTTGGCACAATTGCTCAAGGTCATCGTTTTCAAAATAAATTACAGAATGATTTTCAAAAAATTCACTCTCTAGAGACAATGAAAATGTAGAGTCACCTTCAGGGCAACTAAAACGTGCATAATGAGGTGTGTCAACAATTTGGGTAAAGCCAAGTGAGCGATAAAAACTCACCGCTTCATTCATATCTTTGACTGGCAAAGTTACTTGATTCAGTTTCATGTAAACTCCCACTACAAAAAAATAGATAAATTTATGGCGATTTACTTTCGCCCTGGCTCATGTCCCTCATAACGAGGAAGCTGAGCATCTAAATCTTCCCAATTAGCTTTTGAGGTGATGAAATTGTGCGATATTGGTCGCTCTGTAATATCGCAGGTCAACGCGCCTAATCGAAGGCGATATCTTTGAGGAGATTGTGCATTAGCACTATAAATTGGTGCACCACAGGTTTTACAAAAGTACTTACGTTTACCTTCACTACTTTGGTAAAAGGTGAGGGTTCCGTTTTTGTCAGTTAACGTCAACTCGCTGGCATTAATAAACCCATTGGTAGCAAAGGCACTGCCACTGGCCTTACGGCAAAGCGAACAATGACAATGGATAATATCAGTAACATTACCATTAATTGAAAAATTGATTGAGCCACATAAACAACTACCTGTGTACATCTGTATTCCTTGGTTTATATAATTTGTTCGTTATATTGTATTCTTGCCAGTAAATTGTTGACGCTTTATGGCTTGATTACACCCCACTAAAAATGCTTTTCTCGTATCCACATAACCATTAGCGCTTAAATGGTTTGCTATTTCAAACAATTCATCAAGTCCTTGTCGTATTAGGTAAATAATTTCACTAATTAACTTTAATGTAAACAACTGATTATGCGAGAAATAAAATGGCTTTTGAGTGTCGCACTAATAGGGCTGTAATAACGTGATGGGGGAAATGCAAAGTGAACTTATAAGAAGTGTATCTAATTTTACTTAGTTGGATAAATGTTTATCGAAGTTATTTAGTCGGGGAAATACAAACCCCGCACTGTTAATGCGGGGGATAAGTTTAAACTTATTAGGTTTAATGTTTACTTGGCTTTTTTGGCTTCGAGCGCTTCTATTTCATTCCAAATTTTTTCAGCCTCGTCGGTTAACATAGCGTAGCTTTTTATATCGCCTTTTCTTTGCGCTTGCATGCCTTGTTCTAATTTTGCGTCGTATTCTTTACGTAATTTTTTGATTGGATCTGGCTTTAAAAATGAAAACATCAACACCCTCGTTGTTTATTAGCTAGTTACATTAACAATACGCAGTGAAGACGCAAAAAGTTTGCTGTTACTGTAATAGCGTATTAAAAGATTATTGTGGGTCAAGGCGCATAATGCCTTGGCCGTCCAATCCTAAGTAAATAGTGCCATCATCACTTTGTGCTAGACTGCGAATACGACCAATGCCTTCCAGTAATTTACTTTGTTTAACGACATTGCCATCTGCTATTTCAAGTACGCTAATAAACGCGTATTTCATTGAAGCGATTAAAAATTTTCCTTTAAGCTCAGGATATTTGTCACCTTTTACGAGCAGCATGTCTGAAGGAGCAATAGAGGGTGTCCATTGTAATGTGGGCGCTTGCATGCCTGATTTTTCGGTTAAATCGGTAAACGAGGTGCCACTGTAGTTAATACCATAGCTTACCACTGGCCAGCCGTAGTTAGTTTTAGGTTTAATCATATTAAGCTCATCGCCGCCACGGGGGCCGTGTTCGTGTGCCCAAAATACATTATTTTCACCATCGAACCACATGCCTTGTGGGTTACGATGCCCGTATGACCAAATCGCTGGTTTTGCGTCTTTTTGGTTTACAAATGGGTTGTCGGTTGGAATTTTACCATCGTCGTGTAAACGATAAATTTTACCGCCATCGCGGCTTAAATCTTGTGGGTTAATATCTCGTGAGCCGCGATCGCCAATCGAAAAATACACATAGTTTTGGTTATCAAACACAATACGGCTGCCGTAGTGCTGGCCTTTTTTAGAATTATGCTCGCCTTTGTATAATTGTTGTGGCTCGCGTAATTGGCTGTGATCGTTACTTAATTTTGCGCGCATAAGTGCGGTGTTACTGCCAGCACCGTCACCTTCACTGCTTGAGTAAGTGATATACAGCCATTGATTATTAGCAAAATCAGGATGAAGCTCTAAATCAAGTAGGCCGCCTTGGCCGTTGGCATCAATTTTAGGTAGCCCAGAAATTTTAGTTAAGCTGGTGGTATTTTTACGCAATAAATATAAGGTGCCACTGCGCTCGGTTATTAATAAATCACCGTTTGGTAGAGCCTCAATAGCCCAGGGAATAGAAACCCCTTGGGCAACAGTGACCGGTTTTACATTAAGCGCTAATTTATCTAGTTCTTTAAAATCAACTGCATGAGCACTAAGGCTGGTAAGCGCCGAAAATGCCAATGCACAACTGGCTGTGGCGAGTGTAGAAAATTTTTTACGCGTTGTTACTTTGTTCATAATGGCTTCCAAAATTAACTAAATTTTAACCACCTTAGCACGCTATTAATCACAGTGTTAAGTATTTGGGATGAATGAAATTGCACGCTATTTAACCGCTTTAATGTTGGTTTTTAGCTTAATGAGTTTGTTTATGTCCCTCAGGTGTTTAACTAACTTTACGGGTATAGGAATTAAAGACCGCTTTAAAAAAATTGAATAATTACTCTATTAGGGTTGAAATTTAAAAATTCGAGCGTACACTTGTGCGCTGAAAGTTTAGCTTACACGTGTAGGCTCAAATATTTAAAGCCCAGCACATGTGTTTGCGTGAATTCGCTTAACACAAAGTGATGGGTAGTCGATTTAAGTAGAGAATTAATAACCATGCTAACTTCGGTATTAGACCAATTTTCAAAATGGTTTTTACACCATCAAAGCTTTGCCGCTTACATAGAGCCTTTAATACAGGTCGTTAAACCTGCATGGCGAGCCGGCTTTTTTCGTGCGCAAATTGTTGATGTACACGCGTTGAGTGGTCAGTTTTTAAGTGTAACGCTTAAACCCAATAAACAGTGGCGCGCCCACATTGCGGGCCAGCATATTAGTTTAACGCTTGAGCTCAACGGGCGTTTGCTTACCCGTGTATTTACGATTGCTTGCAGCCCCGCGCAATACAAAGCAACCGGATTGCTGCGAGTTTTAATTAAAACCAATGAGCAAGGACGTTTTACAGCTCAGTTGCAAAGCACATTAAAGGCGCCGTCGTGGTGTAATATTTCTGCGCCAAGTGGCGACTTTGTATTTAAAAGCTGGCATAAAGCCAGCACCTTTGTTGCTGGTGGCTCGGGTATTACACCTATGCTGGCAATGCTTAGCCAGCAATTAGCAAATACTCAGCACACTATCAAATTACTGTATTTTGCAAAAGCTAATGAGCACCAATGCGTTGAAGAACTTGCCGCATTAGCAGAGCGTTATGCGCATTTTTCTTACTTGTTACTCACTCGCGATATGAGCCCGCAATTAACTACGCATATAAACATCGATGACAATCCTGATATTTACTGCTGTGGGCCAGCAGCGTTTATGCAAAAAATTGCACATTTTGCAAACCAGCATCATTTAACCTATTACCAAGAAGCCTTTGGCCTTGCATTGCCAAGCTTAAATGATGACAGTCAATTTACTGTAAAAATTAATAATGATCACCACGACGTAGCAGCGAATGAGGTGTTGTTAACTCAGTTTGAGGCAAAAAAACTACCTGTGCAGCGAGGGTGTGGGATTGGTATTTGTCATCAATGCCAGTGCATTAAAAAAACGGGCGTGGTGCGCAATTTAAAAACCGGTGAGTTATCAGATAACGGCGAGCAGTTAATTCAACTGTGTGTTAGCCAAGCGGTCAGTGATTTGGAGTTACAGCTATGACAACCATAAATTATCAACAATTAGCCGAAGATTTAGATGGCATAAAAATGTCGACGTTTGCCAAAGTAGGGCAAAAGGATGCTAATTATATACGCTCTATTGTCCGCAAGCAGCGACTGTGCGAAATAGGTGGGCGCATTTTATTAATGCTTGGTTTTGTACAGCCTTTATTGTGGGTGGCGGGTGTGTTGTTACTGGCTTTGGCTAAAATTCTCGACAACATGGAAATTGGCCACAATGTAATGCATGGTCAATACGATTGGATGAACGACAAACAGCTTAATTCAAAAACATACGAGTGGGATATAGCCTGCGACGGCCAAAGTTGGAACCGAGTACACAATTTTGAGCACCATACTTACACTAATATTATTGGCAAAGACCGCGATTTTGGTTATGGCTTATTAAGATTAAGTAATGACTTTAAATGGCGTTTAAAAAATACTTGGCAGTTTATTACCTATTTAAATTTAAGTGTGCTATTTCAGTGGGGCGTGTCGTACCATGAGCTGGCGGGTGAGCGTGTGTTTATAGGTAAAAAGAAGCCAAACCGCAAAGGGGCTGTAGCGCATAGTACGTTAAAAAAACGCTTTTTTAGTAAAGGGGCGCGCCAATTAATTAAAGACTATGTGCTGTTTCCACTTTTAGCGGGGCCTCTGTTTTTATGGGTGCTAAGCGGTAACTTATTGGCGAACCTAATTCGTAATTTATGGACATCAACCATTATTTTTTGTGGCCATTTTACCGAGCAAACGCATACCTTTTACGAGCAAGATTGTGAAAACGAAAGCCAGGGTCAGTGGTATTATCGCCAAGCGCTTGGGTCGTCAAACATTAAAGGGGCGCGTTGGTTTCATATTTTAACGGGGCATTTAAGTTTTCAAATTGAACACCACTTATTTCCTGATATGCCATCGTCACGCTACCAAGAAATAGCACCACAAGTGCAAGCTGCTTTACAAAAGCAGGGCATTGCATACAACACCGGCGGTTTTTTTCACCAATATACCTCGGTGTTAAAACGTATATTTCGTTATTCATTTAAATAGAGGTTAATAAAATAGCCGCTACTATAATGTATGCATTAAATAATCAGCTAGCCTTAAATTGTTAGCTGATTATTGCATTAAAGAGTTAGCAAGTGCTTTTTTGATTAAATAATCATCAGTACATGCAAAAAATTCGTCTAATTAATTTAAAAACAGCCTGTTTTGCTATGGTTAAATAGTAGCGGGTTGTCATACAATGGAGAAAAATAGACCACACAAGAGAGAATAAAAATGGCCGCATTTGGTACTGTGTTTATGCCGCAGATGATTCAAGCTAAGTTTTCTGACAATCAGTGGGGCGAAAGCTCAATTGTTCCTTGCGATAAGCTTGAGTTGCATGCAGGTGCACACGTTCTTCATTATTCAAGTACATGTTTTGAAGGTTTAAAAGCCTTTCGCCATGAAGATGGTTCGGTAAATATTTTTAGAATGGATGCAAATATTGCGCGTATGCAGCAAAGTTCTGAATTATTAAGTTTACCAGCGGTTGATGGCGAGATGCTAAAAACAATGATCATCGATATTGTTCGTGAATACGCCGATGAAACGCCGCTTCCTCCTGGTTCTATGTATATTCGCCCAACCCACATTGGTACTGAAGCTGCCATTGGCAAAGCGGCTGCGCCTTCAATGAGCTCATTGCTTTATACGTTATTATCGCCAGTGGGTGACTACTTTTCAGGTGGTGCTACCGCGTTACGTGTTTTATTAGAAGAAGACGGCATGCGCTGTGCCCCGCATATGGGTATGATTAAAAGCGGTGGTAACTATGCTAGCGCGCTTGGCCCAATATCAGCAGCGCGCACTAAATATAAAGCCGACCAAATTTTATTTTGCCCAGGTGGCGATGTGCAAGAAACCGGCGCGGCCAACTTCATATTAATTGATGGCAACGAAATCATTACTAAAGCACTCGACAGCACCTTTTTACATGGTGTTACTCGTAATAGTATTTTAACCATTGCGAAAGATTTAGGAATGACGGTAAGCGAGCGTAACTTTACCGTAACTGAGCTTTTAGAGCGTGCAGCAAAACCAGGCACTGAAGCAGCACTTTCAGGCACTGCAGCAGTATTAACACCAGTAGGTACGTTTATCCATAACGATAAAGAATACAAAGTGGGTAATGGTGAACCAGGACCAACAACAGCACGTTTACGCCAAGCATTGAACGATATTCAATGGGGTAAAAGTGAAGATACACACGGTTGGTTAACTAAAATCTAATCGGGTTCTAGGGTCTGTTGACCTTTGCGGATTAAAATTTGTTCAAACTAGGGGCGGTTTAATCGCGGCGCGAGGTTTGTAACCTAGTGGGCTAAGTAAAAACCGAGCAACAAAGAGTAAATCGTCCCTAGGCAGAACCCTTCGGGCAGCGCCTGTTTGGCATTGATGCTATTTATGGGGAATAACCACACCACATAGGCTCTGCCTTGCCTAAATACCAAACAGACTGCTGCAAATTTAACCTTGAAAGATCAACAGACCCTAATCTATTAAAAAGCCACACTAAATAGTGTGGCTTTTTGTTTTTAGCTGCAGCTTAAAATTTCATTTCAACTTTGCCGTAAACATAGCGGCCATTAAAACCAAATGGCGAAAAGCCCGAGTAAGAGAACAAACGAGAGAAAGTGGTTACATCGCTCACTAAATCCCGAGTTGGATCTGGGTATACATCAAACACATTATTCGCGCCTAAGCTCAGAGTAATGTTGTTATTAAGTGCATAAGCAACATCTAAGTCGGTGATCCACTTTGGCTTGAGCACTTCGTTACGCTCTGGAATTTCTGATGGGTCTTGTGTTTCACCATAGCGAGTGCTGCGAAGTGTGGTACGCCATTCGTTTAGTGTCCATGTAGCGCTTAGGTTGTATTTGTTACGCGGGGTACTTACTTCAAAACGACGCAGTTCATTACCCGAGAACAAATTATCTTGTTCAACACCTACGCTTTGTAGCTCAGCGGGTGGGGCAATAATATTAGTCACTTCGTTTTTGCCGTAGTTATAGCCTAAATTAAATGCTACATCACCGTAGTTATCGGTCATTAGGTTGTAAGAGGCAACCACATCAACGCCACGGGTTTTGCTATCAATCGCGTTTAAGAAAAACCGCCCTTGGTTAGCTCCAGTGCCCTCAAGTAAGCTTGCTACACCTGCACCCGACAGGTTATTTGATAACACAATACGGTCATCAATTAATATTTGGTAATAATCCACAGATAAGCTGAAATTAAAGTCGGTTGACCAGGTAAAACCTACCCCGTAGTTGGTGGCTTCTTCTGCATCTAAGCCCGGTGATCCCAATGCAACGGCTACATCACTACTTGGGGCAAACGTCCCTGTTTGTGTTGGAATACCATCAACAAACACGGTGGCCACTGAAGTAAAATATTGCTGTTGCAGAGAGGGCGCTCTAAAGCCGGTTGATACAGAGCCGCGTAATGCTAAATCTTCTGTTAGCGTATAACGTGTGGCAATTTTACCATTAAGCGTATCGCCAAAATCAGAGTAGTCTTCGTAACGCGCAGCGACGGCAACGTTCCAGTTATCTGTAATAAAGGCTTCTAAATCAATGTAAAGGCTAACATTATGGCGGCTGTTATCACCCGCAGACTCAGGTGTGAAACCTGGGAATACTTGCGAACCTGCAGAGCCAAATGGGCCATTAACTGGGTCGGTTACTGCGCCACCAGGGCCAAAAGTGCCTTGTGCGTATGAGGCTTCTTCGCCTGCCTGAATTTCGTAGCCTTCACGACGATACTCAGCGCCCACTGCGACGTTAATTCCGCTAGCTAAAAAGTCTGCATCAATCTCGCGGCTAAAATCAAGATTAATAGTCAGCTGATCGTAGGTAAGTGTACCGGCATCAAAACTGGTTTGACTGCTAGGTCCATATGAGGTGTTTAAGCTATCAATAACACCAAAGTTAAAGGCATCTTGGCCGTATACAGCAGAAGCGTCGTAATTCCATTCATTAGCAAAACCTTTTACGCCAAGTGCTAATGAAAAATCGTCAATATCTGAGGTGATCACCGGTAAAAAGCCATCAGGATAAATATCTGTTACGTTACGGCTGTCTTGTGCGCGACGATAAAAACCACCGCCTTCGCCTTCACGCTTGCTGTAAGAGCCAAACGAGTAAAGCTCGGCATCGTTAGTTAACTGATAACCGGCATTATAAAACAGCGCGAAGTCTTCAACGGTGCCATTACCAAAGTTATGATTGTAACGATCCCATGTGAACTCACGCGGATCAAGAGAGCCATCAGGTAGGCGGGCGTAATTTTCGCGCTGGTCATAATCAGAGCGATTCGTTGAGCTACGGTCGCGATATTCAGTAGAAATACTTAAAAAGCCGTTATCGCCCAATTCAAACCCCATATTACCTTGCAGGGTTAAGGTTTGGCCGTCGGTCAGCGAACGGTCGCTGCCTTCATTAAAGGCTAAGTTGCCATTGGCATCTTCAGAAACGGATTCTAGTTGAGGCACACCCTGCATTTCGGTGATGTTTGCTCCATATACAGCACCTAGGCTGCCGCCACTGCTATTACTTTTAAGGACAATATTAATCACACCGGCAATGGCGTCTGAGCCATATTGCGCAGCGGCACCATCGCGCAATACTTCTATTCGCTCAATGGCATTGGCTGGAATAGCGTTTAAATCAACCGATGATGACCCACGACCGGTTGAACCATTTAAATTAAGCAGTGCATTACTATGGCGACGTTTACCATTTACGAGCACTAAGGTGTGATCAGGTGCTAAGCCACGCAGTTGAGCTGGGCGCACATGGTCGCTGCCATCGGTGATTGATGGCTGAGGGAAATTAAAGCTTGGTAATAAAGTGCTCAGTAGTGCATTGGTTTCAGTTTGCCCTGAACTTTTTAGGGCATCACCGCTAATGATATCAATCGGAACTGGGCTGTCTTCAACTGTGCGGCCGAGTCGGCGAGAGCCAATTACACTAATTTGTTCAATATTTTCTTCTGCTTGTGTGTCTTGCTGTGCGGCATTTACCGACCAGGATCCAAGTAGTGCAGCGGCAACACTGAGTGTAATGGTTTTTTTTGCTGTAAATAGCTGTTTTAGTTGCATGATTAGTTTCCCTCATTCAATGCTCTACAGGTAATTCAATTATTAATGAACTAATTGAAATTTCTGTTGTCAAGGTAGACCATTTTTACAACCAAGGTCAATTGAATTACATTCAATCTACAATTTATTTACAGCGGCAGGTGGACTATTTGAGTAGCCTGTAGCGTAAGTCGCCATTTACCATTTTATTTTACCTGTGAGCATATCTTTAAACATTACCCAATCGCCCCATAAACTATATAACGGGTGCTTAAATGTAGCAGGGCGGTTTTTTTCAAAAAAGAAATGCCCAACCCACGCAAAGCCATAACCAATCACTGGTAATAACCATAACAACATAAGTTGTGAGCTAAAAAACGCATAGCCTGCCAGTAACAGTACTAAACTACTGCCTATAAAATGCAATCTACGGCAGGTTTGATTACGATGCTCTTTTAAGTAATAAGGGTAAAAGCGTTTAAAGCTTTTAAAGGATTGGGTTTCTGTCATTACTTAGCCTATTGGTGTTTAAACGTTGTTCATTAATGTATTTAAGCGTAACTAAGCGCAGGTTAACAGCGATAAATGACGTTTACCGCATCTTAATAGACAAAAGCAGGAAAAGTTAATAACTTAGAGTGATTATCAACAAGGAACTAAAATAACAATGCTAAAAAAAACACTGACCTGTGCGGTTGTAATCGCACTTGCGGGTTGTTCACAACCTGCAGAAAACACCACTCAAAATGAAGTAAAAACAGCAATGAAAGCAGTTAACTCTCTAGATTACCCTGAAACTAAAAAAGGCACAGTGGTTGATAGCTACTTTGGTGAAACTGTGGCTGATCCGTATCGTTGGTTAGAAGATGATATGAGTGATGAAACGGCTCAATGGGTTAAAACACAAAATAACCTAACCTTTTCATATTTAGAGCAAATACCGTACAGAGATACGTTAAAGCAGCGCCTTGAAAAGTTAATGAACTACGAAAAAATCAGCGCGCCGTTCACCGAAGGTGATTACACCTATTTTTACAAAAATGATGGCCTGCAAAATCAGTACGTTTTATACCGCAGTAAAGACGGGGGCGAGGCTGAGATTTTCTTAGATCCTAATACGTTTAGTGAAGATGGTACCACTTCAATGTCGGGCTTATCATTTTCAGAAGATGGCTCATTGTTAGCATACCAAATATCGGAAGGTGGCAGTGATTGGCGTAAAATCATTGTTATAGACACCGAAACCAAAGAGCAAGTAGAGCAAGCACTGGTTGATGTTAAATTTAGTGGCGTGAGTTGGTTGGCAAATGATGGTTTTTATTATTCAAGCTACGACAAACCAGAAGGCAGTGAGCTTTCTGCAAAAACTGATCAACATAAAGTGTACTACCATAAATTAGGCCAAGCCCAAAGCGAGGATACGCTAGTATTTGGCGATACCGCTGAGCAAAAACACCGTTATGTAGGCGCTAAAGCGACCAAAGATGGCCGTTATTTGTTTATTAGTGCTAGCGTATCGACCTCAGGCAATAAGTTATTTATTAAAGATTTAACTAAGCCAGATAGCGAGTTTGTTACCGTAGTGGGTAATACCGACTCTGATACCAGTGTGATTGATAACGAAGGTAGCAAGCTATTTTTGGTTACTAACTTAAATGCTCCAAATAAAAAAGTAGTGACGGTTGATGCAAGCAACCCGCAACCTGAAAACTGGCAAGACTTTATTCCAGAAACTGAAAACGTACTCAATGTAACGCTTGGCGGTAACACATTCTTTGCCAACTACATGGTTGATGCTATTTCTAAAGTGAAGCAGTATAACAAGCAGGGCGAATTGATCCGTGATATAAGTTTACCAGGGGTTGGTACGGCGGGTGGTTTTGGCGGTAAAAAAAAGCAAACTACGCTTTATTACTCATTTACTAATTACAAAACCCCTGGCACGACTTACAGTTTTGACGTACAAAGTGGTGAGTCTAAAGTATATCGTAAGTCAGGGATTGATTTTAATAGCGACAACTACACCTCTGAGCAAGTATTTTATACCTCTAAAGATGGCACTAAAGTACCGATGATTATTACTTACAAAAGTGATATTAAATTAGACGGTAGCAACCCAACTATTTTATATGGCTATGGTGGCTTTAATATAAGCTTAACACCTCGCTTTAGTTCAACAACAGCGGCTTGGCTTGAGCAAGGCGGCGTATACGCAGTGGCTAACATTCGTGGTGGCGGTGAGTATGGTAAAGAGTGGCATAAAGCAGGTACGCAATTGCAAAAGCAAAACGTATTTGACGACTTTATTGCTGCTGCACAATACTTACAAGATAAAAAATACACCTCTAAAAAGCGCCTAGCACTGCGAGGTGGTTCAAACGGCGGGTTATTAGTCGGTGCCGTAATGACCCAGCGACCTGACTTATTTCAAGTGGCGCTACCTGCGGTAGGTGTACTCGATATGCTGCGTTATCATACTTTTACAGCGGGTGCTGGCTGGGCATACGATTACGGTACTAGCGACCAAAGTAAAGAAATGTTTGATTACTTAAAAGGCTACTCGCCAATTCATAATGTAAAAGCAGGGGTTGAATATCCGGCGACGATGATCACTACAGGCGATCATGATGACCGCGTTGTACCGTCGCATTCATTTAAATTTGCAGCAGAGCTTCAAGCGAACCAAGCGGGCACTAATCCAACGCTTATTCGTATTGAAACCAATGCAGGCCATGGTGCGGGTACGCCAACAAGTAAAATTATTGACCTTTATGCCGACATGTACGGTTTTACGCTTTACAACATGGGCATTAAATCACTTTAATGTGACTTTATAAGCTAACGAAAAGCCGAGTTACTTAAATGACTCGGCTTTTTTTTAGGCTCACTACTTTATTGTATGGGAGAGAACAACCGTTGATAAGTTTTATAAGCGTATTCGTCGCTCATACCGCTTAAGTAGTCACAAATAATTCGCATGCCTTGATGGTGCTTTTCGGCTTCTAGGTAAAGTGCTTGCGTGGTTTCGGGTAATAACCGCATTGGATCGCTGGCAAATGCGGTAAACAGTTCAATAAGCAGATTTTGCCCTTTAAATTCTATTTGTTGCATTTGTGGGTCGCGTATCAAGCGTTGAAACACAAAATGCTTAAGTATTTGTAATACGCTTTCGTATTGCTGATCTAATTTAGCGGTGTGCTTTAAAATAGGGCATTCAAAGGCATCGTTTTGTATGTCTAAATGAATATGAATAATAAAGGTATTTACTAATTCACCAATGGCATCTTTACGCTCATGTTCGTGTTTTGAAAATAATCGCTCTGTAAGTGATTTAAGTAGCGTATTTAACCAATCATAGTTGAGTGCTTGTAAGTGCGGCAATGCATGGGTTAACCAATCGTCTAGGCTTAACACATCGGTGGCTATGGCATCTTCAAGATCGTGAACGGCATAGGCAATGTCATCAGCCAGTTCCATAATGGCACTATCGAGAGATTTATAGCGTGTTTTAGCTCGGTATGAATCTACAATATTTTGGCTGGTTAATAATGCTTTATCATTTTGACTCAGTGGTTCAATGATCCAATTAAATATAGGTGCATCGTCATTGTAAATACCTTTAGCAGGTCGCCAGTCGTCGGCTTTTATAAACGCGCGTTGTTTATCTACTTTGGGAATGTTATACCACAGCTGGTCGATAAAACCAGGGTACTTTATAAACCCTAATAATGTGCGCCTTGTTAAGTTCATGCCATAGCCATTACTGTAAGGCTCTAGTTTGGCTACTATTCGTAGTGTTTGTGCGTTACCTTCAAACCCGCCATGATCACGCATCATGTAGTTAAGCGCAATTTCTCCGCCGTGCCCAAAGGGCGGATGGCCGATGTCGTGCGCTAAACATAAGGTTTCGAGTAATCCGGTTGATGGAAAATGTTCAAAACGAGGGTGCTGGGCTTTTAAGTGACGTAATATGCCCGTGCCTATTTGCGATACTTCTAAAGAATGGGTGAGACGTGTGCGATAAAAGTCATTTAAACCAATACCCATTATTTGAGTTTTGGCTTGAAGGCGTCTAAATGCTGCAGCATGAATAATTCGAGAGCGGTCTATTTGCCAAGGAGAGCGGTTATCGTTTGGGCGGTGCTTATATTGTTCAATTATTCTATTTTGCCACTGTTTATCCATGTCACAACCTATCTCTATATCTACGACTTTAACGCTTAGTATATTATAAATAACTCACAATAGGCGTATGAATTTTATTCAGTTGTTCGGTATTCGCGTTTATAAAGTGGCTTAGGTATAATGAGTGCTCGTATGTATGTGACTACACCATACATAACTTAGAGTTTAATTGAGATAATACATGTTAAAAACTATTTTTCAGTTGTTGTTAGCCGCCCTTGTTATTTGGGCACTTACTCATCCATTTATACAAACTGATGAGTTTGTTTCAGATGAACAAACACGTGCTGACGACATTAAAAAAGAAAAGAAGAAAGAAAAACCATTGCACAATGTTAAGTTGCCAAAATTCTCAGAATACACCGATGTAAAAGAGAAAAAGCATGCGTTTTTTAACTTCATTAAGCCCCATGTAGAAGCCGAAAACAAAAAGATTTTACAGCAACGTGCAAACATTGAAATTGCGCGCATGATGCTAGAACACGACGAGCCGTTAAGTAAAAAACAAGCGAGCGATATTAAAAAAATACTTAAATTATACCGCTTACCTGAAACCTTAGACACGCTTACACTAACTCAAGCGCTGCGCCGTGTAGATATTATTCCTAAAGAACTTGCCCTAATGCAAGCTGCTAATGAGTCGGCATGGGGTACCTCACGCTTTGCCCGAATAGGCTTAAACTTTTTTGGCCAATGGTGCTACAAAAAAGGCTGTGGCATGGTGCCAAGAAGACGTAATAATGAAGCCGAGCATGAAGTGGCTGCATTTAAATCGGTTCGCGCTGCTGTAACGTCATATTTTAGAAATATTAATACGCATAATGCCTATAAACAATTACGCAGTATACGTGAAGATTTACGCGCACAGCAAAAGCCAATTAAGGCGACTAAGCTAACCCTTGGGCTGATGTCCTACTCAGAGCGTGGTGAAGCGTATATTGAAGAGCTAAATACGATGATCAATCAAAACCGAGCGTACTTTGATGAATAAACCAGTATTAAAATTAGTTACGACTATAGCGACCTGCTTTTTAGCAATAGCGGCAAATAACACCTATGCTAAAGAGTTTGTTATGTCGTATGACGGTTTTTACGACCGTTTAAAAGTAGTAAACAAAGGCGATTTTCAGTACGCCCGCGTAAACTTTTATATTAGCGATATTGGTACTAACGAAGTATGTAGTATCAAAAGCGGGACTATTTTAACTGAAAAAAATGAGTACCCGCTTAATTACACTGACAAAGCGCAACTGTTATTACCGTATGATAAGCAGCTCGATACTGACAAAGCGGTGATTGTGGTTCAGCCTAAAAATCCGATTCATGATTGTCAGTTAAAGCTCCAAATAGAGGCCAACGAGCTAGAAGGGCTAACCTTTTCAAAGCAATCATTATTAACCATTAATAATGAGCTTGAAGCGCTTTTAACAGACTTGTCGGGCTTTTTTGTTAGCAAACTAATGTGGTTTTTACTGCCTGAGCAAAAAGGGGTGGTTGTTACTTTTAATGCGCCTAAACAATTTGATGATGAGCGCATAACATGCGAAGAATCAGTATGTTATTTTGAAGTAACAGACAGCTGGCAAAACGACACCAAAGTATTGGCTGATATAAACGAGGTAGTTAAAGTAACGCCTTGGATCAGTAAGTAATAAAATTAATTGGTTTGATTATAAAGCGGGGTCAGGTTTGACCCCGCTTTTTTTATTGCTAAATTAAATAATGGCAGAGTGGCTATTCATGAGTGCGCTTTTTTCATCATGAGTAACAACTTTATTTCGGCCCGTTTCTTTAGCAAGGTAAAGGCGTTTATCAGCTTGCAATAGCAGCTCTTGCATATTTAAATCGCGAATAAGTGCGCTACTTACTCCAGCACTAACAGACAATGCAATACTATTACCGTTAAAATAAAAGGGATATTGATCAATACTTCTGCATAGCTTTTGGGCTAACTGCCTTGCTTGAGTAAGATTTTTTTGGTTAAGGAAAATAGCAAACTCTTCTCCGCCAATTCGAGCGGTAATGCCTGCTTCAAAAAACAATTCGTTAATATGTTGTGCAATCCATTTTATTGCTTCGTCGCCAGTTTCATGACCATATTGGTCGTTCACTTGTTTAAAAAGATCGATATCGAGCATAATTAACGACACTCTGCTGTTAAGTGGTGCAGTGTGGGTTATTTTTTTACACAGGCGGAAAAAGCCTCGCCTGTTTAATAATTGTGTAAGCGGATCGTGATTCGCTAAGTTTATTAGTTTTGATTCTTCATTGGCAAAAGCAATAAACGGCAGAATTAATGCACTGGCTGTGGTTAAAAATAAATGCGAGACCAATAATAGTTGTAATCCCGCGGCTAAGTTCGCCTGACTAATTTGGCTAAAGTAGGGTAAAACAAGGAGTACAACTTGCAACAGCATTACTACACTGTGTAGTGAAAAGCAGGCAATTAGTAGTCGTTGCTGTACTTTAGCAACACTGGGGGTTTTAATCATTAAATAGGCCGCGTAGCTAAATAGTACGGCAGTAATAATACTGGTAATAATTTGCCCCGCATCAATGAGATACACAGCAAGTAGCAATGTGCAACATATAGCACAGGCATAATATAAAGGCGTTAGCTTTACTGCAAGCACCGTACTTTGTGGTATTAACCCTAAAATAAGCAGGAGTGGGGTTAAAATAATAAATAGGTAAGCAAAAAAGTAAGTTAAAAGTGGATAGTCAATCACTCCTCTCAAACCAATTAGGGCAATAGCGGTTATAAACGAGCAGCAGGCAGTAGCAAAAAATAAAAAGCTAGGTTGTTTTTTATATGAATACACTGAAAAAAAGAACACTGCAATAAACAAGTTAAGAATAAAACAGAGGCTAATTAATGTGGGTAAATGAAGCATGTTTTAGTTGCTCTTTTAGCTGAATAAGAAATAACGCTTAACTCATTATTAGGTAGTAACACTAAAATAGCAAGGGAGTAAAAAGTATTAACTTTATACTCCCTTGCTACAAACTTAACCCTTTAAGGTCAGTCGTTAAACTAAACTTTTTAATGCGGCATCGATTTCAGAAAAGTGAAAACGGTAATTATTTTCTAATGCTTTTTTAGGCACCACAAATTGGCCGGTTGTGAGTAGATCTGACATTTCTCCCATTAAAACATTGAGCACAGCTGCAGGCATGGGCATAAAGGCAGGGCGTGACAATGCTTTGCCCAATGATTGGCTAAATTGTTTATTGCTCACCGGATGCGGGGCAGTGGCATTTACAGCACCAGAGATATCTTGATTACGAATCAAAAATAAAATGAGCTGCACCATGTCATCAATGTGGATCCACGACATACCTTGCTCGCCATTGCCAATTGGCCCGCCTAAACAAAACTTAAATGCAGGCAACATTTTTCCAAGTGCGCCGCCTTTTTTAGCCAGTACAATACCTGTGCGAAGTAAGCAAACACGGGTATCGTCAGACTCAGCTTTTAATGCAGCGAGTTCCCAATCCTTACAAAGTTGGTGACTAAATTCATCGTGCGGTTCTGTGTTGTTTTCATCAACTTGGGTTTTACCTTGGCGACCATAATAGCCTATTGCACTGCCTGAAATAAACGTATGTGGTGGTGTATGACACTGATTAATTGCATCACTTATGGCTTGGGTAGTAATAATTCGGCTATCACGTATTTTTGCTTTTTGTTTATCACTCCAGCGTTTATTAACGATAGGTTCGCCGGCTAAATTAATGACAATATCGACCGTATTTAAATCGACATCGTCTAAGCTGCTAACAGCATTTACTCTGTGGCCTAACAACACTTTAGCTTTGGTTGGATTTCTACTTAGTACCGTAATGTCGTGGTGGTGCAACAAGAAAGGGCAAAGGTGCCTACCAATTAAGCCCGTGGCGCCTGTAAAAAATATATGCATTGCAACTCCAAAATTATAAATAAAGCGGGATGTTTAAAATTTATACTCCCCAGCTCAACGATTTGCAAATTTATACGTACTAATCATTATTATGATCACCCATAAATATTTCATTCTATTGGGTTTTGCCTTACACTGAAGCCAAATAACAGCAATAGGATAAGAGTATTGGCAAGTTTAACTGGGGTAAATAAAAGCTTAATTATTTTTGCAGCGTTGGTCATTGTATTAGCGGGCATTAAAGCCGCAAGTGCTATTGTTATTCCGTTTATTTTGGCAGCATTCATCGCCATTATTTGTAGCCCACTCATTAATTTTTTTGCTCGCTACCGTATTCCAAAAGGCATAGCGGTGGTGCTTGTAGTGCTTATTATTATGGGCTTAGGTGTTAGCTTAGGCGGTTTAGTGGGGCAGTCGGTTAACGATTTTTCAAAGCAGTTACCAGAATACAAAGCACAGTTAAAAGAAGAATTTGTATGGCTGGTTGATATGGCTTCGCAATACAATATTTTAATTAATAAAGAACAAATTTTGTCTATGTTCGACCCCGGTAAAATGGTTGATGTTGCCACCAATATGTTAACCGGCTTAGGTAGCGTAATGGCCAATATGTTTTTAATTATTTTAACGGTTGTTTTTATGCTGTTTGAAGGGCCCATACTTGGCAAAAAAATTCATTTAGCACTAGACGACCCCGACAGCAAAATTAAGCAAATTGACCGCTTTTTAGACTCTATTAACTCTTATTTGGCCATTAAAACCCTAGTAAGTTTAGCCACCGGTGTAATTGCTGGTTTTTACTTGTGGATACTCGATGTTGATTACTTTGTACTTTGGGGCGTATTGGCATTTATGCTTAATTACATTCCTAACATTGGTTCAATCATAGCGGCTGTTCCAGCACTGTTACTGGCGCTTATTACTCAAGGCCCCTTAGTGGCAGGGCTTGTTGGCGCGGGTTATTTAACTATAAACACCGTAATGGGTAATATTGTTGAGCCTAAATACATGGGTAAAGGTTTAGGGCTTTCTACGTTAGTGGTGTTTTTATCGTTAATATTTTGGGGCTGGCTATTAGGCTCTGTGGGTATGTTGTTATCGGTGCCGTTAACCATGATTGTAAAAATAGCGCTAGAAGCCAGTGACGAAGGGCGTTGGTTAGCAACCATGCTTGGCACAGGTGAAGAAACCGTCATTAAATCAGAAGACTAATATCTTACAAAGGCGTGGCTAAGCACGCCTTTAACATTATTAAGTATTTATTAAATTAGCTAAGGCGCTATCTACGGCGTTTATAGCCCCCTCTAAATAGCCAGCCTCCTGCTTTGCAAACTCACTGCCCACAAAATGCACTTTTAACTGTTTAAGCTGCTCGCCAAGCCCTGAAAAATTAAATTCA
This sequence comes from Pseudoalteromonas sp. SiA1, assembly GCF_018732205.1. Taxonomy (NCBI): domain Bacteria; kingdom Pseudomonadati; phylum Pseudomonadota; class Gammaproteobacteria; order Alteromonadales; family Pseudoalteromonadaceae; genus Pseudoalteromonas; species Pseudoalteromonas sp. SiA1. Next base: position 1,891,540 of record NZ_CP076084.1, on the reverse strand, counting down.
GGATGCTGCGATACACCTAGTTGGTCATCCTTGTTGGCCACAAATTCATCCTCAGCCCAATCTTTTAATGTGCAATGAGTGGCAGTATAAGCCTGCTCACCATAAAAATAACCAAGCTGATCAAGGCAAGCTTGGGTTAATTGCTCGCGAGTTACTTGACTTCGCTGCAAGTAAGGCACACCAATAAAGCCAAATAGAGCAGGGTGAGCATGATCACTTGCTGAGGCATCATGAATTTCTACTAACGGGCCAACACGACTAAAACATTGCCCCGATAAGTTTTTATCTCGCCAAAAAGCGTGCTCAAAAGTGGCAACAAATTTTGCTTGGCCAGCCATCCACGTCGGCACCGACGTTAAACGCTGAGTTAAAACATTATCAGCCCATAAATGCGGGGTTAAATGCTGGCCGATCATTCTAGGGGGTAACGCAAACAGTAACTGATCGCAAGTAAAGTGCTGCGTACTCCCTTGGTAATTAGCGCTTATATGCCAGCCATCGGAGAGCTTTTTTACTTCGCTAACAGCGTGCTCTAATTTAACGGTGTTTGGGTCAAGCTGCTGATAAAGCGCATTAATAAGCTCGTTCATACCGTTTTGAATTCTAAATAGCTGCATTTCACCCGCCCCTGCAATTTGCTGAGCAGGGGCAGTATGCGATGCTTGATACAACACATCACCTTGGGTGTATTGCTCAAACACAGGGATGTTTAAAGCAGCAACTAACTGTTGAATATTAGGCTGGTGCGGAAATATCCAGGTAGGGCCCAAATCGTGGCCAATGCTGTTGTTAGTCGCTAAAAAGTGAGAGGCAATCCTGCCACCCAAATTGGCTTTGGCCTCTAATAATAAAAACGGAATATTTCGTTTTTTTAGGCTGTAAGCGGCATATAAGCCCGCTAAGCCACCACCAATAATAACCACAGGTTTATGCATTTTAAAATCACTTTAGCTAAGTCAATCTACTAGTAGGTAGTTTGTGGTTTTTATGCAGATTTGTCAAAACGTTTTATGGGCTAAGTGAGTAAGCTTTAGTGTGCACTCATACTCAGGAAAATGAGCGACGCGCGTATAGTATGCTAATTAGCACTGCTTAAAAGAATAAAACTTAATGATAGCAATGTGTTAGCTAATTTGTTAAAACTATATGTAGTAGAAAAAATAAGCGCAGCGCTGGTAGAGATATACGCGAGTCGCGCAATATAAAATTGTTAGCTGCTTTTGGAAAGAATCATGGATGTAATAGATATAAAAACATTTATCCCAAGTAAGGACTTCGAAATTTCAAAGTCTTTCTACTTGGAAATTGGATTTAAATCAGAGTACGTAACCGACGATCTCACACTTTTTGAAAACGGTGATTGTCTTTTCTTTTTGCAGCGCTTTTACAATGAAGATTTTGCCAAAAATTTTATGTTGCAAATCTGCGTTTCAGACATCTACGAAGCATATGAGTTATGCTCTAAATCCGAACACAAAACAAAGATTACCCCAATCCAACAAGAAGCTTGGGGTAAGATCTTTTATTTATGGGGGCCAGTGGGTGAACTGTTGCATATCACGCAGCTGAGCAGCTAACAAAACGCTGTTGTGGCTCCATTTGGTCGCTGGGACGCTAACACGTGGGTTGACTCGCTTCGCTCGGATTTTAGCCCATGAGCTTATTATTCAATAAAAATAATGTAGACACCCAATTTAAAACAAAAAATAGAAAACACCCATTAAAAGTGTTGATATTTTATAGACTTAAACAATCTTTGTTAATCTTTCTATGCAGTGCGGCAAGACATTACAAACAGCAACCGTCCCCATGATCGTTTATGATGCAAATCAAATTTAAGTACAAGTAGTTCTGTTTCAATGGAGATGAAGAGTGATATTAGTTTTGTTTTTTATGTTTATATCTTTTTTTAGATGTTGTTATCTTTACTTCATCTTAGTTAAGTTAAAAAGAAATAGAGCAACGGCTATCAGGATCGATATTGTAATATTATTGGTGCAAGTATACGTGGCAGTCTGTATTGAAAACTCGACTTATTTTTTATCGGATTCTGGGTTTGTTTTTGTTCTCATCGCAATGGTTGAAAGTATGGTGCTCAGGAAGAAATCATTAGATTAGTAGCAAGATCGTTCCTAATTTTTCAGAAGCTGAAGTAATTTCACTTAAGTCTCAGACGACTAAGGCAATATTTAAACATAGTGTGGTTGGCAGTAATTAAATTTCCGCACTTGTTCTGTTAACTTAAAACGACATTGATGCCACTAAAGTTAACCAAGAAAATTAAACTATAAAACTTTTTAAAAGATAAAAATGACAGGACTAATTTATCAGTGAGAATGATTGATAGAGTTTATGTCTGAAAATAATCCTTTTATGAAGAACAATTAACAACAGAGTAAAGTTGATGCATGTTTCGCTAAAGCCAGTATTCGTTAATAGGATAAGATGAGTGAGGGAATATACATTCAGTTAGTTGCTATTCTGGCAGCTTTAGGCTGGACCTTTTTACAGGTTTGTTGCCTGTTTATCGCTACACAATGTGTTTTTGGAATTGTGAATTTGGGATCTAATAGCTCAAGTATTCGTGAGAAAATATTACTGCATGCTGTTACGGGAGCTTTTTACTCTTTGTTTATTCTGCCATTTATTTCGTTAGGGATGTTTTACTTTGCCACGATTAATATTCAAGGCTGGTATGAGCTCAAACCGTCAATTTGGGTTTTTGTAACTTGGTGCGTCGGGTTGTTTATGTTCTTTTTTTTCATATCCTTAACGGAATGGTTGTGCGATCTAGTGAAAATAAACAAAAGAAACGTATGAATAACGATAATTAATATTAAATCAGCCCTTAATTTTGTACTTTCAAATGCTTTCTAAGTGGGTTTTATTCAGTATAAATTATAAATAGTGTCTAAGCGCATTCTTATTAAACTTTATCAGCTGTTTATGCTTTTGCTGCTATCTTTATTTATTACTAGTTCAAGTCGCAAATAATACAAACTAGAATAAGGGTAAAAAACTAAAATGACTCAAAATAATAAAATTAACTATATTGAAATTCCTGCACAAAATATTGCAGCTACAAAGGCTTTCTTCAGTACGGTGTTTGGCTGGTCATTTGTAGATTATGGCCCAGAATATTGTAGTTTTACCGCGCAAGGGGTTGATGGTGGTTTCTTTAAATCTGATTTAGTTGTTTCTACTAAAAACGGAAGCCCGTTAATTGTGTTATACAGTAATGACCTTGAAGCGACTCAAAATAAAATTGAAAAAGCTGGAGGCAAAATAATTAAGCCTACATTTTCATTTCCCGGTGGTAGACGATTTCACTTTAGCGACCCTAATGGAAATGAATTTGCGGTATGGTCAGAGTAATCACATAACAAAGTATAAAAACTAACAAAAATGCAGCCTTTGAGGCTGCACTTTTTAAAACACTAATAAACTGAACTCTAAATTACCAAGCCACAGCACACATCGCTTACCTATGAGCTAATTAAAGAGCCGTTTTAAGCTGCTGAATAAATTGCTCGGTCATGGCTATTTCACATTCTTTGTAGGTAACAACGGCTTGTTGTGCATTAGGTTGTTTTAGCATGTAGCGCCATTGGCAACTTCTTTGAATGTAATTGTCTTTAGCGTTAATACTTAGTTTAAATAATGACAAAATTTGGGTGTTGCCGGTTTCGCTTTCTAATGCAGATAGTTCAAAGGTACGCTTTTGGATCCAGCTATCTTGTTCTTGCTGTACTCTATTTAATTTGGCATCTAAACATTGTGTATATGCTTTGATTTGTTCGGGTAGGGCGTTTTTTTCAAGTGTGCATTCAAGCGGCGCTGCAACGCTTGGAACAGCCCAAGAAAATAACAGAGCTAGAGTAAAACAAAGAATATAGTTATTTTTTTTCATGGTAATTAAACTCGAGAATAAATTTTGCGCCGCCCAAACTTTGCGACTGAGAAATAGTTAACAACCCGTGATACGACTTCACCAAGTCAGATACAATCGCCATGCCAACACCATGGCCACTCTCGTAAGTATCAAGGCGCGTACCGCGTTGAAGCAATGACTCGCGTTTATCTGGTTGAATACCCGGGCCGTCATCACAAATACTAATGCTGAGCGTTTTAGCTTGTGAAACGTCAATACTGACTTGGGAGCGACAGGCTTTGCAGGCATTATCTATTAAGTTACCTAATAACTCCATTAAATCGGTTTTATCGCCTAAAAAGTAATCTTTATCACTCACTTTGCAATTAAATATGATGTCTTTATCGCGATAAACCTTACCCATTGCACTTAAGATAGAGTCGATAACCGGTTTGATGGGGGTTTGCTTTTTCCATGTATCGGAAGCCCCAGTAGCAGCACGTTTTAATTGGTGCTCGATCATCACATTAATTCGGTCGAGTTGTTCTTGTGCGTCGGCATCGTTGGCCAGTGGGCTTGATTTTAATACAGCTAGGGGCGTTTTAAGTGCATGTGCTAAATCGCTGAGTGAGGCGCGGTAGCGCTCTTTTTGGCGCTGCTGCGACTCTAACAATAGGTTGAGGTCGGCTTTTATTGTTTGTAGTTCAACGGGGTATAAGCCTTTAATTTCTTGAATATCGCCTGATTCAATAGCTTTTATTTCTTTATCTAGGCGCTGCAGCGGCCTTGCACTCCAAATAAAACCAATAGCCATTAACCCTGCTATAGCAATCCCCATTATAAACATCCAATCGACTAAGGTTTGTTTAAACCCGTCCATTAAACGCAGTAGGGCATCGTTGCGTTTTAATAAAATAAATCGTGCTTGCTCTGATTGGTCAATATTATTAAGAATGACCGTTAAGCTTAACTGCCAATAGGCGGTGTTGTTATAAACCACGCGTCTAAAGTCTGCAGCACCGGCTTTGGGCTCTATATATTGGGGAACAAAGTTAACGTTAACCGCCGACTCAGAATGCCAAATAGGCACATCGTCACGGTAAATCATGGCGTAGGTGTCTGAGTTTAGGTTATTGAGTTCGGGCGTTAAGATAGAGCTGGGCATGATAATACCGCGCTCGGTAAAATCAACCTCGGAGATGAGTGAATACAGGTGCGCTTCGAGGTTTTTTTCGGTGGCATCAACAAGTGACGCGTAATACGCCTTACCTATGGAGTAAAACAAAATAGGTAAGGCAACTAATAAAACAAAGACAAGGATAAATCCTTGCCTTATTTTTAACGAAATTTGCGGTGCTACCACTGGCTTTTAAGCCTGTAACCACGCCCACGTAGTGTTTCGACTGGGTTAAGCACACCGTCAGGGTCGAGCTTTTTACGTAAACGCAATACAAACACTTCAATGACGTTTGAATCAAGATCGAAATCTTGGTCATAAATATGTTCTGTTAACTCAGACTTTGAAATTACTTTTTGCGGGTTAACCATTAAGTATTCAAGTACTTTATATTCGTATGCGGTTAAGCTTAGCTCTTTGTCGTTTACCCACACTTGTTGTGAACGCGTATGAATTTTGATAGGGCCGGCTGTCATTTCTGGGTTTGCTTTACCTGCACTTCGACGAATAAGCGCATTACAGCGAGCAATGAGTTCTTCAACATGAAATGGCTTAGTTAGGTAGTCGTCAGCGCCCGCATCGAGGCCTTCAACTTTGTCTTGCCAGCGATCGCGCGCCGTTAAAATTAAAATAGGGATAGTGATCCCTTGGGCGCGGGCTTTGTTTATAAGCTCTATGCCATCTATTTTAGGCAGGCCTAAATCAACCACTGCCATGTCTAAAGGGTATTCTGTTATATGAAAAAGGCCCGCTTCGCCATCGTGACATAAATCAACACTGTAACGCTCTTTTTCTAATGCATTGCGCAGATTATCTGCCAAATGTAAATCATCTTCTATTACTAAAATTCGCATTGGTTAATCCTTTTTCACTTCGCCAGTTTTTTTGTTTATCTTCAAATCGACGACGTGGCCGTCAGCTTTTAAAATTCGTACTGTATAAAATTGTGTTTCTTCTGAAATTTTTAATGTTGTACCGTCTGTAGTTTGTTTTGCAAGTATTACTGCTTTCTTTTTGCTTATCTCAACTTTATCGGGTGTGCTGTTAGTATTATTTGCATGGGCAACATTAGCCAAACAAAAAACAGCAATTAAATTGAGTGTTAATAATACACGCATTACGAAACTCCTAGAACATACCTGCTTAGCCTAAAAAACTAAGCCACTAAAATTTAAGTACTCTATTGGGTATTTAAATTTTTATAAGACAAAGTCTAATTAAAAATGAGTGAACAAACCCTGAATTACTGGTTGCAGTTAAACAGGGGAACTCACGTTAATGTTAAGCAGGGAACACTTTTTTGAATGGTTTAACGATTGAGTTTTCATATACGCCACCCGCAACATAAGGATCATCTGCGGCCCATTCTCTGGCATCTTCTAAAGAGTTAAATTCAGCAATTACTAAAGAGCCAGTAAAGCCAGCATCTTGAGAGTCTTCACTATCAACCGCTGGAAGGGGGCCGGCTGTTAATAGTCGACCTTCGTTTTCTAGCGTTTGTAAACGTGCTAAATGAGCAGGGCGAGCGGCTTTTCTGTGCTCTAAGCTGTTCTGGACGTCCGTTGAATAAATCATATACAACATAAAAATACTCTCAAAACTTGTTAAATTTAATTAACTGCATACTAGCATAGCGTTGATAAATGGTGAATTAAAAGTGTTTATGGCGATGTTTACAGCAAGAATGTTTTTTTACGCGGTAATTGCTTGAAAAGCGCTGCGTAACACTGGTAGAGTCCCTTGGATAAGATAAATAATAACAAGGTTATTACATGAGTGAAAATAGAGAGCACTTTAGCTCCCGCTTAGGATTTATATTAGCAGCGGCAGGTTCTGCTGTGGGCATTGGTAACTTAGTAGGCTTTCCCGTTTCTGCGACTAAGAATGGCGGTGGTGCATTTTTGCTCGTCTATGCTTTGTTCGTCGCATTCATTTGTTTACCCGTCATGATGGCCGAAATGGCTATGGGTCGCCACGCACAGAAAGATCCTCTTGGTGCATACAAGGCGTTAGCCAATAACGACAAAAAATGGAAGTTTGCTGGCTTTTTAGCCGTGTTAACGCCATTTATGATTGCCGTTTTTTACATGGTGATCACGGTGTGGATTTTTGGTTACTTAAGCCAAACCGCATTTGGTAATTTGGATAAGTTGGCAAACCCTGGGCACTTTGATGAGTTTATTAATAGCTACACGGTGTTTGGCTATATGGCACTGGTTGTGGTGATTGTTAACTTAATATTGGTCGGTGGCGTAAAAGATGGCATAGAAAAAGCGGCTAAATTTTTGATGCCGGCGTTATTTGTCATGCTTATTATATTAGTGGGTTACGTACTCACCCTTGATAACGCAATGGCGGGTGTGAAGTACTATATTATTCCTGATTTTAGTAAAATGAATGCCAGTGTTCTTAATGGCGCATTGAGCCAAGCGTTTTTCTCATTGTCGTTAGGTATGGGTATTTTAATTACGTATGCCTCTTACATTTCTAAAAAAGATGACATTGTGGGCAGTTCGAAAATGGTTGCCATTACCGACTCATTAGTTGCCTTTGTTGCAGGCTTAATGGTATTACCGGCTATTTTTAGCTTTGACCCAAATACCGATCCAACAAAGTTATCTGACTCGTCAGTTTCAATGATTTTTGTGTACTTACCAAAAATCTTATTAGCGTTACAACACGATATTGGTTACTTTGGCGCATCAGCCGTGGCATTTATTTTCTTCTTATTGGTATTTTTTGCTGCGATCACATCATTGGTATCTATTGTTGAAGTTCCAACTGCCACACTCAGCGACCGTAAAGGCATTAGCCGTAAAAAAGCGCTAGGCATACTTACCTTATCAACCGGTGTGTTAACCATTATGTGTATTATGTCGTTTGGTATGATTGACAGCCTAACTACCTTTACTAGCTACGGCAGTGGTAACAAGAGCTTTTTTGATATTGTATATGACGTGTTCTACGACACTATTTTACCACTCAATGGTTTAATGGTGTGTTTGTTTGTAATGTATAAATGGAAGAAGGTTCGTTTAAGTGAAGAGCTAAGACAAGGTTCGCCTAATTATGCGAATAGCTTTATGGAAAAGTACGTTAACTTTTCACTACAAACATTTATCCCAGCGATTTTACTGCTTATTTTTGTAAATACCGTTGCGACCAAGTTTTTTAATATCAGTATTTTTGGTTTTTAATTAAAAACTAATTTAATAAAGCCGCGCTTGTCGCGGCTTTATTTTGCGGTTAGTTAATTCAGTGCACCCGAATCTAAGTAGTCACCAATCCCTAGGGTAAACATCCAAATGCCCCATAAGCTGTGCTCAATAACACAGGCAAAAGTTGAGCGGCTTTGCGCGTAGGTATAGGCAAATAGTAAGCCACCGACAAACGCTAAACTAACAGCTATCCAATTGGCGTAAATAATATGTGCCAATGCAAATACACTGGCGCTAATAATAATGCGCAACCATTTACTGGGCATAATGCGCTTATAGCGATGAAAAAAGTAGGTTCTAAATATTAACTCTTGCGGGATCACCGACAATAAAGGGTAGAGCAACAATAGCATCAGCCAATCGGTGAGGTTTTCACGCGGTAAAGTAAACCAGTGTCCTTGGTAGAGTAGGTTATAAAACACCCCTGAAAATAATGCGCCAATAAAGAAAAAGCTAAACACACGGCGCTTCACAGCAGAAAACTGCCCCATACTGGTTAATCTAAAGCGCTTAAAGTGAATGTCGTTTAGCAGCAGCATACAGCACACACTCATTAAAATGATCAGTGCTGGAATAAGCCAGTTAGATAAATACTGGCGAATATTAAAGCCAATTAAAGGCAGGATGATAAAAATAAAGGTAAATTCAAACCAGCGGTATTGATTAGCGTTCACGTTTGCTCACGGTGATTTTTATTTTACCTTAGCAAGCGATTAAGTCATCTTTATGACTATAAAACAGCCAAGCTGATTATATTTAAACCCAATGACTCTCACTAAGCCCCTTAGCCCTTGGTTAAGGTTGACTTACCCCCTTGCAACCCTTAGCCTGCCTGCTTTTATTTTTACATCATTGTATTGCCACGCTAGTTGGCTAAAGCCAGCGCGTGTATTTAGGAGCAAAAAATGAATAAGGCAGAACTGGTTACAGCCATGGCACACACGAGCGAGTTAACAAAAAAAGACGCACAAGCAGCGTTAACCAGCTTACAAAAGGTGATTACCAAATCATTGTCTGAAGGCGATCAGGTACAAATATCTGGTTTTGGCACTTTTGCATTAAGTTATTACCCAGCCCGTACGGGTCGTAATCCACAAACCGGCGAAGCAATAGAAATAGAAGGGGCTAATAAAGCCGTATTTAAGCCAGCCAAAGCGTTAAAAGACAGCCTTTAATTGTCAATGCCTGTAAGGGAGTTTTGTTATTCAAACAAAGCATGTACCTTGCAGGCTATTTCCATTTTTGAAAAATGGCTGTGTAGTATCTGCAACCACTGTAAATAATTTACATAGCACTCTCATCTCTTTATATAAAACGCCAATATTATCAGTATGTTATTTTTGGTATGTGATATGCAAACCTCTCTGTGTATCAAAAAATAAGATAAGGAGTATTTAATGAGTAATTTACATAGCAGCACCCGTTTACAAGGTAAAAAAATTGCCATTTTAGCCACCGATGGATTTGAACAAAGCGAGCTACTTTCGCCGCAAAGCGCATTACTAGAGGCGGGCGCCGATATAGAGGTGGTGTCTATTAAAGAAGGGCAGATCACTGGTTGGAATAAAGATAATTGGGGTGAAAAAGTAACCGTTGATAAATTAGCTGCCGATGCCAATGCCGCTGACTACGATGCACTTTTATTGCCGGGTGGTTTGTTTAATCCCGATAGCTTACGTCAAAATACAGATGCCAAAGCGTTTGTTGATGGCTTTTTTGGAGCTAAGAAAAACAAACCTGTGGCCGCTATATGTCATGCACCGTGGTTATTAGCTGAAATTAATAAGCTCAGAGATAAAAAAGTGACTTCTTTCCCTAGTATTAAAAGCGATTTAATTAACGCCGGAGCTCATTGGGTAGATCAAGAAGTGTGTGTTGATAACGGCTTAGTCACTAGCCGCAGCCCTGCAGATTTAGATGCATTTAATGCAAAATTTATTGAAGAAATAATCGAAGGTAAGCACCAAGCGCACTAGCTCTGGGCTTTTAAATAGAAAAGGGCATATTACATGCCCTTTTTTATTGATAATGATAAAACACAGCTTGCTATTAAAGCGCAGTAGCGGCTTTCATATCGCTTACAAATGTTTTTAGCTGCGAGGTCATCGCATCTAAATCATCTAAGTTTGCTTCAATTATTTTTACCACAGCAGAGCCCGAAATAGCCCCCGCAGCACCGGCTTTAAGTGCCGCTTTTACATCTTCAGGCGTTGAAATACCAAAGCCTAATAATGCAGGTGCACTGTGGTACTCTTGTAAGCGCGTAACCACATGTGTTGCTGGCATTTGTGCTTTGGTGTCTGTACCTGTTACCCCAGCACGAGAAAGCAAGTAGGTGTAGCCACGGCCGTATGAGGCACATTCACGCAGTGTATCGTCACTGGCGTTCGGTGTAGCGATAAAAATCGGGTCGATACCATTGGCCATGGCGGCTTTTCTAAACATTTTAGACTCATGTAATGGCACATCAGCCACTAAAATAGAGTCAACACCCACAGCTTTTGCATCGGTGTAGAACTTTTCTAAGCCACGTTTAAATATTAAGTTTGAATACAATAACAAACCAATTGGAATGTCGGCGTTATATTCACGGATCTCTTTAATAATATCAAAGCAGTCTTGCGTATTAATATGCACATTTAAGGCACGAATATTGGCTTTTTGAATGACAGGGCCATCGGCAATCGGGTCGGAAAACGGAATACCTAATTCAAGCCCGTCAGCGCCGCCATCAATTAAGCTTTTAATAATTTCGATGCTTTGCGCTTTGCCTGGATCGCCAATGGTTACAAACGGTACAAAAGCACCCTGGTTTTGCTCTTTAAGCGCGGCAAACATTTGTCCATAACGGTCAGTTTTTACGTGGCTCATAGTTGACCTTCCTCTGATAATACCTTGTGTACGTGGGCTAAGTCTTTGTCGCCACGACCACTTAAATTAATAACAATAATACTGTCTTGCGTTTGCTCTTCTGCATATTCGAGGGCATAGGCTAGCGCATGACTTGATTCAAGCGCAGGAATAATCCCTTCGTGTTTAGCTAATGCTTGAAAGGCATCAAGTGCTTTGGTGTCGGTAATACCGACATATTGAGCACGGCCAGTTTCGTGCAAAAAGGCATGTTGAGGGCCAACTGCGGGGTAATCTAGTCCCGCCGATACAGAGTAAGACTCTTCAATTTGGCCATCTGTATTTTGCATAATATAAGTGTAAGTACCGTGCAAAATACCTTTTGATCCTTTACAGATAGTTGCGCCATGTTCGTGCGTGTCTAACCCTTTACCTGCAGGTTCAACGCCAATGAGTTTAACGCTTGGCTCATCAATAAAATCGGTAAACATACCAATTGCGTTAGACCCACCGCCTACACACGCAATAACCGCATCAGGCAAACGGCCTTCGGCTTTAAGTACTTGTTGTTTTGCTTCTTCACCAATAATTTTTTGATATTCACGTACAATAGTCGGGAATGGGTGAGGACCCGCTGCAGTACCTAAAAGGTAATGAGCCTCTTGATAATTGGCAGACCAATCACGCAGTGCCTCGTTAACCGCATCTTTTAATGTACCCGAGCCTGCGGTTACCGGAATAACTTCAGCGCCCATTAGCTTCATTCTAAATACATTTGGTTGTTGGCGTTCAACATCTTTTGCACCCATATAAATGCGGCATTTTAGTCCAAGTAACGCACAGGCAAGTGCCGTTGCAACGCCGTGCTGGCCGGCGCCTGTTTCAGCAATCACTTCTTTTTTACCCATACGTTTGGTAAGCAGTGCTTGGCCTAAAACTTGGTTTGTTTTGTGCGCACCACCGTGGAGTAAATCTTCACGCTTTAAGTACAGTTTTACTTTTGGGTTTTTAACTAAGTTACGCGTTAAAGTAAGCGGGGTAGGACGACCCGCATACTCGTTAAGTAATTTACTTAGCTCTGCCTGAAATTCAGGATCTTTTTGTGCTTTATTAAATTCGTTTTCTAACTGCTTAAGCGCAGGGACAAGCAGTTCGGGTACAAACATACCGCCAAACTCGCCAAAATAAGCTGGATTTTGCATTTTAACCTCAATAATTTCTGATACTTGTAAAAGCATGATGTAGTTTGTTTGCACACTTTTTACCTGGAGACTCTTCAACACCTGAATTTAAATCAAGCCCAAGAGCACCTTGAAAAAGTGCATCGCTAATATTGTCTGGGTTTAAGCCGCCAGCAAGCATAAATGGGGTCGTGGCATCGCGAAGCACCGACCAATCAAATGTTTTGCCTGTGCCGCCAGCCTGTGAATCACTGTGGGTGTCGTATAAATGGCGATCGGCTCCTGTAATAGGTTGAGGCAAAGCATCTTTAATGGCCTGTGCTTTCCATATTTCACAATTACGTGGTAGTTCATTACGTAACGACGCAATGTAATGTTCATCTTCTTGGCCATGTAATTGAACAGCAGACAGTTTTAGTTGTTTAGCGTGCTCAGCAACCTCTGCTATGGCGGCATTAACAAACACCCCAACAAATTTTAGAGGGGTACTTTGGCTGATTTCTTTGGCGCAATCTAAATCGACAAAGCGCGGTGATTTTGGATAAAAAATTAATCCGCCATAAAGGGCACCGTTGTCGTAAGCCGCAATGGCATCTTGATTACGGGTTAATCCACAAACCTTGTTTTCGCCTAGAATTACGCGGCGACACGCTTGTAATAAATCAGCCTCAGCCATTAATGAGCTGCCAATTAAGAAACCATTACACAAAGGCGCTAAACGCTTTACATCTTGATGGGTATAAATACCTGACTCTGAAATAACCACTTTATCGTTAGGAATAAGCTTACGTAGTCGTTCGGTTGTGGCTAAGTCGGTGCTTAAATCGCGCAAGTCACGATTATTAATCCCAATTATTTGTGCATTGAGTGCCAGTGCACGATGCACTTCTTCTTCGTTACTCACCTCAGTTAGTACCGACATATTTAACGAATCGGCGACGGCATGAAGCGCTTTATACTGCTCATCGTCAAGCACTGATAGCATCAGTAAAATAGCGTCACCACCATAAATACGTGCCATATAGACTTGGTATTCATCAATAAAAAAGTCTTTACAAATAAGTGGCTGCTCTACTTGGCTGCGCACAAACGCAAGGTAATCAAAGCTACCCTGAAAGTACTTTTCGTCAGTTAATACACTCATACAAGTGGCATACTGCTTATACGCTTGGGTGATTTCTGTTAAATCAAACGGCTGACGAATTAACCCTTTAGAAGGCGATGCCTTTTTACACTCTAAAATAAACTGCGTGCCAGGTGCTGCTAACGCTTGATAAAAGCTACGCTCAGTCGGTTCAGCTTGATGCTTAAAGCTCTCAAGTGGGCGTGCCGCTTTGCGTTCAATGAGTTCTATTTTTTTATCGGCAATAATTTTGTCTAATACATTAGCCATGACTTACCTCAATAATTGCATTTAGTGTGTCCATGGCCTTGCCTGAACGTAATAATGAGTGTGTTATTTGTGCACCTTGTTTTAACGATTGTGCTTGGCCAGTTAAGTACAGCAATGCAGCAACGTTAACAATAATAGCGGCGTTATGTGCCTCGCTGCCTTTGCCCTGTAAAATGGCAAGGCTGGCGTTTGCATTGTATTGTGGGCCTTCACCGGCTAATTGTTCAAGTGAATAGTTTGCAAGGTCAAAATCACTAGGGTTGAGTGTGTATTGGGTGATTTTGCCGTTATCCAGCTCAACAACCTGTGTTGGGCCATGCAAGGCAATTTCGTCGGTGCCAGAGCCGTGAACTATCATAGCGCGTCTAGTGCCCAGAGTATGAAGAGTTTGCGCCATAGGTAGGCACAAAGATTCATCGTATACCCCCAGTAATTGAACATCTGGAGCAGCGGGATTAGCTAGCGGCCCAAGAATATTAAAAACAGTACGGGTTTTTAAAGTGGTTCGTACGTTCATCGCATGGCGCACGCCGCTGTGATAGTGCGGTGCAAATAAAAAGGTAAAATTTGTGCTCTCTAAACAATGAGCAGCGACCTCTGGGGTCATATCGATATTGATCCCCAGTGCTTTGAGTAAATCAGCAGACCCTGAGTTACTCGATACACTGCGATTGCCATGTTTTACCATATTAACACCGGCAGCGGCTGCCACAATTGCCGCGGTTGTACTGATATTGATAGTGTTCGAACCATCGCCACCGGTACCACAGCTATCGGCAAGTTGAGTTTTATTGGTTATAAATGCCACGGCGTTTTCACGCATTGAGGCCGCGGCACCGGCGATTTCATCGCTTATTTCACCTTTCATTTTAAGGCTAATTAACAGTGCAGAGAGCTCAATATCGCTCATATTCCCTTGCATTATTTGATCAAAAAGTGTTTTTGCTTGTGCATAGCTCAATGATTGCTTGGCAATAACGTGCTCAATAGCCTGTTGAACATTAAGCGAGTTTTGTAATTGTGTAGTCATAATGTTCCCTTTATTTGGCACGCGTTAAATAGGCAACGCTTTGCTGTAGCAGCATAGCGCCATTGGGCGTTAAAATAGATTCTGGGTGGAATTGATAACCCAGCGCAGTGTCTTGATGATGATAAATAGCCATTGGGATATCTTGATACTTTGCAATAACCGCTAAGTTATCAGGTACTTTTGTGGCCATTAATGAGTGATAACGCGCCACTGGCATAGTGCTGCCCATTCCGTTAAACACCGGGTGATCGTCTAACTCAATAATTGATGACTTACCATGTACGGTTTCACCAGCATGACCGATTACTCCGCCATAACTTTGTGTTAGTGCTTGTTGGCCTAAACAAATGCCCAGCATTGGAAATTTACCTTTGCACAAGCTAATTAATTCCATTAGGCAGCCCGCATCACTCGGTGCCCCTGGGCCTGGCGATAAAACCAGTAATACCTGCTTATGCTCTGCCTGCATTTTGTTGAATATTACTTCAGCGCTAATGTTATTTCTGTAAACAACTAACTCAGCACCTAGCATTGTTAGTTCATCAACAAGGTTATAGCTAAATGAGTCAAAGTTATCTAAAAAGTAAATTTTAATAGGGTGTGCTTCACTCATTTTATACAGCCTCATATGTCGATTTAATCGCGGTGATCACCGCCTGTGCTTTAGCGCGAGTTTCGTTAGCCTCTGACATTGGGTCTGAATCAAATACAACCCCAGCGCCAGCTTGCACATAAGCAATATTATTTTTAACAAAGGCTGCACGAATAACAATACAGCTGTCCATTGCACCATCACCAGTTAAATAGCCAACTGCGCCGCCATAACTGCCGCGGCGTTTTCCTTCGGTTTGGCGCACAAGCTCTGCAGCTCTTACCTTTGGCGCGCCCACTAATGTGCCCATGTTCATGCAGGCTTGATAAGCATGTAGGGCATCTAGTTCGGGTTTTAATTTCCCCACCACGCGCGACACTAAGTGCATTACTTGTGAGTAACGGTCTACTTTTAATAGCTCTTTGGCATGGCGCGTACCCGGCACGCTAATGCGGGCCACATCATTACGCGCTAAATCAACCAGCATTAAATGCTCTGCACGTTCTTTTTGATCGTTTCTAAGCTCAAGCTCAATACGGCTATCTAAATCAGGGTTGATTTGTCCATTAGCAAATTTGCCGCGAGGGCGTGTGCCGGCAATCGGATAAACCTCGACCTGTTGAGATTGAACTTCGTATTTAAGCGCGGACTCAGGAGATGCGCCAAATAATGAGAAATCTTCATCGCGCATATAAAACATGTACGGACTAGGGTTTTGTTTTTTTAGCTGGCTGTAGGCATGTAAAGAGTCAGGACAGGGTAGTGAGAAGGTACGAGAAGGCACCACTTGAAAAATATCGCCATCGACTATGTGTTGCTTGAGCTTAATTACTTGCTGGCAGTATTGCTCATCACTAATATCGACACTCACTGGGCAGTCGCCAGTTTGGCTTGGTGCGTTAAAGTCAGCAGCATGGTCGCATAATGTATTCAAACGCTCTAATTGTTTGCCTACTTCAAAGCAGTTTGCATGTACATCAGGGCCATTAAATACGTTACCAATTAATTCCGTTGTTTGTTTTTGATGATCAATAACAACCAGTGTTTCTGCTAAATAAAAAACATAGTCTGGACAGGTGTTTTCCCCGTCGGATACATCGGTGAGTTGTTCAAAATTAGCCACCATGTCGTAGGCAAATACGCCGCCTAAAAACACCGAGAATGGATTGTTGGTGGTACTTTTAATGCTATTTAAACAGCTGCGTAATGCACTAAAAGCGTTATCTGCAATCAGCTTACTGGCTTGGTCAATGGTGTCATCTACTGGGTGATACTCCAGTGTTAATGTGGTATCGGATAACTGTGATGCGCAGTTTTTTACATTAGCTTGTAAATAACTGAGTAACTGCTGACCATTATTTGATTGTGCTGTTACGCTCACTTGATTGCCTTGGCAGACAATACGCAGTGCACAATCAACGAGTATTAAGCTTTTTACGCTATCTTTAGAATCTATCTCTGCAGATTCAAGTAATAGTGAGTTAGGTTTATCAAGTGCGGCATACAATGCAAGTGGGCTACTTATGTAGTCTCGTACTTGCGTTATGCTGGTCACTTCACCTGGTGTTGTTGTTATATGACTAAAAATCAAACCTCATCCCCTAAAAAAAATAAAACCCCGCAATGCTAAGCAGTGCGGGGGTTGAATAACGATGTCTAAATTATAGATAGACCATTACCGTCCCGCTATGCCAGGCGCCACCACCAATGATGTGTAAGAGTGTTTACGTTATTCATGTTTTTAATTCCTGTTAATCTTGTATTACAAAATTTAGTGATAAAAAAACCCGCATGGTAGCGGGTTAGAATTTTTTGTTTAGACACGACAATTCATCACCCTTGATTTTAAGAGTGCCACCACCAAATGATGTTGTGAATTGTATTTTTCATTGTTGTTAATTCTTTAATGTCTAAAAGTGGCTACAGTAAAACGTATCAACTGCTTTTGTGTCAAGTGTTTATTTAAAACAATTTAGTTAAAAAACTTGTTATACTGGGTGAAACACCGTTAAACCCTAAATTTAAGTAGTTTTCATTTGATAAAATACGACCTACATAGTCACACCACGCACTCAGACGGACATTTAACCGTTGAGGAATTATTAGCGCGAGCAGTCGACAAAAATATTGATGTATTTGCTATTACCGATCACGATACGGTGGCTGCTATTGAACCTGCACGGGCTTTTATCAAACGTGAAAATTTGCCGCTTAAACTTATTAACGGGGTTGAAATATCAACCAAGTGGGAAAGTTTTGAAATTCATATTGTTGGACTAAATATTGATACCAAAGATAGTACCTTGCATACATTACTAAGCGAGCAGCAGCAAAAACGCGAAACCCGCGCGATAGAGATTGGCCATCGACTAAATAAAAATGGTTTTGAGGGTATTTACCAACAAGCTCGCGAGCTGGCCGAAAATGCACAAATTACTCGCGCTCACTTTGCCAGAGCATTGATTGAGCGTGGTGTAGCTAAAAACTTTCCTGGGGTATTTAAAAAGTATTTAGGGCGAGGTAAAACCGGTTACGTGCCAAGTAATTGGTGTGATATGCAAACAGCTATTGCGGCGATTCATGCCGCAGGTGGGGTGGCCGTTTTAGCGCACCCAAGTAGCTATAAAATGTCGAACAAGTGGCTACGTAAATTGTTAGTGGAATTTAAATCAGTAGGCGGAGATGCAATGGAAGTTGCTCAGCCGCAGCAGGCGCCAAGTGAACGTCAGTTTTTAGGGCTATTGAGCCAAGAATACGAGCTACTTTGCTCACAAGGCTCTGATTTTCATTTTCCGACTAGCTATTTAGAACTTGGAAAAAATTTATACTTACCTAAAGATTGCCAAGGGGTTTGGCAAACATGGGAAAAGCACGAAGGAGTTGCATTATGAGTCAATTATTTCATATACATCCAGATAATCCACAGCCTAGATTAATTTCTCAAGCTGTTGATATTATTAAACAAGGCGGCGTAGTTGTGTATCCTACAGATTCAGGATATGCGATAGGCTGTAATTTAGGTAATAAGCAAGCTAAAGAGCGCATTGAACGTATTCGTGGCATTGAAAAACATCACAATTTTACTTTGGTATGCCGTGATTTATCTGAGCTGTCTACTTATGCACGTGTTGATAACCAAATGTTTAGGCTTATTAAAAATAATACCCCAGGGCCTTACACATTTATTTTTAAAGGTACAAAAGAAGTGCCTAAGCGGTTATTAAACGACAAGAAAAAAACCATAGGCATACGTGTTATAGAGCACCCAATAGCGTGTGCTTTATTAGCTGAGCTGGGTGAGCCCTTAATGTCGTGCTCACTTATTTTACCGGGCGAAGAGTTTACTCAAGCTGATCCCGATGACATTTTAGAGCGCCTTGATAAACATGTGGATTTAATTATTCATGGTGGGTATTTACCTGAGCAGGCGACCACAGTGATTGATTTATCAGAAGATGATATTCAAATTCTTCGTGTTGGTTGCGGTGATACGACGCCATTTGAATAACAATGAAACAGTCTGAGACGCTATCATCAACGCCAACACCTGATATGCCAGTGCAGCAAAAGCTGCCTCTGGCATTTTTACATGGTAAAGCCGTTGTTGATAAACCCGAAGATTTATATATCCCGCCTGATGCCCTTGAAGTTATTTTAGAAACCTTTGAAGGGCCCTTGGATCTGCTGCTTTATTTAATTAAAAAGCATAAGTTAGATGTTCTTGAGTTGTCTATTTTTAGCATTACTGAGCAGTATGTTAAATATGTTGAAATGATGAGCGAGTTCCAGCTAGAACTCGCGGGTGAATATTTAGTAATGGCGGCATTGCTGGCCCAAATTAAATCTAGGCTGTTACTGCCTGTTCATGAAGAGTTAGAAGAAGAAGACGATCCCCGCGCCGAACTTATAAAACGTCTACAAGAGTACGAACAATTTAAAAAAGCGGCCGAAAATATAGACAGCCTACCTCGTGTTGGCCGCGATATCTTTATAGCGCAGGCAAGCGTGCCGGAACTAGCAGAAAAAAACCAGCCATTACCTGAACTGGCAGTCAAAGATTTATTGTTAGCGCTAAGCGATGTCATGGCGCGTGCAAAAACATTCGAGCATCATTTAATTAGCGCTGAAACCCTTTCAACGCGTGAGCGCATGAGCTTGATTTTAAATACCTTATCCCAATCAAAAGCGCCTGTTGCGTTTACTCAATTATTTACCTTTGAAGAGGGACGCAGTGGGGTTGTTGTTAGTTTTATCGCTATGTTAGAACTAATAAAAGAGGGCCTGATTGCCTGCTTACAGGTTGAACCTGATAGCCAAATATACGTGTCTCTTAACGAGTCAGCTGCTAGCTAATCCCTTCTCAACGTCATTTGCAATTATATTAACCTTATACATTTTACTGTGCGTATACGCACGATGAGTGTTTGCATATGCTATTTTAATCACCACTTAATCATTATATCGTAGTGTTATTACTAAATAAGAGATTGGCAGTAGGGAATGTTTAAAAACTCAAAAACCAGCTATGGCGTGGTGGCTATATTTTTACACTGGCTAATGGCGCTGACCGTGTTTGGTCTGTTTGGTTTAGGTTTATATATGGTTGAGCTGACTTATTATGATAGTTGGTATAAAGGATCATTAGACCTACACAAAAGCATTGGCCTTAGCTTAGCAGCGGTTTTTGTTTTTAGGCTGTTATGGCGACACTTTAGTGTTAAACCAAGTCCGATTGGCAGTAACAAGCAGTTAAATCAATTAGCCCAAACAGCACATATTTTAATGTATCTGTTTTTACTGATCATTATGGTGTCAGGGTATTTAATTTCGACGGCTGATGGACGACCCATAGAAGTATTTGGCTTTTTTTATGTAAAAGCTATCGACTTTGCGTTTGATTCTCAGGCTGATATAGCCGGGCAAATCCATTTCTATAGCGCATGCTTATTAATTGGATTTGTAGTATTGCATGTGTTAGGTGCGCTAAAACATCACTTTATCGATAAAGATAAAACATTAATTAGAATGATCACATTACAAAAGGATGATTAAAATGAAAAAATTATTTTTAACTTCAGCGTTATCAGCAGCGATGTTTATGACAGCGACCACTGCGAATGCCGCAGATTATGTTATTGACACAAAAGGTGCGCATGCTTTTGTAAACTTTAAGATTAAACATTTAGGCTACAGCTGGCTGCACGGTCGTTTTAATACCTTTGATGGCAAATTTAACTACGATGCTAAAAATCCAAATGCGTCTCAAATTAGTGTAAATATTGATACGGCAAGCCTAGATTCAAATCACGCAGAACGTGATAAACACTTACGTGGTAGTGACTTTTTAAACGTAAGCAAATACCCACAGGCAAGCTTTAAGAGTACAGCGATTAAGTTTGACGAAGACGGTGAAGAAGCCACTGTAACCGGTGACTTTACTCTACACGGTGTTACGAAGACAATTACCTTTGAAATAGATAAAATTGGTGAAGGTCAAGATCCATGGGGTGGTTACCGTGTTGGTTTTGAAGGAGAAACTAGCTTAAAACTGGCCGACTACGGTATTGACTATAACTTAGGCCCAGCATCTACCCATGTTGATATTGGTTTATTTATTGAAGGTATTCGCCAGTAAGACTATTTTAAAAAAGCTAAGCGCTAATTAGTAACACGCTTAGCTTTTTATTATTGTAAATGTGCTTCTAATTTGGGTTTTAAATGACTTGGCAACCACCGAGTTAATATCTGTTTATAGTCTTCAGTCTGCTTAATCAGTTTGAGTTGTTGATTAAGCGTAGCAATATCTTCTGCACCTTGCTCGTTTTTAGTACAGCCAATGTAACCGTAACTTATTTCTGGTGCTTCAGTGAGCATCCGCTGGGTTAAATTATCAGTAAAGCCCATTGTTTTTGCTAAATAATAATGTTCACTTGGGTAACCTAATAAAATATCAATTCTTTTAAGGTTAAGCATATATGTTAACGTACTGAGGGTATCGCGAGTTGGTCGAATGACCAGATTTATACCGGGTGTGGTGTTGATTATTTTATCAATTTCACTGCCATAGGAGCGATTCATAGATACACCTAAGGTAAGCTTTTTATTAACTAATAAATTGGTTAATGACACTGGTTTAGCGTCTTCAATCTCTAGCGCACTGCTTAACTTGGTATGCATGGCAATTGATGGCGAAAGCCCTGCTGTAGAGCTTTGATGTGTGAAATAAACACGCTCTTCGCGGTATTTATTCTTATAGAGCGACAAAGCACAGGCATTAGACTGCAGGTTTGCGAGTTCCTGAATCACTTTACCTGAGGGGATGATCACTCTTTCAAAGGTAATATGCGGCAGCTGCTGTTCTAAAAGCGAAATAATACTTTCGTCACGACCTTGGGATTTGTTCGGCCCGCTTATAATGTAGTAGGGCGCAAAATCATGTGTTAACCATTTTATTGTTCTGGCATTACACTTTGTGCTTAAAAATACACAGACTAACAGTATTAACCACGAAAACCGCATTTGCACTACAACGAATAAATAAACAAGGATTTAAGTGTAGTCAATAATACACCAAAAAGTAAAATGCCAGCTTTACGCTGGCATTTAGATTTATTTATAAGTGTTTAACTTATCAATGATAATTAGCTGGCTTTGAGCCACTTTACAAATTGACGTGCATCACTTGCTTTTTGAAACAATGCATTTTTCAAACCTTGTGTATCGCTAAAGATTACACGATGTTTGTTAACCGAAATTGATTGCACTGGATGTGCTATTTGGATCATAGATCCGTTATATTTGTATGACATAATAAAACTCACTTTATTTTTGTTATTTATTCTGGGCTTTTTCTTAAAGCACATTACAGATGATAAATAATCTAATTGTGTTTAGCTTCATTACAGTGTTGACGATCTTTATGACACTTTTACGATGATATTAAAAATAAATCATCAAGGTATTAATAGGGGTTCTCGCCGTACAATAACTTAGCTTCTGAATATACGTTTTGCGGGGCTTACTGGATCAGGGTAAAGAGGTTAACCGCTAGGGCTTTTTATAGCCAAGCAGCGATACTACCTCACAACATTTTACTTTGCAAGCAATTTATTAATATACTTTGAATCGAGTGGAATTCACATATAGCCATAAATATTAATTCGCAAAGGTCAACAGACCCGAATATATCTGACTATACTCAGTTTTTAACTGAGGGGGTCAAATGAGCTCACTATCTACGCCATATCAACATTTTTTATCTAATCCAATAGCAAAGCCGCCTTGTCGTATGCACAATGCGAATATGTATGGCTTTTTTGCTGAGGTAGAATTAGCTAAATCACAAAGATATATTGATTCAACGCTAAACGTAGGCGTTAAAGGGAATATTCGTTTTAAAATACTTGGCGAGTTTGCGCTTATTACATTTACAGATATTGAAAAAATAGCCTCAATGACACCGCCTTTCGATCAGCATGGTTGGATGCAAGAAACAGATATTATCATCTGGTTGCCTGTCGCTAAAGTTGAAAATGAGGATATAAGCTACTTATATTGGTATCCAGCATTTATCTGCGTTAATAACATTTATGCACTCATAAATGGTCGCGAAACGTGGGGCTATAATAAATATTTATGTGATTACATTATGCCCGAGTGTGTAACTGAGCTTTCGAATTTTTCACTATCTTTAGAATGCTTTGATCATTTTTCGCCTGAATCAAAGCTGCAAATGCATGAGTTATTTACAATTACAATAAACTCTCAGGGGCACGAAAATGACTTTTTCTCTGTCCTAGATGATTTTGGCGAGCAAGTAGCAAATTTGTTTTCTCGTAAACATTTAGGCATTGATTTGTCATTATTAAAGCAGCTATTGAGTGGGTTTGTTAATCCACAAATGGATCAAATATTGTTTAAGCAATTTCCCGATGGCAGTAGTGATTCAGCGGTATACCAAAGCGTAATGTACTCACCCTCTATGATTAAAAAAATACATCGCTTTAAATTTCTGAAACCTGAGTTTACTTTACATCTTAATAAATTAGATAGTTTCCCCCTTGCCGATATGTTTGGTCTGAAGTTAGGTAGTCAAGCGCTGCACTTACCATTTTATGTTCAAATGGATTTTGACCAGTTAGCCGCAACTAAAATTTAAATTACTTAGAAGGATTTATCATGGGCCAAGAAAAAATTGTGATAATTGGTGGCGGTGTATCGGCTATGACTGCTGCACTGTATTTAACCGAGCAGCGTGATTGGCAACAGCATCGAACTATTACTGTATACCAACAAGGTTGGCGTTTAGGTGGTAAAGGCGCAAGTGGCCGCAATGCGGCTCGTGGGCAGCGTATTGAAGAGCATGGCTTGCATGTATGGTTTGGTGCTTATGTAAATAGCTTTAAAACAATAGAAACGGTTTACACTCAGTTACAACGCCCAGTCGATTCACCTTTATCTACATGGCAGCAAGCATTAAAGCCGCATAGTTTTATAGCACTAGAAGAATATATTAATGATCAATGGCAAACATGGCCAATAGATTTCCCCTTATTACCTGGAAATCCTGCGGAGGGTAATTTGGATATTACGCCATGGGACTTTATTAAAATGACCCTAGCTTGGCTAAAAAAGTGGATACTGGATTTACAATTAGCCGCAAAAAAAGCCAATAAAAATATAAATTTGAGCACAAAAAAATCTCGTGATCAGTCTTTATTACGCCATTTACATCAACAAATAGCGGACTTGGTTGATGATACAGAGGAAACTTGGCAACACTTTGCTGATGATATAAAACAATACTCGAGTGAAATAGCCTCTACTCCCAGCTTATTAATAAGTAAATTAAATCAGTTTGCTCACGCTGACAATACATTAAAACCCCAAGTACAAGAGAAAAAAGATGGCCTTGTCATTTGGTATATAGTTAGAAAACTAAAGCGTTGGCTAAATAGCGAAATGATTGAGTTATTAGACAATAATGCGCAGCTTAGACGATTATATATTTGTGCAGACCTTGCTATTGCAATGTTGGTTGGCCTGGTCAAAGACAAAGTATATCGAGATGGGTTTGGGGTCATAAACAAATTTGATTTTAGACAGTGGCTGATAAGAAATGGGGCAAATGAGCAGTACAGTGCTAACTCTGCGCCAATACGGGGATTTTATGATTTAGTATTTGCTTACGCTGATGGAGACATCAGTAAGCCTAATGTTGAAGCCGGTGTTGCATCACTGGCTATGTTACGTATTGCGCTGTGTTATCGCGGTGGCGTCATGTGGAAAATGCAAGCGGGGATGGGCGATGTCATTTTTGCTCCACTGTATGAGCTACTAAAAAAAAGAGGGGTTAAGTTTGAGTATTTCCATCAATTGCAAAACCTGGAACCCAGCCTAAATGAGCAGGGTGAACGTTTTGTTGAGATAATTAAGTTACAGCAACAAGTTACTTTGAAATCAGGCGCTGAATATCAACCACTTGTTGATGTGAAAAAACTACCTTGTTGGCCAAGTGAGCCGCTTTATGCGCAAATTAATAGTGAACAAGCTGCACTATTAAAACAGCATAATATTAATTTAGAATCTTTTTGGTCTAACTGGCCTGCTCAGTATGAAAACCATTTTGGGCAGCCCCTACCAATAAAAGAATTACGCTACAAAGATGACTTTGACAGGATTATTCTTGGCGTATCTGTTGCCTCACTTGAACATGTATGTCCTTCTTTACTTGCATTGGATACAAATTTTGCAGCTCAAGCAAAGCAAGTTAAAACGGTGGCAACGCAGGCAGCCCAATTGTGGCTTAGTAAGACTGACGAGCAATTAGGTTGGCAATATAGGCCACCTAGCAAAGAAGGCCCCATTCTCAGTAGCTTTAGCGAACCATTTGATACATGGGCGGCGATGATGAATTTAATCGACAAAGAGCAATGGCCTATCGATTGTTCTCCTAAAAACATTGCTTACTTTTGCAGTGTTTTTCCTTGTGACTATTACCCGCCACAAAGTGAACATCAATTTGTCTTTCAAGCAAAATCGCAAGTAAAAGCTAATCTTAAAGGTATGCTAGAAAATAACATACAGGCTATTTGGCCATTAGCGTATCAAAATAATCAATTTGACTGGTCTGTTTTGCATGGCTCTCAGTTATCAGGGGATGAACGATTAAATGCTCAATACTGGCGAGTAAATGTGGATCCCAGTGAGCGCTATGTTTTGTCAGTTGCGGGCTCAAGTCAATATCGTCTGGCAACTGATGAAACACAATTTACCAATCTTTTTATTACCGGTGACTGGATAAAAACAGGCGTTAATGCCGGTTGTGTTGAAGCGGCTGTCATGGCTGGTATGCAAACAGCAAGAGCAATGGTAGGTTACCCACAACACATTAGTGGCGAAGATGCATTTGCAGCCCTCAAACATTAAAATATTATTCATATAACCGTATTATCGATTGATTAGTATATAATTAAACATGCTGTTTACATTTGTCTAGCGTAAAGGTCACAAGAAATGAAAAATAAAGGCAAGCTTCTCAATAAGAAAATAGGGTTGATATGCTTACCAGGCTTTTTACTGCCACTGCAGGCGAAAGTACTTGTAGATGATGAAAGTGCGAATGCGCGTAATATGGAAATCATAGAAGTTTATGCGCAAAAAAGAGCGCAAAAAATTGAAGAAGTTGGCATTTCTATAAGCACCATTAAAGGTAATGATCTTCAAGTACAACACGTTAAAGATTCGACAGAGTTGTCTGTATTTGCTCCTAATCTAAAAATTAGTCAAAACGCAGCGGAAGGCACACCGCCAGCGGTTAACATTCGTGGTGTAGGGCTAGTTGATTACAATACGGCGAATACATCCCCTGTGGCGATGTATGTTGATGACATTGCTGTTGGCTCTGCAAGTAACCAAATTGTTAATTTATTTGATATTGAACAAATTGATATTTTGCGTGGTCCTCAAGGCACTTTATTTGGTCGCAACTCTACAGGGGGCGCTATTTTAATCCGCTCTAAACGCCCTGAGTTTGAACAAAGTGGTTATTTAAGCACTGGCATTGCTAATAACAATGCGACCAGTGTTGATGCTATGTTTAATTCAGCAATTAGTGAAAACACTGCCGTTCGTATAGCGCTTAATCATCAAGATTATGATTATTCCACTAACAATATTTTTGCCGACTCACCGAAAGCTGGCATGCGACAAACGAATGGCCGAGTTTCCTTTTTAGCTGATTTTGACACGGTACAGCTATTGATAAAAGGGCATATTGCCGATTGGGATGGCATAGTACAGCCGGTTGGCAGTATTGGAATTGTTGCTAATCCACTAACAGGAGAGCGATGCTCGCCAGCACAAGCGGGTTCAACCAGCTGTTTTGATAATTTTGGCTTTAATGATGCCAGTGATGATTTTTATACAGTCAGCGTAAATAATAATTCGCCTCATAAAACAGATGGTAAGGGCATTAGCGCCCATGCTAATTGGCAATTAGACACACACAATGAGCTTGTTTTTTTAAGCAGTTATAACAAATTAAAACGGGACCATGCTTTTAATTGTGATGGCTCTCCCGCACAGTTATGTGAGGGCAACTTAGGGTTAAATACTGATTTGGTGACGCAAGAATTGCGATTGCAATCTCAGTTGGGTGAGCATTTTTTAACGACGGGAATATATTATGCTGATGAGTCTATTGTTCAAGATAATGTAAATGATATTTTACGCGACTATCGGGGAATTTTATCGACAGATTTAACCGCTACTTTTTTTTATAATAATAAAATAAACACAAAGAGTATGGCTGCGTTTACGCAACTCGATTATCAATTAAACCAAGATTGGCTGATCACTGCAGGGCTTCGTTACTCTTATGAATCGTTAGACTACGACTCAGTGTCACAGCTTAATGTTATTTTAGATGCTAACGATTTAACGGGGGTTAAGGTTCCATTTTATCGTGTTCAGGGAGAGCAGTCAGATAATGGCATTTCAGGGCAGTTAGGAGTGAACTTTAAAGTCGATGATTCAACTTACGCCTATTATCGTTTTGCTAATGGCGCCAAAAGTGGAGGCTATAACGGTGGCTTTTTATCATCGGTTGAACAGGCCCAACTCGCTGACTATCAAAAAGAGCGGTTAAACTCACATGAAATCGGATCAAAGTCCTGGTGGCCACAGCAGGGTATTCGATTTAACTGGGCTGCATTTTATTATGATTATAATGATCAACAAGTCTTTATGAATCAGCCTTCAACATCTGAGCAGAGCCCGCCAATTCAATTATTAGAAAATGTGGCTGACTCCATTATTTACGGCTTAGAAGCTGATCTTGAGTATTGGCTGACCGATAATTTGAATGTTAAGTTTGCTATGGGTTATATACCTCATGCAGAGTTTGAAGAATATGTTGATCCACTAGGGAATGCGTTAACTGATAATCGTTTGCCGTTTACCTCAAAATGGAATCTCAGTGCGGGTATTGAATACACTCTTGAGGTGGCTAATCACCCACTAACTACTCAATTATTAGTTGATTATCAATCCGATTACTATTTTGATCAGAATCAAAACCCCTATGCGATGCAAGACAGCTATAGTATTTTTAACGCCAATATACACTATCAACACGATAACTGGGGGGTTGCCATTTGGGGTAAAAACCTGTTTGGTACTCAATACAGTCACTTAAAATTTGATTTAAGTTCTTTTCTTGGCATGCTTGAAGATTTTAAGGGTGAAGGCCGGCGTTTTGGCTTAGATATTAGTTATCAGTTTTAATTTAAGGTGCAAAGTATGCCAATAAAGGCAGCTCTAAAGCT
Organism: Pseudoalteromonas sp. SiA1; assembly: GCF_018732205.1. Lineage (NCBI taxonomy): Bacteria > Pseudomonadati > Pseudomonadota > Gammaproteobacteria > Alteromonadales > Pseudoalteromonadaceae > Pseudoalteromonas > Pseudoalteromonas sp. SiA1. The sequence goes on along the minus strand of NZ_CP076084.1, from coordinate 1,863,401 downwards.
ATTTATATATTGTGTATTTATATGCTTTAGCAATTTAGCAGTGGCAAATGCACTTGAGCCTTTTGCTTATACTTTGAAACAACAAGATACTGATTTGCTTAATCAAGGCAGTGTATTTCAAGTCACTGATGGCGCTTTTCCCCGAGATCATAGCGATATAGAAACGTGGCTTGAAAAAAAGCAACCACAATCGAGAACATCGTTTTTTGGTGGTAGTTTTTGGTTTGTGATTAAGCTGGAAAACAAAACTGATTTAAATGAACTTGTGTTATATCCCTATAACACGCTGCTTTCAAAAATTGAGACGCGTATTTATGATATGTCGAATTTTGATGAGCCAATAAATCGTTATACAACGGGTGGCATTTACCCTAATGAGTTTGCATTTCATTATGGTAATAGAATCGAGCTGACGCCTAATCGGCCCTACATATTAATTGCAAAATTTCAAAGTGAATACTTTTATACCCCACCTAAATTAGTGCTTTCACCTTATGATGATTTTTTTGTGAAAAAAACATCAGATAACATGATTATGCTACTGTGCTTCGGGGTTGGTATTGCATTAGGTTTATATAATTTTCTTATTTACTTGGGTGATAGAGATAAAACCCATTTGTATTACGCTCTGTTTACCGCGTGCTGGGTATTAGCTTGGAGTCAGTTTTTTCATATACCAGATCAAATTTTTGGTTTTTACAACGCCCATTTTCATTGGCTAGGTTTTACCTTAATTCCCATCACAAATATCTTATTTTTTAACAGCTTACTTAAATTAAAGGAAACGTCTCCTCAATTATCACGGTTTTCAATTTACTTGGGCATTATTGCTACCGCAGGTACTCCATTTGCAATCATTTGGCCAGGTTTTGGCTTTATATGGGCTACTTTAGTAACGGGGGCTACTTTGTGCCTGGGTATGATTGTTGGTATACGAAGTTGGTTAAGTGGCTTTAAGCCCGCTCGCTATTTTGTTTTAGCGTATTTGGCGATGGCCATTCCTAATATGGTCGGCAATTTAACTAATTTAGGGCTAATTGAACCCATAAAGATGGATCTCTATTTACTTGGGCTCATTGGTACCGCACTCGATGCAGTGCTACTTGCTTTTGCCGTGGCAAATAAATTTAGCATTTTACACCATGAGAATGTTGAGTTGACTAAAAATTTAGAACACAAAGTACAGTTGCGTACTCAAGAGTTACAACAATTAGCTGAAGAACTTCGTGATGCAAGTGAAGCTAAAAGTCGATTTTTAGCCAATATGAGCCACGAAATTCGCACCCCAATGACATCAATCATTGGTTATGCTGATGGTATTATTTTAGGTGATATACAGCCTCATGAGAGAAACCATGGCATTCGGGTGATTTTGCAAAATAGTCGTCATGTTCTTGGCTTAATTAATGACATTTTGGATATGTCAAAAATTGAGGCTAACCGTCTAGAGATAGAGCTAGTTGAAACGGACTTGTTTGCCACTATTGCTGAAATCGAATCGTTATTAGGAAAAAAAATTCGTGATAAAGGCTTAAAATTTAAAGTTGATTATCAATTTCCGCTACCTGATTGGATAGTCTCAGATCCAACTCGATTGAGACAAATATTATTAAATTTAGCAAGCAATGCGCTTAAATTTACCAGCCAAGGTTATATAAAGCTAACGGTTAGCTGTAATAAAAAACAACTAATTATTAAAGTGAAAGATACGGGAATAGGTATGACCGACAGTGAGCAAAAAGACCTATTTACTCCCTTTCATCAAGCTGACTCGTCGATTTCTCGTAAATACGGTGGTACTGGACTTGGATTAAACATATCAAAAAGCTTAGCCACTAAACTAGATGGCGATATTACGGTTTATTCTGTGCTCGGAAGCGGCAGTGAGTTTTGTTTTACTATGGCACTGCATACAACGGCTCATACAAAATGGGTTAACGCATTTGACGATATTTGTAAGTCACAAAACAAAGAGCTCCCTATAAATAGTAACCAGCGAAATTTGATTGGTAGGGTACTCGTGGCTGAAGATCACCCAGAAAACCGACAGCTGATTAAGCGGATTTTAGAGCGAATGGGTTTAACTGTGGTGGCAGTAGAAAATGGCCGAGATGCTGCACAAGCGACACTTGATGAACAATTTGATTTAATTTTATTAGATATTCAAATGCCAATTATGGATGGTGAACAAGCAATTAATATTATGCAAGCAACAGGAGTAACAACACCGATTGTGGCGCTTACTGCGAACACGATGAAGCATGAAGTAGATCGTTATTTAAAACAAGGTTTTACCGATCATATTGCCAAACCCATCGATAGACGGTGTTTTAGTAGTAAAATCGCAAGTTATCTTGATATTGATATATGCGAAAATATTAAGCTGCCTGATGATGAGTTTGCACTGCTCAAGCAAGAATACATTAAAGGATTAAAAAAACAAAAACACACATTACAATCGCAATTTAAGCAGGGTGATATAACCGGTTTTGCACGCAGCGTACATATGATTAAGGGAACAGCAGGGATGTTTGAATGCCAAGCACTGTATCAACAAGCTGTTGAGTTTGAAAAACGATTAAAATCCGCTAACGCCGTGCTTGATAGACATCAAGTAGAGGCTTTACTCAATACAATTGACGTTATTTTAGAAGCTTAAAACCATACTTTTTAAAGCCTTGTTTCCTGTGTTGTTATGATCTGTTTATAATAGGAAGATAATTTTTAAAATACAGCGTTATTAAAAAGGAAATTTTGTGAAGCTATCTGTTTGTATTATATGTAAAAATGAAAAGGATAAAATTGAGCGTTGTTTAGAGTCAGTAAAGTGGGCAGATGAAATCATTGTACTTGATTCAGGCAGCACTGATGAAACACGTGCTATTGCAAATAAATACACAGATAAAGTATTTGTGCGTGATGACTGGCAAGGGTTTGGTGAGCAACGACGTAGAGCAGAAGCATTAGCAACTAACGATTGGATTTTTGCAATTGACTGTGATGAAGTTGTCAGTGAGCGTTTAAAGGAAGAAATAATAACGACATTGGCAAAATGCAATGAGAAAAATATTTTAAAGCTTAACCGTTTAACGTATTTTTGTGGCCAATTTATTCGACACAGCGGCTGGTATCCTGATCGTATTGCGCGTATCTACAATAAAAAAATAACAGGTTATAACCAAAACTTAGTGCATGAGTCTGTTGTAATGCTTGATTGTAAACCAATTGAGTTGAAAGAAAATATATTACATTTTCAGCATGAAGATATTTTTGGCTATATGAATAAAAGAAATCATTATGCGCACATAGGTGCAGAGCAAATGGTAAATAAGGGTAAAAAACCATCACTCTTGAAGGCAAGTAGTTCCGCTTTTTTTGCTTTTATCCGCCATTATTTTTTAAGACGTGGCTTTTTAGATGGTAAGGCAGGATTTGTTATTGCGGTTATACAAAGTCAATATAGCTTTAATAAATACTTATTTGCCTATTATAAATAATCTCACTTAGCAGGTTAATTTTATAATCATCCGGTGGTTAAAATTAATCTGCAGTTATGCTCTACTCAGTAATGTTCTATTTGGTCGGGTGTTAAATAAAATGCCTGATGCCACCTTGGTTAATAAATCGTTCCCTTATTTTTACTAATAGTGAATACCGTGCAGTTATTCGCTGCGGTGATATCAATTATAAAAATGCAATTACAGACACCTATTAACGAACATGCTTTAATGAAAAGAGGATGTTTTTCTAGGTGTTAACAATGCAATATCAACATATTACTGTGCCAGAAAATGGTGAACATATACTTATTGATGAACAAGGACAGTGGCATATACCCGAACACCCTATTATTGCTTATATTGATGGTGATGGCGTCGGCCTCGATGTCATGCCAGTGATGCGAAAAGTAGTGGATGCCGCCATAGAGCATAGTTATGGCGCAAGACGCAAAATTCATTGGATGCAAGTTTACAATGGTGAGCAAGCTGCCAAGCTTTATGACGGTGATTGGTTCCCTCAAGAAACGATTAATGCAGTACGAGATTGTAAAATCGCGATTAAAGGCCCTTTAACAACACCGCTTGGAGGCGGATTTCGCTCGCTAAATGTCGCGCTTCGTCATGAAATGGATTTGTATGTAAATATGCGAACCATTAAAGGATTTAGTGCATTACCGTCACCATTAAAAAACCCATTTACCACGCATATTACCGTGCTGCGTGATAGCAGTGAAGATGTGTACTCAGGAATTGAGTGGCAAGCGGGCAGTGTTGAAAGTGAAAAAATGCTCGATTTTTTATGTGAAGAAATGGGCGTAACTCGGCTTCGTTTTACCCAAGAGTGTGGTTTAGGTATTAAAAATATCTCTAAAGAGGGATCAGAGCGATTAATACGCTATGCAATTAATTATGCCCTAAAAAATAATAGTGAATCACTCACTTTAGTTCACAAAGGCAATGTACTTAAGTTTACCGATGGCGCATTCAAGCGCTGGGGATTTGCGCTGGCCAAACGTGAATACGCTGCCGTTGAGCATCAAAACGGGCGCTGGCTTGAAATACAACGTGCTGATTTACCGCCGCTGGTTATTAAAGAAGTGATTGCCGATAATATGCTTCAGCAGTGTTTAATGGATCCTGCTCAATTTGATGTGGTGGCCACCACTAATCAAAACGGAGACTTTTTAGCCGATATGCTCAGTGCACAAGTCGGTGGAGTAGGAATTATGCCGGCGGCAAACTTAAATACCGAAGTTGCGTTTTTTGAACCCACACATGGTACATTTGAGCGCATAGCAGGGCAAGATAAGGCAAATCCGAGCAGTAGCTTATTAAGTGCGGTGCTAATGCTTAAGTTTATGGGATGGAGTGAGGCTGCTTGTTTAATTGAAAACGCGCTTGAAAGCACATTTGCCAGTGGACAGGTTACATTTGATTTAGCTCAATCAAATCATAACTCGACAACCTTAAGTTGCAAACAATTTGCCAACAAGGTTATCGAGCACTTTTAAAGGGCAGCATTTTACGCTGCAGAGGCGTTAGCTGTTTGCTCGCGATGAACGCATGGACGCTCTGTCAGCTCTGCAGCTCTGTGGTAAAGTTTATGGGCGCTTGGCTCATCACAGAGTGTGCCACTAAGCGTATCCATTAAAGCAACCACAATAATCGCAGGCACTTGGCAACAGTATTCATCTAGAACGGCTGCGGTTGTTTGTGCATCTACATGACAATGTGGATGACTTTTACGTTGATATGCATTTAATAAAGTATTCACGTCGAGAATGTCGTTTTCTTGGTGTTTGGTTTTACGACATGCACACCCAAACTCATCAACTAGCGTGGCTAACGCTTGGTAAACGTGTTGCGTTTGAAGTGTTGTTTTACGACACAATTGTTGTTCAATGAATTGATGTAAATTTGCATCAATGAATAATCCGTCTTGTTGTGTGAAGCTTGCTGATGTTTGCATAATTATTACTCTTAGTTTGTTGGCTTAACTTCACTGTAGCGCTAAGTGTAATATTAATGAAATTGTTGTTTTCAATAACTGATATTGATTTGATCAATATTTTAATTCTTTACCTATCAATCACTGTATTTGCAAACGCCAACAACTCGCGTCTAAGCCATTGGTGCGCTGGTGTATGGTGTAACAACGGGCTCCATATCATTTTTACTTCTATGGGCACGACTTGAAATGGCACAGGGCTAATCACTAAATTAGTATGGCTTGTTAAAAGCTTTGCTTGACGGCGCGGAAGGGTTGCAATGAGTTGCTCAGATTGACACAGTAAACTGGCAATCATGTAATGACGAGTAAACACGCGTATTTTACGTGTTTGTTCTAATTGCCATAATGCCTCATCGACCCAGCCTAATTTTTGTTTACCTGATTTATTGGTTACAGCGGGTTCGGGGCCCCAGCCGGCTCGATTAACCCAAATATGTTCACTTTTTAAGTATTGGTCTAAGTTTGCATCGTTTAAAAATGGATTATGTGGATGGGTTAAACAACAGTAGTTATCTCGCCATACAGTAGCTTGATGAAAAGAGCGCGGCAGACCATTAAAACGGTTTATTGCCAAATCGATAGTGCCTTTTTCCATATCCTGTAGGTTAACGTCGCTGGGGCTAAGTACATCGAAGTCAATGCCCGGATTTTTAGCTAGCTGCTCGCAAATAAAGGGGGCAATTAGCGTCGATTCTATATAATCGTTTGCCATAATACGAAACGTCACGTTGGCGGTAGCCGGATTAAACTGCTCACTGGGCTGCGTGATCTCTTCTGCCATTTTTAACAGCGCTTCAATTTCGGGCTTAAGGGCAAGGGCTTTAGCTGTTGGGGTCATGGAGCCAGCAGCTCGTACCAGCAAAGGATCGTCAAATAAATCTCTTAGGCGTTTTAACGCATTGCTCATAGCCGGTTGTGTTAATGCTAGTTTATTGGCCGCTTTAGACACACTTTTTTCATCTATTAATACATTTAAATAGACGAGTAGGTTGAGATCGACATTTCTTATATTCATATGATCAATTTTATTTATTTGCTGTATTAATTATCTAAATTAAAGCGTGCTTGCTAAGGTGTAAACCTCTAATAAAAAATAATCAGCATAATTGCTAAAAATAGAAGCGCCTATACTATGCCTAGCACGTCGTTAACGTCTTCCCACAATCCTATACAAGAACTCATAGCCACTAAGTTAGCACGCGCTGTATTTGCTGGCTTTGAAGCTATGTTTGCACAGTTCTTAAATATTACCTTAGGGGCACAAAGTCGCTTTGAACAACGCCAATATCATGAGGTGCAAGCGGCAATGCGAGCGCGCTTGCAAGTGTATGAGCGTCAAGTAAAGCAGGTGAGTGAGGCCGTTAAAGTGATTGCCTATGATGAACTAAACTGTCCACAAACATGGCAACGTGCAAAAAATATTTATGGCGAAATGGTTAAAGAGCATGAAAACCAGCCAATTGCACATACGTTTTTTAATTCTACTTTTGGCGCTATTTGGGATGATAAAAAAATTCGTACGGTGCATTTATTTGTCTTAAAAGCAAAGTACCGGGGGCAACCACGTTCTTATGAAGGGCTTGTGAGTCGTATTTCCTTAAAAGAAGGCTTTGATAGCGCAGTTAAAACTTTAGTCAATGAACAAGTGTTTAGAGTGCCATTTAAAAATTTAAACGAGGACTTAGCTAAACTACAAGCAACGTTAACCCAAGGGGCGCAGCAACAATGCAGACAAGTGTATGAGCTAATAAGTTTAAATGACGGCTATATTGAGTACGCCAACTCACACTTTTACCGAAATAAAGCGTGTTATGTAATAGGACGTTGTATTGCTAAAAATGGCGATAATATGCCCTTTGCAATAGCCATTTTAAATACCCCTGACGGGCTTACAATTGATGCTGTAATGATGGGCGCTGATCAGCTGAGCTTGTTATTTGGCTTTGCGCGCACGTACTTTATGGTAGATACCGACCAACCTGCACGGTATGTAGATTACTTAAGTGTGTTAATGCCTCACAAACAACGGTTTGAATTGTTTAATGCGATAGGTTTTATTAAACATGCGAAAACAGAATTTTATCGCTATAAGGTGGACACGACTAAAAGTAGCCCCGAGCAATATAAATATCATTTAGCGCCAGGTACACCAGGTATGGTGATGCTTGTTTTTACAATTGATGGCCTAGACTATGTGTACAAAGTAATAAAAGATAAATTTAGTGCACCAAAAACGGCGACAAAACAGCAGGTAAAAGATAAATATAACTTTGTAAAACAGGCTGATAGAGTAGGGCGATTAGTTGATACTCATGAATTTAGATACCTAGCCTTTGATTTAAGTCGTTTTAGTGATGAATTGCTTACACAAATGAAAAAACACATTGGTGATAGCTTAATTATTTCGGGCAAAGCGTTAATACTCAAACATGTCTATGTTGAGCGAAAAATGACACCGCTTAATTTATATATCGGTCAATGTACCAGTAAATCACTGCAGCAGGTGATGGTTGATTATGGTAAAGCGATTAAAGAGCTTGCCAGTGCAAATATTTTTGCCGGTGACATGCTAATGAAAAACTTTGGCGTGACACGTTGGGGGCGAGTGGTATTTTATGATTACGATGAAATTTGCCCTCTTACTGATTGTAATTTTAGAGAAGTGCCAAATACTGACAACGCGTTAGAGGAAATAAGCTCACATTCTTATTTTGATATAGACCAAAATGATATATTTCCTAGTCAATTTAAGGTGTTTTTTAGTGCCAGTAGCAGTGCCTTTAGCCATTTTAATCATTATCATAGTGATTTATTTACGGCAAAGTACTGGCAAATGACCCAGCAAGGTATTGAGCAAGGTCAGCTTCCTGATGTATATCCTTATAAACAAAGCTGGCGTTTTAATAATTTATAGTTTTGTTTATCTTTCAAGGTTAAGTTTGAAGTCGTGTTTTTAGGCAATGCTTCCCCAGCAATTGCTGATAACGCAGCATAAATGCAGAACATGCACTGCCCAACGAGTTCGGCCTAAATTGAACAAAGGTTAGTCGACAAAGGCCAATACACTGGTTAAATCAGCACTGAATTTTCGTGCTTAAGGCGCTGTTAACACCAAAAGGAGTATTATTAAGTTTATATTAGTTGGCTTTGCTTTGTTGTCAGGCTTTGTGTTTGCCAGTGCTAAAACCCCGAGGTTACATCAATAAAATTAATAACTGCTACACACTTTAATCATATGACACAGTAAATAACGAGTTAGTTGAAGCCGAAGTATGGCGAAAAATTAAATAGAATAAAATACGAGGAGATTTATGCAGTACATTTCACATCAAGATCAGCAGTTAGCGTTTGAACAAACCGACAAGCCGAAGATTAGCAGTAATGAAGTACTGGTAAAAGTAGCAGCTATTGGCGTTAACCGCGCCGATTGTATGCAGCGTCAAGGTAAGTATCCTGCTCCTGAAGGGGATAGCCCTATTCTAGGACTCGAATGTGCAGGTACCGTGTGTGAGCTTGGCAGTGAGGTAGACCCTAAATGGCAAGATAAGCGTATTTTTACTCTATGTGCTGGAGGTGCTTACAGTGAATATGTCGCGGTAGATGCGCAGCAATTAATGGAATTGCCAGATAATATTTCTATGGCACAAGGTGCTGCTATTAGTGAAGTGTATTTAACTGCCTTTGGCGCACTCTTTGAGTTAGGAAAACTACAATCAGGGCAAACGGCGCTTATTCATGCCGGTGCCAGTGGCGTGGGCGGAGCGGCTATTCAAATGGCAAAAAGTGCCGGTGCACAGGTGGTAATAACAGCAGGATCTGATGAAAAATGTGAACACGCTAAAAGCTTGGGTGCTGACCATGTGATTAATTATAAAACCACTGATTTTGTTGAATATATGAAGGCACATAACTTAAGTGCAAACGCCATAGTCGATCCGGTTTCTGGCCGCTATTTGAATAAAAATGCCAAAGTGGCCGCAATGGATTGTCAGATTGTGATGCTCGCATTTTTAGATAGTCGCTTTGCCGAAGTCGATTTTGCACGCTTATTACAAAAGCGTATTTCGTATCATGCCTCCACATTACGTAATCGGAGTATCGCGTTTAAGCGCGCGTTAAGAGATGCATTTGTAGCGCGCTTTTATGATGATATTGCCAATCAAAAGTATGACTTTAATATTTATAAAACCATGCCATGGCAACAAGCTAGTGAGGCACATGCCATCTTAGAGGGTAATGAAAACTCAGGTAAAGTTGTATTGTTGGTAGAGTGAAAAAAGTAATGCCACAGGGATTAATATTGTTAATCCCTGTATGAGGCCATATACTTTAAAAAACTATTTCGATTTTAAGGTTAATAATGAATCCAATTATTGCAATATTAAAAGAGCACAATGTCAGCGATGAAAAAGTAGCGGCATTATTTGAAGCATTTACCCAAAACCCAATGATGGCTATGGCATTAGTACAAGAGCTGGGCATACCACCTGAAAAACTTCAGCAATTGATGGCGGTAGTAATGACCCAACCTCATTTAATTAAAGAAGCAACGGATGAGTTAGGTTTAGATTTTGCAAAAGTACAAGAAGCGAAAGACAAGTTAAACCAGCAGTAAACTATCTTTAGAGACATGTTTTGTAACACACTCATTTGAACGGCTCTGCATTTATACAGTCAAATAAATACTTAACCTATAGCAGGGACAAAACATGAAGCGACTTTATAAATTTTGGAAAAATAACCGTTCTTAAGGGCCTGTTAACCTTTCAAGGTTGAATTTGCAGTAGTCTGTTTGGTATTTAAGCAAGGCAGAGCCTATGTGGTGTGGTTATTCCCCATAAATAGGCGATAACGTAGCATCAATGCCAAACAGGTATTGCCCAAAGGGTTCTTCCAAGGGGCGATTAACTCTTTGTTACTCGGTTTTTACTTAGCCCACTAGGTTACAAACCTCGCGCCGCGATTAAATCGCCCCTTGTTTGAACAAATTCCAATCCGCAAAGGTCAACAGGCCCTATTGTTTTTATTATTTTAAAGAGTGTGTTTCGTAGTGCCGTCGCCGATTGGTACGAAGTACCAACAGGTTCAATGAAACCGACTATTGAAGAAGGCGACCGAATCCTTACCGATAAAATGGCGTATGATTTACGTATACCATTTACGCATGTATCCCTGATAAGATTGGCAGAACCACAAACCGGCGATATTATTGTATTTGATTCTAAAGTGGCGGAGAACCGTTTAATAAAACGCGTTATTGGCACACCAGGTGATATAGTTTCGTTGCAAAATAATGAATTGACCATTAATGGCGAGAAAGTAAGTTATAGCACTTTAAACGAGAGTATTCGGTGGCTAGATAAAACTGAGCACTTAAAGGAGCATGCTCATACCATACGGCTTACCAAATCGGTAGCAAGCTTAGTAGAGTTTCCGGCAACACCAATAGCAGCAGATCATTATCTTGTTATGGGTGATAACCGCGATAACAGTGCGGACTCACGGGTTATTGGATTAATTCCACGTGATGAGTTGCTGGGTCGGGCAGAGCGAGTGATTGTCTCGCTTGATTATGATGATTACTACTTGCCAAGAAGTGACCGGTTTTTGAAGCGTTTAGAATAAAAAACTAACTATTACAATGGCTAAGCAAGATTGGTTAGCCATTGCTGTTTCTGCAGGTAGGATTATTTAAGGCATTAATCAATATCAATCGAGTAAGCTTCTAACAGCTTGTTAAGCTTAACTTGCTCTGAAGCATCAAACTCTATACCAACGCTAAGGCGGTTGCCTTTCATTTGGTTATTCCTAATGTAAGACGTAATAATAACAGGCTCGTTGTCTAATGGAGAAAGTATATGCACAAAAACTTGACGTTTTTTTAGTGCAACAAATCCAGAGCTTACGTGAATAGCAAAGCGACAACCACTCGGAGAAATATCAATAATTAAACCGTGCAATAAGCTTTTATTATCAGCATCAATATCGCCTTTATGTAAACTAATTTTAGCCGGAATGTGTGTAGGCAACCTGCTAGTTTCACGTAATTGTCGGCTTTCAATTTTTTTAGGGTAAGCTAAATAAATTAATCGTTCAGGGCGAAATGAAATCGCTAATATGCTGGTTGAAAAAGCAACACATTCGCCCCGTTCGTCTTCAATGATATAACGTACAATAGCCCCATTACCTTCAACTAAAATGTCGCTGTAATCATTTCTACCTGCTTGAGCAGGGTATTTTAATATTAAATATTTACCGGTGTCGTAGCCGATTAAAGTGAGTTTAAAGCGAACCTGAATGGGATTGTTAAATTGTATATCAATTAGCTTTCCAGGGAGTAAATCGAGGAAAAACTTCTTTTGATCTTCAGTTGGTTTATCTTCAACAGTAGTATTATTTTTATTTGTTTCCACAAACACTTTCTCAATATTAACAGACGCTTAATTATCTTTTAATATAGTGTAAAAATCACTAGTATAAAAGAGGGCATTTAGTAAAATAAAATAATACTTTGTGCTTGCAATAGTGAGCGGAGTTAGTATTTTACTCCGCTGTGGAGATTAGATTGTTACTCTTTTGGCAACAAAACAGTATCAATGACATGAATCACGCCGTTGCTGGCTTTTACATCTGCCATTACTACGTTTGCATTGTTGATCATAACAGAGCCATCATTGGTGGTTACATTCACAGACTGGCCTTGCACGGTCGTTGCATTGTCTAATTTTACAACGTCTGCAGCCATTACTTTACCTGATACCACATGGTAGGTAAGAATTGCAGTTAACTTGTCTTTATTTTCGCTCTTAAGAAGGTTTTCAACGGTACCTGCTGGTAGCTTAGCAAATGCTTCATCAGTTGGCGCAAATACAGTAAAAGGGCCATCTCCTTTTAACGTATCAACGAGGCCTGCCGCTTTGACAGCTGCAACGAGTGTTGAAAAAGAACCATTGGCAGCAGCTACATCAACGATATCTTTTTTCATACCATGGTGATCGGCATGAGCTGCTGTAGATAGGGTTAAACTTGCTAATACAAAAGTCAGAACAGACGCTATTTTCTTAAACATGTTACTTTCCTTTAAATTGATTAGATGTCGGTTAAATGTTACGCCGGGTTGCTAGCTTACGATCATTTTAAAAAAGGGTGGGTCATTGCCTTATCCCAATAAAGGTATTTAATAAAAAGCAAAGCCTGCTATTAACCCTCCTAGTGAAAGCTTTTATGAGTAAACACGGTCTGTTTATTTTCAATTTTTTATATCCAGTTCAGCGATATAACGTCATTAATTAACAATAGGAAATAAACCATGAAAAAACGGGCTATTTTTACAGCGCTCATTGCATCACTTTCTTCATTAGCGTCTGTTGCTGGACAAACTGAAATGCAGATAAATACTTATAATCAACAGCTTGAAAATGTGGCTATGGTGGCACAATTAACGGGTGAAATGGCACAGCGTATAGTCAATGCAGCGTCTGCAGCGGCGCTCAAGGACAATTTAGCTGTATCAATAACCGTTGTGGATGCATCTGGGCAAACGCTGGCAGTACTTCGCGCTCATCGTGCCGGTGTTCATACTATTCGTGCCAGTTATAAAAAAGCCTATACCGCTAATTCGCAAAAGCGAGAAACGGCGGTAATAGCCAAAGGAATTAAAGAGGGAACAATTCCAGCAGACCTTCGTTATTTAGATGAAAACATTTTAATATTGGATGGCGGGGTGCCTATCTATATAAACGATACTGTGGTGGGGGCTGTGGGAGTTGGCGGTGCTCATGGCAGTGAGGATGTACGTGTTGCAAAAGCAGGGATCAAAGCGTTATGGTTAGCGCAGTAGAAAAACAGATCACGTTACTAAATATCCCCAAAAGTGATAGTAAAGGAGTTTACAGATTATGAACGAGACTGATTTAGCGCACTTAAAACGCACCGTAGCACTAGCTAAAGAGGCGTTAGAAGCAGGAGATGAACCATTTGGCTCTGTGCTTGTTGATGCTGAAGGAAATGTATGTATGGAAGATCGTAACCGTGTTGCGAGTGGCGATCATACACGTCATCCTGAGTTTGAAATTGCTCGTTGGGCAGCCAACAATATGACCCCTGAGCAACGCGCTGGGGCTACTGTGTATACCTCAGGGGAACATTGCCCTATGTGCGCCGCAGCACACGCATGGGTAGGTTTAGGTCGAATTATGTATGTCAGTTCATCTGCGCAATTAACTAGCTGGCTTAGCGAGCTCAAAATGACTAAGTCGCCGGTTAACCCGTTACCTATTGAAGCGGTTGCTCCTAATGTCGCTGTTTATGGGCCCGTACCAGCACTTGTTGAGCAGGTTCACGCCCTACATCGTCAATTTCACCAAGCAGATTAACAGCGCAGCAGCGCATGGTATTTAGACTAAAGCGACTACCTGTTATAGTTAACGGTAGTCACTTTTATTAAACGCAGCACAAGGGATTATTATGATCGTTAACCTGTTCGATAAGGTAATATTTGCTTGCGCTTTTATTGTTTCATTGCAACTACCGCAGCTGAGTGATCATTACCAACAACATTTAGCGGGCTTATACCATGCAACAAAATGGCAAGTCGACGGCTATGCAAAAACGGCCAAGCAATATAACTTTTCTAGCACGCAAGCGATGATAAACCGCCACTTAGCTAACGCTGAACCTAGCGTTAGAGCCGATGCAAATCAAAAGCAGCAAACATTACTGCAATTTGCCGATTTAAAAAAAGGGATGGCTATTTTTGAACAAGGTAATTTAGTGCAAAAAATGCTGTATATGTTCTCCCCTGAGCGCGTTGACAGATTACAAAATACACTTGATAACTTTAAGTTAGGTATCCCTTTAACCGCGAGTGCAGTGTTGTTTGCATTGGTATTAGCTATTTTATTAAATCAATTACTTATGCTGCCACATACTTTATATGTTAGGCGTAAAAAGCGTATTGCATCCGATGCAGTAAAATTTAATAGCTGATCGTCAATGAGTTATCATTGGTGATTTTCACTGGCCCTTTTAACAACAAATGCGCCACGAATGTCACCCAGTTTAAAATCAGTTGCCTGATCATTAGGGTATAAAGTCGCTATTTTTTTAGAAACTGTGGGGTCAATCTGACTGCCATGACACGCTAAACACGCTTTTTGAGTAGGAATCGCTTTTACAAAATACCAGCCATCCGGTCTTTGCTCTTGATATTCTATGCTTGCTACCGGCTCGCCATTGAGCTTACGTTGTTCAAAGTTTAATAAGACATTTTTGAGCCATGCATCGGGTTGATTATCTGAGTTACGAGTTTTCAAAGCACTGCGGCTAATTTGCCAAGGACTATTGCTATGTTGTGAAGCGATAGCGGGTGCAGCTGTATTACATACACTTATTGCCGCTAGTGAGCCGCTTTGTTTCATAGTACTAACCAGTACCTGTTTTAAATCACTTGAAAATGCCTTAATGGTTTGTCGTGCCTCGTCGGTATTGCTAGCAAAAGCAGCGGATGAAATAAATAAACTGGAAAAAAGCAAAATAATGCGCATAATACACCTCTAAATATTAGAAGTTTCTAATATACAGGGTGTCAGGTGTTTTTCAAGTAAATCGTTTAGCGTTTAAGCACTTTTTTACTTAAGGCACCGCGCCTAAAATCGATAAACAGTTTCAAGAGAAAAGATATGCACAATAAGCACGATGAGAATAAAATAATAAACCAACAAAATAACCATGATGCTGGTGGACTTAATGCACAAGCTCCATTAGCCGCTATTAAAGCAATTCGACTCAAACAATTAGCGCAATGTCGGCTTAAAACACGAAAAGAAATACAACACATGCAAAACAAAAAATAGCCTTGGGCGGTAAAAACTTGCTAAGTTAACGTTATTAATTTTAAAGGTTGGATAGTGCAATTAATCCGTTATCTATAAAACATCCGCATCAAATTATTACTTTTATAGCTTGGCTGTGCGCTTTAGCTGTGATGTTAATAGGGCTACTTGCGCCTGAAAATAAACGTGTTTTAATGCTGTTGTCACTGAGTTCGCTCTGCTTACTTGTGTTTAATAGTGTAACGATGTCAGCTTGGGTATTTAAACGTTTTAAAGACCAACAATTACGCTTTATTGCTCTTTTAGGCAGTGGCGCTTTTATGTTGTGTATCGCGGGTGATGTGATTAATTTTAATTTACCCCAACACTATTATCGCTATAGTACCTTGATAAAACATGATTATTTAGTGGATTCAATCTTATTTTTTGCACCTGGTTACAGCCTTTTATTTATAGCCTGTGTGTTAGTTTTTAATATAAAACGCCGGGTCTCGCTTATAAAAAGTGCACTTTTTTTTGTTGTTGTGTTGGTGCTAAGTAGTGCGTCGCTCTCTTCTATGTATCTTGAGGGGGCAGGAGATACTATTTTAGCTATGACTGGGGTTTATAGCTTAGTGATAACGGCTGTTGGGCTTATGGGTCTGGTATTAGTTGTTGCCTATGGTGGGATTAACGCACCCAAATCAATAGTGTGGGTGAGCTTAGGGCTTTTCCTTGCTGCATTGGCTGATGCCATTATTGGTGCTTTTTGGATTTATGGTAATCAGGGGCAAGGCTTTTACCCTCAAGTGCGCTATATAAACTGGTTTGTGTATATTAGCTCGCAAAGCTTGGTGATTCACTTAGCAAAAGTTGTTGCAGTAATACCAAATCGCAATAATGCTTAATTATTTTTCAGGGAGCAAACCAGAGAATAGCGGCGTTAAAAATTCTCATTAGAATAGCTAAATAACAGGTGAAAAAAAAGCCGCTAAATATTAGCGGCTTTAAGCGATAATAATTACATTACGCGCATACCCGGCTCAGAGCCGTCGTCTGGGTTAAGAATGTAAATTTCTTTACCACCAGGGCCTGCCGCAAGTACCATGCCTTCAGACATTCCAAAACGCATTTTACGTGGTTTAAGGTTAGCAACCATTACCGTTAATTTACCTTCAATGTCTTCTGGTGCGTAAGCCGATTTAATTCCAGCAAACACTTGGCGAGTTTCACCGCCTAAATCAAGGGTTAATTTAAGCAGCTTGTCAGCGCCTTCTACGTGCTCTGCTTTGGCAATTTTAGCAACACGCAGGTCTACCTTTGCAAAGTCATCAAACTCAATCTCTTCGCTAATAGGCTCTTTTGCAAGTGGGCTATTAGGATCGATTTTATCTTTTTCAGCAACTAAGCTTTCTTTTGATTCTTCAACCATTTTATTCACTTTATCCATTTCTACACGTTGCATTAACGGCTTAAATTTATTGATAGGGTGGTTTACTAACGCTGTTTGCGCACCCTGCCAAGATAATTCATCATTTAAAAAGGCTTCAACATTACTTGCCATGCCAGGTAGCACTGGTTTTAAGTAAGTGATCAACACGCGAAATAGGTTAAGTCCTAGTGAACAAACCTGATGCGCTTCTTCTTGCTTTGACTCATCTTTAATAAGCACCCAAGGCGCGGCATTATCAATAAACTGGTTTGCTTTATCAGCAAGTGCCATGATTTCACGAATTGCACGGCTGTATTCACGATTCTCGTAATATTCGGTGATTGTCGCTGATGCGTTCTGGAATTCTGCAAGCAATTGAGGTTGCATAACTGTATTGCTCAGCTTACCGTCGAACTTTTTAGTAATAAAACCAGCACAACGACTGGCAATATTCACTACTTTACCCACTAAGTCTGAGTTTACACGTTGTGCAAAATCTTCAAGGTTTAAATCTAAATCGGTAATGCCACTATTAAGTTTAGCTGCGTAGTAGTAACGTAAAAATTCTGGGTCTAGGTTATCTAAATAAGTACGCGCTTTAATAAACGTGCCTTTTGATTTAGACATTTTTGCGCCATTGACCGTAACAAAACCATGGGCGAATACATTAGTTGGCTTTCTAAATTGAGCGCCTTCTAACATAGCAGGCCAAAATAGGCTGTGGAAATAGATGATGTCTTTACCAATAAAGTGATAAAGCTCAGCGTCTGAACCTTCTTGCCAAAATGCATCAAAGTCGATGCCCTGTTTATCACATAAGTTTTTAAAGCTCGCCATATAACCAATAGGCGCATCTAGCCATACGTAAAAGTATTTACCCGGTGCGTTTGGAATTTCAAAACCAAAATAAGGTGCATCACGGCTGATGTCCCATTGCTGGAGACCATCGGCAAACCACTCATCTAACTTGTTGGCCA
This sequence comes from Pseudoalteromonas sp. SiA1, assembly GCF_018732205.1. Lineage (NCBI taxonomy): Bacteria > Pseudomonadati > Pseudomonadota > Gammaproteobacteria > Alteromonadales > Pseudoalteromonadaceae > Pseudoalteromonas > Pseudoalteromonas sp. SiA1. Next base: position 1,845,669 of record NZ_CP076084.1, on the reverse strand, counting down.
TTTCTTGTTGAATTGTGCCTGAATGTAGCCACTCTTTAAGCATGTCTTCAAAGGCGGGTAAATCAAAAAAGTAATGCTCAGAATCTTTTAAGATAGGCTCAGCACCCGACATAACAGAGCGTGGGTTGATTAGCTCGGTTGGGCTGTAGGTTGCGCCACAGGCATCACAGCTATCCCCGTTCTGATCTTCTGATTTACATGTAGGACACGTGCCAGTAACAAAGCGATCTGGCAGAAAAATGCCTTTTTCTGGATCGAATAACTGTGAAATAGTGTGCTTTTTGATATGACCGGCATCGTTAAGGCGGTTATAAATAAGCTCACTAAATTCTTTATTCTCTTGGCTATGGGTACTGTGGTAATTATCAAATTTGATATTAAAATCAGCAAAGTCGCGTTGGCGCTCGATACTAACGTTTTTTACCATTTCCTCAGGCGTGATCCCTTGCTTTTGCGCATTAAGCATAATAGGTGTGCCATGAGCATCATCGGCGCATACATAGTATGCTTCGTGGCCTTGTAGTTTTTGAAAACGCGACCAAATATCAGTTTGAATATACTCTAATAAATGCCCTAAATGGGTAGGGCCATTGGCATAAGGTAATGCGCTAGTAATCAGGATCTTTCGCTGTGCCATAATCATTCCGAATTAAGCGTTCCTAGTCAGGAACAGATGAAAATTATTACATTATCGATAAGCAAAGTGATAACAGAGCACACTGCTTATCGATATTTACTAATTGACTGGTGTTAATGCCCTGAATGTTACATAATTCCGTGGCACTTTTCATCAAAGAAACGCTATTTTATTGCTATGTTTGGACTGTCGAAACTATTCTCTGCAAAATCGGTGCAAAAACAACCGATTATTTCTGCTCTAGCGGCCTATCGCAGTGCCGCTTTCGCTGTGGGTATTGAGCAAGATTTCATTGCTGATATCACTCAAAACACCGATAAATCAATTACGGTTAAACTCATTCTCCCTTTTGCGGCGCAATCTGAAATGCCGCACGTGGCTCAATTTTTGACTGAGCGTTTAAAGGTTGATGTAAACGTAACGGCTAATGTTCACCTCAAAGAAGCTGCGAAGTTTAAAGCCATTAAACATATTGTTTTAGTCGCCTCAGGCAAAGGCGGGGTAGGCAAATCTACTACGGCTGTAAATCTTGCGGGCTCGCTTAAAAATGAAGGCGCAAAAGTAGGCATATTGGATGCCGACATTTATGGTCCGTCAATTCCTATGTTGTTAGGATTAGTTGGCAGTGAGCCGGTTACAAAAGACAATAAACAATTACAACCGTTTGATGCCAATGGTATTAAAGCGCAATCTATCGGTTTTTTAGTCCCCAGCGATGATGCCACCGTATGGCGCGGCCCAATGGCCTCAGGCGCGCTTAGTCAGCTTTTAAATGAAACCGATTGGGGTGAACTTGATTATTTAATTGTAGATATGCCGCCAGGTACCGGTGATATTCAATTAACCATGAGCCAAAAAGTGCCAGCCAGTGGCACCGTGATTGTCACGACGCCACAAGACTTAGCGCTTGCTGATGCGCAAAAGGGTATTGCTATGTTTAATAAAGTAAATGTGCCAGTGCTCGGTTTGATTGAAAATATGAGCCATTACATTTGTGGGCATTGCGGCGAGGCCAACCATGTATTTGGTAAAGACGGTGCACAAAAATTAGCCCTTAAGCATGGTGTGCCTGTGCTTTCGCATATTCCGCTTGCGATTGATATCAGAGAATCCTCTGAGCAAGGTAAGTTGATTGCCGATGATACAGATGCGGTTATTAGCAAAACTTACAGCGCGGCCGCACGATTGATTGCCAGCACGCTTTACTATCAACAACATCACAACGCGATTGACGTTGTGATTACGGAAGATTAAAAATGAGACTTTCAGATACACATATTAAAGAATACTTAAACGATGGGCGCATTGTTATCGAGCCCGCGCCAACGAGTGAAATGATTTCAGGGGTGACTGCGGATCTTCGTTTGGGTAATAAGTTTAGAACATTTCATGCCCATAATGCCGCTTATGTTGATTTAAGTGGTCCAAAAGATCAGCTTAATAAAGCGTTAGAATCAATCATGAGCGACGAAATTGTATTAGCTGAAGGCGAAGCGTTTTTTCTACATCCTGGCGAGCTTGCGTTGGCAATAACCTATGAAAAAGTAACCCTACCTGCAGACATTGTTGGTTGGTTAGACGGGCGTTCATCGCTGGCACGTTTAGGTTTAATGGTGCATGTTACAGCACACAGAATCGATCCTGGTTGGAGTGGTAATATTGTTTTAGAGTTTTATAACTCGGGTAAGCTGCCGCTTGCGCTCAGACCTATGATGAAAATTGGCGCAATGAGTTTTGAAACACTTACCGGTCCGTGTGAAAGCCCTTATAACACCCGCATTGATGCAAAATATAAAGATCAGAATAGTGCGGTAGCAAGCCGTATCAGTGACGATAAATAACTAAGCTAAACAATAGCTTATTTTTCTAGTTGATGAAGCGCATAACCTAATAGTTGAAAATAATGGTTAAGCGCTTCATTGGCGTGTAACGTGTGATTTAGCTCAGGATAAATTAAGTTATTATTACTCAAACCGCCGACTAAAAAACTGTTTTTGATTGTTTGATGCTCGTTGATACAGGCTTCAAAACACCGAGCAGCAAGCTCCTCTGGCATACTCATATACTGCTGATTATGCGCTTTATCAAACGCAATGCATTTATTTACAAATTCATTGGCATGTTCACCGCTTTGCTCTAAAAACACCTGTTTATAAAATTGATTAAGTGCATCATTAAGTGGATGGCTTAAGTCGGGAGAGTGTGATAACCATAACTTAGAAGCGAAACCAAAGCGGGTTTTTGATTTAAACAAATGCTCACTAATATGATGATCAAAAGCATGAAACCATTCATGGGCTAAAGCGCCACCGCCTGCATTTTTAGCCAGTGCTAAGGTTTGGTCATACGCATTATAATGTGCTTGCACGCCTTTTTGTCCACCGTGACCAAAAGCGAAATTAAGTTTGCCACGCAGGCCAATGGCTGTGGGTGGTAAATGCAAAATCTGCGCTAAATCAGCCAGCGCATCATAAATTAAGTTGGCACTAATAAAGCGCTCTTCTTTAGTAACCCATTTACCAACCACCATAGAACGAAAACCAAAAGTGGTTCTTATATCATTAAAATCGACTTGATCGTCAAAACGATAGTCGGGGCCTTGGCGAGAAAATCCGCGTTTTAATCGAGATGTGGTATTACGCATCGGTTATTTTATTTCAGCTCATACATTACAAGTAACGTGCTTTTACGTGAGCGGGCATGTGTTGGGTTTGTTTTTTTATTAATTCCTCTAATAAACCATACAAGGGCGCAGGGTTTAGTGCTTCTATGAGCCATAAACTATGTGCTACTGCTTCTAGTGTCGATAAACTATCTGCTCTAGGGGCTTTACGAATAGCATAACGGTTGGTGGGAATATGGTTAAAGCTTACCGTTTTAAACTGTTGTAATAACGGGGTTAATTGCAAAATTTTAAAGGCTTTATTCCATGTACCATCAATCACAATTAAATGCGTAATCTCTTGTAGATTTTCTTTACTATTCGGTCGGTCTAATTTTACGGCGCTCTCGCTTGGGTAGAGTAATACGCTCGATTCTATAGGCAGGTTTTGTAAACAGGCGAAGTCCTGATTATTTTCGCCTCTAATCATTTTACAGTGGGTTAAACCCAAAGCTAATAGCTGCGCCGTATTTTTGCTAACTTTTGCTTCACTGGGGTGCTGCAAAATAATAACCTGTGTTTGGTTATTAACACGGGTAATTGCGCTGCAAATACAAGTGCTTAGCGAAAAGTTACACTGTTTACAAAGAGGACGTGCCATTGAATACACTATTTCGTTGGTACATTTGCCGTAATTATACATTTTTGCACTAATAAAGTTGGTTTTTTTTGTGCTTAGATATAGAGTAAGAGATAAGAAGAAAATCGATGGACCGTATTGAAGGGCATGAATATGACAGAGATCAATATTGACGAATCCGCTTTAGAAAGTATGGAATCGCTATTAGGTGAACAATTTCCAGATACGTTGGAATTTTGTTGTGCGGAATTTGAGCGATTGGGGAACGAAGCAATTGCTGCGCTTGGGCAAGATAAAGAGGCTGCTATTCGCCACTCTCATAGCCTTAAATCAAACGCCGCTCAATTTGGTGCGGCAAGTTTAGCCGAAGTTGCTCGTTTAATTGAATATAATTTAAATAACGGGAATGACGAGCAGGCTGTTAATGCAGCCGATGGATTAATGGCGCAAGTTACTGGTTCACAAGCAAAACTAAATGCATGGTTAGCTGGGCGCTAAACGCGTTTCAATAGTAATAAAAAAGAGTGTTAACGTGAATTTTTTTCAGTTTTAAGCGCTTAATTTTCCTAGTAATTCACGGCTTTACTGCGTTAGTCTAATGGCTAACTTGCTCTTTAGAGGTAACAATGTCAGAAATAAAAAAGAGTCATAAATTAGACGGCGTCTGTTATGACATCCGAGGTCCCGTTTTAGTGCAAGCTAAAAAAATGGAGGATGAGGGCCAAAAGGTATTAAAGCTTAATATAGGCAACCCCGCCGCATTTGGCTTTGATATGCCAGAAGATATGCATCGCGATATCATTCGTAATTTATATTCAGCTCAAGGATACTGTGACTCTAAAGGTCTTTATTCTGCGCGTGTTGCTATTTATCAGCACTACCAACAGCGTGGCTTACACAATTTAGACGTTGATAATATTTACATTGGCAACGGCGTGAGTGAGCTTATCCAAATGGTTACTCAAGCACTGTTGAATAATGATGATGAAGTGTTAATTCCCGCTCCAGATTATCCGCTTTGGACTGCCTCGGTAAAATTAGCAGGTGGTAATCCGGTTCACTACTTGTGTGATGAAGAGCAAGATTGGTTTCCTGACATTGATGATATTAAAAGTAAAATCACCTCTAAAACCAAAGCATTGGTGCTGATTAATCCCAACAACCCAACCGGGGCTGTGTACAGTGACGCTTTACTTGAAGAATTGATCAATATTGCTCGAGAGCACAAGCTTTTGCTGTTAAGCGATGAAATATACGAGAAAATTCTATACGACGGCGTTACCCATACTTCTATTGGTTCATTATGCGATGATCTCCCTATCATCACCTTTAATGGCTTAGCTAAAACATACCGTGCTGCTGGGCTGAGAATGGGCTGGATGGTGCTAAGTGGTCGCACCGCATTAATGACAGATTTAATTAAAGGCTTAGATATTCTTGCCTCAATGCGTCTTTGTGCCAATGTGCCCGCACAATATGCAATTCAGCAAGCATTGGGTGGCGTTCAGTCGATTGATAGCTTAATTGACCCCGGTGGGCGTTTATATGTGCAACGTGATATTGCTTGGCGCGGCTTAAATGCGATTGATGGAATTAGTTGTAAAAAGCCTAAAGGGGCGCTTTATGCTTTCCCTAAAGTGGATACCGCTAAATTCAATATTAAAAGCGATGAACAAATGATGTTTGATTTGTTAAAAACAGAAAAAATATTGTTAGTACATGGGCGCGCCTTTAACTGGCCAGAGCCTGATCATTTTAGATTGGTGTTCTTACCTAATAAAGATGATTTATCGAGTGCAATGATGAAAATGCAGCGTTTTTTCAAAGATTACCGACAAGAATAAAGAAAAAAACGAGCCAAGTGGCTCGTTTTTTCGTTAATGCACTAAAGTAAATGGTCGTGTTTCAAAGCATGCAATAGGGCACTGCATACGTTGCCTTGGGATACCTGCTTCCATAAAGACGTGGCCTTGCACAGTAAACCCATTATTTTTGAATCGCTCTACTTCGTTTAAAATACAATTAATACTGATTGCTTCAATACCTTGCTCCGCTGCTAATTTAACAATGAAATTAAGCAGTGACTTATAAACATTGCGGTTGCGATGCTGCGGCAATACGGCGATTCTACCAATTAAACCATCATTACATAATCGACCTGTGGCAACAGGTGAGTGCATATTATCGGTGACCAGAATATGTTGAGCGAGTGCATCTAAGTTATCAAACTCAATACGTTTAGGAATATGTAACTCATATACAAACACTCGCTCCCTTATATGTTGCAGTTGACTTTTTTCACTTTGCCAATCAACTTTGTCAACGGTATAAACCATGACCTCCTCCTAGCTAAACCAAATACCCTCATTAACCAGTGTAGTAAAAGTTTCGATAAAATCTAGGCTAGGTGTGGTTGCATTAAGCACGCTGCTATCAAATTCAATAAAATCAGTAAGCTGTTTTACCGCTTCTAAATCTGATAAGGGTAAATCGTAGTTTTCGCCATTGATACTTAGAAGTAACTCTGCATCCATACATTGATAAATAGCACGTGTGCCCCCTAAACGCTCAAATGTTACTTGGTTTTCAAGCAGTTGTTGTATTTGTTCGACACTAAATGGGTCTTCTTCAGGGGCTAAGTCCATATCATGCTTAGGTTGGCTAAGGGTATTACCTAGCCAGTGTTTAAATAAACTCTCGTCTTCTAGCAATGCTTGCATTAACGTTTTTACTTTATCGACTTCGCTTTGGGTTAGCTCACCTTTGGAATCACGTAGGGCGAGGGTATGGTCGGTATACCTTTTTTGGCCGCTTTCTGTGTCGATAATATGATCAGCAAAACTTGAAAGTAAATCTTGTTGATTAGGTGCTCTAAAACCGACTGAATAGTTGAGTGCATTTTCAACCGCATAGCCTTCATGAGGACAACCGGGTGGTATATATAAAATATCACCGGGCTCCAAAATACAATCAATTACTGCACTAAAAGCTTCAACTTGCAGTAATGTTTTATTTTGAGCAAATTGTTTTAGTGTTGGGTCGGGTAATCCTACCCGCCAATGGCGCTTACCTTCACCTTGAATAATAAATACATCGTATTGGTCTAGGTGTGGGCCAACACCGCCACCTGGGGTTGAGTAGCTGATCATCAAATCATCTATTCGCCAATTAGGTATAAAGCGAAAAGGTTCAAGTAACTGAGCAGCTTCTGGGTGCCAATGATCCACTGCTTGCACGAGTAGTGTCGAGTGCTGATCAGTGAGTATTTCAAAATCGTCAAATGGTCCCTGATGCGATTGCCATTGTTGATTGTGGTTAGTAATAATGCGCGATTCTATGCTGTCTTCCATAGCAAGGCCTGCGAGTTCATTCGCATCAAGTGGGTCTTGAAAATCTTTAAAACCAGCTTTGATCAACAGTGGTTTTTTTTGCCAATATTGACTTAAAAACGCTTGCTCTGATAATTCATTTATTTTTAATTGATACATAGAATGCCTATAACGTTAAGACCTAAATGAAAAAAGCGAAAGGCAGGTACCTTTCGCTTTTTATTAGTAGATTTGAGTGATTAAACTAAATCATCAATAAACTCAACAGCGCGACCAATGTAGTTAGCCGGCGTTAGTTTTTTCATTTCAATTTTTGCAGCTTCTGGTAGGTCTAAACCATCGATGAAATCAGCCATAATTTCTTGATTTACACGTTTACCACGGGTTAAATCTTTTAGCTTTTCATATGGTTTTTCAATACCGTATTTACGCATAACGGTTTGAATTGGCTCAGCGAGCAGCTCCCAGTTTTGGTCAAGCTCATCTGCCAAACGTTGCTCGTTTACTTCAAGTTTGCTTACACCTTTAAGGGTTGATTGGTATGCAATTACCGCATAACCCATACCTACACCTAAGTTACGTAATACGGTTGAGTCAGTTAAATCACGTTGCCAGCGAGACACAGGTAGTTTTTGTGCTAAATGACCAAAGATAGCATTGGCTAAGCCTAAATTACCTTCTGAGTTTTCAAAATCAATCGGGTTCACTTTGTGTGGCATAGTTGATGAGCCAATTTCACCGGCAATGGTTTTTTGCTTAAAGTGATTAAGTGCAATGTAGCCCCACATGTCGCGGTCAAAATCGAGCAAAATGGTATTAAAGCGTGCAATTGCATCAAAAAGCTCTGCTATGTAATCATGCGGTTCAATTTGCGTGGTAAACGGGTTGAGTGTTAAACCTAGGCTAGTTACAAACTTATCGGCGTGGGTATGCCAATCGTAGTCAGGGTACGCACTTAGATGTGCATTGTAGTTACCCACAGCACCGTTTACTTTACCTAGCATTTCTACTTGTGCAATTTGGTCACGTTGACGCTTTAAACGCATGTAAACATTTGCAAACTCTTTACCCATAGTCGAAGGCGTTGCAGGCTGTCCATGTGTACGAGTCATCATTGGAATGGCTTTGTACTCAATTGCTTTTTCTTTAATGGCGCTTAATAACTCATCACAATAAGGTAAAACGACGTGGTTACGCGCTTCAGTTAACATTAAACCATGAGATAGGTTATTAATATCTTCAGAAGTACAGGCAAAGTGAATAAATTCGTTAATTGCGTGTAGCTCAGCATTATCAGCAACTTTTTCTTTTAGTAAATACTCTACGGCTTTAACATCATGGTTTGTCGTGCGTTCGATGTCTTTAACCCGCTGAGCATCAGCTTCACAGAAGTTATCTACAATTGCATTCAACAGCGCATTTGCTTCGTCGCTAAAAGCGGGGACTTCTTTAATCTCGCTTGCTGCAGCTAACGCTTGCAACCAACGCACTTCAACGGTTACGCGGTATTTGATTAATCCAAATTCGCTAAAAATACTGCGTAGTTCAGTGGTTTTGCTGCCGTAGCGACCATCAACCGGAGAGATAGCCGTTAACGCTGAAAGCTCCATAATAACTCCTAAATTTTAGTTTGAACGATAATTAAATTTTTGTTTTAGCTATGGCGAGAATTTTTCTTTTCGCAAAAAAGAAATGACGACGTTTGCCGCCCATTTGTCGCCATAATACTGCACTGCGAATTCCGGCTAAAAGTAATGCGCGGATTTTATTTTGCGTGAGCTGCTGTTTTAATAACTCGGGTTTACCATAAACCTGAATTCGGTGCCCAAGGGGGCTTAGCACCGACGAGTATATATCTGCTAAACCGGCGACAACACTGTCATCGGTAATAGCAAAATGATCTAAACGACGATGAATATCATCAATACGTTTACCTAATTCATTGAGGCTTTTACTGTTAGCACTAAGCGCACGCTCTAACTGCATTAAACCACCTACATATTTGACTATTTCTACATCTTTTTGAGCACCGGCACTCAGTTGTGCCATCAATGTTTTATAGCCGTCACGTAAGTTATGTTCACCTTGATATACATCTTCTGGGGAAGCTGGCGAGGTTTGCACAATACTTGATAATAAAATCGATAAATCTTGTTCATCAGCGCGACCATATTGGGCAACCTTCTGAACTTGCTTAGCCACTTGACACATGGCTGCAAGCGCCATGACTTGATGTTGATTCATTATTTGATCACCGAGTCAATAATACCACCACCTAAACACACTTCATTAGCGTAAAATACGGCAGATTGTCCTGGGGTTACCGCTTTTTGTGGCTCATCAAATAATACGCGTGCCATACCATCTTCACCAACTAACAAGGTACAGCTTAGGTCTTCTTGACGGTAGCGTGTTTTTACGGTGCAACGAGTAGTACCTTGAGGACCGACACGATCTACCCAGTGTAATTGGTTGGCATTTAGGCCATTACTGTAAAGGCGAGGGTGATTTTTACCTTGGCCCACAATCAATACATTGCGTTCAACATCTTTGTCTACAACATACCAAGGTTCGCCTGAGCCTTCTTTCATACCACCAATTAACAAGCCTTTGCGCTGACCTAAGGTGTGGTACATTAAACCTTCATGTTCACCAACGTTGTTACCATCTGTGTCTTCAATAACACCAGGTTGAGCAGGTAAGAATTTTTGTAAGAAATCTTTAAATTTACGCTCACCGATAAAACAAATACCAGTACTGTCTTTTTTATCGTGGGTAATTAAATCTTGCTCTTCAGCAATACGGCGCACTTCTGGCTTGGCAATATCTCCGACAGGGAACAGCGTTTGCGCGATGTGTTCATGACCCAATGTGTACAAAAAGTAGCTTTGATCTTTATTATCATCTAGGCCACGGCACATAACATATTTATCATCTCTGAGCTCACGACGCACGTAGTGGCCCGTTGCTATAAAGTCAGCACCAAGTGCTTGAGCCGCAAATTCTAAAAAGGCTTTAAATTTAATTTCTTTGTTACACATGATGTCTGGGTTAGGTGTGCGACCAGCTTTGTACTCAGCTAAAAAGTATTCGAATACGTTGTCCCAGTATTCTGCTGCAAAGTTAACGGTATGAAGTTCAATACCTAATTTGTCACAGACAGCTTGGGCATCTTTTAAATCTTCAGCGGCAGCGCAATATTCATCATTGTCATCTTCTTCCCAGTTCTTCATAAACAAGCCTTCTACTTGGTAGCCTTGTTGTTTTAATAAATATGCAGATACAGAAGAATCAACACCGCCGGACATACCAACGATGACTTTAATGTGACTATTTTCGCTCATGAATAATTTCGCTTATACAGATTACTGTTAACTTGGAAAGGCCGCGATTATAGCATGTATTTTGTAAGTGCTTAAAGAGAGGAAGGGCTATTGAATAGATTTTGTTGCTTTTTTTTATGTTGGTTAGGGATGATTTACTCCTTGTTAGTCGATTTTTACTTAGTCGATTAGATTACACATTTTGCGGTGCTATTATAGCCCCTTTGTTTGAACACATTTTAATTTGCAAAGAACAACAGGTCCAAGATGTCAGGCCATTAAATTATAAACACTCATTTAAGTTATAAATGATGAGTAAATGTTGTTTATTTAAGGTGTTAGTACTGTTTATATAATATCAAAGAATATATTTATTATTGTTCATTAACAAACCTTTACAACCAAATGATTATGCAATACCTTTAGATGAGTTTAAATTGAATAAACACTCAAATAAGTATTTATAATATAGTCAATGGAATGAATATATGAATTATGCTTCTCAAGCACAAAAGGTAAAATCTTACGTTGTTGAGTTATCAACAAAGTTACAACGCGATGATTGCTTAGTAGCAGAACAATTACCACATAACGTTAAAGAATCAGCTTACCAACTGTTTTATCAAACCATTAGGGTTCCTCGTCCTTACCGCTTTGAAGAACCCAACCCTATTTCAGCGCTATTTAGACTCATTGAACATTCTTTAGACTTTATTAATCCCTTTCAACAAGTCATTTTAAAGCAGCTAGAAAAGTGGTGGTTAGAATGGCATTTTGTTGCCACTATGAATGCTTCTCTTGAAATGAAACACGTTGAACAGCAGCGTTTTGTTAGTAGTGCAACTGAACATCCAATGCGAAAACATGAGCTGAGCCATTATGCAAAATTATTTACTATTTTGCCTTTGCCCGTGTGTAATGTTTGTATGGTAACCGGCGATATTTTAAAGCTTAATCAACGCTTTGTAGATGTATTTGGCTATACAATTGATGATATCCCTAATTTAAAACAGTGGTGGAAGGTCGCGTATCCTGAGCCTAGTTATAGAGAGTCTGCTCAAACGATGTGGGGTGAGTCTTTAGCGCAGGCAAATAAAAATAATGACGATATTCCTGCTAATGACTATCAAATTGTATGTAAAGATGGCTCAAAAGTGATAATGCAAGTGTCAGGTATTAGTGTAGAAAGTGAATTTATTGCTGTATTTAACGATGCGACGGAGCGTTTGAAAACTCAAGAGATACTCAGCGATATGGCCTTTTTAGACTCATTGACTAAAATTGCCAACAGACGCCGTTTTGACGAAAAATTACATGCTGAATTTAAAAAACTGATAAAAGTAAATACTCAACTTTCTATGATCATTATTGATATAGATAATTTCAAAAAATTTAATGATAGGTATGGTCATATTGCCGGGGATAAGTGTTTACATAGCGTAGCGCAAAAGCTAGCAGAAACAGTCAGTCGTCCTGAGGACTTTGTAGCGCGCTATGGCGGAGAAGAGTTTGTTGTTTTACTCCCACAAACAGATAATCAAGGTGCACTCTTTATTGCAGAACAAATACAAAAATCTATTGAAGATTTAGCGATAGCTCATGAAGATAGTTTTACTGGCTTTCTCTCTGTGAGTATGGGAGTTCATACGGTAAAACATGGCGAAAAAACTAACCATGTCGATTTCTTTAAAGCAACGGATAGTGCGCTGTATTATGCAAAAAGGCAGGGCAGAAATTGTATTGCCTTAGGAAGGCATGAATAACACAGCATGTTTAACCTTTGCTTTTAATACCAGATAAGCAAAGGCTAACGTAAAGTATTAACTGTTGGTTGGTGGCCCACTGATTTTATATTGACCTGTTTCAATTCCATCGAGTGTGTATTTACCAATACTATAGCGAATTAACCGTAACGTTGGGTGGCCAATGTGTGCGGTCATTCGTCGAACTTGACGGTTCTTCCCCTCGTTTATAGTGATACTCAACCAAGATGTTGGAATTGATTTACGTTCTCTCACTGGGGGAGTGCGTGGCCAAAGCGCTGGTTCATCGATTAACTTTACCTGTGCAGGTAAGGTTAATCCATCTTTGAGTTCGACCCCTTGACTGAGCGCATCAATAGATGCTTCTGTAGGCACCCCCTCAACTTGTACCCAGTACGTTTTGTTGGTTTTTTTACCAGGAGCGGTTAAGGTATTTTGTAATTTCCCGCAATTGGTCAATAATAACAAGCCTTCACTGTCTCTGTCTAAGCGACCCGCAGCATAAACATCTTTAATAGGAATAAAATTAGCCAGTGTTTGTCTATTTTGCTCGTCTGTGAATTGGCAAAGGACATCATAAGGTTTGTTAAATAAAATAACTTTTTTATCGCTTTGGGCTATCTGCGGCTTAATTGCTCTTTTTATCGGGCTCTTTTTTACAGCACTGCGCGAATATGTACGACCTGTATTGCGTTTACTTGTTGAAGATGACGTGTTTGTAGCTTTGTGTTTCATTAAATACACCGTGCAGGTTTAGGTAAGCCCGCAATTTTAGTGGCTTGTTTGGCCGGTCCCTTCGGAAAAAGCTTATACAGGTACATGCTATTACCTTTATCCTCACCGAGCGCTTTAGCCATCGCTTTGACTAACATTCTAATAGCTGGACTGGTGTTGTATTCTAGATAAAATGCGCGCACAAAGTTAACAACTTCCCAATGCTGTTCGGTTAATATAATGCTTTCATGTTGTGCAATAACATCGGCCAATTCTTTAGACCAATCAGTATGATCTAGCAGGTAACCTTGCTTATCTGTGTCTATTGTTTGATTATTAAATTCCAGCATGGATCACCAAGTAATTGATTGTTTAGTTGATAAGCTAAGCGTAACGAACTCATCATAGCTAATCGCTTTATCATTCAAATTTAAAGAGATACCACGCGCCGCTGCATCGTCCTTTAAAATATAAAGCGAATCGGCAAATTGTCTGTATTGCCCTTTAGCAAAACAGGCATCACCCACTAATAAAACCGAGTCTGTTAGCATAATCAGATTATCGAGACTGTTTGCACTGTAGTAATTCAGCGGTTTTGAAAATATATGTAAAGTGCTCATAGCGTTACCACGTGCTGCTGATTTTGAATTAACTGTTTTTGGGCATTAAAGTTAACGGTTTTTACTTCAATAAGTAGCTCATTTTTACTTAAACCGTAGTCAATGAGTGACTTCTCACACACGTAGATATTGTCAACATCATATATTTCTAGGGTTTTAATATTTTTAAAAAAATCTTTAAGCCCCAAACTATTCGGGCTTTGATTTTTTTTAAGAGCTAGCACCGCAGGACCGCTAAACAACCAACTTATATTTTGATCAACTGCGGCAAAAATAAGCGTCATATCGAGTGCATCGCGAATATGCATGTCATCAAATGGGCTTGATTGACTAATAACGAGTACATTAATCATTTAAATTGTATCCATTTATCTGCTTCACTGGCTAACATAGCAAATTCAGCGAGGCCTGCGACAGCAAATACACCAGTATTTTGCATATCTAAGCCACGCTTTTCAGCTGCGGTAACGCACAGCATTAAACTAATATTTTTGTCGGCTAGCTGTTGCCAAAGAGAGGATAAATTTAACTCATCAGAGGCAAGCTCAAAATGAGTAGAAGCATGATAGATACCATCTTGGTATAAAAATATTGCATCAATAGTATGCCCTTGTGCTAAACAGGCGTGAGCAAATTTAACAATACGCTGTGTGGTATCGTGATCCGATGGTGGAGTATGTAAAGAAAGTACAAAGCGTGCCAAAACTATTCCAATAAAAAAGCCCCAATAAAGGGGCTATTTTAACAGAACTATTTAATTAGTCATTATTTGCGCCAAGTAACGCAAGTAAAGACGTAAATAAGTTATAAACGCTCAGGTATAAAGAAACCGTTGCGCGGATATAATTCGTTTCGCCGCCATTAATGATTCTGCTCGTATCGAACAAAATTAGGCCAGACATGATTAGTACCACAGCTGCGTTTAGTACCATAAACATTAAAGAGCTACCTAGGAAAATATTTACAATACTTGCCACGATAACCACAATTAAGCCCACAGTTAAAAAACCACCCATAAACGAGAAATCTTTTTTAGTGTTAAGTGCATAAGCAGATAAACCAAAGAAGATTAACGCCGTAGAACCTAGCGCTTGCATAATTAGCATAGGGCCATTAGGTAATTGTGCATAGTGATTAAGGAGTGGGCCTAAACCAGCGCCCATTAATCCTGTAAACGCAAACACCCAAAATACACCAGATGCTGTGTCGGCTTTTTTGTTTACAACAAAAAGAAGGCCAAACGAAACCAGAGTGAACACTAGTCCCATGAAATAAGGTAATTGCAGTGCCATTGAAATGCCGGCGGTGACGGCACTAAATGCAAGTGTCATTGCAAGTAGAAAATAAGTGTTTTTAAGCACTTTGTTTGTTTCAATGGTCGACATTACCGGCTTTGCAGTATTGTACGATTGATTAAATGCCATTGTAGAGCTCCTGTAAGTGAAACTAAGTAGTTCCTGTAATTTAACTAAAATTAGATTACCAACTCTTATATGTTTGGGCAAACCTTTGTAGATCAATAGACAATTAAATTTAAATAAAAGTTCACTCGGCGTATAGGAATCGATCTTTTTGCTTTATGTTTAAACAAATTAGTTGTTTTTTAATCACTTGAACAAATAATTGAAAAAAAAGCTTCACAAAGCCCATGGGTTTCCCTATTATTCAGGCCGTGCGGAGAGATGGCAGAGTGGTCGAATGCACCGGTCTTGAAAACCGGCAGGGGTTTATAGCCCCTCTAGGGTTCAAATCCCTATCTCTCCACCACCTTATTAAAATAACTATGAGTACACGCTTACTTGTAGTTTATGCACTTTCGGAGAGATGGCAGAGTGGTCGAATGCACCGGTCTTGAAAACCGGCAGGGGTTTATAGCCCCTCTAGGGTTCAAATCCCTATCTCTCCACCATTATATTAAAGCCCGCTTATTAGCGGGCTTTTTTGTGTCTAATTTTCGCTATACCTAACCTCAAAACCAAGTATATTTAGTTAAAAAATACGACCATAGTCTCTATTTATAAGCTACAGCTCTTAGGGCATGCTAAGAAATAAGATTTATGCTTGTGTATTTAAGGTTCTTACTATGAAACATCAACTTGCTAAAAGCGTCGCACTTTCATTATTATCTCCTGTTATTATCGGCAGTATGCTAGGAATATATTACGCATTGACTATGCGTGGTGACGCGGTGTCTATCTTTTTAGGACTATTGATGACGGCCATTGCTAATGCCCACATAGTAGGGTTAACAATGGCTGCGTTTGTGGTGCCAGGCTACTTACTTATGTTTAAGTATTCTAAGGTGAATTATTCTGGGGTATTAACTCTTGGCTTACTGGGTGGCGCTATTTTTAGCTATCTGCTTAGTGCGACTACTGGCGAGATATTTTTAATCAATAGTGTGATGTCGGGATTTGCTGCAGGACTGTTTTTATTTGGCTTGCGTAAATCGGTACAAAGCTAATTGCAGAATATTTAATCAAGTGTGTCGTAAAACCATGTAATTTCCTTTTTTTTACCCGCAAAAGGTTTCAATTTTTAGTGACAAAGAGTACCTTTAGCTACTGTATGTTTAATAAGAAGTAGTTTGGTATGCAAAAGCACGATTTTTACCAGTCATTAGTTAAGCAAACTGAATCGCTGATAGGCGGTGAATCAAACATAATTGCCAATATGGCAAATATTAGCGCGCTGTTATTTACTTCTTTAGAAGATGTGAATTGGGCGGGCTTTTATTTTATGGATTCACCGACAGAATTGGTACTTGGTCCATTTCAAGGCAATCCAGCTTGTATTCGTATTCCGGTAGGGAAAGGGGTATGTGGCACTGCTGCGGCAACCGAGCAAACCCAGTTAATTTCAGATGTGCATGCGTTTGACGGTCATATAGCCTGTGATGCGGCGTCAAATTCTGAGATAGTTGTACCTATCATGAAAAACGGCCATGTATTTGCGGTACTTGATATAGATAGCCCAAGTATTGGCCGATTTGATACTGATGACCAAGCAGGGCTTGAAGCACTTGTAAAATGCTTAGAGGCTAGCCTGTAATGAAAGATTTGCTAAATGTTCAAGATTACCTATTCGCCGTTCAAGATGTAGGTGATTGGGAAGGTGAAGAAGAACATGTAGCGGAAACGCTCAATGATTTGATTCACATGGCCTGGGATCGTCTACCTGATGATTTAGACTGTGATTCAATTGATGAAATTATAAATGGTATTTGGGAACATTTACGTGGTGATATGGCTGTGATTGAAACTGACTTTGAAGAGTTAGTTGATTGGAGCATCCACTATGTTGATTCTGCCCTTGATGAAAAGATGTGATTAAATAGGTTCTAAAATGGAAACCACAAACAAGCTAAAAGATATTAATGAAGTATTGGAGTTCTTATACCAAGAATTTCCACAATGTTTTAAACAAAAAGAAGGCATTCAGCCGCTTAAAGTAGGTATCTTTAAAGATATCGCTGAGCGTATTGAAGGGTCTGAAAAAGTTAGTAAAACACAAGTACGCCAAGCACTTAGAAAATACACATCTAACTGGCGCTATCTTGAAGCGGTTACTAAATCTGAGTTCCGTATTGATCTTGACGGAAATCAAGGCGAGAAAGTTGAGCAAGAGCATATCGACCACGCACAAAAAGCGTTGGAAGAAAGCCGTGCTAAAATGGCAAAGCGCAAAAAGCAGCAACGCCCACGTCAAGACTCAGATGCAAAATCTTTTAAGAAGAAGCCAGCGCATTCAGCTAAAAATCCATCAGCTGCAGCAAAACCTGCCAAAGCCGCTGCGCCTAAGCGTTCAGGAAAAGTTGAACCTTTACCTGCAGGCGAGGTCAAGGTTAATAACAAGGTTAAAGTTAAACTTGGCCAAGCACTTGTTAATGCAGTAATCACTGAAGTAAACAAAGACGATGTTCACGTTGAATTAGTGACAGGTATGCAAGTAAAAACCAAAGCCGACAGCTTATACATTATTTAAGTTGCGAAAAAAATTAAGGAGTTGTGTATGAGTAAAAAGTTTACGCTCATTCCGTTAGTTGCTGCGCTGTTTTCAGGTTCGTTATTTGCTGCAGTAGAGCCGGTAACATTAGAAGACTTACCCTTGTTAAAACAAGAAAGTCAGCACGGTACAGCCAGCAAACGAGTGGCTAATCTATTTACTCGTTCACATTACACACCCGTTCGATTTAACGATGAGCTTTCGAGTAAAGTATTTGATCGTTACATCGAATCCCTTGATTTTAATAAAAGCGTGTTTTTAAAAAGCGATGTAGACTCATTTGAGCAATATCGTAACCGTTTTGATAACGCGCTTCTTAGCGGCCAGTTAGGGTTTACGTTTGATATTTTCAACTTAAGCCTTAAACGTCGTTTTGAACGTTATGAATTTTCACTGTCGCTACTTGAAAACGAAATGACGTTTGACGAAGAAGATGAATATTTTTATGACCGCGAAGATGCGCCGTGGGCAACTACCCAAGCTGAGCTTGATGAAATTTGGCGCGAACGGGTAAAATATGATGC
Source organism: Pseudoalteromonas sp. SiA1 (assembly GCF_018732205.1). Taxonomy (NCBI): domain Bacteria; kingdom Pseudomonadati; phylum Pseudomonadota; class Gammaproteobacteria; order Alteromonadales; family Pseudoalteromonadaceae; genus Pseudoalteromonas; species Pseudoalteromonas sp. SiA1. The sequence goes on along the minus strand of NZ_CP076084.1, from coordinate 1,827,512 downwards.
ACTGCGTTTAAAAATGACTGGCAAAGATTGGCCAGGCATTAAAGAGGTGTTGACTAAGCGCTATAAAAACGCAGAAAAACGCCTTGTTCAGTCAAAATCTGAAGACGCATTTCAAATTGTAATGAACTCGCTAGCACGCAGTATTGAAGCGCATACTTCATACTTGTCACCTCGTCGTGCTGAACAATTTAAAATGGACATGGACTTAGAGCTTGAGGGGATTGGCGCAGTATTAACGCCCGATGAAGACTACACAGTTATTCGTAGTCTAGTTCCAGGAGGCCCTGCAGACAAATCTGAGCAGATTAAAGCCGATGATCGCATTATTGGTGTGGCTCAAGAGGGCGAAGAGTTTGTTGATGTTATTGGTTGGCGTTTAGATGACGTGGTTGATCTTATAAAAGGCCCTAAAGGCACTAAAGTACGTTTACAATATTTAAAGGGTGCAGATGCTCACGGTACGCCAAAGGTAGTTGAGATAACCCGTGATAAAATTCGTCTGGAAGACCGAGCAGCAAAATCAGAAGTATTTGAAGCCAGCTATTCAGATCTGACTAGTAAAATAGGGGTAATCGAAATCCCTGGCTTTTACAACAACCTTTCTAAAGATGTAAAAGTAGAACTTGCTAAATTAAAAGAGCAAAAAGTTGACGGTATTATTATAGACCTACGTCAAAATGGCGGTGGTTCGCTATATGAAGCGACGCAATTGTCAGGCTTGTTTTTTGATCAAGGCCCAGTGGTACAAATTCATACATTAAATAATCGCATTGAAGAGCAAAAAGACCGTGATGGCATTACCTATTACGATGGCCCACTGACGGTACTTGTTGATAGATACAGCGCGTCTGCATCTGAAATATTTGCAGCGGCAATGCAAGACTATGGCCGCGCAGTTATCATAGGTGAACAAACCTTTGGTAAAGGCACTGTGCAGCAGCATAAAGGCCTCGCACGCGCTTATGATTTATACGATAACCCGCTAGGCAGTGTGCAATACACCATTGCTAAGTTTTACCGTATTAACGGCGGCAGTACGCAGCATAAAGGTGTGATCCCAGATATTACGTTCCCATCTGCCATTGACCCAGCTGAGTGGGGCGAAAGCAAACAAGACAATGCATTGCCATGGGATAGCATAGTAAAAGCACAGTATAAACAAATAGGGCGTTTAGATCCGGTCATCAGTCATCTTGAAAAACAACATGATGAGCGAATTAAAACAGAGCCTGAATTTAATTATGTGTTTGAAGATATTACCCGTTACAACGAAGAAAAAGATCGTAAAACTATTTCTTTAGTTGAGAAAAAACGTATTAAAGAAAAAGAAGAAAATGAGGCACGTGCATTAGCTCGTACTAACGAGCGTTTAAAACGTTTAGGTAAAGAGCCAGTAGAAAACCTTGACGATGTACCAGAGGTGATTGAAAAGCTCGACCCATTCCTTGAAGAAGCGGCACTAATAACGCAAGATTATATTAGATACGGTCGTATGGCTAAGCGCTAATTAAGGCTTTGCTAGTTAAAAAAAGGCGCTTAGGCGCCTTTTTTACTATCGATAATTTGCTAAATTGTTATAATCGCGGATTACCAAAAGTTGAGCTAGATCAACACTGCTCAATAAATGCGCGTACGTGCTAATAAAAATAATCAACATGCATCGAATGTGTGTAGGAGTCTATATTTTGAAGCCCATTGAAGAAAAACCACTTAAAAGTGCCACACTTTTTGATGCACTCATTCCAATTGCTGTATTAATTTGTTTGTTAGGTGCCGCCGTGTACTTATTTGGCGATGATTCATCATCAGGCCCGAATCAAATTGCATTACTGTTTGCAACTTTTGCTGCAGCACTGATTGGTTTAAAAAATGGCTACACATGGAAAAAATTAGAAGATGCAATGATTGAGGGAATTACCTTATCTCTTAGCGCTATTTTAATTTTACTCATGGTGGGGGCACTTATCGGAACTTGGTTATTATCAGGAACGGTTCCGACCTTAATTTATTACGGCTTACAAATTATCAACCCTAGCTGGTTTTACGCCGCGAGTTGTTTAATTTGTGGCATTGTAGCAATGAGTATTGGTAGTTCGTGGACCACGGCAGCGACCATAGGTGTCGCATTACTTGGCGTTGCTTCTGGACTTGGCCTAGAGCCGACAGTTACCGCCGGTGCAGTTATATCAGGCGCTTACTTTGGCGACAAGCTTAGCCCATTGTCAGAAACAACCAATTTAGCACCGGCTGTTGCTGGTGCTGATTTATTTGAACACATTCACCATATGTTATGGACAACTGTTCCAAGCTTTGTGATTGCATTAATCATTTTTGTATTTATGGGGTTCAATGCCACCGCGGCAGGCGAGTCGGGTCAAATTGATGAAATAACATCAATTCTTCAACAAAACTTTAATATTGGTTTAGAAATGTTGGTGCCTTTAATCGTGTTACTAGTTTTAGCAATAAGAAAAATGCCAGCGTTTCCGGCTATTTCTATTGGTGCTGTAATAGGGGCTGTATGGGCATTGTTATTTCAATCTGATTTGATTGCTAACCAAATAGATATGACTCAAGGTGAGTTTGTTGGTTACTTTAAACTGGTTTGGACCACCTTTTTTGACGGTTTTACTATTAGTACCGGTGATGAAAAAATGGACTCTTTGCTCAGTGGCGGTGGCATGTCAGGCATGCTAACAACCACATGGTTGATCATGACGGCACTTATGTTTGGTGCGATTATGGAAAAAACGGGTCTACTTGATATATTTGTTAAAAGTATTCTTAAAATCGCAAAAAGTACCGGTTCATTAATTGCTTCAACTATTGCTACCTGTATTGGTACCAATATTATCGCAGCCGATCAGTATATTGCTATTGTTGTACCCGGGCGTATGTTTAAAGAAGAATATAAAAAGCGCGGGTTAAAGCCGGTTAATTTGTCACGCACACTAGAAGATGGTGGCACAATTACCAGCCCGCTCATACCATGGAATACCTGTGGTGCGTATATGCAAAGTGTCCTATTAATCAATCCGTTTGATTATGCACTTTATGCATTTTTCAACCTTATAAATCCTTTCTTAGCCGTTATTTATGCTTACTTAGGTATTAAGATACTGCGTATCAAGCCTAAGCAAACGGCTTAATTTAAGTAGCTCCTTTTATCACTAAAAGGGGCTATTTTTTTGGAGTGATCATGACTGAACTACAAAAACCTCAAGCAGAATATTTAAAAGACTATAAAGCCCCCGATTTTTCAATCGAGCATACTGAGCTTACTTTCGACTTACAGCCATTAACGACTCAAGTAAATGCTTTATTAACGCTTAAACGCGTGGGTGATTCAAATGCCCCCCTGGTATTAGATGGCATTGACTTAACTTTGATCTCTTTATCGATTGACGGTGCAGAGCTCACAGATTATAAAATTATAAATCAGCAATTAATCATTAATAATCTGCCTGATGAATGTCAGTTAAGCATAGTGACGCAAACTTCACCGCAAACAAACACATCACTTGAGGGATTGTACTTATCGGGAGGCGCTTATTGTACTCAATGTGAAGCGCAAGGGTTTAGAAAAATAACCTACTACATGGATCGTCCTGATGTACTTTCAACTTTTGATGTCACTATTATTGCCGATACGGCATTTCCGCATTTGCTCTCTAATGGTAACCAAGTGGACAGTGGTGAAACGCAAGATGGACGCCATTTTGTAAAATGGCAAGATCCGTTCAAAAAGCCGAGTTATTTGTTTGCTCTAGTGGCAGGGGACTTTGATGTTTTACACGATAAATACACTACCCGCAGTGGTAAGGATGTCACCCTAGCGTTATTTGTCGATAAAGGAAACTTACCTAAAACAGAGCATGCTATGACGTCGCTTAAAAAAGCGATGGCTTGGGATGAGTCACGTTTTAATTTAGAGTATGACCTTGATATTTATATGATTGTTGCCGTTGATTTCTTCAATATGGGAGCAATGGAAAATAAAGGGTTAAACATTTTCAACAGCAAATGTGTGCTGGCAAATCAAGAAACGGCAACCGATAAAGATTACCACACCATTGAGTCTATAGTTGGCCACGAGTACTTTCATAACTGGACCGGAAATCGTGTAACTTGTCGTGATTGGTTTCAGCTGTCTTTAAAAGAAGGTTTAACGGTATTTAGAGATCAAGAGTTTAGCAGTGATTTAGGCTCTCGTGCGCTAAATAGAATTGACGCGGTAAAAGTGATGCGCACTCATCAATTTAGCGAAGATGCCGGCCCAATGGCACACCCAATACGCCCAGAAAAAGTCATCGAAATGAATAACTTTTACACCGTTACAGTGTATGACAAAGGGGCTGAAGTTATTCGTATGATGCATACATTGTTGGGTGAGGAAAATTTTCAAAAAGGCATGACACTGTATTTTCAGCGTCATGATGGCCAAGCGGTTACCTGCGATGATTTTGTTACGGCAATGAGTGATGCATCATCAATTGATTTATCACAATTTAAGCGTTGGTATAATCAGTGTGGGACACCACGTTTAAACGTTACCAAAGCGTATGATGAAAGTGCACAAATCTTCACGCTCACTATAGAGCAACTTGCGCCCCTGAATCAGCCTGATAATGCGATGTTACATATTCCTTTTGCGATTGAACTTTTAGATCAGCAAGGCCAAAGTATTGCATTGCAATACCAAGGTAAAAAGGTTGATAGCGTATTAAATGTTACTCAAGCTAAACAAACATTTCATTTTGATAATATTGAACACAGTCCAACCGCCGTATTGCTAGAAGATTTTTCAGCACCGTGTATTTTGAATCAACAGATCACTGAAGCTGATTTATTACATATTATGCGTTTTGCACGCAGTGACTTTTCACGCTGGGATGCACAACAACAATTGTTTATTAATGCACTCAAGGCAAACGTTATTTCAGCTAGTAATACACCACTAAGCGATGCCGTTATTGATGCACTTAGGGTGCTAATATCGCAACGAGAGGGTGATTTAGCGCTGATTGCTGAACTCTTAAAACTGCCTAGTTTTGATACTTTAGCTGCGGAGTTTGACGTTATTCCGGTTGATGACATTATTGCCAATATTGAGCTATTCGAACAACAAATTGCCAAACAACTACATACTGAGTTTTTAAGTTGTTATCAGGCAATCACCGATGATGGTAGTGTGAGTGCCAAAGCGGTGGCTATTCGCGCTTTAAAACAACTTTGCTTGCACTATTTAGCAAAAACAGACAGTGCTAAGGCGGCAAGCTTAATTGAGCAGGCAGCAGCATCAACAAATATGACTAATGTGCTTGGTGCTTTGAGCAGTGTAGTTAAAGCTGCGCACCCATTATCAAATCAATTACTTGCGCATTTTGACAGCCAATGGCGCCATGATGTGCTAGTAATGGATAAATGGTTTGCTTTACAAGCAATGAACAGCGCTGATGATGCCATTGAGAAAATTAAGGCCTTGTATACACATCCATGTTTTGATTTTTCAAATCCGAATCGAGTTCGTGCATTAGTGGGAAGTTTTTCGCACTTTAATACCGCACAATTTCATCGCTTAGATGGTCAAGGTTATACATTACTTGGCGATTTATTAATTAAGCTTAATGCGATTAACCCGCAAAATGCATCACGTATGTTAACGCCGTTTATGTCATGGCGCCGCTATGATGAAACCCGTGCAATTGCAATGAAAGCGCAATTAGAGCGCCTTTCGAATTTAGAAGGTTTAAGCGATGATTTATTTGAAAAGGTTGAAAAAGCTTTACAATAAATCATGATAGAACATTATTTTTATATAAATTTGAGCTATAACGAGTGCATGGATTATTACCATGGCCGGTATAGCTCAATTCAAGTAACAGCTGATAGCGGCAAAACAATTCGTTTTGCTGCGCATTATCTTCGGCCCTTCATGTCTAGTTTAGGTATTCGTGGTCGGTTTAGACTTATTTTAAGTAATGAAAACAAGTTCATCCGTCTCGAACGAGTAGCCTAGCTGTTGTTTTTTGTGATATAGATATACACAAATATTGCCTTTTTGTTAATTTCGATTTGTTCTATTGTTAATTTACGTGTATAAATTATCTGGTATGACGTCTTACCAATACGTAAACGTTAAACAAATAAAAAACTTATAACTGATTGAAGGCGACCATTTGTAATTTGTTTAATTCGCTTCTATCGTTACGATTACACTAAAAACAATAACTTGATCACACAAAAAATACCCGCGACAGGGGGGAACCAAAATGATAAGAAGATCGCTTTTTGTTAAAAATAAAATAGTACTCGGCTTAACAGCTGCGGCTATCGGTTTATCAGCAGCACAGACACAGGCTGCAACATTTGAGGTAGGCGGTTTTGATATCGCTTTCGACTCTACTTTTTCTTATGGGCAAAGTATTCGCGTAGAAGACCGTGACTTTAACCTCATTGGTAAAAGTAATAACCCATCATTTGATTGGACAGGTTATAACCCAGCAATCAATACAATTTATTCATCTCAAGATGTCTGGGCTCAACCGGGCTCTTACTCAAATAATGGTGATGCAGGCGATTTAAACTTTGATAGCGGCGAAACTTTTTCAAAGCTATTAAAAGGCACGCATGATCTATCAATAAGTAAAGATAACTACGGCTTATTTACTCGTTTTATGTACTTTTATGATTTTGAATTAATGGACGGCGATCGTGCCTACGTTAATCCAACATCAGGTCAGGGTGTAGATCCGTGTGATGATGATGATACTAAAGAGCAAAGCTGTGCTGACATTCGTTTACTTGATGCGTATGTGTGGGCAAACTTTGATTTAAATGAAGGCAAAAACCCGCTTTCTATTCGAGTTGGTCAACAAGTGGTTAACTGGGGGGAAAGTACATTAATCTCTCATGGTATTAACGTAAACCCGGTTGATATTGACCGATTAAAAGCACCAGGTGCTGAACTAAAAGAAGCGTTTATTCCGGTTGGTATGTTGTGGGCCTCATTAGGGCTTACAGAAAACATGACCTTAGAGGGCTTTTATCAATACCAATGGCATGAAACACGTTTACCAGCAGCAGGGACTTATTTTTCTACCAATGATTTTGCGGCTGAAAACGGTTATCAACAAAATGTACAGCTTGGTTTTACCTCAAATCCTGATATTGACTTAGCGTTTTTAACAGATAACTTGAATAACCTGATGGCAACTTATGGCCAAGTGGCTGCAAGCCAAGGTATTGACCCATCAAGCTCAGCTGGCCAAGAGCTATTGGCAAATATGTACTTAGCGTACCCGACCAAGGTCGCCCTTAAAGGCAAAGGCTACGATGGCAAAACAGAGCCAGATGATGGCGGCCAATATGGTTTACGCTTAGGCATGTTCTTACCCGAGTGGAACGATACAGAAGTGGCACTTTACCATGTAAATTACCATAGCCGTCGTCCACTTATTTCAGGTCGCGTATCTAATTTCACGCAAGCATCAATACAACAAGATTTAGCGATGATTGCCACCACAGAAATTACCTCTGATAACGTATCTGATTTAAAAGCATTTGCTAAAGCGACAAACGAATACCCTGAAGATATTAAACTTTACGGTTTAAGCTTTAACACTTCACTTGGTGAAACAGCGTTTGCTGGTGAGTTTACTTTTCGTGAAGACGAACCATTACAAATCGATGACGTAGAATTACTTTATGCAGCTATGCCTGAGCAATTAGCGATTGCCGGCTTACGCCCTGAATTTGCGGGTATTTCGCAAATGAGTAAAGGTGATGCTGCAAGTGTTGTAGGTCCAGGCGAGCTGGCTAAAGGTTACATTGAACGTAATACTTCACAGCTACAGTTTACGGCAACGCATTTATTCGGCCCTTCATTAGGTGCTGATAGCTGGGCAGTTGTCGGTGAAATTGGTGGTGTTCGCATCAACAATATGCCTGAATACGATGAAATGCGCTTGAATGTGTCTGGTACTGGTCGAAGCGGTATCATGCAAGGCCCTGGTAGTTCAGATTACTCTTCACTACATATGGCATTATCTAATGGACCTGAGCAAAAATCGTTTGCTACGGCGTCGTCTTGGGGTTATCGCTTAATTGCCAAAGGTGATTACTTTAATATTTACAATGGTATTAACTTCTCACCTCGTTTTGTGTTCTCGCATGATGTAAATGGTAACACGCCAGATCCAATGTTCTTATTCATTGAAGATCGTAAGTCATTAGGTGCAACTATGAGCTTTAATTACCAAAATGCATGGTCTTTGGATGTAAGTTACAACTCATTTTGGGGTGGTGGCGACACCAACACTTTCTCTGACCGAGATTACATTTCTTTTAACTTAAAATATTCTATCTAGGGGTAACATTATTATGATTAAAAAACCTACCCTCCTTGCTACAGCGTTTTGTAGTTTGTTTGCAAGCCACGCAGCGCTGGCTAAAATTAGCCCAGAAGAGGCTGCGCGCCTTGGTAAAGACTTAAGCCCAATTGGTGCGGAAAAAGCAGCGAATGCTGATGGCTCAATCCCAGCATGGAATGGCGGTATTACTGCTGCTCCAGCAGGTTATGAACCGGGTATGCACCACTTAGACCCTTATGCAACCGATAAAGTATTGTTTACTATAGATAAAAGCAATATTGATAAGTACAAAGAAAATTTAAGCCCTGGGCAAATAGCATTATTTGAAGCGTACCCAGATACGTTTAAAATGCCTATTTACAAAACACGTCGTTCAGCATCATACCCACAGTTTGTATACGATGCGACAAAGAAATTTGCTACTACAGCTGAATTAGTTGAAGGCGGTAACGGCATTAAGAACACAGCAATTGGTATTCCATTTCCAATTCCTAAAACGGGTTTAGAAGCAATTTGGAACCATTTACTTCGCTATCGTGGTCAATCAATTGAGCGCTTTGGTGGTCAAGCAGCGCCAACGGCATCGGGGTCGTACAACTATGTTGGCTTTGATGAGCAACTATTAGTTAAATATTCTGATCCAAGTGCAACGCCTGCTGAGCTGCAAGACTCTAATATTTTGTTTAAGTTTAAACAGCAAGTGACAGAGCCAGCACGTTTGGCAGGTACGGCATTGTTAGTACATGAAACCATGGATCAAATATTAACACCACGTCAAGCGTGGACGTATAATTCAGGTCAGCGTCGTGTTCGTCGTGCACCTAATGTAGCGTATGATGCTCCGGGTACAGCAGCAGATAGCTTACGTACTACCGATGATTTTGACATGTTTAACGGCTCACCAAATCGTTATAACTGGACGCTAAAAGGCAAGCAAGAGCTTTACATCCCATACAATAGCTACAAGCTTCATAGTGATAAGCTAACCTATGATGATATTTTAAAGCCGGGCCACATCAACCCAGAGCATACACGTTATGAAAAACACCGTGTGTGGGTTGTTGAAGCAAACTTAAAAGATGACACGCGCCATATTTATAAAAAACGTGTGTTCTACATTGATGAAGACAGCTGGCAAGTACATGTTACCGATATTTACGATAATCGCGACCAACTGTATCGTGTAGCAATGGCTTATGGCCTTAACTACTACGAAGTACCGACTCAGTGGAGTACGCTTGAGGTTTACCACGACCTTAACTCACGTCGCTACTTAGCCATTGGTTTAGATAACCAAGAAAAGATGTATGATTTTTCTCAGTCATTTAATGATAATGAGTTCACATCGAGCGCTTTACGTCGCGCTGGCAGATAGTATAAAAGCAGGCACCTAGTTTCCTAGGTGCCTTTTTTCTTTCACATCGCGTTTGTCTATTAACGCACAGGTTTTCCTCTTTATAACAGACAAACAAATCCTCAGTTCAAGGCGAATTTAATTTATGAAGTATTTGGTTTATGCCAGCCTGATCCTAAGCGGTGCGAGTTTTGCACAAGACGCACCTTTAAGTGCGATTAGCGCGATTAATGCAGATAAAGCACTCCTTACCGATATCACACAAACCTCAGCAGGGCTCATTGCTGTGGGTAAGCACGGTACGGTCATTAAAAGTGTTGATGGTAACAATTGGCAACAAGCACAATCAGTGCCTACACAAGTATTACTAACGGCGGTTGAATTTACTAATGATTCTCACGGCTGGGCATGTGGACATGACGCCACAATTATAAATACCACCGACGGTGGTGAAAACTGGCAGTTACAACAAGCAAAGCCCTCACTTGATAAACCCTGTTTAGATATTTATTTTAAAGACGATTTACATGGTTATGCCGTGGGCGCCTACGGTATGTTTTATCAAACCAGTGATGGCGGCGAACATTGGCAAAAACGTTTTTTAGATTCACTGTTATTTAGTGAAGATAGAGCGTACTTAAACGATTTAAAACAAACCGATCCCGAAGGGTATGAAATAGAAACTTCGTCTATTTTGCCACATTTTAACCGCATAGAACCGACTAGCACGGGTTTAATGCTGGTCGGTGAGATGGGCTTAATGGCAAAAAGTGATGACGATGGCCAAACTTGGCAACGTTTAGATGAAATTTACCCTGGCTCGTTTTTTGGTTTTGCTTCTGATTCATCGCAACAAATCGTCGCAGGGCTACGCGGTAATATTTTCGTAAATAAAACCGACAGTGGACAATGGCAGCATTTAGAAAATGACAAAACCGCCACTATTAATAGCATTATCAACTACAACAATAAACAATGGCTATTACTGGCTAATAGCGGTGTTATTTTTCATCTAAAAGATGATGAGTTGTCATACGAGCAATTGGCCGATGGTAAGGCAATACTTGATGGTGTAATTGTTAAAGATAGACTTATTCTGGCGACAGAAAATGGCATTAAAGTGAAGGAGTTGACCCCTTAATGCAAGCAATTTTAGATTTTTTAGAAAAAGCGATTTTTAGACACCGCTTAGTGGTGCTCATAAGTTTTGTGTTGATCACCTGTTTATTGGTTTTTAAAGCAACACAGATTCAACTTGATGCGTCATTTAATAAAAATATTCCGCTCAATCATGAATACATGAAGGTATACACTAAACATGAGAAACAGTTTGGTGGTGCAAATAGTATTTTAATTTCCGTATGTGACGACAGCGGAGATATTTTCAATCCTGAATTTTTTACCCAATTAAAAGCAGTGCACGATCAGCTTTATTTTATTCCTGGGGTAAATCGTCCTTTAGTAAATTCTATCTTTTCACCCAGTGCCCGTTTTGTTGAAGTCGTTGAAGACGGTTTTGCCGGTGGCCCTATCATTCCAGCTAACTTTAAAGCAGACAAGCAAGGGTTAGGCGTTGTAAAAGAAAATATTGAAAAGGCAAAAGTAGTTGGTCGTATGATAGCAAGCGATTATTCGTGTGCCATGGTCACCGCCCAACTGTTAGAGACTGATCCGCAAACACAAGAAAAATTAGACACTCTCGCGTTTGCAAAAAAATTAGAAACCGAAATTCGTGAACCTTTAAGTACTGATAATATCAGTATTCATATTATCGGTTTTGCAAAAATGGCTGGCGATATCGCTGAAGGTGCAAAAGGGGTTGTTTTATTTTTTGCCATCGCGATTGCGTTTACATTCGTCATGGTATGGCTATTTTGTGGCAGCTTGAAACTCACTATTTTACCGATTGTGTGTTCTATTATTGCCGTTATTTGGCAGTTAGGATTGCTTTCTAGCTTAGGCTTCGGTCTTGATCCTATGTCTATCTTAGTGCCATTTTTAGTCTTCGCTATTGGCGTAAGTCACGGTGTGCAGATGATCAACGCCATTGGTAAAAAAGTCACTGAGGGCAAAACGACCGCCGTATGTTGTCAATCTAGCTTTAGAGCTTTGCTGGTACCAGGTGGGATTGCGTTGTTATCAGATACGGTTGGCTTTTTAACACTTTTAACTATAGATATCGGCATCATTCGTGAACTGGCTATTACAGCAAGTTTAGGGGTGGCTGTTATTATATTTACTAATCTTATTTTATTGCCTGTATGGGCATCGTATATGCGTTTTGAAAACAGCATCCATATTCAATCGGGTGATGCCAACAAACCGAATATACTCGATGCAATGCGCGATTTATTAGTTAAAGCAACTGACCCAAAAACAGCAAAAATCATTATTGGTTTCACTCTGGTTTTATTTGCACTGGGCTATTGGCAAGCGGATAAAATGCGAATCGGTGATTTACACGCAGGTGCGCCATCGTTGCACCAAGATGCACGTTACAACCAAGATACCTTTTTAATATCGGACAAATACACCATTTCGTCTGATATTTTAAAAGTGATTGTGGAAGCATACCCTGCGGCCTGTACAGAGCACGATGTAATGGAACGTATATCGCGTTTTCAATATAAAGTTGAAAACTTAGCAGGTGTGCAGTCAGCAGTGAGCTTAAGTTCAGTGGCACAATCAGTCAATGCCGGTTACAACGAGGGCAATTTAAAGTGGCAAAGTTTGCCGCGCAATTCTGCCAGCTTAGTGCAATCAACGTCACGTGTGGAAACAAGCACAGGGTTATTAAACGGTGATTGCTCGGTAATGCCGGTGATTATTTTTTTAGACGATCACAAAGCACAAACAATTGATAACGTGATTGCAAAAGTAAAACAATTTGCTGATGAAGAGGGCACAGACAAGCTTGCTTTCAAATTGGCATCAGGGCCAGTTGGTGTTATGGCTGCAACGAATGAATCTGTTTCAGCAGCACAAATACCCATGATGCTCTATGTTTACGGTGCGGTTATTATTTTATGCTTACTTAGTTTTAAGAGTGTAAAAGCAACAATTGCGGTGGTATTACCCTTGTACATAGTATCAACCCTTGCACAAGCACTGATGGTACAGCTTGAGATTGGTCTGACTGTTTCAACGTTACCAGTGATTGCTCTGGGTGTAGGTATTGGTGTTGATTACGGTATTTATATTTTGTCATCGATGATGGGGCAGTTAAAACAAAACGTACCATTGAGTATTGCTTATCGTAATGCATTAGTTGAACGTGGTAGTGCGGTGTTATTTACCGGTATTACATTAGCGATTGGTGTAAGTACGTGGATTTTTTCTGATTTGAAGTTCCAAGTTGATATGGGAATTCTGCTTACCTTCATGTTTTTAGTAAATATGTTGGGCGCAGTGTTACTTTTACCTGCAATTGGCAGCTTGCTCTGGACTGACCAGAAAAAATAAGGTGAATAAATTTGCTCCAAAATGGCCAGTAATGGCCATTTATATCTATATTTTGTGAATAGATGACCAAATAGCTGAAATGCTTAAAATGTTTTCATCGAAAAGGCTGTTTATTAGTTTCAAAAGGGTTAGAATTTAACTGACTCCACGCTAATAAATGGCTGTACAAATACTCTGCTAAACTAGCAGTGATAGATTAAGGAACATACAATGACACGAAATGAAGGCCAAGCCTCGGTTATTTTAGATAACGTCTGTAAGCTTATCCAGAAAAAAGTTCGCGCTGATAATGTGTTACTCGTTGAGAAATTCGCCAAAGCCTTGTACAGCAATATGTCTAAAGAGGATTTGGCAAATCGCAACGACAGTGACTTATATGGTGCTGCACTTAGCCTTTGGAATTCGCTAGAAAAAAATACATCAGATGACGCAGTTATTCGCGTTTTCAACCCTGAAGTGGCAAAAGATGGCTGGCAGTCATCGCATACCATTGTAGAGATCATTGCTAAAGATATGCCATTTTTAGTTGACTCTGTGCGTATGGCCATGACACGAGAAAACATTGCCTCTCACTTACTTCTACATAGCCCACTGAAAATTCAACGTGATAAAAACGATAAAATATCAGGGTTATCAAGCTTAAAAGCAGAGCAAGAATCAACATCAACAAAAACAGTATTCTTCATAGAAATTGACCGTCAAACAGATGCTACTGTTATTGAGTCTTTCAAAAAAGAACTTGAATCTGTACTCGTTGATGTATCGGTTGCGGTTGAAGATTGGCAGCCTATTCGCGAAAAACTAATCGCAGTTAGCAAAAGCTTACCTAAAAGCCACAAAGATAAAAATGATAACGAAATAAATGAAACCGTTGAGTTCTTAGATTGGCTAGTAAAAGACAACTTTACATTAATGGGTTACCGCCAATATGAGCTTTCGCCAGTCCAAGGTGATTATCAATTAAAAGGTAAAATGGATACCAGCTTAGGGTTAATGAAAAACTCAGATGCTGAGCATACACGTTTGCTTTCTGAGTTACCTGAAGTGGCTCGTCAAGAAGCACGTAGTAGTAACTTATTAATTTTAACAAAAACCAATTCATTATCTCGAGTTCATCGCCCAGCCTATATTGATTATGTGGGTGTTAAGCGTTTTGATGACAAAGGTAATGTGATTGGTGAAGACCGTTTTATAGGTTTATTCTCATCTAACTTTTATAATAACAGCGCTGCTGATGTCCCAGTTCTTAAAAGCAAGATTAATCGCATTATGGATATGTGTGATTTTGCTAAGGGTACACATGCATACAAAGCGGTATTAAACATCTTAGAAACCTACCCACGTGACGAATTAGTGCAAGCTCGCGAACATGAGCTACTTGAAGTTGCTATGGGCGTGTTACAAATTCAAGAACGCGATATGTGTCGTTTATTTGTTCGCAAAGATGCATACGGTCGCTTCCTATCTTGTATGGTGTATGTACCACGTGAACGTTATAACACGGCGCTGCGCCGCGAAACGCAGGCTATTTTAGCAAATGCATTTAATTCTGACGTTAAAGTCGAATTTACTACCTATTTCTCAGAGTCAACACTGGCGCGTACTCATTACACCGTTCGTGTGACCGATAACAATATTGAATATAACGTGAAAGACATAGAAAATAATCTAATAGAAGCCGCTCGTACCTGGGAAGATAAACTCCAATCAGCCTTACTCGAATCTGCTGGTGAAGCACGTGGTAACGAATTAAACCGTAAATACTGCAACGCTTTTGCACGTTCATACAAAGAAGAAGTACTACCAAGTGCCGCTGTTGTTGATATTGAAAAGCTAGAAATGCTAAACGATGACAACAAACTTGAGATGTTGTTTTATCGTCCACAAGAAGAGGCGAGCAGCAATATTGTTCGTTTAAGCTTATTCCACAAAGATGAGCCAATTCACTTATCAGATGTGATGCCAATGCTGGAAAACTTTGGTTTACGTGTTGTAGGTGAAACACCTTACTCAGTTAAAACCAGTGATGGTGGAATTAATTGGATCATGGACTTCTCAATGCTGATTGATAGCAAAGGGATGGCCGATTTTGATAAAATTTCCGCACGTTTTCGTGCCGCACTAACCAGTGTGTGGGCAAATCGTTTAGAAAACGATGGTTTTAACCGTTTAGTGTTAATGGGTGGGTTAACCGGTCGCGAAGCATCAATTTTACGTGCGTACGCTAAATACATGCGCCAAATTGGGGTTACTTTCTCGCAAACGTACATCGAAAGCACCTTTGCTAATTACCCACACATCGCGGCTAAAATCGTTAATTTATTTGCTAAAAAATTCTCAGTTAAAAGTCCTGCAAGTGCTAAAACACTTGAAAAACTAGGCTTAGAAATTTATGCAGAGTTAGAAAACGTAGCGAATCTTGATGATGACCGTATTATCCGTTTATACGTTGATATGATTGTTGCAACGCTGCGTACAAACTACTTCCAAAAAGATGCTGAAGGTAAGTTTAAGTCATATATTTCACTTAAAATTCAACCAAGTTTAATTCCAGAAGTACCACTGCCTGTTCCTGCGTTTGAGATTTTCGTTTACTCGCCGCGTGTTGAAGGTGTGCATTTACGCTTTGGTAAAGTTGCGCGTGGCGGCCTTCGTTGGTCAGACCGTCGTGAAGACTTCCGTACTGAAGTTTTGGGCTTGGTAAAAGCGCAGCAGGTTAAAAATACCGTAATTGTACCGGTTGGTTCAAAAGGTGGCTTTGTATGTAAACAACTACCTAGTGAGCGCGAAGCGTTTATCAAAGAAGGCCAAGAATGTTACAAAATCTTCATTCGTGGCTTATTAGATATCACAGATAATATTGAGCGCGGCGAAGTTGTACCTGCTGTTGATGTTACTCGTCATGATGAAGACGATGCGTACCTAGTGGTTGCAGCGGACAAAGGAACTGCGACTTTCTCTGATATCGCGAACGGTATCGCAATCGAATATAACTTCTGGCTGGGTGATGCGTTTGCATCAGGTGGTTCAGTAGGTTACGACCATAAGAAAATGGGTATTACTGCGCGTGGTGCATGGGAGTCTGTCAAGCGTCATTTCCGTGAAATGGATATTAACTGTCAAACCACAGACTTTACTGCCGTTGCCATTGGTGACATGGCCGGTGATGTATTTGGTAATGGTATGTTGTTATCAAAGCACATTCGTTTGCAAGTGGCGTTTAACCACTTACATATTTTTGTGGATCCAAACCCTGATGCAGCTGCTTCTTACCCAGAGCGCGAGCGTTTATTTAATTTGCCACGTTCATCATGGGAAGATTACAACAAAGAGTTAATTTCAAGCGGCGGTGGTGTGTTCTCTCGTGCAGCCAAGTCGATTACGCTAAGCCCAGAAATGAAAAAAATGTTGGGCACTAAAAAAGCCAGCATGACGCCTAATGAATTGATCAAAGCCTCACTTATGATGGAGTTCGATTTATTGTGGAATGGCGGTATTGGTACATACATTAAGCACTCTAAAGAAACAGATGCGGATGTAGGGGACCGTGCAAACGATGCACTGCGCATTAATGGTAAAGACCTTGGTGCTAAAGTCTTTGGCGAAGGCGGTAACTTAGGGGCAACCCAGTTAGGTCGTATTGAATTTGCTGCTAAAGGTGGCCGTGTAAATACTGATTTTATCGATAACGTAGGCGGTGTTGCGTGTTCAGATAACGAAGTAAACATTAAAATCTTACTTAATGGTTTAGTTGCCGAAGGTGATTTAACACGTAAGCAACGTGATGAGTTACTTTACTCAATGACCGACGAAGTATCTGAATTAGTGCTTAAAGACTGTTATCGTCAAACACACACTTTATCGATTACCCAATCGAAAGGGACCTCAACGCTTAAAGAAAAAATTCGTTTTATTCATGCGCTTGAAAAAGAGGGCAAGTTAGACCGTGCGATTGAGTTTATTCCGACGGATGAGGAGTTAGCAGAGCGTGCTGCCGCAGGCAGAGATTTAACACGTCCTGAGCTTTCAGTGTTGGTCTCTTATGCGAAAATGGTTCTTAAAGAGTCATTAGTAACCGACGAAATTACCGAAAACCCTTACTATCGTCAGTTATTGGTTAAATCATTCCCACGTCCATTACGTGAGAAGTTTAACGATGCTATGAATAATCACCCACTACGCAAAGAGATCATTGCCACTAAGTTAGCAAATAATATTGTTAACGATATGGGCTTAAACTTTATGGTGCGTATGAATGAAGAAACAGGTGCAAACGAAGCTGAGATTGCATTATGTTATTCAATCGCAAGTGAAATATTCCAAATGCGTGACACTTGGTTATCAATTAGTGACTTAGATAACAAGATACCGTCTAACGTACAAACAGAAATGTTGTACCAGTTACGTCGTACTGTTCGTCGTGCAACTCGTTGGTTCTTACGTCACCGTACGAAAGCACAAACAATTGAGCAATCAATTGAAGCATTTGCACCAACATTTGCCGATTTAAGTGAAAACTTAAATAAATACATTGTTAAAGCAGAAAGCGATCGTATAGAAAGTGCACGTGAAGAGCTAACGCAAAGCGGTGTTCCGGTTGAGATTGCTCAGCGTATTGTATCGTTATCAAGCTTGTTCTCTGTAATGGACTTGACACAAATTGCGCAAAACTCTAATCGTAAAATCGATATGGTATCGCACACTTACTTCAAACTTGGTGCGCAAATGGGGCTACATTGGTTCTTAGACCAAATTACTAATCAACCTGTTTCAAACCATTGGCAAGCACTTGCGCGTGCTTCATATCGTGAAGAGTTAGATTGGCAACAACGTACATTATCTGAAGTAGTGTTAAACAGCTTTGAAGGTGATAGTAGTGATGTTGATGGCCAAATTGAACAGTGGATGGATAGCCAAGATCTGTTGTTACAGCGCTGGAAACAAATGCTCACTGAATTTAAAACATCGCAAAGTCATGACTTTGCAAAATTCTCAGTTGCACTTAGAGAGCTTATGTTACTAGGCCACAACTGTGATACCTCTGCAAAGTAATAAACTGCAACTGATTAAAATTAATCGTTAAACAGTTTTTTGTTATATAATACCTCAGCCTTGTCTGAGGTATTTTTTTGTCTACAACTTTAAGAGGATTATATTCATGTTTTACGATTTAGCTCGCCGTTTTATGTTTACCCGTGATGCGGAGTGGGCCCATGATTTTGCTCTTAATAACTTACGTCGCTTTGCTAATACACCGTTAAGTGCCGCGTGGTCACAAAGCGTGGCAAATAAGCCTGTTAACTTTTTAGGCCTCGAATTTAAAAATCCCGTAGGGCTTGCCGCTGGTCTTGATAAAAATGCCGAGTGTATTGATGCATTCGCCCAAATGGGGTTTGGTTTTGTCGAAGTAGGCACAGTAACACCGCGTCCACAAGCAGGTAACGATAAGCCTCGTATGTTTAGATTGCCACAGTCGAATGCAATTATTAATCGCATGGGCTTTAATAATAAAGGCGTTGATAATCTAGTAAATAACGTAAAAGCAGCAAAGTATGATGGCATTTTAGGTATTAATATTGGTAAAAATAAAGATACGCCGAATGAACAAGGCAAAGATGATTACATTCACTGTATGCGAAAAGTGTTTGAGTATGCATCTTACATAACCGTCAATATTTCATCACCTAACACACCAGGATTGCGTGACTTACAATATGGCGCAGCATTAGATGACCTATTGCAAAGTTTAAAAAATGAACAGTTAGATTTAATTGCCAAGCATAATAAAAATGTACCTGTGCTGGTTAAAATTGCGCCAGACTTAGATCCTATTCAAATTGAACAAGTGAGCGAATCATTATTAACGAATAAAATTGATGGTGTGATTGCCACAAATACCACCCTTGAGCGTAGCCTAGTGCAAGGTCAGCAGTATGCTGATGAAGCAGGGGGGTTATCGGGTGCTCCGGTAAGAGAGCGTTCAACTCATATTGTTTCTGAACTAAAACGTTTAACTAATAATCAATTACCTATCATTGGTGTAGGCGGTATTGATGACGTTCAATCGGCTAAAGAGAAGATGAACGCAGGGGCTGATTTGATTCAAGTTTACACTGGATTTATTTATAAAGGACCACAATTGGTCAAGTCGATCATTAACGACTTATAAGGATCAGTTATGTAAGCTTTTGATCGTTCGATAAATGTTCTAAAAAGACGTTTTAAAAATGGTCAAAAGCAGCTATACTCTAAGCTTATTGTCTTATTTTATTTTTTTAAGTACTAAGTAGGGAGGAGCAAATGTTACAAGCGTCAAAGCAATGGCAGTGGATAGCGTGTGCTGAAAAAAACCGCTTACTGCTTGATTTAAATGACGATATGCAACTATGCACCCCTTATAAACTAAGGCAATTAACAGATTGCACCTTTAAAAACCCTTACTTTAGTTTAGAAGACGCTGCTTTTTATGAGCAGGTATATTATTACCTCGAGCAGTTTAACTTATGGAATCCTGCGCAATTATGTCAAATAGCGCTCAATGCCACCGCGGTTAAGTTTCAATTAAAGCCCGTTTTAGCTAAAAGTTGGTTTTTTAAAACTTACACGGGTACAACACCTAGTACTGAAGCCGTTATCAACTTGAGCTCTGAATCTCAAACTGGCGAGTTTTTAATTGTGGAGCATTGCCCTGATGCTTCTGTGTGTATTAATTTAAGCGAAACCTTTGCGCTTGACGATAATTTATCACTCTCACAGTTTGAAGTGATCCGCGTATTAAACAACCGTGTTCACCCGCTTATTATCTCACAGTACGATAGTCAAACCGCTTAATCTAATTTAGTTTTCCCACCGTGTTTATGGCGTATTTGTACGCAAACCTATGTTATAATCCCGCGCAATTAGCTATTAAGGGTTTTTACTTTGCAATTTATCGCACTTACTTCTATCGGAATCGAAAATTTATTGGTTGATGAACTTACAGAGCTTGGCGCTACGGTGTCAAAACAAACTGTGGGTTCTGTTCGCTTTGAGGCTGACTCATTGCTAGCGCAAAAGGTGTGTTTATCAACACGCTTTGCTACGCGTGTACTTATGCTTATTGAAGAAAAAGAAGGCGTAAATGACAAAGACAGCTTGTATAAATTTGCACGCTTACAACCTTGGCAAGAGTGGTTTGGGCCTACGCAAACCTTTGCTGTTGACTTTAATGGCACAAACGACTCGCTTAAAAATACCCAGTTTTCAGGGTTAGTGATTAAAGATGCGATTGTTGATTATTTTAATGATCTGTATGAACAGCGCCCAAATGTTGATAAGCAAGATGCGAATGTACGAGTGGTTGCACGTTTAAATCGCCATGGTGTTTCACTTTATATTGATTATTCAGGCCCGCGTTTATCAGAGCGTGGTTACCGTCAAGGTCAAGGTAAAGCACCAATTAAAGAACATTTAGCTGCAGCAATTATTAAACGCAGTGGCTGGCTTGAAAATGTTAACCAGCCTTTATTTGATCCCTGTTGTGGTGCTGGTACTATTTTAATTGAAGCCGCTGGAATGGCGCGTAATGAAGCGCCAGGTCTATTTCGTGAAGGCTTTGCGTTTGAACGTTTACCTAGCTTTAGAGTGGCAAAATTTAAAGAACTAAAAGAGCAGCTTTTAGCAAATATTACCGACCCTAAATTGTGGTTGATTGGCCATGATTACGACGCAAATGTCCTTGATAAAGCCATTGCCAATGCGCAGCGCGCAGAACTTGATACGGTAATTAAGTTTAAACAAAGCGATGCAACTAAATTGACTGCGGTTGCTAAATTGCCGGGTGTTGTTATTTCTAATTTACCTTATGGTGAGCGAATTGGCTCTATGGCTGAGCTGGTTAACTTACATCGCAGTTTAGGTGTTGGCTTTAAAAAACACTTCAACCACTGGAAACTAGCTTTATTAGGCATGGATGAAAGCTTGTTTAAACTGCTTAAATTGGTTAAGCAAAAACGTTATAAATTTAAAAATGGCCCACTTGATGTTGAATTAAACTTGTATCAACTTGATGACAAGCAAGTGAGTCTTACCACGGATGATAAACCGGCTTTAAACTTTGAAGGCTCAATGGCTTTTGCTAATCGCTTGAAAAAGAATAAGCAAGGCTTAAAAAATTGGCTTAAGCAAAATCAAGTACACGCCTATCGCGTGTATGATGCAGATATTCCTGAATATAACGTTGCGGTTGATATTTATGGTGATTCAGCGGTTATTTTTGAATACGCAGCACCAAAAGAAATTGATGAAAAAACCTCAGAAAAACGCTTGCAAGATGTTATTAGCTTAACAGCGCAACAACTGGATATTGCACCTGAAAACATTGCGGTAAAAGTACGTAAAAAGCAAAAAGGTGAAGAACAATATACCCCGATGGCTAAGCAAAACAGAACCATGGTGGTAGAGGAGTTTGGTGCTAAGTTTAAAGTTAACTTATTTGATTACTTAGACACCGGACTATTTTTAGATCACCGTCTTGCGCGTCGTTACATTCAAGAAAATGCAAAAGATAAGCGCTTTTTAAATCTGTTTGCCTACACGGGAACAGCGTCGGTTCATGCTGCATTAGGCGGTGCAAAAGCGATTACTACCGTTGATTTATCTAAAACCTACCTAAAATGGGGGCAAGATAACTTTGCGCTTAACGATATTAGCAATACGCGTTATCGGTTTGAGCAAGCAGACTGTTTAAAATGGTTAGAGCATGCACAAGGCCAATACGACTTGATCTTTTTAGACCCTCCAACATTTTCTAACTCTAAGCGAATGAAAGATGCGTTTGATGTACAAAATGATCACATTAAGCTGTTAACTTGGGTTAAAAAAATATTGAGCCCATCGGGTACGCTTATATTTTCTAACAATAAACGCGGCTTTGTGATGGACGAAGTAGGGTTAATGGGCTTAGGCTTAAAAGCGGAAAATATTTCAGAAAAAACCTTATCTCCCGATTTTAAACGTAATAAAAAAATTCATAATAGCTGGTTAATTAAACATGGCTAAGTGGGTTTTATATCACACAGACGGTTGCCACTTGTGTGAGCAAGCTGAGCAACTGTTAAAACCGTTACTTTCATCAGCTGATGAATTACAACTTATTGATATTATGAGCGATAACTCATTAATTTTAGAGTATCAAATCAGTATTCCGGTTTTAAAAAATCAACAAGGCCAGCAATTGTTTTGGCCGTTTACTGCACCTCAGGCGCAGCAGTTTTTAGCGCAAGCAGAATAAGAGTAAAGATTAATTATGGATTTAATTAGAATTTCAAAAGCACAATTAGCCTACGGTACGCACCCATTATTAGATAATGCCGATGCGGTTATAGAAAGCGGTGAACGTGTATGTATTGTAGGGCGTAACGGTGCGGGAAAATCAACGCTTCTAAAAGTATTAGATGGCCAAGTAATACTAGATGACGGCGAAATAAACCAAGTCGGTAGTTTAAAAATATCGCGTTTAGAACAAGATCCGCCTAAAGGGGCAAGCGGTACTGTATTTGATTATGTTGCCCAAGGTATGCCGGAAATTGCTAACTTACTGATTGATTTTCATCATGTAAGTACACAATTGCAAACAGATTGTACTGATCAGTTACTCAATAAATTAGAGCGCTTATCAAATAAGTTAGAAGCAGCTGATGGCTGGCGTTTTGATAGCCGTATTCAACTGGTTTTAACCCAACTAGAATTAACCCCCGATGCAAAACTAGAATCACTTTCTGGTGGTTGGTTACGTAAAGTTGCACTTGCGCGTGCGCTAGTGAGCGAGCCTGATTTATTATTACTCGATGAGCCTACCAACCACTTAGATATGACAAGTGTAATGTGGTTAGAGCAATTTTTAAAAGAGTTTAAAGGCGGGATTGTATTTATATCGCATGACCGTGCTTTTATTCGCGCCGTTGCAACACGTATTTTAGATTTAGATCGCGGTAAACTAATTTCTTATCCAGGTGATTATGCCACTTACTTAGAACAAAAAGCGCATGATTTAAAAGTGGAAGAAACGCAAAATGCATTGTTCGATAAGCGTTTAGCGGAAGAAGAAGCGTGGATCCGCCAAGGTGTTAAAGCGCGTCGTACGCGTAACGAAGGGCGTGTTCGTGAGCTTAAACAATTACGTAATGAGCGTAAAAAGCGTGTTGATCAAGTAGGCAAAACCGATTTCAATATTGAAACGGCAGATCGTTCAGGTAAATTAGTGTTTGAAGCGAAACACTTACACCATGCATTTAAAGATAAAATCATTGCTGATGACTTTTCTACTTTGGTTATGCGTGGTGACCGTATTGGATTAGTCGGCCCTAATGGCATTGGTAAAACAACACTATTAAAATTACTATTTGGTGATTTAAAAGCTGACAGTGGCAAAATAAAGCAAGGTGTTAATTTAGAATTTGCTTATTTTGATCAATACCGTGAAAAGCTCGATGAAGAAGCGACCGTTCAAGATAACGTGGCTGAGGGTAAGCAAGAGGTCATGATGGGCGGGCGCTCTCGTCATGTATTAGGTTATTTACAAGACTTTTTGTTTCCACCAGCACGTGCTCGTACCCCCGTAAAAGCGCTCTCAGGTGGTGAAAAAAATAGATTACTTCTGGCTAAGTTATTCTTAAAGCCATCAAATATATTGGTTCTTGATGAGCCTACCAACGACTTAGACATAGAAACGTTAGAGTTACTAGAAGATATTATCAATCAATACCAAGGTACTGTGCTGATAGTTAGCCATGACCGTGAGTTTATTGATAATACGTGTTCGAGTGTATGGGCCTTTGAGGGTAACGGCAAGGTAACAGATATCGTTGGCGGTTACAGCGATTATGAAGCCTATACCAACTATTTAGCAGAGCAAGAAAAGCAGCAGCAACAGCAGCCAATGAAAAAGGTTGAAAAATCTGAGCCGGCACCCGTTAAAAGTAATAACAAAGCAAATAAACTCTCTTACAAATTAAAACTTGAACTAGAGCAACTACCTAATAAAATGGAACAACTTGAAGCTGAGCTTGAAAAACAACAAGAACGAGTAAGTCACGAAGACTTTTTCAAGCAAGACAGTGATGTAACAGCTAAGGAATTGAACCATTTAGCCCAACTCGAGTCTGACCTTGAAGCCGCTTTTGAGCGTTGGGAAGAACTTGAAGAATTAAAGAATCAGTAGTAAGGAATAAAATGAAATATAAATTACTCGCGGCCAGTGTTTTAGCAACACTGAGTACATCGGCATTAAGTGCTACCTATGCGTTAACGGAGTTAGGTAACTTTGAAAACGCAAAACATACTTATGTTACCGATGTGAGTGAAAACGGACATGTCATTGGGCTTGCTAATGGCTTATACAATATCCCAATTGATATTAGTTATATTGATTTTACCGATAGTTTAATTAAGAACGCTTATACTAATGAAGTAAATTCATTTGAACTAAGTGACAAAGAAATTACGTTTACACTTGATGACATCGAAAACAACGACGCTATTTATACCAATGCTGATGCGCATACTTTTATGGTTCGTTTTTTGTCAAACTTATCTGCTAACTTTGAATATCAAAAAATTAGCTCAATTGTTGCTACAAATTACAACAGTGGTGTAATTACAGAGCAATCTTTGTTTGATGTGGCTTCGGTTGATTATGATGGATTAACGCGCTCGACTAGCAACTTTTATAATGCTGTTGCACAGGACGGTACGACCGTAGGTTGGGGCAGTGCACCGTTTGATAAAATCACTTTTACACCAGATGGTGAAACTGAAGAAGAAACTTGGTTTACCCGAGAGTTTATAGAACGTGGTATTTTAATTTCTGAAGGCGGTGTAGAAGTGCCGCTTGTTTCAGAATTTACTGAACATGGTGGGACGAGTAAAGCGTCTGATATTGTTGCCACTGACACGGGTTACGTTGTTGTTGGTAATGTATCAGTGAGTATCCCTACAGAGAGACAAACCTTAATTGCTGATAATTGTGATGGTCTTGATGAACCTGTAATGACTTGTATTGAATCAATTAATAGTCGTAACACACGTGGTTTATTTAATAAAACAGCGGTTAAGTGGACACTAGACAGTGCCTATAATGTAACCTCAACAGAATTGTTAGGTTTAGCGCTGACACCAAAAGAAGATGAAGACAGTAACCCATTTATTAGTAATGCATTAGCGGTGAATAAAAATGGCGTTGCGGCCGGTTTTTCTAATACCCGTTACTTTGATAGAGATTCCACAATTTTAACGATGCCAGTTTACTTTAAAGATGGTGAAGTAGTTGATTTTATTGAACAAAGAGATGACTGGCAAAGTGGTAAAGCATTTGCTATCAACGATAACGATATTGTTGTAGGTTATGCGACCAAGCGAATAGAAGGCACGCTAAGAAACAAACTTTTTTACCATGATATAAATACAAACACGACCGTGTTTCCTGAAGATTACTTTATAAGCTCAAGCTCATATGCAAATGACATTAATAATCAAGGTTACATTGTTGGTGAAGGTGAAATTGGTGAATCTGAGAACACCCGCCGTTCAGAAGCCTTCATTTATAAAATTGGCGATGACAAGATCACTAACCTAAATAAATTGCTGCCTTGTTATGACAGTGATGGTGAAACCAGTTTCAGCTATAAAATGGTAGAAGCTAAATCGATTAATGAAAACAACGAAGTATTTGGTGTTGCGACTAAAACAGTTGAAAAACGAAATTCATTGGGCGGAGTTGTTACCGATGTAAATGGTAATATTGAGTATGAAAGTGTAGCCGTTGCGGTAAAACTTTCGCCTATCCCTAATGGTGAAGTTGAGAATTGTAAAGCCCCAGATGCTGAATTTTACGAACGCAGTTCAGCGAGTTTTTCTTGGTTTGGTTTATTATTACTACCACTTGTTGGTTTAAGACGTGTATTTAGATTTTAAATGAGCTTAAATCGTTAAACAGAACGACTAAAAAACCCAACTTGTTAAGTTGGGTTTTTTTTGTCTATAGTAATGTAAGCATTTAAAGGAAGAGAGGCTAATTATTTCTCATTCCCCATGCCCGCCTTACAGAGCGGCGCCACATTAGATCTATTCCAAAGTAGCCAATAATACTGGCGATAGAGGCGCATACCAAAGAACCGACTAAGAATGCAGGGCCAATTGTCGTTAAGCTTTCTATAAACCATGCCCAACTGGCTTCGAACGCAAAGTGTTGTTCTGGTTGATTAAGTACTAATGTACCAACAAGGTAGGAGCCGTAAAAAATTGGCGGCATAGTCAGTGGATTAGTGATCCATACTAGCGCAACAGAAATGGGTAAATTAACTCTCAAAATTATCGCTGCGGCAGCCGCGAGCACCATTTGAAAAGGAACAGGGATGAAAGCAAAAAAGAGCCCAACAGCAAAAGCACCTCGTGCCGAACGTCTATTTAAATGCCAAAGGTTAGCATCATGTAAAAGACGGCCAAATATTCTTAGCGATTTGTGATGTCTAATTTTATTTGGATCGGGTAAAAACCGTTGGATCGTTTTTTTAGCCATTTAAAGCAACCATTTACTTCTGTGTGGATGAGTCTTGGGTTTGTTATCGGAGTTGTTGTTACCGTATTTTATTACCAAACCCTTGAATTTACAGTTATCACAATTTCAATCCTCATTGTGAGCACGTATTTTAAGCCGTTTTTAACTGTATTGTTAGGCTTTATTTTCGGTATTTGCTGTGTAGCAGCACATTTTATCTTGTTTTATTCATTTGAATTACCTAATCAGCACGAAAAATACGCATATTCTGTCAATGTTGTTGTCGAAGAGGTCATTTCTTCAACCCCTCCACAATACGTAAAAGTGAAAATAACCCGTTTGGAAGATAGCGAATATAGTCAGTTTAGAGCACCTAATGCCTTATTAAGTATTAATTCAACACAACCTATTCAGCCAGGTGATGCTTTTACTGCTCAAGTTAGGTTAAAAAATTTTAGGGGGATTAAAAATTTTACAGTGTTCGACAGTCAACTCTATGCCTTTACACAAAAAATAGCGTTTAAAGGCACAGTATTAAATAATCAGTTAGCGATTTACAACCGCCCACAAAATAATCATATCGCGGCTTATAGGACTTATGTCAAAAAGCTCGTAAGTAATGCTGAGCTTAATTGGCTATATTATGTGCTCTTAACCGGAGACAAGTCGTTAATGACCTTTAAGCATAAACAATTAATGCAAAGTCTTGGGTTAAGTCATTTACTGGCTATTTCTGGATTGCATATCTCTTTGGTTTTCGGCTTTTGTTATTTTGCAGTGCGCTGTTTTCTTAAGTTGATTAAGCCTGAACTAAATCAATCATTAAATATTGCTATTTTTTATAGCGCTGCTGGCTTTGTTGCCGCTTTTATTTATGTTTACTTGAGTGATTTCATTATTTCGGCAACCCGCGCCTTAATTATGTTGGGTTGTTATTTGTTGCTTTATTATTTAGCGAAGCAAGCGCTTAGATGGCGAAGTATTTTATATGCGTTGGTTATTATTCTAGCGGTTAATCCATTTAGTTTGCTTAATCCTGGCCTGTATTTTTCCTTTTTAGCGGTATGTATTATTTTTATGGTTTTAAAACAGTTTCCGCTGCGAGGTCATTCATTGTTAGCCAATATTCGCACTCTTTTTATTATTCAACTGGGATTATTTATTGGCTTATTACCGCTGTCATTATACTTTTTTAATGGCGTGAGTTTAGCAGGTTTAGTTTTAAATCTTGTCGCTATTCCCATTTTATCTTTTGTATTAATGCCTGCTTTATTTTTAAGTGTGTTGCTGGGGTTATTAACCGACTGGTATGCGTTTATTGTGTTGTATGATTTTCCACTGACCTATATTTATCAAATGTTGCTGGCAATACCGCAGCACATACGTTGGCTTAATGTTGGTCAGGTAAGTATAACCACTGTGGTGCTGCTTTATAGTGTCGTTCCTTTACTTTATTTTATTGAGCTTCGCGTACTGGCGTGTATTCCGCTTTTGACTTTACTGTCTAATTATTATTTTACGCAATCTAGTCTTTGGCAGTTGAACGTATTTGATGTAGGCCATGGCCTAATGGTACTGATAAAAAAAGATAAGCATGCGTTTATTTATGATTTTGGCCCGAGTTACTTTAATCGCTTTAGTCGTGTGCCTAGTGTATTACTACCCTATATTGACGCCCATAATCTAACGGTAAGTACCGCGATTGTCAGTCATCAAGATAACGATCATGCCGGAGGTGTTGCGCATTTTAAAGCGGCCGGTTATGCATGGAGTTTTGATTATTTTCATCCAAATGGTGTATATAACGACTGTATAGCAACAACACTCGATTTTAATGGATTGAGTATTCAAACTTTTGCTAAAGAGGAATTTAATAATAGTAATGATAATTCCTGTATCGTTAAAATCTCAGCTGCAAACTATAGTGTGCTACTTACCGGTGACATATCAAAGACGCGAGAGTCGCAATTAATTAAAAAGGAAGATGATTTACAAAGTACCGTTTTGATAAGCCCACACCACGGCAGTGACAGCTCCTCGAGTGACGAGTTTATTAAGGCAGTAAACCCAACGATTGTGATTCATTCAAGTGCCTATCAAGGTCAGTGGCAATTTCCAAGTAAAGCGGTAGTTGAGCGTTACAATAAAATAAACGCCAAACAATATAGCACCGGTGATGTAGGACAAGTTAGAGTTGATTTTTATGCTAAGCACCTTGAGCTTACTACAGCGAGGGCGCAGGAAAGTTATTGGTTTATCAAAGATTGACGTTTTGTTTTGCTGTTGCTAAGGATACAATAGAGGCTGTCAGTGGTTTTAGAGAGTGTTATGGATCAAAGTACTACACAAATTTATAAACGGCTTGTTTCTTACGTTGGTGCCTATAAGTCGGTTGCCATCGTCGCAATTATTGGAATGATAGGTTATTCAGGTATGGATGCATTATTCATCCAACTGATGAAGCCGTTTATCGATGAAGGTTTAAATGAGCGTAATAGTCAGGTACTTACTTATGCGCCATTTGTGGTTATTGCGTTGGTGATCGGGCGTGGCGTATTTAATTTTATGTCATCGTACTGTTTAAGCTATGTTGGTTCGCAGGTAGTGCGTGCGCTTCGCCAAGAACTATTTGAGCATATATTACATTTGCCAGTATCGTTTCATGATAAAAACTCGACTGGCGACCTTATTTCAAAAATTACCTTTGATACAGAGCAAGTACAGCAAGCGATTACCAAAGCATTGCTTATTGTAGTTCGTGAAGGCGCTTTTGTGGTGTTTTTACTTGCAGTTATGTTTTATACCAGCTGGCAATTATCGTTAATCTTTTTAGTTATTATTCCATTAGTGGCTATTATAGTGGCGGTGGTATCTAAACGTTTTCGTCATATATCTAAAAATATTCAGTCTGCGATGGGGCAAGTTACCCGCAGCTCAGAGCAAATGCTCAGTGGTCACAAAGTGATCCACGGCTTTGGTGGTCAAACTCAAGAAATCGATCAATTTTCTAAAATTAATAATCATAATCGCCAGCAACGTATCAAAATGGATGCGACTAAGGCGTTAAGTGTCTCTATCATTCAAATTTTAGCCGCCAGTGCAATGGCCGTTATTTTATGGGTGGTGTCTATGCCCTCAATGATAGACAGTATTAGCTCTGGGGATTTTGTAGTGCTCATTTCTTCGATGATGATGTTACTACGCCCGTTAAAACAGCTTGCCAATGTGAACAGCGATTTACAACGCGGTATTTCAGCTGCGCAGAGTGTATTTTTAGTGCTAGATGAAGAAATAGAAAAAGACACAGGCACCTTATCGGTTGATAAAGTTAAAGGTCATATTGAGGTAAAAAATGTCACCTTTAAATACCCAACCAAAGACGAGCCGGTATTAAATAATTTGTCTATGACTATTCAAGCGGGCGAGAGCATTGCGCTTGTTGGTCGCTCAGGCTCGGGTAAATCCACCATATCAAACTTACTACCTCGCTATTATGATTTAGAAGCGCCCAGTGAAATATTACTGGATGGTATTGCTTTAAATGAATATAAGCTCACCGATTTACGTCGTCAATTTGCTTTAGTATCGCAGCAAGTGGTACTTTTTAATGACACGATTGCAAATAATATTTGTTATGGCCTCCAACGCGATGTATCGATGGAAGAGCTTCATGCTGTGGCTAAACAAGCTCATGTCTGGGAGTTTGTTGAAGATTTACCGGAACAACTTAACACTATGGTTGGTGAGAATGGGGTGATGCTTTCAGGTGGTCAGCGTCAACGTATCGCGATTGCTCGCGCAATATTAAAAGATGCACCAATTTTAATTTTAGATGAAGCGACCTCGGCGCTGGATACTGAATCAGAAAAACTCATTCAACATGCCCTCGATACATTAATGAAAGACAAAACGTCTATTGTAATTGCGCATAGGTTATCGACTATTGAAAATAGTGACCGCATTTATGTAATAGACGGTGGTCAAGTTATTGAAAGTGGTACCCATACAGATTTACTTGCTAACGATGGCACTTATTCTGCGTTATGCAAAATGCAGTTTGGTGAGCAAGGGTGAGTAAAATAGAGCAAAGCTGGTATAAACCTTTTAGCTTAATTACGTTATTGCTATTACCACTGTCCGCTATTTTTGGCTGTATTTCTTTGCTACGTAGATATTGCTATAAGTTCGGCATTTTTAAATCGTTTATCAGCAAAACACCGGTTATTGTGGTTGGTAATATAAGCGTTGGCGGTAATGGTAAAACGCCGTTTGTATTGTGGCTTTATGATTATTTAACTGCTAAAGGTTTATCTGTTGGTTTAATTAGTCGAGGTTACGGCGGGCAAGCAACTCATTACCCGTTATTGGTTACTGCACAAACGACTACTTTAGAGGCTGGGGATGAGCCGGTACTTTTATTTAATCGTTTACAGTGCCCATTAGTGGTTGGCCCTAATAGGCAACACAATATAGAAAAGCTCAACGCAAACTTTAAGCTTGATGTGATCATTTCTGATGATGGCATGCAGCATTACAAAATGGCACGCAGCATAGAATGTTGTATTGTTGATAGCGAAAGAAAATTTGGTAATGGTTTGCTAATGCCCGCAGGGCCACTGCGCGAAACCGTCTCTCGATTAAAGAGCGTAGACGTAGTAATTGAAAATGGCTCTGAGGATGAGTTTAGTTATCGCTTGCAGCCATCGGTTATTAAACGCGTTGCCGATAACACGGATATAGCGACGCCTTTAAAGGCTGCGCATGCGGTGAGTGCTATTGGTAACCCAGGTCGTTTTGAGGCTTCACTGCAAGCACAAGGTATTAAATTACTGTCTACACATCATTTTCGCGATCATTATGCTTATAGCGCTGATGATTTCGCTCAATTTGGCGATGACTGTGTATTAATGACAGAAAAAGATGCGGTTAAATGCCGTGATTTTGCAAAACCTAATTGGTATTACCTGCCTGTTGATGCTCAACCAACAGCGGCGGTAATAAACACATTAAATTTACTATTAAAAGAAAAAGGGATCCATCATGGCCTTTGATACGAAGTTACTCGAAATTATTGCTTGCCCCGTGTGTAAAGGTAAGTTGCGCTTTGATAAAGAAAACCAAGAGCTGATAAGTACAGCTGCAAAGCTTGCTTATCCTGTACGCGATGATATTCCAGTATTACTTGAAAATGAAGCCCGAGAATTGTCTCTTGAAGAGGTAGAAAAGTGGAATTCGTAGTAGTTATTCCTGCGCGTTACGCTTCTACTCGTTTGCCAGGTAAGCCACTTGCTGATATTTGTGGCAAGCCAATGATCCAACATGTCTATGAAAAAGCGTGTTTGTCGGGAGCGAGTAAAGTGGTTATTGCCACCGATCATCAAAAAGTATTTGATGCGGCTAAACACTTTACCAATGATGTATTGATGACTCGAGAAGATCATCAATCAGGGACTGAACGGTTAGCAGAAGTCGTTGATTTATTAAATTTATCAGAAGATACTATCGTGGTTAATGTGCAGGGCGATGAACCATTATTATCCCCTGATAACGTGTCACAAGTGGCTACATTATTAGCGCAATCAACCGCGCCTATGGCAACCCTAAGTGTTGCCATTGAAGAGCGTGATGAGGTGTTTAACCCTAATGCGGTTAAAGTGGTCAGCGATATTAATAAAAATGCCTTATATTTTTCAAGAGCCAGCATTCCATTTGATAGAAGTGCTATGATGGCAGAGCAGCAACCACTTAATTTAGCGCCTTTTCAACGCCATGTGGGTATTTACGCGTATCGCGCAGGGTTTATAAAGCAATATATTCAATTATCGGTATCACCATTAGAAGTTTTAGAATCACTAGAGCAGCTAAGGGTGCTTTACCATGGCTATGCGATTAAAATAGAGCAAGCGCTGGTGACCCCTCATGCTGGGGTTGATACACCAGAGGATTTAGCTAAAGTCGTTGCGCATATTCAAAGTAAAGCGCGTGAATAAAGCAGATACGCCTGTGTTTAAGGTGCAATACACGCACGATGATTTTTATATTATAACTAAACCTGCAGGGCTTAATTTTCATTCAGAAGATAGCCCTGGTTTTGTGGTACTTGCTGAGCAACAACTAAACGAAAAATTGTTTGCGGTTCATCGTCTAGACAAAGTGACTTCAGGGCTGATCATATTAGCGCGGCATAAAGACGCTGCGGCAAAGTTTACCCAGATGTTTACTGAGCATACTATAAATAAATTTTATTTAGCTGTAAGTGATTCTAAGCCTAAAAAAAAGCAAGGTTGGGTTAAAGGAGACATGGCGAAGTCACGTCGGGGTACTTTTAAATTATTAAACTCGCAAATAAATCCCGCTATAACGCGGTTTTATTCATTTAGTTTTAAAAGTGGTTTTAGAGCTTACCTATTAAAACCCTATTCGGGTAAAACCCATCAGCTCAGAGTTGCTTTAAAGAGTTTGGGTGCCCCCATAATGGGTGATGCAAGTTATGCAGGCAGCCCTGCAGAGCGTACCTATTTACATGCATTTGCGCTGGATTTTTTATGGAAAGGGCAAAAAATACAACATACCCTGTTGCCAGAATCTGGTGAAGAGTATGCGCAATTGATTAAACATCAAGATTTTAATTCTTGGCAAACGCCGTGGAAACTGGATTGGTAAATGAGTGAACAAGTAACTGATATCCGCTTTGGTGGTATTAAACGTCTGTATGGTCAACAGCAATTTGAGTGGTTACAGCAAGCACATTTTTGTGTTGTGGGTATTGGTGGTGTAGGCAGTTGGACTGCTGAAGCACTAGCGCGTACCGGCGTAGGTAAAATCACCTTAATTGATTTAGATGATATTTGTGCAACTAATGTAAATCGTCAAATTCATGCCTTAACAGGCACAATAGGGGAAGCTAAAGTTGAGGCGATGAAAACTCGCTGCAAGCTTATCAACCCTGAGTGTGTGGTGAATGTGATTGATGACTTTATTAGCCTTGATAATATTCAAGAACATATTCAAGGTTTTGATTATGTAATAGATTGTATTGATGCGGTTAAAGAAAAAGCGGCGTTAATAGCTCACTGTAAACGTAATAAAATGCCTATAATTACAACTGGCGGTGCAGGTGGTCAAACCGATCCGAGTCAAATTACCTTTGGCGATGTGGCAAAAACCACTCAAGATCCATTACTTGCAAAAGTGCGTTACATTTTGCGTAAACAATATAATTTCAGTTCAAACCCAAAACGTAAATTTAATATTGACTGTGTATATTCCACTGAACAGCTTGTTTACCCAGGTAGTGACGGCAGTGTGTGTCATGCGAAGCAAAATGCTGATGGCAGTATGAACATGGATTGTAATAATGGCTTTGGCTCAGTGACGATGATCACCGGTAGTTTTGGTTTTTTTGTTGCCGCTAAAGCGGTTCGAAAATACTTAGACAAGCGTGCGCGTCTAAATACTTAGATAAAGTGTTTTGGTTTAATAGTATTTAAAAAGCGCTTAAAGCGCTTTTTGTTTGGCCATGGTTTGTATTGTTTCAACCATGGCTTTTACTCCATTGCCCCTTGACGCACTCAAATGACTGATTAAGCCTAACTTTTCAAATTCATCATAAGCATTTACTGCTAACACTTCTTCGGGTGTTAAACCGTTATACAGGGCTAAAATTAACGCCAATAAGCCTTTTACTATGCGAGTATCAGAGTCTCCAATTACAACCAGTGCATTCTCGGTTAAGTCAAACTCGACAAACATCCATACTTTACTCTCACAGCCTGGCACTAACGCATCATCTGTTTTTAATATATCGGCTAGAGGTGGCAGCGTTTTACCGAGTAACATAATTTCACGGTACTTTTGTTGCCAGCTACTACTGCTTTGAATACTTTTAGTTACGAGTTGATATGTGTGTGTCATTATTTATCCAAATTAGTCTAATAAAGCAATGCATTCTTTGAGTGCGGCAATAAATTGGTCTACATCTTTAGTCGTATTATAAAAAGCAAAACTCGCTCTCAGTGAACCATTTAGGTTTAAATGACTCATTAAAGGTTGGGTACAATGATGACCACTTCGTACAGCAATACCATAGCCGTCAAGTAAAGTTGACAGATCATAAGGATGTTCATTTTTATAATTAAAGCAAAGTGTGCCAATATTCGATTTGAGGTCGCTGTAGATAATAATACCGTCTATTTTGCTCAATGCGTTCGCTGCATAAATAAACAACTGCTGTTCATAGTGCTGTAATGTTTGCAGATCAAGCGCCATTAAATACTCAAGTGCAGCGCCAAAACCTAAAACACCGGCTATATTTGGCGTTCCTGCTTCAAATTTAGCCGGTGCATTACGATAAGTACTGTGCGTTAAGGTTACTTTTTCAATCATTTCACCGCCTGTTTGATAAGGCGATAGTGCATTAAGGGCTGTATAACGGCCATATAAACCGCCTAGCCCTGTTGGCCCCACCATTTTATGAGCAGAAAACACGTAAAAATCACAATCGAGCTTTTTTAAATTCGGTCTTAAATGCAGCGCCCCTTGTGCGCCATCGACTAAGGTTAGCGCGCCTACCGCCTTAGCTGAGGCTATTAAGGGGACTAAATCAGTAATATTGCCTAGCGCATTAGAAGCGTGAGTAATAGCCAGTAGTGCAGGGTTGGTGCGCTTAATCACTTCACAACACTGTGCTATATCAAACGTAGCATCTGCATTAAGTGGTAAAGTTTTTAATGTTGCCCCGGTTTGCGCTGCCAGTTCTTGCCACGGCACGATATTAGCGTGGTGTTCGATTGGGCTAATTAAAATAGTGTCAGCAGCTGTTAATGTATTTCTTAAGCCATGAGCAACTAAGTTAATCGCTTCAGTGGCACCTTTGGTCCAGACAATTTCGTTACTGGTTACCTGAAAATAATCGGCAACGCGTTGACGTACTTGCTCATAAGCCGCTGTAGCTTGCTCACTCAGCGTATGACGTCCGCGGTGAACATTTGCATTCTGTAAGGTGTAAAACTGTGTCGTAGCGTCAATCACGCATTGTGGTTTTTGTGTTGTTGCTGCTGAGTCTAAATAAACCAAAGGGTAGCCATTGATTGTCTGATTTAGAGTAGGAAAGTCATTACGGATTTTTTTAGGATCAAACGAGGACACAGACATAGGCTCATAAAGTTAATCAAGTGGGCAGGAATTGTAATCTGTTTAAGATAATTCTCAAGTAGCAGGTAATAAAAAAGGCCGCAGAGGCGGCCTTTTAAACTAACTTAATGCTTAGCGCTTGTCAGTTGCTTTATAATCACGGTGTGTTTCACCTGTGTAAAGCTGACGTGGACGGCTGATCTTATGACCAGGTTGAGAAAGCATCTCGTCCCAGTGTGAGATCCAACCTACAGTACGTGCCATTGCAAAGATTACAGTGAACATGCTGGTAGGGATGCCGATTGCTTTTAAGATAATACCTGAGTAGAAATCTACATTAGGGTAAAGTTTCTTCTCAACAAAGTACGGGTCTTCAAGTGCAATTTGCTCTAGTTTCATTGCGATATCAAGTAATGGATCTTGAATGTTTAGCTCTGCTAACACTTCATGACATGTTTGACGCATTACTGTTGCACGAGGATCGAAGTTTTTATAAACACGGTGTCCAAAGCCCATAAGACGGAAC
The DNA here is from genome assembly GCF_018732205.1 of Pseudoalteromonas sp. SiA1. Lineage (NCBI taxonomy): Bacteria > Pseudomonadati > Pseudomonadota > Gammaproteobacteria > Alteromonadales > Pseudoalteromonadaceae > Pseudoalteromonas > Pseudoalteromonas sp. SiA1. The sequence continues at coordinate 1,791,132 of NZ_CP076084.1, read as the reverse complement.
GGGTCCGCTTTATCTTTTGCTTTTGCTACGTATTCGTCAATGCGATCAACTGAGCCAATTTCTTCTAACATGTTTAAACATGCTTCGTTAGCACCGCCGTGAGCAGGGCCCCAAAGTGATGCAATACCCGCAGCAATACATGCATAAGGGTTAGCACCAGAAGAACCTGCTAAACGTACTGTAGACGTTGATGCATTTTGCTCATGGTCAGCATGAAGCATGAAGATTTTATCCATTGCTTTAGCTGTGACAGGGTTTACTTTGTATTCTTCAGCAGGCACAGAGAACATCATGTGTAAGAAGTTTTCTGCATAGCTTAAGTCATTGCGTGGATATACAAATGGTTGACCGATGTTTGTTTTGTACGCCATTGCTGCAATTGTTGGTAACTTAGCAACTAATTTAATAGCGCTTGTTTTACGTTGAACTGCATCAGTGATATCCAGATCTTCATGGTAGAAAGAAGATAAAGCACCAACCACACCACATAGCATCGCCATAGGGTGGGCGTCAAAACGGAAACCTTGGAAGAAGTTTGCGATTTTTTCATCTAGCATAGTGCTACGAGTGATTTTTGTAGCGAAATCATCGTATTGCTCTTTAGTTGGTAACTCACCATTTAATAGTAAGTAGCATAACTCAACGTAGTTAGAGCTTTCTGCTAACTGTTCGATTGGGTAACCACGGTGTAATAAAACACCCTTGCCACCATCGATGTAAGTGATGGTAGATTCACAAGAACCAGTCGACATGAAACCTGGGTCATAAGTAAAGTGACCATGTGAGCCGAGTGTACGTACGTCAATTACATCTTGGCCAGCAGTACCTTGATAAATTGGAAGTTCGATTGGATCTAGCCCATCAATATGGACCGTGGCTTTCTTATCTGCCATCTATGTATCTCCTATTAAGATAACTATTCTGATTTTTATATTCTAAAATCTATTCTAAGCACATCTTTACATTTTAACGTGAAAGAGGGGTATAAAGTCAATTTTTATAAGTATTATGCACATATGTATAATAAATATTCGGTATAGATTGAATATTATACCATTGGCTAATTCGCAAACGACTCAAAGTAAACAAGAATTGTAAAAGAGTCTCCGGCTATATATACTAACGGAGGTTTTTAACCAATTTGTATTTGGGTAAACTTTTTTTTACATAATAATTTTCATAAAAAGTGAACTTTATTAGTATCAATACGTTTATTTTGATAGTTCCACCAGAAACATTTGGTGGGTTTTAGAAAAACAAGTAGATGAGCCCCACTGCGGGCAAGATGGGCAAGTAACTGTGAAAAAGCAAAGACCTGTAAATCTAGATCTAACAACTATATCTATGCCGGCAACGGCTAAAGCTTCAATTTTTCACCGCGTCACCGGTGTTGCATTATTTTTTGCTTTAACGTTTGTCATTTGGGCTTGGTCAGAGTCTCTTTCTTCAGCTGAAGGTTTTGAATTCGTCAAGAGTCTGTTTAACGGATTCATTGCCAAATTTATAGCTTGGGGCACCCTTTCTGTATTGGGTTATCACCTTATCGGTGGTATCCGTCACATTATTATGGATATGGGGCATTGGGAAGAACTTGAATCAGGCAATACTAGCGCTAAAATTGCGATGGCACTTGGCGTTGTGTTTGCTGTATTGGCAGGGGTGTGGATATGGTCTTAAATCAAGCAACTCTTAAACGTGATGGCGTACAAGATTTTGTATCTTTACGCACAACGGCATTAATAATCAGCGCGTATGCAATCTTTATTATTGGCTATTTTTTAGCAATGCCAGAAGTCACATATGAAGCCTGGACAGGCCTATTCTCAAACCTAGCAATGAAAGGGGCAACGTTAATCACCCTAATTTGCATTATGGTTCATACCCGTATCGGCCTTTGGCAGGTTCTTACCGACTATGTAAAGAACGCTAAATTGCGTGCTTTTTTAGGCTTTGTACTAAACCTAATGGCTGTTGCTTACGTAGCTGTGGGTTTAATCGTTTTATGGGGTGTTTAAGTGAAATATTCTGTTCGTGAATTTGACGCCGTAGTAATTGGTGCCGGTGGTGCAGGTATGCGCGCTGCTCTTGCTATTACTGAATCTGGCAAAACATGTGCGCTAATCTCTAAAGTTTTCCCGACACGCTCACACACTGTATCTGCTCAAGGCGGTATTACAGTCGCGTTAGGTAACTCGCATGAAGATAACTGGGAATGGCATATGTATGATACCGTTAAAGGTTCCGATTTTATCGGTGACCAAGACGCTATCGAATACATGTGTCAAACTGGCCCAGAAGCTATTACTGAATTAGAAAACATGGGCTTACCATTTTCGCGTTTTGAAAATGGCCGTGTTTACCAACGTCCTTTCGGTGGTCAATCGAAAAACTTTGGTGGTGAACAGGCTGCGCGTACTGCAGCAGCAGCTGACCGTACGGGCCATGCATTATTACACCTTCTTTATCAACAAAACGTTAAAAACAAAACCAATGTATTCTCAGAATGGTATGCACTTGATTTAGTTAAAAACGATAATGGCGATGTAGTAGGCTGTACAGCGATTGAAATTGAAACAGGTGAAATCACCTTCTTCAAATCAAAAGCAGTTGTGTTAGCGACAGGTGGTGCAGGTCGTATTTTCGCATCAACAACCAATGCTCACATTAATACCGGTGACGGTGTTGGTATGGCTGCACGTGCTGGTATTTCTATGCAAGACATGGAAATGTGGCAGTTCCACCCGACAGGTATAGCTGGCGCTGGTACGCTAGTAACTGAAGGTTGTCGTGGTGAAGGTGGTTATCTTTTAAATAAAGATGGCGAACGCTTCATGGAACGTTACGCACCAAATGCTAAAGATTTAGCGTCTCGTGACGTTGTTGCTCGTTCAATGATGACAGAAATTCGTGAAGGTCGTGGTTGTGATGGTCCTTGGGGTCCTCACCTTAAGTTGAAACTTGACCACTTAGGCGAAGAAACGCTTAACTTACGTCTTCCAGGTGTATGTGATCTTGCTAAAACATTTGCTCACGTTGACCCTGCAAAAGAACCGATTCCAGTTATCCCAACATGTCACTACATGATGGGTGGTGTGCCAACAAACGTAAATGGTCAAGTACTTAATATCGATGCTGCTGGCAACGAAAAAGTAGTACAAGGTTTATTTGCTGTTGGTGAGATTGCGTGTGTATCTGTACATGGTGCTAACCGCTTAGGTGGTAACTCATTACTTGACTTAGTTGTATTTGGCCGTGCAGCAGGTAACTTCTTAGGTAAATACCTAAATGACGTTGAAATTTCTAAAGCGGCTTCAGAGTCTGACCTAGAAGCGTCTCTTGCGCGCTTTAACCGTTGGGAAAACTCAACAGCTGGTCAAGGCGAAGACCCAGTTCAAATCAAGAAAGACCTACAACAATGTATGCAGCTTAACTTCTCGGTATTCCGTGAAGGTGACTCAATGGCTACAGGTCTTACTGAACTTAAAGAAATCCGTGAACGTTTACAGCACGCGCGTCTTGATGACAAATCATCAGACTTTAACACCATGCGTATTGAATGTTTAGAACTAGACAACTTAATGGAAACAGCTTACTCAACTGCAGTAGCTGCAAACTTCCGTACTGAAAGCCGTGGCGCACACTCTCGCTTTGACTTCCCAGATCGTGATGACGAAAACTGGTTATGTCACTCAGTATTTAATCCGGTAACGGATGAAATGAGCAAGCGTAAAGTAAACTACGAGCCTAAAACACGTGAAGCTTTCCCACCTAAAGCACGTACCTACTAGGAGCGAGACGATGGCACAAGTACAATTTTCAGTTTATCGTTACAATCCGGATGTTGATAACGCACCTCGTATGCAAGATTACACTTTGCAAACTGAGGAAGGCCAAGACATGATGGTATTGGATGCACTTTTACTATTAAAAGAGCAAGATCCTACACTATCGTTTCGTCGTTCATGCCGTGAAGGCGTGTGTGGTTCAGACGGCGTAAACATGAATGGTAAGAACGGTTTAGCATGTATTACTCCTTTATCTACGCTGCAAAAAAATGGCAAAGGTAAAATCGTAGTGCGTCCATTACCTGGACTTCCTGTTGTTCGTGACCTTGTTATTGACATGAGTCAGTTCTACACTCAATACGAAAAAGTAAAACCGTATCTAATTAATGATGAGCCTGCTGCAGGTGAACGTCTTCAATCTATCGAAGAACGTGATAAATTAGATGGGCTTTACGAGTGTATTTTATGTGCATGTTGTTCTACATCGTGTCCTTCTTTCTGGTGGAATCCAGATAAGTTTATAGGTCCAGCAGGCCTTCTTCATGCTTACCGTTTCTTAGCTGATAGCCGAGACACAGCAACAGAAGAGCGTTTAGCTGACTTAGACGATGCATTCAGTGTGTTCCGTTGCCACAGTATCATGAACTGTGTTAGCGTTTGTCCTAAGGGTCTTAATCCGACCAAAGCAATTGGACAAATAAAATCTATGTTATTAAACCGCTCGGTTTAATTTCTAGTAGACGAAAGATGGCTAATAATTTATTAGCCATCTTGTTATATAACTATTAATTTCTGCGCTAAAAAAAAGGGCTTATAAATGCACGAAGGTGTGATGAAGGCATGGCTAGAATCTTCACATTTAAACGGCGGTAACGTTGCTTATGTTGAAGAGCTTTATGAAGCGTATTTAGACGATGCGACTTCGGTGCCAGAAGAATGGCGAGAAGTGTTCGAACAGTTACCAAAAGTAGATGGTGTGGATGTTGAAGTAAAACATTCAGAAGTTCGTTCACAATTTGCGGCGCTTGCTAAAAACAAGCATAGAGAAGTAGTGGTAGCAGAGGGCAGTGGTGGCGACCTTAAACAGGTTAAAGTACTGCAACTTATTAATGCTTTCCGTTTTCGTGGACACCAAAATGCAAGCCTAGATCCACTAGGTATTTGGCAACGAGAACGTGTACGAGATTTAGAGCTAGAGTACCACGACTTATCGGATGCTGACTTTGACCGCGAATTTAACGTAGGATCGTTTGCCGTTGGCCGCGATACTATGCCTTTAGGTGAGTTATACCAAGCACTAAAAACCACTTACTGTGGTTCTATTGGCGCCGAGTATATGCACATCACATCAACAGAAGAAAAGCGTTGGTTACAACAGCGTTTAGAGTCTGTTCAGTCTAGGCCAAAATTTGATAAAAATGAAAAGCTACGAATCCTCAAGGGATTAACGGCGGCTGATGGTCTTGAAAAATATTTAGGGGCTAAGTTCCCGGGTGCTAAGCGTTTCTCACTTGAAGGTGGCGATGCGTTAGTGCCTATGTTAAAAGAGCTTATTCACCGTGCCGGTGAAAGTGGCCAAAAAGAAGCCGTTATTGGTATGGCTCACCGCGGTCGCTTAAATGTTCTTGTTAATGTGCTAGGCAAAAATCCATCAGAACTTTTTGATGAGTTTGCTGGCAAGCACAAAGAAACGTTAAGCTCAGGTGATGTTAAATACCACATGGGTTATTCATCAGATTTCGCGACTAAAGGTGGCAACGTGCACATGGCACTTGCGTTTAACCCGTCGCATTTAGAAATCGTAAATCCGGTGGTTATGGGCTCTGTGCGTGCACGTCTTGATCGTCTTAATGACAAAACAGGCAGCAAAGCACTTCCAATCACTATCCACGGCGACTCAGCAATTGCAGGTCAGGGTGTTGTTCAAGAAACGTTTAACTTATCGCAAACTAATGCATTTAGTTGTGGCGGTAGTATCCGTATTGTTGTTAATAACCAAGTTGGTTTTACAACAAGTAAAAAAGACGATGTACGCTCAACTGATTACTGTACTGATATCGCAAAAATGGTTCAATCGCCAATTTTCCACGTAAACTCTGATGATCCTGAAGCGGTTGCTTTTGTAACGCAACTCGCGCTTGATTTTAGAAATCAGTTTAAACGTGACGTTGTGATTGACCTTGTTTGTTACCGTCGCCATGGTCATAACGAAGCTGATGAGCCTAACGCTACACAGCCAATTATGTACCAAAAAATTAAAAAACACCCAGTACCTCGTTTAATCTACGCGGATCAGCTGATTTCTGAAGGTTCTTTCACAGAAGATGAAGTGAAAGCACTTGCTGATGATTACCGTAATGGTTTAGACGATGGCAACTGTGTTGTTGAAGAAATACAGCCAGAAACATCACACTCTTCAGATTGGGCTAAGTATGTAGGCCATGAATGGAGTGTTGATTACGATGCTAGCGTTTCGGTAGAAAAGCTTAAAGAACTTGGTAACATAGTTGCAAGTTACCCAGAAGAGTACAAAGCACAATCTCGTGTTAAAAAAATATACGATGATCGTAAAGCAATGGCTGCTGGCGAAAAACCACTTGATTGGGGTATGGCAGAAACTTTAGCGTATGCAACTATTGCAGCTGAAGGCACTGATATTCGTCTAACTGGACAAGATTCAGGTCGTGGTACCTTCTTCCACCGTCATGCGGTTGTTCATAGTCAAAAAGATGGTGCAACGTATTTACCATTACAGAACCTTAGTGAAGATCAAGGTACGTTTGAAGTGTTCGACTCAGTACTGTCTGAAGAAGCGGTATTAGCATTTGAATATGGTTATGCAACTGCAGAGCCGACCTCATTAGTATTGTGGGAAGCACAATTTGGTGATTTCGCTAATGGTGCACAGGTGGTATTTGACCAGTTCTTAAGTTCAGGTGAGCAAAAGTGGGGTCGCTTATGTGGCTTAACGTGTTTGTTACCTCATGGCTATGAAGGTCAGGGTCCAGAGCACAGCTCAGCTCGTCTAGAACGCTTTTTACAGCTTTGTGCTGATCACAACATGCAAGTATGTGTGCCATCAACACCGGCGCAAGTGTACGCAATGTTACGTCGTCAATCAGTTAGACCACTGCGTCGTCCACTGATTGTAATGACACCTAAATCATTGCTACGTCATCCACTTGCAACGTCATCGCTAGAAGAGCTTTCTGAGGGTGTATTCCACAACATCATTGATGAAATTGATGAGATTGATGCTAAGAAAGTAGAACGTGTTGTATTTTGTAGCGGCAAAGTTTACTACGAATTATTACAAGAGCGTCGTAAACTTGAGCAAGACAATATTGCAATTGTTCGTGTTGAGCAGCTTTACCCGTTCCCACATGACGAAATGAAAGCAATTATTGAACGTTACCAACACGTTACTGATTTTGTGTGGTGTCAGGAAGAGCCGCAAAACCAAGGCGCTTGGTACTGTTCACAACATCACTTTGTTGATGCAATTCCACAAGGTGCAAAATTGAAATATGCAGGCCGTAAGGCATCAGCATCTCCTGCATGTGGATATATGTCAGTACATACTAAAGAACAACAAGCGCTCGTTGCCGACGCGCTTACTATAGAAAAGAAAGGATAAGCAATGAGCACAGAAATTAAAGTTCCTGTTCTTCCTGAGTCGGTTGCAGATGCTTCCGTTGCTACATGGCATGTAAGTGTTGGCGACAAAGTAAGCCGTGACCAAAACTTAGTAGATATTGAAACAGACAAAGTGGTTTTAGAAGTGGTTGCACAAAATGACGGTGTGATCACTGAAATTTCACAAGAAGAAGGTGCTACGGTACTTGGTGACCAAGTGATCGGTTTAATTGGTGATGCGCAAGAAGCATCACCAAGTAAAGAGCCAAAAGAAGATAGCTCAGCATCAGAAAAATCAGAAGACGCGCCGGCGGCGCAATCAGCACCAGCATCAGAAGGTAAAGAAGTGGATATTAAAGTACCTGTACTTCCAGAATCAGTTGCAGATGCAACAATTGCTACTTGGCATGTTCAATCAGGTGACGCGGTAACACGCGACCAAAACTTGGTTGATATTGAAACAGATAAAGTTGTACTTGAAGTGGTTGCCCAAGAAGACGGCGTTATGGGTGAAATCATTCATGACGAAGGCGATACTGTTCTTGGTGAGCAAGTAATTGGTAAAGTAAAAGCAGGCGCTGCACCCGCTAAATCTGACGCTAAAGCGGACGCACCAGCAGCCAAAGAAGAAAGTTCAAGCGAGAGTTCAGATGTGTTAACGCCATCTGTTCGTCGTTTAATTGCTGAGAAAGGCCTTGATGCATCAAAAATCAAAGGTTCAGGTAAAAATGGTCGTGTGACTAAAGAAGATGTTGATCAATTCTTGAAATCACCTGCTCCAGCAGCAAAAGCTGAAGCAGCGCCAGCAGCACCTATGGGTGACCGCACGCAAAAACGTGTGCCTATGACACGTTTACGTAAAACAATTGCGAATCGTCTTCTTGAAGCGAAAAACTCTACTGCAATGTTAACTACATTTAACGAAGTTAACATGAAGCCAATCATGGATCTTCGTAAGCAGTACCAAGAAGTATTTGAAAAGCGCCACGGTATCCGTTTAGGTTTCATGTCTTTCTACGTGAAAGCAGTGACTGAAGCGTTAAAGCGTTTCCCAGATGTAAATGCATCAATTGATGGCGATGATATTGTTTACCACAACTATTTCGACATCAGCATTGCTGTTTCTACACCTCGTGGCTTAGTAACACCTGTTCTTAAAGACTGTGACAAGCTATCTGTTGCAGAAATCGAAAAGGGGATTCGTGAGCTAGCGCTTAAAGGTCGTGATGGTAAGTTAACGCTTGACGATATGACCGGCGGTAACTTCACTATCACCAACGGTGGTGTATTCGGTTCGTTACTATCTACTCCAATTATTAACTTACCGCAGTCTTCAATTTTGGGTATGCACAAAATCCAAGATCGTCCAATGGCTGTAAACGGTAAAGTTGAAATCTTACCTATGATGTATTTAGCGTTATCTTACGATCACCGCCAAATCGATGGTAAAGAATCAGTTGGTTTCTTAGTAACAATTAAAGAGTTACTTGAAGATCCAACACGTTTACTGCTGGATGTTTAATTAAGTAGTATGAAATATAAGCTGTGAGTTAAAATCACAGCTTTTTTTTTGTGCCTATGGTCATACTGGGGTTTTCATGTAGCGCCATGAGATCTATACTAGGCACGCAATTTGGGATAGTTGTTTATTTGCATAAATATTCAACTCTTTTAATATAAAAAATTGGATAAAGCATCATGAATTTGCATGAGTATCAGGCAAAACAACTTTTTGCCGAATATGGTTTACCAGTTTCTCAAGGTTTCGCTTGCGATACACCTGAAGAAGCTGCAGCAGCTGCTGAAAAGATTGGCGGCGATATGTGGGTTGTTAAAACTCAGGTTCACGCAGGTGGACGTGGTAAAGCTGGCGGTGTAAAGCTAGTTAAAACTATCGACGAAGTTAAAGCGTTTGCAGCTAACTGGTTAGGTAAAAACCTAGTTACTTACCAAACAGACGAGAAAGGCCAGCCAGTTGCTAAAATTTTAGTAGAAAGCTGTACTGACATCGCTAACGAACTGTACCTAGGTGCTGTTGTTGACCGTGCTTCTCGTAAAGTTGTGTTCATGGCGTCTACTGAAGGCGGCGTTGAAATTGAAACTGTTGCTGAAGAAACACCAGAACTTATCCACAAAGCTGAGATCGATCCATTAGTAGGTCCTCAAGCTTACCAAGCACGTGAGCTTGGTTTTAAATTGGGTCTTAACCCAACGCAAATGAAACAGTTTGTTAAGATCTTCATGGGTCTTGGTAATATGTTCAACGATTTCGATTTCGCATTACTTGAAATCAACCCGCTAGTAATCACAGATGAAGGTAACCTTCACTGTCTAGATGGTAAAATCGGTATCGATGGTAATGCACTTTACCGTCAACCTAAAATCCGTGAAATGCACGATCCATCTCAAGAAGATGCGCGTGAAGCTCACGCAGCAAGCTTCGAGCTTAACTATGTAGCCCTTGATGGTAACGTAGGTTGTATGGTTAACGGTGCAGGCCTAGCAATGGGTACTATGGACATCGTAAACCTACACGGTGGCAAGCCAGCTAACTTCCTAGATGTTGGTGGCGGCGCAACGAAAGAACGTGTATCTGAAGCATTCAAAATTATCCTTTCAGATGACAACGTTAAAGCTGTTTTAGTTAACATCTTCGGCGGTATCGTTCGTTGTGACATGATTGCAGAAGGCATCATTGGCGCAGTTAAAGAAGTAGGTGTAACAGTACCAGTAGTTGTACGTTTAGAAGGTACTAATGCTGAACTAGGTCGTGAAGTACTTGCTAAGTCTGATCTAAACATCATCGCTGCTGAATCATTAACAGACGCGGCTGAAAAAGTTGTTGCTGCTGCGGAGGGCAAATAATGTCTGTATTAATCAATAAAGATACAAAAGTTATCTGTCAAGGTTTCACTGGTGGTCAAGGTACTTTCCACTCAGAGCAAGCGCTTGAGTACGGTACACAAATGGTTGGTGGTGTAAGCCCAGGTAAAGGCGGTCAAACGCACCTTGGTCTTCCAGTATTTAACACAGTACGTGACGCTGTAGAAGCAACTGGCGCAACTGCATCAGTTATCTACGTACCAGCACCTTTTTGTAAAGATGCAATCTTAGAAGCAATCGATGCGGGCATCGAGCTAATTGTTTGTATTACTGAAGGTATTCCTACACTTGATATGGTTGACGTTAAAGTTAAACTAGATCAAACAGGTACACGTATGATCGGTCCTAACTGTCCAGGTGTTATCACTCCTGGTGAGACTAAGATTGGTATCATGCCTGGTCACATCCACAAGCCTGGTAAAGTAGGTATTGTTTCACGCTCTGGTACTTTAACGTACGAAGCAGTTAAACAAACTACAGATGCTGGTTTTGGTCAGTCTACGTGTGTTGGTATTGGTGGCGACCCAATCCCAGGTACTAACTTTATCGACGTTTTAGAAATGTTCGAAAAAGACGACCAAACTGAAGCAATCGTAATGATTGGTGAAATTGGTGGTACTGCAGAAGAAGAAGCTGCAGAGTACATCAAAGCTAACGTAACTAAACCTGTTGTTTCTTACATTGCTGGTGTTACTGCACCAGAAGGTAAGCGTATGGGTCACGCTGGCGCAATCATCGCAGGCGGTAAAGGTACTGCTGATGAGAAATTTGCTGCATTAGAAGCTGCGGGCGTAAAAACTGTACGTTCACTGGCTGATATCGGTAAAGCACTTAAAGAAAAAACAGGCTGGTAATCAGCGGTTATTCTTTAAAAAAGGCTCGCAATTGCGAGCCTTTTTTTATGTATGGCTAGAGCGTATTGCCCTTAATCTTAAAACGGGTAACTAATATGTTGAAAAAATCGCAGAGATAAATCTTGGCGCTGCTTATTAATTGCTAATTCATCACAGAATGCATGAACGGTTTTCTCTACTTGATTCATAAAGCGACCATAGCCAATCTCATGTTTATTATGCGCGGCGGCAACAATCACAAAATGCAGCGTCTCTACGAGTTTATTTTCATCAAAAAATACTTTCATTTGTGGCGCTGAATCTTCTATATCAAAACTAATTTTTTGTAACTCACCATTTCCCTCATTTCTATCTACTTCACTATTACGAATTATTGGCATTGCCCCATTGGCAACCATCGCTGCATGGGTGAGTCTATTATCTTCACAAAGTTGACTAAATAACTGCAAAAAGTGGTTATAAAACGGTTTATAAGTATGGCTATTAATTTGTGTTTGAAATTGCGTTTTAATATTACGTGACACGGGAATAGAGAAGGTGACGTAAGTCATTTCAGCATGGCTACTAGGTATTGCGCATTGTCTGGATTGATAACGAGGATATAAACTTCTTAGTTTATATCCATAGCTTTCTTTATTACCTTTTTCTTTAGCGAATAAATCATAGGTTAAATGTTGATGATCGCGCAGCTTAAAGCTTGGCTGGTCTAAGAATAACTGATCTTGTAAATGACTCAATACTTTTTGTACATTGGTATGAAATTGCGCAGAGTAGGCACGTATATCTTCACCAGTAGCTAAAAACAATAGGCGTATTTTTTTACTTTGCTGATTTTCTGTGTGATGAAGTTTATGCGCTTCATGGTAACGAGGGTTATAAAAAAACAACATTTGCTTATCGGTTTCAAGTTGGTAAGACTCATCATGAAATCTCACCACGGGGAGTTTATCATTTGCGAGTAAATGGACATTATGCAGTTCATATTCATCACATGATGCAAATAACTGACGCGCAATTCGTTCATAGCAAGCATTAATATTACTGAAGTTTTTATAAAAATCTTCATTAGGTGTAATTTCGGCTAATAAGTAATGATTTGCACGTGCATTACTTGGAATATATATGCGGTGTTGATTTAATGAGGCCATCTTCGTTCCTTTAAGTTGGGGTTATTCGTTTACTATAAATCGCTTTAATGACTTTAATATTGCGCTAAAACAAATTTTGCTCATAAACTACCCCTTATCTAACAAACTTTGGTAATAACTGCATAAACCCGCATCTATTACTGTATGTTAAGGTTGGTTTTTGTAATAATGCAGTAGTTTTGTTATCACGCAATATACAGAGGTTTATAATCCTATGGCGGAAATCGAGAATCGCCCAAATAACTTTATTAGAACCCGAATTGATGAAGATTTAGCAAGTGGAAAACATGCCACAACGCATACCCGTTTTCCACCTGAACCTAATGGCTTTTTACATATTGGCCATGCAAAATCAATTTGCTTAAATTTTGGTATCGCCAAAGACTATAACGGTTTATGTAACCTTCGTTTTGACGATACAAACCCAGAAAAAGAAGATATTAACTACGTTAATTCAATTAAAGAAGACGTACAGTGGTTAGGGTTTAATTGGGATGGTGAGATTAAGTATTCGTCAAACTATTTTGATCTGCTTTATGGTTATGCGGTAGAGCTTATTAATAAAGGCTTAGCGTATGTTTGTTTCTTAACTGCAGATCAAGCTCGCGAATACCGTGGTACATTAAAAGAGCCTGGTAAAAACAGCCCATACCGCGAAACATCACCTGAAGAAAACCTCGCATTATTTGAAAAAATGCGTAACGGTGAATTTAAAGAAGGTGAATGTGTCCTTCGCGCTAAAATAGATATGGCCAGCTCATTTATGGTGCTGCGCGATCCAATTATATACCGTATACGTTTTGCTAATCATCATCAAACAGCGGATAAGTGGTGCATTTACCCAATGTACGACTTCACGCATTGTATTTCTGATGCACTTGAAGGCATTACTCATTCATTATGTACGCTAGAGTTTCAAGATAACCGTCGTTTATATGACTGGGTATTGGATAACATCAGCCTTGAATGTCACCCGCAACAAATTGAGTTTTCACGTTTAAACCTTGAATACACAATTATGTCAAAGCGTAAGCTTAATGACTTAGTGGTTAATAAGCACGTAGAAGGGTGGGATGATCCGCGAATGCCAACCATTGCGGGTCTGCGTCGTCGTGGTTATACACCGGCATCTGTTCGTGAATTCTGTCAGCGTATCGGTATTACTAAGCAGGAAAATATGGTTGAAATGGGCATGCTTGAAGCGTGTATCCGTGATGACTTAAACGAAAATGCTCCGCGTGCAATGGCTGTACTTGATCCAGTGAAAATTGTGATTGAGAATTATGAAGCCGATAAAGTAGAAACGCTTTCTGTGGCTAATCACCCAAATAAAGAAGAAATGGGTCGCCGTGAAGTGCCTTTCACGCGTGAAATTTTTATCGAACGCGAAGATTTCCGTGAAGAAGCGAACAATAAGTTTAAACGTTTAGTGCTTGATAAAGAAGTACGCTTACGTGGTGCTTATGTGATTAAGGCAGAGCGTGTTGAAAAAGACGACAATGGTGAAATTACCACTATTTACTGTACTTACGATCCTGAAACATTGGGTAAAAATCCAAGCGATGGTCGTAAAGTAAAAGGGGTTATTCATTGGGTATCTGCGCCTGAGTCAGTGACAGCTGAAGTACGTTTATATGACCGTTTATTCAGTGTGCCTAACCCTGCAGCCGCAGAGGACTTTGAAAGCACGTTAAACCCAGACTCATTAGTGGTTATTTCTAATGCTAAACTTGAACCTTCATTGGCTAATTCTGTACCTGCACAAGGTTTTCAGTTTGAGCGTACCGGTTATTTCTCACGTGATACTAAATCAGAAAACGTGGTATTTAACCAAACGGTTGGCTTACGTGATTCGTGGGCTAAAATAGAGCACAAATAATACTGCTCTATTTTTTAGTTATAAAAAAACCTGCTTAATCGCAGGTTTTTTTTATTAAACTAAATAGGCTTTTAACTATTGCTTTGCGCAAACGCTTTACACGCGTCTTTATCTTCACATTCGCCATATAGGTAAAGAGAGTGATTGGTCAGCTTAATACCGTTTTCTTCAGCTATTTCGAGTTGACGACGTTCAATTAAATCATCTTCAAACTCAACAACCTTGCCACATTTTAAACACACTAAGTGGTCATGGTGAGTGCTGCCAGAAAGTTCAAATACTGACTTACCGCCTTCAAAGTGGTGACGGCTTACAATTCCTGCATCATCAAATTGATTTAAAACACGGTAAACAGTCGCAAGACCAATTTCTTCGCCTAGATCTAATAAAACCTTGTAAACATCTTCAGCGCTTATGTGTTGGTTATCTGGAGATTGAAGAATCTCTAAAATTTTAATACGCGGTAAAGTTACCTTTAGCCCGGCTTTTTTAAGTTCCAAGTTATGATCAGTCATTAAATCTGTCTCAATTTTATTTAGTTATACTAGACATCTTGCAAGATGTACTCGTCACAATAACAGTTAGGATAACGTGCCTTAGCAGGAAGTGCAAAGAACAATTGATCTATATCAATATTAACGCGGAAAATGCTAACTGTTTGATAATATTTTAAACAGTTAGCATTTAAAAGGGGGGGATTAATCTGCTAACTCACTTAAGCACATTTCATCATATACCTGAGCACACCACTGCTTAACACGCTGCTCAGTCAATTCTGGCTGACGGTCTTCATCAATACCTAAACCAACAAAATGCTTGTCATCAGCCATGCCTTTTGATGCTTCAAAATCATAACTGTCTGTAGGCCAATGGCCTACAACAATAGCGCCACGTTCTGTTACGATATCGTTAATCATGCCCATAGCATCTAAGAAGTATTCTGCATAGTCTTCTTGGTCGCCACAGCCAAAAATAGCCACTAGTTTACCTTCAAAGCTTACTTCTTCAAGCTCAGGAAAGAAATCATCCCAATCACATTGCGCTTCACCATAATACCAAGTTGGAATACCGAATAAGATCAGATCAAACTCAGCAATCTCTTCTTTAGAGCTTTTTGCAATGTCATGCACAGCAACGAGCTTTTTACCCAATTCTTTTTGGATCATTTTTGCTACGTGTTCTGTGTTACCTGTGTCACTTCCGAAAAAAATGCCTACACTTGCCATGGATTTAAACCTTTTATCTATCAATAGCCAATCTTTCTTGTAAAATTGTTTCGATCAACGCACTGCGGCTAATATTTTGTGCATCTGCCATATCACTCAGTGCCTGATACAGCTGTGACGAAACTTTAAATTCAACACGCTTTAAACCACGTGCCTTATCTCTTTTTATTTGATTACGTTTATTAACCTTTAACTGCATATCCCGAGGAAGGGGATTAGTTTTAGGTCTTCCTGGACGTTTCTCGTATTCAAATAAATCAAGCGTTGTTCTATCTGTTTCTGACTTGGCCATGCTTAACCTACACCCGCACCTTGCCAAAATACCTGAATAAGTCCTTTGGCAATAAAGCCAGAGCAACCTAAAAAGAGTACCAGCCACACAATATAACGACCAAATTTAGGCACATTGCCGCTTTTCAGTACGTCTTTAATTGCCAAGCCGATAAAAATAAAAATACCTGCTAAGCCAAAATACAACCCTAAGGTATCAAATTCGTTAATAAACTGACTGACCATCGACGTATAACCTTTAAATTAAACGGCGCGTACTATAGCACATAAATCTTTAATTATTTAGTGTGATAAATCAAAAACACGCCATAAAAATAACATTAAACTGCAGTTAAAAAATCATTGATTGCTTTGTTTACAGCCTGTGGTTTTTGGGCATGTAACCAATGACCCGCACCATGAATGATTTTTGCACTGACGTTTTTAAACAGCGCATTAATCGCTTCGCGATGCTCGGTTAAAATGTAGTCAGAGTCATTACCTTTAATAAACAGAGTTTCGCACAAACAAGAATTATTTGCATTAATGTTTGCGGTAATAGTTGAATATTTATCATCGAGCACAGGTAAATTAAAGCGCCAAACAAAGTGCCCATCATCATTTTTATATAAACTTTTTAATAAAAACTGACGTACACCTAACTCCTCTATATACGGTTGCATTATTAAATCAGCTTGCTTTCTATCACTAATATCTGCATTTTTTACTGCATTTAAAGCCTCAAGTATTTGAGTATGGCGCGCAGGGTAGCTCACAGGCGCAATGTCAAGAACCACTAGTTTATCGACTAAATCAGTATGGCTCAGTGCTATTTGCATCGCCACTTTGCCGCCCATAGAGTGCCCAACCAGATGCGCTTTTTGTATGTTTAATGCCGTCATTAATTCAACAACATCATTAGCCATTTCAGTATAATCCATTTCATCGCTGTGGGGCGAAAGGCCATGATTACGTAAATCAACATTGGTTACGCAAAAATGCTCGCTTAATGGCTTTGCAATCACATTAAGGTTTTCTAAAGAGCCAAACAGTCCATGGATCAAAATAACATTTGGACCTTGACCAATTTGTTTGTAATTTAATTGCATAGACGCCTCCTTCAATTTTGCGCATAGTTTGCCGAGCATTACCCTAAAAAGCAAAAAATACAGATATTATTTAAACGTTATGTACAAATATACCTAGCTCCCTGATTATTTGGTCGTTATTAATTATTTATATGTTAAGGCAGTGAGGGTTTAAAAGTGATTTATACTCGTCATAGGTTTTAAAACTGGAGCAACTATTATTTGTAATAATGTCTTGCCTAAATCGCTTTTAATTCCAACGACGCTCGCATCTTGAGGTGATTTGGGTATAATCATATCGAAAGAAAAATGTGACCCGTAATGACAGGAAGAACATGAAACAAATCGACATAGACGACGAGTTATATCAGTACATTGCAAGCAACACACAGAGTATTGGTGAGAGTGCATCCACTATTTTACGTCGTTTATTAAATCTTAACGGCGAAAAAATTAACACCAAACAAGACACTGATCATAAAAATGAAACCGTTAGTGTGTCTAATTCACCATTAGAACAACCAATAGCAGACGTTGAACAGCCAACCCAAGTGGCAAAACCGCCGGTAAATAAAAAAAATGCAAACGTATTTAATATTTTAAATAAAGAAGAATTGGCGATGCAAAAAGGCGTTGTAGGTCGTTTCTTATTTATTTTAAGTGCATTTTATCGAACCCATAAAACAGATTTCTCTGCGGTGCTAGATATTAAAGGTCGAGATCGTGTTTACTTCGCGACCAGTAAAGAAGACTTAGTGAATAGCGGTAGTAGTATGAACCCAAAAAATATCACTGACAGTGAATATTGGGTGATGACCAATTCTAATACCACGCGTAAAAAAATGATGCTGCATGAAGTTGCACTTAGTTTAGGCTATAGCAACGAGCAAGCTGAAAAAATTCGTGATTATCTTTAAGGAAAGACCATGGCAATTCATTCCGGCGCAGGTAAAACTGCACCACAATCGGCTTTAGTGAATGTACCAAAGTTAGTGTCTGCGTATTATTTAAATGAGCCTGACTTAGAGCAAAACCCCGAGCATTGTGTTGCATTTGGCACCTCAGGGCATCGAGGCTGTGCCTACGATGTAAAATTTAACGAATCACACATATTATCAATCACCCAAGCTATTTGTGATTACAGAAAACAGAACGATATATTTGGTCCGTTATTTTTAGGTAAAGATACCCACGCACTGAGCGAGGCGGCCTTTAACTCAGCAATTGAAGTGTTGGTTGCTAATGAAGTGCAAGTGATCACCCAAGAAAATGGTGACTTTACTCCAACGCCAGTTATTAGCCATGCTATTGTTAGTTATAATAAAAATCATCCTAATGAGCTTGCCGATGGCATTGTAGTGACTCCATCTCATAATCCACCAGAAGATGGCGGTTTTAAATATAACCCGCCCAATGGCGGTCCTGCAGACACAGACGTTACAAAATGGATTGAAGACAGAGCCAATCAATTATTATTAGAAGACTTAGTTGAAGTAGAACTGTTTCCTTTTGCTAAAGCTTCACGTTCTGGTTTTATTCGCTACGAAGATTTAATGACGCCTTATATTGATGATTTAAAAAACATTATTAATTTAAAAGCGATTAGCGATGCAGGCATCAAGATTGGTATTGATCCATTAGGTGGCTCAGGCATTAACTTTTGGCCAGTGATTGCGCAAAAATATAATTTAGATTTAACGGTCGTTAATGACAGTGTTGATCCGCGTTTTGCATTTATGCCGCTTGATAAAGATGGCAAAATTCGTATGGATTGCTCATCACCTTACTCAATGGCTAATTTAATTGCCCTTAAAGATGATTTTGATTTATCGATTGGTAATGACCCTGATTATGACCGTCACGGCATAGTAACACCAGATGGGTTAATGAATCCTAATCACTTTTTAGCCGTAGCGATTGACTATTTACTAACGCATCGTGATTGGGATGCCAGTGTTGAAATCGGTAAAACTCTTGTTTCTAGCTCAATGATTGACAAAGTAACTGAGCGCAACAAGCGTAAAGTAAAAGAAGTACCCGTTGGCTTTAAATGGTTTGTTGAGGGTTTAAACAAAGGCAAATTGGCCTTTGGTGGTGAAGAAAGCGCTGGAGCGGCTTTCTTACGTTTTGATGGCACGGTTTGGTGTACAGATAAAGATGGCTTTATCATGGGCTTACTCGCCGCTGAAATTCTTGCTGTTACAGGTAAAACACCGTCTGCGCTGTATAAAGAACTAGAGCAAGAGTTTGGTGCGCCACTTTATAAACGCCTAGATGCGCCAGCAACGCCTGAGCAAAAGTCGCGATTAAAAGCACTCAGTGCTGATGACGTAAAAGCAGATACCTTAGCGGGTGAGCCTATTTTACAAAAGCTAACTCATGCGCCAGGTAATAATGCAGCTATTGGTGGGCTAAAAGTGGTAACTGAAAGTGGCTGGTTTGCGGCGCGTCCGTCAGGTACAGAAGATATTTATAAAATTTACTTAGAATCATTTAAAGGCGAAGAGCACTTGGCCTTATTAGAAAAAGAAGCTAAAAAACTGGTTGATTCAGTGATTAGCTAATATGCAATTACAACTAAAAACGGCTGATTTTATCAGCCGTTTTTGTATCTATAATTTACAAAAAAAAGGGCTTTTATCGTTATGTCAGCCACTGCAGAATATATTAATCAATTAAAACAAGATGGTGATTTTTTAACGCTTTCGCGAAACCATGAATGGCATTTAGAGGCAGGTCAATTTACGCTTAATAACAATACTCAGGTTACCATACACGATACCGGAGTGATTGAGTTTGAACCAGATTGTATAACCTCAAAAAATGTGGTGCTATCCAGTGCCATTCATGGCAATGAGACAGCCCCCATTGAAATTTGCGATGAACTCATTAAACACATTATTAGTGGGCAACTTGAATTACAACAACGGGTTTTATTTATTTTTGGTAATCCTCAGTCAATTAATATTGGTAAACGATTTGTAGAAGAGAACTTAAACCGCTTGTTTAACGGCCACCACACTGTTGATGGTATAGCGATGAACGACGAACGCGTTCGCGCTGATAAACTTGAGCAATATGTTAGCGATTTTTACGCCCGTTCAGAGCAGGGTACGTATCGCTGTCATTATGATTTACATACCGCTATTCGCGGTTCTAAAAACGAAAAATTTGCTGTTTACCCATTCTTACATGGCAAGCCTTGGAAAAAGTCGCAACTGCAGTTCTTATTAAGCTGTGGTGTGAATACAGTATTGATGATGAAGTCGCCAGCCACCACGTTTAGCTACTATTCGTCGTTTGTGCATGGTGCCGACTCATTTACTGTAGAGCTTGGGCAAGTGAAACCCTTTGGTGAAAACGACATGTCACGCTTTGCAAAAACAAAACAAACTCTAACTGCATTAATTAGCCAAAAAGAAGTAAAATACCCAGAATTTAATGCAAGCGACTTTGAGTTGTTTTCTGTTCATCGAACTATTAACCGCACAGAGCAAAACTTTAGTTTTCCGTTTTCTGACGATGCCGAGAATTTTACAGGGTTTGCAAAGGGTGAGCTTTTAGCCACCGATGGCGATAATGCCATATATGCCGACGTAGAAGGGGAAGCAATTATTTTTCCTAACGCACAGGTAGCCATTGGGCAACGTGCATTACTTACAGTAGTCCCTATGCAAGTGGATAGCCGCTTTAGCTAAATCAACACATCAGACCACTTGTTATTAAAGTTTAACCAACTGATTAATAAGTGGTTAATTATATGTATAGTTAACTTGCCAGTTTTTTGCTCATTATTTACTTTTGTTTGGTCACAGTTTTGTTGAATAACACTTTACGTTAACGTAAAGTGTTGGCAGCTTTAATTAAATACAGTGCAGATGTTGCAAAGTTTATTCAGCAACTATCACCCATAATAATAATCCAAAGGGGCGCTGTGATACCGACAACAAAAGAAGGTAGGTTATGAGTAATCCCAATAACGTATCGCTGAATATTAATCATGAGCTTGAGTTTATTGACGGCCACGCACTTAATATTCCAACCCTGAGTATTTTAACTGAGGACGGCGACATTCATCCTAGTGCTCCTGCACCTGATATTTCTAAACACACCGCTATTAAATTATACGAAACCATGCGTTTTATTCGTTTATTGGATGAACGTATGCAGGGTGCTCAACGCCAAGGGCGTGTTAGCTTTTACATGCAGTGTTTAGGGGAAGAAGCGGCGGTAACAGCCTCTGCTGCAGCCCTTGAACAAGATGACATGATCATGGCGCAATACCGTGAACAAGCAGCCTTACACTATCGTGGTTTTACCCTTGATCAATTTATGAACCAAATGTTTTCGAATGAATTAGATTTAGGTAAAGGCCGTCAAATGCCGATCCATTATGGTTCTAAAGCACTTAACTACATGACCATTTCATCACCTTTGGGAACACAAATTCCACAGGCTACGGGTTACGCATATGGTCAAAAAGTAAAACACATTGATGCTAAAACAGGTGAACTAGCAAGTACTATTGATAACGTTACTATTTGTTATTTTGGTGAAGGGGCTGCCTCAGAAGGTGACTTTCATGCAGGCTTAAATATGGCTGCAGTACATAAAGCACCGGTTATCTTTTTTGCACGTAACAATGGTTATGCTATTTCAACCCCAGCCGATGAGCAATTTAAAGGCGATGGGATTGCATCGCGTGGTGTGGGTTATGGTATTAAAACCATTCGTGTTGATGGCAGTGATGCGCTCGCCGTTTACGCGGCTACTAAAAAAGCCCGCGAAATTGCTGCAACACAAGGTGAACCGGTATTAATTGAATCGATAGCGTATCGTTTAGGTGCGCATTCAACATCAGATGATCCAAGCGGTTACCGTTCAAAAGATGAAGAAGCAAACTATAAAACATGCCCAATTGAGCGCTTTAGAAAATGGTTAGTAAAACAAAATTGGTTAGATGACGCAGAAGATATCAAAGCGAAAGAAACAATTCGTGATGATATTTTAGCGGCACTAAAACGCGCTGAAGTAATTGATAAGCCGGCGTTAGAAGAGCTAATTTCAGATGTTTACGATACGCCAATTCCATCTTTACAACGTCAATATGATGAACTTAAAACGCATATAAAAGCACATCCAGACGCCTACCCAACAACAGCAGGGAGAATTAAGTAATGGCTAAAATGAACATGCTACATGCAATTAATTCTGCTTTAGATATCACCATGAATGAACATCCTCAAGCGTGTATTTTTGGTGAAGACGTGGGTTATTTTGGCGGTGTTTTTAGAGCAACATCAGGGTTACAAGAAAAGTACGGTAAGCATCGCGTATTCAATACCCCGCTCACAGAGCAAGGTATTTTAGGCTTTGCAAATGGTTTGGCAGCCTTTGGTGCACCTGCATTGGCAGAGATTCAATTTGCTGATTACATCTTTCCTGCGTTTGATCAAATTGTGAATGAATCGGCTAAGTTTCGTTATCGTAGTGGTAATGAGTTTAATGTGGGTAATCTAACGATTCGTACACCTTACGGTGGCGGTATTGCTGGTGGTTTGTATCACTCGCAATCGCCAGAAGCGTACTTTGCTCACACGCCAGGGTTAAAAATTGTCGTGCCGCGTAACCCGTACCAAGCTAAAGGCTTACTGCGTGCGTGTATTAAAGACGACAACCCAGTGCTATTTTTTGAGCCCAAACGTTTATACCGTGCTTCAACTGGTGAAGTGCCTGAGGAAGATTACAGCATTGAACTTGGTAAAGCTGAAGTGGTTCAAGAGGGTACTGACGTTACTTTATTAGCGTGGGGTGCACAAATGGAAATTATAGAAGCAGCGGCAAAGCAAGCCAGTGAACAGGGCATTAGCTGTGAAGTGATTGACCTTCGCAGTATTTTACCATGGGATGTTGAAACGATTGCTAAATCAGTGACTAAAACAGGCCGTCTTATTGTTAGTCATGAAGCACCTATTACTAACGGTTTTGGCGCAGAAATAGCCGCAACCATCGCTCAAGAGTGTTTTCTGCATTTAGAGTCGCCTATTTTACGTGTTTGTGGCCTAGATACGCCATACCCGCTGGCGCTCGAAAAAGAATATGTTCCAGATGCATTAAAAGTAATGGCCGCAATTAAACAATCAGTGAACTTTTAGGGGTTTCCATGGCTAAAGATTTTATATTACCTGACATTGGTGAAGGCATAGTTGAATGCGAAGTAGTCGAATGGCTGGTACAAGAGGGCGACACTGTAAAAGAAGATCAGCCTATTTGTGATGTGATGACAGATAAAGCCTTAGTGCAAATTCCAGCGGTACACGATGGGGTGATCACTAAGCTGCATTGTAAAAAAGGCGATATTGCTAAAGTACATGCGCCGTTATTTGCAATGGATGTTGCCGGTGAAGCGCCTAGTGAAGAGACTCAAACAGCTTCTTCACCAACAAGTACTCGTGAACACTTAGAAGACTTTATTTTACCCGACATTGGTGAAGGTATTGTTGAGTGTGAAATTGTTGAATGGTTAGTTGCAGAGGGCGATGAAATAGAAGAAGATCAAGCCGTTTGTGATGTAATGACCGATAAAGCATTAGTACAAATACCAGCTAAATACACCGGTACAGTGCAAAAGCTGTATTATCAAAAAGGTGAAATTGCGAAGGTGCATAGCCCATTATTTCAAATGACGGTTGCAGGGCAAGTCGCAAAAGAAGACGTTGATGTTAACCAAGCAGTTGTAAAAGCACAAAGTAACGCAACGTCAGACGCACCTGCTAAGCAAACGCAAACTGCAATAGTTAACGAAAAAGCGGTTGCATCACCGGCGGTTAGGCGTAAAGCGCGTGAGCTTGACGTTGATTTAACCTGCGTACCAGGTAGTGGTAAAAATGGCCGTATTTATAAACAAGATATTGAAGCGTTTATAAAAAATGAAGTGCCATCTGGCATGGATACCTCTGAGCTTAACAAGCCACAAACTACCCAGAGTAAAAACACTCGTAGTACTGAACACGCAACTAGCGCGGGTGGAACGCGAACAGAAGTAATTAAAGGCATTAAAGCGGCCATGGCAAAACAAATGGTGGCTTCAGTTTCAACGATTCCGCACTTTACTTACAGTGACGAAATTGATCTAACTGATTTAATTGCACTTCGAACTGATCTTAAAGAGCAATATAAAGCACAGGGCGTTAAACTTACGATGATGCCGTTTTTTATTAAGGCATTATCTTTGGCAATGACTGAATTCCCGGTACTTAACTCAAAAGTAAATGATGATTGCAGTGAAATTACCTACTATGATGATCACAATATTGGGGTTGCAGTGGACTCTAAAGTGGGCTTATTAGTACCAAATATTAAAGCCTGCCAAACTAAGAGTATTGTAGAGGTGGCTAATAATTTAACGCAATTAACTGACTCAGCTCGAGAAGGCCGCGTAGCACCAGATGATTTAAAAGGCGGTACTATTAGTATTTCTAATATTGGTGCGATTGGTGGCACTATAGCTACACCAATTATTAATAAGCCAGAAGTGGCGATTGTTGCCTTAGGTAAATTACAGCACCTTCCGCGCTTTGACGAGCAAGGGCAAGTGGTATCGCGTGCAATTATGCAAGTAAGTTGGTCAGGGGATCACCGTGTAATTGATGGCGGCACTATCGCGCGCTTTAATAATTTATGGAAAGAATACTTAGAGCAGCCAGCTAAAATGATGATGGCTATGCGCTAAGTCTTTATATTCATTTATAAATTAAAAAACCAGCAACTAGCTGGTTTTTTTATAACTAAATAAATAAAAGCTAGACTGATTTAGCTCAGAAAATACAGGCCATAACCAACCATTAATGCCGGTATGGCGGTATAAATTGTAGCAATAATAGCCGCTTTAGGTGTCATGGCAATGGCTGGGAAAAGTGCATCGCCATCGTTGGAAATGGCATTGGCCGCTAATGCGCTAAACGGAATAACCCCTTGAATATATAAAGTGGTAACAATTATTTGCGGGCCACAGCCAGGTAAAAAACCAATTAATACCGCTATGAGCGGGGCCATATAAGCATAATTTAAAAACCATGTTTTTAAGTCAAGGCCAAACACTGTTACCAGTAGTTCAAATAATATAAAGGAGGCAACCACCCACGCGGTTACAAAATGAGTATCTTGCAGTACTTTTGTGAGTTTTGAAGGTGGACTGCATATATCATCTTCTGAGGTTACTTCTTTATAGCTTTCACCTTTTGAAGATAACGCCCACATAAATACGACAAACAACGCCATTAATGCGCCAAAATGAGTAACAGTGAATGTGGTGTACTGCCCAAATTGGCTCAAATCAATATTAAAAGCGAGTAAAAAGGCAATGAGTAACCCCGGAATAATAGCGATGTACCAAATAGGCTTACTGAGCGTAATTATCTTCGTCGGTAAAAGGGTAATCTGTGGTGTGTGCTTTTGATCAGTTGGGCATAAGTAGCCTGTTTTATGAAGTGTGTTGACGATTAAACCCGTTACAGAACCAACCACAAACCCTATTGCCATGATGGTTAAACCCTCGGTAGGGCGAGTCGCTAATAATAAAAACGCGGCATCACCCATAGTCGCCGTTAATACAGCCACAATTGCGCCAAAGCTAGCTTGGCCTTTTGTAAATTGAGTCACCACAATAATCGCGCCACCACAGCCTGGTAACATGCCTAAAAAAGCAGCAAAGCTGACCTCTAATACCGGTGACTTAGCATTTAGGTAACGAAGCTCTAGTTGGGGTAAATGATCAATCGCGTAGTAGTAAATAAATAAGGTCGCAGCAACAAACACACTCACTTGAAAAAAAGCATCACTGAGTGCAGTAATTGTTATGGTGCGTAAATCGGGCAGGGCTAAACAGACTAAAATTAACAGAGGTAAAATTAGGCGTTTATTTTGATGAAAAACACGTTTTGCAGCTGGCGAAATAACTCCTAAATGGGATGTTAAAAACATACAGTACGACCTAATTAAAGAATGAGATCGCACTGTACTATTTTATTAAATGATAATCAATATCATTTAAGTGTTGCCGCAGTAGTTACTTTTTACGTTGAAACTCTGAGTTTTCATTCCACGTAGGCCACTGAGTTTGTTGTGAAATATCAAAACCTACTTTATAAAATAATTGTAAATCTTGAACCGCACCTGATAAATCCCACTCATCGCGGTATCTATCACAAGGTTGATGGTAACAACCACGCAGTACTAAGCTCATACGCTTACGGTAATTTGCAGTTTCATCGTCAAACGCTTGTGTACCGCCACCGGCATACATGGCAGGAACACCCATATTAGCAAAGGCAAAGTGATCTGAGCGGTAGTAGCCACCTGAAGATGGTTTAGGGTCGCCCGATACTGTTCTGCCTTGCTCTTTGGCCGCAGTTGCTAATAGCTCATCCATTTGTGATTTACCAATACCCACCACACTAATATCTTTTACTTTACCTAATAGGTTTAAGCTGTCCATATTAATATTTGCAACGGTTTTATTAGCTGGAATAACTGGATTCGCGGCATAATATTTCGAGCCTAATAAACCTTGCTCTTCAGCGGTTACCGCTAAAAAGGTCATTGAACGGTCAGGGCGTTTACCTAGTTTGGTAAAGGCTTCGGCAACTTCTATCATACCGGCTGTACCTGTCGCATTATCGTGGGCACCATTATAAATTTGATCGCCTTTACGATTTTTATCCGTTCCTAAATGATCCCAATGCGCAGAGTAAATAATATGCTCATCGGGTGTTTTACTACCAGGAAGAGTGGCAATGAAGTTATAAGATACCGATTTTTTGATGGTGTTTTTTACATTCACAGTGGCTGTTAAATCGCCCATATCAACATGGTAAGCACCTTTGGCAGCGTTTGCTTTGGCGGTTTCAAAATTAAGGCCTGCTTTAGAAAAAAGCTCTTTTGCAACATCAACAGTAACCCAACCTTCAACAGCAACACGGTCCATATTATTGTTTTCTTTTACGAAACCAAATTGCTCGCCACTCCATGAGTTCTCAACCACAGACCAAGGGTAAGACGCTGGAGCAGTTTCATGAATAATAATAGCACCAGCAGCACCTTGACGGCTTGCTTCTTCGTATTTGTAAGTCCAACGCCCGTAATAGGTCATTGCATCGCCGGTGAATAAAGCAGGATCTTTAGTTGCAAAACCCGGATCGTTTACCAGCATAACAACGGTTTTACCTTTAACATCTAGGCCTTCGTAATCATTCCAGTTATATTCAGGTGCGTTAACACCGTAGCCCACAAATACAAGCTCCGAGTTTTCAATTCCTTCTTGCGCACTAATACGGCTACTACCCATAACCATGTCTTTTTTGTATTGGTAGTCTTTACCGCCAATATTAAGCACCATATCAGAGTCTGCTTCTAACGATACAAGCGGCACTTCTTGGAAAAAGCTGTCGCCATTACCCGGCTCAAAGCCTAAAGCAGTAAATTCTTTTGTTAAGTAATCAAGCGTAAGCTTTTCACCTTCAGATGAAGGAGCACGTCCACCAAATTCATCAGAAGCTAACACTTTTACATGCTTAGCAATTTCATCCGCTTGAATGCTGTTGTAGCCTTTAGCGACATCATCAGATGTAATACTTGTTGTTGCACAGCCGGCTAAAATTGCCGTTGTTATTAGGGTCAAAGAAAAATAACGTTTCATATTGGCTCTTTTTTTGTTCTAAGTGGCATTAGTATATGAACTTCTGTTAATTAGAACCAGTTTTTGCGGTAAACTGTTGCTGATAAAAATGTACAGTAAAGGTAACAATGAAGCGTTTTACTCCCCCAGAACAATTTCAAGTAACGAGTATAAATGGAGGTGCATTTGAGCACCTTCGTCAGCTGTTTAAAATAGATCAGCAAACAGACTGGCCTGAGCCTGCGTACTTTACCCCGTATTTAAACGCCATCAATGCTAATAATCTGCCAATTCGTTTTGTCGATGATGCCAAGGTTGATTTTGCTGAGCGCTATTATGAACAAGTCATTTTTGAAACAGGGGACGTGCCCACCCGACAACAAAACTGGCATGATCTGTTTGGTGGTTTTATTTGGTGCTTATTTCCAAAAACAAAAGCCCTTATTAATCAGCGTCATGTTGATGAAATAGCGTTGCATGGATTAAAACAACGAAGTAAACACCGTAACGCACTGACCTTGTTTGACGAGTGTGGGGTTGTGCTAGCTGTCAGCGAATCACAGTGGAAAGAGTGGTTAAGAGATCATCAATGGAAGACTGCATTTGTAGAGCACAAAGTACAGTGGGGGAAAACCATTGCGCCTTTCATGTTTGGCCATGCTAATTATGAAATGTTAACCAAACCTTATATTGGACTGACTGGCAAAGCCTTATTTGTAAATGTACCGGATGAAATATTTTGTAAAGATTTAGTAACTCAATACCAGTACCTAGATCAGCGCCTTTATGAGATGATTAAAACTGATGATTGTTTAGCCGATAACAAACAGCTTTCACCTTTACCTTTATTAGGTGTTCCTGGTTGGTTTGATGAGAATAACAATCCATCATTTTACGATAACACGGACTATTTTAGACCGAAACGAAGGACACGAAAATGATAGAAGTTACCGCGCTTAAAAAGAAGTTTAAGCTCACTAAAGATCATAAAAAAAATAAAATAGATGATATAGACCCCCGTGAAGATAAAGATTATTTTCACTCGGTTAAAAATGTCAGCTTTAGCTGTGCAAAAGGCGAAGTACTAGGGCTATTAGGACCGAATGGCGCGGGCAAAACCACGACGTTAAGAATGATCTCTACCGCTTTAAAACCGGATGATGGCAGTATTACTATTGCAGGAAACGACATAATTAAAAAGCCACTCATTGGGCGCAAGTGTATTGGTTTTTTATCTGGCTCTACTGGTTTATATGGTCGTTTAACGGTAAAAGAAAACATAGAGTACTTTGCAAAACTGCACGGCATGAGCAAGCAGGCTATTAAGGCACGCTGTGAAGAATTATTTACCTTACTTGATATGCATAAATTTATTGATAAACGCGCTGAGAACCTATCAACCGGCATGAAGCAAAAAGCCAATATAGCGCGTGCTGTGGTACACCACCCAGACGTTGTTATTCTCGATGAGCCAACTACCGGCCTCGATATTATGACCACCCAAACGGTGATCAACTTTATTAAAGGCTTAAAAGCACAAGGTACTCCTGTTATTTTTTCTACGCATCATTTAGATGAAGTAGCACTTTTATGTGACCGCGTTGCGGTAATTAATGAAGGCGTTAGTTGTTTTGATGGCACGCTTGCTGAATTTAAACAGGCAGGCAACAGTGAAGAATTAAATCAAGCGTTTATGAACATATTAACGGAGAAACATGATGTTTGAAGTATTTAAAAAGGAATTAACAGAGCTACTACGCGATAAAAAAACCTTATTGTTCGTGGTGGTATTTCCTATTGTGGTTTTCCCGTTGTTATTTGCTGTGGTTGCGTTTATATCCTCGCAAGCTGCGCTTGATGCTGAACAAAAAGTAAATACCTATGTGATTATCAATGGCGACTATGCACCAGAATTTACTGATAAAGTGTTTTATCACAAAAGCTTTGAGTTATATAAAGGTGATAAAACCTTCAACAGTATTGAGGAGCTAAAAGCTGGTGTAAACGCCGGCGATATCGACATGGGAATATACCTGCCAAGTGATGCAGTGCAAACATTAAATGAGCAAAAGCAAAGCGAATGGCAAGTTGTATTTAATGATTCAAAATCAATTAACTTCTTATTTGAGCGTGTCAAAGAGCTTGCTAAAGAGTACAGCGATACTTTACAAGAAAGTAAATTATTGAGCTTTGGTATAGATAAAAGCGCACAAGAATCTATTTTAAAGCCAGTTAATGTAGTTAAAGTAGACACTGCCGATAAGCGTGAAAACCTAGGTGAAAAAGTGGGTGGGTTTTTACCTTATCTACTTATTCCGTTAGTACTGGTAGGCGCAACGTATCCTGCTATTGATTTAGGGGCCGGTGAAAAAGAACGAGGTACCTTAGAAACCTTATTACTTACACCTATTACTCGTACCGAGCTAGTATTGGGTAAATTCATTACTCTACTAACCACGTCAATTGCATCAACCACTATAACCGTAATTAGTATGGGGTGTTGGATAGCCTTAGCGCTGGCTTTTGCTGATCTTGAATTTATTAAAGCCGCTTTTAGTACATTGGCTATCACAGACTTACTAATGATTTTTGTCTTATTATTGCCTATAGCTGCAACCTTTTCTGCATTAGCTCTGGCAATATCAATCTATGCACGCTCGTTTAAAGAAGCGCAAAATTACATGACGCCATTAAGCATGGTCGTGTTTTTCCCGATTATTATTTCAATAATGCCTAACATGGAACTGACTTCTAAAACGGCGTTTATTCCCGTGACTAACGTCGCCTTAGCGATTAAAGAAATTGTTAAAGGCACCGTTGATTACACGCTAGTGGGATTGATATTCCTAGCAACAGCAATCATCGCTGGGGCACTCCTGGCATTTTGTGTGAAATGGTTTAATCGTGAAGATGTGTTGTTTAGATAATTCATAAGTATAAAAAAGGTCGCAGAGCGACCTTTTTTATTAATTATTACTAGGTTTTAGTGCTGAAATGAGTACTTAAAAAATCGAGCTTGGCTTACAGAAATTAATAAAAAACCGCTGTATGAAAAAACCATACAGCGGTTTTTTAATTAATTTTAAGCTTATGCATTAAATTGATTTTTGATTGTTTCAATCGCGCTATCAATATCTATCATTAGCTTTTCACCAGTGCGGCGGTTTTTAAGTTCTACCTTGTTTTCATCAAGGTTACGCTCACCAATTACAAGTGTGTAAGGTACACCGAGTAATTCCATGTCGTTAAACATAACACCAGGGCGCTCTTTACGGTCATCAAATAGCACATCTAAACCTGCATCTTTCAAACCTTGATATAGATTATTAGCAATATCAGGGATGCGATGCGATTTATGCATATTCATTGGCACAATTGCTAAATCGAAAGGGGCGATGGCTTTAGGCCAGGTAATACCGTATTGGTCATTATTTTGCTCAATGGCAGCGGCAACTACGCGCGATACACCAATACCATAACAACCCATAGTCATTGTTTGGTTTTTACCCGATTCGCTTAATACACCTGCTTTCATTGCTTCTGAGTACTTAGTACCTAGTTGGAAAATATGACCAACTTCAATACCGCGCTTAATTTGCAACGTGCCTTGACCACACGGGCTAGGATCGCCCTCAACAATATTACGGATATCAGCAACCTCGTAGTCTGTTACGTCGCGATCCCAGTTAATACCACTAAAGTGCTCATCGTCTTTGTTGGCACCAGCTACAAAATCAGCCATTACATTCGCGGTTCTATCAACAATAATTGGCATGTTTAAGCCAACAGGGCCTAAAGAACCCGGTTTTGCGCCAATGGCAGCCACAATATCTGCCTCGGTTGCCATTTCTAATGGTGCAGCAACCAGTGGGTGTTTTTCAGCTTTAAGTTCATTAAGCTCGTGATCGCCACGCAGTACTAGTGCAACTAAGCCACGTTTTCCGTCTTCATCAGGGGCGCCATAAACAATCAGTGTTTTAACACCGCGATGTGGTTTTACACCATAGTGTTTTTTCAGCTCATTAATTGTTTTAGCATCAGGCGTTGGGAATGCTTTTAGCTCTTTGCTTGCTTCAGGGCGCGATTCAGTTGGCGCTAGCGCTTCTGCTTTTTCAATATTAGCGGCGTAGTCACTAGCATCACTAAAGGCAATAGCGTCTTCGCCAGATTCAGCAAGTACGTGAAACTCATGCGATACACTACCGCCTATAGAGCCGGTATCAGCAATAACAGGGCGGAAATCAAGGCCTAAACGTTCAAAAATATTACAGTAGGCTTTGTGCATAACTTGATAAGTTGCATCTAAACATTCATCGGTTAAATGGAATGAGTAGGCATCTTTCATAGTAAATTCACGAGCACGCATAACACCAAAGCGCGGACGACGTTCGTCACGTACTTTAGTTTGTACTTGGTACAAAGTAATAGGCAGTTGCTTGTAGCTGTTAATTTCTTTGCGGACAAAATCGGTGATCACTTCTTCATGGGTAGGACCCATAGCAAATTCACGATTGTGACGATCGGTAAAGCGCATAAGCTCTGGACCAAACTCACTCCAGCGGCCCGATTCTTCCCATAAGTCAGCCGGTTGAATTACTGGCATTAGCATTTCAATTGCGCCTGCTTTATCCATTTCTTCGCGTACAATGTTTTCTACTTTTCTAAGCACACGTAAACCAGAGGGTAGCCAAGTGTATAAACCCGAAGCGACGCGACGGATCATTCCGGCTCTAAGCATTAATTGATGCGATACAATTTCCGCATCTGATGGCGTTTCTTTAAGTGTAGCGAGTATATATTGACTAGTACGCATGTTTTTTCCGAAATAGAGTAATATGTTCTTTTAATTAAGGCGCTCAGTTTACCAGCGGATGCATTGACACTAAAGCGCTAAGTGATTTTTTATCGCATTTTATAGCCATAGCAGGGTTTTAAAGTTAGTTTAACTGGGCTCTATATGAGTAACCAGATGATGAGAGTCAGTCACTTGCCAGGTAATGTTGTATTCATACAAATTCATACCATAACTTTGCATGCCTTGTTTTTGCTTTTTATACGCTGGGCGAGGATCTTGTTTTAGCACATTGCTGATAAATGCTTGTAGCTCAGGATAGTGGCTTTGTTTATTTATAAATTCCAAAGCTTGCTCACTAAATTCAACACTCATTTGAGTTTCTGGACGCGTATCGGCAAATCCAGCGCTTGCATCAGGTAAAGCGTCTGAATAGGGCAAATAAGGCTTAATATCAACAATAGGTGTACCATCAAGTAAATCAATACCGGCGAGCAATAACGCTAACTGCCCATTTTTGTATTCAATTCCCTCTAACTTAACAGCACTCATCCCTATAGCGTTAGGTCTGAATGTAGCGCGTGTGGCAAAAACGCCTTTACGTTCATTGCCACCAAGGCGCGGCGGGCGCACCATTGCTGAATAGCCTTTATCCGCGGTTTCATGAAAACGAAATAACAGCCAAATGTGGCTAAATTCATCTAAACCACGAACAAATTCTTCACGATTAAAATCTGGAGCAAAAATAAGTTTAGCTTTTGCTTCTGGCACTAATCGAGGTTGTCTAGGAATGGCAAACTTTTGTTTATACGGTGATTGAATATGGCCAATAGCCGAAATCTGATAATCGCTCATAATGCTCGCTAACAAATAAAATAGGGGGGTATTCTACCTGTAATTACCATTGGTGGCATTAGCTTAATATAATCAGCATAAAGAGAGTTTAGACTGACTGGTTTAAATGTGAGATAAAAAAGGGCAAGGCTAAACCTAGCCTTACCCTTACATTGCAACTATTGAGTTGTTATTAAAACATATATTGGAAAGATACTGACGCAACGTCCATTTCTGGATCAATATCATCATCTAATTCGTAACGCTCATACTCTAAACGCACTTGCATATTGGTTGTGAAAGCATATTCAATACCTGCACCATAAAATACGTCACCACCGTCTTGTGATACGCTAACGCTGCCTACTGGTAGTTCTTGAGTTAAATCAGCA
The DNA here is from genome assembly GCF_018732205.1 of Pseudoalteromonas sp. SiA1. Lineage (NCBI taxonomy): Bacteria > Pseudomonadati > Pseudomonadota > Gammaproteobacteria > Alteromonadales > Pseudoalteromonadaceae > Pseudoalteromonas > Pseudoalteromonas sp. SiA1. Next base: position 1,757,670 of record NZ_CP076084.1, on the reverse strand, counting down.
TCCCATTCAAACCAACCGCCTTTTGCATAAACAGAAAAATCTTCAGTGATTGGCGCTGCAAAACGCGCTGCTAGTGATACCCCATCAATTTCTGCTTTACTGTCTATGTCACTCACTTCATCAAAATTTTGATAAGCAAGTTCAAGGCTGAAATGTTCATTAAATTGAGTACCGATATAACCTTTTAACATTTGCGCGTCGTCATCGAAATCGGTGTCGTTTTCGCTATCTTCAAACTGAAATGAATATTGGCCGTAACCAATACCCGTATAAATACGTGGAGAGTCCATGTCGGTAACATCAGCCTGTGCTGCTGAATTAAAACCCAGTGTTGCTAAAGCAAGTGCAGAAAGAGAAAGTGTTTTAATCATTGTATAGCTCCTTTAAAAAATAAAATCTAATGTTCGATAGATTCATCAAACGTCGATTTACTAATTGCAGTGAACATGCCAATATTTTTTTTGTTTAATATTTGCTCTTAAAGTGTATTTATTGAACTTTTTTGGTGGTTTCAGTACGCAAAACATCCAGCTGTTAAGCGTACTGTTAATTTGTAAAAAATAAAAATTGTAGAATTTACAGCTTGTTGTAGTTTATACATACCTGCAAAAGGTACTTAATTAAACTTGATAAAGTAAGTTTTCTGTTTCTATCGCTATTTGTTTCATTTTAATGGCGTAATTTTCTAGCTTTTTATCTTCGTCAGTAACAGATGTGAATTCAGGAACGGCAACAGGGTAACCCGTCTCATCCATAGCAACAAAACTTATTACACAATGATTAGTTTCAACTAAGTTTTGGGTTTTAGGGTCGCCACAGCGTACTTGAATGAAAATTTGCATACTGGTTTTGCCGGTGTGTGCAATTTTGGCTTCCACTTCAACAATTTGGCCAACCAAAATAGGACGGCTAAACTTAACGCCTGCAACCGATACGGTTACGCAGTAATGACCGCTCCAACCTGCAGCACAGGCATAGCCTGCTTGGTCAATCCACTTCATGACCACACCACCATGCACCTTACCACCAAAATTTACATCGGTAGGCTCTGCTAAAAAACGAAAAATTACACTCGACGACGCCATAACACACTCTCATTTATTCATATTACTTAACAGCATAGCGCAAAAAAGGGGCCGAAGCCCCTGCAATTTAGGATAAGTTTATAATTTCTTTAGAAAGGTTGTTACATATTGGGGTAGTTAGGACCGCCAGCACCTTCAGGGGTGACCCAAGTAATATTTTGGCTCGGATCTTTAATATCACAGGTTTTACAATGCACACAGTTTTGCGCATTGATCACAAAGGCTTGCTCGCCTTCGACTTCTTGTACTTCATAAACGCCGGCAGGGCAGTATCGCTGTGCAGGTTCATCAAATTTAACTAAATTTACCTTAATCGGAATTAATGCATCTTTGAGTTTCAAATGACACGGCTGCGATTCTTCATGATTAGTGTTTGATAAAAATACCGAAGAAAGCTTATCAAAGCTGAGTTTGCCATCAGGCTTCGGATAGGCAATTTTTTCAGCTTGATCAGCGTCTTTTAAAGTGGCGTGATCGGGTACGTTATCTTTAAAACTAAACGGTAGGGCACCCTTAAATATGTTTTGATCAAGGGTGTTGTATGCACCGCCTGCAAATTTACCTAATGTATGCATTGCAGGGCCAAAGTTACGAGATTGATACAGCTCTTTATACGCCCATGACTTTTTAAACTCAGCGGTGTACTGGGTTAAATCAGTGTTAGCTAAATCGTTTTGTAGCGCATTAAAAATGACCTCAGCAGCTATCATGCCTGACTTCATAGCCGTATGATTACCTTTAATTTTTGCAAAATTAAGCGTGCCTGCATCACAGCCCACTAACAAGCCACCCGGGAAATGCATTTTAGGCAAAGAGTGTAAACCGCCTTTGGCAATGGCGCGCGCACCATAAGCAATACGCTCACCCCCTTCAAGGGTGTTTTTAAATACCGGGTGGTGTTTTAAGCGCTGAAACTCATCAAATGGGCTTAAATGTGGATTTGAATAATTTAAATCAACAATTAAACCAACCACCACTTGGTTGTTTTCGCTATGATACATAAAAGCACCACCGCCAGTATCGCCACTCAATGGCCAACCGGTTCCGTGAACTACTTTACCAAGCTGATGTTTAGATTCATCCACTTGCCAAATTTCTTTAAAGCCTAAACCGTAATGCTGTGGCGAGCATTCATCGTCTAAAGCAAACTGATTGATCAGTTGCTTACCTAAATGGCCGCGACAGCCCTCAGCAAATACCGTGTATTTAGCACGTAACTCCATACCCGGCATGTAACCGTCTTTTTCGTCGCCGTTTTTATCCAGCCCCATATCACCGGTAATAATGCCTTTAACAACATCATCTTCAATAATAAGTGAATGAGCACTAAAGCCTGGAAATATTTCAACGCCCAAGTTTTCTGCTTGCTCAGCAAGCCAACGACATACATTCCCCATAGAAACAATGTAGTTACCGTTATTATGAAATGTGTTAGGGGTTGCAAAATGAGGGATAGAGGTTGCTTTTTGTTCGTTATTAAACCAATAAATTTCATCGCTTTGGACTTTAGTCGTAACAGGCGCGCCCAATTCTTGCCAGTTTGGCAGTAGCTCATCCAATGCTTTGGTTTCAAAAACAGCACCCGATAATACATGCGCGCCCACTTCAGAGCCTTTTTCAACCACACAAATCATACACTCTTGTTGTTTTTCTTGTGCTTGCTGCGCGAGTTTAATTGCTGTTGAAAGCCCAGCAGGGCCTGCCCCTACAACAACAACATCAAATTCCATGGTTTCGCGTTCAATCATAATAACCTCTTTATCTATGACGGACTCACTCTTGCCCTATAGGCAAAAAGTAAGCTAAGCAACCTGTTATTTTGTGATGCAAATTAAACGTTACAGGTTGTGAATAGTTTAAGGTTATTTTAGGTTGACGTTTACGTCAACAGGAAGTAGTCTGATTTCATAAAATAAATAGGTTGACGTATACGTTAGCTTATAGGTTTAAATAATTATGGAGTCCCTATGAAAGTTCTCGTACCAATAAAAAGAGTGATTGATTACAACGTAAAAGCTCGCGTTAAACCTGATAACAGCGGTGTTGATTTAACAAACGTAAAAATGGCAATGAACCCATTTTGTGAAATTGCGGTAGAAGAAGCGATTCGTTTAAAAGAAGCAGGTACTGCAAGCGAAGTAGTTGTTGTGACTATTGGCGCTAAAGCATCACAAGAGCAATTACGCACAGCACTTGCCCTTGGCGCTGATAAAGCGATTCATGTTGAAACCGAGCAAAACCTAGAATCTCTCCATATTGCAAAGTTACTTGCGAAAGTGGTTGAGCAAGAATCTCCTGAGCTGGTTATTTTAGGCAAGCAATCTATCGATTCTGATAATAATCAAACAGGCCAAATGCTCGCTGCATTAACTAATTGCGGCCAAGGTACATTTGCTTCAAAAGTCGTTATTGAAAATGGCAAAGTGAATGTAACCCGCGAAGTTGATGGCGGTTTGCAAACTGTTGCACTTAATTTACCAGCGATTGTAACCACCGATTTACGTTTAAACGAGCCTCGTTATGCGTCGCTACCTAATATTATGAAAGCTAAACGTAAACCGCTAGAAGTTATTGCGGCTGATTCGTTAGGTGTCGATTTAACACCGCGTATTGAAGTCGTTCGTGTAGAAGAACCAGCAAAACGCAGCGGCGGCATTATTGTTGAAGACGTTGCACAGCTTGTAGAAAAACTTAAAACAGAGGCAAAGGTGATTTAAATGAAAACTCTTGTAATTGCAGAGCACGATAACGGTGCCTTAAAACCAGAAACCTCAAAAACCATTAACGCCGCTAAAAAATTAGGCTTTGATGTCGATGTATTGTTAGCTGGCATAAACTTAGGTGCCATGAGTGAGTCACTTGCGAGCATCGAGGGTGTTACAAATGTATTACTTGCAGATAACGCGGTGTACGAACATCAACTTGCTGAAAGCATGACAGATCTAGTGTTATCACTAGCTGACAGTTACAGCCATATCGTGGCAAGTGCCACAACGACAGGTAAAAACTTTATGCCGCGTGTTGCCGCATTATTAGATGTTGCACAAATTTCAGAAATTATTGATGTTATTGACGCAGACACGTTTAAACGCCCAATCTATGCGGGAAATGCCATAGCAACGGTTAAATCACTCGATAGTAAAAAAGTGATCACAGTGCGTGCAAGTAGCTTTGATTTACAAGGCGAACAAGCACCAGCTAATGTCACAACCTTAGATACGGTCTCTGATTCACAGTTAAGTAGTTTTGTTAGTGTTGAGCAAACTGAATCTGAACGCCCAGAGCTCACTGCAGCTGATGTAGTTATTTCAGGTGGTCGAGGTATGCAAAATGGTGAAAACTTTGCACTTCTTAATGGTATTGCCGATAAACTGGGAGCTGCAATTGGCGCTTCACGTGCAGCGGTTGACGCAGGCTTTGTCCCTAACGATATGCAAGTAGGCCAAACAGGTAAAATTGTAGCGCCTAATTTATACATAGCCGTGGGTATTAGTGGTGCCATTCAGCATTTAGCAGGCATGAAAGATTCAAAAATTATTGTCGCCATTAATAAAGACCCAGATGCACCAATATTCCAAGTGGCTGATTACGGTTTAGTTGCTGATTTATTTGATGTATTACCCGAGCTTGAACAAGCTTTATAAAGTTAAATAACCACAGCATTATATAAAGTTAAATATTCTGATTTAAAGCCGCCGTTTCATTCTTGATTCTGCGGCTTTTTTAATTCAAAAACGCCACTTATCTAAATTACTTGCGCTTGGCTTTTTTTTATAACAAAGTGACAGCGTTGTCATTTGTAGTCATACAAATTATTAAATAGGAGCCAAAATGACAAGGTATAAAGCGCTTGATGCTATGCGGGGGTTAACCATCGCATTAATGATACTAGTAAATACACCGGGTTCGTGGTCCCACGTATATACCCCTTTACTTCATGCCGATTGGCATGGGTGTACACCAACGGATGTAATTTTTCCGTTTTTCATGTTTATTATTGGCTCTGCGATGTTTTTTTCATTTAAAAAAACCAACAGCACAGCTAATGCAAGCCAAGTGTTACGGCTGATAAAACGAGGAGCAATTATTTTTGCTATTGGTTTAGCGTTAAATATGTATCCCTTTACCACGAGCATTGAAAACTTAAGAATACTGGGCGTATTACAGCGAATAGGCATTGCCTATATTTTAGCGTCTATCTGTGTATTGTTACTCAACAGGCGAGGGGTGATCAGCTTATCGGTTGTTATTTTAATTGCATATTGGTTACTGCTTTTAAGTGTTGGTCCTAATAATGCATATACACTAGAGAATAACTTAGTTAGAACGGTTGATATTACGGTATTAGGTGAATCGCATTTGTGGCAAGGTAAAGGATTAGCGTTTGATCCAGAAGGGCTTTTGAGCACCTTACCAAGTGTAGTAAGTGTTTTATTTGGCTTTGAGGTTACCCGTTTACTTACCAGCTCTAGCAGTCAATGGACAAGTATTAAGCGTTTGTTGGTCATTGGGGTTGTTGGTATCGCTTTAGGGAAATTAGGCTCGCTGATTATGCCAATTAATAAATCGCTTTGGACCAGTACCTTCGTTATTTACACCTCAGGGATTGCCTGTATTGTACTGGCCTTTTTTGTGTGGCTTTGCGACATAGTAAAACCCGAACGCCTTGTTAATCCATTAATTGTGTATGGCTCGAATCCGTTGTTTATTTATGTGTTATCGGGTGTGTGGGTACTGAGCTATTCACTGATTAATATTGGCGAGCTAAACTTGGGGGATTGGATGTATCAACAGTTAGCCTTAGTCATGAGTGCTAAATTGGCATCGTTCACCTTTGCTTTATTGCATGTTATTGGCTTTTGGTTAATTTCAAATATGCTTTATAAACGCAAGATATTTATAAAGATTTAGATAAAGACAATAAAAAACCAACCCTTAGGTTGGTTTTTTATTTAACGTTACAAAGCGTGGCTTAGTACGTTGCGCTGCCTTTAGTACGTGGGAATGCAATTACATCACGTACGTTACCCATACCAGTAACATAAGCAACTAAGCGCTCAAACCCTAAACCAAAGCCAGAGTGTGGCACGCTACCGTATTTACGTAGGTCGCGGTACCAGCTGTAGTCTTCTTTATTTAAGCCCATTTCGTCAAGGCGTGCATCTAATACATCAAGACGCTCTTCACGTTGTGAACCACCAATGATCTCACCAATGCCAGGTGCTACTACGTCCATAGCCGCAACAGTTTTGCCGTCTTCGTTTTGACGCATGTAAAATGCTTTAATATCGCGCGGGTAGTTTTTAATAACAACCGGTGCTTTAAAGTGTTCTTCTGCTAGGTAACGCTCGTGCTCAGACTGTAAATCTACACCCCATTCAACAGCGTACTCAAATTTCTTGCCACATGCTTTTAGAATTTCTACAGCGTCTGTGTAATCAACTTGTGCGAAGTCTTTTTCAACAAATTCTTCTAAACGGCTAATCGCTGTTTTTTCGATACGTTGAGCAAAAAACTCCATGTCGTCACGGCGTTCTTCTAATACCGCTTTAAACACGTACTTAAGCATGTTTTCAGCCAATTTTGCGATATCTTCTAAATCAGCAAACGCAACTTCTGGCTCTACCATCCAAAATTCAGCTAAGTGGCGAGATGTATTTGAATTCTCTGCACGGAACGTAGGACCAAAGGTGTAAATTTTAGACATAGCTGACGCATATGTTTCACCGTTTAGCTGGCCAGATACCGTTAGGAATGCTTCTTTACCAAAAAAGTCTTCGCTGTAATCAATTTCGCCTTTATCTGTCATTGGCAGGTTTTGCATATCAAGGGTTGATACGCGAAACATTTCACCTGCGCCTTCACAGTCACTGGCTGTGATGATTGGTGTGCTGATCCAGTAAAAACCTTGCTCATGGTAAAAACGATGAATCGCTTGCGCTAAACAGTTACGTACACGCGTTACTGCGCCAATCATGTTGGTGCGCGGGCGAAGGTGAGCGTGCTCACGTAAATACTCAATGCTGTGGCGCTTAGCCGACATTGGGTAAGTATCTGGATTTTCAACCCAACCTAACACAGTCACTGAGTTAGCTTGAATTTCGAAAGATTGGCCTTGTCCTGCTGATTGTACTAATACACCGGTAACCGACACAGAACAGCCTGCTGTTAAGCTTGTAACTTCATCATAATTATTCAGTGAATTAGGAACTACCGCTTGAATAGGATCAAAACACGAACCGTCATGAACGGCTAAAAATGATATTCCTGCTTTTGAATCGCGGCGTGTACGGATCCAGCCTTTAATGGTTACTTGGCTGTCTACCGCAACATTGCCTTTTAATAGCTCTGAAATCGCTAAATGGCTCATCTTCACTCCAATGATATAAGTTGCCTAACTATATAAATTAATTGTGCGTTACTCATGCATTTATGTATGTAAGGTCACTGCACTTGAACCTTGTATAATACCTAGTAAAGTAAAATAAAAAAACTGTTGTGGGCAACTCTTTAAAAGTTTTTAGTCATGCGCGGTTTTTTTAACCAGTTTTTAGTGTTAAATGGCTACTATTACCATTTGTTACTCTGAAAATTCATCAATTTGTGGCATTATTAGTAATCAAACCGAATTAACGTTTACCATTAATAAAAAATGGATGCTATGAAACAAGTTTTTATTTTACGAGGACTGCCAGGCAGTGGTAAGTCATATTATGCGCAAAATCTCGCTGACGAATTATCGGGCGCAGATGAAAGCAATTATTTTATTTGCTCAACAGATGATTACTTTGTAAACGAGCAGGGTGAATATCATTTCGATAAGTTTAAATTATCGCAATATCATAACCTAAACCTAGCACGTTTTATTAACGCGTTAGCACAAGGTATTGAACTGGTTATTGTTGATAACACTAACATTAAAAAATGGGAATTCATTGCCTATTCGCAAGCAGCGATAGCTTTAGGGTATCAAGTAAAAGAAGTGATTGTTGGTGAAGTAAAAGACAAATCAATGCAGCACTTATATGCCAAGCGCAACAGCCATAACATACCGCTTAAAACCATTAGTAAAATGGCCTACATGTTTGAGTGGTAATTATAAGAAAAGCCCAAAATTAGGGCTTTTTCATAAAACTACTCGTGTTATTACGCGCTAGCTTTTAAATGCCGCCAATGGGTGAGATGTACTGAGCGAAACATGTACCTTGTCACCTGGGTGTACAACCACTTCATGGCTTACTCGGCTAGTTACCACGGTTTCGCATGCAAGTTTAACCGCGCATAAACGGCTACCGCCTTCAAAGCGTACCCAAATTACTTCACCATTATTACCAATACTGCTTTGTACTAATAATACATCATCTGGACGAAGTAAAACTTCTACCTCTCCAGTGTCACAATCAACGCCGTTTGCAGGTACATTACCAATATCGGTAAGCGCTTGGCCGTTATTTAGCTTTCCTTTTATAAAGCTGGCTTCACCTAAAAAGCGGGCCACAAAGCGGTTGTTTGGGGTACTAAAACACTGCTCTGGGGTGTCAATTTGTTGTATTTCACCGCCTTTTAAAACACCCACACGATCGCCCACCGAAAGCGCTTCTTCTTGATCGTGCGTTACCCAAATTGCCGGTACGCCAGCTTCTTTTAATGCGTTGCGGATATCCCAACGCAACATATCTTTTAAGGCTGCATCAAGGTTAGATAATGGCTCATCAAGTAAGACAAAGTCAGGTTGGTGGGCAAGGGTACGCGCTAATGCTACGCGTTGCTTTTGCCCGCCTGACAGTGTGGCTGGTTTTTTATGCCTAAATGCATCTAAACCAAGAAGTTTTAGCCAGTGATCGGCAGGGCTGGTGTCTTTAAGTTTAAAACATACGTTTTGCTCAACTGTTAAATGAGGGAACAACGCAAAGTCTTGAAACACCATACCTACGCTGCGTTTTTCAGGCGCCACAGTATGCTTTGGTGTCGCTGTCCATTTAGCCACTTTAATTTCACCCTCGCTAATCGGTAAAAGCCCCGCTAACGCTTGTAAAATAGTACTTTTTCCGCAACCTGTTGGACCAACAAGCATTAATATTTCGCTTTCACCTAAGGTGAAATTTAAATCGCTAACAACACGGTTACTGCCATAATCTATAGACAACTGACTTACAGATAGCATTTTTTATAAATCCTTAATGTTCAAACTGGTTGCGTTTTTCGCCAGACATCATAATAGCTAAAGCACCCGCAGAAATCACTACCAACAATAAGCCAGGAATAGCAGCACGGCCAAAATAACCGGCTTCGTAAACACGCCATAAGTAGGTAGATAGCGTTTCAAAGCCTGTGGGGCCTAGTAAAAGTGTGGCTTCTAATTCACGCATTGACTCTAAAAAGACCAAGGCGCCACCTGCAATAATACCCCGCATAGTCAGGGGTAAAGTAATACGCGTAAAGGCTTCGCGCGGGCTTGCGCCTAGTACCCGCGCTGATTTTACCAAGCTTGGGTCAAGATGCTCGGTGCTGGTACGCACAGAACCTACCGCAAGTGGTAAAAAACGTAGCATATAAGCAATAATCAATAAGCCCAGCGTTTGATATAAAAAGGGTAGTTGTAAGCCGCCGTACACAAGCGCTGTGCCCATAACAATACCCGGAATACCAAAACCAAAGTAAGTAACACGTTCCATTATTTTACCAGCCTTACCACTTAAAGCCGCATGGGCAACCGGAATGGCAACAATAACTGTAACAATAGCGGCAATGGCTGAAGCGTAAGTTGAATGCCAGGCAATACTAAAATCAAACGAGCTAAAGCCATCACGCACTAACCACAAAGTAAATACTGCTAAGGGTAGGCCAATAGCGAGTAACAAAATAGGTGCAAAGGTGGCAAACATAGCGCCTAGTTGCCATTTTTTAGGGAATAAAATAAGCGAACGACCTTGACGCTCTGAGGCGGTTTTTATTTGTGATTCAATCATTAATAAAAAGCCAACAATTACCATCAGTTGCAGTGACAACATAGCCGCACGGCTTAAGGCAAAAGCATTATATTCCACATAAATAACACGGGTAAACGTATCTAAGCGCATCATTGCGGGAGTACCAAAGTCAGATAAGGTATATAGTGCAACCAATAACGACCCTGCAGCAATGCCATTTACTACGCGGGGTAAAATAACTTTAAATACGCTTTGCGTCATCGACATACCCAGCGTGCGAGCAGCGTTGACCATACTGGCATCTAAACTAAGTAAAGACGAACGGGTAGTCATCATAACAAACGGAAAAGTATACAAGGTCATGACAATGGCGGCTCCCGTTAAGCCATACATAGAAGGGGTTTCAAAACCAAGTAAGTTGTTTATTTCACCGCCAGGACCAAATGCAGCATAAAGCGTAAAAGCGCCAATGTAACTGGGAATAGCAAGCGGGGCTGCAAACACCACCAGCCAAAACTTTTTAAACGGTAACTGCACATAGGCGCTAATGAATGCTAAGGGCACACCAATTAAAATTGAACCTAATACAGTTAATCCCATTAACGACAGGGTATTGCCTAAAATAGTTAAATTATGGCTATCAAAAAAAGAGCTTGCGTCAGAGGCAAGCGTAATTAAAACAAAAATAGGGGTCAGGGTCACTAGCGCTGCAAGCAGCGCCATTGGGTAAGATGTAGGTATTCGCATTATAAAACGCCGCTGCTGCGCATTAAATCTATAGTTGGGCGTAAATCAGCCAACTGGGTTAAATCAATTTTAGGTGGCGAAATACTGGTTAACTTTGGCAATCCATCGGGTTGAGTAATGCCATTAACCAGTGGGATTTCATAGGCTTCGCTTGCTAAATAACTTTGCACTTCAATGCTAAGTAAATAGCGCATAAAGTTGATTGCCAGTGGGTCGTCAGATAACGATAAAATACCTGAAGCGTTAACTAAACAGCCAGCATCATTTTGCGTAAAGGCTAAATCAAGTTTTGCATCGGGCTTACCTGATTTTAAGCGCAGCGTGTAGTAATGATTAGCAAAACCAATGTCTACTTCACCACGTTCAACGCCCATTACCACACCGAGTTCACCGGCGTAGGTTTTAGATCGTTTTTTAACTTTTTTGAGCCACTTAGCCGTTTTATCATCACCTTCTAAAAGCCGCATAGCAGTAATAAACGATTGAAAAGAAGCATAAGCAGGCGCCCAACCAATACTTAAATCACTGTCGGCAATGTCCATAATGCTCGTTGGAATTTGCTCTTTGGTTAAGCGATCGGTATTAAAGGGTAAAGTACGAATACGGCCAGTAACAGGTGCCCATTCATCATATCTAAATTGTGGCTGTAATTGCGCTGATAAATCACTCGGCATGGGCTTGGCAAGACCGGCATCGGTAACTAAACCAATTGCCCCAGAGTCGACTGCCCAAAATAAGTCGGCACGTTTAACCCCTGCATTTGCTTCGGCAACAATGGTGTTGGCAAGCGCTGCGGTAGGGCCGCGACGAATGGCAAGGTCAAGATCAGGGTTCTTTTTTTGAATGGCTTGTAATACGTTTTCGTATAAGCCACCTTCACCACGGCCTAAATAAAGCGTCAATGCACCTTTTAGTTTAGGCAATGTATCAACAGACACGGGGTTTGCAATAGCAATATCAGCGGCAAAAGCGCGTGAAAGCGATAGCGGTAAAGCACCCGCTACCCCTAACGCAGCTAAGCCTTGAATAAAGGTTCTGCGTTTCACTTAAAATACATCCTTACGTGCTTTTTCTGCTTTTTCAATCAGCGTTTGAGCGCGGCTTAGTTTGGTTTGCATATCAACAACCACATCACGAACTTCATCAACACTTTTATTATTAGAAATTGCTTGTGGAAGTGTTACGTTAAAGTCTTTTTCTAGAACTTCTACTAACTTCGCGTCTTGTTCAATTAGTGTACCTTCAACACCTTCAAATAAATGTAGGTAAGTATCGTGCACTATGTTGGTGGCTTCATCGCTTAAACGTTCTGCGTATTTAGCGACCACTCGGTCTAATTTATGTTTAATTTCGTCGATAGTCGCGCTTTGCGTCATTTCTTTGGTTGCTGTTGCTTTTACGCTATCTAATAACCCTTTTTGTTGAAACTTAGCAGCCAGTTTAACTGCGCCTAATCCTTGCCATAGGGCATTATTCATTGCTTGTTGTTGTTTGCGTACTTCTGACGCTGGTTTTTTATTATCGATAGCCATTTTTATGCCATACAAACCTTGCCAAATAGATGCATAGACAGGCACGTAATTAGTTTCTATTGCGCTGTGGAATTTAACTGACTCCCAGTACTCAACCAAATCATCACTATTGACTGCTTTTGCGCCTTTTTTCTCGTAATCGCTTACCATGGTATCGACTTTAGAGATCATCCATTCAACGTCTTCATTGTAAGTTTTTAAATTAGCTTGAAGGTGATTAACATGCTCACCAATAGGGCCATTAGCAAGTGCCGGTTGTGCAAAAATCGCAGAGGCGAGTAAAAAACTTGCACTTAATGTCTTGGCAGGCTTAAGTAATATTTTCATAGCAAGTGAGTCCATAAATGTTATTGTAAATGATAGGCATTATCATATCCCTAAAGATCACTCAGATCAACACACTAAATGACGGGTCAGGGCTAAAAATACCAATGTTTTGGGACGAATAGGCAGCAAACTAATTATTTGCATAAATTTTAACGTAATCCTTGATAATAGTTAACCTATCTATACGTAATGTTTACCTTTTATGGCGTTATAAATAGCATCACATAAAGCGCGAATACTGTTTTTGTCACTTATATACGGTGGCATTAGATAAATTAGCTTACCAAAGGGGCGTATCCATACTCCTTGAGATACAAAATAAGCCTGAATTTTAGCGACATCAATGCTACCTGCCTCTTCTGTAAGCTCTACTACGCCAATAGCTCCTAAAGTACGTACATTCGCCACGGTGCTGAGCGCTTGGCATTTATGCAGCTGCTGTAATTGAGTATTTATTTCGCTGATATGGTGTTGCCAGTTTTGGCTTAGTAATAAATCAATACTGGCGCAGGCAACAGCACAGGCAAGGGGATTTCCCATAAATGTAGGTCCGTGCATCAAAACCCCAGCTTCTCCTTCGCTGATCCCTGTGGCTATTTTGTCGCTAGTTATGGTTGCCGAAAGGGTCATTGCGCCACCAGTCAGCGCTTTACCTATACACAGTATATCGGGCTCTATATTGGCATGCTCTACAGCAAACAATTTGCCGGTGCGGCCAAATCCGGTGGCAATTTCATCGCAAATAAGCAGCACATCATATTGAGTGCAGAGCTTACGCACACAGGCTAAATACTCAGGATGATAAAAATTCATCCCCCCGGCGTTTTGCACTATAGGTTCAATAATAAACGCGGCTACTTGCTGGTGGTGCTTTAAAAAATAGCTTTCGAGTTCATCGGCCTCAGCTTGATTAAACGCACTATTAAATTGGCTAATAGGCGCAGGCACAAAAATATGCTCAGGCAAAAAACCAGCGTACAAACTATGCATAGAATTAATAGGATCGCACACACTCATCGCTGCAAACGTATCGCCATGGTAGCCTTTGAACGGGGTCATTAATTTTTGTTTTGTTGTAACCCCTTGGCTTAACCAATATTGCAGCGCCATTTTTATCGCTACTTCCACACTTACTGAGCCACTGTCGGCTAAAAACACCTTTGTTAATCCCTCTGGCGTTATCGCTACCAGCTTTTTACAGAGCTCTACTGCCGGCTGGTGGGTTATGCCACCAAACATTACATGGCTCATTTTATCTATCTGGGCGTGCATCACTTCATTTAAAACCGGATGGTTATAGCCGTGAATAGCACTCCACCATGAGGCCATACCGTCAATGAGTTGTTCGCCCGTTTCTAAGTGAATAAGGTTGTGATTTGCATGCGTTACGGGGTAAACCGGAATAGGTTGAGTCATTGAGGTGTAGGGGTGCCAAATGTGCTGACGATCAAAATCAAGGTCTATCGTTTGTTTATTAATCATATGTAAACTTTAGCTAAGTGGGTTTCGTTGACAATGGTACGGCAATACGTATTCTAAGCCAATAACACCAAGAGCAAAAAATAAAAGAGAGTATTATGGAGCTTGCAACAGTTCGACACGATTGGACCCACAGTGAGGTGAAAGCCTTATTTGAAATGCCATTTAACGATTTATTATTTAAAGCCGCCTCTGTGCATCGCGCTAATTTTAATCCAAACGAAGTACAAATTTCTACGTTGTTATCTATTAAAACCGGTGCCTGCCCAGAAGACTGTAAATATTGCCCGCAATCGGGGCATTACAAAACTGATTTAGAACGCGAACGCCTAATAGAAGTAGAAAAAGTGGTAGAGCAAGCGCGGTTAGCAAAACAAAAAGGCGCCACTCGTTTTTGTATGGGGGCTGCATGGTCAGATCCAAAAGACAGAGACATGCCATACATTTCGCAAATGGTAAAAGAAGTAAAAGCCCTTGGCCTTGAAACCTGTATGACTTTAGGCATGTTAAATAACGAAAAAGCCCATGAACTGCGCAGTGCAGGGCTTGATTACTATAACCACAACCTAGACACATCACCTGAATACTATGAGCAAATTATATCAACTCGTACCTTTCAAGACCGCCTTGATACTATAGGCAATGTGCGAGACGCTGGTATGAAAGTCTGCTCCGGTGGTATTGTGGGTATGGGTGAGCAAGCAAGCGATCGTTATGGGTTATTAATGCAGTTAGCTAATTTACCCCAGCAGCCCGAAAGCGTGCCAATTAATATGCTAGTAAAGGTAAAAGGGACACCGCTTGAAAACGTCGATGACTTAGATCAGTTTGAGTTTATTCGCACTATTGCCACAGCACGTATTATGATGCCCCATAGCTACGTACGTTTATCAGCAGGGCGCACAGCAATGAACGAACAAATGCAATCAATGTGCTTTTTTGCCGGTGCTAACTCTATATTTTATGGTGATAAACTTCTTACTACAGAAAACCCAGAAGCCGATGCCGACATGCAATTAATTAAAAAGCTCGGGATGAACCCAGAAACACGCCACGATTATTCAGATGAAGCCGTTGCTGCGTCTTTGTCATCGCAAGTGGCTGATAAAGCAACCGCAGAATTGTTTTACGAAGCGTAAAGTGCTCAGTACTATGCTAATAGTTTAAAGTATCGCGTTGAAGGTTAAAGCATTTATGTCATTTGAATTTATAAACACCCATTTAGATGAACGCAAAGCACAACAGCTATTGCGTAAACGCTATGTAGTGCAAAGCGCAACGGCGCGCACTATTACGGTTAATGATAAAACCTACCTTAACTTTGCGAGTAACGATTATTTAGGGTTTGGCGATTCGCCGGTGGAGTTAACCAGTGCGCCATTGCTAGGTAGCCACAGCTCAGCATTAGTGACGGGTTATCAACAACCACAGCAAGCGCTTGAGCAAGCTTTATGCAGTGCTTTGGGTTATGAAGCTGGCATGTTATTTAACTCTGGCTTTAGCGCAAATAGCAGTGTTATTAAAGCCTTGTTTCAAGATAAAGCGACAGCGCAACACAGTGCTATTTTTCAAGATAAACTCAATCATGCCAGTTTAATTGATGGCGCATTACACGCCAACGCCGCGTTAATACGCTTTAACCATAACGATATAAACCATTTACGCTCACGGCTAGAAAAATCAAAAGCGCGCAATAAGCTCATTGTGTCTGAGGGTGTGTTCTCCATGGATGGTGATACCGCGCCAATTAAAGCGCTATTTACCTTAGCAAAGCAGCATAACGCCTGGCTAATGATAGACGATGCCCATGGTTTTGGTGCTTTAGGAAAATCGGGGCTAGGCAGTTGTGAAGCCTTAATTGCAGCCGATACCTTGCCCGATATTTTAGTGATCACCTTTGGTAAAGCGGTTGCTAGTAGTGGGGCGTGCGTATTAGGTTCGCAGCATTTTATAGATTACATGCTGCAGTTTAATCGTGATTATACCTACTCAACCGCTATGTCGCCGTTTATTGCCTCTCATACTTTGGCGCGTATCAAAAGCATAAGAGATGCCAACGACAGGCGAGCTAAATTAAACGCTAATATTGCGCTGTTTAAACGCCTAGCTAAAGAGCAGCACATTGCGCTAATGGACTCTAACACCGCGATTCAACCAATTGTTTTAGGCTGCGCCGAGCAAACGTTAAAAGCCAGTGAGCAACTAAAGCAGCAGGGCATTTGGCTAACGGCTATTCGCCCGCCAACTGTTTTACACAATACCTCGCGTTTGCGTATTACCTTAAGTGCAGCCCACACCCATGACGATATAAAACAACTCGTTGGTAGTTTACAAAAGGTCATTTCATGATAAGCCAACAGGCAATTAAAACTAAGCCACTTATCCCTACAACTGTGTGTATAGCTACTCAGGTTTTAAAAAAAACCACAGCGCATAACTTTTCAAAAGCAGCAAACAGTTACAGCCAGCATGCCAATGTGCAAAAACAAGCGGCAAATGATTTATTTAAACTCATTAGTGCAAACCCTAAAAAGCTCTGTGTTGACCTAGGGGCAGGGCCGCTTGTTAATACTCAGGCTTTAAAGGCATTATTTGGCCAAGTTGTTGCCATAGATTTAAGCTTTAACATGCTAAAAAGCAGTGATTTAAACACCCCAAAACTGTGCGCCGACATGGATAATTTACCGCTGCAAGCTAACAGTATTGACGTGCTATTTAGTAATTTTGCGCTGCAGTGGTCTACTAATTTTGAAATATTAATGCACTCGCTTTACCAAGCATTAAAACCAGGCGGGCAAGCCTATATTAGTACGGTTGTTGCAGGGTCATTAAACGAGATCAAAACCGCCTTTGCAGTGCTTGATTCACACAATCATATTAATCAGTTTGCAAGCCATAATAATATAAACCAATCGGTCGAAAAGGCAGGGTTTAAGATCACCGCCTCAAAAAAAGTCATCTATACCGATCAGCACAGTAGTGCATTAGCCGCTATAAAATCGATTAAAGCCATTGGTGCCACCACACAAAATCATGCAACAAGTCGTCGTGGTTTATTAACTAAATCAGCACTGCAAAAAGTATGTGATGCCTATCCGCTTTCAAACAATAAAGCCCATGTATCTTACCATGTGGTATTGTTATCATTAGAAAAAGCCCAGTAAAAATAATAAGGCCATGCCATGAACCAGTTTTTTATTACCGGTACCGATACCGACGCCGGTAAAACTCATGTAACCAGTTTGCTGTTAAAGTTACTCGCACAACATAAAAAGCGCGCAATAGGCTTTAAGCCGATTGCCTCTGGGTGTGAAATGGCATTTGAGCAGCTCGTAAACGCCGATGCACTAATGCTAATGGAAAGTGCCACAGTCAGCGCTAAATACGACATTATTAACCCATTTGCATTTGCGCCGCCAATAGCTCCCCACATAGCTGCAGAGCAAGCAGGTATAAACATAACAGTAGAAAAGCTGAGCATGGCTTATCAACATGTTAAGCAACAAGGCGCCGATTACTTGTTAACAGAAGGCGCGGGCGGCTGGGCATTACCAATTAATAATAACGAGTATTTATACAACTGGGTAAAAGCAGAGCAACTACCCGTAATATTGGTAGTAGGGATGAAACTAGGCTGTATAAATCATGCATTACTCACTGCTGCACACATGCAAAGTATGGGTGTTAATTGTGTAGGGTGGATTGCAAACCAAGTTGATGCCACTATGGATGAATACCAAGCAAACCTAGATTCACTGAAAACACGTTTACCATTTCCACTGCTTGCCATTAGCCCATACACAGAGCAAACCCCTAAATTACAAATTTATAAAACCCTGCTTGAAAAATTATCCATAAATCCATAAATAACCCTTGTGTTGTGACATAGTTTGTCACAGAATAGCGCTGACGTTATGACATAGTGTGTCATGACGCAGTGATTGCTCAAAGCCGATCAAACATAGTAAATCGCTCAGCAATAAATGTTATTTTTGGAGAACTCGTATGAAACGTGTATTTTTGTTTTTATTAACTAACCTCGCGGTTATGTTGGTATTAGGTGTGGTGCTTTCAATCATAATGAGTGCGCTGGGCTTAAGCCATCGTAGCCTTGGCGGAATTTTACTAATAGCGACTGTATTTGGTTTTGGTGGATCGTTTATTTCGTTATTTATGTCGAAATGGATCGCCAAAAAATCAACCGGTGCGCAAGTGATCACCCAACCTCGTACCGAAACTGAACAATGGCTGGTAAGCACTGTGGCTGCTCAAGCTAAAAAAGCCGGTATTAACATGCCAGAAGTGGCTATTTACGACAGCCCAGAAATGAACGCGTTTGCAACGGGCCCGAGTAAAAATAATTCGCTGGTGGCGGTAAGTACGGGTTTATTACATAACATGAGCCAAGATCAAGCCGAAGCCGTCCTGGCACACGAAGTATCGCATGTGGCCAATGGTGACATGGTAACGCTAACGCTTATTCAAGGTGTGGTTAATACCTTTGTTATTTTTGCCGCTAAAGTACTGGCTGGCATTGTTGACAACTTTATCAATAGCGATGAAGAAGAGGGCGGCAGCAGCTGGTCTTACTTCTTATTCGATATGTTATTCCAAGTATTATTTGGCGTATTGGCAAGCATAGTGGTTGCCCATTACAGCCGAAAACGTGAATTTGCAGCCGATAACGGCGCAGCTCAGTTGGTAGGCGCAGACAAAATGCGTTCAGCCCTTGAGCGATTAAAGCAAAACCACCCATCGCAATTAGAAGGCTCAATGATGGCCTTTGGTATTGCCAGTGGTAAAGGCATGGCTGAGTTGTTTTCATCTCACCCACCGCTTGACGCACGTATAGACGCATTACGTCGTTAAAAAAAATTCAAGTTTTTCACAGTACTTGTAAACAAAAAGCCTGCATTTGCAGGCTTTTTTATGTTTAATGGTTTTTATTGCGATTGAATAATGTCAGTAATGCCCTCCGGCGAGAGTATTTCAATCCAGTAACCGTCTGGGTCTTTAATAAAGGCAAGGCCCTTCATTGAGCCGCCGTCTGGCTGTTTTACAAACTCCACATCGTATTTAGCAAAGCGCTCACAGGCAGCGTATACATCGGGTACGCTTATACCAATATGGCCAAAGCCTTTTGGTTCTTCATTACCACTGTGATAACCGCTAAAGCTGTCGTCGTTTTCAGTGCCCCAATTATGGGTAAGCTCAATCAGCGCAGGGCGGCGAAACACCCACTGCGTTTTTTGTTTATCATCGCCTTTTGGCATGTCTTGCTCGTAGCCTAAAAAGTACAAAGTAAATTCCATACCAGGAAAGTCGTACTTACCTAACAACTTCATGCCCAATACGTTTTCATAAAATGCCAGCGACGGTTTTGGATCTTTAATACGCAACATAGTTTGCTGCATCACATAGCCCTCAGTGGCCTGTGCAATTTGCTCTGGAGATTCGTTATAGCTAGACATGAGATAATCCTTAAAAAATGACTGAAAAAACCTTAATGGATTTAAAAAGGCAGGGTATACGCTCATCATAATCAACAGCAGCAAAAATTAAAACCACCGAGCTAAATTACTAGCCAGTGAGTTGGGTGTTTTGTAAGCGAAAAATAGAATATTTAGCGGTGCTGTTTATTTATACAGTAGTAGAGTTTTGTCCAATAACATTATTAAAAGTCGTTTTGGTGTATTTTAACAACGGGTGTTTTACCGCCTACGTAATTACTTGTTTACATTGAAGTTGTTTAGTGGAATTATTAAGCAATGTAATATACGCCACTTTGGGGTGTTATAAACCCCCAAAGTGGTGTTCAATAAGCTGTTATATTTTCAAACTGATTGGAGTATTAAATGAATTCAGAAGTTAAAATCGATATCCTATTTGCTGGGCTATTATTGATTCCAATATTGATCCTTGCAATTCCTTATCTTAAAAACAAGTTAGTTCTCCTTTCTCGCGGTAAAGCTTTTTCAATTATCTCATTACCAATATCAGCATATTTAATTTATGACATATCAATTGAAAGCAATGTTTTCGGCTTAATCGGTTTGTGTGTAGCGTATATAGTTTTCTTTTCTACTTATGCCGCTTCGATATCACTATTGGCTGTTTCAACAAAAAACGAAAACTTGGCGTAATAAAAATATAACAAGGCACTCAAAAGGACAAAAAACAGTTGGCTTTTTACTCCTTCGTCGCTAATTTTAGCCAACTATTTTTTGCCTCTTAGTGAGGCGTTAGCCTTACAAGGAGTTTGGTCTTGGAATCAATGTATATTTATATAATTTTCGCTTTCATAGTTATTTGGTTTATTGAAAATAGAGTCAATTTATTTACTTCCTATAAAGCTTTAATAGAAGACGGAGATAACGTTATAGTTAACCCTACTATGCTGTCTAGATGCTATGGGTTTTCATCTAAAGTAGTTGTTAAATCCAATATTACAAAAATTCAACTAGCGGATAATTGTATTAGCTTATTCACTCAAAGTGGTAACGCCATAGACATTTGGTTGCCTAAAAAGTCATGTGACACTGTGGCTAATCAGGCGAAGAAATATTTCGAAAATGCTAGTTTGGTAAAAGTGTAAGGCTAACAAGCAACTCAACGTGACACGCAACAGTTGGCCGCGTTCACTCCGTTCACAATTATGGCCAACTATTACTTAGCCCGTTAATGTGGGCGTTAGCAGTAAAGGGAGTTTCGGTGAAATACTTATCTGAGGAAAAATATTCAAATATTATTACAGAAATTCGAGATAGAGTGCTTTCTGCCGATATATTTTCAAATGAAAAGAATCGTATCTTTATTGAATGTACATCATTACAAATTAGAAAAATTTTAGAGTTAATTGCGTATTTATCAATATTAGCTAATGGGGATAAACTTAACTCGGATGAAAGAAGTGACTATCACGTAAAAAAAATAGTTGAAAACTTAAATAAAAAAACAACTATTTTTTATCCTTTTCCCAGCAGGATAATCGCTCCAGATAACAGTAATGGTCAACCTGTCTTGATTCCTTTGGGTAATAAAAGCTCATTATCACAAAAGGATTTCGCTGAAGCGTATCAGCTTTGTGGGAAAGTACTACATGCACAACATCCTCTAAAGCCTGACTTAGATATCGAATTAGTTTTTTCAAAAAATAAAGCAACAATATCAAAAATAAAGCAGTTAATTCAAAATCATACTGTGGGGATTAAAAGAGCTGAAAATCAGTATTCTTTTTTATATGTCGAAGTTGATTTTACAAATAGTGAACAAGCTAAGCCATCAACTATCAAGGCTTATAATTCTCATATTTACAGTGAGCAGCAGTTAATTGATATATTTAATAACGGTGAAGTGTAATTTACTGCTAACAAGGCATTAAAAACCAAATGGGGTCAAATCTTGACTTCAGACATCAAACTTATGTGGCAGCCTTATAAGCTGCTTTTAAAATGCTAGTGACTCACAAGCTAATTAATCTCTGAGTTAAATTAAGGAAAAGGATTTTTTATGAAAGGCATTAATTATGAAAGGTATTAAACGTATTTGGTTTTGGTTTACGCTAGTTGTGTGCCCATTGTTGATTATTTTAGGCGTGGCTACCTTTGCACAGTTATTAGGGCAGTACATCTATTCTCAGCAATTTAGTTTCTCTTCGCTATCTAGCTTTCAAATTGCGTTTATAGGGGGCGGAATTTGTGCGTTTTCTGTATTTTTAAGCACATTAAAAGAAGCAAAAATACGCTTTTTTGCAAAATGAGTTAGTTAATAGGGAAAAGTGAGGTTGTTGGTGGGCTCGCCAAGGTTTGTTTGGTTTTAAGCCTCTTTTAAAATGGCTGTAAAATTAAAAATAATAAAATGGACGACTTAAAAAAACCAAATGGGGTCAAATCTTGACTTCAGACATCAATACATGCAGCAATCTTATAAGCTGCTTTTAAAATGCTGGTGACTCACTAGCTAATTAATCTTTGTGTTAAATTAAGGAAAAGGATTTTTAATGGAAGGTATCAATTATGAAAGGTATTAAACGTATTTGGTTTTGGTTTACGCTAGTTGTGTGCCCATTATTAATTATTTTAGGTGTGGCTACCTTTGCACAGTTATTAGTGCAGTACATGTATTCTCAGCAATTTAGTTTCTCGTCACTATCAAGCTTTCAAATTGCGTTTATGGGGGGCGGAATTTGTGCGTTTTCTGTATTTTTAAACACATTAAAAGAAGCAAAAATACGCTTTTTTGCAAAATGAGTTAGTTAATAAGGAAAAGTACGTTTGTTGGTGGGCTCGCTAGGTTTGCTTGGTTTTGAGCCTGTTTTAAAACGGGTGTAAAATTAACAGCTATTAAATGGATGATTCAAGGATGAACAAAGGATTATTAAAATCGTGGAATGACGAGAAAGGCTTTGGCTTTATTAAATCAACTACACTGCTGCACGATACCTTTATACACATATCGTCGCTCAAACATATGAGCCGAAAACCTAAAGTAGGTGACATTATCTATTTTGAGGTTGCAACTGAGCCCAACGGTAAAACTAAAGCTGTAAATTGCCGTATTGAGGGCGTACTCGCACAACCACACATAAAAACTTCAACAAGGCCGGTTAAAATAAGCAAAACGTCAGGTAAAAACTCACCGTTAATGAAATTTATAACACTTGGTATTATTTTTAGTATTGGTTTTAGTGTATATAAAACCGGTTTTTTAAATACCAAGCAAACACCTGTAGTGACTAATGCTAACTTAGAGTCATTTATGCCCGCTAGTTCAAACTCAATTACTAAAACACCACCAACATTTCGTTGTGATGGCCGCCAACATTGTAGCCAAATGACCTCGTATGAAGAGGCATTATTTTTTATTCAACATTGCCCAAATACCAAAATGGACGGGGATAAAGATGGCGAGCCTTGTGAACGGCAGTTTGGGAATAGGTAGTTTTTATATTGGGGTTATTAATAAACTAAAAATTAGTTGATGCCTGTTAAGTGGAATACGATTTTTAGTAATACAGTTATAAATAGCTGGTGGATTAAAAGCCATTTACCATGGAGGTTGTTATGTTTAAAGCAATAATTGGATGTGCTGTTATATTTTCGTTTGTTTGTATGTTACTCGCGGCCGCACCTTTTACGCCTGCAATATCAGGTTCATTTATTATGCTGTTGTTTGCAGGAGCTATTGGATACAAGGGCTACCTGCAATCAAGTTTGATATTGCTGTTAATTAATACGCTGGCGGTTATTGGCAGCCCAGCTATAAATATAGAAAACACCCAAACATTACTGTTTTTACCGATATTATTTTCAATCTCATTTGGTGGTGTTTTATTAGGCGTAAGAAAGTTAACTTTAAAAAACGATTTGTAGACGAGAGTTTGCACATATTTTATAGCTAATCTATATGATGAACCAACTCTTACTTCTCTTTGTGAAAAAACCTTAAAAAGCGATTTTCATAAAGAGAAACTAAAGAGGAAAAATGCAAAAATATAGGCTTACACGTTTTTACTTCTTCTAAAAACAAAGCGTTTCTTAGGCCTCTATGTAAGTAACGCATTTATATTCAAACCTAATGAGGTCAAAAACTAAAGCACCTCAAATATAGCTGCAATGCCTTGCCCGCCGCCAATACACATTGTGACTAACCCAAACTTGCCATTAATTCGTTTGAGTTCGTACAAGCATTTAGTTGATAAAATTGCACCTGTTGCGCCTACAGGGTGCCCTAACGCAATGGCGCCGCCATTCGGGTTTACTTTATGGGCAGGGAAATTTAACTCGTTTGCAACGCACAGAGCTTGTACTGCAAAGGCCTCGTTAGACTCAATTACATCCATATCGTCAATGGTTAAGCCGGTTTTTTCAAATACCTGTTGTACTGCAGGAATAGGGCCGATACCCATTAAAGTAGGATCAACGCCTGCTCTGGCATAACCCACTAAACGAGCCAGCGGTTTTAAGCCTTGTTCATTGGCTTTTTGCTCTGACATAAGAACCAACATGGCTGCACCATCGTTTATACCTGATGAGCTTGCTGCGGTAACGGTGCCATCTTTTTTAAAGCAGGGCTTTAAAGTGGCAAGTTTTTCGGCTGTGGTATCGGCGCGAACGTGTTCGTCGGTGTCAAAAAGGTACGACCCTTTTCGCGACTTGATTTCTATTGGGAGGATTTGCTGTTTAAAATGGCCCGAGGCAATCGCTTTTGCGGCTTTATGATGGCTGTTTGCTGTGTACTCGTCTTGCTGCTGACGGCTAATTGAATATTTTTCTGCGATGTTTTCAGCAGTTATTCCCATCGGGTTATTATCCCATGGGTCTTGTAAGGTCGTGGTGAGCTCATCGACCATAGTGCTATTGCCCATTTTTTGCCCCCAGCGGTTACTTTCAAGGGTATAGGCAGAGCTACTCATGCTTTCTGCTCCGCCAGCAAGGGCTGCATCTACATCACCTAATTGAATTTGTTGTGCCGCTTGAATAATGGCTTCAAGGCCAGAGCCACATAAGCGATTAAGCGTTACAGCGTGGCTGCTTATAGGCAACCCAGCATCGAGACCAATGACCCTTGATAGGTAGGCGTCTTTAGGGCCGTTATGAATAACTTTGCCTACCACACATGAACCTACTTGGTTAGGAGAAACTTTAGACCGATTTAGGGCTTCTTTTGCGCACAAAGTGCCAAGCTCAGCTTGGCTAAAATCTTTAAGGCTGCCACCAAAGCTGCCGATAGCGGTACGAACCGCACTGAGTATTACTACGCTGTTGTTTGTATTTTTTGTCATTGTGTTCTCTTATTATTTTTATAATCACTTTGTGCTGGTGTATGTTTAATAGACTAATGCGATTAATAGTTTTATTAATGCATCAAAGCATAATTTCTCAATAAACTAAAGGCGAGGTTGGGTTTAGCTGTATGTGTTTTCTAATAAAGTGAAAGTAAAATAGGCGTGTGATATTTATATTTTTGTTTAAATTTATAAAATAGGGCTCTCATTATGAGAGCCCACGGGGATTTATAAATCAATCATTTCAATATTAACAACTACATTTTTAAAACCCGCATCTTCAAACTCTTTTTTTAACTTTTCTGCACTTGAATAATCACTAGCTGAAACACTTCGCTTACTTCTTTGGTTAGTGACAAGTGGGGTTTCGTCACCAAAGTAAACACTGCCCGCAAATTGGCTTTGTGCATAAAAGTGGCCTGTTAGGGTTGTTTTTTTAGGTCTTAAAACATGGCTTAAATAGTATTGCATTGTTGATAAGCTTGTTTGTTGTATCATCCAAGGCCAATCCCATTTTTTATTCTCACCTGGTATATAGCGGTGTTCCCATTGATACTCAATGCTTTTATCTTGACCTGCCCAACGGCCAATTACAAAATTAGCAGTGTCGTTAGGTCTGTTTTCAGGATGGCTTAATAAAGCATTGCCTCCCCAACGCATAAAGCCATTTATAGATAGATCATAGGTAATATCAGCATCGAATGAATAAGGATACGATATTGATGATTTAAACAAATCGACCTTAGCATTAAGCTTTGTGAATGCTGGTACATTGGTTCTTGCCTGTACAACTACTCGCTCAGCTTCTGAGCCGCCATTACTTGTTCCCCATGCTTGCTCCGCTGCTATTGTGACAGATAACGAAGTGTCTGATCCGCCAGTAACAGAGGGAGACTTCCATGTATTAGATAATGTAACAGACTCAGAAATACTGTAATCATTGGTTTTAGACCAATTAGTAGCCGCATCGTATTCAATTGTAACGACTGACATTTGAGCTGCTGACGTGTCATTTACTGCAGGGACTGTTAGCGTTTTTATTAGTTCTTTGTCGGCAGCAACAATATCACCTGTTATTTTATATGACTCGTTATCCATCACATATTCAAAGTTAGATACGGTAATAGCTGATTTTTCATCACATCGGTAACCATCACAACTGCCACCGTTGTAACCTTGTATTTTCCATCCTGAGCCCGCTTTAGATACCTCCATGTCATCACCCACATAGCTTGAGCGATTGCCACCAACCCACGCAAATCCCATTGTATGAGCAAGGTATGAAAGGGGTTTTATAAAACCCTCTTTTTGATTTACTAAGTCCCATTCAATTTGGCTTTGACTGCCAGGCGATACTTTTACTGGACTTAATGTAGGTATTTCATTAATGGGATCGGTAGGGTAGCACCAAGAATTTGCAGCAGACCCTTGTTTTATTTCACCTGCGTAGCCAGAACCCATAATAACCCAGCCATTAGCTAATCCCGTTATTTGCCACTTACCCATTTTGTTAGTAAGTTCATTTCTGTAGGTTTGCGCTTCAGCCTTTGTAATTAGTCTATTATCAGCTGAGCAAACTCCAGCACCTAAGCTTTCATTTTTAAGTTGATCTGGATAAATTGCAGTTGTATTAGCACTTACAAAACTTGTATGCGACAACAGCAATAGGGGTAATATTTTTTTCATTAAGTTACATCCTTTAAAATTATATTTAAATGAGGTCCTAATTAAATAATCTAATTTTGGACCGATTTTGATTCTAAAGAACTCGCTTTATTTTTATAGAGTGTTATATGAAAGTTGATTTTTCAAAAATATTAGTTGCTTAAACATTACAAAAATTAATTAAATTATTAATGCTGCGGTAGCTACATTTTGATTCCTTTGAGAGAGTGCTCTAAAAAATCAATTAAATAGCGTGTGCTTTTTGGAATTAATTTATCAGGCCATATCAGGTTTACATCTCGCTTTATGGGTTTGAACTGAGTTAATACTTCAACTAAGCTTTCGTCTTTTATATGCGGTAATAAACAATATTTAGGGCCATAATATACACCTCTTCCTTCAATAGCAGCTAAGGCACACATTTCTATATCGTTAGAAATAAAGTTAGGTTGAGGTTTAAAAATTACCTGTTCATTTTTATTTGTTTTAAAGGACCAGTTTTCGAATGGCGAGCACGATATATGGGGTAGTTTAGCTAAATCGTCAAAATTACTTGGTATGCTATATTGCTCAATTAAACTCGATGAACAAGCTAAAACAAAACTCATTTGGTTAATAACTTTACATATATTTTGAGAGCTATCTAGTTTTCCAATTCTAATGGCTAAATCAAACTCGGTGGCTTTTAAATCAAGGCGTTCATCCGATAGCATCATATGAATCTTAATATTTGGATAAAGTAATGTGAATTGATTTATAACGCCTGAGAAGTACACACTCTTTATAAAGTTTTGCGGCGCTATTAGTTTAATTTTACTCACTTTATTTTCACTGAAATTCTTAAAATTGCACAGCGTAGTTTGTAAACCTTCTACATGGGCTAGGCAGTGGCTATAAAAACTCTTTCCAGGTTCTGTTAATCGCAAACTTCCTTTTTCACGATAAAACAACGCTAACGATAAGTCTTCTTCAAGTTTTTTTATTTTTCTTTGTAAAGTGGGTAAAGGAATATTTAACTTTACTGACGCTTCATTAAATGTTTTGTAATGATTTACTTTTATAAAAAGCGCGATGATATCAAGCAAGGTAAATCTCCTGTATAAATTTAAGACATGAAATTGTATCTAGTACTTAATAATTAGTTAAAGTTATAAAACTAATTATTTAATTAAAGTACTCATTAGTCCCTTTTGTGGCAACAAAAAATTTACCTTTGTATTAGAACATTTAATATATTATTGTGAGCGAAGGTGTACTTACTTGAGGTATTAGTAATTAAAGATTCTGCAAATAACGCGTTTTTGAAAATAAAACTCAATAGAAACAATGCGTAACATTTTACGATACGTTTTAATAGACAAACAATAAACGAGTATTTACGCTAGACACACTTTTTTGGGAAATAATCATGATGCATAGGATCTGATTACCTAAATGGAATTTGCCACGATAAATCAACAGAACTGAAGGTATTAAAGATGAATGTGTTTATAAAATGGTTGATTTTAGCTGCATTAATTATTGCTGCTATTGCCTGTTATTCTTATGGTAGCACTACTGGCTTATTTATTTTTATTATTGCGGGCTTTGTTTTTGAAATGGCATTTTGGTTTAAGGTGTTTCCTATAAAAAAGAAATCGTCATGATAGGAAGCCTATTTAACCGTCTTAAAAAATGAATTTTTAAGTGGGCTTGCAGCTTTGAGAATAGAATAAATAATTAGTCTGCTATTACTTTGCTTAAATATTAGAAAGACTGCAATTTTTGCAGCCTTTTGGTTTATAAACTCAGTGGGTAACTCTATCGCCCCAAATGTCTTCCAGGCGACTATCACGGCCACAACGCCAGCGATAGGTGTTATAACGAATAGGGTTATTTTTGTAATAATCTTGGTGATAACTTTCATCGCCCTTTATAGGGTAAAAGGTTTTAGCATCAAGAATAGGGGTTACTACCGTTTGCTCAGGAAATTCGTTAACTACCGCTTGTTTAGATTGCTTAGCTAATTGTCGCTGTTGCTCATTAGCAACAAAAATCGCACTACGATAGCTTGGGCCTTTATCACAAAACTGACCTTTTGCGTCAAAAGGATCAATATTCACCCAGTAATGGTTTAAAATATCTTGATAGCTTAATACATTAGTGTTGTAGGTAACCAGAACAGCTTCGTAGTGGCCTTGGTGATTACCATTGTAGGTTGGATTTTTAAGTTCACCACCAGTAAACCCTGAGATCACATCGGTTACACCTTCGAGTTTTTCAAAGTCACTTTCCATACACCAAAAGCAGCGACCGGCTAAAATAGCTTGTTCAGTTTTAGCGTACGTTAATGAGCTAAACAAAATCCCCATAGAGGTCAATGCTAGCGCTAATGTGTGTTTCATAAAAATGTTCACCTTTAGTTATGTATAAATACTTGTATAGTAAGACCCGCTAACTTTAAAAACTCTTTCATTACAAAGCTGTTTAACGGGTTGAGCTCACTTTATATAAAACGGATGCGAAATATGAAAAGTTTAATGACGAATGATCATTTGCATGATGAATTATTAATCATTTTACAAAACAACTTTGCTCCCTCAGGGTATAAACTACCAAACGCTGATGAGTTGATACCTCATAATCAAAATGCCCAATACCATGGCTATGCATTTACTTTAAACCAAAAACGTATAATTTACAGAAAAGCTAAAGTTACACCCGACAGACCTGGCGCTTTTTTAGCACTATGGAAACGCCCATCGGATTTGAGTAATTCTAAACCAATTCCATTTGCCAATGAGTTTGACTATTTACTCGTAGAGGTTACTAGCGAAGGTTTAACCTCTACGAACAGCCAAGTTACAAATATTGAACGAGGCTTGTTCATGTTCCCCGTAAATGTATTACTAAAAAAGGGCATAGTAAGCTCTTTAAACTCTAAGGGTAAAACAGCTTTTAGAGTGTTTCCACCTTGGAGCGAAAGCAGAGCATTAAAAGGGACTGGCGCATTTAGTAATTCAGCTAAAGTTACTCAGCGTTGGCAATGCGATTATTTTTTAAAGCAAGATCAATATAAACTAATTGATTTATCTAAGTTAAACAATATCTTAGCTAACGCTGTTTAAATTTGAATTATTAAGTCACTCTACGAGCATTGTCATATATAAGGTTGTTTACTAAAGTGAAATTATAACCTTATGTAAATTTGAAAAGGGAAATCATGAACCAGTTAACCGAAAAGTCAATTAGTTGTCCTTACTGCGGCGAAACCATAGAAGTATTAATTGATGTGGCTGATATTGATGAGCAATACATAGAAGACTGCCAAGTGTGTTGTAAGCCGATTTCGTTTGTTGTATTTGAAGATAACGACGAACTTAATGTAAATGTATACAGTGAAGATGACGCGTTTTGAAGGAATCAACAAGGCGAATGACATTACAACCACTTAATAATACGCATATTATCGAGCTAATGAGTTGGTTTAATGATCAACATGACATAACTCAATGGGCTGGCCCTTACTTTAGGTACCCATTTACGGCGCAGACTTTTATTGAAGACTTAAACCTTGATGTCTCGACTTCTTTTGTATTGGTTGGACAACAAAACGTATTACTCGCTTTTGGGCAATATTATCAACAAAAAAACAAATGTCATTTGGCGCGTTTAATAGTAAACCCTATACGAAGGGGGGAGGGAATTGCAGCCTCCCTAATTAAAGCATTATGTAAACATGGGCAATTAAACTTAAATGTTAATGATTGCTCATTGTTTGTTTATAAAAACAACCTAGCAGCAGTATCGGCTTATAAAAAGCTAGGCTTTAAAGTTGCTGCTAATACCCCAGAAAATCAAAACTTAAGCCCATTACCAGAAAACTGTTTACATATGGTTAAGTGATAAATTTTCTTTAATTTAGCTATTTTGCTGTTCACGCGCTAATTGGTTAGGCAACAACTGCTCTACAATTTCTCTCGCTGGTAAGGTGTAACGTACACCATCAAACATAACCGATGTGAACTCGTTAATATTAGTAATGCCGGTAAGGGTCCAACCTTCACCACGTTTTGGGCAGTAAACAGTAGTAGTTGGTTGTATTACTTTAAAATTGTCACTCATAGTTTATCTCAATTAATGCTTGTGAATACGGTATGGTAAGTTAATAATGACGCTCTATAAAGTGCTATTTAAAGCGCGTTTACTTTATTTGGCGTAGGCATGTTTAAAACTATAAAATTACCCCGCGTTACCTTACGTTTAATTACCCACAAACACGGCGCAGCGCTATTAACTATTTTAAATAATCCACTCGTTTATGAGTTTAACGATTATAAAACCCCGCTAAATAAACAGCATATTAAGCAGCTAATTCAAGATGATATCTCGAGTTATTACCAAGGTGAAGGTGTTCGGCTTGCGATTGAACATAATATATCTGGCGACCTAATTGGTACCTGTGGTTTATATAACATAAATAGCCAAACCCAAAGTGCTTATTTGGGCTTCGAACTCGATCCTTTTTATTGGCAGCAAGGTTTAATGCAAGAAGTGCTGCGCGGTTTTATAAGCCAGATACCGAGTGTATTAAAGATAGAGCAATTATATGCAGAAATTCACGGACATAACGTTCGTAGTTATAATTTACTGACTAAGCTTGGGTTTGTGTTAAACGAGCAATTAAACAATGGTATTTGGCATAAGCAATTAACTAAAATGGGTGACGCATGAGAATAAAAAAGCGATTATTTTAAATGTGTTGCTTGCTGTTAGTGTATTTGGGGTTACAACAATTGGGTTTAGTTATTACAAAAATGATGTATCAGATTTTGTTGATGTAACCCTAGATTCAAAGGTGCTTAATGAGTCTCGTAAGGTATTTATAAGGTTCCCCGATGATTTTGATAAAAATAAAGCGTATCCACTTATTATAAAAACAGATGGTAATTTTAATTTAGCTAATTGGGATAAAGCGCTAAAAGCATTAAATACTGAAAGTATATTAAATGAGGCTATTTTAGTTGCTATACCTAATCAGTTTTTTACTGATACCCGAAATCGTGATCTTGTACCACCTTATGCAAGGAAGGACGTAAATACAAATCCTCGACCTAAACATGAAACTTCGCCAGAAATTTTTGGTAAAGCTGATTTGTTTTTAGCTTTTATAGAGCAAGAGCTACTTACTTATTTAGAGGCTAACTACAGGTTAACTGAAAACCGTATATTAACGGGATTTTCGGCAGGGGGCAGTTTTACTTTATATACGCTGCATACCAAACCAATGCTATTTAATGGTTACTTTGCATTTAGCCCTGCGGCTTGGTATGACGATATGACCGTAGTAAATCATCTTAATACCTTTTTACAAGTTAAAACACAGAGCTACTATAGACCCGCCTTATTATATTTTACTGTTGGCGGGGCTGAGCATAAATTAATGCTTGAGGCGTATAATAACTTGGAGCAAAGTTTAGTAAGCCATACTAGTAACTGGTTAGTGTGGGGCAGTAAAGTAAACCCTGATGCAAAGCATAATGATAATCCAGCATTGAGTATTACGGGGGCTTTAATGGCCTATGATGAATTTATTAATTAATAATATTGTTAAACTTTAATTGAGAGTAGTACTAGTAAAACGGCTTAACTGTATATATGTACAGTTAAGCCGTTTTGCTATAAATTATTTTATGGTGTAAATGGCTGGTGGATGTAAGGTAACACACGTAAGAACACATCATACTTAATTGTGTTTAAATGTAATCTTAGCAATGGCGTAATATAAATTATCAATTTAGTCATAAGTGGAGTGGTGGGTTTATAACGCTTATTGAGTTTGGCTATCTGGATCGTTAAATAAAGAATTTAAATAACAAAAAAGGTGGGCGGTGCTTTATTTATATCAGCACCGGTTTATACGTTTACGACTTAATTACAAAAGCGCTATTTTATTACTTAACTGTCTAAGCATATTTTCAGCATTTGGTAAGGGATCGTTTAACCCATCTATTAAGGTCATAAAATAACAGTCCATCATTACGCTTGCTTTTGTTTCATCAAACTTTGGTTGTTCACTAAAAAGCAGTTGTTTAAATTCATCCATCTGCGCTTTAAAAAAAGACGTTCTCCAAATGATGTCGCTAATTAATAGCTTACTAAATTCACTATTTTCACAATAAAAAGAATAAAGCGGATGAGCGTAATGACGTAACTTTAAGCGAGGGGAGTGCTGCGTATCTAACTGCTTTGCTTGGTTAATAATAACGGCTATTTGTTGTTGCATACCGGCCATCAATAAATCAATTTTATTTTCAAAATGACTAAACACTGTACCTACAGCAACATTGGCTGCAACTGCTATTTCTCTTGTTGATGTGTGATCGTAACCTTGCAGCAAAAATAATTCCCATGCTGAAGCTAAAATTTTATCGCGTGTCTTTTCTTTTTTACTCATTATATTTCAATGCTTTACTTGTTTGTTAAATAAAAGGGCTAAATCATTATTTGATTAATTGAGCGTGCTCAATTAATATTGTGAGCACGCTCATTTTTATAAGGATGTTACATGAAGTTTATCAAACGTGTTATTGGTTATGTACTTTTTATTCCACTAATTTATTTTTATTCTTATTTGCTAGGGCCAATATTAAAAGCAGTTTTAGTCCCAGGAGGGGTTGCTTTTTTATGGCTTATTCTAGGGCCAACAGAGGGGACGCGTGCGTTAAAAAAAGCATTTAAGAAAAAATAGCTCAAGCTTCAACTAAACAAATCGAAAAAAAGCCCTGCTATTTTGCAGGGCTTTAAGTTTAGCTTTGTGATTTTAAGCTTGAAAGCTCAACTGATATTAAAGAACGTATCTAAAACCAAAAGCAATACCGTCATCTTCCGATTGCTCCATTAGCGCTTGCTGCTGTTTATTATTACTTTCAAAATCACCAAAGTCTTTACGTGCTTCTACATAAAGTTGTGTGTCTTGGTCAATTAAGTAATGCACACCAATAACTGCAAACTGACGCTTAAATACATCGTTAGGATCGGCATTAAAGTTTGGTTGAATTACGTAGTCATCACCTGCATCAAATAAGTTATAGGCAATGAATGGTCTAAAATCGTTATCAAAGCGATACGACACAAATGTTTCAATACCAATCGCATCTTTAATTAAACGACCTATGTTATCTGTATCGTGGTTT
The DNA here is from genome assembly GCF_018732205.1 of Pseudoalteromonas sp. SiA1. Taxonomy (NCBI): domain Bacteria; kingdom Pseudomonadati; phylum Pseudomonadota; class Gammaproteobacteria; order Alteromonadales; family Pseudoalteromonadaceae; genus Pseudoalteromonas; species Pseudoalteromonas sp. SiA1. The sequence continues at coordinate 1,723,944 of NZ_CP076084.1, read as the reverse complement.
TCGTTTTTGTTGATATTAGCGGCTACATACAAGCCTGGCGCATCAATATTGCCCCAAATAACACCTGCACCATAAATTAAATCGTCAACAGAGCGGGTTGTTCCGTCGCCATACGTTAATTCAAACTCGCCGCGGTTAATACCCGCGGTCAGTTTTAGCTTATCAGTCACGTTATAGGTTACTGCACCGCCAAACGTATAGTTAAATTCAACTTGTTGTGCAGCAGCATCTCCAGACTCAAAATTTGCTTGGCATTGTGATTCTGTAATATTACTTACATCACAAGTATAAAAAGCGCTGTTTTTTAACTGAGTTTGAACACTAAAGTCAAAGTCGTTGTAGCTATTACGGTATTGCAGTGTTTTATCACCACGACCAGTACCATTTACTGCACCATCGTCTTTGTTGTAAGTGTAAACACCGGCAGCGTTACCATCCCATACATAGCTGTAGTTTGTAGCATACACAACATCAAACCACGCACCCCATTGTTTACCAATCGTAATTTGGCCGTATTTATCGTGTTTAAGTCCTGCATAACCTAAACGATTATATAAAAACTCATCTTGAATAGATTCAAAACGGTTGTTGTATACAATATCGCTACTGCCAACAGGGTTGACACCCCATTCAACTAAAGCCATTGCTTCCCAGCCGTTTTTTAGTTGGCGTTTAAAATCAAAATTAATTCGTGAGGCACCATTGACGATTTCGTTTTGACCTTGAGTATTTATCACTCGCGCATCAATATATCCGCCTACTGCGACTGTATTTTTTTCATCCTTAAACACTTCTACTGCTGAAACACTTGGAGCAGCTAAAATACCCGCAATTGCTAGCGATACTAATTTTCTTTTCATTGTGTGTGCCTTGCCTAAATTAAAGACGTTTTTATAATTACTAAATTCGAAGTCGTGCAGACTAGCAAAGCAATAAAAGGCTCAAAAGTGAAAAATTATCAATGACAATTAGCATAAAACACGCAGCTTGTTCATTTTAAGTTAATGCTGTTTTTATTTTGTAGCCGTATAAACTGCCATTTAATTTTGGAATAAGACATTTGGCTTAAATGCAGGAGAGGGAGTGTTGAATTTTTTTCATAGTTGCGCCTGTCGGCATGGGTAGAGCTAAAACTCTAATACTATAAAAAACGTTAATATAGCCGTATTAATTGTTAATAAAAGTAAAATGCGACCAAGTCGCCTGTAAACGCGATTAAATAATTTATAAAGGGTTTTATGCTAGTTGTTTTTTTATTAAACATTTTTTTACTGCATCAACAGTACAATAATGAGTTTTACTCACCTTTTCAGCACATTTACTCGCCCAGTACTTTGGCTATTTAATTGCTTTTATAGTTAATAAACAGCCACCTTTTACTTTGAGTTTGGTGCTATAAACTTTCATAGAAAAAAACGGTGATTTGGTTTAAACTGCGCGCAATTTAAATACTTCAGTCTCCCTTGGAGGGTAGCGCTATTATTAGTACAGCTAACATCACCATGCAATTTGGTGCTAAACCGTTATTTGAAAATATCTCAGCTAAATTTGGCGAATCAAACCGTTATGGTTTAATTGGTGCTAATGGTTGCGGTAAGTCGACCTTTATGAAAATCCTTAGTGGTGAATTAGAACCATCTTCGGGTAACGTAAGTACTGATCCAAATGAGCGCGTTGCTAAACTAAACCAAGATCAATTCGCCTACGAAGAATATTCTGTTATTGATACCGTGATTATGGGTCATAAAGAATTGTGGGATATCAAACAAGAACGTGACCGTATATATAGCCTACCTGAAATGAGTGAAGAAGACGGCATGAAAGTAGCCGATCTTGAAACTGAATTTGCTGAAATGGACGGTTACTCGGCTGAATCTAAAGCGGGTGAGTTACTATTAGGTGTGGGTATTGCTACAGAGCAGCACTACGGACCTATGTCAGAAATTGCACCAGGTTTTAAACTTCGTGTGCTTCTAGCTCAAGTGTTGTTTTCAGACCCTGATATCATGCTGCTCGATGAGCCTACCAATAACTTGGACATTTATACAATTAAGTGGCTTGAAGATGTATTGAATCAACGTGACTGTACCATGATCATCATCTCGCATGACCGTCACTTTTTAAATTCGGTATGTACGCACATGGCCGATATTGACTACGGTGAACTACGTATTTACCCGGGTAACTACGATGAATACATGTTTGCAGCTACTCAAGCACGCGAACGTTTATTAAGTGAAAACGCCAAAAAGAAAAGCCAAATAGCAGAGCTTCAACAGTTTGTATCGCGTTTTTCTGCCAACGCATCAAAGGCAAAGCAAGCCACTTCACGTGCAAAACGAATTGATAAAATTCAATTAGACGAAGTAAAAGCGTCGTCACGTCAGTCGCCATTTATTCGTTTTGAACAAGAAAAGCAGTTATTCCGTAACGCACTAGAAATGACTAGCTTATCGCAAGGTTTTGAAGAAACTTTATTCTCAGGCCTTGAGGGTTTGGTTGAAGTAGGTGAACGCATTGCTATTATTGGTGAAAATGGTGTGGGTAAAACAACATTATTAAACACTTTAGCAGGACGTTTAGCGCCTAAAAGCGGTGAGTTTAAATGGTCTGAAAATGCAAACATTGGCTACTATGCACAAGATCATGCCGATGAGTTTGAAAAAGACATGAATTTGTTTGAGTGGATGGAGCAATGGCAACAAGAGGGCGACGATGAGCAAGTTGTGCGTAGCTTCTTGGGTCGTATGTTGTTTTCACAAAACGATATAAAAAAATCAGTAAAAGTAATATCTGGTGGTGAGCAAGGTCGTATGCTGTTTGGTAAAATCATGATGCATAAACCAAATATCTTATTAATGGATGAGCCAACCAACCACATGGATATGGAATCAATTGAAGCGCTTAACTTAGCACTTGAAGCGTATGAAGGTACCTTGATGTTTGTGTCACACGACCGTCAGTTTGTATCATCAGTTGCCACTCGTATTTGGGAAATTAAAGACGGTAAAGTTATCGACTTTAGAGGTAACTACTCAGAATATTTAGCGAGTAAAGAAGCTTAATTGCTGATTGTTTCGCTGTTTAAAAAAAGCCATGTTTAACATGGCTTTTTTATTGCCTGCTGGTCGCATTAGTGCAGCATTTAAGTATATAATACCCGCCATAAAACCGGACATAAGTCCGCTATTTTTAAAATACATTACTGAGGAGTATTTATGACTGTTGGCATTATTATGGGTTCTAAATCAGATTGGCCAACCATGGAACACGCCGCCCTTATGCTAGAAAAATTTGGCATTGAGTATGAAACTAAAGTGGTTTCTGCCCACCGCACTCCTCAATTACTTGCCGATTACGCAAGTTCAGCCGCAGAACGCGGTATTAAAGTTATTATTGCAGGCGCAGGTGGCGCGGCGCACTTACCGGGAATGGCGGCAGCGTTTACATCTCTGCCAGTTTTAGGCGTACCCGTTAAATCTAAAGCGCTAAACGGTGTAGACTCTCTGTTATCTATTTGCCAAATGCCAAAAGGTGTTGCGGTAGGTACCCTTGCTATTGGTGAGCCCGGTGCTGCAAACGCAGGTTTATTAGCGGCACAAATTTTAGGTTGTCAAAACCCAGAAATATTCGCAAAAATCGAAGCGTTCCGTAAAGAACAAACTGAGACTGTTTTAGCTAACCCAAATCCTGCAGAGTGATCATGAATATTTTAATTTTAGGGGCAGGGCAGCTAGCACGAATGATGAGCTTAGCTGGTGCACCGCTTAATTTAAATGTGGTTGCTTATGATGTAGGCAGCAAAAAGATTGTACATCCGCTTACAAACGAAGTGTACCCAACAACGCTCGAACAAGCGATAGAAAACGCTGATGCTATTACGGCCGAGTTTGAACATATTCCAGATGATGTACTTACACAGTGTTGTAATAGCAATAAGTTTTATCCGGGCAAACAAGCCATTAAAACCGGTGGCGACCGTGCGCTTGAAAAAGCGCTCCTAGATAAAACCGCTGTTGCATGCGCGCCATATCAATTAATTACAGAAAAAGCGCATCTTGAACTCGCGGTTCAAACACTTGGTAAGCCATTAGTCATTAAAACATGCCAAGCGGGTTACGATGGTAAAGGCCAATGGCGTTTAAAATCAGACGATCAAATTGAGCAAATTTGGGCTGAAATGGCTGATTTTATTGCATCAGGCACTGAGCACGCTCCGCATACCATAATTGCAGAAAAAATGATCCCGTTTGATCGTGAAGTCTCTATTATTGGTGCGCGCGATAAACACGGCCATGTTGCTATTTATCCATTAACTGAAAACGAGCACACCGAGGGTGTGTTAACGCTTTCGGTTGCAGGTAAAAACAATAATAGCCAACTAGAACAACAAGCAATCACGGCATTTACCCGAATTGCGAATGAGCTTAATTATGTGGGTGTACTCGCCATTGAGTTTTTTGATGTGCAAGGTACATTACTGGTTAATGAAATTGCGCCGCGAGTTCATAACTCAGGCCATTGGACGCAACAAGGTGCTCATTGCTCGCAATTTGAAAACCATATGCGCGCTGTTGCCGGCTTACCTTTAGGTAGTACGCAACTTAAGCAACCGACTGCTATGATAAATGTATTAGGCCAAGCACAAATCCCTACTGATGTGTTAAAAACAGCAGATGTAACCAGCCATTGGTACGGTAAAAGTGTAAAACCTGGTCGTAAAATGGGCCACATTAATGTATCTGCTGATAATTTACAGCAATTAGGTGAACGCCTTGGTGAACTCGCAATGTGTTTACCAGAGCAAGATTACCCCGGTGTATTAGCTACCAGCAAATCGCTATTATAAGTTAAAAAACAAAGCGATAAATTGAACTTAACTTCAATATATCGCTTTACCTTCTAAAGGTTCTTTTCAATGATCCATCCAAAGTTTCGTACTATTGTGTTTGCCTTTTTTATGGCACTTTTCATGTCAGGTTTTATGTCGTTAGTTATTTCTCTATTTAATGTTGGTATGGTCGATAACATCGTATCTATCTGGCTTAAAGCGTGGTTATTTGCCTTTTGTATTGCCTTTCCAACGGTTATATTTGTTGCCCCCGTTGTCCATAAACTGACTAATAAACTCATTCGCGCTTAACGTTATGATTATCGCTAAATTACATAAACCTGTATTTATAATATTACTGGATTTGTGCATCACTCCATTTATTGGCGCTGGTAGTGCCTTGGTTATGGGGGCGTTATTTGCGATTACCTTGGGTAACCCGTTTGCTGAGTTATCACAAAAGGCCAGTAAATGGATGCTAAAGTTGGCGGTTATGGGGCTGGGGTTTGCTGTTGATTTTAATCAGGTAATTGAGGTTGGTCGCAGCTCTTTAGTGTTAACAATTGTCAGTATTACTGCCATAATTGGGCTTGGCGAAATTTTAACTCAAGTGTTTAAACTTAATCGTAACACAGGCGTGTTAATTTCCTTTGGAACCGCTATTTGTGGTGGTAGCGCTATTGCGGCCATGGCACCGGTTATAAAAGCCAAAGATCATGAAGTGGCTGTGGCGCTAGGTATCGTATTTTTACTCAATGGTGTAGGGTTATTATTGTTCCCTGCAATTGGGCACTATTTTGAATTAACCCAAGAGCAGTTTGGATTATGGGCTGCACTTGCAATTCATGATACCAGCAGCGTGGTAGGTGCATCGGCTACTTATGGTGCAGTGGCACTGAGCATAGCAACAACAGTGAAGCTTACTCGTGCTATGTGGATTATTCCATACACTACGCTTGCGGGTGTGTTTATGCGCTCAGATGAAAAGGCGAGTATTCCATTATTTATTGTAGGCTTTTTATTAGCCGCATTAATTAATACCTATGTGCCGTCGCTTTCATCTTATTGGGAGTTGATAAACATTGCAGCGAAGCAAATACTAGTGATGACACTGTTTTTAATTGGTAGTGGTTTGTCGTTATCGGTACTAAAGCAAGCGGGAATTAAACCGTTTTTAATGGCTGTGATTCTTTGGATCGTGGTTAGCAGTGTTATTTTATTATTAATTATAGATGGATTCATATAATGAGACATGATCTCGGTATTAAAATTATTGGTGGCTTTTTATTGTCACTGGTTTCAGCAAGCTATGTTCACGCAGAGTCATTACGGGTCGCAACGTTTAATGTCAGTATGGATGCAACCAATTACACCGCTAAAAATGAAAAAGTAAAAAGCGATGCCTTAGTTAACGCGCTGCGCTCTGACCACCAGCAAATTAAAAATATTGCTGAAATAATTCAACGCGTTCGTCCAGATGTGGTGCTTTTAAATGAATTTGACTACGTCCCTAAATCACAAGGGATAGAATACTTTAAAACCCATTACTTAAATGTAGGGCAAAACGATCAAGCGGCTATCGATTATCCTTATGTTTACATTGCACCAGTTAACACAGGCTTAGCCACAGAGTTTGATTTAGACAACGATGGCAAAAAAAATTGTGTGATGGGCGATGCGCAAGGTTTTGGATTTTTTGAAGGCCACTACGCAATGGCGTTTTTGTCTCGTTACCCCATTGATTTTGACAACATCAGAACCCTGCAAACGTTTAAGCACAAAGATTTACCGAATGTGAAAATGCCGGTAGATCCAAAAACCAATACAAATTGGTATAACGAAGAAGAATGGAATGCTTTACGTTTAAGCTCTAAATCGTTTTGGGATATACCGGTAAAAGTAAATGATAAAGTAGTTCACATGTTAGCCTCGCATCCTACGCCGCCTGTGTTTGATGGTGATGAAGACAGAAACGGCATTCGTAATCATGATGAAATTAGATTAATTGCTGATTACGTTAATAACGAAAGTTACCTGTATGACGATAACGGTAAAAAGGGCGGCCTTGCAGCAAAATCACGCTTTGTGATTTTAGGTGACTTAAATGCCGCCCCTGAGGGCGATAAAAAGCGCACAAATACAACAGATCAGTTACTTAAAAGCCCGATGATTAATGCCGGTTTTATTCCAACCAGTGAGGGCGCTAAAGAGCAATACCCACAAGCTTATGCTAAAAATTACACTGCTAACTGGCAGGCACGCGTTGATTACGTTCTGCCTTCAAATTATGGACTAACCATTAAAGATGGTGGCGTATTTTGGCCGAAAAAACAAAGCGAATTGTACCGTTTAATCAAAGATAGAAACGCATCAAGTGACCACCGTATGGTATGGCTTGATTTAACGGTTGAATAAACGGGTTACTCACCCCGATATCAGCGTTGTTTATCTTAAATAATTGCAATTATAAAGGTGCTTCTGCTTAAATACGGTTAATTATAATAACCGTTAAGAAGCACTATGATTTTTAAATTTTCATCTTCTAAAACACTTGTTGCAATGGCTGTTGCGTCAAGTATTATGTTAGCGGGCTGTACAGCAACCGCCACCACTTCTAATGACTCAGCTATTCAAACAAATACCAAGGTTGCAAGTGTTGTTAACACACCTGCAGACATGGGTGTCTCAAAAATTACGCTTGAACAAGCGATGGCTCACCCTGATTGGATTGGACGTCAACCGCAAGGTGCATTTTGGAGTGCTGACTCAAGTACTGTTATTTACGCGCGAAAACAACAAGGTAGTGAGCTAAGAGATTTATTCACTCAAGCTGTAAACGCTCAAACAGCAGAGCAAGTGGCTTTAAATCAGCTTCACAGCGTAGGCTCAAGTAAAGCTGTTTTTTCTAACGATAAATCACTTCAAGCTTATGTGTTTGAAGGCAACATATTTATTAAAAACGTACAGTCAGGCGTAATTAAGCAAATTACGCAAAGCTCAGCCACCGAGTCAAAACCACAATTTTTAAACGATGGTAACTTAGCGTATCGCCAAGGTAATATCTTTTTTAAAGTAGATTTAACCACAGGTTTAACCCGTGAAATTGCTAATTTAAAACTGGCTGACAAACCACAAGGCGTAAAAGAGCCAACAACTTATATTGCCAAAGAACAACATAAGCTGATTGATTACATTGCACTGCAGCATAAAAACAAACAAGACAAGTATGCGCGAAATGAGCAAGTTAAAACCCAAAATAGCTCAATTGCCAACACGCATTACTATTTAGGTGATGGCAACACGGTTGATGAAGCCCAGCTTTCTCCAAATGGCGACGCGTTAATTGTGGTTGTTCAAGAAAAAAGTTCATGGCGTGGTGAAGGCGATATTATGCCTAACTACATCACTGATGATGCGACTATAGAGCCTAAAAAAGTTCGCCGTCGTGTGGCTGACGCTAAAGAGCAAACTTCTGAAATTGTTTATATTAACCTTGCAGATCAAAGCCAAACTACTTTAGGGTTTAATACCTTGCCTGGTTTTGATGAAGATGTACTCGCTGAGGTTAAAAAAGAAAACTATGCCCGTGAAGGCAAAACGTATAAGTCTAAGAAGCAACCGCGTGGCATTAATGTAATTTCAGACTGGGGATGGGATCAATCGCCTATCAGCTGGAACGATGATGGCAGCCAAGTGGCGATTATGCTTGAAGCGTGGGATAACAAAGATCGTTGGTTGGCCACCGTTGATTTTGAAAATAACAAACTCGTATCTCAACACCGTTTACATGACGATGCGTGGATTGCGTATGCGTTTAACGACTTTGGTTGGTTAAATGATTCAACCACGCTGTATTATTTATCGGAAGAGTCGGGGTACAGTCAGCTTTATAAAAAGCCTTTAAATGGCAAGGCTACGGCTTTAACACAAGGTCAGTTTGAAGTGTCTGACTTAACGCTTACTGATGACAATAGTGCTATTTATTATAAAGCGAATGTTGAGCATCCGGGTCTTTACGAAATATACCGCGTTAATCCACAAACAGGTGTTAGTGAGCAAGTAACCGACTTAAACGGTATGACGGATTACACCTTAAGCCCTGATAAATCTAAGTTATTACTTAGACATTCTAAAATCACTATGCCGACTGAACTTTATGTGGCAGAGGCTAAAGCAAACACAACCGCGACTCGTTTAACCAATACGGTATCTGATGCGTTTTTAGCTAAAAAACTAACAGCGCCTAAAATTGTTGCTGTGCCATCAAGTCATACAGATCAGCCCATATACGCCAAAGTCTATTACCCCGCTGATTACCAAGAGGGTGAAACAGGCAAAACCCGCAAAGCGGTTATTTTTAACCACGGTGCAGGGTACTTGCAAAATTCACACATGGGGTGGTCTGGCTACTTCCGTGAATTTATGTTCCATTCATTACTAGCAGATGAAGGTTATGTAGTAATGGATATGGATTACCGCGCATCTAAAGGCTATGGTCGTGATTGGCGAACGGCTATTTATCGCCAAATGGGAACACCTGAAACACAAGATCTAGCCGATGGCGTAAAATGGATGGCGGATAATGCCAATGTTAATACCCAAGCGGTAGGGACTTACGGTGGCTCTTATGGTGGGTTTATGACCTTCATGGCGTTATTTACCGCACCAGACTTGTTTCAATCAGGCGCAGCGCTTCGTCCAGTGACTGATTGGGCTCATTACAACACAGGTTATACGGCTAACATTTTGAATCACCCTGATGTTGACCCGATTGCCTATGAGCGTAGTTCACCTATTTATTATGCAGAAGGGCTTAAAAAGCATTTATTAATAAATGCGCCTATGGTTGATGATAATGTGTTCTTTCAAGATTCAGTGCGTTTAGTACAGCGTTTAATAGAACTTGAAAAAGAAAACTTTGAAACAGCAATCTTCCCAGTAGAACCGCATGGTTTTGTTCAGCCTTCGAGCTGGTTAGATGAATACCGTCGAATTTATAAACTGTTTAAAGAAACGCTTTAATCGACTAAAAATAAAAACGCCACTTATGTGGCGTTTTTTTAACCGTGTTTATTATCGTTTTTGATGTGTTTTACAACCAGCGGCACAGCTAATATAACCCCACCAATTGCACCAATTAAATGCGCATCAACGGCCACCGTTGATTGAATGAGTTGACCTATTTCTGCGCTTGGACCATTAACTTGCTCAAGAATAAGTTTTATCCATACACCAATAAACAAGATATAACCTGATTTTAGCCCGACGGTGACATCTTTTATGGCCCCCCACACGATCACGCCATGCAATAGCGCACTCAGCCCTGTATAAATAATGATTGTTGGACAAAACCAATAAACACCCAAGCCACACCAAAGCGCAAGGAGTGCAATATTAAAGCTGTATTGCTTAGGTGTAGTATATTCACCGTGCAATAACCAAATAAGCGCGATACCAGCACAATTTAAACCTAGGTGTACCCAGTTAGCATGTACAAATTGACTCGTAAATAAGCGCCATAGTTGGCCTTGTTCAATTAATGGGCGATTAAACTCAAGCTCATTGTTCATACCAAGCCATGCTAAGAGCGTACTTAATACAATTAAACACAAGGGGGGTAAAACATAACGCGGCTGAAGGGGTAAATTAAGCATTTAATGATCATTTTTTTATATTTATTTTTGCATATTGTGCCTGTTTAACTTTAAGATGCCAATTATCTTCCATGCAATTTAAGTTTAATCAGTAATTATGAATTTTAAGCTCAACTCTTTATTTGCTCTCTCTTTAAGTGCACTGTCTTTTCCTTTATTTGCACAGCAAGCAAGCCAAATTGAAACCCGTGAACCAGAAGCCGCCACAGGGGTAGTACAAAAGCAGTTAGTACCTGGCGATAAATACATGGTTGCGGCTGCAAATCCTTATGCCTCACAAGCGGGTAAGGCCATTTTAGCCCAAGGCGGAAGCGCCGTTGATGCCGCAATTGCCACCCAATTAGTGCTTACATTAGTTGAGCCGCAATCATCAGGCATTGGTGGTGGTACGTTTATGATGTATTACAACAAAGCTAACAATAAACTCACCAGTTTTGATGGTCGCGAAACAGCCCCCAGTAATGCCGATGAAAACCTGTTTTTAAATGAACATGGCAAAGCTGTTAAATGGATTGAAGCAGTTGTAGGTGGTCGCTCGGTGGGTGTACCAGGTATTTTACATGCGTTTGCCAGTGCCCATAAACAATATGGTAACTTGCCATGGGCAACGTTATTTAAGCCAGCTATTGCGCTAGCTGAACAAGGGTTTGAAGTATCTCCACGATTACATGGTTTACTCGTTAGGCAGTTAAACCCGGGTGTTATGAGTATGCCGGTCATAAATGAGTATTTTTTTCCCAATGGTGAAGTGATCAAAGTAGGCAGTATTAAAAAAAATCAGCCGCTTGCTAATTTATACAAAGACATTGCCTCACAAGGGATTGACGCTTTTTATAAAGGTGATAATGCAAAAGCCATGGTAAGTGCAGTGCAGAAATCAAAAATTGCACCGGGTAAATTATCTGAGCAAGATCTTGCTAACTACACCAGCAAAGAGCGCGCCCCTGTATGTATTAAATACCGCGTTTACAAAGTGTGCTCTATGGCACCACCTAGTAGTGGCGGTGTAGCGGTGCTACAAATTTTAGGCTTGCTTGAACATAAAGATATGGCCAATATTAAAGCTAATAGCGCAGAGGCTATTCATTACTTTAGCCAAGCATCGCGCATTGCGTTTGCCGATCGAAATAAATACATTGGCGATCCTGATTTTACCCAAGTCCCTACCGAGGAGTTATTAAACAAAGACTATATCGCCACCCGCGCAAAATTAATCACTGAAAAAGATCAAAAAGCATTTCCTGGTGATCCAGTTGATTACTTAAGCTACGCAAATGATGACTCTTTTGAACTTCCGTCTACGTCACATGTCTCGATTGTTGATAGCAAAGGCAATGCTGTTTCGATGACCAGCTCTATAGAAATGGCGTTTGGTTCGACGGTCATGGTTAATGGCTTCATTTTAAATAATCAGCTGACTGATTTTTCACTTTCGCCGCGTAAAAATGGCAAGTTAGTGGCTAACAGAGTAGAAGCCCATAAACGTCCGCGCAGCTCAATGTCACCCGTGATGGTATTTAATCAAGATGGGAGCTTACGTTTAGTGGTTGGCTCTCCTGGCGGTAGTCGTATTATTGATTATGTAGCGCAAGTTGTTATTGGCATTTTAGATTGGAATTTGAACGCGCAACAAGCCATTAATTTACCGCGTACCACTAATCGCAACGACTACACCAGCATTGAAAAAGGCACTGCACTTGAAGCGGTGGTACCAAAGCTTAAAAAGCGCGGCCATGATGTGCGCGTGATTGACTTAAACTCTGGGCTGCATGCGGTAGAAGTTAAAAATAACCGTTTGTATGGCGCCGCCGATCCTCGCAGGGAAGGGATGGCATTATCGGATTTAAGTAATAATAAAGCCTCATTTAAATTCTAAAACATGTATAATCAACAGCAGGTTTGCAGCTAATGTATTACCTGCTGTTATTTATGTAACAGCTTAATAGTTAATGATTATTTGATTGAAAATAGTATGTTAACTAACGTAAAAAATTAGCAAATCTAAAAATAACTGACACTGTTGTAATCATTGCACACAGCAAACGCTGGTCTAATGCTCGTTTTAATTTTTATAAACTCACAACAGCCAGCTAACATATTCACCAAATATGAGTGGCTTTATACTAAAGTAGCGCTTGTATTTGTAAATTTTCAATGGTCTGACAAGCTTAAATGTCATTGCAATTTAGCCTTTAACAATGATAATGGCAGATCATTACTTAAGATTCAGTAAAGCTTGGAAATATGACTACAAATACCGATCCAAATTATCTTTATATTCCTTATTCTGGCCCAGGCCTAATTGAAACCCCGTTATTGAATAAAGGAAGTGCTTTTAGCCAAAAAGAACGTGAAAACTTTAATCTTGCTGGTTTACTTCCTCCTCGTTACGAAACAATAGAAGAGCAAGTTGAGCGTTGTTACCAGCAGTACTCAAGTTTTAACGACAACTTAAATAAGCACATTTATTTACGCGCCATTCAAGATAACAACGAAACGCTTTATTACCGCTTAGTGCGCGATCATATTGAAGAAATGATGCCTATTATCTACACCCCAACGGTGGGTGATGCGTGTGAAAAGTTTTCTGATATTTATCGCAGTGCCCGTGGTTTATTTATTTCCTATGAAGATCGCTTTCACATTGACGATATTTTACGTAATGCCACAAAAGGCAAAGTAAAAGTGATTGTTGTTACCGACGGTGAGCGTATTTTAGGCCTTGGCGACCAAGGTATTGGCGGTATGGGCATTCCAATTGGTAAACTTTCTTTGTATACCGCGTGTGGCGGTATTAGCCCAGCCTATACGTTACCGGTTATGCTCGATGTGGGAACCAATAACGAAAAATTATTAAACGACCCAATGTACATGGGTGCTCGCCATAAACGTATTGCACAAGACGAATACGATGAGTTTTTAGACTTATTCATTAAAGCAGTTAAACGTCGCTGGCCAAATGTGTTACTGCAGTTTGAAGATTTTGCTCAGCCTAATGCAATGCCATTATTAAAGCGTTACCGTAATGAAATTTGTAGCTTTAATGATGACATTCAAGGTACTGCGTCGGTCACTGTGGGGTCTTTATTAGCAGCATGTCGTGTTAAAGGTGCTAAATTATCAACTCAAAAAGTTGTTTTTGTAGGCGCAGGCTCTGCAGGCTGTGGTATTGCTGAACAAATTGTTAGCACTATGGTTGCTGAGGGTATTAGTGAAGCACAGGCACGTAGCCAAGTCTTTATGGTTGACCGTTTTGGCTTATTAACAGATGGTATGCAAGGCTTACGCGACTTTCAACAAATGCTTGCACAACCAACTAGCTGCCTAGCAGATTGGACTTACAGCGGCGAATACGCGTCATTATTAGATGTAATGCACTGTGCTGAACCAGATATTTTAATTGGTGTATCTGGCCAACCTGGTTTATTTACCGAACAAGTCATTCGCGCTATGCATGCTAAATGTGAATCGCCAATTATTTTCCCGTTAAGTAACCCATCTAAACAAGTAGAAGCCTACCCAGAAGATGTAATTAAATGGACCGATGGCAAAGCAATTGTTGCAACTGGCAGCCCATTCGACCCAGTTGTTTATAACGGTGTGACTTACCCAATTCCACAATGTAATAACAGTTACATATTCCCAGGTATTGGCTTAGGTGTTATTGCCGCTAAAGCGACGCGTATTACCGATGCGATGCTAATAATGTCGAGCGAAATGTTGGCTGAGTCGTCACCTTTAGCTAATACAGGTAAAGGCAGCTTACTACCGGCACTGACTGAAATTGAAACGCTTAGTAAACGTATTGCGTTTGCAGTGGCTAAAAAAGCAATTGAAGAGGGCGTAGCCCTTGAAATTTCAGACGATGCGCTGTGGGCAGCCATCGACAAAAACTACTGGTTACCAAAATATCGTAACTACAAGCGTTGCAGCATTTAATTACAGTAGAGATTAAAAAAAACAGGCTTTTGCCTGTTTTTTTATACTTGTTCATCTTTAATTAACCGCATAAGGTGTTAACTGAGGCAATCAAATTTAAAAGGATAGACTTATGAAAACGCTTTCGATTTTAACCGCCGCATTACTCAGTACATCAGCTTATGCGAGCAACGCCCCAGAAGAGCCGCATATTTATGTTAAAGGTGAAGCTTCACTAACGACGATGCCGGATCATGTTTTATTAACGGTGGGCATTACTGAAATAGATAAAGACTTAATTGCCGCAAAAAAACAAACCGACACCACTATGGCCAACGCAATTAGTTTAGTAAAAAAAATAGGCGTTGCTGATGCCGATATTAATGCTGGTCAAATCTCAATCTATCGCGATAATCAATATAACCGTGAAACGGGTAAACAAGAGTTTACTGGCTTTAAAGTATCAAGAACGCTCACTATTAAACTCTCTGCAATTAATAAATACCCTGAATTATTACAGAGCTTAGTTAATAATGGCATTAATGAAATTAGACAAACGCAATTTTTAGCTAGCAACTACGATGAGCTGCATAAAAAAGCACAAAAAATGGCAATTAAACAAGCCAAAGTCGCGGCAAAAGAGCTAAGTGACGACTTTGATGTAGAGTTAAAAGGCTTATATAGCGCGTCTATAACCCCGCTTGATATGCCATCTACACCGTACATGCGCAGTGAAAAAGTAATGATGGCAGACAGTGCACCTGGTAATTATGTCCCTGATGCCTATCATGCGGGTGAAATTACAATTAGCGCGTCAAGCTATGCAATTTATTATATAGATTAGGGTTTGATGATCTTTCAATGCCAAATAGGCGCTGCCGAGGAGCGATAGCTCTTTGCCCCTCGGCAAAATAAATAGCTCTACAGAGCTTACTCGCTAATAGGTCGGTGCTGCTCAAAACGTGCCACCAACTGCTTACCTTGTAACTCACTAATTCGCACTATTGCTTGTAGCATATTTCTAATTTCTTGTCGGTCATACTCATTACAAATGTGCTGATTAATATCATCAACAATGGCACCTAAATAATTAAACACACTGTTTCGAGCTTCAACATCCTCGTTGGCAATAAACAAAATATTTTTAAATGCTTCAATAACATTGGTCATTACATAGGCATCAGCTTTGGCATAATTACGCAAAGGAGTGAAGTTATCGTGCAGTAATTCATCAAAACTGGTTTCATGAAAATAGAGCAAAGGGGCTTCTTCTGGTTGATAACACGCGTAGTTAATCGCATTAATCTTTAGGCGAGCAATCAATAAAATACTCAGCATATCAATAGCTTTAACCGCTGTGCCCGGATCGTTAATCCCAGGGCTCATTGCTTTTACAGCGATTTCAGAAATTTGGGTTAATCCATAACGGTAATGATCGCTAATGTATTCTTCTATATAAAAAATAAAGCAGTCTAAGATTTTCTCTATTAACTCTTCGTTTTCACAAATGTCTTTATTACACTTTAAGAACGGGTAGCCTTTAACGGTAAAGTAACCTTGCTTAACGGTAATAAAAAGTTCTATTTTTTCTTCAGCCAAAATAGCACACAGCTTATTTGTGTGAACCCCTTTGTAGTAACCCTCAGTAGTACTTTTTATTGAATGCCAATTTGAAAATTCAGGAAAGTTATCGACGGGGTTATCGCCTTGTTTGTTGATGATGTCTTGGATCTCTTGTTTGGTTTGTCTAAATAAACCATTTAATACGTTATCAACCTGAATTGCTTTTGAAATAGAGTGAATAAAAAAAACGAACAAGCCCAAAGATATCAAACCAAAAATTAATGCAAAGAGCACCCCTAATGAGGGTATTGCCGTATTTCCGTTATCTAACTTATTAATATTAATGAGCATTATAATAGAATAAATAATACTGCCTAAATAAAACCCTAATACCATTTGATGCGATTTACGGGTAATAAGCCCAGGAACGACTCTGGGTGACAAACTAGCGCTGGCCGCATTTAAAACCACCATCACCATAGAAAAACTAAATACGGTTAACGAAATAATACTGCCAGCTAAGGTGCTTAATATGGTTCGTGCGTTTTCTGCACTGTCTACTAATACAAATGAGATTAATGATTTAAATTGCTCAATAGGGGCTAAATACTCAACAGACATAGTGAGTACAGCAAAAATTAAAAACGCAACAGACAGGAGTGAGGGATAAAAGCCAATACTGTTTATTATTTCACGATAGTGATTGGTGATTTTTGTTCTTAAATACATATTATCCTTACTTATTACTATTCCAATGTATAAATTACTCTAGCATAGTTCATGATAAAACTACTGATTTACCGCTTAACTTATGTGTTATTATTGCTGAAAAATTAAATGGACTATACTGTGATCATATCTAGCTATGCGGCCTTATTGGCCCTTTATTATATTTATTTGAGTGTTAATGTTATAAAAATACGTAAAGCCGAAGGGATTTCGTTAGGTAATGGCAGTAATACCGCGCTTGAACGTTCAACCCGAGCGCATGGTAATTTTATTGAGTACGTGCCCATTAGCTTAATTTTAGTTTTTTTATTGGAGTATCAGGGGTTAGCAAGTCATTATGTGCATGCGCTAGGCGGTTTATTATTTATCAGCCGTGTTGTTCATGGTTCTGCCATTATTAACAATAATTTAAAGGCACGTGGATTGAGCATGATGATCACCTTTGCTATTGTGATAGTAAGCGCGGTGTTATTACTTTTAAGTAGATAAACGATTATGCGGTTAGCTATTGTTTTTACATGTGTTTATTTTTTCAGTTCGCTGACATCATTTGCATGGGCAATAGAAAATAATAGCAAAAACACCGTTTCTAGTTTGCATGTTGTATACCCCAAAACAATGCGCAGTGGTGAAGATGAAATATTATACCCGTTAGTACTATTAAGAACAGCTCTGCAATTCAGCGGAGAAAATTTTACATTACAACCCTCAAGTATTTCGATGCCACAGAGCCGATCGTTAAAGCAAATTCTTCATAATGATGAAATAAACGTAGCTTGGACCATGACCTCTAAACAGCGTGAGCAACAATTACTACCCGTTAGAGTGCCTATATTTAAGGGGTTATATGGGTGGCGTGTTTTGGTAACTACACAGGATAAAGTGAATACCTTATTAAACATCAATACCCTTAGCGACTTTAAAAGCATACACTTTATTCAAGGGCATGATTGGCCTGACACACAAATACTGCAGGATAACGGCTTAACTGTATCGACATCAATCGAATATAGTTCGTTATTTAATATGTTGATAAAAGGCCGAGGTGATGTATTTCCTCGTTCTGTGTTAGAGGTTGAAACTGAGCTCAATACCTTTAAAGATGAAGCCGGTGCTAACCTCACGATAGTGCCACACTTATTGTTGCAATACCCAAGTGCTATCTACTTCTTTTTTAGTAAAGAAAAGCCCGAAATAGCGCAAGCGGTTGAGAAAGGCTTAGCTATTATGCGTAAAAACGGTGAGTTTGATCGTTTGTTTAAGGCTTATCATCGCAGTGCGATTGAGCATGCAGATATAAAAAATAAAATTATCATTAAATTAAAAAACAATCAGTTACCCACATTAACACCCCTTAATGATGCATCACTTTGGTTTTCAGAAAAAGACATTTAAAACGCCATGACACAAAAAATATTTATTATTGGTTTACCACGCACTGGGACGACTAGCGTATGTAATGCATTTTTAGATTTTGGTATACCCACTGCCCATACTGCATACACCAACGCTTGTTTTGAAAATGCGGTGGCTATCGCAGACACACCTGTATTTAACGATTATCAAACATTAGATAAATATTACCCAGGTTCTAAATTTATATATTTAAAGCGAGAACTTAGCGCGTGGCTGCCTTCAATAAAACAGCTTTTGCTGCGTATGCATACCAATTTAACGCGAGCCGATGGCGGCTTTAATATTCATTTAAAGCGCTGCTACTTAAATACCTTTAGTGATTTTTCGCTCGAAAACATTAATCAGGATGAATATTTAACTAATTGTTATAACAGTCATTTTAATAGTGCCAATAGTTATTTTGCTGACCGGCCTAATGATTTTTTGACCATTGATATAGCAAATCCCGAGAGCTTTAATAAGCTATGTGAGTTTTTAAATATTACCAGCAGCTTAGCTGGCTTTGATAAAATGAACATGGGCGGTAAAGTCACTGCATGGAACGATATAAAGCACCCATTAAAAATTGAGTCGACGGCGAAAGGGAGGATCGATAAGTTTTTGCCTTATGAAAGTTAAATTTAAATCGCGATCAAAGATTTTTATTTTTAAATACGCTAAAATCCACGCATTATTTTATAAATTGTATCCCTATGTTTGAATTAAAATACCACACGCCATTTGAATGGACCGAAGTTGTTTTAGCCGACTTTGAAACCTTTTTACAAGACCACGCCGCTGCTGAAAAAAAAGCATCTGGCATGGCAATGTCAATGCTTTCACATTATCCGGATAAGCGTAAATTAGTTAAAGCCATGACTGACTTAGCTCTTGAAGAGTTAATTCATTTTAAACAAGTGCTTAAGCTATTAATTGAACGCGATACTAATTTGGGTGATGATAAAAAAGATCCATACATTAAGCAAATTCGTGCACACTTTAGGCATGGTCGTGACGGGTTTTTAATGGACAGACTATTAGTAGGTGGGGTAATTGAGGCGAGGGGACATGAACGTTTTTCTTTAGTTGCCGAGGCACTACCTGAAGGAAAAGAAAAAGATTTTTATGTCGCAATTGCTAAATCAGAAGAAAAACATAAAAATTTATTTGTCGAACTCGCCTACGAATACTTTGATAAGCAAGAAGTTGACGAACGCTTAGACGAGTTACTAACAATAGAAGCCGAAATTTGTAAAAATATTCCTTTTACAGCGGCTCTCCATTAAAAATTACGGTATGTTGTTTTAAAAGCAAAAGCAACATACCAACTTTTCAATTTATAACTGCTCCCTTCATACTAATTAAACAATCAAATAAACCCTAAGTAGATCAACTTTACTGCGCTTACTTTACACAGCCTACTCATAAACAGCTATTATGAATTATTAAAGTTTAGCTTGTCGAAGGATGTGAACCGATGCAACCAATTAAACACATTGCCGTATTAACCTCAGGGGGCGATGCGCCTGGGATGAACACCGTATTATTTGCCATAGTAAAAACCGCTCAACAACATGGAATAAAAGTGTCGGGCGTTCGAAAAGGGTTTGAGGGTTTAATTGATAATGACTTAGTGACACTTGATTGCAAAAGCCTTCAACAAACCATGCACTTAGGTGGTACTGTGTTAAAAACAGCGCGTAGTGAAAGATTTAGAGGTGATGCTGGTAGAAATCAAGCACTAGCCACAATTGAACATAATAATATTGACGCTTTAATTGTGATAGGTGGAGATGGCTCATTTAGAGGGTGTTTATGGTTATCACAAATTACTGACATACCTTATATAGGCATTCCAGGCACTATTGATAATGATATTGCGGGTACAGATTACACCTTAGGGTTTGATACGGCAGTAAACACATCAATGCAATGTATTGATAATATTAGAGATACTGCAGAATCACATAATAGGGTGTTTGTTATTGAAGTAATGGGACGTGATTCTGGTTATATTGGCACTTATGCCGGTTTAACCTCTGGCGCCGATTCGATATTAATACCTGAAAGTGATGAAGACATAACTTATTTAGTGAATAAAATTAGTGATTATCACAGTGAGCATGCTTTTATTGTGGTGGTATCTGAAGGTGATGAAATTGGCGTTGAGCATATATGTGAGAAAATAAGTACCGTTAATCCCAGTATAGATTTGCGCGTAACTAAGCTAGGGCACTTACAACGCGGTGGTAATCCATCTGCAGCGGATCGTATGTTAGCAATAAGATTAGGCGTACACAGTGTTAAGGCTTTATGTGCTGGAGAAAGCGCTAAAATGGTGGGTATTTTAAATAACAAAGTATCAAATACTCCTATGCAAGATGTTGTAAAACAACATGTTATAAATGAAGAGCTGCAAGGGCTGTTATCTGTATTTTGCCGCTAACGACTAATTAAAGAGGAATAATGACCAATGCGAGATAATAAAAACTCTAAAATGACGATTATTAAAGGTATTACAATAAGTTTTTTATTTGCCGGTTCAACAGTCGTATTGGCCAAAGATGATTGTTCAGATTTAACGGGGTGTGCGAAAAAAGCCTGTGAAGTTAACCACCAGTTATTAACTGCAAAACGCCAAGGTAATTCACACCAAGCTGCAGGTCTTAATAAAGCACTCAATAATATAAACGAATACTGCACCCAGGATGAATTAAAAGCAGAGTTACAACAAAAAATAGATGATACCAATAGCGAAATTGAAGAATATAAAACCGATCTTAAAAAAGCTAAGCGCCAAGGTAATCATGACAAAGTTGAAAAGTATCAGCAAAAGCTAAACGACAAAACTAAACAGCTTAAGCAATTAATTGATGAGCTAAATAGTTTGATTGATTAAAATGTCATTACAGCGTTTTTATATTTAATAAAGTAGAGCATATTACTATAAATAAATAATGTGCGAATAAAAGGGCTAAAATACCATGTTTATAAGTGACGTAATTGCCGATAGTTAGTTTGCTTAAGTACATATATATTTTATTTAACATAATATAAATTATAGGTAGTTATATATCTATATATAAGCAGCGCTCTATTTTAAAAGCTTCAAGCTTGCTAAGTCCAATACTAGACGGTATCGGACATTAAGTGGCTTTAAACAACTATTATAGTTATCACCTTGAGGTTCCTTAATGCTTAGCTTAATATTAAAGCACAAGCCGTAAAAAACATTGAAGTATTCATATGGAATTTGTACGCCCACTCGAACCAATTTTAATTATTGATGATGTTAAACAGATCCGCGCTGATTTAAGCCAAGTATTAGCCGGTTTAGGTTTTGATGACATTATTGAGTGCGATAATTTTAATTGTGCTAAACCTCTGCTTATTGAAAAATCACCCAACGTTATATTCTTAGATGTTGATTTACCTGATTCTGAAAGCATTGAAATTTTAGAGTCGATTAACAACGAACACCCTCATGCACATGTTGTTATGTGTTCAGGCCACAATAGCTTTGAAACAGTGCAAAATACCTGGGAGCTAGGCGCAAAAGAATTTATAGCTAAGCCCTTTAACGCGCAAAAAGTTGATGCGGTAATGAAACGTTTAGAACTCATAGATTAAAGGAAATTATGCAGCACATTGTTACGACAATAATTGATGACCTATCTACCGTTATATTTGGTAAACAACAACAAATAAAATTAGCGTTAGCCTGTTTATTTAGTGAAGGCCATTTACTAATTGAAGACTTACCCGGCATGGGAAAAACCACTTTGTCGCATGCATTAGCTGCAGTACTGGGGTTATCGTATCAGCGTATACAATTTACCAGCGATTTATTGCCCGCTGATATTATTGGCACCAATATATTTAATAATAATGAACATAGTTTTTCATTTCATAAAGGCCCAATTTTCAGCCAAGTGGTGCTCGCTGATGAAATAAATCGCGCGGGTCCTAAAACACAAAGTGCTTTATTGGAGGCGATGGAAGAACATCAAGTAACAGTAGATGGAGACAAGTACCCGCTCCCTACTCCATTTTTTGTAATTGCGACTCAAAATCCATTATATCAGGCAGGTACATACCCGTTACCAGAATCACAACTAGATCGTTTTTTAATGCGAATTAGTTTAGGATTTCCACCTAAAGATGCAGAAAAACGGTTACTGTTAAATAATCAAAAACGTGACTATTCTCAGTTACCGCAGCGAATTGAACAACATCAACTTATGCAAATTCAAGATGCTATATCAAATATCACGCTAAGTTCGCCAGTGGTTGATTATATAATTGAGTTAGTGACTTATACTCGTGAGTCTCAAACATTAACGACTTCGCTTTCCCCAAGAGCCAGTATGGCACTGGCTAAATCGGCCAAAGCGTGGGCTTATATTGAAGGCCGTGATTATGTACTACCCGAAGATGTACAGGCTGTTTTTTCAAGTGTGTGTCAGCATCGATTAGGTTTACATAGTGATGCGGGCGATACACAAATAGCGGCCATTTTAAAACATGTTTTAGTGCCCGTTTAGGTAAATGCGTATTTATAAATTTAAGCGCCCTACTTTTATTCACGATATAAAAAGCGCGATTTTAACTGCCTTATTAAAAAATAAGCACAAAAAAAATAGCATCACCTTAAAACATAATACTATTTATGTTTTACCATCCACGCTTGGCGTTTACTTTAGCGTTGTTGCATCATTAAATTTTGTAATGGGGATTAATTATCAAAATAATTTAATTCTGTTTATGGCTTATTTAATGTTTGTGATTATAATTTTTGCATTGTTATTGGGCTACAGTAATGCCAGAGGTTTAACTGTCAGCTTTAAATACGCCATTGACAGTTTTGCGCCTCAGGCACCACAGCTAGTTTGGCAAATAGAAGCAGCTGATCCTTGTCAATCAATTACATTAAGTTACCCCAATGATTTAAAAAATGCATGTTACATTACGCGCGTTAAAAATGAAGCAATAAAATCTCAATTATCATTACCTTATACCAAGCGAGGCTGTTATCAGTTAAAGCCAATAAAAATTGCCAGTAATTACCCCTTTGGTTTAGTCAGTGTGTGGAGTTATATACAACCTAATAAAGTGGTGTATGTTTATCCGTCAATTATTAAAACAACAAATCAAAAACACCAAAACCTAGTTTCAAATAATACCGATGAAGGCACTGAAAAACATAAAGGTGACGATGAATTTGAAAGTTTAATTACTCATTTGCCAGAAATGGGGTTACAGCGAATATCATGGAAGCACTATGCAAAAACACAGCAATTACTTGTAAAACAATTTAGTGATTTTAAATCAGCCGATGCACAATTCGATTTTAACTTAGTCACGGGCGATACCGAACAGCGTTTAGGGCAACTCTGTTTTTTAGTTTGCCAAGCATTTGAAAGCGATATTAATTATTCTTTAAAACTTCCCAATAATTTAATCGCCAGCAATTCAGGCAAGCTGCATCATCAGCGCTGTTTACAAGCGTTAAGCTTAGTCGGTAATGATAATGAATAAGATTAAAAACCATCGTGTTATTAACTTTGCTCTATCGTTTATTTACTTAGGGCTAGTCAGTTTTTTTACAGAGCACTTACCCCTGCCCTTTATTGCAATGCTTAGCGTGTTATGTGGCTGGAATGTTTATTTAACAGTTAAGCAAAAGCAAAAACCCAACGCGTGGTTTGCTAATGGATTGGCCGCCATTGCATTAATTATTATGCTAAGCAGCATAGGCTTTAAAGATACCGTTTTATTGTTTGTAGCCATGCTGTTATTGTCGTGTGTTTTTAAATTATTGCAGGCAAAATCAAAACAGCATTACCAATTGATCATTACCCTTACGTTCTTTTCACTCTCAGCGGTATATTTGTTTAGCCAAACCATTTTTACTACCTTAGTTATAAGCACTTTATATATTATAAACTTTGCGGTCCTAGGGTTATTAGAGTCTAGTCATAGTTTAAAACTCTCTTCAAAACAAAGTGCTAAAATTATGCTACTGGCTTTTCCTTTAGCCGTAATACTTTTATTATTTTTACCTAAACTTCCGGCATTTTGGCAACTACCCGGTCCAAAAATGGCACAAACAGGATTATCTGAACAAGTCGATCCGTTTGATATAGCAAAGTTATCAAATTCAGATGAACTAGTATTTAGAGCAAAATTTAATGGTACACCACCACCTACGCCCTATTATTGGCGCGCTATTGTACATGATGAATTTGATGGTGCAGCGTGGAAAACATCCTCCTTTTTAAAGCAAGCGTTGATATTACCCGCTAAAAAAAGCACGAGTGAAAATGAGGCTCAGTATACGGTTATAGCTGAGCCTGCTATTTCAGATTGGCTATATGGGCTTGGTTTTTCAAGCAGTGAAAGCCCCAATGTTATTGCCAATACTTTAGGTTTATTACGAAAACAACAATATAAATCCAAGGTTTTACAATATGCAGTTAATAGTGAACCGTTATCTAGTACATCGCTTAATAAGTCCCAACAGCGGTTTTATAGCCAATTAACTGTTAGTAATAATCAAAAATCTCAGCAGTTAGCGCAACAATTAAAAAATAATAGCGCCAATGCCGATGAATTTTTTAATCGACTTTTAAGCTATTTTTCAAAAAATGAATTTAGCTATACACTAACACCTACACCCATGCGCGGCGAAAATACGCTCGATCAGTTTATGTTTAATAATAAACGCGGCTTTTGCGGGCATTATGCCAGTGCCGCCGCCTTTATTTTTAGAAGTGCAGGTATTCCTGCGCGTGTTGTCAGTGGCTATTTAGGAGGCGAGCTAAATAAAAACAGTGATTATATGACTATTCGTCAATACGATGCGCATGCCTGGGTTGAAGTATATACCGGTGCCGGTTGGAGAGTATTTGATGCCACAGCGGTTGTCGCACCCGAGCGGTTAAACGGCTCCTTGTCACAAAGCACCACCCTTAATGACGAATTTAAAAATAATATTAACTTTGGACTCGTTAGTTTAAGTAACTATGCCGCCATTAATTGGCTTAGACTTGAATTAGAAAACTTAGATTATCAATGGTCTAGTTGGGTACTTGGGTTTGATAAAGACAAGCAACAAGATTTGTTTGCTACCTTATTTGGTAATAAGTTTATTTGGCTGGTGCCACTTGGGGTTATTATTATTTTAATTTTGAGTTTTACGGCTTACTTTATTTATTTAAACAGACCTAAAGCCTCAACAAAACAACCGCCACTGGTCAATGAGTATTATGAAATTATTCGTTGGGCTAATAAACACGCGATTAGCTATCCTGAAAATGCCACGCCAACCCAAACTTTAGAACACATTAGCAATCAAGCGCCCCATGTAGAGCAACAAATAACCGCTTTTTGTGAGTTATTTAAGCAAGTGCGCTATGCAAGGCATCCATTTACTAAAGAACGTAAAAATCAGGCTAAAGATCTGATAAAATTAATTAAATCTACAAAACAGAGAAATCTATGAACGCAGTAATTATCGGCGTTATTTTAATGCTGGGACTCACTTTAGTCCGTGTAAATGTGATTGTTGCAATGACGATAAGTGCACTGGTTGCTGGATTAACAGCTGGCATGGGATTGAAAGAAAGCATCGATGCATTTAATTCAGGATTATCGTCAGGTGCCGAGATTGCTTTAAGTTATGCTATGTTGGGCGCATTTGCTGTGGCAATTTCTAAGTCAGGCCTAACACGTATTTTAGCCGCGAAGTTATTGGCAAAAGTTAACGCACAAACTGGCTCAAGCGAAAGCCTGCTCAGCTATTTTATCCTGTTTATTATTTTGATTTGTGCTATTTCTTCACAAAATTTAGTCCCTGTTCATATTGCGTTTATTCCTATTCTAATTCCGCCGTTATTAGTGGTGTTTAACAAATTGCGATTAGACAGACGCGCTATTGCTTGTATTTTAACCTTTGGTTTAGCCACCTCGTATATGGTACTCCCTTATGGGTTTGGTGGAATTTATTTATACTCTATATTACATAAAAACCTAGTGGATAATGGCCTTGAAATAGTCAATACCAGCGTACCTTTGGCAATGATTATTCCTGCTATTGGCATGTTCGTGGGGTTGTTAATTGCGCTGTTTATTACTTATAGAAAACGCCGAGAATATACAAATACCGCCCTTACCGTTGAGAGTAAACAAACAGAAATTGATAACCCCAAAAAAGTAATGATGGTTGGTTTATTTGCTGTTGTTGCGTCGTTAATTGCTCAAAATGCCAGTGGCTCTATGATATTAGGCGGCCTAGTTGGCGTGGTTATATTTAGTGTATTTGGTGTGGTTAAGTGGGAAGAAAACGGCGACGTATTTAGTAAAGGCGTGGCAATGATGGCCATGATTGGTTTTATTATGATCTCAGCACAAGGTTTTGCCGCGGTCATGAAAGAAACCGGACACGTAGCCAGCTTAGTTCACAGTAGCGCCGCAATTTTTGATGGTAATAAGCCGATGGCAGCTGCTGTTATTTTATTAGTCGGCTTATTCATAACGATGGGAATTGGCAGCTCTTTTTCAACGGTGCCTATTATTGCCACCTTGTTTGTGCCTTTATGTTTAGAGCTAAACTTTTCCGTAATGGCAACCGCTGCACTTGTTGGTACTGCTGGCGCATTAGGTGATGCCGGCTCCCCTGCCTCCGACTCCACGTTAGGGCCAACTTCCGGCCTTAATGCTGATGGTCAGCACGACCATATTTGGGATTCAGTTGTTCCAACTTTTATTCACTTTAATTTACCGCTATTGGTATTCGGCTGGATAGCCGCCATGGTACTTTAATTTTTAAAAGGTGTGCTTTGTGCACGCCTTTTTATTTTGAAATTTACACCTTCCTTTTTACCTATTATCCCAAACAAACTTTAATGCTAAGTTTGTAGCACCAAGAAATAAAGTATGATGTGTTCTTAATGGGTTTTAATATAAGCACCAAACTAGGTGCTTATATTAATTTACTATTTAGCGTTATAACTCAAAGCCATGTAGCATTTTATCGCATACTACCGGTGTTGGTCTGTGGTTATCATCCACGGCAACAAAGGTAAAACTACCCGTAATAGCAGAATGCTTATTATCTTTGTGCATGGTTTCTAGGAATATTTCAACATCTACCTTTAGGCTGGTATTCCCTACATGCGACACTTTTGAGATTAATTCGGCAAATGAACCTGCCGGAATAGCCTCTTTAAAATCTACCCTATCAGATGAAATAGTCACTAATGGCTTACGGCAAAAACGGGTAGCTGCTATAAAAGCAACCTCATCCATCCACGCTAATGCATCACCACCAAATAGCGTATTGTGGTGATTAGTACGCCCAGGAAATACCGCTTTTGTAACCGATGTGGTCGAATCTTTTATACGCTGCGCAATAATTGCTTCGCGCTCTACTTGAGTCATAATCTCTACTTTTTGTTTGCTAATGTGTCTTGCATCAATAATGCAGGGTCAAGGCGTTCACCTTGCCAATTAAATCGCCAATCTAAATGCGGGCCAGTTACACGGCCCGTAGCACCTATTTCAGCCACTTTCATACCTTGTGTAATTTTATCCCCCACTTTTACATCTAGCTTGCTTAGATGAATGTAAGTCGAGGTAACACCGTGGCCATGATCTAAAATTAAAGTACCACCTGAGTAATATAAATCTGGTTCAGCAAATACCACGGTACCGCTGATCGGCGCATACACAGGAGAGCCTGTTTTATTTGCTATGTCTAAACCAAAGTGTGGTCTGCGTGGTTCACCATTAAAGTAACGCTGGCTTCCATAAACACCTGAAATACGGCCCTCGGCAGGCCTGAGCACAGGCTGTAAAAAGTACTCTAGGTCAGAGTTAACAGCGCGCGCTTTTCTTACCGCAACCGCTTCACGGCTAATACGTTCACTGACCGCTTTTGGTGGCGATACATATTTTTTTGCAACACCGGTTATTTTATCGATGTTGTAGTCACGAAGGGTTATAACTAAATCTTGGCTGTGGCTTTTACCGGTTTTATCTACCCAGCTTAATGTATGTACAGGTTTTGCATCACGGCCAAAACCAAATACAAACAACCCATTATCAGCAAGTTTTAACGACTTACCATTGAGGCTTACCGACTTAGCGTTATCTAATTGCCCAGTTACTAGGCCGCCTTGAGTTAAATGCCCTTTTAGCTCAAGCGCTATAGCACTAAAGCTAGTTGATACAATTAACGCTGACACTAATAAGGATTTAAGCATAACTAATTGACCCTTTGCCAACGCCTTCATAAGCGGTAATTTTTACGTCTTTTTCTGGATGCTGCAGTTTTACTTGGCCGGCAATATACTCAGCAATACATTCTACTGTGGTATCTATGGGTAAAATGTCGCAACGCGATTCGCTAATAGCCATTTCAAAATAACCTTGCGCGGCTGTATATGCAAAACACACGTCATCCTCTTTGGCGATAATGTGTTTTAATTCAGAGGCGCTGATTTGATCTTCGCTGGTAGCTAAGTAAATATCTTGCCATTTATCAGCCCACTGTTTTTGTAAACGAGGCATAGAGATACCACCTAAGCTGATCCCTATTTGTGAACGATGGCCATGAATAATGCGCTGGCAATTACCATCATGCTTTTTAAGGCCATGGCTGTAGTGGTAGTAAAAACTTTGGTTGTGCTCAGGCTTTAATACCAGTTCAATTTTTTCAATATTATCAGGAAGCTGTGGCAGTATTGTGGCAATTAAATACTCTGTGACCGACTCAATGGTTATCTTATCGGTATCTATCAGGCAAAAAGCTTGATGAGGCGCACTCATTGCAAGGTGCTTATTCTCACCAAATGTACAATCTAATGTTTTATGATCAGCAAATTCATTAATGCTACCGTTTATGTTATTTGGAACAGCTAAACGGTGATCAATACACTCATCAATAATGCCTTTTATTTGCTTTTTAACTAAGCCAAAGTCTAAAACCATAGACTCTTCATTTAGTTTGCCATGTAAAGTCAAATCAACAATCCAACTTTCGCCAACTGCACCGCGTTTATTGCATAAATAAGAAAAATCAATCACAGTGAGTGAGTTAACAAAAAGGGTCATAAATTTCCTTTAAACTGATTAAAAGTCAGCCCTAATTATAATGATTTCTGTTAGTAATTGCGCGGTTTAATCATACTAAAATCAGTTGCATTGTCTGATTGGCTATATTTAAACCATTTTTTAACTGCTCCGAGTTGTTTAGCGTACAAGTGTACGCTAAAGTACGGGGCAATTTCTAAGCAAAGATAAAGTGTTATGGAACCTAAAAATAGCTATACAAAAGAAGATTTGATCCTTTGTGGTCAAGGTGAAATGTTTGGTGAAGGAAATTGTCGTTTACCAAGTGACAACATGTTAATGATGGATCGTATCATCTCTATCACCGATGATGGTGGTGAGCACGGTAAAGGCCAAATTATTGCTGAGCTAGATATTGACCCTAGCCTTTGGTTTTTTGACTGCCACTTTAAAGGCGACCCTGTAATGCCGGGTTGTTTAGGCTTAGATGCAATGTGGCAACTGGTTGGGTTTTTCTTAGGCTGGTCTGGTGGCCCAGGTCTTGGCCGCGCATTAGGTGTAGGTGAAGTTAAATTTACTGGCCAAATTCTACCAACGGCAAAAAAAGTAACTTACCGTCTCGATATGAAACGCGTTATTAAACGTAAGTTGTTTATGGGCATGGCTGATGGCACTGTTGAAGTAGACGGCCGCGTTATATACGAAGCAAAAGATTTAAAAGTGGGCTTATTCCAAGACACTAGCGCGTTTTAATTTTAACGCACGCAACAAAAAAGCCTCTAACTAGAGGCTTTTTTGCTTAAATTCGTTGTGAGTTTATGTTTTATACATATTGCGATTTTCTATTGCCTCGCGCCAACCACCAAGCCACTCAGACTTAGGATCAACTTGTTGATAAGGGCAGTGCTCTTTTGAGCGACCAGCTAAACCAGCTTTAAAACCTTGAGAATGAGCTCTTTCTAAACGATCTCTTTTCTGTCTCTTCATCGGTAAAATCCTCACCTTTATATTTATATTTTTGTAGCATTAAGTTCATCTACATTTAATAAATAGCCAACAAAAATGTTTAATTCAAACACAAAATACAATTAATTTGTTTGACTTTAACTAAGCTGCTGATGCAATGATAAATTAATTTAAAAATAATTTTATTGCTCAACTTTAACCAATTTAACTTTATTAAAATGTTCCGATACATCGGTTCAAAACACATAAGTGTCATATTTGTGACTAACAATATACCCTTAAGTTCCCAATTAATTTGTAATCAAAAAATGAACGTCAGAGCTGTTTTAAAAACATCCCAAATAAAAGCTTGATTAATTAAAACCGATCGGTCTAATATGAAGCATGAACAAAACACCAGCAGTTGCAACTAGGCGTGGCCGCCCACCCAAAATAGCTAGAGACAGCGCAGATACAAAAGCGCTGCTCATTCGAGTGGGCTTAGAAACCTTAACTGAGTTTGGCTTTAGTGCCACCGGGCTCGATACCATATTAAAAAAAGCAAAAGTACCAAAAGGCTCTTTTTATCATTACTTTAAAAGTAAAGAAGCCTATGGTTTGGCTCTTGTTGATGCCTACGACGATTTTTTTATAAATAAACTTAAATTTTACCTAGAGCAATCTGAAGTCCCCGCACTTGAGCGCATTGTTAATTTCACACAAAGCGCAATTGCTGGAATGCAAAAGTATGATTACAAACGCGGGTGCTTGGTGGGTAACTTAAATCAAGAGCTTAATCATTTAAGTGACGACTTTAAAACTCGTTTAATGCAAAGCTACATCGCTTGGCAACAACAATTAAAACGATGTTTAGATTTAGCCCAGCAGCAACAAACTATTAATCCACACATTAATACCGAACAAATGAGTGAATATTTTTGGGTGGGTTGGGAAGGCGCAGTAATGCGAGCTAAACTAACCCAATCAAGTAAGCCACTTACTTTATACACAGAAATGTTTTTACGCGCATTACTCAGTTAATGCATTTTTTATTACTAATTTAAAGACGATCGGTCTAAAAGGAAATCTAATGAGCAATTCTATCAAAGCTATTGTTATAGATAAGCAAGACGACAACTACACTGCAGCTCTAAGCACCATAAACAGTGACGATCTACCAAACGAAAATGTATTAATTGATGTGCTTTACAGTACCTTAAATTATAAAGATGGCTTAGCCATCACGGGTAAAGGGCCTGTTGTACGTAGCTTTCCTATGGTGCCGGGGATTGATTTAGTGGGTACAGTGACTAGCAGCGACAGTGCTGAATTTAAAAGTGGCGACCACGTTATTTTAAATGGTTTTGGTGTTGGCGAAAAGCACTGGGGTGGCTTATCTCAAAAAGCGGCACTGAGCAGTGATTGGTTAATTCCCCTACCCGCTAACTTATCACCTAAACAAGCTATGCAAATTGGTACTGCCGGTTATACGGCAATGCTCAGTGTTATTGCACTAGAAAAGCAAGGCGTTACTCCCGAGTCAGGTGAAATTTTAGTGACCGGTGCTAATGGTGGCGTAGGCAGTTTTGCTATTTATTTACTAAGCCAGCTAGGTTATCAAGTCACCGCTGCAACAGGTCGTATGGAGCAAGCAGACTATTTAAAATCATTAGGAGCAACTAATGTAATTGATAGAAATGAGTTTTCTAACCCTGGTAAACCTTTGCAAAAAGAACGCTTTGCTGCAGCTATTGATTCTGTAGGTAGTCACACACTTGCAAATATTTGTGCATCACTTAAATATGGGGGGGTTGTTACTGCTTGCGGGCTTGCTCAAGGTATGGACTTACCGGCCTCGGTTGCACCATTTATTTTACGTGGGGTTTCATTAATGGGTATTGATAGCGTTATGCGCCCTAAAGCGGATCGTGTTGAAGCTTGGAAACGTTTAGCTTCATTAGTTAATGCCGATTACTTGGATAAAATTTCAACTGAAATAAATCTTGATCAAGTCATTGAAAGCGCTGAGCAACTAATGCAGGGCCAAATTCGTGGTCGTGTAGTGGTTAATTGTCAAAGTTAAGCATTTTTGCTACTAAACTCTCGTTATTAAATTTATAATGTTCGCTGATTTTTTAATAACGAGAGAACACCTATGAGCAACCAAGAACTTTTCAGTAATAACCCACTGCAAGGCGTTAAATTAGAGCAAGTGGTTGAAGAACTGGTTGAGCAATATGGGTGGGAACTCCTGCATGCCTACTTACAACTTAACTGCTTTAAAAATAACCCTGACATTAAATCTGCAGTTAAATTTTTGCGTAAAACCGAGTGGGCACAACAAAAAGTAGATAATTTCTATTTGTACCGCCTTAAAAACTTACCTCGCCCAGATGACGTACAATACGAACTGCCTCCACGCGACCGCATTATTCCTGAAGGCGATAAACCAGGTGAGCCTTGCGAGTTAAGCTTTTCTGATGCAAAACGTATTCAAGAAAAAAAAGCAGCAAAACAACGTGCGCGTACCCGTAAGCAACGTTCAAATTCAAGTAACCCGTGGGGTAACTAATACGTATTTTAGGCAAGAGTTAACAATAAACGTTAGCTCTTGCGTTACTGCAAACTGAAGTAATTAATAACCGCGGTATTTCCAAAAGTCGTCTTCAGTTTTAGTTTTTTCATTAATAAGATTAAATGTTTTATCTGCAATCACTTTCCCCGCTAAAGATAGGGTCATACGCCAGTCACCTATTTTATCCTCAATAGGCTCCCATACCGTATCGCCTAAATAAAACGACCAGTCGTTGTCTTTAACATATACAGTACCCTCAAAAGGCAGCATCACTTCGCCATTGGTATCTATAATACCTGGGTGGTAAATACAAAAATGTAGTTTTTCGCCTTTAGCTTTTTTAATATTAACTATCAGACCAAATTCTACATCAAGTTCTGCTTTGACTTGCGTAGTGAATTGAGTAATTTGCGGTAGCGATTTACTGTCTTTGTCCCAGTGACTATATATGCCGAAACTTTGTAATGTAATTTGTGGTTTAGATTTTGCCATTGAACTTTCTATTTTTGTACTTTCAATTTTTAAACCACCAGCTTAAGCGAGCGGTTTATTAATTAAGTAGTTGCTTTGGATTTTTAGGGTAATATTTGCTTGGTTGTTGTTCACATAAACCAAACTCACGAGTGTTTTTATACGGTAACTTCATAAAGCCAGCCACCCCCACGTCGGTAATATTTACCGCGTATTGCATAAGCTTATTTAGTAAACGTTTAAATTCTACTTCTTTGCTGGCATCAAGTAATCTGTAGTAATGATGAATTTTCATCCTATCTGGCAGCGCTTCAAAAATAATACAGCCGGTATGATGTATCTGGTTTAGCTCAAATACACATTTAATCACTTTTTTAGGCAGTTGCAATTGCTCATCGGGGTCTTTACCATCTTCAAAATATGAATGCGGACGCGTTACATCGCTGGCTTTTACATTAACCACTTCATAATCAAGCTCAGGTAACTGGTTAAATTTAAACGCGCCGGTGCCATCGCGCTCTAGTTGAATCGTTTTGCGGGCATCAAATAAACAACACTTAAATAAGCCTTTTTGGCTAATAGCCTGGGCTAACATTACTGTGTTGTTTACTGCATCGGTGAATGCGGTTGCGAGGGTCTCGTCATGCATAATGAGTGACGATTCAACATACAAAGATTCATCTTTCCAATGAAAGCTGAGCCCTCCTACTACAGGATATTTAGCTAAGCGGCTAATAGAGGCTAAAAACGCTTTTTCGGTATCCCCAGTATCAAATAAAAACTCTTTATAATACCTATCAAGCTGAGCATCGTTAACATCTAAAAGTTGTTGTTTATGATCGGCTTGGCGTAAAAATTGTTTTCTAGAGCTATAAACTACGGTTTCGGGTTCGGGGTCTTGGCTAAACCAAAACGGAATTGCCGCTTTAGTTTCTGTTTTTGGTAGTTGTGGTAAATACGCTTTTGCCATGGTTTCTATGTTACGCATAAAATAGTCACCTGCTTTGTCTCTGACTAACCGTTCTTTTGAAAGCATGCCATCAATAACGTTTGCCAGCTCCTTAGGTAACATTAAACTTCTGGCAGGTATAGCCTGAGCACCAAATCGGCAAGACTGCGCCGAGGCAAGTGCATATAGCGTTGATGCAACCCCCTGCTCATCAAAACGAGGGGACGACTTTTCACCCGACATTTGCGCATCACCTATAAAATACACATCGCCCATACGGGCATTGGTAGTACTTAAGTCACCCGACATTAAATCCATAAAATTACTGGCAATTGGGTTTCCTTGTTCATCTACTTGGGCATAAACAGAGCTTCCCCAGTCAACCAATGAAAGCTGCTTTTCATTTTCATCCCACACCAAGTTAGAGGGTTTAATATCACCATGTACAATAGGCTGCGGGCTTAAACCATTTTTATGACGACGTAAATCAAGCAACACATTTCTTAATTTAACCGCTAAGCTCATTATTTTGGCGGCCGGTAAGCGCCCTTGCTTTAGTGATACTTTTTCAAGGTCTTCACCAATGGCGCGCGCCATCATCAAAATGCCTTGTTTTTTTATTCGCTCAAAGCCATAAAATGTTGGCACTAAGGGATTTTTGATTTGCGAAAGCATATACGCTTCATCTTCAAGGCGATCACGGACACTTTGCGCGAGCGTAATTCTAGAAAACTTAAACACCCAAGGCAGGCCATGTTCATCATCCCCTGCAAATACAAACCCAAATGCCCCTGAGCCAATCATTTCTACCTTTTTATACCCAAGCAAAGTGAGCTGTTTAATACAAATATTAAGCCACTGACGATGTTTTTTTGCATCACGGTGTGACAGCAAATAAACCGATTGCTCTTCGTTGATATAAAAATTGCGAATTTCTTTAGCTTTCAATGCGGGTTCTCTAGGTTAGTTGTTAAAAGCGCAGTGTTACCTTTATATTTGATAGTAACGCGAGCATTGTTTTAATTAAACCTTTAAGCATCACAATATGTTTATCAAGCTGTTATGTCATGGTATTTAGTCATGATTTAGACGTATATCGCTGTTATTTGCTATTTCGCCGTATCCTACTTAACCACAGCATCGTAAATAGGGTAAAACACACCTTTATATTATTCTTAGGTTAAAAAAATGAAACGTATTATAAAAGCCTCTTCAATCGCGCTTGCTCTGAGTATGTGCATGAATGCCCAAGCCGCAGACTTTGATTTTTCTTCAAAGGTGAACAGCGATGCAAATACGCTGGTTGTATTTTATAGCCAAGATGGAAATAACAGCCAATTTAAAGCGCTCGACAAGCAGTTCGATGGCCAATTGCAACGCGTTATTGATATAGAAAATTTTACCGGCGATTATGCTAAAGTGGCACAACTTGTTGCGCCAAGTAAAAGTAACTACAGCCGCGTTTTAGTCGCAGGTACTGGTAATACAAGCGAGTTTGATAAAGCAAAAGCAGCTAAGTTAGGCGGTAATATTCACGCTCAACTAGTTAAAGCCAAAGTAGGCACTGCCAGCGTTGTATTTGAAGATGTAACCGGTGTAAGTGACAATGCATTACTTGCTGCTAACTTTGCCCATGGTGCAAACTTACGCGATCATCGTTTTGAAAACTATAAAAAAGAACCAAACACTGAAACAGTTAGCTATACATTTGATGTTGATAACACTAAGCAAACTCGCAAGCTTTACACCCAATTAGAAAGTATTCAAGCCGGTGTTTTTTTAGCCCGCGATTTAACCTCTGAAGTCGCTACCGAAATGACACCTATTGACTTTGCTAATGCGGCAAAAGAATTAGCATCTTTGGGCGTAACCATCAAAGTATTGGAGCCTAAAGAAATAAAAGAACTGGGTATGGGTGCATTAGAAGCTGTTGGTCGAGGTAGCCAGCAAGGTGCCCGTTTAGTGGTTGCCCATTATAAAGGGTCTGACGATGCCCCTATTGCCCTTGTTGGTAAAGGCATTACGTTTGACTCAGGTGGTTACAGCATTAAAACCGGTGCATCTATTGCACGTATGAAGTCAGACATGGCCGGTGCTGCTGCAGTGCTTGGTACAGTTAAAGCAATGGCGTTAGCTAAAGCTGACAAAAACGTGGTAGCCGTTATGGGTATGGCTGCGAATATGGTATCGCAGTTTGCTGTAGCCCCAGGTGATGTTGTTCGCACCGCTGAGGGCTTAAGTGTTGAAATTTTAAATACCGACGCCGAAGGCCGCTTAGTGTTAAGTGATGCTATGTGGTATGCGCGTGAGCACTACAAACCAGAAATTATGATTGATGTTGCAACACTCACCGGTTCAAAAATCCGTGCTGTAGGCAATGAATATGCGGCTGTGTTCTCAGATGACGATACACTAGTATCTCAACTAACAGTAGCTGGTAAACAAGTAAACGAAAACCTATGGCGCCTACCCTTAGGGTATAAAGATATGTTGGAGTCTGACATTGCTGATTTAACAAATGTGGGTTCAGGTGGCCCAGGTGCAACCACTGCTGCCACTTTCTTAGAGCATTTTGCTGGCGATACCCGTTGGGTGCATATCGATATTGCAGGTAATGCCTTAGTGAAAAAAGGTAAAGATGAGCTTTCACCAGGGGGAACGGGGTTTGGTGTTCGCTTATTAAGCGAATGGTTATTAGCTAACTAATTGTTTATTAATACGAATAAAAGCGCCAAAGTAGGTTTACTACTTTGGCGCTTTTTGTACGAAAACAGTTTTATAGAGCTCAATACATCACTATTAATAAATCCTTAAAAGTGTGTTTATTATTTGATTTTGTTTGATTTATAGTCAAAGATAGAAGGAACAATTAGTAACGAGGTCAAAGGAATGAAAATAACCTACCTGCTCTACAGCATTTTTTATTTAAGCATTTGTTTTCTTTTCTATTTTGAACAGCTCTCCACCATTGCTGCAACAATTATAGTGCTGTTATCTGCAATTTTTTATATAAAACCAGCAAAATCTGAATCAGCAAATAACAATTCGTCACTAGGTGCCGTGCAGTCGTTCAATAACAAAATTGCACAAAACATTACCAAAGCCACCTCAAAAAATGCCATAGGCGCAGCTGAAGTGTCATTTTATGTTGATAGCTTATCTAAAGAAATAGACGCTTGTTATAACGAGAGTGAAACTGTCGGGCGTGCCACACACGAGCTTTCACAAAATAGTACTGAACTCAGTGACAGCATGACCACTATTAATCAAGCAATGGTACAAACAGCGCAAGCCTCAAGCTCTGCCGATAGCCGCTTACAAACGGCCACCAGCCAAATTGATTCGTTATCAGGCTCTATAGATAAAGTGGCCCAGCAATTAGATTTATTATTAAAAAGTGCCAGTG
This sequence comes from Pseudoalteromonas sp. SiA1, assembly GCF_018732205.1. Taxonomy (NCBI): domain Bacteria; kingdom Pseudomonadati; phylum Pseudomonadota; class Gammaproteobacteria; order Alteromonadales; family Pseudoalteromonadaceae; genus Pseudoalteromonas; species Pseudoalteromonas sp. SiA1. The sequence goes on along the minus strand of NZ_CP076084.1, from coordinate 1,686,435 downwards.
ATATACAAAGCATTACCCAAGTTATTCAAAACATTGCAGAGCAAACCAACCTACTTGCTTTAAATGCGGCCATAGAGGCCGCTCGTGCAGGTGAGCAAGGTCGTGGTTTTGCGGTTGTTGCCGACGAAGTGCGTAACCTTGCAAATAAAACCAATGAAGCAACCAAACAAATTGCAGACATGCTCACAGACATTAACGCCAACAGTATAAAAACCAATGAAGATATGAAGCAGGTTTCACAGCAAAGTATTTCTGTAAAATCAGAGCTTGAAAACGTGACTCAATCCTTTTTAACGATTAACCAAGATATTGGTGCCTCATCTACCGCGCTTGATAGTATGCATCAGTCTGTTTCTGCATTTCAGCATGCAACCACACAAATAAATAGCTCAGTCACTAGTATTAGTAGTTTATTGGGCGAAGTTACTAAAAAAGGCAGTACAATTTCTCAGCAAGCGTCTTCTTTATCGCTGGGATCAGAATCAATATTTAGAGAGCTTGAAAACATAGAGTATGACGCATTCTTTAAACCAATCCTGATATCGGCTAAACACGCCAGTAAAGCAATTGGCGAATGTTTTGAGGGTTGGATCCAAAGCGGAAAAATAACCCAGCAACAACTTTTTTCGCAAAACTATAAACCCATCGAGAATACTAATCCAACCAAGTACACAACCGATTACGATAAACTGACAGATCAATCACTGCCGGCTATTCAAGAACCAATACTGGAAAATAAAGACATAATTTTTGCAGGAGCCGTTGATACTAAGGGCTACTTTCCTACTCATAACAAACGCTATAGCCAAGCCCTAACCGGTAACTTTGAAAAAGATTTAGTAAACAACCGTACTAAACGTATTTTTAATGACCCGACAGGAATTCGCTGTGGTAGCCACACCGAAAGCTTTTTATTACAAACCTATAAACGTGATACCGGTGAAATACTGCATGACCTCTCGGTGCCAATTTATGTAAACGGTAAACATTGGGGCGGGTTTAGAATTGGGTTTAAAAGTACAACTCATTAATTAATATAAAAAGGGAGACACATGGTCTCCCTTTCTATATGTGATGTGTTTATTTTTTAGAAAACAGCATACGTTTAAAGGTGTTATCAGCCAAAATGTAATGATGAAATAATGCAGCCGCCGCATGTAAGCCTATTACGTAATAACCAACTTCGCCCGCTGTTTCGTGTATTTCTTTAATGGTTTTACCCAGCTCTTTGTTTTCACTTGCCAATGGAGGCAACTCTAAACCAAAAAATGGCACAGGTTTACCTGCCATACTTAATATTAACCAGCCAGCAATTGGCATAGCAAACATAAACACATACAGCGCAAGGTGTACAAATTTAGCTAACTTATCTTGCCACTTTGCAGGCTCAGGGTGTATAGCTGGTACCGAGCCGCCCACTACACGCGCAACTACCCTCACGCTGACTAAAGCTAAAACCGATAAACCCAACATAAAATGCCACATTTTAAAGGCATCACGCGTTTCAGTGCCTTTGTCAAATAATTCGCGAAGTTCAATACTGCCGTACACAGTCACAATTAAAATAAACATCAACCAATGTAAAGCAACAGAGAGTGTATTGTAATGAGTATCTGTATTTTTAAAATTCATAATACCTCCTTATAAACGGATTAAAGTTAAAAGCTCACTTATGCGTATAAGTACATGATTAAAGGTTAACCTTTAATCATTCTCTCTTTAATGATCTGAAACATAGAATGAGTTATTAACTCAGATGAATAGTTTAAAGGTTTTAATTACAATAACTGTGCAAACTTAAAATAAACTTAAATAGTAGGCAAAAAACGGCAACCTTTAGTTACCGTTTTAAACAATTAACGTGTTTTAAAAATAACAAACGGCAGCAAATGAAAGAGTACTGAGAACGACGAGTGATTTAGACTAGCCAAAGCTTGAAGAATTGGCTCTTATGATGTCTGAAGTCAAGATTTGACCCCTTTGGCTCCTTTGTATGCTAACCAATGCTTAGACAGCTCGCTCTTTTGATGTATGAAGTCAAGATTTTACCCCTTTGGTTCCTAATGGGCGCATAAATGCTTGGCTAAAATTTGCGACGAAGGAGCGCAAGCCAAGCGTTTTGCGTCCTTTTGAGTAACTTGTTAGAGCTACATTAGCCCAATTTAAAATCAAGTTGAATACTATGACAACTGCTAGCTGTAGGCTTGTAACGCCAACCTGAAAATGATTCGATAGCAGCAGAATTAAAAACTTCTGACGGGTAAGCTTCTATGACATTGATATTTATTGGCTGGCCATCAGATGAGATGTCAAACTCTAGTTTCGTATAGCCCTGTATTCTGTTGCGAGCTGCTTTTACTGGGTATTTAGGAGCCTTTGTTGAAAGCAGCATATTGTGGACGGAGTCTGCTAAATTTTGCTCTTTCGTGTACTTATGCTTCCCACAGCGAGATTCGTATTTAATTACACCATTATTTTCTGAAATTATTTTACTTTGAGTGCTTGCGCAACCACCTAAAATCGCTGTGGCGGTGATGGCCGTAACAAAAATTTTATATCCCTTCAATTTATACTCCATAGTCTGAATTTTCAGTAGCTCTAACGTCGCGCTCTGCGGCAAATTTGGAGCGTAGCGGAAAATTTGTCCGACAGCAGCGCCTTGTTATGCCATATAGCTAAGTAGAAAACTCTCTACATCTCTAATCATGTTTTCAACATCTGAATCTTGAAATTCTTCCGGCTTACCATGAGCTGCACTATTTCGAATATCGGCAATAGCAGTGATTCTCTTTTGTTGAAGCTTATTATAGACGCCTGATTTCGCTAACTGCGCATTCATTGTGTCAAGCTTTCCGTGAGAAATTGAATGACTTTCGCAAAGGTCTCGCAATGCAGTCTCAAGTACAACTCCTGAGATAACGGCTGCAGCAAGTTTATAACCATTATTAAGTAATTCTGTTGCCTGCTCTAATTCACTATCAAATACTTCAGCCTGAACCAAATATTTTAGTGAAGCCAGATATCCTCCATCAAAATCTTCCTTCGCAGCTAGAAAGATAGCACCAAGTCTTTTTTTAATGGAGTAGTCTGATTCCATTGCTCTTCGCTTTTCACCTGCTTCGAAAGCCACAAAGTGCTGCGATTCTTCTCCGCAGGCAGTAACCAATAGATTCTTAACTTTAACTTTCCAGCCAGTAAATAATTCGGTATCAATAGCCTCTGTCGTTCCATAGGCTCCATTGACGCTCCTCTTCGTAGCCTCAATATCATTGAGTTGACTCTCCAATTCGACAAACCTTTGAGTCAATTTCTTATTCATAATTAGTCCTTAATTGATTCCGAGCCTTCGACGGGCATAACGCCCTTGTTAATGGGCAAATGGCGTAGCCATTTGTCCTAGAGCCCCGCAGGGGCGATTGAACTATTTGTTAGGTGCCGTTGCGCAATGCTTTCTCGGCTTCCTTTATCTCGTTCGTAATATCGATGCTATTTGGTAGTTTGGAAGAGACTTTAAAGCTAACTTTATTGGTAGTTCGCAATATCTCTGGCCAAACTTCGCTATAAATCGCCATACAGGCATATCTCACACTGAAATCGACATCAAGAATCACATGGACCAATTTATCGAATTGGCCTTCTTTGCCAGTGAAACCGACCGCTCGCTCCTCTTTGTGGGTGCTGCCGTCTTTTTTGAGTTCCCATTTTCGAGTCTTGACCTCAATCCTTCCATGGTCCTGATGCATGATGTCGAATCCACGATTCACAGCATTCATACGATCTCCGCCCAAAGCCTTATGCGATAACAACTCACCATAGTCTCCAACGAGGTCTTTGATGCCATTCAATGCCAAAAATCTATTTATCTCCGCTTGGCAATCTATAGCCTGACTTAAACTTGAAATCTGCACTTGGTTCACTTTAGGCAACTAACGCTTGCCGTAAACGGCACAAAATAGCAGGCTAAAATTAGCGACGAAGGAGCACAGCCTGCTATTTTGTGTCCTTTGTTTAACGGCCTTGTTAGCTTTCGCTTACACCAACTTGTTGTGCCACTTGACCTGTTAGGGAAAAATGAACCTCAATATCAGTTGGTTCAATATTTTCAATTTTATACTCACCACCAAACAGCCAAGGTTTTGTTAAGCTATAAATTTGGTTGTGTGATAATGATTTACCTGATTTTATTAAATCACCTACCATTTGAACTGCAAAATATTCTATAACGAACTCTTTATCGGCTAACAACTCATTGAAGCCTTCAGGTGTCTCCGCTACTTGTGAGAACTCACCGCCTCCTGAGTCTAGCCACCAAACTTGGCCATTATTTATATTTTGAACAAATGCATCACCGGAAGCTGAAAGCAATATAGGTAAATATTCTCCATCCAATAACCACTCCCATTCAGATAACAGAGAGTCTCGTTCAAGGTGCGAGAAATTTACCGTTAAGTCATTTAATGTCATCTGAACTTCCTAGAAAGCTAACAGCTTATTGAACACCACTTTGGGGGGTTATAAAACTCCAAAACGGCGTATATTACATTGCACAATAATTCCACTAAACAACTTCAATGTAAACAAGTTATTACGCAAGTTCTAAATTATCGTTGTTAAAATACACCAAAACGACTTTTAATAATGTTATTAGATAAAACATCATCAACTGTCTATATACACAGTATCTTTTTAAGTTGAATATCGTTTATGAAATCTCTGTTTCTAATCATGATTAAATTATCAAGCTGCGATTTAAAACAAAAAAAGCACAACCCAAAAGGCTGTGCTTTTTAATCAACTAACACTCATACGTTTATAAATATTAGTTTACAAACGAATACCGCCGTCTATCTCTACTACACGGCCAGTAAAAAAGTCGTTTTCGATAATGTACTGTGCAGTATGGGCTATTTCAGCCGTTTCACCTAAGCGCCCTACGGGCGTTACAGCTAGCATGCGTTGTTTTGCTTCTGGCTTCATAACATCTGTCATGGCGGTGCTAATAACGCCTGGTGCAATGGCGCCAACGCGTATACCAAAACGGCCAAGTTCTTTAGCCCATGTAGTGGTTAATGCTACAACACCCGCTTTTGATGCGGCGTAATTTGTTTGGCCAATATTGCCCGCACGCGCTACGCTCGACATGTTTACAATTACGCCACCTTTGCCAGATTCAATCATGTGGCTAGCCGCTTCGCGCCCTGCTAAAAATACGCCTGTAAGGTTAACGTCAATCACTGATTGAAATTGATCAAGCGACATTTTTTTAACCACTTTGCCATCTTTGGCTTTTATAAACATGCCATCGCGTAAAATGCCGGCATTGTTAATTAATACCCCAATGTGACCAAAGTCACTGTTAATGGTATTAAATACGTCTTCAACTTCGCTCTCAACGGTTACATTAGCGCTGTAGCCTTTAATAGTGCCTGTTACGCCTACTAATGCAGATAGTTGATCGGTTGCTTCATTTAATTGGGCTTGCGCCATATCAATTAAGGCAATATTAGCGCCCATTAAGGCAAACTTTTGCGCCATTGCAAAACCTAAGCCTTGTGCGCCACCGGTAATAACTACGGTATTATTTTTTATTTCCACAATACTTTCCTACTTCGAAAACAATTTAAAAATGGCACTAAAATCATCACTGCCTGCACCTTGGTGCTGCATCATAGTGTATAAATTTTTAGCCATTGAGCCCATTGGCGTCAGTGAATTACTCTGCTGCGCTGCTTCCATAGCAAGGCCTAAGTCTTTAGCCATTAAATCGACCATAAAGCCAGGTTTATAGTCGTTACTAGCTGGTGCGGTTTCCATAACACCTGGGCAGGGGTTATAAAGTTCTAACGTCCAGTTACGACCCGAACTTGCGCTCATTATGTCACTGAGTACTTTTGCATCGAGACCGTTATTAATGCCCATTTGAATAGCTTCACTGGTACCCGCCATTAAAATACTCAACAGCATATTGTTACATATTTTGGCAACTTGCCCTGCACCAATATCACCGGCATGGAATATGTTTTTACCCATATCGACTAATACCGTATTGGCTTTATCGAATGCAGCTTGCTCACCACCCACAATAAAGGTCAGCGTACCCGCTGTTGCCCCTGCTACACCACCCGATACCGGTGCATCAACAAACGCAATACCTTGCTCACTTAGGGCATGGCCAACGTCACGTGCTGATTGTGCATCTATGGTTGAACAATCAATCACTAACGTGCTTTTACTTAGTACTTTAATTAAACCCGATTGCTCGTCTGTGCCTAAATAAAGTGATTTAACATGTTTGCTTGCCGGTAGCATGCTAATTAGCACATCAGCCTCGTGAGCACAGTCACTGGCGCTTTGCGCCGCACTAGCCCCATGATTCACAAGCTCTTTAACGGCCTCTGCACTTAAGTCAAACACGCGTACACTGTGGCCTGCTTTAACTAAGTTTGCTGCCATTGGGCCGCCCATGTTTCCTAAACCAATAAATCCTATATTAAGTTTACTCATCGCTTTACCCTTGTAAATTTAGTTGTGAAAAGTACGGCTCTAGCGGATGTTGCTCGCCAAAGCGGTTTGCAAAAAAGCTCTCTACTACTTCTTTTGGTACATCAGCTAACGATTTAAACTGCCACTGTGGCGCACCATCTTTATCGATTAGTAAGGCACGTACACCTTCTTGAAACTCGCCCACTTCACCGGCACGAACCGACATGCCCAATTCCATTTTAAAACACTCAGCTAAGTTTTTACCTTTGCTATGTTTGAGCTGCTCACTTACTAAGGCACAACTTAAAGGGCAACCATGCGCCAACGATTTTTGTGCGCGTTGTAGCCATTTGTCATCTGTGTTTAGATTTAAAATGTAATCTACCTGCTGCTGTAACGTGTCAAACTCGCCAAGCTTTTGAATCAAGCTTAAGTTTGCTTTTAAATTGCCTTTTGGCATACGGCTAGAGTTGTTATCTAACTCAATAAGCAAGGTACTTAGCTTGTCGTGATTTAAACTTGCTGTTTTACCCCATTTAGTATTGAGTAATGCTTCAACAAGCTCTGGGTACTTGTCGGCATTAACAAAGTGATCGGCAAGCGATACAAGCTTAGCGTCTTCACAATTAATCGAGGCCGAGGTCAGCCCTAAAAACAAACCAACATGGGCGGGCATTTTATGTAAAAAATAACTGCCGCCTACATCTGGGTATAAACCAATAGTTTGCTCAGGCATAGCAATGCGTGATGTTTCGGTAACCACACGGTGGCTAGCACCGGCCATTAAACCCAAACCGCCGCCCATTACAATCCCGTTACCCCACACTAAAATGGGTTTGTTGTAACAGTGAATTAGGTAATCTAGCTGATACTCTTGAGTAAAAAATTCTTCAACCAGTGAGCTCGGTTTTCCCTCACTCATTGCTTTGTGTAAGCTCACTACATCGCCACCGGCACAAAATGCTTTTTCACCAGTGCCTTTAAGAACCACTAATGCAATGTTATCGTCTTTGTCCCATTGCTGTAGTTGCGGCTCGAGTAAGCTGATCATTTCAAAATTAAGGGCATTTAACGATTTAGGCGCATTTAAGGTTGCAAAACCAATGAGTCGGCCATTGTCTGTGGTTGCTGTTTCAAATACCACGGCAGCATCAGCTGAATTTAAACGAGTAAGCTCTGTCATTAGCCATTCACCCAAATAGCTTTACGTTTTTCTAAAAAGGCGTTCACGCCCTCTTGCTGATCTTCGGTATCAAATAAACCAACAAACAGTTCACGCTCCAGTGGCAATGTATTCGCCATTGGTTGATGACGCCCTTTTTGAATCAAGGTTTTACATGCAGCAACCGACGATGGACTTTGCTCTGCTACTTGGTTTGCCAGTTTTAATGCTGCGGCAAAGCTTTCACCTTGTGCAACCACTTCTTCCACTAAGCCAATTTGTAGGGCTTTATCGGCTTTTAAGCGCTCACCGCATAAAATCATGCGTTTTGCCCAGCCCTCGCCAACAAGCCATGCTAAGTTTTGCGTTCCACCAGCACACGGTAATAAACCCACTTTTGCTTCAGGTAACGCCATTTGTGCTTGCTCTTCTGCAATACGAATATCACAAGCAAGCGCTACTTCAAGGCCGCCACCCATTGCATAGCCATTAATGGCTGCAACCGACACACCTCTAAAATTAGTTAGCGCTTCAAACGCTTCACCAAATACACGTGACATATCTGCAGCTACACCTTTATCGCCACTGGCAAATACATTGAGGTCGGCACCGGCGCTAAAAAACTTCTCGCCTTCACCAGTCAGTACTAACGCATAAATATTTTTATTGGTATTTAATTGGTTAACCGTGTCTTTAAGCGCCACTAAGGTGTCTTTCGTCCAGGTATTCGCTGGCGGATTCGACATGGTTAAAATAGCAACATGACCTTCAATAGTTAATTCAATGCTAGGATTTGACATACTAACCTCCTTATAAAACTTCGCTGGCTGATTCGGCTAAAATACGACGCGCAATAATCACACGCATAATTTCGTTAGTGCCCTCAAGAATTTGATGAACACGTACATCTCTAACATGGCGCTCAAGCGGGTATTCTTTTATGTAACCGTAGCCACCGTGAATTTGCAGCGCGTCATTACAAACAGTAAAACCTACATCGGTTGCAAAGCGTTTAGCCATAGCACAATAAGTGGTTTTTTCACTGTCGTTAGTATCAAGTTTAAACGCCGCTAAGCGCACCATTTGGCGTGCTGCTACAAGCTCGGTATTCATATCAGCAATTTTAAATTGTAGCGCTTGAAACGCAGCCAATGGCTTACCAAATTGGGTACGCTCTTTTAAATACTCACGTGCGGTATTAAGTGCCGCTTGTGCTGTACCAATAGAGCAAGTGGCAATATTAATACGGCCGCCGTCTAAACCTTGCATTGCAAATTTAAAGCCTTCACCTTCTTGGCCTAATAAGTTTGCGGCTGGAATACGCACATCTTCAAAGCTAATTAAACGTGTGGGCTGTGCATTCCACCCCATTTTTTCTTCTGCTTTACCGTATTCAACGCCTTGTGCATCTGCAGGTACAACAAAAGCCGAAATACCGCCAGGGCCGTCGGCTCCCGTACGCGCCATGACCACTAATATTTCGGTTTCACCAGCGCCTGAAATAAACATTTTTGAGCCGTTAATAACATACTCATCACCGTCACGCACTGCTTTAGTTTTTAATGAAGCAGCATCAGAACCCGAGCCTGGCTCAGTTAAACAGTACGATGCAAGTAATTCACCCATTACCAATTGCTCAACGTATTTGTCTTTTACTGCATCGGTACCAAAGCTGGCTATCATCCAGGTTGCCATATTATGAATAGTTAACATGGCCGTTGTTGCGGTACAGCCCATCGCCAGCTGTTCAAAAATAATGCTTGAATCTAAGCGAGATAAACCTAAGCCACCGGCTTCTTCTGGGGTGTATAAACCACAAAAACCTAGCTCACCAGCGGCTTTAATTGTGTCTTTAGGAAAAATATGTTCGCGATCCCACTTGGCAGCGTGTGGTGCTAGTTCAGACTCTGCAAATTGGCGAGCGGTTTGCGCAAAGGCTTGTTGATCTTCAGATAAGTTAAAGTCCATGGTAGACCTCTTTAAGTGTGTTTTGTTTGTTGTCAGAGCATCCCATAACGGGAGTAATTAGTGAGGAGCAACAACACTGTGTGTTGTGCCCCTCTTTTTTATTAATTATTCAGTGCAATATTATTTAAGATTAATACTCATGTTTGGACCTGAGGCAATGTCATCCTCAAACCAACGAGAGGTAATAGTTTTAGTTTCTGTATAAAAACGAATACCTTGCTTACCGTATGTATGCGTATCGCCATAAAATGAGCCTTTCCAGCCAGTAAACGAGAAAAATGGCAGTGGCACAGGAATAGGCACATTAATACCCACTTGACCCACTTCAATTTCGTGTTGGAACTTACGTGCAGCTGCACCACTTGATGTAAATAATGAGGTACCGTTACCGTAAGGGCTTTCGTTAATAAGGGCGATGGCTTCTTCAAGCGTATCTACAAACATACACGCCAGTACTGGGCCAAAAATCTCTTCTTTGTACAAGTTCATCTCTTTGGTTACATCAGTAAATAACGTTGGGCCTACCCAGTTACCTTGCTCAAACCCTTCAACAGTAAAATCAGAGCCATCAATTAAACAGGTTGCGCCTTGCGCTTTACCATCGGCAATCAATGATAAAATACGCGCTTTTGCAGCTGGTGATGTTTGCGGACCATATGCAGCGTCTGCATCATCCCATACACCTGGGCGTACACCTTCAAAGCCAGCTTTAATTTCATCAACCCAGTCTTTTGCTTGGCCAACAAATACCGCCACTGAGATACCCATACAACGCTGGCCTGCCGCACCAACTGATGCGCCTACTAAGTTATTAACTACGTGAGACTTGCTTGCATCAGGCATAATTACCATGTGGTTTTTAGCGCCCACACAGGCTTGCACACGTTTTAGGTGTTGTGTGCCTTTAGAATAAATGTATGCACCCACACCACACGAGCCAACAAACGAAATAGCGCGAACCGCTTTGTCTTCTAATAAACGGTCTACTTGTGCTTTAGTACCGTGCACGACTTGTAACACGCCTTTAGGTGCACCGGCTTCAATAAATAGCTCAGCTAAGCGCATAGGCGTAAGTGGGTCTTGCTCAGACGGTTTTAAAATAAAGGTATTACCACACACAATTGCCAGTGGGAACATCCAAAGTGGGATCATGGCCGGAAAATTAAATGGGGTAATACCTGCACATACACCTAGTGGCTGCATGTATGAATAGGTATCGATTTTACGCGCTACGTTTTCCATCGTCTCGCCCATCATTAATGATGGTGCATTAGCAGCTTGCTCAACTACCTCAATACCACGCCACACATCGCCTTTTGCATCTTCAAATGTTTTACCTAGCTCATGACAAATAATAGTGGCTAATTCATCATGGTTTTCTTTTAACAGCGCCGCGTATTTCATCATAATGCGCGCACGTTCTGTGATTGGTACGTCTTTCCACGTTTTAAACGTTTCGCTGGCAGAGGCAATAGCCGCGTCCATTTCAGCGTCTGTAGCACAAGGTACTTGCGCTAACACTTCTTGATTAGCAGGATTTACAACATCAATTAGTTCATTTGAAGTTGATTGAATAAATTCGCCGTTAATGAGTAAGGGTACTTGGTGCATAATTAAAATCCTATTGATTAAATTGGGTACCGCAGCGTTTTTGTTATAGTTGCTGCGGCTTTATTATTAGTTAAAGTGCTTCTACGGCCATGGCAACAGCTTCACCGCCACCAATACATAAAGAGGCTACGCCCTTTTTAAGACCCCGGTTTTTAAGTGCATGGATAAGTGTTACTAAAATACGCGCACCGCTAGCACCAATAGGATGACCCAATGCACAAGCGCCACCGTTAACATTAACTTTGTTCTCATCAAGCTTTAACTCATTAATAGCTAGCATGGTAACCATGGCAAACGCTTCGTTAATTTCCCATAGGTCAACATCTGCGGTTGTCCACCCTGCTTTTTCAAGCACACTGTTCATTGCACCAACAGGCGCTACGGTAAATTCACTGGGTTTTTGAGAATGCGTGCTGTGAGCAACAATTTTGCAAAGTGGTGTTAAACCCTCTGCTTTTGCTTTTGATTCGCTCATTAAAATCAGTGCTGCGCCACCATCTGAAATAGACGATGAGTTTGCCGCAGTAATGGTGCCGTCTTTTTTAAATGCTGCACGTAAACTTGGGATTTTTTCAGGGCGAGCATTACCAGGTTGTTCATCAATTGAAACTGTTACATCACCTTTGCGGGTTTTAATAGTATGAGGGGCGATTTCGTTGTCAAAGCTACCATTTTCTATGGCTGCGTTTGCTTTACTTAACGAACCCAGTGCAAACGCGTCCATTTGCTCACGGCCGATGCCATATTCATCAGCCGTGTCTTGAGCAAAACAACCCATTGCTTTATTGTCGTAAGCATCTTCAAGGCCATCGCTCATCATATGATCTTTTATTTCACCGTGGCCCATACGCATGCCGCCACGTGCTTTAGGAATAAAATAAGGCGCATTAGTCATACTTTCCATACCACCGGCAATGGCTGATTCAATAGAACCTGCTTTAATAAGGTCATTCGCTAACATGGCCGCTTTTAAACCCGAGCCACATACTTTATTAATTGTGGTAGCGCCGGTGCTTAGTGCTAGCCCTGCTTTAAGCATAGCCTGACGTGCAGGCGCTTGGCCTAAGCCAGCTGGTAATACACAGCCCATAATCACTTCATCAATTGCATCATTGCTTAAACCCGTTTGAGCAAGTGCACCTGCAATAGCTGTAGCACCTAGTTCGGTAGACTGCGCATCACTTAGTGCGCCCATAAATCCACCCATTGGGGTGCGCTTTGCTGCTACAATTACAACGCTTTCAAAAGACATAAAAAGGCTCCATTTTCAATTACCGCAAACATGTTTTATTATGTTTAGCTTAATGTTTAAACTAATCTGATAAATACGAGCATACATAAAATTTACGTTTACGCCAACGTAAATCTAAAATCAACTTTCTAATTAGTGTAAAAACTGAAAAGCAAGCTTGCTAAAAATGTATTACAACCTCCTGAAATGGCTTATAACGTTTATAAACACTCAACTTCTAGTGTAAATCCGCATTTATTTTGTACGTCTAAAGTATAACAACCAGATCGCACTTTACCTTTACGTAAACTTCACTTATATTGGTGATATTCGAATGAGGTAAACATTACAATGAAATCAGATAATCAAACAAACTTTGCAAATTCAGCCAATGAGCCGGCTAAGAACGAACAGACTTTTAGTATCAGCGAATTAGCGAAAGAATTTGATATTACCACGCGCTCTATTCGCTTTTACGAAGACCAAGGGCTTATATCACCAGAGCGCAACGGCCAAACTCGTATTTACTCAAAGCGCGATAAAGTACGCCTTAAGTTAATACTTCGTGGTAAACGTTTAGGGTTTACCTTGGCTGAAACCGGTCGTTTGTTTGAACTTTATGATGCAGACAAATCAAGCGCTAAACAGTTAGTTACTATGCTTGACCTCATCAGCGAAAAAAAGGCCGACCTATCTCAACAAATGGACGACATTAAAGTTGTACTAATGGAGTTGGTTACCGCAGAACGTCGTTGTCGCGACACGCTTAGCAAAATAGATGAATAAAATATAATAAACGTCATCAAACACACAGGAATGAATCATGAGCACTATTTCACTATATAAAGAAATGAATTTTGGTCTTGGCGAAACAGCGGACATGATCCGCAGTCATGTTAATAGCTTCGCAAGTCAAGAAATTGCCCCACTAGCTGAAAAAACAGACCTTGATAATGCGTTTCCCAATCAACTTTGGCCGCAAATGGGTGAAATGGGCGTTTTAGGCATGACCGTCGATGAAGAATTTGGTGGTGCGGGTTTAGGTTATTTAGAGCACGTTATTGCCATGGAAGAAATTAGCCGTGCAAGTGCCTCTATTGGCTTAAGCTATGGTGCGCATTCAAACCTGTGTGTTAATCAAATAAACCGTAATGGATCACAAGCACAAAAAGAAAAATACTTACCTAAACTAATTAGCGGTGAACACATTGGTGCCTTGGCCATGAGTGAGCCTAATGCAGGCTCTGATGTTGTATCAATGAAACTTAAAGCCGAGAAAAAAGGCGATAAGTACATTTTAAACGGCAATAAAATGTGGATCACCAATGGCCCTGACGCTGATACTCTGGTTATTTACGCAAAAACAGATTTAAATGCCGGTGCGAAAGGTATTACCGCCTTTATTGTTGAGAAAACATTCCCAGGGTTTTCTACCGCACAAAAACTCGACAAACTCGGTATGCGCGGATCAAACACCTGTGAACTGGTCTTTGATAACTGCGAAGTACCCGAAGAAAACATTTTAGGTAACTTAAACGAAGGCGTTAAGGTACTTATGAGCGGCCTTGATTACGAGCGAGTTGTTTTAGCTGCAGGCCCGTTAGGAATTATGCAAGCATGTATGGACATTGTGGTGCCTTACATTCATGAGCGTAAGCAGTTTGACAGCCCGATTGGTCAATTTCAGTTAATTCAAGGCAAAATTGCCGATATGTATACACAAATGAATGCAGCCCGCTCTTATGTGTACACAGTAGCAAAAGCTTGTGATCGCGGCGAAACCACCCGTAAAGACGCAGCTGGCGCAATTTTATACGCTGCAGAGCTTGCAACTAAAATGGCCCTTGATGCAATCCAAATTTTAGGCGGCAATGGCTACATAAACGAATACGCAACAGGTCGCTTACTGCGTGATGCGAAATTATACGAAATTGGCGCAGGCACTTCAGAAATACGCCGCATGTTGATTGGCCGTGAATTATTTACTGAAAGCCGTTAAGGATTAATTTATGACGATTTTAAAATCGAGCGTTAATCCCCACGATCCTAGTTTTGTGCAAAACCACAAAAATATGTCGGCGCTGGTGGATGATTTACGCGATAAAGTTGCCAATATTAGCTTAGGTGGTGGCGCTGCACTTAAAGAGCGCCATGAAAGCAGAGGAAAGCTGTTTGTTCGTGACCGTATCAGTACTTTATTAGATGAAGGCTCACCCTTTTTAGAAATATCGCAATTTGCTGCATTTGGTGTGTATGAACAAGAGATACCTTGTGCCGGTGTGGTTGCAGGTATTGGTCGCGTGAAAGGCGTTGAATGTATGGTGATTGCAAACGACGCGACAGTTAAAGGTGGCACCTATTTCCCGCTTACTGTTAAAAAGCATTTACGCGCACAAGATATTGCTGAGCGTTGCCACTTACCGTGTATTTACTTAGTTGATTCTGGCGGTGCCAACCTGCCAGAGCAAGACGATGTATTTCCAGACAAACTGCACTTTGGGCGTATTTTTTACAATCAAGCACGTATGTCGGGTAAAGGCATTCCTCAAATTGCAGTGGTTATGGGCTTATGTACCGCAGGCGGTGCTTATGTGCCCGCTATGGCCGATGAAAGTATTATTGTAAAAGAGCAAGGCACTATATTTTTAGCAGGCCCACCACTGGTAAAAGCGGCAACCGGTGAAGAAGTCACCGCAGAAGAGCTTGGCGGCGCCGATGTTCATTGTAAAACATCGGGTGTGGCCGATCATTACGCAGAAAATGATGCGCATGCATTATCAATTGCACGCCAATGTATAGAGCGAATTAATTACACACGCCCTACCGCCCCATTATTAGCTGACGTAAAAGCTCCACGATACGATATTAACGAGCTTTACGGCATTGTTGGTACTGATCTTAAAAAGCCATTTGATGTGCGTGAAGTAATAGCCCGCACTGTAGATGACTCGTCTTTTGATGAATTTAAACGTTACTTTGGCGAAACACTGGTGACAGGCTTTGCCAGCATTTATGGCAACCCTGTGGGCATAGTGGCTAACAACGGTATTTTATTTAGTGAGTCAGCGCAAAAAGGCGCGCACTTTATTCAGCTGTGTGCCCAGCGCAATATTCCATTGGTATTTTTACAAAACATTACTGGCTTTATGGTCGGTAAAAAATACGAAGCCGAAGGCATTGCTAAACATGGCGCTAAAATGGTGATGGCGGTGTCGTGTGCTGATGTTCCAAAATTCACCGTGCTTATTGGCGGCTCTTATGGCGCCGGCAATTATGGTATGTGTGGCCGTGCATTTGAACCGACCATGATGTGGATGTGGCCAAATGCCCGTATTTCAGTCATGGGTGGTGAGCAAGCTGCCGGTGTTATGGCACAAGTTAAACAAGATGGATTAGCCCGTAAAGGCGAAAGCATGAGCGAGCAAGAAGTTAGCGATTTTAAAAAGCCAATTATTAGTCAATACGAACAACAAGGTCATCCTTATTATGCCAGTGCCCGCTTATGGGACGATGGCATTATAGACCCTGTCGATACACGTAATGTGTTGGGGCTTGCATTAACTGCAGCTAAAAATGCACCACAGCGTGAGTCTAAGTTTGGCGTATTTAGAATGTAACCGGAGCGCACAATGTCAGTAACACTACAAATAACAAAATCTAATGTGGCTGTACTCGTTTTAAGCCGCCCAGAAAAACGTAATGCGTTTAATAGCGACGTTATCCATGAGCTTATTCAATGTATTGAACATGCTAATACGCTCGATATTCGTGCCTTAGTACTCAAAACCGAAGGTAAACATTTTTCAGCCGGTGCCGACTTAGCCTGGATGAAATCGATGGCAGATAATAACTATAACGATAACCTAGCTGATTCAATGCAACTGGCTAAACTTATGCAAGTATTAGCACAGAGCCCGCATCCTACAATTTGTGCGGTACAAGGTGCCGCCTTTGGTGGGGCATTAGGCTTAATTGCCTGCTGTGATATTGCGCTTAGTAAAGACGATGCACAATTTTGTTTAAGTGAAGTTAAACTTGGGCTAATACCTGCCGTGATCAGCCCTTATGTGATTAAGGCCATTGGTGAGCGTGCTGCACGCAGATATTTTTTAACTGCAGAAGTGTTTGATGCCCACACAGCAAAGCAACTGGGTTTAGTGCATCAAATTACTGGGAACTTAGAAACAGCCCTCGATAATTTGCTGCAAACCTTGATTGATAACGGCCCTATTGCCGTTAAAGCCGCAAAAGCACTTATTAACGATGTTGCCAATAAAGAGATAAACGAGGAGCTAATTGCACTGACTGCAGAGCGTATAGCTAAAATTCGTGTATCAACTGAAGGCCAAGAAGGACTGAGCGCCTTTTTTGATAAACGCCCTCCCCAATGGCAACTCTAGGACGCATTATGAACACAGTACAATTACAAAAAATTCTGATTGCTAACCGTGGCGAAATTGCCTGTCGTATTATGCGCACCGCAAAGCAAATGGGCTTAACCACGGTTGCGGTGTATTCAGATGCAGATAAAAACGCGCAACATGCAAAAATGGCCGACGAAGCCTACCATATTGGTGCCGCCCCAAGTAAAGATTCATACCTAGTCGCAGATAAAATTTTGCAGGTTGCTAAAACCAGTGGCGCTGATTGCATTCATCCAGGCTACGGCTTTTTATCAGAAAACAGTGAATTTGCTAAAGCCTGTGAAGCAAATAACATTGCTTTTATTGGCCCACCAGCAACGAGTATTGAAGCAATGGGTTCAAAAACCCGTGCTAAAGAAATAATGGCCGCGGCAAACGTTCCTTTAGTACCTGGTTACTATGGTGATAAACAAGACCCTGTTTTTTTGCAATCTGAGGCTGAAAAAATTGGTTACCCTGTTCTTATCAAAGCGGCCTTTGGCGGTGGCGGTAAAGGGATGCGAGTGGTAGAAAAGCCGAAAGACTTTATAGCTGCACTTGAAGGCGCTCAACGTGAAGCCATTGCCGGTTTTGGTAACGATTTAGTGCTATTAGAGCGCTACGTTAATCAACCTCGCCATGTTGAAGTACAAGTATTTGCAGATAATCACGGTAACTGTGTTTATTTGGGTGATCGTGACTGTTCGTTGCAACGCCGACACCAAAAGGTGATTGAAGAAGCCCCTGCTCCAGGTTTATCTGACGCGCTGCGTAAAGAAATGGGCGAAGCGGCTGTTCGCTGTGCATTAGCCATTAATTACCGTGGTGCGGGTACTGTTGAGTTTTTACTTTGCGGTAATGAATTTTTCTTTATGGAAATGAACACTCGCCTGCAAGTAGAGCACCCAGTGACCGAAATGGTAACCGGCGTTGATTTAGTGAACTGGCAAATTAATATAGCGGGCGGGCAAACACTGCCGTTAAAGCAATCTGATATTCAACTGCAAGGCCATAGCTTTGAAGCGCGTATTTACGCCGAAGACCCTGCAAATGACTTTATTCCGTGCTCAGGCACCATTGAAGCGCTACATGTCCCCGTTAATAGTGAATTTGTTCGCATAGATACCGGGATTGCCCAAGGTGATGAAATAAGCCCCTACTACGACCCAATGATTGCAAAGTTAATTGTTCATGATGATAATCGCGAACAAGCGCTTTCTCGTTTGCAACAGGCGCTTGAGCAATTTCATTTAGCAGGCTTTAGTACAAATATTGGCTTTTTACATAACTTAGCTTGCCACGCAAGTTTTAAACAAGGCGCGCCAAGTACACACTTTATTGCTGAGCAAGGTGATTCACTCGCTGCAGTTGATGAGTCATTATTGCTATCAAGCCAGCTTATTGCCGCTTTTGCCTATTTAGAGTCGTTAAACACGCGCCAAGCACAAAACAATAGTGCCAGCCCTTGGCAACAACTGAGTGGGTTTACTTTAAATGCACCGCAGGCAATTAAAATCCCATTTGTAGATTTACCGCTAAGCGCTATCAAAACTGCGCAGGGTTACAATGTGACACACAGTACGGGCGTATACAGTGTTCAAGGGACGTTAAATTATGGTGAGTGCTGCGTATTTATTAACGGTGAAAAGCACAGTGCGCATGTCAACATAACTGATAATGAAATTACTGTAATGAATAAAGCACTGCAAACTAAGTTTGAATGTGTTGATAAACATTATATTAGTTCACACGAAAATGACGCGCTGCCGCTCGCTGCGCCACTCAATGGCACGGTAGTAAAACATTTAATTGAATTAGGTAGCACTATCACCAAAGGTGATGCCGTTGTTATTATTGAAGCCATGAAAATGGAATATACACTTAATGCACCGCATGACGGCATATTACAGAGTTACTGCTTTGGTGAAGGTGAACTAGTTTCACACGGCGCACTGTTAGCCATTGTTGAAGATACGACTGTACAGGAAGGTGCTTAATGAGTGCCTTTGCAAACAAAGTTCGTATTGTTGAAGTGGGTGCACGTGATGGTTTACAAAATGAAAAAACCGTCAGCACTGAAGATAAAGTAACACTTATTAATGCCCTCGCCGCCGCGGGATTAAAAGACATAGAAGCTGGTGCGTTCGTATCCCCAAAATGGGTGCCACAAATGGCAGACTCAAGCGAAGTGATCAGTGCCCTTGATCTTCCAGAGATTAATTTAAGTGCCTTAACGCCAAATTTAAAAGGCGCACAAGCTGCGCATGCTGTTGGTATTAAAGAATTTGCTATATTTACGGCGGCCAGCGAAGCGTTTTGTCAAAAAAATATAAATTGTTCAATAGCGCAAAGTATTGATCGTTTTAGCGAGGTAATGACTTTTGCTAAAGCGAATAATATACGCGTTCGAGGCTATGTAAGCTGTGTTTTAGGCTGCCCTTATGAGGGAGACGTTGACCCTCAGGTTGTTTTAAACGTGGCACAAAAGTTATTAGCACTTGGCTGCTATGAAGTGAGCCTTGGCGATACTATTGGTGTCGGCACCGCAGGTAAAGTGACTGAGCTGCTTACATTGCTGCTCAAGCATATTGATAAAAGTAAGCTTGCAGTACATTTTCATGATACCTATGGACAGGCGCTCACAAATATTTACGCTGCCTTAAGCCTAGGTATTTCAACGGTTGACGCTGCCGTTGCTGGCCTTGGTGGCTGCCCTTACGCTAAGGGTGCGTCAGGAAATGTTGCCACCGAAGATGTTGTTTACTTACTGCAAGGGCTTGGCATTGAACATGGAATTGATTTAAAAAGGCTTGCACAAGCAGGTTGGCAAATTACTAATGCGCTTAATAAACAGCCTGTTAGTAAAGTTTCAGTGGCATTACACACACAATAATTGCAATAGCATAGAATGAGGAGTCACTCATGGCCGGTTTTGATAAAGTAGTTTCGAGTTACGAAGCTGCAATGGAAGGTTTAAAAGACGGCGATACTATCATCGCTGGTGGTTTTGGTTTATGCGGTATTCCCGAGGGATTAATAGCCCAAATTAAAAAAATGCAAACCAAAGAGTTAACGGTCGTATCGAACAATTGCGGCGTTGATGACTTTGGTTTAGGACTTTTATTACAAGACAAACAAATTAAAAAAGTGGTTGCCTCTTATGTGGGCGAAAATGCTCTTTTTGAGCAACAACTACTGAATGGCGAAATTGATGTAGAGCTAACACCGCAAGGGACTCTAGCAGAAAAAATGCGTGCTGGTGGTGCCGGTATTCCTGCTTTTTATACCGCCACGGGTTACGGTACGCCAGTAGCTGAGGGTAAAGAAGTAAAAGAATTTAATGGTCGCCCTTATATTTTAGAAGAGTCAATCACGGGTGAATTTGCCATTGTAAAAGCATGGAAAGCAGACCGTTACGGTAATTTAGTATTTCGCCATACCGCAATGAACTTTAACCCAATGGCCGCAACCGCAGGTAAAATTACCGTTGCCGAAGTGGAAGAGATTGTTGAACCCGGTGAGCTAGAGCCAAGTCAAATTCATACCCCTGGCATTTTTGTAAATCGCGTGATCAAGGGCAACTTTGAAAAACGCATTGAACGTGTTACCACACGAGATTAAGCAGGAGCACTTAAAATGGCATTATCACGTGAACAAGTCGCAATGCGCGTCGCTCAAGAGCTACAAGATGGGTACTATGTTAATTTAGGCATAGGTATTCCGACACTCGTCGCAAACTATGTACCCGATGGCATAGAAGTTATGCTACAGTCCGAAAATGGCCTATTAGGTATGGGTGAATACCCAACCAAAGACACTGTAGATGCAGATATGATCAACGCGGGTAAAGAAACCGTGACGGCAGCTACCGGTGCAGCTATATTTAATAGTGCAGATAGTTTTGCCATGATACGGGGTGGTCATGTAGACTTAACGGTTCTGGGCGCATTTGAGGTAGACCAAAACGGGTCTATAGCCTCATGGATGATCCCTAAAAAATTAATAAAAGGCATGGGCGGAGCAATGGATTTAGTTGCTGGTGCAAAAAACATTATTGTTACTATGACCCATGCCAGTAAACACGGCGATTCTAAATTATTAGAAAGCTGTACGTTACCGCTGACGGGCGTTAACTGTGTTAAAAAAATAGTAACCGATTTAGCCGTATTAGAAGTTAAAGACGGCGCATTTCATTTGCTAGAACGCGCACCAGGCGTATCAGTTGATGAAATTATTAGTAAAACGGCAGGTAAATTGCTTGTTGACGGTGATATTCCTGAGATGGTGTTTTAAACTACTCACAATTTCACCCTGTACCGACCTCATTCCCAGTGCCAATGGCGCTGAGTTACCCAAAATCCCTCGCAAGAGGGATTTTTTTTGCCTTTATTTTAGTTTTTGCACTATAGTGAGAATTTAACGCACCACTTAGGTGAATTCGCCCTAATAAAAAAATTAAATAACTGATATAGTTAACTTTTATTTTTGGTTTAATAATTGCCTGTAATAAGGTGATTGAAATAACTTTATATTGGATACCATGCAAACACCTATTCGCGGCCTTCGCTCTTTTTGTTTTGCCGCAAAAAGCTTAAGTTTTAAACATGCCGCCAAAGAGCTGTATTTAACGCCATCGGCTGTCAGCCATCAAATAAAGCAGCTAGAAGAGCAGCTGGGCATTGATTTATTTCAAAGGCAAACCCGTTCCATAAGCTTAACGCCAGCTGGAAAAAACTTTTTTGAAGCGATTTACCCCATTATAAATATGCTGGAAAGCACCATTACCGAATTTAGTCAGTTACAACAAAATGTAAATTTAACCATTACCCTGCCCGAGTTTTTTGCCAGTGAATTGCTAATGCCAAAACTGAGTGAGTGGACGAGTGAGCATCCTAATATTAATTTACACATGGACACCCTTAAAACGCGCAAAGAGCTGACTCGCCAAAGTGATTTATCAATCATTTTATCTTCAAGTAAACCGCTTGATGGGCTGGCTACTGAGTTATTTAATTTAGAATATATTCCAGCGTGTAATAAAAAGCTGCTCGATCAGTGGCAAAACGATCATTGCCAGGCGCTCAATCAAGTGCCGCTTATTGTTCATAAAGCACGGCCTTGGGCATGGCATCAATGGGCTGAAAAAGTCGGTATTGATGACTTTTCCCCTGCACAAATTATTCAAATAGATAGTATGTTTGGCGTTGCACGCGCTGCACAGCAAGGTATGGGCATCGCACTTATTCCTTTACCAATAAGTCAAAGCTGGCTGGATGAGCAATGGCTTTACAAACTGTTTGAGCAACCACTAACAACAAAAGACAAATATTATTTAGTTCAGCATGGCTCAAGTACCGCTAATCACCCTCTCGATTTGTTTGCAAAATGGGTGATTAACACCTTTAGGCAAACTAAATAGCACATTCAATTAAGCGCTCCTTGTTGAGCGCTTTTTAGCTAATTTTAAAGTGTGCAACTTTTATTTTTAAAATCCCCCTACCGAAAAACAAAAAAGCGCTTATTTATCAGCGCTTTATTTATTGAAAAAATCTAAAACCCCATAAGTTAGTTTTTTTCACTTATTAGTTTTGTTTTTATCGCTTGTCGAAATTGAGTAAAAGCTCTAAAGTTAACTCAACCAAACGGCAACACGCTAAAAAATATAAAACGTGTTACCAAAATCAGATTTCATTAGTTTGTAACAACGAGCTAGTAAAAAAGAATCTTTATTGTGTGTGAAGATGTTGTCAGTGTAAAAAACAGCTCAAGTTCGGTGGTGACTTAGCTTGAGTTGTTTTTATTTTTACCCTTACACCCGCCAATAAACTTAAGAATCTTTATTGTGTGTGAAGATGTTGTCAGTGTAAAAAACAACTCAAGTCCGGTGGTGACTGAGCTTGGGTTGTTTTTATTTTCATTCTCATCAACAACAATAAGCCAGAGTTAGTTTTGTACTAATACAACCCCCCGAATCTTTATTGTGTGTGTGAAGATGTTGTCAATTGAAATGCAGCGACCGTTAAGTATCTACTTAATCATCGCTGCTTTTTTTTTGCTTAAAATTTACTGTTTTCTGGCTACAAATTCTAAAACAGTCGCATTAATACAATATCTATCTTGCCCTCTAGGCCCCTCACCCGGAAATAAATGCCCTAAGTGAATACCGGTACTTTTAGACTTAAGCTCAATGCGCTGCATTCCCCAGCTATTATCTTCATGTTGGGTTACACTGTCTTTTATTGGGTGGGTAAATGAAAGCCAACCGGTGCCTGAGTTAAATCTATCGCGGGTATCAAATAATGGCTCACCGCTTAGTTTATCAATAAAGATGCCATCGGGTGTGTTTTTAAAAATATCATATTCTTTGCAGTAAGGGCTGTCGGTTTTAGCATTAAAAGCCACCTTATAAGCTTCACTGTTGCCAAGCTTAAACGCACCTAATGCTTTATAAAATTGCTCTGGGTTCATGTAGCCTTGGCGAGAATAGACCTCAACCCCATTTTCTAAAAATAATATGGTAGGTGTAGCCCATGTCGCCGATTTAATCGTTAACCCATCAAGCTGATCAGCATGGCGGAAAGTCATTGGAATTGTGCCTTTATAATCATTGGCAACGGCCGCTTTAAACTTTTCGCAGTAAGGGCAATAACTTTGCGAGTCTAAAATAACAATCTGTTTGCCATTTAATAATGCAGTATTATCTAACTTCGGTTTATCACTTTGAGTAAATACAACGCCGGTTGAATGATCAGGGCAATAGCCGTTTGGATTTTTTTCAAGGTAATTTTGATGATACTCTTCAGCCGAATAAAAGCGCTCAAGTGGCTTTATTTGCGTCACTATTTTTCCATAATCGGCTTTACTTAATAATTGCTGATACTCACTCGTGACCGCTTTTGCGATGCTCGCTTGCTGATCGGTAGTGGTTAAAATAATAGAGCGATATTGCGTGCCTACATCATTACCTTGACGATTCTTTTGCGTTGGATCGTGGCTCTCATAGTAATTTTGCAACAACTCTCTTGCTGAAATAATATTACTATTAAAGGTAACCTGCACCACTTCGGCGTAATTATCTTCATCAAAGCGACGGGATAACTTAGTGATATTTCTATAGGTTGCCTTAAACCCCCGGCCATCGGCGTAACCCGATTCAGCGTCTAACACACCATTAAGTGCTTCGTAGCGTTTTTCTGCCCCCCAAAAACAGCCTGAACCCAGCACTATTTTTTCAACATGCATGGTTGCATCTAAATCAGTTGGTTTGATTATTTCATCTGACGATATAGCACTCATTGCACTTAGTAAGCCCACAATGGCAAACGCCGATAGTATTACCCGCTTAAACATACGATGACCTCTTAGTTTTAGTTACCTTTGAGCAGACCTGTAAACTCAACAATAAATTTCACACGCAATAAAACTTTACGAAGACGGGAATTTAATCGATCCGAGTTTGTCTATTAATATCGTAATAGCACAACGACTGTGATAGCTTAAATACAAACAATATTAATAAGTTATCTGTATGAGCACTTTGCCAAGTATAAAAATATTAACAAATTCTAGTCTGCTTTTTGATGTTTCTCACTACAGCGAACAACACATACTTGCGACGCAAAAAAAACTCTGGGCGCTGTCACAGTATTGTAAAAACACCAATGAGTTTATAGATTTAGTCCCCGGAATGAACTCATTAACCTTGTATTTAAAATCAGCCAGTAATTTACATCAATGGCAAAACACCTTAACCAAACTATGGGATGAGGTTGATGATTACGCCTTTGAAAGTCAGCATCATAAAATAGACACCTATTACCAAGGTGAGGATTTAAACTATGTGGCTAATTATCACAAGCTAACAATAGATGAGGTAATTAATTTACACAGTAAAGAAATTTACCATGTGTTGTTTTTAGGTTTTATGCCCGGTTTTCCTTATTTACATGGGCTCAATTCTCAACTGTTTACCCCAAGGCGTGATAACCCACGAGTCAGTGTTCCTAAAGGCGCGATTGCGATTGGGGCAGACCAAACAGGCATTTATCCTGAAAACTCACCTGGTGGCTGGCATATTATTGCTCATACTGATGCCTGTTTATTTGATGCAACCGCCTCAAACCCTTGTTTATTTAAACCCGGTGACACCCTTGAATTTGTGCCTGTTAAAAGGAGTAAACAATGATTAAAGTAATCAAACCCGGTATACAGCTTACAATCCAAGATTTAGGCCGTGTGGGTTTTCGTCATTTAGGGGTTAGCCGCTCGGGTAGCTTAGACGCCTATGCGCACATTATTGCCAATCGCTTAGTAAATAATCACGATAACGATGCCGTACTTGAACTCACCGTTGGGTTATGTGAATTGCAATTTGAGTGCGATACCGTCATTGCTCTGCATGGAGCCGACTTAAACGCTAAACTTGACGCTCAAGCCGTTTACCCCGGGTGGAGTTATCCGGTAAAAGCAAAACAAACACTTAAATTTGATACAGGACGCGGTGGCTCCAGAGCTTACATTGCCGTAAAAGGTGGAATTGAATGCCCTGAAGTTATGGGTTCTAAATCAACCGACTTAGGGGCAGCCATTGGTGGTTTTAATGGCCGAGCATTACAAAGCGACGATATTATAAAAATAACCCCATATACTCAGCCTTGGCTATGCAATAAAGGTGCATTAACACCGCCTAAACGAAAAGTTATTCGGCTATATCAAGGCCCACATCATGAACTACTTACACCTGAGTGTATAAACGCTTACTGTACCACCTCATTTACTATTAACCCGAATAGTAATCGAATGGGAGTACGCTTAGATCATAATAATAGCCAAATAATGCAACACTCGCTCTCACTGCACTCACTCGCGGTAGCACCGGGAAGCGTGCAACTCCCACCTGATGGCAACCCAATTGTGCTGTTAAATGATGCACAAACAACGGGGGGCTACCCATTGATAGGCCATGTAATAGAGGCGGATTTACATCAGTTTGCTCAGTTTAGAACCGCCGATTCTATTACTTTTGAGTTTGTAACGCTTGAACAAGCAACCGCGGCAAAAAGTAAACTCGATGCGCATCTATCTCAGCTTAAACTGAGTTTAAATCGCTATTGGGCTAATTAACATAGTACGATAACGCTGTTTTCTTAATGATTATATTTGCACCCACTTGGTGCAAATATAAATTTACATCAGCATGAAACGCTAAACCCTGCCGGTTTTAAATCAAAAATTGTACAATCCGTTGCTATCATACTATTAACCTCACCATATTGGTGCACCAGCAACATGTTTGGTGCATAAATTATTCTTATTAATTTAAAAAAGCCGTGTGACTTAGTTATTTATTTCTGATAAAACAAGGTTAGTCTTTAGCAAACTCGCTATCGTAGGCACTTAATAGGAATGAGGAAAAATTATGTGTTCAATTTTTGGTGTACTCGATATTAAATCGGATCCCAGCCAGTTACGCACTCAGGCAATCGAAATGTCTAAACTGTTACGTCATCGTGGGCCAGATTGGTCTGGTGTGTATTCATCTGATAAAGCAATTTTAGTGCATGAGCGCTTAGCCATTGTTGGCGTATCAAGCGGTGCTCAACCCCTTTACAACCCAGAAAAAACCCATATTTTAGCGGTTAATGGCGAAATTTATAACCACAAAGAGCTGGCCGCTAACTTAGAGATCGACTTTGATTTTCAAACCCAGTCAGATTGTGAAGTGATTTTAGCCCTGTATAAACAAAAAGGGCCGGCATTTTTAGATGACTTAAATGGTATTTTTGCTTTTTGTTTATATGATGAAGAGCAAGACGCATACTTAATTGGTCGCGATCACATTGGTATTATTCCACTGTACACAGGTCACGATGAGCACGGTAACTTTTATGTAGCGTCAGAGCTCAAAGCGCTCTCACCTATTTGTAAGCACATTGAAGAGTTTCCGCCGGGGCATTACCTTTACAGCAAAGACGGCAAATTAACCCCTT
This sequence comes from Pseudoalteromonas sp. SiA1, assembly GCF_018732205.1. Taxonomy (NCBI): domain Bacteria; kingdom Pseudomonadati; phylum Pseudomonadota; class Gammaproteobacteria; order Alteromonadales; family Pseudoalteromonadaceae; genus Pseudoalteromonas; species Pseudoalteromonas sp. SiA1. The sequence continues at coordinate 1,659,588 of NZ_CP076084.1, read as the reverse complement.
ACTATCAACGTGATTGGCAACGCTTCGACGCTGTTAAAAACAACGATGCCAAAGCAGAAGATGTAAAAGATGCATTGGAAGCGGCGGTTAAGCGCCAGCTTATGTGTGACGTACCCTATGGCGTATTGCTATCGGGTGGCTTAGATTCATCGGTTATTTCCGCTATTACCCAGCGCTTTGCTGCAAAACGTATTGAAGATAACGATGAAAGTGATGCTTGGTGGCCTAAACTGCATTCCTTTTCGGTGGGTTTAGAAGGCTCCCCCGATTTAGCCGCAGCGCAAAAAGTAGCTGATATGATTGGAACAATTCACCACCCTATTATCTTTACTATTCAACAAGGTATTGATGCACTCAAAGAAGTGATTTACCACATTGAAACTTACGATGTAACCACCATTCGTGCATCAACCCCAATGTACTTAATGGCCCGTCAAATTAAAGCCATGGGTATAAAAATGGTGCTCTCAGGTGAAGGTGCAGATGAATTATTTGGCGGTTATTTATATTTTCATAAAGCACCAAATGCACAAGAGTTTCATGAAGAGCTGAACCGTAAAGTTTCAAAGCTCCATATGTTTGACTGTTTACGTGCCAATAAATCAATGGCGGCTTGGGGTGTGGAAGCACGCGTACCATTTTTAGATAAAGAGTTTGTTGATGTGGCAATGCGCATTAACCCTGAAGCTAAAATGTGTAAAGACGGCAAAATTGAAAAACACATTTTACGTGCAGGCTTTGACGGCTACCTCCCAGATGAAGTGTTATGGCGTCAAAAAGAGCAATTCTCTGATGGCGTTGGCTACAGCTGGATAGATACCTTAAAAGAATTTGTTAATGAGCAAGTAACGGATCAAGAATTGGCGAATGCCAAATTTAAATACCCAATTAACACGCCAGACTCTAAAGAAGCGTATTTTTACCGCAGTATTTTTGAGTCGCACTTCCCAGGCGATGCCTCGGCTAAGTGTGTACCACATGGAAAATCAGTTGCGTGTTCAACCCCAGAAGCACTTGCATGGGATGCATCATTTCAAAATAATGCCGATCCATCAGGGCGCGCTGCGGGCGTTCATAACGAAGCGTACAAATAAAAATTTAACCATCCTAAGTTGCAGTGTTAAAGCTGCAGCTTTTTTTGGTGTCTTTGTGCGTAATTTTCTTAAAATGCTTATTGCACTGAGAGAAGTGAATGAGAAGAAAATGAGAAAGTAAAAGCCATTCTGCCTCATCATTTTTGTTTAATTATGTGGCTTTGTTACTTCTCTAAAAGCGCAGCGTCTCTTTACCCTCTTTGTGAGTTAAGCTGTTAAGACTCAAAATAAATGAGAAAGCAAATTAGTTTAAACTGCAAAATAAGTATGCCACCTTTTTATAAAAACTACTTTAACATCGCTATTTTCATTGCTGATTCTATTAACCTCCCCTTGGCTAAAAATCCAAAGCTATAAAAATGTAATTAAAAAGTCATAAAAAAGCCCATTTAACAAATTACTCTTAGTTTTAAAAATCAGAGTACGCTTTTAGCGTATCCAATTAAGTGATTTATCTGTTTATACGCCCTATTAATATGAATATTCATTAACTTAGCTTTTGCATTCATTGCTATTTACGACTATAAAATAAAGTGCTAACGCGTTAGTTTTCATTTTCTTAGCGACCAGACATGTACAATAAAAAGACAAAGTCAGCTCAAAATTTTAGCAAAGTGTTAATTCTTTCGTATTTAATATTTAACTCCCCTAGCAGTAAAGGTATGATGGGCAATTAAATTAGTTAGTCTTCTAATTATTCGTGTTGTTAGCTTTGGCAAAGAATCTAATAAGACGAATACAGTGAACTATAAAAAACTGGCATTAAGCCAGCCTGTTTCATTAACCAATGAGGTATTGCATGAGCGAGAATCATGACAAGTACAGTATTGACAATACGGACTACACCGTAGGTCAAGACAACGTGCAAAAATGGGGGTTTGATATACATAACCCTGTATTCGGAATAAGTGCAGGGTTAATAGCGCTGTTTTTAATTGCCGTATTAGTATCTGATGCCGAAGTAGCTAAAACGACGCTAGATGGTATTAAAACCGATATTATTAATAATTTTGACGGCCTGTTTATGTGGGCTGCTAACTTCTTTGTTATTTTTTGTTTAGTTTTAATTTTTTCGCCTTACGGCAATATCCGTTTAGGCGGCGACGATGCTAAACCATCTCACTCTCGTATTTCTTGGCTGGCAATGTTATTTGCAGCAGGTATGGGTATTGGCTTAATGTTTTGGGGAGTTGCTGAACCGGTGGCTTATTACACCGGCTGGTATGAAACACCGCTTAATGTGGCTGCCAACACCCCAGAAGCAGCAAAGCTTGCAATGGGCGCAACTATGTTCCACTGGGGTCTTCATCCTTGGGCCATTTATGCGGTTGTCGCGCTTTCTTTAGCGTTTTTCACATACAATAAAGGCTTACCGCTTTCTATACGCTCAATTTTTTACCCTATTTTAGGTGATAAAGCATGGGGCTGGCCGGGGCATATAATCGATATTTTAGCTGTGCTTGCGACCTTATTTGGTTTGGCAACGTCTTTAGGATTAGGTGCTCAACAAGCTTCAGCGGGTATTAACCACGTATTTGGCCTTGAAGGTGGCGTAGGTTCACAAATTCTGGTTATTACAGGGGTGACGTTATTAGCCATTGTCTCAGTTATTCGAGGCATTGATGGTGGCGTTAAGCTACTAAGTAACGTCAATATGCTTATTGCTTTAGTGCTACTGGTATTTGTATGTTTAGTTGGTTTTGCTGTATCTATGGGTAATATACCAAACACGGTAATGGGCTATGTAGAAAACATTATTCCGTTAAGTAACCCACATGGTCGTGAAGATGAAACATGGATGCATGGTTGGACAGTATTTTATTGGGCTTGGTGGATTTCGTGGTCACCGTTTGTAGGTATGTTTATTGCCCGTGTTTCACGTGGTCGTACAATTCGTGAGTTTTTAACCGCTGTACTACTTATTCCTACAGCAGTCACTATCTTATGGATGTCTATTTATGGCGGCATCGCAATTGACCAAGTAGTTAATGGAATTGGTGCCCTAGGAACTGACGGTTTAACAAGTGTGCCTATGGCGATGTTCCAAATGCTTGATGAAATGCCAATGGCGAACGTTTTATCTTTCATTGCTATTGTTTTAGTACTGGTATTCTTTATTACTTCTTCTGATTCAGGGTCACTTGTAATCGATTCAATCACAGCAGGTGGTAAGATTGATGCGCCGGTACCACAGCGTATTTTTTGGGCGTCTGTTGAGGGTGCTATCGCTGCTGCATTACTTTGGATTGGTGGCACTCAAGCGATTGAAGCACTGCAAGCGGGGGCTATATCAACCGGTCTGCCATTTACCATTGTATTGTTATTGATGTGTGTAAGCTTAATTTTAGGTTTACGAACTGAGCCTCGCCCAGTTAAATAACACAACACATTCCATAATAAAAAAGCCGCAAATTGCGGCTTTTTTTGTGCTCTATTTTTAACAGTAATGCTTCAATAGCTAAAGCCAAATTTCACTCACTGGCGTGTCTGATCTATAGTGGTAACTCAGCTGCGCTTGCAGCAGCTCGGCAGTGGCTAGTGCATCAGTAAGCGCATTATGGTTTTGATACAGTGGCAATGAATAACGCTCCCGTGTATCACTTAACCTAAGTGATCCTAGCTTTGAATTAAACAGCCTGCCTAATAACCCCTGCCGCGCTTTAAGCGCCCGCCTTTCTATTTCCATCGTATCAACTAGTGCAAACTCAATGCCCTCTTTTATACGCATAAGTAGCGCGTTATAAAAAAAATGACGTTCTATTGCAGCATAATGTACCACCACCACTTTGCCTTTAAGGGCATCAAGCAGTGGCGCTAAAATTCGATTAAGATCAGGGGCTTCATCCACTTCTGAATGAGTAATTCCATGAATAACTATTGACTCTTCACTTAAATCTCGTCGTGGTTGCACCACCCAGTGACGGCTCTCTTTACAATAAATACGATTTACATTAAAAGGCACCAGCCCCACACTAACAATATCATCGCTATTGGCATCAAGGCCGGTTGTTTCAAAGTCGAGCGCCACAAAAGGGACATCTTTAAGTGGAGCAGCCTGATTGGTAAACGCTTGTTGATAAAAGTCTTTAAGTAACGGGTTTTGCGCAGTTTGCAATAACTGCTCGTAGCGCTGTGACCAATCTAACGGTGATTTAGCCATAACTTATTTCACACCCGGGTGCGCAGAATAGCTAAATTTTAAAAAGCTTTGCGCTTTTTCTAAAATAGCAAAGGCTTCTTTTAAATTACTTTGCTCAAAGGGTGAAAGTAAATGGGGGTCTAGATCGTTATCTGGGGCTTCACCCTGCTCTATTTGCCACGCCTGATGACGAATACGTACTGTGGCAATATACTCAAACGCATCACGTAAATCTTGTGCTTTACCTTTAGGCAGTAAATTTGCCTCTATAATATCTTCTAAGCGCTCAAAGGAGTTTTGTTTACGTGAGCCAACCGCTAAGGCGTGCACGCGCACTACATCAGATAGCGGCGCCGTACCACGGCGTTTTAAGTTCATTGACCGCTTATGCTGGCCATTATGCTCAAGCACAAAACCGTTAAAGAATCCTAGTGGCGGCGTTCTATTGCGGGCATTGGCAGCAAGGTTCGCTAAAAAGCGTTTGTTTACTTTGCTTTCTTTGGCCACCAGCGTTTTAAGCTCATCGGCCCATTTTAGCTTGCCCCACACACCATCTAAGTCAAAAAATATCGAACTATTAAGCAGTGCTTGCGGTTTCGGCTCGGCCATCCAACTAGCAAATTTTTCTTTCCATTGTGTACGGGTCATACGCCATTTTTTAAACGACGCCATAATTTCACCGTCACAATAGGTATAGCCACATTTAGCTAAACCATCACACACAAAATCTGATAGGTTTTGAAAATACTCATCGTGCAGTGCCTCATCAAAACTATTATCCAGAATGAGAGCATTATCTTGATCAGTCACAATTAGCTGCTCGTCGCGGGCCATTGAGCCTAAGGCTATAAAACAATAAGGAATAGGCGGCTCGCCAAATTTTTCTTCGGCCAGTGCTAACAAACGCTGTTTAAAGGTACGGCCTATGACCGCCATAGCGGTTCCTATCATATGCGAATTTGCATCTTCATTAACCATACGTACAAATACATTAGGTAATTGGCGCGCGTAATGAACTAAGTCATCAACTGATTGCTGCGCTAAAATACCGCGAACCAGAAGTAAGCTACTTTGTGATTCATAACGTAAAATGTCAGACAGCGATATTACCCCAATAGGCCGTTTTTTATGTACCACAGGTAAATGATGTAAGTTATCTCTTAGCATGGCTAATACGGCTTCAAACACATAGGCGTTGCTATCAAGTAGTACTAAGCTTGATGTCATTACTTCTTTGGCGGGTGTATCATATGTTAACCCTTGGGCAACCACCTTAGTGCGAATATCTCTATCGGTTATGATCCCAACAACTTGACCGTCGTCTTCTTCTGGGTCGTCGCTTATTTGTTTTTCTATGTCGGTAACTAACACTGAAGAGACCGATTCTTGCGTCATTAAAAATGCGACGTCTTGAATAGCAGTTTGCATTGTTACTGTGACCACATCACGGTGTAATAATGACTTCACTTTCGCGGTGGTTAAATCATTGCTGTCGGCTTGCTCTACAATGGCTTGGTGCAAACGTACGTTACCATCCACTTCAAAAAAATCGGCAAAGGTTTCGTATTTATCACAATATTCGTTGAAGGTATTAACGTTAATACAATAGGTTAAGGTGTCTTCTAGGGCTCGAGCCGGAAAGCGCACTTTGCGGTTCATCAATAGGCCCATTTGGCCAAAAATGCCGCCTGTGGCTAAACGATTATAGAGCTCGCCATTACGACGTGAAATTTCAACCGAGCCACTACGAATAATATATAAGTCACTAATATCTTGGCCTAAATGTAAAATATCAGTTTGCGCACGAAAATAAGCAACTTCAATTTGCATTGCTAGTTCGTTTAGTGCCTCGCTCTCAAGCGTATCAAAAGGGGGGTGTTCAACTAAAAATTGGGCTATTTCAACTTGCTCGGCCTGCATGGGTGATCCTTGTGGCTTTAATCTAGTTGAATTGTGGGCTTAATTGGCTATTTTTTCAAAGAAAAATAGCCAATTAGCGTAATTAGTTAGTCAAGTTGCTCCAGCTCTTGGGCTAATTGCTTTGACTCATCGCCACGAGGACTGGTAAAGCGGGCTAATCCTAAATAAATCACCGGTGTTAAGTAAAGCGTAAACAATACCGCTAACGCAAGTCCACCAAATACCACCCAGCCAATGGCATTACGTGCTTCTGCTCCGGCACCTGTTGACATAATGAGGGGTAACGCACCGAGTAAGGTCGATATTAAGGTCATGGTGATTGGTCTTAAACGTACCAATGCAGCTTGTTCAACCGCTTTTCGAACACTCAGCCCCTGATCTCTTAATTGATCAGCAAACTCGACTAATAAAATCGCATTTTTAGCGATTAACCCAATTAACATCACTAGGCCTATTTGCGAGTAAATATTCAGTGAGGTACCGGTTAAATACAGCGCTAGAATGGCCGATGTAATCCCAAATGGTACAGTGATCATTACCACGATTGCACTGTTAACATTTTCAAATTGCGCCGCAAGTACTAAAAACACAATTAAAAATGCCAATACGTAGGTCATTAATACTTCGTTGGAGGTTTCTTCAAATGTCAGTGCTTCCCCTTTAAATGCAAGAGTAATACCTGCTGGTAATGATTGCTCAGACACTTGCTTTATTTGTTCCACTAAGGTGGCAATTGTTAAGCCCTCAGGCAGCTCCATACTGAGCTCTATGGCACGGCGCTGAGCATGACGCTCAAGTTCGGCAGCAACCCCTTCCTCTGAAATGTTAGCGACACTACTGAGCGGCACCAATTGATTATTACGAGCTCTAATAAACAAGTTTGCTAAATCACTCGGGTCGTTAATAGTTTGATTTTGTGCCTGTAACATAATAGGAATAGATTGATCGCCAATGTTTAAATCAGCGATATCGTCACCATTAATAGCGGCTCTTAACGTAATTGCGATATCACTTAAAGACACGCCAAGTTCTTCTGCGCGTCGTCTGTCAATATTAACACGCAATTGCGGCTGCGATGGCTGATACGATACTCTTACCGGCGCAACTTCTGGCACGGCTTTTTCAAGATCAGCTGAGAACTGCTGTGCAGCCTTAAATATTTCAAGGTAATCTTGTCCCAGTAAAGCGATTTCTATGCCGCCACCTTGGCCACGTAAATTTAAGCTATTTGCGCCACCAGGGTAAGCAGGTGCACCAGGGATGTTGCCTAAAGGCTCGCGAATTTTATTAATAATTTCTTGTTGGCTAAAGTTACGTTCATCCCAATGCTTTAATGGCACAGTAATAAACACAATATTGGGATCCCATTGCCCAACCACAGTGTAAATAGACTCAATTTCACCACTTTCAACGAAAGGCAATAAGGTATCTTCCATTTTAATGGCTTGTCTATCCATAAAATTTAAGCCTACGCCATCGGGGCCGCGGGCAAATATTCTAATTTTACCGCGGTCTTCAGTAGGGAGCAGTTCGTTATCTAAACTCATATACAAAGCACCCGAACCGCCTGCAACTAATAAACAAACAATAAAGGTAACCCACGCATGATCCAGTACTTTATGAATTGTTTTGGTATAAATATTGGCAAGCACGTTACCAAATTTCGCAAAGGGGTGAAAACCACCTTGCTTAAGCTTTAGTTTTGAGGTGAGCGCCGGTACTAACGATAAAGCAACAAAGCTAGATATAATTACCGCACCAGCTAGTACGCCACCAAACTCCCTAAATAAACGCCCTGCTGTAGAGGGTAAAAATGCGATGGGTACAAACACAGCCGCTAATACTGCAGTGGTGGCAATAACGGCAAAAAATACTTCACGGGTACCAACAACCGCTGCGGCACGCCTTCCAAGGCCTAACCCTCGCTGGCGTTGAATATTTTCACTCACTACAATTGCATCATCAACAATTAATCCTGTCGCTAATACCAGTGCTAATAAGGTTAAAATATTAATTGAAAACCCAAGTGCCCATATCAGAGCTAATGAACCTATAAGCGCAACAGGAATGGCAAATGCTGGGACTAATGTTGCACGCCATGAACCAATAAACACCCATAAGGTGATGATCACTAGCAGTACCGTTAGAACCAATGAGTTAATCACTTCATCTACTGAGCTTCTAATAAACTGCGCGTCATCTGATGTTAGCGTAAACTCCATCTCAGGAAAGCGCTCACGCATTCCCTCTATAAGGTTGAGTACTTCATCAGAAATTTCGATGGTGTTGGACTGTGCTTGGCGAATAATTTCCATACCAATAACAGGTTTACCATTAAGCCTTACCATAGAGCGCGGATCGGCCGGACCAAAGTACACGGCAGCAATATCGCTAATACGAGTATCGCCCTGAATTATAATGTCGCCCACCTGTGCGGGGGTAACAGACGTTGCATCAGCGCGCACTATTATTTGCTGATCGTTTGATTTTAAACTCCCTGCAGGCACATCAAAGGGGGCTTGCCTGAGTACATCGGCGACATCTGGAATCGTTAAATTAAAACTGCTGAGCTTTAATGGATCAATGCGAACCCTGAGCACACGTTCTCTATCGCCGTTTAATCGTACGTCGGCAACGCCAGGAATAGTTAAAAACTGCGGCGCTAAGTCAACATCAACCCGCTCTGTTAATGCCTCTAACGATAAACTTTCGCTTGATACTGTTAATGAAACCACCGCTTCAGCGTCGTTATCAGCCTTAATGATAGAAACGCGCTCTACCTCTTCAGGGAGCTCTCTTTGCACTCGAGCAACGGACTCACGCGTTTCATTCGCAGCGTCGTCAAGGTTAACACCCGGTCTAAATTCAACCACAATACGTGAATTACCTTCTTCACTTTGCGCACGAATCGATTTAACACCGCTCACACGGGCCACGGCACCTTCAAGTTTACTGGTAACTTCGGTATCAACGGTTTCAGGTGAACCACCAGGGAACGAGGCTGATACGGTAATACGGGGTCTGTCTACATCTGGAAGCTCTCGAACTTCTACGCCTGCTATGGCGGCAATTCCGGCAATAATAATCAGTAAATTCAGAACCACAATAAGCACTGGACGGCGAATAGCCATTGATGGCAAGTCTTGCATCATAGGTTGCTGTTTCATGGCTACTCCTGCGTATTAGCGATTGGCGCTGAGAAGCTTAGCTCTTGGTTCGCACGTAAGCGTTGTACGCCCTCTACCACTAAGTTATCTTGTTCTTTTAAAGCCCCCGAAACTAATAAACGACCAGCAAGTCGTTGTTCAATTTTCACATCAATTCGAGTGGCTTTTTTATCAACACTTGTCCAAACGTAAGGGCCTGTGGCTCCCCACAGTAATGCCGCTTCAGGTACAGCAGCAAAACGTTGCCCTTCTACTTCAATATGAACACGAAAACTCATGCCAGGTAAGAACTTTTGCTGCCGGTTTTCAAGCTGCGCTTTTACACGTAAGGTGCGGGTTTGTGGGTCTATTCGTGAATCTAGATAAGCAATTTTTGCGTTTACAGCATTTTGTGACTGCCAAGGGAATACTTTTACATTGCCTTTATTGCGCAGCATATAAACGGCCGATTCTGGGGCGTTAAAATTTATATATAAAGCACGCGTATCATCAATACTTGCAATCGCCGTTTGGGGAGTAATTCTGTCACCCACTTCAACGTCGGTAAGTCCCATAGTGCCGTTAAAAGGCGCACGAACTTGGCGGTCTTCAAATTCTGTTTCTGCTTGGGTAAGGGTCACTTTTGCTAATTCAACAACTGTTTTTGCATCATCCACATCACTTTGTGGCACAGCCCCTTTTGCTTGGCTTTGCTTTAAACGTGCGAGGGTTCTTTGGGTGTCAGCAAGTTTTATTTTTGCCTCTTCAAGTGCTGCTTTTTGTCTGCGTGAATCAAGTTCAAGTAACACATCACCGGCCTTTACGCTATCACCCGGTTTAAAATGCACCGCCGTTACTTTATCGCCCACAGCCGGATATAAAATAACCGAATGAATTGCTTCGGCATTACCGACAGCCTGAACTTGCTCTTTAGCACGTTCCATCGCTACCTGCTCCACCACGACATTGGCACTCTTTACAGATAAACTTAACGACATTAAAGAAAAAAACACGCTGGTAAAAAGAATTCGCGATTTCAAAGGATCACCCTAATTAATTATTATTTGCATTATGTTACGCAGTTTAACAGCTCTATGATCAATAAATAGCTAAGTACGATAAATTAGCAAAACAATAAGCTGAAATTAAGCATGCTAGCCACTCTACATATTTTTACAGCTGCATACAAAATCCACACATATTTAAATTACATTTATGACTATGATTTAGCTCATCAATATTTTTAATAAAGGCACATTTATGAAAAAGAGTTTAATTATGGTGATCTTGCTATCAGGCTGTGCATCACCAGGGATTGATCGGGCAGATCAAAATCAAGTTGTTAAACGTTATTATGCGTCTGTTGAATCAATACAAAAAGTAACACTCTCCTCAGAAGTGGGAACTGGAATAGCTGCTGGTGCGGGGTTTGGCTTTGTAGATAGCTTAGATGGCAATAAAGAAGAAATGATTGGCGGCGCCATTGTTGGTGGATTAGTCGGTGGATTATTTACTGCTTTATTTGAAGGGGGCAACACCGCGTATCAGTATAATCTATATGCTGCTGATGAAGGTAAATTTACCGTTATTCAAAAGAAAAAGCTCGATAAAAACACAAAATGTGTGCTCGTCAATGCTGCCAACAAGGTCACGCTCTCTACTACAGATACAAGCAATTGTGAAAAGAGTTTAAAATAAAAAACCTCAGTTGAAACTGAGGTTTTTATTAATAACGTACAAACAAAAAGTACCGCTTATTTATTTCGCTGTGCGTCTTTTTGCGCTTTTTTAGCTTCTTTACGTTGTTGTAAAACAGCTTGTGCTTCGTTACCAATGTGGCCTTCACCGCGCGCTTGAGCAAGCTCTATTTGCTTTTGGCGCTCTGCAAAGCGAGCGCGTTGTTCATCGGTTACATTGTCAATACAGTGGTGACACGACACCCCTTCCATGTATTCTGGCTTTTGCTTTTCTTCTTCTGTGATAGGCATGCGACATGCATGACATTGATCGTATGAGCCTTTTTGTAAGTCATGATTTACCGCTACACGGTTATCAAATACAAAACACTCGCCTTCCCACATGGTTTCTTCTTTTGGCACTTCTTCTAGGTATTTTAATATGCCGCCTTCAAGGTGATATACCTCATCAAAACCTTGCTCTTTCATATAGGCTGTTGATTTTTCACAGCGAATACCACCAGTACAAAACATGGCTACTTTTTTATGTTTTGATGGGTCTAGGTTTTCTTTGGCCCACTGAGGAAATTCACGGAACGTTTTAGTGTTTGGGTCTACTGCGTTTTGAAACGTACCAATTTCAATTTCGTAATCATTACGGGTATCAACAAGGATCACCTCTGGATCAGAAATAAGGGCATTCCATTCATGTGGCTTAACATAACTGCCCACTACTTTTAATGGGTCTACGCCTTCAACACCCATAGTCACAATTTCTTTTTTCAGCTTAACTTTTGTGCGGTAAAACGGGCATTCGTCATCAAATGATTCTTTGGTAACAATGTTGTCTAAATTTGGTTGGGTGTCTAACCACGCAAGTAAGTTATCTATGCCTTCACGTTTTGCAGAGACAGTACCGTTAATTCCCTCTGCGGCAATTAATAAAGTGCCTCGTACTTCGTTTTGCTCCATTACATTAAGTAAAGGTTGGCGAAGTGCTTCAAAATCAGGTAGAGATACAAATTTATACAGAGCGCATACAACAAAGTGTTCGCTGGTTACATTATCTTTATGGACAGCAGTCATGGTATTCCTATTTTGCTTTTAAAACCCGCAAGGGGCGTTTACCGAATCGTAAATCCGGCGCATATGGGGCGCGTATTTTACGCTTTTTTTATTTAAATGCAAAAAAATGGATGATAATGCGCTTTTTACTGTTAGCGCAGTAGCTCAGTGGGCTATAATGCGCGGATAAATTTATACAGACTTGCTCATATTGGAGAAACATACATTGCACTTTACTGATCTTGGGATTGATACTCGCCTAGAAACACAATTAGCGCACCAAGGGATCACCCAGCCTACCGATATTCAAGCTCATGCTGTGCCAACGGCACTGGCGGGACATGACATTTTCGCTCAGTCAAAAACTGGGTCAGGCAAAACTTTAGCGTTTTTATTACCGGCTGTGCAGCGTGTAATGAAACAAAAAGCACTCAGTAAACGTGATCCTCGTGTACTTATTGTTGCTCCAACTCGTGAGCTTGCGACCCAAGTTTTTACTCAACTTCGATTACTTATTGCCGGTACCAACATAAAGGCCGTTAAAATCCTCGGTGGCGAAAATTTTAACGACCAAATTAAAGCACTGCGTAACGACCCTCACTTTGTGGTCGCCACACCTGGGCGTTTAGCCGATCATTTAAAGCAACGTTCATTACAATTAAGTGGCCTAGAGTTACTTATATTTGATGAAGCTGACCGTATTTTAGATTTAGGTTTTACCGATCAACTTAAATTAATTAATGAACTGGCCGATCATCGTCTTCGTCAAACTTTGTTGTTTTCGGCGACATTAGATCATGCTCAAGTTGATGCGTTATCGCGTAATTTATTAAAAAAACCAAAACAAATTATGCTCAGTGCAGCCAATGAGCAACACAGTGATATTAAACAAACATTGTACTTAGCTGACCACCTTGATCATAAAGAAGCTCTACTTGAGCACTTTTTAAATCAAGATAACGTTGGCCAGTGCATTATATTTACTGCTACACGAGCTGATACCAGCCGTTTAAGTGAATCATTAAATAGTAAAGGCTTTAAATCTGTCGCATTAGCTGGGGATTTAACTCAAAGTAAGCGCCTTGATATTATGGATGCGTTTAGCCGTGAAAACTTTAAAATATTAATTACTACAGATGTTGCTTCGCGCGGTTTAGATTTACTCAGTGTTACCCATGTTATTAACTTTGATTTACCAAAACACGCAGAAGAATATGTTCATCGTATTGGTCGTACTGGTCGTGCTGGTTTTAAAGGTAACGCATTATCACTTGTGGGCCCTAAAGATTGGGCAAGTTACTTGGCAATAAAATCATTTTTAAATGATGAATTATCGTTTGCTGCTGTTGAGGGTTTAAAAGCGAAATTTAAAGGTATTAAAGAAAAAAAGGTAACGCCAATTAAACCAACTAAAAAAGCAGTGACCACGAATAAGCCACAGCCAAAACGAAAAGCAAAACCGAAAAAGCCAGCAGCCCCAATTAAAGCACCTCTTAATATTGATGGTGATACCCCGATGCGTCGTAAAAAAAAGCCTGAGCAGGAATAATTATGAGTTACCTAGGAACCACCCAAACCCTTTTTGTTAAAGAAGTCAGCAACGAAGGTGCCTATTTAGATGGGCATGACTTAGGTGAAGTTTTTTTACCTAAACATGAAATAAAACATGAGCTTGAAGCCGGCGATAGCATCAGTGTATTCACATTTTTAGATAATGCAAACCTGCCAACAGCCACAACTAAAAAGCCGCATGCTCAAGTGGGTGAATATGCCCTACTGCGTGTAAAAGAAATAAACAGCATAGGCGCGTTTTTAGATTGGGGCTTAGAAAAAGACGTACTTGCACCGTTTAATGAACAAAAACCACGTATGCAAGAAGGCTATTCATATTTAGTGCGTTTATATCTTGATAACGCCAGTCAGCGTATTTGTGCCTCAACTAACTTTAACCGTTTTTTATCAAAAGATGAGCCTCAGTATAGTCACTTACAAGAAGTTGACTTAATTGTAGCAGGCAAAACTGATATTGGTTACAAGGTGCTTATTGAAGAATCTCATTTTGGCGTCGTGTTTTACAACATGGTGTTTAAAAACCTGTTTGTTGGTCAAAAGCTAAAAGGATTTATTCAAAAAGTACGTGAAGACGGAAAAATTGACGTCATACTTGAAAAACCAGGCATGGGTAAAGTAAGCGAGCTTGGTGAAAAAATAATGGAAAAACTAAAAGATGAAGGTGGCATATTAGCCATAGGCGATAAGTCTGAACCTGAATTAATTAAAAAAGTGTTTTCGACCAGCAAAGCAAATTACAAAAAAGCCATTGGCGGTTTATTTAAACAAGGCTTAATTGATATTGAAGCTAAGTCTATTCGTTTAAAATAATTAAATAAAAAGCCACTTAAGTTTTAAACCTAAGTGGCTTTTTAGTATCTGAAATTTATAACCTAATATTTTTATAAGGTAAGGTACAGCGAGAATATTCATTTGAGTATTCAATTAATTCTTTTTTAGAATCTAGATTTAACGGCGCTAGCCTAAAAACTTTTTCTGTACACTCATTTTGCATTTCATCATGTGTCGCAACACAGTCTCTGCTGCTAACATCTATTCCTGCTAACACACCTTCATTGGTGTAACACAGATGCTGGGCATAATTTTGAGCAATTTTTTTAAACTTGAATAAATCAACGGGGTAACCAGATACCAAGTCAGTAACGTTTGAAACATCATCATACATTTTAGTTGAAAAAACATATTTATTAACAGCAAAGCCACTAATGATAATTACAACTAAAAATATTATTATACGCAAAGCAAATCCCTCACTGCACACCCATAATTTAAATGTAGCACAAAGAAAAGCAGTTGTAAGGAACTGCTCTCAATTATGCTAATTTTTAATTTAAGCTATTGATTCATTTACATCATTTAGTACTTTTACAGGATTTTGTGCCTGAGTGATCGGACGCCCAATCACTAAATAGTCACTACCCGCTTCAATCGCTTCTTTAGGTGTCATAATACGTTTTTGATCGCCTGCATCACTGCCCGCTGGGCGAATACCTGGCGTAACTAATTTAAACTCTTTCCCTAAAGCAGCCTTTAAACTTTGCGCTTCTTGCGCGGAACAAACAACACCGTCTAGTCCTGCTTGCTTTGTTAATTTAGCTAAATGCATAACTTGCTCTTGTGGTGATTTAGTTATACCTAAACGCTCAAGTTCAGCTTCGTCCATGCTGGTTAATACAGTTACCGCAATCAGTAATGGCGCTTTGTCGCCAAACTGCTCAAGTGCTTGTTTAGCTTTATGCATCATTTCATAACCGCCCGATGCATGTACATTGACCATCCATACACCCATTTTAGCCGCAGCAGTCACCGCTTTAGCAACGGTGTTTGGAATATCGTGAAACTTTAAATCTAAAAATACATCAAAACCTAAATCGACCAATTCTTTAACAAATGCAGGACCAAAATAAGTAAACATTTCTTTGCCCACTTTTAATCGACAGGTATCTGGTGATAACTGTTTTACAAATGCTAAAGCAGTTTGCTGATCATCATAATCAAGCGCGATAAGAATTTTTTTTGATTTTTCGAAAGACATAACTATCCTACTAGTGAGCGAAAAGTATAAAAATTAAAATCCGTCTAAGCCTCTGCTAGGCACAATGGTTTCCCAGTGTTTACATGAAGGGCAATTCCAATAAATGGTGTAGCTAGTAAAGCCACAATGCTGACATTGAAAGTCAGGTTTAGTGGCAATGTACGAAGTAACAAGTTTATCGATTTGATTAAGCACATCTTTTGTATTTTTATTTTCTGTACTCATTAACTGTAATAAAAAACTAAAGCCACGAATAGTGGGTTGACGTTTTAAATTATCAGTTAAAAATTCAAAGGCTTGTTCAGTGTGTCCTTGCTCAAGCAAGGCTTGGCAATGCTGTATTTTTATCATCACTCCACCCTTTTCTAGTAACTCAGTAATGAGTTCATGAAATTGGTGAGTTAATTTTAATTGCTTATAGCTGTGAGCTAACTTTTCAATAAACAATGGCGCAAAAAAAGTAAATTGGCAGATTAATTCTCGCCAATAGTAAATTGCTTTGACGTAATCTTCTTTGGTATAAGCTGACAGTCCAAGCTCATATAAAGGCCTAATTGTTTTAAAGTTTAAGCTAATGGCTTTACGCATAAGTTGTGGGTTATTACTGGCAATGGCATGCTCACAGTAAAAATTAGCGATGGCTTTAAAGTGTTGTTCTTTTGAAAAAAGCTCAGTATGCGCTTCAAACATATTAATGCCTTTTTCCCATTCACGGGTTTGTGAATATAAAGAAATGATAGGATCGAGTGCATCTGCATGGCTATTTTTTACCAGCCATATTAAATGTTCTTCTGCGCTGTCTAATAAGCCAGCCATAATATAATCTTCGGCTAGTTCTAAACGGCTATTTGCGGCTTGTTTTTCGTTAAGACTTGGGTGTTTTAGCAGTAGTTCGTGAATTTTTATTGCGCGGTCGAGCTCACCACGACGGCGAAACATGGTGGCCAGTGTTGAATAATGTTCAACAGAGTCAGCAGCTACTTCGAGCAAATTAATTAAATGCTCAAGCCCCTGATCTTCTTCTCTATCCAGTAAAAACTTTAAGCCTTTACTGTACTCAGAAGTAATTTGACGATTAAACTGATGAGCCTGATTTTTTGCACTGTTTTTCCCCATGATCCAACCATAACCGGCAGCAACGGGAAGCAGTAAAAACAACAGCTCAATCATAATTAGGTGTCTTTGTTGGCAATACGCTTTTTATTATCTTTTTCAGGCGTTAATTGCTTTTTTAAACGGTAATTTTGCCACTTTAATTGCGTGAACAATTTAAAACTCACAAAACAACCCACTACAACACCTAGCAAAAAGCAGATACTTATTATAACGGCTAAAGGTAATGTATTACTGGCTATTATGTAGTTAATTTGTGTTAATTGTGGATTTTGAGAACCCAATACAAACGCACCAATTAAAAAAAGTGCCGCCAGAATAATTTTTAATACCTTGAACAAGTAACTACTCCAATAAGTTTACTAAGCAATGCTCTCGTTTACACGGTCACGTAGTTCTTTGCCTGGTTTAAAATGAGGTACATGCTTACCATCTAACTCTACAGTTTCACCTGTTTTAGGGTTACGGCCTGTACGAGGCGCACGGTAATGCAAAGAGAAACTTCCAAAACCTCGGATCTCAATACGATCTGAAGAAGATAATGAGCCGGCCATTTGTTCAAGAATTTCTTTAACAGCGTTCTCAACATCTTTCACAGGAATATGTGAATGTTGTTCAGCAAGTGTTTCTATCAGTTCTGACTTAGTCATAGCGTTTCCTTAAAAAGAAATAGTGGAAGGGCATAAACTGCCCTTCCAATTAAAAGACTATAATTAATTAGTCTTTTTGTGCATTTGCGAAAGCAGCTGCCATTGCGTTTTCAAACACTGGCTCTTCTTTCTTAAGCTTCTCTAGTACTTCTTTCTCTTCTGCTTCGAAAAGAGCTTTAACAGATAAGCTTAAAGTGCGGTTCTTACGATCAACACCAACGTATTTAACTTCAATCTCGTCGCCTACAGAAACAACAGTAGTTGCATCTTCAACGCGCTCTTGAGCGATATCAGCTACACGGATGTAACCTTCAACGCCTTCGATAAGTTCAACAGTTGCGCCTTTCGCATCAACTTCAGTCACTTTACCTTTAACAATAGCACCTTTTTTGTTTGCATCAAGGTAGTTATTGAATGGGTCAGCTTCGATTTGCTTAACACCTAGAGAGATACGTTCACGCTCTGGGTCAACTTGCAATACGATAGCAGTGATTTCGTCGCCTTTCTTGAATTCACGTACAGCTTCTTCGCCAGGTGTATTCCAAGAAATGTCTGAAAGGTGTACAAGACCATCAATACCACCGTCAAGACCGATAAAGATACCGAAGTCAGTGATTGATTTGATCTTACCAGTAACTTGGTCGCCTTTGTTTTGTAGACGAGCAAATTCCTGCCAAGGATTAGCAATACATTGCTTAAGACCAAGAGAAATACGACGACGTTCTTCGTCGATTTCAAGAACCATAACTTCAACAGTGTCACCTAGTGATACAACTTTTGAAGGGTGGATGTTCTTGTTAGTCCAATCCATTTCAGAAACGTGTACTAGACCTTCAACGCCTTCTTCGATTTCTACGAAGCAACCGTAATCAGTAAGGTTAGTTACACGACCAGAAAGTTTAGAACCTTCTGGGTAACGACCAGCGATAGCTGCCCATGGATCTTCGCCAAGCTGTTTAAGGCCTAGAGATACACGAGTTTTATCTTTGTCGAATTTAAGAACTTTAACTGCGATTTCGTCGCCAACATTAACGATTTCTGAAGGGTGTTTAACACGCTTCCACGCCATATCAGTAATGTGTAGTAGACCATCAACACCACCAAGGTCAACGAATGCACCGTAGTCAGTAAGGTTCTTAACGATACCTTTAACTTCTTGACCTTCAACAAGGTTAGCAAGAAGCTCTTCACGTTCTTGTGAGTTTTCTGATTCGATAACTGCACGACGTGAAACAACAACGTTGTTACGTTTTTGATCAAGCTTGATTACTTTAAATTCAAGCTCTTTGCCTTCAAGGTGAGTTGTGTCACGTACTGGACGAACATCAACAAGTGAACCAGGTAGGAAAGCACGGATTGAATCAACTTCAACAGTGAAACCGCCTTTAACTTTACCGTTGATAACACCAGTAACAGTCTCTTGCTCTTCACATGCTTTCTCAAGACGGATCCACGCTTCGTGACGCTTCGCTTTCTCACGAGAAAGGATAGTTTCACCAAAACCGTCTTCGATTGCATCTAGTGCAACATCTACTTCGTCGCCAACAGCAACTTCTAGTTCACCAGCAGCATTTTTGAACTGCTCTGCAGGGATAGCACTTTCTGATTTAAGACCAGCATCTACAAGTACAATGTTGTTCTCGATTGAGATTACTGTACCTTTAACGATAGAGCCTTGCTCTGCTTCAAAACCCTTTAAGCTTTCTTCAAATAACTGCGCAAAATTTTCTGACATACGAATATACGTCTCATATATTAATACCAATAAGCAACCATGCTGCATGGGGTTGTTAAAATAGCACTGGCATCCTGCTGGTGCATAAAATGTATTTAGCTTCGTTTAGGAAGCTTACCTTCTGAGATGCTCGCATCTAATAAAGTTATAACTTTATCAAAGACTTGCTGTGCGTTGAGTTCGCTAGTATCAAGCTCAATCGCATCCTCTGCAGGCACAAGCGGCGCAACGGCGCGATTCATATCGCGATCATCACGTGCTTGAATGTCCTGTAATAGACCACTTAGTGTAACATCAAGCCCGCGCTCATTCAACTCAACAAAACGTCTTCGAGCACGTTCTTCTGCACTTGCGGTTAGAAATATCTTTAATGGCGCATCTGGAAATACCACAGTGCCCATATCGCGGCCATCGGCAATTAAACCGTTTTCTGTTCTAAACGCACGCTGGCGACGAAGCAACGCTTCTCGAACACGCGGTAATGCGGCCACTTTAGACGCTGCAGCACCCACTTCTTCATTTCGAATAGTGGTTGTAACATCTTCGCCTTCTAAAATAATCTTTCCTGCATTAGTGTCACTGTCTATCAAAAACTGCACATCAAGATTTGCAGCTAGTGGGACAAGTGCTTCTTCGTTATCTAACGCAATTTGGTGATGAAGTGCTGCAAGTGATAGTACGCGATAAATTGCTCCGCTATCTAACACATCCCAGCCTAATTTTTCAGCCAATAGGCGACAAACAGTTCCTTTACCAGAACCACTTGGGCCATCTACGGTGATTACGGGCATTAATAACGCCGGCATTTAAAACCTCCTTCAATGCACACCAAAATAAACCGCCACATTATACGCCAATTAATAAAGATTATCCGCTTTTAGTATGTAACTTTTTATAAATACTTATAAATAGCCTATTTACTGACAGATGCTAACACTTTGAAAAATGTTGGGAATGTCTTATAAGTACAGGCCGGATCGTTAATCGTTATGGGCTTGCCCCCTACTGCCACCATTGCAAAGCACATGGCAATACGGTGATCGTCGTAGGTATCTACAGCCACATTATTAAATTGCTTTGGCGGTGTGATCTCAATAAAGTCGTGCCCTTCAACCACTTCAGCCCCTACTTTTCTAAGCTCGGTGGCCATTGCATGTAAACGGTCAGTTTCTTTTACCCGCCAGTTATAAATATTACGAATAGCGGTTGGCCCTTTAGCAAACAAGGCAACAGTCGCCAAGGTCATTGCAGCATCAGGTATCGCATTAGCATCTATATCTATACCGTTAAGCTCGCCTTTACGAACAACTAAACGCTCGTCATACCAATCAATTTTGGCACCAACCTGCTCCATCACTTTAGCAAAGCCAATATCACCTTGAACTGATTTAGCGCCAACGCCTTTAATTTCTATTTCGCCACCGGCAATTGCTGCAGCAGCAATAAAATAAGAAGCCGATGAAGCATCACCTTCAACCATTATGCGCTCAACCGCTTGGTATTGCTGAGCACCTTTAACGAAGAACGTGGTGTAATTATCATGCTCAACAGTTACACCAAAGCGCGCCATCACATCCAGCGTAATATCAATATAAGGCTTAGAGACTAAGGTACCTTTAATTTTAATGTGTGTATCGCCTTTAAATAACGGCGCAGCCATAAGCAGCGCCGTTAAAAATTGACTTGAAATACTGCCGTCAATTTCGACTTCACCACCGGCTATTTGCCCACCGATAATTTTAAGTGGTGGGTAATCTTTATTTTTTAAATAACTTACATTACCACCCAAGGCTTGTAAGGCATCAACTAAATGACCAATTGGTCGCTCTTCCATGCGCGGCTCACCAATTAACTCATACTCTCCAGCAATCGCACTCAGTACTGCCGTTAATGGTCGATACGCTGTACCTGCATTACCTAAAAACAACGGCTCAGTTGGCGTATTAAACACGCCACTCACGCCCTCTACGGTTGCTACGGTGCGTTCAGTATTAAGCGTTACATTAACGCCCAAGTGCTTTAACGCACCCAGCATATGGCGAATATCGTCGCTGTCGAGTAAGTTTTCAACAACCGTGGTGCCGTTAGATAATGCTGCTAATAATAAAATTCGGTTTGATAAACTCTTTGAGCCCGGTAATGTCACACTGCCATTCACTTGTGAAATAGGGGCTAAGAAAAGTTGCTCCATTAACTATTCTCCTTGGCGAAATTAGCCATAAAGTCAACTAGGGCTTGTACGCCTTCCAATGGCATCGCGTTATAAATACTGGCGCGCATCCCGCCAACAATACGATGACCTTCAAGCGCTAACAAGCCCGCTTCTTTTGACTCTTTAACAAACTTATCATTTAAGCTTTCATCAACCAGCCAAAAAGGCACATTCATACGTGAACGGCAATGCTTCGCTACTTTATTGGTATAAAAATCTGAACCATCAATAAAATCATAAAGCAGCTGCGCTTTGGCAATATTATGAGCTTCCATGGCTTTTACACCCCCGGTTTGCTCAAGCCATGCAAATACTTCTGCCGCTAAATACCAAGCAAAAGTCGGTGGGGTGTTAAACATGCTGCCTTGTTTTGCCTCAAGGGCGTAATCTAAAATACCCGGCTTGGCGAGCCCTTCACGCTCAAGTAGCGTTTTGCGAACAATCACAATAGCAATGCCCGATGGACCGATATTTTTTTGTGCACCCGCGTAGATTAAATCAAATTTATTAACGTCAATTTCGCGCGATAAAATAGTCGATGACATATCGGCCACAATCGGCGCCGTTGGATGACTGGGTACGTCAAATATTTCAAGGCCGTCTACGGTTTCATTCGGGCAATAGTGAATGTAAGACGCATCAGCAGGTAAAACCCAATCGGCTACCTGCTTAATAGAAAACAGGCCGTTATCATCATTGCGCACATCAACAGCGTGTGTATTTGTAAACTTATCTGCTTCGCTGGTTGCACTTTTTGACCAAACGCCATTTTCACAATAAACTGCTTTTTTACCGTTAACATGAAGGTTTAAAGGTACGGCACTGAATTGACCTCGACCACCACCGTGCATAAATAGCACTTCAAACTCGTCACTTATATTCATTAAACGACGCAGGCTGGCTTCACATTTAGCGGTTAATGCTAAAAATTCATGACTACGATGACTTATTTCCATCACCGATACACCAAGACCTTGCCAGTTTAAAAACTCTTTTTGTGCCTTTTGCATGACTGCCGGTGGTAACATTGCAGGGCCTGCACAAAAATTATATATACTCATTACCTTTTCCTCATTCCAGTAATTTAACTTGAATTAAACTAATTTAATTTTTTTCAACTACATAAAAAAAGCGGCCAAGGCCGCTTTTTTCAATCTAATTATTCTGAAGGAGGATTGTCATCCGCCACTTCATCAATAACTGTATCTACTGTTTCAACGTCTTCGATATCAACCAAGTCACTTTCAGTCACTTCAATTTCTTCTATACGTTGTAAACCAACTACTTGCTCTTCGTCAATAGTTCTGATCAAAATAACACCTTGGGTGTTACGTCCAACCGTAGAAACTTCATTAACACGAGTACGTACTAAGGTACCACGATTCGAAATAATCATTATTTCGTCGTTGTCATCAACCTGTACAGCACCAACAACAGCACCGTTACGCTCACTCACTTTGATTGATACAACACCTTGAGTTGCACGACTCTTAGATGGGTAATCTTCAAGTTGGGTACGCTTGCCGTAGCCATTTTCTGTCACTGTTAATATTGCACCATCATTCTTTGGTACAATAAGTGATACAACACGCTGATCGTCTGGCATCTTAATACCACGAACACCCGTTGCAGTACGGCCCATAGGACGTACACCTTTGAAACGGATTTCAGGCTTACCTTCTTCATCAAGAACAGGGTTACCATTTTCATCAACAACAGCCGTTTCTTCAGCCTCTTTAAAGCGAACAACTTTACCCGCATCAGTGAACAACATAATTTCGTTGCTGCCATCGGTAATATCAACACCGATTAAGCTATCACCTTCGTTTAAGTTAACCGCAATGATTCCGCTTGCACGTTGACGACTGTATGCCGTTAATGGCGTCTTCTTAACCGTACCGAACGCCGTCGCCATAAAGATGTATTTATCATCTTCATAATCGCGTACTGGCAGGATTGCAGTAATACGTTCATCTGCTTCAAGTGGTAATAAGTTAACAATTGGCTTACCGCGCGCTGCACGACTGGCAAGTGGCAACTGGTATACTTTAAGCCAATATAAACGACCCGCTGTAGAGAAACAAAGAATAGTATCGTGCGTATTGGCAACCAATAAACGTTCAATGAAATCTTCATCTTTCATCTTAGTTGCTGATTTACCTTTACCACCACGACGCTGCGCTTCGTAATCAGTTAATGCTTGATACTTAACGTACCCTTCATGTGAAAGCGTAACAACTACGTTTTCTTCGTTGATTAAATCTTCAAGGCTTATATCGTGTGCTGCAGCATTTATTTCAGTGCGGCGCTCATCACCATATTGCTCTTTAATTTCAACGAGCTCATCACGAATAACTTCCATTAAACGCTCTGGATTTGCCAAAATGAATAATAACTCGGCAATCAACTCAAGTAATGATTGATATTCGGTAAGAATTTTTTCGTGTTCAAGACCAGTAAGTTTGTGTAAACGTAAGTCTAATATTGCTTGAGCTTGTTGCTCAGAAATATAGTACTGACCATCACGAATACCAAGCTCGCTTGCTAACCAATCTGGGCGTGCCACGTTGTCTTCGCCTGCTTTATCAAGCATGGCTTTAACATTACCTAATTCCCATGGACGCGCTGTTAATGCAACTTTTGCTTCAGCAGGTGTTGGCGACTTACGAATAAGTTCGATAATTGGGTCAATGTTAGCCAGTGCAATCGCTAAACCTTCTAGCGTATGCGCACGGTCGCGGGCTTTGCGTAAATCAAATACCGTACGACGGGTAACAACTTCACGACGGTGAATAATAAATTCTTCAAGCATTTCTTTTAAGTTGAAACACTTAGGTTGGTTATTAATTAACGCAACCATATTCATACCAAACACAGTTTGTAACTGAGTTTGTGAATAAAGATTGTTTAGAATAACTTCACCTACGTCACCACGTTTGATCTCGATAACGATACGCATACCGTCTTTATCTGATTCATCACGTAATGCGCTGATCCCTTCAATTTTTTTATCTTTAACTAGCTCGGCGATTTTTTCAATCAAACGTGCTTTGTTAACTTGGTAAGGGATTTCATGAACAATAATGGTTTCGCGACCCGTCTTTTCATCGGTTTCGATGTCAGCACGCGCACGCATGTACACTTTACCACGACCGGTTTGATAAGCTTGTTCAATGCCTTTTTTACCGTTAATAATCGCCGCAGTTGGGAAATCAGGCCCAGGAATGTAATCCATTAACTCAGTAATGGTCAATTCAGGGTTTTGAATAAGCGCTAAACAGCCATTCACGACTTCTGTTAAGTTATGTGGCGGAATATTTGTTGCCATACCAACCGCAATACCTGATGAACCATTAACTAATAGGTTAGGTATTTTAGTGGGTAACACATCAGGAATTTGCTCTGTGCCATCGTAGTTAGGCACAAAATCAACCGTTTCTTTTTCAAGATCGGCTAATAATTCGTGCGACATTTTTGCCATACGTACTTCTGTATAACGCATTGCCGCTGCTGAATCACCATCAACCGAACCAAAGTTACCCTGACCATCTACTAGCATGTAACGCAGTGAGAATGGCTGAGCCATACGTACGATGGTGTCATAAACTGCACTGTCGCCGTGTGGGTGGTATTTACCGATTACGTCACCGACCACACGGGCCGATTTTTTGTAAGGCTTGTTCCAGTCATTACTAAGCTCGTTCATTGCAAACAAAACGCGGCGGTGAACAGGTTTTAAACCGTCACGTACGTCTGGTAATGCACGTCCTACAATTACACTCATGGCGTAATCTAAGTAGGAGTTTTTTAACTCGTCTTCAATATTGACTGGCAGAATTTCATTGGCGAGATCAGTCATTTGATATCACATTCCTTCAGTATCAGCTCTTAACAACCCAGTATTAGGTATTAAGAGTGTTTGTTATTATTTCTAAGTAACCATGCTATCACAATTAATTTTAATTTACAGGCGCAAAACTTTGCGATTTATCAATTTAGGCCTATATAATGGCCTCAGATTGACGAGGAAGTATTTTATGACCGAACATCAAAATGTAGATAACGCAGAAATAGCAAAGTTTGAAGCCATCGCAGAACGTTGGTGGGATTTAGAAGGCGAATTTAAGCCGCTTCACGAAATTAATCCATTACGATTAGATTTCATCGCAGACAAAACCAAAGGATTATTTGATAAAGAAACCCTAGATGTAGGATGTGGTGGTGGCATTTTAAGTCACAGCATGGCGCGAATGGGCGCAAACGTAACAGGTATCGATATGGGGCAAGAGCCTTTAACTGTCGCCAAGTTACACAGCTTAGAAACAAGTGTCCCCGTTGAGTATATAAAAGTACCTGCAGAGCAGTTTGCAGATGAGCACCCTGAGCGCTTTGATGTGATCACTTGTATGGAAATGTTAGAGCACGTCCCCGACCCTGCATCTATTATTCATGCGGTGGCTAAATTGGCAAAACCAGGCGCTGATGTTTTTTTCTCTACTCTTAATAAAACCCCAAAAGCTTATTTATACGCTATTGTCGGGGCAGAAAAACTACTAAAAATGGTCCCAGAGGGTACCCATGACCATAAAAAGTTTATTAAACCTGCACAATTAATTGCATGGGCAGAGCAAGCTGGCTTAAAAGTACGTGCCAGTGCTGGGTTAAGTTACAATCCACTTTCAAAGCAATATACAATTAGTGATGATGTGAGCGTAAATTATATGCTGCATTTTGAGAAGTTAGCGTAATGGCAAGCTCTCAAACCCCCATTGCCCCAATGGAATATCAAGCATTGCTGTTTGACTTAGATGGCACTTTACTCGATACCGCTGATGATTTAGGCGCCGCACTAAACACCGTGCTGCAAAATCATCAACAACCCCAAGTGGGCAGTGATATATATCGCCCCGCGGCTTCAAACGGTGCTGCCGCTTTATTGGCTGCTGGTTTTAAAGAAAGCTGGGCACAACAGCCGCAAGAGCAACTTTTACATGAGCTAGTTACGCAATACGCTGCCAACATTGCCACCCATACCCAATGTTTTGTAGGAATAGAGCAATTACTAATCGCACTTGATAACAAAGCAATCCCTTGGGGAATTATGACCAATAAGCCCGGATTTTTAACTGATCCTTTAGTCAAAGCGATTCCTGCATTAAAAAATGCACGTATTGTGGTTAGCGGTGATACCTTAGCTGAATCTAAGCCCTCACCCCTTCCTTTACTGTATTGCGCTGAGCAAATGAGTGTAGATCCTTCGCGTTGCTTATATATAGGTGATGCGCAGCGTGACATTCAGGCAGGTAAAGCAGCCAATATGCACACCGCAACCGCACTATGGGGATATGTACCGAGTGTTGACGAGGCATTGGCTTGGAATGCGGATTTTAATTGGCACAGTCCTATAGATGCATTTAACCACATATAGTGCCATGTTAATTAATAAACACTACATATTGTGATTGTGTTAGTTTTTACGCAAAGCTTGATGATAAAAAAAGCAGACAAAATTTATTTTAAAAAAGCGTAAATTTAATCTTTCCTTAGTTGATTTTTACAAATTTCAACTTAACCGAATGATCAAAGGTTAATGCCTACTAACACAATTGCGTTATCCCAACGTTATCCACAATGAGAGCGGTTTCTGTCCCTTGCAAAAGATCCCAGACCACACTATCTTGTGATCTCTAATTTGAACAACACCAGATATTGTGGCTAAATGTTATTCAATTAAATTCACCAAACCGGTGAAAATAACAATAAACGAATAGGCACTGCGCTTTTTTAGGTGCACGCATTGGTCAAAAATATTTAATTCCCAAGGAATACAGGCAAAGCTATGAACCAACAGTTATCTGTAAGCAAACGTGACGGTCGTAAAGAGCCACTCGATCTTGATAAGATCCATCGCGTTATTGAATGGGCCGCCGAAGGTTTAAATAACGTTTCGGTTTCACAAGTTGAACTAAAATCGCATATTCAATTTTATGACGGTATTCGTACTAAAGACATCCACGAAACGATTATTAAAGCTGCTGCGGATCAGATCTCAAAAGAATCGCCTGATTATCAGTACCTTGCTGCTCGTTTAGCTGTATTCCATTTACGTAAAAAAGCCTATGGCCAGTTTGAACCACCGCGTCTTTTTGACCATGTTACTAACATGGTTGAACAAAAACGCTACGATGCACATTTACTCGTTGATTACACAGAGCAAGAATTAGATGAGCTAGATGCGTACTTAGACCATTCTCGCGATCTTAACTTTAGCTACGCAGCAGTAAAACAGCTTGAAGGTAAATACCTAGTTCAAAACCGTGTAACGGGTGAAATTTACGAAAGCGCGCAGTTTTTATATATCTTAGTGGCTGCAAGCTTATTCTCTGATTACCCTCGTGATACACGTATTGATTACATCAAACGTTTTTATGATGCGGTTTCATTATTTAAAATTTCTTTACCTACGCCAATTATGTCGGGCGTACGTACACCAACACGCCAGTTTAGCTCATGTGTACTTATTGAGTGTGGCGATAGCCTAGACTCAATTAATGCTACATCATCAGCAATTGTTAAATACGTTTCTCAACGTGCTGGTATTGGTATTAATGCAGGTCGTATTCGTGCACTAGGTAGCCCTATTCGTAACGGTGAAGCGTACCACACAGGTTGTATTCCGTTTTATAAGCACTTTCAAACAGCGGTTAAAAGCTGTTCGCAAGGCGGTGTACGTGGTGGCGCAGCAACCCTTTTCTACCCGCTTTGGCATTTAGAAGTTGAAAACTTATTAGTACTTAAAAACAACCGTGGCGTTGATGATAACCGCGTACGTCACTTAGATTACGGCGTACAGTTTAATAAACTCATGTACTCACGTTTAATTAAAGATGATTACATTACGTTATTCAGCCCCTCTGATGTGCCTGGCCTTTACGATGCATTTTTTGAAGATCAAGACGAGTTTGACGCGCTATATGTAAAATATGAGCAAGACGAGTCAATTCGTAAAAAACGAATTAAAGCAATTGAGCTGTTCTCTATGTTTGCTCAAGAACGTGCTAGCACGGGTCGTATTTACTTACAAAACGTTGACCACTGTAATACACACAGTCCGTTTATCTCAAAAGTGGCGCCTATTCGTCAATCTAACTTATGTTTAGAAATTGCGTTACCAACTAAGCCTCTTAGCAACGTGAATGATGAAGAAGGTGAAATTGCACTTTGTACATTATCTGCGTTTAACTTAGGTGCCATTGAGTCTTTAGATGAACTAGAAGAGTTAGCTGAGCTTGCGGTACGCGCACTTGATAACCTACTTGATTTCCAAGACTACCCAGTACCTGCAGCTAAAAATGCAACTATGGGACGTCGTACGCTAGGCATAGGCGTTATTAACTACGCATACTACCTAGCTAAAAACGGTAAGCGTTATTCAGATGGCAGCGCAAATGCGCTTACGCACAGAACATTTGAAGCGATTCAGTACTACCTAATGAAAGCATCTAATGAGCTGGCAAAAGAGCGTGGTGCCTGTCCTAAATTTAACGAAACAACGTACTCACAAGGTATTATGCCAACGGATACGTACAAACGTGATTTAGATAAAATTTGTGATGAACCACTTCATCTTGATTGGGACGCGTTACGTTCCAGCATTAAAGAGCACGGTATGCGTAACTCAACACTGAGCGCATTAATGCCATCAGAAACATCATCGCAAATATCTAATGCAACCAATGGCATTGAGCCACCGCGTGGCCATATTAGTGTTAAAGCAAGTAAAGACGGTATTTTAAAACAAGTTGTCCCTGAGTACGAACGCCTTAAAGATAGCTATGAGTTACTGTGGGATATCCCATCTAACGATGGTTACTTACAATTAGTAGGCATAATGCAGAAATTTATCGACCAAACGATTTCAGCAAATACTAATTATGATCCAAATAAATACGAAGGCGGTAGAGTACCTATGAAAGTCTTATTAAAAGACTTACTTGGTGCCTACAAGCTAGGTGTTAAAACGCTGTACTACCATAACACCCGTGATGGCGCATCAGACGCACAAGAAGACGCTCCAGAAGTGGAAGATGATGATTGTGCAGGCGGCGCGTGTAAAATTTAATAGTTAAACTTAAAGCGGGCGCCTTGCCCGCTTTGTCCTGATAGTTTTAGTGATAGTTTTTTGAGTGATAAACATGTCTTATACTACTTTTAGCAGAAATCATAATAACCAAATGCAAGAGCCAATGTTTTTTGGTCAAACCGTTAACGTGTCACGTTACGATCAACAAAAATACCCTATTTTTGAAAAGCTGATTGAAAAACAATTGTCTTTCTTTTGGCGTCCTGAAGAAGTTGACGTAAGTAAAGACCGTTTAGACTTTCAAGCGCTTCCTGATCACGAAAAACATATCTTTTTAAGTAACTTAAAATACCAAACTTTACTTGATAGTGTTCAAGGCCGTTCGCCTAACGTTGCACTATTGCCAATTGTGTCAATTCCTGAGCTTGAAACATGGATTGAAACATGGGCGTTTAGTGAAACCATTCACAGCCGTTCATACACACATATTATTCGTAATGTAACTCAAGCCCCTGAACTCATTTTTGACGACATTGTTAGCAATGACAAAATTAGTGAACGTGCCGATGCCGTAACCACTTATTACGACGATTTAATTAACTCGGTGTCGCTTTACAACCTGTACGGTGAAGGCAAACATGACATTAATGGTGAAACCGTTGTGGTTAATTTATTTGAGCTGAAAAAGAAATTGTATCTGGCGATGATGTCAGTGAACATTCTTGAAGCTATTCGCTTTTATGTCAGCTTTGCGTGTTCATTTGCGTTTGCAGAGCGTGAGCTAATGGAAGGCAATGCTAAAATTATTAAGCTTATTGCCCGTGATGAAGCGCTTCACCTTTCAGGCACTCAGCATATTTTAAATATTATGCAAGATGGCAAAGACGACCCTGAAATGGCAATTGTTGCTGCACAGTGCCGTGAAGAAGCAATCAAGATGTTTGTTGACGCTGCAGAGCAAGAAAAAGAATGGGCCGAGTACCTGTTTAAAGATGGTTCAATGATTGGCTTAAATAAACATATTTTATGTCAGTATGTTGAATACATTACCAATGCACGCATGACTGCTATTGGTTTACCAGCACAGTTTGATAATAACAGTAACCCTATTCCATGGATCAACTCATGGCTTGTTTCTGATAACGTGCAAGTTGCTCCACAAGAAGCGGAAATTAGCTCATACCTTGTAGGTCAAATTGATTCACAGGTTGATGCAGCTGAATTTGGTGACTTTGATTTATAATGACTGATAGAACCACTGCAAGTGTCACGCTTGCAGATAACAGCCAGTGCTTAGATTTTACCGCTGGCTGCCCTTCTCTTTTACACTGCTTAGAATCGAATAAAATTGATGTTGCTTACCAGTGCCGTGAGGGATATTGTGGTGCGTGTCGTGCTACGCTTGTCTCTGGTGAAGTCAATTACAATGAAGAACCGTTAGCCTTTGTGCGTGATGGTGAAATACTATTGTGTTGCTGCAAGCCCAATGGTGATATCAGTATTAATTTAAAGTAACTAGCAAACCACACAGTATAATGCCTAACAGCTCGCTTTATTCACTTACCTGTTTCTGCAATTATTACTCAAGTAATCGCGATTATAGCCGTGTTATTTACTCTGAATAAGTAGCAGGTACAAATCGGTAATGACCCGTAATTGTATAAGCAAAAAGCATATCGCTCATTTCAGGTCCGCGACCAATATTGTGCACAATAAGCGGTTGACCACTGTCCTGCGCTATTTGATTAACGACCATACCTATGTGCGGTAAATTGCCTGGCAGCATCCAAGTGACTATGTCACCGGTTTTATAATCAGCTGCATTATGCGATTTAGATAACACTTGAGCATGGCGCTCAAAGTAAACCTGTAAGTTAGGTACACGTCGATGATCAATGTTTTTATCTGGCTTGGTTAATCCCCAAATACGCTTAGAAGGATATTCGCGAAAATTGGCCTGCATGTCTTCATGTACTAACTTTTGTAAATCAATACCAAGCTGTCGATACGACCTAATTATAACATCAGTACATACACCAATATTAGCGGGTACATCGCCACCAGGGTATTCAAGCCTATGATAGGCGCTATCGTAAGTTACTTGTTGCGTTGTTCTGTGGATCAATGCGTTGACAATATCATGATTAAAATCGGCTGCCTTTACATCAAGGGCAGATAAAGCTAGTAAATAGAGCACAAAGCGCAACATATAAATTCCTTTTATAATATTTATTAACTAAAGCTGTTGAGTAATATAGTCAGGAATATTAAATTTATTTCCATTGCTGGTAAAGTGCGCATCAAGTGCATAGGCCATTTTTTCAAGCGGAGCATCATCATAACCACAGGTTTGGATTTCATTGATGTAGCGCATAATAAAAGCGTGAGCACCGAGCTCGTGCCATTGAACGACATGAGCCAGCTCATGAAAATGCACTCTTAAATTACGCGCAACATGAGGTAATATGTAATAAGTGTTTTTGTAGGTGATCCCTGCTACATCCATGTCAATAAAATCGCTTAAACCAATTTCACGTAAACCAGTAAAGTCAGGCTTGGGAATGTGTTCAACAACCACATAAAATGCAGTTTTCAAAAAATCATGTGGGTAAAAGCCAGCAAATTCGCTAACAAATGTATCACAACATATTCTTTGATCAACATACTCGCTATTCGTTTTATCAATCCATTGTTCTATTTGCGCTAGCATGTTTTCTCCAAAAAATTTGCTTAGTGACTTAATTTAAGCATAAACATTTAATGACGCAGAATTTGCTTTTATCAATAAAAAAGCGCCAATGGTATTATTACTGACGCTTATTAGAATGATAAATACAAAGTAACGCTTTAAACTAACCTTCTTCTTCAACCAATGATTCTAATAACTCATGGATCTCTGATTTTAATTCTTTGTCTTCAATTTTATTTGCACTGATTTTAGCATCTTGCAGATTTTTAATTGCCGCTTCTTTATCACCCAGCTCAAGCTGTAAAGTAGCCATAGAAAAGGCAACAGACGACATATGATCTTTGTTATTAATTTCTATCGACTTCTGTAACGCTTTTTCGTAAGTCTCGATAGCTTCTTCTAGCTCTTCGGTGAAATCAGCCAATGTTTCCCACTGAACAGGGTGATCTTTCGCTGTATTTTCGTTTTCAATACAAATAGCTTTTAGCTCAGCATATAAAGATTCAAACTGTTTAGTATCATTTTTATTAGCCGCTGCCATCAGCTTTTCCGCCAAATCGTGAACCGCTTTGTATACTTTAGTATTCATAATTACTCGCTACCTTATTAACGCGCCTTTTTTGACTTATTAAAGGCATCGTATTCGAAATATATTCCCTAATAGTACATTATTATTAAGCGCTGCGTTGTTACAAAAGTATTATAAGCGATAAAAACAGAGGTTTAATTTAAAAACCTGGATATTACAGTGCTACACTTAACGCTTAATTTAAGTCGCAATAGTAAATACCTACCCTATGCAAAATTGCAATCAATGCGGTAAATGCTGCACTAAATATGGTGCGGCAGATTTAGATACAAATCAGGATGAAATTGAAATGTGGGCGTTATTCAACCCAGAAATATTTCAATATGTTAAAAACGATCAGTTATGGTTTGATCCCAAAACAGGCGAGCAATTAACGCAATGCCCATTTTTAGTACTTAGCAGTAAAAAATATCCACAAGAAAAAGATAAATATACATGCAGTATTTACCATGACCGTCCTCAAGATTGCCGACACTACCCAAGTTTAATTTCAGAAATGATAAACGATGACTGTGAAATGCTTGAACCAATCGATAAACAAAATCCTTTCAAAGCACAAAAAAAATTAGACATACTAATGATAGACAGCCGCTCTTAAGCGAATAAATATAACAAATGCACTGATCTGTAATAATGAGCTGGTAATGTAAATTTAACGCGATTATTTTGCCATTCAACGCAAAATTAAAAGTTATAGTATAACATTGTTGATGATGCCATTTTGTAGTGTTATATTATATCACAACATAACAACCACGATTCGAAGTAATTATGACAAAGTTAACACTCATATCCTCAGCGCTACTGTCTGTTTTGTGTTCTCACTCTGCCCTAGCAGCAACGATTAACGGCACAGTAACAGATTCAAAAAAACAACCTATTGCTAATGCAACTATCCATGTTCATGGAAAGTCACAAAGCGTGAAAAGCAATGAACAAGGTCAGTTTAGCATCGACATAGATGCTAAAAGCCAATTACATATTAGTAAAGATAACTACATCGATTCACGTATATCGCTTGAGAATGTAGACGATACAATTACTGTTACATTAAAGCCGTCTTCGGTTGAAACTGTGGTTGTGTATGCCTCGGCACTGCATAAAAATAGCTTAGAAATGATTTCACCTGTGAGCGTACTATCAGGGGATGAACTAAAAAATAAAGCGAAACCGACCCTAGGTGAAACACTTAAAGGAATACCAGGAGTAAACGCGAGTTATTTCGGCCCAGTGTCTTCAAGTCCGATTATTCGTGGCCTAGGTGGTCCTCGTGTTAAAATTACTCTAAACGGTTTAGATAGCAGTGATGCATCACGTATTGGTCCAGATCACGCGACATCAAGTGATAGCTTAGCCGCTGAACAAATTGAAGTACTACGAGGCCCAAGCACCCTACTATATGGCTCTGGTGCTATTGGCGGTGTAGTAAATGTGGTTGATAACCGTATTCCAACCAATAATATTGACGCACTCTCGGGAGCGGCACAATACACACACGATACCGTTTCAAATGCGAACACCTATGCGGCAAAATTAGAAACAGGCAGCAATAACTTTAATTTTCATTTTGATGGCACCAAACGCAGTGGTGATGACTATCAAACGCCTCGCTTTAACCTACCAGATGAACATGAAGAAGGTGAAGTACACATTGAGGGCGATGAAGAAACAGCCACTTCAGTTGAAAATACTTTTATCGACAGTGAAACAGTGAACTTTGGTACCAGCTATGTCGGTGAGCATTTAACCGTTGGCTTTTCATACGGCAATATTGAAACAGACTATGGCATTCCAGGGCATTCACATGATCACGGTCATGCCCATGAAGAAGAAGGCGATCATGAAGATCATGCGGATGAAGAACATATAGAAACTCCCGTTTATGCTCATTTAGAGCAAGATCGTTGGCAAGGACTGGTAAGTTATGCATTTCATGATAACTGGATTGAATCGATTAATCTTCGTCTTGGCTACACCGACTACACTCACAGTGAAATTGAAGATGGCGCGATTGGCACCACGTTTAGTAACGAAACCACAGAAGCACGTTTAAATGTAGAGCATCAGTTAAGCCAATGGCATGGCATGATTGGCTATCACTATAGTGAATCTGATTACGATGCAATTGGCGAAGAAGCGTTTACGCCTGCAAGTGTCACTACCACCCATGCGTTATATCTACTTGAAGAACGCACATTTGGCGATGTCACCGTAGAGCTTGGCGCCCGCCTAGAAGATTATGATATCAAAAGTGATGTAGATACACATCAGCACAGCCATGATGAACAACCTGTATCGGCAGATGAGACTATTAACTACACCCAAAGCTTTACTAATGTAAGTGCCTCAGCAGGTGCGATTTGGGAGTATATGCCTAGTCACAATCTAGCCGTTAGCTTGTCACATTCAGAGCGTGCGCCACTTTCAGCTGAGTTACTCTCTAATGGTGTGCATGTTGCCACAGGTACTTATGAGCTTGGTTTGGGCTATCATATTGAAGGAGCAGAAGCGCATTTTGAACCTGAAGAAATTAAACAAGAGACCTCAACCAATCTTGATATTAGTTTACGTCGTTTTAGCGGTAACTTTGGCTACACCGTCAACTTTTTCTATAACGATATTAAAAACTTTTATTATCAACAAAACACCGGATTAGTGTTTGATGAGATGGATGGCTTTGAGTCTGCTGCCAATGGACACAGCGATGCAATTGATGTTTATCAATTTACCAGTAAAGATGCGCAGCTTTATGGTTTTGAATTTGATGCACATTATCAAATAAACCCCAGCGCCATGGTAAAAGTATTTGGTGACTCTACTCGCGCCAAACTAAAAGATAATGAAGGTAATTTACCACGTATCCCTGCCAATAAATTGGGCTCAGAACTACAATATACCCTAGGTAATGCGCAATTTACCTTAACAGGAACCCATTACTTTGAGCAAAATGATATTAGTGCTTACGAAACGGCAACGGATGGCTATACATTAATTGATTTACAAGCTAATTATCAGCTTGATTTAGGTGCCGTTGACACGCAGCTTTACCTAAGTGTTGATAACATTACTGATGAACTTGGTTTTGTACATAGTTCATTTATTAAAGATACGGCACCTCTTCCTGGACGTAACTTCCAATTTGGCGTTAGAGGCTACTTTTAAAACGCGCTCATTTTTAATCAGACAATAAAAAACCGCATTCGTAATAATGAATGCGGTTTTTTTACAACTAAATTCTAATTAAAGAATCGCGTGTAACTCAACGTCAAATACTAGAGTTGAGTAAGGTGCGATTGCAGCACCGGCACCACGTTCACCATAAGCAAGCTCATGAGGAACGTATAAACGCCATTTAGTACCTACTGGCATCATTTGTAATGCTTCAGTCCAACCTTTGATCACGCCACCTACTGGGAATTCAGCAGGTTGACCGCGCTCGTATGAGCTATCAAAAACAGTACCGTTTACTAAAGTACCGTGGTAATCAACACGTACTGTAGACTCTGCAGTTGGCTTTTCGCCTTCACCTGTTGCAAGTACTTCGTACTGAAGACCTGACTCAGTAACTGTAATTTCAGGACGTTTTGCGTTTTCTTCTAAAAATGCAATACCTTCAGCAGCCAATACTTTAGCTTCTTCTTCACGACGAGCTTGGATCTCTTCGTTGATTTTCTCAAATGCAGCTTGGATCTCAGGGATCTCTACTTGAAAAGCACTGCCTGCATACGCATCTTTCATGCCTTCAAATACTGAATTTAAGTTTAAACCTTCAAAAGGGTTAGCCTTAAGTTGCTCACCCATTTGTAAGCCAATACCGTAACTTGCTTTTTCAGCATCTGTAGTAAAATTATCTGACATAATGTGTTATTCACGTTTTGTTAGTTAAAAGACCCGTATATGCTATCACAAAATAAAAGCCGTTTGGGGCTAGTTTTTATTGAGTTTTTCTTTAATTAAACCAATAGCAAAGGTACATACAGGTAAACTGAGCAAAATTCCAACAAGTAAGCTCATCGGCAACAATCCGACCACGCCGATCAACAAAAAAGGCACAGCCACCAAACCGATAATGCCAATGTAAAACGCGCCCCACACTGGCCAAAAATGATCGTATTTTGTGATTAAATGCCCGGATAAAAGATTAAACCCGATGCCATATAAGAAAGTCATCATCAGCGCATTATCTGGGTATGCATCAATGGCCATTTTTTGCAATAACGATATGGCACTTTGGTAACAATAACCAAACACAGTCCATAGCAGGATGTGCTTGAGTAAACGTTTAGAAAAGGATAACTCCGGGGACTGTGACATAATAAAGCTCCAGATAGCAAAAAACCGCCAATAAGGCGGTTTTTTAAATAATGGTGGAGAGATAGGGATTTGAACCCTAGAGGGGCTATAAACCCCTGCCGGTTTTCAAGACCGGTGCATTCGACCACTCTGCCATCTCTCCGTACGGCGCGCATAATAAGATCATACGCTTAGCTTGTAAAGCCCTATTTTACTAAAACCGGTTAAATAGTTAAATATTAATCAGGATAGTCATAAACCCTAGTAATATTGTTTAGGTCTGCGGGCAATCCAAGAACATACTAAACACACCAATAAGCTGGCAGTTAAAAATGCAATACTTTGAAATATTAAATCGAAGCGGTTTAAGTCATCACTTGGGATCACAACTAACACAAACGAAGGTAGTACGGTGAATAATAGAACATAGCAGCATATTTTAAAGGCTCTGCCAAAATCAAATCGTCGAGACTGTTGCATCCACCATGTTAGCAGTACTAGCACACCCATCGCAGTTGCAGCAATAAAATGAGCTGCTTGTGTATTCATTGCAACATAAAATGTCGCAAGCGCGCCAACAACACCCCAGATTGACCAAGCAAACCAGTTTTCTTTTTCACGTAAAAATAAATTTCCCATCATTTTCGTCTTCTTTATCGTTATTATTGGTAAGACTTTCCATACATTACCAAAAAACAACCGATTAAAAAACAAACTGAAGAAGATTTATTGCGTATGGTGCTTCCGTGCGCTTCTCGCAGCTACAATATTAACCGCGGTAGTGTAACACGATTAACTTAATGAATTATGACTATATTGAATATAAAAAGTTCATCCTATTGCTACAAAAAACTAAAATAGTTTTCTGGTTTATGGCGCGGTGACTTTTTACACTCAACTGCTGGCGTCCCTAAATACAAATAACCCACTATTTCATCATCATTGTTTAAGTTAAGCGCGTGTTTAACACTGGGGCTTTGTGCAAAGTAACCTGTGCGCCAAATACCGCCAAGCCCTTGTGCAAATGCGGCTTGTTGCATAGCCAGCACGCCACAGCCTGCACTTTGAACTTGTTCTATTCTTGATACTTTTGGATGTTGTTGATATTTTGCAATGGCAATAATGATCATGGGTGCTCTAAGGGGTAACTCTTTAGCACGATTAATTACTTTTTCAGCTTGCTGCTCGGCCAAAGCGCTTTGATAATAAATTTCACCCAACTTATGACGTGCATCCCCTTGAACAATGATATATTGCCAAGGCGCAATACAGCCATGATCGGGAACTCTGAGCCCAGCCTGCTGAATAATGTTTAGTTGTTCTTCATTAGGGCCTGGCTCTGTCAGTTTTGCATCTGACTGGCGGGTTAATAAAAGCTCAATAGCATCCATTATAATTACTCAAAAGACAAAACAATAGCATACCATTGAAACCCTTAGGTTAAAATATAATGGGCACCCCGCTGTTATTATTTGCTTATCAAGAAAGTACCTAGGTTAAAAAAGCACACAAATAATATCGCAACCCAAATAGCCGTGTATTTGTGCCATTACAAAGTGGCGCTCGCCTTTTGCGTGTAAATAATTAGGTCGAACTAATGAGGGGCTTTATAGGTTTAATTTTGCCAGTTAAGCGTTGAAGCCGAGGCACCATTGAAAGTCGCAATAGCGTATTTATTAGCTATACAAGGAATGGGGTAAGGTAAAAAACAACAATATAAGGGTCTGATTAAAAGTTAACTATCTTTAAAAAATAATCAGACCCGTGTACTTACTTAAATTGCATATTAAATACTGCGTGCAACTTGTAAGGCTTCGAATATAGCGCGCTTGGCATCAATAGCCGCTGCTAGTTTAGCGCCACCAATAACATGAACCTTGGCATTCTCTGCTTGCGCCTTAAATAGTTCGTCATTAGACACTTGGCCAATACAAGCAATCACAGTATCAACTGGCAATACTTGCGTTTCGCCAGCAACACTGATAGTTAGGCCGTTTTTATCAAAACGATGGTATTGGCAATTGGCAATTTGCTTAACGCCATGTTGTTTAGCAACTTGACGATGTATCCAACCGGTTGTTTTACCTAAATCACCACCAAAGCGCCCTTCACTGCGTTTAAGCATATAAAGTTGACGATCATCTTTGTGAGGCTGAGCATCGCACTCTATTCCCCACTGGGTTTTAAAGTCGCTGATACTTTGTGATTTATGTTCACTTAAAAATGCCACCATATCAAAACCAATACCGCCTGCGCCTAAAATCGCAATCGAGTTACCAAGTTCAACCTCACCGCGAATGACTTCATCGTAGGCAAAAACACGTTTGTCATCACTACATTCTATAGAGGCTTCACGTGGCCTTACACCCGTGGCAAAAACCACATCATCAAACTGGCTTAGCATACCATCATCAAATGCTTTACCTAATTCAATAGTGACGTTTAAACGCTTAAGTTCATTGGTAAAGTAAGCCAATGTATGGTTAAAGTCTTCTTTACCTGGTATTTGCATGGCCAAATTAAACTGCCCACCCATATGCTGCTTTTGGTCAATAAGCGTTACATTGTGACCTTTTTGCGCTAAGTAACAACTTGAAGAAAGCCCAGCAGGACCCGCTCCAACCACTAATACATTTTTAGCTGTTGCGGCTTTTTCTAGAGGGTAATCAAGTTCAAAACCCGCTTGTGGGTTAACTAAGCAAGTGGCACGTTTACCTTTAAATACGTGGTCTAAACAGCCCTGATTACACCCAATACAAATATTAATATGGTCAGAGCGCTTGGCTTGGTATTTGTTAAAAAACTCAGGATCGGCAAGTAAAGGGCGCGCCATAGAGATTAAATCAGCTTCACCCGCCGTTAAAATATCATTGGCAATTTCTGGTGTATTAATGCGGTTTACGGCAATAACAGGCACGCTAATAACATCTTTCAACCGCTTTGACGCTTCTTTAAATGCGCCTGGGGGTACCATGCTTGCAATTGTCGGTACCCGTGCTTCATGCCAACCAATGCCAGTATTAAAAATATCAACACCTGCTTTTTCAAGTGCAATAGCTTGTTGTGTTACTTCCTCAGGAGTTGAGCCATTCGGAATTAAATCGATAACAGACAGTCTAAAAATAATTAGAAATTTATCTGAAACTTTAGCTCTTACTGCTTTTACAATCTCAACAGCTAAACGCATTCTGTTTTCAAGACTGCCACCAAACTCATCGTCTCGTTTGTTTGTATGCGGTGCCATAAATTCATTAATTAAGTAACCTTCAGAGCCCATCACCTCTACGCCGTCGTAACCTGCTTTTTCTGCTAAATATGCAGAGTGAGCAAAATCTTTAATGGTTTTTTTAATTGAACTTAAAGACATAGCCTTAGGTTTATAAGGGTTGATCGGTGCTTTTATCGCACTTGGAGCTTGATTGAATGGATGATAGGCATAGCGCCCAGCATGCAATAACTGCAGGCAAATTTTACCACCATGTTGATGAACAGCTTGCGTATAAGCACGGTGTTTAAAAACATCATAATAACTATTAAATGATGATGAAATAGGCGTTAACTTGCCGCGAAGATTAGGGCTATATCCCCCCGTAATGAGCATTGCTGTGCCACCTTTAGCACGTGCTTCATAAAAAGCACGTAGACGTTTACGATTATGCCATCCCTCTTCGAGACCGGTATGCATTGATCCCATTACTAAACGGTTACGTAGTTGTGTGTGTTTTAGTTCTAATTTTTGTTCTAACATCCTGTGCCCCAATAACTGGTCTAACCTGTGTGCATTTAGTCAATTCTGCTTTAATGACCAACAATAAGCAATATATGAGCAGATTAAACTTAATAATTTTTTAACTCAAAATCTGTTAACTGCGTTTATCTTGACCAATAGCGTGAGTTAAAAGTAGTGACTACAGCCATAATTTCAGTAATTATTTATTAAATAAACACGTGTTTAATTTCAAGTGTAATTGAATTTATAAATGTTTCGTTACGATTTAGCAGTTAAATTTATTTATATTCTACGCTAAGATGGCAATAACGTTTTAGCTGTACCAATTTAAGGAGCTATTTTGATAGCAAAGGTATTTAAAGGTATATGGACGGGGATCAACTTCTCACGTCGTTTAATACTCAACGTATTGTTTTTATTTTTGGTCGTTATTTTTATCGTATCGGTATCAAGTGACGGTGATAAAATTATTGTCGAAGAGGGCTCTGTTCTTAGACTTAACCTTAATGGCCCTATTGTCGAAGAAAAAACCTATATAGACCCTGTTGAAGCCGCTATTAATGATGCAACGGCCAGTGCTGACTCACCCAGTGAAATATTGCTCGACGATGTAGTTGAAGTAATTAATGAAGCAGCGCAAGACTCGCGTATAAGCGCTATTTTGCTTGATTTACAAGAAATGCCAAAAGCACATTTAAATAAGCTCAAACAAATTACACAGGCACTTGAAACATTTAAAGCAACCGGTAAAAAAGTGATTGCCTCAGGGTATTACTACACCCAAGCACAATATTACATTGCCGCGCATGCAGACGAAATTGCGATGCATCCTTATGGTAGTGTGCTTATTGAAGGCTACGGTATGT
This sequence comes from Pseudoalteromonas sp. SiA1, assembly GCF_018732205.1. Taxonomy (NCBI): domain Bacteria; kingdom Pseudomonadati; phylum Pseudomonadota; class Gammaproteobacteria; order Alteromonadales; family Pseudoalteromonadaceae; genus Pseudoalteromonas; species Pseudoalteromonas sp. SiA1. The sequence goes on along the minus strand of NZ_CP076084.1, from coordinate 1,617,981 downwards.
ACCCGCTTTACTTCAAAGACGCATTAGAAAAATTAGAAGTCACTCAGCATATATTCCGTGTAGGTACCTTTAAATCGGCCGTTGAACCGTTTATCAGAAACGATATGTCAGAGGCAGCTAAAGAAGCAAACCGCGTATGGCTTGGTGCTTTATGGAATGAATATAAGCAAGACGTTAGTGCTGTACGTCCTTTTGATGAGTCAAACTTTGATGAAACAATGGATGTTTATTTAGCTAAAATGCAAGCCGCTAATGGTGATGCCGGTAAATATGCACTGGATAACCAATGGGTTGATTCATTAAAAACCAATCAGCAAATTCGCCAACAATTAATTGAATTGGTTGGAGAAAATGAAGATGGAAAAACATTTAAACAAGTCTCTTTTGGTGAATACTTAAGTTTAGTAAAACCGCCTATTGAGTTTGATAACCCTATGACTGAAAAAGTCGCTGTTGTGGTTGCTAAAGGCACTATTGTTGATGGTGAGCGCCGTGCTGGTGAAATTGGTGGTGATTCAACTGCAGCCCTACTTCGCAAAGCGCGACTTGATGACAAGGTTAAAGCGGTGGTTTTACGAATAGATTCAGGCGGTGGCAGCATGTTTGCCTCAGAAGTAATTCGTGCTGAAGTACTTGCACTTAAAGCTGCTGGTAAACCCGTTATTGCATCAATGAGCTCAGTAGCTGCATCAGGCGGTTATTGGATTGCATCGGCGGCCAATGAAATTTGGGCAGCACCGAGTACAATTACCGGTTCAATTGGCGTATTTGGTACCTTTATGACATTTGAAGATACCCTAGCTAAAATAGGCGTGTATTCAGATGGCGTAGCCACCACAGAATTGGCAGGTTTTTCAATCACTCGCCCACTTAACGAGAAAATGGCTAAAGTTATTCAAATGAGTGTTGAAGAAGCGTATGGACGCTTTTTAGATGTGGTTGCTGAGGCACGTAATATGACCCCAGAGCAAGTTGATAAAATTGCCCAAGGTCGGGTATGGATTGCATCGCAAGCTCAAGAGCTTGGTTTAGTTGATAAACTTGGTAATAAACAAGATGCGATTAAAGCAGCTGCTGAGCTTGCAAAGCTTAACTACTATGACGTTAAAACAATTAAGCAATCGCTTAGCCCACAAGAAAAAATGCTTCAAGATATCTTCGGCAGTGCCGCCGTTAAATCAGTACTTGGGCTTGAAACACAAAAAACAGCAGTATTAGCCAGCCAAGCTAATCTGCAAAGTGTTATTAAACAATTAAGCAGTGAAGTAGAAAACCTAAAAGATTATAACGATCCACAAGGTGTTTATGCCCGCTGTTTAGAGTGTACAGTTGCACAATAGTGCCTTAACAGGCTGTATTGATTAGCAGTTAGCGTTATACTAAGCCCAGTTTTTTTACTGGGCTTTTTTTATGAAACGTAAACGCATTTATATCGCTTACACTGGCGGTACCATAGGAATGAAAAAATCAATTCGCGGCTATATTCCTGCTGAAGGGTTTTTAACCGAAACCGTGGTTAATAACGCAGAGTTTAATCGTGAAGAAATGCCATTATTTGATATTCATGAATACTGCCCGCTTATAGATTCTTCAGATATGTCACCGGCTCATTGGCAACTCATCGCCGATGACATAAAAAGTAAATACCAAGATTACGATGGCTTTGTGGTACTGCATGGCACCGATACTATGGCCTATACTGCATCAGCTCTGTCGTTTATGTTTGAAAACTTAACTAAACCTATTATTGTGACCGGCTCACAAATTCCACTGTCTCAATTACGCTCAGATGGCCAAGTTAACCTACTTAATGCCATGTATTTAGCGGCTAACTACCCCATTGCAGAAGTCAGCTTATTTTTTAATAATCAGTTGTTCAGAGGTAATCGTGCCACTAAAGCCCATGCAGATGGGTTTGATGCATTCGCCTCACCTAACTTAGAGCCGCTTGCACTTTCAGGTATTAATATTCAGCTGATCAAAGGGCAATTAAGCCCGTATGTAGAAAATGAACTCCAAGTTACCCCTATTACACCGCAAGCTATTGGCGTGCTGTATTTATACCCAGGGATCAGCAAAGAAGTAGTAAAAAGCTTAGTTAATGGCAATATTAAAGCCCTTGTACTGCTAAGCTTTGGTGTAGGCAATGCGCCACAAGACCCTGAGTTTTTAGCGATTCTGGATGAAGCAAGTAAACGGGGTGTTATTATTACTAATTTAACCCAATGTTTAAAAGGCCAAGTGAACATGGGCGGTTATGCCACGGGTAATGCGCTGTTAAACATAGGCGTGATCAGCGGTTACGATATGACCTTAGAAGCATGCTTAACTAAGCTGCATTACTTGTTTAGTCAAAACCTAGAAATTGAAACAATTCGCCATTTAATGCAAGATAACCTGCGTGGTGAGCTGACCCGTTAAGTAATCAGTTAAGCGAATAACAAAAAAGGACGCTACTTAGCGTCCTTTTTGATTACTTAGATTTTATTAACGAACTTTTGCGTCAATATCAACTAAGTCAGTTAAATGACACGTTTCACCACTGTGGGTTTTAATGCCATGCTCACCAAAGTAATCACGCTGGGCTTGAACTAAGTGCCCATTACTTGGTGTTGTTAGCGTTGCTAAGTAGGTTTGTGTTGCACTAAGCACAGGAAACGCCAGACCCGTCATAACGGCTTGGCCAGTCACTTTTCGCATCGCTAATGACTCTTGTTCAAGCGTGTCAATAAACTCAACGCCTTGCGCTACACTATCAAGGTAATCAGCACGGATAATACACCCTGCACGCCATGTTTGTAGCGTTTTCGCTAAATCAACTTTCCATTGATGAGTTCGTGAAGCGCCTTTAATTAATGCAAGTCCTTGACGGTATGCCAACAGGCTCGCAAGGGTAAACGCATCTTTTAATTCATCTAAATCAATATCAACTTGCGTGGTATTTTGTGCGCTGTATGTCATTTCTTGTGCGGCAGTGGTATTACACGCATTGGTTAAATGACGAGCTTGTACAGCAGCCACTAGCGACGGTACCGCAATACCTAATTCAAGGGCGTTTTGTGCTGTCCATAAACCGGTGCCTTTTGCGCCTACTTTATTGTCAATTAAATCTACAAGCGGCACATTATGCGAATTTTCAAGTGATAAAATATGGCTTGAGATTGACAGTAAATAGCTATTTAGCTGCCCTTGAGACCATTCGTTAAATATCTCTGCAATTTCTTTAGGTGAGCGATTAGTGCCGTGACGCAATAGCTGATACATTTCTGCAATCAGTTGCATGAGTGCGTATTCAATTCCATTATGAACCATTTTTACAAAATGGCCGCTGGCTGACTGGCCCACACGCGCAAAACACGACTCGCCTTTATAGCTTGCAGCAACCTTTGTAAACCATGGCTCGACACGCTCCCAGCCACCTTCAGAACCACTGGCCATCATAGCTGGACCGTGACGTGCACCCTCGGCACCGCCTGAAATACCCATAGTGGCAAATTCAAACTTATCTTGGTATTTGAGCTTACGGTTAATACCGTCTTTATAATTACTGTTACCACAATCAACAATAATATCACTACACTGAACACCCGCTTCAATAAGCTCGTTGCAAACCGCATCAACTAACTCGCCAGCAGGCACAAGTAATAAAATAGAACGCGGTGCTTCTAAACGCCTAACCATATCCCCTAGATCAGAGACAATGTGAAGTTTATCAGCCATGCCTTGTGATTTAGCACAACTTAGTAATTCTTCACCCGCATTTGGGTTTTTGTCATAAGCGACAAGCGTTATCCCTTTTTCAATCAAGTTCAGGGCAAGATTTTTCCCCATAACGCCTAACCCTACTAATGCAACTTGCATTTAGTGCCCTCCTCGGTAACAACTATTTGGTTAGTAAATTAAAATAATACCGCGTGCATTATACTCAGACCGCAGCCATGAGCAAAGCTACATGCATTTATTACAGCTAAAATAAACGCCGCAATTATATCAAACAACCGCCCTCTCAGGGGAAGAAATAGCAGTGCTATTTAAATTTTTAGATCATTGACGCCCTGTGACACCGGTGTCATAATGATGACATATTCATTTTGTATATAATAGTCGCAATGTTATAAAAATTGCATAAAACTAAAGATTGCTCTTTATTAGTAATCGCTAAAAACAAAATAACCGTCAACTTGCTTAAAAAAAGCACACAGGAGAATTTAATGTTAAGACGTACAAAAATAGTCGCGACACTTGGACCTGCAACAGATAGAGATAATAACTTAGAAAAAATTATTCGTGCAGGCGCAAATGTCGTTCGATTAAATTTCTCACACGGTGTTGCACAAGATCATAAAGACCGTGCACAAGCTGTTCGAGATATTGCAACTAAACTTGGTAAGCACATCGCGATTCTCGCTGACTTACAAGGCCCAAAAATTCGCGTTTCAACCTTCAAAGAAGGCAAAGTGACCTTATCTGTTGGTGCAAAATTTATTCTTGATGCCAAAATGGAAAAAGGCCAAGGCGATATTAACGCCGTCGGTATTGACTACAAAGAGCTACCACAAGATGTTGCCCCTGGTGATTTATTGCTATTAAACGATGGCTTAATTCAACTCACCGTAGAAAGTGTTGAAGGTAACTTAGTTCATACCATTGTGACTGTTGGCGGCGTACTTTCTAATAATAAAGGGATTAACCGTTTAGGTGGAGGCTTAACAGCACCTGCATTTACGGAAAAAGATAAAGAAGATTTAATCACCGCTGCTGAAATTGGCGTTGATTACATTGCCGTTTCTTTTCCTCGCAGTGGCGATGATATGCGTTATGTGCGTTCATTAGCGGAGGCTGCAGGCTCTAATGCACAGCTTTTAGCTAAAATTGAGCGTGCTGAAGCAGTAGAAACACAAGAAGCAGTTGATGACATTATTTTAGCGTCTGACGCTGTTATGGTTGCCCGTGGCGACTTAGGTGTTGAAATTGGTGATGCTGCACTAATGGGTAAACAAAAACTCATTATTCGTCGTGCTCGTTCATTGAACCGTACCGTTGTAACCGCTACGCAAATGATGGAATCGATGATCGATAACCCTATGCCAACACGTGCAGAAGTTATGGATGTTGCCAATGCAGTACTTGATGGCACAGATGCAGTGATGCTTTCTGCTGAAACAGCCGCTGGTGATTACCCGGAAGAAACCGTTGCTACTATGGCGCGTGTTTGTTTAGGTGCTGAATCACAAAAAGAAACACACGTTTCTAAACATCGTTTAGACAGCCGTTTTTCTTCTAATGCCGAATCAATTGCCTTATCAGCTATGTATGCAGCTAACCACTTAGACTCTGTTAAAGCGATTATTACCCTTACTGAGTCAGGTAGTACGGCAAAATTGATGTCGCGTATTAGCTCTGGACTGCCTATTTATTCACTTTCACGTCATGCAAGTACATTAGGTCAAACAGCACTGTATCGTGGTGTTTACCCTGTATTTTTTGACTCTACAAAATGTGAAAAAGATAGCATGGTTAAAGATGCATTAAGCACACTTGTAGCCGCAGGCTCTTTACAAGCAGGCGATACCGTGATTATTACCCACGGTGATGCGATGGAAACGATTGGTGCAACCAACACGATGAAAATAGTCACGGTTTCGTAACTGTAACGCGCATAAAAAAACGCGAGCTAAAAGCTCGCGTTTTTTTATGCTATTTATTAAAGTTAGCTAGCTAATGCTGCTTTTACTTTATCACGGTAACTTCTACTTACTTTAAGCTCTTGTCCGTTATCTAACACTAATAAATATTCACCACTAACCTGAGTTACCAACTTGCTAATTTGTTTGGTGTTAACAATCGCGCTGCGATGAACACGTACAAATAAGCTTGGATCTAATTCTTGTTCAAGCTCTTTCATGGTTTTACGTAATATATGCGTTTGCCCATCTTGGCAATGCAGACACATGTAATCACCTGCCGCATCTACCCACTGTATAGTAGCAACGGGTACTCTGACAATTTCGCCCTGCTCTTTTACGGCCAATGACTCAGGATAACGACGATCCGTAAGGGTATCGCCTGTGGCTAATTTCTTTAAAATTTCTTCGCAGTTATTGCCTGTTATCCCTGCTACGAAGCTCGCTAGTTTTTTCTTATGGGCGTTATCCTGCTGAGTTTTTAAATAGGTATGCACTTTTTCTACCGCCTGTTTTAATCTGTTATCATCAACGGGTTTTAAAATGTAATCTAAAGCATGAATTTCAAATGCTTTAACAGCAAAGTGATCAAACGCCGTAACAAACACAATGGCAGGTAAATCTTTACTGCTTTCACTTAAAGCACGTGCGACTTCAAAACCGTTCATACCAGGCATTTGAATATCAAGAAAGACAAGATCAATTTTTTCGTTTTTACAACTTTCAATCGCATCAAAACCTGAACTACACAGTTTGATCACTTCAATATCAGAAAACTCTTCAAGCCTGACGGCTAAACCTTTACGTGCTAATGGTTCATCATCAACAATAAGCGTTTTTATTCTTGTCATTTCTTCACAGCCTTCTCAAACGGGACTCGCAGATTAACTTTTAATCCACTTGGCGTATTATGTGATAATACAAACGAGTAATTATTTTCGTAGAGCGTTTTTAATCTGTCTCGGGTGTTTGCTACCCCTACGCCTTGTGCATTAACTAACTGACCATTTTCAATATCAGTGCCAGGCCCATTATCGCCCACTTCAAGTAATAATTCATTAGCAAAAACTTGCGCTTTTATATCAATAACACCACCTTCTGACATATGGGCAATGGCGTACTTAATGGCATTTTCGATGATCGGTTGTAATATTAAGCTCGGCACTAATGCTTGTTTGGCCTGCTCACTCACGTCCACATTAACTTGTAAGCGCTCATCAAAACGTACACGTTCAATTTCTAAATAGAGCATTAATGCATGTAACTCTTGCTCCAGCGGCACTTTTTTAATTGGATCAGTATTAAGCGTATAGCGTAAAAAGTCACTCAATTTAGATACCATCAAGTTAGCATCTTTATTTTCTTTTACCAAAACTAAGGTTGATATTGCATTGAGCGTATTAAACAAAAAATGAGGATTTAGCTGGTATCTAAGCATTTTTAACTGCGCTTCGTGCGCCATTGTGGTCGCTTTTAAGGCTTTTTGACGTTCACTTTGTAATAACTGGTAATACTTAACCCCAAAGTACAAACCACTCCAACACAAAATAATATAAACAGAATCAAGTCCTTGTTGTAAATAATAAAACCATTCTTCAGGACGGTATCCGTGGCGATAAATTTCCCACAGGTTAAACTTTTGCACCACGGCCCATAATGTACCGGTTATATAAGAGGCGCCAAATACAACAATAATTAATACCCAAGGTGAGGCATTCCAAATTTTGCGATAAATATAACGCAGAGGCACAGTCATTAAACAGCCCGCATAGGCGTTTAGTAAAATAACGAATACGTAAATATCACGCATTTCGAATACTTTAGAACCAATATAGTTAACTAACGCATAACCTATCCAGCCTGCAATTTGCAAAAGCCAGAAAAAACGTTGTCTGTTATCAATTAAAGACTGCCAATTCAAAATTAATTATTACCTTGTAAATTTGTCACTATTATATCGATTTATCGTCGGGTATAGCACTACCAACTGTCTTACTTTTTAATAGCCCTATCGCAAACAATAAATTAAATAAATACAGGATGGATGTTCAGTTCTGGTTTAGTTGTTACGTTAAACAGGCTAAAACTCGTGTTGCAATTACCCCTTGCGGATGGTTTAAAGCGCATAAAAAAAGCGAAAGGCATCCACCTTTCGCTTATCAATGTTTACTTTTATTTTTTAAGCAAGCTTATCTGAAGCAACTTTATAAGTCGGATCTTCAATTACGTTCACTTCAACTAAGTCACGTGCTTTATGAAGTAGTTCTGTACAGTCTTTACTTAAGTGACGCAAGTGCAGCTTTTTACCCGCTTTATTGTATTTGTCAGCTAAGCTGTCGATGGCCTCAATCGCACTATGATCCGCAACGCGACTGTATTTAAACTCAACAATCACATCTTTAGGGTCATTCTTAACATCAAATAAATCAGCAAAGTTTTTAACCGAACCAAAAAATAAAGGCCCATGTAGCTCGTACACTTTTGAACCTTCTTTATCAATATAGTTAGTTGTGTAAATATGTTTTGCATGCTGCCATGCAAACACTAACGCAGAGACAATAACACCTACACACACCGCAATCGCAAGGTCGGTAATAACCGTTACACCCGAAACTAATACAATTACAAAAGCATCAGATAAAGGCACGCGTTTCATCATTTTAAAACTCGCCCATTCAAACGTACCCAGCACCACCATAAACATAACCCCAACTAATGCCGCCAGTGGAATCATTTCGATTAAGCTTGAAGCGAAGATAATAAATGCAAGTAACATCAATGCGGCACTAATACCTGATAAACGCGAACGCCCACCTGAATTAATGTTGATCATAGATTGGCCAATCATGGCACAGCCACCCATTGCACCAAAGAAACCACATGTGACGTTGGCCGCACCTTGGCCAATACATTCTTTATTAGAATGGCCACGGGTTTCTGTAATTTCGTCAATCAAGCTTAGCGTTAACAGCGATTCAATTAAGCCAATTGCTGCAAGAATAAGCGCATATGGAAAGATAATTTGTAGTGTTTCTAGGTTAAAAGGGACCATAGGAATATGAAACTGTGGTAAACCACCGGCAATGGTTGCAGCTTCATTTCCTGTCATGCCTTTTAAGAAATCAAGTACTGTACGCGCTTCTAAATCAAGACCAATCACTAAACCCGTTACAGTAACAATAGCAACCAGTGATGAAGGCACTGCGGTAGTTAATTTTGGTAAAAAGTGAATAATTGCCATCGTTAGCGCCACTAAACCTAACATGATGTAAAGCGCACTGCCCGACATCCACATTTGGCCGCCAGCACCATCAGGCACTTTAAACTGTCCAAGCTGGGCTAAAAATATAACAATCGCTAAACCGTTAACGAAACCGAGCATAACAGGATGCGGAACCATACGAATAAATTTACCAAGCTTAAATACCCCAGCCAATATTTGTAGTAGTCCCATCAGCAACACAGTGGCAAATAGGTATTCCACTCCGTGATCAAGTACTAAACTTACCATCACAACCGCTAATGCACCGGTTGCACCCGAAATCATACCCGGACGACCACCAAAAATAGCCGTAATTAAGCCCACAATAAATGCGGCGTATAAACCAACAAGAGGTTCTACATTTGCAACAAAGGCAAATGCAACAGCTTCTGGGATCAAGGCAAGTGCCACTGTCAATCCAGAGAGAATATCGTTTTTAGCAGAGCTTGGCGCTCTGCTGAGTAAGTTAAACATTGAGTTCCTCAGTTTTATTTCGCTAACAAAAAAAGCGCTAGATTTTATCAAATTAGCGCTCATTTCACAATTATAGTTAATTCAGCCTGTGTGTTTTTAGCTGCTTAGTAAAGTTTAAAGTGGCAGTGCCGTGCTTCGTTTAACACACGTCATGGTCACATTAGAATGAACCTCTTGCACATATTCTAAGCTAAGCAAGTTATCGCGTACAAAGTGCTCATAACCTTCTATGCCTTGAGAAATAATACGCAACATAAAGTCCATAGTGCCAGCCATGGTGTAACATTCAGTCACTTCATCATAGCTAAGTATTAATTTTTCAAACTCAGCTAAATTCTTTTTACCATGGTTTGATAAACGTACATGGGCGTAAACCAACATATCAAAGCCCAGCTTTTTTTCATCAAGCAATGCGACTTTACTTTTGATGTAGCCATCTTGTTCTAATTTAGCAATACGACGCCAACAAGGAGACTGAGAAAGTCCGACTTTGTCTGCAATCTCAGCAGTTGATAAACTTGCATCTTGCTGTAAAAGTGCCAATATTTGGCGATCTACGTGATTTAGAGACATTTTATTTCTTATTTATCTAATAAATTGGTTAAATTATACAGCCTTTTTAAAAAGCAGTCTGCTTATTTTTAACAAATATGCACATCAACCAAACTGGCCACTTACAAATGGGTTAGTAGCCTGTTCATGAGCAACATGGGTGTTGTCACCATGGCCACTTAAAATTGCAGTGTTCGGTGGTAATGTCATGATATGTTGCACTATAGAGTCGACTAGCTGCTTGCTGTCGCCTTTAGGAAAGTCGGTACGCCCTATTGAACCTTTGAAAATAACATCCCCGACGATAACCGTATTGTGTGCTTGTTGATAAAACACAACATGCCCTGGCGTATGTCCTGGGCAATGAAGTACTTTAAATTCAAGCTGCCCAACCTTGATACTATCACCATGGGCTAACCATTCATCAGGATAGAAGGAGTTGATCGGTTTAAAGCCAAACATAGTGGCTTGCATCGGTAAATTGTCGAACCAAAAACGTTCATCCTCATGAGGCCCAATCATCTTTACCTTGTGTTGCTCGCGTAAATTATGCGCAGCGCCTACATGATCTAAATGCCCATGGGTTAACCAAATCGCTGCTAATGATAAATTATGCTGCTTAAGTGATGCATTAATTTTTTCAGCATCACCGCCAGGGTCGACCACGACAGCTTGCTGGGTTTGTTCACATACTATAATGCGGCAATTTTGCATAAACGGGGTTACGGGAATAGTGATTATTTTCATCTTATATTTCTTTATCTTTTTGTGCTGGAATAACTATATTCTCTTGGTATGACATTAAAACTGGGTATTTCAAATAAGCTTGATCATAAAATGGGCTATGCTCATATAACCAATTTAAACGTGCTTCAGCGTTCTTAGCAAAGTCTTTATCCTGGTTTACTTTTTTATCAAATTCTTGGGCTAATTTGGGGTCATCAGCAAGCATTTTTTCAGCAAACGGTATCAAAGCATAATTTTCCATATATTCAGTGCGCTGAAAAATAGTATTAAACTCCCCCCAAGCAAAAAATGAATCTGGTGCTTCAGGATGTAGCAAGTGGACAGCTAACTCTCCTGCCTTTTGCTGCGTACTCACTTCAAACCAACCATCTAAATCCACATTTGTAGCTGGTACATAATCAAAACGTGCCGACACTCTAAAACGCCCTTCAAATGGCGCTTTATCAAAACTATATTGCGCTACTTTTGCCATTTTTAATGGCTGAGTGTTGGCACCACTGAGCTTATTAACTGACACCCCATGCAAGGCTAATTTCTCAATAATATCGGTGTAAACAGGTGGAATAAAAAATGATTTTGGTACTTCAACCGTGTGCTGCACCTCTTTTTGCCAAAAAATAGGCAGCTTGTCATAATCCTGTTTTTTACCCAAATAGCTTACTTCTTGTTGATTTGACAATGGGCTCAGGCTTTTAGAATAAGCAATACCTTTAAACGCGATATGATCAGGCTGCTCAGAATAACCACGCTTAACAATTAATTGCTTAGGAACAAATTCTTGTTCTTTTTTTACTGCATTAGCGAGTTTATCTTTATGCGCTGATAATGCTTCAATAGCACCATCTATAAACACATAAGTCCCTAACACGCGTTGTTTGTATGGCTTTAAAGAATGGTTTTCAACTAAAATGGTAGGCAATGACTTTAAATCACCCCACCCGTTTGAAAACCGCGGTGTGGCAACCCAACCGGCCAGCCCTGATTTAAATTCTTGCTTATCCATAACAAACACTAAAGGGCCCGGAATATGGCCTTGCTCAGTGAGGGTTTGATCAATCATTGGTTTAAAATAACGGTTAAGCGCATCTGAAATGGCAGGCGACTCGCTAGCAAATACCGGGTTATAGCCATAGGTTACATCGTATTGGTAATCAGCCCCATCAGTCACGTGTACGTCAATATACAAATTCGGATTATAGTCATTAATTACTTTAAGTACGCTTTTAACCTCTGGCGTATCAAGCTTAGTGTAATCACGATTTAAATTAAGATTATTTGAGTTTGTTCTAAAACCCATTTTGACAGGGCCACGCTGATTAATACGATTAAACGCACTACTACGCTCGTGACCATCAACGTTTAATATTGGGATAAATAAAATGTTTACCTTTTTTAATATATCGCGTCGTTTACCCGTAGCAATATCTCTAAGCAGCATAAACATCGCATCTTTACCATCAATCTCACCAGCGTGAATACCAGCCTGAATAAGCACGGTTGGTTTGGTGCTATTGGCCATTTGACCCGCATTAAAAAAACCTTGTTCGCTGGCAATCAACATTTTTATTGCTCGTTTACTATTACTATAGCCAATCGTTTTTGATTTAAATTGAGTGGGATTCGCCGCCACTAATCTATCAACAAATGCCATGGTATCAGCATAATTGGGAGACGAGACTCCTGCAGAAATTTCAAAGTCTGTGGTTAAGGGTCCCTGTTGTTGCAATAGTGAGGTACTACTACCTTCCCATGGTAATAATGGCGGTAAATGATTGCTATTTGCCATACTTGCAGATAAAACCAATAAACTTATAAACATATACTTCTCTAACAAACCCATTAATTAAGAAAATTATAGCAATTAAACTTTTCTAGTTGCCAAAACTGCGGTGGTTCAACAAAAAAATACAGCCAACGGCATTTTTAGTTGCAGCCCAGCCACGCTATCAACATCTACTGAATAAAAAGGGCTAATAAGTACCTAAAAAAACGAACACACAACGGTAATAAATAAAGGAAAAAGCCTACAAGCGCATAAAAAAGATAATAAATTACAGGCACAAAAAAAGGAGCCATGGGCTCCTTTTCATTACTTATACAAAAACTTAAGCTGCCGCTAGGCCTTCTTTTGCTTTTGCTACAAGCGCTGCGAATGCAACTTGGTCGTAAACAGCGATATCTGCAAGGATCTTACGATCGATTTCTACAGATGTCTTTTTAAGACCATTGATAAAACGGCTGTAAGACAGACCATTTTGACGTGAAGCAGCATTGATACGTGCAATCCATAGTTGACGGAAAGTACGTTTCTTAGCACGGCGGTCACGGTAAGCGTATTGACCCGCTTTAGTAACAGCCTGGAAAGCTACGCGGTAAACACGTGAACGTGCTCCGTAGTAACCTTTCGCTTGTTTTAAAACTTTTTTGTGACGTGCACGTGCGACAACGCCGCGTTTAACTCTTGCCATTTCTAAAAACCCCTATTAAGCGAATGGTAACATACGTGAAACTAGACCATGGTCATTTTTATGAACCATCATCTTAGGACGTAGGTGTAACTTACGCTTAGAAGTTTTCTTAGTCAGAATGTGACGAAGATGCGCTTGTTTACGCTTGAAACCGCCAGAAGCAGTCTTTTTGAAACGCTTAGCTGCGCCTCTGTGACTTTTTAGCTTGTAAGCCATTGCAATAACTCCAATTGTATTGCTTTAAATTTAGTAAGAAGGCGTGAGATATATTGCTATAGCTCCACTTTAAAGGCCTAACTTACTGCTATGTTCCGGTGAAAACCCGATATAAATACCGCAGTTTTACTTTAAAACCGGTTAACTCAGGTGGACATTTTCACATCACTTGCAAACCTGAGCTAAATTCGGTGCGTATTATCGCCTAATTATTACTTTTTAGCAACCGGTGCCATCATCATAACCATTTGACGACCTTCAACACGATTTGGGAAAGACTCAACAACTGCTAACTCTTCTAAATCGGTTTTAATACGGTTTAATAATTCGATACCAATTTCTTGGTGAGCCATTTCACGACCACGGAAGCGGATAGTTATCTTAGCTTTATCGCCAGCTTCTAAGAACTTACGTAAGTTGCGCAGCTTAACCTGATAATCGCCTTCATCCGTTCCCGGACGGAATTTGATTTCTTTAATCTGGATTTGCTTTTGCTTCTTCTTCTGCTCTTTTAGTTCTTTGCTTTTTTCAAAGATGAACTTACCGTAGTCCATAACCTTACAAACAGGCGGCTCAGCGTTTGGACTGATCTCTACAAGATCAACACCCGCTGCATCAGCCATAGCTTGCGCGTCTTTTAATGACTGAATTCCAGCTTGTTCGCCGTCGATGTCGATTAAACGAACTTCTAGCGCTGTAATTTCTTCGTTAATACGATTTTTTTGAGCTGTTTGTTGCCCTTTCTTGCCGCCTCTAATGGTACGTTCCTCCAAGAATATCAATAATATAAGCGTGTAGTTGGCTGTTTGTGATTGCCCTACACGCTCGATTTTTACTGTCGATTTTTGATTTCTTCACTGATTTTAGCGATAAAATCATCGACATTAAATTTGCCTAGGTCTTCACCTGTGCGAGTTCGTACTGCTACTTCTTGTTGTTCAACTTCTTTATCGCCAACAACCAGTAAGTAAGGAATACGCTTAAGTGTATGTTCTCGGATTTTAAAGCCAATCTTCTCATTTCTCAAGTCAGCAGCGGCTCTAATTCCAAGTTTATTTAATTTTTGTACAATTTCCTGCACATAAGGTGCTTGTTTATCGGTGATATTCATAATCACCACTTGCTTAGGCGCAAGCCACGTTGGGAATAAACCAGCGTACTCTTCTGTTAAGATACCGATAAAGCGCTCAATAGACCCTAAAATAGCGCGGTGTATCATAACAGGTGTGCGACGTTCGTTATTTTCAGCTACATAAGTAGCGCCCAAACGACCCGGTAATGCAAAATCTAGTTGCACTGTACCACACTGCCACGCTCTGTCTAAGCAATCGTACAAAGTAAATTCAATTTTAGGGCCATAAAACGCCCCTTCACCTGGTAAATAATCAAATTCAATGTCATTTGCTTTGAGTGCGTCAGCAAGTGCAAGCTCTGCTTTGTCCCACATTTCATCTTCGCCAATACGTTGCTCTGGGCGAGTTGAAAGTTTAACAACAATTTTTTCGAAACCAAATGTTTCATAGGTATCGTAAACCATTTTAATACAGGCCGATACTTCATCCATGATTTGCTCTTCTGTACAAAATACATGAGCATCATCTTGGGTAAAGCCGCGTACACGCATTAAGCCATGAAGCGCGCCTGATGGTTCATTACGGTGACAACAACCAAACTCTGCCATACGCAGTGGTAAGTCACGGTACGATTTTAAACCTTGGTTGAAAATTTGTACGTGGCCTGGGCAATTCATTGGTTTAATTGCGTATTCACGCTTTTCAGATTCAGTGGTAAACATTGCCTCTGAATATTTTTCCCAATGCCCTGATTTTTCCCACAAAGAGCGATCCATCATCATTGGACCTTTCACTTCTTCGTATTGGTACTCACGTAATTTTTCACGCACAAAGTCTTCTAGCTCGCGGTAAATGCTCCAACCATCGTTGTGCCAAAATACCATACCTGGCGCTTCTTCTTGCCAGTGCCATAAATCGAGTGCTTTACCGATACGACGGTGATCGCGCTTCTCAGCCTCTTCTAAACGCTTTAAATACGCTTTAAGTTGCTTTTTATCGCCCCATGCTGTGCCGTAAATACGCTGTAGCATTTTGTTTTCAGAATCACCGCGCCAGTATGCGCCGGCCACTTTCATAATTTTGAAGTTTTGACAAAACTTCATGTTTGGCACATGAGGACCACGACACATATCGATGTATTCTTCGTGATGATATAAACCTGGACGGTCATCTTGTGCGATATTTTCGTCTAGTATTTCAATTTTGTATGTTTCGCCACGCGCTGCAAAAGTGTCGCGCGCTTCTTGCCAGCTAACGGTTTTTTTCACTACGTCGTAGTTTGTTTTTGCAAGCTGTAGCATACGTTTTTCAATGGCATCAAGATCATCTTGAGATAACGAATGTTCCATATCAATATCGTAGTAAAAACCGTTATCAATTGTTGGACCAATCGCCATTTTTGCATCAGGAAAAAGTTGTTTAACAGCATGACCAATTAAGTGCGCACACGAGTGGCGAATAATCTCTAGACCATCGTCGTCTTTTGCGGTAATGATCTCAAGACGAGAATCGTCACTAATTAAATCACACGCATCTACGCGTTCGCCATTAACACGACCCGCAATGGTGGCTTTAGCAAGACCAGGGCCTATATCGTTTGCTACATCAAGAGTGCTTACAGGGTTTTCAAAACTACGCTGACTACCGTCAGGAAGAGTAATAACTGGCATTATAAATCCTTACATACAGTGGTGACACCTACAATGTATCACGTGTATTTTTAATTAATTAAATGAGAATGACTCGACAACGCTTTTACGAATAAGCATTGACTATTTTTCGCCAAAAATGGCTAATGTAGATGCTGAGTCTGCTCAACTACAAGAGAGTTATTGTCGCGTGCTGCAGCATTAATTACAAGTTTTAAGCTATTAAAAACCACCCTATTTTACCATAAAAGTGCAATTAATAACGTTTAATAAGAGTCTGTTGGCTTTCTTTATTAGGATTTGTTCAATCTAGGGGCGATTTAGTTAAAGCCCGGGAGCTATCACCTGGCGCTAAGTAAAAAATTGAGCAACGCTCACACCTATTTAAAGTAAACAAACCATAGCGCTGTCTTAGCTAAAAAAAGGAGGGCTGCACATTTAGCCGCAAAGATAAACAGACCTTGTTACATCAAAATGACGAGTGGACGTTAAGCGCTAACAAAAACACCACTGTAAGTGCTTAAACTCGCATTTTAATGCGTGTTGCGTATAATAACGGGTAATTAAGTTATAGTAGAGATTAGCAATGAGAACATGTGGTGTAGAAATTACCGGTAGTGATGTACTACTTTGTATTTTAAGTAAAGATAATGACGTTTTTGATATTCGTGATGTGCGCCAAACACGCTTTACCTTAGGTAACGGTAACGACACTGAAGTAATGCGTAAGTTTCAGTTTGATTTTGCCAAGTTAATGCAAGATTACCAAATTGATTCGGTTGCCATTCGCGAACGCCAACCTAAAGGTAAGTTTGCTGGTAGCGCTAAAGGATTCAAAATGGAAACCGCTATTCAGTTAATCGATAATCTCGATGTACGCGTGTTTTCAACCACCGAAATAAAAGAACAAGTAAAACGTAATCCGATACCTATCGCGTTTGAAGACACCGGTCTTAAAAAGTATCAAGAAAATGCATTTGTTAATGCTTACGTTTACATCATGAAAAAAACGTATCGCAGCGACGAAATGTAAATTAATTACATCCTTATAAAAACGCGTATTCGCTAGAGAGTACGCGTTTTTTTGTCTTTAAATTCTACATAAAAACAGTAATACCAATTCGCTTAACTAAGTGATCTAATTTGAGGGAGGAAAATCGTGTCGATATCAAAGCAAAAATTTCGTTAGTTAGTTGTTCTAAATGAGAAATTTTTAACACAGCTAGCGTCTGATTTGCCCCCTCAAATGATTTAGTATTATTGCCGATTGGTATAATACATTAGTCTAACCCTCTTTCTTTTGTCGACAATTCGTGTTTATTTAAACAGCAGGCCTCTCAAAAATAAAAACATGGAGTATGTCATGAAAGCGACACAAAAAGTGATAAAAGAAGTAGAGCAAATAAACACTATACCGCTATCAAGCAGCTATTTTAAAGGAATTCAGAGCACACCATTAGTAGAACAAACCATAGGCGATTACTTTGACGCCATTGTCGACAATAACCCAGACGCTCTGGCCGTAGTCGTTGCCCATCAAAATATACGTTTAAGCTATAAGCAATTTCAACAGCAGATTAATCAACTTGCTATGGGGTTACTGTCTTTAGGGGTAAAACCTGGTGAACGGGTCGGTATTTGGTCACCGAACAATATACAGTGGTGCTTAACACAATTTGCCACCGCTAAAATAGGTGCCATTATGGTATGCATTAACCCAGCTTACCGCCCTAGTGAACTGCAATATGCACTAAACAGTGTGGAATGCTCTACGCTTATAACCGCCACTGAATTTAAAGGCAGCCACTATATTAATATGCTGCAAAATTTAGCTCCTGAGCTTAGCGGTTGTAACAAAGGTGAGTTAACCGCAGTCAAATTACCCACTTTAAAAAATGTAATTTGTATTGGTGATGAACCCGTCGATGGGATGTTTTCCTTTAATGAGGTTATGAGCATGCCCACCGATGCACATAAATTAGAACTGCAAGCGGTGGCCAAAACCCTCGATTGCAATCAAGATATCAATATTCAATTTACCTCTGGCACCACCGGAAACCCTAAAGGGGCTACGTTGACGCATAAAAATATATTGAATAATGCGCTTTTAGTCGCACAAGCTATGCACTTTACTGAGCGCGATAAGCTCTGTATTCCTGTTCCGCTATATCACTGCTTTGGCATGGTATTAGGCAGTTTATTGTGTGTCAGTAAAGGGGCCGCTGCAATTTATCCAAGTGATTCTTTTGATCCAAAAACTACATTAGAGGTGGTACAACAAGAAAAATGCACCGGCCTTCATGGTGTACCCACTATGTTTATAAGCGAGTTAGAGCTTAATAACTTTAACGAGTATGACTTAAGTACACTGCGAACGGGTGTTATGGCAGGCTCAACTTGTCCTGAACAGGTGATGCGTAAAGTACAAACACTCATGAATATGAATCAGGTGGTAATTGCCTATGGGCAAACAGAATGCAGCCCAATTAATAACATTACCGAAACCGACTCTTCTATTGAGCGTCAAGTCACTACGGTTGGCCGAGCACTTGCACACACCGAAGTAAAAATTATTGATGAGGTTGGTGACATTCAAAAAATCGGGCAGCCTGGTGAAGTATGTAGCCGTGGGGCCGGCATTATGCGTTGCTACTGGAATGATGAAGAGAAAACCAAAGCAACCATTGACAATGAAGGCTGGCTGCACTCGGGCGATTTAGGGGTAATGGACAGTGAGGGCTTTGTCAGCATTGTTGGCAGAATTAAAGACATGATTATTCGTGGTGGTGAAAACATTTATCCGCGTGAAATTGAAGAAGTGCTTTACACCTATCCGGGTATACAAGACGCCGCTATTTTTGGCATTAGTGATGAAAAATTCGGTGAAGAAGTCTGTGCTTGGATCCAGCCTAAAGAAGGTGAAGTGCTTGATGAGCAAGCAATTCGTCTGTTTTTAAAGGACAAACTCGCCTACTTTAAACAACCTAAATACATTCGCTTTGTTGAAAATTACCCGATGACGGTAACCGGCAAATTGCAAAAATTTAAAATGCGTGAACAAATGCAAGAAGAGCTCGCCGAGTCTGCATTTTCGTAATCCGATTCAATGCGAAGCACTATCAGCTTAGTGCTTTGCATTGTCTTACTCAATTTCAGGTTGTTTAGGGTCAACAAAATCGGTAATACTGATATTTCGTCCTGCATTTTTAGCTTTATAAACCCCTACATCAGCTGTTGCTAACAATGATTTTATTGAAGGTCTGTATGTCGTGTATTGATCAATTGCAATACCGGCAGAGACAGTAATACGGTTAAAAGGTGAATATTGGTGTGCAATGGGGTCGTCTGCGAAGCGCTTAGGTAAGTCACTTAACCAATCTAGCTCATTCGCTTGCAATGTTTTTACCAATATGAATTCTTCACCACCAAAGCGCACCACAATATCAGCGTCACAATGTTTTAATCGGTTTGCTACTGCTATTAGTACGTTATCTCCCTCTAAGTGGCCGTAGTTATCGTTATATTTTTTAAAATAGTCGATATCAATCATGGCTAACCCTAAATATTGTGATGGCGCTAACTTGTTAATTAATGCTTTACAGCGCCGATCAAAACTATGCCGATTATGCATACCTGTTAACTGATCGGTGTTAGCTTTTTCCGTTTCAAATAACTCCGCTTTATATTGCTTTCTTAATAAGGTATCTAGTTGATATTGCACAATAGCCAATACAATCACCATGCTAAAATAAAAATAAAGTGTCCATACAATCGAAGTAGAAGAAAAAAGCTCAATAAATATCAAGGCAATGCCGATTATTGACCATAAAACCAGTTTATGTCCTAAGTGCAGCATCGGTATGGCTATAAATGCAGCCGCTACAAGCATAGGCCCTCCCTCTTTCAACTCACCGTAACGCTGAACATATACCCAGAAGAAATAACTAAATAAAAAACAAAATAAAACCGCATAAATAAAAAAGCGCGAATGTAAGTACTCTGAACTTAGTGTTTTATTTATAATAATCAGAACTATCGATAGCAATACCATAACTACACGTAAAATTGTTATGGTTGAATTAGCAGGCTCTTGTTGATTAAACCAAGCCATAAAAATAAAAGACAATAAAAAAAGTGTTACAAGGTAGAGTGATGCATCAGCAAGACGCATTGAGCTTTTATTAAGTTGATTTTGGAAGTCGTGCTCTGTCGCACTTGAAAAATAAAAAATTGCGGGAATAAGTCGCACCTGCACTCTCCTTAATAAGCTCACTGATCCTTATCCACACTATAGTTTATTGTTATTAATTAGCGAGTTAAATTTACCTTATTAAATAATATTATACGTTATTTTTGCTATATCCTGAACAATTCTTATTCAGGATATAACGAATAAAAGTAGAGAGTTAATTAAATAGCCGAGGCGCTACTATACAACGCCTTGTTCAATCATTGCATCGGCTACACGTCTAAAACCAGCGATGTTAGCGCCTAGTAATAGATTACCGGGCTGATCAAATTCTTTTGCGGTATCGCTTGCTGTTGTGAAAATATCTTTCATTATTTGCTTGAGCTTTTCATCAACTTCTTCAAACGTCCAGCTTTGCATACTGGCATTTTGCGCCATTTCTAGTTGGCTGGTTGCCACGCCACCGGCATTAGCCGCTTTACCCGGGCCATAAGCTATTTTTGCTTCAATGAAGCAATCAATCGCTTCTTTGGTTGAGGGCATATTGGCACCTTCGCATACTAATTTACAGCCATTATCAAGTAGCGCTTTTGCATCCGCTTCGGTCAATTCATTTTGCGTGGCGCAAGGGAATGCCGCATCCGCACTGTAGCGCCATACCGTATGACCATCCTCTGGGTAGTCATCGCGAGGCGTATACTTGGCTTGTGAATGACTATCTAAATAGTCACTTAAACACCCTCTTGATTGCTCTTTGAGCTGTTTTATCAGCTTTAAATCAATACCATTCTCATCATATAAAGTGCCTTTAGAGTCACTACAGGTAATTGGCGTTGCACCAAGTTGATATAACTTTTCCATGGCATAAATAGCCACATTACCAGAGCCTGAAATTAAACAGCGCTTACCTGATAAGCTATCGTTACGCTCTTCAAGCATATTATTAGCAAAATAGGCAGCGCCATAGCCTGTGGCCTCTTTACGGGCAAGCGATCCACCCCAAAGTAAACTCTTACCCGTTAGCACCCCTTCATAACGCCCTGTTAAGCGTTTGTATTGACCAAACATATAGCCAATCTCTCTGGCACCTACGCCAATATCGCCGGCAGGTACATCGGTAGTCGGGCCAATATGGCGGTATAGCTCGTTCATAAAGGATTGGCAAAAACGCATAATTTCGCCATCAGAGCGTCCTTTAGGATCAAAGTTCGCACCGCCTTTTCCCCCACCAATAGGCAAACCTGTTAGTGCATTTTTAAAAATTTGTTCAAAGCCTAAAAACTTTATAATGCTGGCATTTACACTCGGGTGAAAACGTAAGCCGCCTTTGTAAGGCCCTAACGCCGAATTAAATTCAATACGGTAGCCTTTATTTACTTGAATATTGCCCTCATCGTCAACCCAAGGCACACGAAACATTAGTTGGCGCTCTGGCTCTACCATTCTTTGAATAATTGCTTGTTGTTGGTAATGACTTGTTTGCGCAAATACAGGTTCAAGTGAGTCAAGCACTTCTTCCACTGCTTGATAAAACTCACATTGCGCAGGGCTCGTTTGTTTTAACTGCGCAATGGTTGTGTGTATATAATTCATATTTATTCTTCCATGTAGGTATTTTTTAATTTGAAATAGGAAAAATGATCAATGCTATTGTTAGTGAAGAAATTAATTATCCGATCATTATTTTCACACTTTAACATCATAGATAAACTGGATGCACGTGTTTGATGTTGAATTAAATTGTTGTTTCTTTTGTATAAAAACTCATTAAAAAAGAATTTATATGCTAAAAACACCCATTTTAATGAATAACACGTTAAAAGTATTAAAAAAATAGTAAAACAAAATACGACTCTACATTTTTACGAGAGCGACAAAATAAACTGCTTTATGAGACTGAAGTTGTAGAAGGATAGACTGATAATTGAGTAAATGTGGAGAGGTCAAAATGGAGGTTGTATTCAACCTCCATAAAATGCATTAAGCTTTTTCGCCATCTGGGCGAAAAGTACGCTGTACACCGGTTAAAAATAAACGCAATATTTGATCGTTACACACACGGTAATGCTTGTTTTCAACTTTACGTGAAAATGCGCTTAGCTCATGTTTACTTAAATCAAAATCAACCAACGCCAAGGTCGCGATCACGTCTTCTGCTTTCATGTTTAAAGCAATACGTAACTTCATAAAAATAATATTGTTGTTCAATTTACTTTCAGGCTCTGGCTGCTCACCTTCACGCTTGCCGCGCTTGGTGTTTATAAAGCCATTTAAAAATACCGCAAATTCAGTGTCACTTATTGGGGTATACCCAGGCTCGCCCTCTTTAGTTAACCATGCAATCACCTGCTCAGTGCTTACGCTCTGCGCTGCTGCGGCGAAAACATCAACCATAGCTGAATCAGTTAAATCAAAGGTGTAGCGAATACGGCGTAAAATATCGTTATTTGTCAAAGTAAATCCCAAGGTAAATAAGCGCTCAGCAAACAAAAGCTGTTTAGTAGCGGCGCAGTTTATCAGAGTTACACTAAGCACCCTATTAAATACTGTGTTTAATTACCCAATACCTTTGCCGGATCTACGCGTGTTGCTTGCCATGCTGGATATAGCGTCGCCAATATCGCAAGCACAAAGGTGGCTATAACGGTCAACACAATATCTTGCCAAACTAATTTACTGGGCAAAAATTCGATAAAGTACACACCTTCTAGCGGGTTTTCACCCAGTAACAAGCTCAGCCAAGTAAATAGCTCACTAATATTAATTGCTAAAATCACGCCAACAATTGAGCCTAAAAGTACACCCACAAATGCTTGGGTTAAGCCTTGCATGACAAAAGTAGCCAATATGGTACTGTCTTTGGCACCCATGGTTTTTAAAATAGCAATATTGCCTTCTTTTTCACGCACTTCCATTACCAGTGAAGACACAATATTGAAACTCGCCACCGCGATAATTAAAAACACCACAATATAAACAATCGTGCGCACCATTTGAATATCTTGATATAAGCTACCTTGCGTTCTAAGCCAACTCGAAATATACACATAATCGGTAATAGTCTGGCCAACACGAAGCGCTATTTGATGCGCCGAAAACACATCATCAACACGCAAGCGTAATCCTGTTACTTGGCTTTGATCGTAGCCTAAGGTTTGTTGTGCTTTGTTAAGATGAATAAAAGCAGCGCTGCTGTCGATTGGTCCGCCCATTTCTATAATGCCCGCAAGCGTGAGGGTAACGCGTTTTGGGGCAAGTAATGACTGGCCTTTTTCACTAATTTGTGGGATTAACAAGGTCACATTATCACCTAATGCGATGTTAAGTTGCTTAACAATTTGCTTGCCTAAAATAACATCATCACCAGCTAACTGGCTGACTAATTTACCTTGTGTAAATTGGTTAATGGCTGACACATCACCTTCCAACGAAGGCTCAACACCTCGAATCTCAACCGCTTTTAATTGGCTTTTAAATTGCGCCATACCATTAACGGCAATAAATGGGGCTGCGCCTGTTACGTGTGGTTGCTGTTTTAACTTTTCGACTTTAGTGGGCCAATCGGCAATTGGCCTACTTGGGGCAACATATTCAACTTGCGGCACTACACTTAATAAACGATGCACTAATTGCTGCTCAAACCCATTAATCACCGATAACGCCACAATTAACACGGCAACACCAAGTAAAATACCGATAGTGGATGCTTTGGCTATAAAACTTACAAAGGCATTTTTTTCATCTTTATGGCCTGAATAGGCTCTAAAGCGTTTACTAATAAAGGCACTAAGCAACATGGCTAGACTCTTTTATTGATAGTTTACCATCATCTAAGTACGCTATCTTACCCAGCTTATCAGCCAGCTCTAAATCATGAGTAACCACCACAAAGCTGGTATTTAAACTTTTATTTAACTCATTAATTAAATCGTAAATTTTAATCGCATTTTGCTTATCTAAATTACCCGTTGGCTCATCAGCAAGCACCAGCGCAGGCTCTGTCACTAAAGCGCGTGCAATGGCAACACGCTGACGTTCACCACCAGAAAGAGCCGAAGGCTTATGGCTACTTCTATGTGCAAGGCCTACCTTATCTAGCATGTTAAGTGCTTTCTTATTGGCTTCTTTTGCGCTCAACCCTTTTATGAGTAATGGCATGGCAACGTTTTCAACCGCACTAAATTCCATTAATAAATGGTGGAACTGATAAATAAACCCTAAGTTTTTATTTCTGAAAGCCGCTTGCTGCGAGCGAGATAACTTAGCAACGTCTTGGTTTTTTATTTTTGCACTACCCGCACTGGCCGTGTCTAAGGTGCCTAAAATATGTAACAAGGTGCTTTTACCTGAACCTGAGCTGCCTACAATTGCCAGCATTTCACCTTGCGTTAGGGCTAAATCAACGCCTTTTAATACCTCAACCTGATTTTGCCCGTCTTGGTACACTTTACTTATTTTTTCACAACTAATTACTAAATCATTCATAACGTAATACCTCTGCTGGGTTTACTTTAGCGGCTTGGCGTGCTGGGTATAAAGTCGCTAAAAAGCTCATTGCTAAGCTTAAAACGGCAATAACACTTAAACTAACCACATCAAATTTGACGGGGAGTGAAATTCCCGATAGTAAATTTAAACCAACCAAAGCCAGTAGTTCATTTATATATAAACTTAATAAAAGACCTAAAAAAGCACCCACGGCCGTGCCAATTACTCCGTTATAGAGCCCTTGTACCATAAATACGGTTTGCACTTGGCTTGGTGTGAGTCCTAATGTTTGCAAAATTGCTACTTCGCTTTGTTTTTCACTGACCATCATGGTCAGTGCCGATACAATATTAAATACCGCCACCAGCACAATTAAGCCAAGGAGCATAGACATGATGCGTTTTTCCATCGCAACGGCGGCAAATAAAGTGCCTTGACTGCTTCTCCAGTCGGTGAGTTTAAAGTCATTGAGTATGTGTTGGCTGTCTTGCATAAATTGGTCAAGTGCAAACGGCTCATGAAGTGACACGCTTAAATTAGGTACCGTATTGTTGCTAAGTTTTAAAACCCGTTGTAGTGATACGCCACTGGTAAATGCCAGTCCCATGTCTATTTCGGAGCCAGTTTCATAGATAGCAGCAATTTTAAATAAACGTTGGCTTGGCATGCGCCCAAGTGGGGTGTACGTAGATGCGTTAGGCATAATTACACGTAACTTATCACCTAAGCCAACGCCAAGTTTGCGGCTTAAATAACGACTTATTGCAATATTATAATTATTATTTAGTACGCTTTGCCAATTGCCTTGCACTATTTTGTCGGTGATTTTATACAGCGAGCCGTTATTGTCGTAAAGCCCTTGTAATAACACCCCGTGAAGATCTTTATTGGTTTGTAATATGGCTTCACCGTGGCGGTACAAACTAACATGATCAACATACGGTGATTGCTCAAGCGCAGATTTTAACGAATTCATTTGCGCTTTGGAGTGATCTTTGGCTTGCACTTCAACGTGTGGAATAAGCCCCAACATATTTGATTTTAAACTACTCTCAAAGCCGTTCATTACACTGCTGACCGTAAAAAGCGCCATTAAACCAATCGCTATACCTGCAATAGAAAAAAACGAAATGAACGAAATAAACGCATTGCCTTTAGAGGAGCGGCTATATCTGAGTCCGATAAACAGGCTAACAGGTTGAAACATATTAATTAAAACATTAATGCCAAAAGTGTGGCGTTATAGTAGCACGAACTCAGCGCAATTGAATATCACCATAAATGTAAGAAATAATTTATAAATCTGATACTTGGCTATATTTTAAACAAGCCAGTAAACCCTGCTAAACTTTCAGCCCTGTTACTAAGTAATCAAGTAATACCCGCACATTAGTAGCCACAAATTGCCGTGGCGGATATAGACCCCACACGCCCTCTTGTTGTGGTTGGTATGCAGTTAATATAGGCACTAAATGACCGGATTTAATTTCATTTTCAATATAGTAATCAGGCAACTGAACAATACCCAAACCTTTTTTAGCGCCGTCAACCAGTGCCCAGCCGCTATTACAATGCAATCGCCCTGCTACCTTAATATGTTTATCACGATTATTTTCATTTACTCGCCAATAACTACTATTTCCAATTAAACATTGATGATTATTAAGCTCCCCCAAAGTGTGAGGCTCACCAAAACGCGCTAAATATGCAGGTGAAGCACACATAATAAATCGTCGCGAGCTCAAGCGCCGCGCTTTTAAGCTTGAATCTTTTAAATGGCCTAGTCGAATGGCTAAATCAAAGCCTCCCTCTAATAAGTTTTCTTGCTCGTTAGAGAGCGTTGCGATTACTTCTACCTCTGGGTGATCATGCATAAATGAATGTACAATGGGCATAATAAAACTTTCACCATACATAACCGGTGCTGTTAATTTAATTTTACCTTTAGGTGAGGTTTGTACCGATGCTAATCCTTGAGTGGCCTCGTCCATTGCGTGCTGTAAATGTTTAACTTGGTGTAAAAACTGCTCGCCCTCTTTGGTTAAAACAACCTTGCGAGTAGTACGTGTTAATAATTGCGTATTTAACCGTTGTTCTAGCTTTGTAACATGGCGGCTAATATGAGCAACCGATAAACCTAACGTCTGTGCAGCTTGGGTAAAACTTCCCTCTTCGCCAACAGCAATAAACTCATCAATACCTTCCCAACGCATAATTATTACCATACTGTAAAAGTGTTTTATTAAATTGAAGATTATCATTGTCTGAGAAACAAATACAATAACCTCATCACCCAAACAGTATGGGTCTACAATTCATATTCAAACCACTACAAAGGATATACACATGTCTGAATTTATAAAATCAAAAGCAGCGATTGCCTGGGGCCCTAATCAGCCTTTAAGCGTTGAAGAAGTTGATGTGATGATGCCTAAAAAAGGCGAAGTAATGGTAAAAATCACTGCCACTGGTGTGTGCCATACAGACGCTTTTACTTTATCAGGTGAAGATCCTGAAGGTATTTTCCCCGCTATTTTAGGTCATGAAGGCGCGGGTGTGGTTTATGCTGTGGGCGAAGGTGTTTCAAGTGTAGAAGTTGGCGATCACGTTATTCCTTTATACACCGCAGAATGTGGTGAATGTAAAATGTGTACTTCAGGTAAAACAAACTTGTGTTCAGCAGTGCGCGAAACACAAGGTAAAGGCTTAATGCCAGATGGCACCACTCGCTTTTTCAAAGATGGCGAGCCTATTTACCACTATATGGGTACATCTACATTTTCTGAATACACAGTATTGCCAGAAATCTCATTGGCTAAAGTAAACAAAGAAGCGTCGTTAGAAGAAATTTGTTTATTAGGCTGTGGTGTTACTACCGGTATGGGCGCTGTAACAAATACGGCTAAAGTAAAAGCGGGCGATACGGTGGCTATTTTTGGTTTAGGCGGTATTGGTTTATCTGCCATTATTGGCGCTAAAATGGCTGGTGCAAGCCGTATTATTGGTATTGATATTAATACCTCTAAATTTGACTTGGCGACCAAACTAGGTGCTACCGACTTAATTAATCCAAAAGACTTTGACAAGCCAATTCAAGAAGTCATTGTTGAGATGACCGATGGCGGTGTTGATTACTCATTTGAATGTATTGGTAATGTTGATGTAATGCGCTCTGCGCTTGAGTGTTGTCATAAGGGTTGGGGAGAGTCTGTGATTATTGGTGTAGCTGGTGCTGGCCAAGAAATTTCAACTCGCCCGTTCCAACTTGTTACTGGCCGTGTATGGCGTGGTAGCGCATTTGGTGGTGTTAAAGGCCGCTCACAACTTCCTGAAATTGTAGAGCGTTACATGGCGGGTGAATTTGCGCTAAACGACTTTATCACTCATACCATGAGCCTAGAAGAAATTAACGATGCCTTTGATTTAATGCATGAAGGTAAAAGTATTCGTACTGTAATTCATTACTAATACGCTCATTTCACTTAATTACCATCACAAGCCGTTGCTATTAAGTAACGGCTTTTAAGGATTGTTATGTTAGAAAATATTTCAACAGCGAAAGTGGCTGGCGGATGGCATAAGCAATACAGCCATAGCGCTTCAAGCACTCGTTGCACTATGCGTTTTGCAGTTTTTTTACCGCCAGGCGCCAGTGAAACCAATAAGGTGCCGGTACTGTACTGGTTATCAGGTTTAACCTGTACCGATGAAAACTTTATGCAAAAAGCAGGCGCATTTAAAAAAGCAGCGGAGCTGGGTATCGCCATTGTAGCGCCAGATACGAGCCCACGTGGTGATAACGTGCCAAACGAAGACAGCTATGATTTTGCACAAGGTGCTGGGTTTTACCTTAATGCCACAAAAGCGCCCTACAACACCCATTTTAATATGTATGATTACGTTGTTAATGAGTTACCGGCACTAATTGAGCAACACTTTCCTGTTACAGATAAAAAAGCAATTAGTGGTCATTCAATGGGCGGGCACGGCGCATTGATGATTGCACTTAAAAACCCACAATCGTACACCAGCGCTTCGGCATTTAGTCCTATTGTTAATCCTATGGCGTGTCCGTGGGGTGTAAAAGCATTTACAGGCTACTTAGGCGACGACAAAACAACGTGGACACACTACGATACTTGCGAATTAATGCAACAAGCCGAGCAAGCTAACTATTTACCTATGCTGGTAAGCCAAGGTGATGCTGATAACTTTTTAGAAGAACAGCTTAAGCCGCAAAATTTGGTCGATATCGCTAATAAAAAAGCGTATCCGCTGCAGCTCGAAATGCACGCTGGCTACGATCATAGTTACTTTTTTATTAGTAGCTTTATAGACCAACACTTATTATTTCATCATCAGTTTTTATCGGCTTAGATTCATTACTGTGTAGAGTAGATTTATCTACTTCTACACATTCTTTTAAGACTTTAGGGTCTGTTGACCTTTGCGGATTAAAATTTGTTCAAACTAGGGGCGGTTTAATTGCGGCGCGAGGTTTGTAACCTAGTGGGCTAAGTAAAAACCGAGTAACAAAGAGTAAATCGCCCCTAGGCAGAACCCTTCGGGCAGCGCCTGATTAGCATTTATTCTGCGTTATCGCCTATTTATGGGGAATAACCACACCACATAGGCTCTGCCTTGCCTAAATACCAAACAGACTGCTGTAAATTTAACCTTGAAAGGTCAACAGACCCTAGTAACCTGCCTACATTTTTTAATCACACCGTTATCTTCTTTTATAAATTCAATTATGGCTTTATCAGTTTCGTAACCAAGTTTGCTAAAACTAAAACTATCTTTATCCTTTACAAAATTATTAGTGCTATTGATGTTTAACTTGGATCTCGCCTTTTCATCCAGAAATATACCCATTACTGTGCAACCACTTAATACATTTAAAAAGATAATAATTAATAAAATGCGCATGTAAACTCTCGTTGCAAATAAGCCAAATTATATACGACTTAAAAAAGGAGTGTTGTAAAAATATGTAAGCCCCACAATTTTACATAATAGAGTTTGCTTGTGTGGTACGCAGCTGAAATTCATTGCTGGGTAAAAACGCACTTTATTGTGTAAATATTGCTAACGCCACTCATCCCCCTCGATAAAACAAAGGTAACACAATGATTTTATTTAAATTAATACCTTGGTTCAATTTTTGCTACTTATTTAAAATTTATCCGTGGAAATAGCAATGGAAATTGATCTACAGTGGAGAGACATTATTGATAACTTGATTCATCTTGGCATGGCGTATTTACTTGCCCTGCCAATGGCATATGATAGAGAGCATAGCCATAATGGTGCAGGTCTGAGAACGTTTCCTTTAGTTGCCGTCGCATCATGTGGTTATGCACTGATTGCTATGTCAGTTTTGGAGGGCGCAGAGGCGCAATCTAAAATGTTACAAGGTATTATTACTGGTATTGGTTTTATTGGTGGCGGCGCTATTTTAAAAAATAACCAGTCTACATCTGGAACAGCAACAGCTGCGAGTATTTGGAATATGGGTTTAATTGGTATCGCTATTGCGTACAGCCGCTATGAAATAGCTATTTTGTTGGCAGTAATAAACTTCATAACGCTTAGGTATGTTAAAAAATTTAAATAATGAAAATTATAATTAATTGCATAGCGCTGACGCGATCACTCTGTTAAATTCAATCTTCAAACTCGCCTTTTGATATAATATAACATATAATCAAGTTCATTTTTTCATTCTTGTTAATTGTATTTTATGTCATTATCTTTATCGCAAAGTCGCTTGCATCATATTGATCTATTACGCGGCATTATCATCATATTTATGGTGATAGATCACGGCATGTATTATTGTCTAAATTATTCAGTAACTGATCCCATGACCATACCCGGAACAGATGCGCTTACTTTTTTCACACGCTTTATATCGCATTTCTGTGCGCCATTATTTGTATTTTTAGCAGGCCTCTCTGCCGCTATTACAGAGCATAAATACGCGTGTACTCGTCAGTTTGCTAACGCTTTAATAGTTCGAGGCTTAGTGCTTATTTTATTTGAGTTTACAATTGTGTCATGGTCATGGAGTTTTAACCCTCTTTTCCCGATGTTATATGCTCAAGTAATTTGGGCGATTGGCTGGGGCTTTGTGGTGCTTGGCTTGCTTCGCTTAACAGGTATATACCCTGTATTTATAGCTGGCTTATTACTGGTATTTGGTCATAACTTACTTGATGGCATTACCTTTGAAAGTAACACCATCGCGCATACACTGTGGTCTATCGTTCATCAAAAAAATGTATTAGCACTGCCGTTTGGTTTTTCTATTAGAACGACATACCCCGTTGCGCCTATTGCTGGACTCATGTGTTTGGCTTATTGTGCAGGTGTATATTATAAATCTCAGCATTATAGTAAAAAAGTGATGAATTACGCGTTTATTATGGGTATGAGCTGCCTAGCACTTTATTCAATACTACGCGGCTTTAATTTATACGGTGATATGTCACAGTTTTCTACACATACAGCTCCACTGCTGACTATTATGTCGTTTTTAAATCCGACTAAATATCCGTTGTCGTTACAATTTATGTTACTTACTGTAGGGCTTGGTTTAATTGCGCTAAAACTGTTGAGCCACTTAAAGGCTAGTTTTTCGCAAAATTTTCTGCAAGTACTAGGTAAAACCAGCATGTTTTCCTACCTCACTCACTTGTATTTGCTACATGCTATCAGTTGGCTTTTAATACCTGCTCTTGGTTTTAACTTTAGTGATATGACCTATGGTGAAACCCTTGTTGGCTTACCATCAGGGTATGGTATGAGTTATATTGCAACCATGGCGATGATAGCTGTAGTGGTTGTGCTTACCGCCCTACTCGCTAAGCGCTACTTAAACTGGAAATATCGTAATAAAAACAGCCTGATTGCTAAATATATTTAGTAATCGCCCCCACAATATATTGTGGGGGAAATACTCGATAAAATGTTTCGTCACTTTATCAGATATATTAATTTAATTTTTTGAGTGCTTTTTTTAATGCATCATAATCGACATTTATAAATGATAACGCTTTGGTTCGCTCTTGTTGTTAATTGAACTCTGAATTACTCCAGACCCTAACGAAATCTACTAGCATGTTAGCCTCAAAATCATCACTGATATTCTTTTCATTACCATCCCAACCACCTACTTGTAACGATAAAATAATATAAGAAGGTAAACTTCCAACTCGGTCGTCATAGTGCTCCCAGACTTTTTCACCATCTATATACATACCGACATAACCAGGCTGCCAATGCATGCCATATATATGGAAACCATCTGAGGAATAATTATGATAAAGCTCGCCGGAATTTACTGACTTATGTTGGCTACCGTAACCATCCCAATGCAGAGCTGAGATACTGATGTCTTCCCCCCAGATACCTAAACTCTCCATAATATCAAACTCCATTCCCTGATCGAATGTAGGTGAGGTATCTCCCCAAGTGTCTTTAATTAAAAGAAATGGTTCTTGACCATAATTAGTATCTGCATAATTACCTCCACGCACAAAAGCATCTTCAGTCGGGAATAAACTTTCTTCATTTACAATTAAAGCGGGCCTATCAGAAATATTATTCGCTTCACTGCTAAAAATTTTTATAAGCTGGCTACGCATATAATTGTCAATCAATGCAAAGCTCGCCTCTTTACCAGAACTTTTTTGCTCTCTTATATAACTGGTAACATCCACTTCAATTATGTTTCCCGTAACCTCTCCATAGCTATGACTAAACCATAAGGGATCAACCTGCGGTTTAGTATTCCAAGTTACAGTATCTTGGGACCAATCTGCGGAAAGTGTTTTATGCACAGCTATGCTGCTTTGAGTGTTTGCTTCAGAGATCTTAAATCTTAATAATGCAGAAGAAATAGTAGTAGATACATCATCAAGATTAAATTTTAATAATGACTGCCTCCTATAAGTATCGTTACCATAAATGCCTTTGTCAGGTAGTAACCAAAATGCAGGCCAAGCACCATGTACTGAGTCATACTTAATTTTGGCTTCAAAGTAACCATATTTTTGTCTAAATTTACGAAAAGTACTTACCTCAGCGGCTTTATAAAAGTAACGTTTGGTTCCTTGATTTAATGTGTTTTTTTCTGCTTCAAACCGTAACATTTCATTTTCAATGCGAATAGTTTCTCGCCCAGCATTACCTGCGATACCACTCATTCCTAGATATTGCTTTCCAACATGCCAATTATTAGGGTTTAATAAAGTTGAATTAAAAGTATCTTCAAAAGTCAGCTCCCAATTACCAGCTAACGGCGGAGAAATGTTATTATCTGGCTCTCCCTCAACAAAGGAAACCGAGTCCATGTAAAATCTACCTGTTCCAAGAGGGCCTTGAATACCAATAGCCAGGACTTTCTCATTTTCATCAAGATTAAAGCCATTGAGATTGATTCTAATCGTGTGCCATGTATCGTCTGAAAAATTATTATGGCCAGGCAAACCATCCAATGTCCAAAATTCGTTATTGGTTTCATCAAGATTTATTTTTAATGAATCGTTACCGCGACGAAACATTAAAGTGCCCTTATTTCCTGATTTTCTGTATATTTTTTCCTCAAGTATTGAATTTTTAAAAGGAGGTACTTGAGCAATACGTAATCCTGATTGAGTCCAGTAGTGTGCCTGCATTAATATAGCTCTTTCGCCATCAGCTACAGGCTCACCAATTTTAGTTAAAGTCGATTCACTAGATGAGGTTGACCACAATGAAGTACCATTACGTGGTTTGTCATCAAATAAAATAATAGACGCAAAACTAAGTTTAGACAGAAAGAGTAAAGTACATAAAGTGAGACTTTTTTGCCCTATAAGCCAGCGTTTTAATGGTATTAATTTCATCACTACTCCTAAAGTAATTAATAAAATTGAGTATTTAACCTATCTGAGCAAAAATTATAGTAACTATTTATAAAGTTCTTGATGCATAATAAATAATACTTTTTAACTCAATAAAATAAATAACATACTACTAATTAATTATTATATTGTATGCAACAAACCTAATATTTTCAATTTATCAAGGTGCTTTATTTTTAATGCGGAAGAAGAGATTAGTAATTTGAAGTATTTGCAAAGAGGTGAAGTTTTAATATTTTTGTTAAGGAACTAATTAGCGCATTAGTTAAACTACAATATGGGTTCATACATTAAAAAAGGCGCTTAAAAAGCGCCTTGCTAACAAGTATGTGTGCTTAGAACATATCTTGATAGGAATGTGTTGTATTGAATATAATTGCTTTTTCAAAGCCTGGCAGCTGAATGCTGTGCTCATCAATAACAATGTCATTTTCATCAATCAGCCCATCACCAAAACGATAAACTAGCGCGTATTGACCTAAATCTGCTTGTTGTTGATAGTGCTGTTGTGCTTCTTTTACCGCTGCATGTTTGCTGGTATAGAGCCCCATCATTTCATCGCCATATCGCTTAGCAAGCATCTGCATCGTTACTTTTGCTGAAAGCACTGTGGCTGTTGCATTATTACCACCAAACCCTTTAGAATTTATAAATGCAATATCCATATCACCACAATCATAGTGACTGTTACGAATATCTAAATGATCTGCATAAACATCATCAGCCACTTTATCTATAGTGGTAATACCCGGCATAATATTATGACTAAATACACCTAAGGCAATGGCAAGCTGATCGCCACTGGCAGGTGCTATAGTATGGCCAACATACGCTTTAGGGGCGGTTACTTTCCAATTATCTATTGCAAATGTTTGCGCTACTTTATGATAAATTAACGACTCAGTTACGCGGTTTTGTGGTGTGCTTGAACCATGGGCTAAAATAAAGCTACGTTGCTGTAATGCCTCTTTACCTAGTAAGCTACTGGCAAGTGCAGCCGATTTTGCCATGGTAATGTAGTTACCAGGCCCAGGTGAAGTAATTGATTTTTTTACTCCATCGGCGTTAACAAATACATCAGGCACACAGCCCATAATGTCTGCACCTAGTTCAAGTGCCAGCGCATCATCCATTAATATAGCCACTTGTGCGCCTTCACCTAAAGTAAAGCCACAGTTTTCGCCAAATGGGCGGCTGCTTCTACGATAATCAGGTTCATCGTCATTACTTAAATCATCTAAGCGGCGCAAACCTTCAATATTAGCCAGCGCACTCATATTGCCAAAGCCTTCAACCACTTCAGGGGTAATTGCACATTCTACACTTGCCACAATTGCAACACGTGTGCGCCCTGCTTGTATATCATTTACTGCTGCGCGCAAGTTGTATAAAAAAGTAGCACACGCACCCGATGTAGAAAAAGTAGTCCCTACATTGCCCGTAACATAGGCATTGATAAAATCGGTCGACATTGTATTTAAACCCAGTGCTAGCTGCTTAGTGCTGACGCGATCACCCTGCTGGCGCGCTTTGACTAACCCACCTAAGCCTTTATCGTCCATTTGGCCAATAACCGATGCTGAATAGGTACCAATTTTATCAGGCTCAACACTATTCATAATGTATTGCCAATCAAGTCCGGTTGATTTTATTGCATCGGTGGCAGCAAAAATAGTGGCTTGTAAACCACGAGGTTGGTAGCGGCTATTGTACATAATTGACGGATCAAACCCTGTGGGTAGTTGCCCAGCAGATTTAATTGGGTTATCACGAGTAGAATCATGTTTAATATCAAATTGAGCCGCAATAGTTACTTTCACTTTTTTATTTTCAAGCTCTTCTACGTGCCAACTTTCAGGAACTGGCGAAGGTAAATCACGACGGCGTGTTTCAAACACAATCGCGTTTTCATCCGATGCGGTTAACGTCATTTTTTGCTGCCATGGCGTGGCATCTACATCAAAATGTTGTTTTTCAATTTTACGAATTAATGTACCTGCAATAATTTGCTCACCAAAACGTGCTTCTATGTCGCTTTGCTCAACATTATTGCCTTGCATGTCTTGTAGTTGTCCATTCACAACACTCACTAAATTCATTAATGTGGCAAGGCCTAAAAATGTTTCTTGGCGAGCTTGAGACTCTAAGCTATCTAACACGATACGACGATAACCTTGATGAAAAGAAGTACGGCCAGCGGCATTAATGCCTCCCATGCCGACAATGACGGGTAATGCGGTCATAATTTACCTTTAAAAAAAACGTGTTATAAGAATATGGAGTCAGTTTAAATGGATTACGCACACAACTTTGTGCTTTAATAGCCAAATATTAAGCATAAAAGGCCAAAAACAACTGGTCGGAGCATTTGAATGAGCAATAACCCAACAAATCCACCATTAAATATAGCTATTGCTGTTTACTCGCATCTACTGGTAACTAGTTTAACCTTGCCAATTGAAATGCTCAGAGCAGGTGAAGCGTTCGCCAAAGGGCACACTAGTAAAAAAAACTTCAGAGCACTGAATATTCATTTAATTGCAAAAAATATGGCTCCTATTGCAACCAGAACAGGTTTAGCCATCGTGCCTGATTGCAGCAGTGATAACGCCCCCTATTGCGATTTAATCATTGTTCCGGGTATTTGGCGTAATCCACGGCCTGTTGTTAAAACGAATCAACCAATAGTTAATTGGCTCAATGAGAGTTTTACCATGGGTAGCCATATTATTGGTGTTGGTACCGGCAATTGTTTGCTCGCAGAAGCCGGTTTACTTGATGGTCACCCTGCAACCACTCACTGGCATTATGCCAAGCAATTTTCTCAAGATTATCCAAACGTTAGCTTAAAACCTGATTTTTTTATTACCCAATCAGAGCGTATGTATACGGTAGCCAGTTTAAATGCCTTAGCTGACGTTATTGTTCATATTATTAGCCAATACTATGGTAAAGAAGCGGCGCAGCATGTTGAGCGGAACTTTTCACATGAAATACGTAAACCCTACGAAGATCAACGCTACTTAGAAGGCGCCGTTAACCGACATGCTGATGAACTTATTGCACAAATACAATTTTGGTTAAAAACTAATTTATCTAGTGAGTTAGATTTACAAGAAGTCGCGGCACAATTTAGCTTAAGCTACCGCACGTTTACACGCAGGTTTCGACTTGCTACAAATCAAAGCCCTATAGAGTACTGGCAGCAGCTACGTGTTGAAGGTGCAAAAGAATTACTGGCCTCATCGAACTTATCAATTCAGGAAGTCGCGTTAGAAGTTGGTTATAACGATCAAGGGCATTTAACCCGTGTGTTTAAAAAGGTATTGAGCCAAACCCCGAGCGAATACAGAAAAGTAGTCAGACGAAAGTTATTTGGTTAATGTTTCTTTGCCCTTGTTTGATATTTTAGTCAGGCCGTTGACAACGCAGTTTCGACCGTTGTTTTTAGCTAAATATAAATAATTATCGGCTAATCTTAAAATTTCACTCAGGTGAGTATGCTCAAGTGCATCAATACCGACCAAGCCAATACTGATAGTGATGTTTAACGTGCTCTGCATATAAGTAAATTGATGATTTTGTATGTCAGTTCTTAGCTTATCCATTGTGATTATAGCGACCTCTATGTCGTCATTTACCACCAATGTAAATTCTTCACCGCCAAAACGATAAACATGTTCATCGCCTAAATGTTTTTTAAATAACTGTGTTAATTGTACCAGCACTGCATCACCGGCATCGTGCCCATATTTATCGTTTACTTTTTTAAAAAAATCCAGATCAGCTAAGGCAAAACAATAGGGGTTAGAAAAGTCGATATGGTTATGAAAATGGCTTTTAAAAGCACGCCGGTTATAAGCCTGTGTTAAGCTGTCGCGTAATGCTAAATTAATAATTTCCTCTTGATTAGAGGCTCTCATCGATTCAAAAACATGTGAAACACCCCACACAATAATATACGTCAGAGAAAGATTAATGATGAGCTTAAAATTTATTTCAACTAACCGTTTGTCGATAACATAAAACAGCAGTAACAACGTAATCAAAAAGCCAAAGCTGCTTATAAAGCCATGCTTTTTTCCAAACAATAAGTAAACCAATACAGGAAGAGTACACACCCAATGCGATATGCCAGTCTCTAAGTTAATTGCGGTGATAGCAAGCAACACAACCGCAAAGTAAATATAAATAACAGCATAGCGATGCCATAATTTAGAGCGGTTTGTTCTCGTTTGGTGATAGGTATAAATACAAAAAAAAGCTAATGCAAGTTCAATAAAGCCCAAAACATAATTTTTACTCATAAACACATTAACGTAAGCGACAACTAAAGCAACTAATGTAATTATTAAGCTTATATTTTTGAATACGGTTAATCTGACTGATTCTGTTTTATCAAATGAATGCTGATGCATTAATATCCCTTTAAATTATTACCTCCCATAAACTTCAAGCATATCAGCCTAGGATTAAAAAATAGATAATAACTACAACTTATATGTAAGCCTACTTACTATAACAGCTAATATTAGCCTAAATTTAAATATGCGTGAACAAAGATTGATAGGCCTTGATTAGATCTTTTTATATATATAAATTATAGTATTACTCATTAGGTGTAGTGGTATTAACATAGGGAGATAGCCGATGGATGAATTAACCAATTTGCTTGTCGAACAACACAACAATGCATCCATTAAGGCTAAACTAGCTAACTTACTCACTTTGGTTCGTAAACATTTAGATATGGATGTTGCTTTTATATCTGAATTTATTAACGATGAGCGTGTTTTTAAAGTGGTCGATAACCCCTCTGAAAACCAAATTGTTAAAGTGGGTAATGCCGATCCGATTAATGAAACGTATTGCCAACAAATCACCGACAACAAGCTAAGCCCTATTATTACTAATACCAAAGCAAACCCAATAACCAAAGCGATGCCGGTTACAAAAAAATTAGGTATAGGGGCATATATAGGTGTACCTATCAACCTGTCGAACGGGAAATTATATGGTACGTTTTGTTGTTATAAATCACACCATGATGAGAGCTTAAATGAGCGCGATTTATCTTTTTTAAATATTATTTCAGAAATAGCGACCGGATTAATTCAAAAGAGTTTAGATAAAAGCGTATCGTACAACCACACAAAATCAACTATTGAGCAAATTATTAGCGATAATGATATTAGTATCTATTTTCAGCCTATTTATAGTCAACTAAATAATAAAGTTGTAGGTTTTGAATCGCTTGCACGTTTTTTTACCACCCCTTATAAAACCCCTGATATCTGGTTTGAAGAAGCGAGTAAGGTGGGTTTAAGTGAATCATTAGAAATGCTGGCCATTAAAAATGCAATAGCCAATATGGCAAAGTTTAATAATACAACTTACATTGCCATTAATTGCTCGCCTTCGCACATTCTTAGCGGTGCACTTGAACGAACATTACAACAGATTGACTGCACTAGGCTGGTATTAGAAATTACTGAACATTCGCCAATTTCTAATTACGAAAAAATGCGAGCTCCACTTAGGCCTCTCAGAAACAAAGGTCTGCGCTTGGCCATTGACGATGTAGGCGCTGGCTTTTCCTCATTTCAGCACATACTAGAGCTTGAGGCCGATATTATAAAATTAGATATTAGCCTGACTCAAAATATAAACACAGACGATCGTAAATTTTTACTGGCAAAAGCATTGTGTGGATTTGCAAAAGCAATCGACTGCACCATTGTTGCCGAAGGGATCGAAACCGCAGAAGAACTAAACTCGTTAAGAATACTCAATGTAGACAGTGTACAAGGTTATTTTACTGGCCGCCCCGCACCAATTGAAGATGCGCTTAGCTTCCAAAACAAAGCACTACCCGCATAAAAACGCCACTAATTAGTGGCGCTCGGTATCAATACTGTCTTTTCGATAATAGCGTTTATGATAACTTTTCACTTTAGCATGCACACCTTTACTTAAGCTTTTAAACTTAGCTTCTAGCACGTCAACGCCGTATAAAATACCCACCACAAGCACCGAGAGCTTAATAGCAGCCCCGAGGTTTTCGGTTGCTATCATCACGCCAATGGAAGCCAGTACCCAAATGGTGGCAGCAGAGGTAACCCCGACTACCGCACCGTCTTTTGCGAGCATTACGCCTGCGCCTAAAAAGCCGATGCCGGTAATTATTTGCCCGACTACGCGAGAATGATCAATCACATCCCCTTGTAAATTAAACGCAGTCGATAAAAACAAGTAAGTACCTAAGGTGATCAGTGCAGAAGTACGGATCCCTACAGGTTTGCCACGCAATTGCCGTTCTATACCAATAATAGCCCCACAAAAAGCCGCCGTACCAATAGCTGCCCACGAGTATGGGGCTACATCGATAAAATCTAAAAATGTCACTTAAAATCCTAATCTATTATTTTTTACCAATAGCAACTGCCGTTCTAAGCCTTTGACTACCAAAAGCCGACATTTTACTAAAATCGCTGCGTGCAATTGGCACATATTGACAGTCAATCGCTAATTGATTGTCGTTACCTGGTTCGCAAAACGGGTCATGTACGTACACACAGTGCGCATCTAAATGAGTAACACATACCCAATGCGGTGATTTTTTTCCATCAAACCGATAAGTGCTTATTAACAGTAACACACTAAAACCTTGGTTTAACCACGTTTCTATATCAGTTAGTTCAACATCTTTATAGGTAACAGGAATATTAGCCGAGGCTATGCCTTCAACAAATTGCTGATGTACTGTCGCCAGCACCGTTTTTTTATTATCACTGCGTACCCCATCTAAAAATAATGGCTCTGAGGTATTAACAATGACCTCACTTTTAAATCCCCGTTTATTTGCAGCCAGTGCCAAACCAAACGGATGACAACCGCCATGTCCCGAGGTCATAAAAATGGTGGTGCCTTCACGCCATAAAGCTAATTCGTGTGACTGACTCAGCTCTGTGCTGTTATCAAGCGAGCCCATTGCCATTAATAATGCCGCAGGCCCACAGGTAAACTCGGTAGTTTGCTGATACCATGGCGTTAAACGCTCAACTTGCAACTCGCTGGTTTGACGGATGTTTTTTTGCATGCGCAAGGCATCACTGTGATCATCGTAATAATCACTGTACTGACCAAAAACACGATACCCTACACTTTTATAAAGCCCTATGGCGCTGTCGTTATTTACTGCCACTTCTAAACGCAAATAAATACGCCCACGCTCACTAGTGGCTTTTTCAAGGGCTTTAAGCAGCGTTTTAGCGATTCCTTTGCCCTGCATCGTCGGTAATACGGCTAACGAATACAAACGCGCTAACCGCGTGCCTTTATGGCACCACACCAAACCGTAACCACATAATTGCGCATTGTGCTCGGCAACTAATAAAATCCCATGTTTAGCACTAAGCCAGCGCTTTAAACTTCGCGCACTAAGCTTATCGTTACTAAAGCAGGCATTTTCAAGCGCCACTAAGGCGTTTAAATCACTCGCGCTTGCAGGGCGAATACTAATATCCGCCCCTGCAAAAATCGTTATATCAGACAATGCGTTAAGCATTAGCCGCGACCTCGTGCTTCAAGGCGCTGTTTAAACTCATCCATAATGATCATGTATAACTCATCACCTAAGTAACCATCTTCTACTTTGTGATCAATACTTGGGTTATCGTTTACTTCCAACACATACGCACGGCCTTGATGCTCTTTTACATCCACACCGTATAAACCCTTACCCACGGTTTTACATGCTTTTAAAGCAGCATCCAGTACAGCTTTAGGTAATTCAAACGTAGGTAATGTTTCAAAGCCACCCGAGAAAAACCGTTTCGCGTCATGGTTATATATTTGCCAATGGTTACGCGCCATTAAATAACGACACGCATAAATAGCACGACCATTAAGTACCCCTACACGCCAATCATATTCTGTGTACATGTACTCTTGCGCCAGAACTAACGCACTTAAAGCAAATAATTCACTAAGCTTAGCTTCTAATTCATCACGATTAGCAACTTTATACACGCCTTTTGAAAACGACCCTTCTGGCATTTTTAATACCAGCGGATAAGTAAACGACGCTTCTAATTGCTCAATTGTGTCTTTTGATTGATCTGCCACCACCACGGTTTTTAAACTCGGTACTTTTTGATAATTGAATGCATCATGTAAGTACACTTTATTACAGCATCGTAAAATAGACTCCGCATCATCAATCACCACTAAACCTAGGCTTTGCGCTTTACTTGCAAGGCGGTACGTTGGGTGATCAATCGCTGTTGTTTGGCGAATAAACAACGCATCAAATTGGGCAATATTGTCTATTTCCTCAAAGCTGAGTGCTTTTGCGTTAATACCATGTTTCGCTGCTGCTTTTATAAAACGGGCTATTGCATCTTTATCACTTGGCGGTACTTTTTCGTTATGATCAACCAATATCGCCATATCCCAACGAAAACGGCGCTCAACTTTACCAATACGCCATTGCGTTTGGGTAAACTCATTTAGCTTTTCAATAAACGCAGCATATTGCTGCTCGCTTAGGGACGCTAATGATCCTTGTTGTAATAGGCCTTGCTCATCAACAAATAAAATAGGTGCCGGATATTGTTTAAATACCGATTTAGCGGCTTTAGCTTGTTGATCATTTCCCGCATGACCAAAATAAACAGCACCATCAATATGGCCAATATTTTGTAATGACGCTTGATTGCTTCGAAGCGCGTTAATTGTTTTTACACTCGGTAATACTTGGTGCTTGCGCGCCTCAGCAAGTAACGAACAGTAATAGCCTTTACTTAAATACTGGCTAGCATCACATAGATTTATTATGCGGGTTTTTGGTTCGTTGCGTTTTGGGTAGTCACGCAAATAGGTGTTAAAGGTAATGACATTTTCAAATGAAAGAGCAAGCGTTTGCTCATTGTTATCAACCACAATTAAGGTTTTAAACACGACTTTTCCTAGTTAAGTCAAAATATACAAAGCAGCCTTGCTAATCAGTTAGCTCAGCGAATAAAACAGCAAATAGAAACACCTATCGCACTAAGTGCAGCATTTAGCAAATCACTTAATACGATAGGTGCTTTAACGAATATCTACTATAAACGTTAGCGCTTAAATTGCTTAAGCGACAGGTGATTTATATGCCCTTTTTTAGATGCGCACAAACGAGATATTTTTAGCGTAAAGATAAAAATTTTTGATGAACTTTTTTATTGCTAATTTGTGTTTTAAAATAGCCAAAATTTAATACTAAAAGTGATCATCATGTCTCTTCCCGCTTGTCCTAAATGCCAATGTGAATACGTTTACGAAGACCAACAGCTGCTTATTTGTCCAGAATGTGCCTATGAGTGGAACCCGAATGTTACTAATGACGAAGACGCTATTTTAGTGAAAGACGCAAACGGCACTTTACTTGCTGATGGCGACAAAGTAACCGTAGCTAAAGATTTAAAAATTAAAGGTAGCTCACAAGTTATTAAAATTGGCACCAAGGCCTTAGTAAGACGTGTACTTGATAAAAAAGATCATGAGCTTGACTGTAAAGTAGATGGCATAGGTGAAATGATGGTGACGGCTAAATTTGTTAAAAAAGCCTAAACCCATTGAAATAAACAATTAAATACAGCAATAACCTGCGTAATCTTGGCGCTTTATTGCATTAACAAACTGACATCCACTTTAACTAATTGATTTTCATCGCCTTTTAAAAATTGAAAATCTAAATTAAGTTCTCAAAGTGGTGTGTTAGTTGTCTAGTATTACTACTTCTGCTTTGTGAAAGTGTGTTTTTGCGCTTTGCAAAACATCGGCAGTAAACTTTGAGTTTGGCACTGGTATATCAATAACATTGCCACTTTTACAAAATAAAGTAACGGTATTTGACGCTAGCTGTATTTTAATTATCGCCCCTTTAGGAATAAGCTGCATTCTACTTTTATTATTATTGAACCAGTGAGGTTTTTTGCAAAGTAGAACGTTTTCTCCAATATCAGAAAAAACACGCTCAGGCCTAAACGTTAAGTACTTTATAATTAAAGCCGTGAGTAAAACACCCGTAATTGTGACGGTAAAAATCCCTATCTCCATAATATTCCTTTAAATTTATGTCCTTTATTTAACTGCTTATCCGTTAATGATTATCAGACTCAAGCAAATCTTATAAGTTCACGCTATAAATGCCTTAGTTGTGATTGAGTGAAACCGGCTAACATCGAGTTATAAACACTCCTTAACTAGTTTATTATATTAGCTTATTAGATAACACAGTTAATGTTTCATCGTAAGCGCGTTGATTAAAATTATTCGAATGCGGGTTCATAAAACCATGCAAATAATCAACACACTTAGCGGAAACATTAGGCTTTGTTGCCAACTTAGCCTGAAGTGCTTTCACAT
Organism: Pseudoalteromonas sp. SiA1; assembly: GCF_018732205.1. NCBI lineage: Bacteria > Pseudomonadati > Pseudomonadota > Gammaproteobacteria > Alteromonadales > Pseudoalteromonadaceae > Pseudoalteromonas > Pseudoalteromonas sp. SiA1. Next base: position 1,573,860 of record NZ_CP076084.1, on the reverse strand, counting down.
CAAAATGTTGCTCATAGTGAGGAAAAATTAACTCTATTTCAAATGCCGGGTTTAGCTCAGTATGGTGCCTAATTTGCGAGCTGTAAAAACAAATGCCCTTAGCTATCGTTTTAATCGCCGGATGTGCAGACATTGACCAAATTGCCGATGCGCCAACACTAAAACCAATCAATATGATGTTACCAGCGAGTGGTTTAATCGTTTTTTGTAAAATAGCTACATACTCATCAAGGCCAGTATGCTGACTAAAATACTCATAGGCCTGCTGTTCACTGTTAAATGCCATATCCACCCCGCCATAGGGATCGACAATAGACTGAGCGTTTAGTTCTTCAGCTAATGCTTTTAAAGCCGCTGTTTTACCAAATATATCACTAACCAAAACTAAGTTCATAAACGGCTCATCTTTAATTTTATTCTTTAAGTTTCAGGCAATTATTTAACAAAGAGGCCTACGAGATGCTGCGTCTCAGCGTAAGAGACAAATAAATACTACATTCAAAGCACTTTAACCACATCGTAACTATGTTTTACATCACCGAGTGTTAAACTAACTTCATCATCGACTTGTTTACCTAATAACTGTTGGCCTAATGGTGCACCAGAGGTAAGTACTTGAATAGTTGTGCCTTTAATATCAACGGTTAATCCACCAGCTGCTGGGCCTAAATAAAACCATTTTTGTGTGCCTGCATCATCTTCTAAACACACCAATGAACTGACTGCTATTGTGCCTGTAACGACGTCGTTGTAGATGGCTTCAAATAGTTGTATTTCTTTATAACACTCATTCACCCGATCAGCGTGACCTTGCGCTAAATACGCAGCTTCAAGCCCGAGCGTATCATATTGAGTTTCTGCAATGCTTTCTTCGTGGGTCGCGGTATCGTGGGCTGTTTGAGCTGCAATTTTCGCAGTATTAAGCTGCTCTTCTAAGGCAAAACGCAGGTGCTCTGTAACATGGGCTTTATTCATTTGGAAATTCACTAAATACGGTAAAATAATTTTGCCATTTTAGCATTGTTGCTACACCTAACACTATCCCTTTACTGTGTAACAACAATGCTGATTTAAGCCTATGGCATATCCATTAATGCCTGCGTTTGCTGATCCACTTGCTTATCGTAGTTTTTAGCACTTAACCCAAGTAGCTCGGGTAATGTTGCAGCAATACAAATGGACGATAACGTGCCTACGACTATTCCTGCAAACAGAGCAATTGCAAATCCCTGAAGCGGAGCCCCTGCTAACAGCCAAACACTTGCCACCGTTGCGAGCGTAGTCCCGGAGGTAATAAGCGTACGAGTTAAGGTGCTTTTAATAGCACTGTTGATAATACTGCTTGGTTTGAGTGTGATGTTTGTTGGTATGCGCAACAGCTCGCGCACCCTATCTCCAACTATTATTGAGTCATTTAGTGAGTAGCCAATAATCGCCAACAAACTGGCTAAAACAGTTAGGTTAAACTCTATTTGTAACCATGAGAATAAGCCAACCACCAGCACTAAGTCATGAAATAAAGCCACCACAGAGCCTAATGCCAAACGCCATTCAAAACGAACAGCTAAATAAATCATTACCGCGACCATCGCAGCAAATAATGCTAAGCAGCCTTGTTCAAATAGTTCATCACCCACTTGAGAGCCAATATAAGCCGATGATAAAACCTCAGCATTTATAGTTGGGTTTTGGCTAATAGCCGTTTTCCAGTCATTGTTATTGCCTGTATTATTGGGGCCTTGTGTTAGTTGAAAATGATTATTGCCCTGTGCTGTTAGCTCAAATTCACCCTGATGATTTTTAGCAATAAATTGCTCAAGCTGTTTTAGTTCAACACCTTGGCTGGTGGTAAACTCTGTTAAGTATCCACCCGTAAAATCAAGGCCAAAGTTTAGCCCTTTTTGTGCAATGGTGAATACCGACAACATCACAAATATGGCGCTGATCAGCATGCCTGTATAACGTATACGAGACCCTGCCTCACATTTTAAAAAAGAATTAAGCATGCGCGTTTACTCCTGCTTTTTTACCCAGCTTTAAATATAAGCTTTGGCTTAAATATTTCGATACATACACACCAGTAAATACCGATGTGATAAGTCCCAGCGCAAGCGTTATAGCAAAGCCTTTTACAGGGCCATAACCTATACCATATAAAATAATCGCGGTGATCATCGTGGTAATATTGGCATCTAAAATCGTATTCGCAGCTTGTTTATAGCCCTCTTGTATCGCTTGATATGGAGGGCGTCCTTTGCGGCGCTCTTCTTTAATGCGTTCAAATATAATCACGTTAGTATCAACTGCCATTCCTATGGTTAGCACCAAACCTGCAATACCAGGAAGTGTTAAAACCACCCCAGGTAATAATGACATTAACCCCACTAAAGACGTTAAATTTAAAACTAACGCAACATTTGCAATAAGCCCTAAACGACGATACCACAGCGCCATAAAGGCAAGCGTTAACCCCATGCCTAACATTAACGCCGCCAATCCATTGTTAATGTTGTCTTGGCCAAGGCTTGGACCAATAGTTTGTTCATGTACTATGGTCACTGGCGCCGTAAGCGATCCTGCACGTAGTAATAGCGCTAAATCGGCAGCCGCTTGCTGGCTTTGCATATTGGTTATACTAAAGCGTGAGCTTAAATGCTGGGCTATATTCGCTACATTAATGACTTCGCTTCTTTTAACCACTTCACCTTTAGCATTTTGTGAATACTCTGAATAGAGCGTTGCCATCGGCTTGCCTATATTCGCTTTAGAAAACGCCGACATAGCATCGCCACCTTGGCTATCTAGGCTCAGTTGTACTAAAGGTTTACCCCAGTCATCACGGCCAATATTGGCATTATTAATGTGCTCACCAGTAAAAATAGGCACAGGGTCGAGCTTAATAGTCCCACCCGATTGCAAATTAAATGTTTGCCCGCCAATCTCTTTAAGTTGATAAAATCCAAGTGACGCGGTAGCACCAATAATACGTTTTGCCTCGGCTGGGTCTTGGACGCCGGGTAGCTCAATGCGAATGCGCTGCTTACCTTGGCGCTGTGTAACCGCCTCGGTAATTCCTAACTCTTCAATGCGTGAGCGAAGCGTAGTGAGTGTTTGGCTCATGACTTGTCTATCAAATGCGCTGCGCCCTTGCTCAGAATAACTCACTTTAACGACCTGTAAGTTGCCATGAGTTGATGTGGTTATAGTTAGATTTTCAAAGCGGCTTTTAAGGTCGCTAATAACTGAGGTTAGCTTTTCAGCTGCATTTTCTAATGCACTTATTTCAAAGCCTTGGTTAGTTTGCTTTGCTTTAACACCATAGGCTTTTTGTTTAACAATAATGGCTTTCGTTTGCTGGTAAGCACTGAGTAATTGCTCATCAATGGCTTTATCTAAATCAACATCAAGTACAAACAATACCCCGCCGTTTAAATCAAGACCCAGCTTTATGGGCGATAAACCAAACTCTTGTAACCAAACAGGGCTGGTTGCATGTTCTACAATTTTAACTTGTGTATTTGGGTAATTCGATTTTATAGCCGCTTGAGCTTGGGCACTTTGCGTAGGTGTATTTAAAAGCACATTAATTGTTGCTTGGTTTTCTACCCCTTGGCTGACCTCAAAACCTTGGCTATTTAAAAAGCGCACTATGTTTTCAGTACTTGGTATTGCTTGTGTTTTAACCTCAGGTGCGGCACTAATATGCAACCACGATTTATTCGGGTATAAATTAGGTAAAGCGCTTATTGCCAGTAAAACCAATACAACCAACATGGCTACATAGCTTAATTTAAATTTAGCCATAAATGGCTTTTTTTGTTTTTTTAAACTTAACATAGTTGTTCCTTATTACTCGGCATAGCCCAGTAACGTACCTATTAGGCACAATTAAACTTAAGGTCAAAACGCGATGCGTTAAAACCAATTAACGATAATTAAGGAACTTTAAGCGTGGTAGGTGGTTACAGCGGTGTATAACAGATTCGCATCTTTCCAGCCGCTCAAGCGCGACTTTTTACTTTTAAATACCCAGGTATACCAAGGCTGATTTATGGTGACTGCTTGCGGTCGCAAAAAAATATGCCTACACCCATTTAGCGCAAAAAACTCATGCACTACATCGTATTCAGGATCGCCCTGCGCACTGTGTAAAAATAAAAAGGAGTTATTGGCTGTTAGCCTAGGTTGATGCGCAGCAAACTCAGAATGCTTTGAGTTTTTATGCTGTAAATTACCTAGCGACTTTAACGGTGTGGGAGCGTTAGTTAAGTTTTCGACATTAACAACATGGCTATAACTGCTTTGGTTACTGTTTAATTCGTGCTTTACGCCCATAGCATGGCTTTGCACACTAAAGAGTGCAGCAAAAAACAAGCAAGTAGCTAAAAAAACGCGAAATTTAAACATCTGTCATTTAAAACTAAAATAAAGGATAGCTAGTATATAAGGGCAGCTAATTAAAATACAATAGCCAACATTAAGCTATTTCATTTATATAAAAACAAATACTGAGATCCTCAATGCGCTCCAGACAAAGTTCAGTAAAACGCCCCGATGCCATGAATTTAAAACAAAGCATTCAAACTCTTTGGCCTTATATCACTAAATTTAAAGGGCGTGTGCTGATTGCCATATTAGCGCTTGTGGGTGCTAAAGGCGCGACATTGCTCATGCCATGGGCTTTAAAAGAAATAATTGATGCGGTTGATAAATCAATTAACCCGCTACTGCTCGTCCCAACCTTATTACTCGTTATGTACGGCGCACTGCGATTTGCCAGCGTGTTTTTAGGTGAAGTACGCGATGCTGTATTTTCTCGAGTCACCGAGCATGCCATGCGTGATATTGGCCTTAAAGTATTTAAACATTTGCATTCGTTAGATTTAGCCTTTCATTTAGACAGACAAACTGGCGGTATAAGTCGAGACATAGAGCGCGGCACCAGTGGTTTGAGCTTTTTAATGCGCTTTTTAATGTTTAATATTGTGCCCACGTTGTTTGAAATAATGACCGTGGCGATTATTTTTGGCACCTTATTTTCTATTTGGTTTGCGCTGATCACCCTACTTGCTGTGGCTATTTATATCTTTTTTACCGTGGCAGTTACCCAATGGCGAAACCGCTTTATTCGCGAGTCAAATGCTGCCGACAACCAAAGTAACACACGCGCCATCGACAGCTTATTAAATTACGAAACCGTTAAATACTTTAATAACGAAGAGTATGAAGCTAAAACTTACGATACGTTTTTAGCAACCTGGGAACAAGCACGATTAAAAAACAGACTCTCGTTACTGGCGCTAAATTCAGGGCAAGCACTCATTATTGCCTGTGCAATAACCGCATTAATGTGGCTTGGCGCAAGCGAAGTTGTCACGGGCGAGTTAACGATTGGTGAACTTGTGATGATCAATGCGTATATGATTCAACTCTTTTTACCGCTCAACTTTTTAGGGTTTGTGTATCGCGAAATACGCCGTGCCCTCACCGACCTTGAAAACATGCTCGGCCTGCTTAATACACAACCTAAAGTGGCGGATGCTCATGAGGCTAAAGAATTGGTCATTAAACAAGGTGAAATTAGCTTTGATAAAGTAAGCTTTCACTACGACAGTAAAAGGCCTATTTTAAAAAGCATTAGCTTTAATGTTGCTGCCGGCTCAAAAGTCGCGATTGTGGGTGCAAGTGGTGCAGGAAAAAGCTCATTAGCCCGATTACTGTATCGCTTTTATGAGCTGTCATCAGGCACTATTAGCATAGATAAACAAGCAATTAATACAGTTACTCTTGCAAGCTTGCGTAAAGCCATTGCGATAGTCCCCCAAGATACTGTGCTGTTTAATAGCACCATCCGTGAGAATATTGCCTATGGCAGACCCTCAGCAACTGAAGATGAAATAAATAAAGCAATTAACATGGCGCACTTAACCGACTTTATAAATAGCTTAGACAAAGGCGATAAAACCCTCGTGGGTGAGCGCGGGTTAAAAGTCTCAGGGGGTGAAAAACAACGGATTGCCATTGCCCGTGCTATTTTAAAGCAATCACCCATCTTAATCTTTGATGAAGCAACTTCCGCGCTCGACTCTCATGCAGAGCAAGCTATTTTAAAAGCAATGCGAGAAGTGGCAAATGATCACACCAGTATTGTTATTGCACACCGACTTTCGACCATAACCGACGCAGACTCAATTATTGTTTTAAAAGCTGGTGAAATTATTGAACAAGGCAAACACCAAGAACTACTAAATCAAAACGGTGAATATGCCCGTATGTGGGCATTACAGCAAAAGCAGTCAAAGGCGCAATAAACTAAGCCGCTCAAGAACGATTTAAGTAGTTGAGTATTTTTTTGCTATTTTGATAGTATTTTATTCATCTTATCGACCGGTACGGTTATTCACCTCAAAAGGTTTGTTTGAAGTGAAGTTATCAATACAATCAAATAGCTATTTTTATAACAAAAATATAACGAATTAAATAACGTGAATTCATAGGGGAAAGTAATGAAAAAAAGTTTAATTGCAGCGGCACTCGCCGCTACATTTATTACCGGCTGTTCAGAGCCACAAACTACAAAAACTGAGCAAGTCGCAGCAGTCGCTGAAAAACCACAAGCAACTGAGCAAGCTGAATTAGGCACTTTTGGGGTTGATTTAACTGCCCGCAATGAAGCTGTAAAACCAGGCGATGACTTTTTTATGTATGCCAGCGGTTCATGGTACGACAACTACGAAATGCCAGCAGATAAAACACGCTATGGTGCGTTTTCTGCGTTAGCTGAACGCAGTGAAGAGCGTGTAAAAGAAATTATTGAAGATATTGCAGCACGTGAAAATTTAAATGCAGAAGAGCAACTAGTTGCTGATTTTTATAATTCGTACATGGATACCGACACGCTAAATAAGCTCGGTGTGACTCCCATTAAGCCATTGCTTAACGATATTAACGCTGTCGACTCAACTGATGACTTAGCAAAAATCTTTGGTAATTCATGGCTCACTGGTGTTAGCGCCCCAATTGGTGGTGGTATGTGGTTTAACCGCTTAGATCCTAATAAATACGAAATGTCGTTAGGTGCTGGTGGTTTAGGCTTACCTGATCGTTCATATTACCTTGAAGATGCAGAGCGTTTTGTCAAAACTCGTGAAGCGTATGTTGCACATATTGCCGACATGCTTAAATTTGCTGGTGTTGAAAATACCACTGAACGTGCACAAGCAATTTTAGCGCTAGAGACAAAAATTGCAGAAGGTCATTGGCCACGTGAAAAACGCCGTAATCGTGACATAACGTTAAACCAAATAAAACGCGACGAGTTAAGTACTCAGTACCCTGGATTTAATTGGGATTTATACTTTGCGCAAACAGGTTACAAAGTACCGCAGCTAAACGTGTCGCAGCCTGAACCTGTAAAGGCCATGATTGATTTAATCAACAACGAAGATATAAGCGTATGGAAAGACTACCTAACATATCATGCAATTAATGGTAACGCTGGGCTGTTGTCAGAAGACATATTTAACACCAGCTTTGCTTTCTTTGGTAAAGAGTTAAATGGTCAGCAGGAGCCTCGTCCGCGCTGGAAACGTGCGATCAGCCAAATGTCAGGCACTAGTTCACTAGGCTTTGCGATTGGTAAAATTTATGTAGAACGTTATTTCCCTGAGTCATCAAAGCAACAAATGTCTGAGCTGGTTGAAAACTTACGCACAGCCCTTGGCGAGCGTATTGATAACCTAGATTGGATGGGCGCAGAAACAAAAGTGAATGCGCGTGCAAAATTAGCGGCGTTTGTGCCAAAAATTGGTTACCCAGATGAATGGCAATCTTACGAAGGCTTAAGCATTAGCAAAAATGATTTAATGGCTAATGTAAAAAATATGCGTGAGTTTTTCCAAGCCGATAGCGTTGAAAAAGAGCTGAAAAAGACCGACCGCAATCGCTGGGGTATGACACCACAACGTGTAAATGCTTATTACAATAGCTCATTTAATGAAATTGTATTTCCTGCCGCTATTTTACAACCGCCGTTTTTCGATCCAAATGCAGATCCTGCGGTAAACTACGGTGGTATTGGTGCCGTGATTGGCCACGAAATGGGCCATGGCTTTGATGACCAAGGGTCAAAATCAGATGCTAACGGCATACAACGTAACTGGTGGACTGACGAAGACCGTGCTGCTTTTGATGCTAAAGCCGACAAACTGGCGGCTCAGTACAGCAAATATGAGCCAATTCCGGGTAACTTTGTAAATGGCCGCAACAGCTTAGGTGAAAATATTGGTGATGTAGGTGGTTTAGCCATGGCTTATCATGCTTACAAACTAAGCCTAAATGGTAAAGAAGCCCCTGTGATTGATGGTGTAACCGGCGATCAACGTTTCTTCTTAGCGTGGGCACAAGTATGGAAAGAAAAACGTACTGAGCAAAGCATGTTAAACCAATTACGTGGCGGTACGCATGCGCCAGGTCGCTTTAGAGCACAAGCTCCTCGTAACCACGACGCTTGGTACAAAGCATTTGATGTAAAACCAGGTGATGAGTTGTACTTACCAGAAGACGAACGTGTTCGTATTTGGTAATACTCTGACAAACGTTCATCATTTGTAACGAATAAACAACCCGCTTCGGCGGGTTGTTTTATTTTCCATTCATAATAACTGTTTCCCCCGTTACTTAGTAATCAATCTCAATACTTACTAGCCCTGCCCGGCATTTACCTTTAGAATATGGGCTTGCAAATTTTTTCAATTATTTATACATATTAAGGCGAAACGCAGATGGGAAGAGCTTACCAAAACAAAAAAGATTCAATGGCTAAAACTGCGGGTGCTAAAACTAAAGTTTATTCAAAATACGGTAAAGAGATTTATATTTGTGCTAAAAACGGCGGTGTTGATCCAGACGGTAACCTAGCACTGCGTCGTTTAATTGAACGCGCTAAAAAAGACCAAGTACCGGCTCACGTAATTGAACGCGCCATTGATAAAGCCAAAGGCGGCGGCGGTGAAGACTATGCAGCTACGCGCTACGAAGGTTACGGCCCAGGTAATTGCATGATTATTGTTGACTGTTTAACCGACAACAACAAACGTACCTTTGCTGATGTACGTGTGTGTTTTACTAAAGCAAACGCTAAAATTGGCGCACAAAACTCGGTATCACACTTATTTGATCACCTTGCTATTTTTGTATTTGACGGTGACGACGATGAAACCGTTCTTGAAGCGCTAATGATGGCTGACGTTGATGTAACCGATGTAGAAGTAGAAAACGGTAAAGTAACCGTATTTGCTCCACACACTGAATACAACAATACGCGTACCGCACTTGAAGAAATGGGTGTGACAGAATTTGACGAAGACTTAATTGCCTTTGTACCCCAAGTAGAAGCCCCTATTGAAGGCGAAGATGTAGAAGTGATGGAACGCTTTTTAGCCATGCTTGAAGATTGTGACGACGTACAAAACGTGTACCACAACGCACAATTTTAAACATTAAAGCTTAATCGTGTTTAAAGGCCAACTTAGTTGGCCTTTTTGTTGATTTTAAAATGGATTATTAATTTTGAATACCCTTTCACAACTTCGCAGCGGCCAATTACTTGGTGCTAAACACCTACAATTAGTTGAAGCGCTAAGCCACTTTCCAGAGGAAATTTTTACCCTCGCGGATACCCTCGAAGTCTTGGATTTATCTAATAACAATTTATCTGATTTACCTGATGAATTTGCCTGCTTAACAAAATTAAAACGACTGTTTTTATCGTTTAATCAGTTTAAACATATACCTAAAATACTCGCTAAGTGCCCTGCTTTGATCATGGTTGCATTTAAAGGTAATTACATCACTGAATTTGCAGATCACTGCCTACCTAAAACGATTGAATGGCTTATTCTTACAGATAATAAAATAGCTAAGCTGCCTGCAACATTTGGCCAATACACTGCGCTTAAAAAGCTGGCATTGGCAGGTAATCAGCTTAATGAACTTCCAATAAGCATGGCAAATTGCCATAACCTAGAACTAGTTAGGCTCTCTGCAAATCAGTTAACTCAAATTGATGATTGGCTATTTGAACTACCAAAGCTGACTTGGCTTGCATTTGCAGGTAATTGCTTTAATAAATCACAGTGCCTTACCCAATCAAATTTAGCCAATAAACCACTGAGTGACTACTCGCTCAGTAAAGTAATAGGCCAAGGCGCATCAGGGATTATCCATCTTGCTTATTCAACGAATAAAGAGCCGGTTGCTGTTAAGTTATTTAAAGGGACTATTACAAGCGATGGTTATCCGCTGGATGAAGTTAATTGCTGCTTGCAAGCGCTTGAGCATCCAAACTTAATTAAAGTACTGGCTTACATTGAACAACAGCAACAGCTTGGTTTAGTGATGGAGTTAATTGATACAAGCTTTACAAATCTTGGTTTACCGCCGAGCCTTGATACCTGTACTCGAGATACATTTGAAAGCGATTGCCACTACTCTACCCAAGTAATTTATGCCATAGCGCAGCAAATGGTTAGCACTGTGGCCCACTTGCACCAGCACAATATAAGCCATGGTGATATATATGCGCACAATACCATGGTTGACCCGCACGCGCGTGTGCTGTTTGGGGATTTTGGCGCGGCCACTGATCTTACTATGCTCAGTGACTATCAACGTCAACAAATGCAGTTAATAGAAGTGCGTGCTTTAGGGTGTTTAATCGAGGATTTACTCACAACCTGCCAAGAACAAAGTGCTGAAGTAATGCACTTACAACATATTGCGCAGCAATGCATGAGCGAAAATATCGCACAGCGGCCAACACTTGGCGCATTAGCTGACTTTTTATAATGGTTATGCGGCCATTAATATTATGGCCGCAATCTAAAATTGAACACTATTTTTGTTTTTTAAACGGGTAAATTTGTTGCTTTAGCATACCTACAGGCATGTAATCACCCACAACCCCATATTCTTTGGGCCACTCTGCTTGCCCTTTTACTGCAGAGCCAAACAAGTAATCTAAAAACGAAAAATGGGCTGCATAATTTCTATCAATTGCGGCTTTATCGGATGCGTGATGCCAATGGTGAAACTGTGGTGTAACCATAAAATACTTTAACCACCCAAATTTTACATTTACGTTAGCGTGATTAAATACCGCTTGAAAGCCTACAATAATCACGTACAAACTAATAATTTGCTGTGAAAAACCCAGCACAAATATAGGCGTTAACACTAAACTACGGGTGATAAGTATTTCTAAAATATGCTGACGAGAGCCTGCGAGCCAATCCATTTCTTTGGCACTGTGATGGACACCATGAAATCGCCATAAAAAGGGGACTTCGTGATAAGCACGATGTGTCCAATACTGCATTAAATCAGCCACCAAAATAATTAAAAATAGCTGCAGTATAAACGGCATTTGCGCTATGTAACCTTGTAATGTGCTCGACACCGCCCAACCAAAACCATAATGCACAAAATGATTAGTAACCAGTAATACAAAGCCTACTATTAGATGATTGACAAAGAAATGGTTTAAATCGCCGCGCCATTCACTACGCAGTATTTTTTGCTCTTTTCGATGCGGAAGTAGTTTTTCAATTAAAATAAAAATTAAGGTTGAGCCTAATAAGTCTAATATAAACCAATCTAAGCCAATATAAGGGGTGTTATCGGCAAAGTCATTCACTTCAACATTCGGGCCGCCAAAGCCAATGGCCAGCAAAATAAAAAACCACGCAGTCGCCCCCAAGCGCTTATTGGTATTTCGTACAAAATTAAGTAACCCCAGGCTTCCTGAAATAATAAGGGCAACAAACATAAGTTGACGTAAAAACTCGACGCTATAACTTTTACGCAATTCTGGAGTCGTTAAATATTCAGGGAAGTGGAATGCAAGCACTCCCAAGCAACTTAATATTGCCAAAAAGCAAGCAATATAACCGCTGATATTACCATCACCAATTTGCAGGAGGCTGGTACGAAATAAGCGGCGGAGTATATGACTAAGTATTGAATTATCCTTTTTCAATTTTTCGCTAGAGATAGAATATTCGCTACTAAATGCTAAAATCCTAAGATTATTTTCCCTTACAAATAGAAACTACTCATTAATTACTACCATTCGGATATTTTGTACAAAAAAGTAGAGTAGTTGTTTTAATTTGATTTTGGCTGTTGACCTAACATGTATTATTAAGTAACATTTTTTTATATTATATTTTTAAAGGAATAAAAATGTCATCATCATTTTCTATTAGTAATCTTCCATACGATTTACCAAACAACTTAAATGAGCAACTCAGAATACTTTCAAATATAGTTAAAATACCTTTCTCCTTAGTCAAAGATGGTGGTCAAAATGAAGTGGAGGCTATATGTGGTGCAATTCTTTATAGGCACTTAGACCGTCATCAATAAATAGAAGCAATGACCTTAATTAGATCCGTACCAAATGGGGCGTTAAAAGCGAAGCTTATATCAATAGCTGTTGAGCCTACATTCGTTAATAAGGATTGGGGCATATGGTCTTTTACAACGGAAGAACTTATAGCTGATCAGTATTTTCATAGTCAAGTTGATAACTTTGCATCATATATTGGTGTTGGAGCCTCGGCCTTAAGTGGAAAGGATTTATTAGTAAAGCTTTGGAGTAATAGAAAAGTGACCAAAGGTGGAGTCGTTACTCTCGTCATTTGGGGTACTGTATTATTTAATAAATCAGAGCTATCAAAAGTAAATAATGAAATTCAACGTCGAAGCTCAATTAGAACAATAAATATTCAACCTTAATAATGAAAACTTTTACTGCTCACATACTATTAACATTTTGTATGACCATGTTGATGCTTCTAGCGTGGGATTTTACAATGAATAATCTCCAAGAAGACATTGTATTTTTTAGTTCGTTAGTGGTTATTTTTATTTACTTAAATTATCTGTCTTGTTTAAAGACAGAAGAGAATAAGCCAATAAAATGAGTGTAAGAATCCTAATAGCTTTATTTCTTAGCATTTTTTATCTCGATAATGCATACGCTAAATGTAACTTTAACTCTCACAAAGTACCTTTATATTCTGAACAAATAACTTCAGAAAAAACATCATATAATTTGAGTATTTGGCCATTAAGAGAAAATAGGCTTTTGGAAAGTGATATTGATCTTAGTAATAAACCAGTATCAATCTACAAAAGCATTTTAAATTCATATCAAAAAAACACTTTAGAAGATATGCTTTTTTATGAGACTGAAGTTATGACTGATATAAAAATATTACATGGACACCAAAGGATAATTAAAGCGGTATTTCAGCAAAGCGATACTTTCGATTTATTTTTAATTCAAATCAATAGCAACTTGAATAATTATTTTTTGAAAACAATTATATCGACAAATATCAAATCTGCGAATATATCAAAAGTTATGAATGAGTTAACCAAAATCTCAGCTCAAATTAAAAATGTTTGCGATAATAAAAATGAATAAACTACTTAATTTACTCATTTATCTATTTATATTTATTGCAATGACTTATCACTGGTTTTCATCTTCAGCTGATACTAGGCAAGCTATGTTTTATGGACTCGTAAGTGTATTTCCAATTTTAGTATGTCGAATTCTTTTTAAGATATGGAAAAAATAGCCTTATATATTTCTTTTTAGGTTTTAGCATTTATTCCTCTCAGCTTATATTTAGGTTCACGACAACAAAAAAAGCCACGCAATGCGTGGCTTGGCTGGATAAAGCTAAATTAACTACACGGAAAATTTATAAATAGGCACCCAGCGCTTTAACTTGATCTAACATGCGGTTTGAGAAACCCCATTCGTTGTCGTACCACGCCATTACTTTAACTAATTTACCATCAGCACGTGTTTGCGTTGCATCAAAAATAGATGAGGCTGGGTTATGGTTAAAGTCGATAGAAACAAGCGGCAGCTCGTTGTACTCTAAAATACCTTTCATTGGCCCTTCTGAGGCTGCTTTAACCACTTGGTTAATTTCTTCAATGCTTGTGTCACGTTTAGCAATAAACGTTAAATCAACTAACGACACATTAATTGTAGGTACACGTACCGCCATGCCATCTAATTTACCTGCCAGCTCAGGCAATACTAAACCAACCGCTTTTGCAGCGCCCGTTTTAGTTGGGATCATAGATTGAGTCGCACTACGCGCGCGGTATAAATCTGGGTGGTATACGTCGGATAAGTTTTGATCGTTGGTATAAGCGTGAATAGTAGTCATGCTACCTTGTTCAATCCCTACCGTATCGTTTATTGCTTTGGCAACTGGTGCTAAACAGTTAGTTGTACACGACGCGTTTGAGATGATATTGCTGTCAGCATTAATTACATCGCTGTTTACACCGTGCACTACGGTAGCATCCATATCTGTACCAGGTGCCGATACCACTACTTTTTTAGCACCCGCTTCAATATGCTTATTAGCCGCTTCGCGTGAAGTAAATAATCCCGTACATTCAAGTACGATATCAACGTTTAGCGCTTTCCACGGTAAGTTAGCAGGATCGCGTTCTTGCGTTAAGGTGATCACATCATCGCCAATTAACATGGTGTTGTCTTTAAGCGTTACTTGCTGTGAGAAACGACCATGTACTGAGTCAAACTGAGTCAGATGAGCATTTACATTGGCTGGGGCTAAATCGTTAATAGCCACAATTTTAATTTCATTATTTTGCGCTGATTCATACAGTGCACGTAATACATTACGACCAATTCGGCCGTAGCCATTAATTGCTACATTAATCATTTTTGACTCCTATTAACTTCACATGCTTGGCGAGCAAGCGTTTCAATAGCTTGCCAGTCTTTATTTTCAATAAGTTGCTTATCTAACATCCAGGTACCACCTACACAAATAACATTGTTAAGTGCTAAGTAATCAGGTGCGGTTGCTAAACTAATGCCACCGGTTGGACAAAAAGTAATATCAGGTAATGGGCCGCCAATAGATTTAAGCATGGCAGCACCGCCTGCAGCTTCTGCAGGAAAAAACTTTAAAAACTTAAAACCATGAGCAGCTAAGTTCATCACTTCGCTTGGGGTCGCTGCACCAGGTAAAAATGGAATAGTAGACTCTTTTGCCAGCGCTAATAACTCATCGCTAACACCTGGGCTTACCATAAAGTCAGCGCCCGCTTCTACTGATGCGTTAAAGCTTGCTTTATCAACCACAGTACCTGTACCAACATAAGCTTCGGGCACTTCTGCTTTCATTAGTTTTACAGCCTCAGCTGCAATGGGTGTACGCAGTGTAATTTCAAGTGCTTTTAGGCCACCGTTATATAACGCTCTTGCAAGTGGTGCTGCATCTTCTAATTTTTCGATTACCACCACTGGCACTACCGGTGCCGATGCTAAGATTTTTTCAATACTCATTACTTGTTCCTCATTACCCAATATGGCTAATTATTATTCAAGTCCAAAAGCACTTGCACCTAAATCGGCACTGCTTACTATGTTTCTAAATCCAGTAAATAATTCACGACCTGTACCAAACGTTTGGCTTGCTTGGCTAATTTGCGGCTCTCGTTTAGCAAGCTCTTCATCGCTAACATGCAGTTTTAAAATACCATTTGGCGCATCTAGAGTAACAATATCGCCTTCATGAATTTTAGCAATAATCCCACCTTCAACCGCTTCAGGTGCTAAATGGATTGCCGCTGGTACTTTGCCTGATGCGCCCGACATACGACCGTCGGTAACAATAGCCACTTTATAGCCCTGATCTTGTAATGTTGCCATTACCGGTGTGAGCTTATGAAGCTCAGGCATGCCTTTGGCTTTTGGCCCTTGCTCTTTAAGTACAGCAATAAAATCTTGGTTAAGTTCGCCACGGCTGTAGGCATCTTGTAACTCACCTTGTGAGCTAAATACTTTAGCCGGTGCCGACACCACTTGATGAGACTCTGCAACCGCAGAGACTTTAATAACCGCTTTACCTAAGTTACCCGTTAGTAGCTGTAAACCGCCTTGCTTACTAAATGGGTTACTTACTGGGCGAAGTACTTCTTCATCATGTGAGTTTTCTGGACACGCTACCCATTTAACTTTGCTTGGGCCGTTCGCATCACTCATAATCAAGTTATCGTCTTTATCGAGTAGTGGCTCACACATGTAAGGTGCAAGGCCTTCGCCTAAAATAGTGGTTACGTCTGTATGAAGGTAACCAGCACCTGCTAATTCACGCATTAAGAAGCCCATTCCACCGGCTGCTTGAAAGTGATTAACATCTGCAGAGCCATTAGGGTAAATACGCGTCAGTAATGGAACAACCGCTGATAAATCGGACATGTCTTTCCATGTAACTTGAATACCGGCCGCTTTAGCAATCGCCACAATATGGATTGCATGATTGGTTGAGCCACCTGTTGATAACAAGCCAACTAAGCCGTTAATAATGGTTTTTTCGCTGATCACATCCGCTAAACACGGGCCATCTTTGTTTTCAGTAAGCTGCTTAAGCATGGTTTCAACCGCATTACCGGTTAAGCCATCACGCAGTTCTGTGTATGGGTTTATAAACGAGCTACCTGGTAAGTGTAAGCCCATTATTTCCATCAGCATTTGATTTGAGTTAGCGGTACCATAAAACGTACAGGTACCCGCACTGTGGTAAGAAGCGCTTTCAGCTTCTAGTAGCTCTTCACGAGATACCAGTCCTTGTGCAAACTTTTGACGAACACGTGCTTTGTCTTTGTTTGGAATACCTGATTGCATAGGCCCTGCTGGTAAAAAATACACAGGTAAGTGACCAAATGATAAAGCACCAATTAATAGGCCTGGGACGATTTTGTCACATACGCCTAAACAAAACACACCATCAAACACGTCATGCGATAACGAAACCGCAGTAGACATAGCAATAACGTCACGAGAAAAAAGCGATAGCTCCATGCCATCACGCCCTTGCGTAACACCATCACACATCGCAGGTACACCGCCAGCAACTTGCGCGGTGGCGTCAAATTTAGTGGCAATGCTTTTAATTAAATCGGGGTATTCTTTGTAAGGCACATGTGCAGATAACATGTCGTTATATGAATTGATAATTGCAAGGTTTGGCACCTCGTCTGCTTTTAAACGCGCTTTGTCATCGCTGCTACACGCAGCCATTACATGAGCAATATTGCCACAGCCTAATCCAGCACGAACTCTTGTTTGTTTTTTTGCGTGCGAAATACGATCTAAATAGGCTTGACGGGTTTGTTTACTGCGCTCAATAACGCGTTCTGTGACTTCTTGAATTCGAGGGTGCAACATAATTTTACTCATCTCTATTCGTTAGAGGATAAAGGCTCAGTAACAATTATAGACTCCACGAAAATAACTGTACTGAGCATCTTTGACTTACCCGTTCAAAGGTACGCTACCAGGGAGCCTCTCACAACAACCCTGACACCGGTGTCAGGGTATTAACGCATGGCATTGACACCGGTGTCAACCCTGAGTCATAAAAATAGCCAATTTTTTTAACATGTACAATAAATAAACGTGAATTTTTAGTGAAATACCAGCAAGCAAATAATGAAAATTAAAAGTACAGACAAAAAAAAGCCCGAGTAAGCGTCACTCATACTCGGGCTACTGTGAAAAAAGGGTTTTATTTTACGGCTGCAGTTGACTCTCGCGTGATTAATTTAGCTTCTAAAATCACTTTATATGGCGACTCTTGCGGCTCAATAATATGGGTGATCAATTGCGTAACGGCTTGTTTTGTCATTTCTTCTACAGGTTGCGCTATGGTGGTCAGCCCAGGCCAAATGTGGCGCGCTATTGGTGCATTATCAAACCCAGCGATAGAAATATCATCAGGTACACGTAAGTTACGCTGCGTAGCTAATTTGAGCACTGCCGCTGCCATGTAGTCGTTTGATGCAAATACAGCAGTAGGACGTGGCGATAAATCTAAAATACTACGCGCACTGTCTACTCCTGAATGGTAACTAAAGTTACCCTCTTCAACTAAGCGTTCGTTAAATTCAATGCCATGAGTTGTTAATGCGCGCCTGTAACCTTTAAAACGCTGCTCAGTGGCACTGTGATCTGGGTGACCTTTAATAAACGCTATGGAGGTATGTCCAAGATTTATTAAATGCTCGGTAATTTCAAACGCCCCCTGCTCGTCATTGCTGGTCACAGAAATAGAATCATCATCTAAAATTGCAGAAGCGACTCGAGCATAAGGGATTTTTTTCGACTTTAAAAAATCTACCAACTCGCCAAAATCACAAAATGGCGGGGTTAATACTAAACCGTCAAGGCGTGATGACTGCAATAACTGCTCAATATTGTTAATGAGTGCATCGCCCCTGAGCTCACAAGGATGAATAAGCAAGTTATAGTTGTTCTCTTGGCAGGCAGCCAGTGCGCCTGTTTGCACACGGGTGATATAACTTTTACTAGGGTTATCGTAAATGCAACCAATGATAAAGCTGCGATTTTGTGCAAGGCCGCGTGCAATTGGGTTTGGGGTGTAATCTAGCTCTTTAAATACGGCTAACACTTTTTCGCGTGTAGCTGCACTGACATTAGGCTCATTATTGAGTACTCGCGATACGGTTTTTTTAGAAACACCTGCATGACTGGCAACGCTGTTTATAGTGACTTTTTTCATCTATTTATTTCCAAACCTATGCAAAGCGATTAATCCTGTTGGCTCGTATGCAAACACGCGGCAGCTCCAATTAATGGGATGTTGTCTTGTGTTACTAACGTCACCGGAATTTGACCTGTGTACTGCGACATAATACCTTTTTGCGAAAAGCGCTCAATAAAACGACTTTCAAGTAAACGAGCTTGCATGCGTGGTAAAATTCCACCGCCAATATAAAGGCCGCCTAAAGCGCCGTAGGCCAATGCTAAATCGCCCGCAACACTGCCAATCCAGTCACAAAATTGATTAAGCGTTGCATCACACACTTCACATTCACCGCTATTGGCTAAGCTGCTAATTTGTGCGGCATCTAAATTTTTTGCAGCCACCCCTTTAACCGCAGCCATGGCTTTATACAAATGAGCAATGCCAGGGCCCGAAAATACCGTTTCTACCGATACATGAGGGTGATCTTTTTTGAGTTCTTGAATAAGTTGACCGTCGAGTTGATTAACGGCTGCTAACGAAATATGCCCGCCTTCTGAACTCATCACCGCGCACGAATGTGCCGTTCTCACTAAGCACGCTGCACCAAAACCAGTGCCTGGGCCCATTACACCTATATTGGCAGACTCATCCGCTTGACCAGGTTTAACAGTGACATTTTGTGAAGGGTCTAAATACGGTGCTGCGTAGGCAAAAGCAGCAAAGTCATTTATAACGCTTAATTGAGCAAGGTCAAAGTGGTGTTTAAAATCATTAACGCTAAAGTGCCAACCTAAATTAGTTAAATGAACTTGCCCTGCATTTATAGGGCCTGCTACTGCAAGGCATGCGCGTTTAGGGGTTATATGAGACACTGTTGATAAGTAGTACTCGGTAGCACTTTCGAGCGATCCATAGTTAGCACTGGGAAACGTATGATTATGCTCAATGGTAAATTGATTACTTGATTCGTCGAAGCCAGTGATCAACGCAAAACGAGCATTTGTGCCGCCAATATCGGCAACCAGAATAGGATCAAAGTGTGTGCTAGAGTGTAAACCCATAGTGTTATCTCTTTTGTTTAAGTAATGAGTACTTATTATTTTAATGGGGTATCATTGATACTTATTTACTTTGAGCTATCACCTCAAAGCAGCTATCACTGTAAAAAAATGCTACCTTTAATAATAAAGGTAGCTAATACGTTTTGACAACAAAATGATAAAACGCCCTTATTGTGACACCGGTGTCATGAAAAAATCAATAAAAAAATGCCTTTATTGACAAATAAGCTTGAAAAAAATCACTAATAAACGAGAATATCCCCTTATTGTCCTCTTAAGTAAGTAATCGTGATGAAAGGTAAAGCCACCTCGTTTGATATAGCCCATTATGCTGGGGTGTCTCAATCTACAGTTTCCCGTGCTTTACGAAATAGTCCACTGGTAAATGACGAAACTCGAAGACGTGTTCACGATATTGCTAAAAAACTTAATTACAAAGTAGACAAAAACGCCAGTAACCTTCGCACTCAACAAAGCAGTACCCTAGCATTGCTGTTGTTTGAAGACCCGACCTCAGATGAATCACAAATCAATCCGTTTTTTTTAGCCATGCTGGGCAGTATTACCCGTGCCTGCGCAAAAGAAGGTTATGATCTACTTGTTTCATTTCAATCAGCCAGCGCTGATTGGCAAGCAGACTACGAAGACAGCCATCGAGCAGATGGAATAATCTTATTAGGCTATGGCGACTACATTGATTTTCAACCAAAATTTAATACCTTGCTTGAACAAAACACTAAATTTGTTTGCTGGGGAGCAAGCGTTGATAACCGCCCTGATTTAACCATAAGTTGCGATAATTATGGCGGTGGTAAACTTGCCGCTGAGCATTTACTGGCGCATAACCGAACTGATTGTGCATTTATTGGCGATGCCTCTGATCACAGCCCTGAGTTTTTTGCCCGTTTTAATGGCTTTAAAGACGAACTACAGCAAAACGGTGTCACCTTAAATGATCGTAAAATTGCCAATGCAATTTCTACCGAAGAATCTGGCTACCATGCTACTCGCTCTTTAATTGCTAATAACATTACTTTTAATGCACTTTTTGCTGCCAGCGATCTGATTGCTATAGGCGCAATACGGGCATTAAAAGAAGCCAATATTAACGTGCCAAAAGATGTAGCCGTAATAGGCTTTGATAATATTTCTATTGCCAGTTACATTAATCCGCCGCTGACAACCATAGAGCAAAACACCACTATAGCGGGGCAAATGTTAGTTGAAAACTTACTCAAATTAATTCGTGGTGAGCAAGTACAAAGCACCCTACTGCCCCCGCGTTTAATTGCGCGTGGCTCAAGTTAATACATTCAATAAAACCGCTTTTAAGAAGCAACAAAATTAAAGGCAACAGCGCTCTTTTACCTTAAATTAATTCAGGCTTTATTGCATTTTTACGGTCATTTGTCCTTTTTGCTTTCAATACTAAAGCCGGCGCTCTCGTTACATTAACAGGCTATTCACACCTCGCTATCACATTAGTTTTTTTAATCTGAAAGCAGCTGTTTTTAATGTAATTTTTCACTCGTCAATGCACTATTTTATCTCTACAATCGCACTTTTATTTTTGCTCTTAAAAGTTTAAGTGACTATTTCATGCTACTCACTATTGTTTACATCATCGGAATTACAGCAGAAGCCATGACCGGTGCACTCAGCGCTGGGCGCAGAAACATGGATTGGTTTGGGGTTATGCTAGTAGCCAGTGCCACAGCCATTGGGGGTGGCAGCGTACGCGATATTTTACTTGGCAATTACCCGTTAACGTGGGTTAAACACCCAGAATATTTACTGATCACATGCGTGGCGGGTATTGTAACCACTTGGTTGGCCAAATGGGTGGTTAAATTTAAAGGCATATTCATGCGTCTAGATGCCTTAGGGCTTGCAGCGTTTAGTATAATTGGCTGCCAAGTTGGGCTAAATATGGGTTTGCACTATGGAATTTGTGTTGTCGCAGCTATAGTAACAGGTGTATTTGGTGGACTGTTGCGTGATTTAATTTGTCGACAAGCGCCATTAGTACTTCATCATGAACTTTACGCAAGCGTAGCGCTTATTGTTGCTTGTTTATACTTAGCACTGCACCACTACAACATTGATGACAATATCAGCGTAGTTGCAAGTTTAGTAGTAGGCTATTTAATTCGTATGGCGTCGGTACGCTTTAAATGGCGCTTACCGACATTTAACTTATTAGAACCCGCTAACTTAAATAATGAGTAATAACAGCAGCGGTTAATGCCCATCTGCCCTAGCACTTTTAAATAGCCCGAATACTTTTCGGGCTAACAAACTAACCACAAAAAGAACTCCCACAGCAAAACACAGTATGCTCAAGGGCATAAACAAGCTTTAATGTAGAACACCATTATGATCAACATATTGATACACACTGTTTTCTATCAGCATAAAACCTGTGCCAAGCAATAAAAAGCAAACACTCAATGTGGCTGTTTTGTTTGTATAAAAGCGCATAATCTATCCATAACTATTTTATTAAATTGTCGGGATAGCAGTTTGAATGAGCGAATATTAATCTACAGTGACTGAGCAACATTGATTTTTAAAATAAAAGTCACAGTTATTAAACTAAGCTTTTAGACATATAATAAAATCTGTCGTCTTCTTTATCTATGCTGAAACCTGAACGTGTGTAAAGCTTGTGCGCAGGGCTTATTTTAAAAACCCGAAGCCTAAGTTGCATAGCACCTCGGAGCACTGCTAAACGAGCACACTCATTAATTGCTGCTGCACCAATACCCATATTTTGAAACGCAGCATCTACTTGTAAGTCACGTATATAGCAACCCTTATCATCGAAAGCCAAGCGCATTACACCCACTACATCGCCATTTACCACAATATCCCAATTTTCAAGGTTTACTATTTGTTCATATATTTTATGTTGCTGCCAATCAACGCCATACTGCTCATAATATTCACGCATGTTGGTGTAGGTTAACAATGCCGATGCCATCAAATCGGCTGTGGGCTGATAACACATATTCATTATCGTCATTCCTTTGTTTAGCGACCTTTATAAAGGATGCTGCGGCTGATGGTTTTTAAAATACTTATTTACTAATAATGACTGCAACAAGCTAGTACTACTGGATGTAGCCCAGTACAAACCAATTGCAGAAGGAAAATTAACGAGAGTAACCACACAAATAATTGCGGGAATTAGGAACAATAAGGTGCTGGTTTGTTCTGCGCTACCTGGCATCATCATCATAGATAAATATATAATAGCCCCCACTAATAACGAAATCGCAATATCAGGCTTTGCAATACTGGTAATCCAAGCAAATTTACTATTCAATACAATTTGTTGCAGAGCTTGAAAAGTTCCAAGGCCAAATACCCCTTGGCTTGCCATATTAATCACACTTTTTTTATCAATAAACTTAATGTTGTGCTTTTTATACAGCGCCATAGTTAATTTTGCGATTTCACTGGGCTGGTCTTTATAGTTGCTCTTTATGCTATCTAGCTCAGGTTTTAGTGCGGCAATTGCTTTTTTATTTCTAACCATGTTAACCATAGCAACAAGGTTAATCGGCATTAAAACTAATCGTCCAATAACGGTAAACAAAATAATTGCAACCGCTTGGCTTACGCCCACTTCTTGAGTAAAAAAGGTGATTAATTGCACAATAAAAGCAGTAAATAAATTCCAAATTTCCATTTTAGTTTTCCTTTTAATATTATGTATTAAAAGTAACTACCATGACATATTATGTCAAGATGTTTTTCGATAACTATTTTTCTACTTATGGAGTCTTCAATGGTATTTATACAATAAGACTATTTTTTATAAGTTTGAGAACTGATTGATCAGCCAATCCAGCTCCTAAAGCTTTTTAAACACCTACTGACTGTAAGGTGCAAAGATTTTATTTATCTTCGGTTAGACATTTAAAGTATTTTGATGATGATGTTTTAAGTGTTGTGTTATGACTTGTTAGTTTGAGACTTATAATTTAGTACTTTACATGTCAAATGTTTTACATCGTTGTACGTAGTACAGAAATTAAATTGGTGAGTTATGCTATGTATCTAACCTTCGACCTCCCAAAGTAATAAGTAAATCAACTCTGTGAGTTAACATTAAAATCTAAGCTTTTCGACTAGCTCTGTAAAGTTGTATATATTGATTTATAGCTTGATCTAAAATCAAGTGCCTATCAAACAAAATGAGGGCTACTTAATTGTATTTTAACTATTCTTCTTAAGAAATCACAAAGTACTTCTTTCATCTGAAGCTCTTTAATGCAATCAATTGACTCAAAAGTATAAAATTACCAATCTTTGCCTTCGGTTTATTAACTCAAATTTAAAGCCTTAATCGTAATTAGTCGTTTAAAACTGTACATTTTGAGTTTTGTAAAAAATTAAATTCTTGAAAAATTGCTTAGATTAAAACTGAGAGCATTTAATATATTACTTTTAAGCATTTCAATATGCCCCACTAATTAAATAGCAACATAATTACAACCCTGTAAAAAATAATATTTCACTATTGTAATAATAGGGACATATGTTAATAAAAAAAAGTTTACATAAATGTATATTAATTGTAAATTAGTTTTGGCTTCATTAATAAAATGTAACCTTAAAAAAGATAAAAACAATACTTAGGGAAATTCAATATGTTTAAAACCAAAACCTTATCAAATGCAATAAGATATTCTTTATTGCTTGGTTCTGTTGCTATAGCACCCAGCGTGTTTGCGCAAGATGAAAAAAAATCTGATGTAGAATTAGAAGAAGAAGCGCCAGAAAGAATTGTAGTAACTGGTTCACGAATAAGAAAAGCTGAGTTTTCTAATGCATCTCCAATTCAAATCATAAACGGTGACTTATCGCGTGAAATGGGACTGTTTGATGCGGGCTCAATGCTACAATCAACTAGCCAAGCAGCAGGTACGCAAATTGATAACACATTTGGCGGGTTTGTATTAGACAATGGTCCAGGTGCCGCAACTATAGGTTTTCGTGGCTTAGGTGCTGAAAGAACTCTCGTTTTAATTAACGGACGTCGTATGGCTCCTGCTGGTGTGGGTGGCGCTCCAACGTCACCTGATCTAAATTTAATACCAGGCGTTATGGTTGAACGAGTTGAAAACTTATTTGACGGCGCCTCTACTGTATATGGTTCTGATGCCGTAGCCGGTGTAGCAAACGTTATTTTGAAAAAAGATGTTGAAGGATTTACATTTGATGCATCGTACCGACAACCTAAAGGTGAAGGCGGTGAAGAAACCGTACTTTCAGGGATGTGGGGTACAACCATGGATAATGGTTTTATCACTGTAGGTGTAGAATATTCAGAGCAGCAATCACAATCTTTATCTGGAAACCCTTTTGTTAAAGGCTGTGAAGAACGTATATGGGAAGCTGAAGATGGCTCAATCATTACTAGAAATAGTGGTTATGGTCCTGTTGCTAGCGGTGAAGATTCATGTGATATTTTCCCTCTTACAAATCGTATTAGTGTCCCATCGTTCTTTGGTAGTGTTTATTACACCCCAGGTTTTACAAACACAGGGATTCCTAACTTCAGTGAATCAACAGTTCCTGCGAGTCTTGAAGGGTTTTTCCCATCATGGGTTGCAGGTGACTTTGATGGTGATGGTATTAATGATGGTGTATTTGTTGACGGAGATGGTGACGGTTTCCGTGATGTTGACTTTCAAAACCCTCTATATGCTTTCCAACAGTCTGATTACTACAAAAGCGGTGATTACAGAAGCAAAAATGAACGCGTATCATTAATGCTTAATGGTGAGTATAACTTCCAAGATGATAATGATACAACCTTCTATTACGAAGGTTTATATGCAAAACGTGAGTCTCCAATATTTAGCCCTGGAGCTCAGATATTTCAACAAGTTGCAGCATCTAACCCATATAACCCTTGTGGCGTTAACGGAATAGATTGTTTTGGTGTTCTAGGTGTAGGCCCTGGTGGTCCAGAAGCTGTACAGCCAATTATTAATATTCGTGGCGACCGTGATCAAACACAGGTAGAAGTATCGCAATATCGTCTCGTATCGGGTGTTACTGGTAACTTAGGCATGTTTGAAAACATTGGCTTAAATAACTGGTATTATGATGCATCAGCATCTTATAGTGCTTCGAAAGGAACCGACCATCGTGTTGGTATCAACGAAGAGCGTCTTATTTACTCTTTAGAAACATCAGTACTTAATGACGATGGGACAATTACCTGTGGAACAGGTTCAGATGGCTGTGTGCCAGTTAACTTATTTGCTGATAGTATCTTCCAAGAAGGTGGTGGTACATTATCACCAGAGGAAGCTGCATACTTATTTATCGATCGTGATATCGAAACAAAAGTAAATCAGTTTGTCTTTAATGCATTTATGGGTGGAGACTTCTTCAATTTACCTTGGAATAATGAGACCGTAGCCGGCATCGTTGGTGTTGAATTCCGTCGTGACGAAATTGAATCAAATCCAAATGCAGCAACTGCTGAAGGCTTGCTTTGGGGTTACTTTGCTGACCAAGGCGCTGATGGCTCTCGAAATCTTAAAGAAATCTTCACAGAGTTTGAATTTCCATTACTTAAAGGTGTTAAAGGTGCAGAAGAACTTACATTCACCGCTTCAGGCCGTGTTTCTGAAGAATCTTTTTATGATGCAGAATCAACATACAGCATAAAAACAATCTACCGTCCTGTTGAATGGTTTACGCTTCGAGCAACAAAAGGGACTTCTTATAGAGCTCCAAACCTTCGTGAACGCTTTTTAAATGGTACATCGGGCTTTAATACAATTGCAGATCCTTGTGTTGTACCTGAAGATGCACGAAATATTGATCCATTAAACCCTGGTTCAGCAGCAACATATAATGCAGCCGAAGAAACTCGCGACACATCTGTCTTGAATGCGTGTCAAGCATCTGGTGTTGATCCTACATCATTAGGTTTAGGCCAAAATGGTACAGACTCTTACACTGCAACTTACAGTGCAGAAATAGAAACAGGTGGCACAACAGAACTTACGCCAGAAACATCCGTTGCAAAAACGTATGGTCTAATCTTTGAACAACCATTTTCTGAAGAGTTTGATTTAACATTCTCACTTACTCGTTTTGATATTGAAGTTACAAATAGCATAGCAGAGCCAAGTGCTGGTTATAGTATCGGTCAATGTTACTCTGCCGACGGAAACGAAGCATTCTGTAATAGAATTGGCCGAGATTCTAACGGTCAGATTGATATGGTTGATGCTAGCTTTATTAATATTGGCTTAATTTCTTCTAAAGGCTTTGATTACAATGTTTACTTTGAAACGGACACTGTAATAGCAGAAGAAAACTTAGGTATTACATTAGACTTACAAGCTACGCGCATGACTGAACAAGTATACGATGTACTCGGTACTATAGATGATAATATGGGCGAGCCTGACTCACCTGAGTGGCGTGGTTCTGCTCGTCTTCAACTTAAGTATTCTGATTTTAGATTTAACTGGGAAACTCGCTTCATTGGAAAAGGCCGCGAAGATGAAGATGACTTAGGTGAATTTGAAGAAGGTACTGCTGGTTGTCGTGGCTTAACCGATGCAAACGGAGATGCACTTAAGTGTCGTCCTGTAGGCTTTACCGATGACTATTTTGTTCACAATGTGGGCTTAACATGGTCTAACGATGCTTATAAAGTTAATTTTGGTGTTCGCAACGTATTTAATGAGGCTCCACCAAAAGTAGATCCAAGTGGTTCTTTCTCTAATACTAATATCCCATTAGGTGTTGGTTATGACACTTCAGGCCGAAGCCCTTATATTAGCTTCACAGCTTCATTCTAATACAAGTAACTACCTAATTACTTAGTTTAAATGGCCTACTTTTTAGGCCATTTTTTTGAGGGAATAAAATGAAATTAAAGAAAATAATATTATTAGGTTTATCTGTTCTAAGCTTGAATTCTTATGCTAATAAACAAGTTGAGGCAACAGAGCAAATTTCGAGTATTGATGCATTTTCTATGGCTTCAGCTATAAGAAGTGTTGTCACATCACCAAATGGTAAAAACCTTGCCATATTAAGAGCAACAACAAAAGATGGTGATTACATAATAGAAATTAGAGATCCTAATAACCTAGAAAAAGATCCGGTTAGATTAGGTGCAGATAAAATGCTCATCTCTTCTATCATATGGTTAAACGACGAAAAAATTGGCGTTATGTTTAGGCAGATATTGGAAGACGGAAACAGGAAATATTGGGTTAATAAGTTTGCAATTACAGATGCTGATGGCAAAGGTGATTGGTTATTACCTTTTAAAGACAAACGAAATGTTCAATTTCAAATAATAAATCGGCTCCCAGACAACAAAGATGAAGTCTTAGTCGAAGTAGATATTAATAATAATTACATCCCTGATGTAGTTCGCTTTAATATAAATACAGGTAGAAGCGTTACTATCATGCGTGGTAATGAAAAAATATCTGGATCATTTGTTTCTGATTACGATGGTGATATCAGAATTGCACAAGGTTGGAATAAATCCGACAATGCAATAGATCATTATGCGCGTGTTAAAGGTGATGATGATTGGAAAGTTATTAAACAGGTTAGTCCCAAAAAGCGTGAAAACTTTGAGATACTAGGCTTCACAAAAGACAACCCTGATGAAGTTTATATCAATGCTAATCTAGGAGAAAACACCACCGGTATTTATATCTACAATATTAAAACGGCTAAATATTCAACTCGGCAATTTGGCCTTGAATCTGTTGATACTGATGGGGTAATACTTGATTCTGACGGTACTATTAAGGGCTTTCGCTACACCACCAAACAACCTAAAAATTACTACATAGATCCCAATGCTCAAGCATTACAAGAGTCTATTGCCTCATTATTCAAAGGTAAATTTGTTCGAATCATGAGTCGTTCTGATGACGATAATGTTCTTGTTTTAAATGTGTCTGCTGATGATAATCCTGGTAGCTACTACATAGTGACAAATAAACAAAAATTAACCAAAATTGGTGATAGACTTCCTTTTATTGATAAAAGTAAGTTAGGAACTGTTAAATATATCTCTTATAAAGCAAGAGATGGGCGAAATATAAAAGCTTATGTGACAATTCCTGCAACTAAGGGCCCTCACCCTGCGGTTGTCTTACCACATGGTGGACCTTGGGTTCGTGACTCTATTATTTTTGATGATTGGGCTCAGCTGCTCGCTTATCATGGTTATGTAGTAATTCAACCAAATTATCGTGGTTCAACTGGCTATGGGCTTGAGCATTGGATAGCAGGCGATAATAATTGGGGTCTTAAGAAACAAGATGATCTTGACGATGCCGCACAGTATTTAGTCGAAAAAGGCTTAGCTACAAAAGATAAACTCGCGCTATTTGGTTGGAGTTATGGCGGATATGCCGCTTTTGCAGCTTCTATGCGTGAAAATAATATTTATCAATGCGTTGTTGCAGGTGCTGGGGTTAGTGATCTAAGTCGAATTAATGCAACTTTAAACGAAAACCGATTTTTAAGTATTTTACAACGCCCTACTATTTCTGGTGTATCTCCTGTAGAACAAGTTGATAAAGTAAATGTTCCTATATTGATTATTCACGGTGATATCGACAGTAGAGTACCAATTAAACATAGTCGTGATTTTGTTTCTGAGCTGGAAAAGTATAAAAAAGACTTTAAATATATAGAGCTAGAAGATGCTGACCATTTCTCGGATTCACTTTTCTATGCACATAAAAAAGAATTCTACACTGAGTTATTATCATGGTTTGATAATAAATGTAGTCTTAAATAACTAAAAACCCAAAAGTTAATTCTTTTAAAAATTAAAGGGGCTAATTTTGCCCCTTTACTATTAGAAGATGACTGAATATAACCTTTTTATGTTAATAATGTTAATAATGTTAATAATGCTAATAATGTTAATGATGTTAATAATGTTAATGATGTTAATAATGTTAAAACAAATAAACCAAGTAGCTAATCGAAAGGCAACCATCTCAATAACAATTTGTTGTGATAAGTTTTATCTTTTTAATACTTCACACACCCATCACGCAATAAATCGTTAATTTAATAACAAGACGAACTATTTATGAAATTAGAAATATCAATCGATTTCTTGGCGCACAAAGGCTCACGCTTTATGCTGACTTGTAAAACTAAAAACGGAATCTACTGGTAAAACCTATG
Organism: Pseudoalteromonas sp. SiA1; assembly: GCF_018732205.1. Classification (NCBI taxonomy): domain Bacteria; kingdom Pseudomonadati; phylum Pseudomonadota; class Gammaproteobacteria; order Alteromonadales; family Pseudoalteromonadaceae; genus Pseudoalteromonas; species Pseudoalteromonas sp. SiA1. The sequence goes on along the minus strand of NZ_CP076084.1, from coordinate 1,543,970 downwards.
GCACCCAAGGTAACAAAATTGGCAATGCACAGCTGAAATGGGCGTTCTCCGAAGCCGCTGTATTGCTGCTGCGTCACAATCAAAACGCCAACAAATACCTTGAAAAACTACAAAAGCGAATGAGCAAAGCCAAAGCACTGTCTGCGCTTGCACATAAGCTTGGCGCTGCGTCTATTATATGCTTAAAAAAGAGACGGTATTCGATGAAGCAAAATTCTTAAAGAGTTAGTCACGGTACTGAGTGAGCTGAACATCTATCTGGATATAAGGCTGAGCATCAATCAATTGGGTGAGTTAATTACCAACAAGGTTTAACCTGATTATATGCCTACAGACCAAAGCCACTTGCCTTGATTAGACCCTCAGTACGCGTGCATTAATACAATAAACAAAGTCGCTTACACCTGACTTGATAACTGCGTTATGCACCTAACTAACTGGATCACAATGATGAAACTAGCCGCCTTGAATAGTGCCATGATGAGGTTAACCGATAAATGTCTAGTGCCCCAGCTACCCCAAAAGGATATGGGAAAAACCTGGCTGCGATGAGATCGCAATAAGAAATTACTGCGTAACGCACCCTAGATGTGTTTGCCGTAAGCAACTTGCTTATTAGCCGCATCGACAGACGAAGTAAACGAATTTGTTTATTGATTTAGAATTGACCGTCAATTGATAAAACGGTCAAAAAGAACACTAATGCCTATTGACAGAGTTAAGGCTCATATGTGTTAGGCATAAAATAGTTACACATGTTAATCAATCCAATGTGGTAAATTTCTCACGGTCTTCCCAAAAAGAACTAGAACCTAAATCCAGTACTTTGAAACCTAAATTAATAGGTAAAGCATCAGGGTTTGAGTTTTTAGAACTTATAGGTTTAGGAGTTTGAAAACTACTTTCATATACCATTACATTCCCAGTATGAGGATCTCCATGTAAAATTTCATTTTTATAAATCGCATCGAGTGCGTTTGAGTAGCGCCAATAAAGATCAAACCTTTGAAGTATAGTTATTGGTTCTTTAAAAAGGTATTCTTTAAGATTTACTCCATTTACAAATTCCATAGTGATATAGAACAAACCTGATTTGACTCCAGATGAAAATATTTTTGCAAAATATGGGTGATCTACTGATGCGAGCTTTTTGGCCTCATTTTGGGCTTTCTTGAAATCACTACGCCCTCTGTTGTTCCAGAATTTAACGGCTATCTTTCGATCTAAGTTGATATCCTTAGCTTCAAACACAATACCGTTAGCTCCGATTCCAATACATTTGCAAAACTCTATTTCTTCAAAAGGGATAATCGTTCCTTCGAAGTAAAGTAGACTTTCAGATATAGAAAATTTATTTTTAAGATTTATTTTATTCATTATATTTATTAGTTTATGCCGAACCTTTTATACCTAACGCCCTCTTAACTAGCAGACAACGCCACCACAAAACTCGAATTAGCACGCCATAATCACCAAAGCTAACTGCTGGTAATTAAAGCCGCCGAGCGTTGACTGTCCGGTTGAAGCGTTTGTTAAGCTGCTAGGATGCGATATTCTGTTTTAGACATTTTTGCTCTTACTAACTCCACATTACCACCAATTTTGTCATTCAATTGATTGACGAGTTCATTGAGTTCTTCAAATGCTTGCTCAGGCATCTTAACTCCCGCTATGACCTTAGAAATTCGCTTCTGGTCAAAAGCATGAATCCCTGCACTTTTTTCATCGATAAAACTCGATACTCCGCTTCGTAACTCCAGTCCGGTGACTTCATAAGAAACACATCTTTGACGGCGTTAAAACCCCTCTCTCCAGCAGTAATTATCGGCATGTCTTTGGTATACTCAACATCCCAACCAAAAAGTAGCTCTTCAACATTATTCATGTAGATATTTTGAGGGCTATCATCAACGGTGAATTCAACGACAAAACCTTCATGATTCTCAGCATAATGTGACCACATTAATATATTATCTGGCTTTTTAGTCAAACAGCATATTCCAACTTCTCCAATTACTCCGTCACGAAATTCACCGCTCTTCAATGAACGTTTTATACCATGCTCCATTTGCTTTCTTTTACTTAATCTTTGAGCAGGAGAGAGTTTTAATCGTCTTCCCGCCTCTTTAAATAAATCGGGACGAGATTTTAAGTACGCTATGGACTTTTCGATATCGTATACAGTTTTACAATCAAATGGATCGTTAAACTCCGAATGATGACTAAACTTCATAGTCCCGTCAGTCAAAATGCATTTGGATCCGCTCGAAAACGGCAGGTATTTATAAACTTTCAATTAAGTTAAACCTCATACTTAAAAAGCAGCTTAACTTTAAGCTAAGGGGCGCCGATACGTGAGGCATAATGGCGAAGCCGCCCCGCGTATAGGCGTCCCAGCGACCGAAGGGAGAGGCTTAAGCGCTTTGTTAGTTTTCACTGTACACTTGCTGATCGACACAAGAAACACTGACTTCATTGCTAGGCAAGTTTGCAAATAAAAAGGCAACAGACTCATTTGGCTTAAGTACCCCAACAAATGAAGTACAAACACCGTTTTTGCACTCTGCTGCTAACGTAGTAGTTTTTATTCTCGGAATTGCAGATGTACAAGTATTTTTTTGATCACATGCTACTTCAACATTTGTAAGTGATGTTTCTTCGTAATTTGAAAATAGCAAAGCTGATTTTAATGCTTTAGGGAAATGCAGCGAGAAATCTAAACACAAACCTTGACCGCCATTATATGCAACTACTTTTCTATACTCTTTTAGATATGATTCTGATATCTGTAAATTAGCTTCGTTAGGCTTGTATTGAGAGTTGTAAAAAGAGAAAGCTATAGCTGCTATCACACCAATACTTGTTAAAATATTAGTAATCCATTGTGTATTATTTCTCAAATTTTCATTCATATGCGAAATTCTTCCGTGAAAACTAACAATTTTATAGTGCGCTCGTCGCGTATATTTCTGCCAACGCACGCTAATATATTCATTAATTACTTTTTAACAAATAACTTAACTCATTGCTAGCTATAATTATTTCTTGCTACTAAATATAATTACAAAGAAGAAAATGCGCTCATCGCTCATTTTCTTGAATATGAGAGAAAAACAACCACACTGTATGTTTATACAGCCACCGACATTGGTAATGACATGAAAACGCGCCTCCCATTTTTAAATTACATCGCTGAATCTATGTTGGTACATCAGTATTCATTACGTACCGTAAATACCTACCTGTGATGGATTGCATCTTATAGTGATTTTCATGATAAGCGCCATGACGTAAGAAGAAGTTAAGCTACTTATGATTCATTAAAATGAGCTATAACTTGGAGGGAATGCAATAAAAGCACTTTTACCTAAAGGGGCTAACGTATGTTAGCCCCTTTTGTGTGTGTTTTATTTACAGTGTGTTATTCAGTAACAACAAACCATAAGCTGCGAGTTGCTCGTCATTGAGGTCGTGTTGCCAGCTAGGCGTTAACCCCTGACGTTTTATACCGCTGATGCTTTGCGGGTTAGCGGTTAAATTAAGAATAAACATACTTTTACTGCCGTTTAACTCGCGGGTTATTTCAACTAGGCCGTTGTCGTGTTGCGTTAATTCATAACTGCCTTTAATACCCAGCTCTGGGCGCTGTTTTTTTAGTACGATTAAGTGCTGATATAAACGCCACAGTGAGTCAGATTGTGCTTGCTGTACTTTAACATTGCGATCACCTGCGCTAAGCTGCTCGGCTAAAAATTCAGGCCACCAGCTTGTAAAGTCTTTACCAAATAATTCACTTTGTTCAACCCAGCTCGTTTTAGCTTTGGTAAAACCGGCTTGATTGCTGTTGTCCCATTGCATAGGCGCACGTTTATACACATCGTGACCTGTGCCACCTTGTGTTAAGCCTATCTCTTCACCGTAATAAATATACGGCGTACCAGGAGAGCTAAATAACATGGCGGCAGCAAGTTTTGCTTTATCGTCGTGCTCTGCAAGTTGATAAGCGATACGTTCTTGGTCGTGATTAGTTAAAAACGGTGCAAAAAAATCAAGCGGTGCATTTGAATCAATACGCTGTTGTAAATTTTGTTTGAGCACATTGGCATCAACTGCGTTGATTTTTTGATTAGATTGCATGGTGCCAAATTGCGCTTCACCACTGGCATCGGGTTTTAATAAGCCCAGTATTTTATAGCCCACTTCAAAATCAAAGCCTTGATCGAGGCCTTTACCTTCGCCAAAGTATTTTGCTGCAACGGGAATGTCTGCCCAAGCTTCACCCACTAAATATGCCTCTGGATCAACGCTTTTTACGTATTGGTTAAAGTGCTGCCAATATGCAATGGTTTCGTCGGTATCGGCTTGCGCATCTGCGCCACCTTCCATTGCAAAACGTACTGCGTCTAATCTAAACCCTGCAACGCCTTTATCAAGCCAAAACTTAGCCATTTTTTCCATTTCGGCAACAACATCAGGGTGGCGTAAATTCAAGTCTGGTTGGCTCGCTCCAAACGCACCATAGTAATACTGCTGACGTGTTTCATTCCAATGCCATACTGCGTCGGGTTGGTCGTTATTACTCCAAGCATGCCCCCAGCCACTTCCGGCTTTTGGCATATCGTCGCGCCAAATAAAGTAATCAGCATAAGGGGCTTCTTGTTTTGCTGAACGCTGAAACCATTCATGGTTACTTGATATATGGTTTATAACTAAATCAAGTATGACTTTCATGCCTTTATCATCAGCGGCTTTTATAAAGGCTTCAAACTCGGCCATGCTGCCGTAGTCGTTTTCTACTTGGTAAAATTCAGTAAAATCATAGCCATGATACGACGGTGCTTCAAACATGGGGGTTAACCACAGTGCATTTACGCCGAGCTCTTGTAAATACGGGAGCTTTTGGGTCATACCGTTAAAGTCGCCATGACCATCAGCATCGCTATCGTAAAAGCTGCGTGGCCAAATTTGGTAAAAAATGGCGCTTTCCCACCACGGGCTTGCTTGTTGTTTAGTATTTAATTGCGATGTTTCGGTGTTATTCGTGTTGTTATTTAATGATGGTGCGCTTTGGCAGCCTGTTAGCATGATTGCTAATGCTAATGCGCTCAAGGTAAATGTTTTCATTTCAGCCTCGTTATTATTGTAATAAATAACATAGCCGTATTTTACTACGGCTATGTTAATTAACCTGAACTGCGGATAGTTTGTGGTTATTTTAGTGCTTTAGTTACCACCGGATAATGATCCCATACTTGTTTGTCGCTTAGTGAGCGCACTAGCTTCACGTATTCAGCATGCGTCCACGCCAGTGGTGTGGCCGAGTTTGTACCCTCGCCTAACGTGTAACCCGTTTTATTAATGCCTACACCATCCCATACTTGTTCAGGTAGCATCATGCCTTGGTTGGCAAATTGCTCTAGCCCTTTTACATAGCTATTTTTAATAGCCTGCTGTTTTGTTGCATCTAAACTGTTATTGGCATTTGCGGCGGCAATTTCGTAATGACCACGTTCACCGGTAAAAAATGGCCAAACTCGCCCACGTTGCCCTGGGCTGTTTTTTCCACCTTCAGCGTAATTAGCGCCCGTTACTTCGTCTTCACCGTATCCGTCGTTACCATAGCGGCGGTAGCCTGCAAATGTGCCGCTGCCGTCAGTAAACTCAAAGCTGTATTTTACTTGTAGGTTATCGGTTAGGGTTTCATCATCATATTCTGGGAGTGTTTTTACTATGCTAGGCGCTAGCGCATCACGAACGCCATAGCGAACGAGCTCTAAAAATCCACCATCGAGAATTTGCTTTTTATTAAAGCCTTCACGGCCATTATTAGCGTTAATTTTAGTATTTGAATTGGCGTCTTTGTCTTGGCCAATACGAATAAAATACTCGCCGTCTGAAGCGTTTGATTCTAAATTACCTGCGGTGGTAAACATCATGCTTTCTATATCGGCGTTGTAACTTTTTGCCGTTGCAAGGTAGCGTTTAGCATTCACCTCATCTCCTGCCATTTTTGCAATATCAGCGGCGGTAATTAAACCGGCAACAACAGCAGCGGTGGTTGATGGCGAATACCCTTCTTGCTCTTCCCAACGTTCTTGTTGAGTCGCAGGTGGGGTTATTTGCATGTCGTTCCATCGGATTTTAGCGCGCCCACCGTCTACCAAAAAGTCAGCGGCCGGTTTTAACATGCGGGTATACCAATCAGTTAGCTCAGCATCACTTAATACACCAGCTTGATGAAGCTTCCACGCTAGCATGAGTGGCATTGCTGTTTGGTCTAGCTGTACGCCTACCCATTCAAGTTCGCCATCTACGTGTGTTTTTTGTAAAAACCACCCTGTGTCGCCTTTGTTGCCCGGGGTTTTGCTGTTTACTTGTACTTTTTCAAGGTATTCAAATGCGGTTTTGGCTGTTGCGGTATCGCCCATTGCCATAAATGCCATGGCAACTTGATAAAAGTCGCGTACCCATACTGCTTTATAACCAGTCGAGCCCGTTTTCGCCGATACGGTTTCGCCCCATGGGTTAGATAAAGAGGCAATAAGTGCCCCGGCATGGGTTTTGTCTTCTTGGGCTTTTAACACCATAGCACTGGTATAAAGTAATTTACCGTTATCAGCGGTTTGCTCGCTCATGCTAGTCAGTGGTGCAAGGCTTTGCAGGTAGTCTTGCCAACCAAGGGCTTCGCCTTCACCATTGTAATTATCAAGCACAGCTTGGTAACCTTTGGCTAGCGTAGCGTGGCCTTCTTTAAAGCTTGCTTGCTGGTTGTTGCCAAAGCTTAGGCTTAAATCGAATTGACTGTTTTTACCAATTTCACCTAGCTCTGCTAATAAACTAACATTCCCCGATTGTTCACCGGTAGTTTTATAAACACGGGTAAGCTGCTGAGTTGTTTTAAGCTGGCTTAAACCATCACTCACGCCCGTAAAACCGACACTTGTTTGTTTAAATGGCTTTGCACCTTGCAATGACAAATAATTATCGCCCTGCCACGCTACCAACCCTTGCTCGGTGGTTTTTGCAAAGTCATCTAAGCCGTTGTTGTTTATATACGGGTTAACTGTTACATATGCTTTTACACCGTCAAGCTGGGTATTAAAAATACTGCGTACAAATAAGCTTTGACCGTCTGGATCGGTAAATATATGTTTTTCGAGGCTAAAGCGACCTTGCTTATCTTTGCTTACTACTTTGTATGCTAATGATAACGGGCGGCCTTTATCGTCTTTGTATAAGTAATCAATGGTAACGTCTAAATCGTCAGCTTCAGTGACTGTAAAATCTTTTCCGACTACAACAAATTGCATGTCTTTAATTTGCGCTTGATGAATAAGCCCGAACATGGTTTCGGTGATCATCCCTTTGGCAATCGAAAACCATACTTTTGACACTTTACCTGTAGGTGCTTCGTTACTGTAATGGCCATTTTGGTATTGCTCAAAAGACGTGCCTATCCCAGTTTTGCCTGCGTATGCCCAAAATGGGGCTTCGCCTGGTGCGCCTGGCGCACTCACTGATGTTTGCGCTACTGCACTGGTTTGCGTATTTTGCACACCACAACCTACAAGGCCTGCGGCCAATATTGTCGCGGTAATTAGATTATATTTTTTCATTTTAGCCCCTTAAATTAAGACTGTTTAACACGCAGTACAGCAACCGCTGCAAGTACAAAAGACACAGCACCTAGCATCAATGCGTAAATAGGTTGATTTTGGAAAAAGTGACGGAGTATCAGGCCAAGTACACTGGCGGCTAATAATTGTGGGATCACAATAAAAAAGTTAAATATTCCCATATACACACCCATTTTATGACTCGGTACTGAGGTACTTAACATGGCGTAAGGCAACGACAATATAGACGCCCACGCAAAACCAATACCTATCATTGGCCAAATAAGTAAGCTCGGATCTTTTATAAACATAAAGCTCGCTAAACCTAAGGCACCTAAAATAAGGTTAAGTGCATGCGCTAGTTTTAAACCAACACGCTTAACGATGATCGGGATACATAAAGCCGCCAATGCAGCAAAACCGTTGTAAGCCGCAAATAAAATACCCACCCAGTCTGCACCATTGTTATACGCCGCTGAACTTGTGTCACTGCTACCATAATGAAAACTGGTTACCGCTGAGGTGGTGTAAATCCACATGGCAAATAAGGCAAACCAGCTAAAAAACTGTACCCAAGCAAGTTGTTTCATCGCCTCTGGCATGGTGAATACATCGTTAACGACTTGGTAAAAGCCACCGCTGGTGTGGTTTTTTGCCTGTAGTGCGGCTGCAATAAATTGAATAACGCCAAAACTCACTAAGCCAGCTGCTAATAGGTACAGCTCTTTTTCTAGGTTTAATCCCGTGACTAAACCAAGTACGGCAAGCCCTAACACGGTAAATACACTGCCGCCTTTACTAAAGTTAATTTGTGCACAAACCGTCTGTTCGACTTTAGCTTGCTCTTGTTGATTAAATGCGGCCAATTCTTCAGGTGAATATTCTTTGGTGGTTATAATTGTCCAGCCTACTGCGACCAGCAATACAACTGCACCAAAGTAAAATGAGTACTTTACTGAATCAGGAATTTGCCCTGCAGCGGCGGTGTTGGCAATATCAAACCAGTTCGTCATCATCCAAGGGAGTGCAGAAGCAACCACGGCGCCTACGCCTATAAAAAAGCTTTGCATTGCATAGCCAGTAGCACGCTGTTTGTTTGGTAGGTTATCGCCTACAAGGGCGCGAAATGGTTCCATGGTGACGTTAATCGATGCATCCATGATCCATAACATGCCCGCTGCAATCCAAAGTGTTGGTGAGTTTGGCATAATAAATAACGATAATGTGGTTAAAATAGCGCCGTATAAAAAAAACGGACGACGGCGACCTAATTTGCCCCACGTCTTATCACTCCAATAACCAATAATTGGCTGTACAATTAAACCGGTAAGTGGTGCTGCTACCCACAAAATAGGAATATCGTCTACATTCGCCCCAAGGGTTTGAAAAATCCGACTTACGTTACCGTTTTGCAGTGCAAAGCCAAATTGAATGCCTAAAAAGCCAAAGCACATGTTCCATATTTGCCAAAAGCTTAAGGTTGGTTTGTTATTATAATTCATGGTCAGCCTTATTTGTTAAAACGGCACTACTGAGTGCATCAAGGGTCAGCGTAAAGGTTGTATTTTGTTTCTCATCGCTCACCAAAATACCGTTATGCGACTCTAATAGATCGTAAAGCGTTGAGTTTGGTTTGAGCATTGTTGCTTGATTGGGCGTGAGCGTAATAGTGACTGTTTGCGCTTGCTGACTAAAGTTACTCAGCACCCATAATGATTGCTGTCCTAGGGTGCGTACAAAACCTACCACTCTATTACTGCCTGTTACCAACAAGGGTGCCATATCGCCGGCAACAATCGCTGGTAAATCGTTAAGTGCCATAATTGAAATGTAATATTGGCGTAATTGCGCTTGTTCAGTTGTTAACTGACCGCCATCAAATTTACCGTTGTTCATCCACGCTTGGTGAGCAGGAACACCAATATAGTCAAAAATACTGGTGCGAGTCGGGCTACCAAACCCCGCGTTTTCTGAGCCATCTTCACCGACATCTTGACCAAAATAAAGCAAGCTTGGCGAGCGACTGATTAGGTGAGAGACCAGCATTGCTGGCTTGCCCAATGCGGCATCGCCGGCAAAATCAGGACTTGCGATACGTTGCTCGTCATGGTTTTCTAAAAAGTGCAGCATATGTTGCTCTATGTCAGCCACTTTTTGCTGAGCATTAAAAATACTACTTGCGGCTTGCTTGCCTTGCATTATGGCTTTTAAGGTGTCGTAAAAGCCTACTTTGTCATACAAGTAATCCATTTTACCTTGGTGAATATAAGTTCGGTACATCAATGGGTTGTACACTTCTGCAAGTAAAAACGCATCGGGTTTATGCATTTTTATCGATGAATTTAAAAAGCTCCAAAATTCAACCGGCACCATTTCAGCCATATCATAGCGAAAGCCATCCACGCCTTTATCTAACCAATAAAGCGCAATATTTCTAAATTTATACCAGCTATTAGGTAACTCTTTATCTTGCCAAAAGGCGTAATGAGCGCGGTAGTCTTGGTGTTCTAGCGCCTTAGGTAAAGTTGGAAAATCTAGGCTACCATCGGGTTTAACGCCGTAGTTTACTTTTACTGTTTCGTACCAGTCGTTTATATCAGGCTGTGGAGAGCGTGCACCGTTTCCTGTCCATTTAGCCGGTGTTTCATTAAATTTACCATCAGCTAAGGGATGAGAATTTCCGCCAAGCACTTGATAACTGTCGCTCGAAGGCACTTGAAATGACTCACCAGGTACATAATAAAAGTTATTATTAACATCATAGTCTTTGCTGGTATCGTCTTGTTCACCAAAGTCTTTAACGCCATTAGGCTTAGCCGTTGAGTGGTAATCACGTGCAACGTGATTGGGCACAATGTCTATTATCACTTTCATATCATGATCGTGGGTACGTTCAATAAGCGCGCTAAACTCTTCGATTCTGTTCGTTACATTTACCGCCAAATCAGGATTTACATCGTAATAATCTTTAATTGCATAGGGCGAGCCTGCACGCCCTTTAACCACATCTGGATCATCCTGACTAATACCATATTCGGTGTAATCACCCACTAAGGCATGATGTAAAACGCCGGTATACCACACATGCGTAGTACCCAACTCTTTAATACCTTTAAGCGCAGCATCGTTAAAATCAGCAAACTTACCCACGCCATTTTGCTCTTTAGTACCCCACGGAATATTAGCTGTTTGCGTATTACCAAATAAACGAGTAAACACTTGATAAACAACTGGCTTTACAGGCTCTGTCTTATTTACAACCGTTTTTGCTTGCGTGCTTTCATTATCATCACTGCAGCCTTGCACAACTAATGTGCTTAATAGCAGCAAGGGTATGTAAAATCTTTTTTTCATTGTGTGTGTCATTTTTATTTCAGTGTTGTCATTGGTTTATACTAAAGCTAACTGTAGTTTGGTTACAGTTGCTGCATACGTATTCACAGCTATATTCAGACCCTGTTAACCCAAAAATTAAACTGCCAGCATGAAACTTTTTTTGGGGCTTACTTTGGTTTTAAACTACTTAAAAATACGGTGTGACTTGGCAGTTGCTCTACCGTTGAATTTATTAATGTTTTTAAATTACTAAATAACTCGGCTAATTGCTCATTGGTTAATGAATCTGCTAGTGCACCGTAATCATCGGGTAATAGGCCTTGACCTATCATGACTTGTTGCCATGCCACTTCGGCAAATAACTCGTCGTTTTCGCGCACTACTTTGCCTGTTTGTTTAAATAAATCCATTTTATGCGCTAACGATTGCGGAATTTCCATTTGCTTACATTGACGCCAAAATGGAGTATCTTCCCGCTCAGTTAGCTTATAGTGCAAAATAATGAAGTCACGAATATGCTCGATTTCGGTGATGCTTTGCTTATTAAATTCTGTTACTAACGCATCACTAACCCCATGGCGAGGAAATAACTTAATTAAACGCGTCACAGCACTTTGTATTAGGTGAATACTGGTTGATTCAAGTGGCTCTAAAAACCCACTCGATAAGCCAATGGCAACGACGTTTTTATGCCACTGTTTTAAACGACGACCCGTTTTAAACTTAATTAATCGGGGTTCAGTAATAGGCTCTGCAGGAAGATTATTGAGTAATAATTGTTTTGCATCGTCATCAGATATATAGCGGCTACAATATACTAAGCCATTCCCCATTCTGTGCTGTAATGGAATTTGCCACTGCCAACCGGCACTGTGCGCAATTGAACGTGTATAAGGTTTTAATTCATCATTTGATGCTGTTTGTACTGCAATGGCGCTATCGCAGGGTAAGTAGTGCGACCAATCTACAAACCCAGTATTGAGTGTTTGCTCAATCAATAAGGCACGCAAGCCCGTACAATCTAAAAATAAATCGCCACTGATACTGCTGCCATCATCAAGGGTTAGGCTCTGAATATTGCCACTGGTTGGGCACTGCATGACCTCATTAATTTTAGCATCTAGATGTTTTACCCCCCGCTCTGTGGCTAAGTGCTTTAAAAACTCAGCATACAAACTGGCGTCAAAATGATACGCGTAGCTTAATCCTGGCAACGACGTGTTAGAAATGGTATTCAGTGGAGCAAATTTATTGTTTTTCGCAGCCTGATAATTTAATGAAAAATCCCAAAAATCATCTTTGTTGCCTTGCGTTTGGCCTTTAAGCCAAAAATTATAAAAGTCACAAAAAGGAAAGTTTTTACCCAAAGTGCCAAACGCATGCATATAACTGTGTGCTGAGCTTTTCCAGTTTTCAAACTCAATACCAAGCTTAATCGTCGCGTTAGTGGCATTTATAAAGTGTTGTTCATTGATACCCAATGCATTATTTAGCTGCATTATAGGGGGAATAGTGGCTTCCCCTACGCCCACTGTGCCAATGTGAGTTGATTCTATTAGGGTAATATTAATTACTTTACCTAATACTTTATTTAACAGTGCAGCGGCTATCCATCCAGCTGTACCACCGCCTGCAATGACGACGTGTTTTATTGGCTTCATATTATTGCTCACTTTTTTAAATCAGAATTTAAAAAGTTTGATAAAACTTAGGTAAGGTAGTTATAAAAAAGCCCTTGTAAAACTAATTACAAGGGCTAATAACTTAACTAAATTTCAGTTAAAGCTTGTAGCTAAATCCAAGAATAAAGTTACGCCCATAATCTTGGTAATCACGCACTTGTAAAGCATTATCACCACTTAGTGTTGTAAATGGTTCTTCAGTGATATTTTGTACTTGGAATGTCACATTTAAGCCATCTAAGCTCTCAACACCTGCTTCGCCAAAATCGTAACCAACTTGTACGTCCCAAATTGTTTCACCTAAGATATTCACTTGCTGAGTTTCATAACCTGCGTTGTAAATATCACCTTTAAAGTCGCTACGCTTACGCATACTAGTACGTGCTTGGAAGCCATAGTTTTCATAATAAAAAGTTATGCTTTCAATTTTATCCGACAAACCAGGTAATTCGTATTCATTACCGTTTTGATCTTCAATATCTTGTTCAATTCCTGTATGGCTGGCAATTAAACCAAAACCTTCTAATGAATCACTAAAAATATTAAACGGTAGAGCAAGAGACAATTCATAGCCCCAAAGATCTCCACCACCGCCATTCACTTTACCTGATCCAGTACCGGTACTATTCTCTGGTATCTCACCCGTTGAAGGGTTAGCAACTCCTGACATATCAACTTCGTATACACCATCAAATATCCATTGGCTTAAGTCTTTATAAAATACAGCCGCTGAGAAGTATCCTTCTGCACTAAAGTAGTTTTCATAAGTAAAATCAAAACCCGTTGCTTCTTTTGGTTCAAGTGTAGGATTACCACCAGATACTGACCAATAGTTGCCATTCTCATCAGGACGCTCAGAATTGTAGCTCGCATTAACAGAAGCATTCATTTCATCTAGGCGGGCTCGTGAGATAGTTTTAGCGGCACCAAAACGCACAGTTTGATTTTCATCTAGCGCTAAAGATAAATTAAGACTAGGTAAAACATGACTATAATCGTGTGACACATTGTTAGGAACGGCGTCAACTAGACCAGTCACGTCATTCGGCACAGCCGCAAAACCTTGCGAAGATTGCTCAGTTCTAACATAGCGAACACCAAAGTTACCTGTTAATGGTAGTTCACCTACTTCAGCATTAATATCAGCTTGAACAAAAAAAGCCGTAACTTTTTCTTGAACTGTGTACGACTGCGTAGTGTGTTTTATATCCGTTAAACTTTCTTGAATTGAGTCATAATATCCATCGTCAACTAGTGCACGGGTATCATAGGCAATCATATCCCCCATACCGATAAAGCCTAAGCTAGCTGTTCCGAGGCGATATTGATCTGGAACGACAAGCGTACCAGGATTATCTAATGAGAAATCGCTTAATGTTAAGTAATACCCTTCAGACTTTTTACTCTTCTCGCGGTCGCGATATGACATACCAAAACTTACTTTGCTTAAGTAATCGTTTTCTAATAGCTTGCTTGCTGCTAGTTTTAAAGTATGTAGTTCATCATTAACTTCAGGTGCATTAATAAAGCCATCTTGTGCGGTGTTTTGATAAGCCGTATCATTTAAGCCGTACTTATTATTTAGCGCTGAGCTGGTTCCCCATGACAAAGGACCACCTAACTGAATTAAAGCATAATCACTATAATCTAACTCGTGGCTAAATTTGGCGCCGGTATTGCCGCCATCAAGTGAGTAACCAATGTTGTCAGCAATACCGTTTGCATCGCCACGGCCTGTGCCAGAATAACTTTGTAAGCTCCAGTCCTTACGCTCAACTTCAGATAAGCTCGCATCAAACTCTACCGACCATGAATCGTCAATGTCATATTTAGTATTAAATCCAAATTGCGTTAATTCAGCATCACGTTCTTCAACATCATTGCGAACTACAACGCGTTGACCTTGCGTTGTTGCACTGGTGATAAAGCCAGACTGTTCATCTACAGTAACACTATTCGGGTCGATGCTACCTTGACCCCAGGCGAAAGGTACTTCAATACCACGTAAGATTTTTTCATCGTTAAAATCTACATATAACGCATCAAACGTCATGTTTAGACGATCATTTGGTGCAGCTTCCACTACTAGCATCGCTGAATCACGTTCAAGTGTTGATGAACGTACGAATGGTTTAGCGCCGCCTAAGATTGAATAATTCTGTCCATCAACGTCGAATTCAGGGTATCCCCAAGAATTCCAGCGTTTTTCTTGATTTGGTGAGCTCATTGTGTTGTAAGCAAATGCAACACCTATAGTGTCATCTGCAAACTGATCAATGTATGAAACCGTGCCACGAAAGCCTTTATCATCACCATCAGGGTTTAGCTTATCAAAACCTGACTGCTCTAACTGACCATTAAACATGATCACGCGCTCGCCTTTACTTAAAGGCTTTACCGTTTGCATGTCGATTACACCGGCAATACCTTCTGCTTCAATGCTAGCACTTGGTGTTTTATAAACGGTTACGCCGCTCATTATTTCTGATGGGTAAAGGTCAAACTCAACACCACGGTTGTCACCAATCGATACTTGCTCACGACCATTAAATGTGGTTGCGCTTTCGTTTTCGCTAAAACCACGAACACTTACACGACTAGCACGGCCATCAAGACGCTGGGCTGTTAAACCAGGTAAGCGTGCAATTGACTCAGCAATAGATGTATCTGGAAGTTTACCAATGTCTTCTGCAGAAATTGACTCAACCACCTGTGTTGAAAAACGCTTAGTATTAATTGATTCAACAACACTACCGCGAAAACCTTTTACTTCGATAATTTCTACATCATCATTTTTTATTGTTTCTTCTTGTGCCGCAGTGGTGGCAAAGCTTGATAGTCCGGCAGCAGTTAATGCTAGCGTTAGTATACTTGGTTTGAACATAGCCATAATGTTTTCCCGTTACCCATAATGTGATACCCGCTTACTTGCTTAAGTGATAGTTAAGCCTGCGAGCTTATTTTGTTGTCAGGATGAATATTAACGCTCGTATTATTTTATTAACAACTTTATGCATACGTATTCAAAGTTACACCACACGCATTAAGTTAACATTAAATTTACACACTATTTTATAAGTTACTGTTTTATTATGAGTTATTTTAGTGCAATTAGCATTTATAGCTTTAATGATAGTCATTATTTATTTTTTGATAAAATAAGTGTGTCATTAAACATAAATAAAGTGACACGACGCTATTTTATTTTCTAATTTATTATTATGGAGAACATTTATTTATGTACAATTGGTAAGACCAATATTAATAATCACCAATTTAGTGCACCCCCTTATTTTTAAGCACCTAAATAACGCAAACAATAAATTAACAATTTAACAAACCAAATTGGTAAAGAGATATTCAATAAACCGGCGTTAAAATCGATGAAATAAGCGATTGATTTAACCTCTTTTAATGGCCTTAAAACGGTGCATACGTATGCAGACTTTTTACAGTATGACGGGCTTCAAGTATGCTTTTTCAAATAAACGAGGATTAACACCTCTAAAAAAGAACAACACAAAGACAGTGTGAAAACGGAGAAAGGCATGGCCCAAAAGCAATGGTATAAAGGTGCGGTTATTTATCAGGTTTATCCGCGTAGCTTTCAAGATAGCAACAACGATGGCATTGGTGACTTAAAAGGGATAATTAATCGCATTGATTACATTAAAAGCTTAGGGGTGGATGCTATCTGGATCTCACCTTTCTTTAAATCACCTATGAAAGATTTTGGTTATGATATTAGCGACTATCGCGATATCGACCCGCTTTTTGGTAACTTAGATGATTTTGATGAGCTCATTGCGCAAGCACATCAACGCGATATTAAAATTATTATAGACCAAGTGCTTAGTCACACCTCAGATCAACACCAATGGTTTATTGATAGCCGTGAAGATTTAACCAACGATAAAGCTGATTGGTATGTATGGGCCGATGCTAAAGAAGACGGAACAGCACCAAACAACTGGTTGTCAATTTTTGGTGGCGGTGCATGGCAATGGGAGCCGCGTCGTGGACAATACTACTTACATAACTTTTTCACGGAACAGCCTGATCTTAATTTTCATAACCCTGATGTTCGCCAAGCTGTATTAGATAATGTTGAGTTTTGGCTTAAAAAAGGCGTTGATGGTTTTAGGTTAGATGCAATTAACTTTTGTTACCATGACGCACAGCTTCGTGATAATCCTGCAAAACCAAAAGAAAAGCGTCAGGGCCGTGGTTTTAGTGAAGACAATCCGTATGCTTTTCAGTATCACTACTACAACAACACACAGCCAGAAAACATTGAGTTTATGCGTGACATTCGCACCTTACTCAATAAATACCCAGGAACCGTGTCACTGGGTGAAATTTCATCTGAAGATTCATTAGCCACCATGGCAGAATACACCCAAGGCGGCGATAAATTGCACATGGGTTACAGCTTTGAGCTACTTACTGATGACTACTCGAGTGAATATATAAGAAACACCGTTACTACACTTGAACAACGTATGACTGAAGGCTGGCCTTGCTGGGCATTTAGTAACCATGACGTAGAGCGCGTTGCAAGCCGTTGGAGCGAAACGGGTGAAGTAAACCCTGCGCAATGTAAGATGTTAACCGCCCTATTGGCCTCGTTACGTGGTAGCGTGTGTATGTATCAAGGTGAAGAACTCGGGCTCGGTGAAGCCAGTGTTGCGTTTGAAGATTTACAAGACCCATACGGCATTACGTTTTGGCCAAACTTTAAAGGCCGTGATGGTTGTCGTACCCCAATGCCTTGGGAAAACCTTGATAGCTCACATGCCAATGCTCACAATGCGGGCTTTAGTGAAGTAAAACCGTGGTTACCTGTTGATCAACAACATAGACTGCAAGCAGTTGCTGAACAAGAGAATGATTCAAACTCAATATTAAATGCGTACCGTGAATTTATGGCATGGCGTAAAAACCAGCCGGTATTACTTGAAGGTGATATTGAGTTTTTACAAACCAAAGAGCCAATCTTAGCGTTTTACCGTACTCTAAACGATGAAAAAATGTTGTGTGTATTCAATTTGAGTGCTTCACAAGCAAAACTTACTATTAATGCAAGTGTTGAAAATGAACATAGCGACCTTTCTCATCACAACGCAAAGCTTGATAATGAAACACTGACAGTTGAGCCATTTGGTTGTTATTACGCCCACTGCAGTTAATATTTATATTATTATAAAAAACCCGAGCACTGCTCGGGTTTTTTTAGCATTTTTTAATGGCTAATTGTTTTACTATTTAAGTAATCAGTAAATGCAAACAGTACACCCGACACAACAAAGGTAACGTGTATCAGCACTTTCCAGAGTAATTCATCACTTGAATGAGATGCAGAGCTTATAAACACCTTTAGTAGCTCAACGGCTGAAATGGCGACTATTGCACTAATCAGTTTCATTTTTAAACCAGAAAACCCTACTTTTCCCATCCATACGGGACGGTCCTCATGATTTTCTATATTAAGCTTAGAGACAAAGTTTTCGTAGCCACTAAATATAATAATTAATAAAAGTCCAGCTAACAAAGCGGTATCAACCAAAGTTAATATACCCACCAACAACTCTTGATTACTGGCAGTAAACGTTGCGATCCCCATCAAATACAGCTGTTTAAAAAATTTTATTAGTAATAAAACCACAGCAAATAGTAAACCGACAAAAAATGGGGCTAATAACCAGCGTCCTTTGAATATAAACGACTCAAGAGCATGCTCTACTTTATGAACAGGTTGTATTTTTTTATTTATATTATTTGTATCTGGCTCTGACATAAGAACACCTAAAAATTAAAACGCGACATTAGCCTAAATTTAGCTGTAACACAATTAGTTAAGGTTAAACACTTTTACGCGATACGCTCATCTTGACGATAAAAATATTTCGTTTCCCTTTATTTTATATTCGATTAAAAATCAATATACCAACAGAGATGTTCTGGCTTGGTTACACTTGTTTTATGTAGGCATTGTATGAATACATAACTCGATTGTTACTCCATTTTTAGGAATAAGAAAATGAATAAAGCATTACTCGCGTTAATCGTTGCACCATTTTTCGTTTTATCTGCTGCTAATGCAGTGGCAAACGATGCTACAGACGCTTCAGCTGAGACGATTCAAGAATTCACAGAAATGTGTGTTAGTTGGGCTAAAGAAGACGACGTAAGCAATGAAGAGCTTTATAACTATGTTTTAAAGTGTGTGAATGATGAACTAACATCTGAAGGCTATAACAAAGTCACTGCTGTTAAAATTTAATGAATAATTGTGTGAATTGAACCTAAATTGGTTACATTTTTTAATCCTGTAAAGTAAAAAATCAGATTAAAAATGCCATTGCGATAGGTTTGATTTTACAAAAAAAACCGGAACTGTCACAGGCTGTGCATTCCGGTTTTTTATTACTTAAAGCGGTGAATAATTAATTATTCATCGTCTTTTTTTACTTTTGCTTTCGCTTTACTTTTAGCAGGCGCTTTTTTAGCGGCGGCTTTCTTTTTAGGCGCGGCTTTTTTCTTAGCCTCTTCTACCCATTTACCACCTTCGTAGTGTGCCGTCCAACCAGTTGCTTTGCCATCAACCTCAGTCATTACATACTGTGATTTATTCTTACGACTGTAACGCACAACAGCAAGATTACCATCAGGATCTTTAGCTGGTGCATCAGCTAAGTAGTAAAACTTAGGCGAAATACGATCTCTAAAACGCTGTAACTCTTCTACTTTGGGGGCGCGTGTTTCTCGTGATTTAGGGAACGTATTTGCTGCTAAGAAAATACCTGCAGCACCATCACGTAATACAAAATAGGCTTCAGACTTTTCACATTCTAATTCAGGAATATGAACGGGATCTTCTTTTGGTGGCGCGGCTTCGCCATTTTTTAATAACTTACGGGTATTTTTACACTCGTCATTGTTACAGCCAAAATACTTACCAAATCGACCTGATTTTAATTCCATATCAGCGCCACATTTATCACATTCAATAATAGGGCCGTCGTAACCTTTAATTTTAAACGTACCCTCTTCAACCACATGCCCATGACACGCTGGGTTATTACCACACACGTGTAGTTTACGGGTTTCATCGATAAGGTATGAATCCATCGCTGTTTCACAAATTGGACAGCGCTTCATTTGCATTAATGTTTCTGTTTCAACGTCTTCAACATCAGCTGCAACCGCTTCATCACCCGACACTAAGTTCATAGTGGTAGTACAGCGCTCTTTAGGTGGCAGGTTATAACCAGTACATCCTAAGAATACGCCCGTTGAAGCAGTACGAATACCCATTTTTCTGCCACACGTTGGGCAGTCAATGTCGGTTTCTACCATTTGATTAAGACGCATACCGCCTTCATCGGGTTCACCTTTGGCAATATTCAATTGCGTTGAAAAATCAGCGTAAAATTTATCGAGAACTTGCGTCCAAACACGCTCACCTTCGGCGATATCATCTAAACGGCCTTCCATTTTAGCGGTAAAATCGAAGTTCATTAAATCGGTAAAGTTTTCAACAAGGCGATCGGTGACAATCTCCCCCATTTTTTCAGCGAAAAAGCGACGATTTTCTACTCGTACATAACCACGGTCTTGTATCGTTGATATAATAGAGGCATACGTAGATGGACGACCAATCCCACGTTTCTCGAGCTCTTTAACTAAGCTTGCTTCACTAAAACGAGCCGGTGGCTTAGTAAAGTGCTGCTTAGGATCAAGCTCAACTAACGTGAGAACCTCGCCTTGCTTAACAGCAGGCAGCGATTGATCTTCTTCATTCTTTTTACGTACTGCCGGTTGCACTTTAGTCCAACCATCAAAACGTAAAACACGTCCTTTTGCTTTCAATGTAAAATCGTTGGCAGCGACCGTTAAGGTGGTTAAATCGTACTCAGCTGGCACCATTTGACAGGCCACAAACTGACGCCAAATAAGCTCATAAAGCTTTTTCGCATCGGCGTCCACACCTTCAACATGCCCAGAAAGCACAGATACGCTAGAAGGACGAATCGCTTCGTGCGCCTCTTGTGCATTACCTTTAGAGCTATAGTTAATCGGATCAGCAGGTAAATACTTGGCACCAAACTCATTGGTTACGTATTCGCGACACATTTCAACCGCATCTTTCGATAAATTAGTTGAATCGGTACGCATATAAGTAATATAACCCCCCTCGTATAAACGCTGGGCAAGCATCATGGTCTTTTTAACGCCATAACCTAATCGGGTACTTGCTGCTTGTTGCATTGTTGAAGTAATAAATGGCGCACTTGGACGGCTCTTACTTGGTTTCTCTTCAACGCTGACAACTTTATATTCGGCATTCTCAAGGCTTTTAACTGCTGCACTAGCCTGAGCTTCATTTACTGGCTTAAATGGCTTGTCTGCTTGTTTAGTGACTTCTAAACGTAGGTCAGACTCGCTATTTTTAACATCGGCATGAATGTCCCAAAATTCTTCAGGAATAAATGCTTTAATTTCACGTTCGCGTTCAACTAATAAACGCACTGCAACAGATTGCACTCGACCCGCTGATAAACCACGCGCTACTTTAGCCCATAATAGGGGCGATACCATAAAGCCAACAACACGGTCTAAGAAGCGACGGGTCTGCTGTGCATAAACCATGTCGGTGTTTAACTCACCTGGGGTTTCGAATGCTTGTTGTATTGCATTTTTAGTGATTTCGTTAAAAACAACACGCTTATATTTTTCTGGCTCGCCACCAATTATTTCTTGAAGGTGCCAAGCAATAGCTTCCCCTTCTCTATCCAAATCCGTTGCGAGATAGATTTGATCAGCATTTTGGGCAAGCTTTTGTAATTCTTGAACAACCTTTTCTTTACCCGGCAATATTTCGTAATGTGGCTCCCATCCTTTTTCAGGATCGATGCCCATTCGCGCGACTAAGTTAGTATAGTCACGTTGCTGTTTATACGCTGCTTTCTCATCAGGTGGCATTTTACGCACCTCAGCAGGCGTTTTGCTTGCTGGTGCTTTGTTTTTGCCAGAACCTGAAGTAGGTAAATCTCGTACGTGTCCAATACTGGACTTAACGATAAAATCATTACCTAAGTATTTATTAATTGTTTTAGCCTTAGCAGGTGACTCTACAATTACTAGCGATTTGCCCATAGTTGCCTATTTCTAACCTAGTTTTTTAAATGTGTTTAGCCGACTCATGCGGCGCGAATATTTATAGGTATATCTACAAACACTAGTTCTTACAAGCTTTTAATACAAACTTTTCAGTATTTACTGAATAAACAAACAATTTCTGTTGTAAATTTAATCAAACCAGTGCTTTTTGAATAATTGATGTGGAATATATAGAATAGAAACAAAAATGCCAACCTTATTGGTTGGCATTTTCTATGCTTTATTAATTTTAAACCTTAGGCTCGTCTAAAATCGACATCACGGTATATTGAGTTTTCACTCCACCAGGGGTCACAAATTCGATGTATAAAAAGCCAGAATCAACATCATTTGGCTCAGCCTCTTTTGTAATATTTACTGAAACAGAGATAGGCACTTGTTGAGCAGTATTCACAACGGTGTAATCTGTTAACCCTCTTAACACACCATTGTCGGCAGTGACAGTAACTGTAGTACCTGCAGGCAATGGATTATTATGAATATCACTGAAGAAGATAGTCACTGAAATCGCGCTGTAAGGTGTGGAATTGCTAATATCAATAAGGTTTATGTCACACATACCCGCCATATCGGAAGCTTCTAAGCGAATACCATCACTTAAACTACAGTCATCTAAAGCCGTTACAGCTCTAATGTAAGGTGTACTTCCAGACATCACTAACTCTGAACGATCGCGTACATTTACTGTTTCACGCGTACATGCATTTGCAGCAAGCGCCTCGTCACTACATAACAAGCCATTGTAAATGCCATCGCCGGAATCAAACTGACCATTATTTAGTGCACCAGAGCGCTCCACATACCACTCATCCTCACCGCCATTAGAATTTACAGGGTTCGCAGGTGCGGGTAAATTTCCGTCAAAAATACCGTTTTCATTAAAATCTATAAATGCTTCAGGTAAATCTTGTAATGTAGAATCAAACTCGTTTTGATTAAATTCACCGTTAGCAGATACATCATTAAATGATTCTTCACCCACTGAGTATGCTAGCAAGCTTACACGACCACCTAATGGATAATCTATTGGCGCATTACTTGGCGCATCCGCAAGTGATATCGGGTTACCGCTACTATCAAGATAGGTAAGTAGATTGCCGTTTGTGTCTAGTTGTGACTCTCTGATACCTAATGTACAAGGTGCTGCTTGACCAAAAAAACGGTCACACTTATCAGCCACAGAGTTTTTATAAATGCTGTAATGATAAGGAATTGGGTTTTGGCTACGCCACTGCGCTTTACACACACCATCTATGGTGCGACAAAGTAATAAAGGCGTAAATTGTTGATCATCTATTGTGCCAACTGCACCACCTTCACTGGCAATATAAATTGCCGTGTTATCAGGAACAAAATTATTAAAGTGATCGGCTGCAAATACAGTTAAGTCTGTAGTCACCCCAGCTTCATTTAGTGATTCTGTATTAAATGTTTGTACTGCAAGCGTAAAACTGTCTTGATCTGGCACACCAGTGGTAATGGTTATGTCATTTGACACAATAGAGATCACATTATTTTGTGATGTATCGCCACTCACAACTTGATGTGATGCAATAACAGATAAAACTCCTGCGGCTCTTCCTGAGCGGACATTTACAGTCACTAAACCTTCATTATTGGTAAACTGAAATGCACTGTCTAGCAACGCGCCGCCGGGGTTTTGCGAAAGAGCAAAATCAATTTGCTTTTGACCAACAGGGTTACCATTAATATCTAAAAGTTTAAAGGTAAGCTCTGAATTTTCAGTGAGAGTCTGACCGCCAGCTCCTTTAATAGCTAACACTTGATTGGTCACACCCATAAACGCGATTGAACCCGTTTGAGCGGCAGCTACATTAATATTAATTGTTTTAGTGGCAACGTTGCCACCGGTAACCACGGTTGCTGTAATCGTATCTATACCATTACAACCATCCGCTTTATAAGTTGCGCTTGCCGTGCCGCCAATGCTAGTTACCACACTATCGATAGTGGCTCTAGGAGTAGATTCTTCTGCACATGCCGAGGTAAATTGTACTTCAAGTGGAGTGGTGAATAAGTTATTGCTGCCATCTACAATCTGAGCGGTAATAATAGTAGTAGAACCTGCAGACAACACATCACCAGTTGCAATACCCGCGCTTAAATTTACATTTACTTGAACAGCGTTAATTTCAAATAAAGCACTCGCAACGCCGCCCTGAGCGGTTAACTCAACTTGGCCAACACCTGAGCTACTGCCAGGCAATAAATTCAAAATAGCAACACCAAACGCATCCGTTTTAGCCGTTAAGCTTTCAGGTAATAAAATACCTAGCGTTGTTGTCGCTTGAACCAGTACATTACTTGCTGGCGTATTACTGCCAGGTTTGGTGATTTTTGCGTATACAATAGCTTGTTGCCCAAGTAAGTTACTATTTTGAGAACAGTCAGATGGATCAAGCTCTATAGAATCTCTGTCTATATTTAACCAACTATCAGGGCAGTTTTGTAAAATTTTAATGTCAATATTTGCGGTTGAGTCATTCGATTGAGGCTCATCACCTGCCGTGTAAAAGCCAAGTTTACTTGTTGCGTCTTCGTAGCTGGCAACAATGGTTCCTGCTCCTTCAACACTACCCGCGCTAAGCTCGATAGTTGCAACACCGCTGGAATTTGTTAAAGCGCTACCTGTAGCCGGTATAAAAGAACCCAGTGTTGTGGTAAAGCTGACCTCTTGACGCACAACAGGTTGACCATCACTTCCGGTTACCGTTGCAACCACCTCTAGCGGGTTATCGGCAGTAACAATTCTATCTTCAAAATCAAGTTCAACTTGAATTGCTTGTTCGACAACGTCTCCACCGGTGCCTCCAGTATCACCGCCAACGGTTCCACTTTCTTTTTCCAGTGAGCCACCACCGCCACAGGCGATGAGTAATGTGCTGAGCCATATAATGCTGAGCAAACGAGTTAAAGGCATAGGTTTCTCCGTTGCGCTATTACTAAGTTAAACTTATTTACTTAATGTTAACCTATAACTTAGTCTAAAATCTCAGTTTTTTACTCCTTTTTTTGATAAAAATTTTTAAAAAGTTGACGTTTTTTCTGTAAAAAAAATTACATGCTGTTAGTCTATGCCAAATTTATAAAAAATAGATTGGAAATATGTCTAAAATCCGTTCAATGAGTTTAACTACTCGCATCATGATTGGTATGGTGCTTGGTGTTGCAGTAGGCTTTATATTTCAGGCTATATTAGCTGGTGAAGACGATTACCTAATTCCTCTTGGGTTATTCTCTTTGCCAATTAAAGCCTTTTTTGTTGATGGCCTTTTTCATGTAGGTGGGCAAATATTTATAGCCAGTTTGAAAATGCTGGTTGTGCCTTTAGTATTTGTATCGCTGGTATGTGGTACCTGCAGTTTAAGCGATCCGAAGAAACTAGGCCGTTTAGGCGGTAAATCAATTGGTTTATACTTAGTTACAACGGCAATAGCGATTACAGTCGCGATTACCTTAGCGTTACTATTTAACCCAGGTGAAGGCATTGGGTTACCCTCTCAAGCAAGTTATGATGCCAAAGAAGCGCCTACTTTAGCTCGCGTAATTATTGATATGTTCCCTACCAACCCTTTTGAAGCAATGGCAAAGGGCAACATGTTACAAGTAATTGTGTTTGCTCTATTATTCGGTATTGCAATGGCACTTAGCGGAAAAGCAGGTAAACGTGTCGCTACTGTATTTGAAGACTTAAACACCGTTATCTTAAAACTGGTTACTTTGCTAATGAACATTGCCCCTTACGGCGTATTTTTCTTAATGGCTAAATTGTTCACTACCATTGAACTAAACTTAATTGTGAGTTTAGCTAAGTACTTTGGCGTGGTTGTATTAGCCTTATTACTACACGCATTTGTAAACTACACCCTACTGCTAAAAATACTCACGGGTCTAAACCCGCTCACTTTCTTGGCTAAAATGAAGCACACTTGTTTATTTGCTTTTAGTACCTCAAGTTCAAGCGCGACTATGCCTATTACACTTGAAACGGCAACTAAAAAGCTTGGCGCTAATAATTCGGTCGCTTCGTTTACTATTCCGCTTGGTGCAACCATTAACATGGATGGCACCGCAATTATGCAAGGTGTGGCTACGGTATTTATCGCTCAGGTATTTAGTGTTGACTTAACTATTTCTGATTACTTAATGGTGATACTAACTGCAACGCTTGCCTCTGTTGGTACGGCGGGTGTACCTGGTGTTGGTTTAATTATGCTAGCCATGGTACTTAACCAAGTTGGCTTACCTGTTGAGGGCATCGCCATTATTATTGGTGTAGACAGATTGCTTGATATGACCCGTACAGCAGTAAACGTAACGGGTGACTGTATGGTTACGTGTGTCGTCGCTAAAAGCGAAGGTGAACTAGATGAAAGTATCTTTAACGACCCAAATGCAGCAAAAGATTTAGAGGACTACCACAAATCTATTGATTAGTATTTCTGACAATAGTCATAAAAAAAGCCTTGCTACTTCGTTAAGTAACAAGGCTTTTTTGTTGGGTTTAAGTGATTAAATTATTAAGGGTTTAACGCCTTAAACTTTGACATTAAACTTACACCCGCTTTATTCACACCATGGCTCAAACCCATTGCCAGCTTGTCACTTAATCCTTTTTTAATCTTGTATTGCACTTTAAAAATTTGATATTGCTGTTGTTGCTCTAACAACGCATCATCGCTGGTTTTAATAGTATCGACTAACCCTTTTTCAATTGCTTGGGTTGCAAACCAATGTTCACCCGTTGCCACTAAATCCATATTTAAACTTGGGCGCTGAGTGCTCACAAAAGTTTTAAACAATACATGAGTTTGCTCTATCTCTTCGCGGAACTTTTCACGAGCTTTATCGGTATTTTCACCAAATAAAGTTAACGTGCGTTTAAATTCACCCGCCGTAATTTGCTCAAACTCGACATCATTTTTCTTTAAAATTTTATTAAAATTTGGAATTTGTGCAATAACACCAATAGAGCCAACAATTGCAAACGGTGCTGCAATAATATGATCAGCCACACAAGCCATCATGTAACCACCACTGGCGGCGACTTTATCTATTGATACAGTCAACTCAATACCGGCTGACTTTAAACGTTGTAATTGTGATGCGGCTAAACCATAGCCATGTACCACACCACCACCACTTTCAAGGCGAACTAACACTTTATCTTTTTTTGCATCCGCTATCGAAATTATCGCGGTCACTTCTTCGCGCAAGCTTTCTACTTCATGTGCGTCCATACTGCCATTAAAGTCAATAACATAGAGTCGTGATTTAGGCGCTTCTTTGTCCGCTTTTTTTTGCTCTGCTTTTTGTTGTTTTTGATAGGCTTTTAACTCTTTTTTACCTAGCGTATTATTTAAAAAGCTTTCTTTTATATTGGTCAGCTGCTCTGATAGGTCATCAATTTCAATCTCACCTTTTTTCGCTTTTGGCTTAACAGCCGAGCTTACAATTAAGGTTAAAATCACAGCAATAGCAATAACAAAGGTAATGGTTTTTGCAAAAAATAAGCCGTACTCGTATAAAAATTCCAACTGTGTTCTCCGTTTATAAATTTCAGCCAATTTAGCATGCTTTAAAATAAAAAAAAGCCACTATACAGTGGCTTTTTAGACTTAATTGAGTGGTTGATTATTAATTAGTCACAATATCAGTATCTGATACAGATAATAAACGTCCACGCGATGCTAGATAAGTTGCAATTTGCAATTGCATTTCTGCATTAGCTGCTGCGCTGCCCGCTGCTGTAGACGACTGTCTTTCATCTTGCGCCGGTGTCAATACCGAGCCATGATGACCTGTGTTAAATTTAACTAAATAGCTAGCGCCCATCTCTGTTGGTGCTTGAGTTGTACTCACTGTTTCTAACCCCATAAAGTTAGCTAGAGGCAGTGTACCTGCAATTGGATTGTTAGCAGTCATCGGCGGAATAACTTGGTCTGGCTTGTTACTATCAGTGCCATCACCAACAACAACATTCATATACACAGGTGTTTCTAGTGCTTTAACCGTTGCTGCGTAGTTAGTCGGATCGCCGCTATCTAATGCAGTTTGTGCTGCAAATACAAACTGCGTCATCACACCCTTGATGTTAGCCAGTTTATCAGCTTCTCCCGCCATAGTTAGCGATGCTGCAAATTCATTAAAGCCACAGCTTAAGAAGTCCTGCATGTCTGGTAACAAGGCACCACAGTTTGATAACGCACCAGCATTTAAGAATGCATTAAACTCGTCAGCTTCAGCAGTTCCAGCTTGAGAAAGTACAGAGCCTTGAATAAATGGACCAAACGCGGCTGACTCTAATAAGAAGCTAGCAATACCGCCACCGCCACTTGCCAATGCAACAGCATTAACTTTAAAGAATGGGTCTACTTGATCAGCCAATGGGCTATTCGCTTGTGCAATAAATGCAGGCGCTACAATTGAGCCCAGTGAATGGCCAATATAAGATACATCTCTAGAATTGAGTGAACTATCACCACTGAAGTTTAAGCCTAAACGTAAACCAAGTAAGTCGGCACTTGACTGGCGTAAGCTATCTCTGGCGACCAATAACGAGCTTAGGTTCATGTAACTAAGTACAGAGCCTGATGTTGCGTTAAAGTCATCTGTGCCATCAACATCAACATCTATTCCACGCTCGCCATGACGAGGATGGTCAATTGCAACCGTTGCAAAGCCTTGAAGTGAAAGCTGTGCTGTTAGTGTCAACATGCTTTCTTTTTGTGTGGTAATACCGTGTTGCATAATAACTACTGGCCAGCCATTTTCTGGCATAGCAGCAAAAGGCTCTAAACCTAAGCCTGCACGGTATGCATTCACAACCGGTAAAATAGGCTTAGTAATTTGTACTGGCACAGTCGCCATACTTTGCATTTTAGGAATAACATTATACTTGGTTAAATGACGCGTGCTATCTAAACCTAAATCACGAAGCTGTCCATCACTTAACGCTGCACATGTTGCATCGTTAACGCTAATAGGATCAGTTGGGAACGCTTCACCCGCTTGCGCTTTATAACCCATGATAGCCACTGCGTTATCACACATACCTTGCCAGTAAGTATCATTTAAATCACTGATTTCTTTACCCTTCGGCGTACCTAAATACATAGGTAACTGAATACTGCCCTTTTGGTACTGTGCTACTTGGAATACGTCAGGCACCGTTACACCTTGTATTGCAAACGCTTGTTGTACATTAGCCATAGGCTGTGTTGGAATTTGCAACGCAGGCGTTGGAATTGTTGGCTCTGTTAAGCTTGCTGCTAAAATCTTTTTGATTGTGCCAAGCACAGGACCTGCTGATTGCATTGTCATGGCAGCTGAGTAAATAATATCGTCTTTGGTGATATTTCCTGAGCTTACCACTACGTTTTCGTAGCTGTTAACAGCCCCTTGCAGCGCAAGTTGTGATGGCGTTACTAACGGCGCTTCTTGTTTAACAGTCGCATATGTTGATGATGGCTCAATTGAACGACCTTCTGAATCTTTAAGCCCCGTCGTTAATACGTTAATGTATGAGCTACCGGCCTTAAATGGCTTAAGTGGAATAATAGCAACCGCGTCTCCAGAGCCTTGTGTAACAAAGTCGACACCAAAGGTTAATTCGCCCACTAATTTACATGCAGCACCGGCTGGTGCTTGTGAGCATTCGGCATCTGTTAGGCTTGCACCCATGATCACTTCAAAAATACGTACTGAGCCTGGTGAAGCTGCAGACGTTTCATCTAGACTAATGCCCGGTGGAAACGTTAAATCTATTTTAAAAGGAACTTGCGTAGACCAGCCATCAAGTGCCCCTAGTGCAAGTTGCGGATCTGCATACGCAGCGCGAGGGATAGAAACATTTTCGTCATTTAGCTCACCAGGAATGTTTAATGTGCCATCGCGCGTACCGCTCATCAATAAATCATTAGGAACCGAAATTACACCATTTGCAGGGTCAAATTTTACCGTAGCTTTTGGAATAACTGTAACTGAATCGTTTTTAACATCTTCTAACGTTTCTCCGCCGCCACAGCCTGCTAATGCAGCTGCAACTGAGAGCGAGAGTAGCATTTTTTTCATAGTGTTCTCCGCACAAATCTTATTTTTATAGTGTGTTTATAGTCAGTGTAATTAAGTTAAAATAATGTAGCTAGTATATTAATGAGACATTAGACCAGTTAAACTTAACGTAAACTTTCTAGTTTCGCCACCTAAATTTGTAATAAATTCGATTACTTGTCGATTTGCTATGTTAAAATCAAAAAAAATTTAAACATTGGTACTTTTATGCATACCTATCAAGCAACTGAAAACGCACTTAAAGACAAAGTAATTTTGATAACAGGCGCAGGTGATGGTATCGGCCGTATTGCAGCAATTACTTATGCTAAACATGGTGCAACCGTTATTTTATTAGGAAAAACAACTAATAAACTAGAATGTGTGTATGACGAAATCGTCAATGCAGGCTACCCACAGCCAGCGATTGTGCCTATGGACTTAAAAGGTGCAACTAAACAGAACTATCGTGATTTAGCCGCAACAATCGAAAGTCAATTTGGCCGCCTTGATGGACTATTAAATAACGCTGGTATTTTAGGTACTTTAGGGCCGTTGGAGCACTTTTGTTCATCAACATTCGAAAATGTAATGAAAGTAAACGTAACAGCACAAGCGATGATCACCAAAGCGTTGTTCCCTGTAATGCGTAAGTCAAAAAGTGCTTCAGTGGTATTTACCTCATCGGGTGTAGGTCGTAAAGGAAGAGAATTTTGGGGACCTTACGCTATTTCTAAGTTTGCGGTAGAGGGTATGATGCAAACATGGGCGTGTGAAGTTGAAAAAACGCCAATCCGTGTTAACTGCATCAATCCAGGCGCAACACGTACATCAATGCGTGCAAGTGCATTCCCAGGTGAAGATCGTGATTTACTAGCAACACCTGAAGATTTAATGCCAACTTACCTGTATTTAATGAGTGATGACTCAAAAGATATCAATGGCCAATCGTTAGACGCACAAGCTAAAAAGTAATATTTAGTTTTAAACGTAAAAAAGCCGCTATAAAAAGCGGCTTTGTTGTTTTATGCTTTAATTACTTACGTTTAGTCGGTTTTACACGTTGATTGTGCTTTTTAACCGCCTTGCGAATTTGGTTTATTTTAGCGCGCTTGTCTTTACGCTTTTCAGGAATAACCGACAGCTTAGTTTGTGTTTCTTTGCCAAGCTTTACTGTTTTACGTAAATAGTTAACCGTATCTAAATCATACTCAATCCAGCCACCTTGCGGTACACGCTTATCAAGCTCTAATTTACCGTAACGAATACGAATAAGACGTGATACTTCCACATCTTGTGATTGCCATAAACGACGCACTTCACGGTTACGACCTTCATTAAGCGTTACATTATACCAACGATTAATACCTTCACCGCCCATAGGCTTGATACCAGTGAACTTTGCGGGGCCATCTTCAAGTTCTACGCCACGCAGTAAGTTTTTCATTGTTTCGTCAGTGACTTCACCAAATACACGTGCTGAATATTCGCGTTCAACTTCATAGCTTGGGTGCATTAAGCGGTTTGCCAATTCACCGTCATTGGTAAACAGCATTAGGCCTGAGGTATTCACGTCTAATCGGCCTACTGCTATCCAGCGATCGCCATCAATACGAGGTAAGCGGTCAAAAACGGTTCTACGGCCTTCAGGGTCTTTACGCGTACTTAACTCACCCTCTGGTTTGTTATACATAATTACACGACAAATTCTGTCTGCTTTTTCTTCTATTTTAACGGTATGGCCGTCAACACGAATTAAATCGGTTTCTTCAACCCTGTCGCCTAACTTAGCTACTTTACCATTTACACTCACACGATTTGCATCAATGTATTTTTCCATTTCACGGCGTGAGCCTACACCTGCACGGGCTAGGACTTTTTGTAACTTTTCACCTTGTATACTCATTCGGATGGTTCTCTCACAGAAGGATCACTTAATAACTGGGTAATTTTACTTTGCTGTTGCTCTGGCAATGCGGGTAAATCATGAAGTCCCGTTATCGAAAAATAATCTAAAAATTGTTTAGTCGTTGCATAAAGTGCCGGTTTACCGGGTACTTCTTTATGCCCAACTACTTTAATCCACTCTCTTTCAAGCAGAGTTTTAATAATATTTGAGCCAGTTGCTACACCCCGCACTTGCTCAATTTCACCACGGGTAATGGGTTGCTTGTATGCAATTAACGACAGGGTTTCGAGTAAAGCTCTAGAGTATTTAGGGGCACGTTCTTGCCATAAATTACTCAACCATGGGCTTAAACTACTGCACGCTTGAAAACGATAGCCACTGCCTACCTCAACTAAACGTATTCCACGCGTCTGATAGTGAACTTGAATGGCCTCTACAGCATCATTAATGCGCGCCATAGAAATTGCTAAGTCGTTTAAAACCGTGTCCTTAAGATGACGTTTTGATACGGGCTTGCCTGCCACAAAAATCGCCGCTTCAATGATTTCAATTAATTGTTCATCACTAATTCGCCGACCAACCATAATCACTCTAAAGTTAATAAAAACACACAGCCATCTATTATGACAGAACAACGGCAAACTAGGAAAACATATTAATAAAATAACATTTTATAGGTATAAAAAAGCCAGTGAAAAACACTGGCTTGGTATCAAGTGTATTTAATAATGTAATTTAGCTATTTTTAAATTGCTCAAGTGCATCGTCCTCTGCAACAGAATCACCATGTTTTTGGATATAGCTATTAAACTCTTTTTTACTTACTCGTTTATCTTTATTGCTGTCCATGTAACCAAAATGATTTGAAATATCATCATCGTCAGCTTCAGAAACTGAAATAAAGCCGTTGCTATCATTATCTAAGCTTTTAAAGTCATTTTCTATTTTATCAAACTTCGCAATATCAGCCTTAAATGCAGACTCACTCACTTCACTATCTGTAGCAACTTTCCCAGCATTTAGCTGCATATAAGCATCATATTCATTACGGCTTATTTGATTATCCATATTTGTATCTATATTTGAAAAGTGCTGCCAAATACTATCATCGTCGGCTTCTGTTTTAGAAATAAAGCCATCGCTGTCGTTATCTAAGCTTGCAAAATCACTGTCGATTTTTTCTAAACCTTGATTTGAAGAACAAGCGGCTAAACTCAATGCGGCTAAAACAGTAGAAGCTATCGTTAATTTTTTCATCAGACGTATCCTTGTATTAATAAATTTCAAATCTAGTAATACAAATACGATGCCAAAAAAAATAAATCATTAAAATCAAACAATTAACCAAGAACAACTTCTATTACGATATTTAATAATGCAATTTTTGCAAGCTACTCTGGTAATTTTTGCAAAAAAAAAAGCTCGGTAAGAACCGAGCTATTTATATCTAATACGGTAATTTAGATTGCAGCGTTTTGGTAACGCTTAACAAAATCAGTAACGCTTTGGCCATTACACTTTAATGAATTTAAGTTACCAATTTGCTTACGTACTGGTTGTAGGCCTTGCTTTAATGCAGTCATACATAACTGTGTTTCTTGGTGTGAATCTTTTGCAAATACTTCTACTTTAGACACAACTGATTGCGTTGCTGCTTCTTTTTTTGCAATGTCACGGATGTCTTGACCGTTACATAGGATACTTTTTGAATAACGCGATAAATATACACCGTGCTTTGCTGCCATTTTACGAGCAGCCGAAAACCCCTCATTGGCGCTTACAACACATAAATTAGACTCTAATTTGTTGTCTTGGCTGTAATACGTATTGCTTTGCGCAGTAGCAGTTACAGAAACAAAAAGAGAGGCGGCTAAAAGTAATTGAGTTTTCATCAGGTGGTCCTATTTGAACGAGTTAAACAAACGATTTTTGCGCATTATATAGACAACTTTTAACATATCAATTGAATATTTTATTTATTTTATTATTTAATATTGCATTTACAATGTTTAAACATTAAGCAAAAATTGATCAACATTTGTGCAGCTATTTTCTCGTTTCAATCATGTTATGTCGCTCCAAATACTGATACAATTTGGCTAACAATGAAAATAAATTTGAAGGTAAACTTTATGAAAGTGATTTCTTTTAATATCAATGGTCTGCGTGCTCGCCTACATCAGTTACAAGCTATTATTGATAAACACCAGCCAGATATTATTGGTCTTCAAGAGATAAAAGTGCACGATGAAGCATTTCCGCTAGACGATGTACAAAAAATGGGTTACCACGTTTATTTTCATGGACAAAAAGCGCATTACGGTGTGGCAATGTTATGCAAAAAAGAGCCTAAGTCGGTATTAAAAGGCTTTTCCACCGACACAGATGAGTCGCAAAAGCGAATGATCAGCGTTACCGTAGAGCAAGAAAATGGCCGTGATCTACATGTCATGAATGGCTACTTCCCGCAAGGCGATAATATCAACCACGAAACTAAATTCCCTTATAAACGTCAATTTTATCAAGACTTAATGACTCACCTAAATAGTCATTACACACCTGATCAAGATGTAATTGTAATGGGCGATATTAATATCTCTCCAACCGATTTAGATATTGGTATTGGTGAGGTAAACGCAAAACGCTGGTTAAAAACCGGAAAATGTTCATTTCAACCCGTTGAGCGTGAATGGCTAGCAACGTTATTAAACTGGGGCTTTAAAGACACCTTTAGAGAGCAAAACCCAGAAACTAACGATCAATACTCGTGGTTTGACTACCGCTCTAAGGGTTTTGTTGATAATCGTGGACTAAGGATTGATGTGGTTCTGGCAACGCATGACTTAGCAGCTCGCTGTATCGACACCGGTATAGATTACGAATTACGTGCTATCGACAAGCCTTCAGATCATGCGCCTATTTGGTCTGAGTTTAATTAACGATTATGCTAAGTGTGCAATTACAGGCATTACTGTGGATTGGTGTTATTGTTATTGGCTTTTTAAGTGTTAATAAATCAACATACGCCAATTTATTTAATACGCCAGCTAGGCAAACTGGCGTGTTTGCCTGCGCGCTGGTGCTCGCTTTACTATGGCGTATAAAAGCCGGTATTTTACCTGGGCTTGATCTTCATATATTGGGCATTACTGCTGTTACGCTGATTTTAGGCTGGCGTCTGGCTATTTTAAGTTGTGTATTAACAACAGCCCTGCTAACTGCATTTGGCCAAATAGCATTCGAGCTGATTGCGGTAAAATTACTAATAAGTGCGTTTATTCCAGTATTATTAAGCTACTTTGTATTTATGCTTTGTTACCACTACTTAGCGCGGCACTTTTTTATCTATATATTTGTTTGTAGCTTTTTAACGGCTGGTGTCGTTGCTTGCGTTAACATTATACTCGGGGGTGTTTTTTATTACGCAATTGGCGAATATAATTGGCATCAGCTAACAGAAAACTACATTTATCTCAGTCCTATTTTAGCGTTTCCTGAAGCAATGCTAAACGGTATGGCAATAACTGTTATGATCACCTATCGCCCGCACTGGGTAAAAACTTTTTTTGATAAGGACTATTTAGGCTCATGAGTCTTCATTACCATTGCCCTATTTGCAAACTTCCATTGGCACTTAATGAAAAAACATTACGCTGTAATAATAACCACAGCTTTGATTTTGCCAAAGAAGGCTATGTAAACTTACTCCCCGTGCAAAATAAAAACTCTAAACAGCCCGGTGACTCTTTAGAAATGGTACAAGCAAGGCGTTCTTTTTTAGAGCAAGGCCATTATGCATTTTTACAGACAGCCTTAGCTAATTTAGTCAAACCGCTCAATGCAAATATAGTGATTGATTTAGGGTGTGGCGAGGGGTTTTACACCCATGCTATAGCAAATAACACGCAAGCTACTGTGTATGGTGTTGATATATCTAAGTCGGCGGTAAAATACGCAGCAAAACGATACACACAATGTCAATTTAGCGTGGCATCAATAAGCCACGCGCCGTTTAATGATCACCTTGCTGATGTGTTAATTAGCGTGTTTGCCCCTTTGTTTGACGATGAACTTTCTCGCCTTGTGAAAGAGGATGGCTGTTTAGTGGTGGCAAGCCCTGGGCCTATGCACCTCAAAGAGTTGAAAAAATATATCTATAATACGGTAAATGAACATACTGAAGTTGCTACGCCAACAGGCTTTAAACAATCATCGCAACAGCTCATTACAGAGCAAGTGTCACTCACATTTAGCGACGTAAGAAATTTAATAATGATGACACCCTTTGCATGGAAGTTCAGACCCGAGCATTGGCAGGCACTTGAACAAAAACAGCATCATAAGGTTACCTTGTCATTTTATATTAGCCAATTTGTTAAAACTGCTCTTTAGTAAAGGTTTTATCCATTTTATCAAACATGTCTTTTAACAATTCAGCAAGCTCCAAATAGCGGGGCTTGTTTTTCCCCATTTGTGCGTCGTAACCGTTGGCGACCATTTTTGCAAACAACTCGTTGTACCATTGCAGCATAGCGGGTTCTAATTCTGTTTGCGCACGTTTACCTAGCCATAAAAGCCCTTGTAACGGCAAGGAGATAAAAAATAGACTACTGGCAATAGCTTGAGGTAAAAAATCAGGGCCTAAATAATTAAGCTGAAAAAACAAAGTTAGCATGGCTAAAATAGGCATTACCGTAATCGCAAGCTCGGTTGCTCTGATCACTTTAAACTCGGCAAATAATGGCGCGACCTCTTTACGCATAGGCCATGTTTTAGCATAAGCGCGCCCTAATTGAACTTGTGATATCACACTTTTTTGCATTATAAATCCTCACAATCACGGCATTTAACACTTGTAAAAGCATCTTGCTTATAAAAGTGTAACACAACTCTCACTTTATCGGTAAAAATGCTTAATTTCATTAGTAAAACTCACAAAAAGCATAAATTATAGAAAGAATTCCACAAAGCCCTTTTAATAAAGTCAACTACACTTTAGTCTATACCCATTTAAGCTTACGATGCTTATATATCAACCAAGTGTACTGATTAATATTTAAATGGAAAATGAATCTATGCCAACTCTCCCAAAAAAACCAAACCATGTTTTGGTACTTAATTGTGGAAGCTCAAGTTTAAAGTTTGCAATTATTGATGCAAACACAGGAAAAGACATTATTTCAGGTTTAGCTGAGCGCCTAGGTGCAGATGCTCCCTCAATAAAATATAAATTTAAGGGAGAAAAGACCACCATTAAACTTGCTGCTAATCAGGCACACGCGCATGCCATTGATACGCTGGTTGATTTAATAAAAGATCACAATCTTGATGAGCAACTAGTTGCTGTTGGTCATCGTGTTGTGCATGGTGGTGAGCATTTTACCCAATCAGTATTAATTGACGAACGCGTTATTGCAGGTATCACGCAAGCAGCTACGCTAGCACCTTTGCATGGCCACGCTAACTTACTGGGTATTTCATCAGCGCAAGCATCATTTAAAAACTTACCGCAAGTAGCCGTGTTCGATACGGCATTTCATCAAACGATGAATGAAGTCGCTTATCTTTATGCCCTTCCTTATCAGCTTTATAAAGACTTTGGTGTTAGGCGCTATGGTTTTCATGGCACCAGCCATTTTTATGTGGCAGGGCAAACTGCGAAGTTATTAGCACTTCCTATTGAAAACAGTAACTTTATTAGCGCTCACTTAGGCAACGGCTGTTCAGTGTGTGCGATTAAAAATGGCAAAAGTGTTGATACCAGTATGGGGTTAACCCCGCTTGAAGGGCTTGTTATGGGTACGCGCTGTGGCGACATTGATCCGGGCCTATTTAACTTTTTAACCACGCAACTCGATTACACTGCTCAGCAAATTGATGACTTACTAAATCAAAAAAGTGGTTTATTAGGCATAAGCGAATTGTCTAACGATTGTCGCACCATAGAAGAAGCCGCTATTGCAGGCAACCAGCAAGCTATGCTGGCACTTAATATGTTTTGTTACCGCCTCGCAAAACAAATAGCCGGTTACATGGTTCCGCTGCAACAGCTAGACGCAGTTATTTTTACCGGCGGTATTGGCGAAAATTCCGATATTATCCGTGATAAAGTACTTAAACAATTGGCCTTTTTAGGTATTAATTTAGACCCACAAGCAAACCTTGATGCACGTTTTGGCCAAGCTGGGTTAATTAGTACAGCTGATTCACGTAGCAAAGCGGTTGTTATGCCCACTAACGAAGAATGGGTGATCGCATTTGATGCCGCAAACATCACCAAGGAGTTATAATATGGCTCGTCGTATTATGTTGATCCCCGTTTCTACTGGGGTTGGTTTAACCTCAGTATCGGTGGGTTTGGTAAGGGCGCTGGAACAGAAAACTGTTAAAGTTAATTTTTTTAAACCTATAGCCCAACCACGCGCGGGTGAAACAGGCCCAGAAAAGTCAACACAAATTGTTACCCAAGGCTCACCTATTGATCCACCTACGTCATTTGCGCTGGATTACGCCGAGCAAATGATTGGCGATGGCAAAGGCGATGACCTGCTAGAAGAAATTGTAGAGCGTTTTCAAAGTAAAATTAACGATGATGAAGTGGCTATTATTGAAGGCATGGTGCCTACTCGTCGCCAACCGTATGCGGGGAGAGTAAATCGCGAAATCGCACAAACTTTAGGGGCTGATATCGTTTTTGTACTTACCCCTGGCAATTACAACATTACTCAAATTGAAGACCGACTTGAAATAGCCGCTGGCAACTATGGTGGCATTGACCACCCTCGCGTGCTTGGCTGTATTTTTAATAAAGTAAACGCCCCCCTTGATGAGGAAGGTCGAGCTCGCGCCGATTTAGTCGATACCTATAAGCCAGAAGCGCTTGATAACGAATTAAACCGCTTAGCTTCTTTACCTATTTTTAGAAAAAACCCGTTTATGTTACTCGGCGCTATTCCGTGGGATTTTGAACTGGTTGCCCCACGTGTTAAAGATTTAAGTGCCTATTTAAAAGCCA
Source organism: Pseudoalteromonas sp. SiA1 (assembly GCF_018732205.1). Taxonomy (NCBI): domain Bacteria; kingdom Pseudomonadati; phylum Pseudomonadota; class Gammaproteobacteria; order Alteromonadales; family Pseudoalteromonadaceae; genus Pseudoalteromonas; species Pseudoalteromonas sp. SiA1. Next base: position 1,505,156 of record NZ_CP076084.1, on the reverse strand, counting down.
CTATTATCAACGAAGGCGATATGGTACACCGCCGACTCAGACGAATTACATTTTGTGCCCGCACGGTATCCAATATTTTAAATTATTTTACGCCAGGTGCGTTATTGGTAACCCCAGGCGATCGCTCAGATATACTCGTTGCAGCTTGCTTATCGGCCATGAATGGCACAAAACTAGGTGCAATTTTACTTACCGGTGGTTTTGAACCTGAGCCGCGCATTATGGCGCTATGCGAACAAGCTATGCAAACTGGTCTGCCAATTTTGGCAACCGAGGGCGATACCTGGCGCACTTCTTTATTGCTGCATAACTTTAACCTAGAAGTGCCTAGCGACGATGAACAACGCATAGAAAAAGTAAAAGATCATAACGCTGCACATATCGATTCTGATTGGCTGGACACATTAGCAAAAAGTGTGGGAAAAACCCGCAAGTTATCCCCCCCTGCCTTTAGGTATTTATTAACCGATAAAGCCCGTAAAGCGGATAAAACGATTGTGTTGCCTGAGGGTAACGAGCCTCGTACCATTAAAGCCGCTGCTATTTGTGGCCAGCGCGGCATAGCTAAAACAATTTTACTTGGCGATCGCGATGAAATATTACGCATTGCGGAGCAACAAGGGATTGAACTGAACGAGCATGTGACTGTAATAGAGCCAAGTAGTATTATTAACGACTACGTGGCACCTATGGTTGAAATTCGTAAAAACAAAGGCTTAACTGATGTCATTGCAAAGGAACAATTGCAAGATAACGTGGTACTGGGCACCATGATGCTAGAACAAGGGAAAGTCGATGGGCTGGTTTCAGGGGCAGTCAATACCACGGCCAATACTATTCGCCCGCCTTTACAGTTGATTAAAACCGCACCGGGTTCATCATTAGTCTCATCAGTGTTTTTTATGTTATTGCCTGATCAAGTGCTTGTTTATGGTGACTGTGCTATTAACCCTGATCCTAATGCTGAACAACTAGCCGACATTGCAATTCAATCTGCCGATTCTGCTGCCGCATTTGGCATAGAACCTCGTGTAGCAATGATAAGTTACAGCACGGGTAATTCGGGCAGTGGCGCTGATGTAGAAAAAGTCCGCGAAGCAACAAAAATTGCCCAACAAAAGCGTCCTGATCTCATTATCGATGGGCCATTGCAATACGATGCGGCCATTATGGAAAGTGTAGCTATTAAAAAAGCGCCAGATAGCCCGGTTGCCGGTAAAGCAACCGTGTTTATTTTCCCTGATTTAAATACGGGTAATACCACCTACAAAGCAGTGCAACGAAGTGCCGATTTGATCAGTATTGGTCCTATGTTACAAGGGATGCGCAAACCTGTTAACGACTTAAGCCGTGGCGCATTAGTTGACGATATTGTGTATACCATTGCTTTAACAGCCATTCAGGCGGCGCAAGTAGAAGCGCTTAATTAAGGCCTGTAATTAACTTGCCCTTTTTATAGCCTAGCCATTTTTTATTTAATAATTAACTGGTTAGGCTATTTATACCTCACAACCCCCAAGCTTATCCACAGAAATTGTGGACAATTATTTTTTAGCTAATAAAAATATAGCACTGCCTTAACTTGAGCCTTTAATTTAGCTTCAATACTCTATACTATAAAGCTATTATTTTGCTGCTGGCGATACGTTTAATGTCAAAACAAACATTACAATTACACAGCACCGTGTTATCTATTCATAGTTTAGCCCTTGATGCTGACATACCGCCTGCGCTGTTAAAACAACCGTTATTTTTTATCTCAAAAACGCATGATGAACTGTCAGTTGTTTGCCCTGTCGACTTTATTATTGATAGCCAAGATACTGAATCTAATTGGCAAGCACTGGAAGTGATAGGCCCTTTAGGATTTTCGTTAACTGGCATTATGGCAAATCTGTCAGGCGTATTAGCCAGAGCTGGCGTGTCCATTTTTTCGATATCCACATATGATACCGACTATATTTTAGTAAAAAAACAAACGGTAACCAAAGCAATTACAGCCCTTAAAGCCGATGGCTACAACGTGATAACTGAATAAATAATGAAATCTGAAGACGTTAGCTATTTAACTAAAAATAAAATTGGCCGAAACGCGATACAAATCACGAGTCCGTTCAGTGGTAAAGTGATGCCAATGGAAGAGCATCCACAATCCTTTTTTCGTTTTGGCACACTCGGCCCAGGTATTGTTGTTAGTTTATCGAGTCATAAAGTATTAGCGCCCTTCAATGGCACCTTATTGCAGGTAAAAAGTGCCGGTTGTGAATTTATTTTAAAAGCCAATAACGGCTTAAAAGTATTAATAAACCTCGCGGTTCCCGATTCACAAACACTTACGCATACTCATATTGCTCAGCTTAACGGCAGCAAAATAACCAAAGGCCAACGCCTTGCTTATTTTGATTTACGTGAGCTCGACTCGCCTATTTTAGCCAGCCTTATAATTCTCAATGGCCATAATTTAGGCACTTTTCATTATTCTCACCCGCAAGTTAATGCCGGTGTAGATACCTTATTAACTATTATTAAAAAGAAGTAGATTTATGATCACTCTCTATGGCATTAGCAACTGCGATACAATTAAAAAAGCAAAAAAATACCTAAGCGATAACGACATCGCATTCACTTTCCATGACTACCGCAAAGACGGTGTTAATAACGACATGGTAAGCGACTTTGCAGAACATATTGATTGGGAACAATTGGTTAATAAACGTGGCACAACTTATAGAGCGCTCACTGATGAGCAAAAACAAAGCTTGACTAAACAAACCGCTATAGATTTACTCGTTGAACAACCGGCGATGATCAAACGCCCTCTTCTTATTAATAACGGGCAATATCACTTAGGCTTTAAAGCAGCACAATACGATGAGATTTTTAAATAATGACCCATCCAGTAATTACCCTAGCCCAAGCCTTAATTCAGCGAGAGTCGGTTACACCTGAAGATGCCGGGTGCCAACAATTGATGAATGAACGCCTAAGCGCCATTGGCTTTGATATTGAATCGCTCTTTTTTACTGACACGCTCAATACTTGGGCACGAAAAGGCACGCAATCACCGCATTTTTGTTTTGCCGGTCATACTGATGTGGTGCCCACTGGACCTGAAAAAAACTGGCAGCACCCGCCTTTTGTAGGCCTAATTGAAGACGGCTTATTACATGGCCGTGGCGCTGCCGACATGAAAGGCTCATTAGCGGCGATGATTGTGGCAACCGAACGCTTTGTGACTAAGCATCCAGATCACAAAGGTTCCATTTCGTTTTTAATTACCTCAGATGAAGAAGGCCCGTTTATTAACGGCACCACGCGCGTGATAGATACTTTAGAGGAGCGCGGTGAAAAAATAGACATGTGCCTTGTAGGTGAACCCTCTTCTCGCGATGTACTCGGTGATGTGGTTAAAAATGGCCGCCGTGGTTCACTCACGGGATTTTTAACTATAAAAGGCGTGCAAGGTCATGTGGCCTATCCACATTTAGCACAAAACCCAATTCATTTAGCTACGCCAGCTTTAACCGAGTTAAGCCAAACTGTGTGGGATATGGGTAATGACTTTTTTCCAGCCACCAGCTTTCAAATCTCTAATATTAATGGCGGTACGGGCGCAGGCAATGTGATCCCTGGGGAGCTAGAGGTACAATTTAATTTTAGATTTAGTACCGAAGTTACTCATCAACAACTACAACAAAAAGTAAATTCCATTTTACAAAAACACAATTTAAATTATGAACTCAATTGGATTGTGAATGGCTTGCCGTTTTTAACCGATCACGGCCCATTGGTTGATGCCACCGTAGCCGCCATTAAATCGGTAACGGGGTTAACCACTAACTTAGAAACAACAGGTGGCACCTCAGATGGTCGTTTTATCGCACAAACGGGTGCTAAAGTTATTGAATTAGGGCCACGTAATGCCACTATTCATAAAGTGGACGAGTGTGTTAGCACCGACGACCTAATCGCGCTGGCCGATATTTACGAACAAATATTAGAGCACCTGTTAACTTAATGACTGCAAATAAAGAACTCATACAATGCATCACTGGCCAAAGTGATGCACATTTAGTTGCCATACAAAATCACTCTTTGCATGCCGATATTGTAAATGACTTTATTGCACTGCAAACAGCGACTGCATCAGCAGGCTTTGATTTATGTATTGCATCAAGTTTTCGGGATTTTAACCGTCAATCAGCTATTTGGAACGCTAAATTTTCCGCTAAGCGGCCGGTATTAAGCAAAGCGCAGCAACACGTTGATATTAATTCGCTCAGTGATATTGAGAAATGCATTGCCATTATGCTTTATTCTGCGCTACCAGGGGCAAGTCGCCATCATTTAGGCACTGACTTAGATATTTTTGATAAAGGCGCAGTGAGTGACGATTATGAGTTGCAACTAACCCCCGATGAATATCAGCATGGCGGACCTTTTGCTAAACTAAGTCAATGGCTAGACACCCACCTGGCAGAATTTGGATTTTATCGGCCTTATCAGCACGATTTAGGCGGTGTTGCCCCAGAACTTTGGCATATTAGCCATATTTCGCAGTCAGAGCAGCTTATGAGGCACCTGTCAGTTGAGGTATTACACAACTGCATTAAAGAGAGTGATTTATTAGGTAAAGACGCTATTTTAACCCACTTACCTGCTTTGTATGAACGCTTTGTGCTCAATGTGAGTCCACCAGCTAAGCAGTGTTATTAGTTTTTTTATTTAACGTAAAAACCAATACCGCTAGTAAAATAATACTGCTCGGGAGCATAAATTGCACAGTTAAGGTTTCTGATAAAAACACCGCTCCTGCAATAGCTGCCAAAACGGGCACGCATAACTGCACTATAGCTGCATGCGTGCTTTTTAATAATGGCATAGCCACATACCAAATACTGTAACCAACACCAGATGCTATCGCACCTGAGCCAATGGCAAGTAACACCCCTTCCATACGTACATTCTTAAGCTGGCTCATACCCACCACAATTAAAATAGGTAGCACTAATAAGCTGCGAATAAAGTTATAAGTGGTGGCCCTAAGTGGTGAAACACACGCCTTGCCACGAATACTGTATATTCCCCATGCCACGCCACTTATGCTCATTAATACTGCTGCCATTACCGGTGGCGCTGTTTGCGAAGGCAGCATTAAGTAAACAAAAGCCGCAAACGCCACAATAAATGCAAGCCATTGCACAGCGGTTAAGCGCTCTTGCTTATAGATGCCCCAGCCGATCATGGTAAATTGCACCGCGGAGAATAAAATAAGCGCACCCATGCCGGTATCAAGCTCGATATAAGCAACAGAAAAGCACAGCGCGTATATCAACAAGCTCGCACTGCTTCGCCAGCTTCCGGTATCGTTAGTAACAGAACTACTTAATTGTGCTTTTTTATTTAACTGCCTTGTATAAAGCAGCATAATAATAGCCAAACACACTGCCCCGCTGAGAAGCCGTAAAACAGTGAAATTCCACGCATCAATATAACCTTGAGCTAATGCTAAGCGACACAATAACGAATTGGCAGCAAAGGCAACTAACGCGATAATAGTAAACAGAGTGGCTTTCAAATAAATTCCTAACGTATTGATAAATATGTACCGTATTTATATACGGATTAAATTAACGTCCAATGTTGTAAACGTTACCATGGTTATTTTTTAAATGATAAAGTTTTTATTAAGGGTTTTTGTTCTATGTTTATACACTACGCTTTTTTACAATCTTTCACACTTGTATTTATTGGCAGTATGTTAACCTTACAGAATAAATAAGAAGGAGTGCGCGTGCGTCACATTTTAATTTTTAGTCTTTGCTTTATCGTAAGTGGTTGCAGCACCATTGGCTTTGACGATCTCTTTAATGATTACGCCACTAATACCACCCCTATTAGACAAGCCATTACGAATAATAATATTGAGAGTGCACGCTCCTTAATAAGCAAAAACAGCAAAACACACAGTAATTATTTACTGAGCCAATTAGAACAAGGCCGTATCGCGGATTTAGCCAACAACCCCGATAACGCACAAGTTCATTTTGAAACTGTCTATCAACAAATGCAATCTAAGCGCCAAGCTGCAAAAATACAAGTAAGTGCTGGGCTTGAGCAAAGTAATGCGCTGTTAACCAACGACTCAGCTATTGGTTATACACCGCCCGCCTACGAAATGAGTATGTTGCATAGCTACAAAGCGCTCAATTATGTTTATAAACATGATATTGAAAGCGCCTTAGTTGAAATACGCCGTGCTAATAAAGTACAAGTTGATGAACTATTAAGTAATCAAAGCGAATTTGATAATGCGGTTGCCCAAGCACAGCAACACTATCCCGATATGGATAACTTAATTCGCTCGGTCAAAAATGGCTTTCAAAATGCGTACACGTTTTACCTATCAGGCTTGCTATATGAAACGGCAAAGCAAGGTGATGATGCCTACATAGACTATAAAAAAGCACTCGAAATACAACCTAACAATCCGTATTTACAACACGATATACTGCGTCTTGCTAAGCAGCAAGGTTTTGCTGATGACTATAACCAATTTAAACGCCAGTTTGGTGAAGTTAACAGCTTAGAAAAAAACCAAGGCGAAGTGGTTATATTATTCGAACAAGGCCTGATACCAAAACAACACGAATTTAAATTGCGACTACCCATTTATACTTCACAGGGAGACGCCCGCTTTTATAGTCTCGCCATGCCCATTTATATAAATAATGCTTATGTAAGCACCGTTAACAACGTCAAAATTAATGACCACGTATTATCACTAAGCCCGTTAGTGCACTTAGAAGCACTGGCCGCTAAAACGTTAGAGCAGCAAGTTGCTGGGCGCGTATCGAGGCAAATATTACGCTTAGTGGCGAAAGAAAAGCTGCGCGCTGAGCTTGCCCGCAGTGGCGGTGATGTGGGGAATATTTTAGCAAACTTATATAATCTTGCTTCTGAGCAAGCCGATACCCGCAGCTGGCTTACCTTACCCAATCAAATTAGTCTTGCCCGCAGTGCAGTGACTGCAGGCGAACATACCTTAAATGTTGGCTCACAACCGCCAATAAATTTTACCGTTAGTAAGCAAAGGTTAACGTTAATCTACCTAACCTCTGTTAATAACTTTTTTAACTCCCATGTAGTGCAACTTTAGGAGCCATCATGAAATACATACTCCCCATTATTGCGTTGTTTATGCTTAGTGCATGTAGCAGCCGACCTGTAACCTCAGGCATTGGAGTTGAACAAACTACCAACGCCTACAAAGAGCAGCTCAATGTTAACAATCCACAGTTAGCAAAAAAGCTATTAATTAGTGATGTAAAAACTCGTCAAACAAATAACCTAACCGACGTGGTAGTCACCTTGGCAAGTACCTATAAAAAGTCACAATATTTACAGTATCAATTTAACTGGTTTGATAAAGATGGCTTTGTAATTAAAGGCAACCACTCGCCGTGGCAAGCCCTCACATTATTTGGCTTTGCTAAAACTCAGCTTGCAGGGCTCGCGCCTAGCCCTAATGCTGTTACTTTCTCTTTAGCTGTAAGAGAAGTGTCTACTGAAGCACAAGAATTTAAAGATTAAGGAAACCATGATGATCAATAAACAATTCAAATCACTCTCTGGCTATGCAATTTTAGGCTTAGCCGCACTCACACTAACAGGTTGTGCTAATAAAGCAGTCGTTAGTTATGGTGATGCCCAAGCCGTAGAAACCACAGATATAAACTTTGGCTCTACCGACCTACAAAAAGTAGCCTCGCAAATGACCGACTCACTGCTCAGTTCGCCAGTGGTTGGTACTATGACTGCCAATACACGCCCTGTGGTATTTGTTGAGCGTATTAAAAACAAAACCAGTGAACACATAGACACTGAGTCAATTACCGACTCAATTTCGACTCAATTACTTCGCAGTGGAAAATTTAGATTTGTTGATATGACTCGTGTAGAAGCGGTTCGTGAACAACTTACATTTCAAAATGAAGATGCACTGATCAATCCAAGCACTGCGGTGGCCTTTGGTAAACAAATTGGTGCGCAATATATGCTGTACGGTAACCTATCGAGCATTGTTAAATCCAATGCTGACAAAGCCGATGTGTACTACAAATTTACAATGCGCTTAATGGATATGCAAAGTGGCCTTGTTGAATGGGCTGACGAAACTGAAATTCGTAAAACCCGTGAAAAATCTACCTTTGGTTGGTAACTAACAGGAGCGAACCATGAAAACACTTAGCTTATTTTTATGCACTTTATTAATATTTAGTGCCCCCACTTTTGCCAAGTATGAACGCAATAAAGCCGTTCCTGTGCAGCAAGTACTATTTGGTAAAGTGAAGTCGGTGCGCAACATTACAGAGCAACAATTGGTTCACGATAAAAGTAACGGTTGGAAAACCTTTGGCGGTGCCCTATTAGGTGGAGTTATTGGTAACCAGTTTGGTGGTGGCAGCGGTCGCACGGTAGCGACTATTTTAGGATCAGTGATTGGTGGTAATGTTGCGCATAATAAGCAACAGACACAACGCTATGAAAACCTCCAATTAGTTGAACTGCTAATACAAGTAGAAAGTGGTGAACAATTTATGGTGGTACAAGATAGCGATCCCGCTATGCGTTTTCACCAAGGTGATAATGTGCGTCTTATTTATTTAACTAATAACACAGTCCGCGTAGATAGCGCTTATTAGAGTCTATTTATGTTTCGAGCTTAATTCTGAAAGTTCCAACAAAAAACCTAACTTAGGTCACTAAGTTAGGTTTTTTTAAATGTATTCACTTTTATTTATTAAGCGGGTTCTTTTGCCCACAGCTGCTCGTTTTCATGCATTTCATATAAACCATGTGCACGGTTAATCAGTAAATTTGCAAAATCAGCTTGGGTTTTATCTCGCGCACCCGCGGTAATAATTTGATCGGCCTTTAACTGCCACTGCAGTGAAAAATAACGCATAGCATCGCGTGCATCTTTTGCTGCAGACGCTTCAGCGTGATCGGTTGGTAAACGACCGGTGATCACCCAGTAGCTTTTACCGTTTTGCGCTTTAAATTTCCAAAGCGCGCATAAAGGCGCTAAAAAACGGCTTTCTTTTTCAAGCAATGTTTTGGGCATAATGCCTTTTTCAGCTAAATGTTTTTGCGCATTTTGAAAACATTCGCGCTGCCATTGAATTTCTTGTTGCTGAAGTTCAGCTTGCTGCTCTGGTGTTAATGGTTTTTGTTCTTGTTGCTGCATTTTAATAACCTTTTTACTTCTTTGTTTACACTTTAAGGGCATAACAAATAAGGCGCAAGCATAAATAGCGTGCTTAACACCTTATTCGCAGCTGTTTGCTGGGTTTTTAAGCAAACCGATTATTTTATGTTGTGATCAAACGACCCCACATCACCGGGGAACACCACTGGCGATTCAACACCCTGTTTATTCACGCTAGCAACGCCAAAATAGTAGTTATCAATAACCACATTTTTAAGCGTAAACTCGCTAACATTATCAACCCATTGGCTGTATTGCCATTGTGGCTCACTCGTATAGCGCCAGTAAATTTTGTAACCGGCAATATTTTTATCATCCGATGGTTGCCAAGAAAGTGTGGTACTGGCGCGTACGGCACCACTAATTTTCACTTCTTTCGGTGGCGCTGGTGCCCATGCCATTGACGCTAGGCTCACCGCATTCAATGACGTGAGTTTTGCGGCGTAATCAAAATCAACCCCATCAATGGTATCACCGTACACTATGCCATTTTCGGTGCGTAGGTCTTGATGTTGACGGTCGTAATGCTCGTTAGTTTCCATTATACGTACAGCCGCAAAGCCCGCATCATTAAATGGGCGATGATGCCCTCCTCGAGCAAATCGGTCGAGTCTGTACACCAGCATAGTGTCTAAATTTTCAATGTATTTATCGGCAATGGTGTCTATATAACGCGCTAAATTACGACTCGCTGAGTCAACTTCGCCACCTGTAAAACGACGAGTACGTGCTTGCTCTTTGGTTTCAACCACTCGCGTCCCTTCAGAAAAAATACGTGCAGTGGTGTTATCGGTTACGCCATTAATACCGGTAATATTACCAATCATGTCGTTATTTAAAACACCATGAACCTGCCAATTATTTTTTTGCGCATAAGCGGTTAAAATTTTACCGCCAAATAAACCTTGCTCTTCACCTGAGAGCGCCGCGTAAACAACCGAGCCATTAAATGTATATTTCGATAAAACACGCGCTGCCTCAATAACACCGGCAACCCCTGAAGCGTTATCGTTTGCACCTGGCGCATCGCTGGTAAAATCCATTACATCACTAACGCGCGAGTCTATATCACCCGACATCATCACCATACGATTAGGCTCAGTACTGCCGCGCTGAATCGCAATTATGTTAACCACTTCTACAGGGTTAGGAATGCGCTTTTCTCCCGAAATGGTTTGTTTTACCTCTATTATTTCTAAGCAGCCACCACATTGTGCCGAAATCGCTTCAAATTCTTTTTTAATCCAACGCCTTGCCGCGCCAATACCACGTGTATCAGACTTAGTCTCTGATAGCGTATGTCGCGTACCAAAACCCACCAGCGTTTGAATATCACTCTCAATACGCTGCGCCGAAATTTCTTGTGCAATTTTATGCAATGATGCTTGTTGTGTAGACTCGCCAGCAAAGCTTGTAAGCGTTACAGAACTTAATGATGCCAACACACCATACTTTATAAGTCGATTAACTAACTTTAAACCTAAATTAGACATAGCATTGTTATCCTCATAATGAATGCCACCAACATGACAGCAGAAACCAATAACCGCAAACCTTTTGAGATAGACACTAAAAATCACACGCTTAATTACATATTATTAACACCTTGAATTTTACTTAGAATTTAACCCATACCAAACAAGTCCCCTGTTCAAGCACACTATTTTAATAAAAATAATCACTTATACTGTTTTGACCGTATATAGTGCTAAACATAATTAATCAGCTATCATTTTATAAAGGCTAATTTAATCAATAAGGTGCTGAAATAACATGAAGAAACACGAAGAATTACCAGAGGATCATGTTGATCCCCTGATGCAGTATTTACATCATGCTATTCGCTTTGCAATTAAAATACTGGCAGTGCTCATGGTGCTGGTTATTTTTTGGAGTATTGCTGATGTAGTGTATGTTTTATACATGCGGTTAAGTTCTCCGCCTTATTTTTTATTAAATATTGAAGACATTCTGCAAACCTTTGGTGCCTTTATGGTGGTGCTAATTGCGGTAGAAATATTTACTAACATTCGGTTATATTTGGGCTCAAGCTCGCTGCCTGTTGAACTGGTTATTGCTACCGCATTGATGGCTGTGGCGCGTAAAATTATTGTCCTCGATTTAAAATTAGTGACCTCAGAGCAAATTGTTGGCCTGGCGTTAGTTACCTTAGCACTGGGTATATCGTATTGGCTGGTAAAAAATAAAACCGGCCACACCAAGCTATAAACGGTTAACTCAACTTGAGTTAACCGAAGCACACCTCATTCCCACTGCGCCTTTGTGTTTTACAATGGTATAGTGGGACATCTTTATAAATATTTAATTAAGCAGTTAATATGTATCGACTATTTGAACGGATGACTAAACCGTTCCCAGAGCGTTCTCCATCTCAGCCTCCTAAAACCCTTTTTGCATTTTGTCGTCACTACACTAAAGGCATGGAACTGTCGTTAGTGCTGATGTCGCTCAGTGCCGCATTACTCGCTATTTTAGAGGTCTCTTTATTTAGTTATATGGGCCAACTGGTTGACTGGCTTGGCGAGTACACACCTGAAGAGCTGTTTTCGCAGCAACAATCCGCGCTAATAAAAATGGGTTTAATGCTTTTAGTCGTCATGCCTGTAGTCGTATTTTTTAGATCGGCTATTTTACATCAATCGCTATTGGGCAACTATCCGATGTCGATTCGTTGGTTGGCACACCGTTATCTACTGCGTCAAAGTGTCAGCTTTTATCAAAACGAATTTGCTGGGCGTATCGCTACAAAAGTATTACAAACCTCATTAGCAGTACGTGAGTCAGTCACTAAGTTACTTGATGTACTTATGTACATTGCTGTTTATTTTGGCTCAATGGTGTTTTTAGTGGCCGCCTCAGACTGGCGTTTAATGTTGCCATTATTAGTGTGGTTAGCATTGTATATTTGCGTGCAAATTTACTTTGTACCCCGATTAAAAAGTATTGCCAGTTCACAAGCTGATGCACGCTCAGAAATGACCGGCCGTATCGTCGACAGCTACACAAATATTTCAACCATTAAATTGTTTTCCTATACTCAACGCGAAGAACAATACGCTAAACAAAGTATGGATGTATTTTTACAGCCTGTTTATAAACAAATGCGCTTGGTCACCAGCTTAAACGTGGTTATTCAAAGCTTAAACTATTTGTTAGTGTTTTCGGTAGCAGCAGTGTCTTTGTATTTATGGTCGTTAAGCGCCATTAGTGCAGGAGCGATTGCCGTGGCATTGAGTTTATCGTTAAGGCTTAATGGTATGGCCCAATGGATCATGTGGGAAATTAGCAGCTTGTTTGAAAACATTGGCACCGTGGCTGATGGCATGCGCACCCTTTCTAATCCTATTGCGGTTGCTGACAAACCAGAAGCCGAAACGTTACAGGTCACCCAAGGGGCAATCGACTTTAATAATGTACATTTTAACTACGGTAAAGCCGCGAATGAAAATAACCGTGGCCCCGTAATAAACGGATTAAACTTAAACATTAAACCCGGTGAAAAAATCGGCTTAGTGGGTCGCTCTGGCGCGGGTAAATCCACATTAGTTAACTTGTTGCTGCGCTTTTACGACACCGACAAAGGCAGCATTAGTATTGATGGCCAAAATATTACGGATGTAAGCCAAGAAAGCCTGCGCCGCTATATTGCTATGGTTACCCAAGATACATCCCTACTACATCGCTCAGTAAAAGATAACATTTTATACGGCAGACCCGATGCCACAGAAGCCGAAATGCTCGATGCGACTAAGCAAGCCAAAGCCCTTGATTTTATAACCGATTTAGAAGACAGCAAATGCAACAAAGGCTTTGATGCGCAAGTAGGCGAACGAGGGGTCACCCTGTCAGGCGGTCAGCGCCAACGTATTGCTATTGCACGCGTACTACTTAAAAACGCACCAATCCTCATACTTGATGAAGCCACCAGCGCTTTAGACTCAGAGGTAGAAGCGGCTATTCAAGCAAGCTTAGATGATTTAATGACAGGTAAAACAGTAATCGCCATTGCCCATCGATTATCGACCATTGCACAAATGGACAGACTTATCGTGCTTGATGAAGGCGGCGTTGTAGAGCAAGGCAGTCACGATGAATTAATTGCCCAAGGCGGCATTTACGCTGCTCTTTGGGCACATCAAACCGGCGGCTTTATTGGCGTTGAGTAATTAAACTAATTGAGGGCGGGCCATTATTATAGCCTGCTCTTGTTTACTAAAATTAAACTTATTATTTGATTTTAAAGCTATATATAGTTATTTAGTCGAATTTTATAGTCTACCTCTTGCCCCACTGTTTTTAAAATGTCACATTCGCGGCTGACTTTTTATCATTCATCAAGCAATTCACCATGTCATTTTTAAGCAAACATAAATACACCCTCTATGGGGTGTTCGCTATTTTACTTTGGAGCAGTTTAACTGCCTTTATTCGTGATTTATCAGAATTATTCAGCCCAATTGGCGGTGCTGCTTTAATTTACAGCGTCAGTGCGATTTTTTTAATACTAGTCATGGGTGTACCAAGGCTAAGCAATTACCCAAAACGCTATTTAGTCTTTGGTGGCAGCTTATTTGTTATTTACGAAATGTGTTTAGCGTTATCCCTCGGCTTTGCAAATAGTCGCCAGCAAGCGTTAGAAATGGCAATTATTAACTACCTTTGGCCAGCGTTAACCATTTTATTTTCGATTATTGTTAACCGCACTAAAGTAAGCGTATTAGTCTACCCGAGCATACTGATTGCGTTTTTAGGCGTTGCATGGTGTATTGCTGGCAACAGTGGTTTATCTATGGCTGTATTAACCGCTAATATTAGCGACAACCCATTACCCTACTCTATGGCGTTTGCAGCAGCGTTTATTTGGGCTGTGTATTGCAGTGTAACGGTTAAACTTAGCGAGGGTAAAAATGCCATTAGTGTATTTTTTGCAACCACGGCAATCTCTTTATGGATAAGTTACGGACTGAGTAATGAACCCAGCTTTGAGTTTAACGTATATTCTAGTTTTACTTTATTGCTGGCAGGGATGGTTATTGGTGGAGGTTACGCACTATGGAACCAAGCAATCATTGGCGGTAACCTAGTGTTGTTAGGCACCTTGTCTTACTTTATTCCTGTATTGTCTACGCTATTTGCCTCTATTTACTTATCACTATCGCTCACCAACGCATTTTGGCAAGGCGTAGTATTAGTTACATTAGGCTCATTAATGTGTTTTATTGTGACCCGAAGAACAAAGCCAGCCCAATAAAATAAGTAAGCGAAAAGCTAGAGACTGTCTGCTTTTCGCTTTAATCATTTACTTAACTAGCTAATCGCAGTCCTAACAGCACTAACATCACAATGTTTGCAATCACACCAATCAAAAAGAAGTAACTACGCGGGCTGGGGTTTTTCTCTGTGGCAATGGCGTAATACAGTGCCATATGAATTAAACGTGCAATAACGTAAACCCAAATACAGATTGCAAAAACCGAACTGTGGTAATTAATCACAAAAGCAAATAAAACCGTTCCTATAAATAACGCACTGTTTTCTAATGTGTTATGAAAGGTGCGATGCGCTCTAAATATAAAACTCTCATGAGATAGGTCTTTATCTATTTTTCCTGGTACAGCCCCAGGCTGTTTGGCTTTACTAAACGTCGCCACTGCCCACTGTACTAACATCATAATTAAATATAAATAAAATGCTATAAACGCTGAATGTGCTATATCGGTCATTGTTTAATCCTTTGTGTTGTTATTAGAGTAGTAGTTACAGCAACTATCAAGCCAAAGATAAGCCACTGATGTATATAGTAATTACTTTTTAGTAAAATAATTTTTTGTAATAGATTCATTCTTTATATAAAACTTACTCTATCACAGCGTCTTGGTATTTTTTTAGAGTCTGAACGCAACTTAAAACCAGCACTAATTACGTATTTTATAATTTTTATTTGAGTATTTATTCTAAGTGTTGTTTTATAGTGTTACTGATAACGGAACGGTAAAATGAATATGATGAATAAAATAACCAAATGCTTGGTAACCTTAGCGCTATTGAACTGTGTATCAGCGCCCGCTTTTTCAGCTCAATATGAAATCGAAAAAGGTGAAAACTTGGCTAAGTTGGCGCAATACAAAGACGTAGCCACCATTAAACGCAATTTCGCAAAACAAATAGCGCTTAATTACAGTGTATTAAACGCTGATCTTAAACAAACGCTAAGCCAATATAAACTGGTTTTGAATGCGGATCAGCTACCGTCTTTAGGTATGCACACACAACAAAATACTCGTTTAGCAAACAACGCGTTACAACAACTGAAAGGTTTACCACAAAACACCGGTAGTTTGTTACAAGTGCGTTTGGCAAGCGATAAAATGCTTAGCGCTTGGCAGCAAGGCGAACGCCCTTTATTTGCATTTGCACCCGCTGGTGACGATACGCAATGGAGCGAGATTGAAGCGTTCGATCAGTATGGTGACATTCATTATCTTAGTGTTGACCAAATGCCGACCCAACCTGTCTTTATTGTCGAATTAGATCAACAAAAAGTACAAGATGCGGGTATTGCAGTAATGAGAGGAATTTTATCTGCTAACAAATTCAGTAAAAGCACGGTTAGTCCACAAAACCAGTTAAGCAATGAACAACCCCTGCAAACCAGTGTATTGAAAAAAATACGCTTAGAAGATGACAAAGAACCTTGGATCTCAGGTGGTGCTGAAATTTATGCCATTGTAACGGGTATAGACCCGACCCGAGATGAACCAATATTAGATATCGTTGATTTACCTTATTTAGATCATGACAAAACTAATTACAGCCCTAATCAGGTGCTAATTCATTGGCAGCGTTATCGTTGGCAGGCGGTTGATTTACTCTTAATGGAACAAGATGACAACACCAACTATAAAACTCTAGCAATAAAATTATTAGAAATATCAGAGCAAGTAATGGCGAGCATTCCTGATTTACAAGCGCAAGG
Source organism: Pseudoalteromonas sp. SiA1 (assembly GCF_018732205.1). Classification (NCBI taxonomy): domain Bacteria; kingdom Pseudomonadati; phylum Pseudomonadota; class Gammaproteobacteria; order Alteromonadales; family Pseudoalteromonadaceae; genus Pseudoalteromonas; species Pseudoalteromonas sp. SiA1. Next base: position 1,488,888 of record NZ_CP076084.1, on the reverse strand, counting down.
TTATGCCATTATTCCTAAGCTGACCAATGAACTACTTAAAGCAATGCCGGATGAGTGGTTTACTAATAATGACGATTATGTTGATGTTTTTTACACGCTGTTTGAAAACAAAGACTATCAAGAATATAAAGGAGCAAGCAGTAATGCGACCATTACGCTATCTCCTTTAGAAATTAACCCAAGACTAAACTAAGTCATCCCCATTCGCTTAATTATTATTGCGGATGGTATCACTCCCCCATACTTCAATAGCCACCCATTAGCGCTTTAACATTAACGGGTGGCTTTATCTTAAAGTCATTTTTTGAAAACACGCGTTATATTTTAATACCCTAACCTTGCGCCACTGATTTACGAAAGCGCATTAATGCAACAGTAAAAAACACACTGCCAATAACAGTTAATGCTAAAAAGTAAGGCCAAACTACATCCCACCCTGCTCCTCGGTATAAAATAGCTTGAGCAAATTTTACAAAATGCGTTGTTGGCGCCAATAACATTATATTTTGCACCACCTCAGGCATACTTTCTCGCGGCGTAACACCGCCAGAGAGCATTTGTAATGGTAATAAAATTAAGATCATCAATAACCCGAGTTGCGGCATAGTGCGCGCCTGTGTGCCTAACAATATGCCCAGTGATGTGGTCGCAAATAAATGAATAGCAACGCCAAATAAAAATAAGCCTGGCGAGCCATGAACAGGCACTTGTAATAAACCTTCGATCACAATAAATAATGAAAACGCAGTTAGTAATAAAATCACTAACCCATTGGCCCAAATTTTCGCCATCACTATTTCAAAGGGGCTCAATGGCATAACTAATAAATGCTCTAATGTGCCGTGTTCGCGTTCACGGATCACCGCGGCGCCAGTTAAAATAATCGAAATCATTGTGATCACGTTCATCAATTCCATCACGCTACCAAACCATACACTTGTCATGTTTGGATTAAACATAATGTGCGCCGATTGCTTTATTGGCAGTGAATAAACGGTTCGATAACCTTGCACAAACTCATTTACTTCACCGTTAATAATGGTTTGAATATAGTTATCACCAATAAATGCTTGCGACATACGCGTAGCATCTATATTTACTTGAATCGTAGGTTGATTAGCTGCAAGTACATCACGCTCAAAATAAGGCGGGATATTAAGCACAAAAGTATAACGGCCATCATCCATAGCTGAGTCAACATCGCTCAATGAAAGACTGTCTGGCGTTTTGAAGTAAGGCTCATAAAAGGCATTAATAATACGCTTGGATAATTGCGATTGGTCGTGATCAACAACTGCAATTGGTGCATTATTTAACTCTATCGACGTGGCTGAAGCCACTACATAAATCAGCCCAGTAAAAGCGAAAAAAACAAATAGCAGTAAAACCTTATCACGCCATAAACTACGCAACTCTTTAATACCTAAATTAATAATGTTTCCGCGACGTTGCATGGCTATTTGTCCTGCTTTGGAAGTAAAAATACACTGGCCAGAGTCAGCACTGGTATAAAAGCGAATAAAGGCAGTAGCTGGGCTGATAAATCAGAAAAATTAAGCGCTTTATTAAAGACCCCCCGACACGCCTCTAAAAAGTAGGTGGTCGGAAACAGTTTGCCAATAATCACCCCAAACCCTTCCAAGGAAGAAACAGGGTCAATTAGCCCACAAAAGTTAACGGCAATCATTAACACAACCACCGTAGTGGCTGCCAGTGCTGAAATTTGTGTTTTTGTAAAAGCCGAAATTAACAGCCCCACTCCGGTAGTCGCTGTAACGTATAATAATGCAGCCAAACTAAGCGCCCAAAAGCTGCCTTTTAGCGCCACACCAAACACAGTAATAGCAAGTGCAACTAAGCCAAAAAAGCTAATCATACTCACTAAAATATAAGGCAGCTGTTTGCCAATAATAAATTCCAGCCGATTAACCGGTGTTACATATAAGTTTATGATTGAACCCAACTCTTTTTCGCGCACTACGCCAAGCGCCATCAATATTGCAGGAATAAATACCAATAGTAGTGGAATAACCGCCGGCACCATGGCCTCAATGCTTTTAAAATCTTGGTTATAACGATAGCGAGATTCAATATTAGCTGGCACTAAGTTTGGTACTTGTGCATAAGTGCGCAAAGATAAGTTGGTTAAATAGCTGTAATACACGCCGCTCATATAACCATTAATCGTTTCTGCCCTAAACGGCATAGAACCATCAATCCACACTACAATTTCAGGTTTACGGCCGCGTTTAAATTGCTGAGCAAAGTTAGGTGGAATTTCAACGGCCACGCTTAACTCACCACTGCGCATTCGTTTATCAAGTTCTTGCGGGCTTTTAATATCTGCTTTTTGAATAAAGTAACGCGAACCTGCCATATTTTGAATGTAGTTGCGGCTCTCGGGTGATTGGTCTTGATCTAGTACCGCAAAGCTTAAATCTTCAACATCAAATGTAATGCCATAACCTAAAATAAACAGCAAAATTATCGAGCCCAGCAAAGCAAACGTTAGGCGAATAGGATCGCGCCATAACTCTAGCGTTTCGCGATGCGCATAACCAAATAACCGCAACAAACTAAATGTGGGGTTAGTGTTATTTTTACGAGTAGCGGGCGCTGTAGCCAATGCTTTGGGTTTATCCGTTATCGATGCTTGTATCGCCGAGCTTGCTCCCGCTGCATTTACCGCCTCTTCTAAATATTCAATAAAGGCAGCTTCTAGTGTGTCGGTATTACGCGCTTGGCACAGTGCAGCTGGCGTATCGCTGGCAAGTATTTTACCTGCATGCATTAACGAAATTCTATCGCAACGTGCCGCTTCATCCATAAAGTGAGTCGAAATAAAAATAGTCACGCCTTGTTCGCGCGAAAGCTCTATGAGTAGCTGCCAAAAGTCATCCCTTGCAACGGGGTCTACCCCCGATGTGGGCTCATCAAGTATGAGCATTTCAGGGCTATGTACTACCGCAACAGCAAGCGATAAACGCTGGCGAATACCTAGGGGCAAATCGGTAGGAAAATCGTCACTGTATTTTTTAAGGTTAAACCGAGTAATTAAATCTTTAACGCGCGGCTCTATTTTCTCTGCAGGTAAGTGAAATAAACGCGCATGCAATACCAAGTTTTGCTTCACTGTAAGCTCGTTATAAAGCGAAAACGCTTGCGACATAAAACCAACGCGTTTGCGGCTTTCTATGTTATTGGCATCGACCTTTTCACCAAACAATTTTGCTTCGCCACTGGTTGTGGGTTGTAACCCGGTAAGCATTTTCATTGTGGTGGTTTTTCCACAGCCATTTGAGCCTAAAAAGCCAAAAATTTCACCTTGTTCAATACTCAAGCTCACCTTGTTAACGGCGGTAAAATCGCCAAATGTTTTACATAATCCATTTGCTTCTATAGCGAACTGAGTTGTGTTTAAGTCTTGTTTACGAGGTGGCACAACTAACCGCTGATGATCATGGCGCTTTTCTTCAGGAAGTAATGCTATAAAGGCTTCATCAAGCGATTCTTTATTAGTTTGCGCTTTCAGGTTTTGTGGGCTGCCCGTACCGATTACTTTTCCATCGTCCATAGCGACTAGCCAATCAAAATCATCGGCTTCTTCCATGTAGGCGGTCGCAACCAGTACGCTCATTTGTGTATTTTCAGCGCGAATACTGTTTATTAATTGCCAAAATTGACGACGCGATAGCGGATCAACTCCGGTAGTTGGCTCATCTAAAATTAATAATTGAGGGTCATGGATCAGTGCGCAGCACAAACCGAGTTTTTGTTTCATCCCGCCAGAGAGCTTTTCTGCGGGGCGATCGGCAAATGCCTCTAAGCCTGTACTTTTTAAAAGGTTATTAATTCGTTGTTTGCGCTCAGCTTTATTTTGAGAAAATAGACGACCAAAAAAATCTATATTTTCAAACACAGAAAGTGTTGGATACACATTTTTGCCAAGCCCTTGAGGCATGTAAGCAATGCGTGGCGACACCGTATTACGAAAACCACTGCTGCGCATATTGCCGTTTAATACCTCAACCTCCCCCTCTTGAATCGCCCTTGCCCCCGCTATAAGTGCCAGCAAGCTTGATTTTCCTACGCCATCAGGGCCTATAAACCCGACCATTTTCCCGGCAGGTAATGAAATACTAATGTTGTCCAGCACGCGATTATTAGCATAGCGATGACTCACCTTAGTAAGCGTAGCCACACTTTCACGTGATAGCTGTTGAATGTTTTTATCGTCGTTATCCATTATTCAGGTACTCGTACCTGTAATGACGTAGGCCAATTTTTTTCAGGTGCTAGCAACACATAAGCAAGCCCTGGCACCCCTGTTTTTACTTGTTTGATATGATCTTTTAATAACTGCGAATCGAGCTTTACCTTAACTCTAAACATCAGTTTATCGCGCTCGTTTCGGGTTTCTACCGATTTAGGGGTAAATTGCGCCTGTGCAGATACAAACGTCACTTTAGCCGGCAATGTATACTCGGCAACAGCATCAATAACAATGCGCGCTTGTGAGCCTATTGTTACCTTGCCCGCTTGCGCTGTTGGTAAATATATACTCATATAAACATCGGTTAAATCCAATAACGATAAAACCTTGCCACCACTGCCAAGCACTTCGCCAGGCTCAGCTAATCGATACAATATACGTCCATTGATTGGTGCTTTGAGCGTGCTGTCGGCTATGTTGCTTTGTAATCGCTCAATACGTGCCTGCGCTGCTTCTATTTCAGCATCCGACTGCACAACTTTTACGTTTGCCGCGGTTAAAGCAGCTTGCGCAATAGCAGAGGTGGTTCGTTGTTGATCTACCACTTCTTTTGAAATATGGCCTTTTTCCAATAATTTTGCAGAGCGGCGCAATTCAGTTTGTGCAAAATTAAGCTCACTTTTATGCTGCTCTACAATCGCTAATGCGTATTTACGAGACTCATTGGCAACACGAAGTCCCGCCTGAGCTTCACGTAACTGTGCATTTAAATCATCAGTGTCAATAACCGCTAGCGTTTGACCCGCTTTAACCATATCGCCTTCTTGCACCATAACGTCAACTAAGCGGCCCGGTAATTTTGTAGCAATATCGTACTCAGTCGCTTCAATTCGCCCATTCCCATAGGCAACACTGTCAGGGAGTTGTTCAGCAAATGATGTAGGCTGCAAGGTTTGCCAAGCATACCAGCCAGCCCCCCCCACAATGATCAATACAGCGAGCTTACTCAAAGATTTGAACGTTGATTTAATTGTCATGTGCTAAAACTCCATGTATGTATAAAGTAATGTAAGTGAGGGTAGTCAAGGTAAAAATTTTTAGGATACAGCACGCTATTTGTTATATAAAAGCAACCCTGCTTTGTAAGTACAACAAGGGTAGTTGTAATAAGCGATTTAAACGAACTTAAAAATCCAGCGTCACTAATCTACCACTCTCACCGTTAATAAAGATGATGTGGATCAATATAAATTAGGGTTAATGCACTAATTATTAGTGATTTTTTAAAACAGCAGGATAAAAGAAAGGGAAAACATCAAGGCACCTACTGAGCGCCTTAATATTAATTATGTCAGCGGCAGATTAGCTTACTATTTATAGTAACAAAACCCGCTACGACCTTAATGCTAAGCTAATCAATACCACGCCATGATCTGTGCTTAAATCATCACGCTCAAATTCAGGGTTAATTAAATGACGATCGTAAGTATGGTAATGGCTCACCTCAAAAAAGCTGTCGTCGTAACTTGAGTCAAACTCGCAAGACAACAAAATGTAGTCAAGCACTGAGCTGCTCGCGCCAAAATAATGCGTAGGCTTTCGCTTTAAATCCACTGTATTTTCATTATTTTGATTAGCCAAATTTAATTGCGACTTTGCAAATAACTGCCATGCGTCGTTAAGGCAATATTTTGCAAGGTAAGTTTTACTGTCAAACGTGGGGGCAAAGCGCAGTGTATTTGTTAGTAAATGGCTTAAAACGCCATCAGCTAAGTCGTTGTTAAAATCGCCCATTAAAACCATTGGGTTTTGTGTAGATTCGCGGCGCGCAATGATGTCCATCATCAGTAATGTGGCTTCACTGCCGCGCTGAATAGTTGAGCCCCAACTCCCAGCTATATCGGCCTTTAATAGCTCGATAATATTTTTTTCGGGTGTGAGGTCTTTGTTTTGCTCATCAAGCTCTATCATTGAGCGCTTAGACTTAAAATGCACCACATAACAATCCGTGTTGCCGATATGCGGTAAAGTTATTGTAGCTCTAAGCACCTTTCGGCTAAATGTAAAATCCTCAGTTAAACCAAGGGTTTTAGCAAGCTCATGGTCATGCTCAACAGTTGCCACTTCAACGATGGGGTATTTAGCAGCAAGCGCTACTACAGGGCGTTTGTAAATAAAGTCGTCGATTACCTGAGGCTCATCTACCACGGCAAAGTACGTATAGCCTTGATCTTTAACTAATTCTTTAAGCGACTCAATACTAAATACTTCTTGAAAACCAATCACATCAGGCTGATGTTCGGTTAAGTAATTTACAAGCCAACGCTGCTTTCTAGCCCACTGCTCTGCGGTGTATATGCGTTCAAATTCATAATAGGCATTAGGCGGCTCAAGGTAATTAAACAAGTTAAAAGTGGCAATTTTAAGAATCGTATCAGTAATAACCGAATCGTCTGCTTTGGTGTTTAAAGGTGTTTTAGTGTGTGATTCAAGGTTGCTGATAAGGCTGCCCTACTTAAAATATGAAAAACGATTATAGCGGGTTATGGCTATAGTAATCTAATCGGTGAAAATTTTTCAATATCAAATTCATAGTGTTAATTTACACTAACTTATCATTTTTTAAGGCACACGGTCATTATGGATTACTCAAACTTCGGCACTAAATTTACTCAACCTAATGGTATTACTCAGTTAATGGAAGATTTAGGCGATGCTAAAAACAGTAATAATCCAAATATTGTTATGCTCGGTGGTGGTAATCCGGCCCTAGTGCCTGAGGTTAATGATATTTTTATCAATGAGTTACAAAAGCTTGTTGCTAATAATACACTTTCCAACGTATTTGGACTTTACGATGGCCCAACAGGTAATGATGCATTTCGTGCAGCTCTGGCCAAGCAACTAAAAAGTGAATACTCATGGGATTTAACCGCAAATAATATAGCGCTTGGTAATGGCAGCCAAGCCAATTTTTTTGTGTTATTTAATCTGTTAGCTGGCAGTATGCCTGATGGAAGCCATAAAAAGGTTTTATTTCCGCTGGCACCTGAATATGTAGGCTATGCAGATCAAGGCTTAACTGACGATATGTTTGTAGCAATAAAGCCCGATATCGAAATTTTAAATACTGAAAGTGGCTCAAACCAATTTAAATATATCATTGACTTTAAAGCTGTTGAGCAAGTATTAGCAAGCGACAGCAGCATTAGCGCACTGTGTGTGTCTCGCCCTACTAACCCTACAGGCAATGTCATTACTGATGAAGAAGTACATCATCTCGATTTATTGGCTAAGCAATATAATATCCCACTGATCATTGATAACGCCTACGGCGACCCATTCCCTGGGTGTATTTATACCGATGTAAACTTAACCTGGAACTCAAACATTATTTTATGCATGTCGCTTTCAAAGCTTGGCCTACCGGGGTTGCGAACCGGTATTGTAGTGGCTAACAATGACATAATTAAAGCCATTGGCCGTGTAAATGGCAGTATGGTTTTATCGCCTAACAGTTTTGGCCCAAGTTTAGTAACACGCCTAATTAATGAAGATGAACTCCTCCCGCTGTGTAAAAATTCAGTGCTGCCTTTTTATCGAGAAAAAGCACAAACAGCAATGAACTTGTTTGATGAAATATTTGCCCACCTCCCCGTTTACTTACACAAAGTAGAAGGCGCATTTTTTATGTGGCTGTGGTTTAAAGAGGCAAAATAACCAGCGAACAACTTTACCAAAAGCTCAAAGAACAGGATGTTTATATTATTCCCGGGCATAATTTTTTTATTGGTATTGATGATGCTTGGGCACACAAACACCAGTGCATTCGCATTAATTATGCAACCGATGCCAGCACTTTGCGAAAAGGCTTAGAGGCCATTAAAGCCGTGATGGCATAAATGGGTTGATATTTAGGGCATTCAAACCCTTTGCGTGAATACAGTGCGTGCAAAGCGTTTATAGTGCCTATAGTTATTGGCATAAACCTGTGAACAATTTAAGGTTATTAAGTCATTCTCTAAGCCGTTAAATAAGCCCTAAACTGAGGTAAGCAGTTATTACTTTTATTTGTTGATTGTACTAATTTTGCGCAAACGCGCCACACCCCCTTTAAATTTATATATAAGTTGGTATGCTACGCGACCTTTTTTAACATATGATTATCATTAAAAAAGGGTTTGCCAAGGGGCGGCTATCGCTGCAAGGCACTTAATATAAGTGGCAGCAATAATACAGGCATCGCGTTATAAAACGTTAGATGTAACTTTAAATAGCAATATACAAAAGTACTATTAAGGTCAATTATGCGATTAGGACCAGGACTACTCGTCACCGCTGCCTTCATTGGACCAGGGACTATTACGACTGCCAGCGTGGCAGGTGCAAACTTTGGTTTTGCACTAATATGGACATTACTGTTTTCAGTTATTGCCACCATATTATTACAATCTATGGCGGCGCGCCTTGGCGTAGCCACCGGGCAAGATTTAGCGCAAGCGCTAAGAGCTCACATTGAAACGCCCCTATTTAAATCTCTCGCTATATTTTTAGTGATCAGCGCCATTGGAGTAGGTAGTGCCGCCTACGAGGCTGGCAACCTTAGCGGTGCCAGCATGGGATTAATTGAAATATTTCCTCATGTTAATGCCCAGCTTTGGACGCCACTCATTGCATTTTTAAGTGCGGTGTTACTTTACAGCGGTAAACACAAAGTCGTTGAAAACGCGCTTATTTTATTAGTGATTTTAATGAGCCTAGTGTTTATCTCTACGTTAGTTATGGCTGCTCCCTCTCTGAATGATGTGTTAGCAGGGTTTATTCCTAGTATGCCTGAGGGTTCAATTACCACGGTATTGGCATTAGTGGGCACCACCATAGTGCCGTATAACTTATTTTTACACTCAGGTGTTTTAGCTGCAAGACACGACAGCAAAAGTGATAAGCAAAAAGTTATTAAGCAAACTAATATAGATACGGGTGTGTCTATCACCTTAGGTGGCGTGATCACGCTGGCAATTTTATCAACCGCGTCAGTGGCATTTTATGGCACAGATGCAGGGCAAATTAGCGCTGCCAACATGGCGGTACAACTTGAGCCATTACTTGGCGATGCTGCCCATTACTTTTTTGCTATTGGCTTATTTGCAGCAGGTTTAACCAGCGCAATAACAGCTCCCCTTGCCGGTGCATATGCAGTATGTGGCATGTTAGGTTGGTCAAATAAAATGGATAACACCCGCTTTAAAAGTGTCGCCATTGTTATTTTATTATTTGGTGCAGCCGTGGCGTCTCTGGGTTTAGACCCTGTTGCCGTGATAATTTTTGCCCAAGCAGCTAATGGCCTATTACTGCCTATTGTCACCACCTACCTTGTGTGGCTAGTTAATCAAAGCTCTGTAATGGGCAAATACACCAACTCAATGTTGGTAAACTTACTTACTTTACCGGTGTTAGTGCTTATTTTTGGCTTAAGTGGTTACAAGCTGTTTAGTTTGATTTTTTAATACCACTAGGTAATTTATACACACAAAAGCCGCTATATTAATAGCAGCTTTTTACATTGCAGGCCAATACTGACTTAAAAGCCGTGATGCGCTGCCTTGTGCTTATTTTCCTTAATAAGTTTTGCAAATACATAACCCCCTACTGCACCTGCACATAATTGCGCATAAAAACCCCAACCTCTTGCACCTGCAATAATAGTAATATTCATAATAGATTCAATCGCAATTAACGCCGTTGCAAACGCCATCACACCAGCAATAACAAATAGTTGTGTACCTTGCTTGTTCATTTTTTTAGCAATAAACCAAGTAACCAAAAACGCGATGGCAAGTGCAATCGCAATAATAGCGCCATAGGTCGGTAGTAAGCCAAGCCAATCTTCAAGGATTAAGTTAACACGGTCATTAAAGCCCACTACTACACCTACATTAACTAATTGATTGACAACGTATTGACTATGAAACAAGCTAGCGAGAGTGAATGTAAGTAACCAAGAAACTAAAAATGACGGGAGTATACGTGTTAAAAACTGCATGGTTATCTCAACTTAAAATGAAACTTTTTCCTTACACTAGCAAAGGCTTGCAGGGTAAACAATCTCTATGTTGTATTACGCTACTGTCACTTTTAGCGTTTTCTTGTCACGCCAGTGCAAAGTTACCAACACAGCAATACACAGCTAGTACTTTAGCAACAGAGCTTAATTCACCATGGAGTATGGTTAAACTCCCAAACAATACCTGGTTAATCACCGAGCGTGATGGCCATGTTGTTATCATTAAAAACAACCAACAAACCCGAGTTAAAATAAACTTCGAGGGCTTATACGTTGCAGGGCAAGGTGGTTTACTTGATGTAGTGCTTTCGCCAAATTACAGTGAATCAAAAGAAATTATATTCACTTACGCCCAAGGTGAGCTTGATGCAAACAGGCTAGTAATAGCCAAAGCCACGTTTGATGGTGCGCAATTTTCAACGCCAAAAATTATTTATAAAGTCGCCACCGATAAAGGCACACCGCAGCATTATTCTGGCCGCGCGCTTGTGCTGCCTGATAATACCTTATTATTTTCAAGTGGTGATGGTTTTGACTACCGCGAGCAAGCACAGGTTATTACCAGTCAACTTGGCAAAACATTACGCATAAACTTAAACGGCACAATACCAAGCGATAACCCGTTTCTTAGTCACAAAAACGCTAACGCGCATGCCATTTATTCACTTGGGCACCGTAACTTGCAAGGCTTGGTTTATGATCACGATACACAGCAAATTATTAGCCACGAACATGGCCCCGCAGGCGGTGACGAGCTCAACTATTTAACAGCTGGCACCAATTACGGCTGGCCAGTAATCACCAACGGCGACGATTATTCACAAGCACGTATTTCTCCCTTTAGAGACTACCCTGGAATGGCTAAACCAGCCGTAGATTGGACGCCCTCAATTGCGCCATCAGGCATGGCGTATTATGGCGATAACCATGCAGCCTTCCCTTCACTGCAACGCCACGTACTTATTACTACATTGGTCGATAAAAAGCTCTACAGTATTAATTTAGCGAATGGTGAATACACCCAGACTCATATTTTCCCAGAAGCCACAGGCAGGCTCAGAGATGTGTTTGTCACTGCTGAAGGTAATGTAGCGATATTAACGGATGGAAAAGAGGCAAAGTTAATGCTGGTAACGCCAAATTAGTCATTTATTTAAACTTATGAAACTCAAAGAAGGACTGAGTTACTTGATTTGGTTGTTCTAATTGCGGGTAATGTCCTACCCCTTCCAATTCAATAATATCTGGATTAATGATTAATTCGCGATATCGTTTAACCATATGACGGCCCAAAACAGGGTCGTCCATACCGCAAATTAACCGCATGGGTATATCTGCTTGTTGTAAAGCGCTCACCCAACGAGCGCGATGTAATTTACGCTCTGTGATGTAATAAATCAGTTTTGCCATAACTGGCTTGCCCTGTTTATACGCAATTAACTGCCACAACTCCTTGAGCTCTTTCTCAGCAAGTGGTGTAGCGCATATATTATCAAAATTACGCTTAAAGCTTTTATAGTTTGCAAGTCGCGACACTAAAGCACCTATAGGGCTAAGTAACAACTTTTGCAATAATACCGGTTTATGTGTTTCTGGAAATAACCCACCGTTAAGAAAGCAAACGCTTTGTATTTTTATGGCATGCGGCTCATTTAAATTGCTTCTAGCAAGTAGCTCTTGGGCTACCGTATCACCATAATCGTGGCTTAAAATATGCGTTGCCTTTACATTAAACATCTTTAAAAAATATGTCAGTAAATCAGCTTGCATATTTATGGTGTAAGTAACATTTTGAGGTTTGTCACTAAAACCAAAACCCAGCATATCGAGGGTAGACACCTTAAAGTGCTGTGTTAGCGCAGCCCATTGATTATGCCAATCCCAACTTGCAGTTGGATAACCATGAATCAGCAATAAACACGGCGCGCCCTCTTTACCTTGCACATGATATGCTATGTCATGACCTTGAAATTGAAACGTCGATTGGCTCTTATGCCACGAAGCTAATGAGTCAGTAATTATTGTAGTGTTGCTAATGACATTCATGACAACTTCGCTGCTTTTATAGGGTTATAAACACATAAATTAAGTAACTACCATAATTGAGTCTTCAAGTTGTGTCACTTAAATAAGTAATGAAAAATATACATAAGCCGATTATTTGCGGGTAGCCATTTCCATGGCTATTATATTGAAGAAGGATGAGAGTAGTTAAATTTAGGAGAGCATGTGAAAATATTGTCCGTTGATGATAACCCCCAAAATAGAAATATCATGGAAATGGTCCTATCTAAGCAACATGACATTACCTCATCTGATGGCAGCGAGCCTATATTAGCTTTAATGGAGGAACATCAGCCTCAAGTAGTCCTAATGGATATTTTACTTAGTAATGATTTCACGGGTTACGACTTGGTTAAAGAAATAAAAGAATGTGGTGCGTATGACGACTGTGAAATTATATTTATTTCAGCCTTAACATCGAGTGAAGACAAACTCACAGCTTATGGCTATGGCGGTGATGATTATATTGCCAAGCCAGTAGATTTTAAGGAACTTAACGAAAAATTAAAGCGTGTAGAACTGCGCATTACAGAGCGAAATAATCTAAAAGAAATGTTCGAAGTCGCTTCATCTACCGCTTTTACATCAATGCAACAAGCAAGCGAACTTGGAGAATTAGTCACATTTTTTACTGACAATCTTGAGGTAACGGATTTAGACACATTATTTGCTAACGTACAGCGCTATTTTACTAATGCAGGCGCCAGCTGTTGCGTAGAGTTTAGGGTAGCAAACCAATATCACCAATTCCCAAAACAAACTATTTCTGACTTGGAAAAAGAAATTCTAGAACTAGGCAGAAGAGCCAAGCGAATAGTTCCATTTAGCTCTAATTTATTATTTAACGCGCCTGCTTGTTCAATGCTTGTAAAGGGAATAAATACAAAGGATGAAGGCTTACTTGGTCGCCTTCGAGATAACTTTGCTATTTTGCTTACCATTATAGAAAGCCGGATAGAATTTATTGAACAACAATTAGAAAAAGCCAACATTCGCCAACAAGCTTTAAACACTCTAAAAAGTCAACTTGCTGATGATTTTAGTACAATAAAAAAGCTATGCTCTGAGCAAGATAAACAAATAAAAATACTCGTTAATGACTTATCTCAAGCTATACAATCAAAAATGATCACTCTAGGCTTAGATGAAGAGCAAGAGTCGGAGCTAGTAGGGTTAGTTGATGAAACGAAAGAAATTGTAGAAGAAACCTTAATCCTGTCTTTTACACTAGAAGATAAATTACAAGCCATAACAAAACGCTTAAAAGCTGTTGAATAATATAAGTACAATTTATATACCAAGCTCGACAGAACCATGACGTTAAAACTTCAACCTTACTTCGCTCTTTTACAATTAAGCTCAAGAGTCAGTGATTATTGTAGTGTTACTAATGACATTCATGAAAACTTCGCTGCTTTTAGAGGGTTATAAACACATAAATTAGTAACTAAATTAATTAAATCATCAACTTGTGCACCTAAATTAGAACTCTGTTGGGTGGCGCCTTCGGCTTAACCAACCTACCTTTTAACGTAGGTCGGATAAGTGGCGAAGCCACGCCATCCGACAAAAATGATGAATTGACTTGGGGCAACCCGATTTATCATGCTGTGCTTAATATGCAAAATAACGGCTTTTTAGCCGCTTTTGTAAATTTAAGTTCTGATATGTGAAGTTAATATTTGCTCATTTTGGTCTTCAACCAAATAATTTTAGATAAATCATTACACTGCGTAGTTTGCATCAACTAGCTGACTAACAACAATATTTGAAATGTTTTCTTTAGACTTTAACCAAAGCTCAACGTCTTCTCTATCTTGGTTAGTCGCCGAACCATAACGATGAACAGAACAAATAAAGCCACTGAATGACTTACAATCACCTCCACCAGCAATACAAAGTTTTCTTTTATCAATAAATTCTAAAAGCTCATCTAGTAATAAATCAAACTCTCCTTCTGTTACATTTAAATTACAAGTAAATTCAAATCCTAGAATAGCAAATTCATCTAAATACAACTTCTTGCGTAATCGTCTACTTTTAGTACTCATAAATATCCTTTGGCATATGACGCCAACTTATTAATCTGCCAATGAGGTACATAGAGTAAGTTATAAGGAAGAAAAATCCAAAGATAATTTAATATTTAACAAATAGTTAGAACTTAACTAATTACGCTCAATTGTTATCTGAGTACTTTTTAATGAAGATATTTATTCACAAAGAGGATAAGAGACGCTGCGCTTTTAGAGGAATATAATGGCTTAAATTAAGCCGCTTGGAAAAATTTAAGTTCTGATGTCTGAAGTCAAGATTTGACCCCTTTGGTTTCTCTTTCTACATAACTCTCAACTTGCTTACCACTAACCCCAAAAACTTCTTCAACATTCATTTAATTAATACTTCCATTTATTGATAAATGCAGTCCTTTGACTGCGCTATAACGCTTTGCTCACCGGAAAATTAGGAGCGTAGCGAGTAATTTTTCCGCGTGCAGCAATTTGTTATACCCTTCTTATCGAGTTACCCCAAGGGGAGTTCTTTATGCCAGGCATGTATCGAAGGTTTCCATAATCATACCAAGGACTACAGTTTTTCCATTTCAGGCCCATACATCGAACTCCCCAAGTCTCAGTGGCATCCATGATGTCCTGTATGCCCTTTTCACTAGTATTCTCTCCGAAAACTATCCCGACCAATGCGTCTTTATAGTCCAGATAGAGATTCTCATTATTCTTGGAAAAAACAACAATCCGCCACTCGGATTCATCTCTCCAGTCTTCCATTTTCTCAAAGAATAGCCTTTTGTAGTGCGTATTCAGGTGATCCATCACGTACCTTTCCTGACCTACTGTTTCCAGGTGATCTAAGTTTATGGTGTACTGCTGTTCATCTGGATTATAAAGATTCCGAATGACCTCACGATTGGTATATGTCACAGGACCACTCAACACTAGATGTTCACTTGAAAATCTTTCCTCAACTAACTCGTTTAGCCTTTTTCTATCAAAAACAAGACAAACACCTGCATGCTTGTCAGCATACTGCGCCCACATGCGAGGCTTACTAAACCCTCTCCTAAAAATGTCCTGCATATGATTCCCTGAAAGTCCTTTGGAATCCATTGAAAAACAGGCTATTTTTGCTTTTCCCTTCAACGCTACTGATAGCCACCCTGACATTTCAGACATCTTATACTTGCCCAAATCAGTGCCACCATTTGTTCCTAAATCAAACTCCCACGATTTGCTCTCTTTAGGGTCGTTAGTCCCGACATAGCTACTAAATTGAAGTGTGTGATTGGCGATTATGTACTCAAGAGCAACATCCGTACTTGTATAGTGGTAAAGATAGCTATCAGATGAAGTTACGTTCTCAATCATACGACCTCAGGTATAACAATTTTGTCTACGACATTTATCGGTTTATAAAACGACAAATGTCCATATATTACAATGCATTTATCTTAGCCCTCAAATAAATACCTGTAAACAATTAGTTAGCTTCACTCATGTTTTATAAATGGCGAAATACACCGAAATGGTGGAGTTCAGTAATATTGGACAAAACAACACACACTGTCTATATATACAGTTGACTTTTACTGGAGATTCATAACATGAAATCACCTTTTTTAACTATGATAGCCGAACAAATGTATCTAAAGCGTTATGCTAAAAGTACCGTTAAAGCGTATTTATACTGGATAGCTTCGTTTATTCGTTTTAACTCTATGAGGCACCCTACAACGATGGGAGGTAATGAGGTCGAACTTTTTTTAAATCATTTAGTCAACCAAAAAAATGTTGCTCCTAATACTCAAACACAAGCCTTAAATGCGTTGAGCTTTTTATTTAAAGAAGTGATTAAAAAGCCACTCTCATTATCATTAGGTTTTATTAAGAGCAAACGAGCAACTAAACTACCGGTAGTTTTAACGCAGCAGGAAATAAATAATTTTTTTAAAGTATGCTCTGCAAAGCATTATTTACCCTGTGGATTACTTTATGGCAGTGGTATGCGATTAATGGAGGTACTGCGTTTACGAGTACACGATATTGACTTTGACTATAACTGCATTCGAATTTGGGATGGCAAAGGAGGTAAAAATCGTGTTGTTACGCTTGCAGTAGAGCTCATACCGCAATTACGTTCTCAAATACAATTAGTTGATAGTTACCTGCAATTAGATCAGAAAAACCCCTTATATAGTGGTGCTTACATGCCGCATTTGTTACGTAAAAAATATCCAAACCATAACAAACAGTTAGGTTGGCAATATTTATTTTCATCACATAAATTAAGTCTTGATCCTGAGAGTAAGCAGCTGAGGCGTCATCATATTGATGAAAAACAATTACAACGCGCTGTTAAACAGGCTACTAACGATGCAAAAATTAGGAAACACGTTACACCACATACCTTACGCCATTCATTTGCAACGCACCTATTGCAAAGTGGCGCTGATATTCGCACAGTTCAGGCACAATTAGGCCATAGTGATGTGCGAACAACCCAAATATATACTCATGTTTTACAGCAAGGAGCCAATGGTGTTGTAAGCCCATTTTCGAGATTATAAAACCAGCAAAAGTTTTTAATTATGTGTCACGTGTTAAAGTACGCCTTACACAAAAATAGCGCCGATAATGTATGAAGCCGATTCTTACACAATGAATTTCACTGCGAATTAATATCTCAGCTTTTACCTTTAACCTCGAACCTTTTCCCTTTAGCCTTTTACCCACAAAAAAGCCGCTGTTCGTTAAAACAGCGGCTTTCTTAATTAAAGCTTATAGCTAAAAACTGACAGCTGACAGCTGACAGCTAAACCTTAAGCTTTACCAATCACTTCAAGTCCACCCATGTATGGGCGTAATACTTCTGGTACGACTACTGAACCATCGGCTTGTTGGTAGTTTTCTAGTATCGCAACTAGTGTACGGCCAACCGCTAAACCTGAGCCGTTTAGTGTGTGTAAAAGCTCTGGTTTTTTAGCACCTTCACGACGAAAACGTGCTTGCATACGGCGTGCTTGGAAATCAACCATGTTTGAACATGATGAAATTTCACGGTAGGTATCTTGTGCTGGTAACCATACTTCTAAATCGTATGTTTTAGCTGCGCCAAAGCCCATGTCGCCCATACATAAAATCACTTTACGGTATGGCAATTCTAGCGCTTGTAAAATTTGCTCAGCATGGCCTGTTAGCTCTTCGAGTGCTTGCATTGAATCTTCTGGTTTCACAAGCTGTACAAGCTCTACTTTATCAAACTGGTGCTGACGGATTAAACCGCGTGTATCGCGACCGTAGCTGCCTGCTTCACTTCTAAAACATGGCGTGTGCGCTGTTAAGCGAATTGGTAAATCGCTTTCTTCGTAAATTTCATCACGGGCGCTGTTTGTAAGCGGTACTTCTGCCGTAGGAATTAAGCTAAAGCCAGCTTGTTGCTCGCCATCATCGTTTACTAAGCCTAATGTGTGGAATAAATCTCCCGCAAACTTTGGTAATTGACTTGTGCCGTATAGGCTTGCGCTATTCACTAAGTACGGTACATACATTTCTGTGTAGCCGTTTTTATCTGTGTGGGTGTCTAGCATGTATTGGGTAAGTGCACGGTGCATACGCGCTACTTGGCCGCGCATTACGGTAAAACGTGCGCCACTAATTTTAACGCCCATTTCAAAGTCTAGGCCGTTTAGGTCTTGCCCTACGTCAACGTGATCTTTTACCTCAAAATCGTACTTTTTAGGTGTACCCCACGTTAAAATTTCTACGTTGTCGTCTTCGTCAGCGCCTTCTGGTACCGACTCATCCGGTAAATTTGGAATTGCTAAGGCAATTTGTTTAATTGCTTCTAGCACTTCGTCTTGCTCAGCTTTAGCTGCGTCTAATTCGCTGCCTAAGTTAGCAACTGCGTCTAGCAATGGTTGTGCGTCTTCGCCTTTTGCTTTTGCTTGGCCAATGGCTTTAGCACTGGCGTTACGTTGACTTTGAAGTTCTTGCGTTTTTACTTGTAATGTTTTGCGTTTTTCTTCAAGTTCAGTCACTACCGCTACATCTAGCTCATAACCACGTGCGGCTAAACGTGCTGCAGTTTGTTCGACATCTTGACGTAAATATTTAGAATCTAACATGTTAGTTTTTTAACCTTTTTGCATTACTAGCTGAAGGCCCAGCCAAGCCATAAAAATACACACCATCACGTTTAAGATGATATTGAGGGCCATCTTAATAAAGTGACCTTGTTGTAATAACAACAACGAATCCATTGAGAATGTTGAAAAGGTGGTTAACGCACCTAAAAAGCCAATTCCGATGAGGGTTTTAGCAGGACTGACGGCAATAACTTGTTTATCTATTAAACCGTATAAAATGCCCATCAACAATGAACCCAGAATATTAACCGTCAACGTGCCAAAAGGGAATCCCCTACCGAGGAGTTTTAGCATGGTTTCGCTAATAAAAAACCGTAAACAGGCTCCTGACGCTCCGCCAAGGGCTATCATCATGTAAAGTTTAATCATGCTCATAACGTTTTATTGGGCTTTGTGCGTCGCGCTCTTTTAAATAATCGAGCTTTTGTTTAATTTTTTGCTCAAGTCCACGATCACTTGGCTGGTAGTATTGTTTGCCATCCATTTCTGGCGGTAGGTATTTTTCGCCAGCAGCAAATGCGCCTTCTTCGTTATGCGCGTAACGATACTCTGCGCCATACCCTAAGTCTTTCATTAAATTGGTGGGGGCATTACGTAAATGCTCTGGTACCGGGTAGCTTGGCTCGTTTTTAGCGTCCTGTTTGGCTTGATTAAACGCCATATAAACCGCATTACTTTTAGGTGCACTGGCTAAATATAAGGTGGCCTGTGCAATGGCGCGCTCACCTTCGCTTGGGCCAACACGCTGAAAAATATCCCATGCGTTTAAAGCCACTTCCATTGCGCGCGGATCGGCGTTGCCGATGTCTTCTGTAGCAATTGCTAATAAGCGCCTTGCAACATAAAGCGGGTCGCCGCCACCGGCTAAAATACGGCAGTACCAATAAAGCGCACCATCGGGCGAACTGCCTCGCACCGATTTATGAAACGCCGAAATTAAATCGTAAAATTCATCGCCGCCTTTATCGTATTTAGCTAAATGCGTGGGAAGAACTTGGCTGAGTACCTGTTCGTCTACGTTGTATTTGCCGTTTTGCTCAGTAGTTAAATCGACTGCTTGCTCGAGTAAATTAAGCACTTTACGAGCATCGCCACCGCTTGCTTGGCACAGCGCTTGTTTGGCGTTATCTGCAATCACGATTTGCTTTTGGCTAAGTTGTTCGTCTTGTTTGAGTGCGCGCTCTATTACTGTGTATAAATCGCTTTCTTGCAAGGATTTTAATACATACACCCTTGCGCGAGACAAAATCGCGTTATTAAGCGCAAACGACGGATTTTCGGTGGTGGCACCAACAAATATAAAAGTGCCATCTTCAATGTGGGGTAAAAACGCATCTTGCTGAGACTTATTAAAGCGGTGTACTTCGTCAACAAACATCAAAGTGCGCTGACCACGGCTTTGTAAGTTATCGCGAGCTTGGGTTACGCTATCGCGAATATCTTTTACGCCAGCGGTTACTGCCGACATTTGAATTAGTTCAGCGTCGGCATGGTTGGCAATAATTTGCGCCAGCGTAGTTTTACCTACCCCTGGCGGGCCCCATAAAATTAAACTATGGCAACGCCCTGCAACAATGGCTTGATGCAGCGGTTTGTCGCTACTTAGTAAATGTTGCTGCCCTATATAATCGTTAAGCGATAAAGGGCGCATACGCGCAGCGAGTGGGCGCACATCGGGCCCAAAGTTAAATCCTAAATTACTCACCGTTACTCTGATCGTCTATTTCTACACCCGCTGGCGGGGTAAATTCAAAAGTTGTTTTATCAAGCTCAGTATTAACCTGTGCATTGCTAAATGTAAACGCAGACAGCTGGCCTGAGTTATCTTTAACTACCAGTTTTGCAAGCCCTTGCTCGTTATTAGCAAAAGTAATATCAAGCTGCTCTACTTGGCTTTCTACGCCTTTATTTGGGGTAATGCTAAAGCCTAAGTCAGTAGCGATCACGCTGTATTTTTCCCATTGCGCAGGGTCTTTAGAGGTGAGCAATATAAACGGCGTTGAGTCAATTAAACCGCTGGTTTTCATAATGGTTACTTGCTCAGCAAAGCTATCAAAGTAATAGGTTTTATCGCCGTTTGATACAAATAAAGTGTCGTCTGGGTTAGTTTGCTGCCAGCGGATCATTAATGGCTGTTGCAACGCAATATTGCCTTGACCTTGCATTACCAGTTGGCCTTCACCGTCGGTTACGTTTTGTTTAAATTGTGCTTTAAAACTTTTTAAGGTCGATAACTTATCTTGTAATGCTTGGCTGTCGTCAGCAAAGCTTGGCATCGCCACTAAACTGCCCAATACCAATAATAAACTACTTAATTTTTTCATTAATTTGCTCCATTAGGTACTAATACATCGCGCGCCCCGTTGTGTCCTGGTGCACTCACGATACCTGATGTTTCCATTTGTTCTACTAATCGTGCAGCACGGTTATAGCCTACACGTAATTTACGTTGCACTGACGATACCGATACTTTACCGGTTTCTATTACAAAGGCGACCGCTTCGTCGTATAACGGATCTGATTCTTCATCGCCATTTTCGCTGGCTTCCCCTGGTAATAAAATATCTTCCGTGGCATCGCCATTTAAAATCTCATCTATGTAATTTGGTTTAGCACGGGCTTTCCAATCGTTTACCACGGCATGTACTTCATGGTCGTCTACAAACGCGCCATGCACACGCTCTGGCACACTGGTACCTGGCGGTAAATAAAGCATATCACCCATGCCTAATAAGTTTTCAGCGCCTTGTTGATCAAGTATGGTACGCGAGTCTATTTTACTTGATACCTGAAACGCCATACGTGTAGGTATATTCGCTTTAATTAAACCGGTTATTACATCAACCGATGGGCGCTGTGTTGCCAAAATTAAGTGAATACCCGCAGCACGCGCTTTTTGCGCAATACGAGCAATTAACTCTTCAACTTTTTTACCTACAATCATCATCATGTCGGCAAATTCGTCAATAACCACCACTATGCTAGGTAATTTATCTAGCTCATCAGGGCCGTCTTTCATGCCGTCGGTGTCTTTAAATAATGGATCCATAATTGGGTAGCCCGCTTCTTTGGCTTCCATTACTTTTTGATTGTACCCTTTTAAGTTACGTACACCTAAAGCCGACATCAGCTTATAGCGGCGTTCCATTTCACCTACACACCAGCGCAGTGCGTTAGCCGCTTCTTTCATGTCGGTCACAACTTCACATAATAAATGCGGAATGCCTTCGTATACTGAAAGCTCAAGCATTTTCGGGTCAATCATGATCATGCGAACATCTTCAGGGCCCGATTTATACAGTAAGCTTAATATCATTACATTAACGCCCACTGACTTACCTGAACCGGTTGTACCGGCCACTAATAAATGTGGCATTTTACCTAAGTCTGCACACACAGGTTGCCCTGCAATATCTTTACCAAGCACCATGGTCAGTGGCGATGGGTTTTGCTCAAACTTAGGCGCGTTTATGACTTCTGATAAACGTACAATTTCACGGTATTTATTAGGCAGCTCAATACCGATATAGGTTTTACCAGGAATAACTTCAACCACGCGCACACTAATTGCCGAAAGTGAACGCGCTAAATCTTTTGACAGCCCTGTAATTTTAGACACCTTAATACCCGGTGCTAAATCAAGCTCAAAACGAGTAACAACAGGCCCGGGGTAAACCCCAACCACAGTGGCTTGCACGTTAAAGTCGAGTAGTTTTGTTTCTACAAGGCGTGATACGCTATCGAGCTCTTCTTGCGAAATTGGGTTTTTTGCTTTGTCGGGCCTGTCGAGTAAATCCAGTGATGGCAATGGCCCCGGTGGTGGCTCTTGCTCTAATAATTGCTCAAACTTCTCTTTTGCAGTTGGCGGCGGTTGAAACCCTGATTTAGGCTTGTTAATTGGCCTTGCTGGTGAAACCACGGTTGTTGCTGGTTTTTCAGGTTCAACCACAGGGCTTTGATCCAGCGCGTTAAGTGCTGCCTCGGTGTCCATAGGTTCATCGTCTATGGCGCTAAAGCTAATTTCTTGATCGAGTATTTGGTCAAGCTCGTCAAACGGCATAAACTCGTCGTCTTGAGGGGCATTAACCTTAGTTGCTGGTTTATCGAGTGCTTTTGGTTTGTCTGCTTTTTTATCAGCAAGTTCAGGTTCTTGTTGGTGTGTATCGTTTTCAAAATAGGCATCGGGTTGCTCGTCTTGTACTTTACCTGCAATGCGTTCGCGTTGCATCCAACCACGGGCATAGGTCACCAAAAAACGATATAACCTAACAATTAAATCACCCAAGTAATCAACAAATTGTACCCACGAAACGCCTGTTAATAAGGTTAATCCTGCAAAAAAGAAACACAGTAGTAAAATAGAGGTACCGGTAAAATTAAACGCTGGCATCATGGCGGATGCAATCACATCACCCACTACCCCACCGGATGAAAAGTTATAAATATCATCAAAATTAATACTGCTAATAGCGGTTGCTGAGGTAATAAACAGCGCAAAACCAATAATGCGTAATCCAAGTGTGGTGTAATCGAGTTGTAAAATACGGTGTGGCTGCTTAAACACCAAGTAACCTAGCAGCTGAATAGCCGCTGGCACAAAATAGGCAAGCCAGCCAAAGGTAAGTAATAGTATGTCGGCCACCCACGCGCCCGCTGTACCCGTAATATTTTGTACGTTGGTAAATTCACCCGTTTGCGACCAAGCAGGATCGGCAGGATGAAAACTAATTAAAGCACATAAAATAAACACCGCTGCAAAGGTGCTGACGATGAGCCCCGTTTCTAATAGTCTTTGTACACCGTTTAGGCGCATAATTACCTATCCCTCATTATTATTTTTTACACTCACTTGGCAATAGAATACCTTAGCAGGAAATGTATTTTGATGCACTTTATCTTAACCATGATGGCCTGATTATGAACAAGTTTTTATTATTTAGTCGTACACTTATTAAAAAAGCAAAGTTGGCTGCAACAATAAAAGTATATTAAAGGCTGTTACTCTATCATTAAGCAACAAAAGGACGGATCACCACGCCCTCTTCACCTTTTACTTCTTCCATGACTACATAAGTGCGGCTTTCACTCACATTAGGCAGTTTTAATAATATATCACCGAGCACGCCTCGGTATTCTGACATATCGTTAACCCGGGTTTTTAATAAAAAGTCGAAATTACCCGAAACCAAATGACATTCTATAATTTCTTCGTGCTTTCTAACAGCGGCACTGAACTCTTCAAATACGTCGGGCGATGTTTTGGTAATGGTTACTTCCACATACACAGAAAGCCCTTGACCAAGCTTGGCAGGGTCAACCACAGCTTTGTAGCCTAAAATATACCCCTCTCGTTCGAGCTTTTTCACTCGCTCTAGACAGGGCGTGGCGCTTAGGCCAACTCGTCGGGCCAGTTCAACATTTGACAGGCGGCCATCGAGTTGTAATTCGACTAAAATCTTGCGATCAATACGGTCTAATAAGTTATGCATAGCTTTTTAGTTTTTTATTCTAATAAAATCGATTTAACAGATACTAACACTACAAAGACCTTAAAAAAAGGTGAGACACACTACCCTAGCATGAATATAATAGTGAAAAATTTTTATCCCGTTCTAACAAGGCAAAATTATGATTATTGGTGTACCTAAAGAAATTAAAAACCATGAGTACCGTGTAGGTATGGTTCCTGCGAGTGTTCGCGAACTTGTAAATCACGGCCACCAAGTGATTGTTGAAACTAACGCTGGTATGGGCATTGGTTTTACAGATGATGATTATGTTCAAGCAGGTGCTGAAATTTTAGAAACAGCTGCTGACGTTTTTGCAAAAGCAGAAATGATCATCAAGGTAAAAGAGCCACAAGCTGTTGAACGTGCAATGTTACGTGAAGACCAAATTCTTTTCACTTACCTTCACCTTGCACCGGATCTTCCACAAACTGAAGACCTTGTTAAAAGTAAAGCAATCTGTATTGCTTATGAAACAGTGACTGATGCACGCGGCGGTTTACCACTATTAGCACCAATGAGTGAAGTAGCGGGCCGTATGTCTATTCAAGCAGGTGCACAAGCGCTAGAAAAAGCAAACCACGGTCGTGGTATGTTACTAGGTGGTGTACCAGGCGTTGAGCCAGCTAAAGTTGTTGTTATTGGTGGCGGCATGGTTGGTCGTAGCGCTGCACAAATGGCGGTTGGCTTAGGTGCTGAGGTTGTTGTACTTGACCGTAACATCGACGTACTACGTGCACTAGACGCACAGTTTGGTAACAAAGTTAAAGCTATTTACTCAACAGCTGACGCTCTTGAAAAGCACGTACTAGAAGCTGACCTAGTAATTGGTGGCGTGCTTATCCCAGGTGCTGCTGCACCTAAACTAGTGACTGCTGAACACATTAAAGCAATGAAGCCAGGTGCTGCTATTGTTGATGTTGCGATTGACCAAGGTGGTTGTATTGCAACCTCTAAAGCAACTACGCACGCTGATCCTACTTTCATCGTTGATGAAGTTGTTCACTACTGTGTTGCTAACATGCCTGGTGCTGTTCCACGTACATCTACGTTTGCACTTAATAATGCAACATTACCGTTCATCATTAACCTTGCAAACAAAGGTTACAAAAAAGCACTACTAGATGACGCTCACTTCTTAAAAGGCTTAAACGTAATTAAAGGCCAAGTAACATACAAAGAAGTAGCTGAAGCGTTCAACATGGAATATGTTGACCCACGTACTGCAGTAGAAAACGCGTAACAATAATAGTTACCGCTTATACCTAAGTCATTATTTAGGTATAAGCATTAAAAAAGCAGCTAATTAGCTGCTTTTTTTGTATCTAAATTTTAGGGTCTGTGGTCAACAGACCCTCGTATTATATAAATCGTTTAATAATAAAATCGACTTTTACGCGCTTAGCTTGACCAAGCAGTTTTTTCACCGGCTGCGGGTAATCGTCCATGGTTTCTAAATCATTTGGACCGGTTAAACGACGACAATGCTTTAAAATCTCTTGGCGTTCATTATCAATGTCGCGCATTATCGTTTGCTCAGGATCTTCTATCAGGATGCCATTTTCGATATCGAGCCCCCACGCGCGCGGATTTAGGTTATGCCCGCTAAGTAAATGCACTTTACGGTCGCAGCAAATCCCTTTTAGATGGAACGAGTTACTCTCGTGTTTCCACAGGTATACGTTTAGGTTGCCATTATCTATGTGGCGTTTTTGCGATTTTACAAACTTGTGCAAAATAGTTTCGTATAAATAAGGCAGTGCACCAATTTTACTAAATGGCTCGCTAGGTGGCAGGTAAAAATCGTTTGCGGTTTTATCGCCCACCACAATAGTCACCTGCTTACCTTGCTTTAATAAGCGACGTAAAGAGCGCATTAAAGGCGCTGGAAAATTAAAATACGGCGTGTATAACACCAATTCTTGCTCGGTGGTATCAAATAACGCTTTAATTAAGCGATTGAGCTCGTTATTACGACGGCCTAACCCTAAAAATAAACGAATACCCATTGCATGGGTATTAAACTCTTGCGCATTTTTATAACTTGCCGATTTAAGCTCACGCATAAGTTGCTTTTGTTCAAGCTTAAAGTCAGCCATACGTTTAAGCGGTCGTTGATCAATTCTTGGTACCGCTTCAGAGCTTAATAAAGTTGATTCGATAAAATCGACTACTGAGTCACATAATTCGCTTTGCGATACTAAATAGTAGCGATCGAGCCGGTATCGGTCGCTATATTGCAAATACACATTATTTAAACTGGCACCGCTGTAGAGCAGTGTGTCGTCAATAACAAAGCCTTTTAAATGCAACACCCCAAACAGTTCTTTTGCCTTTACGGGGACACCATACACTTGAACGTTTGAATTAAATTTTTCTAAATCGTCGCAATATAAGCTTGCATTGCCCTCTGACTTTTCAGCTCCAATTAAACCGCGTTGCGCACGATGAAAATCCACCAATACTTTTATCTCAAGCGCAGGATTAGCTAACGAAGCACTGTGTAGTGCAGCTAATATTTCACGACCCGCTTCATCATCTTGTAAGTAGAGTGTGGTGATATAAATTCGTTTTTTTGCGTTGGCAATTAAATCTAACAATTGCGTACGGTATTCTTGCGCATTGGTTAAGACGTTAACGTCTTTTGAAGTCAACCCAAATGCGGGTTTCTCTTGCCAAAATAACATAGTTGCCTATTCACTTAGGTCACATAATTAAGCAGTGACAAATCAAAATTAGTTAAAAGATAACAAAAAAAATCAGGCTGGTCATGAATAAACGTCGTTTTATTGACTAACAGTCTATTTATTAGTCGAGCACTGCCTATAAGTCATTTACTAGTACACATTAATGAACAGCTTCGGAATTTGCGAAAAAAAATAATCTCATCTTTTATTTACTTCCTGCTTGTTTTTCTTAGAATCGGGCGCATTAAAACCGTATTAAACGTTTAGGAAAAAATCATGACTGAAGCAAAACATTGTAAGTTACTTATTTTAGGTTCGGGCCCTGCAGGCTATACAGCTGCAGTTTACGCTGCACGTGCTAATTTAAACCCTGTTTTAATTACAGGTATTCAACAAGGTGGCCAGCTAACAACCACTACTGAAGTTGAAAACTGGCCTGGCGATGCACACGGTTTAACCGGCCCTGCATTAATGGATCGTATGAAAGAGCATGCAGAACGCTTTGAAACTGAAATTGTGTTCGACCACATCAACAAAGTTGACGTATCTAAGCGCCCTTTCACACTAACCGGTGACCAAGGTACTTACACCTGTGATGCTTTAATCATTGCAACAGGTGCCTCTGCTAAATATTTAGGCTTAGAGTCTGAGACTAATTTCCAAGGTCGCGGCGTTTCAGCTTGTGCAACCTGTGATGGCTTTTTCTATAAAGGTCAAAAAGTAGCGGTTGTTGGCGGTGGTAATACAGCGGTTGAAGAAGCGTTATACCTATCTAACATTGCTGATGAAGTTCATGTTATTCACCGTCGTGATAGTTTCCGTAGTGAAAAGATTCTTGCTGACCGCCTTGCTGAAAAAGCAGCAAACGGTAACGTTGTCATGCACTACAACCGTACACTCGATGAAGTGCTTGGTGACCAAATGGGCGTTACCGGCGTTCGCATTAAAGATGTGGCATCAGATGCTACTGAAGAACTTGATTTAGCGGGTGTGTTTATTGCCATTGGCCATAAGCCAAACACCGATATGTTTGAAGGTCAGCTAGAAATGAAAGACGGCTACTTAGTAGTTGAATCTGGTCTTAACGGTAATGCAACTCAAACAAGTGTGCCAGGCGTATTTGCTGCCGGTGATGTGTCTGATCATATTTACCGTCAAGCTATCACCTCTGCCGGTACTGGCTGTATGGCTGCACTTGATGCAGAACGCTTTTTAGATAACCTATAAGCATACATAGCATACTTTTGGGGCTGAATTTTCAGCCCTTTTTTGTGCCCAAACATTACGCCCGAAATAATTGCACTCGCACCAACATTCACTAGGCTTATAGTTGAAATTAGTCTTATTTATACAATTAATGGCTCAGGTACGATAGGATCTAAGGGTGAGCAACAAATACCGTCAAATTATATAAGTAAAACTAGCTATAATTATCGTCAGGAATAAAAGCTTTATTCATTTAGGCATTACTAGAAACTGTAAAATCAGTTAAAATGCTTAACTTCATATCAAGTAAATTACCGAGAGTTTTCTATGAGTTTGTATACAAAATATATGGAAGAAATCCAAACCCGTAAAACGGAGCTTGGATTAAGCCCACAACCAATCGATAGCGCTGAACTAGTATCAGAAATAATTAATCAAATTAAAGATACTAATAACGAGCACCGTAAAGATTCACTGCATTTCTTTATTTTTAATACTTTACCTGGAACAACCAGTGCTGCGGGCGTTAAAGCACAGTTTCTAAAAGAAATCATTTTAGGTGAAGAGCACGTTGCAGAGATCACTCCAGAATTTGCATTTGAACTGCTTTCACACATGAAAGGCGGCCCATCGATTGAAATGCTAATTGATTTAGCCTTTGCTGATGACGCAAAAATCGCAGCACAAGCTGCAGAAGTACTGAAAACTCAGGTATTCTTATACGATGCAGATATGGAGCGCATTAAAGCGGCCTACGAAGCAGGTAACCCAATTGCTAAAGAATTACTAGAGAGCTTCTCAAAAGCTGAATTCTTCACAAAACTACCTGACATCGAAGAAAAAATCGAAGTAGTAACTTACATTGCTGGTGAAGGCGACATCTCAACTGATTTACTGTCTCCAGGTAACCAAGCACACTCGCGTGCTGACCGTGAATTACACGGTAAGTGCATGATCACTGAAGAAGCACAACAAGAAATTGTTGCCCTTCAAAAGAAACACCCTAACGCTAAAGTAATGCTTATTGCTGAAAAAGGCACCATGGGCGTTGGTTCATCACGTATGTCTGGTGTGAATAACGTAGCACTTTGGGCGGGTAAACAAGCAAGTCCATACGTTCCTTTCATCAACATTGCACCTGTTGTTGCAGGTACTAACGGTATTGCACCAATCTTCTTAACAACGGTTGATGTAACTGGCGGTATTGGTCTTGACCTTAAAAACTGGGTTAAAAAAGTAGATGCAGACGGCAATACAGTAACTGATGCAAATGGTGATGCAGTGCTTGAAGAAGCCTACTCTGTTGCTACTGGTACTGTGCTAACAATCAATACTAAAGAGAAAAAACTTTATAACGGTGATAAAGAGCTTGTTGATATTTCATCAGCATTCACACCGCAAAAAGTTGAATTCATGAAAGCTGGTGGTTCTTACGCTGTAGTATTTGGTAAGAAACTACAAACGTTTGCTGCTGAAACGCTCGGCATTGAAACTCCTCTTGTGTATGCACCTTCAAAAGAAATTTCACATGAAGGCCAAGGCTTAACAGCGGTTGAAAAAATCTTTAACCGTAATGCGGTAGGTGTTCTATCTGATACACCACTTCATGCAGGCTCAAACGTTCGCGTTAAAGTGAACATCGTTGGTTCGCAAGATACAACCGGTCCAATGACAGCACAAGAATTAGAAGCGATGGCGGCTTCAACGATTTCACCACTTGTTGATGGTGCTTATCAGTCTGGTTGTCACACTGCATCAGTATGGGATAGCAAAGCACAAGCTAACATTCCTAAACTAATGGCGTTTATGAATAAGTTTGGTTTGATCACTGCACGTGACCCGAAAGGCGTTTACCATGCAATGACTGACGTTATTCACAAAGTATTGAACGACATTACAATTGATGATCGCGCTATCATCATCGGTGGTGACTCGCATACTCGTATGTCTAAAGGCGTTGCCTTTGGTGCCGATTCAGGTACTGTTGCTGTTGCACTTGCAACCGGTGAATCAGCGATGCCGATTCCTGATTCAGTTAAAGTGACGTTTAAAGGCAAAATGGCTAAGCACATGGATTTCCGCGACGTTGTACATGCAACGCAAGCGCAAATGCTTAAGCAATTTGGTGGCGAAAACGTATTCCAAGGTCGTATCATTGAAGTGCATATTGGTACCCTAATGGCTGACCAAGCGTTTACTTTCACTGACTGGACTGCAGAAATGAAAGCGAAAGCGTCAATCTGTATTTCAAATGATGAAACGCTAATTAAGTCAATTGAACTTGCTAAATCACGTATCCAAATCATGATCAACAAAGGTATGGATAACGAAGCGCAAACGCTACAAGGTCTAATCGACTTAGCTGACAAACGTATTGCAGGTATTCAATCTGGTGAAGAGCCAGCACTTTCTCCAGACGACAACGCTAAATACCACGCAGAAGTTGTGGTTGATTTGGACCAAATCGTTGAGCCAATGATTGCCGATCCAGACGTGAACAACGATGATGTTTCTAAGCGTTATACTCACGATGTGATCCGCCCTGTTTCTTTTTACAACGACAAACCTGTTGATTTAGGTTTCGTTGGTTCGTGTATGGTTCACAAAGGCGATATGAAAATTATTGCTCATATGCTGCGTAACCTAGAAAAGAAAAACGGTTCTATCTCATTCAAAGCACCATTAGTTGTTGCGCCACCAACATACAACATTGTTGATGAGCTTAAAGCGGAAGGCGACTGGGATATTCTTGCTAAATACGCAGGTTTTGAATTTGACGATGAAAAACCAAAAACAGCGGCACGTACTAAGTATGAAAATATCCTATACCTAGAACGCCCTGGTTGTAACTTATGTATGGGTAACCAAGAAAAAGCAGAACCTGGTGACACTGTTATCGCAACATCAACTCGTCTGTTCCAAGGCCGTGTAGTAGCCGATACATCTGAGAAAAAAGGTGAGTCACTACTAGGTTCTACGCCGGTTGTAGTACTTTCTACTGTACTTGGTCGTTTCCCGACTATCGAAGAGTATAAGTCTGCGGTTGAAGGTATTGACCTTACCTCGTTTACACCTGTTGAAGAAGCAATGACAACTAAGTTCAACGCTGGACAAGCAGTACCTGTAAAAGTGGTTAGCTAATCCATTAGTTAACACTTTTTAAGCTAATAATTAAAAGCGCGTTTTAAACGCGCTTTTTTTTTGCCTAACAAAAATAGCGCTTAGAAAGTAAGTCCTATGCAGTGACACAATAATTTGTGGTTTGTGATTTTAAAGCAACAGGTTACACTTTATCTTGACCATGCAGTTATTCAATCGGTGTTATGACTAAACAACTCTATCAACTCGCTCAAAGCCACTTTGCTTTTCCTGATCCCAACCTTGCATTAGATGATCCCGATGGTTTACTTGCCATTGGTGGATGCTTATCGGTAACGCGATTAAAAAATGCCTACAGCCAAGGTATTTTTCCGTGGTTTAGTGAGCACGAGCCAA
Organism: Pseudoalteromonas sp. SiA1; assembly: GCF_018732205.1. Taxonomy (NCBI): domain Bacteria; kingdom Pseudomonadati; phylum Pseudomonadota; class Gammaproteobacteria; order Alteromonadales; family Pseudoalteromonadaceae; genus Pseudoalteromonas; species Pseudoalteromonas sp. SiA1. The sequence continues at coordinate 1,457,492 of NZ_CP076084.1, read as the reverse complement.
TTATGTGGTGGTCGCCTAGTGAGCGCGGTATTGTTGAGCTAAATGATTTTCATGTTAGTAAAAGCCTACGAAAACATTTAAAAAAGCACCCGGTCACCGTAACCATAAACCATGCCTTTGAAGAAGTGATAGAAGCATGTCGCGATCAGCGTATTGATACCGATGGCACCTGGATCACCCCACAAATGCAACAGGCGTACATTAATGCCCATCACCATGGCCTTGCTCATAGTTTAGAAGTTTGGCGCGAGGGAGAGCTTGCAGGTGGCTTATATGGCATCATGCAAACCGGTGTTTTTTGTGGTGAATCAATGTTTCATCATCAAACAAATTGCTCCAAACTGGCTATGTGGGCGCTAGTTAATTGGCTTAAACGCCATAATGCGCATTTTATTGATTGCCAATTAGAAAACCCTTATTTAATGTCGTTAGGTGCTAGCGTGGTTTCGCGTGAAGAATTTTTAACTAAACTTAATAAAGCACAGTGTTACACCCCAGCTGCCAGCATGTGGCAGCCACAGGAGCTAATCGCGATATATGAATGAACAACTTCCAGCTCGTATAGGCCTAAGCCAACCGTTTGAATGCAGTTATTTACCTGATCGCCAAGAGCAACTGCTGGTGATACTCGACCCAAGTTGTTATAGCAGCAACAAGTTTGAGTCGTTATTAGGATTAGGCTTTCGTCGCAGTGGTAACCAAATTTACCGTCCGCACTGCCCTATTTGCAGCGCGTGTAGTTCTGTGCGCGTTTTAGCTGATGAGTTTATGCCGACAAAATCGCAAAAACGTAAACTTAACAAAGCAAAAAACCGCTTTGAGGTAAAATATTCTCAAGTTGAACGCGAACAATACTATCCACTTTACAGTAAATACATTAGCTTGCGCCACCAAGACGGTAGTATGTATCCACCTGATAAATCACAATTTCAAAGCTTTTTGTTTTGTAGTTGGTTAACCATTACTTTTATAGAGCTTTGGGATCAAGATAACTTAGTGGCTGTTGCTGTAACTGATTGTATGGACAACGCTATTTCGGCAATTTATACATTTTTTGACCCTGACTATGAGCACTTTAGTTTAGGCACTGTAATGATATTACAGCAACTTAAATTTGCTAAACTACAACAAAAACAATTTGTTTATTTAGGCTATCAAATAGATGAATGCGACAAAATGAACTATAAAACGCAGTTTTTACCTGCTCAAAAACAGTGCAATGACCAGTGGCTGGCTATTTAATTTACAAAAATAGCCCCTGCGCCTTTACTTATTGGCGTATTTTGGGCAAAATCTGCAGCGTTTAACTATTAAAGAGGTGTTACGCTAAACATGGCGAAAGAAGACGTAATCGAAATGCAAGGGACAGTCCTTGATACTTTACCAAATACAATGTTCCGAGTTGAGCTAGAAAATGGTCACGTAGTTGTGGCTCATATTTCAGGTAAAATGCGCAAAAACTATATCCGTATTTTAACCGGCGATAAAGTAACGGTAGAAATGACTCCTTACGATTTATCGAAAGGTCGTATCGTATTCCGTGCTCGCTAAGTAAGTGCGTAAACGAGATTTAGTTTTTGGCTAGTGCAAACTAGCTTTAAGCGTTTATTAAATGTAATTAATGGATACTCGCCAGTAATTACATTTAATAAACAAAAAACCCAGCCTTTGCTGGGTTTTTTGTTGTCTATTTCTTAGGCAAATAAAAAAGCCTGCGCAAAGCAGGCTTTTGTATAACGACCATTAGGCTGGGGTTAAATCACTTTCGTAATCAAAACGCAGCTTTTTATCTTTAACCGATACTTTTACCGTACCGCCAGAAATTAGCTCACCAAACAATATTTCGTTTGCCAATTGCTTTTTAAGGTCTTCCTGAATAACACGTGCCATAGGACGTGCGCCCATTGCTTTGTCATAGCCTTTGTCAGCCAACCATTCACGTGCTTTAGAGGTAAGCTCAAGATTAACTGATTTCTTGTCTAGTTGCGCTTGAAGCTCCACAACAAACTTATCAACCACTTGTAAAATAACTTCTTTATCGAGGTGATTAAACCAAATAATGTTATCTAAGCGGTTTCTAAATTCTGGTGAAAATACTTTATTAATTTCACCCATTGCATCGTGCGTATGGTCTTGCTCACTAAAGCCAATCGACTTACGTGTGGTTTCTTGCACGCCGGCATTAGTGGTCATCACGACTACGACGTTTCTAAAGTCGGCTTTACGACCATTATTATCAGTTAGCGTACCGTGATCCATAACTTGCAATAAAATGTTGTAGATATCTGGATGGGCTTTTTCAATCTCATCCAAAAGTACAACAGCGTGTGGATTTTTAATGACCGCTTCTGTTAGTAAGCCGCCTTGTTCAAAACCAACATAACCCGGAGGCGCACCAATTAAACGGCTCACCGCATGGCGCTCAACATATTCAGACATATCAAAACGAATAAACTCAACGCCCATACACTTAGCTAGTTGCTTGGTAACCTCAGTTTTACCGACCCCCGTTGGGCCTGCAAATAAGAACGAACCAACCGGTTTGTTCTCATTCGCTAAACCTGAACGCGACAAACGAATGGCAGAAGTTAATGCATCAATAGACTGATCTTGCCCAAACACTAACATTTTTAAGTTACGGTCTAAGTTTTTAAGCGTTTCTTTATCAGACGATGATACATTTTGTGGCGGGATACGCGCCATTTTTGACACAATCAGCTCGATATCAGAAACACCAATCGTTTTTTTACGTTTAGAGGTAGGTAACAAGCGTTGGCTTGCACCCGCTTCATCAATAACATCAATCGCTTTATCAGGCAGATGACGTTCGTTAATGTACTTAGCGCTAAGCTCGGCTGCCGCCTTCAACGCTTTTTGCGTGTAACGAATACCATGGTGTGCTTCATAACGCTCTTTTAAGCCGTTAAGAATTTTAGTGGTGTCTTCCACACTGGGCTCAAGCACATCAATTTTTTGAAAGCGACGTACCAAGGCACGGTCTTTCTCAAAAATATTTTTGTACTCACCATAAGTGGTAGAACCCATACACCGTAATTGTCCACTGGAAAGTAGCGGTTTAATTAAGTTTGAGGCATCCATTACCCCACCCGATGCAGCACCTGCACCGATAATGGTATGAATTTCATCTATAAATAAAATAGAGCCTGGTTTAGCTTGCAGCTCTTTTAATAAGCTTTTAAAGCGCTTCTCAAAATCGCCTCGGTATTTAGTACCGGCAAGCAAAGCGCCCATATCTAATGAGTAAACAACCGCATCAGCAATAACTTCAGGCACTTGTTCGTTAACAATTCGATACGCTAAACCCTCAGCGATGGCGGTTTTACCCACGCCGGCTTCACCAACCAGTAATGGGTTGTTCTTTTTACGACGACACAACACCTGTACGGTGCGTTCTACTTCGCTGTCGCGACCAACTAGAGGGTCAATGTTGCCCTCTTTGGCTTGTATGTTGAGATTAGTGGTGAAGCTGTCGAGCTTACTCGCTTCTTCACTGGCAACTTCTTGCACTTCTTCATGTATATCGTCAGTATCATCGCCTAATTCGTCGTCACCTTTGGCAATCCCATGAGAAATAAAATTAACAATATCAAGGCGAGAAATATCATTCTTTTTAAGTAAATAAACTGCTTGGCTTTCTTGCTCAGAAAAAATAGCCACCAGCACATTTACACCAGTCACTTCATTTTTTCCCGAAGATTGCACATGAAATACCGCGCGCTGTAATACACGCTGAAAACCAAGCGTTGGTTGAGTTTCGCGTTCTTCTTCTAAATCAGGAATAACCGGTGTGGTTTCATCAATAAATTCAAGTAACTCTGTTTTTAATCCAGAAATGTCAACACCACACGCATTAAGCGCTTCTCCAGCTGATGGATTATCGAGTAGAGCTAATAAAAGATGCTCTACGGTCATAAACTCATGACGACGTGTACGCGCTTCACGAAACGCGGTGTTCAAAGTTAGTTCTAAGTCTTTATTTAGCATTGGCAACCCCTTACAGAGATAATAATTTTATACCGCACTTCAAAGATGAAAGTTCACCTTTGTGGTATTTATTCCTGCTCACAACTACATAGCAGTGGATGCTCGTTATCCCTTGAGTAGCGGTTAACTTGCTCAGCCTTGGTATGTGCTACATCTGCGCTGTAAACACCACAAATGCCCTTACCTTGCTGATGTATTTGCAGCATCACATCAGTTGCTCTATCGCTATCCATATTAAAAAACGTCATCAAGATCTCAATTACAAAATCCATCGGCGTGTAATCATCGTTGTTTAAAACAACTTTATATTTTCGCGGTGGCTGCAACTTTTGCTTTTCACTATCGCGAACGGTGTCGATAACACCAGAATCTTTCATACCACTCATAATTAAATATAGTCTTGTCTTTGTAACTCAAGCAAACTTGAATAAAAAAATAAATAAAATGTTAAAAAATAACCCAAAACACTTGACTGGTTGCTTAAATAAACTACAGTCAAATGGTGATTGATTAAACCTTAGTCAGTCTAGCAAACAATACAGTTTAGGATAACTAAATTAGTCAACTTATAGAAGGATGTAGAAGTATGGCTTGTGGTAAAGTCAAATGGTTCAACAACGCCAAAGGTTTTGGTTTCATCGTAGAAGACGGTTGCGAGAACGACATTTTTGCTCATTACTCCACTATTGTAATGGACGGATACAAGACGCTTAAAGCTGGTCAAGATGTTACCTTCGAATTACAACAAGGCCCTAAAGGTCTACACGCTACTAATATAGCCCCTAACGGCGATATTTTAGAGTGATTGTAAATATGAGACTAAAGCGAGCGACCTATTTAGATCCTCGCTTAATTCCCTAAAACCCCTAACCACTTCTATATTAATTGCTTCATTGTTCGTTAATTCAACCCCACTCCTTGATTTTATTTTATCTACCCCAATAATTTCATTATTAGATGTTTAACTGCTGGCGTTTGGCGCGTAATCCTAGCCCTTTTTAGCCAAGCTTGTTACACTCTTTATCCTGTAAAACGTAATTACTTTAGCCTAATGGCTAGTTTAGATTTACATAAATTTTAGTTATAAAAGACACTAGTCCGTCAGGTGTGATTATTCTTACCTTGTTTAGGTTATACGAGTACCAACACCTAACAGACTACTCATTGCATACATTAATACTTTATTTATAAGGTATTAGGCGATGATTTCTTTGCATTGTTGAATTTGGCCAATGCGGCCTACTATCTAGGAATGATGATGACATCAAAAATTATCTATACAAAAACGGACGAAGCTCCGGCATTAGCAACGTATTCGTTGTTACCAATTATCCAAGCGTACACAAATGCGGCAGGTGTTGAAGTTGAAACACGCGACATCTCACTCGCTGGTCGTGTTATTGCGAGCTTCCCGGATTACCTAACAGAAGAACAACGCATTGGTGATGCACTTGCAGAACTTGGCGAAATGGCGAAAACACCAGAAGCTAACATCATAAAATTACCGAACATCAGTGCCTCAGTTCCACAACTTCGCGCTGTAATTAAAGAGCTTCAAGAAAAAGGTTACGCATTACCTGAGTACCCTGTAGAACCTAAAAACGATGAAGAAAAAGCGATTCAAGCCGCCTATGACAAAATTAAAGGCAGTGCAGTAAACCCTGTACTTCGTGAAGGTAACTCTGACCGTCGCGCACCAAGTTCAGTAAAAGAATATGCACGTAATAACCCACACTCTATGGGTGCATGGAGCAAAGATTCACAGTCTTATGTTGCAAGTATGGAAGAAGGTGACTTCTTTGGTTCAGAGCAGTCACTAACTGTTGATGAAGCAACGGATGTTCGTATTGAACACGTAGCGGCTAATGGCGATATCACTGTACTTAAGCAAAGCACACCGCTACTTGCTGGTGAAGTTATTGATGCATCACGTATTAGTGCTGCAAAATTACAAGCATTCCTTGAAGCTGAAATTAATGCAGCTAAAGAAAAAGGCGTGTTATTTTCGCTTCATATGAAAGCGACCATGATGAAAGTATCTGATCCGATCATCTTTGGTCACGCTGTAAAAGTATTTTACAAAGACGTTTTTGCAAAACACGGTGCACTTTTTGAAGAGCTAGGTGTTGATGTAAATAACGGTTTAGGCGATGTGTACTCTAAAATTCAAACTTTAGATGACGCTAAGCGCGAAGAAATTGAAGCTGACATTCAAGCTGTTTACGCTGACCGCCCTGCTATCGCAATGGTTGATTCTCATCGCGGTATTACAAACTTACACGTACCAAGTGATGTGATCATCGATGCCTCTATGCCTGCTGCAATTCGTTCAAGCGGTCAAATGTGGAATAAAGACGATAAATTACAAGACACAAGCTTTGTAATTCCAGATCGTTGTTACTCTGGCGTTTACCAAGCAACGATTGATTTTTGTAAAGAGCACGGTGCATTTGATCCTACGACTATGGGTAGCGTACCAAACGTTGGCCTTATGGCTCAAAAAGCAGAAGAGTACGGCTCACACGATAAAACATTTGAAGCAAAAGCTGACGGTACTATCCGTGTTGTAGACACAAACGGTAATATGTTACTTGAGCACAGTGTTGAGAAAGGCGATATCTGGCGCATGTGTCAGGTTAAAGATGCACCTATTCAAGATTGGGTTAAACTTGCAGTAAACCGCGCTCGCGCAACAGGTAATCCGGCTATTTTCTGGTTAGATGCAGAACGTGCACACGATGCTGAGCTAATCAAAAAAGTAAATAAATACCTGCCAGATCACGACACTGCTGGCCTAGATATTCAAATTTTATCGCCAATGGATGCAACCTTGTTCTCACTAGCACGCATCAAAGAAGGTAAAGACACAATTTCTGTAACGGGTAACGTGTTACGTGATTACTTAACAGATTTATTCCCAATTTTAGAATTGGGTACCAGTGCTAAAATGCTTTCAATTGTGCCACTAATGAATGGCGGTGGTTTATTTGAAACTGGTGCGGGTGGCTCTGCACCTAAGCACGTTCAACAATTCGAAAAAGAAAACCACTTACGTTGGGATTCTTTAGGTGAATTCTTAGCACTTGCTGCGTCACTTGAGCACCTAAGCACAACAACGGGTAACAAAAAAGCACAAGTACTTGCAGATACACTTGATAAAGCTACCGGCACATTCTTAGCTGAAAACAAGTCGCCTTCACGTAAAGTAAAAGAGATTGATAACCGTGGTTCTCATTTCTTCTTATCTTTATTCTGGGCACAAGAGCTTGCTAAGCAAAATGATGACAGCGAGCTTAAAGCGCAGTTTACGCAAATTGCTAGCGACCTTGAAACTAACAAAGAGCAAATTGTTAGCGAGCTAAACGATGCACAGGGTCCAGCAATGGACATTGGCGGATACTTCCAGCCAAATGACGATGCAGCTTTTAAAGCAATGCGCCCAAGCACAACATTTAACGAGATTTTATCTAAACTGGTATAAATCCATTAAATGAATGAAAAGGCGCTCCAAAGAGCGCCTTTTTTTGTGCCTAATAGATATTCGCTTATTTAAGTGGTTTACTTTGCGGATTAGTATAAGTAAAAGGCATTCGTAAAAAAGGCCGCTAATGCGGCCTTTATATTCAACTAAACAAGTTTATTTAGTGTATGCACGTGGCATGTTTGATTCTGTTGTATAGCGCTCACGCAGTTTATCTTGGCGAGATTCAGTACTTACCTCAACCCCATTAATAAACATTTTATTTACGTGGCTGCTCAGCTCAAACGGGTCATTACTCCACATTACAACATCAGCGGCTTTACCCACTTCTAAGCTACCAGCATTAATACCAAATACATCAGCCACATTTGAAGTCATCGCTTTTAATGCGCCTTGCTGGCTCATACCGTAAGACACTGCATTACCGGCATCATAGCGGAGCTGGTAAACATTATGACTGGCATCGCCACCCACAGTTAAAAGTACTTTAACACCTGCTTTTTCTAGTATGCCGGCATTATTTAGGCTTGCATGTAATGAATCAAAACTGCCTGGTAAGTTATCCATTGCACTGATGATCACAGGAATACCCGCTTTTGCGATACGATCTTTAACTACAACGGCATCTTGCGCACCATTAAGAACAATATTTACCCCAAACTGCTGTTTCACTTTTATAAGTTCAACAATATCCGATGCACGCGACACACTAATTAGTAATGGCATATCGCCTTTTAGTACTTTAGCCATTATTTTATCTTCAGCACTTGGCTTAGCATCGTCTTTTTTAGCTTCTTTGCTTGCTTTAGTTTGGTGATCATCTAACTTATTGATCAGTGTTTGCAACGTAAATGCACGAGAGCCTTTGCTACGCTCACCCAAATGAACCACTAATGCCGCTTGCTTTTTGTTTACGCTTTCAAAGCTACCACTTAAATCCACCACACTGGCAAGGCCCGCAAAAATACTGTCACCACCGTATGGAGTGATTAAGTCACGAGTAACACCGCCTTTACGTGCATAAGGGATTAGGCTTGAACGAGGGTTAAATGCCAAGCTTGCATCAAAATCAATACCTGCTTTTTCCTCTCCTGCATCGCGAGAGCCTGCAACCGCACCTACTTCAACTAAACCAAGTTGATTTACAGTGGCAATAAAACCAGGGGTCACGATTTGACCTTTGGCATCAATAATTTTATCTGCTTTAACATCGCTAGGATTGATTGCAGTAATTTTGCCATCATTCATTACGATGCTGGCAGACTCTAATACGCCTTGATCTGATGATGTATGTAAAGTTGCATTAATAATAGCAAGAGATTGAGCGCTCACCGCACCCGATGCTAGTAACCCTGCAGCAACCAGAGAAAGCGAAAACGAACGTGATAATTTTTTCATTCTGGGTGCTCCTTATTGTTGACCTAACATAAAATCACTTTGTGCTTGGAATGCGCTATCGTTTCTATCGTAAACTTTTGCGCCATCAACAAACACTTGCTCTGCTTTTGCGTAAACGCTAAATGGGCTTTGATTCCAAATAACCACATCAGCTTGTTTACCTGCTTCAAGTGAGCCTGTTTTATCTTCAATGCCGAGTGATTTAGCGGCATTAGCCGTGATCCACTTAATTGCATGCTGCTCAGAAATATCAAAACCATTTTGGTTTGCACTGTACATTACTTTTGCGGCTTCTTGATTTAAGCGCTGAATCGTCGTGTCTGAGTCTGAATGCACAACGGCACATGAGTTTTTAACTGCATCAACAATCGCTACGTTCTCTTGTACCATATCGTAGGCTTCCATTTTAAAGCCCCACCAGTCTGGCCAAAGTGCTGCACACGAGCCATTTTCAGCCAGTAAATCTGCGATTTTATAGGCTTCAATACCGTGATGGAATGTACCCGCATGGTAATTAAACTCTTTAGAAAGGTCGATCATCATCGCCATTTCTTCAGCTTTATAACAGTGATTGTGAATACGAACCTCACCTTCTAAAACACCGCGTAATGTATCGTATTTAATATCGCGATGTGGAGCTTCTGGGTTTTTACCCGCAGCGTAATCAGCATCGTATTTGTCCCAAGCACGCTTGTACTCTTGCGCACCAATCCAAGCTGTGCGATAGCCTGCCATATTACCCATACGTGTCATCGGTAATTCACCTTTACGGCCATAAACGCGTTTAGGGTTTTCACCACACGCCATTTTTAAACCGTATGGTGCATCAGGAAACTTCATCCCTTGCATGGTGTGAGCCGGTACATTTTTAAGGGTAACGCCACGTCCACCAAATAAATTAGCTGAACCTGGTAAAATTTGTAACGAGGTAATACCGCCTTCACGTGCGCGATTAAAGCCTGGATCTTGTGGCCAAATTGAATGCTCAACCCATACTTCTGCTGTATTTGGGCTAGTCATTTCGTTGCCATCTTGGTGAGACTCAACCGACGGATTTGGATAAGCACCTAAATGAGAGTGAACATCAATAATACCTGGTGTTACCCATTTGCCTTGCGCATCGATAGTGGTGTTTGCGTTAGCGGTTAAATCTTTACCAACTTGCTGTACTTTACCATCAACAAGTAATACATCGGCTTCATCTAAACGCTCACCCGTGCCCGTTAATACAGTGGCATTGGTAATTAATGTGCTTGATGTAGCAACGGGTTGATAAGTACTTGGGTATGGGTTTTTATTAATGGTTACTTTTGCATCTTGCGGGCCGCTTTCTTGGCAACCAACAAGAGCCGCTGCTAAACCAACAGCTAACAATGAGGGAGCAAATTTTTGCATGTTTTTAGGTTCTCCTGTTTTTTTACTACTTTAGCGAAAGCAAACGCATAAAGCTAAAAAAACAGGTGAAAAGGCGGTTATTTAAGGTGAGTTTCTGTAATTATTTTTTTATATAATTGTTATAAAGCTTATCCAGTGCCCCTTCTGTGGTGAGCGATGGATCTTTACTAATAAAGTGTTTAACCGTTCGGGTTACAAAATCCGAATTTTGCTTATGTAATTTTGAAAAATCTTTAATTAATGTATTACCATCTTTTGCGGCGGTGACTTTATCATGACGATGCCTGTATTGGCTCAATGCCTTATTAAAATCGCCTTGATAATCCTCGACTAAAATTTTATAAAAGTCACTTTTTTGCACCTTCAATACATTAATGCAATAGTTAAGCGCTTCTTTAAAGTCTGTAAATATGCTGCCTTCTACATCAAACTCTTTGGTTTTTTCACGCACCGTGACACGCGCTTCTTCAGTGGCATAACTAAAACCTGTAAATGCAAGGCGCTCTGACGCTTCTTTACCGAGTTTCATGCCCGCTTGAATGCTGTGCGCAAATTCATCGCTCATGTCGCCAAGCTCGCTTTCTTCCCACATGTTGTACACACGTAAGGGCTTGGCGTATTTATTTGATAGTTTCTTTTTAAGCTTACTAAAACGCTCATCAATGGTCATTAAGCGTTCATTATGAAGTAATGCATGGCATTCATAACAAGCCGCAATAGCAACAAAATCCGCTTCTTCGCCTAAATCAATAATACTTTGTAACATGTGCAATGGTGGGCAATGATCGCGCTCTGTTGCCTCACAGCCGCAATAAAAACATTGGTTAAAATGCTGTTGCTCACACGCATAAGCTTGCTGGTAGTAACTGGCTAACGTTTTATTCACAATTGCGCTCCAAAAATATAAAATGCCACAAATTTAGGGCGCGATAATAACAGTCTGAAAAAATATTTCAGTATGAAAACGCTAAAGTGTGTCAAAAATAAATTACTTAACCTGAACTTTGGTTAAGAGATTTACTAACATATTGAATTATATTAATAATTTAGTTCGTTTTCTCCAGCCAGAAATTTACAGTGAAAACAAGGCGAATTTTCGCGTCAATAGCGGGCCTATTGCAAGTAAATTCAACGCAGTTAGCGCTGAAAATAGCTGCTTGAGATAGATTTATTATCCATAGTTCAGGTTACTTATGAACAACTTTTCATACACCTACAAAATTGCATAATTTATATACACATCTTCTTACAGCTTGCCCCATTCAGTTAAAACATTCTGGCTACATTAAACAGCACTTAAGTTGCAAATAAACAAAGAGGCAAATACTATGATTTCTTTCAAAGCAACACTATATTCAACTGTATTATTGGGCGCAGCAACATTAACAGCGCCTGTAATGGCAACCACTTTTGTTGCCGCTGATTCATCACCCGGTACACAAGTTTGCATGGCCGTTGCATCTAACAAACAACTGACACTGCACAAAACAATTAAAGAGCTCCATACCAACAAGCATGTAATTGGCAAAAAATTACGCTGCAATGATTTATCAATGAATGATTTTGTAGCGCTTTATGATTTAGACAAATCTGCACGCTTTTTCAATATTGAGGCTACCACCAGCACATCAATAAGGGATTTGGCAAAGGTAAATAAGCCGATGGTGGTTATTATGGCGGGATCTAAATAACCCAAATTATAACTAGGAAATCGGTTTTAATACGTTCAATTTACGCGAATCAAACACGTTAAGCAGGGCTTAGTACCTGCTTAACGTGTATTTATTATTAAATAAGCGCTGCCAACAAACCAAACAAGCCACCAAATACCCCACCCCATACAACGAGCCAGCCTAAGTGTTCGCGGATCATAGTTTGAATTATTTCTTTTACCATTTTAGGGGTGAGTTCATCTAAGCGTTCATCCACTAATTTGAGTACTGTATTATGTAAACTTTCCGCGTTATTGCCTTGAGTAAGCATATCGCTTAGTAGCATTTTAAAATCGTCGGTGCCGCTTATTTGCACCAGTGATAATTGCATTTTTTCGATAAATTTTTCTCGCATTGGCTCTACCGCCTCTGTACCGCCAAACATTGCCAGCATGCTGCCAAATTGTGATTGCTCTATCACCACTAACAAATTATCGAAAGCGGGATTTAAATCTACCTTTTCAATTACCGATTCAAAGTCTATCGTTGGCTGCGCCTTGCTTAGAAGCTTGTCTATTTTATGCTCAGAAAAGAACTCCGTAAGTATTAAATTTCTTATAGCTACTTTAAAGCTTTCAAACTTGAGCGCAATCACCCCCGAACCATATAAAAACGGGACTTTTTCAAATAGCATATGAATAGCGAGTAAGTTTGTAACCGCACCAGAGAGTGCAAATAAGCCCACCGAAAGTACAATGGTTTGATCAAATACAAAACCAATAACAACACAACACGCTGCCAATAAGTTAGTGATAAAACTTTTATTCATTTTTATTCCGTTTCAGTGATTTCTATCAGAAATTGATAGTCTTAATTTTACACCGATTAATTTGTTTATTTAATCCCTTTTTGCCATAGTTTATTTATAGGTTTAAAAGGTGAGCAATTGTTATGTGGAAAACAATCAATCAACAGATCAGCCAAGCTATCCATTACGATTTTAAACACACCCATAAACGTCAGTTGCAAAACACATCAACCGATAAGCTTTTCCATATAAGTGATGGCAAGCACAATTATTTAGTTAAAATTGCGCAAAAGAATGAGCTCGATCGCTTTGAAGCACAAGCACAGGGCTTAAAACAACTCACTCAAAACAGTATATTTATGGTGCCCGACTGTATTACAACTGGCGCCAATATAGAATATGCGTTTATTGTATTAGAGTGGCTTACACTTGATGACCTTCCCCACACGCATTGGTCAACGATGGGTGAACACCTTGCCATGTTACATCAAAAACACGAGCAAGCGATGTTTGGTTTTGATACAGACAATTATTTAAGCTCTACGCCTCAACCAAATCAATGGCATAAAAAATGGGATGTATTTTTTGCAGAAGAACGTATTGGTTGGCAATTACAGCTATTAGCTGAAAAAGACATTGTGCTGGCAGACCCCGAACAACTGATAAATTTAGTAAAAGAGCAACTGCATAATCATCATGTTTTGCCCTCATTATTACATGGCGACTTTTGGCGCGGAAACATGGGATTTGTAAATAATATTCCGACCCTATTTGACCCTGCCTGCTATTACGGTGATCGAGAGGTCGATATTGCTATGAGTGAATTTTTTGCTCCATTACCCGATGAATTTTATAGCGCCTATGATCATCATTATCCACTCTCTCAGAACTACCAACATCGTAAGCTTATTTATCAGCTTTACCCTATTTTGAACCATGCCAATATTTATGCAGGCCATTACCTAAATCAGGCAAAAGAACACGTTGAAAAACTACTAAACTTAAATAAATGAGTAAACAAAATATAAGCACTATACTTATACTTGAACTCTACAAAATAAATCTATTCAAGCGTTATTTTTAGGGCTAATTGCATTGAATTTATTTGTAATAAATCACTGTTGATAGCTCAATATGAGTAAATCATTTAGTCAGAGTTCAAGCTACTTAGTATTAAGCCGTTATGTGCTATCTAGGTAAAATAACTTAATTTTTAAGGGGGTGTTATGAAAGACTTTTTATCACAACGTATCGCCTGCCCACATTGTGGACACCATATTCATTTAGACCTTGATGCCAGTATGGGCGACCAAGACTACTATGAAGAATGCAGTGCTTGCTGTAATCTAATTCACTTAAATATGCATATAGACTATGCACGTAATAAGTTAGAGTTACACGTGGACAGCGATGACGAACAAATATTTTAGCTATGTTGGCGCATGTAGTTTTCGACGGTGTTTATAATAGTGTATGTTTGCTGATCAACTTCTATATTAAATTCATCACCTACAACAGCTGCACCTAAATTAGTAATATCGAGTGTTTCTGGTATTAAGTGTAACCAAAAGCCATGCTCATCAATATTGCCAACCGTTAAACTGGCGCCATTAATAGATACAAACCCTTTGTATAACACATATCTTTGCCATTTTTTTGGAAGGCTAAGCTGTATTTTGTAGTTATTTTCTAGTTTAACTATTTGCACTATTTTGGCAGTACAATGAATATGACCAGAGACTATGTGCCCACCCAGCTCAGTACCAAACGACACCGAACGCTCGTAATTGACTAAACTACCCAATTCCAGTTGTCCAAGGTTAGTAAGCTGCAAAGTTTCGTCAATAACATCAAAATGCACTTGAGCCACCACATCTTGATTACTAAGCTCTACTTTAACTACCGTTAAGCAGCAACCATTTATAGCGATGCTAGCACCTAAGTCTAAATGCTTTACGTATTGCTCATTAACAGAAACGACTAAACGTAATACACCCTGCGTATGGGTTCTAGAGACTACTGTTGCTTGAGTTTGAATAATACCGGTAAACATAAAAATCGCTTCTCTTTCTAACAAAGTGCTAGTTTAACGTATCAATCGCTAAAATAATTCACTTAATAGCACTTTTATTCGCAACAAAAGTAAGCTTATGCAGCAATTTAATAGATTCGCTGATTGTCTACATAGATAGAGCAATCACAATAGATTACAATGCGCCCATGTTTTTCTGAATAGCTGTTTTTTATGACTTTTTGTAGTTGGGAAGCTAAACGTTTACTTTCCCTCGCCTTTCCCGTTTTTTTAGCACAAGTGACCTTAGTATTAATGTCAGTGGTTGATACCATTATGGCCGGACAAGTGAGTCCAACCGATCTCGCTGCCCTCTCAATTGCTACAGGAATATGGAACCCAATTTTATTAGCAATACAAGGTATTCTATTAGCCCTAACGGGAGTCATTGCTCAATTTGCGGGTGCTAAAGATCGCAACGGCATTAGCCATTATTTTCAGCAAGCGCTTTATTTAACGCTCCTTTTGAGTATTGCAGGTTTTTGTGCTGCCCAGCTTGCCAATACCGTTATTTTACAGCTTGATACTAGCCCGGCGATTGCGGGACTTGCTTTTGATTACATTCATTTTGTTAAATGGGGTGTATTTGGTTTTTTAATTTTTACCGTGTATAGAAATATGACCGAAGGTATGGGGATGACCAAGCCTGCGTTTTATATCAGCCTACTCGGACTTGCGGTAAATATCCCACTCAATTATATTTTTATTAAGGGCTTATTTGGTCTACCCGCATTTGGGGGCGCTGGCTGTGGTATTGCCACCGCACTGGTATTTACTGTAATGGCTATTGCGCAAGTTACTTATTGCCAGCTGAGTAAAAAAATAGATGCCAAAGGCTTATTAACTGGCTTTGAAAAACCCAATTTTAAAACCATTGGTATTATTACCAAACTCGGTATTCCTATTTCACTCGCTACTTTTTTTGAAGTGACCTTGTTTGCCTGTATTCCCCTGTTTATTGCGCATTTGGGTGCGGTGGCTGTGTCTGGCCATCAAATTGCAGCCAGTGTGACTGCACTATTATTTATGATGCCTCTGAGCCTCTCAATTGCCATTAGCATACGAATTGGTAATTTATTTGGGCAAAATCATTTAGATCAATTAAAAGTAGCAGTATCAACAAGTTATATTATGGCGGCTATGGTTGCGTTGTTTATCGCTTTTATTACATTTATAGGGCGTGATGTGATCAGCCAATTATATAGCGATAGCCCTGCGGTACTTGCGCTTGCTTCATCAATTATGATTTTAGCCTGTATTTACCAACTTCCTGATGCATTACAAGTAGCTGCAAACGGTATTTTACGTGGTTTAAAACACACAGCGCCGATTTCGTATATCACTTTTATTTCTTATTGGTTAATCGGCTTTAGTTTAGGCTACGTATTAGCAAGAACAGACATAATAGTGCCAGCAATGGGCCCTCATGGTTTTTGGATAGGTATTATCGTTGGCTTATCAGTTGCAGCTATACTACTGATGCTGACCGTTCATAGGCGATTTAAACGTGAACCATTTATTCTCTCTTAAACAATCAATCTATACCAAACTGCCGCTTAATTGGTTATTGGCGGCATGTTGTATGGTGCTTTTGGGCTGCTCAGAGCAGCCCAGTGAGGCAAATAAAACCTATTTGTCTCGCTTGAGTAATACCTTACAAACGCCTGAGCCACACACAAAGCCACTGCAACAATTAGCCTTAGTAAAGCCAGTTGAAGCGTTGCAACCTGCGATTAAAATTGGCATAACTGAACTAGCTGGTATTAGCCAATGTAAACTTAACGTTCTGATAAGCGAGCATAATAATCAATTAGGCAAAACAGCCACCGCTGCTAGTAAATTGAAGTACCAAATAGATTTTATTCAAAGCGCGCAAAACTGTTTAAACACCTTAGATAAACAAAGCAACGTTCACAGTAAAATTACAGCGGCAAAAAACCAAAAACAAACTCAACTCACTCATTATTTTAATAATGTTTTATATAGTGAACCTGAACTGAGCAGCACTTGGCAGCTAACTGGCCAAGAACTCAGCACCCAACCGGCTGGGTTTAGTGACACGGTTGAGGCGCTTAAAAAGCTAACGACCATTAAACACCAAATAGAAACTAAAGGGAGTATGGCAATAAACAGCGATGATATTTTGTCAGCGCTTGAACCGCTCAACAGATACAAATTTGACCAACAGCTTATTCAAGCTGCGCGAGAACAAATTAGCTTAAATCATACAGCAACCCAGTTTGTAAATTCATTAGTAGTAGAAGATATCTGCCCTAAAGGGAAAAACAAGCAGCAGGCTAAAATTGTCAGTAATATATTTAATAAATATTATTTAAAACAAATACAGCCTTATCAAGCACAGCTGAGCGGGTATTTAGAAACATTGCAGCCGCTTTATATGCAGCTATGGTTTAATCAAGCAGTGAGTAGTGAAGCGGTAAATGCCCTACTTGACCCAAATTCTAACAACTTACTCTCTCAGCTAAAAGCGTCAGCAAAAGAGCATGTTATCTGGTGGCAAAAATTTTATAAAACGTGCGAAATCAGTCCAATATGAATAAAAAAACGGCAAATAAACTTAAAAACCATAAACATGCTTGATTCACCACTCATCACGCTATATATTAGCGACCGTTGTTAAGCAATTAACAATTTTTAAATACAGAAGTACGACTGTAGCTCAGTTGGTTAGAGCACTACCTTGACATGGTAGGGGTCGGTGGTTCGAATCCACTCAGTCGTACCAAATTTTTAAAGATTTAATTAAAGTACGTTGAAAGAAAAAGCACTACCTACTCTTGATCACCCGGTCCAGAAGTCGGTGGTTCGAATCCACTCAGTCGTACCAAAATGAGTAAATGCTGTATTTAAAGTACGATAAAGGAAAAAGCACTACCTACTCTTGCTCACCCGATCCAGAGGTCTGTGGTTCGAATCCACTCAGTCGTACCAAAATGAGTAAATGCTGTATTTAAAGTTTAAGAATTTCATATTGTACGACTGTAGCTCAGTTGGTTAGAGCACTACCTTGACATGGTAGGGGTCGGTGGTTCGAATCCACTCAGTCGTACCAATTCAAAAAAACACCTCAAGAAAAAGCACTACCTACTCTTAATCACCCGCTCCAAGGGTCAATGCTCCAAATCCACTCAGTCGTACCAATTCAAAAAACACCTCAAGAAAAAGCACTACCTACTCTTAATCACCCGCTCCAAAGGTCGGTGGTTCGAATCCACTCAGTCGTACCAATTCAAAAAGAACGTAGGTCGGTTAAGTGGCGAAGCCGCGCCACCCGACATTAGGTTGCATTCCAACACCAAACGCCATCCAACATAAAGCAAAGCCTGAACCGGTAATGACCAATACCAACATCGTCGGATGGCGCCTCTGAATTATCCAACATCGTCGGATGACGCCTCTGAATTATCCAACAGCGTCGGATGACGCTTCCGGCTTATCCGACCTACGTTCATTATTGTTAACGTATGTGAAACACCCGACATAAAATATATTATATTATTCCCCACACCAATTACGGCTGTACATTCCTGATGCGACCGCTTTATGAAAGCTTGAATAAGGCCAATCAACTACCCGTTCAACCAAACCATGTTTAAGCGGATTAAAATGAACATAATTTACATGGTGCCAATAATCACGTTCATCAACAATGGTATGCTCCCAAAAACGGCGTTGCCAAATTCCTCGTTCATTTTTATTAATGCGTGCGAGTGATACATGTTCGTTTTTAGGCAAGCCTTTAGAAAAACGTTTTTTAATTTCGCGCCAACGGCCAGAATAATCGCTATCACCTTTGGGTAAAGTTAACACTGCATGCATATGATCAGGCAACACCACCCACGCATCAATATAAAATGGTTTATGCATTTTACCCAGCGCACAGCCCCACGCAATAAATCAATATGCTCAACCAATAATGACTCTTTACGATCCTGCAAATTAACCGTAAAAAAATACGTTCCTCCCGGTTGATAATTTCTACGATATCTCACAAAAAATCTCCTTATAATAAACGGCTAATACCTCTGGGTTATTCAATACCTTAGGATAACGCCTTTGAATTATCCAACATCTTCTGATGGCGCCTCTGGCTTATCCAACATCGTCGGATGACGCCTTCGAATTATCCAACATCGTCGGATGACGCCTTCGAATTATCCAACATCGCCGGATGGCGCCTCCGAATTATCCAACATCGTCGGATGACGCCTCCGAATTATCCAACATCGTCGGATGGCGCCTCTGACTTATCCAACCTACGTTAATTATTAAGGACGTAGGTCAGTTAAGTGGCGAAGCCGCGCCACCCGACATTGGGGAAACACCCGCCATCAAGCAACGCCAACATCAAAAAGCTCCAAAAAAGCGCACACGCTCTAAACTTCCTTAATAAATATTAGGTAACATCCATTTAATCACGTTGCAAAGTCAGAATTTATTGCTTGAAAATTAATACTATGTTAACAAGTAGGCTATCTTATAAGATGAAATATCAGAAAGTATTCTAGGAAAGGATTTACCTGTGAAGTCTGCCGCACTCATTACATTACTATTGCTATTTATTTTTGCTGGGCAAGTTCAAGCTAAAACCCTAGTCAAAGTGGGTGGCTATGAATTTCCTCCCTACATAGAGATTGTTGACGGCCGTGCTTCAGGCCTTACCGTAGAGCTAATTAGCGAACTCAATAAAATACAATCTGACTATCATTTTGAGCTTGTGCTCACCACACCTATTCGGCGCTTTAAAGATTATCAGCAAGGTTTGTTCGATGCGGTATTTTTTGAAGATCCAAACTGGGGGTGGCTGCAAGGCAACCATATAATCAGTAACTCCCCTGTGATAGCAACAGACAGCGAAGTATTTATTGCTTTAAAGCAATTTGCAAAGTCACAAGCTTGGTTTGATAACTTAGACGATAAAACCCTCATTGGGATTTTAGGCTATCACTATCAGCTAGCAAACTTTGAAAACAATCCATCAATACTTGAAAACGAATATAAAATGACGTTACTGAGCAGTCATAAAAAAAGTATTGAATTAGTATTAAAAAAACGCAGCGATATGGCGATTGTTACCCGTTCTTACTTAAATCAATACCTGAATAAATACCCAGAAAGTAAAAAAAAGCTGCTTATCTCTGAACGCGTCGCGCAAACCTATAAACACCAATTATTAATTCGCCCTACACACCAACTTAATGTAAACACACTTTATAAAATAGTAAAAAAAACACTTGCACAAAATACCCTAGCAACCAAATTAAAGATACTTAGCCTACAACAACATGATATTTAGTGGTGCTGCTTTAATACTAATAACATTACTAATAACTTAATGGCAATAACTAGAAAATTTGCTATTTTCATCGTGTGTCGCAAACTCAACCAGCGTCATCAATAAATCACTGTGTTTATGGGTAAAGCCAGTACTAGAAAGGCGTTTTTCTAAATAGGACGTAAAGTTTTTTCGTTGCAGGTGTTGGCTATGTAATTTTATTAACAGCTCTGACTGCTTTTGGTTAATTAACCGCGTCTCGTAAATCGGGTCTTCATCTGGCCAATTTTCTACAGGCGAGCCCTTTTGCTTAAACACAAAATCACTAAGTGAACGCTCGATTTGATTATAATCGTGCTCCCCTAGCAGTTTTTCTATTTCCTTTAATAAGCTTGAGTACAAAACACGCGGGAAAAGCTTGTAAAAATCATGATTTTTAAAGGGCTCTCCTTGTGGAGTTTGCTGCCAATTTTCAAAACTTGCTCGCAAAGCCTGAACTAATATACGTCCTACATAATGGCTTTTTTGGAATGAGACACCTTGCGATTCTAGCCTTGAAAGTACGTGATTTAAACGTTGCTTTAAGCTACGTACTTCTAGCTGCAATTCGCTTTTTTCTGTCTCTAATAATTGTATTTCTTGAGCACTGGTTGTTATTTTTTGCTCTAGTTTATTTATTTTAACTTGCGCGCCATAAAACAAATCACGGGTATCATTAAGCTCAGCCATAACACTGGCATTTTTTAATTTAATACTCGAATTACCCTCAATAGCATAAGTAGTAAGCTGTTTGCTCTGAGAGAGCGCTTTATTTAAAGTACTTTCTAACTTACTCTCAATAACTTGCCCAGACTTACTGCCTTTAAGTAAAGAATGTAAGGTTGAAGAAATATGCTTTTGGTACCAATTTTGGATCTGCTTACACTGCACATCAGATAAATTAGCAAATGGATTGTCTTCACTTATTGGCTTGTTAGCCATAAAAATTCCCTCTAGTAAAAAGACTTTTTGTTGTTATGTCGTATTAAAGTGAAATTACCTACCTTTGCATGTTAATAGCTATCGCTTTTTAAGGCTATATTTAATTGTTTGTATACTAGAAGAACCTCACTATTTAAGTTGTTTATTCCAAATAACGCACTAAACTTAAAATTAAAGATAAAAATGCATTATCCTTATGAGAATATTTTTAATCGCTGCCTTAGTACTATCATTTTTCACTTACGCACAACCTGCGCCAGTAACCTATACGGTCGACAATAAAAATATCACACTTCCCGGAGAGAAATACAAAAGCGGCTATGGCTATAATTTAAAAGCCGATACAGTTCTTCGCTTAGTTACACTTAATTGGCCCCCTTATATAGACGATCACTTATGCAATAAGGGCTGGCTATATCAACTTACAGTAAGCATGTTAGTAAAACGCGGCTATGGTGTACATATAGAGTTTTACCCTTGGGCGCGTGCCGTTCGTGAAGCTGAATTAGGTAAAGCTGATATTTTATTTCCTGAGTATTTTATTAGTGACGATGTAATGTCAGAAAACATTTTAACCAAAACACGTAATCAGTTATTGGCGTTATCTGAGCCCATTCCTGGTGGCGACTTATCATTTGTAGCACTTAGAGATCACAGCATAAATTACGATGGCAGTATTGAGTCTGTAAAAAACAGGGTTATGGGGGTGGTACGTTCATATAAAAATAGTAAAGAATTAGATGAACTTATTGAACAAGGCGAAATAAAAACCATCGTTGCTAACAGTGAGTATCAGCTTATTCATTTGCTTTTAAATGGTCGGGTTGAGCTTATTGTTGCCGACTTAGAAGTGCTAAAAGCCAGTATTTATAAATCACTATTATCAGCTAGAGAAAAAAAGAGGATGCTTAGTGCGCTAGTTGCATTAACGCCAAGCATAGAATACAAAGCCCTGTATTATGAAATCAGTAAAAGTACGCCTAATTGGCAATTTATCTTAGATGATATCAACGCAGAAATAGCGAATATGCGTGCAAATAATGAATTTGAGCGCTTTATAAAAAATAAAAAACAGCAGTGTTATAACCTCGATTAAGCCGTAGGCAGCTAAATTTGAGCGTGCCTGTTTTCAGTTATATCTACTCATAGTCTAAGGCTTTGGTTAAACACCACCGTTTGGTTCCGTCCGGTTGTTTTTGCATTATAAAGTGCGGTATCGGCATTTCTTAATAATCCCTGCAGCGAACACGACTCAGAAGTCAAACTTGATACACCACTGCTTATTGTATAACTCACCTGCCCGCCACTTGATAACTGCACTGGGTTATCTTTTAAATGATCTTGCAACTTTGCTAAGGTTTTAACAACGGTACTGACACATTTGGTAGGCGAAACAATGCAAAACTCTTCTCCTCCTAAACGCGCTATAATATCATCACTGTCACAAAATGATTTAAACGTAGCAGCTATGCTTTGCAACACACTATCTCCGCCTTCGTGGCCAAATTGATCGTTAATGCGCTTAAAGTAGTCTATATCTATCATCGTAAGGGTTAAGTGCTGGCTGTCTTTAATACACTCATCAAGTGCAAGTTTAGCTGTTTCCATAAACCCTCTTCGGTTGAGCAAATTAGTAAGCGGATCTTTAATGGTTAAATCTTTTAGTTGTGCTTGATACTGCTTCATTTTTGTAATATCGCGCTCAATCGCTGCATAGTAAGCCACCTCACCTAACGCATTTTTTAATGGAAAAATATTCATATCAATCCAGTAAGGCTCACCTGATTTTTTATAATTTAGAATTTGCTCAGATACTTGCTGTTTATTTTCTAGCGCATGCCTAATTTTATCGCGTGTGGCTTGTTGAGTTTTAGCGCCTTGTAAAATGCGCGGCGTTTTACCTCTAACTTCATCTAAATGATAACCCGTTACTTTAGTAAACGATTGGTTTGCATAAACAATTTTAGGGCCATCATTAGTAATAGGGCTTGCCTCGGTAACTAAAATAACGTCGCTGGCTAATTCAACAATTTCTTTAAATGGAATAGCTTGTTTTTGATGAGTAATATCGATAAAAGTGACGACTATTTCAGCAATGTTGTTCTGCTTGTCAAACTCTGGATAAGCGTTACATAGCACCCATGTAATTTCGTCGCTTGAGCTATCACATATACCTATTTCAAGATTCATCAATGGTTTTTGGGTTTTAATAACAACACTAACAGGATACTGAGAATTCTGCAGTGGTTGACGAAATTCATCCAGTAATTTCCATTTACTATCAAACGAGTCGCGCCCTAACGCTTGCTCTTTTGTTAAACGTAAAATATTTAAAGCCGCAGGATTTGCATACAAAATTCCTGTGTCTGGTGAATGCACCACCACACCGGTTTGTAAGTTTTGTATTAACCTTTCTGCATTTAGCCTTGATAAATCCATTAATGCACTCCGTACAAACTGTATTGAAAAAATACACGGGCTAGTGTTCATTTTAATATAAGTGAATATTTGCCGACATAACAGAAAAAATGTTGCTGTTTATTGAGCACCCCTCAACAAAGTACATTTTACAACCTACTGAATTGCTAAATAAAAAAGCCGCAAACTAAGTTAAGTTCGCGGCTTATTATTTTACTATAGTAAGTATTTTGGGTGCTAGTTAGTCATAATCAAATGGCGCTCTTACCCAGCCTTCCATTAATACACGTGCGCTGCGGCTCATACTCGCTTTAGTCACTTGCCATTGGCCATTTGTAACAACCGCCTCGGCACCTACTTTAAGTGTGCCCGATGGGTGACCAAAGTTAACCTCGTTAATAGCACCGCCACCAGCGGCCAAATTAACTAATGTTCCGTCAATTGCGGCTGCTGTGCCAATAGCGACAGCGGCTGTGCCCATCATCGCATGGTGTAACTTACCCATTGACATTGCACGTACTAACAAATCTATATCGCTTGCATTAACCTGCTTACCACTTGATGATTTGTAATTAAGCGGTGCAGCCACAAACGCCACTTTAGGTGTGTGTTGGCGTGCTTGCGCTTCATTAATAGTACTAATTAGTCCCATTTTTACCGCGCCATAGGCACGAATGGTTTCAAGCTTAGTGAGTGCGGCTTCATCAGCGTTTATATCATCTTGTAGCTCAGTACCGGTATAACCAATATCGCGGGCATTTACAAAAATAGTAGGGATACCTGCGTTGATCATAGTTGCTTTTAATGTCCCCACACCTGGTACTTCTAAATCATCAACCACATTGCCTGTTGGAAATAGCGCACCATCACCATCAGCAGGGTCAATAAATTCAAGCTTTACTTCAGCGGCAGGAAACGTCACACCATCTAACTCAAAGTCACCGGTTTCTTGTACTTGAGCGTTGGTCATGGGTACATGCACTAAAATACTTTTTTTAATGTTCGCCTGCCATACGCGCACAATAGCAATACCATTATCCGGTACGCGAGATTTATCAACTAAACCATTGCTGATGGCAAACGCGCCCACAGCAGAGGTTAAGTTTCCGCAGTTACCACTCCAATCAACAAACGCTTTATCAATGGCGACTTGACCAAATAAATAATCAACATCGTGATCGGGCTGTTCACTCTTACTCAAAATAACCGTTTTACTGGTACTTGAGGTTGCTCCGCCCATGCCGTCGGTTTGTTTACCGTAAGCATCTGGGCTACCAATAACGCGCAATAATAAGCTATCGCGCGCCGCACCTGCCACTTGGGCAGGTGCGGGTAAATCGGTTAAATTAAAAAAAACCCCTTTACTCGTGCCACCACGCATATAGGTCGCAGGCACTTTAATTTGTGGTTTAAACATAAACGTGTGTCCTTATGATGCTTGCGTGGCTTCTAAAAAGTCTTGCGCAAAGCGTTGTAACACACCGCCTGCCGCATAAATAGAGAGCTCTTCTTGCGTATCTAGTCGACATTTCATGGGTACGTTTAATACCTCGCCATTTTTACGCGTAATAACAAGCTCTAGGGTTGCACCTGGTGTTGGTTCGCCCTTCACGTCGTAGCTTTCGCTACCATCTAGGTTAAGTGTTTTACGCGTTGTGCCTGGTTTAAATTCAAGCGGCAATACGCCCATACCAATTAAGTTAGTACGGTGAATACGTTCAAACCCTTCGGCTGCAATAACCTGAACACCAGCAAGCCTAACGCCTTTTGCTGCCCAATCGCGCGAAGAGCCTTGGCCGTAATCAGCGCCTGCCACAATAATGAGTGGCTGTTTACGCTGCATGTAGGTTTCGATTGCTTCCCACATACGCGTGTTTTCACCTTCTGGCTCTATGCGTGCATATGAGCCTTGCTTCACTTCTCCGTTTTCATCTAATACCATTTCGTTCAATAGTTTAGGGTTTGCAAATGTAGCTCGTTGTGCGGTTAAGTGATCGCCTCGGTGAGTGGCGTATGAGTTAAAGTCTTCTTCTGGTACGTTCATTTTAGTTAAGTATTCACCTGCTGCGCTGCTGGCCATAATTGCATTAGAAGGTGATAAGTGATCGGTTGTAATGTTATCGCCAAGTACTGCTAACGCGCGCATACCTGTCATACTGCGCTCACCTGCCAATGCTCCTTCCCAGTAAGGTGGGCGGCGAATATACGTACTCTCTGGGCGCCAATCGTATAATGGGTCGTTATCTTCGCCGTAATCAACGGTTAAGTTAAACATTGGCTCGTATACTTTTCTAAACTGCTCTGGTTTTACGCTTTGTTTGATAACCGCATCTATTTCTTCATCAGATGGCCATAAATCTTTTAAGGTTACATCGTTACCTTGTTGATCTTTACCGAGTATATCTTTTTCTATATCAAAGCGAATGGTGCCCGCAATTGCATAAGCAACTACTAAAGGTGGTGACGCTAAAAACGCTTGCTTTGCATACGGATGAATTCGGCCATCAAAATTTCGGTTACCCGAAAGCACAGCCGTTGCATATAGGTCGCGATCAATCACTTCTTGTTGAATTTTAGGGTCCAACGCACCACTCATGCCGTTACAGGTAGTACAGGCAAAACCCACAATACCAAAACCAAGTTGCTCTAGTTCAGTGAGTAAGTTTGCATCTTCAAGGTACGATTGCACTGCTTTAGAGCCCGGTGCCAGGGATGTTTTAACCCACGGTTTACGCATTAAGCCTTTAGCGTTTGCATTTCGCGCTAATAAGCCTGCAGCAATTACATTGCGCGGGTTACTGGTATTAGTACAGCTGGTAATAGCGGCGATAATACAGGCGCCATCTGGCATTAAGCCTTCTTCGTTCTCAACAACACCCGAAATACCTTGCGCAGCTAGATCGCTGGTAGATACACGACGATGCGGATTTGAAGGCCCTGCAATGTTGCGCCCTACGCTTGATAAATCAAACTTGAGTACGCGATCGTATTGAGCAGTTTTTAAGCTATCACTCCATAAACCTGCTGTTTTAGCGTAGTTTTCTACCAGGGCAATTTGATCTTCATCACGGCCTGTTAAACGCAAGTAATCAATAGTTTTATCGTCAATGTAGAACATAGCAGCGGTGGCGCCAAATTCTGGGGTCATGTTCGAAATGGTCGCTCTATCACCCAGGGTTAGTGCATCGGCCCCTTCACCGTAAAACTCAAGGTAAGTCGATACCACACGTTGCTCACGTAAAAATTCGGTAATCGCCAGTACAATATCGGTTGCAGTTATGCCAGGCTGGCGTTTACCGGTAAGCTCTACGCCCACTATATCTGGTAAACGAATATATGATGCGCGCCCAAGCATTACGCTTTCGGCTTCAAGGCCACCTACGCCGACAGCAATAACACCTAATGCATCAACATGCGGGGTATGGCTGTCGGTACCTACTAAGGTATCTGGGAAGGCAATGCCATCGCGGTTTTGAATCACCGGCGACATTTTTTCAAGGTTAATTTGATGCATGATGCCATTACCCGGTGGGATCACATCAATATTTTTAAACGCTGTTTTGGTCCAGTTTATAAAATGAAAACGGTCATCGTTGCGTCTATCTTCAATGGCGCGGTTTTTTTCAAATGCATCGGGATCAAAACCTGCGTGCTCAACAGCTAATGAATGATCCACAATCAGTTGAGTCGGTACAACCGGATTTACTTTTGCAGGATCGCCGCCTTTTGCAGCAATAGCATCACGCAGGCCCGCTAAATCAACCAGTGCGGTTTGGCCTAAAATGTCATGACATACAACGCGTGCCGGATACCATGGAAAATCTAAGTCTTGTTTACGCTCAATTATTTGGCTAAGCGCATCGGTTAGCATATCGGGCTCACAGCGACGCACTAAGTTTTCGGCAAATACACGCGAACTGTAAGGTAGTGTAGCGTATGCGCCTGGCTTAATGGCATCGACGGCGGCTTGGGTATCGTAGTAATCAACATTTGAGCCTGGTAAAGGCTTACGGTATTGGGTGTTATTAATAATGGTCATAATAAATTCGCTAATTTGGTGACGGAGGAGAGTACGCTAAAGCGCTATAAACAATAAAAGGTGAGCTAGGCTCACCTTAAACGCTAACTAATTAGCCTCTTGATTCGATTGGCGTGTAGCTACGCGCATCTGGCCCGGTGTAATCAGCACTTGGGCGAATAATACGGTTATTTGCACGTTGCTCTTTTACGTGAGCAGTCCAACCAGTTACGCGGCTCATTACGAAGATAGGCGTAAATAACTTAGTGGGAATACCCATAAAGTGGTACGCCGATGCATGGAAGAAATCGGCATTACAGAATAATTTCTTTTCACGCCACATAACTTCTTCACAGCGAACTGATACTGGGTAAAGCACATCATCACCCACTTCTGCGGCTAATTTTTCAGACCATTTTTTAATAATTACATTACGCGGATCCGACTCACGGTAAATAGCGTGGCCAAAGCCCATAATTTTATCTTTACGCTCAAGCATCCCCATTAGCGCGTCTTCAGCTTGATCGGCGCTGGTAAAGCTTTCAATCATATCCATGGCGGCTTCGTTGGCACCACCATGAAGTGGACCACGTAAGGTACCAATTGCGCCAGTTACACATGAGTGAATATCAGAAAGCGTTGATGCACACACGCGACCGGTAAAGGTAGAGGCATTAAACTCATGCTCTGCGTACAAAATTAGCGATACATTCATTACTTGTGCAAATAATTCACTTGGCGCTTTATCGTGTAATAGCGTTAAAAAGTGTGCGCCTACTGAATCGTCATCAGTTTGGGTTTCAATACGAACACCGTCATGAGTAAAACGATACCAGTAACAAATAATACTTGGGAAAATTGCCACCATACGGTCAATCGCATCGTTTGCTTCGCTAAAGTCATTTTCCATTTCAAGGTTACCTAGCATAGAACACCCTGTGCGCATTACATCCATTGGATGTGCCTCTTTTGGAATGTTCTCAAGCACTGTTTTTAGCGCCTCTGGTAAACCGCGTAAACTTTTAAGTTTAGCTTTGTACTCTGCCAGTTCGCTTGATGTTGGTAGCTCGCCGCGAGAAAGTAAAAACGACACTTCTTCAAACTGCGCTTTTTCAGCCAGTTCGCTAATGTCGTAACCACAGTAAGTTAAACCTGAGCCTGTTTGCCCTACTGTACATAATGCGGTTTGTCCTGCTACTTGGCCACGTAAGCCTGCGCCACCTAATGCTTTATCTACCATGATGTGTCTCCTGTTGAAATTTTTATTATTTGTCAGATTTTGCTGAAAAAAGGTTATCTAGCGTGTTTTCGTACGAGTGATAATCTAAAAAGTCGTAAAGCTCTGCACGCGTTTGCATGTTTTCAATTTGGCTTTGTTGCGACCCTTCATTCAAAATTGCTGAATACACGTTAAGTGCGGCTTTGTTCATTGCTCTAAATGCACTTAATGGGTAAAGCACCATTTCTACGCCCACATCGCTTAATTGCTCTTTGGTGTAAATTGGGGTTTGGCCAAACTCAGTAATATTGGCCAAAATAGGCACATTAATCGCCTTAGTAAATGCTTGATAATCAGCAAGATCATGAACCGCTTCTGCAAAAATCGCATCGGCACCGGCTTCAACACAAGCTGCTGCACGGTCTATCGCCGCATTTAAGCCTTCTTTTTGAAACGCATCGGTACGCGCCATAATGTAAAAATCGCTATCGGTTTTAGCATCAACCGCTGCTTTAATACGGTCTACCATTTCAGCTTGGGTAACTATTTCTTTATTAGGGCGATGGCCACAACGCTTTTGCGCCACTTGATCTTCAATATGAAAACCGGCTGCACCTGCTTTAGTCATTTCTTTAACGGTACGGGCAATATTAAACGCCCCACCCCAACCTGTATCGGCATCAACTAACAAAGGTAAATCGCTAGCACCGGTAATACGGCGAATATCTTCAAGCACGTTATCAAGGCTGGTCATCCCTAGATCTGGCATACCAAATGAGGCATTAGCCACACCCGCACCCGATAAATAAATAGCCTGATGGCCCATTTTTTCAGCCATCATCGCGGTGTACGCGTTAATAGTACCTACCACTTGTAGCGGGTGGTTATTTGCAATTGCCTGTTTAAATTTTAATCCTGCTGACATTACCTTCTCCTAACTTTGAACGGGGCTGCTCTTTGGCAACTTAGTATTTTTTAATATTGTGACATATGTATTAGGGTCTATTGACCTTTCAAAATTTAATTTGCAGCAGCCTGTTTGGTATTTAGGCAAGGCAGAGCCTATGTAGTGTGGTTATTCCACATAAATAGGCGATAACGCAGCATCAATACTAAACAGGCGCTGCCCTTCGGGTTCTGCCTAGGAGCGATTTACTCTTTGTTGCTCGGTTTTTACTTAGCCCACTAGGTTACAAACCTCGCGCCGTGATTAAACCGCTCCTAGTTTGAACAAATTATAATCCGCAAAGATCAACAGACCCTAGTTAACCATTTCATTTTGAGTGGCTTGTACTGATTGTTGATATCCATCAAATTTTGTTTGTATATTTGCCTGTGATGCACTGATATGGCGCTTCATTAGCATTTCGGCCAGCTCACCATCATGATTTTCTATGGCGTTAATAATGGCTAAGTGTTCGTCAAACGCTTTCGATACCCGCGGCCCAACCATGCCCATTTGTACACGGTACATTCTTATTAACTGGTACAGGTCGTGGCATAACAAATGTATTAAGTGTGCGTTTTTACTGCCTTTGATTATTCTGTAATGAAAGTCTAGGTCGCCTGCTTCTTGATAGTACGACTCACCTTCTTTAACACGCTGAGTTTGCAAATGCTGATTAAGTAATTGTTTCAAGCCTTGTACTTCATCTGGTTCCATATTGTCGGCAGCTAACCTACATGCAAGTCCCTCAAGGGCACTGCGCACTTGATACACCTCAATTAAACGCTCTGCGGTTAATGCCACAACACGGCAACCTATATTGGCTTTGCGCTCAACTAAATAACAACTTTCTAAACGGTTTAATGCCTCTCTAAGCGTTGCACGGCTCACACCATAACGCTTTGCAAGTTCCGGCTCAGATATTTTACTGCCTTGTGCAATGCTGCCCTCTACAATTTCGCGGCGCATATCTACAAACACTTTATCGGAAGCGGTTGTGATAGATGTTTCATTTAACAAGTGCTGTGTCATAAAGTATTTTTATATTGTCGACAATTTATGCTCTAACTATGTGCTTATTATTTATACCTGTCAACCCTAGAACCACTTAAACTGAGTGAAAAACCACCACATTGTCGACATTATTAGCCGAAAGTATAATAAAAAATGTATTTAAGCTGTTTTACTCAACAAGATGTCGACACCTTTTAAGGGTTACTATTTCGTTTTTAACACTGAAAAAAATCGTTAAAAATGCTATTATCCTGCTTTATTTTGACTGTATGAGCCAAATCGTGGACGCAAACACTTACATCCCTGAGCCATTTATTAACGACGTAAAAACCTATTTACCCGAGCACCTAAACTTAGATGACTTTTTAAGTGCGTGTCGTCGTCCACTGCGTAAATCTGTTCGCGTTAATACATTAAAAATGAGTGTTGAAGAGTTTAAGCAACAAGCGGCTAAAAAAAATTGGCAACTTACCGCTATTCCTTGGTGCGACGAAGGTTTTTGGTTAGAGCGCCCAAACGATGAAGAGCAAAACCTAGCGCTGGGCAATACCGATTTACACTTAAGCGGGGCTATTTACGTGCAAGAGGCAAGCTCAATGTTGCCGCCAATGGCACTAAAGCAAAGCCTTAAAACCAGTAACACAGTGCTCGATATGGCCTCGGCACCGGGCTCTAAAACCTCACAACTTGCCGCGTTAATGAACAATCAAGGCGTGCTTGTGGCCAATGAGCTGTCGTCATCACGTTTAAAAGTACTCAGTGCCACGCTAAAGCGTATGGGTGTAGGTAACTGTGCGCTATCGCATTTTGATGGTGTGGTATTTGGCAATTACATGTTTGAATGCTTCGACAGCATTTTACTTGATGCGCCCTGCTCTGGCGAAGGCACGGTACGTAAAGATAGTGACGCGCTAAAAAATTGGTCTATCGAGTCAAATATTACCATTGCCCAAGTACAAAAAGATCTGATTAAAAGTGCATTTTACGCACTTAAACCTGGCGGCACATTGGTGTATTCAACCTGTACATTAACCCCTCTCGAAAACCAGCAAGTGTGTGATGCATTGCTAGAAGAATTTGGCGAATACATTACGCCAGAGCCTTTAAATGACCTTTTCCCTGGCGCTGAAAAAGCCACTACAGACGAGGGTTACTTACATGTTTGGCCGCAAACCTTTGACAGCGAAGGCTTTTTTATTGCCAAATTTAAAAAGCACAGCAGCTGCGAAAACCAAAACATTAAAGTGAAAAAAGGGGCATTCCCGTTTAACCAATTTGACAGTAAACAGCAAGATGAGTTTATGAGCTCTCTCAAAAAGCAATTTGGTTTAACAAGCCTGCCAGGTACGTTAAAACAACGCGACAAAGAGCTTTGGCTGTTTCCTGATGAATTTGAAGCAATACAAAATAAAATAAAATATGCGCGATTAGGCATACAAGTAGGCGTTATTCATAAAAATGGCGTACGCCTAACGCACGAATTTGCCACCGTATTTGGTAAGCAGTGTAAAAGTAATGTACTGGTATTAACCAATGAACAGGCTAACGATTACTTTAATGGTAAAGATATACGCCTAGAAGAGGTAACCAAATCCAGCGGCGAGGTGATCCTAACTTTATGTGGTTGCCCTATTGGCTTAGGGAAATGGCAAAAAAATAAAGTTAAAAACTCTTTACCACGAGATTTAGTACAAAATACGCAGTTAATAAACTGGGCGTAAATTCTAATAAAGGTGTGTATAACAAATGTAACTCACTGTAATTACTGCAGTATAAAAAATGAACAAAAATGTGTATTTTTAGCACTTTTGACTATACTTAAATAACTTTCTTCTTCTCCCTAAGAATCTGAAAGTGTCTTTAGTTAGCGCAGGGCTCAAATACGAGCCCCTCTATAACCCAGAGTTCTTATAGCTCTGGGTCTTTTTTTGTCTAGGCGAAAGTTAACGGGCTGCGAGAGTCAGGTGACGAGCTTAATCCAGAAACTTGCCCTAGCATTACAATTAGATCTTTAAGAGAAATTATGCACAAAGAGGTTATGAGACGCTACGCTTTTAGAGGATGACACTTAAAAATCAGAAGCTGTACTTCTCACGCGGGCAAGCTCAGCGTCTATAAGTTATGAGCTCTACCTAAGATCTGTTTGATCTTCTCATTTGCTCCTCATTCGCTTCTCTCAGTTCAATTAGGTCTTAGTAAATTATTCATATAAAGGATGAAAAGGCTCTGCGATTTAGAGGACGTGACAAATACAGAATATTTTAATTAATAACTAGGCCTAGTATTTAATGTTTTCTCATACAATTTTCTATGTGAGGTAAGCTTTGCATTGTTGAGTAAAGGATAAATTACTTTACTAAACTATAATCAGTTTAAATCAATACAAGTAGAAATAAAAAATCTAACTCTTAAAGTTACCATTGAATAAGGATAATCATGCACATTGACGAGTTAACACAAACAGTAATTGGCTGCGCAATAGAGGTACACAAAACTTTAGGCCCTGGCTTATTGGAGTCAAGCTATGAATCTTGTTTAATGTATGAGTTATCTCAGGCTGGGTTATTTATTAAAAATCAAGTTGAACTACCAATAATTTACAAGGAACAATATATTGCAACAGGTTATAAATTGGATATTTTATTACCAAATGAATTAATAATTGAACTGAAGGCCGTTGATAAACTACAACCTATTCACTCAGCGCAGTTGATTACATATATGAAGCTATCAAATATAAATACGGGCTTACTAATTAACTTTAATACACTAAAGTTGGTTGATAGTATCAAGCGCTTTAATTTATGATTTTTCAATCAACTTGATAGTTAATATTCTCTTAAGTGAAGATGCACAAAGAGGACTAAGAGACGCTGCGCTTTTAGAGGTAGTGACAAAATAATTAGTACTTAGGTTAGTGGCTTTGGTTTCTCATTTACTACTCATTCCCTTCTCTCAGTGCAATAAGATCTTTAAGAAAATTATGCACAAAGAGGGCTAAGAGACGCTGCGCTTTTAGAGGTAGTGACAAAATAATTAGTACTTAGGTTAATGGCTTTGGTTTCTCATTTACTTCTCATTCGCTTCTCTCAGTGCAATTAAATCTAAGCAAATCATGAGCAAGGAGGATTAAGAAACGCTGCGCTTTTAGAGGAAGTGACAAGTACAGAATACTTTAATTAATAACTAGGCCTAGTCGTTAGTGTTTTCTCATTTACTTCTCATTCGCTTCTCTCAGTGCAATTTGGTCTTGGTGAATTATTTAAAAAAAAGAAGTTATAGACACTTAGCATTTAGAAGATAAAAATAGAAGCTGCGCTTCTTACGCAAGCAAGCTATGCGTCTACAAGCAACCCTAAGATCTGAGACCTTAGCACGTACCTCGCAGCCCATATCTCGTAGCTCGAAGCTCGCCACTCGTGGCTCGTGTTTTAACCACAGTATTTATTAAACATCCAACTGCCTCTAATAGCCTCATAATGAGAACCAAATTGCAGCGATAAACACACTATTGGCAAACGGTTCATTTGCTCAGCCATACTAAACACATCATAAAATTTATAACCATATTTAGAAGCTAATTTAAGCTCATTCACATAAAGGGCTTTGTAGGTAGGTGGTAGTTCACTCCAATGCATTAAAGCTATTTGAATAATACCTAAATGAATATCTAACTTATACGGGCCAACTTTTTTGGCTTGCTGAATATAATTGTATACCCGCTCTGTTGGTCCCTCTTGATAACTTACAACTTGCGCTAAGCTCATCCAAGTTTGTGCCCAAGTTTGTCTAAGCTCAACCGACTTTAATAAAGCCTGCTCAGCTTGTTGATATGTTTGCTTTACTTTATCTGATTGCTCACTTGATGTGGTATCTATACCACTGAGGCTTAGTAATTTTATATGGGCTAAAAAATGCCAATAATGAGGATGCTCGGGATCCATATTCGTAGCTAACGTAATCGCATTTTCTGCTGCTTGAAGCGATGAACCAGATAAAGCACCATCCGACTCTTGCACAATATTAAGCGCATGAAAGTACCATGCATTAGCGCGCATACTTTGCATGCTGCTATATGCAATTACAAGCACTATTAGAGCTAAAATAACAGCAGGCACTACCTTGACCATGTTTAATTTAGTCATTAAATAAGCTCTCGGTTAATTGCAGCGGGTTAGTTACAAAAAGCGCTGTAGCCTGCTCTTCACCTATTAATTGCGCTACTGTATTTCTTGCTTGGCTTAAAATAGGCGGTCGACGTTTTACTGAATGGGCATCAGAGGCAACATAGTTCACTAAACCATCTTTTAGCATTTGTAACGCTATAGTGTGGGCGCTTTCGCCCCACTCACCTTCAATGCTCGATGCTGTTAATTGAAAGTCGCAGCCTAACTGCTTTAGGTGTTGAATATAATAAAGGTTAGACTGAATATCGCGATTACGCTCAGGATGCGGAATAATAACGCGTATATTTTGTTTAGCGAGCCACTGAATAAACTTATCGTAACCTTGCGGCATGTGTGAATGCGGTAACTCTAATAGCAACACGTTTTTGTCTGCTATTTTACCAATAAAAGGCAGCTTATTAGCCATCACCATTGCCATAAGTTCTATGTCTAAACGCACCTCAGCTGCAGCGGCTAATTTTACATTAATACCCTCTTTATGTGCCTCTAGCTTTAAACTCTCTAAATCGTTTTTGATTTGAGCAGTCGCATTGTTAAAGCGACCCACATGTATATGTGGCGTTGCCACCATATGAGTAATGCCGTCGTTTTCAGCCAATTTTAAAAGCGCTAAAGATTCAGTTAAATCTTTAGCGCCATCATCAATACCCGGCAAAATATGCGTATGAATATCAATCATAAATTACTTAATTACACTTGTGGCTTTTCAGGTTGCTGTGAGTAATCGTAATAATCATAGTAGCCATGACTATGCTCATCTTTAGATTTACTCATATCGACCTTGTTAAGTACCACGCCAGCAACGTGGGCTTTTACTTCAAATAAACGCTCAAGGCCTGCTGTAATTGGTTTAATACGGGTTATGTCTGACTTAACAACATAAACAACCGAATCAACACTTTGCGCAATTACTAATGCATCACTTACCGCTTGGGTAGGCGGTGTATCAACAATAATATGGTCGTACTGCGCTTTTAACTCGCCAAGTAACTCAGCAAAACGTGGGTTTGATAAAAGCTCAAGTGGATTCGACGGTATTTGCCCGCTTGGCATAATTGCTACACCCGATTGAGTATCAAGGTGCACACAATCAGCTAAT
Organism: Pseudoalteromonas sp. SiA1; assembly: GCF_018732205.1. Lineage (NCBI taxonomy): Bacteria > Pseudomonadati > Pseudomonadota > Gammaproteobacteria > Alteromonadales > Pseudoalteromonadaceae > Pseudoalteromonas > Pseudoalteromonas sp. SiA1. The sequence continues at coordinate 1,421,504 of NZ_CP076084.1, read as the reverse complement.
TGATCTGTACCTATCATTAAATTACTTAAACCTGGGTGAAATACAGGTATATCAAAACGTTTAGCTAATGTTGGTTTACGTAAATCGGCATCAATCAGTAATACCTTGCCCATTTGTGCCAACGACATCGCTAAGTTTGCAGAGGTGGTGGTTTTACCTTCCCCTGGGGAGGTAGAGGTAACCGCTATAACCTGATGCGCTCGGTCAAGATGAGTTAACAATAAACTAGTACGGAAGGTACGTACCGACTCAGCAAAGCGGCGATAGGTATCATCCAAATAAGCATGAATCGGAAAAAAGCTTTTTTTAGGCACAGCAACATGTGGCAACAAGCCTAACATACGCTGTGCGAGTTTATTTTCGACATCGTTTTTGTTTTTAACTGTGTCATTTAAGGCATCAAAAACAAAGGTCATTACCACTGCAAAACCAAAACTAGCTACAAAGGCTAAAATAACAATTAACTTTTTGTTAGGCTTGCTCGGTTCGTTTGGTGCGTAAGCACGATCGGTAAAGCGCGCAGCTGCAGAGCTAAAGTCACTGGTTACTTCGGTTTCTTTAGAGCGCGATAAAAAGGTATTAAAAATATTACGATTTGTTTCAACTTCACGCTTTAGTTGATTATATTGGGTTTCTTTACGGGTAATGTCTTGATATTCAGCACGAATTTTAGCTAAATCGCGCTCAAGTGCATTCACTGTTCGTGTAGTTCTATTGAGCTCTTTTTCTATACCGGTAATTAACCCTTTAATTTGCTTATTAAGGTTAGTTTTTACGGTTGCAAGCTCAGCTTTAGCTGAGATCATTTTAGGGTGTTTAGGGCCGTAAACTTCACTAAGCTCACTCACCTTACGCTCAACCAATACTACTTCGCGTTTAACATCTTGTACTACACGGTGCGAAGTAATTTCAGGCATGCTTCCAAGTAACTCTATGTTATCGTTACCATATTCGTTAATCACACGGTTAATGCTTTCTAGGTTATTTTTAGTCGCTCGCGCATCTACTAGCTGTTTTGAGGTTTGCTCAAGCTCTTGGGTAACCAGCCCGGCTATGCCTTCTATATCAACCAGCTTTTGTTCTTCTCGGTAAGCTTGTAAACGCACTTCAGAGCTATCTAGTTGTATACGTAATTCAGATAAACGCGTGTTTAACCAGCTAGATGCCTGCTGGGTAATACCCATTTTGGCGCGCATTTGGCTTTCTATGTAAACCTCGCCCACAGTATTAGCTACCAAGGCTGCAAGCTTAGGGTCGCTCGACTCAAAACTTACTTGCACTAATTGGGTATTACGTATTGGGGAGACTGTTAAACGGGACGTAAATGCGGCAAGTAAACTCAACATTTCACGCTCTGCTTGCTCCTCCTCTGTAAGAACAGAGCTTTCTTTTTTATTTAAAAAGGGTAAAAGCTGCTTAATCATGCCTTTTAGTTCACCAGTGAGTGAAGGCTTAGCAATAAAGTCGGAATGATCTTTTAAATTAAGTTTAGTAATTACCTCACGGGCAATGCTATTTGACTTAATCACTTCAAACTGGGTTAAATAATACTCTTTTTTAGTAGAGTCTAAGCCATAAACTTCCTCAAAGCTGACCGCTTTGGTTTGCTCCGACTCGATTAATAAAGTGGCTGTGGCTACATACTTAGGCACTAACGTTAAAGCAACCATTATAGTGAGCAATGTAACTACAATAGCAAAACCTAAAATCTTCCATTTGCTTTGCTTAATAACATTAAGGTAAGCACTTAAATCAATAACTTCCTCGTTGTTGCTAGGTTTTTCAGAGTGTGAATTCATTTTTTAATTACTGCCTTAAACTGCTTAAAACAAGCGCTGTTCTATTTTTATGGTGTCACCCGCTGCAATTTGGCTGTTTAAACTACCTTTTTGTTGCTGCTGTTTGGTTTGCTCTTTAAAAATAAATATTTTATCAACTGAGGCACGCTCGGTTAACCCACCGGCCAATGCTATTGCTTGATTTACTGTCATAGCAGGTTGATAAGGGTAAGCGCCTGGTTCTTTAACTTCACCATGAATATAAAAAGGTCGATACTCTACTACCTGCGCATACACATTAGGGTTAACTAAATAGTCAGGCTGTAAGCCTTCGCTTATTGTTTGCTCAACTTGCGAAACGCTTAAACCAACTAGTTTAACCTTTCCTAAAAAGGGGTAGTTTATCTCACCGCTATTACCAAGCAATGAGGTTACATCTAAATCTGGCTGGCCAAATACTTTAATTTCTATTTTGTCACCTGCACCTAAAATGTAGTTTTGCGAATCGTTCGCAAAACTACAAAAGCTCAGTAATAATATTAAGCCTATTAAAATTTTAACCTTCATTCATTTCCCTTTAATGCAAATGTAAAGTTAAGGCCAACAATTACGCGGTCAAATTCAATATTTGTTTGGGTTGAATTACGGTCAATAAAATCAACATAGCCGGTTACCATACCAAAGTTGGTAGCTAAATAATTTAAGCCTAGGCGGGCATTTTTAACTTTGTCTTTACGGTTAAAACTACCAGAGTACTGTTGATCAACATAATTCGCGCTTACTACCGAGCTTAAAAAATCGCTCCAATCGTGCTGCCACGTTGCACCGTAAACACTTTCGCGAATGTAATCGCCTTCTAATAACGGGTCTTTAGCGGCACGGCTGGTAACTAGTTGTAAAGTTGAGTAGGTTAACGGCTTCCAAACTGCAGCAGCCTCCCAACTTAAACCACTAAAGTTATCGCGCAGGTTTGACTCAAAATCTTTATTTTGATAACCCACTTTAAACGAGCCAGTAGTAACGGCTGTGGCTTCCCACTCCATACCTAATAATACTTTTACGTCGTCTGAGTCACGTGAAATACCGTTTGAATCAATTACATCGTATTGGTAGTTTTCTTGCTTTATTTCTAAAAAGGCACGCGTACCTGCTTGGGTATTGTAATAACCAATAATACCCAACATCGGTTTATCGTAATCACGGTACTGCGATATAGCCGTAAAGTTTTGATAATTTTTGTTATAATAACCCGCTGTTAAAGCAACCTGAGCTTTAGAGCTTTTTGCGCCATATTCGTAACGAGCTGTCAGATTTTGTTGCTGATAGTGTATTAGCTCATTTATAACATTGGGTTGACCTTCAGTTAAACCAGCACCACGAGGTTCGTACAACCAGTCGGCATCGCCAGTAACATCTAAGCGGTGTTGGCTAGTGAACTCTTTGTGTACACCTGCGCCCAAGTTTACTTGAGTAAAGTTGTCGGTAGTATCTTTATTATGAAACGACGTGCTTGATGCAATATCAAATTTATAGCTATCAGGGCCATCTTCAATTAAAGCGTTTAAACTCGGCGCTATATTCCATATTAAACGTGACTGAGTGGCAGACGGCGTCATAAAAAAGTTGTCGTTGCTGCTCACGCCTAGCTGAAGCGTAGGTGTAATCTCGGCGCCGTCTTTAGTCATTACACTGCCTGGCTTTAATTCTACTGCCAAAGCTGGTGCTGATAAGCCTAACGCAACGAGTAAAGTGGTAATTGTATTAGTACGCATTTTCACTTTTAAATCCCTTAAAAATTGTCATAAAAATTATTTTAACATCAAACCATAAAGACCAATGTTTAATGTAATGTAGGTCGTATTCAACTCGCTTGGCCATTTTATCTAAAGTATCTGTTTCGCCGCGCCAGCCGTTAATTTGTGCCCAACCGGTAATACCCGGTTTGGTTTTATGCCTAAACATATAAAACTCTACTTTTTTTCGGTATTCTTCGTTGTGGGCAACCGCATGAGGCCTTGGGCCAACAATCGACATATCGCCTTTTAAAACATTTATAAACTGCGGCAGTTCGTCAAGGCTAGTACGGCGCAAAAAGCCACCTAACGGAGTAATGCGGGCATCGTTTTTAGTTGCTTGAGTCACCACATCGCTGTTTTCGGTCACGGTCATCGAGCGGAACTTCCACACTTTTATTTTGCGGCCATCTAAGCCATAGCGATCTTGCTTAAATATAATAGGCCCTTTAGATGTCAGCTTGATTGCGGCAGCAATAATCAATAATAATGGGGTGATTAAGGTAACAATAATAGCTGAAACGACTATATCTTCTGTGCGTTTTATAAATTCATGAGCACCAATACACGGTGCTTCAAACACGCTTAATGTATCAACATCACCCACATGCTCAATACGAGCATGTATTAAATTCGAGAGTAAAAAGTCAGGCACTATGTGCACATCTACTGTGGTATCACCTAGCTGTAATAAAATATCAGCTATGCGTTTTTGCGCTTTCATGGGGAGCGCAATGTAAAGTATATCTATTTCGCCATTGCGTGCTGCGTCTACCGCACTTTGTATACCGCCCTCAACACCTTGCTGTTCAAGTTGTTCAAACAAACGTTCAGGGCTTCTGTCATCGTAAAAACCTTTAAAGTTAAACCCAAGCTCATCGTGTTTTACAATTTCAGCATGTAAATAAGCAGCAGACTCTGTAGCACCAATAATGGCCACATTGCGTTGCGATAGTCCTAATTTACGACGGCTACGTTTATACCAATAAACCCCTAAGCGCCAAATATATAAATACGCAACACTTAACGTAAACCAAATCGCTATTCCCACGCGAGAAAGTGACTCAGTAAACTTAAATAAAAAGGAAACAACCAGTAAAAACGTAAAGGCAATTAAAACACTACCCCATGCACACATTACCATTGTTCTAAATTTGCCAGCACGCCAAGAGCGATAGGTAGAAAACAGCTCAGCACTGTACAAGTAGATAAGTGCAACAGTTAATGCAGAAGCGGCATAAATAGGAGTGAGTTTAAAATTATAAATTAGGGCTGCGCACTGAAAGGCTAAAAACAACGCAAATATGTCGAATAATCGGTAAAAATTGGCATCAGAGGAACCTGAAGGTTTAAATGTCCTTGGAGATGTCATTTTGCTTAATTCCTTATAGCTAATTCAGCGTGAGTAGAGCCCCACAAAATCCACGAGGATAATATAGTATTAGCCAATTTTGTTCAATTACTGATTCCGACAAAAGTACTAAAATTCATGTTTAAATCTTTTAGCTAACTCTTGCTCTGTTTATTAAGTATGAAGATGATACTCACATTTTATTAAAGTTTAATTAAATAACCCCTTAAACCAACTCCAAACCCCAAACGAATACCCTTCAAAAATATCAATTCCCAATGCCGACTTAATTAAATATAAAACCAGCAATGTAAGTAAAATAATAAAAGTAGCTGCGATGCTTAAAATTAATGCTTGACTAAGTCTTGCTACTTTTTGCTCTTTTGCGCTTAATTCACGCCTGTTTCGCCCTGCTAAAAAAACATAGTAATAACGATATTTAAAAAACTTAACTACGCCTCTGCAGTCAACTGCATGGTTGCCCCACTGCCTAGCACCAATGGCTATTTTTAAATATGCTAACTGTTCATCAGTAAAGGTAGTTTGAATGTTTTTAGGCATTCTCTCCAGTAAACTTCTAATAGCTGGATCTTGCTGTAAGTTCGACAAAAAAACCTCAATATAAACGTGATTATTAATTGCCAATTATTTTAAACAACAATTTAATAATAAAAAGCCAATTAAAACTTAATTGGCCTTTTATTTGCTAAAAGTACTTTTATTTAAGCGTACTAGAGCGGTAAGTATTATTATTTAACCAGCTTGGCAACTCTACCGTTGGTACAGTACCATCTTGGTTAATATTTGTTTGGTGGTACGAATGCTGGTTCCAAATGCGAGTTGCATTTTTCCACGGTTTACTGGTATCAGCAGCACCATAAACAGTTACACCATTGTTAATACTGTAGCGACTGTCGTAATTGTTAGATACAGTAATTAGCTCAGCATTATCGTCACCCTCTAGGTCAACCACCATTGGGTACTCCCAAAGTGTTGCACTTGAGTTAGCAACAGTCGACAACACCTCGCCATCAACACCATTAAGTACCCTTACTGTTGAGTGGTTTTGAACAATAACTTCATCAATACCATCGCCATTAAAATCGTAAGCGCTGACACCTACTTGTCCACTACTATCAGAACTTGGTACAGACCAAACTAATTGACCATCGTTATTGTACATATCAATTGCATTAAAGCCTGAATAAACTATACCTATGTTCTTAGCGCCTAAGAAATTAGATATAGCCTGAACACCGCCTCCAGGATTAGATAAGTTATTCACTTCCCATTTAACATTACCATTCGCCTCTAGCGCTACGAAACTGCTTTTTTCTGGAACTGTGCTCCAGGCAGGAATAGATAAAATAACTTCTGGCTGGCTATCATTATCAATATTTGCTACAGATGAGAACCATACTTCTTTATCGCCAACATATGACCAAAGTTCTACACCATTAGCATCGTAAAGCTTACCTCGAGCTAACACCTCCTGAACACCATCGTTATCTGCATCAAAAATAACAGAAGATGGAGACCAGTCTGTACCGAATTCAAACAATGCACCTGTATCATAATTGTAAACAGCATTACCGAGTGTAAATTCTAAAGAGCCATCGTTATTAATGTCTGCCACATCAATATTACCAACTAACTTAAAGTTATCTGTATTAACTTTTGTTATTTGCTTTTTAATTGCACCTTTATTGTCTATTACTGATATTGCTCCATTACCATTATCACCACCCCAACGACTTGCAACGACAACTTCAACGATACCGTCACCATCAAAGTCTGCTGCTGCTGGAGAATATGTTGCATCTGCTTTGATCGCGCCTTGAGAATAATCCCATAATTCAGACCCATCAATGCCGTTCAAGGCTCTCACAATGCCTTCTGAATAGCTTTTATTGAAAGTTACAACAACAATATCTGCTACATCGTCGTTATTAATAACGCCGTCGTTATTATCATCATTCAATTGTGCAACAACAGGAGTTGCCATTACTTGGTTATATTCAGGCATGAAGTCACTAGAATTCCAGTGCCACTTTTGTTCCATTGTAAACGGTGCAATAGGTTCAGCTAAAGCAGGCAAATCACCATTAAATTCACCACCTAACAATGCCATAGAACCATAAAAACTTTGGCCGATAATTGGCATTTTAGCGGTACCGTAAACACCCCTAACATCAGCATAGGGCGCTAATATTACACCTTGCCAACGATTGCCTTTAATATCTAGCTTTTGAGCATTAGTAAAGTTGAACACGGTTTTACTCGCATGGTGGCGTAAACGTGCAAAGCTTTTACCTTTTACAACTACGTTATCATCACCTGTAATATTAAAAATTACTGTGGCATCCGCAGGAATACCCCATACTTTAAAAGTATGCGCTTTAGCAAAATCACGTGCATCTAAATTAAATACTTGTCTATCAGAGCTTCCATCACCTTGTAAATAAAGGCCACCCCATTTACGGTACACTGTACCTGTTTCATCCAGTTCACTTAATTGTGTACTTAAATCTTTGTAATATTGCTCTTGCTCATCAAAGTTAAATGGTAATGCCGATTCATCTTGGTTAGAAAGTATTTTAGAGCCCCACTCCATACCCCAACGAACACTCCAGTGAACATCAGTACCGCCACCGGCTACCATGCTACCAACATATTGGCGACCATATTTAAAATCGATGGTTGATTCACTAATTAAGTAATATTCTTCTGGGTTGTATGGGCGAGTGTAACCCACGCTGTAACCTTTAAGATCAATTTCACCTGCGGCGATAGCACCGTCAGCACGACCAAAGTTCGATTTAAAATCATTAAAAACAAATGCTGAAAAATTATTAGCAACGCCTAAATCTGCAGCCAGTGTTGTAGAACTAGCTAAAGTAAGTGCGATCACTGCACTCAATTTTTTAAATTTTAATAGTGAGTTAGTCATTTTTTCCCTCGAAAATAAAAAGTGCAAGATGGCACCAAATTAAAGTCATTTGTTTAACAAAATTTAATCCATCGAATTCTGGTGAACATTATATACACAAATAAAATCAAAAGGAACAAAAAACACTACAAAAGTACCAATTAACCACCCCTTAAAAAGGAACAAAAAACTAAAATCAATAACTTAGAGTAAATTAAAGTCAAAAAAATAATTCAAAACAACAAATAAGAATCCAAAAGTACTGTTAAATGTTAATTATTTGTTATCATAATTTCAGCGCTTATTATTAAATACTAAAGACAGACTAAGCCAAAAAACTTACACCATAATTTTTATTGATTTAAATTTGATATCTTGAAATGTAGTTAAAAAAGGTATTTCTTAAGAAAAATCTGAGTGGTTAATTAATCATGCTTAGTTTTTTATTTAACCGCTATACTAATTACTGATTAAGGTATTTTATATTAAAATTTAACTGAAGAGATTGACATAGAAGCCATTTACAAATACTTGTTGTTAGCCATAACTTTATACTGGAGAACACATAAAAATTACTATTTTATTTATCAAATAAAAAATGGGCAATACAAATTCTACGCATTGCACAACTTAGTCTAAATAATATAAATAGTTGAGTTTATTAATAACAAAACTTTGCACATAAGCTTTTTACCAAAAGAATAACCTTTTCTTAATGGGTAAGCTTAACAACAAAGCACTTGAAGGGTTTTTAAGAATGTTAAGTAAAGCAGGAAAAAATTGGCGTGTTTTAATTTGTTCTACCAACAATAAATAATAATAAGCTCGGTTTAAGTTTTTATAACGAGCTTGCTGTGCGCTTAGCGCTGATTCTGTTAACTGATATTCCTGCGTAAACTTCTTATCAAAACATAGCAGTTTACTAATGTGTGCCACTTCCATTTTGCTTGATATAGAGCCATCACGAATAGTATAAATATAACCAGCCTGATCAAGTACGTGTGCATTTGCACCACTTGCCAAGCAACTCGCTAAAAAATAGTAGTCTTCCCCAATTCTAACTTCTGGCCAGTATTGAACACTCTTTTCTTTAACAAACTCATTTTTAAACAAAGGCTTAACATAACCCGTTGACTTAACCTTTGAAAATACGAGGTTAGTTTTTATAAGAAACGATAAACTTAAATCACCTAGGGGTAAGTTAGATGATGAATAAAAAGGCTTAGAAATTACACCATCACTATTTAATTCACAAAAATTATCAATTAAAACATCAGCGGTTACAGGAGAGGCTCTCAGCATATTTTTTAACCTACTTTCATGCATTGCATCATCTGAATCTAATACAGCTATCCATTTTCCTTGCGCTGCAGCAAAGCCAATATTACGAGCAGCACCTGGGCCGCCATTTTTTTCAGAACGAAGTAACTTAACGCGTGAATCTTTAACTGATTCAACCACAGTACAGGTAGAATCGGTTGATGCATCATCAACCACTAACACTTCAACCGAAACCCCTTTTTGTGCCAAAGCAGAATTGATCGCGGTTAAAATAAAATCTTGTGCATTCCATGCGGCAATTACAATTGAAACATCAATAGAGTTTGACATTATTAATCCTAAATAAATTACGTATACTTACTAACTCGGCCTTTACTAAATAAGCCATAAAAAAAACCAAACCCATGAGATAGGTCACATAAAGAATTCAACAACGAACTTTTAGGTGCTAACGCATGATAAGGAACAAACAACAGACCTTTAGCCAAATAAAGTGAGCCTTTAACAATGCAGGTTATATAGTTTTCAAAAGGCGTTCTTATTGCGGACTCAATCATAAAACCAGTAGCGCCAATTCTAAACGTTCGGCGCATCGCCCATATAACCGATAAGCGACTTTGCGCGATATATTCGCTAACAACAGCCGTTTCACTCCAAACAAGCTTGCCGCCTAACTTGTTAACCCTTAAGAACAGCTCTTTATCCTCGCCACCATTAATAAGCGCAGGATTAAAACTAAGCTTATTGGCTTTCATAAAATTAACATCTATCAAAACATTATTAGTTGCCGCCCATTTTATTTCAGCGCCATCTGCTAATTTACGTTCATGGTATACTGTAGCGTTAAAATAAAATGAACTAGTCCCATCGGGAAATATTGCTAACTGTGGACCTGAGGCAATATTAGCGCTTTCGTTCATTTTTACCAAGGTGCTAATCCAATCCGGAGAAGCAAAAGCATCATCGTCTATAAATGCTAAATACGAATAGCCTTCCTGTTTCGCAAAGTTAAGTGCTGCATTTCGTGCGTGGGGGATCCCTTGTGCTGGCTCCAGCAAATACTTCACGCTTTTTTCACAGGTATTATAACTAGTAAGTATTGTTTGAACCTGCTCATCTGCTTGCTTATTATTTTCTACAACCAATATATCTATCTGATAACCATTTATATTAGTCAAAGCTTGTAAGCTTTCGAGACACTCATTAAACGTTGTATTTCTTGTCCCTGTGGTAAGGGTTGCTACGATAATTTTTTTCATAAAGTTTAACTATAAAATTTAGCCTACTGAAAATTTAAACAAATACCTGGTAAACACTAAAACTAAAAAGCCTTAATCAAGAAAATTAACTTTACAATATTTCGATAGTTTTTCTAATGCCATTTCTGACTTTTCAATAAAAACGTTATCTTTGCTCATTTGTCCGTGATTTTTAGCAAGCATTAATAATTTTTCAGCTGCTCTGTCGATAAAATAAGGATTAGTAAAACTTAATAGGCTACCTAACTGCTCACTGCGTTTACCTAATCCTTGCTTACCCGTTTTATGTGACCATAAGTCTTTAATGGAAGAGCTTGGCATAGCGTTAAACTGGAGATCAATTAACATTGATTCTGACCAGTCAAACCACTTGTTCCTATGTAATGGAAAAATGGGCTCTAATGCCAACCAAGGTACTCTCAGCGTGTCAGCTAAAATAGCGCCATGCATAGCTTCTGTTATTAATAATTCAGTTTGCTGTATAGCTTGTAATGAGGCCAACACATTTGGATCTGTAGGATCTATATAATTTATTCCAGCATGCTCACACACTAGTTTCCAATTACCTCGATTAATACTTTCCCAATGAGGCATAAAGCTCACATTATATTTTTTAGTTTGTGCTGTTAGGTTCATAAATCGAGTTAAAATAGCAGCATCAGTAATGGCTAATTTAGGATCTAAATTTAATGCCTTAGCTGTTCTGGGCCCGCGCACAAAGGCAACATCCCAACTGCCATCTTGTAAGTTAGGTTTACCAGAGTACCCTCCATACCCTGAACCCATAACAATCTTTTTAGAGTTTGGTGGTAAATAATCCCATAAAATAGATCCAACACCTAAAAAGAGCTCGTCTTCATTGTCATCAAAAAAGCCAGGAGCGATCAAAGCGTCCCACATAATGTTATTTAAGTCATCACCAAAGTTGGGAATGTCGCCTTTATAAAAAGTAAGTTTCATATTATTGAATGTCCTGAATATTAAGTTTTTTAGCAAGCCTGATTAAATGGTGATTTTTTGGTAGTAATATTAACCCAATGTTAACTATTCTTTCTTTATCAAATAAGAACAACTGGACTAAATAGGTTATAAAAAAAATGGAGGCTGATACGATTATATCTATTAATACTAAATTAGATGGTGGAATAAACAACATTAGCGTCCAGGTTATAATTGCTGATGCAATACCACAAATTAAGGGAAGTATAAAACTGCCAACATACTCCTTTATATCAAGTGATAGCAGTTGGCATGATTTCCACATAGATAATGAGCAATACAAACACTTACCAAATATTAGCGTGATAAGTAAAACATTTAACCCCCAGTAAGCACTTGCAGCCGTTAGCGGAACAATCACTAATGAAAGCTTAACTTGTAACTTAAACCACCATTTGGCATGGTTACTCAGTACAATAATATTTTTTTGTGGTATACCTAAAATAATGAAAATAAAAATAATACAAAAGGCTTGAAACACCACTGCTGCATTTAGCCATTTTTCTGTAAATAGCATTAAAAATATTTTTTCACTGTTAATAAAACAAAAAGTAAATAATGGAAATAAACACAGCACCGAAAGATAAACAGAGTTCATAAAGGCCTTTCGGAACTCTATCAACTCTTCTTGCTTTCTTGCTAAAAGCGGGAAGCTGATCTCGTTCATAGTTCCAATGAATATGTCGTTTAAAATATTAGAAAGTCTCTGTGCCACGTTATAAAAACCTAGTTCTCGCTTCCCAAGAACGCCGCCAATTATCACTGATTCATAATGATTTAGCGCTGAAGTAACTCCATTAGTGAGCGTGGAATATATAGCAAAACTGTTAAGTTTTACTATGCTTGCCAGTGAAAACTGGAAATTAACCAGTTTTCTAGTTGGTAAATAAACTGCAAAAAAGTTAGCAATTGATAAAATAGCTTGTGCCCAAACTAAAGCCCATACGCCAAAATCTAATAACAACAAAGTAATTATAATAACAGCAGAGACAAACGCTGAAAATATTGTACGCAGCGCAATTAAGGAATATAACTGCTGCTTTAATAAAACTATATTTAATGTATAAAACAGCCCATCAAAAATTAACTTCAAACATAATATAGTAATTGCTAGATTGAAGGTTTGACTTTGAAACTCAAAAAAAGAAAGCAAAGAAAAAGCGACAAGAATTGCAGACAAAAATAGCGAAGCAGCCAAGTTTAGCCAAAAAATACTGCTTATTGTAAGTGTATCTTCAATTTGATATTTAATGATTGCATCACGCCAACCGGCTGGCATAAAGCTACTGACAATAAAAATAATAGCTAATGCTAACGCTACTAAACCAAAGTCTTCAGGTGCCAGTATGCGTGCCGTATAGGCAAAAACACTAAAATTGATTAAAGGCGGGAAAAACTTACTAAAAAACAACCATAGAATCCCTTTAGATGAGCTTCCCATTAGTGAGTAATTCTATTCAAAATAAATATCATAGTTCCATCTTTTTCATTGGTTTTTCTAAATAAAAGTAATAAGCAATGGCCTTACCATATCCATTTTTCACAGTTAAATTACTTATTTAAAGTTAAATGCTTCAATTAATGTTGAAGTTCCGACAATTACTTTTCTAGTTATCTTCCATAATACAAAATATAGCTTGAGTGAACGCTATTACTCATAGATTCTCACGTAGTCAATCACAAACTGCTGTGGGAATATAGCGTTATCTATTCCTTTTATTCCTCCCCATCCACCACCAATTGCTAAATTAATAATAAGGTACATTGGCTGATCAAATGGCCAAGATTTAGCCGAATCATCCTCTTTAAGATAACTGTAATGCAGTATATCATTTACATAGAAATCAATACGTTCGGCTGTGCGCTCAACACTATATACCTGAAACTCATTTGCAAGATTATTAACTCTTAAAGAACCATTAGCGGCATTATTCTTTCTATGGTTTCGGTTACTTGTATGAATAGCTGAGTGAATCTTATCTGGTTCAAAACCAACATATTCCATAATGTCAATCTCACCACACATCGGCCAACCCACTTGTTTTATATTACTACCTACTAACCATATTGCAGGCCATACACCACGCCCCATAGGTAGCTTAGCTCTAACTTCAATTCGACCGTATCCAAAGCCAGGTAAGTGCTCTGTGGTTAAGCTTGCTGATGTATAGCTATCTTTTGGCTGTTCATCAAACAAATACTGCCATAGATTATCTGGCTTTTTAGCAGGTTGATAATGCGACTCTATTATTAAAAATCCATTTTCTATTCGGCTATTTGAGCTATTTGCTTTTTCATATCGTTGAGCTTCGCCATTACGAACATACCCTTGTTCGTAATGCCATTTATTACTGTTAGGTAGTCCATCAGCGTTAAATTCATCACTCCAAATTAAACGACCTTTATTTGCAAATACACTTTGGCTAAAGGCTAGAAATATTATGAAAAAGGCAAAAAAACATAATTTTACAGACATAATTTAATACAGCTCAATATTGTTCATGCCAGTCAACTTAGTCATCACACCAAAGTGAAAACACCCTCTTAAAAACCAGCTATATCTCTTACTTGGATATAAACACCATAAAATCGTCATAACTAAACAAAATACAAATTTTGAAAGTGCTTGGAGCATAAATTTAGCTGTAAATAATTTACCACTAATTGCTGTATACCTGGTTGAAGCATAGGTCTGACCCATTCTAAACTTACGTTTTATCAACCAACTCAAAGTTGCTCGTTCTCTTGGAACTGGCTCATGAACTATGGCGTTCTCAGCAAAAGCAAATTTTGCTCCTTTTTTGAAAGCTCTTGATAGATAATCTGTATCTTCGCCACCACTTTTTCCAAGCGACAAATTAAACATTTCGTTTTCAAAATATTGAGAGCTTAACTTCAGCAAGGTGTTTCCTGTATACCCTGTTTCAATTACACCATTAACAAATACGGGTTTAGTAGAATGAAAGTCACATTTAACTATCCAATTTGGCGCATCATTTGGATAAACAGATATTACTGGGCCTAAAACAACATCGGCATTTTCATTTAATGCTGTTTTATATAATTCAGATAGCCACGTATTTGAGGCTGTTTCATCGTCATCAATAAAAACTAGCCATTGAGTTTCACAATTGATCAAACACGCATTTCTAGCAATGGATATATTTCGAGATGGTGCGTGAATATATGTAAGCGTAATACCTAAACTTTTAGCCGTTTCTTCGATGAACTGACGCATGGTTGGTTCAATATCGTTGTCAGCAACAATCACTTTTATATACACATCCTCAGGTAATACCTGATTTGCTATTGAAGCTAACGTTTGCTGTATTTCAGCTCGCTTATATGTACATATAGCAATTGTAATTTCAACCATCATGACTTACCCGTAACTAAAGAAAGTGAGTTGGTAATCAATTTTTTGCAAAACCCAATTGACCAACCAAAATGCATAGTAGCTGCAATAAATCCTGATAGAAGATTAGTTAATGAGCGGCTCTTTAAAGCGAGCAACGTTCCATAAGCTAAACACACGCTTAGCCAGCCAATAAAGGGAATAGTAAATACCCAGCTAATTGGCGCAAGTAAAAAAATTAACAAGCATGGAAATACTGATAAGGGTATTAACTGTCGTATTTTGGGGATTTGCTTGTGCTTTAAAGCATTACTCGCACGCCCTACACCATAACGATAATATTGAACAAAGAGGCGATTAAAAGAATCCCGTGGGAAATATTTCATATTCGTTTTCCCAGTTAACCAAATTCTATACCCTGCAGCAGTTAGCCTAAAATCAAGCTCTGCATCTTCGTTTGCAATAAATGCCTCATCATAGCCACCTACTTTCTTAAA
Source organism: Pseudoalteromonas sp. SiA1 (assembly GCF_018732205.1). NCBI lineage: Bacteria > Pseudomonadati > Pseudomonadota > Gammaproteobacteria > Alteromonadales > Pseudoalteromonadaceae > Pseudoalteromonas > Pseudoalteromonas sp. SiA1. Next base: position 1,406,262 of record NZ_CP076084.1, on the reverse strand, counting down.
TGCTTGAATGTTCATTAGCGCATGGTGCCCGTGAATAACCCATTTACCCTCATTACTATTATTGCGATGAGCAGACCCACCATTACCTAACTTAGAGTTTTGTGCACAGGCAGCAGCCTTTTGAAAACCATTTATTCCGACTGTATCCATGCTTATCACGACAGAATCTGCCTTGACTGCTAACACTTCTTCATTGAGTGTTTTTAAAAAGTTTGACGGATATTCCCCATGTGCATCTACTCTTGCAAAATAAGTAAAATCGTTGCCAAATTTTTCTACAGCTAAATTAATTCCAGCACTTTGAATTTTTTTCGGATTATTGATTAATTTTATATTTGGATAATTTTTACAATAGCTATTAACAATAGCTAATGTGTTATCGCTGCTTCCACCATCAGCAACAACAATGAGTTTAGGTGATTCGTTAGTGAGTTGCTGCAACAATTTCGCTATGTGTGCTTCTTCGTTTAAGCAAGGTATTACCACTAATAAATTTAATTCACTCACTTAAAGCTCCCATTAGTTTCATGCGCCCATTTAGCAAGTGCATTTTCAAGGCCATTGTCAAATAACAAGCCTTCATCTTCGAGCCACTGGGGGTATACATCAGTCGAGTTTATTAGTTTTAAAATACGTTCAGGGTGAATACCGATATCTAGAAAGTTCACTGCTTTTAATAATGAAGCACCAGCCAACATTACACTTTTAGGAAATAGCATGGTTTTAACATTTGGAAAGTGCTGATCTTGAAAAGCATTTACAATGTTTTCTAAAGTATAACGAGTAGTATACGCACCATTAAATAAAACAAAGTGAGTGTTTTTATTTCGGGCGTGTTCTATTGCATAAAGTAAATCATCAACGTAAATACATGATTTTATAGTGTCTTTTCTGCCAGGATATATAAAAAAACCTTTATCAAGCAAACTAGCAAGGCGGGTAAAGTTCCCCCCCTCACCCGGCCCAAATACAACTGCAGGCCTAACAATGATCAATTTTGAGCTTTTATTACGCTCATGCCATGCTTTATGGATTTGCTCTGCCATCATCTTAGAGTAACCATAAGACGAAACTGGAGTTGGTGTTGATGCCTCAGTTTTTCTGCTCTCGCCTGCTCCATAAACTGATATAGAACTAGTAAAAATAATTTCATTTATGCCATTATTTTCAGCAAACTTAGTTACCTCATTTGCACCCAAAATATTAGTTTCATAATATTCATGGTGTTCATGGCCTGGGGTTGTATGTATAGCTGCAAAATTATAAATGGTACTGATACTTTTACCATTCAGTGAAAATGCACTTAAATCTCTCACATCTGCAATTATATAAGTAACACCTTCAACATTTACTTTTGGTGGTTTTATATCGACTGAAATTATTGGCGATATATTGCTCTCAACTAATTTATTAATAAGGTGAGAGCCGATAAAGCCAGAACCACCAAATACTATAACGCCACTCATACATTCCACCTTAATTTTATAGACTTTAATTCAGTTGTTTGTTTTAAATAAATCCAAGCAGCACATATTAAAAAATGTGAAATTGTGAATTGTGAAAACCAACCAGCTTCCAAAAAGGTTTGCAAAAACATATATAAAAACACCATCAGTGCAAACCCTTCTTTACTACCAAATTCTAATTTTTTGTTGTTCGCTAATAACCGAATAAATTTACCAAGTAACAAAATAAAAATAAAACCACCTAGTAGCCCCATTTCTACCGTTATATCAATATACATATTATGAAAGTTGAACCCCGCACCTGAAGGGACATGAGCAAACTCCCAAATTTCCTCTGCTAGAGGATTACCTACGTAAAATGCACTTTGAAATCCCAATCCAAAAATTGGATTTTCAGTGACACTCTCTAACCCACGTGACCAAATAAATGTACGCCCTGTTAATGTTGGATCTTTACCCAAATCGTACATTACATTATCAAATGTGCTGGTATTCCCTATAACAATCAAGCCAAAAACCAGCATTAAAAAGCTCAGAATTATGAACCAATTAAGCTGACTTCTTATTAACTTTAGCAACTTGATTTTTTGATAAAAAATATACAATAGTGATAACATTAATACCAACACTGCAGTAACAATTGAACCTAAGCTTTTAGTTTTTAGTAAAACTGAGAACGATAAAATGATTAATGCTAATCCAAATAATTTAACTTTTTTCGTGAAATTATCATTTCGATAAATAGTACAACCTACAAAAAAACTAAAAGCAGCATTCATTGATAAAAAGTTCTTACTATTGAAAATACCTATTAAATTATGCTCACCTGTTAAGCCGTTGATGACATACCTGTCAGATACAAAACATAAGAACATAGTTATAAAAAAACAGATTCCTGATATTTTAATGAATGACTCAAACCGCACCACTGCAGCAATAACCATTGCAAACAATGTAGTCAATAATAATTGAATACCACCTCGTAATGTTGTCAGTGGGATATCTGACCAAATGCTAGATATGATAGCTAGTAATGGTATTGCTAAAAGCAGCTTGTTATTAATAAGCAGGTCTAATAATTTATTTTCATAGCATAGACAAAAAAGTACACCGCCAATTAAAAAACTTAACGCGGCAATAGTACCGAATAAAATATTGAACAAAATCCCCATCAAGCATATAAAGAGTAAAACTTTCTCTGTCATTTGCTTACTGATTTTTAGCATTATATTTCACCGTAGTATTTGCGCTTGCGTAATGAAGTGCCAGCTTTAAAATTTCCAATAAACCCAATTAGCTAGTTGCTAAGTTTTTATTCTTAAATTTTATCCCTAAGAAAAGCATAGACATCAATTTATTTTTACTAAGAAAATATTCCAATACCATTGGCCCAAACAAGCCAAACAGTAAACCTGACGATACGCTTACAATAGTATTTTGAACCCCAAAATAATTTAGTAGCACACGGGATAAAACCAGGAAGTATAGATGATACAAATATATAGTGAACGAAAAGCTTCCTATGTATACAAGTGTTCTACATTTTATTTTGGTAAAATAAAAGAATGAACATCCCACAAACCCAATTAATAAGCCAAATATACTCGTTCTGATGAACGGACTACCATTTTTAATACAAAAATATTTGAATATTAATAAACTAATAAATAGAAAAGCCAAAACTATTAAAACAAGAGGATTAAGCTTTTCATCGTGGGTTTCAAATGACCCCAATAATGTCCCCAACGCAAAATAAGGAAGTAAAAAGAAAAATCCTGACAAAGAGAAAAAGGTAATATTTTGCGGCATTAACAAAGACAATAAACCTCCTGCCAAAAGTAATAATACATACGCTGTTCTGAGCGAGAACTTTAAAAACGACATTAATCCGTAGAGCAAAAAAATTAAAAACATTGCTTGTAAAAACCAAAAATGAAATTTAGATTCCCACAAAACAGAGATGTAATAGAAATAACTAGTTACTTCCACAGTTTGGTTTGCCCCTGGGGCATTAGCTTGAATGATTAAGTATAGAGGCCCTAGTGTTATTAAGGGCACTAAAAGACGAAAAAACTTTCCCTTCATGAGCATGTTAAATTGACTTGGTACAATACCTCTAAAAGAAAATATTATACCACTTAAAAAGGCGAATAAAGGCATCCTGACATTTTCAAGCATTGTATTAAATAAAAAATAGCCATTTCCTTCAGGAAGTCTTAAGCCCGCAATCACAGGCATCCCAATCAAGTGGTTAAGCACGAGTAAAAAACATGCCAGACCTCTTAAAGTCTCCAAACTTTGAACTTTGTTTCCCTTCACGAATATTCCTATTCAATAATTATTTTTAAATTATCTGATATTAACTTATTCTTTTTAAGCCCCTAGTAGTGCTTTAGCACGTTTAGTAAACTCTTCACCCATTGTGCTTGACTGCATTGCATATTCTACATTTGCAAGCATATAGCCTAGTTTTGAACCGCAGTCGTGTGACTTACCTTTTAAATGATACGCTTCAATTGTTTCAAGATGACGTAACTGCAGTAATGCATCCGTTAATTGTATTTCACCGCCAGCTCCTGGAGGCGTAAATTCGAGTAAATCCCAAATAGCAGGCGATACAACATAACGTCCTGTTATCGCTAAATTACTGGGCGCTTCATCATTATTTGGTTTTTCAACCATGTTGGTTATGGTTGCATTTTCGCCAGGCGCAATATTTTTACCTGCTAAATCAACCACACCATAGTTGTGCACTTCGTCCTGTGGGACCGGTTCAACCATAATTTGATTATGTTGAGTGCGTTCAAATCGGTCGATCATTTGTGCAAGGTTATCAACCTTAAGATTTGACTTATATTGATCGATAATTACATCGGGCAGTAAAATAGCAAAAGGATTGTTGCCAATGATTGGGCGCGTTTCAAGTATTGCGTGGCCTAAGCCTAACGGCGCCGATTGACGAACCGATATAATGCTTACATCTCGCGGTATTATTGAACGCACCTCTTCTAGTAGGCTGCGTTTTACGCGGGCTTCTAGAGTGGCCTCTAGTTCAAAGCTAGTATCAAAATGATTTTCTATTGCGTTTTTAGAAGCATGAGTAACCAGTATAATTTCTTTGATACCGGCTTTTACGGCTTCGTTTACAACGTATTGAATGAGAGGTTTGTCGACTAGTGGAAGCATTTCCTTTGGCGTTGCTTTGGTAGCTGGTAACATACGGGTACCCAAGCCTGCAACAGGCAAGACTGCTTTTAATACTTTCACTTCAATTCCTTTTATAGTTACTTTTGTTATAACGTAGTTATTTATAAATGCCGCTGCGAATAGCGAGTTTTAAACATTACAAACTGTATGGGCGGGTATTATACACAACACAAACAATCGCTCAATATAAAAAGCAGCCTTTTTGATTGTTTTAGGTTAATTTTTTGTTAACGGTTTGTTTTTGCTTTTTTTGTAATCTATCAATTTACTTTCAATGGGAATATAATAGCTTTGTTAACATTTTAGGGATGGGCTTTGTGCGCGTTGGAATTTGCATCATTATATTAGTGTCTTTTTTTGCTTGTGCGCAAGACATGCTTTTGCATCTGCGAAATAGCGATATAATAAGCCGTGCCAAACAGTTTTACGGCGATGCAGGCCACCAACGAATAAAAACGTGGCTGAGTTTTATAGATGACTCCGCCGATAAGAGCGAATGGCAAAAAATTCATTTAGTTAATGATTTTTTTAATAAGCATATAAAGTACAAAACCGATGACGAACTTTGGCAAAAAAAAGATTACTGGGCCACCCCTCTAGAAAGCCTAGGTGTTGGCATGGGTGACTGTGAAGATTATGTTATTGCTAAATATTTTACTTTAATCGCTTTAGGTATCCCCGAAGATAAAATACGCTTTATGTATGTACGCCAGCGTACGGTTAATCAACCACACATGGTGCTTATATACTTTGAACAACCAAACCAAATACCGTTGGTGCTTGATAATTTTAATACAAAATTAGTGCCTGCAAGCAATCGGGGCGATTTAAAACCTATATACAGTTTTAATGGCCAAGGTTTATGGTTAGCCAAATCGAAAGGGTTAGGTAATAAGGTTAAAAATAGTCGTGGCGTTTCTGCTTGGAACACTATGCTTGAACGAATTGAACAAGGTGAGCTTGCCCCCGCCGCCGGTAACAATAAAGGAACTAGTAGTTATGTCTCGAATATTTAAATATGGATTGAGTTTAAAAACTCAAGTATATGGCTTGATCATATTAATTTCGGTTATTTCATTTTGTGTACGCGTTATTACCGATGTGGATACAACCCGTAATTATTTACAAACGCAAATGGCCAGCCATGCGCAAGACACCGCTACCAGTTTAGGGCTTTCTATATCTCCTTATTTAGAAGACGATAGCCTAGTAATTGCCGAAACGATGGCAACCGCTATTTTTGACTCTGGTTATTACAGCCAAATTAAATTTACTGATGTGCAAAATAATATAGTGTTTGAGTTACAAAACCCTAAACGCGTTGAATCTGTTCCTGGTTGGTTTATTAGTGCTGTTGAACTGAGTGCACCTACTATGCATTCTGAAATAAACAATGGTTGGATGATGGCAGGCACACTTGATGTAACCAGCCATACTGGGCAATCTTACCTTACATTGTGGCAACACACACTCCGCAGCTTATATAGCTCATTTTTGCTATTAGCAGCATCGCTGGCTATTGCATTTTTAATTTTACGCGCAGTATTTAAGCCGTTAAAAGCAGTAGAAGACCAAGCCACTTTAGTTACTCGAAAACGCTTTACCTTAAATAAAGAAATACCAGTAGCACGGGAGCTTCGCACAGTAACCCAAGCCATAAATAATATGGTTATAAACTTACAAAGTACGTTCGATTCGCTGACCAAACAAACACAAGCGCTTACTGAAGAAGTTTATATAGATTCGTTAACGGGGTTGGGTAACCGTAAGTCGTTTGAAAACCACTTTAATTCTGTTGTAAATAATATTACTGACGATACGCCAATTACTGCGATGATGCTTACCCTACCCTCGTTAAATAATATTAACCAAGTGGTAAGCTACCAAGATGGTGATCAGCATGTGCTTGATGCTGCTAAAATACTTAAGCATGTTGCCGAAGAGTTACCAAATTCAACTATATTTAGGCTTAATGGGGGTACGTTTGTTTTACTGGCCCCATATGACGTTTTATTTTTAAATAAAGCCCGCCTAGACCTCATTGATAATTTAAGTCAAAAAGAAAACAGCTTACATATAAACGGTTACGCTAATTTAGCGATTGTTGCTGTTGAGCAAGGAACGAGTTTAGGTGAAGTGTTATCGCTACTTGATACCGGTTGCACTATAGGCGAAGACACTACGTTTGATAAAAACGATAAAGAGTCATTATTTAGTGTTAACCAATGGCGTACCTTAATTAAGTCGATTATAAATGCTGGCGAAGTGAGTTTTTCGGTGCAACCTGTTAAACAAGCTAATAAAACTGATTCTCAGTGTTACTTTGAGGTATTTGCACACTTTATTCATGAAGGCGAAAAGGTAAATAATGGTCACTTATTTGCGATGGCTGAAAAGTTAAATTTAACCGAAGAACTCGATAAAAAAATTATACGTAGCTTTGTAGATGTAAAAGAGCACTACCCTAATGATGTGTTTGCGTTGAATATTAGTAAAGCATCCTTGTATTCAGCCGACTTTATACAATGGCTTACGCTTTACTCGCACACTAAACCGGTAATTAAAACAAACTTAGTGTTTGAACTACATGAAATTGGTTTGCTTTATAACGTGCATGTTGCGTCTTTACATATAGATGCAATTAAAGAGCTGGGTATTAATGTGTGTATTGAGCACTTTGGTACTAGCTTAACGTCGTTTAGGTATTTACAAGGTCTTGATATTGAGTACGTTAAAATTGATGGTAGTTACATTCAAGATTTGGTAACTAACCCGCAAAGTCAATTTTATATTCAAACAGTTAATAATATTTGTCATGGCTTTGGTATTAAAGTTTTAGCCTGTTTAATTGAAAAAACCGAGACTTTAGAAATACTTGAATACCTAGGATGTGATGGCGTACAAGGTAATTTAATATTACCACCATCAAAAATTATTAAATCTAATGAAAATGGCGTAAATAAAGAGTTTACTTTTTGCACCGATGCGCTAAAATTTTGCAATTAGTACTCAACCAAGGGACGAGAAATGAAAAAATTAATTTTAGCTGGCTTAGTAGCTAGTGCGTCTGCTCTAACTGCTTCGCCAACCTATGCACAAACGGATAATAATGCTGTGGTTCAAGAAGTGAGCATAAATAGCATTATTGATATTCTTAATAACGTAACAGCAGATACTACGCCAGAGCAATTACGCGAAGATTTAGTAGAAGCGATTAAACGTATTTGTAAAAATAAAGAAAAAATCAAGCTAGACGAAAAACTGCTTAATGGCGCTTGTGGCGCTGCTGATATAGATGCAATGGTTGCTGCTGTTGTGGCACGTTTTGGTGCAGACAATCCATTAATTTCTGACTTTTTAGCTGCTCTTTCGGATGCTGGTTTAGATACTGATGCAATTACCCTAGCAGCAATTACCGCAGGTGTTGATGCAACAACCGCTTCTGAAGCAACTGCTGCAGGTCCTGGTGCAGGTCAGCCTGCTCCGCCAGTAGGCAGCTTACCAACATTACCAACACCTCCAGGTTCTGGTGGTACAGGCGGTGATAACGGTATATCTGAAGTCGGTAACTAGTTTTTACTATTAGTATATTCAAACGCAGCCAATTGGCTGCGTTTTTACTTTGTTTGAGTTTATTTTGAATCGTTTTATATTTTTCCTTATTTGCCTGATCCTTTTTTTGCTTCCCCTTCCTTTAGGTAGTTACAGGCCTTGGGCAATTTTAGCTATTGGTATTTTAACTAGCTTTACCTTTATTACTCACTTGGCAAACAGTGTTTTAAATAACCAACAAGCACTCTTACCTCCTCGATATACTTGGCCGTTATTTACTGCCTTAGGCATTGTTGCTTTGGTGTGCGCGGTTCAGTTATTTGGCGTAAGTGTTGATGCTTTTCAAACAAAACAAATGTTATTAAAAACCAGTTTTTTAATAATGTTGAGCTGGTTAATATTTAATTACTGTAATAATGTAAATCGTATTAAAAAATTAATTTACGCCGTCATTTTCGCCGGTGTTTTTCAGGCTTTGTATGCTAGTTACTTAAACTTATCGCCCGATATTGTTAGCCCTTTATTTGGCTACAAACACACCGACAGAGCTATTGGTACTTTTACCTATTCTAACTTTTTAGCTAACTATTTAGCGCTGTGTTTATGCTTAGGCATTGGTGTGTTAATTAGCGAACTAAAACGCACTAACAACGGCTACAAGCCTACTTTAAAACAAACCTTACGTGCTTGGGCTGAGATTATATTAAGCTCTAAAATAATTTTGCGTATATCGCTAATTATTATAATTGTGGCGCTTATTTTAACCCGTAGCCGCATGGGTAATTCGGCTTTTTTTATCGCCTTAATTATAGTGAGCTTACTGGCGCTGTTTGTTTATAAGCAAAAGCCTAAAGCATTTAAATTGCTGATTGTTAGCTTTTTCATTATCGATTTAATCATCATTGGTGCCATTTTCGATGTAGAAAAAGTAAAACAACGTATTAGCGAGACTAGTTTGCAATCGGAAACACGTGATGAAGTTGTACGTGACTCCATTCCACTGATTTTAGATAACCCGTTATTAGGCTCGGGCGGCGGTACTTTTTACACTGCGTTTCCCGCATATCAGTCTGAGCCCTACTCTGGTTATTACGACAATGCGCATAACGATTATGTGCAATTTGCAGTTGAGCTGGGTATTCCTGCTACGGGGTTATTGGGGCTGTTAGTGGTTTATTGTTTATGGTTATGTATTAATACTATGCGAACGCGCAAAACGGCCCTTTATCAGGGGGTGGCGTTTGGTTGTGCTACAGCTATTGTGGCAATGATGCTGCATTCGTCGGTTGATTATTCGCTGCAGGCGGGGGCTAATTCGATGTTGTTTATCGTGGTGTTATGTTTAGCTTTATTAACCAATAAGTTACCGGCACCAAAACGGATTAAAAAACGGCGAAGTGAAAGTTAACGGGCTACGGGGAGCGGGTTACGAGCTGTATCCTAACATCTTTTTGGCCTTCTCATTTGTTCCTCATTCTCTTCTCTCAGTTCAATTAGGCCTAAGTGAATGATGCGCAAAGAGGGCTAAGAGACGCTGCGCTTTTAGTTATTTAGCCCGCAACTCGAAGCTCTTCGCCCGTCGCTCACGACATTAAAGAATGACGCGACATGAAGTCGCTGCTACAAATCGGCAATAATATCAACCTGATACCTAGCACCTAAAACCTATCGCCTGTTCCAATTTACTGCTCTTCTAAATCAAATTCGGTGGTGTGGCCGTCGCCGTGTATGAGCTGGTAACGGTCTAAATTACCGCCTTTGAGGGTAACCAAACTAATAGCCGAATCACTTACTAAGTACTTTTGCCCTTTGCCTTTAGTTTGGTGTTTGTCGACTTCCATGTGCCAGCGTTTGGTAAAAAAGTTAAGCGGACTTTTAGGGCCATATAAAATGGAGTCGAGCTTATCAAGCACATTTATTAGCTTACGCGGGAACTCGTTTTTAATGCCACTAGCTGTGAGCTGCCAAATTCTGTTGGGGTGATCGCCAAAACGCTTTTGCACTGAAAAACAAAACGAATAATGCACGTCGCCTGATAAAATCAGCGTTTCATTTGGGGTGTCGGTGCGTCTAAATGTGTCGAGCAATTTTTTAGCTGAGCCTTCGTGCGCCATCCAGTTTTCTACATCAACCATAAGCGGTTGCCCACACATGTTAAACACCGCTTGAATTGCCTCTATTGATTTAACCCCAAACACCGGAGCGGGCGATACAATAATGACTTGGTCATGGCTTAATAGGCTTTCTTCAAGCTCAGTGAGGCGCTCCCAATCGAGTAAGCCTGAGGGTTCATTAAAGTTCTGCTCGTTACGCCAGCGGTGTGTTCGGGTATCAAGCACCACCACTTTAGGAATAGTCGTTAGCTCATAATGCCAATGGTTAAAATCGTTTAGGTGTTTATCAAATGCTTTAAATTGCCAGTGCTTATCGCCAGCTAGACTTGTTGTAAATGGAGTAAGTAGCGCACCGGTTTTTTGCAGTGCGTCGTTCCCCATTCCCTGAAACAGCCAATAGCTTGCTAAGCCATTATTTACAATACGCTTGCTACTGGGGTTTTGATTTATCGCTTGCTCCCACCCGGCGGTGAGGTTCCAATCGTCGGTTACATCGTGATCGTCAAACATCATTAAGGTAGACACATTGGCACATAATCGCTCTACCTCAGCTAAGCCTTTAGCGTAATCAATGAGTGTGGCTTTTTCTGTGCTAAACAATGCTTGGCTTTTTTCGTTACCGCCTGAGTAATTTAGCTTTGATAAGTCAACATATTGCCACGCGGTACTACTAAAATTAAGTAAATACAGTGCCACAAACTCTTCAAAATGAATAAGGTGGTTATACGCTTTTACGCTAGAAAAATGCGGCTCGTCTTTTTTTAACCAGTAACCTATGCCTAATTTAGAGCGCTTTTTCCATGAGGTGGTAGGGAGTAAATGATGGCGGCCATAAAGCTGTTGGCTAATATCGTCGGGTAAATCCAGCGCAAGCGCTTGCTCTTTATAAATGCCTAATTGCTCAATGAGTTGATGGATAGCTAATAACATAGGCCCTGCTACATCGTCAGCATATACCTGATCGCCCGAGAGCAATAGCAACTGCGCCCCTTGTTGATTATTACTGCGTTGAGTAGCTTGCCACTGACTTGAACTAACTAGGCTGTCTTTTGCGGGATGATGTGCATTGCGACACGAGCCATGCAATATTTGCGTCAATCTTTTGGGGATCACAAACGCAGGTAACGCGCCATCATTAAAACTAAACGCTGATAAATCAACGGGGCTGTCATCAAAAAATAACTGATATTGTAGTAATATGTCGCGCGGGAACTGACTGTTTATGGGTTTAATAACTATGAACTGTAAAAATAAATGTTCACCCAGTCTAACGCTATTTTGTTCGCTATAGCATTCGTAGCCCATTAGCTCTATACGGCCGTTTACCTGCTTTGAGGTAGCAAACTGAATACAAACTGTGGTTTTTTCTGCTCGGCGCACCATAGGCCCCATAAGTAACAGCGGGTGTTGCACCGAGAGAGTCGTCATGTGGTTAGCCTTTAGCTGCTAATTTAAATAAAGAATAAAAATTATCGGTGGTGGCCTTTGCCAATTCGTTAAAGCTAATGCCTTTTAGTTCACTAATATAATAAGCAACGTCTTCCACATACGCTGGCTGATTAGTTTTACCACGGTACGGTACTGGGGCTAAATACGGCGAGTCGGTTTCAATAAGCAGTCGATCAAGTGGGATTTGTTTTACCACTTCTTTAAGTTCTACCGCATTTTTAAAGGTTACAATACCTGAAATAGAAATATAAAAACCCATATCAATGGCTTTTTTAGCCATATCCCAATCTTCGGTAAAGCAATGTAATACCCCACCGCAGTTTTCTGCTTTGTGTTCACGCATTAAATTAATGGTGTCGGCACGTGCGTCGCGGGTGTGAATAATAAGTGGCTTTTGTAATTCGTTGGCTACTTCAATATGGCCAACAAAGCTTGCTTGCTGCACTGCGTGAGTGTCTTTTGCGTAATAGTAGTCAAGCCCGGTTTCGCCAATGGCCACTACTTTGTGGTGCGAGGCTAAATCAATTAATTGCTGTTTGTTGAGCGCGTCTTTTTGATCAAGCGGATGTACACCACATGACGCTGATACGTCGTCGTAATGCTTAATTTGCTCTAGCATGTTAGGGAACTGATCAAGTGTGACGCTCACACATAAAAAGTGTTCTACTTTTTTTGCGCGGGCGTTATCAAGTACTTGGTCTAGGTTTAAATCGAGTTTATCAAAATCAAGACGGTCTAAATGGCAATGAGAATCTACAATCAAAATAAGGCCTGTTTTTACTACATGGTATAAGTTGGATTGCCGGAGTTTAACATAGTCCCCAGCAGTTTTTCGATCTTCGCGTTTAGGTTTGTTTTATCATCTAAAAAGCTAATGCCGATCCCCGGAGGGTTTGAGCTTTGTGCACCTTGCGGAGTGATCCACGTAACTTTGCCGGTGACCACATCGTCTTCTAAGGCATCAGGTAAGGTTACTCGTAAAGCGAGTGAATACCCAGGCTCATAACGCATATTGGTGCGTACAAATAGCCCCCCTTTTTTTAAAAAAGGCATGTAGCAGCGATATAGTTCGTCAAGGTCATCTATATCAACTAATAGCTCTTGCATATCTAATCCTTTTTATTGGTTGCGTAATGTATACGCTAGTCGTGATACCGCAAGCGGTAAGTTTAGCCCAAGAATTTGTATGTTATTTTGTAAAAAATCATTCAAGGCTTGCTGTGCAACTTGGTAGGCTTCAAAACTCATGCCGTTTAAAAGCTGCTGTTTTAGCTGCTCACTTAAAAATAAGGTAAAAATACGAACAAGCTCAGGCTGTTTATTTATTATATCGACTAACGCATTGAAATTATGGCTTTGTTTAAACTCAGTTGCAAATTTATAGAGTGTATCAATGCTTTCTAGCTGATTTTGCTGTTGCCACTGCTTTACTTGCAGGGGTTGACTGTAAAACAATGATAACCATGGGTAGTTAGGCACATCTAAAGAACTTAGCCACTGCTGTGCTAGCTGGCTATTGGTTACTTTGACCTCAGTTTTAGCACAGCGGCTTAAAATAGTCGCTGGTAATTGTGCCACTTGGCTGGTTGTAAGAATTAAAAACCGGCTGTTACTTGGCTCTTCTAAGGTTTTTAATAATGCATTTGCTGCTGCCGTGGTCATTTTTTCGCAGTTTTCAATAATCGCCACTTTGTTGCCATTTTGCGCCGCCGACTGGTGCATAAAATCGCTTATGCCGCGTATATCGTCTACACCTATGCTTTGCCCTTCTACTTGAGTAACGCGTTTATCTGGGTGCGTCCCAGCTAGGTTTAACGAGCAGCTTTTACACTGTCCACACGGCGTTAACACGCTATTAGGTGCACTCAACTGCGATTGTGTATTGTGACATAACAAACTGTTAGCTAATTGCTCGCTTAGCTCAAACTTGCCTACTCCAATAGGCCCGCAAAATAGCTGCGCGTGATGAAAGCGTTGCGCTTTATAGCTTTGAGCTAAACGTTGCTCTACATCGTTAAGCCATGGCAATGCCATATTATTTTAATCCTGAAAAAAATGTGCGCAGTACATTGGTAATATCACGATGTACTTTATCAATACTTTGGTTAGCATCAACGGTTTTAATGCTTTCATCATCGTTTGCAAGCTCAATGTAACGCATGCGGGTGCGCTGAAAAAACTCAATGGCTTCTTGTTCAATTCTATCGAGTTCACCCCGCCCTTTTGCACGTTCAAGACCAATAACAGGGTCAATATCAAGGTAAATGGTTAAATCGGGTTTTAATCCTTTTAACACCATAGAGGATAACGATGCTAACGTGTTTGCACTAATTCCGCGTCCACCGCCTTGATACGCCTGTGACGATAAATCGTGACGATCAGCCAATACCCATTGCCCTTGTTCCAGTGCCGGGTTTATTACATTGTGCATTAGCTGTGAGCGAGCTGCGTACATAATAAGTAGCTCGGTTTCAAAGGCGATTTCTTCTTGATGCTCTGCTTTTACTAAAGTACGTAAGGATTCAGCCAGTGGTGTGCCTCCGGGTTCACGGACATTAATAAAATCAATATGATGATGGTTTAAAAAGTCTTGGCACAGGGCAATGGCGGTTGATTTACCCGCGCCCTCTAGCCCTTCTATCACTATAAATTTTGGTTTCATAAACACTAATTCTTTTTATTTAAAATATACCGGTTAACCGCCGCATTATGTTGCTTTAATGTGGTTGAAAACTGATGGCTGCCATCGCCTTTTGCTACAAAGTAAACATACTCGCTTTTAGGCGGGTTTACCGCGGCTAAAATCGCTTCTTTGGATGGCATGGCAATTGGCGTGGGCGGTAATCCGTTAATACGATAAGTATTATACGGTGTGTAATTTCTCAAGTCTTTACGTTTAATATCACCGTCAAAATCTTCGCCTAGCCCATATATTACGGTTGGATCGGTTTGTAAGCGCATATTGGTGTTTAATCTATTTATAAACGCCGATGCAATTAACGGACGCTCGCTGGCAAGCGCGGTTTCTTTTTCGATAATAGAGGCCATGATCAGTGCTTCATAGGCGGTATCGTAAGGTAAATCACTTGCCCGTTGCTGCCAAGCATCAGCCAACGTTTGCTGCATTTTTTGCGCAGCACGTTTTAGTAAACTGCTGGCAGTATCATTGCTATGGTAATGATAGGTATCGGGGAATAACCAACCTTCTAGATGGGTTTGCTTACCTATTATTTGCTCGCCAAGTTGCTCAAGTTTTAAATCGTTTTGTAAGTGTGTAGAAGTACTCAGAGTATTTAAAACATCTCTAAGTGCTTGGCCTTCAATAATGGTAAAGCTGAAACTAATTTGCTGACCTTGGTTAATTTTTTTGATGTTATTAAGCACGCTATCTGAGCTTAATTCGTACAAACCTGCTTTTAAATCGGTCAAGGTTGGGTCGAGCTTAGCTAATATTTGAAAACGCCAACAGTCTTCTACCCACTGTTGCTGCTGCCATTGACGGCACAACTTATTAAAGCCGGTGCCTTTTTTAACTTCAAATTGGGTGTTATCGGCTATCTGTAATGGCGTTTGAATGGTTGCCTGTAATTGCTGATAGCCAATCACTGAGCTAAAAAAAGCCAGCAATAATACTGATACTATAACTTTTAACACTAAGCCTCCTTGGCTACTGTTAGTAATGACTGACTGTGAGCAATATCAAAACAGTGCTCGCCTATGCTTTTTACCGGCACAATTTTCATTAAACTATTACATACAAATACCGCGTCTGCTTGGGTAAGCTCATCAACGCTAATAGTTTTAAATTCAATTGCTAATTTATCACATAAAGATTGCAGAAAAACACCTTTAATGCCGCACTCATCAAGCCTGGGGCTAATTACTTTATTATTTTTTATTGCAAAAATATTAGCCGCTGAGGTTTCAATTACATTGCTGTTGTAGTCAAGTACAAGTGCATCATCACTTTGCTCGGCTTGTAGGGCATTTTTAATCAATACTTGCTCAAGCCTATTTAAGGTTTTAAGCCCTGCTAAGTGCGGTTGTAAAGCCAGTTTAATTGGACTGATGGCTAAACTAATTCCTGTTTCGCGTAAGCTGTGATAATGCGCTGGATAAGGTAAAACACTCACAATAATGTTTAAATTACATTCGCTTGGTGGCGCATAGCCTCGCCCGCCCTCGCCACGTGTTACCACTATTTTAAGAACCGCTTGAACCTGTGATGCCATTTGCTGAGTAATGTGCGACTCAAGTGCGATAAACTCAAGCGCCGGAAACCCTAAACGCTGCGCGCATTCAATTAAACGCGCTTTATGATAAGCCCAATGCTCAACCTGTCCATGAGTAATAATTGCGGTTGTAAAAAAACCATCGCCATAGTTTAAGCCCCTATCGCGAATACTTATGCTACTGGTTTCACTTGCTGTTATTATTGTTTGCATATTTTTTTACACATAAAAAAACCCAGTTAAACAACTGGGTTCTTATTGTCGTTCGTTGTTAAAAAAGATTATACCTTTTTAAACAGTAACGAGCCATTAGTACCACCAAAACCAAATGAGTTACACAACGCGTAATCAAGTTTGGCGTCTCGCGCTGTGTGCGGTACGTAATCTAAATCACAGCCTTCATCTGGGTTGTCTAGGTTAATCGTGGGTGTTACTTTTTGCTCGGTCAACGATAAAATAGACACTATCGACTCAACAGAGCCCGCTGCACCTAGTAAATGACCCATCATCGATTTAGATGAGCTTACCATCACATCTTTCGCTGAATCACCAAAAATGGTTTTAACCGCTGAGGTTTCGGCTTTGTCACCCGCGTGAGTAGACGTACCGTGTGCGTTAATGTAGCCAACTTGCTCTGCATTTACTTGCGCATCGTTTAATGCGTTTTCCATAGCCAGTGCTGCACCTGCGCCGTCTTCTGGTGGCGAGGTCATATGGTAGGCATCGCCACTCATGCCAAAGCCAACAAGCTCTGCATAAATTTTAGCGCCACGTGCTTTAGCGTGTTCGTATTCTTCAACAACTACTACACCAGCGCCATCAGAAAGCACAAAGCCATCACGGTCTTTATCCCACGGACGAGACGCTGCTTGTGGGTCGTCGTTACGCGTTGAAAGCGCACGTGCGGCATTAAAGCCACCCATACCAATTGGCGTACACGCTTTTTCTGCGCCACCGGCAACCATTGCATCGGCATCGCCGTAGGCAATCATTCGCGCTGCATGGCCAATGTTGTGCAGACCTGTGGTACATGCGGTTACAATTGAAATATTAGGACCACGCAAGCCGTGCATTATTGATAAATGACCCGAGATCATATTAATAATGGTAGACGGTACATAAAACGGCGATAACTTTCGTGGACCGCTGTTTAGTAATTTAATGTGGTTTTCTTCGATTAGGGTTAAGCCACCAATGCCTGAACCTACCGCTACACCAATACGGGTTGCGTTTTGCTCAGTGACTTCGAGGCCTGAATCTTGAAAAGCTTGAACACCCGCTGCAATGCCATACTGGATAAATAAATCCATTTTTTTAGCATCTTTTGGCGACATATAAGCCGATGCATCAAAATCATTGATTAAACCAGCGAAGTGAGTACCAAATTTTGATGTATCAAAGTGGGTAATATTTTGAATACCACTTTTACCATCTAATAAGCCTTGCCAGGTTGATTGCACATCATTGCCTAGCGGCGTCAACATTCCTAAGCCAGTTACGACGACACGACGTTTAGCCACGGTTTGCCTCCAATAAGGAATTATTATTATACCAATTAACTTAGCTCAGTTTATTTCAGCGTTAACGCTGTTGCTAGTTATGTTATTAGTATTGGGGATGATCATACCCAAGCTACCTCAAAGTGCGAGTCTCAAACCAATAACCAACGCTGAGCAATAACAACTTAATTGCTGGAGATAGGTGAGGGTTTGGAATTGAATCATGTACTTTGAGGTGGTTTGGATATAAAGATTAAAGGCAGCGAATGCTGCCCTTAATTTGCGATTAATTACTCAGCGTGAGCTGTAACGTAATCGATTGCAGATTGTACTGTAGTGATCTTTTCAGCTTCTTCATCTGGGATCTCAGTGTCGAACTCTTCTTCAAGAGCCATTACTAATTCAACAGTATCAAGAGAGTCTGCACCTAGGTCATCAACGAATGAAGCTTCGTTTTTAACTTCTTCTTCTTTAACACCTAGCTGTTCGATGATAATTTTCTTTACGCGTTCTTGGATATCGCTCATTCTTCTTTCCTTTATTAAAAACGCCAATGCGTTATTTTCAGATTGCGGCGTAGTTTACGTCCGATAATTCTCTGATTCAATCTTTTGACCATAAATAATTTGCTGGTCAAACCTCTTGAGTGTTTATTTTATCTTTTATCGCTTATTTTCACAGCGATTTCAAGTATGTTTAAAGCAAGTTTGCGAAAAATTCAATATTTTTAGCAAACTCATTGGTAATTTGTGGTTTAACTATTTCGCATTGCGAAGCTAAACCATGTACATCGCACCATTTACATGCAAAGTTTCACCTGATACGTACGCAGCGGCGTCAGATGCTAAATAACACACAGCTGCTGCAATCTCATCTGGCTGGCCTAAACGACCCGCAGGTACGTTTGCAAGCGTTGCTGCTTTTTGCTCATCTGTCAAATCATCCGTCATGTCTGTTTGGATGAATCCCGGTGCAACCACGTTAACAGTAATACCACGAGAAGCAACTTCACGCGCTAATGATTTAGAAAAACCGATAACACCCGCTTTAGCTGCCGCGTAGTTCGCTTGGCCAGCGTTACCCATAGTGCCCACTACTGAGCCAATATTGATAATACGGCCGTTCTTTTTCTTCATCATTGGGCGAAGTACCGCTTTAGATAAACGGAAAATAGAGCTTAAGTTGGTGTCGATAATATCGTCCCACTCACTCTCTTTCATGCGCATTAATAAATTATCGCGCGTAATACCGGCGTTATTTACTAAAACATCAATATCACCTAAATCGGCTTTAATTGCTGCTAATGTTGCCTCAATTGACGCAGGATCGGTGACGTTAAGCGCATAACCCTTACCGTTATCACCTAAGTATTCGCTAATTTTAGCCGCACCTGACTCGCTTGTCGCGGTGCCCGCTACCTTTGCGCCTTGCGCCACTAAGGTTTTTGCAATCGCTTTACCAATACCACGGCTAGCGCCGGTGATCAGGACAACTTTGCCCTCTAAAGAAAATAAATTACTCATATTATATACTCTTATTTAGCTGTATCGATTGATGCTAGGTCGTTAACTGAGCCACACACCATCGCTTTATCAATGCGTTTTGCAAGTCCTGTTAATACTTTACCAGGGCCAAATTCATAACTTTGCGTTACGCCTTGTGCAACTAATGCTTGCACTGTTTCAGTCCAACGAACTGGGCTGTATAACTGACGTACTAATGCGTCTTTAATTGCATCGGCTGAACCTTCAGCTTTTACATCAACATTATTAATTACATCACACTTAGGTGAATTAAATGTTAAAGCCGCTAAATCGGCGGCTAATTTTTCAGCCGCAGGTTTCATAAGTTCACAATGCGACGGTACGCTGACCGATAATGGTAGCGCACGTTTTGCGCCGGCTTCTTTACAAGCTACTGATGCTCTATCTACTGCATCTTTATGACCGGCAATAACCACTTGGCCTGGCGAGTTGTAATTAACCGGTGAAACAACCTCACCTTGTGCAGATGCTTCACATGCCGCTTTAATTTCGTCATCACCTAAACCAATAATAGCGGCCATAGAACCCACACCCGCAGGGACAGCTTCTTGCATGTATAAACCACGGTTTTCAACCAGTTTTACGGCTTCACTTAGGCTGATCACATCGCTACATACTAGTGCTGAGTATTCGCCTAGGCTGTGACCTGCCATGACAACGTCTGCATCTGGATTTGCTGCTAACCAATGACGGTAAATAGCAACGCTTGCTGTTAATAAAGCAGGTTGAGTACGGTGAGTTTGATTTAGTTTTTCTTCTGGACCGTTAAGAACGAGATCTGCTAGGTCGTATCCTAGTGCGGTTGATGCTTCTGCAAATGTGGCTTTTACTATGTCTGAGCTTTCAAGTAGCTCGTTTAACATACCCACAGTTTGCGAGCCTTGACCTGGAAAAAGAAGTGCAATTTTTTGTGCCATAGTTTGCTCTTTTAATTAAACAAAATAAATAATGTATAACACGGCACATCAATTTACTGATTGGCCACCGTGTCTTTAGAATGTGTTTTTTCGAAGATAGCAGCAATTTTATCCGGAAGTTGACGTTCTACTTCTTTCACTGCTTCGTCGATTGCGGCATGAAATGCTTTAGCTGAGGCATTTCCATGGCTTTTAACAACAATACCGCGCAATCCTACCAGAGAAGCGCCGTTATACTGGTCGGGGTTCACTCTTTTATAGAGTTTTTTTATGATTGGCGCCAACATAAACGCCATGCACTTATAAACAACGTGTTTTTCGAGGGCACGGGTGAACTTTTTCATGATAAGTTTGGCAATGCCTTCGCAGGTTTTAAGTGCAACGTTACCGACAAACCCTTCACAGACGATAACATCGGCTTTGCCAGAAAAAATATCGCTACCTTCGCTATACCCAATATAATTAATCAGCTCGCTTTGCTGCATTAACTGCGCGGCTTGCTTAATTTCGTCGTGACCTTTAATGTCTTCGGCGCCAATATTTAATAAACTGACTTTTGGGTTATCACACCCAAGTGCTTGTCCTGCCACTACCGAACCCATAATGCCAAATTGATACAGCATTTGCGCATCACAGTGCACATTGGCACCTAAATCGAGTAAGTAAACAGGATTTTTTCGTTCAGTCGGTACAGCCGATATGAGTGCGGGACGTTTCACTCCTGGAAGCATTTTTAATACGTAATGCGCCATAAAAAATAGCGCCCCTGTATTGCCAGAGCTAACACAGGCTTGCGCTTCACCCGATTTAACTAAATCAAGGGCAACACGCATTGAGGAATCTTTTTTTGAGCGTATAGCAACAGCGGGTTCGCAGGCATTGGTGACAACGTCATTACAATGGCGAATTATTAATCTGGGATGAGAAAGTGAATCGAGTGATTCTAATTGTTTAGCTATTACTTGCTCGTTGCCACATAAGATGAGTTTTAAGTTGGCATTAGCATTTACCGCGGAAACGGCTGCGGGGATAGATGAACGGGGGCCATAATCGCCCCCCATCATATCTAACGCTATGGTTAGATTGGTCAGCATATAAGCAATCTCTTAGTTAGAAATTACTTGAACGCCTTTGTAGTAACCATCTGCAGTCACATGGTGACGACGATGAGTCTCACCAGATGTTTGGTCTACAGTTAAAGTTGGACCACTGATCGCATCGTGTGAACGGCGCATGCCGCGTCTTGCACGAGACTTTTTGCTTTTTTGTACAGCCATAGTCTTCTCCTAAGAATCTTTCTTAAGTTGTTTCAAAATATCAAATGGATTTGGTTTATCATCTTCCGCCTTTAAAACACCAAAGCTGGCAGGCTCTGCTGTATAACTGCATGAAGCTTCGTTGTGGGTAGGCACTAATGGCACTGCTAAAATAAGTTCGTCTTCGATTAACTCAAATACGTCTATTTCACCATTTTCATCAAGTGCTACTTCGTCGTAGCTTTCTGGAAGATCATCTGACTCTGCATCCAAACCGACTGGCGAATACACAAAGTCTTGATCCAAATCCAACCCTAAATCACCATTACAACGTTGACAAGTGACAGTTACGTGTGTGGACAAATTGCCACTAATCACAACTAAACCTTGCTCATCGTTTTTGCAATGAATTTTTACCGCTATTTCACCTACTTCTTCCTGGATAACCCCTCGTAAACGAGGAAGTTTCTCAAGCGGTACAACGCCGTCATACTTTAAACGATGCTGAGCTGCTTTGCCCGGATGAAGGGTGATGGGAATTTTCACCTTTTGCATAGGGGCTGCATCATATAGATAGTTAGTAAGTTAGTCAAAGTAAAAAACCAATTTTACGTTGTTTTTCACGTGTTTTACTCACGGATCTGATTTATCCTAACTCAATCTGATTTACGCTAGGAAAACATGCCATGAAGCACTCTCTTATATTAGCCTCAAGCTCGCCTTTTAGGCAGTCTTTATTACAAAAATTTAATCTGCCTTTTGAAACGTTTTCGCCCGATGTTGACGAAACGCCTCACAGCAACGAAACACCTAACGATCTTGTTAAGCGTTTAAGCGAACTAAAAGCCGCAGCTGCGGTCGAGCATTTTGACCAAGGCTTAGCGATTGGCTCCGATCAGGTTGCTGTATTTAATCACCAAATATTAGGTAAACCACACAATAAAGAAAACGCCATAAAACAACTCAGCTTATTTAGTGGGCAAACGGTCACTTTTTTAACTGGCTTGTGTGTATACGATATAGACACTAAGCAAAGCAAAACCCTTGTTGAGCCCTTTAATGTAACCTTTAAAACGTTAACAACGGCGCAAATAAGTGCTTATTGCGATGCAGAGCAACCTTATAATTGTGCAGGAAGTTTTAAAAGTGAAGGCTTAGGTATTTGTTTATTTGAAAAGCTCAGTGGTGATGACCCAAATAGTTTAATTGGTTTACCACTCATTAAACTCAGCCAATTATTGGCTGAGTTTGGCTTAGATGTATTAGGCGCTCAAACTAACTAAGTAAAAGTTGTTGCAACTGCTGATAGTTGTCAGCGGTTGCAATAGGCGTAAACTCGTTTAATTGCGCAGCGTTGTGCACGCCCATGGTTACCCCTAGTCTATCCATACCTGCAGCTTTTGCCATTGCCATGTCGATTTGGGTGTCGCCTATCATCAATGCTTCGTCGGCGCTAATAGCCAGCTCTTCAAGTAGTTGATAGAGCATATCAGGAGCTGGTTTTGATTTGGCGTCGTCGCTGGTACGCGTAGCACTAAAAAAATGACGCAGCTGGCTCTCATCCAATAAACGCTCCAACCCTACCCGACTTTTACCTGTGGCAACCGCCAATATTACGCCTTGATTTTTTAACTCAGTGAGCACCTGTTCAACGTGCTCAAACACCGGTGTTGGGGTGGTATCAAGCGCATACTGCTGTTTATAACCTGCAATAAGCGCTTCGTGATGCTCACTGTAATCAGGAAACAAGCTCGCTATTGCGTTTTCAAGCGACAAGCCAATAATATTTTTACTGGCAGTATCGCTCGGCGGTTCAATATTGAGTAACTGCGCACTTTTGCGGATACAATTAACTATTTTGCTAATTGAATCCATAATGGTGCCGTCCCAATCAAAAATCACCAGCTTGTAGTTTTTCATGGTGGGTGAGATCACGCTTTTGCTGCTCTAAGTTTAACTAAACAACTTGATAGTGCTTTATCAAGCGGTGCTTCTACTCGCATAGTGGTTTCGTTTTTAGGGTGGTAAAAACTTAAATCATGGGCGTGTAAAAATAAGCGGTTTAAACCACGTTTACGCATTGACTCGTCAAACCCTTGATCGCCATATTTGTCATCACAGGCAATAGCATGACCTTGACACTGAGTATGCACACGAATTTGGTGAGTACGACCGGTTACAGGGGATGCTTGTACTAATGAGCAATCGTTAAAACGCTCAAGCACTTTAAAGCGGGTATGCGACGGTTTGCCCTCGGTATTATCAACACGTACTACGCGTTCACCCGATTTTAGGGTGTTTTTGCGCAAGCCCTCAGTCACATTTTTTGTTTTAGAGTCCCATTGACCCTCAACAAGTGCCCAATAATTTTTTTCCATGGTTTTTTCGCGTAATTGCTCATGCAAGGCAGTCAGCACAGAGCGGCGCTTAGCAATGAGTAAACAACCTGATGTATCACGGTCTAAACGATGCACAAGCTCAAGGCTGCGCTCTTCTGGGCGTAAAACACGTAATGCTTCAATAAGGCCATAGCTTAGGCCACTGCCGCCATGCACAGCCATACCCGATGGCTTGTTAATAACAATCAGGTATTTGTCTTCAAATAGAATATCGTCTTCAAGGCGCGTTACTTTATCGAGTTTTGAAGGCACAAACTCTTCACGCTCTGACACTCTGATTGGTGGTATACGAATAACGTCGTCTAGCTGCAATTTATACACAGGTTTAATGCGTTTTTTGTTTACACGCACCTCACCTTTACGAAGAATTTTGTAAACTGCGCTTTTAGGCACCCCTTTTAAATGGGTAATAAGAAAGTTATCAATACGCTGACCTAAGTGGTCTTCGTTGATAGTGACAAAAGTTACTTGTAAGCCGGTTTTTTCTGACATTGCCTAATCACTGATTTAAGTAAAATAATTTAGTTGCTAACACAGTTATAATAGTGGGATAATCAGCAGCGCAAATATTTAGTATTTGCAAATAACAACGGTGCTTTTTAACACATTAAAACATTCGTGATGCACATTCTGGGTAACCGATCATACAGATCCGAGTTAAGTTTTCCAAAGCTTTTATACATACCCAGTTAACACGTGCGCACAACTAACGGCAATGCGCGTAATATATTGCTGCTTAAGTTTGAACATGAATTGATTTTTAAAGTGATAGTAAAAGCAATGAACAGATAATTTGTCTGATAGTGGCGGCGTAAAAAAACGCCGTTCAGAATTCGCTCAAATATTGTAGTACCGTACAGCAGCTTATTTAGAACTAAAAAAATCTAATAAATAAGCGTTCATTAACATCGGTAGCGATTTTTGCTCATAAAAACGATAACGGTAGTTTTAAAAACGAAACTATGGTTTGAAGCTAAAGAGCCCTACGCACCTAATATGAATGCATTTAATAAGATTGTTATGACAGGCCAACTTCTGGATAAAACGAGTATTGAGCTAAACAGCCGACACGTTTGTATCCCCTTAGAATTTAATAGCGTGATTACACCCTATTGTTTGCCGGCATTTAAAATACTGCTTACTAAATACAGAGCCGTTCCGTTAAAGACCCAGTCGTGAGGCTGCACATTCTAAAAATAGGAACACCTGAACAGGCGAGAAAACATCGTCATGTCAGCGACACAAACTAGTAGAGTAACATTATGAAACGTATGCTAATCAATGCAACGCAGCAAGAAGAAATGCGCGTAGCACTGGTTGACGGCCAGCGCCTATATGATTTAGATATAGAAAGCCCAGGTCACGAACAGAAAAAAGCCAATATTTACAAAGGTAAAATCACACGTATTGAACCATCTTTAGAAGCAGCATTTGTTGATTACGGTGCTGATCGTCATGGTTTCCTTCCTTTAAAAGAAATTGCCCGTACTTACTTCCCGCAAGGTTACACCTTTCATGGTCGTCCGAATATTCGCGACGTGATCAAAGAAGGTCAAGAAGTTATTGTACAAGTTGATAAAGAAGAGCGCGGCCAAAAAGGGGCAGCACTGACTACCTTTATCAGCGTGGCAGGTAGTTATTTAGTGCTTATGCCTAACAACCCTCGCGCTGGCGGTATTTCTCGCCGTATCGAAGGTGATGAGCGAACTGAACTTAAAGAGTCGCTAAGCCGCTTAGAACTACCAAAAGGTATGGGCTTAATTGTACGTACCGCAGGTGTTGGTAAGTCGTTTGAAGAACTAAACTACGATTTAAAAGCATTATTAGTCCACTGGGAAGCCATTCAACAAGCGGCAGACAGTGCAAAAGCACCATTTTTAATTCACCAAGAAAGCAACGTAATTTTCCGTGCAATTCGCGATTATTTACGTCGTGACATTGGCGAAATTTTAATTGATAAGCCTCGTGTTTTTGAAGAAGCTAAAGCGCACATAGAGCGTTTTCGTCCTGATTTCATGAGTCGCGTTAAGCTTTATCAAGGTGATACACCGTTATTTACACATTACCAAATTGAAAGCCAAATTGAGTCTGCGTTCCAACGTGAAGTGCGCTTACCTTCAGGTGGTTCTATTGTAATTGACCCTACTGAAGCACTTACCTCTATCGATATCAACTCGTCTAAAGCAACAAAAGGCGGCGATATTGAAGAAACAGCGCTTAACACCAACCTAGAAGCGGCAGATGAAATTGCACGTCAACTTCGTTTACGTGATTTAGGTGGCTTAATTGTTATCGACTTTATTGATATGACACCTCCACGTCATCAACGTGAAGTAGAAAACCGCTTAAAAGATGCTGCTCGCCCTGATCGTGCGCGCGTACAAATTGGTAAAATTTCTCGCTTTGGCTTACTTGAAATGTCGCGCCAACGCCTACGCCCTTCACTAGGCGAAGCAAGCCAAGGTGTTTGTCCACGTTGTAGTGGTCAAGGTACAATTCGTTCTAACGAATCAATCGCATTGTCTATTCTTCGTTTAATTGAAGAAGAAGCGATTAAAGACAACACTGCTCAAGTTAATGCTCAAGTGCCTGTTGCTGTTGCCGCTTATTTATTGAATGAGCAACGTCGTAGCGTTCACCGTATTGAAAAGCATCATAAATGTGATGTAGTGATTATTCCTAATCAACACATGGAAACACCTCACTACGAAGTAATGCGTTTACGTAAAGATGAAACGCTTGAAACTGTAAGCTACGAGCAAGTTGTTGCGCCTGAGCCTGAAGCATTTGAAATGTCTAAATCGCCAGCGGCACCTGTTCGTGAAGAGCCGAAGCTTAAAGGCGTCGTTATGCCTTCAACGCCTGCTCCACAAGCGGCCGCAAAAGCTGCGCCGGTAGTAGAAGCAAAAGCTGAAATTGGTTTATTTGCCGCATTAGGTAAATGGATCAAGTCGTTATTTGGGTCTGATACTGAGCAAAAATCAGAAAAACAGACTGAAAAGCAATCGCAAGATCGCCCTAGTAATAACCGTGGTAATGATAATCGTCGTCGTAATAACAACCAACGTCGTCGTAATAATAACCCTCGTAATAAACCGCGTAACGAACGTACTGCAGACGCTGAAGCTAAAAATGAGTCGGCGCCTGTAAATGATACGCAAGAAAAGAATGAGAATCGCAATAAGCGCCGTCGTAATTCAAATACGCGTAAACGTCCTGAGCATAAAACTGAAGATAAAACGCAAGTAAAAGCAGAGGCAACTCAAAATACGGATACTGCAGTTAAATCTGATAAGAATGCTGAGCCAAAAGAGCAAAAGCCTAAGGTACGTCGTCAACGTCGTAATTTACGTAAAAAAGTTCGCGTACAAGACGAAAGCACAGAGCAAGTTCAAATAACTGAGCAAGCTGTTGAGCAACCAGTGGTTAAAGAAGACAAGCCACAAGTGAAAGAGCAAGCTCCTGTTGTTGAAAAGCAAGCGCCGGTATCTGATGAAAAAGCACCTGCACCTGCTAAAGAACAAGCTGAGGCTGTTGTTGATGCAAACGATAACGTGGCAACACAAGATGAAGAGCAAGAGCAAACACGTACCCGCTCACGTCGTTCACCGCGCCATCTTCGTGCATCTGGCCAACGTCGTCGTCGTCCTGAAGGTGAAAACGCGCAAGAGAAGTCTGATGAAGCGCCTGCTTTCATTCCAGTTGCGGATCAAGCCGCTGCTGAATACGAAGCAGAGCTAAAAGCAAAAGCACATAAAACGGCCGTTGATGCCTCTGATGCAGTTGAACAAAACATTGTTGAAGAAGAATTAGCGAAAGTTGAAGAGCCTGTAAAAGCTGAAGAACCAGTAAAAGCTGAAGAACCAGTAAAAACTGAAGAACCAGTGAAAGCTGAAGAACCAGTAAAAACTGAAGAACCAGTAAAAGCTGAAGAACCAGTAAAAGCTGAAGAACCAGTAAAAGCTGAAGAACCAGTAAAAGCTGAAGAACCAGTGCAAGCTGAAGAACCAGTAAAAGCTGAAGAACCAGTAAAAGCTGAAGAACCAGTAAAAGCTGAAGAACCAGTAAAAGCTGAAGAACCAGTAAAAGCTGAAGAACCAGTAAAAGCTGAAGAATCAGTACCAGCTGAAGAAGTTGCTGTTGAAGCTGAAACAGCACCGGTTAGCGCTACTGAAACACCTGTAGAAGCGAAAAAAGCACCTGTGGTTGAAAATAAACCTAAGGCAGTTTCGCAAGCGAGTTCAGCTAATGTAAACGCTAAAACAGTGATTACAGCAGGACATGCAAGTGCGCCAATGGCACAGCCTGCGCCTGTAGCCGATAGCGAAACCAAGCATACATCGGTTGCAATGGCACATGACAAACGTGAGTTAATCCCTGACAGCGGCCTTCGCCCTGGCTCGGTAAAACCTGCCGGTCGTGCAAGCTCAGCAATGACTAAAACGCTGAGTGCTGAATAAGCACTGAGTTTAGCTCAAAGCATAAAAAAGCCGCGTTAATTGATTTTAACGCGGTTTTTTAATGCCTGGCATTTATGTAACTGGCAACGGGGTTCGGGCTGCGAGGATCGGGTAAGGAGTAAAGGTTAAAGGTTAAAGGTTAAAGGTTAAAGGTTTGATACTGATACGACCCCGATAAAGTAGACACGGGTTTTTAATTCATTAACTCGTATTGCATGGGACTCACATTTCCTAGCGTGCCATGCATTCTTACTGAGTTGTAGTAGTTTTCGATATAAAAGCGACTTTGTACTGTCATTTCACTACGACTCAGTTCATTTAAATTGTTCATCCATTCTTTTTTATACTGGGCAAAAAAGCTTTCTGAGCAGGCATTATCCCAGCAATTCCCTTTTCTCGACATGCTAATTGTTACCTGTCGGTTGTTCAACCACGATATTGTTTCTTTTGCACGATACTGGCTGCCTTGGTCTGAGTGAAATAATAAGCGACTTCCATCAGGTTTACGTGCATCCCATGTTTTTTTTAACGCTCTAATCACCAAGTCTGCGCTGTTAACTCGACTTGTTGCCCAACCAACGACTTTGCGTGAGTATAAATCTAAAATTACACATAAATACTGCCAACCCTCTCTGCAACGAACTTGCGTTATGTCTGACACCCATACCGTATTGGGTTCATCAACACTAAACTCACGACCCAATAAGTTTTCTGCAGTGATATGCCCCTGCTTTTTTCCGCTACCGGTATATCGGCGTTTACCCGCGGCTGAGCGGTAACCCATACTCTGCAGTAATCGCTGCACACGGCCTTTACTACACTCATACCCATTGTCTATAGCGGCTTTCCACAACTTTCTGTAGCCCGGAATACAGTGCTCATCACTACTTACTTTTTTCAAAAACTCAAGCAATGAGTCGTTTTCTGACGCACGTTGACTTAATGAGTGCTTTAGCCATTTATAATATCCAGCTTTTGATACTGACAACCATGTGCATAATTTTTTTATCGTTTTCTTAGCTGTCGCAGCTTGGTGAATATACTCAAATCTTATTCTTTTCGGCTGTCCAAGTAGGCCTTCGCCTTTTTTAACACATCGTTCTCCAACTGCGCATCTTCCAATTGCTTTTCAAGCTTACGCACTTGGCGCTCCAAATCTTTATATGACTTATCAGGGCCTTGGTTTTTAATTGGGTTAGATGTACTTTTTGACGTCATTTTTCGTCTCCATTTAGATAATAAGACAGGGTTAATGCCCAGCCGATGAGCTATTACATTAACAGTATCTGGAGAGTCTAACGATTGTTCAACTGCTTTTGTTTTAAATTCAATTGAATGACTACGCCTAGTTTTGATTTTCATAACACTTATTCCTTAAATAAGTGTCCACTTTTATAGAGTCGTATCAGTTAAAACATTCGAAGCTTCGCTTCACACGTGAGCAAGCTCTACGTCTACAGTTATTTATTAACATCTAACACTTGTTTTATCTTCTCATTTACTCCTCATTCCCTTCTCTCAGTGCAATAAGATCTTTAAGAAAATTATGCACAAAGAGGGCTAAGAGACGCTGCGCTTTTAGAGGGTAAAGTTACAATCGAAAGTTAACGGGTTGCGGGGAGCGGGCTACGGGGATCGGGTTACGAGCCTGCTCCCGCAACCCGCTGTGAGTTTAATCTTGCTGTTGTTCCATAAAACGCTGTAGTTGATCTTTTAGGTTTGGTGGAATGCCCTTGATCACTAACGTATCAGTGGCTTCATTATAAGTTACACGCTCGCCTAAATGCTTACGCTCAAAACTGATACTGACTCCACCGCCTAAGCCTGAAAATTTAACCATGCTGGTTACCGTTTTTTTATCAACCGGGAATGACTCTTCTAAGTCATAGCTTTGCTCTTTACAAAAACTTTCAAACGGGTTGTCGTCACCTTTGGTAAGCGTTGCTGAAAGTTCACTCACATTAGCTTCTTCACCCGTGGTAACACAGTCGTTACAGTAATCAAATACTTGCTTACGTAACTCGTCTTTTTCAGATTTATCAAACTCTTGCTCCGATAAGTAGTCTTCTACCGCATTGAGCATCACTTGACTTTGCTGCTTAGGATCAATGCCCTCTTCACAACCTAAAAAATCTAAGAAAAAGTCAGCGACTTTACGCCCTGCACGACCTTTAATAAATGAAATATAACGATTGTCGTCTGCCTGGGTATCCCATGCGGTTAAGTCAATACGAGCAGCCAATTGCATACGCGAAATATCTAAATGACGCGATGCGGCTAAATCAAGCTCAGAGGTCATTGAGTAATGCTCTTTAATATTGATCATAGCAATCAACATATAATCAGTCGCCACGTACTGATAGTGACAAAATACTAAATATCCCGTTTCGTTAAAGGCGTATTTATCTAACTCTTCTTTTAATACCGTTGATGCTTGCTCGGTCATATGCCAAAAGCCAAGCTCATTATTGCGATAGCTTTGCATGGTAGAGGCAACAATACTGTTTTTTTCTCCACTGAATGCACAGAACCCTTTACCTGGCTTGCCATTGTAGGCATGGTGTAATTGCTCAATGAATACAGCCACTTTATCGTTGATAGTCATTTCGTCGTTACGAAGGTGAATTTGAGTGTCGTCGTCTTTTTTGTCTACATAGTGAACGACTAATTTTTTAACATCTATTGCCATCTTTGTTTTTCACGCCTCTGGTGTTAAAATACGGGAATATAACTCTTTTTATTGAACCAACTGATGCCAATCTTATCAAAATACTCTAATGAAGAAGTAGAACAAATCGTCGATCAGCTTATTGATGTTTTATCAAAACATAATGCGCCGGTTGATTTAAGTCTTATGTGTTTAGGAAATTCTATCACGCATATCTTAAAAGAGCATGTACCAACAGGGAAAAGACAAGCCGTTACCGAGAACTTTGCAAAAGCACTCGCGCAGTCGGTTAAGTAAACTCTATGAATTTATCGCAGCACAACCAGTTTTCATCGAAAGCGAGTCAATTATTAAGTTGGGGTCATTGGTTTACATTTGCCAATATTGGCTTAGCGCTTTTAATTAGCTTAAGCTATTTATTTGCCGATTCGCCACCGACCACTTATATGGGTATAACCTATATGATGGTTACTTGGCTAAGCCACACTAGCTTTATTGCATTTTTAGCGTTTGTGCTGACGGTTTTCCCTTTGAGTTTAGTATTCCCCTACCCACGGCATATACGTGGTATGGCAGCAGTGATTGCAACTGTCGGGGCCTCAATACTGACTTTAGACGCTTACGTCTACTTTAACTTAGGTTATCACTTAAATGCCTCTGCACTGCCTGAAATTATTTCACTGTTGTGGCATCGTGTAACAAACTCACCCGCACTTACTACCTTGCTAGCAGGCAGCATAGTGTTAGCAATATTAGCGTTTCAATTGACTGTTAGTAATTTTACTTGGCATCATTTAGGGCGTTTAAAACAGTTTAAATTTGCCCGTTATGCTGGTTCATTTTTAGTGATTTGTTTTGCGCTCAGCCACAGCATTCATATTTGGGCTGATGCCAATTTAAAATTTGATATCACTAAACAAGATAATGTACTACCGCTTTCGTACCCGACTACGGCAAAAAGCTTACTCGCTAAAAACGATTTGCTGGATGTTGAAAGCTACGAGCAAGCGCACAACGTTAAAATTAATAACCAAGGTATTAATTATCAAGCACCTGCTCCATTAGAAAAATGTGAAGATTACAGCGCAGCAAAAGTTGATATCTTGGTGTTTGATAATGACGAGCAGCTAGCAAAATTTGTTGCCAGCCAACAAAGTATTTATAAAAACACGCAATTTTTACAACCCACCGATCATAGTGATATGTTATTTGGGCTTGTGTACGGCTTGCCAGCATTTTACAAAACGAACATTATTGAGCAGCAAACTTTACCCGTTTGGCAAAGCCAACGTCGTAGTGTGGAAGTGGCCGGTATTGATGAGCTGAGCTTTATTAACGAGCAAGCACACAAAGACAGTGCAATAAGAATTGTCAAAGGGGCTGAAAACGCCACTGTACGTGATGACGCTACTGAATTTTTTGCTTTTAGTATCTCGCAAAATAGCAATGAAATTGTAACCACGTCAACATTGTACAGCTCCGATAAATTTATTTCTAAGGTGAACGGTTTAATTCAGCCTAGCGATATTATCGCTACGAGCCTTGGCCAATACTTAAACTGTAATGCGCTTGCGCAACAAACTATGCTGGGCGAAAACTTGTACAGTAAAAGTAATAATATTGGGGTTAATTACTCGCAAGGCGTGGTGATTGCTTACAAAAAAGATAGAATCACGCTTATTGATCGTGATGGAAATTTTAGAAATATCTCTGCCGCTGAAGGGTTTTCAATTGAACAAGGGCTTGATATTCCATTTTTAGTGCATGGTATTAAAAAGCTTAAAACATTTTCTCAATAGCACCTCATAATACGAGCGAGTCATTAAAAATGACTCGCTTAGTTTCTGTTATTACTCCTTTGCACTTGCTATCCCCCCAAGCTAGGTTATAGTTTTTATCATTAAAAATTATTAACTCGATCAGAATATACAAAGGATAATCATTATGTTCAGCGTTATTAATCTGATCATTACTGTCTGTATTTTATGTTTTAGCTCTCTTGCATTAGCTCAAACCACCTATTTCAAGTGCGTCACTCCCAAAGGCACCACTTTCTCTCAGTTTCCCTGTAGTGATAATGCTACCTCACACACAATAACCGCCACTGAGCCTAAGCAAACCGGTAAAGAAATAAACTATACCAAACAGTTAAACGAGCTGGAACGAGATACGATTATTTCCAACCTAGAAGCAGAGCTGCGCAGTAATCAGCATAAGTTAGCAATACTTTTACGAGAAAAAGACAGGGCTGATTTTAAACAACAGCAGCGTTTAAATCATATATTGAGCGCAGATGATAAAAAGCGTATTAGCAAAGATATTAGAAACACACAGAAAAAATTAGATAAGCAATATAAAAAAGATAAAGCATTGATTGAAAAGCGTATTAAAAAGTTACAAAAAAAGATTGATGCCTATCAACCTTAATCAGACTAACTTCAATAAATATCATCTTAATTAGCTTGGTTTTAAATATAAAATAACATACCCTTAACATCTATAGAGCATAAACTCTATTGTGTGTTTAGTGGTGTAATTTCCTTTGACCACCTTTTTCGGATTTAATACTAATACCAATTGCATTAAATTAGTGATCTATTATAGCGACAAAGAAATAAGTCGATAACAAGGCGAAAATTATGATACATAGTTGTTCTATATAAATAATTTTTAACGCAGCTAGCGGACTATTTAAAACGCTAGAATGATCATGTTTTTAATAAAATTGGTATAACCACCGGCATTATCCTAAACACCTAAAGGCGTCTATTAAGGAGTACTGATGCAACCACGCCAAATTGCTGAATTAATTTTAACCGGTTTTAAAAAGCATTATTTGCTGTTTCAAAGAACAACAGCCAAGGCTCCCTACGCTTTTGCTAAAAGAGACTGGCAAGCTATTAATGATATAAGTCGCCTGCGTATAAGCTATTACGATGATCGGGTAAACGAAACAACAAAAACACTACGAGAACGCCAGCAAACAGACGCGCTAAACGAGAGCTTATGGCTTGAAGTGAAAAAGCTTTACCAACACTTTTTATGTTTTCATCCGCAAGCAGAACTTGCTGAAACATTTTATAATTCAGTATTCTGCCGCCTGTACCACCGCCGCTATTTTCACAATGACTTTATTTTTGTAGAAGCCACGCTCAAAGATGCGCCTTCTGTGCCCGTTGAAGCTGAATACCGTAGTTATTTTCCTGTTGTAGATGGTTTAAAGCCCACCATTAAGCGTATTATTAATCACTTTGATTTTAAGGCCGACTTTGTCAATCTAGAACGCGATATTCGTTTATTAGTTAAAGCCTTTTATAAACAAGCACCCGATACACACCACCAGCATTGGCAAATGCGTTTTGATATATTACATACCCCGTTTTATCGTAATAAAGCCGCTTACATTGTGGGGCGCGTTGTATCGCAAAGTGGCGTTCAGCCTTTTATTATTGCCGTGTTACACCATGAAGATAAAGGCCTCTATTTAGATGCCTTACTTACAAAGTCGTCACAAATGCGCGTTATTTTTGGCTTTGCGCGTGCCTATTTTATGGTAGAAACTCATGCTCCTTCAGCGTTAGTGCGGTTTTTAAATCAACTTATGCCTAATAAAACCCTCGCCGAGCTTTACAACGCCATAGGCTTTCATAAACAAGGTAAAACCGAGTTTTATCGCGAGTTTTTGAATCATTTAACCCATTCTAATGATGAATTTACCATTGCTCCCGGTACACCGGGTATGGTGATGATGGTATTTACCCTACCCTCGTTTGGTTATGTATTTAAAGTTATTAAAGATAAATTTGGTGAAAGTAAGCCGTTTGGTCGCGATACGGTATTAAAACGCTATCAACTGGTTAAAAGTCATGACCGTGTTGGCCGAATGGCTGACACCATAGAGTATTCAAACGTCGTATTTCCTTTGGCACGATTTGATAGTAACTTGTTAGCACAGTTGCACAAAACCATTGGCTCATCGATGGTGATTGAGGGTGACTGGTTAATCATAAAACATTTATACATTGAACGGCGAATGACACCGCTTAATTTGTTTTTAGAAAATGCAGACGAAAAAAGTGCCGCCGATGCCATTGAAGAGTATGGCCAGGCGCTTAAAGAAATGATTGCCGTGAATATTTTCCCTGGCGATATGCTGTTAAAGAACTTTGGTGTAAGTAAGCACAAACGTATTATTTTTTATGATTACGATGAAGTGCAATATTTAACAGACATGAACTTTAGAGCACTACCCAAAGCAAAAAGTTATGATGATTATTTGATGGATGAACAAAGTTACTCGGTTGCTCCGCAAGATGTATTTCCAGAGCAATTATGTACCTTTGTAATGCCTAACCCAACATATAAACAATTTTTAACCAGTACGCACCCTGAACTACTTGATGTGAGCTTTTGGAAACAAGCACAACAAAATATAAAAAATGGAAAGGTGAGTCATATTTATCCCTATCCTACAGCACAGCGTTTTATCCATTACTGGTAAACGTTAAGGACACACAATGAATATAAGTAAAATAGATTTAAATTTACTGGTTTACCTCGATACATTACTGCGCGAATGTAACGTTACTCGTGCTGCTAACCAGCTTAGTATTACTCAACCGGCAATGAGTAATGGACTTAAACGCCTACGTAACCTTTTTAACGATCCTATTTTAGTGCGTACCAGCGATGGTATGGTGCCGACCGAGCGCGCTATTGAGTTACAGCCTGTTATTCGCGGTATTTTGATGACGCTTGAAGAAACGCTAGCACCTAATCGCGAATTTGAAGCTAAACAAAGTAAACGCGTGTTTAGAATTATGGCCAGTGACTATGCAGCCAGTACCATGGCACCGCGTTTGTTAGGGAAATTACATGAAGAAGCCCCAGACACCACATTAGATATTTTAACGCCCAGCGATGTAACTTTCCATGATGTAGAAAACGGTAAAGTAGACATGGCAATTAACCGCTTCGAGAACTTACCGCAATCGTTTCATCATAAGCGAATTTGGAAAGATAGCTTTTGCTGTTTAGTAAGATCCGACAACCCTATTATTGAAAACTTTAGCCTAGATAGCTATTTAAAAGCCCGTCATATTTGGGTAAGTAAAACAGGCTTTGGTGTTGGGGTTGGCATGGATCCAAAAGATGTGCAAAAGCTGGGTTGGGTTGACGAAGCGCTCGCTCATTTTGGGAAGCATCGAAATATTGCCACGTTTACTCGTAACTACCATGTTGCGATTCATTTAGCGAAAGAAAAAAACCTCGTGGCGACTTTACCTTCAAAAGCGGCCAATATTTATTTAGACGATCCTGGGCTTAAAATACTGGAGCCACCCTTTCCTATCCCGCCATTTGAACTTGATATGATATGGAGCCCTTTGTTACACAGAGATGCTAGCCATATTTGGTTACGTCAAAAAGTGGCCGAAGTAGCTGAAGAGCTTAAATAACCTTCTTACATGCTTTTATGTAAATTTTGCTTGCTAACGCTTAGTTAGCAAGCCTACCAAACTATTAAAAAAAATTAAAAACCATAAAATACAAAAGCTTAAAAAACAAAACCTACTTGGAATAGCGCTTGCTTAGTAATGACTGTATTTTAAATTAACAGAGGTCATTATTATGAGCACCCATCATGGACAAGAGATAAATCATATCACCGACATTATCCAAGTAATGAATAGCGGTATCGACTTTTACGAAAAAGCACAAGATAAAGTACAAGATCCTAGCGTAAGTGCATTATTTCAGCGCATGATCGACGCCCGCAAAGTAAGTGTTGAAAGCTTACAACCCTATGCAATTAATCAACAAGGTGCACGTGAAGATGGCTCTTCGTTCGCGGTAGAAGCACGCAGAGCATTTACCGCTTTGCTCAGTACATTTACTAGCGATAACGACCAAACCTACATTAAAGAGCTTGAAGAAGTAGAAGATAAAACCTTAGAAGAAATCAAAACAGCGTTAAAAAAGCCTCAATCACATGATTGTGAAGCAGCGTTATCAAAAGTATTACTTACTATGCAGAGCTGCCATGCTGAAATGAGTAAAATGCAAAAACATTAAGTTTAAAAACGATAAAAGGGCCTTACGGCCCTTTGGTTGTTAAATAACAATAGGAGAGTTATTAATTAAAAGCGGTACTCTGCACCTACGTAGTAGTAAGCACCGTTGAAGCCAAATGGCGCTGAACGACGTGAGTACTTAAATACACCATCGCTGCTGACAATGGTGTTACCTTGAGCATCTACAATTGTGCCTGAACGTGAATTACCTATGGTGTTTTCATCTGGGTAAACATCAAATAAGTTATTTGCGCCAATATTTACCGATAAGTCATCAGTCACAAAGTAATTTACTTTGATGTCAGTTAAAATTTCAGCACCATAAGTCTGGCGGCCTCCATCTTCCACTGTGTATTCACCAAAGCGATTAAGCGATAGGTTTACGGTCCAGTCGTCGCGACGATAAAGTGCACTTAAGTTAATTCGATCTTCTGGTTGCCATTCTTCAATAATAGAAATTTCTTGATCAGAAAACACATCATCAACTGGCACGGTCTCAAGCCCAGAACCTGCAGGTGTAAATAACGACACGACATCGGTTTCTGTAAAGTTAGCCGCTAAAGTAAAATCAAGTGTGCCGCCTAGACCTTCTGTATTCCATGTAGCTACAAAGTCGATACCTTGCGTTTCTGTGTCAGCCCCATTTAAGAAAAACTGTCCTGCACCAGCACCCGAGCTCAATAACGCGGCATCAAGACTGTTTGATAAACCTTTGCCTAAGCGATTACTAATTACAATACGGTCGTCAATATCGATTGAGTAGTAATCAAGCGTTACGTTAATATTATCGCTTACATTATAAACAATACCTAAACTGCGGTTTTGAGATTTCTCTTCTGTTAACTTAGGAATACCTAAACTTTGCGCCAAGGTTGAATCGTTTCTAAACGTGCCCACTTCTTCAGCCACTAAATTGCCATTAGGACCAACAACAAACTGCGTGCTGATATTGTTAAAGTACAACTGCTGCATTGAAGGCGCTCTAAAGCCTGAGCTTAATGCACCACGAAGTGAAATATCTTCGGTTAGTGACCAGTTACCCGCGAGTTTAAAGTTAACTGTATCGCCAAATCCTTTGTAATTATCGTAACGTAACGCCCCTGAGATAATCACATCTTCAATAACGTAAGCTTCAGCGTCTAAATAAAACGAGATCACATCGCGCGACTCATCAACCGACGATGCTGGCGATGAACCACCAAAGCCTTGTGTGCCACCTGATGCATTTTCGCTACCAATACCACCGCTTAGTCCATCATAAATATTAACACCATTGTTGGTATCGTAATCACGGTATGCGTATTCGCTGCCCTCTAAAATACGGTACTCATCGGTGCGTATTTCTGCGCCCATTGCTAATGAGTAATCATCAAAATTTTGAGTAAAATCAAGATTAATCGTTTGCAGTGATAGCTCCATACCATACGCGTAACCTTCACGTGGAATAGTGGCGCGAATATCTGCGGCGCTTAAGCCTTGGTCGTAACGTAGGAAGTTGGCATAAGAGGCATTAATCGTATCGCTAGTGGTGTAATCAATGCTGTTTTCACCATAGGTGTACGATAAGTCTAAGCTTGAGTCGTTATCAAACTGCGTTTTATAACCAAAGTTATATGAAATATCGTCAATCGTAGTGTTTATTTTTGGTAAAAAGCCAGCCGGAACTGTCGCATCACCATCTTGTAATACTGGGTTACCACCGGCATTGGCATTATGACGGAAAAATGCTGCTGATTCGTTATCACGCGTTGAATAGGTAATAAAACCGTATAGTTCACCCGCTCCTAATTCGTAGCCGGTGTTAACCGTTAAACCAAATTGTTGAGAGTCGGCATCGCCAATTCTAAATGTATCGCGTGGCGCGGTTAGTTCACGCGGGTCGCCTGCCAGTAACGTGCCGTCACTGAGCTCAGTACAACCATAAAATTGACATGAACCATGAAGCCCTGCACGGTTAGTTGGTGCGCGGTCACGGTAGTTTATAGTTGTATTTAAATAACCATTGTCACCTAAAGCAAAGCCTTTATTAAAGTCGATGTTAACAGTTTCGCCATCACCTTCTGAATACTCACCGTAGTTAATAGCGGCTTTACCACCTTCGCTGCCATCTTTGAGCACAATATTTATAACACCGGCAATTGCATCAGAACCATACTGAGCCGCAGCGCCATCACGCAGTACTTCAATACGTTTAATTGCTGAGGCTGGAATAGCGTTCATATCGGTACCCGCCGTACCACGCCCCACCGAAGTATTAATATGAATAATACTGGCTTGGTGACGACGCTTACCATTGATCAATACCAACGTTTGATCTGGCCCTAGGCCACGTAGCGTTGCTGGTCTTAATGCGTCAGTACCATCACTGATAGATGAACTTGAAAAGTTAAAAGAAGGTGCGATAGCTTGAAGCATGCGGCCAACTTCTGTTTGGCCGGTATTTTCGAGTGCTTCTGCACTTAAAATATCAACGGGGACAGGTAAGTCTTCAACTGAGCGCCCTGCCACACGACTACCTACAATAGCAATTTTTTCGATGTTTTGTTCTGCGCTTTGTTCAGCGGCATTGATTCCTTGTGAATTAACTGCAAGTAAAGCAGGTAATACAGCTGCACTAACTCCTGAAAGCTTCATCATGTTGTTATCTTTCCTATTGATTTGTTTGAGTTTAATACTCAGTAAACCATTTTGATCAACAACCGCATCGAGCTGTGTCTCAGCCAGTAATGCTTTTAGTGCATCAAGTTGAGAATAAAATCCATACAACGAATTTGCTTCGTATTGCTTGGCAAGTTCATACGAAAAAACCACAGTTTGTTCTGTTTGCTTAGCAAATTCTATTAAGGCTTTGTCTGCTCGTTGCGCTTTTATATCAAATTGCATCATTTGCCCCTCGGTTTGACTTGCATACACACTGATACTTAAAAACAGCGGTGCAACAAGGCCAAACTGAGCTAAATGACACGTATGGTTACTGCGCAACTTATATAAACAGTTAGCAAACAAGAATCCTCTATAGTTTTTTATCATTTTTTTAATCTTTAAATTACTTTTTACACCCTTATGGGCAACATTGATTAACAATGGTGTGATTTTCATTACGATTACCTATGATTTTTTTTGATATTTTAGGCTAACAACATGCTCGCCTAAACGTTCATGTTCAATCGAAAAATTATTTTGCAAGCTCTCTAACAGCCCTGCCACATCACCCGCTTTAAAAACACCGGCCACTTTTATACGGGCTAACTCATCAGATGATAGTTCAAACCGCGTAGCGGTATAACGGCTAACTTCGTTTAAGGCATCAACCAGTTGCTCGCCATTAAATATCAACATGCCATTTTGCCAAGCTAAGTCACGCTGCACATCATCAACCGATAACTGTGTGATTGGTTTGGTAACGCTTTGTTCAATAATTGCTTTTTCACCGGAAATCACAATATTGGCATTAATTTGACGAATTTCATGATTGTTATTATCAGCTTGTTGATACGCTTTAAAATCATCAGCATTAACAGCAACGCTAGGATCGGTGATCATCACTTTACCCTCAGTAACAACCAGCTCGAGATCTGACGAAGTATTGCGCTGCACATTAAATACAGTACCGAGAGCGGTAAAGCTTTTATCACCGGCCATCACGCTGAATGGGCGTGATGCATCTTTAGCAACATTAAAACGGCCCTCGCCACGACTTAGTAACAATTGCCTACGGCCTTGGCTATAAGCGACTTCCAATGAGCTATTGGTATTAAGTTGTACAATTGTGCCATCTGGTAAAACATAGGTTGCTTGCTCGCCAACTTTTGTTTTATAAATTTTTGTATAATTTACCTTGGCTAAATTTTTGTTGAAATTGCTATCTATATTTAGCAATAAATAGCTGCACATCATTAATGCAGCAACAATACTTGCTGCCATGCCAAATACATACGCAGGCTTTGTTTTGCTATTAGCCGGTTGTTTATTTGGAAATAATACGCTGAGTTCGTTAAGTACACTCAGGTCATCCCAAAGCTGAGCTAATTCATACACCGCATTTTGATGAGCAGTACTTTGTAGCATCCACAGTTTAAATTGTTCTTGCTCTTCTTTTGTAAGGCCACGGTCAATAGCACTGATCCATTGCGATGCTTTTTCTAATATTAATTCTTTTGAGGTAAATTGATGGATGTTATTCATTTTGCTGCCCTCATTATGTCCGCACTTTGTTGGCAATGGTCGCTCTCATCGTGTGACTGTTCGCGCATATATAGCATGGTATTTAATAACCCTTTGGCAATGTGTTTTTCTACCGTACTTTGACTTAGCTGCATTTGCTGTGCGATCTCTTTTTGGCTCATTCCATAGACTTTTTTTAAAATAAAGCACTTTCTTACAACAGGACTTAATTGCTCAGTCGCCCGACAAAATAATAAAAAACGTTCTTTAGAGGTGTATTCGTCTTCTAATTGCATTGATTTAAGCAATTTGGGGAGTTCAGTTTCGTGATTTAAAGGGGTACTAAATTTATTATCCCATTTAGCTATATGATTAAGTGCTAGGTGTTTAGCTGTTTTTAACATGTAGCTACGGGTGTATTGAATATCTTGCTTTAATTCAGCTTCATAACTTTTAACAAAGGTTTCTTGAACAATATCATCAACATCGTCAGGCAACACAATTTTAGACACGAAGCGCCGCAGTTGCGTGGATATGT
Source organism: Pseudoalteromonas sp. SiA1 (assembly GCF_018732205.1). Taxonomy (NCBI): domain Bacteria; kingdom Pseudomonadati; phylum Pseudomonadota; class Gammaproteobacteria; order Alteromonadales; family Pseudoalteromonadaceae; genus Pseudoalteromonas; species Pseudoalteromonas sp. SiA1. Next base: position 1,364,726 of record NZ_CP076084.1, on the reverse strand, counting down.
CTGAGAATGTACTGGCTAATTTAAGTCCTCGAGCCACGTGGGTAGTCCCTTGTTATTATTATTACCGTAAGATTACGAGTTTTAGGGCTAATTACAAGGAGTTTTGTTAATTATTGGTTATTTATTAGTTGCTAACATACATAGTGCAATGTAAACGTATTACCTTTTAAAACTTTTTTAATCATTATGCCTGTTTGGTAAATATTGAAAGTTAGCGCAATTTTAGTTGATTTGGCTTTTTATAATGAGGGCAAACAGATATTTAGCTTAATTTTATTGGCGTGTTGTGTAGTAATTTAGTAGTCGCAACGCTACTATTAACGGATAGGAGTTACATATGAATAATCAAAAATTATCAGATTTTGAGCTTTACTTTCAAATTGAGGAAAGTAATCGCGTCAATCTGTTTGCCGTGGATGATTCGGCTGTGCCAAAAAGCTTAGCTGAACTTGACGCTGATATTCCGCCTTTATTTAAACTTGCTAACGAAGTAAGCAGTTTAGAGCAAAGCGCCTTAGGCCCTTTGCGTAATTTAGGTGATATTGCCCAAGAACTAACTACTTTTTTACAAGCTCAGTCGCGCAAAATAGATTTGATCATGAGTCATATTTTAGCCTCTGAACAACCTGAAGATAACTCAATCTATTGCGACAGTTACGGCGGTGGCGGCATTAAGTTTACCAGTGAACATTTGTATACATTAGGGCAAAAGTTTCGTACTAAACTTTTTTTACAACACGAGGCCTCTGCGGTGTATTGTTATAGCGAAGTGGTTGCCATTGAAAAACAAGATAATGAGCACTACCAATATACTCTGTTATTTGTATCAATAAGAGACAGCGACCAAGAGCTGGTTGTAAGAGCCAGCTTACATGCGCAAACTCGCCAGCTTAAAAAGCGCCAGCAACTTGAAAAAGCCAAAGAGAGTACAAACGATAAAAGCTAGCGTTTATTTACTTCTCAAATCGCTTTAAAATTGTGAGCCAAACGCTCATTTAGAAGTGACTTAGCAGTAATTGAACTGCTAAACTAGCCCCATCTTTATTTGTATTAAAAATCCATGAACTTTAGACTTTTACCTGAATGGGCCGAGCAAGACGCTGTTATGCTTACATGGCCGCATAAAGACACAGATTGGGCTGATAATTTAGCCCGTGTAGAACCTGTATATATTGAGCTTGCTAAGCATATAACAACGCAGCAAAAGCTTGTTATTGTGGCGCATAATAGCGCCTTAAAAATGCATATTACAGCATTGCTAAATAGCGCTAACATCTCTTTGAATCGTGTTCATTTTGTAGTAACCCCTACCAATGATACGTGGGCTCGCGATCATGGCCCGCTTACTTGTAGCGCTATTGACTCACCCGAGCAACTAAAAGTATATGATTTTACTTTCAATGGTTGGGGCAATAAATTTGAAAGCGCATTAGATAATCAAATTAATCGTACTTTGGTAAAAGAGTTAAGTAGCAAAAAAAACCACTATCAAGCGCTCGATATGGTACTTGAAGGTGGCGGTATTGAAATAAACGAGCATGGTGTGTTGCTAACAACCAGCGAATGTTTGCTTAATAAAAACCGTAATCCAAATTTAAACCCAAGTGACATAGAAGCGCTTTTAAAAGCGCACTTGGGCGCAACAGATTTTTTATGGGTTGATCATGGCTATTTAGCAGGTGACGACACCGACAGCCACATTGATACCTTAGTGCGTTTTGCACCAAATAATACACTTGTGTATGTGCAATGTGACGATGAAAGCGATGAGCACTTCAGCGCGCTTAATGCCATGCAAAAGCAACTACAAAGCTTTAAAACTGCCGATCGCACCCCATATAAGCTAATTGAGTTGCCATGGCCAAAAGCCGTGTACGATGATGAAAACACGCGTTTACCCGCCACCTATGCAAATTACTTAATTATTAACAATGCGGTATTAGTGCCTACTTATAACGATGTAAACGACCAACGCGCGTTAGCACAGGTTCAAAAAGCATACCCAGATCACACAATTATTGGGGTAAATTGTTTACCTATTATTGAGCAATTTGGCAGTCTTCACTGCATTACAATGCAATTACCTCGTGGATTTTTAGCTGGAGCAGCACAATGACAAGCCCTGCAAATTTATCAGTTGCCTTAGTGCAACAAAGCAACAGTGACAACGCTGAACACAATATTGAAAAATCAATTGCTGGCATTCGCGATGCAGCCAGTCAAGGTGCACAACTTGTTGTGCTACAAGAGTTACACCGTAGTTTATACTTTTGCCAAACCGAAGATGTCGACGTCTTTGATTTAGCCGAAACAATACCTGGGCCGAGTAGTAATACGTTAGGTGAACTTGCTAAAGAGCTTGGTATCGTGATTGTCGCGTCTTTATTTGAAAAGCGCGCTACAGGCCTTTATCACAATACCGCAGTGGTGCTCGAAAAAGACGGCAGTATTGCCGGTAAATACCGTAAAATGCATATACCGGATGACCCTGGCTTTTATGAAAAGTTTTACTTTACTCCAGGCGACTTAGGCTTTGAGCCTATTCAAACCTCAGTGGGCAAACTTGGCGTACTGGTGTGTTGGGATCAGTGGTTTCCTGAAGCGGCGCGTTTAATGGCGATGGCAGGTGCCGAGCTTTTAATTTATCCAACGGCCATAGGCTGGGATCCACGCGATGATAAAGACGAGCAAACCCGTCAAAAAGATGCTTGGGTTATTAGCCAACGAGCCCATGCGGTAGCCAATGGCGTTCCGGTGATTAGCTGTAATCGTGTTGGTCTTGAGCGCGACCCGAGTGGACAAAGTGACGGCATTCAATTTTGGGGTAACTCGTTTATTGCAGGTCCCCAAGGCGAAATATTGGCAGAGGCCGATAATCAAAGTGAACAAATATTAATGGTTGAACTTGATCAAAAACGCAGCGAGAACGTAAGACGTATCTGGCCGTATTTACGCGACCGCAGAATTGATCATTATCAAGATTTAACAAAAATCTATCGCGACTAAATAATAGTATGGCTCTTAGCAGCTAAGAGCCTAATTTAATGGAGTAATTAATGGCGTTTGAGCAATGGGCAGCCTTGCCTTGGGTAAAATCTCAAAAAGATAAAATTCAATGGGGCGAGCTTTTAGGCAGTGGCTTGAGCATTGCCATTGCACAAGGTGTAAAACAACAAGATAACTTAGTGTTAATAGTTACGCCAGATACACCAAGTGCTTTGCGCCTTGAAACCGAATTAGAGTATTTGCTTCCTGATAATCCGGTAATGATATTTCCGGATTGGGAGACATTGCCTTATGATCATTTCTCTCCCCATCAAGATATTATTTCAGCGCGCTTAGCAACGCTTAATACCCTGAAAAACGAGCAACAAAGCGTGCTCATTATGCCTGTATCAACGCTGATGCTGCGCACGGCCCCAGCTTCGTTTATATACGGTTCAACGCTTAATTTTAAAGTGGGCGATAGATTAGACACCCACGCTTTGCGTGAAAACTTAGAGCAAGCGGGTTACATGCACGTGCAACAAGTTATGGAGCATGGCGAATATGCAATACGTGGCTCTATTGTTGATTTATATCCGATGGGCAGTAAACACCCATTTAGGCTCGATTTTTTTGATGACGAGCTTGATACCATTCGCTTATTTGATGTGGAAACACAACGCTCAGATGAAAAAGTAGAAAAAATTGAGTTACTTCCTGCCCATGAGTTCCCCACTAACGACACGGATATTGAACGCTTTAGAATAAACTACCGTGAAAAGTTTGGCGCAAGCGCAGAGCAAGACTCTGTCTATATGCAAGTTAGTAAAGGTAATTGGCCTGGAGGTATTGAATACTACATGCCATTATTTTTTGATGGCTTGGCGACTATTTTTGACTATTTGCCTGAATCAACAACCGTGATGCAGCTAGGCGATTTAGAACATGCGGCGGATAACTTTTGGCACGATGTTAATGTACGCTATGAAAACCGCCGTGTGGACCCCTTGCGCCCACTTTTACCGCCGGATGAATTGTATCAGCCAATCAATGAGCTATTTTCAAACCTGGGCAATTATGGCCGTATTCGTTTATCGCAAGCAAAATTGGGCACTAAAGCGGGCAATAAAAACCTTGCCGTTAATGAATTACCCAATGTCCGCATTGATCATAAACAACATGAACCTTACAACGCATTCATTAGCTATGTGGCAGAGCAAAAAAAGAAAAAAGGCCGAGTTGTCATTAGTGTTGAGTCGGATGGTCGACGTGAATCTTTACTGAGTATATTAAAACCCAGCGGCTTGAAATTTAAAGAATTTGATACTTTTGAGCAATTTACCAACAGCAGTAGTGACGTTGGTTTAATTGTAAGCCCACTTGAACAAAGTGTCGTGCTTAGCACAAAACCTAGCCTGAGCATTATTACTGAGCAAGAATTGCTTGGAATTAAAGTATCACAACGCAGACGACGTAAGCACAAGTATGAAGCAAGCCAAGATGCGCTAATTCGTAACTTAGCAGAGTTAAAAGAAGGCCAACCGGTTGTGCACCTTGACCATGGTGTTGGCCGTTATCAAGGACTGCAAACAATTGATGCTGCCGGTGTGGTTACTGAATTTGTAACCATTATTTATGCCGGTGAAGCAAAGCTCTATGTGCCGGTATCAGCGCTTCATATGCTTAGCCGTTACTCTGGCGGTGAAGAAGCCAGTGCCCCACTGCATAAGCTCGGCTCTGATGCGTGGGATAAGGCAAAAAAACGCGCCGCTGAAAAAGTACGCGATGTCGCTGCTGAATTGCTCGATATCTACGCTCAGCGCCAAGCAAAGCCGGGTAATAAATTTACGCTGGATGGCCAAGCTTATCGTCAATTTAGTGATAGCTTCCCGTTTGAAGAAACGGATGATCAACGTAACGCTATTGAAGCTGTACTGGGTGATATGCAATCAAAACAAGCCATGGATCGCTTAGTCTGTGGTGATGTAGGCTTTGGTAAAACCGAAGTAGCCATGCGTGCAGCGTTTGTTGCGGTTAACGATAATAAGCAAGTTGCTATTTTAGTCCCTACCACCCTACTTGCTCAACAACACTACGATAACTTTAAAGACCGCTTTGCTGATTTTCCAATTGAAGTGGGTGTATTGTCTCGGTTTAACTCGACCAAAGAGCAAAAAGAAACCCTTGAAAAGATGAGTAATGGCAAGCTTGATGTGGTTATTGGCACGCATAAACTAATTCAACAAGACATCAATTTTAAAGACTTAGGCCTGTTAATTGTTGATGAAGAACACCGATTTGGGGTGCGCCAAAAAGAAAAAATTAAAGCCCTGAGAGCTGATGTTGACATACTCACCCTGACCGCAACCCCTATCCCCCGTACTTTAAATATGGCCATGAGTGGTATGCGCGATTTATCTATTATTGCTACCCCACCGGCTAAACGCTTAGCTGTTAAAACTTTTGTGCGCCAACGCGACGAAGAGCTTATTCGCGAAGCGGTACTGCGTGAGATTAAACGCGGCGGCCAGGTGTACTTTTTACACAACAATGTAGAAACCATTGAGCGTGTTGCTCAAGAAATTAGCGAATGGGTGCCTGAGGCAACAGTTACCTCAGCCCACGGGCAAATGCGAGAGCAAGAGCTTGAGCAGATCATGACCGATTTTTATCACCAAAAATACAATGTACTGGTATGTACTACGATTATTGAAACCGGCATTGATGTACCCACAGCAAATACCATTATTATGGACAGAGCCGATAAACTCGGTCTTGCTCAGCTGCATCAATTACGCGGACGTGTTGGTAGAAGTCATCACCAAGCCTATGCTTATTTACTCACAGGTAACCCTAAAGCGCTCTCTAAAGATGCGAAAAAGCGTTTAGATGCCATTGCCTCATTAGAAGATTTAGGCGCAGGCTTTGCCTTAGCAACCCACGATTTAGAAATTCGTGGTGCCGGTGAGCTATTAGGAGACGATCAATCTGGACAAATGCAAACCATTGGCTTTAATTTATACATGGAAATGCTTGAACAGGCTGTTAACGCGCTTAAAAATGGTCAAGAGCCAACCCTTGAAAATCTATTACAAAAACAAACCGAAGTTGATTTAAAGCTACCTGCCTTGTTACCTGATGATTATATTCATGATGTTAACGCGCGTTTAGGTATGTACAAGCGTGTAGCAAGTTGTGCTAACCTTGCTGATATTGATGAACTGCAAGTAGAATTGATAGATCGCTTTGGTTTATTACCCGATGCAGCTAAAAACCTATTTAGCTTACAACAACTAAAAATGCAGGCGAGCAATTTGGGCATAACCAAAATAGAAGCTAACCCGAAAGGAGGCTACTTTGAGTTTAGTCAAAATACCAAGGTTAATCCTAGCTTCATTATTGGTTTGATACAAAGTGCGCCACACATTTATAAAATGGATGGCGCAAATAAATTACGCTTTGCCATTAGCGAGGCGAATGCCCGTGAACGCTTAAAAATGATCACTGCTATGATTGCAGATTTCGAAAAAAAGGTTAGCCATTAATGTTGCTGAAAAAATCGCTGGTTATTTTATGCTGCTTATTTAGCAGTACTGCATTTGCAGAGCGCTGGTTTGAAGTAGAGGTGTTAATATTTAAACAGCACCCTGCTCCTTACTTACAGGAAGACTTTAGCTTAAAGCATGACGCCATTGAAGATAAAAACACCTTAGATTTATTGGCCTCTGCTTATAAAAACCAAGCAATGGACGCGTGTATAAACGGTGACCCACGCTTTCAAACACGTACATTTGCTGACACTTTGGTTAATTCAAACCCACAGTCTGCAGCGTGTAACGACAGCATTGATTATGTAAAAAGTTACGATGTGCTGCCAGTAACCCCTCAAGCACCAGTACAAGATACGATGGAGCAAACTTACCTGCTCGCTCCTGAACAACTGCAGTTTGAACAACAACGCCAAGCTTTAGACCGCAAAGGACTCACCCCTATACTACATACCGGCTGGCGGTTTGAAGGCGCAAGTAAATCACGCTCCCCTAGTATGCACTTATTTGCAGGCAACCAATTAAAAAACAATATGAACACCGGTTTTAGTTACGCCAATTCCGACTTTATTAGCTTACTTGATACTCCTGAGCCATTGTTTAATGAAGCACAGTCTCCGACCATGAAATGGGAGTTAGATGGCTTATTGAAAATACATTTACGCCATTATTTATACATTAATGCGGATTTCGATATTAGTGAAAAGCAAGATAATGGTGAGCTAGAATCAGCCCGTTTTTCACAATTTAGACGCGTTTTCAGCGAAGATATTCATTACTTTGATCATCCTCGTATGGGTATGATTGTACAAATTCGAAAATTTAACCATTAACAGTAGGAAAATAATAATGAAGAAGCTCCTAATAATTGCTGCAGCACTGAGTCTTGCTGCTTGTTCAAAAGTAAGCATGGAAAATTACGAAAAAATTAAAATTGGTATGGACAAAACAGAAGTTGAAGCACTTTTAGGCAGTGCTGATAACTGTGTAGAAAAAACATTACATACTAGCTGTACTTGGGGTGATGACGCTAAAAACATCGAAATTACCCTGGTATCAGACAAAGTAACGCTTTACAGCAAAAAAGGGCTAACGGATAAATAAGGACAACAAAGGAATAACGTATGTTATTCCTCTTTTTTTGCATCGCTGGTGTAAATAAGCTCTATGTTGACTATTTTACTGCGGTTTAAAGTGATTTTGTAACGCTGATAGAGCGTTTTATCCGGTTCGGTTAGAACCAATACCATGTTTAACTGATAGCGCCTTTCTACTCCCTGTTTAGAAATTTTATTGTTTTCTAAATGATAGAGCTTCCCTTCCCCTTTTTTTAAATAACGTGCAAACGGCGCGAGATTAAATTGCAGCGTTTGCTGCAAGCTATCGTAGCCTGGCAAAAATTCTTTAGCACTTACCCGAGTTTCACTAGCAAAATGCAGCCATTGCGCCGCCTGTTTGTTTTGCTGACGACGCTTAGAAAAAATTTTCCTCACTTCTTTGGGGATTTTTTTAAACCGGGTGTACTCTAACCAAATAAACTGACTCGCCACTTTATCTTTTGTGATACTGTTTTTAAAAATAAAGCGCCATTTTGGCCGCCCTCGCACAATAGCACGCCAAATAATACGGGTAATATCTTCTTTAAATATTTCTCTCAGCCCGTAAATAACCCCTAAAATTAGAATTAATGAAGCGGTTATTTCAGTAAAGGTAGAACGCGCATTGAGAATTACCACCATCACAAAAGCCATTATAACAGCTGTTACAGAGCCTTTTACCAACCGCTTTAAATAGCTATTAAGATAGCGTGTTTGGCGCTGTAAAATCACTCCATGCTCTATTAAACGCTGGAGTAAACGCATCTTATTAGTAATTCTGTTGGCGTCTTTAAGTGTTGAATCAGAATTATATTGCTGCTCTGCTCGATACTCACTCTCTGACTTACAAAAGTTTAATAAGTCGTTTCGTTCTTTAGCGTGATCGCTACTACGCGGGCCTTCATCAAGTAGCTTTAAAAAAGTTTGTTCAATTTGCCAGCTTAGGTAGTTATCAGCATTAGTATAAAACGGGATCAGCTTTTCGTTATCTGGGGTGTAACGTCTGAGTTTTCTAAGTAGGCTTTGGCTTTGTTCACAGAGCTCCATGGCTCGTTGATAAAACTCATCGCTTTCTTGAATTTTTAACGCATCTTTAATATCGGCATCAATTGCCAGACGCACTTGATAACAATATAAATTTAAATTTTGTCGGTAATCTTGCTGCTCACCTTTGTTTTTACTCACAAAGCGGCTTCGTACCAATGGAAGATGAATGTTATTCGCGTTATAGGCTACAAAAGATTTAAATTGGTTATTAAAGTAAGACTCTTCGCTGAGTGTTTGCGCGTTAATACCCATTTCGTTTGGGATAGAAAAATAAAGATCGAGACGCTGCTCTGCACGCGGTGATAGTTGCGGTTCAATAACAAACGATAAATTTTCGTCTTGCTTTAACAATGATGCCTCCTTCGGTTATCTACCTGAGTTTACGTGCCTCTTTAATTTTGTTCAACAAAAAAGGCCTAGTAAAAACTAGGCCTTTTAGTAGTTCTAATGAATTAAAATTAGAACTTAACGTTTACGCCAGCGAATAAACGACGACCTAACGTATCAAACGTGTACGGGTCAGTGTTTGAATCGTTATTACCTGAGTAATACGGTGGCTCTTTATCAAATAAGTTATTAACACCTGCAGACAATGTCACTGTATCATTAATTAAGTAAGATCCACTAATGTCATGGTACACAACTGAAGGCGTTGAAGGTGCATAACATGTCTCACCATCAATACATGCGAAGCTATCTAGGCCAGCAATGTAGCGTGCTTCATAAGTTGCATCCCAGTTATCTCCTTTAACTATTAAGTTAAAGTTTGATTTGATATCTGCGTAACTACCAGCGCCACCCGTAATGTAACCAGCGTAATCTACAACAGCACCCGTATCAACAACGTATTCATCTAAATATGTTGTATCAAGGCCAGCTCTCCAGCTTAAGCCTAATGCATCAAATGAATACTTCAGATTTAAGTCAATGCCAGATGTTTTTTCAGAACCAATATTACGAAGCTGATTATTGAAAACAATTCGACCATCAGCTTGTAAAATTGCACCTGTGCTTGCACAAAGTTCGTTTGAACTGCTGTTTGAATTACCAATACATTGATCAACAACGAATTGGTTGTTGTATGTTGAAATAGCATTTTCGATTTCAATGTCGTAGTAATCTACGGTCATTGAGAAACCTTCAAACCATTGTGGTTCGTACACCACACCAAACGTTAAAGTATCAGCTTCTTCTGGTGTTAGATTTTGATTACCGCCCACAGTTACTTCTGCCTGGCTATCAGCACCTGGGTATTTTACTTGCTCATAAGATGGCGCATTACCTGAGTAAAGCTCATCTACCGTTGGAGCACGGAATGCGGTTGAACGTACGCCACGGAACATCAATTCATCATTTGCTTTCCAAGTAAAACCAAGTTTCCATGTTTCATCAGAACCAAAAGTGCTGTAATCAAACGCGCGGATTGCCGCACTTAATTCAACATATTCTGCAAATGGAAGCTCAGATAGTAAGGGTAATGCAAACTCAACATAAGCCTCATTCACATCAAACCCACCACTTGTTGGATCTACACGTGGATCGTTACCTAGACCTTGAGCAGCAATTGAATCAGGATTATACCATGCCTTTTCTTGGCGACGCTCTACACCCGCTGCAAATGCAGCATAACCTGCAGGTAGCTCAAACATTTCACCAGATAATGAAGCTGCCAAAATAAATAACTGGCTTCCACCTGAGTTTTGCTCTGTGTATATATAATCTTGAATGTTTTCTTGTGACCAAGATGCCTCATTTAAAGGCTTAAATGTACCTGCAGCTAAGTCTTCTGTGATTGCAGAAACGTTGTGCAGATTACTCATTTTATCAACAGAATCATTGCGACCAAAGTTTGCTGATGCATCCCATGAATAATCACCAATAATACCTTCAGCACCCACAACAACACGAACAGTATCAACTGTTTGCGATAAGTCACGAGTACCACTTTCAGCCATGCGACGACGGTAGCTTATTTCATCACCATAGGCGTAATTAGTCGGTGTTGTAACGTAATTATCATTAGCATCTTTTACAAATGCACCGTTAACGACTTGTCGCTTATCATAAGTTTGTGACAGTAAGCTGTCACCCATATCTTCGGTATATTTAAAGCCAAAGTTGATAGGCTGTGGTGCTAACTTTTGCTCTGACCAGCGCTTAGTATAGGTAAACTCGCTGAAAAGCATTGTGTCATCATTTAGTTCATAATTACCTAAACCTGTGATGTTTAAGCGTTCCATAGGTGTGTATAGGTAGCTTTTAGACGCATAGTTGTATGCATCGTTTTCATCGGTATAGCGGTGTAAGTTACCGCCAAGGCCACTTAAACCAGCATCGTCAGCAACACCCTGCTTCTCGATTTCACCTTTATCGTTGATGATATTAGCTGTATTAACATTGTAAATATGGCCGCCTTCGCTGAATGAAGAACCGCCACAGAAAAGTCCATTTTCGCCTTCAAATAAAGGACATGATGAGAAACCACGATCACCTTGACTTGCTTCACCACGATCAGTGTATTGAATACCAAAAACCATATTACCTTTGTCAAATGTTGTACCTAAGGTAAAGTCGATTGATGTTTCTGACGCATCATGTTTTGAAGTCATGGCTGTGTTGACGTTTAAATCTAAACCTTCAAAGTCATTTTTAAGGATAATATTTACAACACCCGCTACAGCATCTGTGCCGTATACAGCAGAAGCACCGTCTTTAAGTACTTCAATTTGTTTGATCATTGATACTGGAATAGTATTTAAATCAACCGTTGAAGCCGCACCAGTACCTGAATTGATCATACGACGACCATTAACAAGTACTAAAGTACGCTGTGAACCTAAACCACGTAAATCTATAGATGCACCACCGCCAGAGCCATTATTAACGCCAGGGTTTGTCATTGCACCACCCGTGGCCGTCATTTGTTGTAATACGCTATCTACAGATGTTGCACCTGATGCTTTAATTTCATCGGCACCGATAAGTGTAACTGGGCTAGCAGTTTCCATATCTGAACGCTTAATACGAGAACCCGTTACTTGAATTTTTTCAATTGACTTTGCTGCTTCGTCTGCAGCTAAAACCTGAACACTTGAGAACATTGGGATCGCTGCAATTACAGCTAAACCAAGAGTTGATTTTTTCATGGATGAACCCTACTTGTTGAAAATTTACCTAAATTGGTAATGCTCACTTTTATGAGAATTTTGAGTGAGCGGGAGCAACTTAGGCGCCTTTAACTGAACGAAAACTTAACGAACGATCACTGTGCAATCAATGAAAATTAAGACGTCCCACGAAAGGAACAAAGGTTACAGTATGTTTCATTGTTAATTAATAAAAACAGTTAAAAATCATAAACTAAATACCAAGCAATCACATAAAAAACACAGCTGAAATCAAATAAGTAGAGTTTGTAATCAAATGTAATTATTACAATAATGTGCCCTAAACAGGAAAATTAACATGTTAATCACAGCTCGTTATTAAAACGGTAAAACTAGGTGTTAATTACTAACCATATTTATGCAAGTAGATTGTTTATTTAGTCTGAATTTTTTTGTTATAAGTTTTAATCATGCAAATTTTATGTGTATTGAAGGTTTAAGACGGGCTGCCAATTAAACTAAAAACGGCTATCAAAGTGGGTCCATTAGATAAATCTACATATAAATGATATGGGTGCTTTATTGCACGTATGAGCACAATTGAATAAGTAAACCAAGCAGAGCTTAAGTTATAAACTTGGAAGGTAAATGGATATGTAAAAGCTATATTAAGAATGGTTATTTTATCAGATAGACTTTAATTGCAGATAACTATTAAATGTGAGGCATTTGGCTTTGCCGCTATAATTTTACGGGAATGGCGCAGTTAAAAACCACGCCTGAGTAGAAAGCCTTTAATAGGTAACGTTAAAAAAATATTCAACATTTTCACTTATGCCAGTGTTTGTATCGACAGTAGTAAGAATAAGCTTCCACACCATGTTTTTTTCTGAGCAAATCCCTACCATAGTATTAGCTACCCAAACGCTGCCCTGATTTTTAAATTGTACGGGAATGTAACCCATATACATGCTAACGCCTTCTAATTTAGCTGCAGTTATTGTTACACCAGTCGGTAACTGAGTGTAAATTGAAAACGGTGTCTCTGGTGATAGGGTTTCTTCGCTTAGCCAAACTTTAACTTGATTTGGAAAAATACACGGGTTGTTATTTTTACACTCTGTTTGTGATTGATTTACTTTTGGTGTTGATGTTGATCCAGAAAAGTCACAACCTAGTAAAAATAGTAGAAAAGAAAGTAAACATACTCTATATATATACATGCAGGTTCTCAAAGTATCTAATGTATTAGCCCAACATTTGGGCACGTTGGTTGATTATCGGCTTTAATGGGCAAGTAAGGTACAAATCACCTCAAAAAATAGACAGCAAGTTAATAAAGTTTGATTGATGTCATATTATTACGCAATTGACCTATCTTTTTAAGGCCAAAAAATTTATCATTTCAACCGCAAAAAAAACAAGTATTTCTTGAGATTATTATCTTTAACAACCACATATTGTGGGTTTTAGATAGTATACTTTGGAATAATAGTAGGTCCTACTTTTACAAGTAGGTAATTCATTTCTAAACGCATTTATTGCAGCGGAAGCCAGAAAATGAGCCAAACAGTAGCATCACAAACTGAGTACAATTATAAAGTTGTACGCCAATTCGCTATTATGACAGTGATTTGGGGCATCGTTGGCATGGGTATTGGGGTTCTGATAGCTGCCCAATTAGCTTGGCCAGCTCTTAACTTTGATACACCATGGTTAACTTACTCTCGACTTCGTCCGTTACACACGAACGCAGTAATTTTCGCATTTGGTACAAGTGCACTTTTTGCGACGTCTTATTACGTCGTACAACGTACATGTCAAACGCGCCTTCTTTCAGACAAATTAGCCGCCTTTACCTTTTGGGGTTGGCAGTTAGTTATTGTTCTAGCAGCAATTACTCTACCTATGGGTATTTCAAGTTCTAAAGAGTATGCAGAACTTGAGTGGCCAATCGATATCTTAATTGCTGTTGTTTGGGTAACTTACGCTATTGTATTTATGGGCACTATTGCAAAACGCAAAGTAGCGCATATTTATGTAGCTAACTGGTTCTATGCTGGTTTCATTATTACCGTTGCTGTTCTACATATTGTTAACAGCATGGCAGTCCCAGTCTCATTGACTAAATCATATTCAATCTATGCAGGTGCCGTAGATGCAATGGTTCAGTGGTGGTATGGCCACAACGCAGTAGGCTTCCTTCTAACTGCGGGTTTCTTGGGTATGATGTATTACTTTGTACCAAAGCAAGCGGGTCGCCCTGTTTATTCATACCGTTTGTCGGTTGTTCACTTTTGGGCACTTATCTCTCTTTACATTTGGGCAGGTCCTCACCACCTTCACTACACTGCGCTTCCTGATTGGACGCAAAGCTTAGGTATGGTGATGTCTATTATCTTATTCGTACCGTCTTGGGGTGGTATGATCAACGGTATTATGACGCTCTCAGGTGCATGGCATAAGCTACGTACTGACCCAGTTTTACGTTTCTTAGTGGTTTCATTGTCTTTCTACGGTATGTCGACGTTTGAAGGCCCGATGATGGCAATTAAATCTGTTAATGCGTTATCGCACTACACAGATTGGACTGTAGGTCACGTTCACTCAGGTGCATTAGGTTGGGTTGCGATGATTTCTATCGGTGCTATTTACCACCTTATCCCTGCGTTATTCTCGCAAGGTCGTATGTACAGCATTAAATTAATCAATACACACTTCTGGTTACACACAGTGGGTGTTGTTTTATACATTGTTGCAATGTGGATTTCAGGTGTAATGCAAGGTCTAATGTGGCGTGCAGTTAACTCTGACGGTACATTAATGTACAGCTTTGTACAGTCGTTAGAAGCCTCTCATCCTTTCTATGTTATGCGTTTCTTAGGCGGTGTATTCATCGTTACAGGTATGCTGGTTATGGCTTATAACGTTTATCGTACAGTTTCAGCGAAAAATAACTCGTTAGAACTTGATGAACAAGCGCAGTTAGCATAACGGAGTTAGATAATGAGCAATAAAAATTCACAAAACAAACACGAAATTATCGAGAAAAACATTGGCCTCATGGCCATCTTGACTGTTTTCGCAATCAGCTTCGGTGCATTAGTAGAAATTACGCCGCTAATGTTCCAAGACGATACAACCAAGCCAGTGGATGGGTTACGCCCGTTAAACGCACTAGAGTTTGAAGGTCGCGACATTTATGTACGTGAAGGTTGTGCTAACTGTCACTCTCAAATGATCCGTCCATTTCGTGATGAAGTTGAGCGTTACGGTCACTACTCTGTAGCAGGCGAGTCAGTATGGGATCACCCTTTCCTTTGGGGTTCTAAACGTACTGGCCCTGACTTAGCACGAGTAGGTAAACGTTACTCAGATGATTGGCATTATGCGCACTTAATGGATCCACGTGCCGTGGTTCCTGAGTCTAATATGCCAGGTTTCCCTTGGTTAGCAGAGAACACGCTTGATACAAGTCTGACTCTGAAAAAACTACAAATTTTCCGTGACACGTTTGCTATCAATCCAGAAAACCCAAAACACCCGGGTCTAGGTTATGGCAGTGACGAGGAATTAATCGCTGACATTGCTAAAGTTGATGCAATGAATGACGGTAAAGGTGCAACAGAAATGCAAGCCCTTATCGCTTATTTGCAACAACTTGGCACACATTTGAAGTAGATTATTATGGACTACGGGACATACAGAGGCATTTTGACTCTGGTAATTTTAGTATTATTTATTGTGATTGTTGGATGGGCATATAGCAAGCGTAGTAAAAGTCGTTTTAAAGACGCTGCTAATGTCATATTTGAAGATGAAAAAAAACACAACAATACACTCTCTAACGAGGAAAAGGGGTCTGAGAAATGACTAGCTTTTGGAGTATATGGGTTATTGTATTAACCCTTGCATGCTTAATCATTATCTTTGGTCTACTAGTTTGGAACTTAAAAAACTATGTAGGCGTAAAAGAAGGTGAAAGCTGTGGACATGAGTTTGACGGCATTCAAGAATTAAACAATCCACTACCGAAATGGTGGACTTACATGTTCTTCGCAACGTTTGTGTGGTCTGTTTATTACTTAGCAGCCTACCCAGGTTTAGGTAATTGGGAAGGTTTAGCAAAATGGACAAGCTCAAACCAAGGTATTACCTCTTTAACTGAATCGAAAGAAGCAGTCATTGAAGCGAAAGAAGATGGCCGTTTTGTAAAGCTAGATGCTGAATACCGCGCTGCTGAAGAACGTTTTGGTCCTATTTTTAATGAATTGGCTCAAATACCTGTTCTAGATTTAGTAGAGTCTAAATTTGCTGGTGATGCAGCACAGCAAGTTGCGCTAGAAAACGGCACTAAACATGAGCAAACGCAAGGTCAACTCGCTGTTGAAATTGGTCAACGTTTGTTCTCACAAAACTGTGCACAATGTCATGGCTCTGATGCTCGTGGTGGTACTGGCTTCCCTAACCTTACTGACAACGATTGGTTGTACGGTGGTTCTCCTGACAAGATCAGAGAAACATTACTTTTAGGTCGTGTTGCAGCAATGCCACCTTGGGGTGATGCATTAGGTGAGCAAGGCGTTAAAGAAATGACGGCTTACGTACTTAGCCTATCTGGTCGTACTGTTAACCAAAAAGATGCCGATGCAGGTAAAGCAAAATTTGCTATGTGTGCCGCGTGTCATGGTCCAGATGGTAAAGGTTCAGTTGCCCATAACCTACCGTTTGGTGCACCAAACTTAACTGATAACATTTGGTTATACGGTGGTTCTCAACGCGCTGTTGAAGAAACACTTAACCATGGCCGTGCTGGTGTAATGCCTGCATGGAAAGAGATTTTAGGCGAAGATAAAATTCACCTATTAACTGCTTACGTTTACAGCTTATCGCAAGATAAATAACGATAAAGTAAACAAAACGTTTCAGTTTTAATCTTTTTATTTCAGTAGATTAATTCAGATCAAAAAAGCCTCCACTCGGAGGCTTTTTTTTAGTCTTTTCATTCTATTTATTATAATATAGCCGCACATTAATTAATTTTAGAGCGACTATGCAACCGACTCCGTGGTATAAAAATTTTTGGCCTTGGTTTTTAATCTTCTTTCCTTTAGCTGCAATTATTGGCTGCATTAGTTTATTTATTACAGCCATTGGTAACGGCCCAGATATGGTTGTAGATGATTACTATAAAAAAGGCAAAGCAATCAACTTAGAACTCGTTAAGTTTGATAAAGCAAAAGCGTTGTATTTACATGGCGACCTAAATGTATCAGATGAGCGTGTAAGCTTTAAATTTACCAAAGGCGATACCAGTAATATACACGCATTAAGATTGTCGTTTTTTCACCGTACTATAAAAGCGCACGATTTTGAGGCCACCCTCACCCCAAATGCTAATCAAGAGTTCACTGCATTATTAGAAAGCTATACACCAGGCGCATATTCAGTATTTATTGAACCCGTTGATAACAGTTGGAAAATGAAAGAAAACGTTAGTTTACCAACCACCGCCACCGTTTTAGTGACTCCTAACTATAAGTAGTATTTAGTATGTCTAAAAATTGCTTTCATTGTCTTGAAAGTGTGCCTGCTGGATTTAGTGCACATGTTGTTATAGACAATACCGCTGAGCCAATGTGTTGCATTGGCTGCCAAGCTGTTGCACAAAATATCATTGACCAAGGGATGACCGACTACTACAAATATCGCACTGTTAGTGCCGGTAAAGTAGAGCAACTCGTCCCTGAACAACTCGCTTTTATTAAAAGCTATGACAATGAAGATATTCAAGATGAGTTTATCAGTACGCATAACGACAACTCTGAGGTGCTTCTCAGTGTTGAGGGCATTACCTGCGCCGCCTGTGCCTGGCTTATTGAAAAGCAATTACTTAACCTTAAATCGGTAAAGCGCGTTGATGTAAACACCTCAACTAATCGCGCTATGATCCAATGGGATAAAAGCGCAACCCCTTTAAGTGAGCTAATCACCTCACTGGCTGAAATAGGCTACAAAGCCTATCCATTCCAATCAGATGTAGAAGCCCAGCAAAAACAACAAACAGCTAAAGCCTATATTCGCCGCCTCGGCGTGGCAGGCTTAATGACCATGCAAGTGATGATGTTTGCCTTTGCTATGTACTTTGGCATGTTCTCTGGGATGGACAGTAATTTTGAACAGTACTTTAGATGGATCAGCTTGATCCTTGCAACGCCCGTTATTTTATACAGCGCCCTGCCCTTTTTAAGTAATGCAATTAACGGCTTAAAAGCAAAACAACTGAATATGGATTTACCGGTATCATTGGCGATTTTTGGTGCCTATGGCGCCAGCTGTTATGCCACGGTAATGGAAGTCGGTGAAGTTTACTTTGAATCTATTTGTATGTTTACCTTTTTACTCTTATTAGGTAAATACTTAGAATTTAGAGCGCGCTTAAAGGCCAGTGAATTTACAGCCAACTTACAAAAGCTACTGCCACTGACTGCCCGCACACTCGATGAACACGGTAATGAGCATATAATTGCCGCTAAAAAGCTCAAGCTTAACGATATCGTTTTAATAAAAGCAGGCGAAACTATTCCTGCTGATGGCATCTTAGTCAAAGGCAGTACCAGCGTCGATGAGTCGATGATGACCGGCGAACATCAGCCAGTACGAAAGTATATTGATCATAACGTGTATGCGGGCACGGTTAATCATGATGGTATTATTGAAATAAAAATCAATAAGCTAGGCCAAAATACCTTGCTAAATCAAATAATTCGCCTGCAACATAATGCCCTGACAAAACGCCCACGGTTAGTAGAAATTACCGACAAAGTAGCGCAGTGGTTTGTTGCCGTATTACTGGTATTTGCCTCTCTAACCGCCGTTGGCTGGTATCAAATTGACCCCGATGTTGCTTTTTGGATCACTATATCGGTGTTAGTGGCCACTTGCCCATGTGCATTGAGCTTGGCGATTCCCACCGCGTTAACGTGTGCTGTGGCTACCTTAACTCGTAAAGGAATATTAATTAAGCAAGCACATGTGCTCGAAACACTCTCAAAACTCACTTTAGTTGCTTTTGATAAAACCGGTACGCTTACGCAAGGTAAATTTAGCCTCGACGTTGTTGATATACTCAGTGATAGCTATACCAAAGAACAAATTCTTGATATTGCAGCACAGCTTGAGAGCTATTCTGAGCACCCTATTGCCAGTGCCTTTAAAGAGTTTAAAGGTCAGCGTAAATTTGACGATGTACAACTCCATCCAGGGGTTGGGATCAGTGCTCAATATGATAATACGCATTACGCCATTGGTAAAAGTGGCTGGTTTGATACCAAAAAAACCAATGCGCAAGCTACCCTTTACATAAACAAGCAACCCGTTGCACGCTTTTACTTTGTTGATAAAGTAAAAACAGATGCCGATAAACTCATTAACTCGTTAAAGGCTGCCAATCTAAGTTGTCATATGCTAACAGGTGACGCCTCAGATGCCGGTGCCAAGGTGGCTAAAAAATTAAAGCTTGATTCAGTACAAGCCAGTTGTAGTCCTAAAGATAAACAAGACGCCGTTGATCATTGGTCAACCCAAGGCGAAGTTGTTGCTATGGTTGGCGATGGCGTAAACGACAGCCCAGTCTTTGCCAGCGCCCATTTATCAATCGCCATGGAAACAGGAGCTGATATCTCTAAAAACAGTGCCGATGTTGTGCTACTTAACAGTGATTTAGCCTCTATTGAGCATTTGTTGACGATTGCTAAGCAAACACGGCGTATAATTAAGCAAAACCTAGCGCTTTCTTTATTATATAATGGCTCTATATTACCGCTTGCTGCTATGGGTTTAGTTGCGCCTTGGATGGCGGTAATTGGTATGTCTGCCAGCTCTATTATTGTGATATGTAATTCACTAAGGCTATTAAAGTTATGAGCATAATTTATATTTTAGTTCCTATCGCTATCTTGTTTGTACTAATTGCCATTGGCGTGTTTTTTTGGGCAGTAAAAGGCGAGCAATTCTCTGATTTAAACAAGCAAGGCCACAGTATTTTGTTTGAAGACGATAAAGAGCAACATAATAAAAGTAATGATTGACCCGATTTTTGTTAGTGCTTTTTTAATGGGGTTGATTGGCAGTGGCCATTGCATTGCTATGTGCGGCGGCATTGCCAGCTCATTACAGTTAGCCAGTAACAAGCGCCAAACTTGGTTGTATTCTCTAGCCTATAATAGCGGCAGAGCGCTAAGTTATATGCTTGCTGGTGCCCTAGTCGCCGGTATTAGTAGTCAATTTGCCACACAAAACTCGGCCTTTGCGCTGTTTTTATCATTTTTAGCGGGCGTGTTTATGTTACTGGTCGGCGTTTATATCATGCGCTTAGCCGCGACATTACAATGGCTCGAAAAACTCGGCAAAACCCTCATTTGGCAGCACTTAATTAAACTTAATAAATATTTAATGCCCATTGATTCCCCATTAAAAGCGCTTGGTTATGGCGCACTATGGGGCTGGTTACCGTGCGGCTTAGTATATTCTGCGCTCACATGGGCGATGACCAGTGGCACTGCCATAAATGGTGCTCTGGTTATGCTGGCATTTGCCCTAGGGACGTTCCCTGCCATGATCACCTTAGGTGTGGCTGCACAAAAGCTCAATACGCTTTTTAATCACCCTTGGACGCGAATAATATTAGGCAGTGTTATCATTTGGTATGGTATCTACCTTCTGATCATTGCAACAGACAAGCTAGTGCATTAACATTGGTAAATGTTGTGCATAGAAATTTAACGGATTGAACTTATGGATTTTTCTCAAAGTCGTGCTAAAGGTAATTGTGCCATTAGCTGTAATAACTGCAGTATTAGCCAGTTATGTTTACCATTTT
Source organism: Pseudoalteromonas sp. SiA1 (assembly GCF_018732205.1). Classification (NCBI taxonomy): domain Bacteria; kingdom Pseudomonadati; phylum Pseudomonadota; class Gammaproteobacteria; order Alteromonadales; family Pseudoalteromonadaceae; genus Pseudoalteromonas; species Pseudoalteromonas sp. SiA1. The sequence continues at coordinate 1,344,061 of NZ_CP076084.1, read as the reverse complement.
CTTTAAATGGCCAAGAAATGGATAAACTTGATGAGATCATTGAGCGAAAAAAACCATTACACAAGGGTGACTACTTATTTGAGTCGGGCGCACCTTTAAATGCAATTTATGCAGTTCGTTCGGGGTCGTTTAAATCGTATACCTTGTCAGAGCAAGGCGATGAACAAATTACAGGCTTTCATTTAGCGGGTGACCTTGTTGGCTTTGACGCCATCAATAAAATGCAACATCAAAGTTTTTCTCAAGCACTAGAAACCTCAATGGTATGTGAAATTCCCTTTGAAACTCTTGACGAACTAGCCGGTAAACTGCCTAAATTGCGCCAACAAATAATGCGTTTAATGAGTAGTGAAATAACCTACGATCAGGAAATGCTATTATTACTGAATAAAAAGTCAGCTGAAGAACGTCTTGCTAGCTTTATTTATAACTTATCAGAGCGTTTTGGTGAGCGTGGTTTTTCACGAAAAGAATTTAGATTTACTATGACTCGCGGCGAAATTGGTAACTACTTAGGTTTAACCGTAGAAACTATCAGCCGTTTATTAAGCCGTTTTCAAAAAGCCGACTTAATTAAAGTAGAAGGTAAATTTATTACTATTTTAGATAATGACGCTTTAGCCAAAACGGCTGCGATTGTTAAGCCTCGTTAATAATCATTTCTCATTTTAAAATTAATCCTACCCTGAATTGGAGCGTAATTATTGCAATTATGCTCTATCTCTACTAACACTTTGAGTAGAGGTATTAACCATTCACTTTTAAGAGTCGATGAATGAATTGTCTGGCTCATTTTTTAATATAAAAGCAACTACGTCCTATTAAACTCTTACATAGAAGGACAATCTTATGCCTAAATCTTTATTTCTATTTATCGCTCTTTCTTTAAGTATTTTATTTAGTAGCCAAGCATCGAGCTCAATGATCCCCGATGACGGCATTGATGACTCAGAAGCACTAAAAGACTTGATTTTAAACACTGCAGAAAATTCTGAGCTTAAAATAGACAAGCCAGGAGTTTATGACATCTGCTCAGCTATTATTGTTAGAAATCTTAACAATATTGTTATTACAGCTAATACTGGCGTTATACTAAAAAAGTGTGACCAATTTGAAGGAGAGTATATTTTATCCTTTTATAATTCACGCTTCATAGAAATTAATGGTTTTATTTTTAGAGGGTTAACCACAGACAAAATTAATTATGTTTGGGGTGAGCAAGGTATCCTTTTTGCCGGCTCCGAAGATATTTCAATTAAACATAATCAATTTTTTGATTTTGGCGATGCGGCTATAAGAGCAACGTCCTCAAAGCGTTCATCATATAATGCCCCTATCAACTCTTTCAGAGTAAAAATTAGTAATAATTATTTTAATAATGTTACCCAAGTGACCACAACTCACCCATGGAGTGGAAACTATGGTGGTACACATGATATTACTGTTGAAAGCAATGTATTTGAAGGTCTGAAAGGTTCCTTAAAACTAGCCACTAGAAAACCTGTTTCTAAAGCTTTAATAAAATATAATACCTTTAAAAAAACTAAAGGCACTGCAATTGAGCTGACCTATTACTCGGATGTTAAAATAATTGCTAACACTTTTATAGACAGTGATAAGTTTATCCTCAATGCTTACCCAAATAAACCAAGGAGTGTGACCGAGCCTTTTAATTGGGGAAATATTTATTTTACTCACAACACCGTTTTACGTGCTAAAGGGGGAATTAGAATACTTTCTGATGTGCCTGATGAGCTCATCGACGATATTTTTATAAGAGGCATTCATATCAATAACAACCATTTTATTGATATTGATATGACTGTTTATCCTGAAAAGAAATACTGGGATCTTATTAATTTATTTACTCGAGACGGAAAAAGTTATCTATTTTCTACAATCAAAGATAATGTTTATAACTTACTACCTGAAGTAGACTTTGTGAAAAAAACGAGTGGATTCACTGTGGAAGACAACACTTTAATAAAGCCTGAAAATAATTAAATTTTGTAAAGCTCTACACACGTTCATGCAGGATAAGGGTTTCAAAATTAGAGAAGCTTTATTTCTTGATATAGAACAAGAATATTAGTGCTACCCCTTTAACTGTTGTGTATTTGCGTTACACTCAAGGTATAACTGTTAAGTGAATGGAGTAGCACAATGGAAACGATTAAACGTATTATCGCGGTTATTGACCCAACTAAAGACGATCAAAATGCCCTCGCGCGTTCAATAGATTTAGCCAAAAAATCAGGGGCTAGCATTACCGCCTTTATGACGGTGTACGATTTCTCTTACGAAATGACTACTATGCTCTCTGGTGATGAACGTGAAGCAATGCGTAAAGCGGTGTTAAAAGATCGCGAACTATGGTTAAAAGATCTTGTCTCTCCTTATCAAAACATTAATATTAATACCCAAGTCATTTGGCATAACCGCCCTTACGAAGCCATTATTAATACCGTTATTAATGATAAATATGACCTAGTGATCAAAGGTACTCATCAGCATGGTGCGCTTAAAGCGGTTATTTTCACGCCAACAGACTGGCACTTAGTCAGAAAATGCCCAACCCCTGTATTATTTGTAAAAGATATGGCGTGGCCAGCACATGGGAATATTTTAGCGGCTGTTAATGCAGTCAGTGAAAACGCTCAGCACCTGTCACTTAATAAACGCATAATTAAAGATGCACAATTTTTATGTGAACTGGCTAATGCTAAACTTAACTTAGTCAATGCATACCCTGCTACACCGGTTAATATAGCCATAGAGATCCCTGAGTTTAACCCAGGGTTATATAACGAATCAGTTAAAAAACATCATATTGAATCAACCAATGAACTCGCTAATGAGTTTAACCTAACCTCTGATCAATGCTTTATTGAAGAGGGATTGCCAGAAGATGTGATACCGGATGTTGCAAAACGCTTAAACAGCGAATTAGTGGTTATTGGCACTGTGGGACGGACTGGCTTAAGCGCTGCCTTAGTAGGCAACACTGCTGAGCATGTTATTGACAGCCTTGATTGTGATGTACTTGCACTTAAACCTGATGGGTACGTAAGCCCGCTTGCAGAAAGTTAGCGTTTGCAGTAGCTCCCATATTACATATGGCATATAATACGCCCCTTTATTTTTAGCAATTAATTTTGCCGTACTATTTACAAGGGGGCGTAGTGTCTCATTCTGCTCAAGCCAAAGCTCAATACAACTTAAATAAGCTTCAAAAGCGTTTACGCCGCCTCACAGGTCAAGCTGTCATGGACTTTAACATGATTGAAGAAGGTGACCGTATTATGGTGTGCTTATCGGGTGGCAAAGACAGTTACACTATGCTCGACATGTTGCAACATTTACAACGTGTTGCACCTATCAAGTTTGATTTATTTGCAGTAAATCTCGACCAAAAACAACCTGGTTTTCCTGAGCATGTGCTTCCTGAGTATCTTGATAATTTAAATATTGAATACAAAATTGTAGAAGAAGATACCTACAGTATTGTTACTGATATTATTCCTGAGGGTAAAACAACCTGCTCGCTTTGCTCTCGCTTGCGCCGTGGTATTTTATATCGCACGGCTAAAGAGTTAGGTGCGACTAAAATTGCACTGGGTCATCACCGCGATGATATGATAGAAACCTTGTTTTTAAATATGTTTTATGGCGGAAAACTAAAAAGTATGCCGGCTAAACTAATGAGCGATAACGGTGAGCATATGGTTATTCGCCCACTGGCATATTGTAAAGAAGCCGATATAAGCAAATATGCGTTCAGCCAAGGCTACCCTATTATTCCGTGTAATTTATGTGGCTCACAAGAAAACTTACAGCGTAAACACACTAAAAATATGCTGGAGCAATGGAATAAAGAGCACCCGGGCCGTATAGAGAGTATTTTCACCGCCATGCAAAACGTTGTGCCTTCACACTTAGCTGATAATCAATTATTTGATTTTACCAACTTGCAAACGGGTGACGTTATTGATGGGGGCGATATCGCGCTCGATAAACCAGATATTCCAAAAGTGCCAGTTAATCATGAACAAGATGAAACAAACCAAGCCGACGTGGTTACCATTAATTTAAGTTAATTTTTAAGGGTTTGCAGTAATGCAAACCCTTCACTTTGTTCTATGCTGCTACTGACCAGCAGCTAATCCTTGTAAAAACTCTAAACTCTGCATTTCTTGTTTGTTTGCCTGATAAGGCAACTGTTGTAAGCTGTCGTAAGCAAAATCATCAATAGTAAACTCGCTAATTTCACTTTCACCAAAACTGTTAAGCTCACCTGGGCTTGGCGACATACGCTCAACAACAAAATCGCTTAACCGTAAGTCATTCGTTTGCTTGGGCAAAACAGACCAATGCGCTTTAAAGTCAATTTGCTGACTGCCCTCATTTAAACGTGCTTTAGCAACTAAATGTGCTAATGGCGAAGTTCCACTGTATAAGTTAGCTCTTAAACGGTATAAGCCACTTTTTATAACTGTTAAATTGGCCGGTACTATCATGTTTTCATTACGTGGATAGGCGTTTTCAAAACCAGTTAAGGTTGCACTAGGCGGCATATAATGTATTTGTGCCACCACCGGGACTATTTTACCCGCGATATCGGCTTCAACTAATAATTGTAAATTACGTGGATAGTCTTCTTCACCTTTAAATGTCATTGCCAGCTCATTTTGACGAGCCACACCACTTTGCGTTTTTAGCGACTTTTTGGTGTCTGTATTACTGAGTGTTACTACCGCCTTACCTAAATTTGGGGCGCTTACGGTTAGCTCTATAGCTTGTGGATACACATACCGATATTGAGACAAGCTCACTGTTAACTCCCCTCCTTGCTCACCCACTGGGCTGCTAACAGGAAAGAACTGATTTGGCTTAAGTCTGTCCTCATCATATACCGTTAATGGTTGTGAATAAGGCGGAAACGCCAAACTTTGTTGATACTGTTGTGCCACCGCCGATGCCGCTTTGGCTAAGTCTTCATCAAATGCTGACTGAGTTACTGAGCTGGTTTTTGTTGTTGCCTTTGTCACAGGTTGGCTTAGCGTGCGCTGCTGAGCTGGAGGTGTCGATATCGGCTTTTTATCATTGAGAGGGGCTTGTTTTAGGGGGTAACTTGCATGACCCTCATCAATTAAAAACCACATAAGTAGGCCCATGCTGATAACAAAGCCAATCACGTAGGACTTTTTCATCGGTTAGTTATCCTATATAAAACGTGTAGTACGTATACTACACGATGTTTTAAGTATGCTTATATCACGGGATCACATTATATATAAGTGCCGATGCACTCAAATTATCTGAGTCTTTTACATAACGATATTGTTTCTTCCAAAACCAACTACCTATGGTTTCATCTACGGTTTCAAACCCTAGCGTGTCGTCAGCTACCGTAATGTTATTCATCGCAATCGTTACATTTCCTTGGCGCTGCGCTTGTTGAATCTCATTATGACTGTAACTGTTAGTCATCATTAATGGATAATGATATGGCATAAAACTATTAACAGCATCACCTTGCGATTTTAAACGCCCATTAGTGTCAATATTGGTGCTACAGCTACCAAATGAGTTTACCGAGCTTGCACCACATGATGAGTGAGTAGCCACCACCGAGTCGTCATTACCGCGTAAAAATCCAGCCGTTAAACCTAAGTAAGCATTACCATCGGCTACAAAACGTAAACGAGGTGTGCGTGCATCAGGTAATGGCGCAATTCTGCGTGCATTATTTACTTTTAAATCGTGCAATACGCCTACCGCCTCATTAACTTCACTGCCTAACCACCACGTTAGCGCGGCATCTACAGCAAAATTCCACGATGCGCCTGTTAATGTACTCACCGCTAAGTCGGCCAATTCACTGCCGCCACCAGCACCGGCTAAATCAAAGGTGGCAATAATATTAAGCGGCTGTAATCCGGCATTTGCAAGCCAGTTTTCTTGGTTATCTATAATATATCGGGCAACTAAGTCACCGGTTGAATGAGTCACAAATACACAGCCTGGCTCGCATAGATTTGAGCGAGAAATTTGCTGTAGTTTAGGCCATATCCAATCGGTGGTGATTTTTCCTTCTATTCGTTCATATGCAGGCCAATCGATGCGCTCGTCTGCGCGGTTCACCCAATAAGACTGCCAATAGCTTTGTCCATCGTTTACCACATCACTGGCTGCTCTATTGGTAAGTTGTGATACCTGCAAACCATGAATTAAAATTACCTTATACTCTTTACTGAGCGCAGAAAAACTCATTAGCAGGCTTAATGCTGCTGCAAATAAAGAGACGCGTTTAAATATGTGTGTGTTGTTCATATTAATCCTTAACTGATTCAATATTTTTATTATGCTTAGCTTGTTACACGCTGTTGTCGGTGCATGGTAAAAGCAACGCATTGACCAGTATTGGGAACAAAGTTAAAAAATGCAACATTTTGTTATCATTTTCACTGTTAAGGCTAAATATCTGCGTTAAAATACGACAAAAGCGCTAAACTATTGTGCTATTTGGAACAGTTTATGGGCTTTATAAACCGCCATTGAAAACACCGTGAGCTTTTTTGTTAACTATCGCACGGCACTACTTTTTATCAGCGTAATAGCGTAAGTTAGTTACATACGAACAACCGAGGAATCATAATGATAAAAAAAATAATATGTGGTGGCTTTTTATTAACCGCCATTTCCGCCCCTAGTTTTGCCGCGAGTGTTAACACCCAACTTGAACAAGCAACACAAAGTGTGAGTGAAAAAGTCATTACATGGCGTCGTCACTTACATCAATATCCAGAGCTGAGTAATCGCGAATTTGAAACCGCCAAGTACATTACTCAACATTTAAAATCACTAGGTCTTGAAGTGCAAACTGGTGTTGCGCATACCGGTGTTGTGGCTAAATTAAGTGGCGGTAAAAAAGGCCCTCTAATCGCATTGCGTGCTGATATGGATGCTTTACCGGTTACCGAACAAGTTGATTTACCCTTTGCCTCTAAACAAACATCAACCTATCGTGGCAATGAAGTAGGCGTTATGCATGCCTGCGGGCACGACACTCATGTTGCTATTTTAATGGCCGTGGCAGAGTCACTGGTAAAAATAAAAGATCAGTTAGCGGGCGAAGTACTGTTTGTATTTCAACCGGCTGAAGAAGGTGCCCCCGAGGGCGAAGAAGGTGGCGCTGAGCTGATGTTAAAAGAAGGCTTATTTAAGCAAAAGCCTGAGGCCGTGTTTGGTTTACATGTCACGAGCTCACTCAATACAGGGCAAATTGGCTTTCGTGAAGGGCCACTAATGGCCAGTGAAGATTCTTTCACAATTAACGTAACGGGGCGTCAAACACATGGTTCACGTCCATGGAATGGCGTAGACCCAATTGTTGCTTCATCACAAATTATTATGGCAACTCAAACAATCGCCTCTCGCCAAGTTGATGTAACTAAAGCACCTTCAGTCATTTCGTTTGGCGCAATTAATGGCGGCATACGCTCAAATATAATCCCTGATAATGTAGAGCTGATTGGTACCATTAGAACCTTTGATCAAACTATGCGCGCCGATATTAAAAAACGTTTAGCTAAAACCGCTGAGCTGGTTGCCGAATCCGCTGGTGCTAAAGCCGATGTGCATATAGATCACGGCTACCCTGTCACAGTAAACAATGTAGCACTCACCCAAAAAATGACCCCAACGCTTGCCCGTATTGCTGGTGCTGACAATATTATTACCACCGATTTAATTACCGGCGCAGAAGACTTTAGTTACTATGCGCTTGAAACCCCTGGGCTGTTCTACTTTTTAGGCGTCACTCCAAAAGATCAAAACGCTAAAACGGCAGCAAGTAATCATTCACCTCAGTTTTATGTTGACGAAAGCGCCTTACAACTCGGCGTAGAGTCATTATCTCAACTGGTTGTTGACTACTTACAATAACAACTCAACGTAACAAGCACAGGGGTAATAACCTTGTGCTTGTTTTATTAGAGAGTGTTATTCAGCTAATATAAATCCCCTTTCGCTTACCTTTAATTATATAAATTCTCAATCAGGTAAGGACACCTTAATGACAGCAGAATATTTTAATTTTTTAAGCCTAATTGGTGTGGCTTTTTTTGCAATTTCAGGTGCGTTATTAGGCCATGATAAAGATATTGGCGGATTTGGAGTGGTGGTTGTTGGCTCAGTCACTGCGCTTGGCGGTGGCACGCTCAGAGACATACTTCTTAACCAACCCGTTTTTTGGATAGCCAACCCCGATTTTTTATATGTCACCTATGGCGCTATTTTTGTCACTGTTATGTTTATTCGCCACTTACCCGATGTGTCTAACTATTACATGTTGTTGGTTGATGCAATTGGTATGGCTATCTTTAATGTGGTCGGTATCGAAAAAGCATTAATTGAAGGCACCACCATGATGGTTGCACTTACAATGGGCATGACTACGGGGATATTTGGTGGCTTAATACGCGACGTGATCTGTCGAGAAGTGCCGTTGGTGATGCGAGAAGAGCTCTACTCCACCGCCTGTTTTGCAGGAGGCTTGACCTATGCCGCGCTATTTTTATTAGAAGCCCCTTATTTATGGTGCATTCTTGGTTCGCTGTTGGTCAGTGTTTTTTTAAGATTGGGCGCGCTCCATTTTGGCTGGCAGCCCAATCTATTTAGAAAAAGAACACCAAAAATAAACGATTAGTATAAGCATTGCGTTACACTAATCGCTCATAGAGTCCTGATGCCCGTGACACACTTTTACCCATCGCCAGTTGCAGCACTTTTTTATCTGCTACCAGCTCAAAGGTCTGCTTTGCACGGGTAATACCGGTATACACTAATTGCCGGTTAATACCGACGCTCGCTTGTTTAAGTGGGGGCAATACCATAGCAGTGTAACTAAACTCTGAGCCTTGCGATTTATGAATGGTCATAACATACACTTTATCGTGCGCTGGGAGTCGTGCAGGTGAAAATGCACGTTCATTACCCTGCTCATCAATAAACAGTGCTTTGAGTTGGCCACTGTCATCAGGCATTAAAATACCTATATCGCCGTTAAAAAGTTTAAGTTGATAATCGTTTTGGCTAATCATAATAGGCATACCCGTGTAATGCCGCTGATTAGGGTTAACGCTAATTAACCCTTGCTGTTGCAATACACGCTCAATACGTTGATTTAAACTATTAACGCCGTAATCGCCTTCACGCACCGCGGCAAGTAATTGATAGCGGGCAAAAGCCTCATGCACTTTGGCAACACTAGCCCCTTGAGCAATCAGTGTTAAATAATCACCGTAATGACTTGCTGCGCTGTTTATAAGCTTTTCAATCGGTGTAGAGACAAAATCGTAGTCTAAAATAACATCCCTAAAATGCCCTTGCGTACTGTGTTGTTCAACGTAATTTAAAATACCCCGATCATTGGTATTAACAGCCAAAGCCAATTGGCCTATGCCACTTTGGGCATCAAAGCGATAACTATGTTGTAAAAAGGCAATGCAATCAGCCAGTTTAAACTCACTCTGATTTTGCGCGCCAAGTTTAGCGTTGCCATTAAAACACACCTTATTTAATTGCTCACAGCGTGCTTTTGAATAACGCGGTGTTTGCCCAAGCACTAAACCTTGGCATAAATCACTCATTACACTGCCAGTATCAACCGAGGCGAGTTGGTCTTTATCGCCGAGTAAAATCAATCGGGCATGCGCTGGCAAGGCCTCAATTAATTTAGCCATGAGCGATAAATCGACCATACTGGCCTCATCAATAATCAATACATCAACATGCAACGGATTGCTTTTATCGTGCCTGAATTTATTGGTAAATGGCTTAACTCCTAACAAACGATGAATAGTTTGCGCACTTTGCGGGATCAACGCATTAATATCAGCCGGTATTTCTGTGAGCTTATTTTTAGCCCCTAAAATTGACTCTGTTAATCGCGCCGCTGCTTTACCGGTCGGTGCTACTAATTTTATGCTCAATGGCGCCGCTTGATATAACGATTGTAAAATCGCTAACAGCTTTGTCACCGTGGTGGTTTTACCTGTGCCAGGCCCGCCTGTGATCACACTAAAGCCCTTTGTTGCAGCAACAGCACAAGCGACCTTTTGCCAATCAATATCAAGCGTTGGATTATCAGGAAAGTAGCGTGTTAATAACTCAGTAAGGACTGCATCATCAATATTGAGTTGTCGCTCACTCATTGTCAGTAATCGTTGCGCTAAGGTTTGCTCATACCCTGCTAAACGGGAAAAATACAACCGCTGATTAAACAATTGCAGCGGCTTGTGATCCCCCACACTGTGATGCGCGTGTAAGTAATTTATTGCCGCCTCAGTCGTAAAATCGTCACTAAATGGGGTGAGAGTGTCAGGTACGGTGCCTTCTAATTTAGTAAAGTCGCTTTGGCGTAAATTAAACGGATTAGCCCAATCAACCTCTGTTAGAGTTAAACAACTATGCTGGCTTTGCTGCGATAAACACAGCATTAAAATAATATAAAATAATTCGTCATAATCATGCTCAGTATTGTTACCACTGAGTAATTCGGCCAGCTTTACATCCACAACACGTACGCGATGCTGCTCAGTTAAATAGCTAAGCAGCGGCACAACTTTAGGTGTTTGAGTAACAGAGTCCGCTAGTTGTTCATTGAGTAGCGCCGACTCATCAACAAGCGCGTCGTCAAAGTCATCAAACAAACCAGGTTGTTGGTTTAAATCACTCATAGCATCGCTCCTTGGCTAAACAAACCATCTAAAATAATAACTTGCTCTGCACTTAACTGTTTAAAGTACACCCCTTCACCCGCTGGCATACCGCGTAAAAAGGTATAATACACGCCGCCTAAATGCGTCTCTATGGCATAGTCAGGAATACGTTGTTTAAGTAATCGATGCAGCGCTACGGTATAAATTAAATACTGTAAATGATATTGGTGGCTGGTCATGGCTTGCTCAAGCTGCTCTGGATCATAATCTGCGGGGGTACTGCCCAAATAATTCGATTTATAATCTAAAATATAATACTTGCCTTGGTAACAAAAAATTAAATCTATAAAGCCTTTTAGTAAGCCTTTTACATGGGCAAATTCAAGTTTGCTTTGGCTAAAATCAAAGTGTTTAATCAGCATTTCGTTGAGTTTAGGCGCTCTTAGGCTAGCAAGCGGTAAGTTAAACTCCATTTCAACAAGACAATCACTCGGTGATAATTGACTCAAGCTTAAATTATTTTCACTATTTAACGGGCAATTAAGCGCATCGAGTATCCATTGCTCGGTAATTTGCTGCCATTGCTCATCAATATGGTATTTTTCAAAGGCACGTTTAATTACTGCCGATAAGTTTTGCTCTGGATTTGAGGGGTGAACAAGCGGGCTGGTAAAATCAAGTTGCTCGAATATTTCGTGTAAGCAACTTCCTGGTTTTGCACCTTTTGGAAAACTATACGGTGAGAGAAGTTCATCTTGTTGCACCGCAAACTCATCTCTTTGATGATCTTCATCGCTGCGCCCAGGTGCCAGTTGGTCAGTATGCTTTTTAAAGCTTAAGGCACTAAAACTGGTTGCCCGCCAATCGCGTTCAATCTGCGTGGTTACAGTATTAATACTCAGCGCCTGCTTTTCAACGTGTTCATTATTAAAGCGAAGTATGCCCTGCTCGAGTAATTCACCCGAGGTAAATTGCAGATATTCCATCGAATCATTGGCATCACAAAACTCACTTAAATGAGTGCGCCATATTTGGCTGCTGGTTAACGCTAACCCTGAGAACAACACATGCCCAAGCGCACTACTTTGAATCGCTAAGCGGCTACTTTGCCCTTGCCCGATATTATATACACCCAAGGCACAAAAATGCACTGCACGGGTCAGTGCGACATACAATAGGCGTAAATCTTCTGCTAAACGTTCTTGCTCGGCTTTTTGCAGGGCGTCTTCGTCTTTACTTAAATCAAAAATTAACTTGCCGTTATGGTGATAAAGCGCGTCTTTAGTTTCACGATAGCCACTAGCAAAGGGCATAAATACCAATGGATATTCAAGCCCCTTTGAGGCATGCATAGTGACAATTTTAACCAAGTTTGCGTCGCTCTCTAAACGTACTTGCACAGTTTCGCCATCTTGCTGGCTCACCTTTTGCGCAAACCAACGTAATAAACGAAGTGTCCCTTCAAGCTCTATTTGTTTTTGCTGCAGTATTTCGCCAAGGTGTCTAAAGTCGGTAAGCCAACGTTCTACGTTATAGCCCAAGCCTTGCCATTTGGCACTGAGTTGATTATGACTCAGTAAGCGCTCAAGCATCGCCATAGCCCCTTGCTTGTGCCAAATATGGCTAAGTTGGGCAAAAAAGTTTAAGTGTTCTTGCCATGCATTTTCATCATCGGCCAAAGCAAAAATATCGTTATAACTTAAACAAAATAATGGCCCTGCGAGTACACCTCGTAGTAGCGACTCGTCGTACTGGCCGTGCAATGCGGTTAAAAAGTTGAGTAAATGGTGACTTAGCTCTTGGCTAAATACACTATCACGAGACAAATACACGCTGGCAATATTGGCTTTGCTCAAGGCCTGCTTCATTATTTGCGCTTCAACGCGGTCGCGCACCAAAATACAAATATCAGCAGCGCTTACCGGCGTACTGCCAATACAGGCTATTCCTTGGTTTGCTTGCTCGAGTAACGTAACAATTTTATTGGCAAAATGGGTGGCTAAATGAGCTTGCCCTAAGCCTTTACTGGTCGGCTTATTTTTTTCATCGCCGGCTTCATCTACAAACACATTAAACTCAAAGGCGGTGGCCGGCTTGCCAGCAATTAAAAATGCATCTTCGGCTTTTTTACCCTTGGCTTTCACTTTATTAAAAGGAATGGCATCGTTATAAATAAAGCTGTTGTCGTATTTACTAAACAAGCTATTTACGCTGTTGACGATATCGCTGCTGGAGCGAAAATTAGTGCCTAGGGTAAATTGTTGCGACTGCTCTACGGCCTCTTTGGCACCAATGTAGGTAAATATATCTGCGCCCCTAAAGCCATAAATAGCTTGTTTGGGATCGCCTATCATAGCTAAAGTGGTATTGCTTTGAGCATAAATTTTACTAAAAATACCGTACTGAATAGGGTCGGTGTCTTGAAACTCATCAATCATTGCCACCGGAAATAACTGCGCAATTTTTTGCGACAATACGTCACCCTGCTCACTATTAAGGGCTGTATGTAAATTAGTGAGTAGGTCATCAGGGGTGATCACGCTTTGCTCTTGTTTGCGCTTAACTATGGCCGCTTTTACCCAACTTGCCGCATATTGCACTATCGCAATTTTTAGCCCTTGTTTAATGGTATTGTTAAGTGCGGCTAAGGTATCGAATTGGCTAATAAGTGGATGAGTCAGTAATGTGCCATTTTTTTTATAATTAGCGGTATTACTTAAATTCTCGCTGCTCCAAACCTCAAACGAATATTTGTTAGTACCAAATTCAAAAAAGTCATCATTGCCTAAACAAAACGCTTCAAGCGCCGCTAAGCTGCCTTTTCGTGCCGGTGTTTTTGAGCCGCTTAAATCTGATGCTTTCACAGCGCCAATAAATTCTTGCTCTAGGCACGCTTTTTTAAAGGCGGGTACAAGCTCCAAGTATTCATCTCGGGCTTGCCACACATCCTCTAAATTTACTTGCGGTGTTATTTCGGCGTTGGCTTTATTTAAAATACTGCTTACTTGGCTAAATAATGATTCAGGTGCGGCAAACACCTCTAAAATTGCATTTGTTTTTTGCTTATTAAGCGGGTAGACAAACGCGCGCCAAAAATCTTTTATGGTCTCAAGCAGTATCTCGCGCTCATCTAAAATAAACTCTAAGTTAAACGCGACCCCCGATTCAAACGCATGTTGTTTTAGCATCCGCTGACAAAAACCATGAATGGTAAAAATAGCCGCCTCATCCATTGATTTAGCTGCTGCATCGAGTAAGTCAAACGCACGATGTTTATCATCAACGCCCGCTATCACATCTTCAATGAGTTCATCGTTTGGCTGTTGCCCCAATAAGGCATCGCGCGCGGCAATAATACGGCTACGTACGCGGTCTTTAATCTCTTGGGTAGCGGCATCGGTAAAGGTTACCACCAAAATTTGCTCAACACTCAATGGCGTACTCAGCTCACCGGGTATTTGCATACCTAATAAATAGCGTAAATACAAACCCGTGATCGTGTAGGTTTTACCTGTGCCAGCACTGGCTTCAATTAAGCTTTGGCCCTTTAATGGCATAGTGATTGGGTTAAGCGCTTGCATAGTCACTCTCCTTGGCGTGCTCAAATAACGGGGCGAGTAATTTTTCGCTCCATTGTATAAACTCCTCTTGGCAATCATTGAGCGATTGCACCGTGAGACGAATATAAGGGTTTTCCCCTTCACCTCGGCCAATATACTGTGGGCTAAATTTACTGTTAGCTTTTGCCATATCGCCACCGCTTTTCACATATTCGTAACCACTCACCGGAAAAAACGCCACGGGCGCGTTTCGCAATGCTTTGTATAGTTCAAACCAATCTGCAAGCAGCAAGTCGGCATTGGCTTTACTCATAGGGGCAAAGCTAATTTGTTTATCTAAACCCAGTAATAAGGTTTCAACCTCTTGTTCCATGCTTTGAGCTGCCAGGTGATAAAGAAAGCCTTTTATTAAATCTTTGGCTTTAATACTGGCACTGCGGTAAAACACTTGTTTTTGCATATACACATGGTTAAGCCAGCCTTCAATGGTGGTATTTTCAAGCGCAAGTAACACTTCTATCGGTTCGCTTTTACCGGCTTTTATTTGCTCTTTTACTTGCCCTGCAAGCGCATCAACTCGGTGCTGCATACCCTCATAAATTAAGCTGCCAACATTGGCTTGGGGCAACTCACCGCGCTGCAGGATTTGCTCGGTACTGAGTGGCGTATTGTTAATGTTTGCTTCAAGTATTTCGTCAAGGTAAAAATAACGGCGCAGCGCATCTAGGCTAAACGGTTCTTCGTCTTTCGCTATATCGTTAAATTGCGGCAAGCGTAACCCTAAGCTTTGTTGATAAAAGCTCTCTTGGGCATGACACACACTGCGAATAAACACATCAAGATCAAGTAGCTCTGGGGGTGTTACATCAAGCGCAGTGATTGCTTTTGGCTCAATAGCCTCACTAGGCAGCCAAATTGGGTTATAGCTGTGATTATTTACTCCCGCCTGTTCATCGCTAGGAGCTGAGTAATACAGGCTATTAAAAGGCTGCAAATGCTGCTGCGTAATAAGGCATTCAGGCAAGGGTTTATCACTGGGTTCGCTAAGTTTAAAACTGCGACCTATGTATTCTAACAATTCACTGACAAGTGTTGATGGCATGCGCGGCTGGTTGTCAAAACATGATCGACCAATGTAGCTCATATATAAATTATCTCGAGCACTTAAGAGCGCTTCTAAAAAGAGGTAACGGTCATCGAGTTTACGTGAACGGTCACCTTTTTGCTTTTTAGAATAAGGTACTAAGTCAAAACCGATAGGCTGCACGGTACGTGGGTAATCGGCATCGTTCAAGCCTAGCATACACACCACCTTAAACGGCACGGCGCGCATTGGCATTAACGTACAAAAGTTCACTTGTCCTACTAAAAAGCGCTGACCTACACCTTTTTCTTGTATACCTTGCTTGATTAGATAGCTCACTATGCGCTGCGATACGGCTTTACTGTAGTCGCCGTTGTCGTGGTGCTTCGCAATGTCTTCGAGCACCTTTTGCAGCACTAATAAATCCCAGCTATCATCGCTTTCGCTCTCATACACAGCATTGAGTAGCTCACTTAATATATGGGCTTTATTAGAAAGCGTATCATCAGGGGTGAGTTTCGCTTTAAAGTCTTGAAGCACATCAATAAAATGCACCAGCTTATTGAGAGTATCAAGCGCCATACCTTCTACTTCATCGGCGCTGTAAATACCATTAAATGGGCACTGTTCGTCGCGCATGGCAATCCCCAGTAATAAACGGTTCAAGCCATGTTGCCAGGTATTTAAATCAATTGCGGGTAAATCAAAGCTTTGTTTATGCTCAGCGTTTATGCCCCACTTTACCCCTACTCGCTCAAGCCAATAATGTATTTGCTCGTATTCATGGGCTTCTAGGCCAAATTTTTCGGCAATTTGCGTAACCTGTAATAAATCAAGAATATCCGACACGCCAAAGCGCGAAAACGGTAAATTAGCTAAACTGGCAAACGAGCCCAGTACTGGTTTTTCTTGCTCTATGGCTAAATCGGCAAGGGCGTATGGTATAAATCGGCTGCCCTGCGCACCACCAAAAACGGCCTCAATGTAAGGGCTATAAGTACCTACATCAGGCATCATCACAATGATGTCTTTGGGGGTAAGCGTTGGGTTATGATTAAACAAATTGAGTAAGTAGTCGTGCAGGCGCTCGACTTCCCTTAATGGTGTGTGGCAGTCACTTAACGTAATGCTGGTATCGTTTGCACTTATGGGCAGTTTACCCTCATCGTTTATAAACCATTCTTTGTTATCGGTAAGCGATTCACCTTTAAAGGCAAGTTGGTATATTTCGCTTTGCACTTGCCCAAGTAAGGTATCGTCAAACGCATCAATAAAACCATCAATCCAACGGGCATCAAGCTGCACCAGTTGCTCAAAATAATCGCGGCCGAGTTTACCCCACGACGACAACAACGGATTACCAATAAAATAGTATTCTTCATCAGGATTCGTTTGCTTTTTTTGCTGCGCTTCCACCAGCGGCATTTTGGCGTATTTAGCGTTTATTTTAGCCGCTGTTTTTTCATCGATTATATCGCCCCAATAATGCTCGCTGGGGTTAAAAAAGAATAAAAACACCTCAGTTTTTTTACTCAAGGCTTCAAACACGTCAAGCTGTGAGCTGGCAATCGCAGATATACCAAATAGGCTAATACGCTTTGGCAATAAGCTGCTATCCATACTCTCAAGGGCGCTGAGTAATTGTCCTTGCATGTTGGCGCGGTGAAATTGGCTTTGCCCAAGTGTTTTACTTAATTTGACAAGGCGGCGCCACAAATCGGGTTGCCAAGGAGCAATGCTGATATCTACATCATCAAGCGTATCAACACCGCTATCCCAAGTGGCTATCCAATGGGGGCGATACATTAAATATTGGTCGTACACATCGGCTATTTTTTCACATAGGGCAAAGGTTTTTTGGCCGTCAATATCCCCCTCTAAATAGGTTTTTAGGGGTAAAAACAGTGGCTCGTCAATACAAGTAGGTAAAATTGCAAACAGTTTCCAAGCAAGGTTCGGTTTATTAAACGCCGACTCTTTAGGCACGTTTGGCAATAGTTGCTGGTACAACTGCCAAATAAAGCTCGACGGCAGCGGAAAGTCTACCTGCGCAGCCACGCCTAAATTTTCACTTAAACCAATTTTTAGCCACTGCGACATACCCGGCGATTGCACTAACACCACTTCTTTATCAAATGGGCTTTGCAACGGGTTTACCTTTAACAGTTGATGAAACTGCGCTTGCAGGGCTTCCATACGGTTTGATTGAATAATATTGAGCATACGATACCAGCCTTACTTGAGATAAAGGCCAGTGTAAGATATTTTCAATTTAAGCGGTAGCGCAAAGGAGGAATTGGCGTTAATAAATCAGCATGTTAGCCAGTAGCTAGCTGTTTTTTTAAACGCACAGGACTCACTTTAGTCACTGTGCGTTTTTATATTAAACCAACTATTGGTATGGGCTTATGCTAGATAAGCTAAAGTCACTTTGCATTATTACGTTACCATCAATGCCTTTGAGCTTAAGTGACAAGCCTGGATCTGCTTGCTGCCAATCAATGGTTAAATCCCCATAGTTAACATTATGCGTGTAATCACCGACACGATGTTTATTTGGGCTAACGTCTTTCCACTTTTCTGTCAGGCCTGAGCTGGTCATTTCAATGAGTGGGTAATCAAGATTGTGTTGATACCTTGAAATTTCCCCCCAATGGGTATCGCCGCTGATGATCACCACGCCATTTATTTGGTGTTTTTTAATTAACGCAAATAAACGGTTTCTATCCTCTGGAAAATTTGCCCACGATTCCCAGCCAGTAAAATCAGGCAGTAACTGCAAGCTTGATGCAATTAGTTTAATCGCTGCTGGCTTTTTAAGTTCGGCTTCAAGCCATTGCCACTGCGCCTCCCCTAGCATAGACGCGCCTTTTACTTCGGTTGGACTATACGGGCCTTGGTTATTTGCTTTACGCTTGGTGTAATACTCAAGTTCGCTCACTGAATTAAGTTTATCGCGATTAAAACGTAAGTCAGGCATGATCACTTGCACGGTTTGCTCGCCTTCGCCATACATGTAAGAGGTATAAATACCATCAGCACGGGTTCGGCGCGCTGAGTTTGCCGGTTCATCCCAAAAATCGAGCATAATTTGCCGAGATGCTTCTTTATGCGGGTACTCTTTACCCGCATCGTTTTGACCATAGTCGTGATCGTCCCACATGGCTATTAATGGTGTATTTGCTTTTAAGGTTTTAAAGCCAGGCTTTGCCCCTAATCGTTGGTATTTATTTTTAAGCACGGCCATGTCGTTAGTATCGCCATAAATGTTATCGCCTAAAAAAATAAATAAATCACTCTGCTCTTTGTTGATGGCGTTAAATATAGGAATGTCTTTATCTTGATGCCCACACGAGCCAAACAATATTTTAGAGGGCGCAGCCATTGCGCCACCACTAATAACAAAAGCAAGTAACAGCGCTGAATGATTAAAGGTTTTTAGTAACTGTTTCATTTTAAAATCTCATTAATAGCCGGTGCCATATTAGGGTTAATCGTGTCTGGGTTTTGCCCAAGTGCTTTTAAAACGGTGGCGGCAATTTGCGCTTGTTTAAGCTCATTATCGGTTTTTATTAAGCCATTACCTTTAATTGTAGGACCAATGGCAGCAAGCCAAATATGCTCTGAGCCAATAATTCCCTCAGGAAATGCCTTTTTACCCTGCTCCGACTTTGCTAATGCCCGTTTAGAGCTGTGATGTTGCCAATCGTTTGCGTAGCTGCCACGGCCGTGATCGGTAGTAACAATTAACGTAGTATTATTTTTATAACCTGCTGTGCTTTGAATGGTTTGCCATAAATCTTTTAAAAATGCATCGCTTTGTTTGGCCGACTTTAAGTAAGCATCGTAATGGCCATCGTGAGCAAAATCGTCAGTTTCCCCTAAGCTAATCACCAATAATCTTGGCTTTTTAGCCAGCATATAGGCTTTAGCAAATCGATAGGTAAAACTATCAAGCCGCACATTGTGCCATGGGCTGGGGATTTCTGTTTGTAATGCGTTTAACAGGGGCGCATCGGCAAATAAATCATCGGCAATAGGCATAAATCCTGCATTTACATACACATGACTACGCTTAGTATTTACAATGTAAGGAAACACATCCCAGCTACCAAATAAAGCCGTGCTGTTTTTAAATTCAGGCTGCGCATCTAATCGCTCTAAAATGGTTTTATTTGGATTAAATACTTTATCGTTACTCTTAATGTTTTCATCCACTTCGCCGGTAAGAATTTCGTTATAACCAGGGTATGAAAAATACCATGGATTACTCACTGACATCGCTGAGCCGTTTGCTCTGTCGCCCATAATTACGCCTTGAGTGGCAATCGTTTGTGTTAAAAACGGCATTAATAATTGCTGGCGCTGTTGCACCCTTTCATCCCAAAATTCATTGCTTAACTGTGCTGGTTGCTTAACAAATTCTTTATTATTGAGCAGGTTTTTATCGGCACCATTAAATACTTCCTGCCAGCGCACGCCGTCAAGGGTGACTAACACTACATTTTGTTGAGCAGCCAATGCCACATTATTAAACAATAAAATTAAACTTAATCCGGTTATTTTTATCATGCTTTTCATTGTGTTCTCATCAATCTTTTTATAGCAAAAAGCCCATCGGTGATGGGCTTATATAAGGTTACATTAGGTTTAAAAAGTAGCCGTTAATGTAACTGCTGCTGTGCGTGGTGAGCCAATAAAGTAAGTACTCCCATTGCCCGTACCACCTGCTAAGTAGCTTTTATCGGTAATGTTATAAATCACAAAGGCAATATCAACGGCTTTAAACGGGCCTGCGTTAACTTCGGCTGCATAACCTGCGTTTAAATCAAGCACGGTGTAACTGTCTACATCGCCACGCTCACCGGTGTATTTAGCAGATAAACCAAAGCGGAAATCGCCACTGTAGTAATCGGTTGATAGCACAAATAAATCATCCACTGAGTCAATTACTTTGCCTCCAGCTTCAAAGCCTGGCGCATCGCCTTTGTATTCAGAGCTATTATTGGTGTATGAGCTATATACATTCCACTCATTATTAAGCATGTAACTTGCTGACAACTCTAAACCTTTTGATTCAATACCGCCCACATTGAGGTACGAGCCGTTTGTGCCTATGGTGTAGTCTATACCGCCCGTGTCGCTGCCTGGTGCTATAAAGGTGATGCGGTTATCAAACTCAATTGAATAGGCCGTTGCTGTTAATTTAAGTGCATTATTTTGATAGCGTACACCCAGGTCAATATTTTCAGCGGTTTCTGGCTTAATTGCTGATAAGTCAGAGCTATCGCGTTCAAGCACACCGTCTTTAATAGCGGCAAAGTTTTCGCTATAGCTGCTAAATAACTCAGTATTACTATTTAGCTGATACAAAATACCACCACTAAATAGAAGGTCTGAATCACTGTTTACTTTAGCTGTTGTGGCGTTTTTATAGTGGTCATACTTTTCTATATCCACTAAGTATTTTTTTACCCCTAGGTTTAAGGTAAGGTCGCCAAATGTCATTGAGTCTTGTGCATACCATTTAAGCGTATCAGTCTCAAAGGTGTTTTTGTATTGCGTCCAGTATGGGGTGTTATCAAAATGATGATAAATACGGGCATCTATTACTTTATGCCAATCACGCGACTCATCACGGTCGCTTTGCTCATACCAAAAACCCGCTTCTATATCGTGCATGCCAAAGCTAGCTTGATAATTAGCAGTTACCCCTAAACGATCTTTATTGTAATGAGTATGACGATAAGACATAACAGGCGTTGCATCAGCGTCGTAACACGCAGGATTAAGCTCAGGGCCCGACTCCCATGGCCAGTTTAAACTTGCGGTACAACCTGCGTTCGGCGCAAGTGGATTACCGTTGCTATCGGTAAAACCATAAGAGCCCGCGTTTGTGCCCCCCTCGGTGGTTGGGTTGCCATTTTCATCTACAGGGGACGTTAAATAAGGTGGGATCCAATCGCCACGGCCAGAATTTTTATGATAATACGGGCTAACGGTTAATAATGAGGTTGGAGAAATCGCGTATTCAAATTTTAAATAGCCTAGGGTATTTTCGCGCAGGGTGCCCCAACCTTCTGCAAACATTTGGTCAAAGTGCGGAACGCCTGTCCAGTTCCATGTTAGTTGATCCCAATCAGGGGTTTGTTCAAATTGTTCTAGGCTCACGCTATTGTAGTTGCTCTCGCTTACATCGTCGTACGATAAACGCCCTGTAATAGTTAAATTATCAAGAGTGGTAACAAATTTCGCCTCAGCGTGTTGGTTATCTTTTCCGCCATTGCTGCCTGAGCCAATCCAGCGGCTGGTATCGGTTTGTGAGTAACTCACGTACGCTTGGGTATTATCGAAAATGGTGCCAGTTTCGTGCTTAACATAATAACGCGAAGCATCGTGACTGCCTGAGGTATAAGCAAAGGTGGTGCTTTTATCTAAACTCGGTGCTTTACTTACAAAATTAAAAGTACCGCCTAATGCCTCTAATGAGGCAGATTTAATATCTGAGGTACCTTGGCCAACTTCCACTGTCACCAAGTTTTCGCTATCGAGATAACGATTCGCTTTAGCCCCGCCACCATAATTAGAGCCACCATTAGGAATGCCGTCTATCGTCATACCTAATTGCTGTTGGTTAGAGTCAATACTAAAACCACGCATGGTAATGGTTGTTGACCAATCATCGCCGCCAAATGCGTCGCCTTCGTTTATGCTAATCCCTGGCAAGTTATCAATTACCGATAACACACTCGATACCGAGCTTTGTTGTTCTAGCATCGCAGGTTCAATAACGTTGTTTGCATAACTGGTTGGTTTTGCAGTAACAGTTACTTCTTCTATCACGTTATCGTTAGCATAAGCTGGAGTTGATACCGCCATGGCCACAGCCATGCTCAAAATCGATTTATTTTTTAAAGCGTACATTGTTGTCCCATTTGATTCTAATTATAAAAAGGTAATTATGAAAGCGGGCACAGTCTATTTTTTAAGTATGACAACGAGGGGCAATTTTATTGACAAACAGGTTAAACAAATATGAGTTAATTATGACGTAAAGTAATCAAATCAAGCACATCGTAATTAAGAGCAATCAGACTAAAACAGCACCCAAAAGCCAAGGGACTCTCTAAAGTCATAAAATTTTCTCACTCTTTCTAACTGCAATTGATCAAAATCTTATTTAACTTAGATATAAAGAGTTAAGAGCCCATAAAGTGATAACTTTTAGCCCAAAAACACGGTTTTATACAAAGTTAAAAAACCAATTTTGCAATCAGCTTTTTCTGGGCTATCTTTTTATTAACGCTTTACTTACAGGTAGCTGCACTATGTTTAATTTTTTCGCTAATAGCGCTGAGCAAGCATTAAAACAGTCTATTACGGCAATTGTTTCCATAGATGAAAAAAACAATATTGTCTTTTATAACAAAGCCGCGCAAAAATTATGGGGCTACACAGAAGATGAAGTACTCGGTCACAACATACGAAAACTAGTCCCTGACGAACATAAAACAAACCACGACGACTATGTAAATCATCATAGAGAAACCGGGCAAGACAAAATTGTTGGCAGCTACCGAGAAGTTGAGTTACAAACTAAATCGGGAAGTCGCATTTGGGTCGAATTAGCGCTTTCTCAGGTGAAAGTAAATAACAACAAACATTACACCGCTTTTATAAGAGATATATCAGCAGAGCGTGAAGCAAAAGAAATCAATGAGCAATCGTTAGAGCAAGCCCTTGATGCAGTTGTATGTATTGATGAAAATAATTGTATCACTTTGTATAACAAAGCCGCAGAAACACTGTGGGGTTACAGTAAACAAGAAGTAATGGGAAACAATGTAAAAATGCTAGTACCCCATGCAATACAACATAACCATGATGAGCTTGTAAATGCAAACCGAGACACAGGTGTCGATAAAATAGTTGGTACCAGTAGAGAAGTTGAAATTGAACGCAAAGATGGAACAACCGTGTGGGGGCGATTATCGCTATCGAAAATTAAATTAGCTAATCGCGTTATTTACACAGCTTTTATCAAAGATGTAACGCAAGAGGTAATAACTAGAGAAGAACAACGGATGTTGTCACTTGTTGCAAACGAAACAGACAACGCGGTAATAATCACCGATCCTAACGGCTATATTCAATATGTAAACAATGGATTTGAACGTTTAACAGGATACGCTTTAAGTGAAGTAAAAGGTAAGAAACCAGGCAGTTTTTTACAAGGCAAAGATTCTGACAAAAACATGATAGAAACGATACGCACACATCTTAAAAATCGAACTCCTTTTTATGGAGAAATATTAAACTATAAAAAATCGGGGAGTGCTTACTGGACCTCGCTATCTATCAACCCAGTAATAAGAGAAGGGAAATTAGAAAATTACATTGCAATTCAAGCTGATATATCTGAAGTAAAGCAAATGGCGCTTGATTTCACAAACAAACTAGAAACTATCGGCGAGTCTATAGCTATGTTGCAAGTGTCTCTTCATGGTGAAGTACTTGATTGTAACGAATTACTAAAAACGGCATTAAAACCCAATTTTTCTGTAGAAGAGTTTGCTAAAAATCTGATTTCTGATCTCAGCGTTGAAGAAAGAGCATTTTTAGACAAAAACAAACATATCTCAAAAACTTTTGAACTTGAAAAAAATAATCAATACAGTGCCTTTGATGCGAGAATATGTGCTCTTCGTGATGTTAATGGTCAAACCACTAGTTATATGTTTATAGGTTTAAACATAACGGAAAGAAAAAAAGCAGTTAATCAAACTCAAATATCAATGAAAGAATTATTAGATATAAGCCAAACCATCAGCAAAATAGTAGAAACAATTAATGGAATATCAGAGCAAACAAATTTACTTGCACTCAATGCTGCTATTGAAGCCGCAAGAGCAGGTGAAATGGGACGCGGTTTTGCCGTTGTTGCTGACGAGGTAAGAACTCTTGCAGGCAATTCAAAGGCATCTTCTGAAGAAATAAACGGCTACATAAAAGAAACGGTTACTAAAATTCAAGAGCTTGCAGAATTATCTAAAAAGATAGATTCATAAATCCGCTTTTAAGTAATAAGCCCACATTTGTGGGCTTATTAGTGAGAACTCTTTAAAACTTAAACTAACTCAGCAAGCATCTCATCACTATAAGGTGTCACTTCTTCACCATTTTTAATTTTGCTAATGTAATCTGGGTTAGCAATAAGTGGGCGACCAATGGCAATTAAATCAAATTTATTATCGTTGATCGCTTGTTTGGCAGTTTCAAAACTATAACTACCTACACCCACTAAGGTACTTGCATAACCAGCTCGTAAAAATTCAGAGGTTGATTTACCTTCTAGTGAATCAAAACGCATGCTGTCGTCAAAAATACCGCCATGTAAATAGGCTAGTTTGCGGTTTTCAAGCTCAGGTAATAAGTAGTCAAATACTGCTTTATCACGGTTATCTTCGCTCATATTAAAGTAGGCACCTGGTGTTAAACGCATAGCGGTACGCTCATTACCTACAACATCAATTATGGCATCGGTTACTTCGAGTGCAAAACGAGACATATTTTCTGGTGTTTGCCCATACTCGTCATCACGCTCATTGGCAGCATAATGTAAAAATTGGTCAATTAAATAGCCATTAGCACCATGAATTTCCACGCCGTCAAAACCTGCTTCCATCGCGTTTTCTGCCGCTTTAGCGTAGTCAGCCACTAAGCCTTTAATATCATCTTTAGTGGCAGCTTTTGGCGTAATATAAGTTAGCTCGCGCATACGCGGTACTGAACCTTCAACCCCTATCGCCGATGGCGCCAGAACATCACCACCAAAAAAGTGAGGGTGAGCAACACGGCCAACATGCCATAATTGCGCGAACATTTTACCGCCATTGGCATGCACGGCGTCAGTGACTTTTTTCCAACCTTGAACTTGTTCACTAGTGAAGATACCCGGTGTATTTGGGTAACCTTGTGCATCGGCACGAATAATAATTGCTTCACTAATAATTAATCCTACATTAGCACGGCGAGCGTAGTAATCAACCATCGCTTGTGTAGGCACTAAATTGTCATCTGCCATACAACGAGTTAGTGGTGCCATTAGTACGCGGTTTTGCAGTTCAATGCTGTTATTTAATTTAAAAGGTGAAAGTAAGTCTGTCGACATAATGTTTATCCTTTATTGAATGTACATTCAAGATAAGGTCACTTGAATGAATATTCAAGTATAATTTTGAAACTTTGTTCAAGATTGCGTAAACTGCTTTACCTAAACGCTGCTTAAGGTAGGATTATTGTTGAGAGTTCGTTTTACCTACTCTGCCAACAAGAAGAGTCATTATGAGAACTGCAGAATTTGATACAGAGTTTGTACTGCGCCAAGCAATGGCGATGTTTATGCTTCACGGTTATGCAAAAACCAGTATGCAAAAACTTACTCAAGCAACCCATTTACATCCGGGCTCGTTATACGCGGCATTTGGAAGTAAAAAAGGCATTTTTTTAGCCGCTACTGAGCAATACCAAACCGATCGCAATACACAGTTTACGGCGCTGTTTGAGCACAGCAGTTGTATTTTAGATACGCTGAAACAATACCTTAATATCATTGTGCAAGAATGCGTTGACGGTGAAGCAACCAAAGTGTGCCTGCTCACAAAAAGCATTAGCGAGGTAGAGGGTAACGATCCACAAATTTGCCACGTATTGCGTACTAATTTAACTGCATATGAGCATGCTTTTGCGCAGCAGTTACAAAAAGCAATTGATAATAAAGAAATTACCAATGGCCGAAGTGCCATAGAGCTGGCACGATTTTGTGTTATGGGTATATATGGATTACGCACCTACGCATTAACAAACCAAGACCCCGACGCACTAAACCAACTAGCCAATGAGCTACTAGCAGCCATCAGCTAAACTAAATTTTAAAGCGCAGCAGCTCGCTGCTCTTTGTATACTCCACAGTGAGAGAGAGCCAAAAATGACCACCGATAATTTATCAAAGCAAGACGACGTAATTTTAGGCCTTGGCGCAAAAAAACGACTCGCATACATGTACGAAACCGTGCAGCAATTTAAACAAGTGTGGATTTTAAACGATGACGACGGCTGCGTAATGCTCACTAACGAGGACGACGATTGCGTGCCGGTATGGCCAACACGAGAGTTCGCACAAGCCTGGGCAACCGGCGAATGGCAAGGCTGTACACCTAAAGCAATTCCAACAAACGATTGGTTTAGCCGCTGGACACCTGGCCTTGAAGAAGACGACTTACTGGTGGCCGTGTTCCCTACCGAAGAAGACGACGGCACAATTTTATTCCCTGATGAGTTTCAAGCCCAGTTGAGTAAATCAATTAGGAAGTACTAACTTCTAAAGCAGTGTTCACCTTAAACAAGCTTATTATAAGCATTAAAAGAAAAGTTTATTTACCAAAAGGTTATAAAGCATCTATTATAGTGTTGTAACTTACTTTTATAAAAATCGACCTGGGTGGACGTCAATTCCACCCCTGTAAAAAATCGAATAAAGTAATCAATGTTCAGGTAAATTTAATAAAAAATATACGTTTATTTTCTGTGTTTAAATTGGGGTCTACATGCTGTTCAATTCAAAATATAAAAACAAAATTAATGAGTTAAATAACGAGTTAATTCAATTAAAAAAAACCAATGAAAAGCTTGAAGCGCAATTGTTAGCAGCAAACAGCGAGCAATCACAACAAAACGACAATGAAATAGCAAATGATACAGCCTTTGTAAAACAGCGTGAATTAAACACATTATCATTACAGTCATCTGATTTAATTAGTGACATCAGAGAAAGCTTAGCCTCAACTTCACATAAACTAATTAATGATATTACGTCATTTAAGTCATCCCAAGAATTACTTGATACAATTTTAGATATGTTAGCAACGACTTCATCGTCAACACATAATATCTCAAGAGATACAAAATCAGCCACTAAATCCGTTAAAGAATTGCAGTCAGTAACAATCGGAATTAATGATTTTGTAAACATAATTAAAGGGATTTCTGATCAAACAAATTTACTTGCACTTAATGCGGCCATCGAGGCCGCTAGAGCCGGAGAGCAAGGACGAGGCTTTGCTGTTGTGGCAGATGAAGTAAGGACGCTCGCTCAGCGCTCTTCTGATGCATCTAACGAGATCTCTAATTTAATAGCTAAGGTCAATGAGCAAATGCAAAGCGTTGTAAATAACATTACTAACGTTAGCGAAGAAAGTGATGGCATTGCAAATAGCTCATCAGAAATTGATGCTACCGCTAAAAAGGTGGTTGAACTATCACAAAATATGTATAGCGTTATTGTTAATTCAAGTGCCGATGCATTTATTCAAACAGTAAAAATGGATCACATTGTATGGAAATACGATATTTATAAAGTCATTTTAGGCCAATCAAATAAGACTGCAGAAGACTTTTCTGATCATACCATGTGTCGTTTAGGTAAATGGTATTACCAAGGTGAAGGTGCATTAAAATATTCAAGCATTAACGACTTTAAAGCATTAGAGCAACCACATGAAGATGTCCATAAGAATGGCTTTGCTGCTTTAGAAGCATTCCAATTAGGCGATATCAATACTGCTGTAGAAAAAGTATCTCTTATGGAGCAAGCAAGTTTTAAAGTAGTGGACATACTTAGCGCTTTATCACACAAAATTATGGACTATAACTGTAAGTAAAATAGTCAAAAAACACCTCACTTTGCATAGCGTTATGGTTCATAATCATTTGGCTATGCATACCAAACTTATATAAATTAATCACAAACTAATGACACCTCCACCTAAGCACTGCTGTTCAATAATCAAACTAACTAAATTATTAACCCTTTAAGTAATCGTTAACTATATTTTAATGATAGTGGGTCACGGTTTACCGATTCATCTTACCAATTTCACCGGTATTAAAAACACTTAGCCACATTA
The DNA here is from genome assembly GCF_018732205.1 of Pseudoalteromonas sp. SiA1. Taxonomy (NCBI): domain Bacteria; kingdom Pseudomonadati; phylum Pseudomonadota; class Gammaproteobacteria; order Alteromonadales; family Pseudoalteromonadaceae; genus Pseudoalteromonas; species Pseudoalteromonas sp. SiA1. The sequence goes on along the minus strand of NZ_CP076084.1, from coordinate 1,315,728 downwards.
CAGCAATAGTGAGCACTGTCGTTTAAATACTCTTTTTTATTTAGGTTTTAATTATGTTTAAAGTTCATTTAAGTGTTTTATTCGCGACGTTGTTTACTTTGCCCGTATACTCACAAGAAGCGCAAACACAATCACTTGTGCAAAAAGCGTTAAGTAATGCGCCCACAATTATAAACTTATCAGCAAATCACCCTAAAACCCTAGTAACGCCCGCTATTAATGAGCTCGATGCCAGCCCTGAGTCGGATTTAATTCGTTATGGGCGCTTATTAATTATTGATACCTATAAACAACTTCCCAATAACGTAAATAATAAGCTCAATTGTAGCACTTGCCATCTTAATGAAGGGCGTGTAGCTAAAGCCGCGCCTTATGTGGGCATGAATGTGGTATATCCAAAGTATCGTTCACGTAATGCAAAAATAAACACCATTGAAGACAGAATTAATGGCTGTTTTCAACGCTCAATGAACGGTCAGCCACTGCCTACTAATTCAGTGCCAATGCAGGCTATTGTCAGCTACATGAACTTTTTATCACAAAATATAAAAAACAAAAACGATCTGCAAGACAACACAGGTTTTGTCACTATTAATAAAGAGCTAGTACCAAACGCCGATAACGGAAAAACTCTTTACGTTCAGCACTGTGCAAGTTGTCACCAACTAGACGGTCAAGGCTTATATCCTAATAATACTTACATGTTCCCAGCCATTGCCGGCAGTCAGTCGTTTAATGATGGTGCAGGTATGGCACGCACTTACACCGCAGCGGCATTTATTAAAGGAAATATGCCATTGGGCCAAGAAGGCATGTTAACCGAGCAACAAGCTGTTGATATTGCTTATTACTTTTCACATTTAGAACGTCCTATTTTTGCCAATAAAGCGGATGACTGGCCAAAAGGTGGCGCACCAAAAGACGTGCGTCGATAAATAACTAGATAGGTAAATAAATTAAGTATCGCTGGCGTATTTAAGTCACTCAACGCCCCTCCTATTTACTGCTTTATATTTTACTCGCTCGTCAAAAAATGCACTATGAGGCATATAACTTACCAGCTCGTCGCAGTTAATTCAGACTTTATCGCAACCTAAGTGTGGTTACATTTAAGTCAACGTACTCTTACTTGATTAATGACAAGGTAACGACTGGTTACAATAATAAGATAATGTAAATATGAAAACTTTACTCGCCACGGCAATCAGCTCGGCGTTATTACTTTCGGGCTGCTCTGAGCCAAATGTAAACGCTGACAACAAACAGCAAACTACTGCGCAAAGTGTTTCAGCGCAAGCAAAACAAGCTACCAACCCATTATTAGAAAAAAGCACACTACAGTACGAAACCCCTGACTTTGCAGTCATCAAAGATGAGCATTTTTTACCTGCCTTTAATCAAGGTATGGCGCAGCAAATGGCGCAAGTACAAGACATTATTAATAATACAGCCCCTACGACTTTTGAAAACACCATCGTGGCACTTGAGCAAAGTGGCGAGTTATTAACGCGTGCAAGCAGCATTTTTTACAACCTTGCAGGCTCTAGCTCAAACCCAGCGCGTCGTGAGCTTCAAAAAGAACTTGCACCAAAGCTTGCAGCGCACAGAGACAACATCTTTTTAAATGATGCGTTATTTAAAAAAGTAGCCACACTTTTTGAAAAAACAGACTCTTTAGCATTAACAGCGCAAGAAACACGACTATTAGACGTTTACTATAAACGTTTTGTGCGCTCAGGCGCTCAGCTTAATGATGAACAAAAGCAGCAAATACGTGATATTAACTCATCGCTATCAACCTTAACGACGCAGTTTTCACAAAATTTACTTGCGCTAAGTAAAAGTAATGTTGTTATCGTAAAAGACCAAAAAGAGTTAGCTGGCTTATCGGCAGGTCAAATTGAACAATTTGCTAATGCAGCCACAGAAGCCGGCCACGAAGGGCAGTATTTAATTAAAATCACCAATACCACTCGCCAGCCTGTTTTAGCTTCATTACAAAACCGTGATTTACGCGAGAAAGTGTGGCGTGCATCTTCAGAGCGCGCGCTAGATGGTGAATTTAGTAATCGCGACATTGTTGCGCAACTAGTTAAATTAAGAGCACAAAAAGCAAAGCTACTTGGCTACAACAGCTGGGCTGAATTTGGTTTAGAGTCGCAAATGGCTAAAAAACCACAAGCTGTATTTGATATGTTTGCTAGCATGGTGCCAAGGCTAACTCAAAATGTAGCGTTAGTAGCTACCGATATTCAAGAAAAAATAAATGCATCTGCAGAGCAGTTCGAACTTAAACCATGGGATTGGTTATATTATGCCGAGCAAGTACGTCAAGATAAGTACAACCTTGATGAAAAAGCAGTAAAAGAATATTTTGAGTTTAACCGTGTATTAGAAGACGGTGTATTCTTTACCATGAATCGTTTGTATGGCATTACATTTAAGCCACGTAACGATCTACCTGTGTATCACCCAGATGTAAAAGCATATGAAGTATTTGACGCAAATGGTGAAAGCCTAGCTATCTTTTTTGCTGATTATTTTGCGCGTGAAGGTAAACGTGGCGGCGCATGGATGAGCTCGTTTGTTAAACAGTCTGGTTTGCATGGGCAAAAACCTGTTGTCGTGAATGTTATGAACATTCAAAAAGGCGCCAAAGGTGAGCCGACACTTATTAGCTACGATGAAACAACCACTATGTTCCATGAGCTTGGACATGGCCTGCATGGTATGCTTTCAAAAGTAAAATACCCAACCTTATCTGGTACGTCAGTATCAAGAGACTTTGTTGAATTCCCGTCTACGTTTGAAGAAGATTGGGCAATGCACCCTGAAGTAATTGCTAACTATGCTAAACATTATCAAACAAGCGAGCCGATTCCGGATGAATTACTTGAAAAAGTAATAAAATCAAGAAGCTTTAACCAAGGTTTTGATACGTTAGAATATGTATCTGCCACTTTATTAGATATGGAATGGCATTCATTACCAGCAGATGCCCCACTGCAAGATATTGAAAAATTTGAGCAAGATGTTTTAACAAAACACGGCGTTAACGTGCCATTTGTGCCGCCGCGTTATAAGTCTGCATTCTTTTCTCATTCAATGAGAGGGGGTTACTCTGCAGGCTACTATGCCTACATGTGGAGTGAAATTTTAGCTGCTGATGCATTTGCTTATGTACAAGAGCAAGGAGGCTTAAAACGTGAACTAGGTGACAAATACCGTAAAGAAATTTTAGAAGTCGGTAACTCGCGTGACCTTATGGAATCGTTTAAAGCATTTCGTGGCCAAGAGCCAGACACATCAGCCTTACTTAAACGTCGTGGTTTAACAGCCACGGTTGAATAACAAGCTGTTAGTAGAGCTTGATGGCTACATAGCCATTAAGCTCTGCTTTATGCTATTACATTAAACTTCAAACGCCCCTCAGCCATTTTTATGGGTATTAATAATTGCCCAGCAGCAAAACGCCCCCCACTTACCCAACCTGTTTAACCTTAGCCGAGCATGTATACGCTAAAACATCGGCATAAAAATAATCGAGTCGCGCAAGCGATAGGCTAACTGGCTAAACTTTATTACAGGCACAAAAAAAGACGCCATAAGGCGTCCTAATATAGAATAATGGTGGAGAGAGAGGGATTCGAACCCTCGTTAGGGATTAACCTAAACACACTTTCCAGGCGTGCGCCTTCAGCCACTCAGCCATCTCTCCACAATGTTGCAGTGCAACAGCGCGCTATAGTATGAAATACACTTGCTTGGTGCAAGGCCTTTTTAACATCACGCTTTTAACTGCTCAATAATCAAACTAACCACCTATAAGCAAATAAAAAAGGCGATACCTGAGTATCGCCTTTATCTAATGCATTATATTGCCATCTATTATTTTGCCATATTGGCTGTAAAATCAAGCATGCGATTTAATGATTTAAGTGCGCCTTCGCGCAAATCCATGTCAACAAACACTTCTTTACCGCTGGCATCAATCAGTGCTTCCTCAATCGCTTGTAAGCCATTCATTGCCATCCATGGGCAGTGAGCGCAAGTTTTACACGTAGCGCCGCTACCGGCCGTTGGAGCTTCGAAAAACTCTTTCTCTGGGCATAGTTGCTGCATTTTATAAAAAATACCGCGATCGGTGGCTACAATAAACTTTTTATTAGGCATAGTTTGCGCTGCTTTAATTAGCTGGCTAGTAGAGCCAACTGCATCGGCTAATTCAACAATTTCAGCCGGTGATTCTGGATGCACAAGTACGCCCGCATCTGGGTGCAATGCCTTCATGTCTTTTAAGGCTTTGGTTTTAAATTCGTCATGTACGATACATGCGCCGTTCCACATGATCATATCGGCACCGGTATTCTTTTGAATATAGCTGCCTAAATGCTTATCTGGGCCCCAAATAATTTTTTCACCTTGCTCATCTAAGTGCTCTACTATTTCAAGTGCACACGATGAGGTAACTATCCAATCAGCACGCGCTTTAACCGCGGTAGAGGTGTTAGCGTATACCACCACTTTACGGTCTGGGTGTTGATCACAAAATGCTGAAAATTCATCAACAGGGCAACCAATGTCTAATGAACAGGTTGCTTCAAGGGTGGGCATAACGACAGTTTTATTGGGGGTTAAAATTTTAGCGGTTTCACCCATAAAACGTACGCCCGCGACGATGATCATGTCGGCTTCGTGTCTAGCGCCAAAGCGTGCCATTTCCAGTGAATCGGCTACACAACCGCCTGTTTCTTCAGCGAGTGCTTGAATTTCAGGATCAGTATAATAATGAGCAACAAGCACCGCGTTTTTTTCTTGCAGTAACTGCTTTATTCGCGCTTTATATTCGCCTTTTTCGTCTTGTGTTAACGGAGCTGGCTTAGGAGGAAAGATATAGCCTTCTGGCATAATAGTTTGAGCTAAACTCATTGTTCTCGACCACTTTATTTACAGTGTAATTAATAGTGCAAATTATACGAGAAACTAACACTAAATAATAGCAATCTAACAAGGCAGTTTATAAATAAAAATTAGGGAGATAGTAGGAAATATTTCATGTCGAAGAAAGTGTACCAGAAGTGGTGGGTCATGATGGACTTGAACCATCGACCAATGGATTAAAAGTCCACTGCTCTACCAACTGAGCTAATGACCCGCTCTGGTTTACTTATAAAAAGTAAGGCTGCGTAAATCCGCCGATTATAACCATTCAATAGAGAATGGTGGGTCATGATGGACTTGAACCATCGACCAATGGATTAAAAGTCCACTGCTCTACCAACTGAGCTAATGACCCGCTCTGGTTTACTTATAAAAAGTAAGTGCACGTAAATCCGACGATTATAACCATTCTTATTCAATAGAGAATGGTGGGTCATGATGGACTTGAACCATCGACCAATGGATTAAAAGTCCACTGCTCTACCAACTGAGCTAATGACCCGCTCTGGTTTACTTATAAAAAGTAAGTGCGCGTAAATCCGCCGATTAGACCATTCTAAATATAAAAAAGAATGGTGGGTCATGATGGACTTGAACCATCGACCAATGGATTAAAAGTCCACTGCTCTACCAACTGAGCTAATGACCCGCTCTGGTTTACTTATAAAAAGTAAGTACGCGTAAATCCGCCGATTAGACCATTCTAATATAAAAAGAATGGTGGGTCATGATGGACTTGAACCATCGACCAATGGATTAAAAGTCCACTGCTCTACCAACTGAGCTAATGACCCGCTCTGGTTTACTTATAAAAAGTAAGGCTGCGTAAATCCGCCGATTATAACCATTCAATAGAGAATGGTGGGTCATGATGGACTTGAACCATCGACCAATGGATTAAAAGTCCACTGCTCTACCAACTGAGCTAATGACCCGCTCTGGTTTACTTGTAAAAAGTAAGGCTGCGTAAATCCGCCGATTAAGACCAAACTTTATTAACAATAAAGAATGGTGGGTCATGATGGACTTGAACCATCGACCAATGGATTAAAAGTCCACTGCTCTACCAACTGAGCTAATGACCCGCTCTTTTTGTCGCATTTCGAGTGGGGTTACCATTCGTTTGCTGCGGGCGCTTATAATACTTATTTATAAAATGAGTGCAACCGAAATTGTCTCTTTTTTTAAGTTTTTATGTCTAGTTGAGCAATTTTAGACCGCTTATGACAAAAAGCAGTCTAATCAAGCATCAACATTTATTTTGATAAGCGATCTGTGGCTAATTTAGCAGCAGTTGTACTTGGGTACTGATTGATAAGCTCATTCAGTATTTTTTGTGCTTCTGCCTTCAAACCTTGCTCTTGTAAAAGTGTACCAAGCTTTAACATCGCATCTGGGCGTTTATTTGAATTTGGAAATTCGTTAACAACTACTTTAAAGTGCTCGGCTGCTTTTACACCGTCATTTTTAATCGTTAATAGTTGTCCCAGCCAATAATGTGCGTTTGAGGTGTACACTGAATTTGGATACGTTGTTAAGAACGCTTGAAATTCTGGAATAGCTTGGTCGTAGCGTTTATCTTTCATTATAAGCGCAACAGCACGTTCGTACGCTTCGTTTTCAGATAAATCGCTGCTGTAGCTCTGCTCATTACTAGGCTGTGTATAGTCTGTTGTAGGCGCTGGAGCCGTAGGCTTTGCATACGCTTGGCTAACACGGTTCTCAATTTCTTGATAAAGCTCGCGTTGACGCTGGAGTACTTTTTCAAGCTTATAGCTTTGCTCTTCAGTTACTCCGCGTATTTGACTAACTTCATCTTGCAGTAAATTGAGCTGTTGCTGTAACTCTACTTGTAAAAAATTACGCTGTTGCATCATACTTTCAAGTGTTGCTAAACGCTTTTCAATGCTTGACTGTGAACTTGCAGCTTCTGAAACAGGAGCGGGAGCAGCCATTAACTGGGTGCTCCCGCTCAATATCATGGCTGCCAAAATAATTTTCGGCTTCATAATATCTCTTATCTTAGTAAACTAGTACCGCACGGCGGTTTTTAGCGAAAGCTGCTTCTGTGCGAGTCTTAACCATTGGCTTTTCTTCGCCGTAGCTAACTACTGACATTTGGCTTGCAGAAACACCTAAGCTTTGTAGGTATTTTTCAACTGCTTGTCCACGGTGCTCACCAAGTGCAATGTTGTACTCTGGCGTACCGCGCTCATCTGCGTGGCCTTCAATTAATACTTTAACAGAAGGATTTTTAACTAAAAACTCAGCGTGTGCACGAAGTAAGTCTGCATATTTGCTTTCTACTGTCGCTTTATCAAAGTCAAAGTAGATAATTTGCTCTTGACGAAGCGCTTCGTACTTTTGACGAAGTTGCTCTTCTGCTTGTTGCTCTGGCGTCATTGTGGCTACTTCAACTGTATCCGTTGTTGTTTGCTCAACAGTTGCTTGGTTTGACTGGTTAGCTGCATTTTCGTCGATATCTGAAGATGAGCTACAAGCTGCTAGTGTCATTACTGGCACAGCAATTAGCAGGCCTTTAAGTATTTTGTTAAGTTGCATTGAGTAGATTCCTATTTTGAGTAAACCAGCAATTATTACTGTAAATATGGCGACCAAGCCGGTGCCTTTACTTGTCCATCAAGCACAGGTAAACGTGCTTTAAAACGGCCGTCCATCGATACTAGCGCAAGTACCTGTTTATTATTGTGGAGCGTGCTGTATATAATCATCGAGCCATTCGGCGCTATGCTCGGTGATTCGTCAAGGCGAGTTCGTGTTAAAACTTGAAACGCACCTGTAGCCAACTCTTTCTTAGCAAGATGATACTGTCCGTTAGTACGGTTTACCATCACTAATTCTTTTCCGTCTGGCGAAATAGAACCCGCTAGGTTCATGTCACCGTCAAAGGTTAATCTTTGCGTTCTGCCAGTTTTTAAATTTAACTTATAAATCTGAGCATTACCACCCCTTTCCGACGTAAATACTATATCTTCACCATTTGGGTACCACGAAGGTTCGGTATCTATACTACGATGGCGTGTTAATCGCGTCTCTTTACGTGTTAGTAAGTCTAATAAGTAAACCTCAGTTGCACCAGTTTTATCTTTTGACAGCACTAGCAGTAACTTTTTACCATCTGGCGAGAACTGCGGCGCGCCGTTAATTCCCTTGTAGCTGGTGATCAATTCGCGTTTACCCGTATAAATGTCTTGAATATAAATTTGGCTCTGGCGATTTTCAAAGGTTACATACGCTAACTTAGTACCGTCAGGTGACCAAACCGGCGACATTAATGGCTCTTTTGAACGCAATAATACTTGTTCATTAAAACCATCGTAATCAGCAACCACTAACTGATAAGGCTTTTCTTCGGTATCACGTACAATAACATAGGCTATTTTTGTTAAAAACGCGCCTTTTTCGCCAGTTAGCTTTTCATAAATAACATCACTAATGCGGTGCGAGTATCGACGAAATCCAGTTTCACCAATTACGCTTTGACGTGCTTCTAAAATATGGTCTTGGCTTTGAACAAGCTTACCGTTGCTCATCATTTGTGTTTCACCGCCAGTAATTTGGCCGCGAATAACATCAACAAGCTCATAACGTACTAAGTAACGTCCGTTGGTTTGCTGTTCTACTTCACCCACTAAAACCGCTTCAACGCCTTTATTAACCCAAGCGCCGTAATCAATATCGCCGTCTTTATGTGGTTGTTGAGGCATTTGTGAAACGCTAACTGGCTTAAATTTACCACTACGCATTAAATCAGCAGCAATAACATCGCTAAGCTGCTCTGGAATAGGGCCAATACCTTGGTATTTAAAAGGCACAATCGCAATCGGTCTTGCACCGTCTATACCTTCAGTGATAACAATTTCAAGTGCCGCGTGTGCAACGCCCTGAAACCCTAATATTAAAACTAAACAGGCTATTTTAATTTTGTTAAACATGTCATCCCTTAAAACTCTGGCGCGATGGTTATATTAATATTCTTTAATTGTTCGAATACGTCTTTATCTTTCGATACCGGTAATGTGTCTGCCATGCGAACCGCTCTTAAAGCAGCTTCACACACTAACTTATCACCGCCTAACGACTTAACCTGCGTAACCAAGCCATTAAACCCAAGACGGAGATTAATGCGGCATTGCTGGTTTTTCATTTTTTCATCAATTAATAAGTTTTGCTGAATACGCGCCATAATTAATGCACGGTATTTATCAACTTCACTCACTACTTGCTGTTGACGTATTTTATTACGAGCAGCCTGCTCTTTGGCAAGTTGCTCTTGCAGTATTTGTTCTTGCAATGCTTGCTGACGTTTACGCTCGGCTTCTTCAGCACGTTTTTTACGCTCTTCTTCCGCTTTTTTAAGCGCGGCTTCTTCGGCTTTGCGTTTGTCGGCAGCCGCTTTAGCAGCATCTTCAGCTTCTTGCTTTTGCTTTTGCGCTTGTTTGGCTTTTGCTCGCTCACGTTGTTCTATTTCGCGGGCTTTTTTAGCTTGAGCTTCGGCTTCGGCTCTTTCTTTCTCTTTAGCTTTGCGCTGCTGCTCTAGCTTTTTAATGCGTCTTGCTTCAGATTCACTTTGCTTACGTGCATCGGCTGCACGGCGCTCTAAATCACGAATGCGTTTATCTTCAGCGCGCTTTTTATCTTCTTCTTTTTTGCGTAACTCAGCAATTTTTTGCTCAACCTGCTGTTGATCCACGGTCACAGCAGACACCGCATTTTCTGGCTCAGGAATGGCGGCATTAAGCGTCACTTCCATTACTTTAGGTTTAGGTGGATGAATGTTTGCTGATGCATACAAAAATCCCCCTAATGCTAAATGCAGTATTACTGATTTGATTAACGACGTATTCATATGACTACTTGGTCCCCTCAAAGGATTCGGTCATTAAGCCTACCGATGGTACACCTGCATTCTTCAAAAAATCCATGAGCAGTAACACTTCTTGATACGACACTTTACCTGAGCCTTTAATCATTACTGGGGTATCAGGGTTTTTCATTAGTTGTAGTTTAATTACAGCGGCTACATCTAATGCTTCCATTGGCTCTTCCGGATCAGTACCTATGCTTACATAATACTTACCTTGCGAATCAATAGAGGCAATAATGGGCGGCGTATCTTTGGTATCAACTAAGTCTGACTCTTCCATTTTTGGTAGGTCTACTTTTACGCCATGGGTTATTAATGGCGCAGTGGCCATAAATATAATAAGCAACACCAACATTACATCAATGTATGGTACTACATTAATTTCTGCGACTGGGCGACGCTTTTTACGCTGGTACATTCGCTTGAGCCTCTATTTGGGTAGCTGCTTGACGGTGTAAGATATTGGCAAATTCTTCCATAAAGTTAATGTAATGAGATTCTAACTTTTCAACCTTATTAGCAAATCGGTTATAGGCAATAACGGCAGGAATAGCCGCAAATAAACCCATTGCTGTTGCAATCAAAGCTTCTGCTATACCTGGTGCAACCATTTGTAAGGTTGCTTGTTTTACTTCACCTAAGGCAATAAAGGCATTCATAATACCCCATACTGTACCAAACAAACCTATGTAGGGGCTAATTGACCCAACGGTTGCTAAAAACGATAAGCTTGATTCTAGTTTTTCTATTTCACGAGAAAGCGCAACCCGCATTGAACGGTGCGTGCCTTCCATAACAATGCCTGCACTTTGAAAGGTATTTTTTTTGTGGCGTGCAAACTCTTTAAAACCTGAGGTGAATAACGCTTCAATACCCGTTGATTGACCACCGCGTGATGAAATTTCGTTATATAGCTTACTTAGGTCAACACCAGACCAAAAACGTTGCTCAAATTTTTTGGCATTTGCTAAGGCGTCAGAGATGGCTTTTTTACGTTGAAAAATAATAGCCCACGACATAACCGACATAGCAACCAACGCTAGCATTACTAATTGCACAAGCAAACTGGCTTCTAGAATTAGATCTAAAAAATTAAGCCCTGATCCCACGTTAAACTCCTAAATAATTAAAAACATCAAATTGATTTATTTGAGTAAGGTAACTTTGTAACACATTAGCCACCATTAAAGTTCAGCTAGTGTATCTAGTGTATTTCCTGCTGACAACGATATTGCTGTGAATAGCCAACAAAAAACGTTAAAAAAATAGTTTTACTACTTAACTCTTGTTTTACTGTATAAATAAATAACAATAAAGCTATCTGTAAGCCCGCTTAACTTCACTAAAGAGTCACAAAAATACGCTGTTTATTCAAAATTAATGCATAAGCACTCATAAACACTACACGCTTACCTTAACGTAATAGTAAAACTAATACCGAACGTTTATATGTTAATATACATAAACAAAGCATTTCATTAACTTATAGAATTAATGGTTAATTAACATGCAACATTAAGTAAAAACAGAAAACCCCTGCTATTAGTTTTTTTAATCTGAAAATATAAATTTTCTAGTTTGAACAAATTCTGCCGCTTCGGTATTATTCTCCCATACCGAGCTAGCGCATTAAATGAAAGCTATTTCATTGAATCCAGTTCTTCGTAATATGATTTATTTCGTATTACTTTTTTACTTCTTGGGGTATGACCTCAATAAGTAAAACGTAGTTCCCTAGATTACTTCCTTAAACTTGTTGTTTGCCCGCATTATTTGCGGGCTTTTTTTTTGCCCGCAATTTGTCAAATCAGCTAAACTCGGCCTCAGTAACGTTACAGCAGGCGCACAATAGCCTGATATGTCTTAACGCTCAGTGAATTATTGGCAAAGTAAAATACGTCTAAATTTAGCTTTTGCTCATACTAAAAAGCCACTGTCGTTAAAATGACAGTGGCTTTAGAAAGAGTCTAGTTATTCTGGTTATTTAATCTTTTTTAGGTAACAAGCCAAAATGGTGGTACGCATTATCAGAGACAATTCGCCCTCGCGGCGTACGCTGAATAAATCCTTGTTGAATTAAAAAGGGTTCAATCACATCTTCTATGGTTTCTTTCTCTTCGCCTATTGCCGCGGCTAAGTTGTCAAGGCCAACAGGGCCACCCATAAACTTTTCGATGATGGCGAGTAAATATTTACGATCCATGTAATCAAAACCGCTTTTATCAACGTCAATCATGTCGAGGGCTTGTTGAGCTACCTCAGCATTAACCGTACCGTCTGACTTTACTTGGGTGTAATCGCGCACTCGGCGCAATAAACGATTTGCAATACGTGGCGTACCGCGCGAACGTTTGGCTATTTCGGCCGCGCCATCGTCACACATTTCTAAACTAAGATAATGCGCTGAGCGCCCCACAATATGCGATAAGTCTTCCACAGAGTAAAACTCTAAGCGCTGAACAATACCAAAACGGTCACGCAGTGGAGAAGTTAATGATCCCGCACGGGTAGTTGCACCAATGAGTGTAAATGCGGGTAAATCAAGCTTAATAGAACGCGCTGCAGGGCCTTCACCTATCATAATATCGAGCTGGTAATCTTCCATTGCGGGGTAGAGTATTTCTTCAACTTGCGGGCTCAAACGGTGAATTTCATCAATAAACAGTACATCACCTTCTTCAAGGTTAGTGAGCAATGCGGCTAAATCGCCCGCTTTTTCAAGCACAGGCCCAGACGTGGTTTTAATATTTACGTTTAATTCGTTCGCCACAATATTAGCAAGCGTGGTTTTACCTAAGCCTGGTGGGCCAAATATCAATAAGTGATCCAACGCTTCGCTGCGGCTACGCGCAGCTTCAATAAATATTTCCATTTGTTGCTTAACATGCGGCTGACCACGATAGTCGGCCAGTAACTTAGGCCTAATAGCACGGTCTATGGTGTCTTCGTTGGTTTTTTCAGCAGCATCTATTAAGCGATCAGCTTCGATCATAATTTACTCACAGCATTGATTTCAAAGATTCTTTAATTAGAACCTCAGTCGACATATCGGGTTTGCTTACTGATTTTACTGCTTTTTGCGCTTGTGGCAATTTATAACCGAGCGCCACTAACGCCGAAACCGCATCATCGGCCGCATTATTGGCTATAGTTGCATCGCTCGCAGGCTCTATTACGGCGCTATCGCTAAATGGGGTAAATAAGTCATTACCCCAATTTTTTAATCTGTCTTTCATTTCGAGCACTAAGCGCTCTGCGGTCTTTTTGCCCACCCCTGGCAGTTTAACCAAGGCAGTGGCATCTTCATTATTTACACAACTTACAAACTGCTGCGCCGACATGCCCGACAAAATGGCTAAGCCTAATTTAGGCCCTACTCCATTGGCTTTTAACAGCTCTCTAAATAACGCACGTTCGGTTTTATTATTAAAGCCAAACAATAACTGTGCGTCTTCGCGTACTACAAAATGAGTGTACACAATGGCGTTGTCGCCTACTTTAGGCAAATCGTAAAAACAGGTCATTGGCATTTGTACTTCGTAGCCAACGCCGCTCACTTCTAATAGTATTTCTGGGGGCTGTTTTTCAACTAACACGCCGTTTAAGCGACCTATCATTGTTATTTCCTTAGACGTCCTCTAACGGTTTTGCTTGCGCTACCCGCTAGTTTTATTAAATTTTGTTCAGAGTGGGCATGGCAAATTGCAATTGCAAGCGCATCCGCCGCATCGGCTTGCGGCGTACCTGGCAGTTTAAGTATGTTTTTAACCATATGTTGAACTTGCGATTTATCTGCCCCACCGTTACCCACAACGGCTTGCTTTATTTGCCGTGCTGAGTATTCAAAAACCGGTAAGTCGGCCATAGAGGCACCGACAATCGCAGCACCACGGGCTTGACCTAGCTTTAAAGCAGAATCAGGGTTATGCGCCATAAATACTTTTTCTATAGCAAATGTTTCAGGCGAAAATTGCTCTATAAGTTGCGTAATGCCCTGGTAAATCATTTTAAGTCGGGTGGGAAAGTCATGATCGGCTAATTTAATACAGCCACTGCCTAAGTATGTAAACTTGGCACCTTGATGCGCAACCACACCGTAACCCGTTAAACGCGAGCCCGGATCGATCCCTAAAATTATGGCCAAACAGCACTCTCATTATTGTTATTTATTAATAGTGCTAATAATGCCAGAGCACTGTATAAATTACCAGTACAAAGCAAAAACAAAAATGCCTACTTAAAAAGTAGGCATTTAAACGCTATTTGGCTGGAAAGTTTACGCTAAAGCGCGCACTAAGCCTTGAGTATTTTGTTTAAGCGTACGGGCAATCATAAAATAGCCTAACCCTGCTACAAACACGCCACCAGCAACGGGGCCAATAACCCAAATATTAGGATGCAGCTTACCTGCCAAATCAAACATTTGCTGCTGTACTATTAACAGTGCTATATCACTGAAAAATGCAGCAACTAGTCCGGCTAAACCGCCCAGTAATAAAAACTCATACAAGGTGGCATTTTTTATTAATCGGCTTTTAGCACCTAACGTACGCAATATTACAATTTCTTGCATGCGCTCACCTAAGCTTGCTTGCACCTGCGATATAAGTACCAACGCGCCACACAACACCACAATAGCCAGTACAAAGCCAATAGCTAACGACACTTGCTCAATAGTCGATTGAATTTGTTTAACAAAGTTGTCTACATCAATCGCTGTAATAGTAGGGTATGCTCGCAATAGCTGGCTAAAGTCGCGCTTTTGCTCAGGCTCAATACGTACTGATGAAATATACGTGGCCGGAAAGCTGCTCAACACATCAGGGCTTAAAATAATGAAAAAGTTAGGTTTAAGCGTGGCCCAATTAACTTTACGTACACTGGTAATTTTAGCGTCGAACGACTGCGCACCAATTAAAAACGTGAGGGTATCGCCCATTTTCACATCAAGGCGCTTCATCATCGACTCTTCAAGTGAGGCCTCAGCTACTGCGTCATCGCCAAACCACTGGCCATCTATAATGTCATTTTGTGAGGGGACTTCGTTAAGCCAAGTTAAGTTAAGCTCGCGGCCAATGCCTGAGCGGGCTTCTTCGTCTTTTTTCTCGTTGTCTTGCAATGACACTTCACGTGCTACTGCTTCGCCATTTACTGCATTCACGCGGCCACGAATCGTTGGGTAAAACTCCGACACTTGAATGCCTTTTTGCGCTAAGTATTCATTTACCGGATCCAGCTCATTTTGCGTAATATTAACCAAAAAGGCATTAGGTGCATCGCTTGGTAACTGAGACTGCCAATCCGAAATAATGTCGTTTTTTAGCACAATTAAAAACAACAGTAATTTAATCGCTAGCGAAAAACTAATTAGCTGCACCGCATTAACATTGGCGCGCTTTTGAATAGACGCAATAGCCAACGACCAGCTGTTACCTGGCTTTAAGCCAAGCTTGCGGCCCCCGCCAAATATTAATTTAGAAATTAAAAACAACACTAAAATAAGCGCAAGCGTTGAGGCAAATAAAATAAGGGTAATTTTAATATTGTTACTAAATAACCACATTAATAAAAATACCGTTAAGGCGCTAAGTCCTAAATGGATTTTACTTACCGCAAGGCGATCGCCTAAATTACGGCGAAGCACTCTAAGTGGTGGAATATCAAATAAATCTAACAATGGCTTAATAGAAAACATAACCGCACAAATAACTCCGGTGCTAATGGCCACTAACCACGGTTTAAACCCTGCCATAGGCAGTTCGGTTCCCATGCTTTTTGCAAGGTAACCAGTTGCAACTTCTTGTAAGCCGTAACCAATAGCAAGGCCAACAACTACCGCCATCGTACACACCATTAATAAGTGCATAAGGTAAATTTTGCGGATCATATCGCGGCTGCCGCCTAAAGTTTTCATCATTGCGACAGGGTCGTATTGGCGCTCACAATAACGTTTAGCTGACACCGCAATGGCTACTGCAGCTAAAATAATGCCCAGTAAACCTGCTAACAATAAAAAGCTTTCGGCTCTGTTTAAGCTATTTGAAATAGGAGACTGGCGGTCTTTTACACCATACCAGTTTTGGTTTTCTTTGAGTTGCGGCTTTAACCAATCGTAAAAACTATTGATGTCGTTTTCATCACCTGCATATAACTGGCGGTAAAATACACGACTGCCTGGCTGTATTACTTCGGTTTTTGCCACATCATCTATGTTTATGAGCACCCTACGGCTACTAGAGAACACATTAAATGGCGCGTCGGGTTCTTCTACAATCACCTTTTCAACGTTAAATAACGCGGCACCTAATTCAACTTGGTCGCCTACGTTTATGTTTAAGCTATAAAAAACTGACTCACTTAACCATACGTTACCAGGGCTTGGCGCACCGGGGGCAACCTCAGTTTGAGCATTCAAACCCGACTTAACTTTCAATTGGCCTTTAAGCGGGTAACTGTTTGATGCAGCCTTTACCGAGCTAAACTGCATTTGATCGTTTGCAAACAGCATAGTGTCAAAGTACACCATTTGTGCAGTTTGTAAGTTTTGTTGTTCTGCTTTGGTTATAAAGGCGGTATCTATGGCGTGATTGCTGGCAAGAACACGATCTGCTGCTATAAATGCACTGCTTTTTTGTGCAATACTTTGTGCAATTCGCTCAGTTACCATAGATAAAGTAAGCACGGTTAATACCGCTAAAGCAATGGCAGCACTTATTACGGTTAGTTCACCGCGGCGAAACTCACGAGAAAATAATTTAAGCGCTAATTTAGCCCACATTTGCCATTTCCTCTGTTGAATTTTGTACCAGCTCCCCCGCCTCTATTTGAATAATGCGTTCACATTTTTGTGCTAAGGCTTCATCGTGAGTGACTAAAATGAGGGTTGTACCGTTTTGCTTATTTAAATCAAATAATAACGACTCAATCATATGGCCATTTTTGCTATCTAAGTTAGCTGATGGCTCATCGGCAAACAATATTTTTGGTGAACCCACAAATGCACGGGCAATCGCAACACGTTGTTGCTCACCACCAGATAACTGCGACGGGTAATGATCAACCCGATGGCTTAAGCCTACTTTTTCAAGCAAAGCGAGCGCTTGTTCTTTGGCGTCTTCTTTACCTGCAAGCTCTGCCGGTAGCATCACGTTTTCAAGTGCAGTTAAACTTTGTACCAACATAAAAGACTGAAACACAAAGCCAACTTTTGCAGCTCTGAGTGCGGCCCGCGCTTCTTCGTCTAATTCGTGCAGCGGCTCCCCATCTAACATTACTTCACCGCTGCTTGCCGTATCAAGCCCTGCTAATAAACTTAATAAAGTGGATTTACCTGAGCCCGACGTGCCAACAACAGCAACAGACTCACCGTGCTTGACATTAAAGCTGATGTCGCTGAGGATGGACAACTCACCTTCAAGGGTAGATACAACTTTAGACAAACCATTTACTTGAATTATATTTAATTGAGAAAGCGCTGACATATGACTCATTCAATCCTACGTTTTGTATTTATTTTATTTTTAGTTATTAACCCGCTTACTGTGGCAGCTAACAACACGATTTTAATACTTGGTGACAGTTTAAGCGCAGCCTATGGCTTAAAACAAGAACAAGGCTGGGTGCAATTGTTACAAGATAAATACGATGCCGAGCAACGTAATCTCAATTTAGTTAATGCCAGTATTAGCGGTGAAACCACTGGTGGCGCCCTGCGCAGACTTGATGCATTGCTTGAGCAATATCAACCAACTCATGTGCTCATAGAGCTTGGCGCTAATGACGGTCTACGCGGTTTCCCAATTACTAAAATGCAAGACAACTTGACCGCTCTAATTGAAAAAAGCCAAGCAATAGATGCACAAACCGCGCTAATGGAAATTTATATTCCACCTAACTATGGCCCACGTTACAGTAAAATGTTCACCGATAGCTTTGCCAGTGTTAGCAAAGCCACAGGCTCGTATTTAATGCCGTTTTTTGTACTTAAAGTAGCAGGCAAAAGCGAGCTAATGCAAAACGATAACTTACACCCTAACAAAACTGCGCAACCAATACTACGAGATGAAATGTATAACACGATCAACCAGTGGTTAAATAAAGAGTAAAGCCGTGTAAAACTTCTGGCGCAAGCGCTTAATATTAAACGCTTGCGCAATAAACATCCAAACAAACAAATGCTTATTGATTTTTTTAAAAATACACGTACTATTGCAGTCGAAGTCGGTATGTGGCGCAGCTTGGTAGCGCACTGTCATGGGGTGGCAGGGGTCGAGAGTTCGAATCTCTCCATACCGACCATTTAAAACTCTTCAGAATTCAGTTTCATCCAATAAAAACCATTTTACTTTCGTACTAGCTAATTTAATAATAAAAAATATCGCACATTTATCGCACCAACCAATTTATTGACTGTTTTCCTGCTTTTTATGATTTCAAAGATATTGAGATTATGTGACCCCACAGTTAAATACTTTTCAAATAATAAAGAAGCACGTAACTGCTTTAATTATTGATGTATTGGTTTGAGGTCATTGATATGCAGCTATGAGTAGATGCTAAATAGCCGTAATGTCTGAAGTCAAGATTTACCCCTATGGTTTTCTTCAACTCAAGCTCAACGGTGTAACAAAATAACGTATGTTATACATACAGCTCACCGAATGTTCCATAGATACCGGCGGGAGTTAGAAAGCGTTTGAGAAGAAGTTTCATTTTGGAGCTTTCTTACACGCATAGCCCTCCCCGCAGGGTGCGGGTTACAAACTATTCAAATAAACTACTCTTTCAATATTTTGTCAATATTTCTTAAGCTTTGTATTGCTAGTATCAATTCATTCTTTGTTGGTGTAGTTATATTGCTTAGTGTATTAAGCTTAAATACGTTATTAAGCTTACATGTTTCAGATTTAATTAAATCCATCTTTCCATTAAGTGATTCATTATCGAATACAAGCTTTCGGTATGCATTTCTATTTTTCTCAAGCTCTTTTGTTAATTCTATAGTTTTATTATGAGCATTGAGATAAAGTTTATCAGCTTCAAGCAGTATTAGCTTATTGCACCAATAAGTATCGCAATTAAAAATCGCGACAAAGCTGCTGCCGTTTGTGTTAAGACTTCAGGCAAAGTTTACTTTGGTAGCGAGTGCCACACATAAATAGGCGTTTGGTAGAAATATTTAAGTTTGATCACTTTAGTTGGTTTATGTAATGGCAAAGCGAAGGTATTACTCACCATGGTCATTTTGTTAGCTACATCATATTTGAGTCTATCTTCAAACGCTAGCATACCAACAGGAAACAAGTAACACACCTGAGTAGACGCAGTACTGTGATAAGCATTTTTGAAGTCTTTGCGATAAAGAGTAAGGTTATTTAAACCCAAACTATATTTAATACGCACTAAAACCAACATACCCCAACCCGATCCTAAATCAATGTGCCTTTTTTAACCATAATGACTCGCTAAAATATAAGAAGAAACTATTAAAATGGGCATTTATATAACATGATCTTTCGCTAGATTTGCTGTTCATTACTTGTTCGACTATTACTATATTATGGGAACTAAATTTACTTGCGGGATGCTTGATGGACCTTAAAAAAGTAAATAAAAAATCTAACTCACCAAGTTTAACTGTAAATATGGATGAAGCATTTTTAACTCAACTAGTTAATTGTTTACCCATGGGGGCAATGGTAGTTAATACTGATGCTCAGATCCTTTTTGCCAATAATCAACTGTCTGAAATACTGGGCTATGAGGATTCAGAACTCATAGGGATGAACATAGATAATTTACTTCCAGCTCAATTTAAAGCCAATCATACCCACTTGATGAGTCAGTTTTTTGCTAACCCTCGAAAACGCTTAATGGGTGAAGGCCGTGAGTTATTTGCGAGTCAAAAAAGTGGTAAGCAAATCCCAATTGAAATAGGTTTAAACCCAATACAAGGACAACAAGAATTAGTTTTAGCCACACTGGTTGATATATCGCAAAGGCTGCGCGCTAATAATATGTTTCAACGCTCTATTCAAGCTGCACCACATGGTGTGTTAATAGTTGACCAAGCGGGCATTATTCAAGCGGTTAATCAATCGTTATGTAAATCTTTTGGTTACAGTGAAATAGAACTACTCGATAAAAAAATGGAAATGTTATTACCGCAGCGCTACCAAGGGCATCACTCAGCACTTCGTCATTCATTTCACCGTGAACCCAGTGTAAGAAGTATGGGAGTAGGTAGAGATTTAACCGCGTTACACAAAGACGGTAAAGAATTCCCGGTTGAAGTAGGCTTGAGTCCTTTTATAAAC
Source organism: Pseudoalteromonas sp. SiA1 (assembly GCF_018732205.1). NCBI lineage: Bacteria > Pseudomonadati > Pseudomonadota > Gammaproteobacteria > Alteromonadales > Pseudoalteromonadaceae > Pseudoalteromonas > Pseudoalteromonas sp. SiA1. The sequence goes on along the minus strand of NZ_CP076084.1, from coordinate 1,295,583 downwards.
ACCAATGATGAAGACATGGTGTTTGTCTCGTTGTTAGATATAACAGAACGAAAACAAATGGAAACTGAGCTAAGAGAAAATAACACTAGCCTGAAAGAGTTTACCTATGTGGCCTCTCATGATTTACGCTCTCCATTGCGTGGCATTTCAAACTTAATTGAATGGATAAAAGAAGATTTAGGCACTACCACGCCTGAAGTAGAGTACAACTTAACGCGTATTGATGATCGTATTCATAAAATGGAGACGTTAATTGATAATTTATTGGCCTATGCAAGAGCTGGCAAAGCTACCCTAGATACTCAAGTAATCGATATGCATAAATTAATCTCTAACGTTACCGAACTATTAGATTTACCTGCTGGAATGAAGCTTCATAAAGACGTTCAATTAGATACTATCGTCACTGCATGGACGCCACTTGAAACCGTTGTCCGCAATTTATTAAGTAACGCCATTAAACATCACGACAGTAAAGAGGGAACTATAGAGATTCGTTGTGTAGCAGAAAATACGCTTTGCCATATCACTGTGACTGATGATGGCCCCGGTATACCACCAGAAGCTTACGAACGTATTTTTAGTTTATTTCAAACAACCTCTGACGATAAGTCAGGCTCAGGTATTGGGCTGTCTATTAGTCGGCGTCTGGCACAAGCTCATGGTGGGCGCATTTCCGTTAGCTCAAATGAACCGCAAAAAGGGTCTACATTTCATGTTTGGTGGCCGCGCTTTGCAAGGAAAGAGAATTTATGATCAAAAATCTATCTATACTGCTTGTTGAAGACGATGATGTTGCCGCGGAAGCCGTAACAAGAAGCCTAAAAAAAGTGGATCCTAAAATTAAAATAATTTGGAAACAAAATGGAAAACTTGCGTTAGATGCGTTACGAGAAAAAGCACAACAAAAAGTAATATCAGAGCCCTACTTAGTATTGCTAGACCTGAATATGCCAGTGATGAATGGGTTTGAATTTTTAGAGCATATTCGTAAAGATAAAAAATTAAACGATACCGTTGTATTTATACTCACGACCTCCAATGAGGATAACGATCGTACTCGCGCGTACCATAACAACGTAGCAGGTTACATGGTTAAACATGCAATTGGCCCGCAGTTTGCCAAATTAGCGACACTTATGGATGCTTATATACATGCCGTTGAGCTTGAATAAGCCATTTTGCAAGAGATATGGATATGATAACTTCAATAGATAATTTTGAAACCTGCGACAGTATTAACCTACTCATTGTTGATGACGATGCGGTTGATAGAGAACAAATACGTCGTATGATATCTCGCTCAAATATACAGGCGAAAATTTCAGAGGCATCCTCTATTGAAAGTTCGATGTCTTACCTTGAACATGGTGAGTTTGATTGTGTCATAGTTGATTACCGATTAGGTATCGGATCGGGGCTTACCCTGCTAAATAATATTAGAAAGACTGAAAATAACCACTGTGCTGTGATTATGATCACGGGCTTAGGAGATGAAAAAATAGCAGCAGAAGCTATGCGGCTAGGAGCAAGCGATTATTTACTTAAAAATCAATTAAAAAGCGATCAGTTGATACACTCTATATCTAGCTCAATTCAACGCGCAAACTTAGAAAAAAAACTTCATGACATGGCACACTACGATAGCCTAACAGGCTTAGCAAGCCGCCCTATTTTAATTGATCAACTCCAACAGGCCATTACATCTGAGCAAAAGCTCGCCGTTGCCTATTTAGATTTAGATAATTTTAAACCCATTAATGACAAATACGGTCACGAAACCGGTGACTTCGTTTTGAAAACTATTGCCCAAAGACTAAAAAGCACATTACGCAAAGAAGATACACTCGCGCGTATTGGCGGAGATGAGTTTATCTTTTTATTAAGAGGGGCTGCGCACACGATACAAGAATATGAGACTCTGTTACAAGAGGTGCTGATTGAGGTAAACGACCCAATAAAATTAGCAGAGTTTTCGTGCTCCGTTCAAATTTCAGTCAGCATCGGCGTTGCACTTCCCAGTGATGATGGCTTAACTTGTGATGACATTTTACGCAGAGCCGATCAAACAATGTACCAAGCAAAAAGATCAGGAACAAACCGAATTCTGTTTTTTGATCCAGAAGAAGAAAGCCTAAGGCATGCAAAACATGATTTATTATTGGCTGCTGAAAAAGGCATTGCTCGCAAAGAGTTTATTTTACATTATCAACCAAAGGTAAATTTGATGGATCACCAGTTGATTGGCGTTGAAGCCTTAATACGCTGGAATCACCCTACTTTGGGTTTACTTTATCCTGGTCACTTTTCAGAGGCATTAGAGCATCCACACATTGGTATTTTAATTGGTGAATGGGTACTTGCTGAGGCCTTAAAACAGCATAAAATTTGGACAAGAAATCATCTTTCTATGAGTGTAAACATCTCTCCAGCTCATTTACTTAGTGAGGGCTTTGTTGAAAACCTCAGAGAGTTACTCATCAGCACTAATAATATAAAACCAAAAACCCTCGAATTGGAAATTTTAGAGAGCACTACAATTGGAAACGTTGACCAAGCAGTCGACGTTCTCAATGGCTGCCGCGATTTAGGGGTAAGTATTGCGCTAGACGACTTTGGTACAGGTTATGCTTCGTTGAGTTACTTAAAAAAATTACCTTTAGATACATTAAAAATAGATCAAAGCTTTGTTAAAAAGCTCCTATCAGACCATGAAGACAAGTCCATCGTTACGTGTATCGTGGCGCTAAGTAAAGCATTTGGGTATAACCTAGTTGCAGAGGGGATAGAGTCACAAGAGCTCGAAAAAGTACTTATAGGCATGGGTTGCTATCATGGGCAAGGTTATTATATTGCCAAACCAATGTCTGCAGAGAAGATGAACTTATGGATAAAAAATATGACATCCACTAAGCACTGACCCGAAATAATACTCATCTATTTGGGTTGCCAGTGATACACATAAATCGGTGTTTGGTAAAAATCTTTAAGCTTGATAACGTTAGTTGGTTTGTATGATGGCAAAGCGAAGGTGTTACTCACAATAGTGATTTTATTATTAACTACGTCATGTTTTAACTTTTCTTCAAGCGCTACCATACCACCTGGAAACAAGTAACACACCAGAGTAGACACTGTACTAAAATCGGCATTTTTAAAGTCTTTACGATAGAGGGTAAGGTTATCTAAACCTAAACTATATTTAAAAAGCATTGAAATTAACCAGGGAAACCACGATAACTCATAGCCAATAACCTGTTTATTAGGATGCTTTTTGGCAACCGCTATAACGAGCGTTCCCCAACCTGAACCTAAATCAATTAATGCGCCTTTTTCATCCATGCTTATTGCATTAAGCATAGCTTGTCGCGCTTTGCTTGAGCTCATCATCGGTGAAATTCCCGTTTTTAGCGTTCCCCAAACAATAGATAAAGCGATTAGAAGAACTAAAAAGAAAAATGCGGTAGCAATAAAGTCCATACTAACTAACACCTAATAACGGTTGAATCATCATAATCTCACCTTATCGATTATTTGTTTCTATATAGTAAAACCATTACAAAGAGCACCGTTAGTATAAATTTATTTTATATTTAACAACTGTTTAAAATAAACCACAAAAAAAGCGCCATTTGGCGCTTTTTAGATTAGTAGCAAGGAATTAATGCTTACGCCCTACGCCGTTGCGCACCATGTCTTGGCCGCTTTGAAAAATCTCTTCGGTAATTTCGCGTGCTAATAAAAGTTGTTGCTTGTCATCAAACACCGCAACAAAACGGCTGCCGTCAGCATTGTTAGTTGCCATGCCCACGCCTGCTACGCCGGTTAAACCTAAGCCGCCGTTTTCAACTTGCAGTAAAAAGCTTTCAAGTTCAGCGAGGGTGTCGATTGCAGTTAGTTTGTTTTCCATTGTGGTTGCTCTATGTGTTGCTCGCCATAGCGAGTCTGTCAATAATATGCGGTTATTTTACAGCACACAGTAAAAACTTAAACCACCTTATAGGCAAAGTCATAACAACATTCTGTAAAGCAAAATTAAAAGTATTTGTAAAAACCCCGCAAATGCGGGGTTTTAAGTATTAGCTTTGCTTCATTGTGCCTTGTTGTTCAAGGCGGGTATGCCAGCTGAATGCTTCTTCTAAAATATGAGGCGTATGGCCGCCACGTACACAAGCACGCTCGTAGTAATCAAGCATAGCGTTGCGATAATCTGGGTGTACACAGTGTTTAATTACTTCAACAGCCCGTTCGCGTGGCGCTAATCCACGTAAATCAGCAAGGCCTTGCTCGGTCACTAAAATATCAACATCGTGCTCGGTATGATCGACGTGGCTTACCATAGGTACCACGCTTGAAATAGCGCCGCCTTTAGCAATTGATTTAGTTACAAACACCGATACATGGGCATTACGTGCAAAGTCGCCTGAACCACCAATACCGTTCATCATTTTAGTACCGCATACATGGGTTGAGTTAACGTTGCCATATATATCAAACTCAAGTGCCGTGTTAATTGCAATAATACCTAAACGACGCACAATTTCAGGGTGATTCGACATTTCTTGTGGGCGAAGTACTAGCTTATCGCGGTACTTTTCAAGGTTATTAAATACTTGTGCGTTACAACGCTCTGATAAAATAATTGAACACCCAGAAGCAAAATTAAGTTTACCCGCATCAATTAAATCAAAGGTAGAATCTTGTAGTACCTCTGAGTACATAGTGAGGTCTTTAAAATCTGAGTCTAATAAACCCATCATGACTGCATTGGCTATGTTACCAATACCCGCTTGTAATGGGCCTAAGTTTGCAGGCATGCGCTGTTGCGCTACTTCTTCTTTAAAAAAGTTAACTAAATGGCGGGCAATAGAGGCGGTATCGGCATCTGGGTCGGTTACTGTTGAAAATGAGTCACTTTGATTGGTAAATACAATACCCACAATTTTAGCCGGATCGATTGGAATAGCAGTACTACCGATACGGTCATCTACTTTCACTAGCGGCACTGGAGTACGCGTAGGACGATACGATGGAATGTATATGTCGTGCAGCCCTTCAAGCTCTGGCTGATGTAACATGTTAATTTCTACAATTACTTCTTTAGCAAAAATAGCAAAGCTTGCTGAGTTCCCCACTGACGTTGTAGGTACTATGTGGCCTTCTTCTGTAATAGCTACGGCTTCAATGACCGCTACATCTGGCATAGTTAACTGATGATTACGTAACTGTTCAACAGTTTCTGATAAATGCTGGTCAATAAACATGACCTCACCGTTGTTAATTGCTTTACGTAATGTGCTGTCTACCTGAAATGGCATACGACGCGCTAACGCACCTGATTCAGTAAGTAGCTTATCTAAATCGTTACCTAATGACGCGCCCGTCATTAGGTTAATTTTCATTGGGTTTTCACGTACACGCTCGGCAAGTGCACGTGGTACAGCTTTCGCTTCACCAGCACGAGTAAAGCCACTCATGCCCACGGTCATGCCGTCTTTAATAAATAAACTGGCCTGCTCTGCAGACATCACTTTGTTGTGTAAGTCACTACGACGAATTCGTTCTAATTGCATTTGGAACCCCTTAAACCCCATTATTATTTGGGCGCTATTCTAAGTATTTCCTTATGCTTCGTAAGCTAGACCTAAGTCTCATTTACGCATAGTTGGTATAAAAACGTTGCAGAGCGCTTTAATTTTGTACACTTTATTACTTAACTTATTGCTGTTATTGGGGTTAGAATACCAAAAGATTTATTCAGTGATTTAACTAAACAAGCTTAAAAGAAAATATAATTAATTTAAATCAATTGCTTATAAATCCAGCCAGGAAAGCTGAGATTATAAATTGTATAAAAATAAAGCCGTACAGGCCAAATCTTACAAAATAATAAACTGGTCATTCATTGGGCAGTAACCTTGTAAGGAATAGAATCTACGATTTACGTATTAAGGAAAATACATGGATTTGTCTGACGAAGAAATTAACTTTTTATCTGGGTTGTTTGAACCTAGTCAAAGTACAGCATTAATTAATGAAACAAAACTAACAGTACAAACATCAATACCAGATGGTATTGCGCATTTACTTGGTCAGGCTAAATTAACCCTATTAGCAGAAGTAGCTCATTACCAACTGTGGTTTCCACTTCAATTTAAAACTGATGAATTAGGCCATTTCAGTACTGTGTTAGCAGCCCCAGAAGTGATTGATACTAAAGGCACTCAACGTAGCTGGCGATTAAGTGAATTAAATATTCAAAGCCAAGGTTTTTGCATTGAATCTATCTCAAGCACAGGAATATTTTTAAAACCCACATCAATAAACAGTGAACTTGATGAGTTACAAAATATGCAATTTATTTTACCCAATGAAGCGGCTATATCATTAGACATAGAACCCGTTAGGCACAGTGAGTGTGGCATAGCAGCTAAAATAAAGCATATTCACCATGGTAAAGAGCAACTGAGAGCGTATTTATTTGAAGTGCATAAACGTGAATATTCAAGCTTATATCAACTTGAGCATAAGCAAGAACTGGGGCTATCAAACTAAAAAGCCACACTAATTAAGTGTGGCTTTACGGATTAAATAAACTTAATTTAGGTCATTTTTACTTTAATCGTTTTGCTATTTCAGCAACGCGCTCACCGTATAAACGAGCCGTTTCTAAATCGCCTGATGGAATAGCCGTTTCGTCAGCATCAGTAGGTGATTGTACTAATACGCCAACCGAACCGCCTAAGTTATTGATGTCTTGACGGGTTGATTCCAATTTATTGGCGGGTGGTAACCCTAGGCTTACCCAAAGTCCACCATGCTGTGAAGCTAACGTTTGCATACTAATTAGGGTGACTTGTTTGTCGCCATTTAGGCTGCCGCTATTAGTAAAACCGCCAAACACTTTATCTTTCCAACCCATGGTAAACCACACTTTAGAGGTGGCATCGACAAACTTTTTAAACTGCCAAGGGTATGAGCCCATATAGGTAGGTGCACCAAAAATAATGGCGTCTGCATTGTTTAATGCATCCCAATCGGTGTCTTTAATATCACCATTTTCATCGATTGCAATAAGCTGAGCGTTTGCTCCATCAGCCACAAATTCCGCCACTTTTTTGGTATGGCCATATCCAGAAAAATAAATAACCGCTACTTTACTCATGAACCTTCCTTTTGTTGTGATTTAATAACACGCTTTAAGTATAGTATGGCCGCTTAATCTAAAATCAACTAAGCAGCGTGTTTAATTAAATTAAAAGGTACTCACTGAAATTTCTAAATTACTCACCGCACAGCCATACTGCTCAGCACTAATACGGTGATAAGCCGACTCAGGCTTAGTTGATAGACTAATAATAAACGCATCTTGCTGACCAACAGCTGTTTGTTCTTGGCTCAAGCACATGGCTTGCGTTAAAGAGCGCAATTTGGCATCCGTTAAAATATTGCCGAAACGCTGAACCGGCAAAGGCGGTATTTTAATTGCTGGCAATGCTTGGCTAATACTGCGCTGACTTAAGGTAAAATCATTATTTTTAATATCAATCACACTGCCAGCAGGCCAGTACGAGTAACTGTAGGTTTTAGTTTCAGCCTGAGCCTGCCCTGTTGATTTAACCATCACCACACCATTTTTACCAATTACGGTCATTAAATTCCCTGATTCAGATTTAATAACCACTAAGGCGGTGGTTTCGTCTACACCAAAACCAAATGCGGGTTGAGCTTGATTTGCACCAAAGCTGTCGAGCAAAGTGCCTAGTCTTAATGTACGGTTTCGCTCGCTAAAGTGTGTATCGAGTACACCGTAACTAAATGTGCCTAAACCCCCAAAGCGGTTGTAAGTTAAACTATCGCTGTTTGAGCGCTCACTGGGCGCATCAATGGCTTGCGCGCCTTCTTTCAATGCCGATAAACTTGTGCCATTAGTGATCATAACCACATTACCACCGTGCGCTTGCCCGCCACTTTGCACTGCGGTGCCTGCACTTGTACCTACAACAACAGGGCGAGACTGTAACGCTTTTGTCCATGGATATGGCTGATTATTTTCATCAAACAATACCTTGCGCGTTAAGCTTTGATCGCCGCCATTAAACATAACACCGGTACTATTTTTGATTAGCTGCACTAAAGCGCCTGTGCCGTTTTTACACAGCAAATATTCTGCTTGAGTGCGATCAGGGTAAATATGTTCACGTTGATATAGCCCCATTTCAGAGTGCCTAAGCGTGTTTAAATCATCACATTTATTGGTAGTTATTGCTTTAGCAAGCGCAGGAGTTAATGCAAGCCATTGTGAATTTATATTGGGAAAACGAAGTAATCCTTCGTAAAAATCAGCAGATTCATAAGGGTCTCTGCTTGAGGCGGTAATGGCTAGTATGCTCGGGTTAGTACTTTTTACTTTTAAACTGCCCGATATAAATTGCAAAATATCTGTCGCGGCGGATTCGCTATTAAGCGCGGTATTGACCTGCTCTTTTAGTCGCGTATTGTCGCCCTGCAGCTGCGCTACTTCAAGCATATCTATTACAAAATTGTATTCTTGATCCGTTAAACTATTGAGCTGTTTACTATCAATATCGCGCCATAACCATAACAGCTCTTTTTTTGACAATGTGGGTGATGATTTAGCCTGCATTGTTGCTAAATTTTTAATAGTTTTGTTTTTAGCTTGCGTATTTTTACTTGGCCATTGTTGCTTTATTTGACTAATTTTAGCGTGGGAGAGCGTAAATACATTATGTATTTTACCCGGAATTTGTGTGTTTTTTTCACAATTTTTAGGGCTTAAACTAGCACACGTTGTGAGTGCACCGCCGACTAATACTAACGTTTGTTCAGATTCTTTTGCGCTTAACTGCAGCGAAAAAGCAATAAAAAACGAAAAAAGAGCCGTTATTATGCGCGATTTAGCTAACCGTTTGTTTGGTAAATATATTCGTTCCATTATGTTATACTCATGTAAAAAATTATAAGAAATAACTTGCGAGAGCGTCTCTCACTTGCTATAAAAAAAAGGAACTTTAAAACGCGAGTAAGCTAGCACCCCTTTGCTGGCTTTGTCAAAAACCTTTTGGAATGAGAATTATGTTTAAAAAAGCACGTTTGCTTACAACATATTTCTACTCACCACACTATCTTTCGGAGTGGTTTGACGAGTAGCCCACCACCTCACTTTTTCACAGTGAGGGGCTTAGCGTGTCATTTCACCACTGCCCTGTCTAAAAATATAACAATTAAAAGCCACAGATCTGTTTGTATGTTTTTGTGCGCTTAAAAGACAAAAGGTATTTAAGATGTTTCGTCAACTAACAATTGCGGCCACAGTAAGCGCATTACTGAACCCGATCACTTTTGCACATGCACAAGAAACCAACACCGACACCAACATTGAACGAGTAGAAGTAACAGGATCTCGCTTAAAAGGCGTTGATCTTGAAGGAACTATCCCATTAACCGTACTAGACCAAGATGCAATCAAACGCTCTGGCGCTAATACCATTCATGAATTACTCAAAGATTTATCTGTTTTTAAGGGCGGAAGCGGCACATTTTCAACCTCTGAAAGTGGCGGTACGTCTACCTCAACACCAGCGGGTCAATCAGCTGCGAGCTTAAGAGGCATGGGGCCATCAGCAACGCTGACATTAATAAATGGGCGAAGAGTTGCACCTAGTTCATTTGCTGCAGGTACTGAAAACTTTGTAGATGTAAACTCTATTCCACTAGCCGCCATTGAGCGCATTGATATTTTAGCCACAGGCGCATCAGCCTGTTTATGGTGCCGATGCTGTGGCAGGTGTTATTAACTATATTTTAAAAGATGATTTTGAAGGCGCTGAAATCAATACTTCGTTTGCCGATAGCTTTGATCAGCATGACGAAAGTAAAAAACAATTAAACTTAGTTTATGGTACAAAAATAGGCGAAAGTAATTTAACGGTATTTGCTGATATATATGACCGTAACGCTTTTAAAGCGACCGATCGTAATTACACGGCCTCTCCCTCTTTAGTGAATGGTTACTCCTATTTACCTAAGCTGGAGAACTCACCTAATATTTATTATTTCAGCAGCCGAGATGGTAACGAACTTCCATCACCAAACTGCAAAACCGAATTAGTTACTACTGAATTAGATGAACAAATTTGTGCTTACTACCCTAATCAAGATGATTACCTAGAAACGCCATTTGAAAGCATTTCAACCGGCTTTATGTTTAATAGTGAGCTTGGTGGTATGCAATGGCATACTGACTTTTTTTACAGTCAGACCAAGGCAAAAGCGTACTCATCGCCCTCACCTATTAACCAAATTAATGACGACGACGGCCCGTATGTTTTAGAAGACGCCTTATTTATTTACGATAATGCCGATGGTAGTAATGATTTATTAGATCAACTCTACATTGACCCATTTGATACCCAAAGTGGTCGAGAAGTGTATGGTTTTGCATTTGATGCGCGCTTTAATGCCCCAAGAACGGTGGAAGTAGAAACGAAAAACTTTCGCTTGGTAAGCAGTCTAAGTGGTGAAATTGGTGATTGGGGTTGGGAATCTGGGGTAACCTTTTCTCGCTCACGTTCAGAGCAAGAAGCGATTGCAGGAGTTTATAATCGTTACCAGTTCCATGGCGCTATCACCGGCGAGCTATGTTCAGACGGTACGCTGGCAAGTTATGACGGTACTGACTTAAACTGTGCATCGGGAGAACTGCTGCCTTTTTACAACCCTTTCCTTCAAGGCGACGCCGCTAATGATGCCGTTTTGGCAACAGCGCAAGCTCGCCCAACACGCAGCGGAGAAAGTACAGTTTACGGCTGGGATGCTAATTTTAATGGTGAGCTATTTACCTTTAACGACCTACCTGCCTATGCCTCATTTGGGGTAGAAGCACGCCGTGAAGAGCTAAGCGACATTCCTTCGCTTGATTCACAAGCTCAAGCAGATAAAGACTATCTTGTTGATGTATTTGGCTTTGGCTCTAGTTTATCAGAAGCCGATCGCACTCAATATGCAGCGTTTGCTGAATTAAGTATTTCACTCACAGAGCAAATAGAGCTGCAAGCAGCAGGTCGATACGATCATTACGATGATTTTGGTGGCACCTTTAATCCTAAAATAGGTTTGAGCTATCGCCCAACTGATTCGTTAGTTGTTCGTGGTTCATGGTCAACCTCGTTTAGAGCACCATCATTAACACAGGCTGGCGTTAAATTAAGAACCACACAATCTACTTTTGACTGTGGTGCAAACCAAGCTGTAGCCGATTTATACTGTATGGGTGATGGCACCCAAGTGAGTGTTAATTCGTTAGAGTTAGGTAACCCAAATCTAAATGCAGAAGAATCTGAGGCTATTAGTGTTGGTTTTGCATGGAGTCCCTCGGCTAATACTAATTTAACCATTGATTATTGGCAGTTTGATCATGAAGAAGTAATCGATACCAACATGACCGCTGTGTTAGATCGCGCCATAACCGATGCATCACTTCGTCACTGTGGCATTGTACCACCGGGCGAGCAAGGCATATCGTACGATGAAGCATTATGTGATGTCACCGACAACAGTGGTTTAAACATAGAGCAAGACGGCGCTAATTTAACTGAGATTTTAGCTAACTATGTTGATGAAGATAACAAAGCTGGCGATAAAAACCCAGATAACTTTAATCCCCGTCCTGGTGAAGACTACTTACCCTTATTCCGCGACCATGTCATTCCGCTTGAAAACACTGGTACACAAACGTTAGCGGGTATTGATATTAAATTTGACCATCGCTTTGCGTTATCTGGCGGCGACTTAACCTTCGCTTTTGACGGTACTCACTACCTTGAATTTGAACGCAACAAACCGGGCTCAGACTCAATTGAAAAGCTAGTGGGTACATATCGTTATCCTGAAAATATTGCGCGTATGTCAATAGATTGGGAAGCGCAAAGTTACTACCTTAACTTAGGTGCAAACTACACCAGCAGCTACGAGGATGATATAGAAGGCCTGCGTAGCCGTGAAATTGATGAGCTAGATTCACTTGGCGTATTAGACTCAAAAGGTGAGCATCAGGTTGATGACTGGCTCGTTTGGGATTTATCAGCGGGTTACTATGTTAATAAATCGCTGACTTTGCGCGCGCGCATCAATAATATTTTTGATAAAGAGCCACCCACACTTTATGGTTCAAGCCGTGGCTTTGATTCAATCAACCATAATGCCCTAGGTGCTAATTACAAATTAAGTATTAGCTACCGTTTTTAACCGCTTAGCCGCAAAGCAAACGCTTTGCGGCATTCCTTTTATTACAGGTCATGGCTACAGTGACACTGCCTATTAAGTGCTAAAGTACGTTTAAGCGTTTATTTACGCATCAACACAATGACCTTTTATTAAAGTGAAATTATGAAACAAAAACAATTTTCTATGCCCGATGCAAGCATCATTTTGCTTTGTGTGGCTGTGATTGCCTATATGGCCACGGTATTTATTACCCCTGGGGTATTTAATGCAGAGCCTGACAGCCATACTGTGCAGCTTTCACAATATCAAGCCGTTAACGACCAACAATCACCACCTGTTTTTGCACAAGGTGGCGAGATTGGTTTAGCTAATGTATTGTTTGAAGGCCTCGTGTCGGGTGATAAATATGGTGCAGCGATTGGCGTAATGGCGTTTATTTTAATCACTGGCGGTGCCTTTGGCATTATTATGAAAACCGGTGCGATTAATAACGGTATTATGGCACTTATTAATAAGACCCAGCGGGTTGAATGGCTGTTTATTCCCTTACTGTTTTTACTATTTTCGTTAGGCGGCGCGGTATTTGGTATGGGCGAAGAGGCTATTGCCTTTTGTATTGTGCTGCTCCCTATTATGCAACAACTTGGCTACGACGCTAAAGTCACTGTACTTACAACTTATGTGGCCACGCAAATAGGCTTTGCCACCTCATGGATGAACCCTTTTAGCATTGCTATAGCGCAATCGATAGCTGAAATCCCAGTGTTTTCAGGTGCGGGCTTTCGTATGTTAGCATGGGCTTGTTTTACCCTTGTAGGCCTTGTGTTTACTATACGCTATGCAAAACGGATAAAAACACAACCCCAAAAAACGGGTGATCAGCCAACGATTAAACTTAGCCTAGCCGATGCACTCACATTATTAGTGTTTGTATTGGGCATAGCTTGGGTTGTATGGGGGGTGATGGCGCGCCAATATTATATTCCTGAGCTTGCTGCACAGTTTTTTTGCATTGGCCTTATCAGTGCAATAATTGCCATCGTGTTTAAAAAGCTAACCGCGAATGAGTGCGCGGATGCGTTTAAACACGGTGCACAAGAATTATTGCCAGCGGCGTTATTGGTCGCATTGGCTAAAGGCATTGTATTACTATTAGGGGGTAGTGATTTAACCACTCCCTCAACCCTCAACACCCTGCTTTATTACTGTGCAAACAGCATAGCCAGTGTGCCAGATTACATTGCAGCTTGGGGAATGCTGGTGTTTTAAAGTGTATTTAACTTTTTTGTTTCATCGGGTTCAGGGCAAGCTGCCATCACTATGCCACTGATGTCTCCACTTGGCGATTTGCTCAATGTATCAAGGCAAATTGTGGTATTGGCCTTTCAATTAGGCGATGGATTAACCAACATTTTAATTCCCACCTCAGCTAGTTTAATTGGTTGTTTAGGGGTAGTGAAATTAGATTGGGGAGAATGGGCTGCGTTTATTTGGCGCTTTGCCCTAGCACTTTTTGTATTAGCAAGCGGCTTTATATTTCTTGCTTACTTTATTAATTATCAATAAAAAGAATTTGTTATGTTAACTTTAATTCAAGGTGCAACCGTTTATGCACCTACCTTCCTAGGCACACAAGATGTTTTAATTGGCGGTGGTAAAATCATTGCTATTGACGAAAATATAACCCTCGACAGCAGTGTACTCGTCAAACGGATTGCCGGTAAAAATAAGCTGGTTGCGCCGGGGTTTGTTGATTCTTTAGTGCATATTACCGGTGGCGGTGGCGAGGCTGGATTTGCCAGCCGCACCCCTGAAATGAACCTAACAGATGCAACCTTATCGGGCACCACCACGGTGGTGGCCGCACTGGGTACCGATTCAAGCTCACGTACACTGACCAACTTGGTTGCCAAAGCAAAAGGCCTAAAAGAGCAAGGGCTGAATGTATTTTGCCATACCGGTTCGTATCATTTACCCGCGAAAACACTCACCCACTCAATTACTGACGACATCATGTATATAGAGGAGTTTATAGGTGTTGGCGAAGTGGCGATTTCTGATCATCGTAGTAGCCAACCTACGGTACAGCAATTAGCAGAATTGGCAGCAGAGGCCAAAGTAGCCGGTATGCTCAGTGGTAAAAAAGGCACTGTGAGTATTCATGTTGGCCCTGTTGATAGCCATTTAACTATTTTACATCAGGTGGCTGAGCAAAGTGATATTAAGCTTAAACAGTTTTATCCTACGCATATGAACCGCAATAAAGCACTTCTTGATGCCGGTATTCACTTTTGTGATCAGGGCGGTACTATCGACTTTACCACCAGCACAACCGACTATGATTTAGCCCATGGTGAATATGCAGCAGCCCATGCCCTTGCCTACTGCTTAGAACAAGGCGTAGCACCAAATCAACTCACTATGAGCTCAGATGGCCATGCCAGTTTACCTATTTTTGATAAAGACTTTAATTTATTAGGGCTTGAGGTGGGCAAAGAGGCATCTTTATTAACCTCGTTTCAGCAAGCAGTCAAAGAATATAACGTCCCTATTGAGCACGCTTTAATGAGCATAACCAGTAATCCTGCCGATATTTTAGGAGTTGATAAAGGCCGTCTTAAAGCAGCGAGCGACGCGGATGTTGTCCTTCTCGATAAAGAGACCCTAACCCCTGAGTATGTATGGGCTAACGGCACATTAATGGTGCAAAACACCCATGCAGTTATAAAAGGAGTGTTTGAATAAGCTAGTACAGCTAAAATGCTGCTGAGATATTTCAGCAGCATTTAACACCAAAGAGTTTTTTACCCTAGTTTAAACAAATATCAATCCAACAAGGTCACTAGAACCTAGTTGTTAAATTCAGCTACTTTTCGCCGTAGCTAAGTTTTTTGTCGTAAAAAGCAGACCATTTTGATTTATATATTCAGCATAAACCTGAGCACTCATAGGTTTAGAAAAGTAATAGCCTTGAAACTCTTTACATCCCATTTCGGACATTATTAGGACCTGTTCTTCGGTTTCTACTCCCTCGGCTACACACTTAATATTAAGTTCATCACACATCACATGCACGGCTTTAACTAAGCTTTTTTGGCGTGTAGAGCTTGTAACCTTACTTATTAAAGAGCGATCCAATTTAAGTTTATCAATGGGATAATCAGCAAGTCGTGCAATATTCGAGTATCCAACACCAAAATCATCCACTGTAATAGTGAACCCCCAATCTTGCAGAGTTTGCATAAGTTTTAGAGAGTGAACTTGGTTAGCCTCAAGTGACGTTTCAGTAAGCTCTAATTCTATTTGATTCGGTTTTACATTAAAATCCGCCAAATATTTTACCAACTTTGACATAAAATCAGCTTGGCTAAAATCGAGTAAAGATATGTTTATTGCTACGGGTAAAAGTGGCAAACCAACTTTACTCCATTGGGCAATTTGAGCGCAGACTTTTTGAATAATTAAGTCCGTTAATCGGCTAATCATTCTATACTCTTCTGCAATAGGAATAAATACAGCGGGCGATACACTGCCAAGTACAGAGCTATGCCAACGAGCTAATGCTTCAAGCCCTATACATTCACCTTTTGCATTCACTTTAGGTTGATAATGTACTGACAGATCATTTTGTTGCAAAGCTTCATCAAGTAACATGGAAATTTCATACTTTTCCATAAAGGCCTGTGATTGTTTTTGATTGTAACCATTAAATGGCGAGTTATAGTCTGCGAGTTTGAGCGCCTCACACGCAATACTAAGAACAATCGCACTATTTTCACCATGCTCAGGACACTTAGCAAAACCAAATAAAAATGATTGTTGGTAATTAGTACCAAACACATCATAAGCTTGATCTAAGGTGCTTTTAATTTGTATTAATAACTTGTTTTGCTGTTCACTTGAGCTTGAACCAATAATAAAGCCAAGTTTGCCACCTTCTATAGACGCACAAAGCAAAGGCCCCTCTGACATTGCTTTTAAGCGCTTATAAGCAGTAATTAGCAATGATTGCGAGTCAGCTTTGTTAAGTTTTAAATTTAAATATTCACTATTTGCGCTTTGTGTAACGACAATATAAAACCCTTTTTGGTATTTAGACGTTAACCTATCGCATTGCATTTCAAACCACTCTCGATTAGGCAATTTCGTTTGCGAGTCTCTAAACCTTAGACGTTTGTTCTCTTGCTCCATCATAGACAAGTTTTGTTTAATTAACTGCTCTTGCGTGCAATCATAAAAGTCATACACTCGATAATTTGTACTCATTGCTATTTGCTGATAATTACTCTTATAGTAGCGACTCTTATATTCTATGATTTGATTTTTTATATTTAACTCTTTGCTATTAAGTGCAGGGAATAACCCATCAATTCTGACAGCCTTTTCTTTCAAGCTGTTTTTTAATCCAAACATTTCAATAGCATGTTGATTTAAATCTGTAATTACTAAATTTTCGTCGACAATAATTTTAGCTTTATTAGATTCAGTAAATAAGGTGCGATAAAGCTCGTTTTTATCTTTAAGGAAGCTATTAGCATTTAACATGGTTTTGTTTAAACGTTTGGCAGCAACAATTGTTCGCGCAGTGGCAAGTGGGATACAAATATTAAAAAATAAAAATATTAGGCCTGTAATATATAAGTCAGCTTCTGGTAATTGGCTTGCTATTCCTGAATAGCCGGATAAATCAACATTATTAATAATCATGTAAAAAGGTATGATGTTTAAAATACCGTAGGCCAAAGCCGTTCTGTAACCGAGTAGCATAAGAGCAATGATGGGACATGAATACATAAACATAGAACCCACCTTGGCAAGCTCTAAGTCAGTTAAAAATAAATTCATTGATAAACTACCGGCAACGATAGTTAATAGAAGTGCATTTGCACTAAATGTGTAAAATCGCTTACTTGCTAATAAAAGACTAAAAGCAATAGTGAAAAAACTAATAGTAATAACTGCAATATAAATTAGGTTAAATTCAATTGCGCGGGTGTATGTATAACAAACGACCAAAAAACAGAGCAAAGTAACGAGCGTTAAAATTATCCGTAGTGCACTCACCCGCCAGTGTGCGACTTCATCATGGGCAGTATGATGATCGTTAAGTAAGAAGTACTTATTGAGAAAGTGCATAATAAAAATCAGTTAAGACATATCGCCTCATTAAACATTGATAAGTTGTTAAGATCAATTAAATAAGCTCAAATATCAATCCAATTGAAGTAGCTTATAAAATAAACCTAATACAAAAAGCTAAACAATATGCCCGCTTTCAACTATAGGCGTAACCCAATATTTTAACGGCGTGTACTTACAAACAGGGCTTAACGCCGTTTTTACTATGGCAAGTTCAGGTAATAATATATGCACCTCAAACTGATAAAAGCTGCGATGCCCTTCTACTTGCTCGGCAATGTCAAATTCACTGTGCTCTTTACTGTAGCCTTCAATGTTTTTTAAGTTAAAGCCGGTAATGCAGTCTATGCCAATTAATATATCAACCACGTCATCTTTTATGTTTGTGGGTACATTTAGGGTAAAAAGTAACTGTTCAGCCATGTTTTTTCTCCAACCAACCATAAAAGATAGGTAATAAATAAAGTGTTGTAATTGTTGAGGTAATTAACCCGCCAATAACCACAATCGCCAATGGCTTTTGAATCTCAGCGCCGGGGCCGGTGGCAAATACCAGTGGCAGTAAACCAAACATGGCGGTTGTGGCTGTCATTAACACTGGGCGAAGGCGTCTGCTTGCGCCATCTAAAATGCGCTGCGTTACATTGGCAGAAAACATTTTTATTTGCTCAAAGTAGCTGATCATCACAATACCATTGAGTACCGCTACGCCAAGTAAAGCAACAAAACCAACCGATGCAGGCACCGAGAGGTATTCATTACTAATAAATAGGGCAATCACTCCCCCCATTAATGCAAACGGAATATTAGCAATTATCAGCGTTGATTTAGATAAGGATTTAAACGTGGTAAATAAAATAATGAAAATCAGTATTAATGCCACAGGAATAAGCACCAGCAAGTTTTGTGTTGCACGTTGCTGGCTTTCAAATTCGCCACCAAACGACAAGGTAAAACCACTGGGTAACTTTATGCTGCTATTAATTTTAGCTTCCAGTTCATTTACATAACTAACCACATCGCGGTTATCCACATTAACGCTTACAGAAGCAAAGCGCTTTGCTTTTTCTCGCTCTATTAACAATGGCCCCGTTTTAAAGCTAATATTAGCCACCTCTTCAAGTGGTAGTAGGCTGTTGTCGGGCATTAAAATTAACTTTTGTTTTAATGCGCTCATTGACGATAACTCAAAGTGTGCTGCGCTTTCGCCTTTTTGTGCATTAAACACAATAGGGATCACGCGGTTTCCTTCTTGCAGTGCCGATACCTGTAGGCCTTCTAATTGCGACTTTAAATAATCGCTTAATCCTTCGGTGGTTAAACCAAACTGACTGGCAACCTCAGGAATAAGTTTAATATTTACGTATTTACCCCCTTCAATAAGCGCCATTTGCACATCACTTGCGCCGTCAATATTAGTGGCAAGTGCCGTGATTTTTTCAGCTAATGAGGCAAGTGTCGCAATGTCATTACCGAATACTTTAATCGAAATATCACCGGTGCCACCGGTGAGCATTTCTGATACCCGCATTTGTATTGGCTGAGTAAAGCCAATATTTACCCCTGGAAATTGCGTAAGTGTTTGTCGAATATCCTCGATTAGCCGCGCTTTGGAGTCAAAACGCCACGTATCTTTTGGCGCTAATTCCATAAACACATCGGTTTCGTTTAACCCCATAGGATCAAGCCCGAGTTCATCGGAGCCGGTACGGGCAACAATTTGTACGATTTCTGGGGTGTTTTTTAGCAGTGTGGCTTCAATTTGTTTATCGATATCCAGCGAGGCTTGCAAGGAAATACTCGGCGATTTTTCCAGTTGCACAATAATGTCGCCTTCATCTAAAACGGGCATAAAGCTTTTACCAAGCCCCTGAAATAACACCCCACTGAGCACTAAAACAGCTACCGATATAACACTAATAGCCACCGGCTTTTTAATTGCTTGGGCAAGTGTTTTAGTATAAAAACCTTGTAATAGCGTGACCATTTTAGGCTGGGTTACGGGTTCATTTTTTAATAACAATGAGGCTAAAATTGGAATAACCGTTAACGACAACAACAGCGCACTTAGCATGGCAAACACGATAGTGAGCGCCACTGGGGTAAATAACTTGCCCTCTAACCCTGTTAACATTAATAGCGGTGAAAACACGATAATAATAATAATTGTGCCTGAGAACACTGGCGCCGCGACTTCTTTACAGGCGCGATAAATAACATGCAGCCGAGGGAGGTGCTGATTATTAGCCAACCGATTCACTATGTTTTCAACAATAACTACCGATGAGTCCACCAGCATACCAATGGCAATCACTAAGCCGCCTAAACTCATTAAATTAGCCGATAAATCAAACTGCTTCATCATTATAAACGTCAGCAATGCCGACATAGGTAAAGACAAAGACACCACCAATGAAGAGCGAATATCACCTAAAAACAAGGCAAGTAGCACTATCACTAAAATAATCGCTTGGCCTAATGCGCTGGTAATGGTGCTAATTGCGGTATTTATTAAGTTAGAACGGTCGTAAAACACATTAATTTTTGTGCCTTGCGGTAATGACGCTTCAATGGTGCGAAGTTTATCTTTTACATCTGCAACAACTTGCGCTGTATTACTATTTTTAAGCGCAATTATAAGCCCTTGTACCGCCTCTTCACTGTTTTTAGTGACTGCGCCATAACGGGTTAAACTGCCAACGTGTACCGTGGCAATATCACTTAACCGAATAACCTTATTTTGAGTGGACTTAATCACGGTATTTTCAATGGCGGTTATATCGGTGTATTTGCCCTCAGTGCGCAAAATTAAGGTGTCGTTGCCTTTTTCTAAGCGCCCTATGCCACCGTTTTGATTCGTTTGCGTGATTGCTAACTTCATTTCATCAAAGCTGACTTGATGCTGTTGCATCAATAAAGTATTGGGAAGTATTTCATAGGTTTTTGAAAAGCCGCCAAGGCTATTTACATCAGCAACGCCGGTTACAGTGCGCAGTAATGGACGAATTTGCCAATCTAAAAGCTCTCTTTTTTCAATCAGCGATAAGTGAGTACTTTCTATGGTAAACATGAACACCTCGCTCAAAGGCGTGCTCATTGGCGCCATGCCGCCACTAATATTACTGGGCAAGGTGGGCAAAATATTTAATAAACGCTCATTAACTTGCTGACGGGCCCAATAAATGTCGGTGCCCTCTTCAAAGTCAATGGTAATATCGGTAATAGAATACTTAGTGGTAGAGCGCAGCATTTGCTGTGACGGAATACCCAGTAATTCGGTTTCAATCACCCGTGTTACTTGCGATTCTATTTCAAGGGCGTTCATGCCGGGTAATTTGTAAACTATTTTAACTTGAGTAGGTGATATTTCTGGAAAAGCATCCACTGGAATACTTAACCAAGATTTAGCACCAATGGCCATAGCAACAATAACAAAAATACTAACAAACAAACGCTGAGTAAGTGAAAACTTAATAAGCTGGTTTAACATTTACTCTCTCCCTAAGTGAAGCAACATACCTTGTAGCGCACTTACCGAGCTTATTAGTACCTGCTGATCATCTAGGTTTTTATTGGCAGTAAATACATAGTCTTTGCCTTGTGTACCCTTGAGCTCAATCGGCAGTAACTCAAGGTTATCGCCAGACTTTAAAGCAATGTAATTAACATCTTCAAATTCAAACACCGCTGACTTTGCTATTTTAAAGCCCGTTAATTTATTTACCGGTGTGACTTTGATAGTTTGCCCCAGTCTAAGCTGGCACTCATTTGAGCTTGGCGACGCCCACACTATTTGATGGTATTTATCTGCAATACTGTCATAGCTCTCAATATTTAAGCTGCAACTTTGTGACAGCTTGAAATGCGCTAACGTGTTGGTAAAACTAAGAGGGACTTTAATCTTAACGCGAATACTACTTGCATCGATAATATCAAACGCGGTGTCACCCATCACATGGTTTCCCGACTCATTAGTGAGTTTTAAAATGCCCGTTTTTGGACTCACTAAGGTCACATTTTCATTATCATCAATGTTTAAAAATGCCATTTGATGTTGCATATGTTCAAAATTTAGCTTGGCTTCAAAATAGCTTTTTGTGATTTCAACCCATTCAGAACTTCTTATTATTTTGTTTTTTAAGTGTTGTTGGTTTATGTCGTAATGGCTTTTAGCAATAGAAAGCATGTCTTTTGCTGATTGATAGGCATCTAAAAAATGGTGTACATCACTGCCCTCAACGCTTGCAATAGTAGCGCCCTTTTCAACCATGCTGCCGTTAGGGTATAAGTAACGAACCTGCTGTACATCAAACGCAAACAGCACCGTATAATTGACCCCAGGTTTGAAATTGACTTCACCAATTAAACTTTGCCCGTTAATAAACTCTGTTTTTTGAATCGGCGCAAATTCAACATCAAAACCACTGAGTGACGAAAGCCTTACAGGTGCTAAATTTTGCGAAGCAAACACAGGATTAAATGTTAATAAAGTCACCGTAAAGAAGAAAAATAACGTATATTGAATACGCAAAAAATGACGCATTTTTTTTGTAAAATTTAACAGCATTTCGTTTGTTCACATTTGATTAATTTTATAGAATCAACCATGACTTTTTTAGACGGTTAAATCATCAGGCAAACGCCTTAACGTACCCAAAAATAGCGAAAATTACGCTATGGTACATTTGTCCATTGTATTTATAAGGCATTGATAATAGAGGTTTTAATGAGAGACAAGTTAATAGCAGCCACCTTGTTAATAATAATGGTGCTAAACTTTTTTGATGTACTAACGGATATACATTTAGGCGTGCCGCAGTGGCATATTTTTTCTGAGGGCTTAATCGTTGTCATTTCTGCAGCCTGTGCTATTTACTTAATTAGCGATATTCGTGCGCGTACTGCCAATATTAATGCGCTGAAACAAGAATTAGTGCATTCAAAAAAAGAACTTAAAAACATATCACAGGCAATGATGGATGCGCGTCATGAATACAGTGGTGTTATTCAAACCCAATTTTCACAATGGACATTGACTCGCAGTGAGCAAGAAGTCGCGATGTTATTACTTAAAGGCTTAAGCTTTAAAGAAATAAGCGCACTAAGAAACACAAAAGAAAAAACCGTACGCCAACAAGCATCAGACATCTATAGTAAAGCCGATGTAGAGGGCAGACATGAGTTTGCCGCATGGTTTTTAGAAGACTTTATGCAACAAAGGCACTATCCGCATTCAAGCTCAGCCATTAACTAATGCAGTGACTATCGCATATACTTGCGCGCTATTTTAGTCAGCGTTAAGCTAACGCTTTATTTTCGTCATTATGGTCTATGTGCTCTATAGCCCGCAAAGATAATTCAACGTAAAGGTTTAATATGAATAACAGTACCTACCCTATTGGCAACCCTGGTGAAAAGTGGAATAACAATCATAAACTCCAATGGCTTGAAGCCCAGAAAATTAAACGTAGTTATAACGATGAAGTATTAACGCTAATTAATGAGCTAAAAGATACGCTTATTGTAGAGCAATATGGTGAACTTAATTATGCTCAAAACAGTTACCCTTTGTTTGCATTAAAAACCCAACACTTTGATAAAAATAAACACACAGTGCTAATCACTGGTGGCGTACATGGCTACGAAACCAGCGGAGTACACGGTGCGTTAAGGTTTGCAAAAACATTGGCAACTCAATACGCAGAGAAATTTAATCTGGTGATTACTCCCTGCATTAGCCCATGGGGTTATGAAACAATAAACCGCTGGAATCCAGAGGCAATTGATCCAAACCGTTCTTTTTATGAAGGCAGCCCAGCGCAAGAATCTGCATTGGTAATGAATTATGTGCAATCTTTAAATACTGATTTAATCGCGCATATCGATTTGCATGAAACCACTGATTCAGATAACAGTGAATTTCGCCCTGCACTTGCAGCGCGCGAAGGTAAAGTAAATACTAATTGGAATATTCCAGACGGTTTTTATTTAGTCGCTGACAGCAACAAACCAGAGCCTGCTTTTCAAAAAGCTATTATTGAATGTGTTGAAAAGGTCACACACATCGCTCCAAGCGATGAAAATAAACAATTAATTGGTGTACCTCAAGAACAATTTGGGGTAATAAACTATGCAGCAAAAGAGTTAGGTTTATGCATGGGGTTATCTGATGCAACCTACGTTACAACCACGGAAGTTTACCCAGATAGTGCAACGGCCAACCCTGAAGAGTGCATATTAGCGCAAGTTGCGGCAATTTCGGGGGCGTTGGACTACATTATTAATAAGTAATAGTTATGGTATTCATCAGCACATAGTAAGGTGCAGACAAAGGAGCGGCTATTGGAATTTAAAAATAATTACGGCAGTTACAGTTTTTATGTTGAGGGTAATATTGTTATTGCGCAATTTAAAGGCAACTTAAACCCTGAGTTATTAAATCACTTTAAAGCCGCTCTGTTAGACACCATTGCAACGTTTAAACATCAACCTTGGGGCTATATTAGCCACTCGCCCGACGTTGTGGCCGCCACCCCTGACGCTGAAAAAAATATGATCGATGTTAGCCAAACAATGGGGATAAATAATTGCATAATGAGTGCCTTTATACTCACCTCTCCCATAGCCATAAGGCAACTACAACGTATTATGCACAGCTCAGGCCGTGACGCTCATTTGCAAGAATGCTTGTTTGATGACTTGCCAAGCGCTAAGGCATTTATAAAAAGTCAGCTTACCTCAGCCGAGTAAATCAATTACACGACCGAGGTATAGTCAACGAAAAACCAAATGGGCTAGTTTTTATAAAACTGACTCTCTTTAGTAATTGAAATGCTATTGTCCTCTTGTGCGGTAATTTTAAACTGCAGCTTACTCACCTTCGTGGGTATATCATATCCATCGGCAGTAACCGTTACAGGAACACTTTTCATCAACCCTGGCTCTACCAACACAGCGTTAGGACTTTGCAAGCTCGCACCTTCTAACCCACTAATTGAAATAGAATAATGCAAAGGTTGCTGCGTTTTGTTAATGATGGTGAGTGTATAAGGGTTTTCTACTAACCCTTCATAATTTACCCGATACAGTGCGTTTCTGTCTCTTAGGACTGAGGCTTCGATAGGCGTACGTTGTAGCATCCAAGCAAACATAGAAATAATTAACAGCGCAGTTAAAGCGCCATAGCCCACTAACTTGAGCCTAAATGGATTAGTTTTTTGCCCCGCCATTTGCTTTTCACTGGCGTATTTAATTAAGCCTTTTTCGTAGCCAAACTTATCCATGGTATCGTCACAGGCATCAATACATAAGCCACAGTTAATACATTCATATTGCAGTCCATTGCGAATATCAATCCCAGCAGGACATACTTCAACACATAAGTTACAGTCTACACAGTCACCTAAATTAAGCGCTTTAGGATCGGCTTTACGTTTACGTGGACCGCGGTTTTCACCTCGTTCGCTATCGTAAGTAACCACCAGCGTGTCTTTATCAAACATCACTGATTGAAAGCGCGAATACGGACACGCCACTGTACACATTTTTTCTCGTAAAAAACCTGCGTTGCCATAGGTACAAAATGCAAATAAAAACACCCAAAAACTGGTGATCCCAGACCATTCAAAATTAACCATTTCTAGGTATAAGGTTTTAGCTGGAATAAAATACGCTAAAAAAGAAGTGGCAGTTAAGAGTGAAATAACCAGCCATGCACTGTGCTTAGTAATTTTTTTACGCCACTTGGTAATATCCCATGGGCTTTTATCAAGCTTAATACGCTGGTTACGCGTCCCCTCAATACGTTGTTCCACCCAAGAGAACATCAACATCCAAATTGTTTGCGGGCAAGTATAGCCGCACCACACACGGCCAAGCCAATTGGTCACAAAAAATAACGCAAACGCCCCCACCATAAATAGCATGGCGAGAATCATAAAGTCTTGAGGTAGTAAGGTTAGGCCAAAAATAGTAAACTTTTGGGTGGCAACATCCAATAAAACCGCTTGCTGACCGTTATATTGAATCCAAGGAATGGCGATAAAGCTGAGCATTAGCAACCAACCTAAATTACGGCGTATACGCTGAAAAAACCCTTTTTGCTCGCGTATATAAATTGGCCCTTCTTCTTTGTAGGGCTTAATGATCATGTCTTCTTCTTTAATATCAAACTTCATGTTACTTACTTAATAGTGACGGGTATTAAGTACGATTTTGCAACTTTCAGACCACAGTGAAAGTTAATTTAACTTATTGATATTAAATGATTATACACATAACACCAAAGCGAAAATTCGCGATATTTAACGAAATACACGATATATCGCGAGTTAACGAGTACGATGCACTGCTAATTTTCGCATTTTTGAGCGAAGCGTACTCTCTGGTAAGCCCAACTTATTTGCCGCGCCTTGTTCGCCTGCAATTTTCCAGTTACATAACATCAGTACGGAGATAATATGCTGCCTTTGCGCCTCATCCAGTGTAAGCGTTGGGTTAACAGCACTCGCATCACCGGCTTTTAGCGGCTGACTTAACTGCAGTGTGGGTTGTGTAGATAAAATAGCTTCTCTCTCTAACACGTTTTGCAGCTCTCTGATATTGCCGGGCCAGTCATAGGCTTGTAGTTGCCTAATAGCTTTGTTACTTAACCCCTGCAATTGCTTACCTAGCCGCTTGTTTATTTGCACAATTAAGTTTTGACATAAATAAGGTATATCTTCTTTTCGCTCTTTTAGTGCTGGCACTTTGATAGGAAACACGTTTAAACGATAATATAAGTCCATTCTAAACTGCCCTGCTTGTACCATTTCCCACAAGTTACGATTGGTTGCAGCAATGATACGAATATCAACTTTTAGGGTTTGGCTGCCCCCTACTCGCTCAAATTCGCGCTCTTGTAATACTCGTAATAATTTACTTTGTGACTCTAACGGCAGCTCTGCCACTTCATCTAAAAATAAAGTGCCCTTATCAGCAAGTTCAAAACGCCCTTTACGTCGCTCACTTGCGCCGGTAAACGAGCCTCGTTCGTGTCCAAACAACTCCGATTCTAATAAGCTAGGGGTAAACGCCGCACAATTAACTTTTATAAACGCCTGCTCATTGCGCTTGCTTAATCTATGTAAGTTACGTGCCACCAGCTCTTTGCCAGTACCGTTTTCACCAAGTATCAACACCGTACTGTCGGTTTCGCTCACTAACTGTATTTGCTGCAACATACGTTGAAATACATCACTGCGCCCTACTAGCCCTGAGTCTTGCCAATCTTGATTTAGCTCGGCAGTAAGGTAGTCGTTTTCATCTTTGAGCTGCTCGCTTAAATGCTTTACTTGCGCTAAAGCATCTTGGAGCGCGGTTTGGGTTCGCTGCTGCGCTGATATATCGCGAAAAACGGCTACGGCTCCGATAAGCTGGCTATTTTTATAAACGGGCGTTGAGGTATATTCAACAGCAAAGGCGCTGCCATCTTTACGCCAAAATACTTCGTTTTTAACCTCGCGGCGTTTACCATCAAACATGGTGCAGTAAATTTGGCATTCATCGGCAGGGTAAGGCGTGCCATCTGCATGACTGTGATGATGATATTGATGTATTTTTTTACCCAGCAATTCATCGGCTGTCCAACCCGTCATTCGCTCTGCCGCTGGATTTACAAACACCGCATTACCAGATAAATCAAATCCGTATATGCCCTCACCTACCGCATTAAGTAATAAAGTAGGATCGTTTAAAAAGTTTTTTATCATTGCAGACCTCGCGAAATATCGCGAGTATTATGCCAACTCTCTCCTGCTTTAGCACCTAGTAATGGCTAAATAATGCCTTAATATCTATTTTTGCTTCTAGCCGTGCTGCAATTAAATACAAGCCCGCTAGCTTACGGTGAATAAACAACGCATCAACAGGAGGCGTATGCCATTGCTGCGACTGTGCACTTAACTGCAAGCCAGCATCTTTAATATTGCTAGCAAGCGCGCTGTTTTTAAAATCAAACTCGCCGTGATAACGCAGTGGCTCGCAGGCCATTAAAAATAAATCAATCACTTTTTCTTTGTAATTGTCTTTGAGCGAATCTTTAAAATAGCCAATATCGGTGGCGGCATTGAGCACCCCCTCACGATCGTTATTACTACCAGCTTTAAATAAAGCTAGATAGGCATTACTTAGTGCTGGGGTAATTTCTCGTGTGGCACCAAAGTCAAATAATACTATTTTTTGTGATTCAGGTTGGTAATGAAAATTTGCAAAGTTAGGGTCGGTTTGGATTAAATTAAAGACAAACATTTCTTTAAAAAATAAATCAATCAGTTGCTCAGCAACCCGACTTCGCTCTGATTGTGGTAAATATGTAATGCCCTCTATAGACTTGGCATCTACATACTCCATAGTTAGCACTTGCGCAGTACTGTGCTGGGGATACACGCTAGGGACTTTGAAATGCGCGTTATCTGCTAACAGGTTTTTGTAACGTGCTAAATACTCAGCTTCTCGAGTGTAGTCGGCCTCGGCTAATAGCTGTGCCTTGGCTTCTGCCACTAAGGGTTTAATATCCAGCTCTTTAGGTAATAACCGCGATAAGGTAAGTAAAGTGATCACGTTATCTACGTCACTCACTACACTTTTTGCGATTCCAGGGTATTGAATTTTAACTGCCAGTTGCGCGCCATTTTCTTTATAAGCTAAATGAACCTGGCCAATGGACGCCGCCGCAAACGGCCTGAGCTCAATATGAGAAAAACGCGATAACCAATCCTCTCCCCACTGCTCTTTTAAAACACTAACCAGTTGTTTGTGTGGCATCGGGTTGGCATCTGAGCGCAATAAAGACAGCAATTGAGCAAGTTCGGGGGTTAGTAGGTCGCCAGCATCCATTGAAAGCAGCTGCCCAAGCTTCATTGCCGCACCGCGCAGGTGTGAGAGTTGAGTGGCTAGGTTTTCAATATTTTTAGGCTGAAGCAATAAGCTTTTATTATCCCAGCCTTTACCAGAAAGCGCACTTTTAGCCCCGCCCACTAACATATTCGTGGCGACGCCAGTGGCTAATGAGCCTAACTTTGCAAAACGTGAAAGTCGAGATGTGGGAACGGAACGCTCATTAGCCATAACTAACCTAATCTATTAATAATAAGGTCAATTAATACGTTTTATTACGCCTATTGGATCTAAATTATAACCGAGGGACTAGCTTAATAGCGCCTTCTACTACTTTTAAATCTAAAGGTAAATTACTTAATAATGCCATTTTAGGATCGTTCATATTTAACTTATAAACGGGGTTAACGGCTAAAAAGGCATTCATTACATCCATGGCCTCGTTATCCAGCACTTCTAAATTACCTTTAAAGCCACCGGCATCAATGCTTGAGTCGAGTAACTTAACATTACGTAAAAATACCGCTTTTTTCTCGCTGTCATAAAAAGGAGTGCCCTGTATTTGCAGCTTTAAGCGCACTGGGTACTTTAATGCAAAAGCATTAATCTCGGCGCTAGAATCTGCACCTAATAAAACATAATCACTATTATCTGAGCCAATATTAACGCTTAAATCATTCACATCAAACTGCACAGGCAAGCCCATCAGGCTAACTTTTTCACTTAATTTAGGTAACTCTTTATTTAGTAACGACTCAACCTCTGAATTTGTAAATGAATAAACCGAAATACCCTGCGTACTGTTACAGGCAGTTAAAAATAGTAGTGAAATAAAAACAAAAATTTTCATGCAAAACCCTATTGGTTAATCGTATAGGCAGTAAGTAGCCATAATAAAAAACCGCTTTAATAGCGGTTTTTTTATTTTAGTTGATAAAAGTTAATTTACAGCAAAAATAACTTTTAACCTTGCTAGTGTGTCAGCTGTGACTGAACCCTCGCTGAGTGCTAATAACTGCTTTAAATAATAATTTAAATCAGCGTGTTCGCCACGGTGCTTATCATCAAGCATGGCTACTTGCTCTACCATTCTTTGCGCTGAGTTTTGCGAACTTACGCTCGCAAGTATTTCCATGCGCGTTAGCAGCTGCTCACAGCTCAATGCTGTTTTAACTGCACCATTAAATTGGCTCGGGACTGGCTCGTTGTTCTCAAGTGCAACAAATAAAGCATCTAAATTAGCTTGCTCATTTTTAGCCGCTAAGCCTGTCAGCTTTTCATCTATGGCTGATAACAAAGCAGACACTTTAGAGGTTAACGATTTAAACTGTGTATACCCTTTAACTTTGGTTTGTAAATCAAGTAATTGGGCTTTACCTTCTACACTATTTAATGCTGCTTCAAGCTCATTCAGCTCAGTTGTTGCCAGCTTATCTGACTCGCTTTGTTCGCGCTTTTGCTGTTCAAACTCTTCGCTTCGTTTAGTGAAAGTTGCATCATTAAACTGACGGAATTTTTGCCACAATGCGTTTTCAGCTTTTAAGCCTGCAAACCCTATGGTTTGCCACTGTTGCTGTAACTGCTTTAGCTGTTGGCAAGCATCTGCTAAATTATCGCTTTGTGATAATTGCTGTGCTTGTTCAACGAGCTCATTTTTAAGTGCGGCATTGCCTTTATGAAACGCGTTAAGTGACGCTACAACCTGTTGCTGCTCTGCCTTATAACGCTCGTTCAACACGCGGTATGTTTTCGGATCAACTTTACCCACACTTCGCCATGCTTTTTGCAAACGGTTATAGTTGCTTTCTAGTTGTTTCCAATCTAAATCAGCCGTATCAGTTGCTTGTAAATGCAGTGCATGCATATCAGCAATCAATTGCTCGCGCTCTGCTTTTGCTGCCTCACGTTGCACTTCTTGCTCAGCGAAGTAGCTGCGACAAGGAGCAAATAAAAGCTCAATTTTTTCATCAAACTCGTTGCCCTGTTGTTTCTCTTGCTCTGTATCAAGGCGTCCTAGCTCGTTCCAACGCTTGCGAAGTACTTTAACTTGATCAGCGCGCTGTTGTGGATCGTTACACGGCTCATCAACTAACGCTGTTACTTCTTCTAAAAGTGCTGCACGTTTTGGTGCGGCCGCATATTTTTGCCAATCTTTAGCATCGGCTAATTGCGCTTCTAGGTCTGATTTTAAATTAACCAGCGGCTGTTGGTATTTCTCAGTTAGGGCATTAAATAACTCTTCGAAGCCTTTAAATACACCAAATGCAACGTTAAAGCGCCCTTCTTCAATTAAACGTTTTACATCACGTGCCTTGCGTTTAGCTTGGCTTTGCGTTTTTTCAAGCGGCTTAGTGAGTTCGCTCATTGCGGCTAAAAATTGCTTTTTATGGCTGTTAAGCTGAGTTTTGAATGACGCTTGTAAATCAGTGCTAAGTACATTTAGGTGACTACGTGCAGTTTTAAATGTGTCATTGAACGCTGTTAACTGTTGATCGTAATCGCTAAGTTGCTCTGCAGGTTTTATTTCAATAAGCGTACTGTAGGCAATTTTATATTCTTTGATCGCCGTAGTTAGCTCAGGTAACTTGGCTACTTGTAAAAATAGTTGCTCAAGCTTATTAATCACTTGTTTTGATTGCTGATCAGCCATCAATTGCGTTTTATCTAGTGTGTCTTTTGCTTGTGCTACTTTTGCATTAAGCCAATCTTGCTGAATTTGCTCTGGGGTTTCTAATCCAAGTTGCAATGCATTTTCAATTTCTTCACTTAATGCTTCTAACGTAGCTAACGCTAACACTTGGCGCTGTTGCTGCGCTAAACGTTGCTGCTCTATTTCATGTTGCGCTTTTAATGTGGCAATGTGAGCATCAAGCTTATCGGTAATTGATATATATTTAGCATCAAGGGTTTTTACATGTTCTTCACTTAGCCATTTTAATTCAAGAGCTTGCCACTGCGCCATGAGTTCTGCAGCTTGTGGGTCAACAATGGCGTAGTCATTTTTATCACGCAATGCATTAAGCTTGGCTAAAATAACACGGGTTGCGTTTTCAACTTGCGATGGCATTTCAAGCGCTAAACGTTCGTTTTCAAGATGACTTTCTAGCGCAACTTTGGCTTCACCTTGAGCATGCTTTAACAGTGCTTTAGTTAACTGCTGAGTAATGACTAAATCAACTAACTGTTTTTGCAGCTCTTCGTTTGCTTCTTTAAAGGCTTTTTCAATCAGTTTAGGGTTAGCTAGGCGTTTTAATAGCTTAACTCTCACTTGCAGTTCTTTTTCAGCAAATGCTAGTTTTTCAAGGGTTTTAACCGGTGCAAAGCGTTCAATGTACTCATTTTTAATCTGCGCCGACAAGCTACTTTCACTGTTTAATACAGCCGATGAGATTTGTTGTTCAGCAACATCTTTCAATGCCTGATCTTGTTTGTAAGCTTTCCACCACAGTGGTAAGTCGTTTACTTTTTGCAGTGCTTTACGACGAATTTCAGCCGATGAGTCTTCAAGGGCTAAGGTGCTTAAAATTGTTACGTCACGTGCCACATCAAGTTTTTCAATCGCATCTAAACGAACTTGTTGCTTTGGGTGTTTCCATTTTGGTGTAAAAAGGTGTTTAAAGATCATTTTCACTGAACCTAGCTATTTCGTTATCTGATTTGAATTCTTTTTGTAGTTGCGCTTTGGTTTTTTGGATCATTTCTCCATTTGCACCAATGGTAAACTGCTCGTTTGATTGTGCTACTTTTGCTTGGTACAACATCACTAGTTGCACTGTTTGTTGCTTTTGCTCATCTGATAAAGGCGTGCCATCTGGCCACTTTCCCGTTGCCGCGCCATACTGTAAGCGCTCAAATAATTCTGGAGTAATATTCTGTACTAGGTTGTCAATATTCATGTCATTTTTTCTTTTTCAGAGTCACTAAAATAATACGGTTAATAAGGTACCAAATACAGCCAATGCCAATGGCCGAGGTATACGCATACCACTGAAGTGTTTTTTCTTGAGGTTGTAGGAAGTACAAACAAAAGAAGCCACCTAAAAATAAGATCAGCGCTAAAAAGGAGTGGTTCATAAACATTTGCTGCTTTTTAATTCGCTGCTCACGTTGAAGTTGTTGAACTTGCTCGGCATTTAATTCAGCAACGTTACTTTGGCAATGTGGACACTGCGAATGTTTATCTGAAATTGATTTTGCACATTTGGGGCAACGAATAATCGCCATACATCTCTCTCCATACTACGCATAAAAAAAGCGCCTTTCGGCGCTTTTCATTGTACTTGTTTTATTGCTCTTTGTCTTTTTTGAATTTAACCCAATAGATGATATTAGGTTATTGGGATCTGTTTATTCAGCGTCTTTAGATTGCTTTTCAAGGCGCTTTTCCCAGAAGGTAGCATTTTTAATCCCTAACTTAACGGGATCAAATGTGATTTGGCCACCTTTTTTCTTCTGGTCTTCATAATCACTCAAACATGTTAAGGCCGGTTTAGCGACAAAGAAAATGGCTAATATACCCAATATGTTGATCCACGCCATTAAGCCAACGCCTATGTCGCCAATAGTCCATATATAACCGGAACTGTTAACCATGCCGTAGGCTACCATAAACATAATCATAAGTTTTACTACTACAAGCGGAATACTTCCTTTAAAGTAGCGATTTAAGTACGCGATATTCGTCTCAGCAATGAAGTAATAAGCCAGTATGGTGGTAAAAGCAAAGAAGAATAAAGCGATACCTACAAACGCTTCGCCAAAGCTACCAAATACACTAAACAACGCCATTTGGGTAAATGCTGCTGACCCCACTTCAGTTGCCGCATCAACATTTTGTATAATGAATTGCCCTTCTGGCAAAGTACCGACTACATTGTATTGCTGCGTCATTAAAATCATTAATGCCGTTGCTGTACATACAAAAAGTGTATCAACATATACAGAAAAAGCTTGCACTAAACCTTGCTGTGCAGGGTGATCAACTTCTGCCGCCGCCGCCGCATGAGGACCTGTACCTTGGCCGGCTTCATTAGAGTATATTCCACGCTTAACACCCCAGCCAATTGCAGCACCAAAACCTGCTTGGGCTGTAAATGCATCACCAATAATGAGCGAGAAAATACCCGGGACTTTGTCTATATTTAAAAATACGATAATTAAGGCCAATACGATGTAACCAAGCGCCATAAATGGCACTACAATTTGCGTAAAATTAGCAATGCGCCTTATACCACCAAAGATAATAAACGCTAAAACGATTAGAATAATGGCCAACGCAACCAGTTTAAAACTACCTACGTCACCAAAACTTGTAGACACCATAGTGCCATCGCCAAATACTTGAGTGAATGCGTTGCCCACAGCATTTGCTTGCACGCCCGGCAGGAAAACCCCACAGGCTATAATTGCCGACACAGCAAATAATACAGCCAGCCACTTTTGCCCTAAACAACGATCAAAATAATACGCTGGACCACCGCGGTATTGGCCGTCTTCTTCTAACTTATAAATTTGACCTAATGTTGACTCCGCGTATGCAGTACTTGCACCTAAAAAAGCAACAACCCACATCCAGAAAATAGCGCCAGGGCCTCCAAAACCAATTGCGGCTGCCACACCGGCAATATTACCAACCCCTACTCGGCCAGATAATGAAACAGCAAGAGCTTGAAAAGATGAAATTCCTTTTTCTGAGGTGTTAGGGCTAAATAATAGCTTACACATTTCTTTAAAATGTCTAACTTGAGCAAATCGAGTTAGTACGGAGTAAAATAAACCTGCGCCTAGGCATAAATAGATGAGTGCATCACTCCAAACAACATCATTAACGGCGCTTACAAAAGCTTCCATGAACATCCTCACAGTTATATTTATTATTATTAATTACCATACTCTGCTACTCAGAATACCTGTCATAAGCTTTACGAAATAAGGGGTTAATCTTTTTCGTTTTTCTTATTGTTCAATCGATATTAACTTAAGTGCCCAACCTTGTTAACAGTTAATTTTCAAAACAACTTATTGTTTATTTATATTGAGCCTTCCAGATCAACGTTTAACTAAGTGCAAATTGATTTAGACTATATGGTATTAAATCTGTCGAGAAGGTGTATTGAAACGTTTTAGTGCTGTGGTGGGTAAATGATTCTTATTTTTTGGTACGGTTGGTTTAGCTAAAAGTAAAAAGGGTATCAATATTTATTGATACCCTTTGAAACAAACGTTTTATCTTAAGTTGTCTACAACATTAACAATGGCTGCTAAAGTATCTTGACCAAATTGATATGAACGACGATCTGACCAACCATAATCTGGATCGGGTAAGTCATTATTATCTTTAAATGGCATTTCAACTGTGTAAGTTAGTGCTTTAAATTCTTCTGCTGTGGCTGATGAACCTACTGTTAAGTTAGCTTGACCTGGTTCGTCTTTATCGTAGCCATGCGTATCTTGAAACTCTGGAGTAATAGTTAAAAGCGCGGCCTTAAAGCTATCCTCTAGGCCTTTTAGGCGTGCATCATAGCTTGGTATGCCTTCGCTACCGGCAACAAAATTATATGGAATGGCTTCATCACCATGAATGTCTAGGTGCATGTCTAAGCCGGCTTCGCGCATTTTATTAAGCACTAAGTAAACTTCTGGGCTGTTTTCCATGCTGGGTGTTTGCCATTCACGGTTTAAGTTAACCCCTTTAGCGTTAGTGCGTAGGTGACCGCGTACACTGCCATCTGGATTCATGTTTGGCACGATATAAAATACCGCTTTTGATAGTAACGCTGCTGCATGAGGGTCTTCATCATCAAGTAGCTTGTGTACTAAGCCTTCTACAAACCACTCTGCCATTGTTTCACCTGGGTGTTGACGAGCAGTGATCCAAATTACTTTTTTATCGGCGCTTGGCTGACCAATTTTAAGCACGCTCATGTCACGCCCATCAAGCGTTTGACCTAGTGTTTCTAGTTGGCAAATTTCTTGGCTTTGCGCCCATGCTAATAAGTCTAAATGACGATCGTAGCTGTAAGGTGCAAAGTAGGCGAAGTAAACGCTGCTGCACTCAGGCTCAAGCTCAAATGTTAATGTGCCATTTTCATACGAAGACGGTACACGGAACCATGTTTGACGGTCGTATGAAGCGACAGCTTGGTAGTCTACCCAACCATCAGGGTATGCAGACTTATCAAGATTATTAATATTTAACTGATGAAGTTGATAAGGCGTTGTCTCAAGACGAAAGTGAAACCACTGATAAAACTCAGACTGGTGATCTTTATTAATTTCTAGCTGAATATTTAACGGATCGGTGGCTTCAATAACTTTAATATTACCACTGTCGAAATTGCTACTGATTTTCATTACAACAAACCTATTAGTTAACTGTGTGTCTTTGACTAAGGCACTTAGCCAAGAGGTAAATACGTGTCACTGCACTTTAAAAGTGTATAAACGCGTACCCAATTTAATAAAGCGTACCATAACCGCTTCACTTTAAAAATCTTCAGGCCTAAAAAAGCCAGCAAGTGCTGGCTTTTCTTAATAGCTCATGTGTTTATCGAGGTAAACTTGGGAATGAGACTTCTGCCATGTCGCGCATACAGCGAACTACCTGGCAGCTATAACCAAACTCATTGTCGTACCATACGTAAAGTACAACACGGTTATCATCAACAATCGTTGCTTGAGAATCAACAACACCTGCGTAACGGCTACCCACTAAATCGGTAGAGACGATTTCAGTTGATGCTGTGTAATCAATTTGATCACGTAGGTCTGAGTGAAGTGCTGTTTCACGTAAAAACGCATTAAGCTCTTCAACCGTTGTACTCTTTTCAAGGTTCAAGTTTAAGATAGCTAACGATACGTTTGGTGTAGGTACACGGATTGCGTTACCTGTTAGTTTACCTTCAAGCTCTGGTAATGCTTTAGATACCGCTTTCGCTGCACCTGTTTCAGTGATAACCATGTTTAATGCCGCAGCACGACCACGACGTTCTGCTTTATGGTAGTTATCAATTAAGTTTTGGTCATTAGTGTATGAGTGAACTGTTTCAACATGGCCATTCTTAATACCAAACTGATCGTTTAATGCTTTAAGTGTTGGCGTAATCGCATTGGTTGTACAGCTTGCTGCACAGACGATTTTGTCTTCAGGTAAAATATCTTGGTTGTTTACACCGTAAACGATATTTTTAATATTACCTTTAGCAGGCGCTGTTAATAATACTTTTGCAGCCCCTTTAGATTCTAAGTGTTGACCAAGGCCGGCTTCATCTTTCCAAATACCTGTGTTATCAACAACAAGTGCGTTTTCGATGCCGTAGGCGCTGTAATCAACTTCACTTGGCGAGTTAGCGTAGATAACTTGAATGTAGCTACCGTTCGCTTTAATTGCATTACGCTCTTTATCGATAGTGATAGAACCATTAAATGGACCATGGATAGAGTCACGACGTAATAAGCTTGCACGTTTCTCTAAATCGCCATCTTTACCGCCACGCACAACAATAGCGCGAAGGTTTAAATCGGCATACGGGCCTGATTTTTCAATTAATAAACGCGCTAATAAGCGACCGATACGACCAAAACCGTAAAGTACAACGTCACGTGGTGCTTTTGGTTTAGAGTCAACAATTTCAGCAAGTTCATCTTTAACAAACTCTTCTACTGAACGACCATTCGCTGCATCTGTGTATAAATAGCTGTATGCTAATTTACCAATATCGATACGGGCAGAATTTAATTCCATTTTGCTGATAGCTTCTAAGAATGGGAAGCTTTCACGTAGGCGTAGTTTAGTCCCTTCAAATTGAGCTACTGATTTGTGAGACTTGATAATATCAATAGTGCTTGAATTTACTAATGGACGGCCGTAAACAGCGATTTCGATACCACGATTACGGTACAATTTACCAATAATAGGCTGCATGCTTTCTGCGTAATCTTGACGTTCTTGCCAGCTACTTGTGTATTCTAACTCGTGAGATGAGGTCATTTTTTTTACCTAATTAAACAATTTTGAACGGATAGCCTAAGAATGCATCGAATTTTGAGAGCAACGCATTCCTTCGGGCAGGTCTATTCTAATTTAATCTCATTTTATTCTCTACTGTTAGAGACTAAAGTTTAGGCTAGAATAATACTATATGAGGGTCTGTTGACCTTTGCGGATTAAAATTTGTTCAAACTAGGGACAATTTAATCGCGGTGCGAGGTTTGTAACCTAGTGGGCTAAGTCAAAACCGAGCAAAGCTTCCGCGTCCTGCTCACGCCCCTTACCTACATCCATGTAGGCAGCAAAGAGTAAATCGCCCCTAGGCAGAACCCTTCGGGCAGCGCCTGTTTGGCATTGATGCAACGTTATCGCCTATTTATGGGGAATAACCACACCACATAGGCTCTGCCTTGTCTCAATACCAAACAGACTGCTGCAAATTCAACCTTGAAAGGTCAACAGACCCTAATAATTTGAGAGACTCGGATGGCTTTTAAGCGCATAACCCTCGCCTTTGCAATTTTGCTTACAGGCTGTGAAGAATCTTTAACCGTTGAAGATATTTGCGTTCAATCGCCGGCCATATGTAATGATCTTAACCAAGATAGTCACTGTAAAGCGCAGCGAGAACGTACTATTTTTTCTCGTCACCTTGAATCTTTACAACCAACCGATGAACACAAATATCAATTACTTAAAGCGTTTGAGCATTACAATCAATGTATTGCTTTGGCAGCCAACATTCAGCACATAAAACTAAAAAGCAAAACCACGGCTCGCCGACATGCCCACTTAACGAGCATGAGGGAAATGGCACGGATTTATCAACAGACAAAACACACCAGCCACCCGGGCTTGCTTTATTATCATTGGTCAAGAAACAATGACGAAAGTGCATTAACACGTTTGCTCGCTTTAGAACATACTGCAGAAGTTGAACAAAGTGCTGAGATGCAATTTTACTTAGCGTCTTATTACATTAAGGTTGATGAAGAAAAAGCGATTAATTTTTTATACAACACGCTAGCGCTGAATAAAGCGAAGCATGAACCGAACCCTGAAATATATATGTCTTTAATCAGCCTGTTTTATAAACATCAACAATATAAACATGCTTATATTTTTGCCAAAATAGCTCAGTTTTCTGGTATTGAACATATTGATATACTGTTAATTGAGCAGCAGTTAATAGCACAAGGAAAGAATTTAGAGAGTTTAGATAGGTTAGCCGAGCAGACTTTGCAGCAAATAGATCAAGGAACGTTTATCTCCCCCCGGAAATAATAAAACAGATACAAAAAAGGCAGCTTACGCTGCCTTTTTGTTTATTTTTTGCTAGTGCCTACTTCGACACGGGTTTTTAACTTTTGCCCCGGTCTAAAGGTAACCACGCGACGTGCTGAAATTGGGATATCTTCTCCCGTTTTCGGATTACGTCCCGGCCTTTCTTTCTTATCTCGAAGATCAAAGTTACCAAATCCAGAGAGCTTAATCTGCTCGCCTTTTTCAAGCGCTGAGCGGATTTCTTCAAAAAACGCTTCAACTAAATCTTTGGCATCTTTTTTATTGATCCCGAGCTTTTCAAATAGGTGTTCAGCTATGTCGGCTTTAGTAAGCGCCATATCTAGTCCCTCAACGATGCATTAAACTTTTCGGCCAGTGCGGCCACCACGTTATCAACTACCTGATTGATATCTTTCTCTTCGAGTGTTCTATCAACCGCTTGCAGTGTTAGAGCAATCGCCAAACTCTTATAATTTGGCTCAATACCTTTGCCCTTATACACATCGAATAAGTTTAGGTCAACCAATTGATTTCCGCCAACTTTTCCGATGACGTTTAAAATATCACCTATTTTAACGCTGTCTTGTACTAAAATAGCGATGTCGCGGCGATTTGATGGGAATTTAGACACCCCAACAGCCTGCGGTAAATTTCTTTTTTCTAATGCCGACATTTCAATTTCAAACACAAAAGTAGCGTTATTGATATCTAACGATTTTTGCGCTTGAGGGTGTAATGCACCAAAGAAACCTACTTTTTTTCCATCAACATAAATAACGGCTGATTGACCAGGATGAAGGCCATCTGATTGCTCGGCTTTAATTTCAAAGCGGCTAACATCATTGGTAATAGCAAGTAATGCTTCAACATCCCCTTTTAGGTCGTAAAAATCAACGTTACGTTTTTCTTCAACCCAATGCTCGCCATGCACAAGCCCAGTAATAACACCACCAATAACCGGCACTTGGTAAACGCCATTTTCTGCGCTTTCATCGCTGATAAATTTAAGGCCATGTTCAAATAAGCGAATACGTGGTTGCTGGCGGTTTTGGTTATAGGCAACAGATGCTAATAAGCCAGGCATTAAACTTACACGCATCGCTGACATTTCAATTGAAATTGGGTGCGGCAATACCAATGCATTACACTCAGGGTGTAAAATAGCTTGCGCTTTAGGATCAACAAAACTGTAAGTAATGGCTTCTTGATAGCCACGGGTTACTAGCGCATTACGAAAACGGCTCAGTGCAACAGTTGACTCATCATGTGTGGTCATTTTAAGTTTTGCAGTTGGTGCCACATTAGGAATACTGTTATAACCGTATACACGTGCTACTTCTTCAATTAAATCTTCTTCAATACGAATATCAAAACGGTAGCTTGGTACATCAGCGCTCCAGCTATCATTGTCAAATTTAACATCAAGACCTAAACGCGTAAGAATATCGGTTACTTTTGCATCGTCAATGTGATGACCAATAACACGGTCTAAACGTGAACGACGTAAACGTACTTCAGTTACTTTTGGTAACTTATCTGCAGCAACAGCTTCAACGATTGGACCTGCGTTACCACCTACAATCTCCAGAAGTAACGCTGTAGCGCGCTCCATGGCATCGTGTTGTAGTGCAAAGTCGACGCCACGCTCATAGCGATGAGATGCATCAGTGTGCAAACCATAGCTGCGTGCTTGTCCTGCAATAGCCACTGGGTTGAAGAATGCACTTTCTAGTAAAATATCAGTTGTTTTTTCAGTAACACCCGATTGCTCACCGCCAAAAATACCAGCAATGGCTAGCGCTTTATGATGATCGGCAATCACTAATGTCGATTCATTTAATTTAGCCGTATTACCGTCTAATAAAACCAGCTCTTCACCTGGGGTTGCACTACGTACTTTAATTCCACCATCAATCGCATTTAAATCAAATGCATGCATTGGGTGGCCAAGCTCTAATAATACAAAGT
The DNA here is from genome assembly GCF_018732205.1 of Pseudoalteromonas sp. SiA1. Classification (NCBI taxonomy): domain Bacteria; kingdom Pseudomonadati; phylum Pseudomonadota; class Gammaproteobacteria; order Alteromonadales; family Pseudoalteromonadaceae; genus Pseudoalteromonas; species Pseudoalteromonas sp. SiA1. The sequence goes on along the minus strand of NZ_CP076084.1, from coordinate 1,255,082 downwards.
TAGTCACATCAACAACCGGATCAATTGAACGTACACCACTACGACGTAGCTTTTCAACCATCCATAATGGCGTCTCAGCGTCTAGGTTAATGCCCTTAATAACACGCCCTAAATAGCGAGGACAGGCATCATCGTTAACCAACTCAATAGATACTTTGTCTTCAATTGTCGGGGTTACCGCTGGAATGCTTAATGTATTTACATCAATACTGTTAAGTACGCCGACTTCACGGGCAAGCCCTTTAATACCTAAACAGTCGCCACGGTTAGGTGTTAAATCTACGTCAATAATGTTGTCATCAAGCGCTAAATATTCGCGTAAATCGGCACCAATAGGCGCATCAAGTGGCAATTCCATAATGCCATCGCCTTCTTCACTAATACCTAGCTCATCAAACGCACATAACATGCCGTGTGAAGGCTGACCACGAAGTTTGGCTTTTTTAATTTTGAAATCGCCTGGTAACACTGCGCCAACAGTGGCAACTGCAACTTTAATACCTTGGCGGCAATTTGGTGCACCACAAACAATATCAAGCAGTTCATCACCACCAACATTAATTTTTGTTACACGTAGTTTATCTGCATCAGGGTGTTGGCCACACTCAACCACTTCACCTACCACAACGCCATTAAATTTGGCTGCTGCCGGCTCAACGCCATCTACTTCTAAACCAGCCATTGAAAGCTGTTCCGAAAGAGCTTGCGTATCAATTGCAGGATTTACCCACTCTCTTAACCACTTTTCACTAAATTTCATTTTATCTCTTCACTCTTAACGGAACTGGTTTAGGAATTTTAAGTCATTTTCGAAAAACGCACGTAAATCGTTTACGCCGTAACGCAACATGGTTAAGCGCTCAACACCCATACCAAAAGCGAAACCTGTGTATTTTTCAGGATCGATGCCTACAGACTTAAGTACGTTAGGATGAACCATGCCGCAGCCTAATACTTCTAACCATTTACCGTCTTTACCCATCACGTCCACTTCGGCTGAAGGCTCTGTAAACGGGAAGAATGAAGGACGAAAACGAATTTCCATGTCTTCTTCAAAAAAGTTACGTAAAAAGTCATGTAAAATACCTTTAAGCTCAGTGAAGCTTACATCAGTATCAACCATCAACCCTTCCACCTGATGGAACATAGGCGTGTGTGTTTGGTCGTAGTCATTACGGTATACACGCCCTGGCGAAATAATACGCAGTGGCGGTTGCTCAGTTTCCATTGTACGAATTTGTACACCACTGGTTTGAGTACGTAAAACCAGCTTAGGATTAAAGTAAAAGGTATCGTGATCGGCGCGAGCAGGGTGATGCTCTGGTATATTTAACGCATCAAAGTTATGAAAATCATCTTCAACTTCAGGGCCTGATTTAACAGCAAAGCCAAGTTCACCAAAGAAGCTTTCAATACGCTCAATGGTGCGAGTTACTGGGTGCAAACCACCCGATGGCATAACACGCCCAGGTAAAGTTACATCGATTGTTTCTGCTGCTAGTTTTTCTTCTAATGCTTTACTTGCTAACAATTCACGCTTGTCATTAATCGCAACTTGCACGTCTTGCTTAGCTTGGTTAATTACTTGGCCTGCTTCTTTACGTTCTTCAGGGGCAATTTTACCTAACGTTTTAAGTAAGCTGGTAATTTCGCCTTTTTTACCAAGATAGTTAACCCTGATCTCTTCTAGCTGCGCGATTTCACTGGCACTGGCTACCGCCTCAAGTGCTTGCGCTAATATGTTTTCTAAGTTCATTCGATACCTGATCTTTCACAGAAGGTGATTACAATTTAGTTAGCTAATGATAACTGAAAGCAGGGTCTAGATTCTAGACCTACTACAGCTTTAGCGTTGATTTTATAAAAGGAATAGTCAATTTTCGTTGTGCAGCCATGGATGCGTGATCTAATTTGTCTAATACATCCAATAAAGCACGCATATCACGACTCAAACGCGTTAATAAAAATCGCGCACATTCATCGCTCAGTTCAAGCCCACGCATATTTGCACGCTTAACCAGCGCCTGTGCTTTATCATCGTCACTCATAGAACGAATTTGAAACGTAGTGCCCCACTTTAAACGGGATTCTAAGTCGGGCAAGCTAATATTAAGCATGTTAGGCAGTAAATCGGCAGTCACTACCAGCATTTTATTGGGCTCATTAAAGCGATTAAAAAAGTTAAATAACGCTTTTTCCCATGCATCATTGCCTGCTACCAAGTGCACATCATCAATACACAATACATCTAATGCTTCAAGCCCATCTAAAACCATTGGTCCAAAATGAATGACCTCGCGCATGGAAAGTAGCATATTAGATAAGCCACGCTCTTGTGCCTGAATACAAGTGGCATATAGTAAGTGAGATTTACCAGAATCTCCTAAGCCACACAAATAGGTATACTGAAAAGAGTGAGCAAGCTTAGAAAAGCTATCTTTGAGATGATTTACCTCAAGTGAGTCTTCACCGCCAAAGTAGGATGCAAATGTTTCATCGTCCGGTAAAGTAACCGGCAATGCCATTTGTATTGGCTCTTGAGTTAGCATTAATTTACAACCCATTGATACTCTAGGCTTTGCTCATCAACTATGTGATAAAAAGCACGAGGATCAACATAGTCTTTAAAGGCGTTATCCAGGCCAAGGGCTTTTTTAAGGTCACTCACAGTCCCCGTATGATGAAGCTCAAACTCAACCGAATCGGGTGTTTTGCGTAGAATAACAGCTTGAGTTACTACGCTTAGATTCATTAAGCGGCGCTTAGCCAATTCAATATCAACAAAGCTCTCAGTCCCTTTTAAAGTTAAATTGGCAGTACGCTGCTCATAATAAGCATTAGGATCAATCGCATATTCACCAGCTAAACCTTGTGCTAAATCATCAATCATTTGCGCAACAATTTGCTGTCTATAGCCAGTGATACGGTTAGATTCAAACATTTCATCATTGGTAAAGCGCCAATCTAGTACCCAATTATCAGAGTTAAACGCTTGATACATTCTAGCAGTAATACTTCGCTCAGCACTGTAGCGTTTAGATGCCTCTTCTACAGGCCCAGAAAAATTTCCCCAAACTTCAGGGACACCAACAAGCCGTCTGTCTTGTAAATCGAGTAAAGGCACAACAACCGGTAAACCGCGGCGGCTTGCTTTGTCGTAAATCAGTTGCTCTAACTGAGGATAACTCTCTTGAGTAACCAGCTCTCGCTGCCTGTTATCTTCAATGCCTAACCAGATAGCAACCAGTGGACGTTGAGCTCCCCACAACGGCAAATTAAGATCTTTTATTAGTGCATTGATCTTTCGCGCTTCAAATTTAACTAGTAACTTAAGCGTTCCAGGAATACGCTCATCGTATTCAAATTTCAGCATATAATCAGATATATCTTTGGTGCGTTGCTGTGCTATCTGATTTTCATCTGCACTTTTATCACCACTCACTTTTACTAGTACGTTAAGAAGCGCTTTGCGACTAGCGTCTAAACGCGCATCACGAGATTTATCTTCTACGACCAAAATATCTTGATATAGATCAGTTACTTCAACTGCAGATACAGAAACACAAAAGAAAATGGATAAGGCGCTAATTAATAATCTATACACAGGCAAATCATTCTTGGTTTTAAACTGTTTTGATCCTAAATCAAAGCCACTAACAAAGCAAAATTATATTTTTACAGTGACTAAAGCTGCTGATTAAGTCGAACTTTCTTGTATTAAGAGTCGCTGCGCTACTTCGTAGCGATAAGGCAGTAGAATATCATGGTGCCGACAACGATAGAGAATGCATAACCGATGCATGGAGTAGGCATTAGTCTCTGATCAACTCTCTTCCTTTAACCTATTACCTTTTACCTTGACCTGCATTTTCACTTTATTCCAAACACGAAAAAGCCCAACGACTGCTAGTCGGGCTTTTTCGTGTTTGGAGTCATGGTGCCGATAACGATAGAGAATGCATAACCGATGCATGGAGTATGCATTAGGCTCTGATCAATTCTCTTCCTTTAACCTGTTACCTTTTATCTTGCATCTGTATTTTCACTTCCTGCAGACGTAAAAAAGCCCGACTCTTTCGAATCGGGCTTTCTCAATTTGGAGCCTGGTAATGTCCTACTTTCACATAGCAAATGCTACACTATCATCGGCGCTGTTTCGTTTCACTGCTGAGTTCGGCATGGGGTCAGGTGGGTCCAAAACGCTATTGTCACCAAGCAAATTTGGTGTAAGCTCGATTTAATCGAGCTTACTAAAATTTGGAATTCTGATAATAAAGAGTAATCAAGTATCTACTTTAGTCTATTAACTTCTTGCTTAAACTGTCGCATAAAACGCGTTTGGCGTTGTATGGTTAAGCCTCACGGGTAATTAGTACAAGTTAGCTTAATGGCTCACACCACTTCCACATCTTGCCTATCAACGTTGTAGTCTTCAACGGCCCTTCAGAGACTTTAAAAGTCTAGTGAGAACTCATCTCGAGGCCTGCTTCGCGCTTAGATGCTTTCAGCGCTTATCAGTTCCGAACGTAGCTACCGGGCAATGCCATTGGCATGACAACCCGAACACCAGCGGTTCGTTCACTCCGGTCCTCTCGTACTAGGAGCAACCCCTCTCAATTCTCAAACGCCCACGGCAGATAGGGACCGAACTGTCTCACGACGTTCTAAACCCAGCTCGCGTACCACTTTAAATGGCGAACAGCCATACCCTTGGGACCGACTTCAGCCCCAGGATGTGATGAGCCGACATCGAGGTGCCAAACACCGCCGTCGATATGAACTCTTGGGCGGTATCAGCCTGTTATCCCCGGAGTACCTTTTATCCGTTGAGCGATGGCCCTTCCATTCAGAACCACCGGATCACTATGACCTACTTTCGTACCTGCTCGACGTGTCTGTCTCGCAGTTAAGCTGGCTTCTACCATTACACTAACCGTACGATGTCCGACCGTACTTAGCCAACCTTCGTGCTCCTCCGTTACTCTTTGGGAGGAGACCGCCCCAGTCAAACTACCCACCAGGCACTGTCCGTAACCCCGATTCAGGGGCCAACGTTAGAACATCAAAACTACAAGGGTGGTATTTCAAGGACGACTCCACAAAAACTAGCGTCTCTGCTTCTAAGTCTCCCACCTATCCTACACATGTAGGTTCAATGTTCAGTGCCAAGCTGTAGTAAAGGTTCACGGGGTCTTTCCGTCTAGCCGCGGGTACACAGCATCTTCACTGCGATTTCAATTTCACTGAGTCTCGGGTGGAGACAGCGTGGCCATGGTTACACCATTCGTGCAGGTCGGAACTTACCCGACAAGGAATTTCGCTACCTTAGGACCGTTATAGTTACGGCCGCCGTTTACCGGGGCTTCGATCAAGAGCTTCTCCGAAGATAACCCCATCAATTAACCTTCCGGCACCGGGCAGGTGTCACACCGTATACGTCATCTTGCGATTTTGCACAGTGCTGTGTTTTTAATAAACAGTCCCAGCCACCTGGTCACTGCGGCTCCAATCAGCTTAAAGAGCAAGTCTCATCACCAATCGGAGCGTACCTTCTCCCGAAGTTACGGTACGATTTTGCCTAGTTCCTTCACCCGAGTTCTCTCAAGCGCCTTAGTATTCTCTACCTGACCACCTGTGTCGGTTTGGGGTACGATTCGGTATAATCTGAAGCTTAGAGGCTTTTCCTGGAAGTATGGCATCAGCAACTTCATCACCTTGGTGACTCGTCTCGTGTCTCAGCCTAACAGCAACCCGGATTTACCTAAGTCGCTAGCCTACACACTTTCACATGGACTACCATCGCCATGCTTGCTTAGCCTGCTCCGTCCCCCCATCGCAATTATACCAAGTACGGAAATATTAATCCGTTTCCCATCGACTACGCCTTTCGGCCTCGCCTTAGGGGTCGACTTACCCTACCCTGATTAACATGGATAGGAACCCTTGGTCTTCCGGCGTGCGGGTTTTTCACCCGCATTATCGTTACTCATGTCAGCATTCGCACTTCTGATACGTCCAGCATACCTCCCGGTACACCTTCAACCGCTTACAGAACGCTCCCCTACCACTCAGAATAAATTCTGAATCCGCAGCTTCGGTGCATAGTTTAGCCCCGTTACATCTTCCGCGCAGACCGACTCGACCAGTGAGCTATTACGCTTTCTTTAAAGGATGGCTGCTTCTAAGCCAACCTCCTGGCTGTCTGGGCCTTTCCACATCGTTTCCCACTTAACTATGACTTTGGGACCTTAGCTGGCGGTCTGGGTTGTTTCCCTCTTCACGACGGACGTTAGCACCCGCCGTGTGTCTCCCGGATAGTACTTTACGGTATTCGGAGTTTGCAAAGGGTTGGTAAGTCGGGATGACCCCCTAGCCTTAACAGTGCTCTACCCCCGTAAGTATTCGTCCGAGGCTCTACCTAAATAGATTTCGGGGAGAACCAGCTATCTCCCGGTTTGATTAGCCTTTCACTCCTAACCACAGGTCATCCCCTAACTTTTCAACGTTAGTGGGTTCGGTCCTCCAGTTGATGTTACTCAACCTTCAACCTGCCCATGGCTAGATCACCGGGTTTCGGGTCTATACCTTGCAACTATTCGCCCAGTTAAGACTCGGTTTCCCTACGGCTACCCTAATCGGTTAACCTCGCTACAAAATATAAGTCGCTGACCCATTATACAAAAGGTACGCAGTCACCCAACAAGTGGGCTCCTACTGCTTGTACGTACACGGTTTCAGGTTCTATTTCACTCCCCTCACAGGGGTTCTTTTCGCCTTTCCCTCACGGTACTGGTTCACTATCGGTCAGTTGGGAGTATTTAGCCTTAGATGATGGTCCACCTATATTCAGTCAAAGTTTCACGTGCTCCGACCTACTCGATTTCACTTAAAATGCGTTTTCATGTACGGGACTATCACCCTGTATCGTGGCACTTTCCAGAGCCTTCCATTAACACATAATAAGCTTAAGGGCTGTTCCGATTTCGCTCGCCGCTACTATCGGAATCTCGGTTGATTTCTTTTCCTACGGGTACTTAGATGTTTCAGTTCTCCGCGTTCGCCTCGTTAACCTATGTATTCAGTTAACGATACCTGCAAGCAGGTGGGTTTCCCCATTCGGAAATCCTAGTCTCAAGTGCTTTTTACTAGCTTGACTAGGCTTATCGCAAGTTAATACGTCCTTCATCGCCTCCAACTGCCAAGGCATCCACCGTGTACGCTTAGTCACTTAACCATACAACCCAAACGGGTCTTTGTTTTGTGACAGTTTAACTTCGCCAGAAGTTAATATTGAATACTAAAGTAGATACCAATCAACAAACGTAAACGTTCATTAAATGGCACTGAATGATACTGCTATCATTCTTTTTTACTTTTGAAAACTCTGTACAAATACAATGTATTTATACGAATTTTATTATCAGCTTTTCCAAATTTTTAAAGAGCATATTAATTAGTTAACCCAAAGGGTGAAACTAACTAACAATCATCTGTGTGGACACTACGAACAAATAAGTTCTAAATCGTATAAGGAGGTGATCCAGCCCCAGGTTCCCCTAGGGCTACCTTGTTACGACTTCACCCCAGTCATGAATCACTCCGTGGTAAACGTCCTCCCGAGGGTTAGACTATCTACTTCTGGAGCAACCCACTCCCATGGTGTGACGGGCGGTGTGTACAAGGCCCGGGAACGTATTCACCGCGTCATTCTGATACGCGATTACTAGCGATTCCGACTTCATGGAGTCGAGTTGCAGACTCCAATCCGGACTACGACGCACTTTAAGTGATTCGCTTACTCTCGCGAGTTCGCAGCACTCTGTATGCGCCATTGTAGCACGTGTGTAGCCCTACACGTAAGGGCCATGATGACTTGACGTCGTCCCCACCTTCCTCCGGTTTATCACCGGCAGTCTCCTTAGAGTTCTCAGCATTACCTGCTAGCAACTAAGGATAGGGGTTGCGCTCGTTGCGGGACTTAACCCAACATCTCACAACACGAGCTGACGACAGCCATGCAGCACCTGTATCAGAGCTCCCGAAGGCACCAAACCATCTCTGGTAAGTTCTCTGTATGTCAAGTGTAGGTAAGGTTCTTCGCGTTGCATCGAATTAAACCACATGCTCCACCGCTTGTGCGGGCCCCCGTCAATTCATTTGAGTTTTAACCTTGCGGCCGTACTCCCCAGGCGGTCTACTTAATGCGTTAGCTTTGAAAAACAGAACCGAGGTTCCGAGCTTCTAGTAGACATCGTTTACGGCGTGGACTACCAGGGTATCTAATCCTGTTTGCTCCCCACGCTTTCGTACATGAGCGTCAGTGTTGACCCAGGTGGCTGCCTTCGCCATCGGTATTCCTTCAGATCTCTACGCATTTCACCGCTACACCTGAAATTCTACCACCCTCTATCACACTCTAGTTTGCCAGTTCGAAATGCAGTTCCCAGGTTGAGCCCGGGGCTTTCACATCTCGCTTAACAAACCGCCTGCGTACGCTTTACGCCCAGTAATTCCGATTAACGCTCGCACCCTCCGTATTACCGCGGCTGCTGGCACGGAGTTAGCCGGTGCTTCTTCTGTCAGTAACGTCACAGCTAGCAGGTATTAACTACTAACCTTTCCTCCTGACTGAAAGTGCTTTACAACCCGAAGGCCTTCTTCACACACGCGGCATGGCTGCATCAGGCTTGCGCCCATTGTGCAATATTCCCCACTGCTGCCTCCCGTAGGAGTCTGGGCCGTGTCTCAGTCCCAGTGTGGCTGATCATCCTCTCAAACCAGCTAGGGATCGTCGCCTTGGTGAGCCATTACCTCACCAACTAGCTAATCCCACTTGGGCCAATCTAAAGGCGAGAGCCGAAGCCCCCTTTGGTCCGTAGACATTATGCGGTATTAGCAGTCGTTTCCAACTGTTGTCCCCCACCTCAAGGCATGTTCCCAAGCATTACTCACCCGTCCGCCGCTCGTCAGCAAAGTAGCAAGCTACTCTCTGTTACCGCTCGACTTGCATGTGTTAGGCCTGCCGCCAGCGTTCAATCTGAGCCATGATCAAACTCTTCAATTAAAAAGTTTTATGTCTTTCGACAGCTCAATGAATTCTGAATTTATTTAATATCTTTCGATATTGAATTGACTGTGCTGAATAATTACCGAAGTAACTATTCTGTTGGTCACTCAGTTTAAATTGAGACTCTAAATTTGTTTGCCTCACTACCTAAATAGCTTGGCTGTTAGAACTCAATCTGTACGAGTGCCCACACAGATGATTGCTTTATATTGTTAAAGAACGTTGCGATTAAAGCGTTTAACTTTATCTCGCTAGGGCTGCGCATATTACGCTTTCCTATTTTTTTGTCAATACTTAATTTTGTTAAACTTGAAAGTTTTCGAAACTAAGTTTTACTCGATTCACTAAGTAGCTCGTGCCTCGCTATGCGTTGGCGTTCCCCGTCTCAGTGGGGTCGCATTATAGGGCGAATCGATTTTAACGCAAGCGTTTTTAAAGGCTTTTTTGCATTTAATTTTTACCCCAAAGATACCCCACCTAGACACACACGTTACCCACAAAACCCTGTGGATAACTCATTTTTTTACGCTGTTTACTAAACTATTTACTGTGCTTGTGGTAAGTTGCGCCCGATATTTACAACTCGTTCACTAGGTAACGCACATGACAGATATAATAAATAGTATAAGTGGTCTCTTATGGGGTCATATTTTAGTGTACTTATTAATAGCAGCAGGGCTATTTTTTACAATACGTCTTGGTTTTATCCAATTTGTACAGTTTCCACATATGATTAAAGTCATGTTTCAAAGTCGTCAAGGCTCTGACGGCGGCATTTCTTCTTTCCAAGCATTTTGTACATCTTTAGCAGCCCGTGTTGGTACTGGTAATATGGCAGGTGTTGCCGTTGCACTTTATTTAGGTGGCGCAGGTGCTATTTTTTGGATGTGGTTAATTGCTTTAATTGGTATGGCTACTAGCTTTGCTGAAAGTACATTGGCACAAGCTTATAAAACACGAGATGAAGAAGGTAACTTCCGTGGTGGTCCGGCCTATTATATGGAGTACGGACTTGGTAAGCGTTGGATGGGTGTTGTCTTTTCATTGTGCTTAATTTTAGCCTTTGGTTTAGTTTTTAACGCAGTACAGTCAAATTCTATTGCTGCGGCTTTTGAAGTCGCCTTTGGTATACCTAACTATATAGTCGGTATCGCTCTTGTTATTGGTTCAGGTATTATTATATTTGGCGGTCTGAAAACCATTTCTCGATTTGCTGAATTAGCCGTTCCATTTATGGCTGCTGCTTACCTTGTGGTTGCACTTTATATATGTGCTGTAAATTACACTGAATTACCTGATGTATTTATGCATGTGATTAGAAGTGCTTTTGGTATTGAGCAAGCGGGTGCCGGTGCAATTGGTTATGGGGTAATGCAAGCGATGATCCAAGGGATCAAGCGCGGCTTGTTCTCAAACGAAGCCGGTATGGGTAGCGCTGCGAATGCTGCAGCAACGGCAACGCCAAACCCACCTCACCCTGCTTCACAGGGGTATGTACAAATGCTGGGTGTATTTGTAGATACTATTATTATTTGTACTGCAACTGCTGCTCTTATTTTATTATCAGAGCAATTAGTGCCAGGCTCAGATGTAACGGGTATAGCGCTTACACAAGCAGCCCTTGAAGAACATGTAGGCAGCTGGGGTGCCATATTTGTAGCAGTCGCTATTTTGTTTTTTGCTTTTACATCAATTGTAGCTAACTATTCTTATGCAGAAACGAACTTATTGTTTTTAGAGCATAACCATGCATCTGGCATGCTGATCTTCAGATTATTAGTGTTAGGTATGGTGATGTTTGGTGCCCTTGGTGAATTACCATTAGTGTGGACTCTAGCTGATGTGTCTATGGGCCTAATGGCGATTGTAAACGTAATCGCGCTATTTATGCTCTCAGGAGTTGTGGTATGGCTTGCCAAAGATTATAACGCTCAACGACGTGCTGGTAAGTTACCGACGTTTGATCCAAGTAAAAACAACAAGCTTAATAAAACTATTCCGAAAGGTATTTGGCACAAATAACTTTAAAGTGATTTAAGTTAAAAACCCGGAACGGCCATGGCCATTTCGGGTTTTTTATTGATTTAACTTTAATCTAAAAGTTACTGATAACAGTAGTCACTTATAAATTACTAGTGTGAAGATAGACGTTATTAAAGCCGCCCAACCTACCTATAAGCTCACCTTATCCTAACATTATAAGCATCCTACAAGTAAATTTAATAACCTATGTAGTAGGTCTCAATGCTTATAACGACATCCCCGCTTAGGTTTATATACATTACTGCATAACCATAATAACTAACACTGCGCTTATTATACCAATCCGCAATAATACTCAATCATTTTGCGGGACTAAACGTGTCGCTATCTGTGTTAAAAAATTCTCATTTAGAACAACTAAATAGCGAATTTTTTGCCTAGCTATCAACCCGTTTTTCCTGCCTCAAAATAGACCGCTTAATTAAGCGAATTGGTATTAAAGAGTCTAGTTTATGATTTAGCTAACGACCTACACTACACCTTGATTAACTTGTAAAAAAGTCTGAAGTGTTCAGTGACAGTCTCTTGGTGAGCCAATAGTATGTATCAGACCTTGCAACAAACCATTATTGCTAACAGCAGGGGTAGTAAATTAGTGTGCCTAAAGGGATTTAGTAATAAAGATATGATGATTTAATTAGATTTTACGGAAAGAATATAAAGTGGTGCCCGAGGCCGGACTTGAACCGGCACGACTTGTTAGTCGAGGGATTTTAAATCCCTTGTGTCTACCAATTCCACCACTCGGGCATCGAGTTTGCTAATTAAAGCGTGTGGAGTAATTATTTGGAGGCGGAACCCGGAGTCGAACCGGGGTAAACGGATTTGCAATCCGGTGCATGGCCACTCTGCCATTCCGCCTAAACATATCAAATAATTTGGAGCGGCACACGAGGCTCGAACTCGTGACCTCGACCTTGGCAAGGTCGCGCTCTACCAACTGAGCTAGTGCCGCATAATATTAATTCTAAATAATTTTTTATAAGTTACATATTGGTGTATGTAACCAAACCACAAAGTGGTGCCCGAGGCCGGACTTGAACCGGCACGACTTGTTAGTCGAGGGATTTTAAATCCCTTGTGTCTACCAATTCCACCACTCGGGCATCGAGTTTGCTATTTAAAGCAAGTGGATAAAACTAATATGGAGCGGCACACGAGGCTCGAACTCGTGACCTCGACCTTGGCAAGGTCGCGCTCTACCAACTGAGCTAGTGCCGCATCATATTAATTCTAAATAAGATTTTTTATAAGTTACATATTGGTGTATGTAACCAAACCACAACGTGGTGCCCGAGGCCGGACTTGAACCGGCACGACTTGTTAGTCGAGGGATTTTAAATCCCTTGTGTCTACCAATTCCACCACTCGGGCATCGAGTTTGCTAATTAAAGCGTGTGGAGTGTTGATTGGAGGCGGAACCCGGAGTCGAACCGGGGTAAACGGATTTGCAATCCGGTGCATGGCCACTCTGCCATTCCGCCTCAATACTAGGTTAGCTTTAAGATAAACTGGAGCGGCACACGAGGCTCGAACTCGTGACCTCGACCTTGGCAAGGTCGCGCTCTACCAACTGAGCTAGTGCCGCTTTGTTTATCTAGGGGGCTATGCCCTCTCAACACGGACGCATTCTACAGAGATTATTAAACGCGTCAACACAAAAAATGCTACTTTTGAACTGTTTGATTATTTTTTATCTAAAATGGTGCGTTATTAGACGTTTACAATCAATTTTTGGTCAATTCTGCCCATGCTGCAACTAAATATTGCACCATAGAACTGAGCGTTAAAAACGTCGCTATATAAAGTAAGCCATAGCTTAAATACATCATCCAGGTATCGTACTGCCAAATTAGGCCAATAATGGCTAACATTTGCGCTGCGGTTTTTAACTTACCCATATCGGATACAGCTACATTGCCGCGTTTGCCTTGCTCAGCCATCCATTCTCGTAGCGCCGATATAACAATTTCACGGCTTATAATAATAAGTGCAGGAATAGTCATATACAAAGATTGATAATGCTCAGATAAAGCAACCAAAGCAGCGCACACCATTACTTTATCAGCAACAGGGTCTAAAAACGCACCAAAAGGCGTTGATTGTTCAAGCTTACGCGCTAAATAGCCATCGAGTATGTCTGTGATTGAAGCAAGCCAAAAAATAAAGGCAGCAACAAAGAATGCCCATGAATAAGGCATATAAAATATCACCAAAAAAATGGGGATAAGAAAGAGTCTAAACGTTGTGAGTGTGTTTGGAATATTCCACATAACTACTTGGATATGTCTTTTTTTCTATATTCGCACATAGGGCTAGCCCTTGTCATGCAAATGGTTAAATATCTTCTCAGCCATGTCAGGACTGATCCCAGGAACTTTCTTTAGCTGTTCTATATTAGCAGCTTTTACGCCTTGCATGCCCCCTAAATATTTTAATAATGTTTGTCGACGCTTTGAACCAACGCCATCTATTTCTTCTAATAGCGACTGAGTTCGCTGTTTTTGACGCTTATTTCGATGTCCTGCAATAGCAAAGCGATGTGACTCATCGCGAATATGCTGAATTAAATGCAGTGCGGGTGCATCAGAATCCATAGGAATAGTTTTACGCCCACCGTCAATAAGTAAAGTTTCAAGGCCTGGTTTACGGCTAGTGCCTTTTGCAACCCCAACTAATAGTGGCATTTTTGCATGCGGCCAGTTTTCAAAGTATTGTTCTGCCCTACCTAATTGGCCTTTACCACCATCAATAAAAATCACATCAGGAATTTTATCTTCATCCACTAACTTGTTATAACGTTTGTTTAGTGCAAATTCCATAGCGGCGTAATCATCGCCACCAGTTATGCCCGTGACGTTGTAACGACGATATTCTTTATTGTTAGGCCCTTGAGAATCAAAGACAACACAACTGGCCACGGTGTTTTCACCCATGGTGTGGCTGATATCAAAACATTCCATGCGATTAATGTCATCAAGACGCAAGGTAGCCTTTAATTGAGCATAACGCTTGTTTATAGAGTCTTGAGTGCTTTGCTTAACCGTAATACTATTTAATGCGTTTTTATTCGCTAACTGTAAGTACTGTGCACGCTCACCACGGGTAACCACTTTAAGCGATACCTTACGTTCACTAATTTGAGTCAAGGCTTCACCTAGTGCATCACTTTCTTCTATTTCAAATGGTAAGATGATTTCTTTGGCAATGCGTCCTGTTGCTCCCGGTGCTAAGTAATATTGGCCTAAGAAAGAGGTTAAGATTTCCTGCTCTTGTGAGTCTTTAGGCACCTTTGGAAAGTAAGTTTTACTACCCAGCACTTTATGATCGCGGATCATTAGTAGATGAATCCCATTTAAGCCATTTAAATGGGCAAAACCTACAACATCCATTTCAGCAAAATTACCTGAGATAGACTGCTGCTCCTGCATTTTACGCAATAGCATAATTTGGTCGCGAACTTTAGCTGCGAGTTCAAAATTAAGCTGCTCACTGGCTTTTTCCATTTTAGCGATAAGATCGGCTATTACTTCATGGGATTTACCGGTTAAAAATTTACGGACATAATCAACTTGCTGCGCGTATTCATCTTCAGAGACTTTATTAACACACGGCGCAGAGCAACGTTTTAATTGGTATTGCAAGCATGGCCGACTACGCGCACGGTAGTAAGCGTCTTCACATTGACGTACCGGAAATATTTTTTGCATTAAGCGCAAACTTTCTGATACGGCTCCAGCGCTTGGAAACGGGCCAAAATATTCGCCTTTTACTTTTCTGCTACCACGATGAAAGGCTAAACGAGGGTGCTTATGATTCGTGAGTAATATGTACGGGTACGATTTATCATCACGTAACAGAATATTATAACGTGGCTGATATTTCTTAATGAGGTTATTTTCAAGCAGAAGCGCTTCTGTTTCTGTATTAGTAAGTGTGACTTCAATATTACAAATATTACTCACTAAAACACGGGTTTTGCTGTCGGTAATGTTGCTGCGAAAGTAACTGCTCACCCGCTTTTTTAAACTTTTAGCTTTACCGACATAAATAACTTGGTTGTCATTATCGAGCATGCGATAAACGCCAGGCTCACTCGATAATGTTTTTAAAAACTGGGCATGATCAAATTCAGACATATATATCGACTAGTAAGAGATATCTATATCAATCATTTTGTAACGTATGGCTAAATGAGTAAGCTCGACATCGCCCCCTACGTTAAGCTTTTCAAACATACGATAGCGATAACTGTTTACTGTTTTAGAGCTTAAATTTAAGCGCTCAGCAATATCCTGTGCTTTTTCACCTTTGGTGATCATCAGCATAATTTGCAGTTCACGCTCAGACAAACTTTGAAATGGGTTTTCATCAGTTCGCCCAGTAACCTGTGCAAGCGCAATTTGCTGTGCTATTTCTGGCGCAATATAACGTTGCCCTGCATGCACGCAACGTATAGCACGCACCATTTCATCAGATCCTGCCCCCTTGGTTAAAAAGCCATGAGCACCAATTTGCATAACCTTGCTCGGAAATGGGTCTTCACAATTAACTGTAAGCACAATAATTTTTACATCGGGACAATAACGGCAAATCTTTTTAGTTGCCTCAAGCCCGCCCATACCAGGCATGTTCATATCCATTAATACTATATTTGGCGCATGTTGACGACAAAACTGTACAGCCTCTTCGCCTGTTTTAGCTTCACCTATTACTTTAAAACCACGTATGTCATCAAGAATACGTCTGATCCCCGTGCGCACAAGTTCATGGTCATCAACTAAAAGTACGTTAATCAATGGAACACCCTCACTAGCCTAATAAGATGCAAGTTAACAAAATTAATTTTCAACATTAGCATAGATACGACGAAACCATAACTAATATTATGCTTTCGCCGTCGGTCGCTATGACCCAATATTGTCAAAGCGTATTTACCTATCGTAGGTAAATACGCCATAGTGATTTAAGCTGAGGCTTTTTCACTAAAACGGTCTACCCACAAAGCAATGATACCGTCGCCAGTTACATTACACGCAGTGCCGAAGCTATCTTGTGCAAGGTACAGCGCAATCATTAGTGCCACTGCACCTTCGTTGAAACCAAGCATACTAGTTAATAAACCTAACGCCGACATTACCGCGCCACCTGGGGCACCTGGTGCAGCAATCATAACCACACCTAGCATCATAATGAATGGCAACATAGCCATTAGTGAAGGTACTTCCATGCTAGGCGATAAAAACATCACAGCCATAGCACAAGTAACTATTGTAATTGTTGAACCTGATAGATGAATAGTGGCACATAATGGGACTGTAAAGTTAGCTACATCTTCTTTAACGTTATTTGCTTTACTTGATTGCAAAGAGACTGGAATGGTTGCCGCGCTCGACATGGTTCCTAATGCAGTAAAGTACGCAGGTAGCATGTTTTTAATTAGCTCAATAGGATTACGCTTAAGTAATAGGCCCGATACAATATAAAGCACACTCAACCATAACCAATGCATCACTAATGCGGCAATGAGTACTACACCAAAGGCCTGTAATGTATCAACAACGGTACCTGCCACGGTCATTTCAGCAAACACACCCGCAATGTAAAAAGGTAATGCTGGGATAATTACTTTAGCAAGTAAACCATCTATAATATCGCGCCCTTGATCAGACACCGTTTTTAATGTGTCTAAACCTAGCTGGCTCATACCAATACCAAATACAAAGGCTGTGACTAAAGCAGTCATTACACCCATTAATGGTGGAATTTCTAAGTCAATAAAGCTACCTACCTCGGTGACGGCTTCAGCTTCAAATGAAATTCCACCGCTTAGGAACGGAATAATCGCTGTGACTAATAAAAACGCTAAGGTACCGGCAATAATTGTTGAGCCGTAAGCAAAACCAACCGTTTTTCCCAGTAAATGCCCAGACCCTTTAGGAAGCCCGGCAATCCCAGAGGCAATAAAAAACAAAATAATCAGTGGAATTGTAAAACTAATAAGCTGGCCAATAAGCTCTTTTACTGTGTATAAAAGCTCAACGCCAGTTAAGGGAATATAGAGTCCGACTAAAATACCGGCCACAATACCGGCAATTAATTTTAAGATTAACTTCATGGTGATTACTTTATTGAATTTAGATAGTGTGTTTTTATCATGTTTTGAATAGTTTGTGTCAATAAACTGTTCAACCGCAGTTCATTTGCACAATTAACCAACAAAATATAAGTATGTAGTGTTGATTTGTTTAAATAACGACTACATAAACAAAAAATACAGTACAAAGTTAAAAACGAACAAATGGCTTCAAGTTCACCTTTTTAATAACTAAAAAAATAACAGGTTAAGTTTTTAGTTCAATCCGTTATAAGCGGAATTAATATATGTTATAGCCAAAGCTTACTTTAACTTTTTTTATCTCACAGTAAAGTAGGCTTATAAAGTTAACAGACTAACTGTTAATGTGTTGATCAGATTGTACCTAAAGGAACATTATGTCTACTATTTTTGAAGATAACTCACTAAGCATCGGTAACACACCGTTGGTAAAACTTAACCGTGTTACAGGTGGGAATGTATACGCTAAAGTTGAGTCGCGTAACCCAAGCTTTAGTATTAAATGCCGCATTGGTGCATCGATGATTTGGGAAGCTGAAAAATCAGGTCAACTTACCAAAGATAAAGAGCTTATAGAGCCAACATCAGGTAACACGGGCATTGCACTGGCATTCGTAGCAGCCTCACGCGGCTACAAATTAACGCTTACAATGCCAAACACCATGAGCTTAGAACGTCGTAAGCTATTAAAAGCACTCGGTGCTAATCTTGTACTAACAGACGGTGCTAAAGGTATGAACGGTGCTATTGCTAAGGCCAAAGAAATTCAAGCATCAGCCCCTGAAAAGTTTATTTTATTACAACAATTTGAAAACCCTGCAAACCCTAAAATTCACTTTGAAACAACTGGCCCAGAAATCTTTGATGCACTTGATGGCAAAATCGATTTCTTTGTTGCAGGCGTTGGTACTGGTGGAACTATCACAGGTGTAAGCCGTTATCTTAAAAAAGAAAAAGGCTTAAATGTAAAATCAATCGCTGTAGAGCCAAGCCACTCTCCGGTAATTAGCCAAACACTTGCTGGTGAAGAAGTAAAACCTGGGCCACATAAGATTCAAGGTATTGGTGCAGGCTTTATTCCTGGGAATTTAGACCTATCAATAATTGATGGTGTAGAGCAAGTCTCTAATGAAGAATGTATAGCAATGTGTCACGAGCTAATGAAAAAAGAAGGGATTTTAGTTGGTATTTCATCAGGTGCAGCTGTGGTTGCAGCGAAACGTATTGCTGAACGTCCTGAAAATGCAGATAAAAATATTGTGGTTATTTTGCCAAGTGCAACAGAGCGTTACTTATCAAGCCCGATGTTTGACGAAGAGTTTAGCGAACAAGAGCTTGTTCAATAATCGAGCGTTCTGATTAAAAAAGGATGTTTTTTAACATCCTTTTTTATTGCTTTTTTAATAAGTTACTATCTATTTAGTTCACTCCTCTTTACATCTTCTCCATTCCATCACACACTTTATGTATAAGTAATCAACCTGACCAAATATGAAAACAATTTTAACCATTTTTGTGCTCATTTTTAGTATTTTGATCGTTGGCTGTAATGAAAATACTAAACCTAAAGAGCAGTATATTGACAATGATCGTCCAGGCGACACTGCTACTGTGTATTTTGATGCGCTTTATAACCAGCATAACTTGCAAAAAGCCAGCGATTTCGCAACGCCTAAATTAGCCCGCATAATGAAATCGTATGGGACGGCCAAACAGTTTGCGCGTAGTCTTATTAATTTACAATACGATGAAGTTGTGATTGAAATTGATATGTCAAATTCAAGCCTGCGAGAACAGTATGGCAATCAGGCTAAAATAAACATTGTGTTTACCGGTTATTTTAATGGTAAAAAAATCGATGATTTCCGCAGCATCGAAATGCTTAAAATAAAAGGTAAGTGGTACGTAGATAAAATCATCGCCGATCCTTACGGGCGCTGATCAGTCATTCAGAGCCTTAGTAACGATAACCGTATATTCGAGCTTAAAAAAATACACAACATAAAAAAAGCCTTAAATCATAAACTTAAGGCTTTTTTTATTATCTACATTATTATAATCCAGTGTTAAATGTCTTCAGGTTTAAAGTTATCAACCGCAATAGCCTGCATTCTTAGCTTATTGGCATGATGCATTGCTTCACCATCAACTTTAGTTACTAACTCATGTTCAAGTGCGTAATCAATCGCTTGTTCAATATCATAGGTGGCAGGCACCTTGCCTTTTCGTTGCCACTGTTTCAACTGCTTAAATTGATTGTGCATATCGTGCATTGCTAAGAAAGCATTTTCCATAACACCCGTTCCGGCATTTTCATCCACATAACACAAATGGGTAAGTCTATTTCTAAATACCCCTGGTTGAGTCATGTGCTCGCAAATACGCTGGGCAATAGCATCACTTGGTTTGTGATAATGGTTACCTAATGGAAAAACAATACGCTTAAGTGCAAAGTTAATCACTGGATTAGAAAAGTTTTTAAAGAAGCCATCAAATGCTTGGCCTATTGCATATAACGATGTCTCTATAGCATATTTTACAAAAGGCAAATCAGCTTGTTGACGCCCTTCATCTTCAAAACGCTTTAATACCGTTGATGCAATATATAAATGACTTAACACATCGCCTAAACGTGCCGATATCATTTCTTTACGTTTAAGTTCACCACCTAACATCAACATTGCAACATCCGTTGTAAACGCCAATCCTCGGCTCATTCTACCTAATTGTTTATAATAGACGGCCGTCTCTCCACACACAGGCGCTTTGGCAAAGTAGCTGCGAGTCAAACCATGCACCAAGGCCATACTTGCATTACTCAGTGCAAATACAATGTGCTTCATTAACAAGCCATCAAATTGCTCAAGTGCAGCATCATCGTCATCCATTGCTGCAACTTCCATTTCTTTTAACACAAAAGGATGACAACGGGTTGCACCTTGGCCAAATATCATAAGGTTACGGGTAAGAATATTGGCGCCCTCTACGGTAATAGAGACGGGAATACCCATATAACCGTGTGCTAAATAGTTATTAGGCCCAACCTGAATCCCTTTACCTGCATGAATGTCCATTGCATCATTCATTACCGTTCGACCCATTTCTGTCATGTGGTACTTTGCAATAGCAGTCACTACTGACGGGCTAAGTTTTAAATCAATTGCACCTGCGGTCATTAATCGGCATGATTCCAATGCATAAGTTAGTCCACCAATACGTGCCAACCCTTCTTGTACGCCTTCAAATTGCCCAATTGACACGCCAAACTGTTGGCGTACAACCGTATAAGCCGAGGTCATCTTAGCTGCCAAGTGCCCTGTTGCAGTGCTTAATGCCGGTAATGAAATACCACGCCCTGCGCTTAAACACTCTACTAGCATGCGCCAACCGCGCCCTGCCCCTTGCTGGCCACCTATAATCCAATCAAGCGGAATAAATACATCCTTACCGTACGTTGTGCCATTCATAAACGCCATGTTAAGTGGGTAATGACGCTCTCCTGTTTTAACACCTGGGTGATCAGTTGGAATAAGTGCACACGTAATTCCGAGCTCTTTTTCATCGCCTAACAATCCATCTGGATCGTACATTTTAAATGCAAGACCTAACACAGTCGCCACAGGCGCAAGGGTAATGTAACGTTTTGACCAATTTAAACGCAGTCCCAACACTTCCTTACCATCATGCTCGCCTTTGCACACCACGCCTGAATCTGGGATACTGCCAGCATCAGAGCCAGCCTCTGGGCCCGTTAATGCAAAACAAGGTACATCGTCGCCTTTTGCAAGGCTAGGTAACCAACGATTTTGTTGCTCAGTTGTTCCGTAATGCAGTAATAACTCACCAGGACCTAAGCTATTTGGCACCATGACCGTTACGGCGGCCGTTAAGCTTTTAGTCGCAATTTTTGACACTATCGTAGAGTTAGCAATAGCAGAGAATTCAAGACCCCCAAATTTTTCAGGGATGATCATTGCAAAAAACCCTTCGGTTTTTAAAAAGTCCCAAACCTCTTTAGGTAAATCTTTGTCTTTTTGTACAATTTTATAGTCATCAAGCATGGCTAATAAAGTTTCAACTTGATTATCTATAAATGCAGTTTCTTTTTCACTTAACTTAGGGCGCGGATAATTATGTAATTTTTGCCAGTCAGGCTCACCACTAAATAACTCGCCATCCCACCAAACATCGCCCGCTTCCATGGCTTCTCGCTCTGTTTGCGATAATGGCGGCAACACCTTTTTAAACATCTTAAAAGTAGGTCGAGTAATTAAATTAAGGCGGATATCTTTAATCGCAAACACCACGACCACCACAACCAGTAATATAATAAATACTGACATGAGCACATTCCTTTTACAGTTATAAAAACACTGATTTAATTATGACCGATCTTAATTTAAATACAATGGGCTGTCAGACGAGTGCCACTAAATGATGAAGTTATTCTATTGCGATTAAAATATAACGATGAGTAAAGTCACTAATTTATTACACACAGCAAAAAGCCCACAAAATGTGGGCTTTTTACTACTTAACTGGTTTTAATTATTTAATTAAAACTGAAAACGCATGTTAGCAAAGTAAGCATCGTTATCTGAGTCATCTGCGTTGTTGCCGTAACCCACTTTTAAACCAATGTTTTTATTGATGAAGTGTTGAGCACCAAAGCTGTAGTTGTCTTCTTTATCGTAAGCTGCAAATACAGAAGTCGCTTTAGAGAAGTAGTAGTTTGTTTCTACGTTCCATTGATCATCTGCTTCGTCAAGGCTTACAAATGTACCTTCTACTGTTAAGTAGTTACCTTGTTGTAAATCAACAAAGTATTTAGCAGCTACTGAACGAGAATCAAAATCATCATCTGATTCTACAGTGATACCTACGTAATCTGTATCGTTTAGCATGTGGTTGTATGCTAAAGAAAAGAATGTAACGTTATCACCATCTTTTTGATCAACAAATCTTACTTTTGCAAGTAAGTCAGGGTTGAAGAAGTAACCAGCAGAAAGTGTGTATGACTCGTTGTTAGAGTTGTAATCAGCATTTTGGTAAGACGCACCAACAACAAAATCTTCAACGAAGTATTCACCACCAATAGCAGTCACATCGCCAAAATCGTCATCAGCGTAGCCACCAAATACGTTGCTTTGCTTGTTAATGTATTCGAATTGGTCGTATGGACCTAGTGTGCTCTTTGGAGAGAAGTAGTAAGTAGAGTCCACGCTGATAGTATCGTTGTTATCAGTATCTGTGTAGCCTAAGTTACTGATTGATTGATAGCTATCTGCAGCGTGTGCAGCACTTGATAATAAAAGACCTGAAATAATAATTGCTAACTTTTTCATAATGAAACATCCCTATGTACATTGTTTTTGTACTTTAACTACATTGCTAAAGTGGGGGTATGCTAACGCCGCGAAACTGAACGAAAACTGAATCAAGCAATTGTATTTGTTAGGGAATTTGTAAGAAAGTGTTGGAGTAATTTATGTTAAAGTAATCGCAACAAGCTGTAAACAATTACTTTAATTTTACACCGATTTTTGTTTGTTTCTATAATGAATACTGGCTGATTATCCTATAAACATCATTTATGTTATCACCTGCTTTAAAGTCCTTGCTAATAGGCGTTGGATCTGACCCTACCCATATTTTTAACTCGGCGTCTAAATCAAAGTGCCCTGCACTCTCTTTACTGAATTTAGTAATTTTAGAATAGGCAATACTGATCATTTCCATTTTAGACCCTGTCACGCCTTGCTTATCGATTAAAATAAGTCGCTTATTAGTAAAGATAAACATATCACGGACAACTTTATACGCTTTTTCAACTTGCTCACCTTCAATAAGGGTATTTGCCAACACTTTCTCTAAATCAGCGTCATCCACTTCACTGGCATTACCCATTAAACCACTAAATAGTCCCATTATAGTTTCTCCTGTTTAAATATTTGATTTTCTAATGTATGGCCATTTACTAACTGCCGATACTGCCAATTATGTTGGCGACAAAATTGCAATAGTGCTATATCGAGCGGATCACTGGTTGGTTGATACTCAATCACGTACTCTTTGTGCTGGCTCATATAAACACGACTCACCCCCTCAAGTGCTTGGAGTTGTTGCTCCACATTTTGATACACGTCGCTAAGCATTAAGGTGTAAAAGTGCTTATCGGTGTTCACTGCTTTAGTTTGGTGCTCGCTTAATACGCCTTTATCCAAATGGAGTACTTGGGAACACAGTCGTTCTAATTCAGTTAAATCATGTGAACTTAAAATAAACGTCGCTTGGTCACTTAACTGAGATACCAACTCGCGCACTTCTCTGGCATGAATAGGATCAAGCCCTGCCGTGGCTTCATCTAACATTACAATTTGTGGTGAGCCAATTAATGCTTGCGCTATGGTTACACGCTTGCGCATACCGTGGGATAAATCCCCAGCGCGGTTTTTTGCAATTTCGCTAAGGCCCACTAAATCAAGCACACGAAGTGCCTCTACGTGGCTTTGCTTAGTACTCATGCCTTGTAGCTTGGCATAAAAACTAAGTTGTTTATCTATATTAAAACGCGGATCAAGCTGGGCATCTTGCGGTAATGCACTCACTTTATTAAATAAAGCAGCGCTGCCTGGTTTATGGCCGAGTATTTCAAGCTCTCCCATGCTAGGGGCTATATAGCCGCACAGCAAACTAAATAAAGTAGTTTTTCCTGCGCCATTAGGGCCAACAAGCGCAACGGGAGCACCTTTTTGAATCTCAAAATTCACATTATTAAGAGCCAGTTTTGAGCCGTACGATTTACTTAAATTACGCCCTGTGATTAATGATTTCATAGTGAGCTCCTTGCAAAAACACGTTGCGCAACCACAAGTAGCACCGCTGTTTGCACAAGCGGAATAGCCAATGCACTCAATAGCGGTAAGTTCTGTCCGGCTAATAACTCTATTTGCACACCAGGGAATAAATAATCAAGCACACTTAATGCGGGTATTTGCCACTCCAGCAATCCAACAATAATGCCACCGGCTGTAAAATATAAAATGGCTAACACAATAGATAAGCGAGATGAGCTCGCAAAAGTATTAATCAAACTCATTAACGCAACAAACGGCGCAAAAGTAACAATGAGAATTAAAAATATTGAAACTGCACGGCCAACGCCACCAGCAAGTAAGCTCGGATCGCGAAACCCGAGCACCGCCAATGTCGCTACCAATGTAATGCCAACTAAACAGGTTAGTACCGCTAACTGCCCTAAAAATCGACCAAAGAGTATTTCAAAGCGGGTTGAGCGCAGTGATAAAAACCTTAAAGTCCCCCTCTCTCTGTCACCCACAGTTTGATCACTACAAATAAATAAGCTAAAAACAGGAAAACTATACAAAGCAATTAGCCAATACATAGCAAATTCGGCTTCAGGCCAATCAAGTAACTTATTTAATCCAATAGAGCCGGAAATATCACGGGCTATTTGTTCAAAATCGGGGGAGCTGATAATGCCCACTGCCTGCCCTATGGGGTAACGTAAAATAACAAGCCACACTAGCGCGAAAGCCGCCAGTGCAATAAGTCCTCGTTTAGTTAAAAACATACGTACAAGCTCAAAACCCGCAATTTGAGTTAAGCGCCCTACGTTTATTGGTAATGGTGTTGCCATTGACTATCCTTAATGACGTTGTTCATGCTTTAAAATAAGCGTTATTTAACAACACTAAGTGTAAACACGTTGAATTGCTAGCAAAAAAAAGCCTACTCAGAGGTAGGCTTTGTAACAAATAATGTAATTTAAACAATTAGTAATTATAAATGTTGCTCATAAATAGCGAATGCTTGCTGTAAGTCGGCAATTAAATCTTCAGCATCTTCTAAGCCAATGTGCAAACGAATAACAGGTCCATGCTCCCATCCTGTTTGCGAGCGCAGCCCTTTCATTGATAGGTTTGCCGTTACTAAGCTCTCAAAGCCTCCCCAAGAAAAGCCCATTTTAAAATGCTGCAAGCTATCTAAAAAAGCATCAATGGCCTTTTGGTTACCGGTTTTCATTACAAACGAAAACAAACCATTACTACCGTCAAAATCGCGTTTGAAAAATTCATGCCCAGGACATGTTTCAAATGCTGGGTGGCGAATATGATCAACTAACTCGTGCTGCTCTAACCATTTAGCAACCTCAATAGCCGCTTTTTCATGCTGATTTAATCGCACCGCCATGGTACGCAAACCTCGTAGTGCTAAATACGCATCATCTGCACTGGTGCATTGCCCGAGTAAATAAGAGTGTTCACGAAGTGTTGGCCAATATTTTTTATTCGCTACAGCTACGCCCATCATCACATCTGAATGACCTACAATATATTTGGTTGCCGCTTGAATACTAATATCAACACCATGTTCAAGTGGGCGATAGTGCAAACCATTACCATAAGTGTTATCAAGCACCGTCATCACATTATGATCATTTGCAACTTGCACCATAGCGGGAACATCTTGAATCTCCATGGTAATTGAACCCGGAGATTCTAAAAACAACACTTTGGTATTGTCTTGAATGTACTCTTTTATATCTGCGCCAATCATGGGCGGATAATAGGTCGTAGTAATGCCCAGCCCCGCTAAAATCTTGTCGCAAAAATCACGGGTTGGCTCGTAAACAGTATCCACTATTAAAATATGATCACCGGACTTTAAAAACGATAACAATGTTTGGCTTATCGCTGCCGCGCCACATGGGTATAAGGCACAGCCTTCACCCCCTTCGAGTTCAGTAATTGCCTCTTGCAGGGCAAAATGCGTAGTGGTACCACGACGGCCATAAAATAACGTTTTATCACCGCGTGTTTTAGCCGCTTCTTTAAGCTCACTCACAGAATCAAACACAATCGTTGAAGCGCGCTGTACCACAGGATTGACTACGCCATGGGTGTACGCTTTTTTGCGCCCTGATGAGACTAACTGAGTATTTTTATTTTTGCTCGACATGATTCATCCTTCTATCTGAGTACGCCAATATTCAATTAAATAACGCGAAATTGAATCAGCTCTAGGTAGCTTTAAATGCTCCCCTTGATGGTGCCAATCTTTAAATTGCGCAAGTTCTTCGCGAGAAAACCACTTTGCATCTTCAAGTTCATCTTGCTCTGTGCTTATTTCATCACTGCTTGCTGTGGCAATAAAACCTAGCATAATTGACGAAGGAAACGGCCAAGGTTGCGAAGCAATATATTCAGCTTTTTCCACAGTAATACCCGCCTCTTCTTTTACTTCTCGGATCACGGTTTGCTCAAGGGTTTCACCAGGGTCAACAAAGCCTGCAAGCGATGAATACAATCCTTTTGGCCAAGTTGCTTGGCGACCCAATAAGCAGCGTTCAATCCCATCAGAAAATGTTCTAGTTACTACCATAATAACCGCAGGATCGGTACGCGGAAAAGTCTGGTGCAAACACGCAGGATTGTCGCATAATCGAGAGTGACCCGCTTCAACTAAGTGATTTTTGGTACCACAACGACCACAAAAACTATGAGTGGCATGCCAGTAACACAACCCACGGGCAAGCGCTGCATTTGAGCCATCTTCAAGCGCCACCTGTGTACCAAACTGGCGAATATCTGCAAACTGGGCGCCATCAATAATCGTTGCTAATAACGACTCTTCGAGTGCGGTTACATCTAGCGCAAATACGGCATTATCCTGCTCATTTGAACCTAAAAAAATAGCCTGCGTTAAATCTAAATGTGCCACCTGTAGGTAAGCCAAATACACCACCTCAGGGCTACTGTTAGCAAATAAGGTGTGATTGCCTTTAACTAAAAGCCATAAGCTGTCTGCTGTTTTTTTTGCGTCTACCCAAGTAGGGTCTTTGCGCGCATTTGAGCCTCTGTCTAATGGCATATTACTGTAGTTAAGCATGTAATTCCTTGATACTAATTGATTCTTAAAATTACCATAATCATCCACTAAACCCAATTTATTACCGCCATAAAAAAAGCCTAAATTAGGCTTAATTAATCTATGCACCCGCTGTATTAAAAATGCTCATGTTGAAGGTGGGCATTCTGCTCAAAAATACACCGAACCAACGCAGCGCTTATACTTTTTAAAGTAGTAACTGATTGTCAATTAAATGAAATTGCTCAGCACTTTGCTTAAGTACCTCTGCGGTTAATTTATCAGCACCGTATACATCACACGGAACATTGTATTGATTTTTTAAGTGCCCAAGTAATAACGCAAAGTCACCGTCACCCGAGAGTAAAATAACCTTATCAAGCTGCTTTCCCTGCTCTAACATATCTATGGTTATACCTACATCCCAATCGCCTTTGGCACTGCCGTCACGGCGTTGAATAAAGGGTTTTAGTTTTACTTCAAAGCCAATAGCGCGCAAAATATTTTGAAACTGATTTTGCTTTTCATCACCTCGGTATATTGCATAAGCAAACGCACATTTAATATCGTATTGTTGCTCTATCATTCGCCAAAAGGCATTGTAATCAAAGTTTTTACCGTAGCTCTCGCGACAGGTGTAATAAATATTTTGTACATCGACAAAAATACCTACACGAGGTTTACTGCTTTGTTGTGAGGTCATTATTATGTCCTAATGAGTAATACTTGCAATTGCGTGTTAAGTAACCTAAATTAGTTACCAAACCCAATGTAACCAAATACGGTTACATTTTAAGATGTAACCAAAATTAGTTACATATAAATAATCTATCTGGATTTATATGATTGGTGTGATCAGCGGCGATATAATTAAATCGCAAAAAATACCTAAACAACAATACGATGCCATGCTTTATCAGCTAGAGCAAAGTTTACGTGCAAATTGTAATAAAACAACATCTTGGGATATTTACCGTGGGGATGCATTTCAGCTGCAAGTAGAAAAAAGTGAACGGTTAGTTACCACCGCTATTCTTATCTATCTACAGCTCAAATCTGCCGGCTATGAATTGCGTCAAAGCATGGCATTGGGACACATAGATAACCCTGGTACGAGTATAAAAACCGCTACAGGCTCTGCGTTTACTCTCTCTGGTCATGAGCTAGATAAAATGACAAACCAGCGCTTTACATTTGCTATTGCAAAACAACCAGTTGATGAGAGCTTTGAGCTAAACCTAGCGTTTGTCGATGTATTACTGTGTAAAATAACCCAAAAACAAGCAAATGCTTTGTATGTATATTTAACCCATACTAATAACAACCATGCAGCCTTAGCTAATGAGCTCAACACCAGCCGAGAAAACGTTACTAAGCTGCTTAATCTTGCTAACTATCAGCTGATAGAACGATTTATTTTACATGCACAACAACAGCTTAAAAGCATACAGCAAGGACATGACTAATGGAATTTTCACTATTACTCGTTGCACTGATTATTGGCCACTTACTCGCTGATTTTTATTGGCAACCCATGAGCTGGGTAAACGACAGAAACACCCGTCATTTTAAAGCAAAAAAACTTTACTACCATGTATTGATTCACGGAGTTACCAGCGCTGTCGTTGTTGCACTTTGGGAATATAGCTTTGGCTGGCAACAACTAAGCAGCGTATTACTGGCCACCAGTATTATTATGATCAGCCACTACTTTATTGATATTGCAAAATCGTATTCAAATAAAGGCGTGGTGCCTTTTTTATTAGACCAAATTGCCCATATCACCGTCCTTGTTGTGATAAGCATTTGGCTCACTGATAATCAGCAATTTACTAACAATTTTATGGCGTTATTGTTCAACGAAAAAGTGCTGTGGGTTATAACTGGTTACCTTATTATTTTAAGTCCCAGTGCGGTATTTATAAGAATGATGTTAGAGCGTTTAACTAATCACTTTTCTAGTGATGGTAGCCTCCCTTTAGCAGGACAAAGTATTGGTATGCTCGAACGAGTACTTATGCTGACATTTATTTTATTAGATCAGTTTGCTGGGCTTGGGTTTTTAATTGCCGCCAAATCCGTGTTTAGATTTGGCGACTTAAGTGCCAGTAAAGATAAACAACTCACGGAATATGTGATGCTAGGCACGTTACTGAGTGTTAGCGTTACGCTGTTTGTTGGCCTAGGCATTAATTACTTACTGATAAATTAAAAACAAAAAAAGCGCTAACCTTAAAGCTAGCGCTTTTTTTGCAGCTGCGTTTAACTAAACGCAGTGACAATTAGTCGTTATTTGCTGGACGACGACGGCGCTGACCAGTGCCCCCTACCGATTGACGCTTTGCCCAAGGGTTTTGTGCATTCTCGTCTGTTTTTGCTGCTGGCTTTTTAGAGCCACCACGACGTGGGCCTGTACCATTGCCACCATTGTTAGGCTTTTTGCTATTAGGTTTGCTGCTATCAGATTTAGGCTTATTAAATGGTTGTTTTTTCTTTGGCTTTTTAGCAGGCAGTGGGCGAGCATCGAGGGCGCGCTCAGCAACAGGGTTAGCCGGTTCAAAGCCTTCTTCTTCAGCACGAGGAATTAACTCGCCAATAAAGCGTTCAATACCGTATAAATCCACTGCATCGTCGACCGTTACAAACGAAATGGCATGCCCTGATGCACCCGCACGACCAGTTCGGCCAATACGGTGAACATAATCTTCATATACATTAGGTAAGTCGTAGTTAACTACGTGTGGAAGCTCAACAATATCTAAACCACGGGCAACAATATCGGTTGCCACTAATACGCGCACTTCACCACTTTTAAAGCCTTCCAATGCTTTAACACGTGCGCCCTGAGATTTATTACCATGGATTGCTGCGCCAACAATATCATCACGTTCCAGTTGCTTAACTAAACGGTTAGCACCGTGTTTAGTACGGCTAAATACCAGTACTTGTTGCCAATTGTTGCTACGAATTAAATGGCTTAATAAGGCCGTTTTACGCGCTTTATCTACTGCGTACACGCATTGAGTCACGCTTTTAGCAGTCGTGTTTTTGGCAGCGACTGAAATTTCAACCGGATCGTTAATTAACTCTTTGGCCAATGCACGAATGTCGTCAGAAAAGGTTGCTGAGAACATTAAGTTTTGACGTTTTTCAGGCATTTTTGCAATTAAGCGTTTAATGTCGTGGATAAAGCCCATGTCTAACATACGGTCGGCTTCATCTAAAACCAGTACTTCAACGCTATCAAATTTAACCGCGTTTTGATTGTGTAAATCAATTAAGCGCCCAGGTGTGGCCACTAAAATATCAACCCCTTTACGCAGGCGCTGCATTTGTGGGTTAATTTTTACACCACCGTAAACCACAAACGAACTCACATCAGAATGCTTAGCGTATTCTTCAACGTTTTCGCTTACTTGCAACGCAAGCTCTCGGGTTGGCGTTAAAATAAGCGCACGTACATGATTACTTTTTGCTTTAGTGCCCGACGATAAACGCTCAATTAGTGGCAAAGTAAAACCAGCGGTTTTACCGGTACCTGTTTGTGCTGCGGCCATTACATCGCGACGCGCAATAATTGCTGGGATAGCTTGAGCCTGAATAGGCGTTGGCGTTTCATAGCCCTTTTCTAAAACCGCATTAACTAAAGACTGTGATAAACCTAAACCATCAAAACTCATATAAACTCTCTATTTCAAATTAGGCCAAAGTGGCCAGTTGCGCGCATTATACCTTTAGTAGCTCAGAATGCATGCCATTATTTACTTTGTGTCAAATCAATACACACAAATACTAAAAAAGCGGCTAAACAGCCGCTTTTTATTTACCTGAGCATTACATATGCTAAAGGATTATTTTACACCTAGCTCACGTAAACGCTCTTGTAAGTAGCTATCTGCTGTGTAGCGTTCAGATAACACCACATCTGGACGAGGATGCAAAAACAAAGGTAATGAAATACGTGATTTGGTTGTTGCTTTACCTGATGGATTAATTACACGGTGAATCGTTGATGGGAAATAGCCACCTGATGCTTCTTGTAGCATGTCACCAATATTAATAATTAAACTACCAAAATCACATGGCACATCTAACCAACCGCCATCGGTTTTTTGTACTTGTAAACCTGGCTCGTTTGACGCTGGCAATACGGTTAATAAGTTAATATCACCGTGCGCAGCAGCACGAATAGCACCTGGCTCTTCATCACCTGTCATTGGCGGGTAATGTAAAATACGCAACAACGTTTGCTCAGACTGGGCAATCATATCTTTTAAATCGATAGAGAACTTAGCACGGACTTCTTCAGGCGCTTCAGCCTGAACCCAGCTTAATAATGTTGCCGCAAATTCATTAGCTAAACGGTAGTACTCACGCACATCAGCTTCTAATTGAGCAGGAACACGGCCTTTAGGATAAACATGAAAGTACTCTTTAATGTCTTTTACTGTATGGCCTTTAGCAACTTCTGATACCGACGGTGGAAAATAGCCATCTTGCGTTTCTTTTGAAAATAAAAACTCATGCTTCTGCTCTGAGTTAAAAAAGTCTTGCCAATTTTTATAAATAGACTCAACTAAAGATTGCGGAATAGGATGGTTTTTTAATACGCCAAAACCAGTATTTCTCAACGATTCAACAAATTGCGCAGCCGCATCGTCCGCTTTATAATCAACTGTGGGTAATTGCATGGTACATTCCAGTAAGTAGGTTGTTAGAAGCCATTTACCAATTCGCTTGAGTAAAGATCCATTAAATTAACTAAATATTACATGCTAACTACGCAAAAAAATTATATCTACTTGTTCTAGATAAGGTTTTTTAAACGACGATAAACAACGACTTAATACATTAAATTAATCACAGGTTTATGCAAACTGGTATTACATTCAAATATAGCTTAACTACTTAATTCAAGTAATAAAGGCTGCATTTTTATGCTGTGCGAGGATAGACAAACCCCTTTGAAATTATAAGGACATATGTCCGCACTCAATTGGCAAGCCCTTTCTAGCTTGATCGAGATCAAAATAATGCCAATATTGAATTTTCATCCCACCGTACCAATCTCTTATTTATCAGCACCACACACTTTATCAATTAGTTAAGGTATTCCCATGCGACAAAAAGTCTCTTTTAAAAGCGGTGAATTAGAACTTGCTGGACAACTTGAACAGCCCTCTGGTGAGGTGAAATTTTATGCCTTATTTGCCCACTGTTTTACCTGCTCTAAAGATGTAGCGGCTGCAACACGAATAAGCCGCGCACTCACTCAGCAAGGCATTGCTGTATTACGCTTTGATTTTACAGGGCTTGGTAATAGCGACGGTGACTTTGCCAACAGTAACTTTTCATCAAACATTCAAGACTTAGTGGCTGCTGCCAATCACTTAAGAACACACTTTAAAGCACCTCAGTTATTAATAGGTCACAGCTTAGGTGGTGCTGCGGTGCTTGCAGCAGCAGAGCATATACCCGAAGTGTCAGCTATTACGACTATAGGCGCGCCATCAGATGCCCAGCATGTTACTCATAACTTTGCTGCTCATTTAGATGAAATAAACCAATCGGGTGAAGCAAAAGTGTGTTTAGCTGGGCGTGAGTTTACGATTAAAAAGCAATTTATAGATGACATCGCCAAATACGATAACAGCCATATAGGCAAGCTTAAGCGTGCTTTGTTGGTTATGCACTCTCCTATTGATGCCACCGTGAATATTAGTGAAGCCGAAAAAATTTACGCCGCAGCCAAGCATCCAAAAAGCTTTATAAGTTTAGATAATGCCGATCACTTACTCAGCAATAAAGAAGACGCTAACTACGCAGCCGATGTCATTGCTACGTGGGCTAATCGCTATGTTAAATACGAGAAAACACCCTATAGTGCAAAATTAACTAACGGCAGTGTATTAGTTGAAGAAAAAGATCATCAATTCACTCAGCACGTGAGTACTAAAAACCATACATGGCTTGCTGATGAGCCTACTGATGTTGGTGGTAAAAACTTAGGCCCAGACCCTTATGATCATTTACTCGCTGGGCTTGGAGCGTGTACTGCAATGACACTTCGCATGTATGCAAGTCGCAAAGAGTTACCGCTAGAGCATATAAAAGTAGAGCTTAACCATACCCGCAATTACAACCAAGATTGTGATGATTGCGAAAAAACCGGCAATCTAGAGGCCATTACCCGCAAAATAACCTTACAAGGAGATTTAACTGACGCTCAGCGAAATCGATTACTCGAAATAGCCGATAAATGCCCTGTGCATAAAACGCTACATAATAGCCCTTTGGTGGTGAGTGAATTAGTGGAGTGACTAAAGAACATCTAAGATAGCGCAGCTGTGGCTGCGCTATCTTAGATGTTCAATGAAGCAACCTCACAATCTGAGATAAAATATAGAGGTTGAATAATAGGTACAATTCTAGTAGTTTGTTAGTAAAATTATATAACCAAGGATAGGTATAAATAGTATGAATAAAAATACTTACTATGAGCGCAATAACTTTTCAATTTACGAAGTAACAAACAAAACAGGTATCGAGTTAACTTTATCTGAACTAAAACAAATTGAAATAGCTATGCTAATTACCCCAAAAGCATTAACAACTTTTATTAATATATTACACAACCCTGCTAACTTAGATGAAAAGAAAAAAGAAAAATTCGAATCAATTATGAAACAATATGGTTTTATTAATTCAATTAATTTTGAGGCAACACGAACATTTCTAATTCGCCAAGCACGCAAAATAATAAACCTTATCGGCTCAATGCTTTTAACCCCTCATAAACTTTATAAATGCACAGGGTTTGGAGATGCTACTTATTATGATAGATATGGAATTATAGGGTTTGGTAAGAGCTTTTTCGAAGTAGGAACTGACAGAAAAGTTGATACTATCGTTCACGAGTTTAGTCACGCGGTATGGACTTCTGAAGATACAGCATATAACGCTAGAACAGCTATGAAAGAGCTTAATATAATCGCTCGAAACGCACGAATAAACCAAAGCGCCCAAGATAGAAAAGAAATTTTATCCTCTTCATACGCATTTGAAAGTGCAGTACGAGCAGCCCAATGAAAAGAATTATTATTACTATATTTTGTTTGATTAGTTACTCATCGTTTGCTAATGAAGAAGCTATCGAAAGTCCTATCGCTACCTCCTCTTTCACTTTTTGTCATATAGATACTAAGTGTATAACGAATATCAGATTAGCTAACACAACACCATATAAAGTTAAGCTAAGCTCTCTCGCTTTTAATAAGCAAGGAATCGATTTAAACTCGATGTATGTATTTGAAGAAAATAGTTATTACGATTTAAAAGAGAATAACTTAGATACAGGTATGTCAGAGCAACCCATACAGGGACGCAGACGCGCCTACAAGCAATTGTCATCATTAGAATTCGAGCCCCTAGAAGTCAAATTTATTGAACTAAAAGGCATAGAAAAGAGGTTTGCATTAGATCCAGGTAAGAGGTATCTGGTGGGAACACTTACCCCATTTGTAAATTTGTACATTAATGGTAAATTTGCCGATATCATCACAATTAGAACAAACTATTCACTTTTAACAATTCCTACAGAAGATATGGAAATAAAGGAACAACCAATAAAGCAGTTTGCTACACCCCAAGGGTAACCTGCAATAATATACATGCTTTGTTTGATCGCACTAAAAATTCTGCGTCAGCTTAAACCTTTATATATCAAGCCAGCATAATGTTGGCTTGATATATATCTTAGCTAATTATCTAAAAACGCCGCTACCTCTTTACTCATTCTATCCACCAGCCATTTAGGCCCGCCATCGTACATATCGTTGTGGCGTGATTCTGCTATAAACGTTTGCGTAACGGGATAAACCGTTAACTCTTGGTCGGTTAAAAGCACGTTCGCATCGGCTGGGTAATCACTACCTCGAAGTGTGAGCACATGTATGTTTTTATTGCGTGGCAATAACATGCGGCGGTGATCGAGCGTAATTAATTGGCTTACTTCATTTGGGTAAATAGCTGCATACAAGGCTGAGATATCTCCACCATTTGAGTGACCAAATAAAGTGAGTTTTGTAAACTCATACTCAGGGTATTTAACACTTAGCTCGTTGACTAAAAACTTGAGTGTTACAACACCCCGGTGCCAATTTTCCATACGGGTAGTCAGGTATGGCTGCGCACCATTAAGTGCAGGGTCACTTTTAAGCTCATGCGCTACCGCAATGCTTAAATAGTCTTGCGCATTAAATAACTTACTCGCAAAAGTGTATTCATTGTGGCTAATGCCATACCCCGCATTTATAAATACCACTGGGCATTTGACTTGCGCGCTGCACTTAAGGTGGTTAGTTGGTAGGGTAATATTTACAGGTATAGAGCGATTACGACTATCATCAATCACTACATCGTCTTGGGCATAACTTGATGATGCAAATAGCGCAGTGCTTAAAGTCAGCGCACTTAATATTAAACGCTTTTTTATAATTTTTAACATGCATTTCATTGTATTATCTATATATTTTTAACTAGTATTAATTTTTATTATAAAGGTTAGCACGCTCCTTTACTAATTTGTGCGATAATAGCGATTATTGTTTTACTATTATCGCAAAAGAATCCATTCATGAAATCATACAGCAGCATTGAACAACGCATCGACATTCTACAAAGTAGAATTGAAGCCTACCAAGAAGAAATTAAAGTGTTACAAGCCGAGCCGAAAAGTAACAACGAACGTATTATTTTTAAGTTTATTGAAACCGGCAGTACAGGTAAAACCAAAGACTTTGTGAGAGAGCTTGGGATTAAATCACCGCGTGATAGTTTATATTCATCAGGTGATGTAACTAAACTAATTAAAGATGGCGCGGATGATATTTCGCCTGAGCTACTGAGCATAGCTCGCGCACTTGCTAGCGCGCGCAACAAAAATGGCCCTGCTTGCTAATAGTAAATATAATAACGTATTAGCCGTAAGCTCTTGCGGCTAAACTGCAATTGTATTTCATCGATAATAATTGCAGTTAAATTTGCAGTTACTACAGCTTATTGTGCTGATTGGTCTTCGTAACCGAAGCAACAGTAATACATGCAGATGTGTGTGAACTGCTTGCAATTAAAGCTGCCAATCAATACCTGCCTTACTTAACTTCCACACCAAGCACCGTGCTATAAACCTTTGAGTGCTAGTTTTGCCATACTGGTCAAGGTGTTTATCATTAGAGTTAAAGTACTCCTTATAAACTTGTAAGTTAATTCAATGGCTTTAAAGGGTAATCCACAAAATGAGAGAATGTGCCCCAAAATACCTCTTACATCTTCGGCGTTACCTTTTGATATATCAATACTGTCTGCTAACACTTTTGCAATTTTATCGTAAACCGTAAGGGTATTTGAAATATCAGCTTGTATCGCATGTAATCTGCCTGACGCATGTAAATGAGTTATAATTGCTTCGCCAATTGTTCTTGCCCAACGAGTTGTGGGCCTAGCCTGCAAGCGCTTATCATAATCAAGTTTTACTTGTCGTCTTAATCTAGATTCCTTCCCTTTATTGATTGCAGCATAGCTCTTAAAGCAACTAGCAGTATGTAAATACCCTGGTGTTTCTTCCGTCATACTGTGAGCTTTTGGTGTTATCGTCGGTGCACCATGCAATATGTATTCATCCTCGGTATGCACAAAAGGCCATACAGGCACTAGCGGAACTGGGTCACCTGCATGGACACAACGATAGATACCATTATCGGTCGCATAAACGGTTTTTAGTGCAAAGCTTGGATACCCCACTCTAGGTGCACCAAAGGTATATAGTTTTACATTAGCGTTAAAGTGTTTCTTTAACCAGTTTGTAGCTAGATTAGCTAACGCACCTCCTAAGCTATGACCAACAACATGAATATTTAGACCTGTTTTTGATTGCGAAGCGGCTAATTTGAAGTAATCTTCAAGCTGCTGCTTTAATGAATTAAAAGTGTTATTAAATCCAGCATGAACAGGTTGCCCATTAGCGCATGTATTCACACCACAGTGTAAATCAGTAATAACATCACGCTTCTTTTCCGTCCCTCTTAAGGCTATTACAAAGTCACCTTCAAATGGCCCTCGTTTGCCTTTTGCTATACAGCCGAAAGGAGTTGTATGTTTAAATATTCTTTCTAAAACACTGCCACTAATTGCTTGCAAATTATCACTTTCAAAAGAAAACCCTACTGCCAACCTACTATGGTAGAGACTTGTTTGAGTTCCGCCGTTACGGTTTACATCATAAGCTACCGAAGCAAACAATGCTGCTAACTCCGGTGTTAATACATTCATATTTGTACTCATTCCAATATCCTTATTATAAAATTCCGCTTATCATCCGTTCAAAATCGGCTTCAAGATCTATTAAAACAAAATCGTCGTCCCATCGACAGATACTTTTTGCACAGTACGAATTCTGACACGATGTACCTTTAAAAGAAAAAAAAACTTCCTCATTAATAATGTCGCCATTCAACGAGTTCAACTTATCGACATACTCTTGAATAACAGAAATTCCACTAGGGTTACTTGACCATAATATAAAGTTGTCGCCACCGTATTGAGCTGTAATTTCCTGCCATCTTATTTTCTCTGCTATTAGCAAAGCAGGCTGACTGGATCTCAAGCTCATTTCTGGCATTTCAAATTCGCCATTGCTATCTGTAAAACACTCATCTTTTGTGTATTTACCATCAGAATAACTAAGTGTTCTTAATATTCTTACATTGGCAAGAGGCGCACCATTATTAACTAAACGGCCTTTCACTTCGGGACATAAATGTACTTTGTGAGTACCAATATGATTATTGATCTTTCTTAATATTTCAGAAAATGACATCAGCAAACCTTAAAGTTACCGTTAGCTGACAAAGTAGGAAATATTCCATATTTATATTGCCAACATCCATGTAAAAAAAGCAATATAACAAAAAAATGTAAAATTGCAAATTAGCTAAAATAACAGCTACTCTTGCATCTTTCTTTTGATCACATATCCTGTCAGATCTTGCATAAATTAAGCAACTACTATTGCTCCAATCTACTATCTAACAAGTGTTTAGTTT
Source organism: Pseudoalteromonas sp. SiA1 (assembly GCF_018732205.1). Lineage (NCBI taxonomy): Bacteria > Pseudomonadati > Pseudomonadota > Gammaproteobacteria > Alteromonadales > Pseudoalteromonadaceae > Pseudoalteromonas > Pseudoalteromonas sp. SiA1. The sequence goes on along the minus strand of NZ_CP076084.1, from coordinate 1,216,861 downwards.
GCTTGATATTATAAAGGTTCTTTAATAGTTACCTTTTAAGTTTCGCCTTTGACAAAAACAGCCCCCATTCAAGTTGATATATTTTTTATTCTGGTTTAGCTATCCTGACCAATAAACTTGTATAGATCATCATTGTTAACTTCTTGAAAATTTTCTTTCCAACGGCATATACTAATGCCTTTATATTCATGAAAAAGATCATTATCCTTAAAAGAGAATAAGATTTCTTCGTCAGAAATATCACCATTTAAGGTCCGTAACTTCTTTGCGTATGCAGGTTTCGTGTTTATACCTGAATTCTCACTTGACCATAATAAGAAAACATCATTTTCATAATGCGCAAATATCCTCTGAGAAGTAAACCTTTCAGCTAATAGCAAAGCAGGTTGGCTGGATCTTAAGCTCATTTCTGGCATTTCAAATGCGCCATTGCTATCTGTAAAACACTCATCTTTTGTGTATTTACCATCAGAATAACTAAGTGTTCTTGATATTTTTACATTAGCAAGAGGAGTTCCGTAATTAACTAAACGGCCTTTTACTTTGGGACATAAATGGACTTTATGAGTACCAATATGATTATTGATCTTTCTCAATATTTCAGAAAATGACATCAGCGAACCTCCAAGTTACCGTTAGCTGACAAAGCAGGAAAGACTCCATATTTATATTACTAACATCCTTGTTAAAAAGTGAACATAACAAAACATATAAAATTGCAAATTAGCTTAAACAACAGCTAATTTGGCATCTTTCTTTTGATCACATATCCTGTTAGATCTTGCATAAATTAAGCAATTACTATTGCTCCACTCTCCTATCTAGCACCTTTATAATAAGCCTAATATTATAAAGGTGCTTTAATAGTTATTTTTTAGTTTCGCCTTTGATCAAAGCAGCTCCCCGATTCAAGTTAATATATTTTTTTGTTCTTGGTTTAGTAACATGAGTAATAAACTTGAACTGATAACTTCCTGAAAATTTTCTTTTTAACAGCATGTGCTAACACCATTATGTTAATAAAAGATGATTGTCTTAAAAGAGAATATTTCTTCATCAGAAATATCGCTAAAGCGCTTTTCATTTGCTGTAAAGTTTGAAAATGACTGATGGAAATAATGACTTTCTTTAAATAACTCGCTTATAAATATAAAGTACCTAAATTGGGTTATGCAAAACAAAAAACCCCTTAGGTATTTAGCCTAAGGGGTTTTGATCTAACTAAACACTATGGTTTAACTAGCTTTATTCTTCGTTTGGTAATTCTTTCTCAACTACACTAATTGCAAGCTCTGTCAGCGAATCGCTGTTAGCTTTGCTTGGTGCATCGGTTAATAAGCACGATGCCTGTGTTGTTTTAGGGAAAGCAATAACGTCTCGAATGTTATCAGTACCACATAACAACATAACTAAACGGTCTAAACCGAACGCTAGACCTGCATGCGGCGGTGTGCCGTATTTAAGAGCATCAAGTAAGAAACCAAATTTATCTTGTTGCTCTTGCGCTTCAATACCTAAAATTCTAAATGCCGCTTCTTGCATATCTGCATTGTGAATACGTACCGAGCCACCGCCCACTTCGTAGCCGTTTAATACCATATCGTAAGCATCTGAAATAGCCGCTGCTGGGTTTGCTTCAAGCTCACTGGCACTAATATCTTTTGGTGCAGTAAATGGATGGTGTACAGCGTGTAATGTGCCTTCGTCATCTTCTTCAAACATTGGGAAGTCAACAACCCAAAGTGGTGCCCAGCTATCTAAATTAGTGATTTCTAAATCAATACCAATTTTTAAACGAAGTGCGCCCATGGCTTCATTTACGGTGTTGCGTTTATCCGCACCAAATAAAATGATATCGCCTGTTTGTGCATTAGTACGTTCAAGTAACTGCGTGATCACATCTTCATTTAAGAATTTAGCGATTGGCGATTGCACGCCCTCAACGCCTGCATCGCGGTCATTTACTTTCATCCATGCTAAACCTTTAGCACCGTAAATACCGATAAACTTAGTGTAGTCATCTAGTTGCTTACGAGAAAGTGATGCACCACCTGGAACAGTTAGCACTGCAACACGGCCTTTTTCATCATTTGCTGGGCCTGAGAATACTTTAAACTCTACGTCTTTTACTAAATCGGCTACATCAATTAGCTTCATTGGGTTACGTAAGTCTGGCTTATCAGAACCATATAAGCTCATTGCCTCAGAGTAAGGCATAATTGGGAAATCACCTAAATCAACATTTAGTAATGACTGCCACATTTCACGGATCATCTTTTCTGTCATACCACGTACTTGATCAGAGCTCATGAACGAGGTTTCTAAATCTATTTGAGTAAATTCAGGTTGACGGTCAGCACGTAAGTCTTCATCACGGAAACATTTAACAATTTGGTAGTAACGGTCAAAACCCGACATCATCAACAATTGCTTAAATAACTGTGGCGACTGCGGTAATGCGTAAAAGCTACCTTTGTGTACACGACTTGGTACTAAGTAATCGCGAGCACCTTCTGGCGTTGCTTTAGTTAGTACTGGCGTTTCGATATCTAAAAAGCCATTTTCATCTAAAAAGCGACGTACAAAGCTGCTTGCTTTAGCACGTAATTTAATGCGGTCGCTCATTTCTAAACGACGTAGATCTAAATAACGGTATTTTAAACGACGTTCTTCTGAGTTCACTTGGTTAAAATCAAGTGGCATAGGCTCAGAGCGGTTAATAATCGTTAAACCCGTGCCTAAAATTTCTACTTCGCCAGTTGCCATATCTTTGTTTACTTGGCTATCTGGGCGAGCGCGTACAATCCCTTTTAACTGAACACAAAATTCTTGACGAAGTTTGTTAGCTGTTTCCATTAATCCTTCAACTTCCGGATCGAATACAACTTGTACTAAACCTTCTCTATCGCGTAAATCGACAAAGATAAGTCCACCAAGGTCACGTCGTTTGTTGATCCAGCCACATAGTTCAACTTCCTGATCTACGTGAGTTTTATTTAGCTGTCCGCAGTATATAGAGCGCATAGTTTTCCTGTCAGATAAAAGGCATATAGCGGTTAAACACTGTTGTTTTAAAAGTTTTTATAAACACCAAAATGAAAATAAAGCCGCTAGCAATTCAAAATAATCAAATTAAGCCCTGCATTATACCCAAGTAGGTTGAAGATGCTAGGGCGTGTTTACCTTTCGGGGTGGAATTTACAGCGCACTGTTTTGTTATTTGTTACACTACCGGCACTTTATAACAAGGCTTTTGTTTGTATGCTATATATTGGATGCCCGCAGTGGTCGAGCAGCGCATGGAAAGGAAATTTATTTTCACGCCAGTGTAAAAATGCCGATATGCTTAGCGAATATGCGCAGCATTTTAATTCGGTAGAAGGTAATACTAGCTTTTACGCCGATCCCTCGCCTGACACTGTATTACGATGGGCTGCCAGTGTACCTGATGAGTTTAAATTTACCTTTAAATTTCATCGGCGCTTTAGTCACGAACTCCAACTTACTAACGTGCAACATGAGCTAACTAATTGGCTTAATTTATTCGCCCCTCTATTTGAAAAAACAGGGCAAATAATGCTGCAATTACCTAAAGCGTTTGCGCCACAACATTTAGCTAAGCTTGCCGCTTTTATTGAGTTACTTCCTAAAGAGCTAAACTATGGGGTTGAGGTACGCCACCCTGATTTTTTTAAAAAAGGTGAGGCCGAAATCGCACTTAATCAGCTTTTAATGGCAAATAATATAAACCGTATTGCTATGGATACTCGGGCGCTCTTTGCAGTAAAGCCAACCACCGAAGCGCTAATAGACGCACAACAGAAAAAACCGCATTTACCAGTTCACGCTATTGCTACGGGCTCGCAGCCTATGGCACGTTTTGTTATTGCTGATTTAGAAAACGATTATAAGACCTTTTATCAGCCTTGGCTTAGCAAAGTAACTCAGTGGCTTGATGAGGGCAAAAGTCCTTATGTGTTTTTTCATACCGCTGATAACCGCCAAGCGCCGCTGCTGGCTCGCCAGTTTTGCCAAGATTTGGGGTATAATCACAATGTACTCAATCCATTTAGTGGCGAAAAAGAAGCCCACCAGCAAGCACTTTTTTAAAAATAAATTCAAAATACAGAGACAATAATGAGTGAATACGCACGTTACTTTACCGGCTACCCTGCCAATATCGTTGAGCAAGTATTAAGCCTAATAAAAGCAGGAAAAGTAAGTGAGTATTTACTTAAAAAATACCCGCAGGCGCATCGTATTACCAGTGATAAGTTACTGTATAGCTACGCCACTGAGCTTAAAAAGCAGTATTTAAAAAACGCCCCGCCATTTGGACGCGCTGCGTTTAAAAAACAAGGTGATATGGTTACCAATGCGCTCGGTACCCACACGTACCGTATGCAAGGTAAAACCCGCAAGCACGATTTAGCAATAAACAGCGATTTACTGCGCGCGCCAGAGCCATTATTAAAAGCATTAGTGGTGCACGAACTCGCGCATTTTAAAGAAAAAGACCACAATAAAGGCTTTTATAAACTGTGCTGCCATATGGAGCCACAGTACCATCAGCTAGAGCTAGATTTACGGATTTTTTGTGTGGCTATTGCGATGGGTGAGAATCCGTATAATTGACGGTCAGCGGTCAGCGGTCAGCGGTCAGCGGTCAGCGGTCAGCGGTCAGCCAAAATAATGACACACGAGTTCACAATGAAAGCCCTCGTTAACAAAAAACGCGATATAAATCGCGTTTTTATTATTGTCACTTTCTAATCTGACAGCTAAGAGCTTAAAAGCGTGTTAGGTCTCGTTTCACTTAACCCAGCCTACGTAAAAACGTTAAAGCCCTAATTCGGCCATAAAGTCGTCATCGCTATCATCTTGCTTTGGCTGTTTCGCTTTTTCTTTATCCGCTTTTTGCTTAGCCTCATTTTCGATAATATCGTCTGGGTCTATCGCTTCTACAATGTCAAAGTCGTGAAGTTTAATAAACTCTGTTTTATCCATCGCTAATTCTAAATAGAAGATATTTTGGTTGCGAGTCGTAAACGTTACGCGACGTGCTTGCGGACGATCCATAGTGGTATCAACCGATATTTGCACTTGTTTATTAATAGCCATCATTTTTGGCTGATTTTGGGTAATAGAGGTATGCAGCTGTTCACGCACTTTTGACGTGAAGTCGCCCACTATTTGGTTCATCAACTCACCCATCACGTTTGAAACGTCATCAGATAAGTGGCTGTGTGCGATTTCGTCTTCTGGCATACCCATGTTACGCATATAATCGCCGTATATTTCCATGGCCGCTTGCGCTGTAAAGTTGGTAACAACTAAGCCGGTAAAGCCCCCGTCAAATAAAACAAAACAGCCTATGTCTGGTCGCATACAAGTACGCGTTATTTTTTGTACCATGGCTGAATAGCTGATCTCGTTGCCGCTGGCTGATGAAAGTACACCCGTTACTGAGTGGCATAATGTTGCTAATATATCGTCGGTACTAATAATCTTACTTTTGCTCATTTAATAATCTCTTTTATACTTATTCTTCATAATTCTAGTCAAGCTACTGAATTTATCACTGACTATCCAGCATAAAATGTTAAAATAGCACTATTATTTTCAAAGAGACTGCCTTCGTGAGTATAAAAGACTGTATTTATGCCTCTGAGCAACAAGTAAAAGACTTTAGTTTTGATCAAAACGTGGTTGAAGTATTTCCCGACATGATCCAACGCTCGGTACCCGGTTATGCCACTATTGTAAGTACTATGGGAAAATTAGCGGGTGAGTATGCTCAGCCTAATTCTAACCTGTACGACTTGGGCTGCTCATTAGGGGCAGTAACCTTAAGTATGCGTCGTAATATTAAAACCGATAGCTGCCACATTATTGCTGTAGATAACTCACAAGCCATGGTTGAACGTTGTAAGGTCCATTTACAAGGATTTAGATCAGACGTTCCTGTAACGGTTACCTTAGGTGATATTAACGAGCTTGATATACAAAACGCGTCGGTAGTGGCAATGAACTTTACCCTGCAATTTATACCACCTGCGCAGCGCAAAGCGGTACTTGAAAAAATATACGCTAATTTAAAGCCCGGTGGCGTTTTGTTATTAAGTGAAAAAATTAAAGCCGAAAACGAGCAGTGCGATAACTTACTGATTGACTTGCACCACGACTTTAAACGCCATAATGGCTACTCTGAGCTTGAAATAAGCCAAAAGCGTACTGCCATTGAAAACGTAATGCGCCCCGATACACTTAGTACACATACACAACGTTTAAGCGACATTGGTTTTAGCCAAACGCAAGTGTGGTATCAATGTTTTAATTTTTGCTCAATGGTAGCAATTAAATAATTTAGAGAGTGACACATGTCTGCATGGTTTAACCAATTTTACGCTGCGATTGCACAAAGCCCACTTAGTCACTGGCTAGAAACCTTGCCTGCGCAATTAAAGCATTGGCAACAAGAGGCAAGCCATGGCGATTTGCCACAATGGCAAAAAGTGCTGAAAAACTTACCCGAGGTATCAACAAACCAAGTTGATATTGTCAGCAAAGTAGCAATAGGTGCGCCTGGCGAAATGTCTGAAGGCGAAAAAAAGCAAACCACGCATTTATTAAAGCGGATGATGCCTTGGCGTAAAGGCCCGTTTAACGTTCACGGTATTGAAATAAATACCGAATGGCGCAGCGACTGGAAATGGGATCGACTCCTGCCGCATATTGAGCCATTAAAAGGCCGTACTGTATTAGATATTGGTTGTGGCTCGGGGTATCACCTATGGCGTATGCGCGGTGAAGGTGCTCAATTTGTAGTGGGTATTGACCCATCTGACTTATTTTTGTGCCAGTTTCAGGCAATTAAACACTTTAACCCAGATGAAAACGTGCATTTGTTACCATTAGGTGTAGAAGCCCTGCCAGAGCTCAAAGCGTTTGATACAGTATTTTCAATGGGGGTGCTTTATCATCGTCGTTCCCCTATCGACTTTTTAGCGCAATTAAAAGCACAGCTTCGCCCAGGTGGTGAGCTGGTGCTTGAAACATTAGTTATTGAAGGCGATGAAAACACCGTATTAGTACCGACCGACCGCTACGCGAAAATGCGTAATGTATGGTTTATTCCAAGCACTGCGGCATTAAAATTGTGGATGGAACGTGTTGGCTTTAAAGATGTGCAAATTAAAGATTGTGCTATTACAACGCTCGACGAGCAGCGTAAAACTGACTGGATGGAAAACGAATCTTTAGTTGACTTTTTAGACCCTGCTGACACCAGTAAAACCATTGAAGGCTACCCTGCACCACTTAGAGCGATACTTACAGCTAAAGCCTAATTTGTAGTATTAATTTTTATTTCCATATTAAAAAGCGCCATTGGGCGCTTTTTTTGTTTACTAATACAGCAACTAGCGGACAAGTGTCCTTGTCTTTAAAATCAAATCCAGATTTCAACTAGCCGCGCCCTTGCAATTGTTGTAAAATACGCGCGTTTCTAAGTAAGCATCAAAACAACTATTTTGAGGAAAACCTGTGAGCGAACAAAAACAGTCTCTAAGCTATAAAGACGCGGGCGTAGATATCGACGCTGGTAATGCACTTGTTGAGCGTATTAAAGGCGTAGTTAAAAAAACTCGTCGTCCTGAAGTGATGGGCGGAATTGGTGGTTTTGGCGCACTTTGCGAAATTCCTGAAGGTTATAAGCAACCTGTACTTGTAGCAGGCACTGACGGTGTTGGCACTAAGTTACGCTTAGCAATTGACCTTAAAAAGCACGATACTGTAGGTATCGACTTAGTTGCGATGTGTGTAAATGATTTAATAGTACAAGGCGCTGAACCCCTGTTTTTTCTAGATTACTATGCAACGGGTAAACTAGATGTAGACACAGCAGCCGACGTAGTAACCGGTATTGGTAAAGGTTGTGAAATTTCAGGTTGTGCCCTAATTGGTGGCGAAACAGCTGAAATGCCAGGTATGTATGATGGTGAAGACTACGACATGGCAGGCTTTTGTACCGGTGTGGTAGAAAAATCAAAAATTATTGATGGCACTAAAGTAGCTGCAGGCGATCAACTTATTGCCCTTGCTTCTAGCGGTCCTCACTCAAATGGTTTCTCTTTAATTCGTAAAGTTTTAGAAGTCTCTAACGCTGATACTAATCAAGTGATTGATGGCAAAACCTTAGGTGAGCATCTTTTAGAACCAACACGTATTTACGTTAAACCATTACTTGAGTTGTTCAAGCAAGTAGACGTGCATGCCCTTTCGCATATTACTGGTGGCGGTTTTTGGGAAAATATCCCACGCGTATTACCTGAATCTGCTAAAGCGGTTGTTAAAGGTGATAGCTGGCAGTGGCCAAGTGTGTTTAGCTGGTTGCAAGAAAACGGCAACATTACAACACATGAAATGTACCGCACATTTAACTGTGGTGTAGGCATGGTGTTAGTTGTACCTGCGGATGAGCTTGAAAATAGCTTAAATATCTTAAAAGATCTTGGCGAGAACGCATGGCACCTTGGTGAAATCCAAGATGCAGTTGCTGGCGAAGAGCAAGTTGAAATTGTAGGTGGTGCTGCGTAATGGCACCCACTCGTCTAGTAGTTTTGATCTCAGGCAGTGGCTCAAATTTACAAGCCATTATAGACGCCTGTGAAAGCGGCGAGATAAACGCCCATATAGCGGCTGTTATTAGTAACAAAGCAGACGCTTATGGGTTAGAGCGTGCAAAAAATGCAGGTATTGCCACACACGTGCTGAGTCATAAAGAGTTTGACTCACGCGAAGCGTACGATGCCCAGTTAATGCATATAATTGACTCTTTTGAACCAAATCTAGTTGTATTAGCTGGGTTTATGCGTATTCTAACTCCTAGCTTAGTGCAAAAATATGTTGGAAAAATGTTGAACATTCATCCATCTTTGTTGCCTAAGTATCAGGGGCTGAATACCCACCAAAGAGCAATTGATGCAAAAGACGACGTTCACGGCGTTAGTGTTCACTTTGTTACTGAAGAATTAGACGGCGGACCCGTTATTCTTCAAGCCAAAGTGCCTGTATTAGCAGACGATACAGCAGACACGCTCGCTAAGCGTGTGCATGCGCAAGAGCACATAATTTATCCTTTGGTGGTCAAGTGGTTCAGTGAACAACGACTTACGATGGAAGCAGATTATGCAGTTCTTGACGAAAAACAACTTCCTGCACACGGCGCGCACTACCCAAAATAAAAAATTAAGTGCCTGGCTATTATGTGCGGGCACTTTATTACTTCCTACCAGCCTGATTGCAGGTGAGTTAACCCAGTATCAAGCCAGCTACGATATTTTGCGCAAAGGCGCAAATCATGGTACAGCCGAGCGGACGCTTAAAAAACTCGATAATAATAACTACCAAGTCACTTACCATAGCGATATTGAATGGATGATTTTCTCTGACTCACGTCAAGAGTCATCAACTTTTAGCTTTGCTAACGATAAAGTAGAGCCTATTCAGTACTCTATGATCCGCACGGGGACTGGGCCTGACAAAAAGTATGAAATTAACTTTGATCGTCAAACACAAACTGTCACCAGTAACACCAGCGACTACCCGTTAAAATGCCAATGGCATGATAACTTCCAAGATGGTATTTCTTATCAAGTGCAAGTTCGAGAAGGACTTAAAAAAGGAAAAACCAGTTTTTCGTTTCCACTGGTTGATAAAAAAGGTAATTGCCGTGACTACGACTTTGAAGTGGTAGAAACCGAAATGATTTCCTTACCTATAGGTAATGTAGAAGCCATTAAAGTAAAACGTTTATACGACAATGACAAACGCCAAGCCTTAGCATGGTTTGCCCCAGAAATGGATTATATGCTCGTGCGCATGTGGAAAGGTGAAAAAGGTGTGGAACAGTTTGAAGTGCAGATGAAATCGTTTACCGTGATCACTCCACCGGCTTTACCTGCACAAGTTAAAAACGAAATAACCCCCGAATAAATTACTTACAAGATGCAATACGAAACGCCCAAGTATGACAACCATAACTTGGGCTTTTCATTTTAATACTTAGATTTGAAACTTTAAGTTGGGTTTCGTTTTACTCTACCAACCTACATTAATTCACCCATTTTAAATAACGCAAACTCTCCTGGCTGCATTTTTTGCCAGCGTTCATCGTTGGTTAGCGGCCTTGTTGCTATAACCGTTACCACATCGTTTGGCGTGGTTTCTTGTTGAAAGTCGACCACCATATCAGCATCAATAAGTGTTGCTTTACCAAATGGCGCACGGCGCGTTATATAATGTAAATTATTAGTACAATACGCTAAAACAAATACACCATCGGTCAATAACATATTAAACACGCCTTTTTCACGTAGCGTATGCGAAAGCTTAGCCGCATATCTAAAAACCGACGCCATATTACTTGGTCGCTGCGGGTACTTTTCACGAATTTTGTCAAGCAACCAGCAAAATGCCAACTCGCTATCGGTATTACCCACAGGTCGATAATATTCAGGTTTTAAATCATGATAATTTGAAAGCTGCCCGTTATGAGCATAGGTTATTTCACGCCCCCACAATTCACGAGTAAACGGATGAGTATTTTCAAGACATACCCGACCTCGATTTCCTTGGCGAATGTGGCTAATAACTGATACGCTTTTAATCGGATAAGCTTTAACTAATTTAGCTATTTCTGACTGGTAACTTGGCTCGGGATCTTTAAAGGTTCTACAACCTTTGCCTTCATAAAAAGTAATGCCCCAGCCATCTTTATGCGGCCCCGTATTGCCACCGCGCTCCAACAACCCTGAAAAACTAAAACAAATATCCGTTGGCACATTGGCTGACATGCCAAGTAATTCACACATAAAACAAATAAACCTTTAAAAATAATTACTTATAAATAAAAATGAAATTAAAATTTTCTTTTGGTCACAGTTTTGGTCGTTGTTTTGTTTTTGTAACGCTAAATTTAAATTATTTATAAGCTTGATAGTGACATTGTTAAACATCACCAGAATAAAGGCAAACAGTTATGTGTTTAGCTTTTCCAAAAATCGATTTTTTTTGCATGCTTTTTTAGTGTTTTTAAATTTCAGTTTTGTTTTTTATTAAGTATCTGTTTTATATTGATTTTGTTGCCTGTCTTAAAATACGCCCCGATCCTTAAAACCTCACGTAAACGAGCTAAGTTATTGTTTATTAGTTTCATTATTTTTAATTCTTTATAAATTACAGGCGGTTAAACTGTAAAACAATGAAATTAATCACGATCTTTTCAGATCCTTGATCCGCTAAGAACCTTATATGGGGCGCTGGCTGGCGGTTTAAATGAAGCACTTTAAAACTGTAAAAAAATAACGGTAAAGAGCGCGCAGGAGGGTTAGGAAGAGTGCGGATTTCGTGGCGCACATTCTGTGTGGGGCTACTTTCCGTGGCTAGAACCTCGCTGGCCAACATAGATAGCGATAACTTTACTGCAGCGAGTGGCAGGCACTAAAAAGCCCAGCGTGATGCTGGGCTTGTTTGAATGGCTTGTGTGTTATTTTGTTATTGGGTCTAACCTAGATTTTTGGGCTGCTGCTTCACCTGCTTTGCTTGTGAATACTGCGGCGGTTATTGGTGGTGCCATTGTTGGGCTGTGCTTATGTGTTGCGCATTCTGTTGCTATATCTTTTACTGTTGCCATTAGCTCTGATAGCAATTTAAGTACGTTCTCGCTGTCACTACCTAACCACGTTTTAGGGCTTTTATGCTCTTGCTCTTTGCTGGCTATTACTTTGCGTGTTTCACACTGTAGCTCTGCTAATTTGCCAATGATTTCTTTTAATGATTCATCTGTTTTGTTTTCAAAGTTCCCTTGATCATCAATATGCTGATAAACACCTTCACGTACTTGAGTACGGGTTTCACCCTCTTTGATTGCAGGTAAGTCCCAACCAAAGGGCAATACAGTTCTAATGAATGGTTTATCGGCTCGGCCATAGGCAAAGCCAATTTCTACAATTGAATTAATAGCCGGCGGTTCTAGTCGCCCTGCTTTATCGCCTGCACCAGGTAATGGAAGTGGCACGGCTTGAAGTGGTTTTGATTTGGTGTCTGTTCCGTTTTCGTCAATTAGCTGAACGTTTACCGCATAGCGAGGATAAAACGCATCGCTGCCACGTTCGCCATCGATGGCCGGTAGTTCTGGCAAAGCAACTACTCTACCCCATCGCGGTAAATGTAATTGGCCGGTTAGTTCTGGAAATAACCGACGCACAATTCTTAATATCGCTTTTTCCATTGTTACCAACTTATTTGCATGTTTGTGCCTTGAAACTCAACGGCGGTTATACGTTCGTTATTGGCTGTTACGTTTGGCCGTATCATTGGGGCGGCTGGCATTTTTGCGGTTTTGCCAGCTTGATGATCGGTCATGAGTTCTTTTGCTATTGTTACTGGTTTATCAAACCAAAACGAATCAGCATAGCTGCCAACAAATACCTTGCCGTTACCTTGTTGATACCACACAAAATCAGCAATACGGAACGCACGGCCAATATTGTTTAGTATGGCATAGCCTGAACTATCAGAGTAAAAGCACGGTATTGCGGTATTGGCATAAGCTTTATCGGGTATTACAAACTCAACGCCCGTTTGTGCTGTTATTTCATCAAGCACTTGGCGCATATTTGGATGCCTCAGCATTACACTTAAATTGTAAGCAAGTGATGCAGACCATTCACGGCAAAAAAGCGTAAACCAGCCATTAACCGCAGGTAGTACACGCTCAACATAGCCGTTAAATACTCGGTCAACCATATCGCCCCAACCTAAATCAACCGCAACCGGCGCTAACTTAGCCACACTTTGGTTAACTGTTATTTGGCAATTGCCTGGCGTTGATGCCTGCAGCACTACCCAGTGATCTTTCATATCAACTGTTTCATTATTGATATGAGCACGTGCAATAAAACGAGCATTAGCGGTGGCCATTATGCAGTTCTCAGTTTTGCAAAGTTATCTTGAAGGTGCTGTTGTAAATTAGCGTATTGCACTTCGCTTTCACCGCCTTGCTGATTAGCTTGTGCTTGGGGAGCACGTTCCTCTACTTTTTCAGGCACCGACCGGCATTCACTAAGCGTAAAGCTTACCGCCCATTGTCGAGTAGTTTCTTGTTCTACCGCTTCAATTTTACTGCTAAAACGTACTTGTTTAACCCCCAGCGTATTTGCAGTGCGATTACTTATACGATAAATAACACGCGCTCCGCCCTCAGTCGCTTCGGCTAAATTAAACAAATCGGCCAAGTTATCAGCCATAGTGAAAGGTAAAAAACCACTCACAGCCAACGTTTTAGCCTTAATACCGGTTTCAGCCTGATCAGTACTTGATGATTGGCCACTGGCGTCTTCGCTGGCAAGCTCTTGACTTGCTGTAATGCGAAGTGATTTAAGGGCCATCGTTAAGGAATTTAATGCAAGCATAATAAATTCCTATTTATGAATACGATACTGTGAATCGCATATCAATACCTGAACTTAGATCCCATTCGGTATCTGATATTTTAGAACCGTCTGGATTTATAACTGCGAACCTTAGTTTGTTATTTTCTGGCTCCATACTAGTTATTGGCGTTAAATATGTTTTATTTACATAATCTACCTTTGCTATTCTTATGTCTTTATAATGTTTAAGCTTTCTTCTCATTGTTATTTCAATAACAGCAGGGAATATACCTTCAGCGGATAAAACCTCATTACCTAAACCCATAACTTTCTCAATAGAAAATTTTTTATTGCTAGAGTTTGGAGCACCTGCTAATTTTATGGTCGAATTCTTAACAATTTTAGTATTAGGAGTGTCTTGCCCTAAAATTAATGAATAAGATGATTTTAAACCTTCTTTTCCCTCTTCAAAACCAAGTACACTAGCAATATATTGACTTAGCATCTGGTTGCCGGCTTTATTCCAATGAATATTATCAAAACGATACAATTCAGGTGGCACATCTTTAAAAAATTCAACTATGTTAATAAAGCTGTCTTCTATTGATATTGCAACTTCTCTTAAGGCATTAACATATTTTTGTGCAACCACATTTGTTACTAGTTCCTCGTTTGAATAAGGCGTAGATAGCCATAGTATTTGGCACCCATCATTAGATACCTTTGCAAGCCGGCTCATTTCTCTTATGTTTTCTTTGAATACATCAATATTTGTATTCTTATAAGCATCATTAGCCCCAACAATGCAAATAACTAAGTCAGGGTTATAGTTTGTTACTTTATTTGCCCATTGAGATAAAAGCTGGGATGAGGTGTAACCACCTGTCCCTGATAACTCAACATTAGTTCTTTTTGAAGTACAGCCAATCAAATTATATAGTATATTCCCATTTTGCTCAGGCTCTTCACTTGCCTGAGAAAACTCATGTAACCTAACTTCATGAAGTGCGCCATCATTTGGAATCGGCACTTCAATTTGTCTTATTTCAAACCCTCTAAATTTTTGTCCTATTGATTTATTTGTCAAGCTATTATAAACAATCACTCCATCAACGCTAAGTTTACAATTTGCATTTAGATTTGAAACGGTTGGAGCCATTAGCTGTAATATATAAACATAATCAGAATCACCTGTATTTTGAACTTCCATTCTAATTTCAGGAGAAATATCATCGTTAATGTTTCCCCTAAATGTAGCAACTCGGCCATTAAACGGGAACATTTGACTTTGAGGAGCTTGATTGAACTTTAATGTTGAAGATTCACCTTTTATAGTTAAATTCCCAATATCAACCATATCCTCTATAAGCTCAAATGATGGATCTGATCTCATCATTAAATCTCTCAACATAAATGACCAGCTATTCATTCCTGGGTAACAATCCACCGCGTTATTTCTTGGAACATCGTCAAAATCTTGGTAGTTATAGCTCAAGCTATCACCAGTTATAACCACTTGCCTATTATTTGTTTTTAATAACCCTGCAGCAGCTCTAATACCTTTTGCAATGGTGTCTATATTATTATTTAAGCTTTCTTGGAATTTGCTCTTATTGCGAACATCTAGCACATTATCATATGACTCAATAATAGATAATTTAACTAAATAATGCTTTCTTCCATTACTGTCAATATAATCAATAGCATCTTCACTGGAGATAAAAAAATTGCATTTTGGTGACCATACACTGTAAGCATCGCCATCAAAATAAGCATCTACATACACAAACTGAGGATAGGTTTGTATTGTTAAGATTTGTTCTTGTTTTAGCTCTACGCGCAGGCCGCTTACATAACCTATGCCAGGCGTTACGCTAAATGTATTTGCTGTTGAGCGCGGTACTACTTTAAAGCCATCATCAATAAACCAGTCTTTGCCGTTCATATCGCTTGCTAGCTGGCGGGTTAGTTCATCCATGCCACTTAAACGTGCAGTAAAATCTAACTGCCATGTTTGCGGTGAAACACTAATACCAGCAAGATCAGCAATTCCAGAGTACTCAATACCAAAATTGCGATTTAAGGTATTACCGGCACTACCTGGCGCGGTAATTGTTTTAGCAACAGTTGGTACATGGCTAATGGCTACCAATGTTTGGTTTACCGATGAATACAGACCTACCCAGTTAAATTCGAATGGGCCTGTTACGCTGTCGAGCACGGTTGAGTAAACAACTACGTTGTCGTTAATTCTGCCTGTTTGTTGCACATTTTGTTGATGCACAACCGCGTTAGTTGGAATACCTTCGTTACGATCAATTGCGGCGGCTGGGTCTTGCCCTGTTACGTTCGCAAAAATAAAGGTATCAATATCTAGCTGCTGGTTTGCTTGTGCTTTAGTTGCAAATAACTTTTCGCCTGCAAGGGTTATAACTTGTGCCATGGTTTAGTACTCCTGTTTAACATTTGCGACGGTAAATTCAGCATGGCTGTCCATCGTCATAAATCGGTTTGTTGGTAATAAATTGGTATTTAATTTGGCTATAGTGAATTCACCATCACCATCAAAGTTTTTAGGGGGGGCAGCTACAGTTTGCTTGGCTATGGTTACGTACTCGTAACGGCGTGTTGTTCGCCCATACTGCCTGCATAGCGCGCCTATTAGGTTTTGTCGTTCCCCTAAGTCGGCATCCAGCAGTTGCAAACTCACCACATCCCAATCAACCGTGCTTATTCGCTCATCAATGGTTATCCATGGCATACCGAGCTTTTCAAACATATCAATCCAGCCGCTTTTACTGCCTGCCCCTTTAGCAAATGGCAAAGCATACTTAACGCGCGTTCTGTACATTAGCTCTGTTTCGTTAGGTATTTGGGTAATGTCTCGCTCCCATGCAAGCAAATTAACCAACTCAAGTTCGGCAGTCATTGGGTCAAGCTGCTTAGCAGGCCATGCCAGCATGTCGGCTACACGCTGCCAATAAATAACAGCGCCTTGGCGTAGTTTATCTAGCTCACTTGCTGGCCTAGCCAGCCAGTAAGGCATTTTAGTTAGCACTTGCCAGTTAATGTTCATAGTGCATTACCGTTTTCAATGGTTAACGTGTTTAAGCGAGGCACATTGTTTTGGCTGGTTATATCTGTTTGATGCCAATTTAATGAATCAATACCGTCAAACTCTCTATGTAACTCTTGGCTTAATCGGCTAAAGCTAAAGCGGCTAGCGGGTTGTGTTTTAGTCACTGTGTAATCTGTGTTTTCCCTAAACGCACTGCGTATAAAGTTTTCAACGTTTGTTAGCAATGCGGTTACTTGGGTCGCTAATAAATAGCCATGCGGGTAAACAGTTACACCTACACTCACATTTACACCTGGCATGGCAATTACTTGTAAATCGTCGCCATGACCATGGAAGCCTTTTTCCATTACGTATTCGTTTAAATCATCAATTAAGCTTTGGCTGGGTGTACCGGTGTCTAACAAAATATAGGCATTGGCAGTACCTGGGCCACGCGGTGCATCGTGTTCAAAAAATATATTGTCGGTATCAAGGCCACTGCGCTGGGTTAAAATAGCGCGATAAACGGCGTCAATGTGCCAAGGCGCTGCAGCGGTAAATGCGTTACGGGTGCGTAGTTTTAAATCTTGGTTTGTCTCGGCATCCGCGCCAAGCGCATCAAGCCAGTTTTCATCATTTATGGCGCTGCTAATACCCGTTACCGACTCAGGTAAAATATGGTAGTAACCTGCGCCTAGGTTATATGCTGCCCCTGCGTTTTCGGCAACAACAGGCACTAATACGCTTGCTTGGTTTTCAGGTAAAATTACATCATCAACCGTTAGCACACGGTAAACTGTGCCATTTATCGCGTCGGTTTGTATTACCGTGCCAGCACTAATTAATAAACCTGGGCCTGTAATTGCTGCGCGATTAAATCGCACTTTGCCTTGGGTGCGCTCTTCGCTTTTACGGGTTAGGTCGTGCTCCCATGCTTTGGCTTCAATAAACTCGCTATCAGTGGCCGTTTGCAAAAACAGATTAGGCAGTATTTTTTCAATTAATATTTTGTTCACTACCCATGTGGCAGGCTTTGCCACAATCGCGCTAATAAGTCGCCAAAATGGTGAATAAGGCGAGTCGTTAGCAATAATACTGCCGCTTTCATCTACGTCTTGTTTAAATAGCGTTTTCCAGCCCTCTTCTGTGGTGGGTATACCCGCTTTTTCTACAATGCGTTTAAAGTCAATTATTGGGGTTAAATCAGCCATTATTGCGCCTCTATGATCAATGATGAAATAGCGCCAAATTCGATGGTTTTAGCGTGTACCCACCATTGGCCTTTTTGATTCTCGTTTTGCTCAACTTTTACCGTGCCTGGCATAATGCGCACATCATCTTCTACCAATAGTTTTATTTGGGTTTGGGTGTCCTGTGTAACGCCAGTTCCTCGGTCGCTTACTAATAAGTTTGCAAGGCCAGTGTCTAAAATCGCATGCACAATGTCTTGAGCAATCACATCACGATCGGTTAAATACATGGGGTTGTGCCCTGCATCTAACACCACATCGCCATGCTTAATATGTAGGTCGATATAAATACTCATGAGTGCATCTCAACAAAGTTCATGTAATTGGTATCGCCTTTGGCTGGGTTAATCGTTACGCTGGCAATGTGTGTTGATTTTTGTTGGTTGGCATTGCTAATTTGCTGGGTAATACCGCCTTTTTCGGCTTTACTTCTGATTGGCTCTATTGCACTAATACTTGCAACAGAAGTGCTTGCAATATTGGTATCAATATCAACACCGGGGATCAGGTTTAATTTGTCTATTATCCAATCCATGGTGTCGTTAAATATGCTTTTTATGCCACCCCAAACGCTGCTAAAAATACCGCCAATGGCTTTTATCCAACCCCATTCGCCCATGGTGGCTTTTAGGTCATCCCAGTAATAAACTAATGCGCCCACGGCTGCTATGGCTAAAGTAATACCAGCCACAATTAATCCTATTGGGTTTGCATACATCACAATATTTAGCGCTAGCATGGCGCCTTTTAAAAATGCGATTGATGCAGTCCACGCAGCAGTTATCCCTCTGCCAATCATTGTTGCCGTATTCCACGCAGTCATGGCCATAGTTGCAGCTCCCATTACAACAGAAATTAAACCGCCTGCGGCCACTAATGCCAGCACACCAACTGCGGCATAACCAAGCCATTTTGTTAATGTTGGGAACTCTTCAGTAAAACTTAAGACGCCTGATCCCATATCTGCAATCAAGCCAACAAAGTCATTAAAGGCTGGGAGTATTGCTGAACCAAACGCTGCACGAATAACAAACCAGCTTTGGCTTAGTCGCTCACTTTGGTCCGTCATATCCATAGCCATTTTTTCAGCTTGCTGCATGCCGGTAACGTCGCCTAGGTCATTTATTGATTTTCCTAGACCGTCAATGTCGTTCATTAGTAATTTTATAGTGCCTACGGCCTCACTTGAGCCAAATGCTTTTTTAAGTTCGTCGCCCTCGGCTACGTCTATGGTTTCGCCGTATTTGCCTTTAATTTGGTTTAGTATGTCAACCATTGGCAGCATAGCGCCTTGGCTGTCAGTAAAACTTAAATTAAGCGCGTCTTGCGCTTTACCTACACCGGCTAAAAACGATTTATATTTTGTACCGGCTTCACTGCCAGACATAGTTGATTGCAATGTACCGAGTATGGCCATTTGCTCGTTCATACCAATGCCGGCGCTTGTTGCTTCAGCACCAGTTGATGTGAACGCCGATGACATTTCAGCGCCTGTTGTTTTAAACGCTTGTACGGCGGTAGCCGTCATGCCTGTTAGCTGCTCTACCCACTCACTTTTACCCATGGCATTAGCTTGGTTTTTAAAAATGCCATACATGGTACCCATGTAATTGGTAATAGTGCCGGCGTCGGCTTTGGTGGCTGCGGCTAATACGTTGCTCGATAGTGTAAACGCTGATAGGTCGTTGTCGTTTAATCCGGCTATCGCGCTTTGTATGTCGTAGCTTGATTTAACAAATTCGGTAGATGATTTACCGTATTTAAGGGCAAATTCGTATGAAGTATCGGTTAGTTGTTTTAATGCCGATTCGCGAACACCTAATGATTTAACCTCGCCCAATGCGCGATCCATTTCTATGGCTGGCATGAGTGCGTTTTGTAGTGCATAACCACTGGCCGCAATACCCGCAACGCCTGACGCCATTTTCATGGTGCCGCGTTGATAGTCGTTGGTTAACCCATTTAAGCTATTGCTTACTTTGGCAATAGGCTTTGTTATTTGGTCAATCATGCCAACGGTAAACATTAGCGGTTGCGGTAAACTCATTTACTTGCCCCCAAAGGCTTTGCACACTGCATTGGTTATTACGTTTTCTAAGTTTTCGCGCTGGTTTTTATATAACCAACCAGCGCGGGCTAAGCTTTGCTCGTCGTCATTTTCGTGTGGCAATAAATGACGACGTAAAATAAATAGTTGTTCAAGCTGATTCGAGTCGATTGAATCAATCAGCCCTTCTATTTTTTTACGGCAATTTCCAGCACTGGTGAAAACTCAGCTTTTAGCGTTGATGCAATTTGCAGCTCAGAACCTGGCGACGCTTCAAGTACTTTTTTAAGCGCTGGCTTTTGCTCGTCTGCAATGGTGCGCATTACCATATTGTGTGACGCTGCGGTCATAGAGCCGCCACGCGCTACCGAGTCTACAAAGTCGCTGTGATCTTGCACTGTCATGTTGAAAGTAAAATCAGTAGCGGCGATGGTTAATATAATTGCTTGTTTCATGGGTTAATCCTTAGAATGAGTAGTTAATAATTTTTGTAACGTTTCAAATCCATCTCGCATACGGCTTTCCATACGATCGGTTAATTTGTCAAAATCGGTTTTTGTGGCGTAGGTTTCGGCCACATGGGTTTTATGGTCGCTTAGCTCTTTGGCCGTGGCTTTGTGGGCATTAAACAAGCTCACTAACAGCGGCACTAATATGGTTAGCACTAAGCTAATAAATGCAATGGCAACCATGAGCCACGTTGCTACTTGGGTCATTTAACTGCTCCTTGCCCTGCCGTTTTTTGCATCAGGTTCATTAATTTGTCTTTATCGTTCGAGCTTTTAGTAGCGCTTAACCAAAATGCAGCGGCGTTAGCTAGCAGCACGAACAAGTTGCCAACCAAATACACTATTAGGTCACGGTTTCGCTCAATGTCGGGGCCGTAAAACAAAGCACCTAATACCGCAGAGAACAAAACAAACAGTAAGATGGTGAGCGTTGACGGCATCCAATGATCTTTATTGTTAGTTCGTGCGTTTTGGCGGTCGTTTAAATCCGCTTTGTATTCTTCAAGTGCAATTTTTTGCAGCTCAATATTAGCCTGGCGTATTTGCTCACGTTCTTCGTGTGCCCACTGTTGCAACTTAAGCGCTGCATCAGGGTTGTTTTTTAGTTCAGCGGCCACGGCTTCTGGTGTGTTTTCTGTGCCTAATGCGCCAGCTATTTGGCTACCAATACTTACCGCTAAACCAACAGGGCCAGTTAATAAAGGAGCTACTGCGCCAGCAATACCGCCTACTGTGTTTGCAATTTTTTTCCATTCCATTATCTAGCTCCTTATAAATTAACTACGCGGTGTAACCACCCGTAGGTGTATTTTTCTTGGCTTTCATCATTGGCCGCAATATCGATAAATAAGCTAATTCGCTGACCGCTTACTGCACCAATCAATACATTTAAGCCGTCATTTTTTCGCGCTGCAGCATAGCTATTTAACGCTTTAATGGTTCGGCTACCGGTTATGCCATCAACGATTAAATCAGGGTAAAGGCTTTGGCATTTGTTAAGCACATTTAGCGCTTTTTGAAGTGCCTTGCCTGCACTTAACACACCTGAGTTAACCGCAAAATCAAACAGCTGCACGGTCAGTGTTTCACTCAATTTGCTAACATCGCTAAGCTTTAGCGGTGTCCAGTACTGTTGCTCGTAAATTAAAAATGCAATTTGATAGGGCAAGTCGTGCATAGCACACGTAAAGCCAAAATCACGGGCAACTGCTTTGGTAATACCGTACATGGTTTCACCACCACGATCGGTTGGGTCATTTACATAACCGCCCTCACGTTCTATTAACTCGCCTATCAATCTGATTTTTAATTCGTTCATTTTGCTACTCGCTTAACGATTGGCACGGTACACAGCGCTGCACACCTTTAATGGCTTTTTGCCGCGCTTTGGGTATTGGGTCGCCGCAATCAATGCAATCCGTTGCACTGATCACGCGGCTGTTGTTAAGTCCTTTTAAGCGCAGATCGGTAAATCGTTTTTCAGCGCGTTCCTGTGCAATTACTAGGTGGTCTAGATCATCCATTTACTAACTGCCTTTTATTGCACTATGTTTTCAATTTCTTCGGCGCGTAAGTACGGCACACCGTTGATTTTTACAAAGTCGGGGTCGGTCACATCAAACGGAATTTTAAACAGGCTGGCTTGGCCACCTTTTTTGTCTATGTCTAAAATGTCGCTTAGCTTAATGCGGCAACCAAACGCCTCTACTTTTAGCTCGTCTTTGCTGGTTTTTGCATAAAACATAATGTCGAACGGTTCCATTGCGCGCCAAGCGCCTGCACTTTTTGCCGCATCCGATATAAGCGCAAAGTTACTTGCGTTAACCGACAGCTCACCGCTGGCCGCTACATCGCCATCAACAAAACCATCAGGCACGCCACTTGTTTGGCTCACGGCGCTATTGTCAGTAATAGCCAGTGATGCCGTGTCAACTTGGACCATAATGTCACCCAAGTTCACGTTAAAATTCATTCCAGATAAACGCATGGTTAGTGCTCCTAGTTGCTGCTTAAATCAAGCATGATGTTGACGGTAATTTCTTTCGGTGAGTTGTAAGGGCGAACTACCAAGTAAATAACCACCGCTTTGTTTGTGGTCCATACAATATTTACATCGCCCTCTACTGGCGGCTTAATATCACCCGGAAACTGCGTGCCTAAAATGGTGGTGCTTTTGCTCATAGCGCGCAGCGGTTTCATAAAGTACGACTTGTTTAGCTCAATACTGTTTGGCGTTGAGTTAAGAATACGGTTTGCAACACGGCGAATAGCTAACACCCGCACTTCTCGGCTGGCTTTATGCACGGGGCGTAAATGCTCAAGGTATTGATAGTCCCCGCCTGCGGCATCTAGCGTTTGCGCGTCACTCCAATAAATTCCTTCAAAGTCGCTGTACCACTGCGGCACACTCATGCGTTTATTTGCTAGGGTTTCTAGTGTGGCAAGAGATAGCGGCTCGTTTTCGCTGTCAACGGGTGCCGCGCCTAGGCCTAACACACTGCCAGTGGCTACGCGCATAGGGCTGTCGGCAATGCTTACGCTGCGGTCACATAATCGCCCAGCCAATACGCCTACGTTATTACCGTGTAATTGCGGTACAGGTACTACTAAGTGCGCGGCAATATCGGCTTGCAATGCAATGGTTGCGGCTTCATAAGCGGGCCATGTTTGCGTGGCTACATCAATACCTGGCACGGCAACCAATGCCGATACAAAACGGCCTAATGTGGCTTGCAATGATGTTAGGTGATCATGAATATCGGTGAGTTCTGCGCTTGCTGTTTGCTCAGCACATACCACTACCATTTCAAAGCTTTGTACTTCGTTAGCGCGGTCAATGGCATCTACAATGGTTTCCTGTTCGGCCATTGGGTAAACCGCCGCGGTCCAGTTTTGGCCAGCGTTTAATTGCGCGGCAATGAGCTGCTCACGCAGTGGGCTGTCTGCAAAGGTTTTTTCTAAGTCGGTTTTAGCGCCAATGCTAAATAATTGGCTTTCTTCATCAACCGAACCTGCACGGCCAACAAACAAGAAGTGTCGCTCAACACCTTGGATGTCACCTTGCCCTAAATTCAAATTGTTAACTTGCACTTTACCTAGTGACATGTGTTTATCCTCGTTTATTGAGTTGGTTTAATATTGTTGCCAGTTCGCGCTGTACGTTTGTGGTTGTATCGCCTAAAAACGGTCGCGCTTTTACCGGTATTTGCCAGCTTTTACGGCTTTTTTGGCCGCGTAACTCACTTAACACTAATGTGGCTTTGCCATGAGTTAAGCTGCCTGTAATTTCTTTAATAGTGGCGCGGCGGTAGCCTTTGCCTTTTGCCCTGCGTACTTTGTAACCCTCAGCTGCTAACGCTTTTGCTTGGCTTCGGGTACACGGCGCTTGGTAATCTGGTTTGCCATGAATACGCACCATGCGGCTGGCAGTCATTCGCTCTGTGCCACCCTCTTGGTGTAGCGCTGCAATGCGTCCCGTAAATGAATTTTTATGTTTAAGCTCTAAGCGCTTACTAGCTTTTACATAGGGTTCTAATGTTTTACCCATACGTTTAAGCACTTTGGTTTTTTTACCGTCGCTGCGCCCTGCAAACTTTTTACCGTCTACCGTGGTTTGTGTGCGTATGCGTTGGCGCGCAAGCTTACGCTCAAAGCGGCCTAATTTTTTTAATAGCCTAATGCGTTTAGCCGGTGGTAACGCCAGTAGCTGCAACTGTTGTTTAGCGCTTAATGCTTGTTTGCTGTTTGGGGTGATCACTAAGCTCATGATTGCCCCTTAATATTTACGTCTACGTCTTCGGCAATGCTAATTGGCGCTAGCGATACGTAATAACGCGCGCCATTAAATAAAATAGGGCCTTTGTCGGCGGGTATTAGCTCTATGTCGTCAAGAAGTTGCACGTCTATCAGTACGGTGGCGTTGTCTTTGCTTACTACGTCTATGTCTATTTCAGGGTCGTCTAGGGCGTAGTCGTCGCGTGGCCAGTTGCTGTCTGTTAAAAATGCAGCAATAAGAGCAAGCAAGTTGTACGGGTTAATTTTGCGATGCGGAAATTTTTCAATGGCAATTACGCCGGTGTGTTTCCACTTAGCAACTAGGTAACCGTCTTGGCCTTTGTCTTCACCGCTTATTATTAAGGTGCCGCGTTCTTGCCAGGCATCTATGTTGTTGGTGTGAATTGCGCCTTTTAAACTGGTGTTTAAAAAGTCGGTTAGTTGCTGTAATTGGGTAATGGTTTGGCTCATAGCGTATGCACTCCGGCGCGGCCAAGGCCAAGCAATAAACGAATGCTGCGGTTAGACTGCGCTAAAATGGCATCTTGCTGATCAACACTATCGGCTTTGTTGTTGCCTGCGTCTTTTTGGTCAACCGCTGAAAAATACCCCATTAAATCGGCATGCGAACGGGCATACACGGCACCACGGTAAACACTTTGCTGCTTATCATTAAAGTTAGGCACACCATTAACAAGCGTAAAAGTGACGTCCGTGTCTGCTTGTTTCATTAAATAGTTACTTAGCTGTTGTTGAACTTCTAATGCGCTGCGGTTTAATGAGTCGGCTATTACGGTTTCTTCATAAAACTCAGGTATACGGCGATGATCACGAAACTCGCCAGTGCTTAACGCTGGCCAGCCGCTTTGAGCATCTATTTCAATGCTGTTTTGTGCTGTTGCTTCGTATCCAAATGACATACCACATACCTATTCAATTTGGGTTCAGTGCAGTTAGCGTCGACGCAGTTATTAACGGTCGCCCGTTAAACGCTCGGCTAGTGCACTGGAGGGTTTGGAGCTTTGGCTATTACTGGGCGTTTAGCTCGGCAATGGCTCTTAATCTCATGGCTATTTTGTTTCTTACTGTTTTAACTTGTGCGTGTTTATGTAGCTCGGCGGCTTTGGCTAAGTAGCCATCGGCTTGCTGTAAGCGTTGCACGTCGCCCACATGCGATGGCGAAACGTCGCCGTTTTTGCTGCGCAGTAACGCAAGGCCCGCAAACTTGTAGTACTTAGCCGTAACTTGCTCAGGTAATTTCCAATGGTTCGCAACCTTGCTGAACACTTGGCCAAAATAAGGCTCAATGCTGTTGCCTTTTTCTGCTTGGGTGCTTGCCCAGTCAAAAACAGTGTCGGCAATAAAACCAGGCCACTTACGGCGAATGCTGCTAGCCATGGGCTGGTTAAGCTCAATGGCTCTGAAACCAAACTCAATACCGCGAGCGAAGTTGCCAATGTCAAACAGCCAAATAGTGCAATATGCATAAATCGGGTTGTCTTCATTTTGCGTTCCTTTTTTTGCTAAATAGTCTTCAACAATGGGTAACCACTTTGGCAATAACACATCACGTTTGTGGGTGATTTTGTCGGCGCGGGTTACATAGCTTTTTAAGCGTTTTAAGTCGTCTTCTAATTCAATAAGCTGTAAGTGCAGGCTTGGGGCGTATTGCCCTTTGCCTGTTAGGCTTACTTTTTCGAGCTGTTTTTTTGCTTGGTTTTGCTCTTTGAACTGGAGGATTCTTGCGCCACCGACGGCTTTTTTAGCTCTTCAACCGTGTCTTTTAAGTCGCTATTTGCGGCGTTAATGTCGTCGGCTTGGTAGGCTAAATCGCTGGCAGCGTCACTTGCTTTATCTGCGGCGTTTTCAATGTCGCCTGCGGCATTGCTTGCGGTGTTAATGCTTTCGTTTAGCTCGTCGGTTGCATCTTCAACGTTTGAAACATCAATGTTTTCAATGTTGCCGCTTTCATCAAGGGTGACTTCAGCAACAGCGGTTTTGTCTTCACCTGGTGCGGCGGGATCAAAACCTAAATCAAAGTGTTTAATGTTTTGGTCAACGTATTGTTGCGCGGTTTCAATGGCTTTTGATTCATCGCAACCTAGTAGCTGCGCTAGTAATTTAAGCGCGGTGGTTTCTTTGGCTTCATCAGCCAAACCTTTCATCGTATCAACAAGCTTTTTACCTGTTTCAGCCACCGCATTTTGCTTGGCTTTTTCAGCTAGGCGGCGTTTTTTAAAATTAGCAATGGCACTCATGGCGCTTACCTTTTATAAATGGGTTAATTGCTAGGCGGCTAGCCTAGCAATGCGTTTACCAATCGCGCTTAAGCGGCTGGTGCTGCGCCAATGTTCATGTTGGCTTCGTCGATTGCGGCGTACGCTTCAAACTCTTCAATTGCGTAGCCTTCGTTACGCCAGTACTTGTCTTCGTACTGCTTACGGTCTTCAACATTTTCAGACTTACGATGTGATGTGCCGCGCTGCGTATAAATATGCAAGTTGCTTAGCATCGTTACTACAATGCGTTTACCTGGGAAGAACGGCGGTGTGTAGGCGCGCATACCGCCAATGTTTTTATCCATTTGCTGAGCGGCCACGCGTTCGCTTGGCTTGTCAGCTTGGTTCATTAGCTTGGTTTGTGCAGTGGCCGTTAAGTCACTACCAACCAATACAACTAAGCGTGGGTCGTTACGTAATGACGGATGAATAAGCGTATTTTTAAGCTCGGTAACAATGGCGTCTAATGTTTTGTATTCGCCATCTTTAAGCGCTTCGGTTGCGTCTGGGTTAAAGTAAATAGGGTCAGTTACAATTTGGTCTGCCGCATTTTCTTTAACGATTTGATGCCAGCCTTTGTTTACATCTTCGCCCAATGGGTTTGCTACTGGGTCTGATGTAGGGGCGATTGATGTACCATTAAAACCAACGCGCAGCATATCGAGTGCAAAACGGTGCGTTGCGTTGTCGTTCATTTTTTTCATGAACTCATTTTGGTTACCGGCATTACCCCATGCAGATAACAGCGCCCATGTAAGCGCTGAACATGAATCGGTTTCTGTTAACTGATATTTAAAGCCATCAACGCCTTGACCTGATGTAAAACGGCCACCGGCTTTACGACCTGTCGCAATACCGTAGTTACCTACTTTTACTACTTGGCCACTTAGTTGATCGACTGGCATGGTGGTGATCATGCGCAGGAACTCGACCGACTCTAAAAGCGCGGAACGTAGTTTGGTTTCCATTGGTGCTGTTACTGCAAACTGTTTAGTTACGTCTTCAACACCGAATGTTTTAGCTAGTTGCGTTGAGTATTGTTTTAAAAACCCA
This sequence comes from Pseudoalteromonas sp. SiA1, assembly GCF_018732205.1. Lineage (NCBI taxonomy): Bacteria > Pseudomonadati > Pseudomonadota > Gammaproteobacteria > Alteromonadales > Pseudoalteromonadaceae > Pseudoalteromonas > Pseudoalteromonas sp. SiA1. The sequence continues at coordinate 1,189,455 of NZ_CP076084.1, read as the reverse complement.
GCGGCTATTTGATTTAATTGCATGCGTTATCTCGCTCTGTTATGCATTAATAAAGGTAAACGTGGTTAAGCGCTTGGTTAAACCAGGTCTATTGTTTCGCCGCCTACTGGGTCGGGCTCTTGGCCGCCTTGCTCTTCGCTAAGGACATTAAATTTGGTTTCTATGCCGTCTACCTTTTTACTAAAGCCGTCCATTTTTTCCATTAACTGGCTAAACTGCTCAGCGGTTACGCCTGCTGCGGTTTTATCGCTTTCAGGCTCGTAGTCTTTTGGCTCTTCAACTGGCGGGGTTTCTTCGGCTTTTGGTGGCTTGCTGAATTTAGTTTCAAGGTCGGTCACCTTGGCATCTAATCCGTCAAACTTGCCCATTACGGCATCAAACTGTTCTTTGTTCATGGGTTCTTCCTCGGTGAGTGGCTCTTGGGGATCAACTGACTGCTGATCGGTAGAAAATAGACTTGCCATTTGGGCAAACAAATTCATAAATTTTGATTGTTTATCGCTTGGCGTGGGGTTGTTTGGTTCGCTATTGGTGGTAATAAAGTCACTGTGTTGTAGCGTTTCGAGTTGGCTATATTCGTGATCGGCTTCATTATCACCAATAGAGAATTTTAAGCGGCTGGTGCCAGAACTGGCTGGCGAGTCGGTAACAGCAAGGCCTTGTAAGTAGCAGCGCCCTTCGCTTTTGTAATCGGGGTTTGGCTCGATAGACATAAACAGCTTTTGGCCGTCTTTATTGGCAGCTAGTAGGTAATCGTTAGCGGTAATTTTTACAAACAGGCGTAATTTGCCACCTTGTTTAGCAGCCTTTACTTCGTCAACAGTGCCCCAGTTTTTACCCTCGCTTGGGCCCCAACTTGAACGAAAATGCTCAGGCCAAATAAGCGCGGTGTATTCATCAACCGAATACGATGCAGCCATTTGAGTGATCCACTCTTTTGAAATGGTTCGCCCGTCTACTGTTGCGCCTTCTGTTGCTGCTATTACCCAACCTGATTGTTTTGCCATTACTTAGCCCAGCGTTACTTAATATTTAAACGCAGCATAGCTATAAAAAAAGGCTGAATACATTGGTTAGCTTTTTGGTAATTCCTAGATTGGGGTTTTAGGAAACATGAGGGTTTTTATGCGGTTATAAGCTTATTGTAAACCAATACACTGTGGCTAGTTATTAATTTTATGAGCGACTTATACCACGTAATGGCTTATTCACCGGAAATACGCGAAGCAGCAAAACGGCTTTATTTGCGCCACCACACCCCCGACGAAATACGCGCGGAACTGGCGTTACCAAACAACCGTGTTATTTACTATTGGGCCGATAAATACAATTGGCGCGATATGCTGCGCGAAGAAGACGTAGACGAAGCCATTGCACGGCGTATTTTAATACTTACCGATGTAAGCGATAAAACAGGTAACCAAATTAAAGAGCTCGACATGCTGATAGAAAAGCATGTGAAGCTTAAAAAACAGCGCGCCCAGCAAGAAAGAGCAGCGCAGGCAGAGCAACCCCACGGAACAAAACAGTCAAACAATAAAAGCAGCAGCGGTACCGACAGCAAAAAAAGCAAAGGCCGTAAGCGTAAAAACGATGTTAGCCATTTAACCGCTGAAGACTTTGGCACCTGGTACGACTCGTTATTTGAATACCAAAAAACCATGCACGAAAACTTGCATCAGCGTATTCGTAATATTTTAAAAAGCCGCCAAATTGGGGCTACTTATTATTTTGCGGGTGAAGCGTTTAAAGATGCGGTATTAAGTGGCGACCCGCAAATATTCCTCTCTGCGAGTCGCGCACAGGCTGAGGTGTTTCGCAGTTATATAATTGCCATTGCGCAAGAATTTTTTGAAATAGAGCTCACCGGTAACCCCATTACTTTGCACACTGCCCACGGTGATGCCGAATTACGGTTTTTAAGTACCAACAGCAAAACCGCGCAAAGTTACCACGGCCATGTTTATGTAGATGAATACTTTTGGATTGGTAAGTTTAACGAGCTAAACAAATTAGCCAGTGCCATGGCCACGCATAAAAAGTGGCGTAAAACGTATTTTTCAACCCCGTCGACCAAAGCCCACCCTGCTTATACATTTTGGACGGGTGATCACTGGCGCCAAGGCCGCGCCGAACGCGAAGAAATTGAGTTCCCCAGCTTTGATGAATTACGCGATAACGGCAGGCTGTGCCCCGATAAACAATGGCGCTATGTAGTTACCATTGAAGACGCCCAGCGCGGTGGCTGTGACCTATTCGACATTGAAGAACTGCGCGATGAATACAACGCCGATGATTTTAATAACCTGTTTATGTGCATATTTGTGGACGATGCCGACAGTATATTTAAATTCAGCGACCTTGAAAAAGCCATGGTTGATGCCACCCGCTGGCAAGATCACAAACCCAATGCAGTACAACCTTTTGGTAACCGCGAAGTGTGGTTAGGTTACGACCCATCACGCACCCGCGATAACGCCGCACTGGTAGTGGTTGCCCCACCTGAAATAGCGGGCGAAAAATTTAGAATACTTGAAAAGCACTATTGGCGCGGGATGAACTTTTCGCACCACGTGAGCGAAATTCAAAAAATTTATGCCAAATACCGCGTTACTTATATTGGTGTAGATACCACGGGCATAGGCGCTGGGGTGTTTGACTCAATAAGCACACTTTACCCGCGTGAAGCCACCGCCATACATTACAGCGTAGGCAGTAAAACCCGCTTAGTACTTAAAATGATCGACCTGATTGAAGGTGGCCGACTTGAATGGGATGCATCCCATAAAGATATTGCTATGAGCTGCCTTTCAATACGCCGCACCAGTACCGAGTCGGGCGGTGCCATAACCTTTAAAGCCAGCCGCGATAACACCATAGGCCATGCAGACGTATTTTTTGCTATTAGCCACGCTGTTATTAACGAACCCCTTAACCATGCACATAAGAGAAAATCACGATGGACCATGCAGAATTAGACCAAAACGCTGAGCAGTTAACTGACCAGCCGCACGATCAACAAAATAAACAAAATGCGCCCGTTGTGTTTGGCTTGCCTGAGCAAGTAATGCCCGACATGTGGCTAACCGATTACGACTCGCTATTTTATAACGATACCGACCAGTATTGGGAACCACCAGTAGACCGCCATTTATTAGCAAACCTTACACGGCGTAACGCCCAGCACGGCGGCATAGTGCAAAGCCGTGCAAACATGGCCGCTAGCCGTTTTATTAATGGTGGTATGAGTGCGCAGCAAGTACAAGCGGGCTTTTTAAACCTGGTGCAATTTGGCGATGTGGCACTATTAAAAATACGTAATGGCTTTGGGCAAATTGTAAGGCTGTTCCCACTGCCTAGTTACCGTACCCGTGTTGGCGGTGATGGTGGCGCGGTAGTGCTTGAGCGTAATAGCCAAGTTAAAAAATATAAAAAGCGCGACATTATTTGGGTTCGCCAGTACGACCCCGTGCAGCAAGTGTATGGCTTGGCCGATTACTTAGGCGGTTTACAAGCTACGTTATTAAATGAAGATGCGACCTTGTTCCGCCGCAAATACTTTTTAAACGGCGCGCACATGGGTTTTATTATGTACGCGACCGACCCTAACTTAGACCCAGATATTGAAGACGATATAAAAGAAAAAATTCAAGATTCAAAGGGCGTGGGTAACTTCCGTTCGTTGTTTGTAAACATACCCAACGGTAAAGAAAAAGGCTTACAAATAATCCCTGTGGGTAATTTTGAAAGTAAAGACGAGTTTATGAACGTTAAAAACGTATCGGCGCAAGATATACTAAACGCCCATCGTTTTCCACCGGGCTTGGCGGGGATTATTCCGGCTAACAATGCAGGTCTTGGCGACCCGACGAAATACGATGCCATGTATTTTAAAAATGAGACTAAACCGCTCATTAAATTAATGAGTGATGAAGTAGCAAGGGATCCTGAAATTGGCAGTAAATTACAGCTAAATTTTGATTTAGAGCCGAGTACTTAATATTGGCTGTGCGCGGCATCGTGCTCTTTAATTTTTTCGACTAGTTCAGCATAGGTATTTAAGGTTTTTAATGCCCGCGTTAAATTTGGCGCGGGCACGTTATTTAATAGTGCCGCGTTATTTTTACTTAGCCCTTTGACTAGATGATCACTTGCAGCGGCTTTTATGTCGTCGCTTTTAATTTTACACATGGCGAATAAATAGTTTAATCGCTCTTGTGTTTGCGACCCTTTAAACAAATATTGCATACTAAACCCTCTAAATTAATTATCACTTAAGTGATAATTAATTTATTTTAGGTATATTAGCCTTATTTGTAAATGCTTATTTGTTATACACAAAATCACTGTATATAATAACAGTGTATTTTATTAACGATGGGTGGTTATTATGGCGCGGGTTACTTGTCCAAATTGCGAAGCTAAAGCAACAATTACATCACGCGAAAAGCAAAGCGCCCATGTTGTTAATTTATATTGCTCGTGTACTAATACAAAACAATGCGGGGCCACGTTCCGTATTACCCAATCGTTTGATCACTTCTTAAATCCTCCTGTAAAAAGCACGCAACAATTAGCCGCCGCACTTATTAAAAGCCTACCTCGCGAACAACAATTGGAATTAGTTGGGCTTTAGCTTTTACTTTATTTCACGCATTAAAAAGCCCGTATTAAACGGGCTTTTTTGTGGGTGCTGTTTTTATTTTTTACTGGCGCTGCCTGCCATATTGTTGTTGTGGCGCTGGTTGCTGTGGTGAGTATTGTTGCGGCGGTGGCTGCTGTTCGTACTGCCCTTGGTATTGCTGCGGTGCGTAGCCTTGGCTTTGTTCTTGGTTTTGTTGGTTTTCGCTATCCCAAAAAATATACAGCTTTAACGGGCCTTGGTGATTTATTGGCATGGTGTCGAGTTCTATCTCTACGCTTTCGCTGCCGCCTTGGTTGTTGCTCGGCCATTTAGTGGCGCGGCCTAATGTGGCGTAGCGGTTTTTGGTCGTATTGCCTTGCTGATATTTTTCAGCAATACAGGCTACACGCCCCTTATCAAGTGGTTTGTTTTGTTGATGCATGGTGCGTTTCCTTTTTGGTTAAGTTAATGATTTTTGCATAGCATTAAAAAATGCTTGAGCTGCTAGCCTGTTTTCAACATGAGTAGCTGATGTTTTTAAAATGCATGCAGCTTGAATACCTTCAACACCTCGACCTTTTAGATATTCAATTACGTCTGCTGCTACTTCAAGTTCTTGCTTTTGGGTTAGTTGATTATTTGACATTTTTCTGCTCGCTCTGCTTTGGTTTAACAACTGAGTGATACACCCAGTTGCGGCGTTTAACTGTTGATTTCATGGTTCACCTTATGCTGTACGGTTTATAATTTGAAATTTGCTATTAATTCTTTTGCTGGGGTTCTATTTCTAAAAAATACTCTTGGGATTGCGTCATCATATTTTGAGAATTCAGGCCCTACAGTTCCGTAGCGCTGTTCCATATAAAGATTAAATTTAAAGGCGCTTGGTTCTTCTACATATGCTTTATTTAAATTTCCCTGACATTTTTCAAAGCAAGTAACACAATTACCTAAATGACGTGGTATTTTTAAATCCCATTCATATTTTTTCCAAAAATCTAAAACATGCTGTTCATCTACAGGATGCCAATCAACTAATGGATAAATTAAATTTCTGACGCTAGCGTTTTTAGAACAGCGCCTGCTTTCATCCTCTCTAATCCCAATTGCCGTATAAAAGTGCTTTTTTTCATCCATGCCAATTGATTTCATATAGCTATTAATCGCATTCCGCTTTAGCTCTCTTGTGCAGTTTTTGTAAGAAATATTTGGCACGCCGTATTTACGTATGTGTGAATGGAAAGGATGCTCTTCATTTTCATACGATTCGTAACGTGAAGCGCTATCGAAATTTACTAAGCTATGGGTCGTGCTCTTTCGCTCAAAATGATGTGTAACACCCTCAACCCAAACACAAGTAAACCCAAAGTTTTTAGCTGTATCGTGCATAAAGCGTAATGAATCATCATGCTCAAGCCCTGTATTAGCGAATACAAAAACGTACTTTAATTCACTGACTTTAATACCAAGCTGATCAGCAACTTTGTCTTTATTATTAATCATCCAATACGCCATATAACCCGATGTCCTCCCCCCTGAAACGCTTATAAGAACAGTGGTTATTTTGTATGGTGCTATTAAATCTAGTTGCATGATCAATTCCTACGCCATTAAATCCAGTGACCACCAATCGTTGTCGCTGATTGCTGATGCTTCACCAGCAAGCACTAATCGGGCTAAATCTAAATCGCCGATAATGTCTGCATGGTATTTTTTAAATTGGGTGTTCGACGGTTCGCTGCGCCCGTCTAGCTCTGCATACATAAATGCTAAGTCGTAAAGCTCACGTGCATATGCATAATGTTTTTCGGTTGGGGTTGGCTTAATAGCCGATTTTGGCGCTTGCATGTTCAATTGCTCAAAGCTGTGTAGCTCTCGCTCTTGCATGTAGTACACGCGGTTGCCGCTGATCACGTTGCCACCTTGGTTTAGCGCTTGAATTTGCGCTGGGCTAAAGTCGCTTAGCTTGTTTTTACATTTAACCGTGGTTTGTTCGTTATTGGGGGCGCGTTTTTGCGCTTCGCTATTGGCTATGTAGTCAATAGCGTGCTGGCGCTGCTCTTTTTGCTGCGCTTTTTCGTCTAATGTGACTAAATGGCCGTCTTTTATTAGGTAAATAAGGCCGTTATTTTTAACCCGCTTACCTGCTAACAGATCCTTTTTAACGCTTGCGATCTGTTTTTTAGTAAAACCGATCATATCTAGCAATAATTCGTCTGTATGCCCTACAGCTAAAGGCGTACGATTATTCCCACTAGTCCAAGATAGGTCGGCTGCGCCGACGTTGTTAGCATCCTGCCCACCAATTACGGTGGTGTTGTTATTGGCTGCGGTGCCTATGGTTTGCTTAGACCAGGTATGAACGCGAGTCACTAACGTGCAAAGTCCAAAGGTGTCTTCAACACCTTTTAGGGTTTTAGTAAATTCGGCGTATTGGTTGCCGTATTCGGTATGTTGATAGGCAGGTTTAAAACGGGCATCGCGGCCAATACCAAAACCACCCATTAAAGTAACAAAGGCTTTAAAGTCGCCCTTATCGGCAGCTTGGCGTATTTGTTCTAATTGCTCGTTGCCTTGCACTTCTTCACGCACTCGGCGCAACTCGCGCCAAATGGTAATAGAGGGCGATTTTTGAAACTGAAATTGCCTAATACCCCACGTGCTGGCCCATGCTTTAACCGGGTTAACCGCTTGGGTTAGCTTTTCGCCAGTTTCGGCATCGTATTCGTTAGCCAGTGCAAAGCCATCTATATTTTTACTTACATACTTAGCAACATAAGCCGCTGCCCCGCCTGTTTTTTTGCCGTCTTTACCTTCTTTTGCAGGTAACATTTTAATGGCGGTATAACGTGGGCCGCTTGGTGTGTAGTCTTTTTTAGGTTCGCGGGTATAAATACCTTTTGATTTATTTAAACCCCAAATACGGCGCGCTTTTGTATAGCGTGCACGTAATGCTTTGCGGTTTTTAAAACGCTGAAAAAATACCTCACGGTCGTCGCGGGTAAAGTAGCGGCGTAGTATGTGGTTAACTTTGTCGTAGTAACGTGCTGGCATCCATAAAAGCATGTGCCAGTGAGTGCAACCGTCGGCATGCGGCTCGGCTACACGAATACCAAAGTACGGTATTTCTTCGCGGTCTAATTTAGCGCGTGCTTGTGAATACAGTTTATTTAAGTAAAGGCTGGCGTCTTTAGGGGTTGAGCCATCCCAATTATTTGAGTTTGCATGAAAACGACTCGGGGCTGTAATGTTATAAAACCCACCTGTGTAGCCCATTTCATCGGCTAGTTCTTCGGTTTCGCGTATGCGTAGCATTAATTCGTTACGCATGTTTTCAGGATTGGCAACGCCTGCTTCAACCGCTTTCATTAGCGATATAACATCGCTTTGCTCGTTTACTAATTCTAGGCTTTCTAAGTAGCGCTGGCCGCGTTCTCTATTGGTGGTGTATTCAGCAACTGCTTGCTTTGAGCAATAGGCATTTATGCCTTGGCGCTTGGTGCTTTTATTACCTTTTCGGTCGGTACTGGTAAATAAATCGCGGCCAACTTCGCCGGTGGCAATTTCTAAATGTTCAAGGTAGCGGCTTCGAATCGTTTTGAGCTTACGCGCCCACCACTTATGATCTTGCACTTTTAGCAGTGCTACTTCAGCATCCGGCACGGTTAGGTAATCGCCCTTTTCAGCAAACTGTAACTGCACAGTAAATTGCTCGGCGTACTCGCTCACCTTTTGATAAATGTCAGCGGCATCCCATGTGGGTTGCTCTTTAGCTATATCGGCAATTATTTCAGCCGATTGCATAGCCAATACATTTGCATGCTTTTTAGTTTTATCGGCATTAGCCAATATATGCCAAGGCAACGGCATAGCGCTTGTTATTTGCTCGAGTATTTTTAGGCGTGGCTTTAATGTTTTAAGCGTGCGGCGTAACCAGTCGTTAGCTTCATAATGGGCACGGATTGCTTTAGTGGTTAGCTGCTGCTTTTTATGGCCCGTGTTGTTACCGCTAAAGTCGTAAAGGCCACGGCTGGTTTTAAGTAAGCGGTTTTTATATTGTTCGTCGGTTTCGTTTTTACCTTTACCCGCACTTTTTAAGTTGGTGTCGTATTTATTAATAAAACGCTTAGCCACTCGCATTTGCAGTGGCTTGGGTACTTTGCTTAGGCATTGGTAAATAAAGTTTACTTCTTCAACATCGTCAATTGCGTTAATAACCGACATTGCCGATTTAGACACCTGATCGCCAACCTGCTGCTGTAAATTCTGGCTGGTTACAGGTTGTTGCTTTTTTACATTTCGCTGCTTTTGTGCAAACTCCATATTGCTGGCTGTTTGGCGCACAAAGCTGGCTTGTATGCTAGGTGCACGGCCGCTTTGAATAATATCTTTAACAATAAAATTATGAATATTATTGTTATGCACTTTTTTAAGCGCCGCTTTAGCCGGTGCGCTAATTTTTAGGTTGGTTACATCAATGCGGTGTTCAATACCTTTAAGCTCATCATAAAGCCAAGCGTTTGCTTTTTCGCTTGGGTTTATGGGCTCGTCTTTATACCAGGCATCACTAGGCGGGGTAATTTTGGCCATATACTGCTTAACCATTTTATATTGGCCGTACGCAGTAAAACGGCTAAGGCCGTTTATTAAAAATGCTCTATGCTCAACATCGTCAACGGCTTTAACCATGGTTAAAGCCGCTGTGCATACGTCAAAGTTTGTTATGGGCCATAAGCTCATGGTTACAGCTCTATTTCCATTGGCTCGCCACCAATTTGTACGGCATTTAATGCAATGCTCATTTGGCTGTAAACTTGCTCAAAATTAACGTCGTCGTCAGCAATCAGTTTTACGATTGGTAGTAAATCAGTCAACGTGTCTTCGCACTGCATTAGCATGTGTACGGTGCTACGTTTGTTTAAAAGGCGGATTGTAAAGTTGGCTTGCTCAATTGCGTGTAAAACAATATTGAGTATTAACTGTTTTTTAGAGTGATCTTGGTCTTTGATAGTGTTCATTTTTAGTATTCCTTTGGGGTTAAAACGGGATGTCGTTTAATTCGTTGGGTAGGTGTATTTGATGAAAAACTTCTACATGTTTTACATCGTGATGATCTTGAATCATGTATTCTTTATATGAATAGTTAAACCAAGCATCTGCATGCTCAGCCTCTTCTATTGTTTGCGAGTTAATGCAATCAAACCGCGCTGATATTTCTGGCGCGTATTTCTCAAGCTGCTCAGCTGCTATCTCGTTAGCAACAGAAAATATCTTGTAAACGTCGTGTGATTTTTCACAATCAATTAAATGCCTAAGAGCAGTCTTTGCTTTTGGGTGTAGTTTCATTTTCAGCATTTCCCAACGTTAAATTACAAAAAGCTCAGGGGCTAGTTCGTAGCCTTTGCTAAATACAAAGTGGGCGTATTCGGTAGAATCGGTTTTACTTGGTTTTAGCGGGTCAAAGCCTGGGCGTTTGCTATGCACATAAACCGCGGCTAATGGCAGTTTTTGCCACATAGGCTTTCGCTTTTGGCTACCTAACCAATTAAGGCGTTGCAGCATGATCACTAAACCACCCTCTTTAACCATTTCAAGTGCGTGCTCAGTGAATTCTTGTGCTAGGTTAAATGGCGGGTTTGTGATGATCATGTCGTATTTACGCGATTCATAACTAGGGACGTTTAAAAAATTAACGCCTGTTAAGTTAGCGCGTGAGTCTTCGCGAATATCCCAGCTTTCAACAATAAAGCCCTCTTCTTCTAATACGGTTGGGTAGCTCATTGGGTATTGCTCACAACCGCCAGCGCTTGGGTCTAACACTCTTGGGTCTTCATCTGGTGAACAAACCAAAATATTATTTTCAGAAAATGCTGCTAAAAAATCTTCAATTAGCCAATGCGGTGTTACGTAGTAATCATCTGCATTGCGCTGGGTTCCGCGATTAGTTGAGCTCATGATCAATCCTTAGTGCGAACTAACGGTTAAGTGTGAATAGTCGGTGTTGGCATGTTCGCGCGGGGCGTTTTGAACAAACTTAGCCGGTGCCATGGCGTTGGCATCAACAAATGCTTTAACCAGTTCTTGCAACTGCAAAATAGCTTTGTGAATTTTAAGGCGGGTGTCTGCATCAAAATTAGCAAAGCCGCTTTCTAAATGGTGGCGCTTTAAACCTGCTGCAAAGCATACTAATGTGCGCTCTTGCTCGCTTAACACTTTGGTGTAAACGTACTCTGGTGTGTGGCGCTCACTGCCCATTAATGTTTTTATCTCCGCTAAGCCTTTTGGGATGTGGCGCCCTTCTACTGCTTTTAGTGGCGCAGGTTGTGCGTTTTCGGTTTGTTTAACTAATGCATTTGCCATGGTTATATCTCCTGCTGTTTAGCTGCGTTTAAATAGTTTACGGCTTGAGTTTTTAGCCACAGCACTGCTTTTTGAATGGTTTGGTACTCGTCGCCATTGCAAAAAACAGGCAATAAAAAGTCACCCACACGCGCTTGTAGTGCTTTACCGCTTGCGGTTGCACTAATTTTGCAGCTCAATAAATAGCGGCATTGCTCTGCTAAGGTTTTAAAACTGCTTAACGTTTCTCTGCTAAATGCTTGATATGTATTCATTGCTGGCCCCTAGTTTGCTTGATGTTGGCCGTAAAATTCGTGGAACTTTTCAGCGCCTAGGCGCATCCACTCTTCTATGTCCTCTTCAACCCATACCACACGGCCGCTTGATGCTTTGTGCGATTTAGGAAACTGGCCGCGCTCTATTAAGCGGTAGATTGTTGAACGGTGAATACCGCATTTTTCTGCCACATCGGCTGGGCGTAAGTAGCGGTCGTTAATGGTGATAACTTCGCCGCGTACATTGCGGCGGTAGTGATCGGCTATATTTGATTGGCTCATGCTGCATCGTCCTTACCTAATTTATGTAAAATCCCTCTCTGTTTTGGTATGTTGCAAGTGCGAATATTCACAAACCAAAACAAAGAGGAAAAACTCATGTCAAACCCAATCTTGAGCGACTGCATAAAAGCGCTAACAAGCCGCGAGACTCCCATTAAAGGAATTGATGACGCACTTGAAGAGTCAAAAGCAAAAAGCTTATTTAAAGCGCTCCACAAAAAAGGCTTTGCCTTTGATGAAGATGAAGTGCTCGCGCTGGCTATCGAAAACAACTGGCCTGAAAAACACGCCAAAAAACTAGCGAAACTGGCACAACATATTGGTGATGGTGGCCGCGTTGTTATTAAGCGCCCAATAAATTGGGGGGAAACCGCCGCAGAAAAAATCATACGTAATCACCGGGGTAATTAAGATCCCATTTTGAATCGTGCCAACTAACGGCTAAATCAGCCATTTGTATTGGCGAGTATTTTAAGTGGAACGCCTCACCATTGGCGTTTAGCAGCGCTTTAAACTCTACAGCTGCTAGCGCCGTTTGCTCTGCTATTGTTAACTCACTGGCAGGCTTTAAGCTCAGCTCGTTTGGTATGTCAGATGCCAACCACTCTTCTATAAAGCCAAGTAAATGCTTTAAAAATCCATCAATACCGCCAAAACGTGCAGCGTATTCAGGGTCATGCATTGCGTTCCAATACTCAGTAACGGCTTGGCAAAGCTTATCGGTAAGCGTAAACGCGTCGAATTGGCGCAGCATGTCTGTAAGGACACTAATGTCCATTACATCAATTGGGTCTACTTCAATTTCAGTGCTCATGCTGCATCGTCCTTGTTTGTTTTTTGGTGATCGGCCAGTAAATCGTTTACCGACACTTCACCGTTTGTTAGTTCTGAAATACGCGGAATGTATTTCGCTGGGGCTTGGCAATGGCGGTTAATCCAGTACCAAATAATGTTTTGCTTTGTGCTTAACAGCTTGGCGGCTTTTGTTTGGCCACCAATTATTTCTATTGCTTTTGCTACGGCGCTCATATTTCCTCCAAGCAGTATTTATCAATTAAACCGATAATAGACATCAGTTAAACCGATGTCAATATCGATTTAACTGATTAGACAAAATAAAATAAAAAGCAGATAATCGGTTTTTATCACTTTAAGCGATTTTTAATATTAGGAATTTACAAATGGATTTAGGTAAAAGAGTAGAAAAAAGACGTATTCAGTTAGGGATGACACAAGCGCAATTAGGTCTAATAGCGGGCTTAGCACAAAACTCTATTCACAATATTGAATCTGGCGAAACAAAACGCCCCCGCAAAATAGATGCACTCGCGGAAGCTCTAAACTGTACCCCAGAATATTTGCTGTTTGGGATTGGTGAAACTCAATCTGATCAGAAAAGTGCTAACAATAATGTTTCACCAGGACCAACAATTAAAGCCACCGCCCCACTAATTAGCTGGGTGCAAGCAGGTAGTTGGTCTGAAATAACTGAGATTAAAGCTTATGATGCAGAACGCTTTATGTGTCCCGTAAATTGCAGTGATCTTACGTTTGTATTAAAAGTGCAAGGTATTAGCATGGAGCCAAAGTTTGATGAGGGTGATTTAATTTTTGTAGACCCTGAAGCCGAATGCATTCATGGTTCTTACGTAGTAGCGCGCCTAGACGATAATAACGAAGCCACCTTTAAGCAGCTAATTATTGAAAGCGGCCAAAAGTTTTTAAAAGCCGCCAACCCCAACTGGCCTGAGCAACTCATACCGATTAATGGCAACTGCACATTGGTTGGTAAAGTGGTGTTTGCGGGTAAGTCGTTTTAATTAACTAAACACCAGGCACAAAAAAGCCCGCGTTTGCGGGCTGTTTTTTTAATTACTTTTGGGTTTTTTAATGGGGTTATTTTCCCACTTAACCGCTAGTTTTTCAAAGTTACAATAAGCTGTTTTTTGCCCTTGTGAACGAATGATGTTTATAAAAGGCTTGCACCTTTCATGGACATTCACAATAGTTGAATACATGCTGTTTTTTAGTATTCTTTCAGCGTATACACCTTCATCAACACCTACAGATAAGTACTCATAAAAGTTTAATACATAACGAATATGCTGTGCTTCCTCAGCGGCTGCATGTTCATCATAAGCAAACGTTTCTATGGATTTTGTAGGGTCTTTATGAACTTTGTAAATTGCGCCAATTGCATTTTTAAGCTTGTCGTCACCTTTAATTACTAAAATTGTATCCAGTGAGTTCTTCTTTTTTGCAAGTTGACGGTTTGAAATTATGGCTGATATGGCAATTATCGACGCTATAGTTCCAAAGCTTGCTGTGGCTATGGCTGATAATTGCCCATTAGGTATGTTTTCTAACAAAGGATCCTTCCCTTATACAGGTTCGTAATCGTCCTTAAACGTACGGGTTGGAGTTACATATTGATTGTTCATAATCACTCTCCTAAATTGCTGATTAGTCCATGGGTTGCAATAAACTTAGCACACCCACTGTTGTAATAGTAGCATGTTGCTGCTGATACTAAAAGAAACATATAAAGACAGCAAGAACTATATGCACTGATATGACACTCTATAAGACGCCATTAAGCGCTTATAGTTCCCTTTAAAATTTATATCCTGCTCATCAGTATTGCTTTCTTCTCTGTAAACTCTTGCTCGTTTAATATCCCCAGCTCCTTTAGTTCACCGAGTTTTTTAAGTTGTTCGTATACGTCTTCTTTTGGTTCTGCTGGTTCTGCTGGTTCTGCACTGAGTATAGGCTTTGTTGGTGAGCTGCCTGAATTTTCTTGTGCTTTTTCAATTTCTGATACTAATTTTTCATTATCTTCTTTATTAAAGCTTTTAAACTCTATTTCATTACCTGAGCTGTAAATAAATATTGTGTGTTTCATCAATGCTGATTGGCGCTCTAAGGAGTTAATGTTTTTTAATGGTATTGATTCTATAACTTCACCCATTATTCCTTTTCGGTAAAAAACCACTCGCTCTGGTGTTACAAGTAAAACCCCATTGTGTTGGGTGTCACTTCCTTTACCCATTGCATTACCAATATAGCCTTCGCTCCATGCAATAATTCTTTCATTTTGTTTTAGGTGTAGCTCTTTAAATTTAACTATGTGCTTTGGTTCTTTAGCCATGCCTTATCCTTATATTTTCCATAATGTTGCAATTGCTAGATTAAGTTAGCGTTCAGTTTTTAACAAGCTGGGGATTTATACAGCTTTTTATAACAGAATCGTAAATTTGTTACCCGTTACATTTACCGTAGTTTCATCTATCTTTTTTAAGGCTTTACTATTTAGGTCCATCAATTGCGCTTTAATTTTAAAAGTAGCTACTTGGTTTTTTTTATCTACATCTACAACGGTCAATTGTGCGTAGGTTGCATGGTTTGATGAGCGAATAAATGTTTGCTCATTCAACTCAGCAAATACAGCAAAATTAGTGTTGTTTTTTGATTGAGAAAAAAGTGTAGTTCCAGTTCTAATATCCTTTTTTCTGATCGCAAATGAGTAGTGGTTTTGTGGGTTTTCTCCAAATGAAACAACAACTGATTTATCATTTCCTTGGATAAAATTAAACTCGGTTACTTCTGTATATTTGTGTGTTTCTTCATCTGAGCAACCTGATAAAAGTACTACTAACCCTGTTGCTACAATCCATGTTTTTGTATTCATCCTGATAACCTTGCTTTCCCTGATTAACTTAATATAGTAAAAATAAGCGTTAATTCAATGTTTTTAACTTCATAGATAATCATAAATATCTAAAAACCGCCAATCCCAATAAACGGTAATTGTACGCTAGTTTGTAAAGTGGTTTTTTTGCAGGAAAATCGATTTAGTTTTACTGAATTACAGGCACAAAAAAGCCCGCGTTTGTGCGGGCTGTTTTAACAAGGAAGGCTATTCATCTTCTTCAGAATCAAGAATCCATGGCTCTGCATCACTGTATCCTGATTCATCACAAGCGAATGCTAAATACTACTAATACTTTTCAAAGCATTCGTAGTATTTTAATCTGAGATTAGGGAGAGACTAGATAATAAAAATCTACTTCCTTTATTTTCATTTGAATCAAACCATTCACAATAAGCTTCATTGTCCTCGATCCAACTTATCGTCATTTTAGGGCCACCACTTTTAAGCTGTACGACATTTCCAGCATTAAATTCAATTTCCATTTTATTTATCCTTTGTTGATATTGATTTTTATTAAAATTTTATCCGAGAGCATTCCACTTATTTTTACATGAAAATGACCTCATTTTATGAGCTTCCATTAATAGCAAATAGTATAAATTATTGCCAATAATAAATACTATTTAGTAACACAGCGGATAAACTCTTCCCAGACTTCAATACTATGTTTCTTCTCTTTCATGTAGTCGTATCTGTCGTAATGCACGCTTGATACATCAAACTTGTTGTGTTGCTGGAGTATGTCTCGGTTTATTTTATCGATACCCGCTTTACCCATCAGTGTTTTACACGTTCGGCGTAGGTCGCGGGGATTAAAGTTTGGCACTTTGTTTTTTTTACACCATCGTAGTATTGCCATTCTTAATGTTGATACATGGGCGGTTGCTGTTGGGTTGTCGCGATGCGGGAACATTTGTCCTGCTTTACCGCTTTGCTGCATTAATTCTTGAATAATGGGGATTGCGGTTTCGCACAATGGTACGATGTGATCGCCCCGTTGTTGTACTTTTATTCTACTAGCAGGAATGGTGAATGTTTTGCTTTTTAAGTCAAAGTCACTTATGTAAGAGCCGTAAACCTCATTTACGCGCTGGCCACCAAGTAATAATGCCAGTTTTATGTATTGGTGGGTGTAATAAGGTAGGTCATCCGCATTCCATACTTTTTTTAGTTCAGCCTCGCTTAACCATCGTTCGCCTTTGTTTTTTGGCGTTTCAAAATTAATATCTCTGATGAAGTTTGTTTTTATGTCGTATAGGTTTGGCTTTTTGTACTGCTCTGGCGAGTTATCAAAATCTATAGCGAATTTTAGTATGCTCATTAATACGCTGCGAACTAGTCGTGCTTGTTCTTTAGCGCCACGATTATAGACACGGTAAATAATGTCGCGGGCCATGTCGATTGTGAACTCGTCGGGCATTAATTCGGGTTTTATAAACGGGGTGATGTTTCTTTTAATGAGCTTTTCAGTTCGGTCTATTGTTGACTCTGCCCAGCGTGTACTTATAAATACATTAAAGTCAGAGAGCATTTGTAACATGGTACGTTTTGCCGATGATTCAAACTCTGCTTTTTGAACTTCTAATTGGTGTTCTTGCGGGTCAATATTGTCACTTAATAAGACTGCTATTTTGGCATGTTTACTACGCGCTTTTTTAAGATCAACGGTAGGGTAATTACCAAGGCCAATTACTTTACGTTTGCCATTTATGTGGTACTGAACTCGAAACGTTTTAGCGCCTGATTCACTCACCCTTATTTGTAAACGCCCTTCCCCATAGTTACCTGACTCGGTTAATACGTAACGTTTTTCTTTGGCTTTAAGCGCCTTAATTGATTTGTCTGTAAAGTTCATATATTGCCATTTGAAACTGTGACCACCACATGGGTCACAGTTTTGGTCACAGATTAGTATGCGATAACAATAACAGAACGAGACAATATGAAAAGCTTTAGACTATTAAAAGTGAGGGTTTGCAGTAGGTTGCGACAAGCTAATACTGGATGAAATCTAAAAAACCGACATGCCAAGTAATTCACACATAAAATAAATAAACCTTTAAAAAGCTAAACATAGAATATCGTTCTATTTTTAATAAGCGTACACTGATCATCATAAGTATATTTACTTAATTAAACTTATATTACTACTAGATTAATTGATTTTTTTAATGCTTATATTTTTTATGATAAGCCAAAATAAACCATTACAGTTAAACTGTTCGTATAACATACAACGCATTGTAATAATCGTACCGATAACTACACTTTAATCTAAGTAATGTACTTGAAACTTAGCGTTACTAGCGCTACTCTAAACGAGGTGGTCTGACCTCTATTAAGGAATTAGCAATGACACTCATATTTACACTCGGTTTAATCGCACTGCTCAGCATTGCGCTTTACCACAGAGCGAGTTGGAACACAGCACTTGGTGTTTCTGCCGCAACATTATTAATTGGTACCTTTGCTGGTGCTTTTGGTTTAATTAGCTGGGTGATCTTTTTAATCATCGCAGTGCCTCTTTCTGTTACTGGCATTCGTCAGCAATATATTATCAAGCCTATTTTCAAGGTCTTCAAAAAAGTTACACCGAGCATGTCTGACACCGAAAAGTCAGCTATTGATGCCGGTACAACTTGGTGGGAAGCTGATTTATTTTGTGGTAACCCAGATTGGAAAAAGCTTCACCAGTATCCAGTTCCAAAACTTACTATTGAAGAGCAGGCATTTATCGACGGACCTGTTGAAGTTGTATGTAGTATGCTGGACGATTGGGAAGCTACGCATGAGCTAACGGATTTACCTCAGGACGTATGGCAATATCTGAAAGATAACAAATTCTTTGCCATGATCATTAAAAAGGAATACGGCGGCTTAGAATTCTCTGCATTTGCACAATCGTGTGTACTGCAAAAACTAACCAGTAAATCAACATTGCTTTCGTCAATTGTTGGAGTACCTAACTCGTTAGGCCCGGGTGAGTTATTACAGCACTACGGTACTGAAGATCAAAAAAATCATTACTTACCGCGTTTAGCAAGCGGTCAAGAAATTCCATGTTTTGCTCTTACTTCGCCAGAGGCAGGTTCTGATGCAAGCTCAATTCCAGACTACGGTGTAGTATGTAAAGGGCAATGGAATGGCGAAGAAGTAGTCGGTGTAAGCCTTACATGGAACAAGCGTTACATTACACTTGCACCTGTAGCTACGGTTCTTGGTCTAGCATTTAAATTACAAGATCCAGATGGATTATTAAGTGACGTTAAAGAGCCTGGTATTACCTGTGCACTTATCCCAACAGATACCCCTGGGGTAGAAATTGGTCGTCGTCACTTCCCGCTTAATGTGCCGTTCCAAAATGGCCCTACTCGCGGTAAAGATATTTTTGTACCACTTGATTACATTATTGGTGGCCCAGAAATGGCTGGTCAAGGCTGGCGTATGCTGGTTGAGTGTTTATCGGTTGGTCGTGCAATTACGTTGCCGTCAAATTCAGCCGGTGGCATTAAAATGATTGCTGTAGCAACCGGTGCTTATAGCCGTATTCGTCGTCAATTCCGCTTACCAATTGGTAAAATGGAAGGGGTTGAAGAGTCAATGGCGAAGCTTGCCGGTTATGCTTACAGCTCAGACGCTGCAGTAAGTATGTCTACCGGTGCTGTTGATTTAGGCGAAAAACCATCTGTGATTTCGGCTATTATTAAATACCACCTTACCGAGCAAATGCGCGATGCCACCATTCATGCAATGGACGTGCTAGGCGGTAAAGGGATCATGCTTGGGCCAAATAACTATTTAGGTCGTGGCTATCAAGGTGCACCTATTGCCATTACCGTTGAAGGTGCAAACATCTTGACCCGTAATATGATTATTTATGGTCAAGGTGCTATTCGTTGTCATCCATTTGTACTTACCGAGCTAGGTGCGTGTGAAATTGAAGACCGCGAAGAAGCGCTTAACGTATTTGATAAAGCGCTAATGGGCCACATTGGCTTTACCATGTCTAACCTAGTACGCACTAAGTGGCTTGCACTTACTGGCGCTCGCTTTACTAGTGTGCCGTACAAAGACGAAACGGCAGAGTTTTATCGTATAGCTTCACGCTTTAGTGCATCGCTTGCACTTATGTCTGATATTAGTATGGCAGTATTTGGTGGTTCACTTAAACGTAAAGAACGTATTTCAGCACGCTTAGGTGACTTATTAAG
Organism: Pseudoalteromonas sp. SiA1; assembly: GCF_018732205.1. NCBI lineage: Bacteria > Pseudomonadati > Pseudomonadota > Gammaproteobacteria > Alteromonadales > Pseudoalteromonadaceae > Pseudoalteromonas > Pseudoalteromonas sp. SiA1. Next base: position 1,170,012 of record NZ_CP076084.1, on the reverse strand, counting down.
CTACCTTTACTTAGTGTCTGCAACGCTTAAACGTTATAACGACGAAGGCCGTAAAAAAGAAGATTTTGCACTGGTTCAGTGGAGCTGTCAGGATCACCTTTACCACTGTCAACGTGCGCTTGCTGATTTAATCAACAATATGCCATCTGCACCACTTCGTGGCGTATTAAAAGTATTGTTATTCCCGTTTGGTCGCCCGGTTCGTAAACCTACCGACAAACTTGAGCATAAACTAGCGCAATTACTGCAAGTGCCTAGCGAAACGCGTAATCGTTTAGCAAGTTATGTATACCTTACAAACGAGCCGCTTAACCTTGTAGGTCGTCAAGAGCAAACGCTTAAAGACGTGCTAGAGGTAGAGCCTTTATTTGAACGCGTATGTAAAGAGAAAGGCGTTAAATTGCCATTCTTCCAACTTGATAAAGTGGCGCAAATGGGCTTAGAAGCCGGCATTTTAAGCCAAGCTGAAGCTGATAAGTTAGCAGCTGTTGAACAAGCTCGCTTAGACGTTATTAACGTTGACGACTTTGACCCTGCAGATTTACTTGCCGGCAAAGCAGCGCGTAATAGCAAAGCTAAATCTAAAAAGGCAGATGCCGCTTAACTAATTTAGTAAAGCTAGTAGCAACCCTGTTGAAATTAGCCAAACCAGCGCATAATGCGCTGGTTTTTTTTGTGCAAGGTAAACCTGTAATACACACCACATATTTCCAATGACAAATAATACAATATGAGTGTAACCAAAAATAACGCTATAACTTATTGTGGCTAATAAAAACAGCAATATGCTAGGTAAAAAATGGCTAATATAAAAGGCGCGTTCTCGCTGGCATGTTTTAAAAAATAATCGATACTGCTCATACACCCTACCGCAATCAAATTGCAATGAACTACTAAAGAGTACAATAAAAGCCATGGCTAATATCACAAGTATAGGTACTAAATCAGCACGTTCGTTTATTAGCGCAGCTGATGCCATGAATACACATAAAAGTAACGACACGCGCCAAACAAGTGTCCAACAATGGTTTAATAAATAACAAAACCAAAAGCCCAATAATGAACTTACTGCAATACGCCCGTTAACATTAACCACGGGGACAAAAAGGCTCAGCGCAAACAATAAAGTAAAGCCCATATGATAAGTGAGCGGCTGCATATGAATAGGAACACACACTAATATCACGCTAAACAAAAAGCCATATACCAGTGCGCTGGTTTTGTATAAACACAAAACGCCCAAGCTAAACTGCAGCAACATAAATACAATAAAATGCGGTACTTTAACCCATTGTGATAGCGTTAAATCTAGCGCAATTAATACACTGGCTATAAGCCATGCATTACTGAGCGTTAATAGTTTAATATCGACTAAATATAACCAAACTGATCGTGCAATAGTTTGCTGAAATAACCGCTGCTTACTATTTTTAATTGCTGACTTCATTGCGCTGAGCATCACACTTTGTAGTAACAAATAAAATAAAGCCATTTGTGCACCGTATTGGGGTGCTGCGCTGCTGTCTATAATTTTTCCAAGGCCTAAAAAAAGTAGCAATATCAAACCCAACACTGACGAGCCTAACACCACTAAAAATAACAACCCAAAGCTTTTTAGTTGTAACAATAATTGCGTGAGTTCAGTTTTGTAAGCCTGATAACGATAATCCATAAAAGAGCGATATTGCCCGATTGATTGTTTTAAATTTGCAATCATAACGGTATACACTCAAAGCCACGTTCAATAAATGGCGCTGGTTCATGGCAGGTGATAACTATTTGCCCATTTTGCTTATCTATTAGATATTCATCAAGCAGTACTAATAAATACTGAATACTGGCTTGATCAAGTGCTGCGCTGGGTTCGTCTAGAAGTAAATAAGGTGCATCACGCATAAGCGCTAAAATTAACTGGCATTTCTTTTGATTACCTGACGACAGCGCATCAAAACGAGTATTTAAAAATTCATTGAAATTAAACCCATCTATTATTGTCGTTGGCCAATCACAACCCAGCGTATTCACGGACAAGTTAATAATTTGCTTTGCCGTAAGAAAGTCAGGTAAAGCAATACAGTCTGAGGCTATAGCAACTTGTTTATGCGGTTCGGTTAATGCTTTTTTAGAAAATAAAATCTGCCCACTTTGGCGCGTTTCGAGCTCTGCCAACATCATCAACAACGTTGTTTTACCTTGGCCATTAGGCGCTTCAATGCATATTTTAGGTGCACAAAACTGCACACTATAACCACTGTACAATACGTTTTCAGCAAACTGTTTATGTAACCCAATGACTTCTATCATAAATACTCCCTGATTTTGAAAGTGAATTATAACTAGTTTTCTATTTTCGTGGGCTACATGGTTTGTAACACTTTATTGCAGTTCGAATAGGCTAATTACTTGCGTTTAAAAAACCTTCGGTTAACACTAAAAGTCCATAATTATAATCCAAGGAATGTATCTATGAAAAAAGCCCTCAAATTTGCCTGTATTACCTGTGCAGTATCAATTGCATTAACAGGTTGCAATCAATCTAATAATTCAGCCTCTACCCCTGTGGCAACTGAGCAAACACGACAAGTAAAAACCTATAACGCTAAAACCTTTTTTGATACAACATCTATCATGGGCAGTAGCTTTTCCCCGACTGGCGATAAAGTTCTAGTTAGTAGCGATGAAAGCGGTATTTACAGCTTGTATGAAGTTGACGTAAAAACAGGTAGCAAAACGCGCCTAACCAATTTTGAAGACAGCACCTACCCTATTCGCTATTTCCCAAATGATGAGCGTGTACTATTTACCAAGGACTCAGGCGGTAATGAGCGCTACCATGTTTATGTGCGTGAAGTTGATGGTTCAATCAAAGATTTAACCCCAGGGGAAGAAACCCGCGCGAGTTTTGCAGGCTTTACTAAAGATGGCAGTCAGTTTTTTATTACCAGTAATCAACGCGATGCCAAGTTTATGGACTTGTATCGCGTAGATAGCAAAACCTATAAAGTCACGCCCGTTTATCAAAACACACAAGGACTAGATGTGGGCGCAATTAGCCCCGATGGACGCTACATTGCGCTGTCTAAAAATAATACCAATAAAGACAGCGATACGTTTATTCTTGATACCTATAAGAAAACCCTCAAGCCGCAATTAATTTCAAAACACGATACACCAGCACAATATACGCCTGAGACCTTCTCTGTAGACAGCAAATATTTATACTACTCAACAGACGCTAAAGGAGAGTTTTCAGAGGTGTGGCAATATGAGCTCGCCACAGGCAAGCACAGTCCAGCATTAAAAGATGATTGGGACGTTAGCTTTATTGATTTTTCTAAATCTGGGCGATACCAAGTAAGCGGTGTAAATGCTGATGCCAGCACAAAGGTCACAGTAAAAGACACGCAAACAGGGGATGAAATTGCCATGCCTAAATTACCTGCGGGAAATCTACGTGGTGTGAATTTCTCAAGCGATGAGAAAACCATGGCGTTTTATTTAAATTCAGATACCTCACCAAGCAACTTATTTGTTTGGCAAGTTGGCAGTAATGAAGCCAAGCAACTTACCAACACATTAAGTGAAGATATAGATCAAAACGACTTAGTAGAGAGCACCATTGTGCGCTTTAAAAGTTTTGATGGTTTAGAAATACCGGGCGTATTATACAAACCAAAACAAGCCAGCAGCACCAATAAAGTACCTGCACTTATTTGGGTGCATGGCGGCCCAGGTGGGCAAAGCCGAACTGGTTATAGCGCAATGCAGCAACATTTAGTTAATCATGGCTATGCTATTTTTGCCGTCAATAACCGCGGTAGCTCAGGCTATGGTAAAACATTTTTCCATTTAGACGATAAAAAACATGGCACCGATGATCTACAAGATATTATCTACGGTAAAAAACACTTACAAAGCCTAGATTGGGTCGATGCAGATAAAATCGGCATCATGGGTGGTAGCTACGGCGGTTTTATGACCGCAGCCGCGCTTGCCTTTAAACCGGAAGAGTTCAAAGTAGGTATCAATATTTTTGGTGTGACTAACTGGGTACGCACACTGAACTCAATTCCACCATGGTGGGAAAGCTTTAAAAAGGCGCTTTACGATGAAATGGGCGATCCTGCCACCGATGGTGAACGTCACCGTGCTATTTCACCGCTGTTTCATGCCGATAACATCACTAAGCCTTTAATGGTGATACAAGGTGCTAATGATCCACGCGTATTACAAGTTGAAAGCGATGAGTTGGTTGCTGCGGTTAAAGCTAATGGTGTGCCAGTAGAATATGTATTATTTGATGATGAAGGACACGGTTTTAGCAAAAAAGAAAACCGTATCAGCGCCTCAAACGCCTACCTCAACTTTTTAGATACTTACTTAAAAGAGTTATTTGGCCCACAAGGATAATTGGAAGCCAATTTATATTAAAGCCTGCTGCGTTTTCATGTACGCAGGCTTTTTATTACTTTTTTATTGCTTGGTTAATCTGGGTTCCAGTAAAGCGAACGCCAAACCAAATACAGCAGCCAAAATACCTAAAAACTCAAACCAACTATTGCCTGCATGTGGTATTGTTCGCGAGAGTTCATTTACGTTATAAAGTCGTTTACCTCCCTCGACTTCTTCAACAAATGATTCACCGATGTATTCATCCATTAACTTAAAACTGGGTACCCTTCTGGCCAGCATTTCACGAGTTTTTTCCTCTCTTTTCTCTCGGTTTGAATCAATAATATAATTGCTCCAATGAGTATATATATTTAGAGGTTCATCATTTTTGATCACACCCAGTGATTTATATTCGTAAAAGCGCTCATTGAACAGATAATTTTTATGTCCTGCATAAAATAATGCACAGCCAAAAGAAATCAGAAACATAGCGAGGTATATAATTTTACGCTGTGCGACTGAGCTCTTTACTGCTTTACTTTTAAACCACAGCTCTAAATCGGGTATTTGCATGAGTCTTGTTTTGTCATGGCTGTAGGTAAGGGGCTTCATAAACTCATCAATTGAAAGGTCTAATGCTATCAATAAAGCTCTAAATATTTCATTCGAGGGAATTGATTTATCGTTTTCAAGTTTTGATATATATACCTACTTGCTGGGCAAATTCAGGTTGGCTCAATTTTTTATTATTTCTTAGCTGCTTTAATTGCTGACCTAATGTACTCATCTTAATGCTTCCTTTTTTAAAGTGAGATTAGATTCTTGGTAATTCATGCAGAGATAAGAAGCTGAATATTGAAGAATAGACAAGAATATTAGCAGGTTAGTATATAAGAGTCGAGCTGATAGCTGATAAAAATGATGTTTGGATTTATTAATAAGTAAATTATCTATTGCTTGTTATTGAGGAAATAACAAGTGGCGGAGTGGACGGGACTCGAACCCGCGACCCCCGGCGTGACAGGCCGGTATTCTAACCAACTGAACTACCACTCCGCAGTGGTATGTGCATGGGGTAATGCACTTACTAATTTTGTTACGATATCAAATGGCGGAGTGGACGGGACTCGAACCCGCGACCCCCGGCGTGACAGGCCGGTATTCTAACCAACTGAACTACCACTCCGCAGAGATATCTTTTTACTTGTCATTACTTAATTTGTTGGCGGAGTGGACGGGACTCGAACCCGCGACCCCCGGCGTGACAGGCCGGTATTCTAACCAACTGAACTACCACTCCAGCATACAAATTTTGTAATATAACAGTGTTTAAATAGTTGGCGGAGTGGACGGGACTCGAACCCGCGACCCCCGGCGTGACAGGCCGGTATTCTAACCAACTGAACTACCACTCCAGCGCGTATTTAAACTGTTATTTTTTCTTATTGGCGGAGTGGACGGGACTCGAACCCGCGACCCCCGGCGTGACAGGCCGGTATTCTAACCAACTGAACTACCACTCCATAATAAGAATATGTTTTACAACCATATGTTGTGTAAGTGTTGGCGGAGTGGACGGGACTCGAACCCGCGACCCCCGGCGTGACAGGCCGGTATTCTAACCAACTGAACTACCACTCCAGCTTTTACTTACAAATTGTCGAAAATTGGCGGAGTGGACGGGACTCGAACCCGCGACCCCCGGCGTGACAGGCCGGTATTCTAACCAACTGAACTACCACTCCGCATTTTCGTTGCTGTCTGAGTCTCCCCTGACAGCGGCGTGAATAATACGAACCAGCCCCTACTTCGTCAAGGGCTTTTTTGTTTTTTTACAGGTTTTTTAGTCATCTGACATCGAAAGGTTTAAAATTTCACCTGTTTTGTCATTTTTTGAGCCATTTTCTGCATCAGTTGTTTTTTGCTGTTCTGATTTTTTTGCCTCGGTTGCTTTCTTTTTCTTTAAAAAAGCAAAATTCAATTTAAGTTTTATTGGTTTATTCTGCACAAAAACACGAATACATAACCAACCAATAAATAATATGGCCAAATTCCCACCAATAATTAAACTTACCATTACACCGGTTGCCATTACTTTTGGTTTTATAACAGGCTCTGGAATATTTTCTTCCTTAATGAGGCTCGCTTTTGGAATTTCAGGAATAACTTCTATCGGTCTTTCTATTTCAAATAAATAGGTTGGCAACGTAGCCATAAACTCTCTGTCATTTACTGTTGAGCCAAACACAGAAATTTCAATGTTGTAACGTCCCCATCCGTAATCTTGTAAAGCCAGTTCTCTTACTGCGGTGTTATTAGTGTCTAAGTAAAATACTTGCTCTTCATTATTGGGATAATAAATTTTCCCTTGCATGATAACGGTTTCAGGCTTTAATAACTTTTCATCAATATTTATAGTAATACGGTGATCGTCCCCCTCATCGGTTGCTTCAACTGAGGTAAAACTAAAAGGCGGCTCATGCACAACTATCGTGTCTTGAACAACTCGTCGCTCAAGGACATCGGTGGTAATATAAAGTTCTGGCCGCCACTCGCCTGGAGTAAAATTTAAAGTAAACTCACCCGTAAACACACCGTCTTTTGCACTTTCATCAAATCCGTAGCCATCGTCTTTAAATTCAGTAACTTGCTGTATGCCCGCTCCAAAATTTTCAAAATTTTCATTATTAGTACTCACAAAACTCACATTGAGCGATACCGCATCTTTGAAAAGATTAGCGCGAATGGGCTCGCCATCATTTAAAATCTCACCGGTTACCTTTACAGTTTCACCCTGAAAAAGAATCTTAGGGAGTGGATCAACCTTAAGCGATAGCTCACCAATTACAACAATACGGCTCTGTGGCATTATTTGGCCAATAACTTGCCATGGCCCAGGCATAGGGTTGCGAATAACCACTAGATCGTAATTTAATTCGTCGTACCAATCTAGGCTGGTGTTTCTTACCGCATTGGTTGCAAAGTACTTAGTGCCATCGGGTCTAACTAAAATAACGGCAGGCGAGCCAGGACGTCTAAAAAATATTAATTTTATTTCATCAATTTTGTCATCTATACGAAAACGGTTATCCAGTAACGGGATTTCATTTTGTTTACCGCTGCCTTTTAACTCTTCAACTTGCTTTACGCTGTGTGCATCGGGGTGGAAACACACGGCAATTAAAAGCAGTGAAACTACTAATAGCGTTTTCATAATAATGCCCTATTCAGCGCGCCATAAACAATGGCCGCCCTCCTTTTGTACAATGTCTAAACGCGTTTGATGTGCGCTTTGCTCTGCTTCGCTTGCTGCTATAACTACCAAAGGCGCCCTGTCGCTACTTAGGCGTCTAATACCGCCTTTTTGATCTTCACTTGAGTCATCTTTGTTTTGATTTAGGTTTAGCTTTACTTGTCCACCGGTCATTGCCAGGTAAACATCGGCTAAAATTTCAGAATCCAGTAAGGCGCCATGTAACGTCCGCTTAGTGTTATCAACATCGTAGCGACGGCAAAGCGCATCCAGGTTGTTCTTTTGTCCTGGATGCAAGTCACGCGCCATTTTAAGGGTATCAAGCACGCCACAAAAATCATGGGTGTTTTGATAACCTTGATTTAATAACGCAAATTCATTATCCATATGGCCAATATCGAACGGCGCGTTATGAATAACGAGTTCTGCGTCTTTAATATAGTCAAAAAACTCTTGGGCAATGTCTCTAAAAAGCGGTTTGTCACGTAAAAATTCGTTGGTAATACCGTGAACGTCGATTGCTTCTTCTTCAATGCTGCGTTGTGGATTTATGTAAACGTGAAAATTATTGCCGGTTAACCGGCGATTCATTAGCTCCACACAGCCAATCTCAATGATTCGATGCCCTTGTTTAGGGTCGATGCCGGTGGTTTCTGTATCTAAAACTATTTGTCTGCGTGCCATATCGAATTAAGCCTGACTCTGGTATCTTTCTATAATCACTTTATTGTACATAATATCAAGGTAAAACAGTGCAAAAAACCGTAGAGATTTACACCGATGGTTCGTGTTTAGGTAATCCAGGCCCCGGTGGTTATGGTATTTTTATGATTTATGAAGCCCACGAAAAAAAATTAAGTCAAGGTTACAAACTCACAACAAACAACCGCATGGAAATGCTAGCTGCCATTGTTGCGCTAGAATCACTTAATCGTTCATGTCCTGTTACCCTGACTACCGATAGCCAATACGTAAAACAAGGCATTGAGTCGTGGATCACCAATTGGAAAAAACGCGGTTGGCAAACCTCTGCTAAAAAGCCGGTTAAAAATGTCGACTTATGGAAACGTCTCGATAAAGCCTGCGCCGAGCACGATGTTACTTGGAAATGGGTAAAAGGTCACAGTGGCCATAAATATAATGAAATTGTTGACGACCTTGCCCGTGATGCGGCCAGCGGCAACAACTTAATTGATGATGAAGGTTACCAACCGTAACCCTCTACATCATGCTATTTTTTATTTTGCTGATAATGTTGCTTTGAGGTCTGCCTAAGCCCTACCCCTTTTATTGGCGCAAATTGTGGCCGTGCATGCCACTTAGGTTTTATTGGCGTAAGTGGCGCAACACGCTTTCGTGCCACCAGCAAATATACACTGCCCATAGGTTTTAAATATTGCTTGGTAAAGCTGCGCCAAAACGCAAACCGCGACAACCGGTTACCGCGTGCCAACGATGAATAAATAAAGCGCTCATCGGCCACAATTTCAAACCCAAGCAAATTAAGCCAGTCTTTTACCCGTGCAGGGGTAAAAAAGCGCCCTGTCCACGGTAATTTTTGACCACTAAATGGCAGTAATTGCGCTAACCCACAAAAGCTAAAAGGATTAAAACCGGTAATGGCAATATAACCGCCGGGAATAAGCGAGCGATGAGCCTCACGTAATATATGATGCGGATCTGAGTGATACTCTAAACAATGGCTCATAATGCACGCATCTATACTGTGCTCATAAAAAGGCAGTTCGTCTATGTCAGCCACCACTCCGGTATAAGGGCCTGGCTCTGCAACACATACTTGATGCTTAATGGAACTTTTGCTGGTATCTAACTCGCCACTTAAATTACCCAATTTAAGCATATGATAGCCAAACATACGTGGTAACCACGGCGACAATTTGCGTTCTATATCACAACGTAAATAATCACCATGCGGAAACTGTTGCCATGACAACGGTTTGGGGCCTTCTTGAAAACTAAGGGCTGGTTTCATTATATAAGCTCGTTATAATATTAATTAAATACCACTTTATAGAGCAACGATACATGGTGCAAGTCAAAGCAATTAAAGCCTTTTCTGATAACTACATTTGGTGCTTAACCACCGAGCATAATAATCAAGCGTGGGTGGTTGACCCTGGCCAATCTGCGCCGGTCACTGAGCATTTAGCACAGTATAATTTAACCCTAGGCGGTATTTTGATAACGCATCATCATTATGATCACACTGATGGCGTTGCCCAATTAGTAAAACAGTATCCAAACGTTGAGGTTTACGGCCCAAGTAACAGTCCATTTAAAGGAATAACAATGCCTTTAAATGAAGACCAAACGATTACCGTTTTAGGCACCTCATTTAATATTATCACCACGCCTGGCCACACACTCGATCATATTTGTTATGTTAATGATGCACTTGCCTTTACTGGCGACACCCTATTTAGTGGTGGTTGTGGGCGCTTATTTGAAGGCAGCCCAGAGCAAATGTGGCATTCATTTAATAAGTTGCGAGCACTGCCAAGTGATTGCAAAGTGTATTGCACCCACGAATACACCCAAGCAAACTTGGCCTTTGCAAAAGCGGTTGAGCCACGAAACCCCGAATTACTCGCTTACAGCCAGCAAGTAGATGAATTGCGTAATAAAGATGAAATAACGTTGCCAAGTACCATAGGCCATGAGCTGAAAATTAACCCTTTTATGCGTAGTAATTTGCCAAACATTACAGAATTAATACCAAAAGAATATTGTTTAGTTACAAAAAACAATGAACCTTGGGAAAACTTTGCTAGTCTGAGAAAGTTCAAAGATCATTTTTAATTTGGGCCTGTTGACCTTTCAAGGTTAAACATGCGCTAGCAACAACAATAATAAAACGATTAGTTAATAAACAACAAGTTAACATTTTCTAATCATATTTGTTTGGAACTTTTAACGGTCATAAGTGGCAATGTTGACTCATTATGGGTAGTATTCGCCGAGTTTTTTACCCTATGTATTGGTATTTATGAATAAATCTCCTCTTTTATTGGTCTTAGTGATGACGCTAAGCGGTTGTCAAACACTGACAACGTTAAACACAGATTCACAAAATCAGGCACTAGACCAGCTTGAAGGCGCAAGCCCAAACGATATTAGCACGGCGCTGATGATGAACGCGCAATATCAACAAGTGAACGATATCGAAGAGGAAGCCCCTGTGTTTGACGATGTTTGGGAGCGTATTCGTTACCAATTATCTATCGATATTCCCCAAAATCGCCCAGTGGTCGCTGAGCGTAACTATTATGCGCGCCATCAAGCATACTTAGATCGTATCTCTAAACGTGCTGAGCCGTATTTGCACTTTATTGTTGAAGAAATTGAAAAGCGTGAAATGCCAATCGAAATTGCACTTTTACCTATAGTAGAAAGTGCTTTTGACCCTTATGGCTACTCGCATCGCACCGCATCGGGTATTTGGCAATTTATGCCAGCAACCGGCGAGCGTTTTGATTTAAAACAAAACTGGTGGTATGACGGCCGTCGCGACATTGTGCAATCAACTCGCGCAGCGCTTGATTATCTCTCATACTTACACAAAACCCTTGAGGGTGACTGGCTGAACGCAATTGCAGCTTATAACTCAGGTGAAGGCCGCTTACTGCGTGCGATTAAAAAGAATCGTAAAAAGCATTTACCTACCGATTTTTGGTCACTTGATTTACCTCGTGAAACCACTGCCTACGTGCCTAAATTATTAGCATTAGCCGATTTATTAAAGCGCGCTGATGATTTTAATGTGTCATGGAAGCCTATCATTAACGCGCAAGTGGTTGAAGTGGTCAATATTGAGTCACAAATTGATTTAGCGCTGGCAGCCGACATGGCTGACATGACCCTTACCGAGCTATACAGACTAAACCCTGGATTTAACCGCTGGGCAACAGACCCTGATGGCCCACACTTTTTATTAATACCCACCGATAAAGTAGAGCAATTTACAGAAAAATTGGCTGCAACTGACATTAAAAATCGTCTTCGCTGGCAACAATATAAAGTAAAAAAAGGTGATAGCCTGTCGGTAATTGCCAGTAAATTTACCACTAGCACCAATGCAATAAAGTCATTAAATAAGCTTAATTCAAACGTAATTCGTGTTGGCCAACAAATTTTAGTGCCGCTAACAGATGGTAAAATTAACAGTGAACATTTGCCTCAGCAAGTACGCGCGGCCGCTAATAAAAGTTTGCGTACTAAGCTCTCACACACGGTAAAAAGTGGTGACACATTGTGGGACATAAGCCGCGAATACGATGTCACTATAGGTGAATTAGCTAAGTGGAATAAGCTGAAGAAAAATGCAGTACTGCGTTTAAATCAAAAATTGGTTGTTTATAAATCAGCAAATCAGCCTAAAGAGTCAGCGAATAACACCAATCGCACTATTACTTATAAAGTGCGTCGGGGTGATTCATTAGCGCGTATAGCCTCTAAGTTTAATTTAACCGTGAGCGATATAATTAAATGGAATGACTTGGCTGGGCAAAAATACTTACAGCCAGGCCAAAAGCTTAAACTCAAGGTTGATGTGAGAAGTAGCTAATAAACATAACCAATAAATAAAAAAAGAGCGCATGCGCTCTTTTTTTATTTGGCTTAGCTTACAATGCCCAAAGGCTGTGCGGTTTGCCATGCCCCGCGAGTAAAATCGGGAATATCTATTGAGCGGCTACGCTCACTCACAGACTGGGCTGATAACGGCGAAATAACCGACCATGCCGCCCCGTCATAAACGTCTTGATCTAGCGGTTCACCATTTCTTAAGCAGTAAATCATCCGCCAAAACATTAAAAAGTCCATGCCACCGTGACCACCATTGCGCTGCGCCTCTTCACCCATTTTTGTCCATAAGGGATGGTCGTACTGCTCATACCATGCGCTCATATCATAATCCCACTCATGAAAACTTTTTGAGCCACCAGTTTCAATGGCAATACGATTAGGGAAACCTGCAAACACGCCATTCGTGCCTTGTATTAAGTTATGTCGTGAGTACGGCCGAGGGGTTGTCGTATCGTGCTGCACCATAATACTGCGCCCTTTGAGAGTTTTAATCAGCGTCGTGTTCATGTCACCAGCAATATAATTGAGCTGGTTACGGGGATGATCGGCAGCAAACTCACGTTGCGCATAGGCGCTTCGGCCAAGTGAAGGTGAGCTCATTGAGGTTAAAAAATCGAACCGATCGCCACGATTTATATTCATGTATTGCGATACCGGCCCTAATCCATGCGTAGGATATAAATTACCGTCACGTCTTGCATGCCACTGCGTTCGCCATGAGCCTGTTTTGTGCTCAAGCTCTTTCATTTGCCAGCGCAGTTCATGAATATACGCCGCTTCGCCATGTAACAGCTTCCCAAATACACCTTGGCGTACCATGTTTAATACCATTAACTCGTCGCGGCCGTAGTTAACATTTTCCATCATCATGCAGTTTTTTTGCGTACGCTCTGCGGTATCGACAATTTGCCACATTTCATCAACAGTCAGTGCCAGAGGCACTTCAACAAAAGCATGTTTTGCGCTGTTCATGGTATCGATAGCCATTGGCGCATGCCATGCCCATGGTGTTGAAATAATCACAATATCAATGTCTTGTCGTTCGAGCATTTGTTGATAAGCGCGCTCACTGCCACTATACAATGCAGGCTTTGCCACTCCCGTATCAACTAAATAATTAGCGGCACGTTCTAAAACCTCTGTATGAGTATCGCAAATAGCCACTATTTGAGTACCTTCAATGTGGCTCATACGCTTTACATGGCCATACCCGCGCTGACCCACACCAATAAACCCTACTCTCACCACATCCATTTTAGGTGCGACCAAACCGATAACGGAGCGCCCTTGTTGCATAGGCGCGCTAGTATGAACACTGCCACTAGATGCGCAGCCACTAACCACACCTGCAGCGGCAGCTACACTGGCTGTCTTTAAAAAATCCCGACGATTAAATTGCTTCATTACTTATCCCTTTTGTTATTATTTTTAACTTACCTAATGGCGATTAATGGGTAAAGGGCCAAAGAGGTAAGCTGCATAAAAATAGGTTTAAAAGGGATAAAAATTCGCATTGTGTTATTGTTTGGGGTTATAGTCGAAAAAATATTATTTCCTAACTTATTATGTCTTATATAAAAACCATCACATTTTTTTTAGTTATTGTACTAACGGGTTGCTCAGAGTCTGCAACCCCCACTTCCTCGCTCGAAAACAGTCCGGGCATTAGTTTAAATAATATAAAACAGCATATTAAAACCCTTGCCTCTGATGACTTTGAAGGTCGCGGTCCTTTAACATTGGGTGAAGTAAAAACCGTTGGCTATTTGAGTGAACAATACAAAGCCATAGGGTTAACTGGTGCCTATAACGGTGATTTTTTACATCCGGTTAAAATGGCCATGATCACCGCAGATCAAAACATGCAATTGACCATGGGTGATTTAAGCTTTAAAGCGGGTAAAGACTTTACTGCTCGTACTAAACAATTGCAGCCAGTTATTGATGTTCGAAATTCTGATGTGGTCTTTGTCGGTTATGGTATAAATGCCCCTGAATATAACTGGAACGACTACGCCAATATTGATGTAACTGGTAAAACCGTTATTGTGCTGGTAAACGATCCGGGCTTTGCCACTCAAGACGATACGTTATTTACTGGTAATGCCATGACTTATTATGGTCGTTGGACTTATAAATATGAAGAAGCCGCGCGCCAAGGCGCTAAAGCGGTATTTATTGTTCACGAAACAGCTCCTGCCGCATACCCTTGGGGGGTAGTTGAAAGCTCAAATACCGGCACTAAATACAGTCTAATGGATAACAACCTCAATGCATCTGAATTGCCCGTTATGGGCTGGCTAACACTCGATGCCACCGAGCAAATATTTGCATCAGCACACTTAAATTACCAACAATTAAAGCAACAAGCACTTAGTGAGCAATTTCAAGCTAAAGCGTTGAATTTAAAAGCAACCCTTGCATTTAAAAACGAAGTGTCACATGCAAAATCACATAATGTGGTCGCAAAAATCACAGGCAGTGAAAGCCCAGATGAATACATCGTTATTAGTGCCCATTGGGATCACTTTGGCACTAAACAAACCGACAGCGGTCCTAAAATTTATAATGGCGCCGTTGATAACGCATCAGGCACCGCGGCCACCCTTGAGATTGCTCGAATAATGCAAAAAATGCATCAGCAAACACCGTTTAAACGCTCGATTATTTTTGCCAACTTCACCGCCGAAGAAACCGGTTTAATTGGTTCAGCGCAGTTTGCCTCTGGTGACGTGATCCCAACAAAGAATATGGTTGCCCTACTAAATATTGATGGGATGAACGTACTCGATAGCACCGACTATATTTTACAGTACGGTAAAGACCTCTCGACTATGGAACACTATTTAGCTAAAGCCGCAAACGCGCAAGGACGTCAAGTTAAACTGGATCCTCGTGCGCAAAATGGCTTATTTTTTAGATCGGATCATTTTTCACTCGCCAAACAAGGTGTGCCAAGCTTACTGTTTATGAGCCTAGGTGATACCGATCCTGACTACATCACTCATAAATACCATAAAGAAGCTGACGATTACTCAGCTGATTGGTCATTAGGTGGGGTAAAACAAGATGTAGAACTGATTGTTGATATAGCCTCACAACTGGCGAATAACGGTGATTGGCCAAAATGGACAAGCGAGTCTGACTTTAAAGCCAAACGCACCGCTGACAAACAATAAATACAATTAAACATTACTACTTAAAATCCTCCTACTCGGAGGATTTTAGCTTTACCCGTGCCTGTGTAAGCAATGTTTCAGCTTTTGCCCCTAAATACACATATATCGCTAAAGCAATTAAAAGTCCCACCACTGCAAGCATCATCGCTATAGCTGGCATTAAATACTCTGATTGCCCTAATGCGGCTTTAAACATAGTGAGTAGTGCTTCAATTGATATAGCAATTAACACGGTAGAGATAAACCGGGTAATGGTTCGTCGTGTTGATGAGTGTCTAAAAATATCTTTATGCATGAGGATTTCTTCCTCAAGAATTGTTTTGCCAAGATCAAAAACAGCCAATGCTAACGTGATATAAATAATGATGCTAAAGGGTTCTAGGGGATCGGACGAACTATTTACGTGAGTTATTAATTCATAGATGTCGATAAATACGATGTTGAGTAAAAAAAGCACCAAACTAAATAAGCACGCCACAATAATGCCATAACCTGCTTTAAAATAAGGTGACATAGTCGCACGAGCGGTATCACCCATCACAAACTCAATAAGCTGCGTTAAACTTACATCAACAACTAAATAATGTTGATTATTGATAGGTTTGTTTAATTCTTTAATCGCAGATATACATAAATGGTTGGTCGCAATAGAAATATAAGGCGCAGTAAAACAAATAGCATTACAGGCTTTTACATTTAAAAAATAAGGCCGCTCACTTAAATCCTGATTATTGCCTCTCTGTGCCAATTTTTTATTGTAGGCACGTTTAAAGCAAACGTTATTGCCCTGTTGTGAGCCCTTCTCGTCTAAACAGTATTGTAATTCTAAAAAAGGATAATGCTTTGTTAAATAGCGCATATCACGATTATTAGCGATGCCGTCATCTATACTCATTAAAATTGATTCTAATAAGCTATGTATTATCTGCTCATATTCGTTATAGCGCTCTACACTACTGATATAACTCATTCTCGCCATAATTAGGCTCCTTAAATACCCTAATCAACAGCTAAGCAAGTTTAAAACCAAAAATTAAAGAATATAAAAATCAATAGATTAAATTAAATACATTGATGCCATTGCACTATTTTAGTGACAACTGCACACACTATTTCTCGCCACGCACAAAAAAGCAGCTGAGTATTTACTACTTAGCTGCTTTTTATGTCTCGTTTATAAATTACATAAACGCTTTCATCCGTAATGTAATTACTGAATTTTTGCGAACTCTTCTTTTGAAAGCTCACCGTTGCTATCAACATCTAAATCATCAAATAATTGAGCTAGTTGTGAGTTAGCTTGTGCTTCAGACTGGCTAATAACGCCGTCGCCATCAGTATCGAAAGAATCAAAGTCAACCGCAGCAAAAGCCGCTGAAGATGAAGCAAGTGCAATTAAAGCGAGTGTTTTAGTAAATGTTTTCATAATTAATCCTTAGGCTAAATGCCTTAATTAAAATGGTAAGAAGTCCTTTTCAAAGATCCTTAAGGGAAACTAGTACGCTGAAAATTCGTCTTTAGAAAGTTCACCATTACCATCTACATCTAGCTCTGCAAATTGCTCCATAAGCTCAGCAGCAACCGATGCCTCTGCTTGGCTGATGGTGCCACTGCCATCTACATCAAGCGTTTCAAAGTCTGTGCTTGCAAATACTGCAGATGAAGAAGCAAGCGCCATTAATACCAGTGTTGATTGTAACTTTTTCATAATATAATCCTTCAAAGTGTGCAATGTTCGTCAAATAAAAAATAATTGGCTCAAAACTATCAACCTCATATCCTTGCGATTCTTTGTCATAAGCTCCCTTGCCTATTTAGGTTGTCTTGGGCAACTCAGAATCAGTAGTAGTATTGAGCACTAAAGCTGGTTACGCCTTAGAAAACTCTGCTTTAGATAACTCACCGTTTTGGTCAGTATCAAGCTCAGTAAACTGGCTCATAAGTGAGGCGTCAACTGATGCTTCAGCTTGGCTAATAGCGCCGTTGCCATCCACATCGAGTGTGTCAAAATCGGTTGCTGCAAAAGCCGCTGATGAAGAAGCTAAAGCCATTAATACCAGTGTTGATTTAAGTGTTTTCATAATGTAATTCCTTCATTAGGTTGTGTGATGAAGCGATGTGCTTTATCACGTTTTTTGCTAAATACAGCTTAGGTATTACAACTTCGATGCCATGTTTTTAAAGTTATTTAAAAACATGCAGTTAGAATGATTTTGAAGCATTTTAATAAAAATAAACCATGATTTTGTTGCTTTTTAGCAACAACCACAGGGGCTGAAATAAATAAACATTTAGAATCAATAAGTTAAATTATAATAAAAAGAGACATGGGAATGAAAAAACCGGAAAAATCATGTTTAGAGCAGTTATGAGAATAAACCGACTCTGAACACATCCGACATACTTACTTTAACGGTATAAAATAATACGCATAACGCATTGAAATATAATAACTAAAATAATTTTTCTATTATTTTTTATAAAAACGTTTGAAGAACGATTTAAAAACTATCGTTTTGTTGCCAAATGGCGAATTGGGATGAAAACAAGCTGTAATAGAGGAGAGTCGCTAGCAATGTGTTGTTCTAAAAAACAATAAACTAGTCGCTCATACTCATAAGGGCTATGAGCATGAGCAATGTGTTTAAACAGTCTGCTTTATTTCCAACCTTGCAGCCATTTTTGTTGATCTTTTAAATCGCGCCACTGAATTGGGTATTGGTTTTTTGACATTACCGCCTCAGTGATACATTCAACGACGTTGCCGTCTTCATCAAACTCAACCTCAACAATAATAAAATGTTTTTCCTTATTAATTGCTGGGATCGCTGTCCATTTACTATTAAGCAGTTTTTTAGGATTTAATTTATTCATACTACGCCTTATAAGCTTTCTGCTTGAACATACGCATCAGAGCCATTTTTAGTTTTATTAATCTAATATTCAAGACACTACTAACGTGCCTTTATACATTTGCATTTGGCAATGAAAAGCATATTCACCCACTTTAAGTGCCGGCAGCTCAACAGTGTTATTCTCACCCATAGCGAGCGTTTTACTGATATCGAGTGAAGGAAACACCACCGTTTCGGCGCATGGGGCGCTGTCTTGTCGATTAAACGTCAGCGTTATTTTGTTATCAGCAGCCACTTTAATATGGGCAGGATAATAAACGCCGTTATTAACCACTATCGTTATTTTGTTATTATTACTCTGCACTTGCTTAGGTTTGTATAGCCAAAACCAGTAAATAATAACCGCAATTAACAATGCGCCGAGTATATTGATCATCAACATAATGCTACTCCTATTTATAAAATTACGATTTACTGGGTTTAAAAAAGCGCAGGCGATTGGCGTTTGTGACCACAGTTAGTGATGACAACGCCATAGCAGCACCTGCAACAACCGGGTTGAGTAATATACCAAAAAATGGATATAACAGCCCCGCAGCAATTGGAATACCTGCCACATTGTAAATAAATGCACCAAATAAATTTTGCTTAATATTGACTATAGTGGCGCTACTAATCGCAATGGCATCGCCAAGACTCTGTAATGAACCACGCATTAAGGTGATATCAGCGCTCTCTATCGCCACATCGGTGCCAGTGCCAATAGCAAACCCAACATCAGCCTGTGCCAGTGCCGGCGCATCGTTTATACCATCACCCGTCATACCGACTATTTCACCTTTAGCTTGGCGTTTAGTTACTTCACTGGCTTTGTCATCAGGCATTACTTGGGCAATAAAGTCCTTAATACCGACTTTGTTAGCGACGGCTCTGGCGGTAGCTTGGTTATCACCGGTCAGCATAACAACATGGATACCTTTTTTTTGTAGACGTTTAATGGCCTCTGCTGAATCGTCTTTTATCGGATCGGCTACCGCTATAATGGCTTGTAGTTGGGTATCAATAGCAAAATACATTGGCGTTTTAGCGGCGCTGGCTAATTGCTCAGCTTGCTCTTTTGCCTCTGCAATACTGATATTGTGTTGGCTCATAAGCGCTTCATTGCCAAACAATAAAGTTTGTCCATTTAATCTGCCTGTAACACCTTGCCCCGTCACAGCGTTAAAATCGCTGACTTTTTCAATCGTGATATCTTCATTTTCAGCATAACTTACAATAGCTTGCGCTAAAGGATGTTCGGAGCCGCTTTCAAGACTAGCGGCAAGCTTTAGCACGTGTACTTTATCGCTGTCATTAAAATTAATGATATCGGTAACGGTGGGTTTTCCTTCTGTGATCGTGCCAGTCTTATCTAAAATCATGGTGGTTATTTTAGAGGTGGTTTGCAGCGCTTCTCCATTACGAATAAGTATTCCCGATTCAGCGGCTTTACCTATCCCAACCATAATTGACATAGGGGTTGCTAAACCCAGCGCACACGGACAGGCAATGATAAGCACCGTGGTCACGGCCACTACCGCATAAGCAATGCTCGGCTCGGGACCAAAATTAAGCCAAGCAAGGCCCGCGAGCACTGCAATAATCATTACCGTAGGAACAAATACGCCGGATATTACATCGGCTAAATGCCCTATGGAGGGTTTAGAATTTTGTGCTCGTTTAACCATATTAATAATACTGGCAAGTGTGGTTTCACTGCCAATATGGGTGGCTTTAAATAGCAACGTGCCACTTTTATTAATGCTGCCTGCAACAATGGTATCGCCCTCAATTTTGTTCACTGGCATAGGCTCACCCGTGAGCATTGACTCATCCACTGAGCTGTGACCTTCAATGACTTCACCATCCACAGGGATTTTTTCACCGGGGCGTACACGCACAGTCTCGTTTTTTAGTACCTCACTAATAGCTATATCTTGCTCTTCGTTATCACGCACTACCCGAGCGGTTTTTGGCTGCAAACCGATTAAGCGTTTTATCGCATCAGAAGTACGACCGCGGGCTTTTACTTCAAAGGCAAGGCCTAGGTTAATTAAACCGATGATCATCGCTGAGGCTTCAAAATAAACATGCCTAGCCACCTCGGGTAACACGCTTGGCGCAATGACTACCACCATAGAATACAACCACGCGGTACCTGTGCCCAACGCAATCAGTGTATCCATATTGGCGGTGTGGTTTTTAAATGACTGCCATGCGCCGTTGTAAAACTGTTTACCCGCAATGGCCATAACCACTAAAGTGACTATACCAACAATAAACCAGCCAATGCGCTGCGCGTTGGTGGTGACACTCATATCAAAAATAAGCCCATACAACATAAGCGGAGCGCCAACGCCTAGCGCCAATACCATATTACGCATTAGCTTTTTATAATGTGCGTTATCGGCTTTGGCTTTTTCATCTAGCGCGTCTTGCTCCGACTCGCTATTCATTGGCTTAGCCTTGTAACCAATATTTTCGACTGCTTCAATCAGCTCTGCTGATGGCACATTGCCTTCAACTTGCACACTGCGATCAGCAAAGTTCATTTCAACACGCTGCGCACCTGATACGCTTTTTAGCGCTTTTTCTATTTTTGCGACGCAGCTGCCGCAATTGGCACCTTCAATTATAAAATTTTGCACTGTGTCTTTATTGTTGCTCATTTTGCTTCCTCGGAACTAACTTGTTCGTTAAGGGGATCTACAAAGGTCTCAATTAAACTACATATATCAGCACTTGCGGCACCATCGCTTGAGTTTTCCCACTGTTTTACCGCTGCTTGCATACGCGTTCTTAGTTTGAGTGTTTCTTGAAATAGCCGCTCTGTTTCTTCAAGTCGCTTTGCTATTAATTGTCGTGTCAGTGGACACGGACAATTCCCTTGCTCCGACTGAGCAACTATTTGCTGAATATCTTTAATAGAAAAACCAAGTTGCCGTGCACTAATAATAAACTTTAAACGCTGTTGATCGGCAGCGGTATACACTTGATAGCCATTGCTTTGGCTACGAATGGGGTTAAGTAACTTTATACGCGTGTAGTGCCGCACTGTATCTTGGGTCACTCCCATGATTTTAGCTAGCTGTTTAACATACATAACTCACTCCATCGGGTTTTAATAGTGATATAATAAACCTATGTGTAACACAAAGGTCAACCGCTATTTTAAAACTCAGGGAATGCGTTATCGGCACATTAAATAAGTGATTACGTTTGCTTAAAGAAGAGGAAGAATACAGCAGTCACAAAATAGTGACTGCTAGAAAATGTAGACGTTATTTTGCTACGAGTTAGGTTAACTATAGTTTAATTTGCTTCGCTACGCGATTGTTTAAGTGCTTCACCTAGCTGCCCAGCAATTGCTTGGATCTCAGGCATGGCTTCTTGCACTAAAGATTGTGACATTTGCATAGATGCTTGCATCACCTGTGGCATTTTTTTCAAAATAGCTTGCCCTGACTCTGTTTTATAAAAATCGAGCATATCGCTAATCTCTTGCTCACTAAATTGCTTATCATAAAGGTTAACCATCATAGGCTGCATTTTTTGCCAGCTCATTTTGGTTTTTAGCACCTTAGTCATATCGGCATAATATTTATCAAATATTGGCTTTTCATCTGGCTTTACACCCATTTGCACCGACATATTTTGCATCATGCCCTCAACTTGAGAATACATAGAGTCAACCATGGCGTCCATATCCATCACCTCTACCAGCTCATCAATTTTTTGTTGCTTAGTAGTTTGCGCTGCATATAAGTTAGTTGAAAAAATAAGTAGTGATAAAAGTAATACCTTACACATATTAATATCCTTTTTGTATTTGAATTTACGCCATACTCACATGTTCAATAAGTGTTGTAAATGGGAACAACTAAAAAACAAAAAGCCGAATAACTACCATTATTCGGCTTTTTGTCGTTTGTTAGGGTTAATCTTTTTCGATATTATCGAGTCCTTTCGTTCCATCTTTGGCTTTTAACTTATGATGAATAGCGGTTTTAATTAGCATATAACCACTAATGGGCGCCGTGATTAATAAAAATATAGTGATTAATATTTCTTTTACGCTTAAGCCACTAGCTGAATTGGCAAAAAATACCATCGCAGCCGTGAGTATACTTGCCATCCCTAAAGTGGTTGCTTTAGTTGGCCCATGTAAACGCATAAAAAAGTCCGGCAGTTTAATTAAGCCAATAGAGCCAATTAAAATAAAGAGCCCACCTAACAACAGCAATATTGATACGATCCATTCACTTATCATTTTAATACCTTACTCAATTATATCGCCACGAAGTAAATACTTACATACTGCCACGGTACTTATAAAGCCTAACATTGCGATAAGCAAAGCGGCTTCAAAATATAAACCTGTTCCCATACTGATGCTATATAAAATAATCAATGCAATAACGTTAATATACATTGTATCGAGCGCCAAAATACGATCTGGTACTGATGGACCAATAATAAGTCGCCATAAATTTAGTAGTAATGACAATCCAACCATTGAAAAAACAATCAGTGATACTGTATCTAACATTGAAATATCTCCTTTAGGGGAGCTTCGTAGCGTGCTTTAATTTGTTTGATAAGTGCTTGCTCATCATCTAAATCCAACACGTGAATTAATAAATATCGCTGCGCTGGTTCATCATCTTCATTAAGTGACTTAATGAGAGGATAAACCTCAGCACTTACTGTACCCGGCGTTAAAGACACACAACTAGCCAAAATAGTAATTGGCATTTCATGCATTAAATCGATAGGCACTTTAACAAAACCTGGACGTAAATTTTTTGAAGGGCCCAGTATTAATAAGGCCACTTGTAAATTAGCCACAATAATATCGTAAAGCACAATAAGTAACTGCTTAAACGCCAAGCCAGGCTTTAATATGAGTGGTTGTGGATCTCTAAATGACATACTGAATAAAGGAATAAGCAGTGCTAACAATGCACCCAATATAATATGCCCTACAGACACACTGTTATTTAATAATAGCCATACTATAAATAAAAATAGACTACGAAACGGTGTGGGTAACCAACGAAAACGAGCTTCTAAGCGCATTACAGACCTCCCTTGAGTACCGCATTAATACCACCACTAATATCGTGAAGTTGTGTTGCTGTTTCAAGTGCATATTGCGTTGCCAAATCACCAAAAACAACCAACAGTATTGAGCTTGTGAGCAGGCCAACAAGTACGATAACTTGCAACGGATGTGCATTAGCAACATCAGCAGCCTCACCGCCTTTGTCTTTATGCTCCCAAAACAAACTCGTGCCTGCACGTGATATAGCAACAATTAACGCTAAGCTCATAATTAAGTAAACAGGCCAAAATACCAGTGCTTGCTCACTGTTTAAGGTGGTTTTTAAAATCCAAATTTTACCTACAAAACCTGAAAGTGGCGGCATACCTATGACGGTTAGTCCAGCGATAATAAAACACGTTCCCAACAAGAATGGTTGTTTAACTGCGCGTCCGCCAACTAATCTGTCGCCGGCTTTACCTCGCTGAGTTGCAATTAAATCAGCCAGTAAAAATAGTGCTGCAGTCACTAACGTTGAGTGCACCAAATAATACAATAGTGCAGCTGTGGCGTTTATATTTTGAAGTGCAACCAGTGCCACTAAAGTACCCACAGAAACCAGTACTAAGTTTGCGGTAAGCTTACGTAAATCTTGTGCTGCCAACACCCCGATTGCCCCAATCACTATAGTAGCAATGGCCAACGCCCATAGCCAAGACTGCGCCATATGCTCAAGTTCACCGGCTTGTTCACCAAATACCACTGTATATACGCGTAAAGTGGCGTAAACACCTACTTTGGTCATAATCGCGAATAATGCAGCAACCACAGGTGTCGCACTTGAATAGGCATTTGGGAGCCATAAATGCAGTGGTAATAGTGCACTTTTAAGGGCAAATACTACAAGCAATAGTAACCCGCCCGCTTTAGCTAAATAAACATCATCACCAGTTAACTGCGGTACTTTATTAGCCATATCAGCAATGTTTAGGGTACCCAATACCCCATATAAAATACCTAAGCCGATTAAAAATACACTTGAGCCAACTAAGTTTAAAATAACGTAATGCAGTGCTGCACGTGTTTTTGGTTTACCGCCGCCGTGCATTAATAGCGCATAAGAAGCAATTAGTAACACTTCAAAAAAGACAAAGACGTTAAATAAATCACCCGTTAAAAACGCACCATTTACCCCTAATATTAAAAAATGAACCAAGGGATGGAAAAAGCTGCCTTGCTCGTCATCGCCGGCACACCCATATAAAACCACACCAAGACCTAAAAAGGCGGTTAAAGTAACCAGTAAAGTTGAGAGCATATCTGCTACCAGTACAATACCAAACGGCGCTGACCAGTTACCGATTGCATAAACAATAATCCCGTTATCTTTAACCTGAACCAGCAGTAATACTGTAATTACAAAGGTTAAAATAGCCATTAGGCTTGAAGTTAATCGCCGTGCAAATAAACTTTTGCCACACGGTGGCAGTAGCAGAATGATTGCCGCTAGCATAGGCATTAAAACAGGCAAAGATGCTAAATGCTGAATCATTTTCTCTCCTTGCGTTTACTTCTGGTTAGGGTGCCATCAACATGATCATTCCCTAAATCTGCTCGCCCTCGTATCGATAAAATAACCACAAACGCAGTCATGGCAAATCCTATCACAATAGCTGTTAATACTAAGGCTTGTGGCAGCGGATCGGCGTAATCAGCGCCAGTTCCAAGTACCACCGCTTTATTGATAGTTAAGCGCCCTGATGAGAATAAAAACAAATTAACCGCGTAAGAAATCATTGTCAGCCCCAATACCACTGGGAATGTGCGCGCTCTCAATAATAAGAACACACCACAGGTGACTAGCACGCCAACGCAAGATGCGTATAACAGTTCCATTAAATATTTACCTCTTCTTTCTCTGCGTTCGCTGTCATATTACCTAAGCTCGCAAGGATCATTAGCGTCGCGCCAACGACGGTTAAGTACACGCCCAAGTCAAATACAATGGCGCTAGCTAGCTCTGTTTTACCAACAAACGGAATATCAAAGTAATCAAACCAGGTAGTTAAGAATGGTTTATCGAAGAACCAACTTCCGACACCCGTAAACATGGCGATAGCGATACCTGATGCAATAATTTTTCGATAGTTAACATCAAAACGTTCATTAATCCACGCAGTACCATGGGCCATATATTGTAAAATAAAGGCAATAGAGGTCACGAGACCGGCAATAAATCCACCGCCCGGTAAGTTATGACCACGTAAGAAAATATAAGCGGATACTAATAGCGCCAATGGTAATAAGCTTTGTGAAATACAAGCCAATAAAATAGGGTGACGGTCTTTAGACCATGGGCGCCCTTCACTGTCGCTTGCTGGCATATAAAGCGGAATTCTTGATAACAGTTTAAATATACCCAGTGCTGCAATCCCTAACACGGTGATTTCACCTAAGGTATCAAAGCCCCTAAAATCAACTAAAATAACGTTAACAACGTTAGTACCCCCACCGCCTGTTTTAGCATTAGCAACAAAGAATTCAGAAATTGAATTAAGAGGACGGGTCAGTAATGCATAACAAATACTAGCAATAATTACCCCCACCGTAGAGGAAATAACCACATCACGTAAAATACGCAACGAGCTTGACTCTCTTGGCGTACTTTGCGGTAAGAAAAACAGTGCCAACATTAATAATATGATGGTCGCAACTTCTACTGTAAGTTGCGTTAAGGCCAAGTCAGGCGCTGAAAAACGTGTAAACGCTACCGACACCATTAATCCCACAATCGACAGCATTAATAACGACACCATCCGAATTCGATGCCAAATAACGGTAGCAATAGCACCAATAATCAGTAGCCCTGCACCTATAGCATTTTGAATATCAACTGGGGTGTTAGGTACACTGCCAGCTAGCTGTTTCATTTCAAATAATGGCCAACCTGAGGCAAGTAATACAACACCTAACATAATAAATACATAGCGTTGTAATGAGCCATTTTCTGTTGATTGGATTTTGTTTTGACACCAATTAACCACAACCGCTAAAAAACGCTCGAAGATTTTTTTAGCGTTAAAAGGAGGTAACGACGCCTGAAACTGAAACAAGTACTTACGATTAACGTAAATAAATAAACCACCAATCACCGCCATACCACTCATAAGTAGAGGTAAATTGAAACCGTGCCAAATAGTTAGCTTGTACTCAGGCATAGCTTGGCCAAGTACGGCCAATGAAGCAGCCGATAAAATACCATCTACTGCAAAGTGCGGAAAAATACCCACTAAAATACATAGCACCACTAAAATTTCGATAGGCACACGCATATAACGTGGCGCCTCATGAGGGGTGCGTGGTAAGTCTATCGGTTCACCATTAAAGAACACGTCATGAATAAAGCGAGATGAGTACGCTACGGACAGCGCACCTGCAACGGTTGCCAGCACAGGAATTAACCACGACATAGAGCCAAGTACTTGCTGATGCAGTGTTTCAGCAAAAAACATTTCTTTAGATAAGAAACCATTTAATAGCGGTACACCCGCCATAGCGGCAGCGGCCACCATCGCCAATGTGGCTGTATAAGGTAAGTAGCGCCACATGCCATTGAGTTTGCGCATATCACGCGTGCCGGTTTCATGGTCAATAATACCCGTGGCCATAAATAACGACGCTTTAAACGTAGCATGGTTAATAATATGAAAAATAGCGGCTACGGTTGCAAGTTGTGTGTCTAGGCCGAGTAATAGAGTAATTAGGCCTAAATGACTAATTGTTGAATAGGCTAATAAGCCTTTTAAATCATGTTTGAATAGCGCGATGTAAGCGCCAAATAAAAGTGTAGTTAAACCCGTCAAACCGACTAATAAAAACCAAGTGTCGGTACCCGCCAGTGCTGGATAAAAACGCGCAAGTAAAAAGATACCCGCTTTTACCATAGTGGCAGAGTGTAAATAGGCACTAACCGGTGTAGGTGCTGCCATGGCGTGGGGTAACCAAAAATGAAACGGAAATTGTGCAGACTTGGTAAAGGCGCCTAGTAATACTAGCACCAGCGCTAATTCGTATAAATCATGTGATTGAATAATCGCTTTGCTAGCTAAAATAGTGTCTAGGTTGTAGCTTCCAACAATATCACCTAGCAGCATTAAGCCGCCCAGTAATGCTAAACCACCCGCACCGGTTACCGCCAGTGCCATACGCGCCCCCTTGCGCGCCTCTGATTTATGCCACCAGTAACTAATCAACAAGAACGAGCTAATACTGGTTAGCTCCCAAAATACCCATAACTGAATCACATTGTTTGACATAACAATGCCCAGCATGGCGGTCATAAATAACATTAAGTAACTAAATAGCTTTGGCAGTGAATCGTTTTGACTTAGGTAATAACGGGCATACAAAATAACCAGCAGCCCTATTCCTAAAATCATAAATAAAAACAGTAAACTCAAACCATCTAAGCGTAAGGAAATATCCAGCCCTAAAGCAGGTATCCACTGCGCGCTAAAACGAATGGTTTCTCCCGCGAGAACCGCAGGCGCATGATAAAGTGTAATTGCAAGCGCGGCTAAAGGCGCAATAGCCGTTAGGCTCGTTGCCTGATTTCGAGAAAGTTTGCCGGTGCATGCAGAAATAACACTGCCTAATAAGGATAACAGGGGTATCCAGAGCAAAGTCATAATGAAGGGCCTTTTTGAATCATAAAGTTTATCAATTCGCTACTTGTTATTATTAAATACCAAAGTGACTTGGGTATACGTTTTATATCTGTTTTTTAACAACATTAATACGTACAGTTATACTGATAAACACGGTTTTTGTCTATAGAAAGCGCTTCTAGCGGGGCAATAATCAAACAAAAAAGTCTATAAATTAATGAACTGGGATAAAACCGGCTCAGCTTTTAAGCAGTTTTAATAGGCTCATATAATCATTGGTTAAACAACCTAAAAGCACTCTATTTAATGATTAAAAGCGCGGGAATAAATCTGCATGTTGCTCTATATGAGTTTGCCACAAAGCCCGATATTGCTCTGAAAGTCCAACCTGTTGATATTGCATAATAGACCACTGTGCGCTTGGCTTATAAGCAACACCTCCTTGCTGACAGCTTTTGCTTTTGTGCCATCCTTTTGGCGCATCAGTGTTATGAGCAATAAACAAGTTAGGGGCAACCAACCCCTCAAGCTGACAAAGCCAAGCTTGTTTTTTTGCTGGTAAAGCATATTCATCTTCAAAACCATTAAAGTGCATTAATTCATGTAAAAAGACTGCATAATTAGCCTGCGAGTTAATATGCATTAAGCCCTGATGCACATTGGCAGTACCTTGCTTGGGCATCATAATCGCAAAATCGAATCCTTTAGGAAGCCGCTGCTTAAGTGATGACTGTTGCCAATCGCACTGCGCAAGCGTTGCTTTAGTGCTGTTACAAGCAATTGCATTACCAACATATATAGGCTTTGAAAAACAAAATGCATTACTACTAGGCTCTGGGTGTTGTGCGTATTTTTTCACAAAGTGGTTGAGCCTATATAAACCATCACGGTGATCGCTCAGCATTAGCACATTAAATGTGCATTGCTTTTGTATCTCAATTTGATCGCTCGCTACCAAAAACCCTAATTTATTCATAAAGGAGTGATTTAATGCATCGAAGGGAGCATGCTGTTGTAACTGTAAATGATAAAAGGCATCCCCTTTAGGTAACTTATTGTGAGCTTTTAATAACGCTAAATCTTGCCAACGCTGTTGAGCAAGCAATGAAGCTGCGAGATGTTTTTGTTGTTTAATTGTTATCTCATCGAGGCTTGCTTGCCAAAAGAGCTTGGCGGTTTCAGTTTGATTATTGGCTATTAATGATAACCCATATCCGTATTGTGCATGGGCTATTTTATTGCGTGCTAAGGTGGCTAATGAGGTCGGGGGGAGTTGTAAAATATGCGATGCAAAGTAACTAGGGAATTGCCAATAACTATCAATCACATTGGCTTTGGCGTGCAATACTTGCCAAAAGCCAATGCTATTTTGTTTATTACTGGAGCCACTAATTAAGCTAGTGCACAGTAATAAAATACTTAATTTAAAAAAATTAGCCCGCGCTTTCACTTGCCATCAACTCAAGCTCTAAACGTGCATATTTATATTCTATAAATTCATGAACGTTCGTGGCCAGCGCCAACTTAAAGTAATCTGTTGCAATTGAAAGCTCACCTGCGGCTTGGTGCTGTTTAGCTAAGTAAAAATAAGCTTCACATAAACGTTGAGCATATTCTTGTTGTGAACTTACACCATCGGCTATGCCTGAAAAAAATGCTTTTTCACTCATATCACCTACATACAAGGCAATAAGCTGATATGCCCATTCGTTTTCATCAAGGGCTGCCGCATTGGCTTTTAACGAAGCGAGTGCCTGAGTTTTATCTTGTGCCGCTTGCGCTAAATAAAGCCACAGAACACGATAAGGATCGTTAGGAGAGCGCTCCAAGAACGTTTTAAAGTCATCTTTTGCAAGCGTGGCTCTATCACCATAGTACAAAGCAATACCACGATTTAAATACGCATATTCATGTTCTTGGTCTAACTCTATGGCTGAATCAAAATACTCGTATGCTTTTTCGTATTGCTGCATCAAGGTATGTTGAATCCCCAAAAAGTTATACACTTCAGCCAAATCAGGTTTCAGTTTAACTGCTCGGTTAAAATCAATTCGCGATAAAGTTGTCATGCCTAAGCTATCAAACAGCACACCACGGTCATAATACAGCTTTGCTTGTTGCTCTGTACTTAAGTCTGCCCTATTTAATAGTTCTGAAAAACGAGCAATGGCAATTTCATTTCTAAAGTCTGATGCAAGTGGCGCAGTAAATGGCACATTAATAATAGCAGCGGGTTTAGTAGTAGCCTGACAAGCGCTTAAAGACAAAATAGCAAAAGATGCCAAGGCTAAATGTTTAAGTCTCATTAAAATCCTTAATACCGAGGTAAGTAGCAAATAGATAAGACATAAGCTGTCTTGTAAGGTTCATTCTTGTTATATGTTACTTAACGTCTTGAACATAATAGGTTGCTAACATTAAAGCATAAAAAAAGGGGCTAAACAGCCCCTTTTTATACTATCCAGTAATTATCTGGATGAAAGATTAGCAATTACGCGTCTTTAGACTCGTCAGCTGCAGGTGCTGCTGATTCCATTGCTTCTTTAATACTTAGACGTACACGGCCTTGGCGGTCTACTTCTAGTACTTTAACTTTAACTTCTTGACCTTCACTAAGGTGATCAGCAACGTTGTTAACACGCTCTGTGCTGATTTGTGAGATATGCACTAGGCCATCTTTACCAGGAAGAATATTTACAAACGCACCGAAGTCAACGATACGTACAACTTTACCTTCGTAGATAGTACCAACTTCAAGCTCAGCAGTTAATTGCTCAATACGGCTAATTGCATTTGCTGCACTTTCACCGTCTGTAGCAGCAATCTTAATTGTGCCATCATCACCGATTTCAATCGTAGTACCTGTTTCTTCAGTAAGTTGACGAATAGTTGCGCCACCTTTACCGATTACTTCAGCAATTTTCTTCTGTGGGATTTGCATCGTGTAAATACGCGGAGCAAACATAGATAACTCTTCAGAAGGTGCAGAAATCGCTTCGTCCATCACACCTAGAATGTGTAAACGAGCTGCTTTAGCTTGCTTAAGCGCGATTTGCATGATTTCTTGCGTGATACCTTCAATCTTGATATCCATTTGTAGTGCAGTGATACCGTTAGTTGTACCCGCTACTTTAAAGTCCATGTCACCTAAGTGATCTTCATCACCTAAGATATCTGAAAGTACTACAAAGTTTTCTTCTTCTTTAACTAGGCCCATCGCGATACCCGCAACAGAAGCTTTAATTGGTACACCCGCGTTCATAAGCGCTAGAGACGTACCACAAACCGATGCCATTGAAGATGAACCATTTGATTCAGTGATTTCAGATACAACACGAATTGAGTAAGGGAACTCAGTTAATGTTGGCATTACAGCTTGGATACCACGCTTAGCTAGGTTACCGTGGCCGATTTCACGACGCTTAGGAGAACCTACAAAACCCGTTTCACCTACACAGAATGGAGGGAAGTTGTAGTTAAGCATAAAGTGGTTTTTGTGCGTGCCAGTTAAATCATCGATTAACTGTGAGTCACGTTCTGTACCAAGTGTTGCTGTTACTAATGCTTGCGTTTCACCACGTGTAAAAATTGCAGAACCGTGAGTACGTGGAAGTACGCCCGTCATTACATCTAGTGCACGGATCATATCTGGTTCACGACCATCGATACGTTTTTCGCCAGCAGCGATACGGCCACGAACGATTTTCTTCTCAAGTGAACCGAATACTTTACCTACTTCTTGCTTATCAAGCGTTTCGCCTTCAGCAAGTTCGCTAGTAAGCGCTTCAACTACGGCATCTTTTGCTGCAGTTAATGCTTCTTTACGCGCTACTTTATCAGTAATACGGTAAGCTTCGCCTACTTTATCAGCAGCAAGTGTTGCTACTTTCTCTTCTAATGCAACGTTTTTCTCAGGTGCAGTCCAATCCCAAGTAGGCTTGCCTGCTTCTGCTTTAAATTCGTTGATTGCCTTGATGATAGACTGTGATTGCTCATGGCCGTATACAACTGCGCCTAGCATTACGTCTTCAGCAAGTACGTCTGCTTCTGATTCAACCATAAGTACGGCGTTATCAGTACCAGCAACAACTAAATCAAGTTGGCTTTCTTCAAGCTCTTTTAGTGTTGGGTTAAGTACGTATTCACCGTTGATGTAACCAACACGTGATGCACCAATTGGACCGCTGAACGGAATACCAGAGATAGCAAGTGCTGCTGATGTACCAATCATCGCAACCATATCAGGTTGGATTTCAGGGTTTACAGAAACAACAGTCGCGATAACTTGTACTTCGTTTACGAAACCATTTGGAAAAAGTGGACGAATTGGACGGTCAATAAGACGTGCAATTAGCGTTTCGCCATCGTTAGGACGACCTTCACGCTTAAGGAAACCACCTGGGATACGACCTGCAGCGTACATACGCTCTTGGTAGTTAACTGTTAGTGGGAAAAAGTCTTGGCCTGGTTGAGCTTCACGCTTACCAACAACCGTTACTAGTACTGACGTGTCGCCAATGCTTGCTAGTACTGCGCCGTCTGCTTGACGAGCGATAGCACCTGTTTCTAGCGTCACTGTGTGTTGACCTAGTTGAAATTCTTTTATAATTGCTTGCACTTAAAATATTCCTTAAATGTATTTTTAGTATTAATTAAGTTTTCATCAAAGTACCAATTACAGTACATAATTGTATTCAGTTGGAAATCAATTAAGTACTACAATTGGCAATGATGTAAATAACCGTAGATAAACCTTTTTATCTACGCGCCATAGTATATAACAAAGTCAGGTAAAATTGCGAGCTTAGCACCGAGATAAAATAGTGCTTGCAGCAATGTCAAAAACATTCGCTTTGTGAAAGATAATAGTATGGCTTTTATTCGATATTTCAAGGGGTTTACTAAGAAGTACTGGGGAAGACGAGAAAATTTAAGCACAAAAAAAGGAGCTAAAAAGCTCCCCTTTTGATAATCAAGTTCTTAGCGACGTAGGCCAAGCTCTTTGATTAACGCAGTGTAACGCGAGATATCTTTACCTTTAAGGTAATCAAGCAGTTTACGGCGAGTGCTTACTTTAC
Source organism: Pseudoalteromonas sp. SiA1 (assembly GCF_018732205.1). Lineage (NCBI taxonomy): Bacteria > Pseudomonadati > Pseudomonadota > Gammaproteobacteria > Alteromonadales > Pseudoalteromonadaceae > Pseudoalteromonas > Pseudoalteromonas sp. SiA1. Next base: position 1,136,900 of record NZ_CP076084.1, on the reverse strand, counting down.
GAAGCAGACCACGACGTGAGTGGAAGTCATGCTTGTGATCAGCAAAGTGACCTTGAAGCTTGTTGATATCAAAAGTAAGTAATGCTACTTGTACTTCAGGTGAACCAGTGTCGCCTTCAGCGCGTGCGAATTTAGCAATGATATCGATTTTTTCTTGATTACTTAGTGACATAATAACTCCAAAAGTTAAATTTAATAGGTGCTTTAGCCGATCACTAATTCAGCCAAAACGATTAAGCGGGCGTATTCTACCAATTATCAGCATAACTACAAGTTAAACTTTACTCTGGTTGCTGATTAGACAAGCCACGTTTTGATTTTAGATGGCCATCAGGATTACGTTCACCAGTACCAATAAAAATTCCGTCAGCCAGTACTTTTATTGCACCTTCAGGTAATTCTTTACCTAGCACCACAGCTTGACCATGGCTAAATGCTATTCCCTGCTCTTTAGTAATTTCCACAACAGGTAAATCAACTAACGCGGTATCCATTGGCAATAATAGTTCGTCAAGGTAAGTAGAAGGCGCAACGTCTTGTTCTTTCGCTTGATTTAATAACGTTTCTAACTGCTCAAGTGTGACCATTTTATCTGCTGGGTAATGCCCTACAGCACTACGATGCAGCATAATCACATGCGCGCCGCAGCCAAGGTTTTCACCTAAGTCATCAACAATAGTACGAATATACGTGCCTTTAGATACATGGGCAGTCATTTGTATTTCGTTAGCTTGCTCATCAAACTCATCAAGCGTTAAGCTAAATACGTTAATTTTTCGACACTTACGAGGGACTTCTATGCCTTCGCGCGCGTATTTATATAAAGGCTTGCCTTCATATTTAAGCGCTGAGTACATTGATGGGTATTGATCTGACTCACCTAAAAATTTAGCAATTTCCTGTGTAAGCAGTTCAGCAGTAACATTAACATCACGCGTTTCGACCACTTCACCATCAGAGTCTGACGTGGTAGTACGCTCACCCAGCTTTGCTCGCACAACATAGGTTTTATCTGTATCGAGTAAAAACTGGGTAAACTTAGTGGCTTCACCAAAACAAATAGGCAGCATACCGGTCGCAAGCGGATCGAGCGCACCAGTGTGCCCTGCTTTTTGAGCAAAATAAATACCTTTCGCTTGCTGCAGTGCTTTGTTTGATGAAATACCTTCTGGTTTGTTTAACAACAAAATACCATCAACTGGACGGCCTTTACTGCGTCTTGCCATTAGTCTTTAGTGCCTTCTTCGCTATCTGTTTCATCATCAACATGCTTAGCATTATCTTCACGAATGATAGAGTCCACTAAGTTAGAGATTCGCATCCCTTCCATTAATGAATTATCAACCACAAATTTAAGCTCAGGCATGATTCGCGCACGAATACGTTTACCTAGCAACGAGCGGATATAACCGGTTGCTTCGTTAAGTACTTTGGCACTTTGCTTGGCTGCATTTTCATCTTCGGTGTTAAACACAGTAATGAAAACTTTGGCATAAGATAAATCGCGCGATACTTCTACCGCAGACACTGTCACCATGCCCAAGCGTGGATCTTTAATTTCGCGTTGTAAAATCACCGCAATTTCTTTTTGAATTTGCTGAGCAACACGATCAGTGCGAGAAAATTCTCTCATTTCACTTTCCTAAAATTATAACTTATTGAAAAATAATAATAAGCTAACTAAATAATGGATACACAAATGGGGGCTGAGCCCCCATTTAAAATCTTAGCATAGGTTATGTTGGGCTATCGAGGTACAACCTTGAATGTCCAACACCACCTAATAACAATTAAAGAGTACGTTGTACTTCAACTGTTTCAAATACTTCGATTTGGTCACCAACGCGAACATCATTGTAGTTCTTAACGCCGATACCACATTCCATGCCGTTACGAACATCAGCTACGTCATCTTTAAAGCGACGTAATGACTCAAGCTCGCCTTCGTAAATAACCACGTTATCACGAAGTACACGAATTGGTGCGCTACGCTTAATTGTACCTTCAGTAACCATACAACCGGCAATTGCACCAATTTTTGGAGACTTAAATACGTCACGTACTTCAGCAAGACCAATGATCTCTTGTTTAAACTCAGGCGCAAGCATACCAGACATGGCTTGCTTAACTTCTTCGATTAGCGCGTAGATTACGCTGTAGTAACGAAGATCTAGGTTTTCAGAGTCAATCACTTTACGCGCTGATGCATCAGCACGAACGTTAAAGCCAACCACAATCGCGTTAGACGCTGCCGCAAGGGTTGCATCAGTTTCTGTGATACCACCAACACCAGAACCAACAATCTTCACTTTTACTTCATCAGTAGAAAGCTTAGTTAGTGAGTCTGAAATTGCTTCGATTGAACCTTGAACGTCTGCTTTAAGTACCACGTTAACTTCAGATACGTCGCCTTCAGTCATGTTAGTAAACATGTTTTCAAGCTTCGCTTTTTGTTGACGCGCTAGTTTAACATCGCGGAATTTACCTTGACGGTAAAGTGCAACTTCACGCGCTTTACGCTCATCTTTAACTACAGTTGCTTCATCACCGGCAGCTGGAATACCAGACAGACCTAAAATCTCAACTGGAATAGAAGGACCGGCAGACTTAATGTCTTTACCGTTTTCATCGCGCATTGCACGAACACGGCCGTATTCAAGACCACATAATACAATGTCACCTTGATTAAGCGTACCTGACTGAACAAGAATAGACGCAACAGGACCACGGCCTTTATCAAGACGTGATTCAATAACAACACCTGCAGCCATACCTTCGGTCGGCGCATTTAACTCTAAAAGCTCAGATTGCATTAATACAGCTTCTAGCAGATCATCAATACCTAAACCTGTTTTTGCTGAAATGTGCACGTACTGTGTATCGCCGCCCCACTCTTCTGGGATAACGTCTAGCTGAGCTAGTTCGTTTTTAACGCGATCTGGATCTGCGCCTTCTTTATCCATTTTGTTAACAGCAATAATTAAAGGAACGCCAGCTGCGCGAGCATGCTGTACCGCTTCTTTAGTTTGTGGCATTACGCCATCATCAGCTGCAACTACTAGGATTACGATATCAGTCGCTTTTGCACCACGAGCACGCATTGATGTAAATGCGGCGTGACCCGGAGTATCTAAGAAAGTGATCATGTTGCCGTTAGTTTCAACGTGGTATGCACCAATGTGCTGTGTAATACCACCGGCTTCGCCTGATGCAACTTTAGCTGAACGAATGTAATCAAGCGTCGATGTTTTACCGTGGTCAACGTGACCCATAACAGTTACTACTGGCGCACGTGGCTCTGACTTACCATCTTCATGGCGGTCATTAAGTACTGTTTGCTCTAATTCGTTTTCTTTAACGATGATAACTTTATGGCCCATTTCTTCTGCTACAAGTTGCGCAGTTTCTTGGTCAATAACTTGGTTAATAGTAACCATGTCACCCATTTTCATCATAGTTTTTACAACTTCAGCACCTTTAACCGCCATGCGTGATGCAAGCTCAGCAACTGTAATTGTTTCACTAATACGCACTTCGTTTTTAACATCAGCCGTTGGTTTTTGGAAACCGTGCTGTAATGACGCTGGCGCTTTTAGCTTACCTTTTTTACCTTTAGACGCTGCAAATTTATCTTTTGCTGGCGCTTTTTTCTTTTTCTTCGCACGGCGAGAGCCTTGCTCTTCGCGAGCATCAGCTACATCTTCTGCTTCACGTGCGTATGTTGAAGTCGTAAGGTGGTGATCCGCGGTTTCTTCGCGTTTCTTACGTTCTTCTTCTTCTTTCTTCCAGCGTGCTGAGTTCTCTTCAGCTAGCTTTCTTGCCTCTTCTGCTTGACGTTTCGCTTCTTCTTCAGCTTTCTTCAATGCGGCCTCTTCTGCTTCTTTTTGCAGACGCTCAGCTTCGATGCGATCTTTCTCAGACTTAGCACTTTGCTCAGGGGTCATCTGCTGTTGTTTCGCTTTACGCTCAGCATCTGCTTTGCGTTTAGCTTCTTCTTTGGCTTTACGATCAGCGTCTTCTTTTGCTTTACGTTCTGCCTCTTGTTTTGCCTTTAATTCAGCAGCGGCTTGTTCAGCTTTTTGCTGCTCTTCAAGACGTGCTTTTTCTTCAGCGGCTAGACGTTGCTGTTCTTGTTCTTGCTCAACAGCACTTTTTTTCACATAAGTGCGTGTTTTACGAACTTCAACTTGCACAGCTTTTGCTTTACCCGTAGAGCCCGTCACACTTAATGTGCTTTTGCTCTTACGTTGCAATGTCATGCGAGCAGGGCCTTCAGAGCCCGTGCCACCATGTTGCTTGCTTAGGTGATCAAGTAACGTCGCTTTTTCAGCTTCAGTTACATTATCGCCTGCTTGTTTAGTAATACCGGCTTGTGAAAACTGCTGTAGTAATTTATCAACAGTTGTACCTATATCACCGGCTAGTTTTTCAACATTTACTTCTGCCATAGTCTCTAATACCTCCGTTAATAAATTACTCGTCTGCAAACCAACAAATATTACGTGCAGCCATAATTAGCTCGCCCGCTTTCTCTGAAGATAGCTCTGTAATATCTACAAGCTCATCAATGCCTTGCTCAGCTAAGTCTTCAAGTGTTACTACACCCTTACTTGCCATAACAAATGCTAAATGACGCTCTAAGCCTTCAAGCGCAAGTAAGTCTTCTGCAGGCTCAGCGCCTTCTAAGCTTTCTTCCGTTTTAAGCGCTTTCGTTGTTAATGCATCTTTTGCACGTGAACGTAATACGTCCACTGTTTCTTCATCTAAGCCGTCGATTTCTAAAAACTCTGAAGCCGGAACATAAGCAACTTCTTCAAGTGTTGAGAAACCTTCGTTGATAAGTAATGATGCAAATTCGTCATCAATATCTAAGTTTTCAGTAAATAAGTTAATTAACTTATCTGACTCAGCTTCGTTCTTAGCGCGCATTTCATCAACGGTCATTACGTTTAATTCCCAGCCAGTTAATTGGCTAGCTAAACGTACGTTTTGACCATTACGACCAATAGCTTGTGCTAAGTTATCAGCTTCAACAGCAATATCCATTGAGTGTGTATCTTCATCCATTACGATTGAAGCCACTTCTGCTGGTGCCATTGCGTTAATAACAAACTGTGCAGGGTTGTCATCGTAAAGTACGATATCAACACGCTCACCGCCAAGTTCTGACGATACCGCTTGAACACGTGCGCCACGCATACCAACACACGCACCAACAGGGTCAATACGCTTGTCGTTAGATTTAACCGCGATTTTAGCGCGTGAACCTGGATCACGTGCTGCAGCGCGTAATTCAATCATTTCTTCGCCAATTTCTGGCACCTCAATGCGGAATAATTCCATCAGCATTTCTGGTTTAGAACGGGTTACAAATAATTGTGCACCGCGTGCTTCAGGCTTCACTTCATATAAAAGACCGCGGATACGATCACCCGGGCGGAAGTTTTCACGTGGCAGCATGTCGTCACGATAAATAACCGCTTCTGCGTTGTTACCTAAATCAAGTACGATTGCATCACGGGTTGCTTTTTTAACAACACCCGTTACCAGCTCGCCTTCTTGATCTTTATATGCTTCAACGACTAAGGCGCGCTCTGCTTCACGTACTTTTTGTACGATCACTTGCTTAGCCATCTGTGTTGTTATGCGGTCAAATTTAATTGATTCAATCTGCTCTTCTACGTAGTCGCCCATTTTCAAGTCAGGTTCTTCAACTTGAGCAGCTTCTAACGTGATTTCGCTGTATGGATTCTCTAAAGAACCATCTTCTAAAACTTCAGCTATTTGCCAGCGACGGAAGGTATCGTAATCGCCGGTTTTACGGTCAATTGCAACACGTACATCAATTTCACCATCATGCTTTTTCTTTGTCGCTGTCGCTAATGCGAACTCTAGAGCTTCAAAAATCTTTTCTTTTGGAACCGCTTTCTCATTGGAAACGGCTTCAGCAACCAATAATATTTCTTTTGCCATGGGTAATGCCTCGCTTGCCCTATTCCTTCGCACTCGAATTAAAACTTTGCGATTATGTTCGCACGTTCAATGTTACTAAGCATGATTAAATGCTCCGCACCATCGCTAGATAGTGTGATCATATCGCTGCTAACTGCTATTAAGTCGCCTTTAAAATTACGGCGACCATCTTGTGGAAGCTTAGTACGCACGCGTACTTCCTCTCCTTGCGCCTGCTCGTAGTGATCTTGTTTGAATAATGGACGATCAACACCAGGAGACGACACTTCCAAATCGTATTCGTTTGTAATTGGGTCTTCGACGTCTAAAATCGCACTAATTTGACGACTTGCATCGGCGCAGTTGTCAACTGAAATCCCATCCTCATGAGCAATGTATACTCTTAAGGTAGAATGGCGACCCGCTTGTACAAACTCAAGCCCATGTAATTCAAAGCCTAACATTTCTACCGCAGGCGTTAACATGGTTACTAAATCTTGTTCAAGTTTTGTCACGAAAATCCTCCATACAAACAAAAAAAGGGCTTATAGCCCTAAAATACTGAGTTTAAATTTTGATTTAATCGATAAACATTAAATCAAACGGTGCAGATACAACAACGCCCCGAACCAAGCGGGGCGTCACACCAAAAAACGCAAAACTGTGTGGCCTAGGGCCAAGCTTGGTTGCGAGTCAGTACCCTGACCAAATTAAACTTCATTAGCTTAAACGCAAAACGCGCATTACTTAGAATGCGCGATATAAAGTAGTAAGTATAAACCTACTATTAAGATTGGTTGCGGGAGCCGGATTTGAACCAACGACCTTCGGGTTATGAGCCCGACGAGCTACCAGACTGCTCCATCCCGCGCCAATAGATAAAAAGTTAATAACTTAATATCGCTGTTAGTAAATTTTATAACCTACTAAACAATGGCCGCTATTATAAAGATGTACACCTAAATTAGCAACCACAATAAGTAATAAGTTGATAAAAAAAGCAATGCTGTTTATTGCTTTGCTCTATGATTAAAACGACATGTAGAAATCGATCGCTTTTTAAAATACAGCGTATAAAAATAATTTTGGCTCATTATGAAAAAATTCAAAACCTTAAAACTAATTTTAGGTGACCAGCTAAACCCCGCTCATTCTTGGTTTAAAGATAAATCCGATGACACCGTGTTTGTTATTGCCGAGCTCATGCAAGAAGCGCAGTACGTAAAGCATCACGTGCAAAAAATATCAGCATTTTTTAAAGCCATGGAAAACTTCGCTAACGCCTTAAAAGATGCCGGCTTTAACGTGTTGCATTTAACGTTAGATGACACCAAAGACGATGATAACTTACCCGCTCTTTTAACTCGATTAGCTAAGCAGCATGAATGCACCTCAATTGAATATCAATACCCAGATGAGTACCGTTTAAAAACACAACTGCACGACTTTGCCACTAACAGCGAATTAGCTGTGACTGCCTGTGACAGCGAGCATTTTTTATTAGCATTTAACGATATAGACAAACGCTTTAAAAAAGATAAACACGTCACTATGGAGCATTTTTATCGGGCAATGCGAAAGCAGTTTGATATTTTAATGGACGATGACAAACCTCAAGGTGGTCAATGGAACTTTGATGCGAATAACCGTAATAAGTTTTCAAAAAGCGATTTAGCCGATATCCCCAAACCCAAGTTATTTAAAAATGATGTTAGCACCATCATTGAGCGTTTAGATAAACATAAAATAAAATACTTTGGGCAAATAGAAACCCAATTAAGCTGGCCAACAACCCGTAAACAAGCAATAAGCGCACTTGATCACTTTTGTGCACATTTACTCCCCCGCTTTGGTCAATTTCAAGATGCGATGACAGATCAATGCCCTGATAAAGATACCTTTTATCACAGCCGGTTATCATTTGCGTTAAATGCCAAAATTTTACACCCTCGCTATGTTATCGACCGTGTGGTCAAAGAATACCAACAACGCCAAGATGAAATATCTATTTCTCAGGTTGAAGGCTTTATTCGCCAAGTACTAGGTTGGCGCGAATATGTGCGTGGCGTGTATTGGAAAAACATGCCCGATTACGCTAACAAAAACCAGCTTAATGCAACCCGTGCACTGCCACGTTATTTTTGGAATGGTAAAACAAAAATGAACTGCTTAAGCCACTCATTAACACAAAGCTTAGACAGCGCGTATGCCCATCATATTCAACGTTTAATGGTAATAGGTAATTTTTGTTTACTAACCGCTATTAACCCTGATGAAGTGGATGAATGGTATTTGGGTGTTTATATCGATGCTATTGAATGGGTAGAAATGCCTAACGCCCGTGGCATGAGCCAATTTGCTGACGATGGCATCATTGCTACTAAGCCTTATGCGGCTAGCGGCAACTATATAAATAAAATGAGCGACTACTGTAAAAGCTGCCAATATAAGGTGAAAGAAAAAGTAGGAAAAGACGCTTGCCCGTTAAATAGCCTCTATTGGCAATTTATGCAAACACACCGAGAGCGGCTTGAAAAAAATCCACGGATAGGCATGGTTTATCGCAATTGGGATAAACAAGATGAATCATTGCGCCAAGAAACCTTAGAGCAAGCTAACAACTATTTAAATAATATTGAAAAGCTTTAAATATAAATGCCGTCAATTGACGGCAACATCCTTAATAGTTAATATTAAAGTACCAAAATAGGTAATATTGTTAATTAAATGTTTAATTTATTTGTCATGTCAGTGTAATGAGCTTATTTTTTAATTGCATCTCTTACTCCAGACTATGATGAGAATAAAATGAAAAAACAATTAATTGCAGCGACACTTTTACTACTGAGTACAAGCCAAGCTCAAGCTTTTAGTCAAGAAACTCACAAACGTATTGTTCTTGATGCTGTTAACTATATGCAGCAGCACCCAGCCAGCACCGAATATGCTGCCCTACGTCAGTACGCTGCACAAAACAATCTGACTATCTCTGAATTAGCCGAGCTGCTGGGACAAGCTGCTTATGATGTAGATGACTTTGAAGACACTTTTTTCTGTGGTGCAATCACAGGTTCGTGTGTTCAAGCGCCTGTATGGGGAGCAGCGCAAAGCATAGTTAAATATACAAGCTATTGGCATTTTCAAAATCATACTCAAGGTGCAGACCAACATGGTAACGATTTTGGTGGTTATAATTATGAGAAACTCACTGTTTGGGGCACTATTGATAATCTTGCGTCTGCTTGGCTTAAAGGTGACTACCTTGATGATGGTAAAGGGGGTGAAACAGGTTGGTTTAATGCCGATTCTTCAAAATATAACAGTTATGGTGTGACAGAATCTCACTATAGAATCGATAGCAACTCAACCTATTCTATGTACGATGACTTTGAAGAAATGCCATTTCAACCTATCGATAATTTAGGGCAATATTGGTATCAAAGTTACTTACAAAGCGGCAATCCGCAAGTATTAGGGTTTGTGTTCCATACTACTGATTTATTACAACCTCACCACACATGGACCACATCAGATCTAAATCATTCTAGCTGGGAAAGTTGGGTAAACGATTACTATGACCAAGAGCAGCTCAACGATTTATCACTCGTTACTCAAGCAATGCAAACGTTCTCGCCTTTAGATAAAAATAGCCAAGATGTTCGCCCATTATTAACTCAAGGCGGTTCATTTTCTTATGCACAAGGTGGGATTGTACTCAACTCAGAAGATCATTTTGATCGCCTTAATATAGCTAAGCAGGTCGTGCCCCATGCAATAGCAATGGTGGTGCACTTATTAAACCACGCCATGGTTGCTCGCTAATGAAAAAAATGGCTATTTTAGTGATTACATTACTAGGTGTGTTTTACCACTCCCTAGTAATGGCATCATTTACACAATACAGCAGTGATGAAATTAACTTTATGCATCGTGCTTATTTAAAGCACAACCCTGATATTACAATCAATGAAGTTAGAACTCGTCTGTATGAGAATCAATTTTTATTACAACAAGCTGCGCTAAAAACACCTGCGATAATAAAACGACAATCTGCCGTTGGTTTTAGTACTCAATACCATGTTGAACGTTACTTAAAAAATCTGTTCGATTCACAATTAGCTATAAGCGCACAGTCAAGCCCGATAAAGCTTGAAACTTATGATAACCAATGGCTTAAACACACATTAGGGCCCTACCCTAAAAATGGCCAGTATGTGCAAAGCGCCATCAAAAAAATGCAGCAGTTTGATTTAACCCCTCTTTTGTATAACGCTATTAATTTATATGAATTTGTCGATGCACTATCAATGCAGGTACGCTTTAAACTCCACGAAGGAGATAGTGAACTATTCAAAAGTGAATTAATAAAAAAACGGCAATTCAATATAGCGTTTTCAAAAGCCAAACCGATTTTGGCAAAACAGAATATTGATATTGAACATCTGTATGAAATAGCTAAAGGAGATATTCTGCGCCCCTCCATTCAAAGCTGGCTAGGCATAAATACAATGATGCATATGCAAAGCCCCGTTCTTGAAAAACTAGAGAAACAAGTAAACAAAAACGAAATTAAAGCGTTTTATCAAGCCAGTAAATCGCAGTTTAAATTTTTAAGCCACGTAAAAGCACATGGAGCTCAATTTGCTCATCGAGCCAATGCTGTAGGTTTTCGCACCTTGGCCGGTAACAAAACGCTAAAACAAGCATTAGTAATATCAGGAAAACAAGATATATATGCTCAATACAACAGTGAATTAAACCGTAAAAACAAAAGTAGCTGGGTTGTACAACTTGCGTTCACAACTAAAGAAAACACTATTTCTCCTGTTATACGTACACCCAGTGGTGAATGGGTGGTGATACACAGTTATGAGCATCAGTTTGAATACTTTTCGCCAAAAGATGAAACCGTTCGATACCAAGCAACAAAGGCCATCGCAAAACAAAAAGCGGTACAACAGTATGAGGATACTTGGCTCAAGTGGCAAAATAAGACAGGAGTAATTTTATGAGCAAAAAAGTTTTCGTTTCTGTTGTTGTAGCTTGTGTTGGTATGTACGCACTTTTTACTCAATATACTAGTAAACCAACGATAAAGAATATTGATTCCCTTAACCAAGCTAAAAGTGTTAAGCAAATAACGTCACTTGAGCTGACTACTGCTGACATGACCCAAGAGCTGAAAAGCACGCAATTAAACACGGTTACAACTAACAATACGAGCCCTCAGCCTTTGCCACCAATAACCTCTCCTGCCTATTTACCCAACATAGTAAAAAATACTCAGCCAGTTGCTCAGTACAGCGGTGATTTAAATAATCACCAGGCATATCAAGATTTCCACCTTGAACAGCAAAGACAGCTAGAGCAACGTTTTGTTATTGCTGCACAAGCCAAAATATTAAAACTTGAAGAATTACTGGCTAAAGGCCGACAAAAAAAGCTTTCACAAGAACAACTGCAAGTTGCGATAGATAAAATTAACGCTTTAAAACAAATGCAAATAAACTTAAAAGACTAACAACGCAAAAAGCCGCCAAATGGCGGCTTTTCACAGGGAAAATACATGTGCTAGCTTAACTATTTGCTTTCTAGCATATTGCCTGAGCCAATCTCGATTTTACGTGGCTTAAGCGCTTCTGGGATCTCACGTTCAAGGTCGATGCTTAGTAAGCCATTGGCTAAGTCTGCACCAAGTACTTTAACGTGGTCGCCTAACTGGAACTTACGCTCAAAGTTACGCTCGGCAATCCCTTGATGAATAAATTTGCGCTCATCATTTTGCTCTTTACCTGCTTTAGTGCCTGATACAACCAAAGTGTTGTTTTCAGATTGTAAGCTTAACTCGTCTTCACTAAATCCAGCGACTGCCATAGTGATACGGTACTTGTCTTTATCAAGCGCTTCGATGTTATAAGGAGGAAAACTTGGCTGCTTATCAGTTCGTGCAGCGGCATCCATTAATGATGCTAAATGATCGAAACCAATGAATGAACGGTATAGGGGTGATAAATCTACTGTACGCATAATAATATCCTCATATTTAAGCGATATATTGCTACTACTTTTCGTTTGAACAAGTAACGGCAAAAGTTAATTAATAATATAATTTTCAAATAGTTCTGATTTACTGAAGACCCATCAGGCGTCCTCAAATAACTATTTATGGGCGGGCAATTTTATTTCAAGATTTTTTTATAAAATATTTTTATTTTTTTACAGGCCCTAAAAAAAGCGAACGCAATAATCGTTTTTTTGCACTGTAATAAAAAATGAAATTAGTTACACTAGGGTCAACTAATTTGAGGAGAGCGTTATGTTAACAGTAATTTTTGGCCGTGAAGGCTGCCCTTTTTGTGTTCGCGCTAAAGATGTTGCAGAGCAACTTGCTAATGATCGCGATGATTTTAAATACCGCTACATCGACATCATCAAAGAAGGTATCAGTAAAGAAGATTTAGAGAAGTCTGCAGGCAAACCATGCCCAACCGTACCGCAGATTTTTGTAGACCAAACTCATATTGGTGGATTCACTGAATTTGAAGCTTATGCTAAAGAAAACCTAGGCCTTTACCAGTAATTTTGTAGACAGAGTGTTAACCAGCTCAATTAACGCACAATTGAAGCTGGTTAAATTTCGACCAACATCAAACACATATAAATTAGTTGTAATTTATACAAGCATTTGCCTCGCATTTCCTATACAATGCGCGCCTCTTTAAATTCGTTGAGGCGTATTAATGTCAGAACCAGTCACGTTTGAATCTCTAAATCTTTCTCCTGCAATTTTAAAGGCAGTTGAAGAGTTGGGTTACAAGACACCATCTGAAATCCAAGCTCAATGTATACCGTTATTGCTAGAAAGAAAGGACGTACTGGGACTAGCACAAACGGGTACAGGTAAAACAGCAGCATTTGCACTGCCATTACTAAATAATATTGACCCGTCTGTGAAACAGCCACAGATCCTTGTACTCACACCTACCCGTGAGCTTGCGATCCAAGTAGCTGAGGCATTTGAACAATATGCAAAACACACTCGTGGTGTTGAAGTATTGGCACTTTATGGTGGCCAGAGCTACAGCATCCAGCTGAGCGCACTTCGTCGTGGCGCACAGATTATCGTTGCTACACCAGGTCGATTAATCGATCATATAAACCGTGGCACTATCAAGTTTGATGCTTTACAAGCACTTGTACTTGATGAAGCCGATGAAATGCTACGTATGGGCTTTATCGATGATGTAGAAAGCATCATGGAAAAAACGCCGCGTGAAAAGCAAACATGTCTTTTCTCTGCGACTATGCCTAAGCAAATTCAAAACATCAGCAGCAAATATATGAATAACCCTGAACAGGTTCATATTTCTGCGCGCAACTCGACTGTATCATCAGTTGAGCAAGTGTTTTGGAATGCCCATGTTCATAAAAATAAAGCGATTGTTCGTTTCTTAGAAGCTGAACAATATGAAGGTGCTATTGTTTTCGTACGTACGCGTAACGACACAGTGCAACTTGCTGAGTTATTAGAGCGCGAAGGTTTCTCTGCAGCGCCACTTAACGGTGACATGAACCAGCAAGCGCGTGAGCGCACGGTTGATCGTTTAAAAAGCGGCATGCTAAACGTTGTTATTGCAACAGACGTAGCGGCACGTGGTCTTGATGTAGACCGTTTAAGCTTAGTTATCAACTACGACATTCCACAAGACTCTGAAGCCTACGTTCACCGTATCGGCCGTACAGGTCGTGCTGGTCGTACTGGTAAAGCGATTCTTTTCGTTAAGCATAACGAGCGTTATTTACTTAAAAATATCATTCGTCATACTAAATCTGAAATCGCACAAGTTGAATTACCTACAGCTAAAGTTGTTGAAGAAAAACGTATCAATGCCTTACAAGAAAAGCTTACGCTTGCTCTTGAAAACAAAGATATTACTTTCTTCAATGAAGTGGCTGCCAACATGGCACAAAAACTTGAGCTTGCTCCTGAAGACTTAGCGGGTGCGTTACTGTGTTTAGCACAGCAACAATCTCCAATTAAAGTTGAAGAAGTTAAGATTCAACCGCGTGAGCGTAACGAACGTAATGATCGTAATCCTCGTAGCAATGACCGTGGTCGTCGTAACGAACGCCCTGAACGCGGTGGTGAGCGCGCTGAGCGTAAACCACGCGAGCGTAACAGCCGTGATGCAGGCCCTATGGATACATACCGTATCGAAGTAGGTCGTGAGCATGGTGTTCAGGTTAAGAACATTGTTGGCGCAATTGCTAACGAAGCAGACATTTCAAGCAAGTTTATTGGTGACATTCGTCTTCACGACAGTCACAGTACGGTACAATTACCGCAAAACATGCCTAAAGATGTACTTGATCACTTCCAGAAAGTGTTTATTTGTAAACGCCCAATGGGTATGACATTAACACAAGATCAAGGCCCTTCTGAGCCACGCGGCGAGCGTTCTGAACGCCCTGCTGGTGACAAGAAGCGTAGCTTTAATAAAGATGGTCAACGCCCTGATAAGCGTAGCGGCCCTCGTAAAGAACGTCGCCCAGTTAGCTTTACCGCTAAGTAAGCAACGACTCTTTAGAAAAAAAGCCTTGCCACGAAAGTGCCAAGGTTTTTTTGTGTCTGGAATTCAGGTATCAGCTTAATTTCCGTAACTTGAAGCCGCAAGTCAGTATTAGGCACTTAACTAACAGATTGAATTAAAAAATATTTTTTTGTTTTCTCTAACCAGAGATTGCAGTGAAAACAAGGCGAAATTACGCGTCAATAGCTAGCCCATTGTAAGTAAGTTCAACGCAATTAGCGTTGAAAAAGCTGCTTGAGATAGCTTTATTACCCAATAACTCAAATTACTTAATGTGTATAAACATGTTTTCTTTGATTTTTAAAACAATAAAATTTATGTAAACTAAGCAAAGGCTATAATTCATGGACGAATTAAAAATTGAAAAGAAATTACGACAACTTACTCTTTGTAGCAATAATGTTCCCTATTTTATTATGTATCATTATTCCTATCTTAATGGACTTTACAGATCCACCATTTATCACAAATGAAATATACGACGTTATTTTCTTTATAGCACTCCCTATTATTTGTGGCGCATCATTCATCTATTTAAATATACTTGTATTCAAGAAATATAGACGCTGCAGTAAATACAGGGAGCATCTTAAATATAGTTTCTCAGATACAAAAACGAAATTATCATTAATATTCACGTATCCATTAATCCCTTTTTTAATCTATGGAACACTCTATATTTTTATCTCTGAGCCCATTAAGTTATGGGCTTACTACACGCAAGGCGACTATTGGTATAAGGAATATATCCTAACTGATGTACAAAAGTGTGGTTCTGATTATGAAGATAGTTGTACTCGTTTATATTTTAAAGATCCTAAAACAAACGAAACTCATGATTTTAGATGGTACGAAGATAAGTCTACAATAATCAATAACAAAAACGATTATGTTTATATTCTTGGTGAGGCCAGTTTGTTTGGCTATATAGTGAGAGATTTAGAAAGGTAACTTAGACTTACTTTGAATATTACAGCACTTTTATATAAACCTCACTCGAGTGAGTGAGGTTTATGAATCAAGATTTAAGTTAAGGCGCTACTGCTGGGTACACGTAGCTGGCATCAAGCCCTAATGGGATACCTAGTGCCCAGTAGCCTAGCAAGAAGATACTCCAGCCAATCATAAAGGCGATTGAATACGGTAGCATCATCGCGATAAGCGTACCTATGCCTGTGCCTTTAACGTATTTTTGACAGTACACCACAACTAGTGGGAAGTATGGCATGAGCGGGGTGATAATATTAGAGCTAGAATCTCCCACACGGTACGCCGCTTGCGTTAAGTCTGGCGAAATACCGAGTTGCATTAGCATAGGCACAAATACCGGACCTAATAGTGCCCACTTAGCCGAACTTGAACCAACAAATAAGTTTACAAAACCAGTTAAGAAAATAATCCCTACTACCGTTACAGAGCTCGGTAACTCCATTGCTTTTAATACTTGAGCCCCTTCAATTGCCAGTAATGCACCTAGGTTTGATTTACTAAATGCAGCAATAAATAATGAACAAAAGAATGCCATAACAATGTAATACGCCATACCATTCATGGCTTTGCTCATCGCATCTATCATATCTTTAGAGCTTTTAAAGGTGCCTACGGTAAAGCCATATACTGCGCCTGGGATCCAAAATAACAAAAATATCAGCGGTACTATTGATTGCATTAGTGGTGAGCTAAAGTTTGTTAAAGAGCCATCGCTGCTGCGCATCGCTGAATCAGCTGGTGCAGATACATACGCTAATAATGCAATACCTGCAATCATTACGCTACTTGCAATAAGAAAGGCGCGCTTTTCGTCACTACGCGCATCTTCAAATGCTGGTAGGTCTTGAGTTTCGCCATCAACGGGTGAATTTTTTAAACGTGGTTCAATAATTTTATCGGTGATATACCAACCTAGCATCACAATAAATAAACTTGATGCTGAAGCAAAGCCCCAGTTATTAAGCGGGTTAATGCTCATTGTTGGATTAATAATTTGTGCTGCACTTTGCGTAAAACTTTGCAGTAACGGGTCAATTCCAGATGGAATAAAGTTAGCACCAAAGCCACCACTTACCCCGGCAAATGCCGCTGCAATACCGGCAAGCGGATGACGACCTGCTGCAAAAAATATTACCCCAGCAAGTGGAATAACCAGCACATACCCTGCATCGGTAGCCGTATGGCTCACAATAGCCACTAAAATAATTGAGGGTGTTAGTAATTTTCTAGGCGTTACTTTGAGCATTAATTTAAGGCCGGTATTAATAAAGCCCGAATGCTCTGCAACGCCCACACCTAACATTGCAACCAGCACTACACCCAGTGGCGCAAAACCGGTGAATGTTTTTACCATAGAAGATAAAAAAGTGGCCAACGAATCGCTGGCAAGCATGTTATTAATGATAATGGCTTCGCCAGTACGAGGGTCTATTGCATCAAATGTGACGCTTGAAAACCACCAAGACAAAAACCAGATTAATAACATGGCAAACAAAAAGATAATTGCTGGATCAGGAAGTTTATTCCCTACCCGCTCAACAAAATTTAAAAATCGCGCAACTATGCCCGTTGGCATTGTCGCATCATTATTGTTATTCATTTCACTTGTTCCCTAGAATTTAGACTACGCTACTTTAGCGTATCTAAGGAATGAGGTAAATTTTAACTGAATAAACAAGTTCTTTTTTAGGCACAAAAAAACGCGGCTCAGTGGCCGCGCTATTATTAATGAATAAAAAAAGCTTATGCGAGTGCTTTTACTTCATCCCATATTCTTACTACGAGTGCTTTATCGTCTTCATTAAGTTCGCCATTGCGATAGGCTTTTACTAGGCTTTTTTCAACGGTGTCGTTTAGCTCAGTAATTTCTAAATTTAGCTCCTCAACTTGGGCATACCCTACCGCTAAATCAAAGTGACCACGTAAATAACCGCCGGCAAATAGCTCATCATCAGTGGCTTTAATCACTAAATCATCAAAATATTGCTGCGCAGCATCTATGTAATTTACTAAACTCATGTGTTACTTCTCCTCAAGGTGCAGCCCATCTTGATGACCTACTGCATACATAATATGGTCGTTAAACCCACTGGTTACACGGATATAACCGCTTAATTCATCATCTAATTTGCTATCACCGGTATCACAAATCAGCGGTCGGCCATTTAAAGCCTGTAATTTTGTTTTAGTAGCCACAACAATAATATTATCGCGACCTATCGCTTTAATTAACGCAGGACTGAGTTGTTGATTGCCTCGACCAAAAATATGCCCTTGACCGCCAATCAAGGTGATCACTAATTTTGTCTCACGCCCTGTCGTAAGTTCAAGTAATTGTTGAGCTGTTAAGTCTTGGCCTACTAAAGCTTGATCTTCAACTAAATCAACACCGAGCAGCGTATTCTCAAGCCCCATTTCTTCCATCACCGCGCCAACGGTAGAGCCACTGCCCATGACATAGAGGGTATCGGCATCCATTTCACTGACCACATAAGCGGCAATATCAGCAAGTACCAATTCATCGGTTTCTTTACCGCCATTTTTAACCGCTTGTACATAGCGCACTTCACTGGGTACTTGCATTTCGCCATAACGTTTTGCTTTTACTGTTCCTTGGCGAAAGGCGACTTCATCAATGTCCATGACATCGGCATCGCTTAGCGTTACCAACTCACCTTTTACCAGCATTTCAACTACACGGCCTGCGGCTTTTGGCGTTATGGCATATACTCCAGAGTGAATTTTACACCCTGCAGGAATGCCCAACACAGGTACAGAGTCTTCTACCGCATGGCAAATATTACGTGCTGTGCCATCGCCACCTGCAAATAAAATTAAATCTACACCTTGCTGCTGTAATAAACGTGCTGCCGCTTCAGTATCGTCACTGGTTGTGGGTGAGCTACTTTGATAAACCACTTGCGTATTAAAGCCGAGTGATTTTGCTGTTTGCTCCCCCATTTCATCATTAACAGTATAAATAGTAATATTTGACTGATGAGGTACAAGCACTTCAAGTGCAGCTTTAGTGCGGCTATTTGATTTAGGCTCAGCGCCTAATGCAATGGCTTTAGCGGCGGTGTCTTCGCCGTCACTGCCTTTTAACGCCACGCTACCGCCCAATCCTGCAACCGGGTTTACAATCAGCCCTAACTTAAACTGCATCTTTTAGCTCCTCGGGAGAATGCCATGAAAACTGCGCAGCATTTAAAGGCCACGTTGTGTTATAAAATTTACACAGTGCTTTTAGTAACCTTGTAGTACGTGGGTTAAATCCGTCTTGCAGCAGCTGTAATAACTTTGCATGTACACGCGATTGAAACGCAAATCGACAGGTTTGTTCACCATTTAAATTATCTACCGATACGTTAAAATCAAATCCCGCGGCCACACTGAGCGCCCACTCTATTGCTTGGGGTTTTACCTCTACAGATTCAAACTCTGCTTGCTGTGAAGCATCGCGCCCGTCGGGGCAATACCAATAACCATAATCTTCACTTAAACGGCGTTGCGAGCCTGCCACTAACCAGTGGGCTATTTCATGCAGCGCACTGGCATAAAAACCATGGGCAAACACAATTTGATGATACGGGGTTGTATCATTTGCGGGAATGTAGATAGGCTCGTGCTCACCTTTTACCAAACGCGTATTATAGCTTTGGAAAAAAGTGTGTTCGAAAATAGAAATTAAATCCGCTATTTGATGCATAAATATTTCGTATACTCGTTTGAACCCGATGCTTTATAGCCATATAAAAATAATATAAAGCGCACTAAAAACGAGGCGAATTGTACGTACTTTTCTGCACAAAGTAAAAAGCTAGCGATTTAAAGCGATGTTCACATAAATCTCTTTAAGTTTACACACGCTGAGTCATGCTCATTGTTGTTATGACAAGTATTGAGAGATATCTACCTCATCTATTTGTTCAGCACTGAGGTAGCGTTTAGCGTAATCAAGATAAATACCTGAACTTAAAAACAGTTCAAACACGGCTTTATCAACATGATGATCGGCCACCATTTTGGCTAATATACTCATCGACTCGCTGAGTGTTTTTGCCTTTTTATAGGGCCTGTCGGCCGCCGTTAGGGCTTCAAAAATATCAGCTAGCACCAATACTCGTTCTGGTATCGATAAGTCATCCGCATTGAGTTTACGAGGGTAGCCAGTTCCTTTTAATGTTTCATGGTGAGTAGAGGCATAACGCGGGACACGCTCCAACTCTTTAGGGAACGGCAGTGTATCGAGCATACGTATCGTACTTATCATGTGCTCATTAATTTTAAACCTATCCTCTTTAGTAAGAGTGCCTCTTGAAACTGTTAAATTATAAAGCTCCCCTAGGTTATATTTATATTTACATGGGGCAATTTTAATCCCTAAACGCTCATCATATTCAATCGGCTTATCATGAGGAATTAAGTGCCAAGGTTTATCACTGAGTAATTTTTCTGTGATGGGAAGCGTGTCATCCGTCCCTTCATAGCGATACATTTCTACTGGTGAAAGCCCCAACTTATCGTCAAAATGACGCTGCCAAGTAATATTACTCAACGCAGTTAAACGCTCAAGGGCAGCTTCTGTGATTTTTTCGCCGCCAATATTACATTGTGCAATAAAAGCAAAGTCGTCCAGCAACTGTTGCTGTTTAGCTGCCAACTGCTTGGTTAAGTCGAGCTGATTTTGAGGACTGTGTTGCAATGATTTATAGTAATCAAGTTCGGCATCTCGCCAAAGTACCTCAAAACGCGTTCTAATTTCATGAATACGATTATAAATAGTCTCCAGCTTAGTGCCTTTATCAACTATGTGCTCTGGAGTGGTTATTTTACCGCAATCATGTAGCCAAGCGGCTAAACTAAATTCTTCAACCTCATCATCATTTTTAAACTTAAACCCTTTAAAAGCGGGTAACTCTGACTCTGAAGCGGCCTTAGCAAGCTCAATACCGAGTTCAGGTACGCGCTCGCAATGCCCCGCTGTATAGGGAGATTTATCATCAATGGCTTGTGCTATTAACTCGATAAACGACGCCATGAGTGCTTTTTGACTGTCTTCATGTTGCTGTATCGACTTACTCATATCAACCATAGAGTAAGCTAACGTATTAATTTCTTTAATATGACTTTTTAAAGTCGAGACTTGTTTAAACTGCCGATTTTTAATTTTATTGTTTTCACCCACCAGCGTTTTAATAGGACCGACAATGGGGGATGCAAAAAACCACGACACTGGTAACATCATAATTAAGCAGGCAACCGTAATTATTATTGAAAGCTTTATTTTTTCTCTTGTGGAGCTCAATACATCTTCTTTAGAAACCATAATGGCTAAATAGCCCGTACTAGCTAGCGCTAAATAATCAGATAGTGGCTTAATAAAAACATACTGTTCTTTACCATTAATGTTCACTAACTGTAGCTTAGAGAAGTTACTATCATCATCCAATAAAGTGATTAATTGCTCATCAGGAACAGTGCCTACAATTTTTGATTTTTTCCCTGAGTTAGTATTGAGCCATTTATCACTAAGCTGTTGTTTAAATTGCAGAGGAAGTTGCGTGGCGGCGTAATCAAACAAAGCTTTTAATTGTGCGTCTTGGTTTTGAAACAATAAATGGTAGTCATTTGAAAAAAGCGCGGCACTGTCTTCATCAAGCGGATTGTACTGGATCCCCTCAATAAAAAATTGCTGCTGTATATATTGCAATACGGCTTTGCTGTCTATTCCCGCATAAGTATCACCATTGGCAACATGCATTAACAACGCCTTTGTGTTGGGAACTTCCACGAGGTTAATTTCTGGAAATTGCGCTCGTAATATTTTTACAATTGACCAGCCCTCTCCCACCGCAACTGACTTACCAGCAAGTTGCTGCATATGGGTAATTGGTGGATTGTTTTGTTGATTAACAATACTCAAAGGCAAACTTACCATGGGTGTGCTGAGCATACCCAATGCATTATTCGATGCTGTATTAAGTACCGGATGAATCACATCTATCTGCTTATTTTCAAATAAATTAAGTAATTCTTGCCAACTGAGTCCATTAATATAATTAACCTTAATACCCAACAGTTCAGCAATCGCATTTATATATTCAACACTGTAGCCTTTAGGCTTACCACTGACACTAAAATCCATAGGTGCCCAATTGGTTTCATTTGAAACTGTGATAGTAGGATATTTGGCAACTATTTTTTGCTGTTGCTCATCCAGTACCAACCGATTTAGCCTTGCCTCAACCGTTGAGCTAAAGGTCTGATTTGATGCAATAATTTCTCCTTCTCGGTTATAAATAAGTAACTGTGTTGAGCTGTGCATCTCCAAACGCTGTTGCTGTTCGATTAAATAATTAGACATGTTATCAACGATAATCCCTAAGCCAAGCACATGGTTTTTACCTGCTATCTTAATCGAATACGTTTGCCCAGAGGTTTGTAAATGGGTAAATAGATAAGGCTTGGTTTTGTTTACTTGCTGTGAGTTTGCTTGCTTAAACCATGCTTGCTCGCGGGGATCAAAATACGTCGGTTTTTTGGTTTTTTCTCTTAAGCTAAATGACGCATCAAAATAAAGCGTTTGCTGTATTCTTTGCCCTTCTTCAGATTTTATTTGAATAACGACCCAGCGGTCATTATCAGTTGCACCAAGGCGCTGACGAACCATCGCACTACTTTCAAGATTAATAACCTCAAAAAAGTCACCATTGTTATAGCCCATATAAAAAGCATAAAACAAAGGGTTCAAATCCATCATTTCACTTAATACATTTCGTAGCTCTGTTTTATCTGAAAGGTTTTCACCGACTAACGAGGTGTTTTTTACCATCATATATAAAGTATTTTCAGATTTTTCATTAATGCGTGTTAGGTAATCAGCAACCGATTGAGTGGTCATATTAAAGTGTTGCACATTCGACTCGAGCGCCATTTTTTCACTGAAATAATACTGTAAGCTCGTGGCTATAATAGCGGTAATAGACGTTGCCAACACAAATACTGCCACAACCGTCAAACGAATAGAAAAGCGTACTGTTTTTGTTAACTTTTTAAGCGCTTTAAATATCATTGAACGTTCCTTGCGACACTTTTAAAAGCAGTAAATATACGTCGTTGAAAATTGCAATTTAGCAATATTCAAAGCCTATGAAGTAAGTTAATCATTAATTGTTTGAGCTAAAATAATATTAGTCACAAAATCAGAAATTTAAAAACTTTATGCCTTTATTTACTGAACATCTAATTGCGCTTACCATATGCAAACTAAAAACCTAAATGAATACACTCTTATGGTTAAACAACACACCACTAAAGCATGGCCAATTAGCATTCTTACTTTTTTAGCGCTACTGAGTGCCTCTGCCAATAGTTATGCAAAAAGCGTGAGTATTAACGTGTTTGCTATTCCCTCTTTGCCAATTGTTGAGCTCATGGCTACAACCAGCAATGAACTAGCCAAACAGCAAATAACCACGTTTTATCAGCAAGGCTTACCCGTGCATGCCACATTATATTTGACTGATTATCCGCAAGAGGCACAAAATGAAATTAAGCAGGTGGTGGAGCGTATTGTAAAGAAACATCAACCTTTTGAAATTAAAGCCAATGGGTTTAGTGTATCTGCCAGTAATTGGGCCTTTATAGACTTAGAAAAATCTTATCAGTTACAACGCTTAGCCGATGAAGTGACACTTAAACTTGAGCCACTTCGCGATCATCAAGCGCCAGTACCAAGTTGGGTAAAGCATTACCCTAATAAACTCGTGGCCTTTGAGCGTTATGGTAGCCCAAATGTGTTTCAAAACTTTCAGCCACATTTAACCCTACTTGCAAATGAGCAAAACCCTGCATTGGCTGCGTTTAATAAAGTCATGCAAGCTGAGCCACCGCAAGCACAAGGTGAAATAATTGGGATTGGAATTGGAATTTCTGATCAGTTTGGGCAACAAAAACAAGTCATCGCTAAGTACTTCTTTGATACCAAATAAATAGTTAATAACGGGGCTAATTACACATTTAATAACTTAAATGGTTTATGGATTTGTGGTTAGCTTATCGGTTAAATGCTTTTTAAGTATGCGGGTATTGCGCGTATTTGCTTTGAACATGGCATCAAAAATATCTCCAAAAAATGGAATAAGCCCACCTACAAAATCAACTAACATGTTTAAAATAATCCGGCTTTTTACTCGCTTACTAACACCTAATCGCTGCGCTTCAATTAGTACATACCCAGATAAAATAAGCCCGGCTAAATCGCCTACCACTGGCAATAGCCCTATCAATGATTCGACACCGAAACTAAATTTAGTAAACGGAATACCAATGCTGCTGTCGGTAAAGCGGCTAAACTCTTCAAGCCGTTTTATGGTGGCTTTATATTCAGCTTGTGTAACGTAAGATTGATTATTTTTTTGCATAATGACTGCTCTTTATTTTTAGGTGCGCTAAGCACATGGAAATTATTGAGCGGCAATAAAGATGTATAGCCTGTACATAATAAACGCGCTAGTGCGCGTTTATTATTAATTTATAGTAAAGCGCGCTTAAATAGCGCCTTTAATTGGCCCATGTTCGTGGTTAACATGTGGGTTTTGACCGCGTTGACGTAGTAAATGATCCATTAAAGTAATGGCCATCATTGCCTCAGCAATCGGAATAGCACGAATGCCTACACAAGGATCGTGACGACCTTTGGTGATCATCTCGACCGCTTCATTTTCGGTATTAATACTATTACCGGGAATGGTAATACTTGATGTTGGCTTAAGCGCAATCGATGCGATTATATCTTGCCCTGTAGAAATACCTGCCAATACGCCGCCGGCATGATTTGAGGTAAAACCATCAGGGGTTAACTCATCACGGTGCTCTGAGCCTTTTTGCTCAACCACATCAAAGCCATCGCCAATTTCAACGCCTTTTACAGCGTTAATACTCATTAATGAATGGGCAAGTTCGGCATCTAGCCTATCAAATACCGGCTCACCTAAACCAACTGGCACATTTTTAGCGACCACTTTGACTTTCGCGCCCACTGAATCACCTTGCTTTTTAAGCTCGCGCATATATTCATCGAGTGCTTCAAGCTTGCTAGTGTCTGGGAAAAAGAATAAGTTATTTTCCACCTCATCCCAATCGTAATTTTCGGCTTTAATTGGCCCTAATTGGCTCAAACACGCACGTACTTCAATACCATGGAATTGCTTTAAATACTTTTTAGCAATAGCGCCTGCGGCAACCCGAATAGCGGTTTCGCGCGCAGATGAACGGCCACCACCACGGTAATCGCGAAGGCCGTATTTGTGCCAGTAGGTATAGTCACCGTGGCCTGGGCGAAATACGTCTTTAATTTTGCCATAATCTTGTGAACGTTGATCGGTATTTTCAATTAATAAACCAATGCTAGTACCAGTGGTTTTACCTTCAAAAACGCCCGCTAAAATTTTGATTTGGTCGCTCTCACGGCGCTGCGTGGTATAGCGACTTTGCCCAGGTTTGCGTCTGTCTAAATCGTGTTGTATGTCGGCCTCAGTGATTTCAAGGCCTGCGGGCGTGCCATCCACTACGCCGCCTAATGCAACGCCGTGGCTTTCGCCAAAGGTGGACACTTTAAATAACTGCCCTATGCTATTACCTGCCATTAACTTTCCTCATTCCTAATGACTTATAGCCGAGGATTAACTCGGCTATTGTTTTGCCCAGCCATTTCGGATGAATGGCTAGTATTAATTGTTACTGTGCAAAGTAGGCATCTAGTTGTTGTTTGCTAATAACAAACACCCCTAATCCGCCTTGTTCAAACTCAATCCATTCAAATGGTGCGCCTGGATACAGTGCATCCATATGTACCATAGAGTTACCTACTTCGACAAATAACAAACCGTTATCTGTTAGATGCTCACTAGCTTGATCTAAAATAGTACGTGTTACATCAAGGCCATCGTGTCCCGATGCTAATCCTAGTTCTGGTTCATGGTGGAATTCACGTGGTAAATCAGCCATATCTTCAGCATCAACGTACGGCGGGTTTGCTACGATTAAGTCGTATTTTTGCCCAGGTACACCACTGAATACGTCAGACTGAATCGGTAGTACGCGATCACTTAGTTGATAGTCAGTGATATTAATATCAGCCACTTCAAGCGCTTCATAGGATATATCAACCGCATCAACTTGCGCATTTTCGAACGCTTGTGCCAAGGCAATAGCAATACAACCTGAGCCTGTACATAAATCTAAAATACGCCCTACTGACTCTGGTTTTTCTAACCAAGGGGTGAAGCGATTATTAATAAGCTCAGCAAAAGGCGAGCGAGGAATTAATACGCGTTCATCCACATAAAATGGCATGTTAGCAAACCATGCAATGTTGGTAAGGTAAGGTACTGGGGTAAAATCGTTAATGCGCTCGGCAATTAAGCCCGCTAAACGATTTTTTTCAGTACTGGTTAAACGCGCATGCATCAGCTCTTTGGGTGCATCGATAGGCAAACTAAGCGCCGGTAATAACAAACTTACCGCTTCATCCCATGCGTTATCGGTGCCATGACCAAAGAAAATACCGCTACTTGCAAATTGACTAGTTGTCCAACGAAGCCAATCGTGTAAGGTTGAAAGTTCTGCAACAGCTTCATCTAGGGTTGCTTCTTCTATTAGTAATTCACTCATCAGTATTATCTGCCTGCTACTTTCAAAAAAAATAAACTCAATCGGGGCGCATCATTGGCCCCATGATTGCCCTATTGTATACCCAAGCCACCTTTAGGTGCGAGCGCAGTTAGTGTTAAAAGCGATTTAGGTAAGGCTTTGATTGCAAATAATAGTCACTCTATTGTTCAAATCAATAACGCAGTATAAATCGCTTTTAAACTAACCTTAATGGCGCTGTACTATGCACCTCAAAGCTGCTTGGGTATCACACCTTTTTACTCGATTTTTACCGCTTTTTTGTTTAGACTGCCGCTATGAAAAAAGATCCCCACTCAAACAGCCTAATTAGTCCTGACGACATTGACTTGTTCCGTCAAAGTATCAGTGGTGCGCGTGTATTTAAACAAGACACTCACCGTTTTAGCAATAAACCTAAAGTGTCACAAGCGAAGCAATTTGCCCAGCAAAAAAAGCAACAACAGTCAGAATTTTTCTTTTCTGATGAATATGTGCCCGATATAGACACACATGGTACCGTTAATTATGTACAACAGGGTCAGGATCGTTTTTTAGCCAAACAACTTCGTCGAGGGGATTTTATTCCTGATTTAACCCTCGACCTGCATGGCTTAAATAAAGAGATAGCCAAAGATGAACTCGCAGGGCTTATTCATGAGTGTAAAAAAAAGCATTACTATTGTGCCTGTGTTGTACACGGAATTGGCGGCCATATCCTCAGGCATAAAGTACCGCAATATTTAGTGCAACACCCCGATGTAATTGCTATGCACCAAGCTCCGCTTGAGTATGGCGGTAAAGGGGCGGTACTCATATTAATTAACTTACCGCAAAGTGATGAGTTTAGACGCTGAGCACTAGAGCCAATCAATAAGAGTCTTTTTTAGTGCATATATTTTCGATTATATTTCCGCTTATTTTTATTGTGTTATGCGGCTACATAGCAAGCCGAAGTCAGTTTTTAGAACGCATTCATATAACAGGGCTCAGTAAATTTACTTTTTACATTAGTGTACCCAGTTTTTTATTTTTAAATATGGCCCAGGCAGACTTAAAAACCAGCGTGAGCTTG
Source organism: Pseudoalteromonas sp. SiA1 (assembly GCF_018732205.1). Lineage (NCBI taxonomy): Bacteria > Pseudomonadati > Pseudomonadota > Gammaproteobacteria > Alteromonadales > Pseudoalteromonadaceae > Pseudoalteromonas > Pseudoalteromonas sp. SiA1. Next base: position 1,109,618 of record NZ_CP076084.1, on the reverse strand, counting down.
AATGGCTTTTTAAGCTTTTATATTCCCGTTATTTTAATTTATTTTTTTGCGCTCATTATTGACCGCTACACTCTCTCTAAATATCCTCAATATGAACGTCACAGTGTATTTGCCCTTGGCAGTAGTTATTCAAATACCGTATTGGTGGGCTTGCCCATTATCATAGCCGCCATGGGTGAGCAAATGATGGGCATTATTTTTATGATCATCACCTTTCATAGCGCGCTATTGTTCACCCTTACCTTTTTAATTAGTGCAAACAGTGCCAGTCATGCGTTTTCTTGGTCAACATTTGCCAAAAATATGCTACTCAACCCTGTCGTATTGAGTATTAGCACGGGTTTGTTGGTAAATTTAGCAGGGATTACTTTATTTGCTGATTTAACTAATGGCATAGCGCTTTTAGCTAAACCTGCCATTGCCTGTGCGTTATTTGTTTTAGGCGCAAACTTAGCTTTTTATAAAATTAGCGATAACTGGCAAGCGGCAGCTATTGCCAGCCTGTTAAAGCTAGTTATATTGCCCGCCTTAGTATTAGTGTTAGGCACACACGTATTTGCTATTAATGAGTCACTCTTAAAAGTACTCGTATTATTGAGCGCATCGCCCTTGGGAGTTAATGCATACTTAATTGCATGCCAAATAAAACAACATCAAGATACGTTAGCCAGTGCGGTTGTTTTATCGACAGTTTTGAGTGTGGTGAGTTTTAGTATGTGGTTAACAATTCTACTGTAGACAAATACCTAAAAGTATTGGCATTTATCTAACAGAAAGTGGCTTAGCTAAATGCTAGTTTACACGCTATGCATCTACATTCGCTGGTGCATTGATGGTGATATAATCACTTTTATGGCGAGTTTCATCATAACTAATTTGTGCAACAGCGCCGGTATTAAAAATAGGCATGTGCCCAGCACACAACTGATCAACCAAATAGCTCACCATAGGCATATGGGCAACCACAAGCCAAGTATCGCATTCCGGATGAAGCGCGATTAACGTTTCTAAATAATCTGCAGCAACCTGCGGGTTACCTTCAGGAATAATATCTTGGCAGGTCTCTTCAAATAAAAAGGTATTATTTTTTTTAACACCCTCAGCTGTTTGCTGCGCTCTTACATAAGGACTCACTAATAACCCCGTTGGAGCATGCTTTTTTTGTAACCACAGCCCCATTTTTTCTACCTGCTGATGGCCCAAAGGAGTCAAATTTCTACTGACATCATCAGAGTGCATCGGTATTGCTTCACCATGACGCATTATCAAGATTGTTTTCATAAAAAATCAACCAATTAAAGAATATAAAACAGTAGCCAGTTTGCTCGAATTTCCGCTATATTAATAACTCAAACCTATTTATTTTCTTAAAATAGTTCTTTCATGATGTTCAGGTAAATAGCATTGCATTCCTGAAGTTATCATCTGTTGTTAACAATTATACGTTTAGTTTCAGGAGCATCATTTGAAAATCAGCACCAATGATAACAGAGCTTACCGCACACTAACACTGGACAATGGTCTAAAAGTACTTTTAGTGCACGATCAAGACTCAGCAAAAGCTGCCGCATCCATGGCTGTTAACGCTGGTCACTTTGATGATCCGCTTGATAGACAAGGCCTAGCGCACTTTTTAGAGCATATGTTGTTTCTAGGCACTGACCTTTATCCTGAATCAGGAAGTTTTAATAATTTTGTCTCGCAGTCTGGTGGCAATACCAACGCGTGGACTGGCACAGAGCATACCTGCTATTTCTTTGATATTAATAACCATCATATTGAAACAGCATTAGCACAATTTAGTCGGTTTTTTATAGCGCCCATACTAAACCCAGCAGAAACAGAAAAAGAACGTAATGCTATTGAGGCTGAGTTTAAATTAAAAATTAAAGACGATGGCCGTCGAATTTATCAAGTGCATAAAGAAACGGTTAACCCAGAACATCCTTTTGCCAAGTTCTCAGTGGGAAACTTGCAAACATTAGCAGATAGAAAGCGCTGTATTAGTGATGAATTACGTGACTTTTTTAATAGGCATTACCAAGCTCAGTGGATGACGTTAGTGATTTGTGCCAATGAGTCATTAGATACACTTGAGGCATGGGCAACCCAGTATTTCTCCCAGATAAAGGGAGATAAACACCAATTAAAGCCACCTATAGAAGCGCCGCTTTATCGCAGCCAAGACTTGGGTAAGTTGCTTCATATTGAACCACACAAACATGTACAAAAGCTGATTATTAGCTTTGCCATGCCAAACATTGACGATTTTTATCGTCATAAAACGGTCAGCTTTATTGCGCACTTACTAGGTTATGAGGGGCAAGGCTCGTTGTATTCTGTGCTTAAAGAGCAAGGTTGGATCAATGCCCTCTCTGCAGGTGGCGGAATTAATGGCAGTAATTTTAAAGACTTTAATATTAGTATGGCGCTGACCGATGAAGGCATTGAATACTACGAAGATATTATTGAAATGGTGTTTGAATACATTTGTTTAATTAATAACAACACCAGCAAATTACCTCGCCTATATCAAGATAAGCAAAAACTATTACAAATCGCATTTGATAACCAAGAAAAGTCTCGCCTAATTGATTGGGTCAGTAATTTAAGTATTAACATGCAACATTACGATGAAGTTAATTACTTACAGGGTGACTATTTAATGGAGGGCTTTAAAGCCAGCACGCATGAAATGGCTATGCAGTGGTTAACTCCGCACAACATGCGTTTAGTGCTTATTCATCCTGATGTAGAGCCTGAACACACAGCTGCTTGGTATAACACCCCCTATAAAATTGAAAAATTGTCGCTACATTGGCTCGAAGCACTTGCACAGATTAGCCAGCCACAAAGTGAAATGCTATTGCCCACGGCTAATCCTTATTTAGCTAAAGATGTCATTTTATATCCGGTTGAATCACAGCAACGACATCCAACATTACTGGTAAAAGAAGCAGGCTTTGACTTTTGGTTTAAACAAGACGCCACCTTTAGAGTCGCCAAAGGGCATTTTTATTTAGCCATGGACTCTGACTTTGCAGTAAAAGATGTGAAACATATGGCACTGACGCGGTTATTTTCAGATTTATTCATGGACAGTGTTGGCGAACAGTTTTACCCAGCGGAACTTGCGGGCTTAAGTTATCACTTAACCTCTCATCAAGGTGGCTTAACGCTTCACACTGCGGGGCTTTCTTCAAGCCAACTCGAATTAGTCGATCAGCTGATTGATGCACTATTTAACGTAAAAATTTGTGCCAAACGCTTTGCAGAATATAAAAAGCAATTAGTTAGACACTGGCGTAATAGCAATCAAAACAAACCCGTTAGTGAGCTATTTAGTATTTTAGGCGCTAAAATAATGCCGTGGAATCCTCAGCCTGACGAGTTAGCAAATGCACTCAAAGACACCTGTTTCCATCAGTTTAATGAATTTAGACAAGCGTTTTTTAATGCCCTTCATGTTGAGTCTTTTTTACATGGTAATTGGCAGCAAAATGATGCGCTTGAGTTTCAAAAGAAGGTCGCCCAGCACCTTAAAAAATCAGCCGTTATCGACGATTTAAAGCGCCCACTTTATGAAATTACTAAAGTGACCCGCTACGAGCTTGAACTTGCCTGCAGCGATAATGCCATGGTGATTTACTACCAAGCACAAAGCGATGACGTTATTGAAAAAGTGAAAATGATGGCGCTAAATCATTTAATTAATCAAGATTACTTTAATGAACTCAGAACCACGCAACAACTCGGTTATTTAGTAGGCGCAGGATACGCTCCTTTTAATACCCGTGCTGGTATTGCCTTTTATATACAATCACCAAAATTTGAGCCCACCACGTTACTGCACAGGCATAATTTATTTATTAGCCAGTATTTAGCAACAATTAATGAACTAACAGAACAAGACTGGCTGCAACAAAAACATGGATTAACAACCCATATTGCTGAAAAAGACAAAAATTTGCGTTTACGTTCACAACGTTTATGGCTTGCTATAGGTAATGGCGATCATCGGTTTAATATGCAGCAACGCCTGCTGGATTCTTTAAACGCATTAACGCTTGAAGATTTAAAAGCCTACGCCGCTGAAATTTTTAATGCAGATCGCCCAAGATATGAGCTTTTAAGTGCCAAATCTGTGAATTTGTCTGAGAAACTACCACTTTATTCGCATTCTCTTTGACTCTTGCTCGCGCTTGATTTAGATTGTCTTTTGTTAATAAGAAGTAAGACAATGAAAAAAATAAAAATAATAAAATACATTCTATTGTTGGCCTCTTTGGCCACAGCCTACTCAGCGAGTGCATTCGAGTCATCGTTTAACTTGAATTTAAATGCGTTGGTCGTGAGCGTGTGCGCAATAATGTCGTTAGTTGTGGTTTATTTGTTAACGATTGTTCACTCACTCAAGCGTTCACACTCTCAATTACAGCTTTCTGAAAAACGATTAAAAAGTACCGTAGAAGGCAGTGGTGATACTCTATGGGATTGGAATATCAAAACCGGTAAAGTTATTCGTATCAATGACAAATACGTGATGAATAGTAATAACCTAGTAGAATTTCCACCGAATAAAAGCTTGATCCACCCCCGCGATTTAACCCATGTTGATTACCTACTAAAAAAACACTTTGCCGAAGAAAGTACTTTTTTTGAAGCAACTTATCGTATTAAAGACAGCTTTGGTAAATGGCACTGGGTGCTCGACCGCGGAAAAATCATTGAAAAAGACGCTAACCTAAGCCCACTGCGAATGACTGGCACAGTCAGAGATATCTCGCAGTTAAAATCAACGGAAGATCGACTTAACTTATTTGCAAAATGTGTTGAGTCACTCACTGATGCGCTGGCCATTTATGATAAAGACTTTAGGCTTGTGGATATTAATCCCAGCTTTTTAACTTTGTTTGGCGGCGTACGCGAGCAATACCTAAAGAAAGAGTTTCATTTAGCCGGTTACGACAAAAGCTATATAGAATCCATAAAAAATACCGTTAGAAAGCACGAACATATTCAAGAAGAAGTAAAGCTTCGCAATAGCGATCATGCTCTGCTGCCATTTGAAATTTCAATAGATGAAATTAAAAACGCACAAAATCAAATAACCAATTATGTGGTGGTGTATTCAGATTTAACCGAACGTAAAAAAACCGAATCTGAACTGAATAATTTATCAAACCGAGATCGCACCACCAGCTTACCTAACCGTAATTTGTTTTTTTCTGACTTACAAAAACTCGCAAAGCAGCACTCTCATCATGCATTACTCGTATTTGATTTAGATAACTTTAAAAAAATAAACGACTCATTAGGCCATCAATTAGGTGATAGTTTACTGGCAAAGCTTGCTATGCGTTTAAATAAGCTCACCCGTGAAAATGACGTATTTTATCGCCTTGGCGGCGACGAATTTGCGCTAGTTATGTCAAACACCAACGATATTCTCACTATCACTCGCATGGCTAAACAGTTTTTGGCGGCCATAGCTACACCATTTAAAATGGCAGGCCATGAACTTGCTATCACCTCAAGCGTTGGTATAGTGTTGTTCCCCGAAGATGGTAACACCCCCGAAATACTATTAAAGAACGCCGATACAGCGATGTATCATGCTAAAAAGAAAGGCAATAGCTACCTGTTCTTTAATGACACCATGAACCGCCAAGCAGTAAAACGACTGCAAATAGAAAACCTAATGCGCTTTGGATTAAAAGAAGATCATTTTGAGGTGTATTACCAGCCTAAAATGAATATTCGTACTGGTAAGCTTGCTGGAATGGAAGCGTTGGTACGTTTTATTACCCCGAAAAAGGGGGTTATTAGCCCAGGGGTATTTATTCCAATTGCCGAAGAAACAGGGCAAATTATTGAAATTGGTGAAGTAGTTTTAAACAAAGCTTGTCGCGATGTAAAACAGTGGTTAGATGCAGGCTTATTTAATGCCCGTGTTGCTGTTAACTTATCAGCAAAACAATTTAGCCTACCCGATCTAACCTCGCGCATAGATGTGATTTTACAAAAAAATGAACTGCCCTCGTACTTTTTAGAGCTTGAGATAACTGAAGGCACCGTAATGGACGATCCACAAGAAGCCATTGCGATTATGCGCTCTTTAAGTGCCCGTGGTATTCACTTAGCAATGGATGACTTTGGTACCGGCTATTCATCACTTGCGTATTTAAAGCAGTTTCCACTCAATACGCTTAAGGTAGATAAAGCCTTTATCGATGATATGAAGACTGAACGTGGCCGCAATATGGTGGACTCTATCGTCACTATTGCGCATAACCTTGATTTGCATGTAGTTGCCGAAGGGGTGGAGCAAGCGTCGCAAATAAGCATACTTGAAGAGCTAAACTGTGAAACACTGCAGGGTTATTACTACTCTAAACCACTCTCAAAAGATGAATTTACTGCGTTTTTAAAACAACAACAAAGCCAATCAAAACTCAGTTTAATTAGAGCGACCAGTTAAGCACGCCATAGACACGCATTTACACCTATATTGCGTATCAATGCACGTCGATAATGCATATTAAACAAGCACCAAGCAACAGGACCAAACACGCCACCTAAAAATAACCAGCGTTTAACAGGCATGCCCTTTTTAATGGTTTCTAAATACATAAGCGCTATAAATACACCGCTAAGCAAAATAAATAACACCACCACCTCAACCAGCTCAAAAATAAGGCGCGTATAATAGCGTTAAACTGGCTAAATTTGAAGCAACGCATGCTGCTAATCAGCAATAATGCTTAATCAATTTGAGGGGCAAATCAGACACAAAAAAGCCGAGCAACTTAAATACTCGGCTAATCATCATAGATTTATAGCGGCTTACTTGTCAGCACGGCCCATAAACTTATGCTCTGCGGTATTAATACGGATGCGATCGCCCGTAGAAATATGCTCTGGCACTTGAATAATTAAGCCGGTTGATAAACGAGCAGGCTTTGAACGCGCGCTGGCTGAAGCACCTTTAATTGAAGGGTCGGTTTCCTCAACTACAAGCTCAACACTTGAAGGAAGATCAAGTCCAACTGGCGCACCATCAATCACAATAACATGCACGCCTTGGGTCTCTTCGTTAACAAACTGAATCTCTTCAGCTATGGCGTCTTTAGCCAAGTTGTAAGGCGTGTAATCTTCGTTATCCATAAAGACATACTCATCGCCATCAATGTACGACAGCATCGCTTCACGACGGGTTAAATCTGCAAGGTTAAGCATATCGCTGTCTTTAAATGTTTCGTCAACTTTGCTACCCGTGACCACATCGTATAAACGCATACGGTATAAACTACCACCGGCACGACCTTGTGGTACAGAACGTACGATATCTTTTACTACTAATACACGGCCATTAAAGTCAATAGCCGTCCCTTTTTTAACATCACTTGCCTTTGGCATGGGTGAATTCCTATTGTTTTTTTGATTGCGAGAAACATACCACGAAACTGATTTTGTTCAACAATAAAGTGATATGATTAGCTTCTTACTTCGTACTGACTCATAAATCTGTAATTTAGACTTAAACTCGTGTTATCTAGTGGCAAAAAGCTGCTATGGTTAAGTTATCGATTATGACCTCAAGGAATGGCTCATGAACCAACAAACTGTACATACCTATTTAATGAACAAGCCGTTAGTTAAACTAACCCAGCCTTTTGCTAAAGATGTTGATGTGTATAAAGTAAATCATAAAATGTTTGCCACTCTTGCACTTAGCAATGAGGGTGAAACCGACGAAAATGGCGAGCCTATTTGGTGGCTAAACTTAAAGTGCGATCCTGATGAGGCGCAATCATTACGAGATATTTTCCCTGCCGTTATTCCTGGTTATCATATGAATAAACGCCTTTGGAATACCGTGATTTTAGATGGCTCAGTACCACAGGGTGAAATTGAGCGTATGATTGATAACTCGTTTAATTTGGTGGTCGACAACATGCCTGATAAAGATAAAAAGGCCATTGAAGCGTTACTGTAAATAAGCGTCCAGACGCAACTTTTACCAATTCGATTGATTAAGTATTATTGTTGATTATTGAACACAAAAAAGCCGCATAATTTGCGGCTTTTTTACGTTAACTTAAAACATTAATCTTTGTGTTCAGTCGTCTCATTTGGAGTGTCAGTTGATTTATCATCACCTTGCGCTAACTCCACTTCAGCTTTATTAGCGGCTGTTGTGTAAAACTTATCGCCCTTGTCAGCCATTGTAAGTAAAGTATCACAAGGTGTAAAAATAGCGTTGCTGTTAGCCAGAGTAGACATATCAGAGCTTATTTTACCTGCGCCTAATTTATCCATATAGCTAAACGGGCCACCTAAGAACGGTGGGAAACCAATACCAAAAATAGCACCAATATCACCATCACGCGGGCTGGCAATAATACCGTCATCTAAACAGCGAACGGCCTCATTAAGCATTTTTGAGATACAACGCTTAGCAATTTCGTTTTTATTTAAACGTGGAGCTAGGGTTACACCTAGTAGCTCATAGACTGACTCATCAACCTTTTTGCCTTTCTTGTCGTATTCATAAAAACCACGACCCGTTTTACGGCCTAAGCGTTTTGAATCAATCATGCGCGAGAAAGCATCTGGGCCTTTAAAACGCTCACCGAGTTCTTTTTCAAGAATTGGCGCGATTTTAGAACCAATATCAATACCGACTTCATCAAGCAGTGCCAACGGCCCTACTGGAAAACCAAACTCAACTAAGGCTGCGTCAATTTTTTCAATTGGCTCACCGGCAAGCATTAAGTTTGCCGCTTCATTGAGGTATGGCGCTAAAATACGGTTAACATAAAAACCAGCCATATCTTTTACCACAATTGGCGTTTTACCTTGCTTACGCGCAAAGTTAACTACACGAGCAATCGTTTCTTTTGAGGTGCCTTCGTGAGGAATAATTTCTACCAGTGGCATTTTCTCTACTGGTGAGAAATAATGTAAACCAATTACATTTTCAGGACGCGCTGCTTTAGCTGCAATTTGCGAAATAGGTAATGACGAAGTATTACTTGCGAAAATAGTATTCGCTTGGCAATGCTGCTCTACATCAGCAACCATACCTTGCTTAAGCTCTAAATCTTCAAATACGGCTTCTATCACTAAATCTATGTGTTTAAAACCGCTGTAATCGGTAGTGCCGGTAATACGGTTCATCGTTAACTGCATATCGGCTTTAGACATAATACGGCGTTTAAGACGCTTATCTAAAACTTTGTATGTGTAGTTCATGGCATTACTTATGCCCTGCTCTGCCACATCTTTAATTCGCACCGGCAATTTAGCTTTAACCGCACTCACATGGGCAATACCTGCACCCATTAAGCCACCACCTAACACGGCAGTTTTACTAATCGCGGGAGCATCATCATTGCGCCATTCTTTTTTCATTTCAGTGGTTGCAAAGAAAATACCGCGCAGCGCCTTAGACTCATCACTCATTACCAATGTGGCAAAACCTTCTGCTTCGGTTTTATACGCTTTCATTTCATCAAGCTCTACGCTTGCACGTACCGCTTTAATAATTGCAAGCGGCGCAGGGTAATGACCACCGGTTTTTTTAAGAACGTTTTCTTTAGCTTTTTTAAAGATAAAGTTACGACCAAATGGGTTTGACTCTAATAGCTGACTGATCTTATCAAGTTTAGGCTCTTTAGCTTGTGGCTTTTTCTTTGCCGCAAACTCTTTGGCCACTTTTAGCAGTACGCTTTGTGGTACACAATCATCCAATACACCGGCTTTTTTAGCTTGTTTAGGACGAATTTGTTTTCCGGTTAGCATCCACTCAAGGGCTTTTTGAATGCCCACGATTTTAGTTAAGCGCTGTGTACCACCACCGCCAGGTAATAAACCTAGTTGTACTTCTGGTAAACCAATTTTAGTTAAATCGCTATCTGTACCTACGCGGTAATCACAGGCTAAAGCAAATTCTAAACCGCCACCAAGCGCTGCGCCATGTATAGCACTAACTGTGGTGTACGGAAGCTTTTTCATATCAAAAAATGCTTGATGACATAATTCGCTAATAGCTAATGCATCTTCACGCTTTTGCACGCTGTCTAGCATTTTCACATCGGCACCAGCAATAAAGTTATCGCTTTTACCACTAATAAATACCATACCTTTAACTGCGTGCTCTTTAGCTTGTGCTAATAATGCTTTTAAATCATCAGCAAAGCTATCTCGCAGGGTGTTCATTTTTTCACCCGGCACATCAATGGTCACTACGGCTATTTTGTTATCATCAACCGTTAAATTAAATACTGAATCTGTCATTACGCACTCTCCAATACAAAGGCTGCACCTAAACCACCCGCAGCACAGGCAGTCGTTAACGCTAAACCACCGCCACGACGCTTAAGCTCGTATAAACTTTGTGTAATTAAACGCGCGCCGGTTGCCGCAAATGGATGACCATATGCAAGCGAGCCGCCGTTCACGTTAAACTTATCCATGTTAATTTCACCTATGGCTTTATTACGCCCTAAGTGCTCTTGTGCAAATTTATCTGAAGCAAACATTTTCATATTCGCTAAGGTTTGCGATGCAAACGCTTCGTGCATTTCAATTAGATCTAAATCGGCTAACGTAATACCTGCTCTATCAAGTGCGATAGGCGTTGAGTGAGCCGGCCCCATTAGCATGTCTTTTTCTACGCCGATCGCTGAAAACGCAAAACTGCGTACGTAGCCTAAAATTTCGTAACCCAATGCTTTTGCTTTGCTTTCGCTCATCATTAACACTGCGGCTGCGCCATCGGTTAATGGGGTTGCATTGGCTGCAGTGACTGAGCCGTGTTGACGGTCAAATACCGGCTTAAGCTTGGCATAACCTTCAACCGTTGAGTTTTTACGAATATTGTTATCTTCTTCAATAAAGCTTTTATAAGGCGGTAAATGAGCCGTCATTACTTCATCTTTAAGCTTGCCATCAGCCCAGGCTTGAGTTGCCAATGAGTGAGAACGATGCGCTAAGGCATCTTGATCTTCACGGCTAATGTTATGGGTTTTAGCCATTTGCTCGGCTGTTTGTCCCATTGATAAACCCGTTGAGTACTCAGCAACCGCTGGCGGCACTGGCAATAAATCTTTTAAACGTAGTTTTGAGAATATTTTTAAACGCTGACCAAGCGTACGTGCTTTGTTTAAATCAACTAAGCTACCCGCTAATTTTTTACTTACACCAATTGGCAATACAGATGATGAATCGGCACCACCGGCAATACCTACGCTTACAGAGCCTGCCATAATTGATTCGGCAACGTTTGCTATCGCTTGAAAACTCGTCGCACAAGCACGCGATACAGAGTACGCATCAACCGATACTGGCATCCCAGTACCCAATACAATTTCACGCGCAATATTTGGCGCTTCTGGCATTTGTACTACTTGACCAAAAACCAATTGATCGATTTCTGACTTGTCGAAATTTAATCGCTCAAGCATTTCATTAACTACTAACTTACCCATATCCAACGCTGGTACATGGTGGAACGCAGTCGCTTGCTTAGCAAAAGGAGTACGTAAGCCGCTTACGATGGCAATACGGTCGCCTTTTGGTGTTTTAAGTATGTTTTGCTCAGACATTTATTATTCTCTCCCGCTGACAGGTCAGACCTGTATGTTTTCTCCGATTCTAAACAACCCGTGTGATAAAGCCAATAGATAAAGGTAAATTAATACAAAAGCGCCATTGTAAATCACTACATACATTGTATGAGGGTAATACAATAGGCTTTTTTAGCTGGTTTTACAAAGTTTTATGTTAGGCTAAAAAATCGTTAAAAAATAACGAACTATTTTTAAAAAATCAGTCTAACTCTTGAGTTATCCACTTATAAACCTTATAACTAGCTCAGTATTTGTTACCTAACCAATTTAGGTATTATTTAAGCTGACGAGGACAGTCCACTTATTATGGCAGCTAACGCATTTTCACAATTAAAAACGTATTTAGACACCCAAATTATTGGCCAGCCTGCGCTCACTCAAGCACTATTAATTGCTATTTTAGCCGATGGTCATTTATTAGTTGAAGGCCCACCGGGGCTTGCAAAAACACGCGCTGTTAATGCCTTAGCAAAAGGTATTGAAGGCTCGTTTCAGCGTGTTCAGTTTACCCCAGATTTATTACCAGCCGATGTGACCGGCACCGATATTTATCGCCAACAAACCAGTGAGTTTGTGTTTGAAAAAGGCCCTTTATTTCATAATCTCATTTTAGCGGACGAAATAAACCGAGCACCAGCAAAAGTACAATCGGCATTATTAGAAGCAATGGCCGAGCGCCAAGTCACGGTAGGCAAAAACACCTATCCACTCAGTGACCTGTTTTTAGTGATGGCAACACAAAATCCGCTTGAGCAAGAAGGCACTTACCCGCTACCAGAAGCGCAATTAGACCGTTTTTTAATGCACCTAAGTATTAATTACCCAGGTGCTGAGCATGAGCTTGATATTTTACGTTTGACCCGTGGTGAAGCACTTAATGATGAAGCCCCAGTGCTTGAGCAAATTTCACAACCCGATTTGTTTGCTGCGCGAAAAGCAATTTTAGGTCTGTATTTGGCCGAGCCATTAGAGCAGTACCTAGTGCAACTGATCATAGCCACTCGAGAAGGTGCAAACTTAGATGAACAACTTGGCCGCTGGATTGAATACGGCGCCAGCCCACGTGCCACGATTGCTTTGGATAAATGTGCCCGCGCTCATGCGTGGTTAAGTGGTCGTGATTTTGTATCACCTGACGATATACAAGCTGTGGTACATAATGTATTGCGCCATCGCATTATTCTAAGTTACGAAGCACAAGCCGATGGTATTACAAAAGATCAGGTTATTAGCCGTATTGTTGAACTAGTCGCAGTACCTTAAGTTATGCAAACACACGTTGATTCTCAGGCATGGCTTAAATTAAGCCATAGCCATGGTGTTAATTTATCGCTTAAAGAGCTGATGTATTATAAAGCAAAAGCGCAACTGCTTGAGCTGGCACCTAAAGTTAGAATAAAAAACACCTTGGCGGGGCAATACCTTGCGCCCCACAAAGGCCGGGGTATGGAATTTGCCGAAGTACGTCATTATCAAAACGGTGACGATATACGCTCTATTGATTGGCGCGTTACCGCGCGCACAGGCGAAACCCACACTAAACTTTTTCAAGAGGAAAAAGAGCGCCCGGTATTTGTGTTTACTGACTTTTCAAACTCAATGCTATTTGGCTCGCAATTACTGTTAAAATCGGTGCAAGCGGCACATATTAGCGCCTTAGTTGCGTGGTCAGCGTGTCAGCGTGGCGACAGAATTGGCGGTATTGTGTTTAATCAGCACTCGCATTTAGAGCTAAAACCCAGCGCCCGTGAAAAAGCGGTATTAAAACTATGCCATAATTTATGCGATGCGCATCAGCTGGCTCTTGAGAACATTGATAAGCCGGCCGCGAATAATTTTAGCGATAACCTCAAACGTTTAAATCACTTAGCTAAGCCCGGTAGTTTGGTTTATATCGTGTCTGATTTTAACGCCTTGGATGACGCCAGCTTCAAGCAACTGGAACTTTTGGCGCGTCATTGCGAACTGATTGGGTGTCATATTAGCGACCCCTTTGAACATCAATTACCTGCTTTTAAACAAACGGTAACCGTCAGTGCTAATAATCAGCAATTTGCCCTGCCCTTAATGGACAAGAGCTTTAGACAACGATTTGCCAAAAATGCCGAGCACGCATTTAGCGCGCGCATTAATCGCTTAACAAAGTCTGGACTCACCCTATTATCATTTGATGCAGCCACTGCGCTGGAACTGCAATTAGTGAGAAAATAAATCATGCAAACCTCTCCACTTGATGGTCTACACGATATTATTGCTCCCACCCAAGTCGACTGGTGGCCACTCGCTCCTGCTTGGTGGGTTGTTATTGCAATTGCTGTGTGTTTATTGTGTAGCTTAATTGTCATAATTTATAAAAATTATCGCTTTAAAAAGCCAAAACGTGATGCCATTGCATTAGCTAATCAACAACAGTCAGCGCAGCAATTACATGTCATTTTAAAGCGTTTAGTGATCACCTATTACGATCCGCGTTTGGCCGCGCAATCAACAACGCATTGGTGCAACACATTAAACCAACTTTCAGCTATTGGCTTTACAGAAGAAGAAATTTTAAGCCTATATAACGCTAATCAAACACAGGCAGCCCTCAGTGATAAATTTCGCCAAGCCATTAAACAATTTAAACTAAAGGAGCCGCTGCATGTTTGAATTTAGCTGGCCATGGCTGTTTTTATTACTGCCGCTACCTTTAATATTGTTACTATTAAAACCCGCCGCCAATGATGCCAACACGCGTCTGCGCATTCCAAGTTTTGCATCACATAATTTAAGCAATCAAAGCATAGAGCCAAGTGCGCGTAAATTGAATATTATCGAGTGGTTGCTGTGGTTATTATTAGTGACCGCATCAGCAAATCCAACGTGGTTAGATGAGCCCATATCGCTACCCAACGAAGGCCGCGATATAATGCTCGCTGTGGATTTATCGGGCTCAATGACCGAACAAGACATGGCTTACAATGGCCAATATGTTGACCGTTTAACCATGGTTAAAGCAGTGCTAAGTGACTTTATAGAGCAGCGCCAAGGCGACAGACTCGGCCTTATATTGTTTGGTGATACCGCTTTTTTACAAACCCCATTGACGCGTGATGTGAAAACCGTCAGTAAAATGCTCTCTGAGGCGCAAATTGGTTTAGTAGGACGTGCCACGGCGATTGGTGACGCTTTAGGTTTATCGGTAAAACGCTTTGCCAGTAAAAAGGAAAGTAACCGTATTGTGGTGTTGCTTACAGATGGACAAAACACCGCAGGAAATTTAAACCCAGAAGATGCGCTGCTACTTGCCCGTGAAGAAGGTATAAAAGTGTACACTATCGGAGTCGGTTCAGATAACCCGCGCGGCTTTAGTTTATTTAATATGGGCTCTGGGGGCAGTAACCTAGATGAGGGCTTATTGAAAAAAATTGCTGAGCAAACAGGCGGTCTGTATTTTAGAGCAAAAGATGTCGCTGGCCTGCAACAGATTTACGCTGAGCTTGATAAGCTTGAACCAATTAGTGCCGATGAGCAAACCTTTCGCCCACAAACAGCCTTGTTCTATTATCCGTTATTACTGGCCATTTTACTCATAAGTGCAATGGCATTGATAAAAACGGTGCGCGCAATGAAGGAGCCAAACTAATGGATTTTGAATTTATTCGTCCTGCTATTTTATGGCTGTTACTCCCTGCCTCAGGGTTATTTTTTATCGCCTTACTAAAACATAAAAAAACCCAGTCAGCGCCACTTATTGCGCCGCACTTGGCATCATTTGTAATGAGTGAATCAAACAATAAAGCTCGCCAGCCGCTGTGGCTGGTTGCGTTATTTTGCAATTTAGCGATTATATTTAGTGCAGGGCCAAGCTTTGAAGAGAAACAAGTACCCGTATTTCAAAGTAAAAGTGCCCGCGTTATTGTCATGGATATGTCCTACTCTATGTATAGCACCGACATTGCTCCCAATCGATTAATGCAATCACGTTTTAAAGCCCTCGATATGGTTGAGCTATTTAAAGAAGGCGATACCGCGTTAGTGGCTTACGCAGGCACTGCCTATACCATTTCACCACTGACCAACGACGCTAAGACTCTTGCCAACCTTATTCCTAGTTTAAGCCCTGAAATTATGCCAGATAAAGGCTCAAACGTACTCGCTGGCTTAGATATGGCACAAGAGCTACTAAGCCAAGCCGGCTACCTCGATGGCGATATTATTTTGATCACCGATGGTATTGAACAACAACAGCAAAGCGATGTAAGCCGTTTTACCAACAGTAGCCAATATCGACTTAATATTTACGGCGTAGGCACAGCGCAAGGAGCTCCTATAAAGTTACCTGAAGGCGGGTTTTTAAAAGATAATTATGGTCAAATTGTGGTGCCAACCCTCAATGCATCATTACTTGAAGGACTTGCAAAAAATAGTGGTGGGCAGTTTGCCGATTATCAGCCAAGCAATAGCGATATTGCCGTTTTTTCACCGCAAGCAAACAGTGAAGTATTAAAAAGTGAAAAACCAAATTTAGCCTTATGGCGAATTGACGCCGGTATTTATGGTTTGCTTATTTTACTGCCTTTAGCTTTGTATTTATTTAGACGATCTGCATTAGTTAGCGCAGTACTATTACTTAGCTTTTTACCTCAACAAAATGCGCATGCCGCAGAGCTGCCAACCCTGTTTAAAAATACGGATCAACGGGCATTAGAGGCATACAACAACAAAGAGTATCAACAAGCAGCTCAGGCTCGCTCAAGCGCTCTCAAAGGGGCTGCACTTTATCAGCAAGGGCAATTTGATGCTGCCTTGAATGAGTTTAGCCAAGATAAGTCAGCAACCGGTTATTATAACTATGGCAACGCCTTGGCTAAAGCAGGACAATTAGAGGCTGCCATTGACGCGTATAAACAAGCGCAAGTAAAGCAAGATAACTTTAGTGAAGCCGCTGAGAATCAAGCGCTTGTTGAGCAGTTACTGAATCAACAGCAAGACCAAGAAAATCAGCAAGGCAATGATTCGCAAAATCAAGATGAGCAAAGTCAAGATGATGCAGATAAATCAAAACAAGATCAGCAAAAAAATGGCGAGAAAAACAGCGCAGATAAAAGCGAAGAGGACAGCCAAAACAGTGAACAACAGCAATCAGATCAGTCCTCGGAACAATCAAAAGATCAACAAGGCCAATCTGGTGAGCAATCAGACAAACAGAATGAGCCTGACATGCAAGCTCAGTCACAAAGCCAACAAAATGAAAATAAAGACGAGAATAAACCGCAGCAAGATGAGCCGCAAAATCAACCTAATGAAATGAGTGAGCAACCGCCCTCTGATGAGCAAAAACAGCAGGCACAGCAACAAGCCATGCAGGCACAAGCCGCTGAGCTCACTAATGAAGAAAAAGAAAAAGCACAGCAACTAAATCAGTTATTAAGAAAAGTGCCCGACGATCCCGCTATTTTATTAAGAAACAAAATGCAATTAGAAGCCCAAAAAAGACAATATCAACGTCGTCCAACAGGAGTAGAAAAATCATGGTAATGCGATTATTTTGCTGTTTATTGCTATTAACTGCCATGCCATTAATGGCCGCCACCACTTTGGAGGCAAGCGTTGATAAAAACCCAGTATTAGCGGGTGAATTTTTTATGCTTAATATTAGCATTGATGATTCAATAAAAGGGCAACAACCCGACACCTCAGCGTTATTAAAAGATTTTGTAGTCGGCCCTATGAGCTTAAGTAGCCGCACTAACATTATTAATGGCAGTATAAAAAAACAAACCTCTTGGTCTGTTAAACTAATGACCCGCAAGGCGGGTGAATACACCATTCCCAGTTTTAGTGTTGCAGGGCTAAACTCGCAACCAATTAGCTTATCGGTTAAAGAGCGCAGCAGCGACGCAGATAAAAATAACGATATATTTTTAAAAACCTCGCTCTCAAACAACAGCTTATTTGTACAAGAGGCTGGCGTTTACACCATTAAGCTTTACTTAGCCAAAGAGCTTCTTGATGGCAGCTTAAGTGCGCCAAGTATGGAAGATGCCCAACTTACCCAACTCGGTAAACAAAGCGAAGATTATGAACTGGTTAACGGTAAACGTTATTTAGTGATCACCCGTAATTATTTAATTCAGCCCCAAAAAAGTGGCGCCTACACTATTGCAGCTCCCGTTTTTCAGGGGCGTATTCAGCAAAACTATCGTCAATTGGAAGTGTCAGCGCTTGGCGATGAGCAGCAAATTGAAATTAAACCTATCCCTGAAAACTATCAAGGAGACTGGTTACCCAGTGAACTGGTGAGCTTAACCGAGCAATGGCAGCCAGAGGATAATAACGTTGAAGCCGGCACGCCGATAACACGTACTATTATGCTTACCGCCTTAGGGGTGACTAAAGAGCAACTACCCGAAATTGATATGCCTACTATTAATGGTATTCGCAGCTACCCGGATGAAAAAGAAACCAATAATGCGGTACGTGATGGTCGAGTGGTATCACAGCAAAGCGCCTCATTTGCGCTACTGCCACAAACACCTGGCACTTACACATTACCTGAAATTAGCTTGCCTTGGTATAACACCAAAATAAATCGGATTAGTTATGCGACCTTACCTGAGCGTACTATTACAGTAACACCCAGTACAACAGCGCCAGTGCAAACGCTTAATCCGCCAGCTGAAAACAACCTAAATAACACTATGGCAGAGTCAACGAAGCAAGCAGTTACAGTGCAACAGCAAACTGCCACACCACTGTGGCTAATTATTGTGGCCGCGCTTGGTTATGTTTTATGGATTGCGACGCTGATTTTTTACTTTATTAAACGCCCAGCTAAAGAAGTGCAACAAGCGGCTCAAACAACTAATAAAACAAATCAACAACCATCTTTAAAAGCCCTGCTGGTATTAGCTAAAAGCCATGACGAAAAAGCATTTTACGATGCGCTTAATCAGTATGCGCTAACCCTTACAGGTAAAAAGGTAGGGGCGCTATCCCATTTATGCGCTATGATAAACAACTCAGAGTTCACCGCGCAGGTAAACAATTTACAAGCACAGTTGTACAGTAAGCAAACGGCTAGCGCCAACTTAGACGCTATAGTTAGCATGTTAAAGGCACATCAATCGCAAACAGCTAAGCCTTCATCACCTGCGTTAAAAGAGCTGTATTCTTGATCTCAATTGTATTTTGCTTTTTTGACCTATAATAATTTTAACTAAAAAGTGCTTATGTTTGGAAATAAAAAATCGAATGATCAGGTCTTACTAAATATGGCTGAAAAACAACAACGCTACGAAGCCCTGGTTCACGTTTATCATAAGGAACTCTATCGCTTCGCTTACTGGTTATGTAACGATCCGAATATTGCAGATGACTTAGTGCAAGAAACCTTTTTACGTGCTTGGCGATCGCTTGACTCGTTACTCGATCAAAAAGCAGCTAAGCCATGGTTGCTAACAATTTTAAGACGCGAAAATGCGAGGCGCTTTGAGCGCAAGCAATTTGATTACAGTGATGTAGATAACGACACGCTAGTGGATCAAACCAGTCATTCTTTAGATGATGAAATGGAGCAAACCGTTATTCAACGGCAAATTTCGTTGTTGGCCGATGAATACAAAGAGCCGCTACTATTACAAGTGGTTATGGGCTGCTCTGGGGATGAAATTGCAGACATACTCGATTTAAACAAAAATACGGTTATGACACGTTTATTTCGAGCAAAAAATCAACTTAAAGAGGCACTAAGCCGTGATGATGAACAACTTAAAGGGGCATCAAAATAATGGATGAACTTGAGTTTCGTCGCCGCACGATTGCACAGCCAAACGAGCTAGACAAAGAACTACTGGAATTTGCAAACAGCAGTCCCGATAGACAACAATTTTTAAATGAAAACAAAACATTTGATAAGCAACTCAATGATGCGCTTGATATTCCTGTGCCTGACAACCTTGCTGAACGGATTATTTTAAACACCTCGTTAAAAGAAAAAGCCAGAAAAGATGAGCTTGAACAAAAAAACAACGTTATTGATTCACGCTCACGCTTTAAGTTTGACCGTGTATATTTGGCGTTCGCTGCTTCATTTGTGATTGCGGTAAGTGCGTTTATGTTTAGCTCAGAGCAAAACTTGAATCATGCGGCTGGTGAGCATGCATTGGCGCATGTTTATCATGAACTTAACGCGTTAAATAAAACTCAACCGATCAGCTTACAAACAGTCAATGAAAAGCTTGCTTTACTTGGCGGTCAACTTAATGATTTACCTGGGAAAGTTACTTATGTTAATTTTTGCGATTTTCAAGGCGAGAAAGGCATCCATTTAGTGTTTGAATCGGACTTTGGCCCTATGACCGTGTTTATTGTCCCCAGTGATAACAAAGTCTTTGAAATTGGCTCGGGTGACTTTAGTGACTCTCGCTATGTAGGCCATATAAGCCGAGGAAAACAAGCTGATACTGTACTAATAGCAAGCCTAGGCTCACCGGTTGATATGTATAATGAACGTATTGCAGGCGCTATTCGCTGGCTGTAATACCAATTTGTATATATATTTGAACAATTTAACGAATTAAACTCCCTTATATCTAAGCAGATTGATATAAGGGGATGGGTATTACAAACAATAAAAAACCGCAACGAGTGTGCGGTTTTTTTATTGCTAATAAGCTAAAACTTATTATTGGTTACTTACATACATCAGCAACAGCGTTAGCAAAGTAATCGATGTTTGCTTGACTAATTCCCGCTACGTTTACACGGCTAGAGCCCACAATATAAATACCGTAGTCTTTTTGTAGACGCTCGATTTGCTCTTTATTAATACCTAAGAAAGAGAACATACCGTGTTGGCGGTCTATAAATGAGAAGTCTTGAGCAATGTCTTTGGCTGCAAGGCTGTCTTTAATTAAACTACGTAAACCATTAATACGGTTACGCATTTCATCAAGTTCGCTGTGCCATAACTGCGTTAACTCTGTGCTGCTTAAAATGGTGTTTACAATGTCTGCACCGTGCGCTGGCGGCATAGAATAAATGCTACGTACCACACTTAATAATACCGAGTTTGAAATATCAGCGGTTGCACTGTCTTTTGCAATAATTGAACACGCACCAATACGCTCACGGTATAAGCCAAAGTTTTTAGAACATGATGAACAAATGATCAACTCTTCAACCGCATTGGCTAAAATACGTAAACCATTCGCATCTTCTTCTAAAGAAGAACCAAAACCTTGGTATGCAATATCAATTAATGGCGTAAAGCCCACATCTTTTGCAAGTTCAGCAATGGTATTCCATTGTGTTTCGTTTAAATCCATACCACTTGGGTTGTGACAACATGCATGTAATAACACAACATCGCCCTTAGGCACCTGTGTTAATGTTTCAACCATTTCATCAAACAATAAATCTTTGTTTTCGTAGTCGTAGTATGGGTATTCTTTAACAGTTAAGCCTGCAGCTTCAAATAAGCTAATGTGGTTAGCCCACGTTGGGTTAGTAACCCATACAGTTGCGCCTGGGTTACAACGTACAATAAATTCTGCTGCAACACGAAGTGCGCCTGTACCACCAGGTGCTTGTGCTGTGCGTACGCGATTAGCTAATAATGCTGGGTGCTCACCAAGAAGAAGATTTTCCATTTGTTGACAGTAATCTAAGTTACCAGCAAGACCAATGTAAGATTTGCTCATTTCATTTTCTAAACGAAACGCTTCTGCTTTTTTTACTGACTTTAATACCGGGGTATTCCCCTGCTCGTCTTTATATACACCAACCCCTAAGTCAATCTTATTAGGGTTAGTATCTTGCTTATAGGCCGCCATAAGGCCAAGAATAGGGTCTGTTGGTAATGGTTTTAATACTGAGAACATTGACTATCTCTTCGTTATTTAGGGGTTAGCTGTTGCGCTAAGCTTAACATAAAAAGTCACTCGATTGACCAGTGTTATTTACACTAAAAAGTGAGGAATTTTAATACAGCATGCAATTAATAATGCGAGTGTCGCATTATCAAAAAAATCCGTGCTAAAGGCTTCGCCATCGACAATGCCAATGCACTGCTTTTGCGCATTAAATAGTGGTAAACAGGCCTCTGCTTTTACTTTCGGATCGCAGGTGTAATACTCACCACCCGCGGCTAAATATTGCTCAACATTATTAATGACACGTCCTTTACCACTGAGTGCCACTTGCACATTATTACTGCCGGTTGCAAATTCAGCGGTGAGCGGAAATAAAGGGCGACTCGGTTCACCAAAATAAGCGAGCTTTAATAACTGCTCGCCTTCAGGGGTGGCCGTATTTTGATAGATGCCATACCAATCTAACTGGGTGTTTTCGATTACATAGTCAACAATCAACTGAAGTTGCGCTAACTTTGCCGTTATTTGCGTATTTTGGCTAACGTAATCGTTTAAATTAAACGGCTCATCTTGCAAGTAGCCGAATAAACTACATGCGCCACCTTCACCGAGTTCTGGAATTTGATACTGCCAACGCACGGCCGGTGCAGCATTGCTATTTAAGTACTGCTCAAGCTTTTCTAGCTCAGCATTAATTAACTGTTGCTCTACATTAAGCTGAGCTTGCTCTAAATAAGAATCTATCATTTGGCCATCCATACATCTATAATGCCGAAATAGTAGCATGGATATTTTTATAGCGCTAGCCAATTTAAAGCGCTTTTTAAAATCCTTAAGCACTTTTATTCATAAACACTATTGCGGTACTTAAACAGAGGATGTTTATCTTTGCGGGATTAAAAGGTGTTCAGCTTAGGCGCAAAAATTACGCCTTTGCATCACAAATTTGTTATTATTTAGCCCAATATTAGATTCAATCTTAGATAGGTTAATTATGAGTGATAATCACTTAGTGTATTCAACAGCAACAGGGCGAATTGACCAGCCAAAGCCAGAAAAAGAACTGGATGTAAAACTATTTAAAG
This sequence comes from Pseudoalteromonas sp. SiA1, assembly GCF_018732205.1. NCBI lineage: Bacteria > Pseudomonadati > Pseudomonadota > Gammaproteobacteria > Alteromonadales > Pseudoalteromonadaceae > Pseudoalteromonas > Pseudoalteromonas sp. SiA1. Next base: position 1,087,040 of record NZ_CP076084.1, on the reverse strand, counting down.
ACGGGTCTATTCGCATAGAGCGTCAAACCAAAGGTCGAAAAGGTAAAGGCGTAATGCTAGTTGTAGGATTAGATCCCCAACAGCACGATTTAAAAAAGTTAGCAAAAACAATAAAAAGTAAGATGGGCCAAGGTGGCGCAGTAAAAGAAGGAGTTATTGAAGTACAAGGTGATGATCGCGATAAGTTAAAGGCGATTTTAGAAGGATTAAAGTTTAAGGTAAAAATTGCGGGTGGTTAACCCGCAATTTTTGTTCTATTCAGGGACTTTTAACGCAGCTAATTGATCAAACAACACAGGGATATCGGCTTCGGCAACGGGCTTACTAAAGTAATAGCCTTGCACAATAAAACAATTATTATTTTGTAAAAATTCAACTTGCTCTATTGTTTCAACCCCTTCAGCAACCACATCAAGCTTGAGCTTTTGTGCCATCGCAATAATCGCAGCGGTGATCTCCATATCATTATCATCTTCAGGGATATCTTTAACAAACGAGCGGTCAATTTTAAGAATATCGACAGGAAAACGTTTAAGGTAACTCAACGAAGAATAGCCTGTACCAAAATCGTCAATGGAAATTGAAATACCCAGCTTTTTCAATTGATGTAACTGATCAATAGCCGCCTCAACATTACCCATTAGCATGCTCTCAGTCAGTTCAAGGTGCAGGCTTTTAGCATTAATTTGCGTCTCTATGATTATTTTTTTCAGCATAGGTACTAAGCTTGCGTCTTTAAACTGCCTTGCTGACAGGTTTATCGACATGTTGCTCGCTCTACCTTGTTGCTCTAGTCGTTTAGTGAACTCACACGCTTGTTGTAATACCCACTTACCAAGTTCCACAATTAAACCCGTTGCCTCAGCAATAGGAATAAATTTAGTAGGTGGAATGAATCCCTGCGTAGGATGGAACCAGCGAAGCAATGCTTCATATCCCACTACACTATTATCTCGACAATCAACTTGTGGCTGATAATGCAGTGTGAGTTGCTTTTCTTTAATTGCATGGCGCAACTCATTTTCAAGGAATAATCGCTCATTGGCGGCTGCATTTAGATCTTGGCTATAAAAGTGGAACGTATTACGCCCTTTCGCTTTTGCTTCATACATGGCTAAATCGGCATGTTTTAATAACTGATCTTCTTCTAAGCTATCAAATGGCGCCAAGGTAATACCAATACTGGCACTAACAATAACTTCGTTACTACCTAATTTTATTGGCTGATTTAACGTTTTTTGAATGGTGTCAGCGACTTCCGATGCTTCTTTTTGATGCTCAATACCACTGAGTAATACCGCAAACTCATCACCGCCTAAACGGGCGATAGTATCTTCTGCTCGTAAGCGCTGCTTTAAGCGCGTTGCCACTTCAACCAATAGTTGATCGCCTGCATCGTGACCTAAAGTATCGTTAATACGCTTAAATTCATCCAAATCAAAATAAAATAAAGCAAACGAGTAACGCCCTCTTTCAGCAAGCGCCATCGACTTTCTAAGCTGCATTCTAAAGAATGTACGATTAGCAAGCCCGGTTAATGTGTCGAAGTAAGCGAGCTGTTCCATTTTGCGTTGGCTTTCTTTTACAAATGAAATATCTTGCGCTGAAGCAACGTAACTGGTGATTTTTCCACCATCTTCACGAATAGGTGACACACTCAGCGATACCCATATGGGTGGCTTGTTTTGCGCTTCAATAAGGGTATCCCCTCGCCAGTAATTACGGTTGCGCAAATCAATGTCAATATCCTCTACCAGCATGGTCATTTCATTAGCAATAATAGTCAGAAGTGGCTGGCGCAGGAAATCACTTTCTGCAAAGTCGGTCATTTCCAGCATTTTTGGATTAACATATTCAATCACAAAGTTTTCATCAGTGATCACCACCCCCGTGCCCGAGAAGGCAACCGCTTTAGACAAGCGATTTGCAGCCTTTTCTGCAATTTCTTTTTCTATTATGCGCTGGTTTAAGCCATCGATGAGTTTGCGGATTTCAATGGTCATATCTTTGAATGAACCATTAAGCGTGCCAATTTCATCTTTATTTTCTTTTGGAAAATCAATTTCTAACTGACCTTTACCAAAGTTAGTAACCGCATAAACCAGTGAATGTAGGCGTCTTAATACTAGTTGGTAAAGTGCTTGGTGTAATAATAAAGCAACTAAAATGGCATACAGAATAAACAAGCCAAAAAACTTCAGTTTTAAGTCTTTCAGTGCCGATAGTGTAGAAGAGCGCTTTTTATATACGCCTACGTACCAATTTACACCTTCAACTTTATGGATATTTATAATGTAGTCTTCATCATTTAATGAAAACGAGTCGGCATATTCCGGCAATTGTATTTGCCCTGCATTATCAATAACTCGCTTTAGCTCAGGAGAAATAAAATCGCTAGGTAGCAGCTTTTTACCCGCCTCTCCGTATTGGGTATAACTATCGGCTCCTAAATTAGGGTGCGCTAATAGCTGCCCTTGCTTATCGAACACCACTAAATGTTTTTCTTTTCCGCCGACGGGCAATTGCGATATGAGAGAGTCGAGAGAAATATCACTACCCGTGACCCCTAAAAACTCATCATTTTTATAAATAGGTACAATTAAACTAACGACCCACTTATTCCAAACGCCATCGTAATACACTCGTGACCACAGCGGCTCGCGTTGTGGGTTTGTTAACGATTTTGCGTAATTAAAACTTTTGCTTTGATTAAAGGTGTAATCTCCGGGGACATTAAGTGCCCAATTTGGTGGCGCAACACGGATAAAATTATCTTTGGTGATCAGGTAAAAATTATAAAAATCTTGAATTAACGTGGGGGAAATCACTTTCCAAAGCGATTCAGAATCTGCAATTAACTGTTTATAAAAAGGAGAATAAGCATTTTCGGGAATGAACGCCGCAGATAAGCCATCGGCAGATGCGCTGCGCACTGAACCATCATTGGTGACTTGCATAGTCGGGGCATTGTTATTCTTAAATGATAATTGCCCCTCAAATAACTGCTCGCTAACAACAATATTAGCTTGCTCAGCTATTTTAACTTTGGTCGCTATCAAATTATTAAACTGGTTTATTAACAATTCATTTGATTGCTTTAATACCTCATGCTCTTCAAATACAAGCTGTTTCTCTTCTGATTTGAGCATTAATGCAGCCGCACAAATACCTGCAACTAAACAAATGCCAGAGATCAACAGTGATAACTTGACACTGAGTGAGTTTATTCCAAATCGAGATGGAGGGCGTCGATACACAAAAGGCCAACCTTATTTATAATTATTATTTTTGCGAGTAGTAGAAATATACCAGATCTCAAATCAGAATTATAAATTATTTGTAAAGTTTTTAAAAAACAATATGTTTTGTATATATATCAGGTAAAAAACCTATTTAATATAAGTGCTTGTTGACATTAGAGGTTACTCTTCATACATTAAGGGCATGAATATAAAATACTCACTTACTTTCTTATCTTTTTTTAGCTTCTTTATATAGAAGAGGCTTCCCTGTTTGTGAGATAAAATCAATCGAATAGTAAAGCCTCCCAACTGGGAGGCTTTTTTGTTTACGCTGTTAAATACAGTGACATTTTTGGAATGAGGAAAACCAAATGAGCAATGATGTTTTAGACACGCTTAGGCACGATATAAATGAAATCGATTCTGACCTACTTGTGTTATTAGCGAAGCGACGCCGTATTAGCCATGGTGTTGTTGAATATAAGATAGCGAATAATAAACCAATTCGTGATGAAGCACGTGAATTAGCATTACTCGAAAAATTAATCGGTTATGGTAAATCTCTTGGTTTAGATGCCTACTATGTAAATAATGTTTTTCAAACCATATTAGAAGACTCAGTATTACATCAACAAGCTATGCTGCAAAAAAACCTCAACCCTGATGCGCTAAGTGAAACCCATCGAGTAACCTATTTAGGCGGACAAGGATCTTACAGTCAACTTGCGTGTCATAAGTACTTTAGTCGCCGACCAGGCAAATTAATTGAAATTGGCTGTAGTTCTTTTGATGAGATCACCGGTAAAGTAGAAAATGGCCAAGCCGACTTTGGCTTGTTACCGATTGAAAATACCAGCTCAGGCAGTATTAATGAAGTATTTGATTTACTCCAGCACGCGCAAGTCTCTATTGTCGGCGAAGTCACTCACAGCGTAGAGCATTGTTTATTAGCCGCCCCAGACACAGAACTTAACCAATTAACCAAAGTGTTTGCTCACCCGCAACCGTTTGCTCAATGTAGCCGTTTTTTACAAGGGCTTGGCGATTTGCAGCATGAGACCTGCGATTCAACATCGAGTGCATTAAAATCAGCACTTGAAACACCTAACAGTGCGGCTATTGGCTCTGCACAAGCAGGTAAAAATGTAGGGCTTGAAGTCATTAAGGCCAATCTTGCTAATCAAAAAGAAAACCATAGTCGCTTCATTGTGGTTGCACGTAAACCGCTACATGTATCTAAACAAATCCCCACTAAAACCAGTTTAATTATGGCAACTAAGCAGCAAGCAGGCTCACTCGCCGATGCGCTGATGATTTTTAAACAGCATAGTATAAATCTAGTAAAATTAGAGTCTCGTCCTGTACCAGGAAATCCATGGGAAGAAGTATTCTATGTAGATTTAGAAGCGAACCTTGCTGATAGCCAAGTGAAACATGCGTTAGAAGAGCTTAAAGAGCATACCCAGTACGTACGCGTATTAGGCTGTTATCAAAGCGAATCACTGCAAGCAGTGAGCGTACAAAGCTAGCCTAAAGCAACATTAAAAAAGGGCCTGCGGGCCCTTTTTTAGTTTTAATTAATCTGTCACGTTTAATCGAGTACTTTGGCGTCGTTCGCTTTATTTAATAAACTGCGACTTTGTGTCAAAAAGTGCGCTGTGGAGTCAGAAAAGTAGGCTTTTGCATCAGCAAAGGCATCGATTAAGGCTGGCTTATCCCCTGCTTTTAACTTTTTAAGCGTCTCTGAGAACAAACACTGATACTGCGCTAATAAGCTTTCTACATTATCAAATTGCGCCAGCATAATATCAGTATACAGCTCTGGCGATTGCGCAAAGAGACGACCGACCATCATCAGCTCTAACTGATAAATAGGTGATGAACAACTACGCAGCTCTGCGAGTGTATGTCCTTGTTTCGCTAAAAACTGACCGTATACAAAGGTGGTTAAATGGCGCATAACCTGAATGATTTGCATCGCTTCATCGTGTTTTTTAGCATCAAGTTCTACTAACTGACAGCCCCAAATTTGTAGCTGCTTTAATAAACCTTGTGTCATTTCAGGATTACGCCCTTCACATACCACCACGGTTTGTTTCACCCAATGAGAAATATCAGGACCAAACATGGGGTGTAAGCCAACAACAGCGCCATTGTGAACTTTTTTGAGCACATTTAACGGCGCTTGTTTAACCGATGTAATATCAACCAGCAAACAATCATCATCGAGTTTAGGTAACGCGTTAACAACCGTTTCGAGGGCATTAATTGGCACACTGATCATCACCAGTTTTGCGCCTTTTAAAATCTCTGCTGCCTGTGATTGCTGGGCTTTATCTAAAACTTTAACTTCGTAACCCGAGCGCTGAAATTGTTTTGCAAATAGCTGCCCCATTGCCCCTTCACCACCAACAATGACAATCGGAGATAGTTGTGAGTCGGCACAAGCTAATTTGGCCTGTTGATTTTGATAAGCTTCACGCATCATGCGCCTGAGAATGTCTTCGACTAAATCAGGGTTTACACCTTGATTAATTGCCTCTTGGCGTCGTGCAGCTAATAAATCAGCTTCTCTATCGGGTGCATGTAGTGGCGCGCCAGTTTGTTGTTTTATTGCGCCAATTTGTTGAGTAATACCATTGCGCTTTGCAAGTAAGGCAACCAGTTGCGCATCGCATTCATCTATACCTTTTCTTAGCTGCGCTAAATCACTTATCTCTGCCACGTTCTCATTCCATCCAAAAAAGCAAAATCGTAAATAAATACTTACAAAAAAGTAAACTAATCAATACGATAAATACTAACAGGATACGTCAGGGGTTAAAAGGCTAATTAGTGAAAAGATCAGTATGAGTCACTCAACTGCGACCAAGGTAGGATAATTAAATGAATAGAACACAGCTTGCGTAAAGTGAATTAAAAAGCATATAAAATGTAAGTCTATGCCGAGTTTAAACAATGAAAATTAAAGTGGCTTAATAGCCACTTTAATTAGCATTTTTTATCTAATATTCCAATGCCATAGTCGCAAGCGACATAACACTTTCGAATGATTCTGCACCGGCGATAAATAAGCCATTGTGACAAAACATAGCATCATCTATACCGGTCACTGCTTGAAATTCACTATCAGATAATCCAGCCCACGGTGCAGGTAATGGCTTTCGGTCTTCAAACGAGCCTAGCTCTGCAGGTACCGTTTGCACTATCCACTTACCAGAATGCGATGGATACACAACATATAGCGCCTCTTCTGATAAGCTATGTACGGTTTTTTTCCACGGCGTATAACGCTCTAGTACGATTAATCGTGGATCGTCTGCTTGTTTAATTGCTTGAGCAACAATCTTTTTAGCATTTAAACCACCCTGCGCTGAGGCAACAAAACGAAGCAGCAAAGTGTGTGCAAATTCCACCGCTTGATCAAAAGCAGCATCAAAATTACTTTCCTCTTCCCATGTTGGGTTAAACATAGAAATTGTTTGGCTTAAACTAATGCCTGTGGCAACACCTTCAACATGACCACAATCAATGGCATCAATAGTTGATACAAGCCCTGCATCAACTGCATTCGCCACATCTTGATTATCATCACATATTGCTAAGCCATATTTTTTCCACACCAAGCCAAATGACGAAAAAGGAATCCCATTTTCGCGAGCACCGGCACCGCCGCGCTGATGATGATCAAACCGGTCAGTTTCTGGGTCATATTGGCCGCCAACATCAATAACCACATCAGCGTCATTAATAATCGCATTATCGCGTGTGCGGATCAGGGTAAAAGAAGGGAAAATAATTTTAAGCGCAGCGATACTAAAAACATCATCTGCATGAAAATTGCCGTTGTGCGTAACTATCGTTTTATCATTCATTTTTGTACATCATTTTTTGCAAGAAGTGAGAAGATATTGTGCTTTGAAGTGAACCACACTTTAACGCATGCTGGTTAAGGTGTGTATTGGTTTTTAAATGTAGCGATATAAAAATTGCAATAGCATTAAAACCAAAACGGGTTGCAACCCAAAGGTTGCAACCCGTTTTTTTGCGTTGATAAACAGCGCGTATTAGTTAAGTTTTTCTCTAATACGTGCAGATTTACCAGAACGCTCACGTAGATAGTAAAGCTTAGCACGACGAACCGCACCGCGACGCTTAACTGTTACGCTATCAATAAGAGGGCTGTGCGTTTGGAATACACGCTCAACACCTTCACCGTTCGAGATTTTACGAACTGTGAATGCTGAGTGAAGACCACGATTACGCTTAGCGATTACAACACCTTCAAAGGCCTGTAGACGCTCTTTAGCACCTTCTTTTACTTTTACCTGTACAACTACTGTATCACCAGCGCCGAATGCAGGTACGTCTGTTTTAAGCTGCTCATCTTCAAGCGCTTTAATAATATTTTGGTTTACTTTTGCCATTATGTTTCTCACTTTCCTAGGTGTAACTGTCTTCTAGCCACAAGCTTTTTGGTACTCTTGCTGAAATTTCGCGAGTAATACCGCTTGCTCCTCAGTCAGAGCTAGGTTATGCAACAAGTCAGGACGGCGAAGCCAAGTTCTACCTAATGACTGCATAAGCCGCCATTTTGCTATCTCTTGGTGGTTTCCGCTGAGTAATACAGCAGGCACCTGTTTGTCGTCCAATGTTTCTGGCCGTGTATAGTGAGGACAATCTAGCAAGCCATCCGAAAATGAGTCTTGCTCTGCTGACTGGTTGTCTCCTAACACCCCTGGCACTAATCGCGCTACTGCGTCAATTAATGTCATGGCAGGTAGTTCACCCCCACTCAAAATAAAATCACCAATTGACCATTCTTCGTCAACGTACGACTCTATTATTCTCTCGTCTATACCTTCATAGCGACCGGCAATTAAAATCAGTTTTTCAGAGTTTGCGAGTTCGCTAGCCCCTTGCTGATCTAATTTGCGCCCTTGTGGCGACATATAAATTACTTTTGCACCATCACCTGCAGCCTGTTTGGCTTCAAGAATGGCTTGTTTTAATGGTTCAACCATCATTAACATGCCTGGCCCGCCCCCGTAAGGACGATCATCTACGGTTCTATGCTTATCAGTTGCATAGTCACGTGGATTCCAGCAGTTAAAATCGATTAAGCCATTTTTAACAGCACGACCGGTTACACCTTGCGTTGTAATTGCATCAAACATATCCGGGAAAAGGCTGATAACCCCTACCCACAACGAACTTGTTTGACTCATTAAAAGCTTGGATCCCAATCTACAGTAATTTCTTTCGCATCATATTTAACTTCTTGAATAACTGAATCAGTTAAAAAAGGAATTAAACGTTCTGCTTGGCCAAATGCATCTTTACTGTTTGCTTTCACAACCAGTACATCATTTGAGCCTGTCTCCATAAGGTCATCAACAATGCCTAAGTTATAACCTTTATCAGTTACAACCGACATGCCGATGAGATCTCGCCAATAGAATTCACCTTGCGGTAATTCTGGTAGCTGCGCTGAATCAACAGAAATTTCTACATTGGTATAAGCCATTGCTTGGTCTCTGTCATTTACTTGCGCAAACTTAGCGATAAAGCCTTTGTTGTGGCGACGCCAGTCGACCACTTCTAAGGATTGCCATTTACCTTGCTGCCCTATCAACCACGGGCTGAAATCGAAGATCCCTTGGGGATCATCAGTAAATGAATGCACCTTAAGCCAGCCCTTTATACCATATGGGGCGCCGAGCTTTCCTACGACAATTATTGATGAGGTGTTCTCTTGACTCATGGTTACACTTACGCCTATTAAGCCGCTTTACGAGCGTCTTTAACTAATTTAGCTACACGATCTGAAAGACCTGCGCCTTGACCTAACCAGTGTTCAACACGTGGTAAATCTAAACGAAGTTTTTCTTCTTGACCTGAAGCAATTGGGTTAAAGAAACCTACTTTCTCGATGAAGCGACCGTCACGCGAGAAACGGCTATCCGCAACCACAATTTGATAGAAAGGGCGTTTTTTAGCGCCACCACGTTGCAAACGAATAGTTACCATACCGTCCTCTAAATAGATTGACTGTTTTCATTAATAAGATTTACTCCCCAGTATGGGGAGCCGGTGAATTGTACGAGTTTTTAGCAACAATGCAAGTAAGAAGTGATGCAAAAAGCCAGTTTAGTAGATTAAACCGTGATCCAAGATGAAAAAGTATATGAATAAGCTATTCTGTGCATAGTTTATTCAACAATAAAGAGGCATTTTGCCTCTTTATTGATTACTTTTTATCTCGTATTGGAGGTATTAAAGGTTAAATTATTAAAATTTTGGACCACCGCCACCCATCATGCCAGGTGGTAACATCCCTTTCATGCCACGCATCATTTTTTGCATGCCACCTTTACCTTTCATCTTCTTCATCATTTTTTGCATTTGCGTAAATTGCTTAAGCAGTTTATTGATCTCTTGTACTTGAGTACCAGAGCCCGCAGCAATACGCTTTTTACGCGAACCTTTGATGATTTCTGGGCGTGCACGCTCTTTTTTGGTCATAGAGCTAATAATCGCTTCCATTTGAATAAAGGTTTTATCACCCATTTGCCCTTTAACCGCATCTGGGATGTTTTGCATGCCAGGCAGTTTATCGAGCATCGACATCATGCCACCCATGTTTTTCATTTGCTTTAGTTGATCAGCAAAGTCATCCAGCGTAAAGCCATCACCTTTAAATACTTTTTGTGCTACTTTTGCCGCTTGTTCTTTGTCTACTTTCATCTCGACTTCTTCGATTAATGAAAGTACATCACCCATGCCTAAAATACGTGAAGCAATTCGGTCTGGGTGGAAAGGCTCAAGGGCATCAGTGCGCTCACCCACACCCATAAACTTAATTGGCTTACCAGTAATATGACGGATAGATAAAGCAGCACCACCTCGGGCATCACCATCTGTTTTAGTCAGTATCACACCGGTCAGCGGTAAAGCTTCGTCAAATGCTTTTGCTGTATTTGCCGCATCTTGACCTGTCATTGCATCAACAACGAATAGCGTTTCGATTGGATTAATTGCATGATGCAAGGCTTTAATTTCATCCATCATGTCGCTATCAACATGCAAACGACCCGCAGTATCGACTAATACAACATCAATAAATTTCTTTTTCGCATGAGAAATGGCGGCAGTTGCAATATCAACTGGTTTTTGCGAAATATCACTTGGGAAAAATTCTACATCAACTTCTGTTGCTAAGGTTTCTAATTGCTTAATTGCTGCTGGACGATACACATCGGCACTCACCACTAGCACAGACTTCTTCTTGCGCTCTTTTAAAAACTTAGCCAGCTTACCCACACTGGTGGTTTTACCCGCACCTTGAAGACCAGCCATCATCACTACCGCTGGCGGCTGTGCATTAAGACTTAGCTCTTCGTTGGCTTCACCCATGGCTTTTTCAAGTTCTTCACGAACAATTTTTATAAATACTTGGCCAGGGCTCAAGCTTTTGGTGACTTCAACACCAACCGCACGCTCTTTAACTTGCTTTACAAACTCGCGAACAACAGGCAACGCCACATCGGCTTCTAAAAATGCCATTCGCACTTCACGAAGTGTATCTTTAATGTTGTCTTCAGTTAAGCGACCACGGCCACTAATATTTTTTAGGGTTTTACCTAATCGTTCTTGGAGGTTCTCAAACATGTAACGGTTCCGAAAAGACGTTTATATCAACTCTATTAATAAGGTCGATGTTATTAAAATTCAATTGAAAATAGTATACCGTAAATGGTGGCATACAATACAGTGTTGAAGTGCTGCTTATTGAGTTTCTTTTTACAGGGTCTATGCATTTGCGTTGCTATAAAATACAATGACCAGATAACGAACACGAATTATTTGACTTCAATTAAGTGGCCAAAGCAAAATGCTGATTATTAGTTTAACTATTATTGCCAGTTTATTTTATGTGTTAGCAACGTCTCACGTGCTTTCGCGATTGTTTCATCGTCAGGGACCAAGCCAAAAAATTACCATAATACTGAGCACTGTCGCTATTTTGGCGCATATGCTGCTTTTAGTAAACTCGGTGTTTAGAGCCGATGGCCAAGATTTAAGTATTGTTAATGTTGCATTACTGACTTGTTGGGTAATAGTGCTTTGTGTCACCACCGTCTCTTTGAAGTTTCCTGCGACACTGCTATTACCTGTTGTATACGGCTTTGCTGCCCTGTTAACTATTGCTAGCCTGTTTATTCCTCATCACGTTTTACTTCATAGCATTAATGTAGAGCTTGCGTTAGTTGCGCATATTTCACTGTCGTTATTAGCCTACTGTATCTTAATTATTGCCACCCTTTACGGCGTACAATTTTACTTTATTGATAAACGTTTGAAACGTAAAGATTTAGCAATAGTACATAGCCATTTACCGCCACTAATGGTGGTAGAGCGTCAACTTTATCAACTATTAAATTTAGGCACAGTATTATTAAGCGTGGCGCTGATTACAGGGTTTGTATTTCTTGATGGCATGTTTGCCAAAGAGTTTATTCATAAAACAATCTTATCTTTAGTTGCTTGGGCTATTTTTGCTACGATTGCCGTTGGCCATGTAAAACGAGGTTGGCGAGGGAAAATGGTGGTAGTGAGTATTATGATTGCCGCATTTACACTCACACTCGCTTATTTTGGCAGCCGTTTTATACAAGAAGTGGTTCTAAATAAGTTTTAACTTGACTCTGAAAGCTCACTCTAGCTTAATACGCATTGGTTTATAAAAAAAGGATCCATCGTTGGACGACATATCGACAAGTACGCTGTTTATCATTTTAGGTTTATTGGTACTTTTTTCTGCTTACTTCTCCGGGTCAGAAACCGGAATCATGTCAATCAACCGTATTCGTTTACGACACCTCGCTAAAGAGAATCATCGTGCTGCGAAACGCGTTAGTAAATTACTCAGTCGACCTGACAGGTTGATAGGTCTTATCCTTATTGGTAATAACCTTGTCAATATTGCGGCTGCCCAAGTTGCCACCATTATTGGTATTCGTTTGTATGGTGATTTAGGTATTGCTATAGCAACAGGTGCATTAACACTTGTGGTGCTGATTTTCGCTGAAGTAACGCCAAAAACACTGGCCGCCCTCTATCCTGAGCGAGTCGCTTTTCCAAGTTCGGTGATACTCAAAGGGTTACTAAAAATTCTCTTCCCATTTGTTGTCGTTGTTAACTGGATGACCAATGGTATATTGCGCTTATTTGGTATTAGCGCTGCACAAATAGATGAGCACAGCATGAGTAAAGAAGAATTAAAAACCGTGCTAAATGAATCGGGGGCGCTGATCCCCGCTCGTCACCAAAGTATGTTGACCTCTATTTTAGATTTAGAACAAGTTACCGTTGAAGATATTATGATCCCTCGCAATGAAATTGTGGCGATTGATATTAATGACGATTGGAAAATAATCAGTAAACAACTTACTCACGCTCAACATACTCGCGTACTCTTATATCGCGACAATATAGATGATGCAGTGGGATTTATTCACTCTCGTGATGCATTGCGTCTTCTTACTAAAGAGCAATTCGATAAACCTTCGCTACTGCGCGCTGTACGTGAAATTTACTTTATTCCTGAGGGAACGTCGCTTAACACCCAACTACTGAAGTTCCAATTATCAAAAGAACGAATTGGTATTGTTGTTGATGAATATGGCGATATCCAAGGCTTAGTTACTCTAGAAGATATTCTTGAAGAGGTTGTGGGCGATTTCACCACTACTCAAACTCGGACACCGAGTGAAGAAGTAACCACACAAAATGATGGCTCTTATATTGTTGATGGTGGTGCTAACGTACGCGACTTAAATAAAGAAATGGGTTGGGAATTCCCATTAGATGGCCCTAAAACGCTAAGTGGCCTCATTGTTGAGTACTTAGAAGACATCCCTGATGCTAACTTAAGCATTCGTATTGCAGGTTATCCGGTTGAGGTACTTGAAGTGAAAGAAAACATGATTAAACAAGTTAAAATTCAGCCCAATAAACGTAAAAAATAAACCAACAAAAAAGGAGCCAAATGGCTCCTTTTTTATTAATCTGGGTTTAGATTAGTTAAAAGAATAAACGCTCTAACCAACCTTTGTCTAAATCATCCTCACAGCGTCTTAGCTGTGCTCCATAACGGCTTGCACGATGTTTTACTTTATTGGCAACGCTCATTAACCACTTTTTCTTACGATAAGTGCCTCGCTTATAACCGCCCCACCCTTCGTGATAATTTAAATACTGTGCGTAAGCATCCCATTTAGAAACACCATTAACTTTGTGAGTTTTATAAACAAACCACGCCATAAAATCGATCGCATCTTCAAATTCATCTCTATCAGCACCACTATTACCTGTTTCACGAATATAATCAGACCAAGTTGGAGTTTTAGCTTGAGAATAACCATAGGCATCACTTGCGCGGCCGGTTGGAATTATCCATAAAAAGTATTCCATGGGTGGCGCGGCATCATGACGAAAAGAACTTTCTTGGTACATCATACTCATTAATACGTGTTTGGGAGAGCCCCACTTATCTTGCGCGTCTTTAGCATCAAAATACCAGTCAGATTTCTCTTCAAAGATTTTACAAATATCTTCGGGTTGCTTAGGTGGCGCAGTGGCACACCCCGCTAAGGTAAGCACTAGAGATAAAGTAATAATATTTTTTTTCATTTTTTAAGATCTCACTGAACTTTTTAAAAAAGCGTGGGTCTGAATCTATGAATGCAGCAGTACAGCATTGTTTCATCCCTAAAGAATATTTACGCAGCTACTATGAGCTGCGTTTTTTTTGCCTACTACTTACTTGGGTCTGTTGACCTTTCAAGGTTGAATTTTCAGCAGTTTGTTTGGTATTTAGGCAAGGCAAAGCCTATGTGGTGTGGTTATTACCCATAAATAGGCGATAACGCAGCATCAATGCCAAACAGGTGCTGCTCTTCGGGTTCTGCCTAGGAGCAATTTACTCTTTGTTGCTCGGTTTTTACTTATTCTTACATGGATGTAAGCCAGTAGAATAACGCAGGAGCAGTTATCGAGCCCATTAGGTTACAAACCTCACGCCGCGATTAAACCGCTCCTAGTTTGAACAAATTGTAATCCGCAAAGGTCAACAGACCCTGAAATATGTATCTAAAAATGCGGTAAATGATTGTTTATCAGCGTGTTCAATTGCCTTTTGGGCTTGGTACGACTCTGCAGCTTGTTGCTCTAGCCACGATTTTGAAAATTCAGTATAACTTGCTGTTTCATGGCTTTGTTTGTACTTCTGAGCAAGTGACAGTGCAAAGTGGCCATTATCTAACCCTGATGCTTTTAACTGCTCAACATAACGACCAGAATACGTTAATGCCGGATCATGAATCCAAGTCGCCATGCGCTTAATGGTGTTTGAGTAGTAGTCAACATCGTAAGCAGTATCCATCCACTGAGCAACATCACTCAGCTGACTAAATATTTCATCACCCCAAGATTCTAGGCTGCGCTGCTCGTTATTAAAATTAAGCATCAAGCCTTGTTCTCGACCTTGGTTAACCACAGTATCAAGATTTTCAGTACTACGAGTTTGCTCTTGCCAATCCATAGGTGCTGAATCTTTTAATAAACAATAAGTTAAAAACACATCTAAAAAGTGTATTTGCTCTAAGTCAATCCCAACTTCACTAAACGGGTTAACATCCAATGCACGAATTTCAATATATTCTATACCCGCTCTTAGCAATGCATCGGTGGGCGTTTCACCATTTTTTGCATTACGTTTAGGACGAATTGGCGAGTAAAACTCGTTCTCTATTTGCAAAATGTTTTTATTTAATTGCTTTGGCGTAGCACTGGTGTAATCGTCAATACTGCCGTAAATATCTGAAGGCGTATTTATGGCTTTTTTAAGTCCTGCAACATATTCATCTAATGAGTTATACATTACTCGTAATGACGATTGTGCGCTATTGGTATAGCCTAAGTTACCTAATCGTAATGCGGTACCCACTTCCAAATATAAAGTGCCTTTACCGAGTTTTTTAAACGGTAAGTCGCTTTTACGCCCTTGTAAAAAAGAACTACATAATGCCGGTGATGCGCCAAACATGTAGCTAATTAACCACAGTTCGCGTTTAAAGTTACGAATTAACGCCAAGTAACTATCCGATATGAAATCTTCAAGTTTCGCGTCACTTTGCTTTAATGAGTGCAGTGACTGCCATAGCGTTTGTGGAAAAGAAATATTGAAATGCACGCCAGCAATCGCTTGCATCATACTGCCGTAACGATTCTTCAAGCCTTCGCGATATAGGGTTTTCATTTTACCGACATTAGAGTCGCCAAATTGTGCCAATACAATATCGTCTTGATGATTTATAAAGCACGGCATACTAATTGGCCACAATAATTCATCGCCCATATGTTCTAGGGTGAACTTTTGTAAATCTTTTAGCTGCTGCAAAGTTTGCGTTGATGACTCGCTAACCGGTGTAATGAACTCAAGTAAAGACTCAGAAAAATCAGTGGTAATATGCTCATTGGTGAGCGCACAGCCCACACCTTGAGGATGAGCCTGTTTAGAAATAGAACCATCGTGGTTAATTCTTAATGATTCTCTCTCAATACCGCGCATAATGCCTTTAATAGCCTGTTGATTATCTGCATTAGATAGCGCGTTGAGCGTGTTCTTTAAATTATAAGTTGTCAAAAAAAAGTTTCCTCGAGCCAAGTGGCTTAATCATAAGGTTATGGGGTCTTTTTACCTTTACTCAAGATTAAACGATGAAAAAACTATATGAATTTATTAGATATAGTTTTTACTGGATTTTAAACACGCTTTGTTTCACGCTATAAAAGATAATCTTGCCATTGCCACTACGAATATACAATTTCTTTTACATATTATTTGCCATAACCCCCCGCTGACAACATGGCGTTTTAAAACGCTTTGATAAGATAGAGTTAAACCCTAAAAGTTTGTCATAACTGAAAAATTCAATTACGCTTAATATTGATAAAGATCATATAAATATCAAAAAAAATGTCTTATTCCTGCTATTTTACACATATCACTAACGTACATTAGTTTTAGTAATTACAATAGCCGCCATAATAAAGAATGATAAAGAGTCACTATGCGTCGTAATCAAAGCTTAATAGATGAAGAAGTTAACTTCGAAGAACACCAAGAGTTGGTTTCAACCACTGACTTACGCGGTGTTATTACTTATGCCAATCATGAGTTTTGTAGTATCGCAGGCTACGAGATGGATGAACTGATAAATAAAAATCACAATATCGTTCGCCACCCTGATATGCCAAAAGCTGCATTTAAAGAAATGTGGGACACTTTAAAACAAGGCCATTCGTGGCGTGGCGCGGTAAAAAACTTATGTAAGGACGGCCGCTATTATTGGGTTGATGCATTTGTAACGCCTATTTTTGAGCATGGCCAACTTATTGGTTATCAGTCTGTACGAATAAAACTAGAGCAACGCGCAAAACGCAGAGCGCAAAAGCTCTATGCCAAAATTAACGCTAATAAATCATTATTCAGCTGGCGCGAACGCACATCAATGAGACAAGGTTTGAGCATTGCGGGTATTTTAATTTGGTTAGCCAGTGTCGCAATGTGGGGCTCTCTTTCGCTTGCCGCGATTAACTTATTAGTATGTATTGTTATTTTAGTTTTAAATTATGATGAGCTGGTAATCACACCTGCAACCCTCAAACAACAAAAAAACCAAGCAGACTCTGTATCTCGTTATGTGTTTAGTGGCTCGCACCCACACAGCATTAGTGAGTATAGAGAGCAGATGCTCAGTGCTAAATTAAGAACGGTACTGGGGCGGGTAAAAGATTCAACCTTGAGTTTTAATACGATTGCCCAAGGGTTAGATCAACAATCGACGTTGACCGAGCAAGGTATTTCTTCTCAAGGCACTCAGCTAGAACAAATTGCTTCAGCCATGTCACAAATGAGTACCACGATTGGTGAAATCTCTAACAATACCAATAACACGGCTGATAAAGTGGGCATTACTTATCAAAGCTGCTCTGATATCAAGAATCATATTGCAGATAACAGTAAAATGGTGTCTGACTTAGCTGTACAAGTTGAGCAAGCGGCCGCCACAGCAACGGGGCTTGCCTCTGAAGCGGATAAAATTGGCCAAGTCATGAGTGAAATAGAAGGGATTGCTGAACAAACTAACTTATTGGCACTCAATGCGGCTATTGAAGCGGCACGCGCCGGTGAGCATGGGCGTGGTTTTGCAGTCGTTGCCGATGAAGTAAGAGCGCTGTCGTCACGAACTCAAAACGCCACAGCACAAATTCATAGCTCAATTAAAGAAATTCAAGATACCTTGTTTAGCTGGTCTAAAATCATGCAGAGCACAAAACAACAAGCCGATGACTGTGTTAATACAACAGGACAAACACAACAAGAGCTTGATAGTATTTTTATTCAAATTAGTGAAATTTCACAGCTCGCCACGGATATTTCAGCCGCAGCAGAACAGCAGCAGGTTGTAAGTAAAGACATTGGTAGTAATGTTGAAAAGATTAAAGGCTTAGGGGATGACAATTTACAATTGAGTTTTAGCGTAGCGCACGGTGCGGCTGAACTAGTTGAAGGCTCAAGAAAAGTGAATGACTTATTACTGACTTTTAAAGTTTAACAAACGCCCTAAAATAGAAACAAAAAAGCCGCTGTAAACAGCGGCTTTTTGCTGTGCTCAGATTATCGACTCGTAAACACTAAGCCGTCTTCGTTAGCATCAATGACAATGATACAACCTGGTTGAAATTCATTATTAAGCAGTTTTTGTGCTAATGGATTTTCAATGGTTTGCTGTATTGCCCGTTTAAGTGGACGAGCGCCATAGACAGGATCAAAGCCACTGGCAGCAATTCGCTCAAGAGCAGCATCTGTCAACTCAAGTAAATACCCCATCTCTGTCAATCGTTGACGTAATTTGCTTAACTGAATATCTGCAATTTCTTTAATATGACTATGTGAAAGTGAGTGAAATACCACAGTTTCATCAATACGGTTAATGAACTCGGGTCTAAATTCATTATGTAAAACACCCATGACTTTTGCTTTAAGCTCGTCATAGTCATTACTTCCCGCTTGCTCTTGAATGATATCTGAGCCCAAGTTGGAGGTCATAATGATAACCGAATTTTTAAAATCAACCGTACGCCCTTGGCCATCCGTTAAACGCCCGTCATCAAGGACTTGTAATAAAATATTAAACACATCTGGATGCGCTTTTTCTATTTCATCAAGCAAAATAACCGAATAGGGTTTACGACGAACAGCTTCGGTTAAATAACCACCTTCTTCGTAACCTACGTACCCTGGAGGCGCACCGACTAAACGTGCGACTGAGTGTTTTTCCATAAACTCAGACATATCTATACGCACCATGGCACTTTCGGTATCAAACATATAGCCTGCTAGTGCCTTGGTAAGTTCTGTTTTACCAACCCCTGTAGGCCCTAAAAATAAGAACGAGCCAATTGGACGATTGGGATCAGCAAGCCCTGCACGCGAACGACGAATGGCATTAGCCACCGCAACGACGGCCTCATCTTGACCAATGACTTTGTTATGTAACTGCTCTTCCATTTGTAATAGTTTTTCACGTTCACCTTGGAGCATACGCGCCACTGGGATCCCGGTCCAACGTGATAAAATTTCTGCAATTTCATCTTCGCCTACCTGATTTTTAAGCAAGCTCATTTCTTGCATTTCTGCTTGTGATGCTAAATCGAGTTTGCGCTCAAGCTCAGGTATACGTCCATATTGCAGTTCAGACATACGCTGCAAGTCACTTGCTCTGCGAGCCACTTCTAAATCAAGTCGTGCCTGCTCTAGCTCAGCTTTAATAACCTGCGTGCCTTGTAAAGACGCTTTTTCTGCATTCCATACTTCATCTAGTTCACGGTATTGCCCTTCAAGCTCAGTGATCAGCTCGACCATTTCTGTACGGCGCTTTTGACTTGCTTCATCTTTCTCTTTGGCCAATGCGTTATCTTCAATTTTTAATTGGATAATGCGGCGCTCTAATTTATCTAAAGCTTCTGGCTTTGAATCAATTTGCAAGCGAATAGAAGAGCCCGCTTCGTCAATTAAATCGATTGCTTTATCGGGTAATTGGCGATCACTAATATAACGATGCGATAACTGCGCTGCGGCAACGATTGCAGGGTCGGTGATCTCCACTGAATGGTGTAATTCGTAACGCTCTTTCAAGCCACGCAGAATAGCAATGGTGTCTTCTACTGAAGGCTCTTCTATTAATACCTTTTGGAAACGGCGCTCAAGCGCAGCATCTTTTTCAATGTACTTACGGTATTCATCTAAAGTGGTTGCGCCTACGCAATGGAGTTCACCGCGTGCTAAGGCAGGTTTTAACATGTTACCCGCATCCATAGCGCCATCACTTTTACCCGCTCCAACAATGGTATGAATTTCATCAATAAATAAAATAACTTGGCCTTCTTCTTTAGCCAACTCATTAAGTACTGATTTTAAACGCTCTTCAAATTCACCTCGGTATTTTGCACCAGCAACTAATGCGCCTAAATCAAGTGATAATACGCGCTTGTTTTTTAAGCCCTCAGGCACTTCACCATTAATAATACGCTGTGCAAGCCCTTCAGCTATGGCTGTTTTACCCACCCCTGGCTCACCAATTAACACAGGGTTATTTTTGGTACGGCGTTGTAATACTTGAATAGTGCGGCGAATTTCATCATCACGACCGATTACAGGGTCAAGCTTACCTTGCTCTGCACGCTCAGTTAAATCGATGGTGTACTTTTCAAGTGCTTGGCGTGTTTCTTCCGCATTAGGATCGTCAACTTTTTGGCCACCACGAATCGCCTCAATTGCCGTTTCAACCTTACTCGCCGTAATGTTAAGTGCTTTAAAAACACTGCCAAGCGGGCCTTTATCTTCACACGCAACTAATACAAACAACTCACTTGAAATGTATTTATCTTTACGCTTTTGGGCGTATTTATCACATAGGTTTATCAGTGAAACCATGTTATTTGACAACTGTACATCGCCACCAACACCTTCCACTTTAAATAACTTTTCTATCTCTTGTGATAATTTAGTGTTGAGTTCATCAACGCTGATGCTCATTTGTGCAAATAGTGCACGTACACTTGAGCCACTTTGTTTTAACAAAGCGTACATTAGATGCACAGGTTCAATAAATTGATGATCGCGACCTAGCGCTAATGATTGCGCATCTGAAAGCGCAGACTGAAATTTACTTGTAAATCTATCTAAACGCATGGGGGTTTACCTATAAAAAAACGAATTACTTAATAGATGGGTATGTTAGCGGGTTTGTTCAAGGTATTGTGGGAAAAATAATCACCTAATGATTATTTACTTGCGCCAGATCAAACTTGCCATACGACCGGTTTGGCCATCGCGCCGATAAGAAAAAAACAAGTTAGCTTGAGAAACCGTGCAATGCTCACCCCCGCTAATGTTTATAACGCCCTGTTGATTAAGTAAAATAGTTGCTATTAGATAGATATCAGCTAAATACTTTTCATTATTTTGAGCTTTGAACGCGCTGTGCATTAGTGGGTTATTTGCTGTAAATAACTCGACTACCTCTTGGCCGACTTGAAATTGATTCGCCCCTATTGCAGGACCTAACCAAGCATGTATATTCGCCGAGGCATTTTTAAAACATGCCAGCGTATTGTTTATCACCCCTTGCTCTAACCCTCGCCAACCAGCATGAATTGCGGCCACTTCTTGCCCGTCACTCGATGAGAGTAAAATAGGTAAACAATCAGCGGTCATTATGGCTAAAGGTTGATTGCGTAATTGCGTATATAGCGCATCGGCTGTGAGTGTTTGGTTGGGGTCAAATCGCTCATCCACTGTAATTACATCAGCGCTATGAACCTGATTTAACCAAATTGCCGGTTTAGGCAAATGAGCATTTACACGTGCTCTGTTATTTAATACATCTTGGCTGTTATCACCTACATGCAACCCTAAATTCAAACTATCGAATGGAGGCTGAGATACGCCCCCTTCACGTGTAGTACTCAATGTATCTACACCATGAAGAGATTGCCATGTAGCTGATAAGCCAAACATTGTTAACTCGCTATATCAGGGTTTGCTTTTGTGTCTTCACGCAGTGCTTGAGTCATTTGGACCATATCATCAGGGATAGGCGCTTGCCAGGTCATCATTTCACCGGTGATTGGATGCGCAATACTTAATTTAACGGCATGAAGCGCTTGGCGTTTAAAGCTACGCAGTAACTCAAATAACTCAGGCGTTGCCCCTTTTGGTGGACGAGGACGACCGCCATAAGATTGATCGCCAATTAATGGGTGGTTTAAGTACGCCATATGCACACGAATTTGGTGTGTACGCCCTGTTTCAAGGCGTAAACGCAAACGAGTATGGGCGCGGAATTTTTCGGCAACACGGTAATGCGTAATAGCTGGTTTACCCATTTCATGTACTGCCATATGCGTACGCTGCGTAGCATGACGACCAATTGGTTTTTCAACCATACCACCGGCTGTCATAGTGCCATTACATAACGCTTCATATTCACGTGTAAAGTTTTCGCGCTTTTGCAGTGCTTTAACTAAATGTGTTTGTGCCTGAATCGTTTTAGCAACAACCATTAAACCTGTTGTGTCTTTGTCTAAACGATGCACAATACCCGCTCGTGGTACGTTAATAATTTCCGGATAGTAGTGTAATAAAGCATTTAACACAGTACCGTCAGGGTTACCTGCGCCAGGATGAACCACTAATCCCATTGGTTTGTTGATCACTAAAATATCATCGTCTTCATAAACGATGTTTAATTTGATATCTTGTGCTTCGTATTCACGAGGTGCTTCTATTGTTGTTTCAACAGCTACAACTTCACCACCGAGTAGTTTTTCACGCGGGGTGTTGAAAATTTCACCATCAACGGTGATTTTATCATCTAAAATCCACGTTTTTATCCGTGATCGTGAATAATCAGGGAACAATTGTGCTAATACTTGGTCTAGACGTTTACCACCTAAGTCTGTTGGGACCTCGGCTTGGAGAGATATTTGCTCTGACATTAGTAACTTTACCCAATTTACCAGTGCAAGCTTTGCTTGACTGGGTTAGAATCGCTTTTAATAAAAGCATAACATAATACGCATAGTTTACTCGGTTTTACCCACTTGGCCTAGCCGAAGACATCGAAGGTAACAAATAAAATGATAAATAAAATAGGGAAACGTGCATTCGCCATTGTTTTTTCAGTTTCAGTGCTTAGTTTAGGGGCCTGCTCGTCTGCACCTGACCAAGAAGATATTCAACGCGTACCCAACAGATCGGCACAAGCACTATACGAAGATGCAAAACAAACGCTTGATTCTGGTTTATACGCTCGTGCAATTGAATTATTAACGGCAATTGATTCTCGCTACCCGTTTGGTCCGTTTTCAAAACAAGTCCAAATGGATTTAGTGTATGCACATTACCAATCAGGTAATACAGAGCAAGCGCTTGCTACAATCGACCGTTTTATTCGCTTAAACCCAAACCACAAAGATTTAGATTACATGTACTACATGCGTGGCTTGGTTAATATTAAGGCGGATAAAAATGCTTTCCAAGAATACTTTGGTGTAGACAGAGCTGACAGAGATGCTAAACGCACCCGTGTTGCTTATACCGACTTATCAACTTTGGTTAAACGTTTTCCAGAAAGTGATTATGCGCCAGAAGCAAAACGTCGTTTAGTTTGGTTATTAAACCGCATGGCACGTTATGAGTTAAAAGTGGCAACTTACTATTACGAACGTGAAGCCTATTTAGCAGCCGCAAATCGCGGTAAATATGTGGTAGAGCACTACTCACAAAGTAGTTATCTTGATGCGGCACTCGCCATGATGGAAAAAAGTTACGAGAAGCTTGGCTTGACTGAACTAAGTCAGCATGCAGAGCAAACGCGTAAATTTAATAGCAGAAATAAATAACACGAAAAAGGCGCTAGTTATAAAATTAGCGCCTTTTTTACGAGGTTTACTCGACTATATAGCCTCTTCATCCTCTTCTGCAGTACGAATTCGAACCACACGTTCTACGTCAGTGACAAATATTTTACCATCACCGATTTTGCCAGTTTGTGCTGTTTTAACAATAACATCAATAGCACGTTCTACGTCTTCATCACCGAGCACAATATCTAGTTTTACTTTAGGTAAAAAGTCAACCATGTACTCAGCACCACGGTATAGCTCTGTGTGGCCTTTTTGACGCCCAAACCCTTTTACTTCACTTACTGTCATACCCGTAATGCCTACATCAGATAATGCTTCACGCACATCATCGAGCTTAAACGGTTTAATGATTGCTTCTATTTTTTTCATAGTAATTACTTTTGAAAGCTTCAGTTGCCTCGATTTTAGACAATCATGAGGTTCATAGCAAACAAAGAGATTGAATAGCACCGGTGAAAAATAATCATGGTATGATTATTTTAATAAAAATAACTATACTAAAACATCACCGAGTTAATGAGATTTATATGAAAACTAAGCACCGTGGATTTACCCTATTAGAGTTAATGGTCACCGTGGCCATTGTTGGCATTATAGCCACTATTGCGTTGTGGAACAGTAGCGATATGCTGGAAGAAAACCGAGGTGAAAATTTTTTATTAGAACTTAAACGTAATATTAGCTTTGCACGCTCACAAGCGGCTAGTACCGATGAGATCGTAATTGTGTGCGCTGCTCCAGGTACAAAAGTAAAAAGTGATGATAAAACCCTAACTTGCTCAAGTAAATGGGATGTTGATCAAATAATTATTACCTTTATAGATGCTAATAATAATGGCCAATATAATAATGAAACAGATAGCTTGATCAGAGTCATGGAGGAAATTAGTCCTAATGATCGCGTTTCATTTACAGATACCCGTATACGATTTAATACCAGCGGACGTATAACTACAAATCCTGGGAACTTCATATTTTGTCCTAACGGCGACAACAAAAACCAAAAAGCGTTAACATTAACGCAATCAGGCACCGCTTTTTATTTAGGGGATACCACAGAGAGCTGTGGTTAAAAGCCATTTCATACTTTGTCGTTTTTTTGATTGTTTACTAAACTAATATAATGGACTGTTCAATGAAAGGCTTCAGGGATGAAGTTAATTATAAGTGCTCACAAAAATGGTGGCGTTACATTATTAGAATTACTAGTAACCATTTCAGTTATAGCGATACTAAGCCAACTCTCATTATGGTTTTTTCCTGATTTCTTGGCGCTCAATCGCGCAGATAACCAGATTAATCTATTACACAGAAACATTAATTATGCACGTCTTTATGCAATAGAAAATAATAGCTACGTCACTCTATGTGCCTTGAAAAATAATGAGTGTTTAGAAGATGATTGGGACAATCAGGTGTCACTTTTTATTGATAACGACAAGTCAACCTCTTTAGATGATGACGAGCGCCTTATTAGTACCTTTGAACATATCCATCCCTCTGATAGCTTAGAGTATCCTCGGGATGCCATCACTTTTAGACCCGATGGCTCTTTAAACGGCTTTCAAAACGGTACTTTTATCTATTGCCCAAATAACGAAAAAGCAAGCCTTGAGGGGCTTGCTCTGTCAATAAGTCAAACTGGGCGAATACGAATAAAATCTACTAACAAATGCCAAAAATAACTAATGTTATCTACCCCAGCAATAGTTGATGTCGGTATTGCCTTTACTACCCGTTGCTCCTTTTAAGCCAACGTCATTAATGGTTAATGACGTGCAATCAGCATCCCCTTTCACAGCACCAGCAATGGGTTTAGCAGTGATTGTAAATTCATTGCTATTAACCACATTAATTGTTAGCTCAAAATGACCGTTTTCAGTTTTACTTTGAATACCTAAGTCGCTAAACGAAGTTGAATATGCTCGGTTATCCACAAAGTATTGCTCTTGCTTGTTTGCCGCATCTAAAAGCGCAGAAGCGGCTTCTGCGCGTGATGCCCTTTTTATATATTCACTGTAATTAGGCACTGCAATGGCGGCAATGATGCCAACAATCGCAACGGTGATCATTAACTCAATTAATGTAAATCCTTGTTGTGTCTTATTCATATACAGCCCTTAATTGTTGATCTCATCGTTTTCTTCACGCTTATAAATATATGTTTGCTGCGTTTTAAAACCAAAGCCAATGGGTTGTTTATCATTCACTAGCTTAATTTTACCATCTACCACTTTTAAGCCAGGTCCTGTAATTTCTATTGGCTTAAGTGGATTTTCAGCTTGTTCCCCTTTGATCCCAGGACCAATTAGAAAAAACTGGCTCTCTTCGATAACATCTTCCTCTGGATTATCATCACATTTTCCATCATTGTTAGAATCAGCACAGGAATTAGTCGCACCAAAATAAAGCTGTGGTGTATCTGGCACATCATAACTGGTTGCAAATTTTAGTTGTTCATACACTTTAGTACCGTAATGCAAATGAAAAGCATAAAGTGCGCCGCCACCGCCACTTAAAGAACATTGATTCTCTACAACTTCATCAGATGCTGGCGTGAAAGAGGTAAAATAAGCAACCCCACCAACAACGGTAGCTGCAGCTAATGACTTTTCACCTTTCGCTAGCTCATAACGCCACCCTTTCTTTTTCGCCAGTTCAGCTTCAACAAGGGTGAAACCATCTAAGTCATCTAAAGTATTACCAAAGGGGTCACTATTCATCACCATTAAATCTGCAGGCACAATTGGCGCAGGAGCATTAGTTTTAAATGAACGCGTCAGAGTATTCTCATCACGGATCATAAACAATTGATCTTGCTCGTTTGTATTCGTTGGTTTTGAACGGTTACCGCTGCCAATAACAACTGCATCATAAGGAGTATCTAAACGAGTAATCACTTTATTACCATTAACCGTGGTCTCTGTTACTTTACTAAACAAAGTACGCGCAACCAATGGCTTATAAAAGAAGCGTCTATCTTGAGTATCTTGATTACTACCTAGCTCTGCAAGTTTGAAATGGCTAAACTCACTGCTATCTTCTCCAGGCATATCAATTCGCCAAATATTACCACCGGTATCTGAAGCATATATTCTGTCAATATAGCCATCATAATCTGAATCAAGCGTAGTTAAATCAGCAGCAATGCTGTGTTTACCTTTAAAGCCATTACTGTCTGGGGTTAACGCCCAAACTAAGCTGCCTGTTTTTGCCTCAACAATATAAATACCACGCCCTTTTGAGTCCTCTGCTCTTATTGCCGCATCTTTATTTGTATCGTAACCCGCGCCAAACACAAGCAAAGGCTTATTACCAAAAGCTTTAATATAAGCTATTTGTGGCTTTGACCACGTTTGTGCCAATTCAGTAAAGTCGCCTTTACCCCCTTCAATTGGTTTGCTCCAAAGACGTTTTGGCTGATTAGGATTTGTAATATCTAAACCATAGTAGTTTTTACCACCACGGCGCATTCCAGCAAAAGCCCATACCTCGTCTCCTTTGCTAGCATCTATAATACCGTCATTCAAACCTTCACTATTTAAGCTTTTATTACTAAAGTAGACACTGATAGGGCCATCCATACCATATACTTTACTATCTGCTTGTTTATTTCTAAGTGGTTTAATAATGTCAAACAGTGCTGAAGGTATAAATGCCCAACTTTCACTTACAGTCTCACCGGCATCTTTAAACATATGTAAGAAGCCAGCATTTGTCCCTATGAGGATGCGAATATCATCATTACCATAATCAATTGCAATTGGTTTTGAATGCAAAGGATCACCAAATATATCAGCGCGTTGGTCTTGTGATGAGCCATCTTTGTCCTCATCATCAACATCTACTCCTCTTGCCCAATTAACATCTTGAGTGGATAAGGTCAGCGGGTTATTAACAATGCCACTGAGAATGTCACTAACAGCCGAAGTATCAAAACTAATAATCGAGCCTTGATTCTCCGTAAATAAATTACGAGCAAGTGGATCTATGGTGCTTAAATAATGGTTTACCCCCCCCTGCGCAACCGCGTTACCATCAGCGGGTTGGCCCGCAGGTAACCAAAATGTTTTTGCCTCTTTTGAAATTAAACCGTCACTATTAAGGGCTTGTTTGTTGGTTGCATCGACTATTTGGCTGCCCGATACCTTTAACTTTTTCAGGTTACCACGCCAGCGCGCCCCGGTTTCTGGATAAAACATAGCAAAATAAATAGCATCACGACTTCGAGTTTGATCTACATTGTTACTCGCCACTGACGGCGATGAAAAACTGTCATTTACTTCACGAATACGAGAAATCGTATTTTTAAGTGCATCAGATAGTTGCGCAGCTGTATTCGCATGTAAGTATTGCCCACCACCGTAATCTGCAGTCTCAGTAAGTAAGTTTTTACCTGAGTCACTCATACCCGTACCAAAACCGATAGGAAATACACGTCCTATGTCAAGTACATTCTTAGTTTTGCTATACAAGTCAACTTTTACATCATCTGTACCGTGAATAATTTTTGCTAGCGCCGCCAAATAGCTGTTACTAACAGCAGGCGGATTACCAGAGAAATAACTATTATGAAGGTTGTATATATCATTATTTCTATTTGAATCGTTGGTTGGATCGCCGTCTGTCATTAAAATAATATTAATACTGTTATCACACCTAAGTGGCTCGCCAGTAACAGGCGCAAAGGGTGATTTATATATCCCTGATGACTCTGCTGTAAAATCTCGTTCATTAGTATTTCCCCCGTAATATACGTTTTGTCCCGTGATATACAGGTAGGCTTCCCAGAGTGTTTCTGTTAATGGAGTTGAACCACTTGCAGGTAACTCTTCTACTTTATTTAGTAAAAATGACTTTTCAGCCCCTACTCTGGCTAAAACATACCCACCATTACTACCATTAAAGCGCATTAAACCAAATTCAATATCATCGTTATCGTTCACTAATTGGGTGATAGCATTTTGCGCAACTCTTAAGCGGCTATCACTACATGTGGGTTCATAATTGTAGTAACTAGTTCTTTTATAACATTGCTCATTTCGTTTATAACTGTCTTTACTTTCAAAGCAATCAACCTCGTAATAGCTATTACCGCTTCTTTTATAACAGGCATCACCATCATTTACATCCCATGCCATACTTCCCGATGTATCAAAAATCATGATTACGCGAGGCTTTTCATTGGTTTGTACATTATGATTAACATACAGCTCTATATCTTCAGCGCCTGCTGACATGCTAAGCATTATTCCTATTAAAGAAATGAGTGCTTTATTTAGTATCAGTTTCATTTTAAATCCCCTTGCTTAGGCTAGCCATCTCTTGGGCTACGCCTGTCACAATTGTTAGTTGGTGCTTACTTTTAGAGCCATACTCAATAGTTGTTGAAACTTGTACCATGTTGCATGAGATCCCAGCTGTAAAACTAAAACGACGAGGACATTCTAAATCAAGCACGCCTTTATTTAAGTTAATCATTCTACTTTGCATATCATTATGTTCGGCTATAACCATGCCTTTTTCATTGCCAGACGCCATGGTAGTTACTTCCTCTGGCGTTAAAAAAAATTGATTTGTTGCACCATTGCTCGCTTCATCGGCAATCATGCGCTGCACTTCGCCGATAAGTTCATTTTCGGCAACTTCTCGCTCTTGTGCTGAATTAGTAATTTTAATATCTATACTACTGCTACTCATTAACGTCACTGCAATACCTGTAACGGCTATGACCATTATTAGTGCAGTGATAAGCACCACACCTTGCTGTTTATTTTTCATCGGGATTAAATACGCCATAAATTTGCTCCCACGTTATTTAAACGGATAGTTGTTGTGAATACAGTACGTCTAAAGTTATCTGAAAAAGTAAGGGTGCGTTTATTAGCATCTTCCCCTAATACATAGGTTTGGTTTTTGAGTGTAATACCTGGATCAGGTTGCAGTGCTCTAATCAATAAAAAAACTTGTACCGTTAAAATACCTTTGCGGTTTTCCCAGTCTGTGGCTGTCATGTTATTAATGCTTTTATAGGTATCCACGCGACTGTCGGTGGTGGTATCTAAACCAAACACAAAACGCATATTCTCCACGCCTTCCATTATAGTTTCTGTATTCATAGAACCAGCTACTAAACGTTTTCGCATGAGTGCGGGTACAGTAATACTTTTATTATTGACTGTATAAGTTTGCTCAGCAATATAATAACTATGATGGCTGTAAGGCCAAACACTGGCATTAACATTTAAACTATCAGGGTCGATAACACCTCGAACAAAGCGTGCATTTTCTTGCTCAGCAATAAAGTAATTCTCATCACTTTGCGTTTCATTAACACCTGCGGCATCAACTTCTAGTTGGTGACCTTGTAAAAACTTAACCTGTAAAATATCAGTACCCGCTAAAGGGTTATTAACACAATTAAGTTCACTTGAACTTGCCGCTGTTTTTGCATAAAGGGTTTTAAAATTACTGCTGCTGGTTAAATCAGGAAAGCTGCCATTGTTGAGACCTTCGAAGCAATCACCTGTAGGATTTGTTAATGATGATGTATTTATTGCAGTAAACGAATCATCATAAAATGTTCCCCAAAAGCCTACTTGTTCTATATCGCGTTGCATAATATTAATGGCTAATCGACCAGACTCTTGCAGCTCACCTATTGTCATCGTATCGCGGGTCGTCACTTTCATACCAATATAGGTAAACATTACGCCACCCAAAATTAATCCCCCTATAAATAAAGAGATCATCATTTCAATGAGTGTAAAACCAGCTTGCTTCATCTTAGCTCCTAACGTAAATGTAGCTAGTAAGTACAACTAAACGGCGCCTTTTATCTGCTACACCACAGCTAATTTTGCCTGTTGCTTCACTCGCCTTAAATTCTTGACGACCCTGCCAAGAAACAATGACCTCAATATTAAACGCCTTACCGCCAGAGCCTGCTACCGACTCTGGATTAATACATACGGTGGCACCATCAAGTGATCCCGTATTTTCGCGGGCACGAATAGCACGCTTCCACTGCTCTATATCTAAACTCGCAATTTGTGCATTACTGCATGAACTTGTAAAACAGGTTGTAGAGGAATTAATACTTGTCTCGCTGGTAAACTCAAGGTCGTATAATGTAGCTAGTTGCGGTGTGTCATTAGCCCGTATTCGTTGAATAATATCATTACCAAGCGCAACAGCAGCGGCACGTTGCATTGAGTCAAAACTAGCTTGCTTAGCTTTAGCCTGTAAGGCAACGGCCCCTAATAAACCAAAGCTAAGAATAATAAACGCAATCAGGACCTCAATAAGGGTAAAACCTTTTTGCAATTTAAACGTGCTCAAAGACATAGTAAAACCAAATAATAATTATCTGATACTAAGTGTATGCAATAAAAAAATAGATTCAACTAGGACCACGACCAACGGTTAATTATGTTGATAAGCGGTTAATAGGTCGGTGTGCTAAAGTACGCTTTTTACGCTTTTGAGCGCTCGACGACTAACAGCTAAAAAAGGTGAACACCCTTTGAGTTCAATAACATGTTGATGGTTTTTAAGTGTATGGAGTGCCAAAATTTTATTTTTATTCACTAAGGTATTTCGATGAATTCGCAATATGTGACGAGGATATTGCATTTCAAGTTGCTTTAAACTGTCTTCAATTAGAGCCTCCCCACCATCGAACACAACTTTGGTATACTTTTCCTGTGCATAAAAATAAAAAACATTTTCTATTTTTATACTTCTTACGGTGCCTGCTAATTGATAGGTTATTTTTTCTGTTTGTTGTTGTTGCAGGTGTACTCTGTTTAAACGTCCTAGCTGTTGTAATGCATGTTGCAAACTTTTTTCTGATATAGGTTTTACCAAATATCCGGCTGCATTTAACTGCATCGCATCAAGTGCATGCTCAGGATGAGCGGTTATAAAAATAATCGCCGGAGGTACCGCTAGATCATTGAGTTGATTGGCCACTTCGATGCCATTTAAGCCTGGCATATCAATATCTAAAAACACTAAATCAGGCTGCTGCTTTTTCATTTGTGTTAAAGCGTCGTTGCCATTACTAGCCTCTCCTTGCACATGAATGGATGTATGGTTCTCAGCGAGTAAACGCTTCAATCGTGCCCTTGCTAAGGGTTCATCATCTACAATCAATACATTCATAACGTATTCTCTGCTTGTTTTGGGATGACTACTTTGACTCTAAATTGATTATCTTTGTTGGTTATTGTCAGTTGCGCCCGACCTTTATAATAAATACTTAAACGAGAACGAATATTATCAAGAGCCATACCGTTATGCTCTCTAGTATTTTCAGTTTCAGTAGGTACAGGATTAGTTACAATTAAGGTTAAATAATGTGTTGTCACATGCAGTTCAATACTTATAGTAGCACCACTTTGGCTTGGCTCAATGCCATGACATACTGCGTTCTCTACCAAAGGTTGTAATGTTAGATATGGAATATAGAGCGCAGGGAGATGTTCTGGTAATAACCACTCAACCTTTAAGCGCTCTGCAAAGCGCCATGATTCAAGCGCAATATACTGTTTAGTTAATGTTATTTCATCACTGAGTAATACACTTTGACCTGAACGCATTGCAGCTTGAGACAGCGCTGCTAGTGCTAAAATTGCATGCTCTGCAGCCTCAACGTCATGATGCGTTAATTCTGCCGCCGTATTCAAGCTATTATATAAAAAGTGGGGTCGGATCCGTGCCTGCAAAGCATCAAGTTCTGCACGAGAAAGTGCTTTGGTTTGCTGCTCTTTTTCAAAATGAATAAGCAAAAATTGTACAAACAGTAAGGTAAGCAAAAATACAATAATGCAATTACGCAGCACAAAAAACGTCAGTTGTTTTTCGTTTTCAATATCAAAAGCAATATGAGAAAACACCAGACTAAATACAGCAGTA
Source organism: Pseudoalteromonas sp. SiA1 (assembly GCF_018732205.1). Classification (NCBI taxonomy): domain Bacteria; kingdom Pseudomonadati; phylum Pseudomonadota; class Gammaproteobacteria; order Alteromonadales; family Pseudoalteromonadaceae; genus Pseudoalteromonas; species Pseudoalteromonas sp. SiA1. The sequence continues at coordinate 1,054,818 of NZ_CP076084.1, read as the reverse complement.
CTGAGACTATATGAAGCAATAAAAAAACTGATCTGAATAAACTGAGTCTGTTTTGCGAGTAATCGACGACAAAGATATAAAAAAGAGGTACTGACCAGCACAGTTACATGGAGAAACAAACTGATCGCCCCCAAATGCAGCCATATGTCATCGCCAGCATTAGGAGCAAAAGCTAATATAATAGCCACAACCTGTGTTACTACGAGGGATGCAAGCACACCACGCTCATTAAAAAGGGCCGAAAAAAGTAACGCATCTGGTGACAGTTGCTTACCCATTCGACCCTCCTTTTATGATTTATCTCTAAATTAACGCAGCTCTACTGGTACAGCAAAAACAATGTTTTCTTCTTCACCAGGATTTTCTGTTACTTGGTTACCACCGAGCTCTTTTAAGCGGGTAATCACTTGCTGCACTAGCACTTCAGGTGCTGAGGCGCCTGCGGTAACCCCCACACTATTGATACCATCAAACCATGACGCTTCAACATTGCTGGCATCGTCAATTAAGTACGCACGCGTACCCATTTTATCAGCTAGTTCTCGTAAACGATTGGAGTTAGAGCTATTTTTAGCGCCTACAACCAATAGCACATCGACTTTGTCTGCTAAGTCACGTACTGCATCTTGACGGTTTTGAGTTGCATAACAAATATCATCTTTACGCGGACCATCAATAGCAGGAAACTTGCTGCGTAAAGCATCAATCACATCCGCAGTATCATCTACCGACAAGGTTGTTTGGCTGCAATAAAAAAGGTTATCTGCATTCTTAACATCAAGCTTTAACACGTCATCAACGGTTTCAACTAGGTAAATGCCACCTTGTTGATTGTCGTATTGACCCATAGTGCCCTCAACCTCGGGGTGTCCATGGTGACCAATTAAAATGCATTCAATGCCTTTTCTGCTGGCACGGGTAACTTCCATATGCACTTTAGTCACTAACGGGCAGGTTGCATCAAATACTTTAAGCTCACGGCGTTTTGCTTCACTGCGTACAGCCTGTGATACACCATGAGCACTAAATATAACAATACTGTCATCCGGTACCTGATCAAGCTCTTCAACAAACACAGCGCCGCGATTTTTTAAGCCATCAACCACATAACGATTGTGTACCACTTCATGGCGCACATAGATTGGTTTTTCAAAAATATCTAAAGCGCGCTCAACAATGCTAATTGCGCGGTCAACACCGGCGCAAAAGCCTCGTGGATTAGCTAATAATATTTCCATTAACCTTGCACCTCAATAATATCAACTTCAAACGTTAAGCGCTGGCCCGCTAATGGGTGATTAAAATCGATAGTAACTGACTCGCCTTGCACTTCACGCACCAAACCCGGAAGCTCGGTGCCATCAGGTTGAGTAAACGCAATAATAGCACCTACTTTAGCCGGCGTTTCTACACCAAACTTACTACGATCTACATAATAAATATTATCTGGGTTTGGTTGACCAAAGGCATCTTCCGGCTCAAGCTCAAATGTTTTGCTCTCACCGGCCGTTAGGCCAAGTAAACATTTTTCAAAATTAGCGGTTAAGCTGCCATCACCCATAGTGAGCTTAGCCGGCTTGTTATGCACTTTCGTTGAGTCAGCGGCAGAGCCATCTTCTAGTTTAATAGAAAAATGAAAAATAACGTCTGAGTTTTCACCAATTACAGCTTGGCTCATGCTTTATGCTCCTTTGGATTTTCGCCGGTAAAGGCGTCAAATAGTAATAATGCAGCACCAATACAAATAGCGCAGTCTGCAATATTAAATACGGGAAAATGTGAGTCTTCGTAAAACACATGTAAAAAATCAATAACGTAACCATAAGCAATGCGGTCGTACAAGTTACCAATAGCACCGGCTAAAACTAACGAGTAAGCACCACATAATACTTTATTAGACGCTGGAAGACGTTTTAACCACCACACCAACAAACAACTAATCGCGATTGCTATTGCACTTAAAAACCAACGCTGCCAGCCACCCGCTTCGCTTAAAAAGCTATAGGCTGCACCGTAGTTATGTACATAAGTGATGCTAAAAACAGGCAGTAAATTAATTGACTCACCATAAGCCATGGTGTTTACAACCAGTGTTTTACTGGCAAAGTCTATTACAAGCAGTAATAGACTCAACCAAAGCCACACTAAACCACTTTTTTGGGTTAGTTTGCTCACTAAAAACAACTCCTAAGCGAATTGACGCTTTTCACCTTCACCGTCAACGTTACTTACACAACGACCACAAATTTCGGGATGAGCAGGCTCAACACCTACATCTTCACTGTAATGCCAACAACGTTCACACTTTTTAGCATCTGTTGCTGATACGCTAATGTATAAGCCATCAATTTCAGTAGTTTGTGAATCTGCAGGTTGACTGTCTACCTCGGTAACGTTAACCGCAGAGGTTAACAACACAAAACGTAGCTCATCGCCTAACGCCGCAAGTTTTGCTGCAAGCTCTTTGCTGGCAAACAGGTTTACGGTTGCTTGTAATGTTGCGCCAATCACATCTTCTTTACGTGCAGCTTCTAACAGACGGTTCACTTCGTCACGCACATTTAAAATAGCTTGCCAGTCTTCATTACTAAACTTGGTCGTTGTTGGTGCTTGTAATCCCTCATACCATGTTGAAGTAAATACATAGTCACTGCGCTCACCTGGAAGTGCTTCCCAAATTTCTTGCGCTGTAAAGCTCATGATTGGCGCCATCCAGCGAGTCATAGCTTCAGCAATATGATAAAGCGCTGTTTGACAAGAACGACGTGCATGGCTGTCGCTTTTTGCCGTGTACTGACGGTCTTTTATAACGTCTAAGTAGAACGAACCAAGCTCACCGGTACAGAAGTTCATTAGCTTTTGCGTTACTAATAGCATTTGGTAGCTATCGTAAGCCGCTAAAATATCATCTTGTAACTGTGCTGCGCGCCCTACAATCCACTTATCAAGCTCAACCATATCATCAACAGCAACTTGATCCGTTTTTGGATCAAAACCACTTAGGTTAGCAAGTAAGTAACGGCTGGTGTTACGAATACGACGGTAACGATCTGCCGAACGTTTGAATATTTCATCGGATACGGTCATTTCTGCTGTGTAATCAGTTGATGCTACCCATAAACGTAAAATATCAGCGCCCAGTTTATTCATCACATTTTGTGGCGAAATAACATTGCCTAATGACTTAGACATTTTGCGGCCGTTTTCATCAACCGTAAAGCCATGCGTAAGCACTTGCTTGTATGGTGCATGACCATTAATTGCCACTGAAGTCATCATTGATGACATAAACCAACCACGGTGTTGATCAGAACCTTCAAGGTATAAATCTGCAGGACCAACTAAATCTTCACGCGCATCAACAACACAGGCATGAGTCACACCTGAGTCAAACCACACATCTAGCGTGTCTTGTACTTTCATGTACTGTTTAGCGTCTTCTTCACCTAGCAAAGTAGCAGGCTCTAGGTCATACCATGCTTGAATACCTGATTTTTCGACAAGTACTGCAGCTTGTTCAATCAGCTCTTGAGTATTTGGGTGTAATGCACCCGTGTCTTTATCAACAAACAATGCAATAGGTACACCCCACGTACGTTGACGCGAAATACACCAATCAGGGCGGCCTTCAACCATGTTGGCAATACGGCTTTCGCCCCATTCAGGTAACCATTGAGTATTTTTAATTTCAGCCAGTGAATCTTTGCGTAAGTTAGCCTGATCCATGCTAACAAACCATTGTGGTGTGGCACGGAAGATAATAGGCGTTTTATGGCGCCAACAATGTGGGTAGCTATGAGTTAATGCATGATGATGCATTAAGGCATTATTTTCTTTTAATACCTCAATTACACTCGCATTGGCTTTAAACACATGTTGACCGGCAAATAATTCAGTGTCAGGTAAGTACACTCCGTTTGCGCCAACTGGGTTAGCTACTTCAAGATTATACTCAAGGCCTGCCACGAAATCTTCTTGACCATGACCAGGTGCAGTATGTACAACACCCGTACCAGAATCTGTGGTTACGTGTTCAGCTACAATAACCGGTACGTTAAAGTCATAAAATGGGTGTGCAACGTTTAAGTTTTCAAGTGCTGCACCTTTAACATAGCCAAGGATATGGAAGTGGTTAAAGCCAAAACGATCCATCGCATCTTTAACAAGCTCAGAACCTAAAATCAGACGCTGCTGAGCACCTTCATCGTCTACTTGTACTAGCGCGTATTCTAAATCAGCATGCACAGCAACCGCACGGTTAGCTGGCAAAGTCCACGGTGTCGTAGTCCAAATAACAGTCCCTACACTGCCAGTGCCTTGATGACCATCAGCTAAGTTAAACGCATTTACTACTGCGTCTTGATCAGCAAAAGTAAAACGTACATCGATAGCTGGCGATTGTTTATCTTGGTATTCAACTTCTGCTTCTGCTAATGCAGAGCCACAATCTGTACACCAATGCACAGGTTTTGCGCCTTTATGCAGATGGCCATTTTTTATAATGCGACCTAGTACACGAATTGCATTGGCTTCAAAGTCAAAGTTCATGGTTAGGTAAGGCTTATCCCAATCACCAAAAACGCCTAAACGTTTAAAGTCTACTTTTTGGCCTTCCACTTGCTTTTTAGCATAGGCACGACATTTTTCGCGAAATTCTGCAGCAGTTACCTTAACACCGGGTTTACCGACTTTTTTCTCAACCATTAACTCAATTGGTAAACCATGACAGTCCCAACCTGGTACGTATGGCGCATCGAAGTCTGATAAGGTTTTAGACTTAACAATAATATCTTTTAATATTTTATTTACTGAATGGCCTAAATGGATATCGCCGTTTGCATACGGAGGGCCGTCATGCAAAATGAAAGTTTTTTTACCTTTCTTTGCGCTGCGAATTTGACCATACAGGTCGTCTTCATACCATGCTTTAAGCATTTTTGGTTCACGTTGTGCCAAATTGCCACGCATTGGAAACATTGTTTCCGGTAAATTCAAAGTATGTTTGTAGTCGCTCATTAATCCTACTTTCCGTCTCTATCGGCTACCTAATTTAAACCAAAACACTGCTTAGCGGCGGCAACATCGGTTGCTATTTGTGCCGTCAGTTGTGTTAATGTCTCGAATTTTTTCTCGTTGCGGAGTTTTTCAATCAACTCCACATGCATAAATTGTCCATAAATATCTTGTGCAAAATCAAAAAGGTGTACTTCTAATAAGGCACGAGTTCCATTAAATGTGGGTTTGTTTCCAATGTTAGCCACCCCAAAAACGTGTTTTCCTGCGATCATTACTTGAACCGCAAATACGCCATTAACCGGACAAACTTGACGCTTTAGGGCAATATTTGCCGTTCTAAAACCTAGTTCTCGGCCTTTTTTCCAGCCGTGAATAACACGCCCAGATATCGCATAATTATGCCCAAGCATGACTTTGGCACTAACCAAGTCACCCTCAGCAAGCGCTTCTCGTATTAAGGTACTGCTTACTCTAGCATTTAATTGCCTAAAGCTGGCAGTGCTTTTAACACTCATTCCCGCTTGAGTACCCATATTAGCCAATAGGCTAAAATTTCCTTGGCGCTGTCTACCAAATCTAAAATCATCGCCAACCGTTAATGCTTTAACGCCCAGCTTTTTAATTAAAATATCGCTCACAAACTGCTCTGCATGCATATTTGCAAACGCTTGATTAAAGCTAATACAAATAACGCGCTCAATCCCCAAGTTACTCAATAGACGAAGTTTATCACGCAGTCGAGTAAGCCTAGCCGGGGCATTGTTTTTTGCAAAAAACTCTTGTGGCTGAGGCTCAAATAACATTACAGTGCTAGGTAAATTATTTTCTTTGGCATCCGCTAACAGCCCTTTTAATACGGCAGCATGACCCAAATGAACACCATCAAAATTACCAATGGTTAGCACACAACCAAAGTGTTGTGGGCGTATATTGTGTATACCTCTAATTAACTCCATGCCACCTAATGCCTTTTTCAGCGAGCGATAAAATGCGACCTTGGGTCGCAGAGTGTCCGATTATAATCTTTTTTTTAATTTGATTCAGTAATTGCTACACTTTTTATCGTATTTAGTCTAACGCCCATCAAAAACAACATAAAAAAGTAACTAACAACCGCAATAATTAATAACACAACCAACAACATAACTTGTTCACTAAAGTGCCAGCTAGGCCAATCATAGTGTCTACTGGTAAACCACACTAGTGCGCCCATCGTCACACTCGCCAGCAAACATTTCAAAGTGAAGTAGCCACTCATGCTGGAGAACTGGTAAACATTCTCTTTTTTAAGCTGTCGGTACAGTAAGTAGGCATTACAACTAGCCGACATAGAGGTTGCCAGTGCTAAGCCTAAATAGCCAATAAAGGGCGCCAGCATAATATTAAACACCATGTTAAGCACCAAAGTGACAATACCAATGCGCACCGGTGTTTTCGTATCTTGGCGAGAATAAAACCCAGGCGCCAACACTTTAATTAACATAAAGCTGACTAATCCCACCGAGTAGGCAACCACCCCTAAGCTCACTGCCTTAACGTGATCAATGCCAGCCTCTTTAAACGCGCCGTGATCAAACAGCACAGTAATAATCAACGGGCTTATAATCATCAGGCCTACCATTGCAGGGAGCCCTAAAAAAATCACAAATCGCACTCCCCAATCTAGGGTATGTTGAAAGTCGCTACTTTTTTTACTGCTGTGTAATTTTGATAGCGCAGGTAAAATAACCGTCGCAATACCGATACCAAATAAACCAAGTGGGAATTCAATCAGTCTATCTGAGTAATACAGCCAAGCGATAGAGCCTGTCATCAATAATGAAGCTATTACCGTATCGAGTAATAAGTTAATTTGACTAATTGATACACCAAATAACGCTGGGAGCATTAATTTACGCACTTTTTTAACATTTTCGTCTTGCCAACCCCATCGCGGCCGCGCCAACATTTTTGCTTTATATAAAAACGGCAGTTGAAATAATAGCTGTACCACGCCCCCTAAAAATACGCCTATTGCTAATGCATATGCACCAACAGAAAATTGGTCATGCAATAAAATGGCACAACCAATAATAGAAACATTAAGTAATACAGGAGTAAATGCGGCAACTGCAAAACGGTTGTACACATTCATTACTGCGCCACTAAGCGCCACTAAGCTTACAAAAAATAAATAAGGAAAGGTCAGCTTTAATAGTGAACTGGCAAGCTCAAACTTTTCTGCGTCAGGGCCACCTTGCCACCAATCAATAAACCAACCAGTACCAAATAAAGCGGCGATAACGGGGGATGCCACAACACCAAAAAGCGTAACGAGTAGTAAAATTGTGCCGAGTGTACCTGCCGCCTGCGCAACAAATATTCTGACTTTATCATCGCCTTGTTGTTCTTTGATTTCACTTAATACAGGTACAAACGCCTGTGCAAAAGCCCCTTCAGCAAATAAACGGCGTAAAAAATTAGGAATACGGTTTGCAAATAAAAACACATCGGCAGCAGTCCCTGCCCCCAACAAGTTAGCAACAACAGCATCACGCACTAGCCCTAAAATACGCGAGATCATTGTCATTGCACTTACAATCATCCCGGAACGAAACAAACCTTTTGACACTATAAATCCATATTAAAAATCAGCAATTAAGTTAATTATGCCATAGTCTTTTTTATAAATCGCTTTAAAGCACTAGGCTCGAACCCCTTGCTTTGTTACAATAGCGGCATTAACTGCTAAAGCGGCAAATTGATGTTCGTTATAAGGAGCAGTTTTTCTTGGATTGTTAAAATTAAATTGACATTCATGATAAAAACAGGCATATTCCACGGCCTTTAATTTAAGCTTTATTTAAGATTGTTAGGAGCAAACCTTGGCTAACATCAAGTCTGCAAAAAAACGCGCTATCACAAGCGAAAAAAACCGTCAGCACAACGCAAGCCGTCGTTCAATGATGCGTACTTACTTCAAAAAAGTAATCGTAGCTATTGAAGCTGGCGATAAAGAAGCTGCACAGCAAGCTTTTTCTGTTGCTACACCTATCCTAGACCGTTACGCAACTAAGGGTCTAATCCACAAAAACAAAGCTGCTCGTCATAAGAGCCGTTTAGCTGCTAAAATTAAAGCGCTATAATTTGTTTTTGCAAGATTAAAAAAACCGGCTTTTGCCGGTTTTTTTTTGCCCAAAATAAATACGCTTTTTAAACGTTATCGAGCTCTGGATAAAACTTTTTCAGCATCGCCGCAATTTTCTTCGGAGAAAATGGCTTAACCACAAATCCTTTTGCCCCTCTATCTATTGCATCCTTCACATTTTCAACGCCTGAATGCGCCGACACCATCACCACGTTTGTCTCTGGTGATAACTCATTTATCTGCGCAATAAGCTCTTTACCATCGCCGTCAGGTAGCTCTATATCTAAAAATATAATGTTAAAGTTTGCTGCACGGCATTCACTTATGCACTGCGCGGCCGTAGACGCTTCTTTTACATTCTCTATCCCTAAATGCATCAATGTTTGACTTAGAAAGCTACGCACCGTGCTAACATCATCAACTATTAAAATAGATAGCTGCGTATTCATATATAATCCTTATAGGCTAAAAGCCGTGTCTGCGAAATTGGTGATTTGCTTAAAATACAAATATTTACTTTATTATAGAGAGCTAAGCCAAAAAGGCCAGATTTGCTTTATGTCGAAAAACACAAAAAAGAGTCGTCGCAAAAAAAATAAAGCGGCCTATGTTAAACCAATACCTAGTAACAAGCCTGCAAACCTTGGCTCACAATTAAACCCGCGCGCAGTAAGTGTAAAACGTGGCGCCAAACTAACCGCATTTTTTATTTTCACGATATTATTACTTATATTTGTTTTAGCGCCAAAGCCTAGTTTACTCACCTATAAAAAATCAGCCATAGTTAGCAAAAGTATTTATTGGCCAGGGCTATTTGCCAATAAACCAAAGCTACTGGATTCAACGCTGCACCCTAGACTAGATAAGCATCGCAGAACACTATACCTCTGTGTAGATCTTCAGCAACCACAAAGCTGCCAAAAATATCATGTTATTGCTGAAGAGGGATTATTTTCGGTATTAATTACCTACTTTTAGCATTAAAAAAACTAATCTGAAAATTTAAAATTACTTGGTTGAAAGCTGTGCAAAAGATCAACATAATGGCGCTCCTTTTTTCAACAACTGAACTATTGAAACGACCATGCTAAACGAGCTAGATTGGCTTTTAAATACATTACTACTTGCACTAGGTTTAGGTGCATTCTTTATCAACCAACTGACACTGCTTCGCGTTGCTGCGATTAGTGCGTGTGGTTTGTTATTCCTATCATTTAGCTTAGATCTTATGTCGTCGAGTATTATTTCAAATATGAGTTTAGTGTTGATCAACACATTTTACTTGTTCAAAGTTTATACGTTTGGGCAATTTAGCGTATCTCAGCATTAATTACTTCCCCTTAGAATATTTTATAGCCCAGTTTTTCTGGGCTTTTTTATATCTCACTGTTAAAAATCTTGGGTCTGGGTTTGAACTAAGCTAAAATTTATCTCGTAATAGGGTCTGTTGACCTTTCAAGGTTAAATTTTCAGCAGTCTGTTTGGTATTTAGGCAAGGCAGAGCCTATGTGGTGTGGTTATTCCCCATAGATAAGTGATAACGCAGCATCAATGCCAAACAGGCGCTGCCCTTTGGGTTCTACCTAAGGGCGATTTACTCTTTGTTGCTCGGTTTTTACTTAGCCCACTAGGTTACAAACCTCGCGCCGCGATTAAACCGCCCCTAGTTTGAACAAATTTTAATCCGCAAAGGTCAACAGACCCTTGCCTAATTTGAGATAAGCCCATGCCATTGTCAGATTTCGATTTATTCTTATCTTCTATGGAAGATGTTACCCCCATAACGCATGACACTGTGACCTTACCACCTAAAAGCCATAAAGCGGTCATCGCCCAGCAAGAAAAAAATAAAGCAGCACAATCAGATTTAGTCTCTGAACAGTTCAATCCGTTGGATGAACCACTTGAATTACTCGATCCACTTGCCATATTAAGCTTTAAAAAAGAGGGCGTACAAAGCGCGGTTTTTAAAAATGTAAGATTAGCGAAATATCAGCTTGATGCGACGCTTGATTTACATGGGCAACTTTTAAAAAATGCACACGCATCATTATTAGCCTTTGTTCAAGACTGCCATCAGCGAAATATAAGAATGGTACTCGTTCGCCATGGCATAGGTATTAAAAATAAAACCAAGCCAGGGATATTAAAAAGTTACGTAAATCAGTGGTTACAAACAATTCCATGCGTTTTAGCGTTTCATACTGCACTTAGGCAGCATGGAGGAAGTGGTGCGACGTATGTTTTATTGAAGAAAAGTGATGATAAAAAGCATCAAAACAGAGAAATACACAGCAAGCGTAGCTAAATCTTGCTGTGAAAATAAGGGTCAGATCAGCAGCGCTGCCGCATTGGCTTGATTAAACCAGGCTGATATTCCTAATATAATGATAGATACAACCACGATGCTAATTTTTGCGCCCCCTTGATTGGGTTTCATAATTCATCCTATTTTTTTATTATTGTTAGAACTGTTTTTAACAATAATAAAAATTACAAATGTTAACAAGCTGTTTCTATTAAAAATTAAACAAATCTTAATCCTTGAAGGCCAACAACTGCTAATTAATAACCTTGCTGCTTATCAATGCAATTTATTAATGGCTGTTTCGCTTTTAAACGCAAAATGTTTTCTGCTATTTGTTCAATAACACTATCCAGATCTGACAACGCAGCACAGTGCGGTGTTAAAGTAATACCTGGATGCAACCAATAAGGGTGTTCGCTTGGCAGTGGTTCACAGGCAAACACATCAAGCGTTGCTGCGCGTATACGTGTATTGTTAAGTGCATCAAGTAAATCAGCTTCTACTATATGCCCACCTCTGGCCACATTAATCACCACAGCATGTTCAGGCAGTTGCTCAAGTAACTGTTTATTAATAATGCCTTGGGTACTGCTGGTAAGCGGTAATAAACATACTAAATAATCGGTTTGCGCAAGCATCTGTGTTAAGCCGTCATCACCATGATAGAGTGTCGCAATGTTTGATGTTTTAGGGCTTCGGCTCCAAGCATTTACGTTAAAACCGTTATTAACCAGCCTATGTGCACATGCTTGACCTAGTTCGCCAAACCCTAAAATGCTTACTTGATTATGTTTATGCGCTCTTTTAGGTTTCCATATACTTTGCTGTTGCTTTATTGCATATTCTTTTAATCGCAACTTTTGTGCTAATACATGGGTAAGTACGTATTCAGCCATATCGTTGGCTAACTGTTTATCAACAATACGCACGACCTCTACATCCGCAGGTAATAAACTTAAATCAATGCTATCAACGCCAGCGCCAAACGATGACACAGCCTTTAAATTTGGTAACGAGGGCCACAGTGATGCAGGCGCATTCCACGCTAAAACGAACTCTACACTCTCTAAATTTTGGCAATCATCAAGTTCTTCAATTCGAATACTAGGCAATCGTGATTTCATTTTTGCTATTAATTTTGTGTTGTCTCGACCTGTTATAGCCACCAAAACTGACATGATGATTCCTTAAAAAGTAACCCTAAATAATAGTACTGGTATGGTTCAATTCAATAGTATGTAAACGGTTTTAAAAAGTCACACAACTGACCGCGTATTGTCATATCCGCACTCTAAGCTAAACATATTGGCTTTGGCCTAGTATAAAAAAGAGGTGCGTATGATCAGTGTAGATAAAGTAATTGCGACTAACTTACCACAGTTAACTAACTCATTTAAAATAAAAAAACTGGTAAAAAAGAGCCTTAGCTACTTATTACATGAACAAGAGTTTACAAACTTTGCAACAACTTATCCCCATCTTCAAGGAATAGAATTTGTCGAGCAAGTACTTGATGAACTTGATTTTGACACTCGCTATAAAGCTAAGCAAATAGAAAATATTCCCAGTGAAGGGAAAATTGTCATTATTGCTAATCATCCAATTGGATCCTTAGATGCGCTTGCATTAATTAATGTGTTATCGACGGTGCGTGCCGATTTAAAAGTCGTGGCTAACCGAATGCTAATGACCGTTGATGCAATGCATTCATTATTACTACCCGTTGATAATTTGTCGGGGCAAAGTAAAAAACAAGAGCTTAGTAATATCCACCAGCATTTAAAAAATGAAGGAGCATTACTTATTTTCCCTGCGGGTGAAGTTTCTCGACTTCGACCAACAGGGATCAAAGACTGTAAATGGAACAGCGGGTTTTTACGTATCGCTAAAAAAGCCAATAGCCCAATTTTACCCATACATATAAAAGCCAGAAACAGCCCGCTTTTTTACGGTGCCTCTATGCTATATAAACCGCTTGCCAGTTTATTACTAGTCAAAGAAATGTTTAAACAGCGCCAAAAATCGCTCGAATTTGAAATAGGCGCCTCCATTGCTCCTGAATCTTATTTAATACCCGATTTAAAAGACAAGGAAGTGGTCGAGCTTATACGAAAACAGCTGTACCGTTTAACCACTAAAAAAACACTGCCACTAAAAACTCATGCCCCTATTGCCTCACCAGAGTGTAAAAAAGAATTAAAAAAAGCCATCGAAAGCTGTGAACATTTAGGTAAAACCAGTGATGGCATGGTTATTTATTTATACCAATACCAAGGCAGCTCACCGTTATTTCGTGAACTTGGCCGCTTACGGGAAATTGCCTTTCGTGCAGTAGGTGAAGGCAGTGGCAATCGCCGTGATATAGACAAATACGACATGCATTATCAACACTTAGTCTTATGGGATGCACAATCACTCGAACTAGTTGGCGCTTACAGATTAGCCTGCGCGCAGGATGTGATTGAACAGCACTCTCAACGTGGGCTTTATACCGATAGCTTATTTAATTATACCCAAGAGATGACGCCATACTTCAAGCAAGGCATAGAATTAGGCCGTAGTTTTGTACAACCCAAATACTGGGGAAGAAAAAGCCTCGACTATTTATGGTATGGCATTGGTGCCTTTATTAACCGCTACCCTCAGTATCGTTACTTATTTGGTGCCGTGAGTGTGTCAAACGCACTGCCAGAGCAAGCAAAATCCTTACTGGTACATTATTATCAGCACTATTATGGCTCTGAAAAGTCACTCGCAACGCCTAACAATGCTTTTCGTCATACCCGTGAGCAGCAGATTCAATGCACTAATTTGTTTATGGGTAACAACATCAAAGAAGACTTTGTAGAACTTAAACACATACTGGCTAATATGGGCACCCATGTACCCACACTATTTAAACAATACACCGAGCTATGTGAGCCAAATGGGGTAACGTTTTTAAGTTTTAGTATTGATCCGCAATTTAATAATTGTATTGATGGATTGGTATTGGTCGACCTTGAGAAAGTAAAACCGAGTAAAGCAAAACGCTATTTGGGAGCGCAAGACACTGCCTCAATAAACTAAGCTTTGCCGTTAAAATATTAACTTAAGCGCCTAAGCTTGGGCGCTTAAAGTTAAATACTTAAACTTAGGCAATTTCATATTTATCTAATCTCCTGATTATTAGATTGGCTAAATATATGTACTAATAGTTGGGTGTATATTTTCTCTATTTGTAACAAGTCGCTAATGGGTACATGTTCATTAACTTGATGAATGGTCTGGTTTAAAACCCCGCACTCTATCACTTGCGTGTTTTTACTTGCAAAAAATCGCCCATCTGAAGTCCCGCCGCTGGTACTAAGTACTGGATAGCTTCCGGTCACGTTAAATATTGCCTGCTCTAGCTGGGCGAGTAAGCATCGCTCTGCCCTATGGCTTGTATAATAAGGTTCACATGGTCGCTCCCATTGCACCGTTAAATATTCGTTTAAATCATTCAGTGCAGTAAGTACCAGCTGTTTCACATCTGTACTTTTATACCCATGGCTGTAGCGAATATTAAACGTAATATCACATTGAGCAGGCACTAAATTATCAAGCACGTTATCAATATTAATACCGGTAACTTGCAAGCTTGTTTTTGAGCTTGGCTCATCTAAAAGCCAATCAATTTGGATTAATCTATTCACTACTTCAGCGCTGATATGCGCAGCATTGATGGTATTTTCAGGATAGGCCACGTGTCCTGCTTTTCCTTGAATAGTTAAACGCGCTGACAGCGCGCCACGTCGGCCATTTTTTATGGTGTCGCCCACTTGCAAATGACTTGTTGGCTCACCAACAATACAGCCATCAAGCACAACACCTTGTTGTGCTAGGCGTTTCGCAATCAACACTGAGCCATGCTCTGCTTCACCTTCTTCATCAGAGGTGATCAACCAATACAAGGAGCCCTGCTTTTGCTGCGCACTATGTATTAGCGACTGCGTTGCACTGAGCATGGCTGCAATGCCCCCTTTCATATCAGCGGCACCACGCCCATAAATCGCATCATTAATTATTTTTCCGTCAAACGGATCAGCTAACCAGCCACCTTGCGCAGCAGGGACCACATCAATATGACCAGAAAATGCCACCACAGGGCCTGCTCCAAAAGATATTTTAGCAATTAAATTAGTGACATTATGGGCACTAAACTGCTCAATGCTAAAACCTAAATCAGTTAGCTGATGTGCCAGCCACTCAATACCACCTGCGGAATTAGGCGTAATTGACTTAAATCGGATCAGCGTTTGTAAGTGACTGAGCGTTTTTAACTGTGGAATAGTTAAGTACGGCGCGGGTACTTTTTTGTTGATAGCTTTTGTCATAATAAACACACCTCGTTTTAGCAGTGTATTTATTACAACGACTTTTTATGACCGCATTATGAAAATACAGGCTAACGTGTGCCCTCTTCTATTAATGTTTCTCGTGTCACCTGCACAATGTGTTTATCTTCTTTGGTTAATCTGGTTTTTTTCCATGCGCCACGCATAAACCAAGCGAACGCTATCAGTGCGATGGTTATGTTCGTAATTGCAAACGAATACCATATTCCCTGATCGCCAAGCAAAGTGTGATTAGAAAGAATATAAGCGGCAGGAAACTGCACCACGCATTGTGATAATAACGCGATAATCATGGCATTAAGCATATTCCCAGAGGCACGAAAAGCAGCAACAATACAAAGCTGAACACCAATTCCCCCCCAGCTTAAACACATCACTTGAACAAACTGCGCGCCTTTATTTATTACACTGTTATCTTCGGGAATAAAAAATGCCACCAGCGTATCAGCATACAAGTAAGCAATGCCCCCAACAAAAGAAAGGCCTATTAATCCCCACATACTGGCAAGCTTCGTTATTTGCTCAGCCCGTTTAATATTGCCGGCGCCCATATTTTGCCCCACCAAGGTTGATACCGCCATTGATAAACCCATGGCAGGGATCATCACCATTTGCAAAATATTAGAGCCCACGCCATAAGCCGCAATGGTAACGGTTCCAAAGCTTGCCACTAAAAATGACATGATAATCAAGCCAAAAGCACGTGTTGATAATTCAATAGAGCCAGGCGCTCCTAAGAAAAAAGCCCGTTTCATATATTGCCAATCGGGATAAAAACTTTTTAGCTGTAATTGAATCCCATGGCGACCGCGTAAAAATATAATAATGCCCGCCAGCGCCGCTAAACTTTGTGTAACCAAAGTCGCCAGAGCAGCGCCCATAACGCCAAGCCCTTCAAAGCGGCCGTAACCAAAAATAAATAGCGGGTCGAGAATAAAATTAAGTATCACTGTGGTGCTAACTATGATTAAAGGTACTTTAGTTTGCCCAATGCCCCGCATTAGCGATTGGAACATGGCGTAAATAAACACAAAAATAACGCCAATAAAGGACACATGCATAAACTTAAGCGCATCACTGTAGACCGCCTGCTCAACGCCTAGCAGTTTTAAAAAGTATGGGGAAAGTACATAACCAAGTAGCCCTAACACTAAGGCGGTAAATGCAACCATTAACACCGTTTGCGCTGCAACATGGTTCACTTTATCTTGCTGACCTGCGCCCATGTATTGCGCCGATAAAATAGCACCGGCCATTGCAAGCCCAGAGCCTATAGCAATGACTAAAAAAGTGATCGGGGTACTAATAGACACTGCAGCGACTTGGGTTGCTCCTAATCGCCCAACCCAAAATGCATCCGTAAGCTGATAAGCCGACTGCAATATATTAATGAGGATAATAGGAATACCTAATTTTAACAGCGCTTTAGCAATGGAGCCTTGAAGAAATAGTTGACCAGAGGGATTCATGAGGTCGCTTACTTTTATTAAACCGTGAACATAGCCTTAGTTTAACAAAACTAGCTGATTATATTATGAATACTTCGTTTGCGGCTTGTATTTAAGTGATCAGTCAATAATTTTTAAGCACTAATTAAGTAAAAGTTTAATCTAAATCAATAAATAGAGGCTCTTTACTCATCCGCTTTTGAAACTTTGATCTAGAACAGGTTTTTATTTTTAACCTCGAGCAATAATAGCCTCAATCAACAAATAGTCACACAGTAGTTCACGGAGAACAACATGAAAACTAAACTAAGCATTGCAATACTTACTTCTTTACTGGCTCTTTCTCCTGCAGCACACGCTAACTTTAGTGTTAATGTTGGCGCAATTAATGTTAATCCAGATAACGATGGTTCAAAAATTAACGAAGCACCTACTCTAGGCTTAAAAGGCGACTCAGATACTCAGTTAGGTATTACTGTAGATTACGCATTTAACGACCAATGGGTATTAGAGCTTATTGCAGCAACGCCGTTTTCTCATGATGTAGAAGGTACTGGTGGTTTAGCTGGTAATAAAATTGCTGATATTAAACATTTACCACCATCACTGGTCGCACAGTACCACTTTTTAGATAGCAGCTATGCACTTCGTCCGTTTGTAGGTGTGGGAATTAACTATACGACCTTCTTTGACGAACAGCCTTCTGCAGCACTTAAAGCAACGTTAGGAACTAACGATGTAGAAGTAAAACTAGATGATTCATTTGGTTTTGTTGCTCAAGTAGGTGCTAACTACAAGATTGATGAAAAATGGGGCCTACACGCTATGGTATCTATCATGGATATTGATACTGATGCGACTGTTTATGCTAATGGCGCAAAAGCATTAACATCAACCGTGTCACTTGACCCTGTTGTTGCCATGTTTGGTCTTAAATACTCGTTTTAATAACGTTTATGTGTGTGTTAAAAAGGCCGTTAGGCCTTTTTTTTTGCCTGTGTTTAGCGAGGTAAGTTATTTACTTTTTTTTGCTCAAGCATTTCTTTCCAGTGAATTATTTCAGCCGGTAAAATGGGTGCAACCCCGTCAAAGCCTGCAACCTCGAGCATATGCTCAACACTGACCACCCCTTTCTTACTTTTAAACACGCCGCGCACATAAGCAATGGCATGTAAGCCCCGCTCAGAATGAAACTTTTGTTCAATGTAAAAGTATTTATGATCCCAGCCAACCAAACGCGTACTAATGGTAAAACGTTGCATTGGCTTAATATCGCGGATGTAGGTAATAGCTGTCGCATTAACAATAGGAAACCAACGACGTTTCATTATTTGCTTAAGCAAACCAACCCGTTCAGTCATCCAGGTACGCGATAAATCCATCATCGCTAAATAGCGTGAATTGGTTAAATGCAAATTAATATCGCAGTCACTTGGTAATGCTTTGTAGTCTATATCAACCGTATCTAACAACGATTGATAGTCACGATTACGTTTAATTTTAAAAAATAACAGCAGTAGTCTAAAATATAAGTTCACAGTAGAGGTCTTACCAGTTGAGTTTTTATCAGTGTATCATAGCGATTGACACCTTTGGTTGTTTTTAAACCAAGGAATCAATCACTAAATGAGGATATTTGGGTATCTATCTTTAAACTTTAACCGTTTTGCGGTTAATGCCGTAATCACGCAATTTATTAGCCACTGCAGTATGACTTAGTCCCAAGCGTTTAGCTAACTGACGAGAGCTAGGATAGGCAGGATAAAGCTTACGCAGTAAGGTGGCTTCAAAACGCTTAACCGCTTGATCAAGCGAGCCCTCAAAATCAGACTCTAAATAGCCTAAATCATGGGTAAACGTAGGTAACTGTAAATGTTCAACGCGCAGTTCACTGTCTTCTAACAACGATACCGCACGGTAAATCGCGTTTTCTAATTGGCGTACATTGCCAGGCCATGGGTAATCTTGTAAAAACGTTAAACATTCTTCAGATAACTCGGGGACTGTATGACCATTTTGCTGCGCATATTTTTGAATAAAGTGTTCAGCAAGTGGCCCAACATCCGCTTTACGATCTCTAAGCGGCGCAATTTCCAGTGTTAATACATTAATTCGGTAGTATAAATCTTCTCTAAATACGCCCTCTTGAACCATTGCAGGTAAATCTTTTTGCGTGGCAGCAATAATACGCACGTTCACTTTAACTTCGTTTTCGTCGCCAACTTTTCTAAATGTACCGTCTTGTAAAAAACGTAGCAATTTAGTTTGTAGCTGCGTCGACATTTCACCTACTTCATCTAAAAATACTGTTCCACCATCTGCTTGTTCGAGTACACCACGTTTAGGTGCTGCATTTTCTTCATACCCGGCATAACCGAATAGTTCGGACTCAGCAACATCATCTGGTAACGAGGCACACGATAAAGCAATAAATGGTTTTACTGAGCGGTTAGATGCATAGTGACAAGCTCGTGCTAGCAACTCTTTACCCGTCCCCGTTTCACCAGTAATAAGAATGGGAGCTTCAAGTTGCGCCATTTTTCTCGCTTCGCGAACCACACGGCGCATCGCCGTGCTAAAGTTATGAATAGTCGCAAAGCTTTCTTGGCCATAACGCCTAAAAGCACTCACTTGCTGACCTAAACGGCTTTGCGATTTTATATTAATTACCGCGCCCGCTAACACATCGCCTTCGCTGCCTTGAGGAACCGCAATAGGCAGAATATCAGCAATAAAATCTTCACCAGCTACTTCAACACGCGTGGTTTGCCCCAGTACTTCTTTGCCCTCTAACCAACGGGTAAAGTTAAAGCCTTTGAGCAAATTATTAATATTAGCACCGGTGACTTCTTTTTCTGTTAATTGTAAGTCTTTGCAGGCTGCGTCGTTACACAGGCGCACCCACCCTTTAGCATCAATAGATATAACGCCATCAGGAAGTGCTCTTAATAAGGTGTTAAGTTCGTTGTGCTCACGTTCAGACGGTAAAAACGCGGTTGTGCGTACATCATGTACACCATCGATTAAGCGAATAGACGGCATGATTTTTTGAAATTGTTCAAATTCAATCTCAGGAAAGCTCACATACATACGACAATTTACTGAGTCGACTTCAATCCCCTTTAAGTCAACATTGTAGCTAACTAAAATATTAAGAATCTCTTGAGCAATACCAACTCGGTCTGCACAGTGAATATCTAAACGCATACACCCTCAGGTAAGGAAAAACTAGTTGGCGTGAATAATACGCTAACTCTGTTTACGAGCATAGTTTATTGTAAAGAAATTTGGACGAAAAAATGTTTTTTTACTAACTAGAGGGCTTTTTCAAGCACTTAACGCATTCAAGCTTGGCTGTTCACTAAAAGTCGGGGTTATTGCAACTCAATTTAGTCAAGCTGGCCTTGTATAAATTATATGCTGCAATGAGCGAATCATTACTGTCCATACGCCAATATTCGCTCATGTTTAATCTAAGTGGTGATTATTAAATTAAAGTAGTAAAGGTTAACTATTATTAAAAATTTAGTAGCTGTAACTACCCGTAAAACAAAGCTTTTATTTATTTTTCAAGCTGTATTTAAACAGTGTTAAAGATAACGTTGGTATGACAATGTTACCTATGATGTTAAAGATATTTTTTGATAAGTTTAGGTGTTTACTGCAGCAAATAGGGGTTCACACACTGGTATTTAACAATTACATAACCGATGTATGATAGCGCGCTCAACGCTTCCCCTCGCACAAAGGTCTATGTATACTTAGGCGCAATTGTAACTAGGATAAGGGTGTGACGCTTACCTAAACGTATAGCTGCGTTTAGCAAACCATTACCTTAGCTGCATAAAAAACACTGATGATCGAGCATTTATTATACTTTTTATAAGTAAAAATTTAGCTAAATAAAAAACCACAAGGTCATCAAAACAATAATGAATTAGGAAGTAAATATGAGTTCAAATTCTGATAGTGGCTGGTTTGGTCACCCTAAAGGACTTTCAACCCTGTTTTTCACAGAAATGTGGGAACGAATGAGTTACTACGGTATGCGAGCGATGCTCGTATTATTTATGACAGCAAGTTTACAACAAGAAGGCCTAGGATTTACCGTTGCTTCTGCTGCTGCAATTTATGGCTTATACACAGGTTCAGTATACTTTTTAGGTTTACCTGGTGGTTGGTTAGCAGATAGATTGTTTGGTGGCCAAAAAGCAGTATGGTATGGCGGTATTATTATCATGTGTGGCCATATTATCTTAGCCGTGCCACATGAATATTCATTTTTCATTGGTTTGATCTTTGTTGCAACAGGTACTGGTTTACTTAAACCTAATATCAGTGCCATGGTTGGTCAGCTTTATACTGACGAAGATGAGCGCCGTGATGGTGGTTTCGCTATTTACTACATGGGTATTAACTTAGGTTCTTTAATTGGTTACTACGTGTGTGGTTACTTTATGGAAAACGTAGGTTGGCACTGGGCATTTGGTGCCGCGGCTGTTGGTATGGGTATTGGTTTAATTCAATACAAGCGCACACTTAAAAACTTACCAGATCACAGCGCATTACCTGCTAACCCATTAAGCCCTAAAGGTACTTCGCGCGCATGGGGCGGTATTGCTGCATTTATTATCGCGACCGCCGGTGTTACCGCTGCTGCGATGACAGGTGCTATTGTCATTAACCCATCGATTGTTGCAGGGTACACCGCAGTTATATTTACTGTTATCTTTTTCGTTTACTTTGGCCTTATATACTTCAAAGGCAAACTAACCGATGCTGAAAAACAAAGAATGTGGGCGCTATTTTTAGTCTGTGTCGCTTCAGCCTGTTTTTGGTCTGGCTTTGAACAAGCCGGTTCTTCATTAAATCTGTTTGCTCGTGACTATACAGACCGTCTGGTTGGCACATTTGAAATTCCAACGACTTGGTTCCAATCTCTAAATTCATTGTTCATTATTGCGCTATCGCCATTCTTTGCCGCTTTTTGGATTAATTTATCTAAAAAAATGGTCTCGCCTACTTACAGCGTAAAATGTGCGTTGGGCCTCGTTATTATGGCTTCAGGCTTTTTAGTAATGTTTATGGCAGCACACTATGCCGCTGAAGGCTTAAAAGTAGCACCTTATTGGCTTGTTACTACGTATTTCTTACACACAGTGGGTGAGCTTTGTTTAAGCCCAGTTGCATTGAGCGCTGTAAGTAAATTATCGCCTCGCCGCTTTACTGGTCAAATGATGGGGGTATTTGTACTTACATACTCTATCGGTAACGTTATTTCAGGATTACTTGCTGGTAACTTTGATCCTAACAATGTTGAAGAAATCCCGAACCTTTACCTACAAATTGCCTTATTTAGTATCGGTGTAGGTATCATCTTAGTACTGATGAGTTTTAAAGCTAAAATATGGGAAAAACAAGGTTTAGAACAAACCGCACCAACACAATAATTTAGATTTATCACACGCATAATTATGAGCTTTGATAAATGATATCAAATACCTCCTGTAGTTAACTGCAGGGGGTATTTTTATGGCCGCTTGATTAAACCCCACAATTTTTACATTCAGCCGTTTATTATTTATACCTCATCACTGTGCATAAACGAGTTTATAGCAGCAAACCATCAATACTCTTTGATTTTATATATATCGCAGCTAACCAAACTCATTAAAAGTGTAAATAATAAAATACAAAAACCGCACTTTTTTAAGCGCAAAGAAACTAAAAACACATATAAATAAATTAAATTAAACTATTAACAATCAATAATTTAACAAGAAAACCTGCACTTTCATCTCGCTACCTAATTTTTACTTTCACCTGCTCGTATGTAAATAAACAACATACTTTGATAACCGTCTCGTAAAATTTACACACGCGCTATTTACTAAATAACAACACCCTCTTCCCCAAAACACCAATCTGGTTAATCATGCAGGCAATACGATAACTAATAATCGCAGTGCTTAATTGCGGGAGTAATTATAATGAGTGAAGTAAATAACCCTTTAGGTTTGGTTGGTATTGAATTTACCGAGTACGCAACACCCGATGCCGATTACATGGATAAAGTGTTTACCGATTTTGGTTTTTCAAAGTTAAAAAAATTCAAAGGTAAAGACATTGTTTATTACAACCAAAACGATATTCATTTTTTACTAAATAATGAACGCGATGGTTTTTCAGCTGAATTTGCTAAAAATCATGGCCCAGCAATTTGTTCTATGGGTTGGCGCGTAGAGAACGCTCAAGCGGCGTTTGAAGCTGCGGTTGAACGTGGCGCTAAGCCAGCTACTGATGCAGCAAATAAAGACTTACCGTACCCTGCTATTTACGGCATTGGCGACAGCTTAATATACTTTATTGAACAGTTTGGCGATAAAGGCTCTATCTACGCAAACGACTTTGAAGATTTAGCTGAGCAAAACGTCGTTAATGATAAAGGGTTCTTACGTATCGACCACTTAACTAACAACGTTTATAAAGGCACAATGGAAACATGGGCTAACTTTTATAAAGACGTGTTTGGTTTTACCGAAGTGCGCTACTTTGATATTAAAGGCCAAAAAACAGCCTTACTCTCTTATGCATTAAAATCACCTTGTGGCACTTTCTCTATTCCAATCAATGAAGGTAAAGGTAACGACAATAACCAAATTGATGAATACCTAGGCGAATACAATGGCCCAGGTGTACAGCATTTAGCCTTTTTAACTGACGACTTAGTGAGCTCACTTGATAAGTTAGATAAATCAACTATCGCCACTTTAGATATTATCCCTGAGTACTACGATACTATTTTTGACCGTGTACCATGGGTTAAAGAAGACAAAGAAAAGATTCGTGAGCATCAAATCCTGGTTGATAGCCAAAGCGAAGATTGCTACTTATTGCAAATTTTCTCTAAAAACTTATTTGGCCCTATCTTCATTGAGATGATTCAACGTGTTGACGATGGTGGCTTTGGTGAAGGTAACTTCCAAGCGCTGTTCGAATCAATCGAGCGAGATCAAGAACGCCGCGGCGTTTTATAATTAAAATTATGACTCTAAAAAGCAGCGTATTTCGCTGCTTTTTGTCGTTTAATCGTAACTAAGAGAGCTTATCTCTCTTTGCGTGTTTAAATCGCGCTTTTCATCACCATATAACTAGTAGATATTTAAAACTTGCTGGTGCTATGTTCTTATTTAATAAATTGATATGTGCGACCAACTAAACCAAAGGAAATGTAATGAGTTTAATTAACGAAACCCATGATATAAATTTAACTAGCTGGGTTGCATCAGCAAATGATGCACAATGTGACTTCCCTATCCAAAATCTACCTTTTGCCGAAGTACGTCGCAAAAATAGCAACGAAGCTTTCCGTGGCGCGGTTGCCATTGGCGATCAGGTTATTGATTTAGCAAAAGTAAATGAACTCGCTATTTTTAGTGGCGATGCTCAAGTCGCCATTGCTGCAGCAAGTAATCCTACACTAAATGAGTTTATGGGTCTGGGTGAGCAATATTGGTCAGCACTACGTTTAGCATTATCGAAAGCATTACGTGAAGGTTCTGAGCATAAAGAACAACTTACACACGCACTTATTGCGCAAAGCGAGATTGAATTTGCTCTGCCGTGTCGCATTGGCGATTACACCGACTTTTACACCTCGATTTATCATGCTACGGCCGTAGGTAGTTTATTCCGCCCTGATAACCCACTGCTACCGAATTACAAGTGGGTACCGATTGGTTATCACGGTCGTTCGTCATCTATTGGCGTATCTGGTCAGCAGTTCCATCGCCCTAAAGGACAAACTAAAGCGCCAGACGCAGAAGTACCTTCATTTGGTCCGTGTAAGCGTCTTGATTACGAGCTTGAACTGGGTATTTACTTGGGTAAGGGTAATGAGCTAGGTGATGCTATTGCCATTGAAAATGCTGAAAAACATGTGTTTGGCTTTTGTGTTTTCAACGATTGGTCAGCACGTGATTTACAAGCATGGGAATACCAACCGCTTGGTCCATTTTTAGCAAAAAACTTTGCATCAACCGTGTCACCATGGATTGTAACTACCGAAGCACTTGCACCATTTAGAACAAGCTGGACGCGTGATGAAAATGATCCGCAACCATTGGAATATTTAGAATCAACGGCTAACCGTGATCAAGGCGCATTTGATATTCAAATGGATGTTAAAATTCAAACGCAAAAAATGCGTGATGAAGGCTACAATCCAACACAAGTATCTAAATCTAGCTTTAAGCATTCTTACTGGACTGTGGCACAAATGGTGACTCACCATACGGTAAACGGTTGTAACTTTATGCCAGGTGACATGCTGGGCTCTGGAACGCAATCAGGCCCAACTCATGAAGAAGCTGGTTCATTACTTGAGCTTTCTCGTGGTGGTAAAGAAAAAATCACCTTAAGCAACGGCGAACAGCGTAGCTTCTTGGAAGACGGCGACAACGTGATAATGCGTGGCTGGTGTGAAAAAGAAGGTTTTGCACGTATTGGCTTCGGCTGCGTGGAGAGTACGGTACTGCCAGCAAAATAATTGCAAAATCAATAAACTAATAAAAAAGGGTGGCCGAATAAGCCGCCCTTTTTTATTAATTAAGCCATAGTTACAATTTTTTTCTGGCTTTTTTAGTTGAAATTGCTATCTTGAATCCGTTAATAGCCAGTAAATATGTGACATGTCTGTATTCATAAAATCTTTTTTTCATAAAAACTTCCCAGCTCGCCAGCTGCTTATTCGCCAAAATGGCGAAGTAAAGCATGTGGTTTTGGCGCCATGGTTACAAGTTTCTGTACTCGCTATTATTATCACCGCTATTGTGTGGATGAGTGTCTCTAGTATTCGTGTGTATATGCAAACACACCAAATATCTCATATCGAACAAACTCAACTTGATAAGCAAGCGCAGTGGCAACAAAAAGTAAAGCAGCAGCAGCAACGCTATGCATTACAACAAGAACAGTTAGCTGAACTAGAACAAAAACAAGCTTTATTACAAGGTATGATTGAATCATTGCCTGCTTCTATTAGCAAAGACGCCATTAAATTAGAGGGTGAGCTTGACTCCTCCCCTATAAATGAGAGTGAGAGCGAATTCCATGAGCCGCTCGAAGATGACAAGTCACAAAACAAACATGCCCATAATAGCGCCACCAGTTTTGAGCAGCGCTATACTTTACTAAATGAACAATACGATACTAATTTTACCTTATTAGCTGCGCAAATTAATCAACGCCACGACGCTATTTTAGAGATATTGCAAGACACAGGTCTTGAAAATGCACTTGCACAGCACCTCGCCTTAGCGGCACAAACAACGGCGCAAGGTGGCCCGCTGGACATACTTGATGAAAGTAAAATACCCAATACATTTTTAGCAATTGCCGATAAGTTGCTTGTTTTAAATCAGCTAGAAAACTTTTTAACCGCCTTGCCGAACACATTACCCTTACCTGCCGCAAAATATTATATTTCGAGCAACTTTGGGCTTCGAAAAGATCCCATGAATAAAAGACGCGCATTTCATAAAGGCGTTGATTTAGCTGGCTGGCATAAAACAGAAATTTTTGCCCCTGCCGATGCAACGGTACGCCGAGCTGGCCGCAATGGTGGTTATGGTAACTTTATTGAATTAGAACATAAAAATGGCGTTGTAACGCGCTTTGGTCACTTAAACAAAGTTAATGTTAAAAAAGGCCAAGTTGTTGCAAAGCACGATGTCATTGGTTTAATGGGCAGTACCGGAAGAAGTACAAGTACTCATTTACACTATGAAGTATTAATAGACGACAAGCATGTCAATCCACTAAAAATAACAAAGGCGCTTTCTCGTGTTTGGTAAAAATAAACAAGCAAAAACGGACTCATCAATCAAGCGAGTGAGTCATACTCCCTCAATTATTTCTAACGATGTGCGTATTACGGGCTCTTTAGTTAGCCAAGGTGAAGTGCAACTCGATGGACGTATTGACGGTGATATTAAAGCTGAGCATTTAGTTATCGGCTCCTCCGGTGTTGTTGAAGGCGTTGTTGAGGCGAGCAGCGTTGTTGTTAAAGGTAAAATCATAGGCTCTTTAAATGCAAGCGAAGTGAAGATCGAAAATAATGCCCATGTCCTTGGCGATATTTTTCATGACACACTAAGCATAGAAGCCGGTGCGATTATTGAAGGTAGTTTAAAGCAGCGCTTTGAAAAAGAAGTCATTGAGCATGCTAAAGATAAACCAAAACCGGTTAACGATGTAAAAGCCATTGTTGATAATGAAGACAGTGGCCTTTCGTTTGTAAACAAGTCGTCTACTGCAAAAAGTTAAACCTGAACAAAAAATGGTTTAGTCAATAAACTAAACCATTGTTTTTAATGCTTTATATAAAAAATATAATTTAGCAATTACTTCTTCTTTGTGATGTACATGGTTATATCTGCAGTAAACACCAACTCATTTCGGGTATTGTAAAGCTTTACCGGCACCACTAAATCTTCTTTATCAATCCATTGATGAGGTAACTCAATTTCAGCAATCGCGGTAACGTCTGTGTCTACTTTAGCTAAATATTGTACTGTCATACCTTTAGGTATCCAACGGTGTGTTTTATACGGTACCGTCGCATCCACCATTACTCCTGCACACAGCTCAGCCAAATTACATTGAGCAATCGCATGAATTGTTCCAATGTGATTATGTACACGGCGTGTGTTTTTAACCACAGCACTACAGTGCCCTGCTTTTAAATCTAAAATAGTGGGTTTCATAGAGCCAAAATAAGGTGCCTTGAAACACACTGCTTTACTGAAAAGCCAGTTACCGCATGGCCACTTTTTAAATTTATGCCATGTTTTTATTAATGCAGACTCATTACTCATTATTATTTTTCCATTGTCTTTGCTTAAAAAGCAAATTAACACATCGGATCAGTTTAAAGAAGTGTGATACTTAAACAAAAATAATCATAATAAGGTTAAAAGTAGGTAACTTGGCTGATACATCGGCCATAAGCCCTTTCTTTTTCATCAGTCGCCACTTAAAATACCGACAAAAGGAGACCTGATGCATACACAGCCCGCTAAACCCAATTTTACTTTATTACTTATATTAGCGTTACTCGTCATTTTTTGTCCGATGGGCATTGATATTTACCTGCCTGCCTTTCCCACTATCGCAGAGCAATTCTCAGTGAGCGAAAAGCAAGTACAGCAAACGGTGGCTATTTTTATGCTTACTGTTGGTTTGGGGCAATTAATTGCAGGTCCACTCGCTGATCGTTTTGGCAGAAAGCCCGTCGCCTTAACTGGGGTCGCTTTGTATGGTCTGGCGGCATTGGGGGCATATTATGCTCCTAGCTTTTTAGTACTGATGTTTGCTCGTGCTATTCAAGGGTTAGGCGCGTGCGCCACCTTTGTTGTCGCTTTTGCAATAGTAAGAGATAAGTTTGGTAGTGAACGCAGTGGCCAAATAATTACCTATCTAAACGGTATAGTTTGCTTTATTCCAGCATTAGCGCCCATTTTAGGTGCTTGGCTAACCGTACAGTTTGGTTGGCAAATGAACTTTCTATTTTTAACCGGTTTTGCATTACTGGGGTTTATTGTCACTTTGTTCTTGTTTAGGGAAACACGACCAGCAGACAGTTATTACCAGGGGCATATTTTAGATTTAAGGCGCTTTTTCCCCATCATTTCAACTCCATTATTTTTATTTAATAGCTTGTTATGTATGGTCACTATGTCAGCCATATTGGTGTTTGTAACACTGGCTCCCGGTTGGCTCATTACTGAATTAGGTGGCAGCGTAGCCGACTTTACCTTTTGGTTCTCGCTCAATGCGGTGCTTAGTATTCTTGCTAGTTTTATTATGCCTATTTACATTAAACGCCAACCTAAAAGAGCTTTAAAAATAGGCCTTTTAGTGCTAGTGAGTGCCGGCTTACTTATGTTGTTATTAAGCCAATATAAAACGCCATTGGCATTAATGATCCCTATGTTCATTGCAGCATTTGGTTTTGCCTTGACGCTTGGGTCTGCCGCTGGGCGTGCTTTGAGTTTATTTCCTAAACAAGCAGGCACCGCCTCTGCTCTTTTGGGAGCAATGCAAATGAGTGGAGCAAGCTTATTGGTTTTTATTACTCAATACTTAAACTTATCAACCCCAGAGCTTATTGGTACGCACTTTCTATTATTAATTCCATTTTGTTATTTACTGTTTCGTTATGCTAAATATGCTTAGCCACTAACGCATTTTCAATACTTCTCTCATTTTGGCTAATTCAGGTGCTA
Source organism: Pseudoalteromonas sp. SiA1 (assembly GCF_018732205.1). Taxonomy (NCBI): domain Bacteria; kingdom Pseudomonadati; phylum Pseudomonadota; class Gammaproteobacteria; order Alteromonadales; family Pseudoalteromonadaceae; genus Pseudoalteromonas; species Pseudoalteromonas sp. SiA1. Next base: position 1,026,253 of record NZ_CP076084.1, on the reverse strand, counting down.
CTTGATTAGCCGCCCCTAATCCAAACAAAGTATATATTTTTTGTTTTAAAATGATTAATTTTTAGTTAAATAATTTATTTTTGTAGATAAAACACATTATTTTTTGCTTTTTATTATTTTAATGTCGTTTTAAGTTAACAGAAGGTTAACCAATTAATTCTAGGATATTATAATATGAAAAAGAATAAACTCGCCTTAGCATTAGTTCTTACTGGTATTTTTGCAGCCGGAACTGCCCATGCTGCAAACGATCGCTTCATCATTCAAGTTGATAATAATAAAAAGGTGTTGTTAAAGCGCTTACTAAAAAACTAGGTGGTGAGATTAAAGTAGATGGTAATGGATTTATTGCCGCAAAATTTACTGGTCAAGATTTAAGTAGCTTAAAAAGCCTACTCAACAACCCACATATTAAACTCATTGAAGAAGATCATAAGCGTGTACCTATGTCATTATTTAACAATGATGTAGGCGATGCAATGCAGCAGCAAATTACGCCTTATGCCGTTTATCAATCACAGGTTGATCAAGTAACTTTTGATGCCAATGCAGGCATGAAAGTCTGTGTTATCGATTCCGGCTTAGATAGCTCAAACCCTGACTTTATTTGGGGCAACATCACCGGTGACAACGACAGTGGCACCGGTAATTGGTTTGATAATGGCGGCCCACATGGTACTCACGTAGCCGGTACAATTGGTGCTGCAGATAATAACCTTGGTGTTGTGGGTATGGCACTGGGTGTGGCAATGCACATTATTAAAGTATTTAACGAATCAGGCTGGGGTTACTCATCTGACTTGGCTCAAGCAGCAGATTTATGTTCTCAAGCAGGTGCGAACATTATTAGTATGAGCTTAGGGGGCGGCGGCTCAAACAGTACAGAATCAAATGCGTTTGCTAACTTTACTAATGCAGGCGGCCTTGTTGTTGCTGCCGCGGGTAATGATGGTAATAACGTACGTTCTTATCCTGCAGGCTACCCGTCAGTTATGATGGTTGGTGCTAATGATGCCAATAATCAAATTGCTGATTTTTCACAATTCCCAAGTTGTTCATCAGGTCGTGGTAAACGTGCAACAAACGATGAAACCATTTGTGTAGAAGTAACAGCCGGTGGTGTTGATACGCTATCAACCTCCCCTGCAGGTATGGCTACAGCAGCGAGTATGTCAGCCGATGGCACAGCATATAATTCATCAGCAATGGAAAATGCAGGTCAAGTCACGGCGAGTGCCTACTTTATGGGGACCGGCGAAACAGTTGATCCAGCAGCGGCTGGTAAAGTATGTATGATTGACCGCGGCGTTGTTTCATTTTATGACAAAGTTGCTAACTGTGAAAACTCAGGCGGTTTAGGTGCGGTTATTATCAACAATGAAGCCGGCATGTTATACGCAACACTAGGTGATACCAACAATACTTCAATTCCTGCTGTAGGCGCTGCATTTGAAGATCGTAGCGCATTAGTTGCTAGTACAAACGTGACAATTAATATTGGCGCAACTGATTATGGCTTTATGACTGGAACGTCAATGGCAACGCCTGCAGTTTCAGGTATTGCTGCGCTAGTATGGTCTAACCATAGCGACTGTACAGGCACAGAAATTCGCGATGCGTTAAAAGCAACTGCGCAAGATCAAGGGGCTGCTGGTCGTGATGATTACTTTGGCTATGGTATTGTAAAAGCGGCAGACGCTGATGCTTACCTTACAGCAAACGGCTGTGCGGGTGGCTATACTGGTGGTGTTGATCCCGAGCCAGGCGTAGATGATATCTCTCTTAGCGCTTCAGGTTACAAATCAAAAGGCACTAAATTTGTTGATTTAAGTTGGAATGGCGCAGCAACAAGCCAAGTTGATATCTACCGCAATAGTAGCAAAGTCATTACCACTGCAAATAATAATGCCTACACCGACAGTATAAATACTAAAGGGGGGTGGTACGTATACATATCAAGTATGTGAAGCGCTGAGCACTACGTTGTGTTCAAATAATATCACCGTTAGTTTTTAATAAATTTAGCACTTCGTTATGTTTAAAAGTATAACGGCTAGTTTTATAACAACTTAGTATCCTCAATTTAGCGGGCAATATGCCCGCTTTTTATTTTTGTATTTGCTTGATAAAATCACTCATCACATCTTTCTAGTACTGTTTAATGATCAACCCTGACTTTTTGCTCTCATTTTTACTCGCCAGCTTTTTAATGGCCGTTGCGCCTGGGCCATCAAACGCGTTTTTAATGGCGCAAACATTTGCTAACGGGCGAAAAGCAGGTATGCAAAGTGCTTTTGGCTTTGCTTTAGGTGGCGTAGTACATACATTTTTTGCGGTTGTTGGTTTAAGTGCTATTTTAAAAGCCTCTGAAACAGCCTATGCCAGCGTACAATATGCAGGTGCAGCCTATTTATGTTACTTAGGTTTTATGATGCTTAAAGGCACGTTTATGCCACCATCTTGTGAGCAAAGCGATAAACCGCATGTTACAACCAATAAAAACAAAAATGTCATGTTTCAAGCCATGATGACAGAAGTGCTTAATCCTAAGGTGGCTTTGTTTTTTATTGCTTTTATCCCACAATTTGTTGACCCTAGCTTGTCATCTGCAACCTTTCAGCTGGCATTTTTTGGGCTACTTTATCCAATCTTTGCTTTTCCGATTGACTGCACGTATATTTATTTCGGCGATAAAATAGCTCAATTTTTTAGAAATCACCCAAATAGCCAGCTCTGGATTGATAGGTTCACAGGCATTGTATTTATTGCCTTGGCGATCAATTTATTACTCTAACTAATAAGAATCAGCATGGATCAAAAAATACAATCTCTACCTGCGCAAAAAAATATAGCCTTAGTAGCACATGACGGCAAAAAAGCCGCGCTTAAGTTATGGTGCGAAAAACATAAGGCCACTCTAAGTAAACACACTTTATATGGCACAGGGACTACTGGGCATTTAATTGAGAAAACAACAGGGCTTGATGTTATTCAATTATTAAGTGGCCCTATGGGCGGCGATCAACAACTCGGGGCGAAAATAGCGGAGCATGAAATACATGTATTAGTCTTTTTTTGGGACCCTTTAGCCTCGCAACCGCATGATCCTGATGTTAAAGCTCTTCTCCGTTTAGCTGCTGTGTGGAATATTCCTGTGGCGTGTAATGAAGTGAGTGCCGATATGCTACTTAGCTCACCATTAATGGATATAGAGCTTGAGCGAACATTGCCAGATTACGAAAAGTACCTCGCAACCCGACAAATATCTCTATAGTAGCTTACTTATAAAGCATGCTGGCCCATTTAGTAAGGCCAGCAGTTACACTACCAAAGTGATCACCGTTCACCATTTTTATGTTGCCTAAATGCTCACTCAACGCCGCTTTAATTAATGGAGACTGTGCACTTCCTCCCGTTAAGTAAATCACATCGGGAGTGGTATTCGCATCAGTAATTGCCTGTTTAGCCAAGGTAACAATCTGACTAATGCTATCGTCAACAGCAAGCGCTAAATCAGCGACTGAAATATCTTTGCTTAATGAGTTATCTAAAAAGGCTAAATCACAATTAAAACTATTTGCGGATGTTAATGCAATTTTAGCCGCTTCAGCTTGTTGAACTAATTGGTGACCTTGCTTATTTTGCTGTAAGTGAATAAGTCGTTTATAAAGTTCAGGAGCGCTGACATCGCGTAACTGCGCACTGAGTTCACGATAATGCTGGGCACTATAAAACTGGCTCTGTAAATTCACATCGTTAATTTTACAAGCTTGCCAAAATGCTTGATTAGGTAGTGGTAAACCTGACTTAAACGTACTGCCAAGCCCGAGTAACGGCATTAAACCATGGTAGCTCAAAGCAATATCTAAATCGTTTCCGCCTACTCGCTTTCCGCTATGCGCTAAAAAGTCTGCATCTCGTTGTTGCTTATTCCTAAAACTTGGCCCCATTTGTACAAATGAGCAGTCACTGGTACCACCGCCAATATCAATCACCAATACTTTTTGGTCTTGCGTTAAATCACTTTCATAATCAATCCCAGCCGCGAGTGGCTCATATAAAAACTCAACATCTTTAAAGCCCGCTCTGTTTGCTGCGCGTGTTAAAATACCCACGGCTTGTTGGTTTGACTGCTCACCACCGACCGCTTGAAAATTCACTGGGCGCCCAATAACAGTTTGGCTCAGCGTATACCCTAACGATAATTCAGCACGTTGTTTTATTTTTAAAATCATTGCTGTGGCAATATCTTCAAAAAAATTGATTTGCCCTTGCTTTAAGCCCGTTGCGCCAAAAAATGATTTAGGGGATTTTACAAAATAACCCTCTTCAGGAAATTGTACATATTCACTAATTGCCTCACGGCCAATAAATAGAGTGTCGTCGCCGGCTTGTAAGTCTAGGTCTGATTTAATTCGCGGGAGTGTATTAAGTAAGGGTTGGCGCGCGGTTTTATAGGCATGCTCATGCTCTGAGCCCTGCAAATGCTGCGCAACAAAATCAACGACTAAGGCGCTATGATGTGTGTATAAAGTTGATGGAAGATAATGTTTGCCTTGCTCTAAAGGGATGAGCTGAACACGCTCTTCGTTTAAAACACCCATAGCACAATTAGAACTACCATAATCAAAACCAACAAACATAGATCACCAAACATTACCAAAAAGGCCGCGCAATTTAGCATAATTGCTAAAAAATATATACTGAATTGGCCTACACTCTTTATTTTTCGGGTCTTTCTCGCAAAAAGCTAGCAAAACGCGGTAAACCATTTTTAGTGTATCCGTGGTATCGATAAGTGATTGTTGAACCAATGGCTGGCGGACGCTTGCGTTCTTCATCACTAAAGCCCGTGCCAATAGAAAAGGTTACGCCTTGCTTGGTTTGCACTCGCAATGCCCCGAGCATACCTGTGTATTTACCTTTACCTGGTAAATATTCAATAACTAGCGCTTCAGCATCCAAATAAGGTTTGAGTTTTAACAATGCACTAGAGCGACCACTCGTATGCTTAGCCTCTGCTAAATGAAGCATAACGCCCTCGCCACCTTGTTTGGTGATCTCATTAAAGTAATCACTTAGTTGCTGATTGTCGCTAAATTGATATTGCTTAACCGCCTTAATATGTGAGCTATTTAACTTAGTAATGAGTGACAGGTAATTTTGATAGCGACGATGAAAAGGCGTGCTTGTATCTGGCATATCAAATACTTGATAAGTCACTGTTTGCCAGAGTAAGTCGTTGGGTATTTTTGTTCTAACAATACCACTGAGAACAGAAAATTGACCCCGCTGGGTCCATAACTCACCGTCTAACCAAACATCAGGCATAGGGGCGGTAAACCACTTAGGAGGATTAATTGGATTACCTTGGCGGGTAACAAATTGTTTCCCCGTCCATATTGCTCTAACGCCGTCAAACTTTTCACTCACCAAATATTGGCGAATATCGTTATGCTTAGTTTCATCATAAACATCAGCGAGTTGCACCTGCGGCAATTGCGCTAATAAACTCGCACTAAAAAGCGTAAAAAAAATAAATAGGTATCTTTGAATAGTAACCATAACTGCATCCTTGCAAATTTAAATATGGCTTAAACTATAGTTGAGATTGAAGCCATTGCCAAAATTCTTCAAGGTTATGCATTTGCTGTGTTGCTTTACTGAAGTCGTGCTGCTCAGTGTGCTTATTAGCAATCGCTACAACGGCTAAGGCTGCATTGTTTGCTGCTGTTACACCAGTGAAGGTATCTTCAACAGCAATCGCATTTTTTGCAGCGACCTTCATATTTTTAAGTGCTAGTAAATAAGGATCACCGGCAGGCTTTGGATTGGTTACATCGTCTTTTGTAACCACCGTATCAAATAAATCATAAAACCCTAATCCTTTTAGTATTGGCTCAGCTTCATGGCGTGCGCTGCCTGTTACTAACGCCATTTTTAAGCCTTGCTCTTTAACCGCGAATAAAATATCTGCAGCATAAGGCATTAAAGGCGGTAAATTGGTTTTAACGTATTTGCTAAACAAACGGTATTTTTCATCCGCTAAATAGCGACTACTCACAGACAAGTTATGGGTTTGTTTTATTTCCTTTGCGGCGTCAATCGTGGGGCGCCCTGAAAAGCGCTGGCAAAAATCATCTTCGTCATAACGTACACCAAAAGGCGCAAGTAATTGGCTCCAGCAGATATAATGCACACTTTCAGAATCAACTAACGTGCCATCCATATCAAATAATACCGCTTCAATAGACATACTTTCTCCTTGTTGTTTAGCTGTTTAGCTGTTTAGCTGTTTAGCTGTTTAGCCTATGCCCTGAATATTAAAAAAGGTGCCTAAGCACCTTTCATTAATGTGTGTTACTCAGTCAAGCCTGCTGGCGGCTCAGCATAAGCGTCTTCACCGGTGTTTACATCAACTAACTCGTAACCACGGGCTTTGCGCATCACTTTAAGTACGGGTTTTTCAAATGCGGTTTTTAAGCGCTCAGCATCATCTTTTAGTTCATCTAACGTGGTACCAAACGGCGCTGCACCCGTTTCTGACCAGTTAGTTACTTTACCATTTAGGTTATATTCCACTTCATGTATTTGATATTGCGCCGCTTCATCTTTGGTTGCTTCACAAAAAATTACACGGTAATTCCAAAATCCAGCCATTACTTTTTCTCTTTAATAAACATATGAGCGCTACTTTAGCAGCTCTACAAAAATAGAAAAAGCCTACACATGGTAGGCTTTTGTCATTAAATACAATTTAACGTTAATTTAATCGATTAGAAAAAGTTAACTTTAAATTCAGCACCAATGTAACGCTCTTCGTTAACCATTGCTGTGTTGTTGTTGAAATCAACACCACCAATTGCTTGTTGCTCGTCAAATAGGTTACGCACGAATGCTGATACTTCATATTCGTAGTCGCCTTGTGCCCATGCATAACCAGCACGTAGGCCTACTTCTGTTAATGGCTTACCTTCAAACTCAACTGATTCATATAAGAAAAAGTCAATTTCACTACGGTAAGACACATCAGCGTAAGTGAAGAATTCACCTTCAGCGAGTTCTTTAGTGTAACGAAGTGTGATGTTAGAGATCCACTCTGGAGCATGCGGTAAGCTGTTTCCATCTAAAATAGCACGGTCTTCAGGACCAAATGCGCCTGGTACTTGGAACGTAGGATCAGTAACAGTACATTGTGCACACACAGCAACGGCTAAATCTTTGTCTTTAAGCTCGGTTTTGTTGTAGCTTAAGTTAAATGTGGCATTTAGCTCATCCGTTAACACCCACTCAGAATCAATTTCGAAACCGTAGCCAGTTGTTTTATCAGCATTTAATAAGCGGTTAAAGTTAGCACCACCACCTACAGCCGTTAGCTGTTGGTCGTCCATGGTGTAATAAAATACCGTTGCGTTAACACGGCCTTGGCCATCTAACACATCAGATTTAATACCTGTTTCAAACGAAGTAACAGTCTCTGAATCAGCAACGGTTACTTCATCACCAAATAAGATACGACCTTGAAGACTCGGTGCACGGAAACTGTTAGCAATACGACCATACCAGTTTACGTCATCGTTGATTTTGTAGTTAGCCGATAAATCCCAGCTTACGTGATCATCGCTTACATTTTTTTCAATGTAAGTAGCAGCACCACCTACAGGGCTAAGCGTACGATTTGCTGAGAACTCTTTCTCATCGTCAGAGTAACGCAGGCCTGCTGTTACTTTTAAATCATCAGTAATGGTGTAGTCAACTGAGCCAAACACAGCCCATGCTTTAGTGTCTTGCTGTTGGCTAACAAAACCATTTAATACGCCATTATTAGCCGTATCATAACTAAAGTTTTCAATTGTCAGTGCTTCATCAAAGTAAAAAACACCCACCTGGTAATTTACATCGCCAGCAAAGTTGCTTGATAAACGTAACTCTTGCGTGTATTGGTCTTGGTCTGGAATACCATCAGCACTTTCTGAAGAAAAAGGAATAAAACCAGGACCCATAGCTACTGGAACATCATTGATAGAGAATCCACCGTAACCACCATCAATGTCAGCACGAGAGTAAATTTCTGCACTTTCCCAACCAGAGATTGACGTTACTGTGTGGTTAGCTAAGTCCCACTCAAGTTTAAGGCTTGCACCTTGTGATTCCACTTGTTGCGTCGCACGCGATGCGGCATCGTGGTAAACCACATCATTTTCAAAACCATCAACTAAGTCATTAGTGCCAGGCTTGATAGTGTTAGCACGAAAGGCAATTGGAGAGCCATCTAAATCACGAACATGGTAATTAAATAATCCAGTGAAATCGTCACCATCATATAAAAATTGAATACGGGCTGCTTGTTCAGTGTAACCACCTAAGGCATCTTTTTGCTCAAAACCTGGTGCACGATTATCAATGTAATCGTCTTTATCTTGCCAAAGTACTGAAACACGTGTTGATAACCGATCTGTTAATGAACCACCAACAGCGCCTTCAAAATCAACTGCGCCACGGCTACCATATGATACAGAGCCATAACCTTCAAATTCTTGACTTGGTTTAACGGTATCAAATTTAACTAGACCAGCAGGCGTATTACGGCCGAACAACGTACCTTGTGGGCCACGAAGCACTTCAACACGGGCTACGTCAAATACAGGGAAACCTTTTAAAATAGCATTTTCTTGTACAATTTCATCAACCACAAGTGACACAGGCTGTGAAGCATTCAAATCGAAATCAGTATTACCTAAACCACGTACATAAAAGCGTGGGAATGAACGGCCAAATGAAGATTCAATAGATAAACTTGGGATTTTCGCATTCATAAAACGAATATCCATACCAGCTGAGCTGTAAGCATCTAAACTGTCGCCTTGCAGGGCTGAAACAGCAACAGGTACTTCTTGAGCGTTTTCTACTCGTTTACGAGCAGTTACTTGAATAACTTCTAGTTGGTTCTTCTTAGCAGTAGTTTCTTGCTCAGCAGCTAGGGCTGAAATTGAAGTACCTGCTACGGCAGAGAACAACGTTGCATTGATAAGGGTTGCTAACGTAGATCTTTTCATTGCTTTCATGTCGGGGTTAACCTTTTTAGTGCACTCTTGTTCAACGGTTGATGTGTTGCGCAATTACATAATTACGGATTCAGTCAATTTTTCGCGACTTGCTCTATGCGGCGCGGACCTTATTACCGAGAGTACAAAAACGGCATAAATAAGGCTGACTGAATGCGCGAGATTATACCATGCTGTAATTAATTTACCGCATACTGAGCGTTAAAAATATAAACTTATTTTTAACACTTAAGCGCACTATCCCGACTTTTAGTGTACTTTTAGCAACTAAACAGCCAAAAAGCGGACGTATGTCCTTACAATGAGCTGTTAAAAAATATAGCTAAATAAAGCGGTACTTTCTAGATACTACTTTTTCACTAAAGAACGCGTCAGTGCAATTTCACCATCAATATGAATATCTCGCTGCGGGAATGCAATCACCACATCGTGTTGTTCAAACACTTCATAAATACTAAAGCGAATATCACTGCGCACTTGTCTTAAGCGAGTTTCAGATTCAGCGCACACCCAAAAAATAGCATTAAAGACCAGCGAGCTGTCGGCAAAGTCATCAAACAATACGGTTGATTGAGGCGTTGCCAATATTGCCTCATGTTCATCTAATACTTGCTGAATTAACTTTTTAACTAGTAATACATCAGAGCCATAAGCTACGCCTACGCTCACAGATGAGCGCGCATTACCGTCAATAAGCGTCCAGTTGGTTACAGTGTTTTCTAATAACTGGCTATTGGGTATTAGCATATGAACACCGTCGTTCCTGCGAATACGAGTAGAGCGAGTATTAATGGTTTCAACCACCCCTTTTGCAGTGCCAACCTCTAAAAAGTCACCAATACGGATTGGCCGCTCCCACATTAATATCCAGCCACTAATAAAGTTATTAATAATATTTTGTGCACCGAACCCTACACCAATGGCAATAGCACCCGATACAAAGGCAAATGCGGTTAGTGGAATGTTGAGCACCTCAAGGGAGGTAAAAAGTAAAATCGCAATACTTAAAATAAAATAAAAACGCGTGAATAAATGTACTGCATCTGGGCTCATTTTTCGTGCAAGTAATGACTTTTTAATTAACTTGCCAATCTGAGTCACCACAACCCACATAGTAAACAAAATTAGCGGCACTTGAATTACTTTTGCCACGGTAATGTGAATGTCGTTGTAGCTAAACAATACGAAGGCGAGAATGTGATTAATTTGTTCTAAGTTCATTGATTTTCCATGTGTAAGGTCGCACACAAACGATTATTTTTATGCGCTAATAATACCCCAAGTTTAGCATGCGGTTAGCTTAAATACGCAGCAACAAATTTAAAGCTAATTGCATAATTGCTGTATTTTTCTACTTTTTTATTTACATACCGAGTTTTTATCACCTAATTTGCGTTTAAATCCCGCTTTAAATCGATAAACTTTGTTGTATATAAGTCAAAATTTGGTAAGTTAACTGGGTTTTCGACTCGAAAAGCCTATTTCGGCTACTATTTTTTATGGAGTTATTATGCGTAAAACACTGATTGCCACTACGATTGCTAGTGCACTTTTATTATCTGCCTGTTCTTCTGAAAGCACCCAAGAAACAAAACAACAAAGCACAGCACAAGTGCAAGATATCAACGCAAGCAATGTATTATTTAAACCAAGCCCATTACAATACATGGCTCCTGAGTTTGATAAGTTTGGTACCACTGAATACGAAGCTGCATTTGATGCAGGTATTGCACAACATAATGCAGAAATTTTGGCAATTGCCAATAATCCAGAACCAGCTACTTTTGAAAATACCTTGGTAGAAATGGAACTTGCTGGTGAGTTATTAAACCGCGCATCAGCTGCATTCTACAACTTATCAGGTCTTATCTCTAACGATGAGTACCAACGCATTGATAAAAAAATGGCGCCTGTGTTCTCGGCTCACTCTGATGACATTTATTTAAATGGTGCATTGTTTAAACGTGTACAAACGGTATACGACAATAAAGATAAGTTAAGCGCTGAAGATCAACGCCTAGTCGATTTTTACTACAAACAGTTTGTAAAAGCCGGTGCAAAATTAAACGATGCTGAAAAAGCAAAAATGCGTGAAATCAACGCAGAGCTTGCAAAACTATCAACTGAGTTTTCTCAAAACGTATTAAAATCGTTTAAAGAAGATGTCATTTTAGTAACAGATAAAAGCAAATTAGCGGGTTTATCTGAAGGTGAAATTGCCGGTCTTGCAGCCGCTGCTAAAAAAGCAGGCAAAGATGGCTACATGATCACCTTAGTTAACACCACGCAACAACCTATTTTAGCAAGCCTTGAAAATCGCGAACTACGTGAGCAAATTTTTAAAGCATCAACCAATCGTGCTGCTAAAACAAATGGCCCTATCATTATTAAAGAAACTAACCTGCGCGCACAAAAAGCAGAACTGTTAGGCTTTAAAGATTGGGCTTCTTATGTAATGACTTCACGCATGGCGCAAACTACTGATAACGTGTACGGCATTTTAGATGACTTAGCGCCAAAAGCCGTTGAAAAAGCGAAAGCAGAAGCACAAGCAATTCAAAAAGTAATTAATGATTCGGGTGAAAACTTTGAACTTAAACCATGGGATTGGTCTTTCTACGCAGAAAAAGTACGCGCTGAGAAATACGACCTAGATCCAGCCTTAGTTAAGCCTTATTTTGAAATGCAGTCGGTTATCCATAACGGCCTGTTCTTCGCTATGGAAAAACTTTACGGTATTACCTTTAAAGAGCGTAAAGACCTGCCGGTTTACCACGACGATGTAATGGCATTTGAAGTATTTAACGCCGATGGCAGCGCCATTGGTTTATTTTACATGGACCCATATGCACGTGAAGGTAAGCGTGGTGGTGCATGGATGAGTGCATACGTAAGCCAAAGCGGCTTAAAAGGCACTAAACCTGTTATTTACAACGCACAAAACATTCCAAAGCCGGCTGAAGGCGAGCCAACGCTCATGACGTTTGACGAAGTATCAACTATGTTCCACGAGTTTGGTCATGCGGCACACGGTTTATTCTCTGACGTTAAATACCCAAGCCTAGCAGGTACTGCAACAGCACGTGACTTTGTTGAATTTCCATCACAAGCACACGAAGATTGGATGATTGAACCAACGGTACTTGCTAACTACGCTAAACATTACAAAACTGGAGAGCCAATTCCTCAAGCACTACTTGATAAAGTACTTGAGTCGCAAAAGTTCAACCAAGGTTTTGGTACCACTGAATATTTAGCAGCAGCACTACTGGATATGGAGTGGCATTCATTTGGTTCTGATAAGAAAATAACTGACGTACAGCAGTTTGAAAGTGACGCATTAAAGGCACATGGTATTGATTACTACCCTGTTCCGCCGCGTTATAAATCAAACTACTTTAGCCATACGTTTGCAGGTGGTTACTCAGCAGGTTACTACGCTTACCTGTGGACTGAAGTATTTGCAGCCGATGCGTTTGCTCACATGGAAAACAACGGTGGCTTAACGCGCGAAAATGGCGATAAGTTCCGTAAAGAGATCCTATCAAAAGGTAATAGCCGTGACTTAATGCAAAGCTACATTGAGTTTAGAGGCCAAAAACCAACCACTGACGCCCTGCTTAAGCGCCGTGGTTTAGTTGATTAATTAATATTTTTAATCAACTGATATAAAAGCCCGCTTGCGGGCTTTTATTGTTTATAGAACAATATATAACAGATAAACTGACACCATTACTTAAGACAAGATGAGTGTTATGGGTTATTTATTTGCAGTTACCCTTCTTTGGGCGTTTTCGTTTAGTTTAATTGGTGTGTATTTAGCAGGCCAAGTTGACGCATGGTTTAGTGTGTTAATTCGTGTTGCTTTAGCAGCGTTAGTATTTTTGCCTTTTTTAAAGAAAATCCCCACCCCCCTTGCATGTAAACTCATGCTGATAGGCGCACTGCAACTGGGGGTTATGTATGGCTTTTATTACCACTCATTTTTGTTTTTAAGTGTGCCTGAGGTGCTGTTATTTACTGTAATGACCCCGCTTTACATTACGCTTTTAAACGATGCGCTAAATAAACAGTTTAATCCGCAGTTTTTTATCGTTGCGTTTATTGCCGTACTAGGTGCTATTACCATTCGTTATGAAAACTTAGACAGTAACTTTTTAGTCGGATTATTACTGGTTCAAGGCGCTAATATTAGTTTTGCCATCGGCCAAGTAACCTACAAACGATTAATGCTTAATAAACAACTCGATGATAAAACCGTATTTGGTTGGTTTTTTATTGGCGCACTAATTGTTGCAAGCGCCTGTTACGCCTTATTTGGTGATCTTAACAAATTACCAAGTACCTCAACTCAATGGGGCATACTGATTTATTTAGGTATTGTGGCCTCTGGTTTAGGCTACTTTATGTGGAATAAAGGCGCGACGCTTGTCAATGTTGGTGCGCTGGCGGTGATGAACAACTTACTTATTCCTGCCGGTATAATTGTTAATGTGCTTATTTGGAATCGAGACGCTGACCTACTTAGATTAAGCATTGGCGGGGGAGTGATGCTGGTTGCCTTAGTGGTAAACCAAATAATGACTAAATCAGCAAATTAATCACTCTGTAGTGAAATTGTCATTAATAATTAGTAAGGTAGCGTCCACTTTTATTTTTAAGGACAAATAATGAAGCGCATACCTTTTCTGACAACTTTTTTATTATTAAGCTCACTTACTGGCTGTGATGACGATGTAAAAATAGTCGAAAAAGAAGTGGTTGTTACCAACACTGAGGTTGAAATTGTTGAAGTACCTACCCCAGTTATTGTAGAAGTAGCACAAGGCACTAATATTCAACTAGGTACTCGCCCAGACTACCTAGTTGACGATATGGCTAGCAGCGCACTAAAAACAAAATTAGAATCGTGCAAGGAAGGTCCTTTTTACCGTACTGATTTTTCAATTGGTCACCGTGGTGCTCCCATGCAATACCCAGAACACACTAAAGAATCTTATATTGCAGCCGCTCGTATGGGAGCAGGTGTTGTCGAATGCGATGTAACCTTTACCAATGATAAAGAGCTAGTATGTCGTCATTCTCAGTGCGACTTGCACACCACCACCAATATTTTAGCCATTCCAACATTGGCTGCTAAATGCAGTGAACCATTTACCCCAGCAAACTCTAACAGTGGCACGCCTGCTTCAGCTAAATGTTGTACCAGTGATATTAGTTTGGCAGAATTTTTAACTCTTGAGGGCAAGATGGATGGCGCAAACACCAGTGCCACCAATGTTAGCGATTACATGAAAGGTACACCCAGTTGGCGCACTGACTTATACGCCACCTCTGGTACACTCATGACCCACAAACAAAGTATTGCACTCTTTAAAGAGCTGGGAGTAAAAATGACCCCAGAGCTTAAATCCCCTCAAGTAAGTATGCCTTTTAACGGTATGACCCAAACGCAATACGCACAAAAAATGCTGGATGAATACACGCAAATGGAAGTACCCGCCTCGCGAGTGTATCCGCAATCATTTAATTTAGCCGACGTAGAATATTGGATTAATACTAATCCTGAATTTGCAGCGCAGAGTGTCTATTTAGATGGGCGCGACAGCAATGTAGGGTTTGATCCAAACAACGCTGCAACATGGCAGCCAAGTATGGCAGAGCTCGTAAACGACGGCGTTAAAATTATTGCGCCACCCATATGGATGCTATTAAGCATAGATAACAACAGTAATATTGTCCCCTCACAGTATGCCATTGACGCTAAAGCCGCGGGGCTTAATATCATTGCATGGAGTCTTGAGCGCTCAGGCCCTCTAAAACAAGGTGGCGGTTATTATTATCAGTCAATTAGTGATGTTATAGATAACGATGGCGATATGTTCACTGTGGTTGATGTGTTAGCGCAAGACGTAGGTGTAATGGGTATCTTTTCCGATTGGCCAGCAACCGTAAGTTACTATGCTAGTTGTAATAACATGCCTGCAAGTATTTAAACTTTAAGACGTGTTTATTTTATCGCGCTCAGTTACCATATATTTTATATATTATTTAATTGAGCGCTTTTATGATCATCCAACACCACCATGCTGACTTGCCTACCCCAACGGGTTTAATGCGCACCACGGTTTATCGCCCACACGCTCACGGGCAATTCCCAGCCATTATTTTTTACTCTGAGATTTTTCAGCAAACCGCACCGATTGCTCGCAGCGCTGCTATTTTAGCAAGCCATGGTTTTGTGGTACTTGTGCCAGAAGTATTTCATGAACTTAACCCTATCGGGACAGTGCTTGCTTATGATGATGCGGGTAAAGATAAAGGCAATAACGATAAATGGGCAAAACCGCTTGAATCTCACGACAGCGATACCCAAGCGTTAATCGACTTTGTACAAACACACGATTATTGTACTGGCTCTGTGGGTGCAATGGGTGTTTGTATTGGTGGGCATTTAGCTTATAGGGCCGCATTAAACCCCGCAATAAAAGCCGCTTTTTGCTTATATGCCACTGATATTCATAGCGATACTCTTCCCGCACATAAAGGGAATAATTCATTTGAACGTATGGCCGATATACAAGGTGAAATCCACTTTATTTGGGGAAAACAAGACCCCCATGTGCCACAACAAGGTCGCGACAAAATTTATCAACAAGCGGTTAGTACGGGTATTAATTACCAATGGCAAGAAGTGAACGCGCAACATGCCTTTATGCGTGATGAAGGCGAGCGGTACGACGCAGCACTTGCTATCACCATGTATCAACAAGCCGTTGCTTTGTTTAACCGAGTGCTTTAAGCGCTATTATTTAAGCATACCTAATGCGGTATGTTGCTTTACAAAATACGCTTTTAAATAATCAATAAACAAACGCAGTTTTTTAGAGCCCGCCGCCCCAGGCGGGAACACCCCATAAAGTTCAATGTCTTTGCTTTTATAATCATCAAGTATAATTTGCAGCAAACCCGCTTGTACTTTTGGCCATGCATCGTAAAGTGGAATACGACCAATACCATGCCCCGCCTCTACAAACGCAGTGCGTGCAGCTGCGTTATTGGTGCTTAAACTACCTTGCATTGTAATATCGACCTTTTTGCCTTCTTTTTGTAAGGTCAGCGTTTTACTGCTTAATTGATAAACCACCCATTGATGCTTTGCCAACTCATCGGGTGTGGTGGGTTTACCAAAATGCGCAAAATAATCGGGCGCACCACAAATACAGGTACTCATAGTGGTGAGCTTAGTGGCTTGTAAGTTCGAATCGCGCAGTGCAACCCCTCTAATTGCAAAATCAAACCCGTGCTTAATAATATCCACAACGTCATCCGTGAGCTGTAAATCTATATCAATTTTAGGGTACTGACGTTTAAAGGTATTTATTGCCGGTACAATTAACTGCATCCCTACATTTACAGGGCAACTTATTTTTAATAGCCCTTGAGGTTCACTTTTTATATTTTCTATTTGCTGATTAGCGGCATTAGCTTGCTCTGTAATAACACGGCAACGCTCATAATAGGCCATTCCGGCTTCGGTTAGCGCCATGGTGCGGGTAGAACGGTTAAGTAGCGTCACTTCGAGCTGTGTTTCTAATTTTTTTAAGTGATAACTCGCTACAGCACGGGTCAGCCCTAATTGTTTTGCCGCTGCAGTTAAGCTGCCCTGCTCTACAATTTGTGCAAATACCACCATGCTTTTTAACTGTTCAAACGAGACTTTCATAGGTGCTCCAATGCGGTTTTAACTTCAACCCTCTTATTGTATCAATTATTGAATCAATTAAGTTAAATTTATCATCGTTGTTTAAAGCTCTCTTAGTGCATATAGTATTTATCAAGCAAGATTAATTAATTTAAATCATCATAAGGAATACCTTACATGGCTAAAAAAATACTAATGGTTCTTACATCACATGCAGAGCTTGGTAACACAGGCGAAAAAACTGGTTTTTGGGTAGAAGAATTTGCAGCCCCTTATTACGCATTTGTTGATGCAGGTATTGAAGTGACATTGGCTTCTCCAAACG
Organism: Pseudoalteromonas sp. SiA1; assembly: GCF_018732205.1. Lineage (NCBI taxonomy): Bacteria > Pseudomonadati > Pseudomonadota > Gammaproteobacteria > Alteromonadales > Pseudoalteromonadaceae > Pseudoalteromonas > Pseudoalteromonas sp. SiA1. The sequence goes on along the minus strand of NZ_CP076084.1, from coordinate 1,009,158 downwards.
GCGGTCAGCCACCGATTGACCCAACTAGTACACTTGCTGATTTTCAAACTGAGGCAACCAAACGTTACGATGCAGACAGTGGTGCACAAACACTGATGGCAAATACCAAAGTTTTAAGCGAAGTAAACTCTTCTGATTATGACGCCGTATTCTACCCTGGTGGTCACGGCCCTTTATGGGATTTAGTCGATAACACCGATTCTGTATCGCTCATTGAAAGCTTTATTAAAGAGCAAAAGCCAGTCGCTGGCGTGTGTCATGCAAGTGCGGTATTTTTAAATGTTAAAGACGCTGATGGCAATGCATTAGTCGCCGGTAAAAAAGTAACGGGCTTTACTAACAGCGAAGAAGCTGCTGTACAACTTACTGACATTGTTCCATTTTTAGTTGAAGACGAACTTATCAAAAAAGGTGGCGATTACCAAAAAACCGACGACTGGGGCGTGCTTGCTCTTGAAGATGGTTTATTGATCACCGGTCAAAACCCAGCAAGCTCAGAACTTGCAGCTAAAAAGCTATTAACTAAACTAGGTTAATAGCAGCCAACAACTCAAATCAGCACAGCATTTTATGCTGTGCTTTTTTAATTGCTTTTCATTACCTTATACAATTCCTATACTGGCAACACTTTCGGTAAATTAGGATCACACTATGGCCACTAAACCAAACACGCTTTCACTTATTACCAGTACCCGCTTTGCTATTTTTAGCATTATTATTATTTGTTTTGTATTGCAGCTTATTAATAGCCTACCTGGCATTAATTTAAACGGTTTAGGTATTTATCCCAGAAGTATTCAAGGGTTGGTTGGTATTCTTTGTGCTCCCTTTTTACACGGTAGCTGGTGGCATTTTGCCAGTAATATGTTGCCATTTGCTGTATTAAGCTGGTTAATTTGCCAGTACAGCGTACAGCGCTTTTATAGTGTATTTATATTCACCGCTTTAGTAGGTGGCTTATTAGTTTGGATGTTTGCCCGCAGTAATATTCATGTGGGTCTAAGCGGTGTCATCTATGGTTTGTGGGGCTTTATTTTATGCTATGGCATTGTAAGACGTTCATTTAAATCGATTTTCATCGCTATTATCGTAGCATTTTTATACAGTGGCTTTATCTGGGGCGTATTACCGCAGCGTTTTCATATCTCGTTTGAGAGCCATTTTTTTGGTGCATTAAGTGGATTGTTTTTAGGTTATAAACTAGCAAAAGCAGATAAATTAAAAAATCAGCAAGCAACAACTAAAACACGCGTTTAATAAAGATAGAGGTTATTTATGAGTGAAAACAACGAATACATCCCGCCTAAAGTATGGACATGGGACAATGAAAGTGGTGGTAAATTTGCTAGTATAAATCGCCCCATTGCAGGCGCTACTCATGACAAAACATTACCGATTGGCGAACATCCATTTCAGCTTTATTCGCTGGCAACACCCAATGGCCAAAAAGTTAGTATTATGTTTGAAGAGCTTTTAGAGCTTGGCTTAACCGATGCCGAATACGATGCGTATTTAATTAATATTGGTGAAGGCGATCAGTTTGGCTCTGACTTTGTTGATATCAACCCGAACTCAAAAATACCCGCGCTGATGGATCATTCAACCACACCGCCAACACGCATATTTGAGTCAGGTGCTATTTTACAATACTTAGGCGAAAAATTTGATGCCTTTATTCCTAACGATCTCAAAGCCAAAACAGAGTGTCGTAACTGGCTATTTTGGCAAATGGGCTCAGCACCTTACTTAGGCGGTGGGTTTGGCCACTTTTACAGTTATGCACCGAGTAAAATGCAATACCCGATTGACCGCTTTACCATGGAAACTAAGCGCCAGCTTGATGTACTAAACCGCCATTTAAGTGACAATGAATACATGGCAGGCAGTGAATATTCAATTGCCGACATTGCTATTTGGCCGTGGTATGGCTCACTGGTTTTAGGTGACCTATACGACGCGGCAGAGTTTTTAGATGTTGCATCTTATACCCATGTGGTTCGTTGGGCTAAACAAGTGGCTGCACGCCCAGGCGTAAAACGAGGTCGTCGCGTTAATCGTACGTGGGGCCCGGAAGAAGAGCAAATGGCAGAGCGCCACACGGCCCAAGACTTTAAATAAAAGTCAAAACAGTTCAATAAGCCAGCTGCTTAGCTGGCTTTTTTATGTCCATTAATAAAAAAACACTGAATCATATTTCAGTTTCATATTTTATAAAAAATTAAATAATTTCCTTTTAAAACAGGAAAACACGCCAAAATGGACTAACTTTAATAAAAATTACTAACATAAAGTTTATTATGCGATCTTTGGTTTGTGTACTCCTCTTAAGTGTACTTTATATTGCAGCATTTCCTTTAAGTGCACGCAGCGAAGATCTGAAAACATTAACGCTCTACCATGACTCAGACTATTCAAACCATTACGAATCGGCCTATGCAATGAAGATGGGGGTGCTGACTGCTTTAGCAGAGATTAATAATAACGTGCAAGATTATCAGCTCACACTGATTGAAAAAGACAACCGAGGTAATGCGAATCGCAGCTTATTGCACATGCAGCAGTTTCTAAAAGACCCCAATGCACTGGTTTTTATTGGTGGATTGCACTCCCCGCCCTATATAAAAAATAGAGAGTTCATCAATAAAAACAAACTATTACTACTACTGCCTTGGGCTGCCGGAGGGTCTATTACCCGATACCCTAGCGATGATAACTGGGTATTTAGGCTCTCGGTAGATGATACAAAAGCCGGTTATAGAATGGCCCAATTTGCAACGCAAACTCTAAATTGCAAAAATCCGCTCTTACTTTTAGAAGACACGCCATGGGGAAAATCAAACAACAACACCATGCTTAAGGCCTTTGGTGATATAAAACCACAAGTAAAATGGTTTAACTGGAACACAAAAATAAATAACGCCAAATTAATGCTACATCAAATAAAAAATACACCTGCAGAGTGTATTTTATTTGTTGGAAATGCCATTGAGGGGGCTGTATTTATAAATGCGATGGCAAGTTTTGCCAAAAATGAACGCCTTCCTATTGTTAGTCATTGGGGAATAACGGGTGGGGGTATTTTTGCCAACGTTGAGCAAGCCATAAAATCAAACTTGAGCTTACATTTTATACAAAGCTGTTTTTCATTTTTAAAAACGCCGCAAACCGCTTTAACTAAAAATGTTATAGCACAAAGCTTATCCCTCAAGCCTACCCCTGTAGCACCCACTGAGTTAATTTCTCCGGCTGGATTTATTCATGCCTACGACTTAACAAAACTATTGTTACAGGGCATATCACAAATAACTTTAACCGATAATACAGGGCACAACAGAGCAAAAATTAAAAATGCGCTTGAGAACTTAACCATGCCAGTTAATGGCTTAATAAAACAATACCAACATCCTTTTGCTGTGTGGTCAGCTAATAATATTGATGCCCACGAAGCACTTGGTTTTGACGATTTATGCATGGCAAATTATCAGCCAGATGGAAAAATACACATTATCGAAAACCCAATAGGCAATATTGAGTAATGCGAGCATTAATAAATAAAAAATTTAAGCTCTCAACAAATAATGCTTTTTATACTTTTTTAGCATTGAGCTTAATATTATCAGTGACTATTTCTTTACTGTTTGTTGGTCATCGTGCAAATACAGCTATCTATGATTTGTAAAGTAAAAGTCTTGAGATTGAATCTAAACTCACCACCAGCTACCTCACACTATTTTTAGAAACAAGAACACAAATTCTTAATGACCTTGCTCGTCAACCTATTTTATCTAACGCCATAATGGGTTCAGACACCTCAAAAGCGCTACTCCAAGATTACCTTTTTCAATATAAAATAATGGGTAGCACCGAAAAAATAACGATTATAAACGTATTAAAAGAGGTGGTTTTTAGTAACGACCCTTCGCTTAACGAGCTGAGTATAATTGAGCAACCATGGATAAATAGCTTACTTGAAGAGCAAACAGAAAAGGCGGTGATATTAAATAAGCCAACCAATACCGACCTATTCACCATTGCGGTGCCTATAAAATATAATAACTTTACTGAGGGCGTGCTTATGGTGCAATTTAATACGCCAATGACCCAGTTACTACCGACCGACTTTGACCGTGAAAGCCATGGACTGACTTTAGCAGGCCCATGGGTTTATTATTCTAATTTAAATCAAGGTGACGAGTATGTCAGTATTAACCAAAACCTCATTGGCAATACAGATATAACATTAAACTACTACATTACTGCCAATTTAATTGCTGCTAAAACTACTCGCTTCATAATCGATATTGCTATATCAATTATTGTAAGTATGGCTTTATCGTCGTTATTCCTGTTTGTATTTGGTCGGCACTTACTACTAAACCCGTTTAAGCTTTTAGAATCCTCAAGAGAAGCGATAAAGCAAAGTGAAGCGCGTTACGAACTGGCGGTTAAGGGCAGTAATGATGGTATTTGGGATTGGGATATTGTTACAAATGAAGTATATTTTTCTCCCCGTATTAGCGTATTGCTTGGCTACGACGAAAACGATAAAAACGCTTTGCCTCACTGTGCTGATGCACTTTATAAGTTACTTCACCCTGATGATATAACCAAGCATAAAAAGCAAATAGCAAATCACTTAATTAGCAACATTCCCTTTAATTACGATTATAGATTAAAGACTAAATCAGGCGCTTATCGTTATTTTACAGTAAAAGGGATGGCACTGCGCAATGAGCATAATAAAGCAATTAGAATGGCAGGCTCTGTAACTGACATTACTGAGCAAAAACGTTCTCAAAAAGCATTAAAACAAGCAAAAGAGCAAAATGATTTATTAGCGCAGGCAATCGAATCGTGTAATGTGGGTATTTCTATAGCCGATGCGAGTGTGCAAGGCTTTCCTTTAGTCTTTTTAAACTCTGAATTTGAAAAAATAACAGGCTATAGTAAAGAGGAAATGCTAGGAATAAATTGCAGCTTACTTCAAGGGCCAAACACCGATAAGAACGCAATAGATATTATTACTAATGCAATAAAAACATTAAAAACTCAACGTATAGAAATACTAAATTATAAAAAAGATGGCACGGAATTTTGGAATAGCCTACAAATCTCGCCTGTTTTTAACGAGCAGCAACAACTCACAGCTTACGTGGGAATTCAGCAAGATATCACTGAGCAAAAAGCAGCGAATCAATTATTAATTGAAGCAAAAGCGGCGGCTGAACAGGCTAACATTGCCAAAAGCGAGTTTTTAGCAGCAATGAGTCATGAAATTCGCACGCCTATGAATGGCGTATTAGGCATGCTTAATTTGATTTTAGATAGCTCATTAAATGAAAAACAACACCATCAGGTAAGCATTGCACTCAATAGTGCAAACTCCTTATTAAATATTATTAACGATATTTTAGACTTTTCAAAAGTGGATGCCGGTAAGCTTGAGCTTGAGGAGTTAGAGTTTAACCTTTGTAACATGCTCGACGATTTTATCGAAACAATAGCAATTCATGCCCACAGTAAAAATATTCCGTTAATGCTAGATATAGAGCACCTTGAATACGCTTTTGTCATTGGTGACGCCGGACGCCTCAAACAAATTTTAACAAACTTAGTAAATAATGCGCTTAAATTTACTCATAAAGGTGAAGTGCAAGTTATTGCTAAACTCACACCGATTAACAATAATCAAATGCGTTTTAACTGCCAAGTAATAGACTCTGGGATTGGTATTTCTGCAGCCCAACAAGCCAAGCTATTTAAATCATTCTCTCAAGTTGACTCTTCAACAACACGAAAATATGGAGGCACGGGCTTGGGCTTAGCGATTGTTAAAAAGTTATGCCACCTAATGGAAGGTGATATACAGGTACAATCTAAAGAAAATAAGGGCAGTAACTTTAGCTTTAATGTTGTTCTAAAACGCAGTAAAAACCCACAAAAAGTATTACCCCCTGTAGATATGTCATCGTTAAATATTTTAATTGTGTGCAGCAATCAAACTCAATCTTCTATCTTACACAAGCAGTTTACTAAATGGGGAGCAACAGCCGTAATCAGCCCATCCGCAAAGCAGGCTGTGCAAATATGTCAGCAATATATCGAAAAACAAAACCTTTGTTTTGATTTAATTATGATTGATATGCAGCTAAGTGACGGCGATGCTTTAACCTTAAGTAAAACCCTTGATAAAGAAGTAGATCTTATGGCTGCGCATGTTGTTTTAATGACCACGGGTGAGCTAAATAAACAGCGCGATTTATATCAAGCGTCTCGGTTTTCAGCCATTGTTACAAAGCCCATAATCACACAAAATCTTTTTAAGATGCTATCGACCTGCTTTAGCGATAAACAGCATAGTAATAGCAGCCTCATTACTGAGGATTTATCTGACACTCAGCCTTTGTCGAGCGATGATATTGTGTGGGACAAAAACATTCGTATTTTACTGGTTGAAGATAACAACATTAATCAAATCGTCGCCTCTACCACGCTTAAAAAAATAGGAATTAATAGCATTGATATTGCAGAAAATGGCCAGCACGCGCTCGAATATTTAAAACAAACAACTTCCCATAACCCGTACTCACTCATTTTAATGGATTGCCAAATGCCAGTGATGGATGGTTACCAAGCCACAACCCATATAAGAGTAAATGAAGCTGGAAGTAAAAATCCCCCAATTACTATTATTGCTATGACAGCAAACGCTATGGTGGGCGATAAAGCTAAGTGCTTACAGGTTGGAATGAACGACTATATTTCTAAGCCCATTGCGCAAGACATATTATTTAAAAAACTTCTAAAGTGGTTGCCATATGAGCTTAAAAACAATGAGTAAAGTAGATATGTTAACCATATCATCTTAATATATATAAATATTTGTACTTATACAGCGGTAAAATAGAGTGAAAAAACTAACAAAAGAGCAAATTTATAAACGCTTAAATAACGAAGAAGATGCTCGCGCGTGTAAGGCCATTGACGATAACGCATGCCAAGAAGTCCCCGGTAATTTTATTACTTTACTGCTAAGCCAACTGTTTAGTAAGTTTGCTGATGCGCTACTCAATCCCAAAATAACGCTGCCGTGGTTAATGCAAAGCTTAAACGTGCCAGCGAGTTTTATTGCTTGGCTAGTACCTATTAGAGAGTCGGGTTCACTGCTGCCACAGTTAGCTATTGCTGGCTTTATCCGCCAATTGCCTATTCGTAAATGGGTGTGGGTTATTGGCGCTATTGTGCAGTCTTTATGTATTTTGGCTATGGTTGGTGTCGCGTTTACACTTGAGGGCAAGCTTGCGGGTTACGCCATTATTGGTTTATTAATTTTATTTAGCTTAGCTAGAGGGTTTAACTCGGTGGCCGCAAAAGATGTGCTTGGAAAAGTTATTCCTAAGCAACAGCGCGGTAATATTAGTGGCTTAGCTGCCAGTATTGCCGGTTTTGCCACCTTAACGTTTGGCTTGCTCATGTGGTTTTTTTCACAACAAAAAGATCAAAACACCGTCATTATAGCCTTAGCACTCGGTGCAATAATGTGGGTGATCGCGGCTTTTTTTTACAGCCAAATAAATGAATATAAAGGGGCAACCGATGGCGGTGAAAATGGCTTGCTGCATGCGTTTTCTAAACTTAAGCTGCTTTATAAAGATAAACAATTTGCCCATTTTGTTGTTACCCGTGCGCTACTTTTATGCTCAGCTCTAAGTGCCCCTTTTTATATAGTTTTAGCCAGTAAACAGTCTTTTGAATTTTCTCTGCTTGCCACTTTTATTGCCGTTTCTGGCTTTGCTAGTTTAGTCTCGGCGCCTATTTGGGGCAGGCTCAGTGATTTATCTAGCCAGCGTGTTTTAGTGCTTAGCGCTATATTAGTCACATTTAATGGCTTAGCCGTATTTGTTATTGCCACTTGGTATAGCGCACTACTGCTAAATTGGTGGGTTATGCCTATATTGTATTTTTTACTCTCAGTTGCACACCAAGGCGTGCGTTTAGGGCGAAAAACTTACCTTGTTGATATGGCTGAGGGCAATAAACGCACCGATTATGTATCGGTAAGTAACACGGTAATTGGGGTGTTATTACTACTTCTGGGTAGTATAGGTTTACTCGAGGCTTTTTTATCAACCGCTGAGCTAATTTTACTTTACAGCACCCTTGGTTTTTTGGGTGCTATAAGTGCATTCTTTTTACCACAAACCGAATAATAGGTTACCAACATTGCTTTATAACTGTGGGCGCTTTAGTGCAAATTTGTCTTTCGTGGTACTAAAATAATCGCCGCCCATTTTACCCACCGCATCTAAACGCGTTGGATCAATATATCCGTTCACTAAAACGGTGTCGTCGAGAAAAATACCCACTACATCTAACAGCATCATTTGCCCACCGCTTGGCTCATCTGAAATAGTAATCACCTCTCGCAACTTACATTCATAGCGCACTTTTGACGCAGCAGCACTTGGCACACTGACTAATTGGCTGGGGGTACGCTGTATATTTGCAGCATCAAACTCACTCACGTCACGTGGATAGTTAGCGCAGCTTTGGTTCATTTGTTCAACAAGCGAATGGCTAACAATATTAACTACGCACTCTTTGGTAGCGAGTAAATTATTTAACGTATCTTTATTTGCATTATCGCGAGGGTTTACCTGCGTTACGCTTAAAACCGGCGGGTTACAACTAGCAACAGTAAAAAACGAATAAGGCGCAATATTAGCAACCCCCTCTTCACTTAACGTGCTTACCCACGCAATCGGTCTTGGGCTTATACCGCCTACTAAGTAGCTATAAACAGAGTGGTTGCTATTATCGGTTAAATCTAAAAACATGGTTTCTCACTTTTAATCTTAAAAAACTAAATCGGAAAATCGCTACGCTGCGTACAAGTTAAATAATTACTTCATAGCATTTTTAAATAATACATTGAATCCATGCGCATAAAAATAAACATAGTCTGGTTTAAACGTGACTTACGCCTAAGCGATCATCAGCCTTTAAAAAATGCGTTTAGTAACGGCCTGCCTACCCTCTTAATTTATAATTTCGAACCTTTACTACTTGACGATGCGCATTACAACGAGCGGCATTGGCGCTTTGTATATCAATCTATTTGCGACTTAAACACTCAGTTGGCTCGCTTTAACAGCCGCGTATATATATTTAATGAAGATATGCAAACCCTACTTGAATCGCTTCACTCGCAGTTTGAAATCACAAACCTCTTTAGCCACCAAGAAATAGGGCTAAACAATACCTTTGAGCGTGACATAGCAATTAAAGCCTGGTGCCAACACCATCACATTAACTGGTTAGAGTCGCCAACCGGGGCTGTGATACGTGGCAAAAGAAATCGCAGTAATTGGAACGAGCGCTGGCAACAAACCATGCAAGCACCTATTGCTATACCTAATTGGAAGCAAATAAAACCACTTACCCTTACTGGTTATCAAACACCTATACTGCCGAGCGCCTACACGCAAGATAATGAACATTTTCAGCACGGGGGCCCTCGACTTGCCCGTGAAGTAATGCAAAGCTTTTTTGCTAAACGCGGTAAGAGTTATCAAAAAGGAATATCCAGCCCAAGCTTAAGCCGTACACATTGCTCTAGGTTATCGCCCTATTTAGCGTGGGGGAATATCAGCCTGAGGCAAGTGTATCAAATGGCGATTGACGCATACCATAGCACTTCTGCTGATAAAAAAGGCTGGAAGCGCCCACTTGCCGCGTTTGTATCGCGCTTGCATTGGCATTGCCATTTTATGCAAAAGTTTGAAAGCGAATGCACCATGGAATTTAAAGCGCTAAATCCGGGTTACCATGCATTTCCGTATCGTGATGACGCCCAGGTTACTAGCGATATTGAACGCTGGGCACAGGGGCAAACTGGTATTCCTATTATTGATGCCTGCATGCGCTGTTTAAAAGCCACCGGTTATATTAATTTTAGAATGCGCGCTATGCTAGTTAGCTTTGTAACGCATCATTTAAACATCAGCTGGCAACAAGCAAGTTTTCCGCTGGCTAATTACTTTTTAGACTTTGAACCGGGAATTCATTACCCACAAATTCAAATGCAAGCCTCTGTCACCGGTATTAATACTATTCGTCATTACAACCCAATAAAGCAATCGGAGGATCAAGACCCAACCGGTGCGTTTATAAAAAAATGGTGCCCTGAACTTGAAAAGCTCCCCATTGAATATTTACATCAACCTTGGGAGCAAACGCCCATGGAAGCGCTATTTAACGACTTTAAACTAGGTGAAGACTACCCTGAGCCGATGCTTGATTTAACCACCGCCTCAAAAGAAGCCCGCGAACGGCTATGGCAATACCGAGAGCGGCCCGATGTAAAACGCGCCATAGGTAAAATTCTTAAAAAACACGTGGCTTCGACTCAAAAAATCACCCGTGTAAAACGCAAAACTCGCAGTAACAGCAATAAAGAGAACACCTAATTATGGCGCACAAAAAACTTAACTTACCGCAAAAAATTTGCCCAGTATGCAATAAGCCGTTTGCGTGGCGTAAAAAGTGGCAACGAGATTGGGATAACGTTATTTATTGCTCAGAGCGGTGCAAACGCAGAAAATAGCCGCTTATAAAAACCAATACACGCATATTCGCTTTAATCTCACTTTATATCTTACATAGCTGTTATAGTGGTTAACGTTTCAACTTGTTATTCAATGCAAGTTAACACTCTACCCTCTGCCTGCTCAACATTCATTACACCTAGCACAGCTAATTAAAAGAACACCCTTTACCAAGCATTATTTTTACAGCCATGGCGTGAGCTTGCCTGTAAAACCCCTCTTTGTTTGTTAGCGATGTAGCATTATTCGTTTATAAACTCAGCATACTTTAATCAAGGATATAGCATGAGTGAATTAACTATTGGCGTAATTGGAACATCACGTAAAACAGATGAAAGACGCTACCCTATTCATCCTGCGCATTTAATGCGTATACCTGAAAAACTCAGAAAAAAAATGATTTTTGAGCAAGGTTATGGCGCGGCATTTAATATGAGCGACGAAGAAATTGCAGCACTGACAGGCGGCATTGCCACCCGCAGTGATATTTTAACCCAATTAGGCACCGTCATTATTGCCAAACCAGTGCTTGCTGATTTACAAGAGCTTAAAGAAGGCGGCACAATTTGGGGCTATGTACATTGCGTACAACAACAAGCAATTACCCAAGCTGCCCTTGATAGAAAGCTCACTCTTATTGCCTTTGAAGACATGTTTGTATGGTCACCACAGGGGAATGTGGGCCGTCATACTTTTTATAAAAACAATGAAATGGCTGGTTATTGTGCGGTGTTACATGCTCTGCAACTAAAAGGCATTGATGGCCATTACGGTAATCAACGTAAAACCATTATTTTTAGTTTTGGCGCTGTTAGCCGAGGTGCTATTTATGCATTAAAAGCTCATGGTTTTAGAGATATTACAATTTGTATACAGCGCCCCGATCATGAAGTGCGTGAAGAAGTACTTGATTGTCATTATGTTAAAGTACGCCCAGGCATTGAAGGCGAAGCTCGTATGATGGTGGTTGAGCACGATGGGTCGCAGCGCCCGCTTACTGAGCTTATTAGCGAAGCTGACATTATTGTTAATGGCACCTACCAAGAAACCGCAAACCCCGTCAATTTTGTGATTGAATCTGAAGCCGATTGCTTAAAACCCAATAGCCTTATAATAGATGTAAGTTGTGATGAAGGAATGGGATTCTTTTTTGCAAAGCCAACAACATTTAAACACCCAATGTTTAGCTATAAAACCACTGATTATTACGCGGTTGATCATACCCCTAGCTACTTATGGGAAAGTGCAACGCGCTCTATTTCTGCCGCGCTCATTGTATACTTGCCAACTGTTTTAGCCGGTCCAGAGCAATGGCAAAAAGACGAAACCATTCGCCGCGCTATCAATATTGAACACGGAATAATTAAAAACAACGCTATTTTAGCGTTTCAAAACCGTGAAAGCGCCCCGCCTTATCACCTGCAAATAGCTGATATAACCTAAATTCGGGATAATAAATAATCCCAAACATAACGTGGATCTTGTTTATTAAATTATTTGGCTTCTATTTTGCAACTATCTATGTAAATAACGCTTTTTAGCTGTTTTACCATGTAGTGTTTACAACGTATTGCAAACACTACACGGTATGACTAATTAACCTAAAAAGCCTACACCCTCAACAAGGAGAACATAATGACGATTAAAAAATCTGCAAGTTCAACATGGTCTGGTGATATTAAAAAAGGGAAAGGTTATATCTCAACGCAAAGTGGCGCATTAGATAACCAGCCGTATGGGTTTAATACCCGCTTTGAAGATAAGCCAGGCTCAAACCCTGAGGAATTAGTGGGTGCAGCACATAGTGCCTGTTTTGGTATGGCTTTATCGCTGGCACTTGGTGAAGCGGGCTTTACCGCTGAGAACATAAACACCGAAGCAGTGGTTAGTTTAGACGAAGTGGATGATGGCTTTGCCGTGACGCACATTGCCCTTGAAGTAAATGCAACCATTGCAGATATTTCAAATGAGCAATTTCAAGCATTGTGCGAACAAACCAAAAAAGGCTGCCCTATCTCAAAATTATTAAATACTGAGATTTCGCTTAACGCCACACTTAAGTAAATACCGAGTGTATTAAGCTAGGCGCAAAGCGCTAAAAGCCCATAAAAAGTAGGGTTATGCGCATGTAAAAAAGCCATAACCTTATTGCTACTTTTTCATTAATCATAGAAATAAAGGCACTGTTTAATCGCGGTGAGTTACAAAAAGGTTAAACAAAAACAGTTAAATAGATTATGTAAAATATCAATACTTTGTTAGGATTAAGGGCAGGCTTAACCACACCTTATTTTGTAGGTTAAAACAAAGGGTACGATGAATGAATGATAAATCACTAAATTGCGAAAAAGTATCTTGTAGCAATTGCGCTGATTCGAATGAACTAGATTTTGACTTTACCATGGCATTTCAGCCTATTGTAAATTGTCAAAATAATACTATTTTTGGATATGAAGCACTTGTCCGTGGTTTAAATAATGAATCTGCCTACTCTATTATTTCTCGCGTTAACGATACTAACCGCTATACGTTTGATCAGTTATGCAGAATTAAAGCGATTGCACTTGCATCAAAGCTGGGTGTAGATTCGATGCTTAGTATTAACTTTTTACCAAACGCTATCTACAAGCCAGAGCGTTGTATTCGTACCACCCTAGAAGCCGCTAAAAAGTATAACTTCCCTACAACAAATATTATGTTTGAATTTACAGAAGTCGAAAAAATAGAAGACAGCGCACATGTAAAACGTGTTGTGAGCTATTACCAAGAATTAGGCTTTAAAACAGCCACCGATGACTTTGGTTCAGGCTATTCTGGATTAAACCTATTAGCCGATTTTCAAACTGATATTATCAAGCTTGATATGGCGCTGATCAGAGATATCGACAAAGATAAAAATCGCCAGGCAATCGTTACCCACTGTTTAAACATGTTTAGCGCGCTAAATGTTACAGCTCTGGCTGAAGGCATTGAAACCGTTGAAGAATATCAGTGGTTAAAATACGCAGGTATTGAGCTAATGCAAGGTTACTTATTTGCAAAACCTGGGTTTGAATGCTTGCCAGAAGTTGATTTTCAATAGCACACCGTTGCTATAAAAAAACCGCCGTTACGGCGGTTTTTTCGTATTAGATATAGGTTATATATCCAAAATTACATATTTCCCAGCTCTATCATCATTGCGGTGTACATACGTAAATTAAGTGCTAATTGCTCAAGGGTAATAAACTCATGCTCTGAGTGCCCGGTGTAGCGTTTACCCGGCATAGATGGGCCAAACGACACGGCATTATCAAATAGCTTGGCATTTGTACCGCCCCCTATTGAAACAAAATCAGCGTTTTTATCACCCGTATAATGCTTAAAAATATCAAGTAGCTTTTGCGCATGGGGTGCGCTATCTAAAAGCATGGGCGTACCAATGGTGGTTTTAATGTTAGCTAACGTAACCTGATTAGCCGTTTGCCAATTAGCAAGCGCAGTATCAATTTGTTGTTTAAGTAACGTCTCATCTTTACCAACCGGACGGCGAGCATTGACCGCTAAAGTAAGCGCGTTACCCTCACGTTCAATAACCGTAGGCGCTACGGTCATTGGCCCCATAAAGTCATGTTCATAAGCAATTTCGCCAAACTGTTTACCGTGAATATCTAAACCAATAAGCTGATTAACAAAATCAATGAGCTGGCCATCACTATTGTTTTCAAGCTCAACGTTTTTAAATATTTCAGCTAAATAAGCAATGGCGTTAACGCCTGATTCCGGTTCAGATGAGTGGGCCGACATGCCTTTAACACTTATGGCAAGCGCGTTATTTTGCTCTGTAAAATTAAATTCAACTTGCTTAAGTGTGTTAGCTTTTGCTTTTAATTGATTAATTAATGTTTCGTTGGCGTTATGTAGTAATAGGCTGGCATCTTCAGGGATTTGACTGGCAAATGCGCCGCCGGTTACATCACTGACATACACACCTGTTTGTGGTGATGTTGCATCAAATGTTGGCGCAATTAAGCTCCAGCCTTTTTCAGCAACCACTACAGGGTAAGAGGCATCAATGGTTACCGCATACTTTGGTTGCTGATAAGTTTTCATAAACTCAGTTAACGGCCCCCAGTCAGACTCCTCCGCTAGGTAAATCATTAATTCAATACGATTATCAAGCGCTATGCCTTTATCTTTTATCGCCTTCATGGCGTACATTGCAGTCGCAATAGCGCCTTTGTCGTCTTCGGTACCTCGACCAACCAACTTACCCGCCTCTGAGGTGTCAATAACAAATGGGTTTTGCTTCCATTTGCTGGCATTAGCAGGTTGTACATCGCCATGAGTTACTATGGTTACCTTTTCAGTTTGTTGCCCCATACCAATAAGTACGGTGTAACCTAAATCTTGATAATCAAAACCAAGCTCAGCCGCTTTCATTTTTAGTAACGCTTTAAAGCCAATAAAGTCGGGATTTTGTGGTGCGCTAACATCACTTTTATTAACCGTTGGAAAAGACACCAAATTTGTGAGTGTATGTACTTGCGCACTTTGGTAGGTATTTACAGCGTAATCAGCCACGCTGTCATTAATTTTATTTAATTGTGCATGAGTATTAAAGGCCAATAAAGCGATACTAGCTAAAGCTAACTTTTTCAAAACAAATCCCATTTAATTAACAACCAAGAACCATAATTATAACGCCCTTGTGTAATAACAAACAACGCTTTGCGACAGAGCGTAAAACCGCCACTATATTTATCTAACAGCTTTACTAAAGATGCCTGTATAATGCGCACCTTAAAATTACGGGGTTAATCATGAATCGCAGAAAAAAGATCATTACAAAGTTTAATAACAAAGATAAGCGCGCAAATGCAAAATTACATAAAAGTAATAAACCTGCTTATGTGTCTAAAGCTGAACGTGAAAAATTAGCATTACTGGCTCAAGAACAGCAAATAGAGTCTATAAACGATGAAACATGTTTATAAATCAATAAAAACAAAAGCCTGGAACAAAAAGTAAAATAAAAGTTAATAAATAGTTGCAAACTGAACACCTAACTGTAATATTGAACATTCAGCAACAATGCTGAAACACACCAATAATCACTTAGGAGGCATAAATGAACAAACTATTTATTATCACTCCTAGTGCTCCTCAAGAATGTTCTGTCGACTATCATTTAAGTGAATGGTTCGACGAATAAAAAAACCTGAATAATTTAAAAGCAATAATGCCTCGCAGTAGGAAGGCTTCTATGTAATTAAAATTCAGGTAACAATAATGAAAAGAAAACTCTCAATTCTTAATGGATCACTAGCCGCGTGCATGTTTTTTTCGTTTGCAAGTAATGCTTGTTTAACAAACGAGGTTGAATCAAACGACACTGAAAGCAATGCAAATTCCCCACTTTGTAGTAATACCACCATTGCAGGCTCGTTGAGTCGAAATGATACTGATTGGTTTAGATTCGAACTAACGCAAACCGGACCTATTGAAGTTATTCTTGATCATCATACTCGTGATGACTTTGACTGGGCATTATATCAAGAAACGGGGTCGGCCCTAGCCGAAGGGGCGACCAGTAATGTGCCAGAAACAGGCAGTTATAACGCGCAATCAACGGGTACTTATTATGTAAAAGTAACGCGTTACTCGGGTACAGGTTGGTACGATCTAACAGTCAATTTTGGTGAAGGTAGTAACACCGGTGGCGGAAGTGGTAACGATGATTGTGGCTATAGTTCTCGCCCTGCAAAACCAGGTTCATTACAAGCATATTTACAAGGTGGCAGTGCTGATTCATGCAGCACATTAACAGCTGATCAAGGTGCTGTATTACTGATGGGTGGTGGCAGCGATGTTGATCAAGCATTTAGTAATCGCGTTGCCAACCATGTTGGCAGCGGTGCCGATGTTGTTGTGCTTAGAACCTCAGGTACTGACGCCTACAACGATTATTTACTGAACTTAATGAATGCCGACTCAGTAGAAACACTGATCATTGATACTCGCAACAAAGCGAATGATGACTATGTTGACTGGGCTATCCGCAGTGCTGAATTTGTATGGATTGCAGGCGGTGACCAATCTGATTATCTTAATCAATGGCAAGGTACAAAAGTACAAACCGCTGTGCAACACGTTTTTGATAAGGGCGGTGTCGTTGGCGGAACGTCTGCAGGCATGGCATTAATGGCAAACAGCGTATACGACCCAGATGGCGTTGCTGGTGCAGTATCAGATGAAGTAGTCACTGACTTTTGCCACGAAACACTTAACTTCAGCAGTCGATTTATTAATGTGCCTGTATTAAACAACAGCTTAACCGATACGCACTTCCAAGAACGTGACAGAATGGGGCGCGCCATCGTGTCTTTAGGCCATCACAGCAATCAGTACTTTTCTATTGCAGCCAGTGAGGCAACCTCACTGTTCATCGATGCCTCTGGTACAGGTGTTGTTGACGGCAGCAATGAAGTTTACATCTTTAAAGAAACGGCTAATACGCAAAGAGTGACATTGCAATGTGGCAGTGCTGTTAACTATCAAAATATTAATAGAGTAAAGCTACTACCTGGTGATAATTACAATGTGGTTAGCCACGCTCATAATGGTATGCAACTAGACGTGAGCATTAATGGTAATAACAACAACTTCTACTCCCCTATCAATCCTTATTAATCCCCCCAGTTAAGAGCCCTTTGGGCTCTTTTTTAACTGTCGCAAAAATAATAACTAAATAAACAAAAACCTGATAATTACCTATTCGTTTTATATTCAAGCCACTTTGAAGCCAAAGGGTTAAAATAATGCGTATAACGGATCGCTACATAGCCAACCACAGCGCTTGCTACTAGCAGCTCAAATACCGCTAAGTAATGTATTTGATTTATAAACTGCATATCCACGTTCATCGTTAGCATCCAATCCGCGAGTTTAAATAACGCTGTAGCACCAATGACCATGGGAAAGGTAAATGCAGCAAACCCTGGGCAAAACCTGCGGCGTAGTAATTTAAAAAATGCCGTATAAATAATGAGTGTCATTAGTATGGCAATACCAAATAACCCCCCAATAATCACTGGTGACGGTTGGGTCACCATAGTGAAATACCCCGCTAACGATAAACTTGCTGGCGCCGCTAAAATAGCCAGTGTAGGCTGTGCAGCATCAGGAATTTGCTCAGCAAATATTATCCGATAAATCATTATCGGCAACATAACTGTGTACATTAACATACCAAAATAAAGTGCCCCTTGTGCTAAAAACATCAGTGCTGGGTTACCCGAGAACGCGACATCGGCAACAATAATCCCCACCGGCGGTACAAACCAACTTGGCACCATGTGCTCAATTTTAAACTCACGAACACGATGAATAATAAAGCTCAGTAAAAATCCCAAATGCAATAAAAATGCGCCTACCCAAAGCACATCCCCTGCTAATGGATTAACGTGCCCTAACGAATTAGATACCACCAACGTTGCCATAGCAAAAGTAGGCACTACACTGCCTACAACAGGGTGCGCTAAGTCGGCTTTTAGTAATTGCGGGTGCAGTAAAAATTTTAAGCCAAGTATTAATAATAATACGCTTGCAATTGCCGCCCCAGTGTATTGCGCTGCGCCATTTACATTGAACATATTTTCCCAAGCCCAACCAAGGCTGGCTATGCCTAATGCTAACCCGCCCATTGGGGTGGGTGCGGTTATTACTTTGGCTTTTATATAATTAAACATGTTTATACTCCACACTCACTGTTTATCTTATAAAGAAGTTTAACCTTGCATTTTGTTTAATTAAATCTAAATATATAGAACACACGTTCAGAAAAACTAAACACCAAGTTCATGAATATTTCTCTTAAACAACTTAAAGTGTTTGTAGGTATTACCCAGCATACAACGCTTAGCGCAGCCTCAGAGCGACTTTACTTGTCTAAAGCGGCACTCAGTATGTCTCTTAGCGAGCTTGAAAAACAATTAGGCCACCCACTGTTTGACCGGGTAAATCATCGCTTAATTTTAAATCAAGAAGGGCAAAAATTACTGCCCCTGGCCGATGAATTACTGCACAGAGCAAATGATATTAATACGCTTTTTTCGTCCCACGCAACAGCCAGTGGCACGTTAAAAATAGGTGCCAGCGATACCATTGGTAATCATGTGTTGCCCTCTATACTTAGTGGATTTCGCCAACAACAGCAGCATTATTCTCAGCAGGTTTTTATTTCAAATTCTGAGCTTATTTGTCAAAAACTGCGCGACTTTGAACTCGACATTGCATTAATAGAAGGCCATGCCCAGCAAAGTGACTTAGTCTCAACCGTGTTTAGTCAAGACACCATGTGCATAATTGCGCCGCCATCTCACCCTTTAGCTAAAAAACCACAGCTTAGTTTTAATGACTTAGCAAACAGTCAATGGGTATTAAGAGAGACCGGCTCTGGCTCACGCTCATTCTTTTTGCAAAACCTTGCTACGCATATCGATAATTGGAGCCAAAGCTTTGAGCTCAATACCACAGAGGCATTGATCAACAGCGTTGCAGAAGGATTAGGGCTGGGATGTTTATCGTCACTCGCGGCACAGTACGCTTTAAAAGATCGCCGCGTTACCCAACTTAACTTAAACCACCCCATGCAAAGGCAGTTTTGGTTAGTGATGCATAAAGACAAATACAAAAATCCGCTGCTAACGCAGTTTATAGATTTTTGTCACAAGCAGAATTAAAAAATTAATAGTAATTAACTGTCAGATTCGATTAACCAAAAATCGAATCTGACAGCTCACACTAACTTACTCTCTCATCTTAAAACGCGTAACTCATAGCCAAATTAATAGAACGACCCTGTCCTGCTAATTGATTGAACCCCTGCGTTGAATCTTGTTTAAACTCAGCAATACTTACGCCGCCCAGTGGTAATTCATAATACTCATCAAGCAGGTTGGTAATATCAACACTCACAGTCAATGCATCCCAACTGGCTTTTGAGCTTAAATTAAGTAAATGATACTGCTCGGTTTGGTTTTCTAGGCGGTTGCTATCTACGCGGGTTTTACTATCGACCCACTGCCACGTGAGTGCGTTTTCAAAGCGGCCTATTTGCTGGTTAATCGCAAATTGGGTTTGCAGTGGCTTAATTTGATAAAGCGGCTGATCGGTATCGTCGCGCTTACCACGGGTATTGGTAATGTTAGCTTTTAACGACCAACGACCATACTGCTTAGACTCGTGCAGAGTAGCAACCGCATCTAGCTTTACTCCATAAAGCGTGGCATCTACGTTATTAAACATAAGTACATTACGAGTATTGGCAGCAAGCGCTGTGCGGTTAAAGCTTCTTACTCTGTTGACGTCAATATAATCATTTACATCGCTCACCCACGCATTAGCACTGATACGCCAGCTGTCGTCTTTAGCCATACGGGTATACGTAGTGCTAAGCGTATGTGCGGTTTCAGGTTTAAGGGCAATGTTACCAATATAGCCATTACCATCGCCGTACCAACCTATCATGGTGGTGGCCATATTTCCCACCCCCCAACTGTAACGTTCGTATAAATTAGGTGCGCGATTTTTACGAGCTAAACCAATTTGTAACTCGTCATTATTGCTTAGTTGATAGTTAATCAGCACGTTTGCATCGACTAGGTTGTCTGTTTGTTTTTTGTTCTGACCATTAAACTCTTTAGCGGCCATTGCATCGCTTGGCATCGCCATGGCCATGGACATCGCACTCATAGCGGCCATACCTGCGTTGTATGCTTGTACATCGTCGGTATTGGTTATTACATTTTCAAATCGAACGCCTGCATTTAACCACCAGCGAGTATTTAGTTGGCTTTCATATTCAGCAAGCAGGGCAATACGCTGACGCCGGCCGTTATTAATATTGTTGTAGTCATTTGGCCCCATCATCATTGAGCCTTCAACCGCAGGCCACCAATCATCAATATTCATATAATGGTACTCTTGGGCGAGTAATAACTGGCTGTTGTTATCAAGCGCTAATCGCCATTTTAACTGAGTGCTTATATCTTCGGCGTCGGTTTTCATTGGCATTTTTCCGGTTTTTTCTGCGCTGAAAAAACCCATTTCATGCTTTACGCTATGCCAATTTAACTGCGCTTCAAGCTCACTGTTTGTAAAAGCACGCTTATACTGGGCAACAGCGCCATAGCTGGTGTTATCTGTCATATCCATATATTGGTTAGCAAAGCCTTGATAGGGTATTTTTTGATGGCTTAGCTTAACCACTAATTGTTGCTTATCATCGCGCATGGCAGCACTTAAACTATGGTTTTGCGCGCGGTACAGGGTATCGAGCACTAAATCACCGTTACCATCTTCATAACTGTTAGCATCGCTAAACGCACCTTGATAATTAAAACTGAATACGTCGCTGGCAATGCGCATGCCCGCGCCTACCTTTTTGCCGTTATCTAGCGTATTGTATTGGGCTGATACGTAGCCAGAGTGCCAGCCAAGTTGCTTGCTTTCACTGTACTGAGGTGAAATAGAATTAACCGCGATCACCCCTGCAATATTATCGCCTCCCGCGCTTACCGGAGAAATACCTGCAACCACTTTGTAGCTACTAATTTGATTGGCTGAAATATACGACAGTGGCGGGTTCATTTGATTGGCACAGGCGGCGGTGATTTGCGCTCCATCGACCAGTACCGCCACTCTATCGCCCATTAAACCATTTAAAACAGGTAAGTTAGCCATGCCACCGGCGGCTGAAAAGTCCACACCTAAATCAGTTAATAACGATTCAGATGAACCTAACGATAGGTGTTTGTTTTGTGCTTGACCGTGTACTTCAATCACTTCAATTGAGGCGTCATCTGCAAAGGCAACAGGCGATAGTACGCCACTTATAACAAGTGCCAAAGGCGATACTAAATAGGAGGTTAGGGGATTTTTTTTATCAGTCATTATTGATTTACCACAAAAATTTTGTGGGTAAATTATACGTGCTGCGGCAAGTTAAAAAGCGCGACATATTGTCGCACTTTGTTAATTTTTAACCCTGTTCGTCATCAAAAATGTCTTCTATTTTAAGTTTAAACAACCTTGCGGCCTTAAAAGCCAGTGGCAAGCTGGGATCGAACTTGCCCTTTTCAATGGCATTAATCGTTTGGCGCGATACATCCAACAGCTCGGCCAACTTTGCTTGAGTGAAATTATGCTCGGCTCTTAACACTTTTAATCTATTTTTCATTCATCACCTGCGCAATAGTGTTTATTAAGCACATACACACTAATTAAATACACCGCCCCCATTAAAAACATTAAGTCGGGTATTTGCGCTTTAAAATCAATTAAACCACTCAATTGTAAATTGGTGTATGCCAGCCCGCCTACTAACACTGCACCTAAGGTAAACCCCATGGCACTGAGATGTATTTTTTGCATTAATTCATCCATGCCTTGCAAATAGCGCTTGTTGGCTAAAATCATCCCTACGCCAGCAGCCAAATTTATAATAATAAAAAAGCCACTAATTAGCGCTGAACGATCCCAGATTAAAGTGGGGCCAAAGCTGCAAATAGCTAAAGTAAAAAGCCATATTAAGGTCCATTTAGCTAGGTAACTGGTATTTTTAATTTGGCGTTGTTTTAAATTTAATTCTGCTTTCATTGCCTTTATCCTGTTTTTAAAAGTAATGTTTACTTTACAAATATCATTCATGCATTACAAAAAGTCAAGTTAACATTACATTTTAAATTTAACACTGCTTATTTTTGATTGCGTTAATACTTTGCTGAACTTACTTAACCATCCTTTGGTTGGCTTAAGTTAAATTTTATTCATCTTAAATTATGGTTTAGTCCATGACGAAAGTGAGCTTTTAATTTAAAATGCACGCCTCTTTACTCCTCATTTCCACATTCAACTAAATAAGCGTGTGTGCTTTATTTTTAAGCGCACTGGCGTTTAGTTTGTTATTAAATTTTATTTATTATCTTCAAGGATTTATATGGCCGTTGATACTACATCGCCGTCGGGTCAGCCCAATAGAACCGCTATTTTAATTGTGCTGGCGTTGGGTACTTTTATTTTGGGGTTATCTGAATTTTCTATGATGCCTATGTTGCCATTAATTAGTGAGGCTTTTGGCAGTACCCCGTCACAAAGTGGTTATGCTATTAGTGCTTATGCTCTTGGGGTGGTGGTTGGCGCACCCATTTTAATGTTGGCAACGGCAAATATGCGAAAACGACGAGCGCTATTATTATTTTTAAGCTTAATGTGTATTTCAAACAGTTTAAGTGCATTAGCGACATCGTTAGAACAACTGGTGCTGTTTAGGTTTTTAAGTGGCCTTCCCCATGGCGCTTATTTTGGTGCCGCGTTATTACTGGCCTCTGATATAGCACCGCAAGGAAAACGCGCTAGCTTTATGTCAAAAGTGTTTATGGGCTTAACCATAGCCACTATCGTTGGTGTGCCGGTGGTGACATTGGTTGGGCAAAATCTTAGTTGGCGTTATTGCCTCGCTGCGGCTGGGGTGTTGGCGTTTATTGCCTTTATTTTTGTGTATAACGTGGTGCCTAATGTTAAAAACACCCATACCTCTAATATACTCAACGAATTAGGGGTGCTAAAAAACAAACTGGTTTGGTCAATATTAGGGATTGTTATTATTGGCTTTGGTGGCGTATTTTGTATTTATACCTATGTGGCCGATACGATCTTAGAGGTCACTCAGAGCGCGCCCTATACAATTTCAATTGCTATGGTGATGTTTGGTATTGGCTCTACGCTCGGTAATTACGTACTAGGTAAAGCTGCCGATAAATCAGCGATAAAAACCACCGGATTTACGCTTGCCTCTACTATTGTTTTTGCATTTGCATATGTCAGTGCCAGCTATAATATTTATCTGCTGTATGCGGTTATATTTTTTATTGGCTGCAGCTTAGGACTATCAACCTTAGTGCAAACGCTATTAATGGATGTATCACCTGACGGCCACGCCATGATTGGGGCATTAGTGCAGTGTGCGTTTAATATTGCAAATGCTATTGGCCCTTGGGTTGGCGGCATTGCTATTGCAAAAGGGGCAGCGCCAAATCAAACAGGCTATGTTGCTGCGGCTTTATTTTTAGGTGGGCTGTTAATGTGGCTGCTTAGTTATATACAAATTAGCGGCAACAAAACTAAACAGGCACAGCCTTGTTAATAAAAACAAAAAGAGCCGCTAAGCGGCTCTTTTTAAATTTTACTCTTTAGCGTATTAAACGCTAATAGATGACATATCAATAACAAAACGGTATCGCACATCAGAGCGTTCCATACGCTCATAAGCGGTGTTAATTTCGTCTATGTTGATCATTTCACACTCTGGCAGTACGTTGTGTTCACCACAAAAATCAAGCATTTGCTGTGTTTCTGCAATGCCGCCAATTAACGAACCGGCTACACGACGACGCCCCATTAAAAGAGGAACTGTGTTTAGCTCATCTACTGGGCCTACTTGGCCAACAATAACCAAGGTACCATCGATATCAAGTAGCGGTGTGTAAATTGATAAGTCATGCTTTACGGGCACGGTATCAATAATGACATCAAACGCTGACTGCGCATTTATCATTTCATCATCATTGTTTGATACTAAATAATGCTGTGCGCCGAGCTTAATTGCATCTTCTTTTTTAGACTCAGTACGACCAATAACAGTAACGGTTGCACCCATTGCTACTGCATTTTTAACCGCCATATGACCTAATCCACCAAGGCCTACCACAGCAACTCGGCTACCTGTTTTTACACCCCATTTATGTAACGGTGAATAAGTAGTAATACCGGCGCAAAGTAACGGCGCCACGCGCGATAATTCTAAGTTTTCAGGCACTGATAATACAAACTCTTCGCGTACTACAACGTGTTTAGAGTAACCACCTTGAGTCATTTCGCCGTTAACTCTATCGGTCCCGCTGTAAGTACCGACCATGCCTTCACGACAAAATTGTTCTTGGTGATTATCACATTGGTCACAGCTTTGACACGAGTCAACCATACACCCTACGGCAACGGTATCGCCTTGTTTGTATTTTTTTACATCACTACCGACTGATATTACTTTACCTACAATTTCGTGCCCAGGAACTAATGGGTAATTACTACCCCCCCAGTCGTTACGCACTGCGTGTAAGTCTGAATGGCACACACCACAATATAAAATTTCTATTGCTACATCGTTATTTCGTAAATCGCGGCGCTCAAAAGAAAACTCTGTAAGCAAAGAACCTTGACTTTTTGCTGCATATCCGACTGTTTTCATAATAACTCCATAGTTTATTAAAAATTATCCACAGTATGCATTGTCAGCTATGAACATAAGCTGATCATGTGCAACTGCAAATAGCCCCATAAAGTGCAGGGCTGTTTTTCTGTTATCAATTATTCCACAACAACAGCATTTAACTCGTCAATCAGTGTTTTAATACGCTGTGCATTTTTACCTAAATCACTTTTACCAATGCGTGATTTACTGCGTATATCGACCACGCGTTTACTGCCTTTATCGTTAATACGAACCACAACATCGTCTTTAAAACCAAACCAGGTCGTGGTGTCTGTTGCTTCAACAATGCCATTATTAACATCACTATTAACCAGTTCCCAGCCTAAGTTTTCCATGGCTTTAGTGATTGCTGCCACCAGCTCTGTTTGGGTTTGGTTGTACTCGAGCGGTTTTAGTTCTGGGTACGCTTCACGTTGCTGCGCTGCCGTTTCTTCACCCGCGTAAGCAACAGGGTTAGGTGCATCAGCACGTAAAGGCACAACCGCAACAAACTTAGGTGGGTTAATTAAATCGGTAGAAATATCATGAATTGGCGGAACACTTTTTGCTGTATTCATCATGTTAATCGGCATTGCAATTGCAACAGCTGCAAAAATAACCGTGACCACTGCACTGGTTAGGCTCACTGTTTTACGCATGAATAGCAATTGAACTAATAATAAGGCTAATGCTGCCCCACCAACATAAACGCCTAATCTAAAACCAGCAAAGGCAGTACCTAGTTCAACAATATTAAATTTATAAAGAGGTCCCGGTAGTACCACCATTAAAAAAGCGATAAGCCCAACTAAGGTCACTAAATGTTTCATTGCCTACTCCGTTATTGTTATATGGTTATTGTTTTTTAAACAGCTTTATACTGTTAACACTCCAATTTAGATTACTATGACCGATAAGTATCTATAAAGTCATAATTTATTGCCCTTTTAAAGTAGATAACTTGACTCCTTGGTAAAAATCAACAAACTACGGGGGTAAAATTATCAGGGTATTATTATTTATGAAAACAGAGATTAGTTACCGGTTTGAGTCATCACAAGTAGCCAACCGCTTTTTACACGAATTAAAAGATTGGCCAGTCAATGACGTAAAAACACGTCTTTTTAATGGCGGCGACAGCGTTAAAGTAAGCTACGAATATGATGAAAGCGGATTTGATTATACCGTTGCCGAACTTGATGATTTAGCCGAGCAACACGGCGGACAAGAAGTATCGAGTTAAGATACTTATACCTACGCTCAATAGCCACAACACACTTTGTAGCCATGCCTACATTGTAAACTTTAAGCTTACAAAGTTATGTAGCAATAGGTATTACACAACGTATTAAAGACCCCATACCCACTTCACTTTCAACCTCTATAGTGCCATTGTGCTCTTTAAGTACATTGTAAACTATAGCCATTCCCATACCAGTGCCTTGGCCTACGGGTTTAGTGGTAAAGAAGGGATCGAACATTTGTTTAAGTGTATCAGCGTCCATTCCACAGCCGTTATCTGCCACCTCTATGTAAATATTGTTTTCATTGGCAAACAGCTTAACTCTTATTTTTCCTTGCTGATCGCGCAAATCGTCGCAGGCGTGTTTGGCATTAATTAATAAGTTTACAAACACTTGTTTCATCGATGATATATTACACCGTGTTAGAGGTAACTTTTCAATGTGTAACTCTATAGCACATGTCCCTAGCTGGTTGTCGAGTAGTTTTAGTGTGCTATTGAGTGATTCTGTAATATCTGCCATTGAAGTTACGTTGTCTTTTAGGCTTGCAAAGTCAACAAGGTTATTAACAATATGAGCGATACGCTCTAAACCCTCTTGGGTATCATCAACTAAGTCATCAATATCGTCCACAATAAAGCTTAAATCGTTCTCTTGATTGAGCTGAACTAAAATAGACTCTAACTGCGATACTGAAATCGATTTATCTACAAATTGTTGAGCCGCCGTCATTAACGAAACCAACACGGGCTTTATAAATTTTATACTTTCTACATTGCTGGTTATGTAAGCAAGCGGGTTATTTATTTCGTGGGCCATCCCAGCAGAGAGTGTCCCTAGCGTGGCCATTTTTTCACTTTGCATTAAGGTTATTTGTTGGTTTTTGACCGTTTCGAGCTTTTCTTCCAGCTCTTGATTAACAATAAACAATGCCCGTGTTTTGTCTTCTAGTAGGGTTTCTAATTGATCTCTGGCTGATTTTTCGCGCAAATACGCTTTTTTATAATTGTAGTCGTCTTCAGCCATGGGGAGTCTCATATTTTATTTCAATTAAACACGAATCAAACCCATCATGCATACACTGGGCATGATTAAGTTTAGCATCAACCCCATAATGAGCCGCAGCACCAAAAATAAGCCCTTCGGCGCACATACAAAGCTGTCGCTTAGAGTTGTAACGCATTAAAATAAACCCGTCTTCAATAATTTGGGCGTCAATTTCAGGTAAATTAGGCTCATGATAAAGCTTAGCTACTTCAACATGAATTACTTTATCAATACCAATAATGAGATCAGCAAAACAATTAAAGTTAGCAACAATGCTTGGATGACGTGCCTTTAAGTGAGAAAATAAATACTCTCCAAAGGCCTTTAATACCTCTGGCATAGACATAGAAAGTGCAGTTGCTACATCTTGTGCTAAACCAACTATTTCTTCATCTGGATAACTTTCTGCAGAAATATAAACACGACCCTCCGGTGCATTTTTTTCAAGTAAGTCGTCCCATGCTGCCATGCCACATTTTTCAATAACCAGTGCCTCAAGCCCTCTAAAGATAACGCCTTTCATGCATGTTCCCTCTATTATCACTTTTAGATTGTTAGCTGCATCTTCAATTAGTTACAAACGCTCGCTACCTTACTGCTCATATGTACACTAGGGTAATAAGTCTTACCCAGTAAAATATCAGCATTAAAGTAATAATAGTTTAGTCGCTTGTAAAACGCCCAAAAATGTTCGTTATTTGTATGGTCAACGTTTAACATTAAGTGACATTAAGGAAGCGTGCTCACATTCTGCTTTTTACTCTATTGGTGGCAACGCTATTGGCAGGGTCGTCTGGCCAAAAGTGCTTGGGGTAGCGCCCTTTCATCTCTTTTTGTACCTCGCGGTAACTACTATTCCAAAAATGTGCTAAGTCTTGGGTTAACTGTAGTGAACGCTTGCCTGGCGATAACAACTCCATTAGCAATGCTAATTTACCGTTAGCTAGCATAGGTGTACTGGTTAAACCATATACCTCTTGCATGCGCACACTAAGCTTGGCGGGGCCATCAAGTTGGTATTCAATTTTTATGTTAGAGCCACTTGGTACTGTTAGTCGCAGTGGGAGTAAAGATTTTAGCTCGCTTTGCTGTTGCCAATTAAAACAGTTTTGTAGTGCCTCAAAATAATTAAACTTTTTAAGTTGCTCAAGGGTTTTAATATCTTCAAGGTATACCCCTAACCAATCACCTGCTGTTTCAATGAGCTGCTGCTGATTAATAACAGGAAACTGTTCTGGCATCAATTTGCTGGCTAGGCACATTCTAATAAGTAACTGCTCACTTTCTTTTTGCTCGTTAAACAGTGAAAAGCCCTGCTTGGCAAACACACTAAGCCATGCCTTGGCACGCTCTGTTTTATCAAGCTTATGTTTACTTGGTTGGCTGCTAAGGGTAATTTCTCCAAGTTTTACTTCATCTTGATGAATAAACCTAGCAGCTTTTTCATCAAACTCGCAGCGGGTCAACTCAGTGAATAAATGCGGTAAATACTCTTTAAGCGCTAATGGATTTAGCGCCGTGGCCGCAAAAATACGCCCGCCTTTGTGTCCGCCCATACTGGCAATAGCTATATATTCGTCATTATGCCAGTAGTCAGGGTTTAGCTCGGCCCCTGCGCCATTAGCAAGTAAGTAGCCATTACCGCGTTTTTTAGCGATGCGATCTGGATAGCCAAGCGACACTAATAAGCTTAAATGATCGGTGTTTAAATCTGTTTTGCTGTCGGTAAATTTTAAGCGTTTTAGCCAATAATTTAATTGTTGCTTAAACACTGGATGCGGACGCTGCTGTTGACTATGCAGTGCTAGATTAAGCTCATTGGCAGTGCTAACTCGGCTTTCTAGTAAGGCCACTAAATAAATAGCTAAGCGATAAATCCCACTTAACTGTGGTTCTAACATTTGCGCTTTTAATAACATATGCGCTAAGCGAATATCGGCACCAAAGCCCAACATTTTACTACCCAGCGTGGTGAGCTTACCGTGGCTATCTATAGCTTCAAGCATAGATAATAAATTAGTAGCTTGGCTGCATTGTTGCTCACTCGGCGGGTCAAGTAAGGTGAGTTCACTAATACTTGCACCCCACTGCTTCGCCTCTAGCATCAGTTGGCTAATATCTGAGGTAAGAATATCAGGGTTATCGTGGCTGTTTCGTCGCTCAAAAGTTTGTTTGGAACCTAACCGATACACAACCCCTGGTTCTATTCGTCCTGCACGCCCTGCGCGTTGTACTGCCGATGAACGCGATATACTTTGCGTAGTGAGCTCAGTTACACCGGTTTTTAAATTAAAGCTGGCTGCACGGCGCTTGCCGCTATCAATCACAATTCGAATGCCTTCAATGGTTAAGCTGGTTTCGGCAACATTGGTGGTCAGTACTACTTTTCGCATCCCTTGAGGCGCAGGTGCTATTGCAGCTTGTTGATTGGCTTTATCTTGCTCACCAAATAAAGTGGCGACTAGGCAGTTACTAGGTAAGTCGCTCAATGCTTGTTGCACGCGCAGTATTTCTCGTTGGCCGGGTAAAAATACCAGCGCACTGCCGGTTTGCTCATTGAGTGCTTGTTTTATAATAGCGGGGATGGCATCAAGCCAGCGGCTTTCATCTTTTATTGGGCAATATATTTCGTCAATCGGGTAACTTCGCCCGCTTGACTGAATAACTGGGCAATTAAAAAATGCGGTATAACGATCGCTATCGAGGGTGGCCGACATCAGCATAATGGTTAAATCTTCACGTAGCGCCGCTTGCGATTCTAAAGCAAAAGCCAGCGCGGTATCTGCTGCGATAGAGCGCTCATGAAACTCATCAAAAATCAGTAAATCAACATCACTGAGCTCAGGGTCATTTTGTAACATGCGTGTCAGCATGCCTTCGGTGACTATTTCAAGGCGCGTGTTCGCACTTACTTTACTCTCACCTCGCACCCGTAAACCGACACTTTGCCCCAGCGTTTCGTTTTGGCAATGCGCTAAATAATTGGCAATATTACGTGCAGCTAAGCGCCGAGGCTCCAACATCACTATGTGTTTATAATGCCCATCGCGCATAAGCTGTAATGGCAACCACGTTGATTTACCTGCACCAGGTGGCGCTTGCAGTAAGGTGATTGGGTTGGCTTTTAATGCATCAATGAGTGAGTTATATATTTCTTGAACCGGCAGCACGCTATTTACCCTAAATTACTTTGTCGCCATTGTAGCAAAAATTAGCAGTTATTTATGTAGGGTACGACTATGTGCTTGGCTGACCATTTCATCTAAAACTTTAGCTTCTTGTTGCTGCGCTTGGCTTTGAAAAGCACGGTGCCTGTTGCTTACTATCCCTTCTATGCCTTTGGTAAAGCTCATTTGCTTAAAACAAGCTTGCTGTTGACGTAATTCATCTTGCTGTGAATCATGAATCCGCGCTTGTTGCTGCGCTGACAAACCAGACAAAATGCGTTTCATCCCTGATAAATTTTGTAAGCTTAGCGCCGAGCTCATTTGCTGGTTTTTAACCATACTGTTTATGTGCTGCTGTAGCTGCGATAGTCGCTGCTGCTCTAAGTTACTTCTTTGTTGTAATTGAGTTTGCTCGGCCAGCATTTTATCTAATTTTTGTTGTTGTAATCCTAAAAATTTATTAAGCATTCAGTTCACCCATCACTGCATTTAACTGATTCACTGACTGTGAAAAATCCACTTGTTCGTTCAATCCTTGGCATAAAAATGATTCGATTTTTGGATACAAATTTACCGCACTGTCGAGTTCCGGATCTTTACCTGCCTGATACGCCCCTAAAGGTATAAGCTCATGTACTTGCATATAGCGGCTATAAAGTTTTTTCAATTTATAACAAAAGCTCAATTGCTCATCGCTCACTATATTTGGCATCACTCGACTAATCGATGAACCAATATTAATGGCCGGATAGTGGCCCTTTTCTGCTAGGGTGCGATCCAATACTATATGGCCATCAAGAATTGCTCGGGCGTTATCGGCTATTGGGTCTTGTTGATCGTCGCCTTCAGCTAATACCGTATAAATGGCGGTCATGCTGCCTTTGCTTTTTTCACTATTACCGGAGCTTTCAACCAACTGGGTTAATTTACTAAATACCGATGGCGGGTACCCTTTAGATGCGGGCAGCTCGCCTACCGATAGGCCAATTTCACGCTGTGCTTGCGCATAGCGGGTTAATGAGTCCATTAATAGCAATACATTTGAGTTTTTATCTCTAAAATAGGCCGCCAGTTTATGACTAAGCTCGGCGGCTTTAATACGCAATAAGGGAGAATCGTCCGCTGGGGATGCAATCACAATAGCCTTTTTTAACCCTTCTTTACCCAAGCTTTGCTCAATAAAATCTTTTACTTCCCAACCACGCTCACCGACTAGGCTTACAATAACTACATCGGCCGAGGTAAAACGGGTCATCATGCCAAGTAATTTACTTTTACCCACACCCGAACCTGCAAATAACCCTAAACGCTGGCCTTTACCCACACTAAATAGGCTATTAATAGCGCGAATACCCACATCTAACGGCTCGGTAACGCCTTTGCGCTCCAGTGGCGTTAAAGAATAATCGTTACCCAATTTACTGGCGCTTTTTGTGCTGTCTTGTTCAAGTGGGCCTAGGTTATCAATGGGTAGCATTTGCGCATCAATTACTCGCCCTAATAGCTTTTCTGAAATAGCCACATGGCTGTTTTTTATAACTGGTCTGACTCGCCCACCAGAATATAAATTTTGTATTTTTTTCAAGGGCATTAAATAGGCTTCATCTAGATTAAAACCCACAACTTCAGCGTCATACCAGTGACCGTCAACACTCTCAACTTGGTACTTTTCGCCCATAGCGAATTGCCCACCCGTCGCGGTAAGTGTTAAACCATTAACTCGTGTTAAACGACCATAGCTTTTAACTAATTCAGGCGGGGTTAGCGCTGTCAGCGCAGATTTTAAGCTAGTGTGTAGGGGGTTAGTCATGTGGCTGCGCTTTGAGTATTTCAGGTATCACTTCATCCAGTAAGCTTTGTAGGCGCTCTGAAAAAGAAAACCGATGTGTTTGTTGCTCTGCCACCAGTTCAACGTCTCCACTAATCAGAGCCTCATCAAAGTAAACCGGCACCGAAAATTCAGCTAAACGCGCATCATTAAAGCAGTGGCGATCAGCCCCTGAGATCATAACTTTTGTTACTACATCGCGATTGCTAAGCAAGGTAATGGCTTTTTCAATCAGCTGCGCGCGTATTTCGGGGCGTACTTTTAGCTCGCAGTCAATAACGTGCTCTGCTAACCTGCTTATCATCAAGGCAAGGTCTTGTTTAAACTCATCATTAAAGTTAAGTAGTTCGTTATTCGCTTTGTCGAATAAAGTGTTAAAACGTTCAATAAGCTGTGTTTTTTGCGCTTCAAGACACTCAGCAACACGCAACTCTATTTGTTGCTCCATTTGCTGCTCTAATTCGCTTTGCTTATTGGCAGCCCCTTGCGCGAGCCCTTCTTCATAGCCCTGCTGTAAACCAACACGCTGAGCAGCATCTAAACGCTCTTGCAGCGTTTGATGTTGCTCATTTTTATTTAAAGTGGGAAACCTAAATGCTTGACTCATAGTTAGCCTGCAGTCTCTTCTTCAAATAAGCGATATTCAATATCACCTTGTTTGCTCATGTCTCTGACAATCGACATAATTTCTTTTCTGGCGGCAATCACTTTGCTCAGTGGTTGTGCACTTAATCCGTCAATTTGCTGTTGGTACACTTGCGCTAAACGTTTAGGTAGTGCACCTAAAACACGCGCTAAAAACTCACTGTTTACACCCTTTAATGACATCGTCCATAACTCATCAGGAATGTCATTAAGCAACAAGGTTAATGTCTCGTCTGTTTGCTTAATTAAGCTGTCAAAATCGTACATTTTTTCTTGTATTTCATCAGCCACGTTAGTGTTATGTTTTTTCATTAGTTCGATAATTTGGCTCTTATTACCGTTGTAACGATTCATAATTTCAACTGCTTTATCGACGCCATTGACCTGCGCGCCAACTTGGCGGCCAACAAATTCAATACACGATTCAAGCGTTAAGCGCACATCATCAATAACGTGTTCACTCACTTCACGAAGACTCGCAATACGATAAAGTAAGTCATCGTGCTTGGATTCTGGAAACAGCACAATAATGGCAGAGGCTTGCTCTGGCGGTAAAAAAGCCAAAAACAGCGCCTGCATTTGCACGTGTTCTTGCTCTAAAAAGCGCACGATAAGTTCAGGCGGGATCCACTCTAAACGACGTAAATCGTCATTCATGGCACCACCATAAATATCATCAAGCATAGTTTTGGCAAGCTTTCTACCGACGGCTTTATCGAGTGCTCGCTCTAAATACACACGCGATGCACCATTGACGCCACTTTCATTGCGGTAGCAATCAAAAAATTCACTCAAGGTGCCTGCAACATCATGTTGAGTAACGTTTGAAATTTTAGCCATACGCTCAGAAATAGCCTGCACTTCACGGCGGCCTAATTTACGAATAACACTGGCGGCGTTTTCCTCGCCCATACTTAGCAATAAAATAGCGGCGCGATCTAACGCCGGTAATTGTGAGCCTTTATCAAGCTTTTCTTGATTCAATTTCAACTCCTTGTTCTACCCAATATTTTATTACCGATGTGACACGCTCGGTTTCTTTATTAGCAAGTAACTGCATGTGCGCTATCTGTTCTTCAAAGTCATTGCCTATTTGCGGTAACGACATATTTTGATGTTCGCTTGCGCCCTCTTTGGCAGTTAAGTTTTCTATTTGCGATTTCGCATTAATGGCTTCATCAAGCGGACTACTTTGTCTTTCTGTTGCAGAGACTGACTTAACCTCATTATCTGTGGTTGCCATGGCGTTGTTTGCGTCGTTACTTTTGCCTTTAATTAAGTGATTAACTAATGGACGCACGCCAAATAAAATCAGCAATAAACTAATTAAAGTGCCAACAATATAACGGGCATACTCTTTAAGCTCTGGCATTTGCCACCACTCAAGGCCTTCACCTGGGGCAAGTATTTTTTGTTCTACAAAGGCAAAGCTAGTTATGTTGAATTGATCGCCGCGTGCGTCGTTAAACCCCGTGGCTTTTTTTACCATTTCACCTAATGAAGCGAGCTTTTCTTCGCTCCAGCCATCAGCAGTACCTGCTACTTGCTCATTAATAAGTACCGATAAGCTCATGTTTTTAATTCGGCCTACTTCAAATTGGGTGTGAGTGACTGAGCGGCCATTTTCAAACTGTCGCTTGCTCTCACTTCGTTGTGAAGTACGCTCGTTGTTTTCATCTTCAGCTTGTTCATTAGGCACTGGTGGCTCATTAGCTAAAGAACCCGGAATGCCCGCCGCCAGCTGATCCATGGTGCTATCAGATTTAATAAACTCTTGTGTTAATACATTTTGTGGGTCAACCATTTCACGGGTTTCTTCTACCACGCTAAAGTCAACATCACTTGAAACCTGAATTCTAAAATTGCCTTCGCCTAAAATTGGCAACAACATAATAGAGGCACGTTGCTCTATGTTGCGCTCAACTTTTTCGATAAAGGCGAG
Source organism: Pseudoalteromonas sp. SiA1 (assembly GCF_018732205.1). Taxonomy (NCBI): domain Bacteria; kingdom Pseudomonadati; phylum Pseudomonadota; class Gammaproteobacteria; order Alteromonadales; family Pseudoalteromonadaceae; genus Pseudoalteromonas; species Pseudoalteromonas sp. SiA1. The sequence continues at coordinate 974,388 of NZ_CP076084.1, read as the reverse complement.
TTTTTTATCGGTTTCTTTGCCTACTGGGGTGGTATCAAATAAGTCGCCGCTGAGTAGTTTACCGCGCTGATCCACCACCGACACAGAACGAGAATCAAGCCCTGGCACACTGCCAATAATCAGTGCAATAATGGCTTCCACTTGTTCCGGTTTAAGCTCATGGCCTGGCGCTAAATCAACCATCACAGACGCTGCGGTTTTTTGCTCAGTACGACCAACAAACAAGCTGCGTTTAGGTACCGCTAAATGTACGCGTGCGTTACGAATACCTTGCATGTTAATAATGGTGCGCGCCAGCTCACCTTCTAAGGCATGCTGGTATTGCATAGATTCGATAAATTGACTGGTGCCCATAGACACTTTATCGCTAATATTTTCAATTCCCTCAGGCATAGAGGCTTTTATTCCTCTGGCCGCAAGCGTAATTCGCGCATCAGCCAGTTTTTCTTGCGGCACTAAAATATTACCGCTGTCGGTATCAATGCGGAACGTGATTTGTTCTTTATCTAAAATTTCTAAAATATTAGCTTTATCATAGCTTTCTTGATTACCGTAAAGCGGTACGTAGTTTTTAGCCGAGGTCCATAAAATAAGGACTATGGTCGCAGCCACTAAGGTGGCTAACAATGCAATAGTTGCAACACTTCTGTCACCTGAGTTGCCGAAGTTTAATTTGTTTGAGAGATTAACCACTCTTTCTTTTAGGTTACTCTCATTTTGCTCAGGTACTTTTGCTAATTCTCCTTTCATATCAGCCTCTACAGTGACATGCGCATGACATCATCAATGCCATTGAGCACTTTATTGCGCATTTCCATCAGCATAGAAAAACTAAGCCCCGCTTTTTGACTAGCGATCATTGCGCCAACCACATCTTCACTTTCACCAGTATCAACGGCTTTAACCATCTCACCGGCGATATTTTGTTGGGCGTTGATAGAGCGAATAACATGCTTAAAATCTTCACTAATATTTACATTTTGATTACTGATAGCAGCCGGCTCTATGCTCTCTGGACCTGCAATTTTTTGCATGTCCATCATTTTGCCCAGCATCATTTGTTGACTTTCAATTGGCGACATTCTTTTTTCCTTCAAATTATGCAATTGCATCAATATCAATACCGCATTCACGCATAGCGGCAATTTTATATCTTAATGCTCGGGTAGTTACGCCAAGCGCCTGTGCAGTTTGGGTGCGATGCCCTTTAAATCGACTCAATAAACTGTATATATAATCAAATTCTGCCTGCTTTTTATTTTCTTTTAACTGGGTGGCACAATAAGCTGCCGCCGCTGGTGAGCATTCTGGTAAATTTAAATCTTCAACCTGAATTTCGACGCCTCTGGCCATCACTAAAGCTCTTTGGATTACGTTTTCAATTTCTCGTACATTGCCCGGCCAGTTGTAACAAAGCATCACATCTTCGGCTTGCTTGCTAATATGAAACTCAGAGTTGCCGTATTTTTTTATAAAGTGATGAGCCAATGGAATGATGTCATCAACACGATCCCGAAGTGCTGGCCAGCTAAGCGGTAATACATCTAGTCGATAAAATAAGTCTTCACGAAAAGCGCCTTGCTCAACTTGTTCTCGCAGTACGCGGTTAGAGGCGGCAATAATGCGAATGTCTAAACTTATTTTTTGATGACTGCCGAGTCTTTCAACTTCGCGCTCTTGCAATACGCGCAGTAACTTAGCTTGTAAATCGAGCGGTAGTTCAGTAATTTCATCGAGTAAAATAGTACCGCCATTGGCTAATTCAAATTTGCCTGGCTGGGTATTTACAGCGCCGGTAAACGCACCTTTATTAAATCCAAATAACATAGCTTCGAGCATATTTTCTGGGATAGCAGCACAGTTAACTGCAATAAATGGCTTATCTTTGCGATCTGAAGCTTTATGAATAAAGTGCGCGAGCTTCTCTTTACCTGTTCCAGACTCGCCGGTGATTAACACGCCTGCTGAGGTATGTGCAGCGCGGTTGGCTAAACGTAATACTTGCTGTGATTTAGTAGAAACAGCGATTAAATCTTCAAACCCATGCTTCATTGAATCAGTGTTTCTGATTGTTTTTTTAAGCTGTTCAGCAAAGAAAGGTTTTAAGAGATAATCAACAGCGCCACCGGTATTAATTGTTTTTGAAGCAATTTCACTTTGCGATGAATCCACTAAAGTAACAATTTGTGAGGTTGGGCATGTTTTGCGCAGTAATTTTACTAATTCAACCAGCTCGAGTTGTTGAGTATCAGCATCAACAAACACGAGTTCCGGTTTACTAATAAGACAGTGACTAACCGCATCGCTGATGGAGTTTGTATGCAAAAACTTAAAATTTTCGGCAAATACAACTTGCTGAATTTCAGGCGTTGGCTGTTGTTCACTGATCCATAAGAGGTATCTTTGACTCATATAATTCCCTTACGATGCAATTAACTTGAGTGTCTGAAAAGACGAACTAAAACACGGCGATTAGACGATGCGCCCTGCTTTGAATTTTTAATAATGGGGTAGCGTTGACCATGCGCTCTCACTTCTAACATGTCTTTGGGTAAACCAAATTCAATGAGTCTGGCAGCAACGTCATCTGCTCTTTCTTTTGAAAGCAGCCGATTAGATAGCGGCGAGCCTGTATTATCGGTGTGGCCATCCACAAGTACTTTACTAACGCGATTGTCTAAAGAAATATAATGCACTAAATCCTTTAGAAATTTTAAGTCTTTTTCAGCTGTTACCGTGCGCTGCCCGCTGGCAAACTGTAACTGATGATCACGTGCTTGCTCCCAAGAAAGCGGAGAAAGGTTATTTAAACACTGTTGATAATCTGCAACTATTTCATCGCTATGGGTATTGGTAAACGTTAGGCGCAACTGCTCATCTTTAAAGCTGACTAGAGTGTCTAACCAACCACCTTGCTTAATTAAACGAAGTAAAGCACTTACATCCGCTGAAAATTGCACTTTATTGTCTTCGATATCTGTTGATGTGAAGTTAAGTGGGGTGAGTACTGTATTTGCTGATTGCCAATCGGCTTTGCGTGATGAAACGTGCAAGCGGGTTATTGGCTTATCTTTTAAAAGCCAAGTAAACACAAGTTGTTGCTGCTGTGCTGGCACGGTTTTAACTTCAAGCAACGCATAATTTTCAAAGCGCTGTTGTAGCGAACAAGCGAAAGAATCGCCCTTAACAGTCCAAGTCGAGTTTTCATAACTTTGGACCAGATTTTGTTCTGCAGCCTGCCCTGATTGCGTCAAAAATAATGCACAAGGAAGTGCAAATTTAATAATGTTAGGAAATCCGTTCATGAGTATTCCGTATAAGTTTAGAGAACAATTAAGTTTTTTAAATGAATAGCGAAATACAACAAATACAAACAAGGTATTAATTAATATCACTAAGTTAATGTAACCCCACGATCGTAGCGATTGCCTTAGACTGGAAGCTTTGCGTCCTATGCTTTCGCATAGTTTGCCATTTAATTTACTTATGCATTGTTTTTTACCAACATAAAAACTAGTAACTATGTATAATAAAAACAATAGACTATAGTTAAATAGAATTAATTGCAAATATTACTTACAAAATTCATGCTAAGTTCATTTTATAGATGAAATCTAACTAATTACCCCAACGATCCGAGTATATCAACACGAATGGTATCTGGAATTTCATTATAAGAAAGAACTACTAAGCTGCCTTTAGTAAAGGTTTTAGCGTAACGTGCCAGCAAGGGTCGTAACTGTGGCACCACAATTAATGTAGGTGTTACCCCTCTTGATTTCATATCTTCTACAATCAGTGGCATAGTGCGTTGAAATTGGCCTAGTAAATTAGGGTCAACCGCAAAACTATCCAGTACAACTTTGCCTGCTTGCATCGCTTGGTCGAGTGAGCTTTGTAAGGTACTTTCTAGTTTTTCATCTAAGCTATAAGCACTGAGTTCATCACGATTACCCATTACCTGTTTTACTAATACTTTTTGCAAAGCACAGCGCACATCTGAAACCAGTAGAATAGGATCTTTAGTTACCTCAACACTGTCTATTAAAGTGCCTGCAATGGTGACAATATCTTTAATGCTAATGTGCTCTTTAAGCAATAAACGAATGACTTTAAGCTGCAAGTTAGTGGGTAAGGCTTTTTCGAAGGTTTCCGCTAAGCTAGGTGAAATCTCTTTTAAACGCTCATTGAGTTTTTGTACATCCTCATAACTGAATAGCTCATCTAAATGCTCTTTGATCACTTTACCAGTGTGTGTGGCAATAATGGTGCCTAAATCTACCACCGAGTAGCCCATATTCAACGCTTGGGTTTTGCTATCATCTTTTATCCATACAGCTTCAAGCCCATAAGCAGGGTCGGTGGTTATTTCACCATCTAAGCTGCCATATACATCCCCGGTATTTAACGCCAGTAACTCTTTGGCATTCACATTGGCACTGGCAACGGGGACACCCGCTAAGTTTACTTTGTATTCTTGTGGATTTAGTTTCAGGTTATCTTTTATTCTGATCTCCGGTAATAAAAACCCAAGTTGTTCAGAGAGATTTTTACGCACACCTCTTAAGGTTTTTACCAGCTCTTCCCCTTTGTCTTTATCTGCTAGATAAACCAAACGAAAGCCAAGCTCAACCGACAGCTTATCAACATGAGAAATATCTCCCCACTCTAAGTTAGCTTGTTGCTCACTTAAAATGGTGTCGGTCATCTGCTCTGCTTCAATTAAAGAGTTATCGGGGAGAGAGCGCTGCAATCGCCAAGCAACATAAAACAATGGCGCAGCAAATGCTAAAAAGGCGACAGTTGGCATCCCAGGCACAATACCAAGCGTGACCATGATTAAAGCGGCGGTAAAAATAACACGCGGAGAGGCAAGTAACTGCTTACCGACCGCTTCACTCACATCACCTTCATCGTTCATTCGCGTAACAATAATTGCAGCAGCAACGGCTAACAGCAACGAGGGGATTTGTGCAACTAAGCCATCACCTATGGTTAATAGGGCAAAACGTTGAAACGCTTCGGCTAAACTTAAACCATGTTGAAAAGCACCTATTGATACACCACCGAGTAGGTTAATCACTAAAATAATTAAACCGGCAATGGCATCACCGCGCACAAACTTTGAGGCACCATCCATAGAGCCATAAAAATCGGCCTCTTGGGCTATGGTGCTACGTCGCTCTTTTGCTTGCTCAGGTCCAATTAATCCGGCATTTAAATCGGCATCAATTGCCATTTGCTTACCGGGCATAGCATCTAAAGTAAAGCGAGCTGCCACCTCAGAAATACGCTCGCCACCTTTGGTAATAACCACAAAGTTAATCACCATTAAAATAACAAACACCACAATACCGACTACATAGTTACCGCCTATAACCACTTCACCAAACGCTTGAATAACGCGACCAGCGACATCTGAGCCTTCATGACCGTGTAGTAGTACTACCCGTGTTGAGGCAATATTTAGGGTTAAACGCATCAAGGTGGCGACTAACAAAATAGTCGGAAATACAGAAAAATCGAGCGGTTTTTTAGTAGACACAGCTACCAACAATACAATCACTGACAATACAATGTTGAAGGTAAATAATGCATCTAATAACCATCCTGGTAATGGCAAAATAACCATCGACAAAACAGCTAACAGCAAAATAGGAATAGCGGTGTAAGGTTGAGTAAAACTGCGCCAGTTCAAATTATAACTCCAACATCTAAGGTTTCTGTAAATTTTTAGGGATTGTTAATTCAGGTAAGGCTGCGGGTGCTTGCCCACGCCCTTGCTTGTATGCTTTTAGTTGCAATACGTAGGTCAGTACATAGGCAACCGCACTGTATAAGCCGTTAGGCACTTCTTGGTCGACCCGGGTCGAAAAATAAATAGCCCTTGCCAATGCAGGGATTTCTATAATTTCTTTGTTATTCATACGGGCCACTTCGCGTATTCTCAGCGCCATTTCATCTACGCCTTTAGCGACAACATAAGGGGCTTTAGCTGCCTCTTCACTGTACTTTATTGCTACAGCATAATGAGTTGGGTTGGTCACTATCACATCGGCAGTGGGAACGCGCTCTTCAATTTTTCGGTTTGATTGCTGATACTGTATTTGCCTAATTTTATTTTTTATCTCAGGGCTACCGTCAGAGGATTTACGCTCTTCTTTTACCTCTTGGTGGGTCATTTTTATTTTATCGGCAATCTGTTTTTGCTGAAAAGGCACATCAATAACTGCAATAAAAAGTAGTAAAGTTACCGTGATCATTAACGATAAAAATAACAACTCAATGCCTTGGCCTATCGCCACTTTTATATCTAAGTTTTGTAACATCATCAGCTGCATCCACAGCTTAGTTAAAAAGGTATATAAGCAAATCGCCAGTAAGGTTATTTTTAGTATTGATTTAAGTAGCTCAACTAACGACTGTTTACCAAACATTTTGCCTAACCCGGTTAGTGGGTTGAGCTTACTCATTTTTAGCGTCACGAGTTTTTTTGAAAACACAAACCCGCCAGGTAAACACCCAGTGATCCACATTGCGCAAAAGCTCAATAATAAAAACGGCGTAAGGGTGGATAGCATATTCATAATGGCGTCGCCCAATGCGATGGGCATCATTTTTTTATTATTTATAATCGTATGATCCAGCACCATAGTGCTGTTCATTAAGTTAACAAATAAGCTGTAAAATAAATTGGCAAACCACAATAGCCCAGCAATACTGACCATTAATAAAATAGCGGTGTTAAGCTCTTTTGAGCGTGCGACTTGGCCGTCTTCTTTGGCTTTTTTTAGCCGTTTCTCTGTGGGTTGTTCTGTTTTTTCTTGCGAGCTATTTTCAGACATACCGCTACCTCATCGCCTGTGCAAAGGTTGTTAGCACATGATACGTTAGCCTTGAAAATGCGCTTCCTGTGTACTCTAGAGTCATAAATACGCAGAAAAAGCCCATCAATAGCGACATAGGGAAACCTAATACAAAAATATTTAATGACGGCGCCGCCCTACTTGCAACACCAAAGGTTAAGTTAACCAATAACATGGCGACTATCCCTGGTAGCGACAGCAATAAAGCAGAGGAAAACATCCATGCAAACAACATAATGATCGATTGAATATCAAACTCATAAATACTGCGACCAATCGGAAAGCTATGAAAGCTCTCTACCATAACTTGTAGAGTTATTAAGTGACCATCTGCGGCAAGAAACAGTAAGGCACACATAATCCAAAATAATTGCCCTAACAGGGCAACTTGGTTACCACTGCCTGGGTCCATAACAAGCGCCATCGACAAACCCATTTGCATGGATAAAATCAGCCCTATCATTGCCATTACTTCAAACAAAATACGCAGTGATAACCCCATCATCACCCCAAAAATAATTTGCTCGAAGGTTAAAATGGCGGCATCTAAAGAAAACAAGTCGATAGCAGGGGCTAGCGGTAACTGCGGAGCAACTAAAAAAGCCAACATCATAGACACTAAAATACGTGAGCGCGGCGTTACTGCCGGATTATCAAATACCGGCATAGACCATAAAAGTGCAGAAAAACGCACAAATGGCCACCAAAGCGTGCCCATCCAGCTGACTAAATCATTAGAAGTTAAAGAGAGTAATGAGCTCAACCAAATACCCCAGGTAACATAAATTTGAGCTTATCAAACCAATCAATCAAAATTTGTAGCATCCAATGGCCTGCAAATACCACCATTAACAAGGTTAATAACATACGCGGTAAAAACGTCAGAGTTTGCTCTTGGATAGAAGTAGCACCTTGAATAATGGCAACCACAATACCCAACAATAATCCGGGTACAATAAGCACTAAAATGAGCTTGATAATGGTATAAACTGCGCTTGAAATAAGCTCTACCGACATTTCTGGGGTCATGGTGACATTCCAAATGTAGCCGCCAGTGTACCCGCTATCATTGACCAGCCATCGGCAAGTACAAATACCATGAGCTTAAACGGTAAACTAATGATCAGCGGCGATAGCATCATCATACCCATAGACATCAATACACTACTGACCACTAAGTCAATAATTAAAAAAGGAATAAACAACATAAAGCCTATTTGAAAAGCGGTAGTAAGCTCACTTAATACAAACGCAGGCATTAACACTTCAAACGGAATTTCTTCGGCGGTGAGTGTCGTTGGCTCATTGGCAATTAGCAGCACTTGGCGCAACTCACTTTCACGTGTTTGTCTGAGCATAAAAGCACGTAAAGGCTTTTCAGCGGTGAGTAAAGCGTCTTCTAATCCTATGGTTTGCTGCTGAAAAGGCGTATACGCGTTTTGATAAATATCTTGCCAAACCGGTCGCATAATCAACATGGTGAGCATCAGTGAGATGCCAATTAAAATTTTATTCGGCGGGCTTTGTTGTAACCCCATTGCTTGGCGTAAAATCGCCAATACAATGATAATCCTCGTAAAAGACGTTAAAACCATTAATAGCGCAGGTAATAAGCTCAATACCGTCATTAACAAAAGTATTTGCAGTTTAACGCTATAGTCTTGTCCGTCGGCCGTATCTTTTAGCGAAAACAGCGTAAGTTCTTCTGCATTTAGCCAGCTTGGTATAAACAACATGATCAACAGTAGGCTAACTTTAAAAATTACGCGTTTATTCATTTTTTTACTGATCCTTTGCGGTATCTGTTTGAGCAAATTTCAAACCATACTGCCCTTCAACCATCACGACTTCTGCTTTAGCAAAAAACACCCCATTCACTTTTACATCAAGCGCTTCGCCGGCTACTTTATCTAGTTTAAGCACGTCGCCTTCTTTGGCTTGGCTAAGCTCGCCTAAGGTAATTTCAGTACTTGCAACTTCAAGAGTCACTAACAAAGGAACGTCTTGAAAAAATGACATATTGCCTTCGTTCGTTTTATTAGCAGATTTATCATCAAATCCATCAAAAGCATCCAGCTCTAAGCCCGCTAAGGCGCTATCAAGGTTTTCATTCATAATTTAATTACTCGTTGTATTGTTTGATAATTGTGTGATTTGAAATGCTAAGCCAGCCTCTTGCTCAACGACTTGGCCTTTAAATATTTGTTTATGCCCTAGATTAAATAGCGCCGCTTCATTAAGCTCAATCGGTAATACACCGCCAGCAACACAGGCTTTTAGTTGTTTTAATGTGACTTTTTTCTTCGCCATTTCAATTTGGCCTTGCACTGCAAACTGTGCCCACATATCGGTATTGAGTGTGTCGCTACTTGCTGGGTCTTGCTCGCTATCGGCTGCGCAAAAAAAGCTAATTGGTAGCCATAAAAACCAACTTATTACTTGGCTTTCTAATATAAACCGCACTTTAAAAGCCAAATATTGTAATGCTTCTGGTAAAGCATGTGATTTTTGTATTTCACCTAATAGCGCAGAGCGTTCTCTAAATAATAAGCCCTGAATACCTTGCACTTGGCGTTGTAATAAACGGCCACAAATACGGCTCTCTGTTGCACTCAATTCATTCGTGGTAGGCGAGTAATCGTGGCTTGAATTATCTGAATTATTGAATTGCCCGCCTAAACATAAATCAGCTGTTTTATGAGCACTTTGAAAATCAAGCGCTAAGAAAGCTTCGCCTTGAGTAGGTGCAAATAAAGGACAGGCAAGAAATATTCTAGGCGATTCTTTAAACCAACTATTAATGGTTGAATGCGAACAAGGCGAAATTTCTACATCAAAGCGGCTGTCGTTAAATAATTGAGCAAGTTCTAACTCCAATGCTTTACGAATATTGACGTTTATTTGCGCTGCTTTTTGCTGCGCGTGTTCGTAGGCTCTTTGCTCTAGCGTTAGTGCAAATGGAGTAATATGCTCAGAATCTTTCGCTTTAATTAACTTTGCTTTAGCGCTTAACGTTTTACTCATATCATTGTATTTCCTGATTCATTTCTATGTTGCCTATGCATTGGTTTTTTTTGCTTTTTTTAATTGGGCTTGTAACTGTAAATGATTAACAATATCGCTGCGTAAGCGCTCATTTTTACTTATCCACTCAACCCCTAAAAACACTAACTTGTCACTTACTTCGCGGCGGTACGTTACCTTGCCAGTCAATCGATTGGCTTTATCAAACACCACAATAAATTTGTCTGGAATAGCCTTTTCAGCAGGGACTAATAAACCCACACCTCCTACGCTAATGTCTTTTGCAACGCCATGACAAAGTGGAATATCAATAAAGCAGCGACGAAGTAACTGTACGCCCACCCCGCCAAGCTGAACTGACTCTGGCTCGTAATTATCTTTGAGGTTTAAATTCCATCTTTTGTAACTTCGTTTAGTTTCTGATTGGTTACTCATAATTCTCTTCAAGGCGTAGCACAGGTTTATTAGCAGTTGCCGCACTGGCAGATTTTTTTACTGGGTTATTAATATTGCTATCATCAAACAACTGATTAAATTTTCCCTCTGCATCTTTAGTTAAAATAAGTAGTTCAACCCGTCTGTTTTCACTGGCTTTTTGGTTTTCTTTGTTCAGTGGTCGATTAGAGGAGAATGCATTTACTTGCAACACTTGGCTTGATGGCATTCCGCCCATGGTCATCACTTTTCTGGCCTGTTGCGCCCTATCGCCAGAAATATCCCAATTACGAGAGCTACCATCAATAAACAGGCTGGCGTCGCTGTGCCCAGAAATAATAATTTTGTTATTGATGTCTTTTACTAAGCCGCCAAGGTATAAAAACAGATCTTCAAAAAACGGAGTCATTTGCGACTTTGAGCGTTCAAACATTTGATGATGTTTATCATCTCTAATAATCACTCTTAGCCCTAAAGGCACTTCTTCAACTAATAAGTTATTTTTTAATAACTCTTCTTTACTAAGTTCATCAATGCTTTCAAGTAATAAACTCAACTCTGATGAGGCTTTAAATTGGCTATCAATGGCTGAATTTAACTTCTCGCCTTGTCCTGCTTTAGGCTCAACGGTTCCATCGGGCACTTGTAACACTTCACTGATTCCTGGCCTTGGAGAGTCCGGCGGCGTAATTCCCGACTCTAAGTGCTTAATTACTGAAGGAGACCCACCTAAATCAACGGGAAATGGGCTGTTTTGAGGGTCAAAAATAGCAGGGCCACCATCAAAAATTGAGTGAGTTCGCATGTAGTGTGCAATTTCTTCACGCTCAGATTCATTGGTGATCGCCATAATCCACATCACCATAAAGAACGCCATCATCGCTAAGGTAAAATCAGCAAAGGCGACTTTCCATGCGCCACCATGCGGTTTTTCGGTTGCTCTTCTACGAGAGCGTTTGATGACGATTTCTTGATTTTTGTTTTCCATCATTAAGCCGCCTTGTTAGTGATCCACTCTTCCATGGTGGTAAAGGTCGGTTTAATTTCTTCATTAATTAATTTTCTACCTGAGTCGGTCGCTACAATTGGCACGTGGCCCTTGGCATGAGCCACTAACATGGCACGCACACACTCAAACATTGCCACTTGTTTTTTTACATACTGCTCCATCGCAGAAGCAAGCGGTGCAATTAAACAATAACAGGCAAAAATACCAATAAAGGTTCCTACTAGCGCGGCTGCTACATGGTAGCCAATTTCACTTAAAGGCCCATCTAAGTGTTGCATGGTGATAATAATGCCGCCTACCGCTGCCAAAATACCAAAACCGGGCATGGCTTCAGCAATATTAGCCAGTGAGTGAGATGGTTTAAGGCGCTGTTCTTCAATGGTGTAAATTTCTTGCTCTAACATGGCATCAAAATCATGCGAGTTGATTTTTCCCATACTAAACAAACGTAAGTTATCGCAAATAAAAGTGACTAACTGAGGGAACTCATACACTTTTGGGTAGGCAAGAAAAATAGAGCTGGTTTCGGGGTTTTCAACATGCTCATCTAGGCCCTTTATGCCTTTCACTCTGGCTAAATCTAATAAAGAGTAAATAACCAGTAGCAGGTCGTGGTAAAGCTCAGAGGTATCGGTCCCTTTACCACTAATAAATTGATACTTTAATTGCGATAGCATTTCTGTCAGTACATATTTTGAATTACCCACAATTAGCGCTCCTAAGCCAGCGCCAAAAATGATTAAAAACTCGTATGGCTGCCACATAGTGGCAATGTTACCGCCGGCAAACGCAAAACCACCTAATACTGTTGCAAGTACCACTATTAACCCTATAACTCTTTGCATTCTTTATTCCTTAGGTATTAGATTTTTTGAAGCGCTTTTGTGAGCGCTTCAAGTGCTTGTTTATGAAGTTGGCAAACACGTGCCTCTGTTAAATCGAGTGTTAATGCTATTTCTTTCATATTCATTTCGTGCATGTAATACAATTGTAAGAGCAGCTTTTCTCGGGTATTGAGCTTGCTCATGGCCGCTTTTAGCGTAGCTGCTGTCTCTTCTTTGTCGTGTGTATGGGCACTGGTAAGCGCTAAATTAGGGTTAGCTTCTAATAGCGCTTCAAGGCTATCAAAGGCCTCTGCTTGCTCACTGTAGTGCAGTTGAATAAGCTCTTTATGGCTTATGCCTAATGCTTCACACATTTCGGTGTCTGTTGCGTCACGACCAAGCTGCTTTTGAAGTGAGCGGCTCATATCACGAAGCTGATGAGACTGCTGCCTTAGTTGACGCGGTCGCCAATCAACACGTCGAAATTCATCTAGCATGGCTCCACGAATACGCTTAAACGCAAATGCAGCAAACTTTTCATCTAAGTCGCGACCATAGCGACGAATAGACGACAGCAAGGCAATAATGCCTATTTGATAAATATCATCGTTATCAACAATAACGCCCACTTGAGTGCGCATATGCGCAGCCGCTCTATTAACTAAAAAAGAGTACTGCGATAATAGTTGCGTCTCTTTTTGCGGTGTGAATATCACTGGCGGCTCGGTGACTAGCTCGCCCCACTCCTCTTGCAGCATCATAGCGATAGCCTATTGAATAAAGACATTCGTAATGAGTACATTATCTAGACGAACCGAAACAGCATTCGCTAAAACCAAATTAAACTGCTCGAGTAAGTCTTTTTGAACCGCATCGATATCCTTAAAAACAGCTTTTGCTTGGCTATGGCTCATGTTGGCAAACTGTTTTACCAGTACATTTCTCACTAGCGGCTCCATGGCCTCTGTTCCTGTGTTGTAAACTGATGGCGAAGTAACAAGTACCAAGTCGAGCACCAAATAACGGGCAATTGAGTCATCTGATACGCTTATAATAAAGCGCTCCATTTCGTGATATTCAACTTTACTAATGTCAGCTTGTTTACTCCCTTGAGATGAGTCACTGTCGTTAAAAAACTGTCCCGCAAAAAATGCAGCCGCAATAAGTGCTAATACGGTTAGGGGTATTATTATTTTTTTCACTTTTATCTCTCTTAATCCAAGGTAGTTATACTAATAAATCTAACCAATCTAATGGCGATTTTGCTGAGTGAGTGCTGGCTGTATCACTATGGGAGGGCGACTCGGTTTGATTATTTGCAATCTCGTTATTTTCAAGCTGCTGTTGCGACTGCTGCTGTTTATCACTTAAATTAACATCCACTGTGGTGGATGAGTTTTGTGATAATGACTGACGCAACTGATCTAAAGTTTGTGCTATAGCATCTCTCACCTGCGCATTACTCGTAGTTAAACTGACTGAGGTTTTATCACCTTCAATATTTATCGATATTTCAATACTGCCTAAATTAGGAGGATCTAATCTAATTTGCGCGCGTTGTAGTTGTTGGCCTATTTGCAGTTTTACCTTGTCGCCAAGTACATGTAATAAGCGCTGCCCCCACTCACTGGGAGCCTCTTTTAATTTTTCTTTATGCCACTCAAAGCTCTCTGGCGCGGGTGCGGACGCTGAAAATGCATTCACTAATGTTGATTTTTGACCCGTACTCTCGCGACTTTCTGTAAAGACCATTTTCGATTGCGCACTTTGTGACAATGCCGCAAGCTCAAGTTTGCTCAGCGACACACTCGGTTGTATGGCTACTTGCTCACTGGTTAGGCTACTTGATTGCGCTTGTGCATAAGTGTTCAACACTACCGAAGGTTGATTTAATCGATTCAAAAGCGCTTGCGAGTATAGTGTTTGTGGTGCTTTGTCTACTTCGAGTGTATTTAATTCTTTATTAACTACTGCATTTGCTGGCGTTACATTTATCGCCGCAGTAGGCGCAGCCGTGGTGGCTATGTTCATTGCAATGTTTTGCACAGGCGTAGTTTTAGCAGACTCTTGAGTTACAAAGCTGTCTTCGCTCTGAGTCTCTAAATGCGTGGTCTGCAGCTGTTCATTAGTCACAAGCTGTGCTGTTGGTGTTTCCTCAGCCATTACTTCGCTATCTACACCAAGGTTACTATTTGGATTTAGTAAGGTTTTGACAGGCGCGCTTATTTTATTGGTATCAAGATTATAATTTGCGGTGCTAAAAAAATACGGATTGATTACTTCATCCGTCTCTACACTGGTATCTTCACTTTGCTCTAACTGAGCTGAACTCGCTTGTGTTTCATCAACGCTTGGTTCTTGTTGCTTTGATTGCTGCTTTGAGAAAAGCGTAAACGGCTCAATCGCAGCCTCTTGTTCCGCTGTATCTGCTGATACTGTGCTTTTTAGTATTGTTGGCTTATCAGCGGCACTGCCAAAATCAGCCTTTGTAGTCATAGAATTCGCTTGAATACTCATAATGACAGTCCTTGTTGTACTTTTTCATATGCCAGTAAGCCTTCTTTATCCTCTTGATGGCGCTGCATTTGCACTTTGATAGCTGCTTGCTTTTGACTAACCAGCTCAATTAAGTCCGCGTAGCGTGCTTTTAGATTGTCTTGTTCAGTTTTCATTGAGCTAAACCAAGGCATACTTTGTAACTGTGCATAAAGCGCAAGTAACTGCTTATCGGCTGCTTTAACTTGATACCAATTACTCTCATGGATAGCATCTTCCATGGTGCTAAGTAATTGTTCCATTTTTTGAGCTGCGTATTTTTGAGAGTGTTCCATTAGCAATACTGAATTCATTATAAGTTCATATTTCTTTTAGCAAAAAGCAAGCCAATTTTAAGTTGTTGTTTTATATTAATAAATAAAATAAAAACCCAAAAAGGCGGAAGCGGAACTTCCACCTCGGAAGGAAGTGATGTGCTATTAATAATAAATAGAAAGATTATTTAAGCAGTAGAGGAAGTAAAAAATAGCCGTGTTAAAAATGAAAAAACCAGCTAAGGGTAGCTGGTTCTAATACGTTTATTGTGTGCCTAACCCTTGCCACCCTTCTTGCAGGTTGTTCATCACCACACGGGTGGAATCAATATAGCTCAAGTCGTTTTTTATACTCGCTTGCAATAACGCTTGCCCACAATGCTGATAAAGGTTTTGCATGTTTTGCGCTACTTCACCGCCTTTTTCAAGGTCTAATGAGGCCTCAAGCCCGCCTAAAATGCGCATTAGCTTTTCAATACTTTCGGCTTTTTTATCATGTCTTTTTTGTTTTATATGGCCGGTTACTCTTTCAAGCTCATCCGAAAAGCCATCAAATAACATTAACACCAGTTTATGAATATCAGCACTGGCCGCTTTTGCATCTACCGATGTGCTTTTATAGGCTGAAAAGCCATCATTTAAATCTAACATCTATGTTTAGCTCCCAAATTGACCCATTGTAGATTCTAATTGCGCAATAGTCTGTTGCATTTGTGTAAACTGCGACAAGTAACGTTGGTACACTTGCTCCATCGAAACTTCATGATCTTTTTGTTGCCTAGTGACTATATTTAAGCTCGCCTGCAATGATTGCTTTTTATCCGTCATCAAACCATAGCTTTTAGTGAAAGGCTCTACGCGGGTTTCCAGCTTAGATAACAACCCGTTTTCACCTGTAAGCATGCTGGTTAACTGCTCAGGGTTAGTCGCCATGGCTTCTTCAAGTTTTTTATTATCTATTTTTAAGTTACCGCTACGATCAAACTCAATACCCACAGAGAACAAGGTTTTACCTTCAAACGTACCTTGAAAATCGTTGCGTAAAGAGCGAGCAAGGCCGGCAGCCATATTATCTCTTTTTAAGTACTGGTTACTGGTAATGCCATTGGTGAGCGAATTAAATTTATCTACAAAACTTTGGATGTTTTCTTTAGAGCTTTCTTGATCTTGGTTAATTGATATATGAATTGGCTGATCGCCCGGCGACTGCGCCTGCGTTAAATCAATCGTCACCCCATCAATAACCGTATCGAGTTTATTACTGCTTGAAGTGATGGTAAGTGCTGAGTTAGCCCCTAGCTTAACAATCGCATCTTGCGCTAAGGTTAAATCTTGTTTGTTTGTTATGGCATTGGTGATATCAATGCCATTGGCATCCGCAGCTGGAGTAAAACTCACACCCACCTGATTAGCAGCACCCGGCTCAGCACTGGTTAAAGTTAAAAAAGTTTCTGTGCCAGAGCGCACAACAGAGGCTTTAACACCGCTATTATCAACATGCGAGTTGATAGCATTAGCAACATCAGTTAATGATGCATCGGCGCCAAGGCTTGCAAAATCAATACTAAACGCACTGCCTGCCAAATCAATGCTTAACTCACCATCAGTGGTTAAAGCTTTAGCCGGGTCAAAACTCAATGCAACTTGGTGTGCTTGCGCTAATTGCTCCACAAATACATCGTACTCGCCGCTGGCTGCTGTGCCAGTTGCACTCACAGCTAATGCCGATGGATTGCTCACTGTGGCTGTGTTGGAAAATAAACTACTGGTGTCTTTTAAGCTAGCTTGTAAGTCATCAAAAAAGCTTGATAAATTACTTTTCAGGCTATCAAACGCCTTAATTTGATTGCTAAAAAGGCTACTTTTAGTACTTAATTGCTGATCTTTAGCGCTACGCTCAATTTGTGTATATTGTGAGGCTAATTGCCCAGGATTGATTCCTATTGCAGAGCTCATTTTAATCTCCAAGCATTTTAGTTATAAGCAAAAAAATCTAGGGTAAATATTTTTACTTATGACTATAAACAATAATAGCTACACCCTTAGGTGTAGCTATGCATACTTAATTGATTAATCACTATTAACGAAGTAGTGAACCAATCATTTGTGTTGTGCTGTTAGCTGTGCTCAGTACCGAGATACCAGAGTTCATTAGCAATTGTTGCTTAGTCATGTTTGATGTTTCAGCAGCAAAATCAGCGTCCATTAACGTACCTACAGCAGCTTGAGTGTTT
Source organism: Pseudoalteromonas sp. SiA1 (assembly GCF_018732205.1). Lineage (NCBI taxonomy): Bacteria > Pseudomonadati > Pseudomonadota > Gammaproteobacteria > Alteromonadales > Pseudoalteromonadaceae > Pseudoalteromonas > Pseudoalteromonas sp. SiA1. The sequence goes on along the minus strand of NZ_CP076084.1, from coordinate 957,186 downwards.
TGCTTCATGTTAGATACGTTAGTCATTGTATGGTCAAGACGATTCATTGACGCACCAAGCGTTGAACGTGCAGTACCAATTTCGCCAACCAAAGTATCAACAAACGCAATCTGCGCTTGTGCTGTTGCAACGTCTGTAAATGCAGCAGCATTACCAATAGCCGTTGTCACATTCCCTAGCTCTGTAGAAATATCAACATTAAGGGTTTCTGCTGCACTTGAACCTACTTGGAAATTAACCGCACCTGCACCAAACTTACCAGCAGCTGCTAAAAGTTTAGTGCCATCACCAAACGACGTATTAGTCATGATGTTTGTAAGCTCAGTAGCTAGTGCTGTGTATTCTGCACTTTGTGCAGCCCACTCTTTTGCACCGTTTGTATCACTTGAACCTTGGGTAGCAAGTTCTTTCATGCGGTAAGCAATGTTAGTCATTTCATCAAACGCACCTTCAGCAGTTTGCATCATAGACATAGCGTTGTTACCGTTGTATAAACCAGCGTCTTGACCGCGTACTTGTGCGTTTAAGCGTGAAGCGATTTGTAGACCAGCTGCATCATCTTTTGCAGAGTTAATTTTAAAACCAGAACCTAAACGCTCAAGTGCTGTAGACAAATCGTTGTTGCTACGACCAAGTTGGTTTTGGATTGACATTGAAGCCATGTTTGATTGAATTGATAAAGCCATGTTTATTTCCTCTTTGAATTAATAGCTAAAGTAATTAGTGAACCTAAATCACCTTCTAATAACTAAGAGCGACCATATTTTTAATTACATAAACTTTTTTCTAATTATTTTTTATTTTTTTAATCAATGTGTTCAAAAAAGGTAAATTAAGCGTTTTAGACTGGCTAAAAGCAGATAAGTGGAATAGCATAAATAAAAAACGATGCAGCAATACTAGATTGCTGCATTAAAAAATTAAGTGAGAGAGTATTGCACCATATTACGAGTAATGTTTGCTTGCGACATAATCGCAGCCACACTATTTACACTCGGGTTTTGCATATGCTGTTTAACCCCTAAACTTAAAGCAAGTAGTTCATCGGTGTTGCCTAATGAACTAGCAGAGTCAAGCTGCTCTAGTTGGCTTTGTAATTGCTGTTTTTGTGCCTGAATTTTTATTAAATTGGCCTTTAAATGACGCTGCGCACTTTGAATTTGTTCACGATGCTGTGCAATAGAGGCATTTTTATCCGCTATTTTAGCAAGCTCATTAAGTGGGTTATCTAAATCATTAAGCTGCAACGAAATCGGGTTACCCGCCGCAACGCGCACACCTTGACCACTCATCACCCAAGGCTCTAAAAGTGGGGATGCATTTTCTTTTTGCGCACTAAAAAGCAGGCGATTTTCACGATTGAGCTCAACATTAATATGATGTGGTGCAAACGCATTTTGAATGGTGGTTAAATTGGTTTTTTCGTCTTGATAGGCGGGTAGCTTTAAGCTTAATGATTTGCCCGAACGCCCCATTACTAGCTGGATATTTTCTTCATGTGGGCGTGCGCTAAGTAGATCTATATTTGCATTAAGCTGTTTGGTAATAGCGCGATTTGGATCGGTTATTTTTAGCTGGGTATCAAGCCCTGAGCCTTTTTTATTTGCTACGTTTTGTAATGACGCTATTTGCACTTTAATCTTTTGTTGTTGCATAGGTTGTGGCTGAGAGTTAGCAGCTTGGGTATTTAATTGTTGTGCTAACTTTTCAAGCCCCATGTACAAGTTACGTATTGTGCTTTCGCTTTGCTCGGCTTTAGCCAACGCCTGACTAAGTGCTCCGCGCTGCGCCCAATCAGTCAGTACTTTAACTTGCTCCTCTCTGGCAACAATTTTGTTTTTCCACAAATTATTAGCAGAATCTTTTGATGATGTAACGAGTGCATCCGATTTATTGGTATTAACCAAGTCAATTGCTTGCGCCTTTTCGCTACTTTTAACCAGCATAGTTAGTTCCTGACAGTATTAAAATTTTAAATGTATGAAAACAATGAAAGTTTACTTACCGTTGAGTAAACCTGCATTGACGACTCATACGCCGCCATAGATTCATTCATCGAAATAAACGCTTCTGGATAATCAACAGCACTTAAATCATCCTGCAAATTAACCGTAAATGTGGTGATATCTTGATTACTAGTAGTAATAGAATCAAGCGATGCCATAGTAGAGCCTATGGTGGTCACTTGGCTACTAATAGTACCTAAAAAATCTGCCAATTTGTCTATCATCACCCGTGATTGATTGCCAACGCCACCCGCTGGCGGATTATTTACATCAACAAGGTAGTCTTGCATTGCATTTAAAAAGCCCGCACTAGGGTCTAAATCATTACCCACAATATTATTTTTTACACTTGAATCATCAGATACGGCGACCTCTCTGACAATATCGTCCCCGGCATAAACGTAATTCCCCGTGGCATCAATTTGAAACGGTTTTTCATCGGTTTTACTACCCGAAAAATAATACTTTCCATCGCTGTCGGTTGCATTCAGTAAGTCAACAATCGCAGGAAAGGCCACACTCATTTCTTGGCCTAGTGCTTTAATTTCTGACTCACCCATAGAGCCATCCGCCGCGGTGGTAATTAAACTTTGCAATGAATATATTTGATTAACTATGGCCGAAAGCTGCACTTCTTGTTGACCTAATGAAAAGTTAACCGCATCCATATTAGTTTTGTACTGCTCTAGCGATTTAATTTCTGAACCTAGGTTCATAATCATCACAGTGCCAAGCGGATCATCTGAGGGCTTCAGAATACGCTTGTTGGTCGCTAACTGAATTGACTTTTCGTTAAAGTTTTCAGTATTACTTTGAATGTTTTTAATTGAATTTAAATGAAACTGGTGACTACTAACTCTCATAACATTGCCCTTTAAAACATTTGCAGTAAAGATTTAAACATTTGATCTGCGGTGCTAATCACTTTGGCATTGGCACTATACATTTGCTGAAGATGCATTAAGTTTGCCGCCTCTTCATCAAGGTTTACCCCGCTGTAGCTATCGCGCGCTGCAATAGCGTTTTCACTCAAATTAGTGGCCGTGGTAATACTGTTTAGGTTTTGTTTACTGGTAATGGCAAGCTCACCCACTAATAACGTAAATTTATCGCCTTTTCCTGCCATTGAGGCAACAATATTTGCAATATTAGAGTTATCGCCCGGTCCTGAGGTACTACTGTCTTTAAAGCCAAGTTTATCGGGGGTGATCGCAGGGTTTATCTCAATTGTCCCTAATGGATTTAATGGATTGTAAGTAAACAGTGCTTCACCGGGGTCGTTATTTAAATCAAAGCCACTTTGCAGTGCACCGTTCATATCATCAGCAAGGTCAGCAACTAGGTCGTTTAAGGTTGCAAGGGTTGGTTTAATTACATCGTTATCAACACTGATCAAGCCACCAAATTGACCGCCGACGTTTTTATTAAGGGTAAATTCTTGTCCAATAAACTCGCTTGTAACTGTAGTACCATTTACTGAGATTGAGGCGGCTTTACTACCTACCACCAGCGGGGCACCACTTAAGGTACTGATATCAATAAAGCCATTATCTCGCTCAACAATAGATACGCCAATATGCCCAGATAACTGATTTACTAGGCGTTCTCGGTTGTCTTTTAGCTCTGCGGTTGATTGATTATTTGCTGTTGCTAACCCGATGCTACTGTTAATTTCGGCTATTTGCTTAGTTATAGAAGACACGTTAAGCGCTACGTTACTCATTTGTGCATTTAACTTTGTTGCTTGGCCTGCCAGTGCGCCATTAATTTGCGCAATATCTTGCATAAAGCCCTCAGCAGAGGATAAAAATTGCTGCCTGAAAGCATGTGAATCAGGCTTAGTGGCCGCTGCATTGAGTGCATCCGTTAGGCTTGCAAGAGAGTTATTTAAATTGAGTGAGTCGGTACCAATTATTTGCTCAATAAAACCTAGATATGACTGTTTGTTTTCATAATAAGTGGTATCTGAATTAGTGCGCCAAATATCATCATTTAAAAAGGCGTCAACAACCCGGTCAACCGATGCCACCTCAACCCCGCCTAAATATACATTAGAGGTTTTAAATTGAGCTTGCTGACGCGAATATCCTTCTACGGCTGCATTCGCCACATTTTGCCCTGACACAGTCAGCGCAATATTTGCTGCATTGAGGCCGCTTAACGCGTTATTTAACATAGACATGATTAACTACCTAATCGTATTAGCATTCAATGGCTGAACAAACGCCGACCCTGCATAAATATCATAGCTTTTGGTGGGTTCAAAATTTTCAGCATCTTTATGATGATCATTAGCGACCAAGGTTTGGCTATTCTTAAATGTATTTTCTATCGGGGTAATTTTCTCATCAAACTGCTTAATAATCGCTTCGGCTAAACCCAATTGATGAGTTGAGGCCAAGTGCTGCGCAGTTTGGGCGTTATGCATGTCTCTAAATTGGGCTTGCTCGTTACTATTAAAAAAACCATTGTCACCGGCCATAGTTTTGGTGGTGCTGTCCATGCTTTTTAACACCAGTTGTAAAAAAATCGCTTCAAACTGCTCTGCCGCTTGCTTTACGCCTGTTTCACTGTTGCCGGTAATGTTTTCTAGGTGAGTGGGGTCTATCGCTAATGACTGAGATAATTGGGTTGATGACTCTATTTTCATGGCTATTTCCTTTAAATAACTAATAGCTCGGCTTCTAAAGCCCCAGCATTATCAAGTGCAATTAATATCGACATAAGCTCGGCTGGCGTTGCGCCAAGTGCATTTACCGCTTTAACTATTTCATCTAAAGAGGTGCCTTCAGGCCACAGCAGCATATTTCGTTGTTGTTGATCTACCGTGATATCACTTGATTGTGTAGCTGTGGTTTGGCCATTTGAAAACGGACCAGGTTGCGACACTTGCTCTTGTTCGCTAATGGTAATGGTTAAATTGCCATGATTAACGGCCGCCTGATTCACCCGTACAGTATCGTTCATTACTACAGTACCGGTGCGACTATTAAATACGATTTTAGGACGCTCAGAGCCTTGCTCTACACTAATGTCTTGTAGCATCGACATAAACGTGTTGCGGCTATTGGCATCGCTTGGCGCACTGACCACTAAACGCGCCCAATTTTCAGCAGTGGCCACATCGGGTCCAAATACTTTGTTTATTGCGCGCACGACATTGCGAGCAGTTTGATAATTTGGATCTTTTAAATTAAGAATTACATCGCTTTGGCTTTCATACATAGCCGTAACACTGCGCTCAATGATGGCGCCATTGGGAATAAGCCCCGAAGTAGGCACATTGACAGTCACCGAGGAGCCACTTTTACCACTGGCATTAATACCCCCTACCACTAAGTTACCTTGTGCTAGCGCATACACTTTGCCATCAACCCCTTTTAACGGGGTCAACATTAAGCTACCACCATGTAAGCTTTTTGCATCGCCTAATGAGTTCACAGTTACATCAATGGCTTGGCCTGGGCTTCCCATTGGCGGCAACGTAGCATGTACCGCAACGGCGGCAATATTTTTTGATTTTGGTAATCGTTCTTCATCTACAGAGACACCAAATTGCTTTAGCATATTACTTAACGATTGGCCGGCAAATTTCACTTGGGCTTTATCACCCGACCCCGGTAAACCTACCACTAGTCCGTAACCTACCAGTTGGTTTTCTCGCACACCTAGCACATCAACAATATCTAATAATGGACGTGCTTTGGCGGCTACAGTTGCAGGCGCTAATAGGCTAAAAAAGCACACTAGCATTAATAGTAAATATTTCATTAAAACCTCAGTAATCCCTTAAAACGGATTTAAGAATCGGGTAAATAAAGTGGTAAACCAACCTGGGCGATTCGCATCTGCCAAAGTGCCTTTGCCGGTATAACTTATTTGTGCCTCTGCAATACGAAGCGACGAAACACGGTTACTTACATCAATATCGCCTGGGCGAACCAACCCTTCAATTTCAATGTATTCATCACCTTGGTTGAGCTTAATTTGCTTACGCCCTTTAATAACCAGCGACCCATTAGATAAAACATGATTAACCCGTACAGTAATAGCGCCACTGAGGAAGTTTTGCTGGCTGGCACTGCTTTCACCGTCAAACTTAGCACTCGAGCCTATACCCAAATTAAAATCAGCTACATTGAGTGCACCTGCTACTGGCACAGAAACATCCAAGTCGGTACTTTTATCTAAACTCGAATCGGCACTTTTACTCGATTGCGTACGCTCGTTAAGCACCACAGTTAAAATATCGCCAACCCGGTAGGCACGTTTATCTGCATACAAAGAAAACATATAGTTATCTTGAAATAAGCTACCATCTTGCTGATTCAAACCCTGTGCATAGGCATCTTGGCTTATTTCATAGTCTTGAACTGATTTTTGAGTGGTGTTTTGTGGGCATTTCACTTCCCCATACACCACTTCGCATTCCACCATTTGGGTTTTTGATGGAGTGTTGCTGCAACCAGCAACACCTAAAAGCAGCAAAAATAATGTTAACTTATTCATCATAATCATACGTTTTGGTTTATAAAGCGCAGCATTTCATCTGCCGCAGAGACTACTTTAGCGTTCATCTCGTAAGCGCGCTGTACGGCAATCATGCTGACCATTTCATCAACGACGCTCACGTTTGAGCCTTCAATAGTAAATTGTTGCAAGCCCCCAAAAGCATCTTCGCCAGGGATACCCTCAACAGGTTCACCCGATGCCGCTGTTTCGCGGTACAAGTTGCCACCTAAACTTTGTAAGCCTGCAGGGTTTGCAAAGTTAACCGTTAACATTTGACCTAACTCTACCGCTTGCGCATCTTTACCCACTACCGCAGTAACGGTGCCATCGGTGCCAATACTCACTTTAGTGGTGCCCTCAGGCAGCGCAATATTTTGTGCCAATGGTAAGCCGTTGCTGTTTACCAGTAATGACTCAGAGTTAAGCTGAAACTGACCGTTACGGGTAAATAATAACTCGCCGTCAGGGCTTTCAATTTGAAAGAAACCTTGCCCAGCAATGGCCACATCTAACTGATTACTGGTTGTTTCAAAACTGCCTTCAGTAAATTGCTTTTGCGTGCCGTTAATACGTACACCGGTTCCCACCTGAATCCCAGATGGCAGCTGATTAAGCTCATCTACCTGCGCGCCAGGTTGTTTTTGTACTTGGTAAAATAAGTCTTCAAATACCGCTCTGTCTTTTTTAAAACCGGCAGTGCTCACGTTCGCGAGGTTATTAGATATTGTTGTCATTCTTAAATCTTGCGCTGCAAGACCGGTTTTACTCACCCATAATGCTGAATTCATGTTTGGCTTCCTGTTTATCCACGTCCACTGATGAGCTTATTTCCGCTGGTTGCTAGTTCGTCAGCAGACTTCATCATTTTTACATTCATCTCAAATTGGCGACTGATATTCATGGTTTTGATCATTTCAGCCACCGCATTCACGTTAGAGCCTTCTAAAGCACCAGTTCTTACTGTGATTGTTTCGTCGGCCTCAAGAGGCTGTAAATCGTTAGCTCTGAGTAAGCCATCAGCACCTTTGATTAAGTTTGCATCGGTACTGGCTAATTTAATTTGCGCATCTTCTGCAATTACACCACCGCCAATGGGGGTTAGGTTGATCATGCCGTTTGAGCCAATTTCAATATCACCAAACTCAGGAAGTTGAATATCGCCACCGTCACCTTGCACGCGACGGCCATTAACAGTAACAAAGCCATCGGCATCAACCACTAAGTTACCCGCACGGGTATAAGCAGGCTCACCGTTGTCATCCATCACCTCTAAATAACCGCCGTTGCTCAGTGCTATATCAAGATTACGGCCAGTATCCATGATTGGCCCTGACGATAAATCAGTAGTTACTGGTGTTAGTTGCGCGTGGTAACGAGTACGAAAGCCTTCGCCTTGTACCATCATTGATTGCGCTTGCTCTAAGTCGGCTTTAAAACCTACGGTGCTAACATTTGCTAGGTTATTTGCAGCAACACGTAAGGCGGTATTATTAAGTTCAGCACCCGAAACAGCGGTATAAATTAACTTTTCCACGCTCAGCTTCCTTAGGTGTTACTAAATAAAATTTGCATCATTTCATCAGCGCTGCTGATGGTTTTAGCATTGGCTTGGTAATTTTGTTGAAATGACATTAAGCCAACCAGCTGTTCACTAATATCGACGTTTGAGCCCATAAATGAACCCGATAGCAATTTACCCAAAGAGCCACTTTCTGGCTCGCCGTAGAGTGCAGAGCCTGACTCTTCAGTTTGATACCACACGGTATTACTGCCTTGCTCTAAACCATCAACATTCGCAAACGAGGCAAGTACAACCTGACCTTGTAATTTAGATTCACCGTTAGTAAATGTTGCAAATACACGGCCGTCGTCTTCAACTTTCACACCAGAAAACGCTCCTGAGGTATAGCCGTTGGCATCATTTTCGTTAACACTGAAACTTGAACCAAACTGCGTAGTGCCATCGAATTTAAGTGCGATATTTAATGCTGCAGCACCACTGGTTATTTCTGCATTACCAGGTGTTGAAGTAATAGGCACTTCTAAATCAACCGCCGTTAAATCGCCTGAAAACGGCACCATTTTTCCATCGGTATCAAAGTTAAGTGAAATGGTTCCGGCGTTAATTGAACCACCCGCACCATCATCAATAGCTTGAGAACCTGTCGTCGCACCAAGCGCTGAGAGCTGACCTTGAGTAAGGGGTTTACCATCTAAGAAAAACATCGCTTGCCATTCGTTACTACCCGTATGGTTAAAGTACTGGGTCATCACATGGCTATTACCTAATGAGTCAAACACTTCGGTAGATTGAGAAAAGTTATATTGGCTACCATCTTTAGGATCAAATACCGCAGGAGCTGTTGGATAAGCAATCACGTCGCTAGAAGAACTTAAGTTACCGTTAAAATTAATGTTTGTACTAGCTTGCGCTTCTATGTTTGAGGCTTCAATTTTTAAATCGGTTAATACACCCGGTACAATTGTCGGGTCACCACCATCAACTTGAGATACACCAAAGCCTTGCAGTTTGCCGCCGTTGGCATTAACAATATTTAAGTCGTTATCTAACTGAAACTGGCCAGCTTGAGTGTAAGCCGTTCGGCCGTTTTCTGATATGGCAAAAAACCCTTGGCCATCAATAGCGATATCCAGCGCATTACCAGTGCGCACAATTTCACCACCGGTAACAAAATCTTCTTTAACATTGGCAACTTTTACACCGCCGCGTTGGCTACCGTTATAAACCGCGGCAAATTCTGCAGTGTTATTTTTATAACCAGCAGTACCCGAGTTAGCAATATTATTACTGGTTACTTCTAATCCTGTTTGGGTACTTTTAAGACCACTTAATCCTATATTGAACATAGACATATTATTTATTCCTCTTATTTATGCCACTTGATTAATTTCAGTGATACCAAAATTACCCAAACCATCGACTTGCAATAAAATATCTTCTAACGACTTACCTACAGAAACACGCTCAACCTCACCGCTTAACCAAGTATCAAGCTGCTTTGGCACCTCTGCTGTAGTGGCATACGCTCTCACTGCATACGCACCGGCTTCTTGGTTTTCAAATTCAAAACGCAGCGAACCGACTCCTGAATAAGGCAGTTGTTTTTCTTCAACTAACTCACCATCTTGGTTATAAAGTTGTACTGTGACAGAGTCTGCGGCTTCACCTAAATTAACCATGCCTGAGACACTGCCATCTTGCTCAAGGGCAATACTGCTTGCTTGCACATCAACCGTTTGGCCAACCATATTGGTGGCTTCAAGCACCGCTAAGCTGCTCACATAATCCAATCCATCGGCGGTGTTTTGGCGAATGCTTTGTAACGACTCAACATTCGAAAACTCTGCAAGCTGGCTTACATACTGGGTGCCATCCATAGGCTGTAATGGATTTTGATTACTAATTTGCGCAACGAGTAACTCTAAAAACATGGTCGACATTTCATCTGCAGAACTATTACCGGCAATATTCGTGGTGTTTTTTGTGGCGTCTGCAGCGCTTGGAACGGCTGAATTAACTTGCATAATATTATTGCCCTAACTTAAGAATGCTTTGCTGCATGCTATTTACACGCCCCATTACTTCAACAGATGTTTGATAGCTGCGACTTGCAGACATCATGTCTGCCATTTCTTCAAGTGCATTTACGTTGGAGTAAAATACATAACCATCGTTGTTAGCTATTGGGTTGTTTGGCTCGTAGCGCTGCTCTACCGCACGGTTTGACTCAGTGATCCCTAGTACATCAACCGAGGCTGAAATTGATTGGCTGTCTTGAGTTTGTTTGTACAAAGCAGAAAATACCGGTTTAAGTGCCTTGTAAGCGTCGGCTTCTGAACCGGCTGCGGTATCGGCATTCGCTAAGTTAGATGCAATGGTATCGAGGCGAATAACTTGAGCGCGCATGGCGCTGCCGCTAGCGTCATAAATTGAATTAAAAGACATTATGATTTCCCTGAAATAACTTTATGTAAGCCATTTATTTTCATATTTAAAAAGGTCAAACTGGTTTGAAAATCCATACTGTTGCTAGCAAATTTTGCTTGCTCAATATTTAACTCAACAGTATTACCATCACTTGATGGTTGATAAGGAACGCGATATTTAAGTTCATCTGTTTGTACGCCAGCAAAATCAACATCTCTGTTTTGCGAAAAACTGGATGAAACACTTTGCATAATTTGACGGTAATCTACATCTCGAGATTTAAACCCTGGCGTGTCAACATTAGCCAAGTTACTGGCAATGATTTCTGCTCTGTCTAACCTTAATTTCATTGAAAAAGGGTGAACACCTAACGCTTTATCAAATAGTTCCATTGTTGCCTCTAATTTTTGTTTCTTGTATGCTTTCGCGCTTCGCATACACTTTCTACCTTGTGTATAACAACCTTTATGCCAACTTTTAAAAGTATATTTTTTCAATGACTTATATAAAAAAAGAGCAAAAAACAGCCCAATATACGGAAGCTGAACTTCCCCAAGGGAAGCGTTGGTTTTTCCGCTTACTTTTAACTATTGGACTACTGCCAGCTCATGCTATGGCCACCCCCATTAATTTTGATATAGAAATTCGGCAGTTTTTACAAAGTGAAATAAATAGCTATTTGCACTCGATTAATTCGCAGAGTCAGCAGCAAAACATAGAGCTATTTATTCCTAAAGGTAGCGAAAACCTAAACTGTGATGAGTTGCAAATCACTCGCTCACAAAGTCACACGCCACCCGCAGGCAGAGTAAGTATTTCTGTATCTTGCCCATCGCCTGCTTGGCGTTTTAGGGCCAGTGCCAAAGTAAGTGTGTGGATAAACCTAGTGGCAGCAAAACACACTTTAAACCGAGGTAAAGTGCTTAATAAGCAAGACTTAGAATATAAAAGCGTGGATTTAGGTAAGCACCGCCACCAAGGCGAAACCGGTATTGACCAGCTAGTTGGACTTACCGTTAAACGCGAGATTGATAAAGGCACGGTGATCTCCACCCGATACCTAGAAAAGCAGTATTTAATCAATAAAAATGAGCATATTTCACTGCAAATAAATACCGCTACTTTCTCAGCCAATGTTAAAGCCATTGCCCTTGAAGATGGTCAGCTTGGTGAGGTTATTAATGTAAAAAATTTATCATCAAAAAAAGTAGTTCAAGGTAGAGTAATTGCGCAAGGTGTGGCAGAGGCGGCATTTTAAAAAATGTCGAAATAAAAGTTAAGTAATGCTTGTACTTGGTCGCTGATATAAACTAAGCAATATAAATTCGATAAACGAATTAGGTAACAAACAATGAATATAAGCGCAATAACAACCACTGCGGTTGAGCAAAGCCAAAAAACAAATCAGCGTTCATCACTGGATGCAAAACCAGAGCAACAACCTGTAGCGGCCAAACAAGAGCAAGTAAATTCAGTGAGTGCATTAAGTAAATCAATAGACTCAACATTTCAAGATTTAGCTGCAAAGCCAGACGTTGATATGGATAAAGTAGCCCAAATGAAAGCGGCAATTGCCAGTGGTGAATTTAAAATTAATATTGATGAAACCGTTAACGCTATGGTTGAACTTCATAAAAAATGAAAACTGTAAAAGAGTATATTGTAAGTCTTCAACAAGACATTATTAAGCTAGACGCGTTAATTGAATTACTTGAAACGCAATACGAATTACTAAGCCAACGTAATGTGCAGCTAGAAACACATAATAAAAAAATGCTTGGCTTTTTAGAAAGCTTAAATGAATCGCACAACCAGCGCGATGGCTTTTTGGTGAGTTTAGGCTTGCAAGGTGGCAAAGAAGGCTTAGCACAATTAACCGCGTTGCTGCCTGCTGATATAAACTCGCTCACTACAAAATTATTACACCAGCTTGAGCTAAAAACCAAAACCTGCAAAATAATGAATGAACGCTCAGGGCAATTACTCTCAAGCCAACGTCGGTTGTTACAGCGTTTAACTGGCGGTGAAAACAAACAAGCGTACCCAGAAATGCCTTTATAAATACGTTACATAAAGGCATTTCTCGTTTAGTCACTTTGCGCCATATTTTTACTTTACTCCTATTATTACCTTTCAAAACCCTATCTTGAGTCCAAAAATAGTCGTTCCGTTAAAGCTTAGTATTGTTAGCTTTTGTGCAACTTTGCGGCTAATTGTATTTATAATAAGCAAATAGCGGCTAACGCCACCTTTATTAGACTAAAGAATGATTGCTGCTGAACCTGCTGATTTTATGACCTTTTTGCTATTCTGCATGGCAAGATCACACTGTAAAAACAAAAACATAAGCCATTGAATTTAAATAGCTTTTAGATTTAACAAGCCAGTTACAACACATCCCTTTGCTATTTTTGTTAACACTTACAAAGCGTTAAACTGGGCTATGCACGACCTTTTGCCTAATTACAATCTGTAGCAAGCTGTTTTACCCTGCGCACTCAATGTTCATTTGCTTTGTAAAAGCTGTATTTTTATTTTGAGTTAGCAACTAAGTTGCAGGAGAAGTCATGACCACCAAGCCGCTAGATGATAATTCATCTGATGCTATACCAGGAGCGGATACTCAAACCGTGTCCGATAGCTATGAAAATCTTCATAAGCCCAGCTCTGAGTTTGAAAGCCGCGACGCTTACCTAGAGCACGAACTGCAAATTATGCAGCCAAAACGCTGGCGTCCAAATTTACCATTTAGAGATTATCGCTTTGAATTTGAAGACACCATTCCTGCGATGGCCGCTACTATAGGTAAAGTAGTCATGGTTGCAGCCATTGCTGCCACGTTTGCAGGCCCTTTGGGTTTAAGTGATGGCTTTGTACTTGAAAACGTACGCTACGAACTTTTAATTGTTTCGCTATTTATTTTACTATTTTCGGGCTTTATTTTACCGACCGCTAACTTAGCGGGTACTCATGGCCCACTCATTCCATTAATTCCTATTGTGGTTGCCGCAGGTGGACATCCTATGGCCTTTGGTTTACTCATAGGTGCCTTTGGATTGATATTAGCATTTAGTAAAGGCGGCAGCCTCATGGCCAAGCTCACCAGTAAAGGGGTGTGTGGTGGCCTACTCCTCTATTTAGGCTTTGTGGGTACCATTTCACAAGTTAAAAAGCTGTTTGCATGGGCTGAAGAAATTCAAATGACCCATATTGCTTTTATCGTAATCTTAGCCACAATTTTACTTTATGCTTTATTGGAGCATTACAAAAAACGCTGGTTAGCCGTGCCACTGAGCTGTTTAATTGGTGGTTTTACTGCTTTTGCATTGGGCGCACCGTTTGAGTTTCATACCGCACCGGGCCTACCAAACATGAACCCTATGTACTGGTGGGGGGAAAACACTGGTTGGATGCTTGGTTTACCAACCGCTGAAAGCTTTGTAGTTGTACTTCCTTTTGCAGTTTTAGCGGTTGCTATGTGGTCGCCTGACTTTTTAGGCCATCAAGTATTTCAAAAAATTAGTTACCCAGAGCGTACTGAGAAAGTACAAATGAATATTGACGATACCATGCTTAGCGCATCAACAAGACAAACCTTTGGCTCGCTATTAGGCGGTGCTAACTTTGCGTCATCTTGGGGCACTTACATTGTTCCTGCTGCTATTGCAAAACGCCCTATTCCTGCAGGCGCTATTTTAACTGCGTTATTTTGTATTATCGCGGGTGTTTGGGGCTATCCAATGGACTTAGCTATTTGGCAGCCAGTATTATGTGTTGCCTTAATTGTAGGGGTGTTTATTCCACTACTTGAAGCGGGTATGGAAATGACCCGTGAAGGTAAAACCACGCAGTCGGCAGCTATTGTGGTGTTTGCATCAAGCCTAGTAAACCCAGCATTTGGTTGGTCATTAACTATGCTTTTGGATAACTTGGGCCTTATTGGCTGTAAAGAAAGAAGTGCTGATTTATCGCGAATGAGTCGCTGGGTCATCCCACTTATAATGTTTGTGTTATTAACCGGTGTAATGGCACTGGTAGGTATGCTACCTGGCATTCCTGCGCTAATGCCAAGCTTTAGACATTAATTCCTTTATTAAACAGCAAAGCGAGCTTTAATAGCTCGCTTTTTTTGTACTTATAAAAACCAGCACAGTGTACTTGCAATAATCCCCCATGAAGTAACAGCCCCTGAAGTCACAGTCCCTGCAATAATTACAAGCCACCCTGCAGAATTTTTATAAAGCTCGCCACCAGCTAAAAAATTTTACGCATCAAAAAACCATAAGCAGTTGATATATAAATAAAATTAAAAGTTTTATTTTCTGGTATAGCCTTTGCAACTTTATAAGTGAACGTTAAAAATCATTTTATTAGTAACGCTTTTAAAATGAAAAATCATCACTCTTAATAAGGAGCTAATTATGAATAGCGATCGTATCGAAGGAAATTGGAAAGAACTTAAAGGTAAAGCGCAGCAAAAATGGGGCGATCTTACCAACGATGATTTAGATAAAATTGAAGGTAGCCGTACCGAGCTTGTTGGTAAAATTCAGCAAAAATACGGTAAGTCGAAAGAGGAAGCTGAGCGCGAAGTAAATGACTTTGAGAAAGGTCATTAATATAAGCGTGTTAACAGCTTTACTTGCTAATAAAAAACCGCCAATTGGCGGTTTTTTATTATCTCAAGCTTAACTATTTTGCCAGTGCTAACTTCACTGCTGCCTCGGCATGTATTTTGGTGGTATCGTAAAGCGGAACCTGCGTATGTTGTGACTTTACCAACAAGGCGATTTCAGTACAGCCTAAAATAATAGCCTGTGCGCCTTGTGCAAATAAGCGCTCTATAATACGCACATAATCAGTTCGCGAATCGTCATCAATAATCCCTTGGCATAACTGCGAATAAATAACCTCGTGCACTCGCTTTCGCTCATTAGGCTCAGGTATTAATACCTCAATGTTATGCTTATTAGTTAAACGCTCTTTGTAAAAGTTTTGCTCCATTGTAAATTGCGTTCCCAACAACCCTACTCGCGTAATGTTATCGTGCTTTAGTTGCTCAGCGGTGGCATCGGCAATATGCAAAATAGGAATGGTAATATTACTGGCAATCTCATCGGCCACTTTATGCATAGTGTTGGTACAAATAAGTAAAAAGTCGGCACCACCAACCTCTACAGATTTAGCAGCCTTGGTGAGTAACTTAGCTGTTTGTTGCCAATCACCTTGATGCTGTAGAGCTTCAATTTCCGCAAAATCGACGCTCACCATACAAATTTTGGCACTATGTAGTCCACCCAATGAGTTTTTAACGCCTTCGTTTAAAGCTTTGTAATAACTGGCTGTTGACTCCCAACTCATACCTCCGAGCATGCCAATCGTTTTCATAAAATTGCCTTGTTTAAAAGTGGTTAAGAGCAAGCCGATTACTACACAGATATGCGACAAAACAATAAGCAAAGATACCTGTAAAGCCTTGTATAGCGAACCCTCTGACTCATTCTGCCTTACTGTTTTGCTAACTATCAGATGTTGACTTAACAACGAATTTTTCGAATACACAATTTAGTGGGAAATAAATTACCAAATAAATAGCTAGGAAAAGTAAAAACTCCATATAAAAAGGTAGATCTTTTAGGTTTATTATTGAATCAGTTAAATAGCGGCTAACAAACGATGTAATGAATGCAGATAAAAATATAATGACTAAGTTTGAAGTTTTTTTATTCATGTAAATCCTTTTAAAAAAGCTAATTGCTTAACATTACCCATTATCTTAGTTAGTGCCCCCTAAAACGGGAATTTATATATTGATTAATAATTCCACTAAATAAACTCTTTGTAAACAACCTAGTTCTTAAAATAAAAAACGAGCCTACCTTGGCTCGTTTTTGTTTTAACTGATAGCTGACAGCTAAAAACTGACCGCTTCAACTTTTGACCGCTGATCTTTTACTCCGGCTCATAACCCAAATTAGGCGATAACCACCTTTCAGCCTCTGCGAGCGTCATATTGGTTCGCTTGGCGTAGTCTTCCACTTGGTCACGTTGTACTGCCGCTACGGCGTAGTATTTCGCTTGTGGGTGTGAAAAGTACCAACCCGAAACCGCAGCACCTGGCCACATGGCGTACGAGCTGGTGAGCTGCATACCAATACGTTTTTCGGTATCGAGCAACTGCCAAATTTTCTTTTTCTCGGTGTGCTCTGGGCACGCTGGGTAACCCGGTGCTGGGCGAATACCTTGGTAGTTTTCGCGGATTAGCTCATCGTTACCCAGGTTTTCATCCGGTGCATAACCCCAATACTCTTTACGCACTTGTTCGTGCAAGTATTCAGCAAAGGCCTCGGCGAGCCTATCAGCAACCGCTTTTACCATTATTTTATTGTAGTCGTCTTGCTTGGCATCGAACGCATTGGCGAGGTCGTCCTCTTCTAAACCGCCTGTTACCGCAAACGCACCAAAGTAATCGGGTGTGCCTTTTGGCGCAATGTAATCGGCTAGGCAGTAGTTAGCAAAGTCGGTTTTTTCGGTTTGCTGCCGTAAATGACATGAGGTAGTTAATAGCTCTTTTCGCGTTTCGTCGGTGTAAATTTCTATATCATCGCCCACACGGTTTGCTGGGAATAAACCAATAACACCTAATGGTTGCAAAGTGCCTGATTTTTCAAGCTCATCGAGCATATCGTTGGCATCTTTAAACAAGCTTTGTGCTTGTTCGCCCACTACTTCGTCGGTCAATATGCGCGGATATTTACCGGCGATTGACCAGGTCATAAAGTACGGCGTCCAGTCTATGTATTTACGTAAAGTCGCGATTGATACATTTTTAAACTCAGTCACGCCCAACTTTTTAGGCACGGGTGGTGTGTAGTTATCCCAATCGAGCTTGGCTGCATTATCGCGGGCGCGCTGTATGGTAACTGGTTTTGAGCGCGGCTTTTTGCGTGCTTGTTGTTCGCGTACTTTGTCGTACTCGGCAGTGGTTTTAGCTAAAAATTCTGCTTTATGCTCTTTTGATAATAAATTAGACACCACACCCACGGCGCGGCTGGCGTTATTTACATACACTACGCCTTTGTCGTACTGCGGCTCTATTTTCACTGCGGTATGCGCTTTTGAGGTGGTTGCCCCACCAATCATGAGCGGCAGCTCAAAGCCACGACGTTTCATTTCTTTGGCAACATGTACCATTTCATCAAGCGATGGGGTAATTAAGCCCGAAAGGCCTATAATATCGGCTTTTTCGTCAATCGCGGTTTGCAGTATTTTATCTGCTGGCACCATTACGCCAAGGTCGATTACTTCGTAGTTATTACATTGTAGTACTACGCCAACAATGTTTTTACCTATGTCATGCACGTCACCTTTTACGGTAGCCATAACAATTTTACCGTTGGTGGCGCCTTCCTCTTTTTCGGCTTCAATGAATGGGTCAAGGTAGGCCACGGCTCGCTTCATCACACGAGCCGATTTAACCACTTGGGGTAAAAACATTTTACCGGCACCAAATAAATCCCCAACCACGTTCATGCCATCCATGAGTGGCCCTTCAATGACGTGAATAGGTTTATCGGCGCCAGCACGGCACTCTTCGGTGTCTTCATCTATAAAGGTGGTAATGCCTTTTACAAGGGCGTGTTCTAGGCGCTTTTCAACCGGCCATGTGCGCCATTCTAAATCTTCTACCCGCTCGGCTTGTGCCATGCCTGAATATTTAGGCGCAAGTTCAACAAGGCGCTCGCCCGCGCCGGGGTCGGTGTTAAGAATTACATCTTCTACAGCTTTACGAAGTTCTTCGGGGATGTCGTCGTAAACCGCAAGTTGCCCTGCGTTTACTATGCCCATATCCATACCCGCTTTTATAGCATGGTATAAAAACACCGAGTGAATCGCTTCACGTACTGGGTTATTACCTCTAAACGAGAACGATACGTTTGATACCCCACCCGACACTTTACAGTGCGGTAAGTTTTGCTTAATACGGCGAGTGCCTTCAATAAATTCTACGGCGTAGTTATCGTGCTCTTCTATACCGGTGGCAACGGCAAATATGTTGGGGTCGAATATAATATCTTCTGGCGGGAAGCCAATTTCATCAACCAAAATACGGTAACTGCGCTCACAAATTTCAAACTTACGATCGGCAGTATCGGCTTGGCCGTCAGTATCAAATGCCATTACAACAGCGGCGGCACCAAAGCGTTTTATAATTTTAGCTTGGCGAATAAACGGCTCTTCACCCTCTTTGAGTGAAATGGAGTTAACAATGGCCTTGCCTTGAATACACTTTAAGCCTGCCTCTATTACTTCCCATTTAGAGGAGTCGACCATAATAGGTACTTTAGAAATATCAGGCTCTGAGGCAATTAAGTTTAAAAACTTCACCATGGCCGCTTTTGAGTCCAGCATGGCTTCGTCCATGTTGATATCAATAACTTGGGCGCCATTTTCTACTTGTTCGCGAGCTACATTAAGGGCTGTTTCGTAGTCTTCTTCCATGATCAAACGTTTAAACATGGCCGAGCCAGTTACGTTAGTACGCTCGCCGACATTGGTAAATACTGCAATTTGTTGGGTCATTGGCGGCTCCTTAATTTAAGTTACAGGCTTCTAGGCCTGATAAACGCATACGCACTTCAAGCTCAGGTAATTTTCGTGGTGCTGTGCCTTCAAGCCCTTTGGCAAAGGCACGAATGTGCGCAGGCGTAGTGCCGCAGCAACCGCCAACAATATTAATAAAGCCCGATTTACCCCAATCTATGATCTCTTTTGCCATGTCGTCTGCTTCTAAGTCGTATTCTCCAAACTCATTGGGTAAGCCCGCGTTAGGATGAACAGAGACAAAGGTTTCGCACACACGTGATAGCTCTTCAACGTATTGGCGCAGTAAATCTGGCCCAAGGGCGCAATTTAAGCCAATTGAAAGCGGCTTAATATGGCGAATAGAATTATAAAATGCTTCGGTGGTTTGCCCTGAAAGCGTACGGCCTGAGGCATCGGTAATAGTGCCTGAAATCATCACTGGCAATGTGCGCCCTGCTTGTTCAAACGCTTCTTCTACCGCGAACGATGCCGCTTTTGCATTAAGCGTGTCGAATATGGTTTCGATTAAAATTATATCTACACCGCCCTCCATAAGCGCAAGGGTCGACTCAACATACGCAGTCACTAACTTATCAAAGGTGATATTACGATAGCCGGGGTCGTTTACATCCGGCGATAACGAACACGTTTTAGACGTTGGCCCTAAAACACCTGCTACATAGCGCGGTTTTTCTGGGGTTTTAGCGCTAAATTCGTCACATACAGCGCGGGCTAACTTAGCTGACTCTAAATTAACTTCACGGCTTATACTCGCCATGTCGTAATCTTCCATCGAAATGGTGGTCGAGTTAAAGGTGTTAGTTTCGATAATATCGGCTCCGGCGGCTAAAAAGCTGCGGTGTATATCAGTAATAATTTCAGGCTTGGTTAGGCTTAATAAATCGTTGTTGCCTTTAATAAGCACGTGCCAATCTTTAAAACGTTCACCACGGTAGTCTTGCTCTTCAAGCTTATGCGCTTGGATCATAGTTCCCATTGCACCATCTAAAATTAAAATGCGCTGTTTGAGCGCAGCGCTCAGCTCTTGATGCTTATTGTTTTGAGGATTATTCGGCATAGTTGTTAGTCCTTACGTCTTGGCTAACTAAGTTAATATCATAGGGTGTGGTTTGGTAAACGTAATAATTTAACCAGTTTGAAAACAGTAAAAACGCGTGACTTTGCCATGTTTTAGACGGTTGCTTGCTGGTATCGTCATCAGGAAAATAGTTTTCGGGCTTTGGCGCATCGGGACTTTTTTGTAAATCGCGCTCATATTCGGCTTTTAAACTGTCGGCATCGTATTCTGGGTGGCCGGTAATAAACACTTGGCTGCCCGATTTATTTTTAAGTAAATAAGCCCCGACTCGTTCAGAGCCCGCTAATACCACCAGCTCTTCACAAGCGTTTATTTTATCTATATCTATGTGGCCATAACGTGAGTGCGGCACTAAAAAGGTATCGTCAAAGCCGCGGGTAAGTGCACCATGGGCAAAGTAGCATTGATGGGTAAACACCCCGCAGAGTTTGTTGTCTTTTAAATCGCGCTTTAAATTATAACGGTGATATAAAGCCGCGTGGGCAGCCCAGCACGAAAACAAGGTAGAGGTTACATGCTGCTCGGCCCAATCAATAATCACTTTGAGCTCATCCCAATACGCCACTTCTTCATACTCTAAATGCGCGAGCGGCGCACCGGTAATTAATAGTGCATCGTAATTATTATTTTTCACTTCTGAAAAGTAACGATAAAAGGTATCTAAGTGTTGCTCTGAGTTACTACTGCTACGATGCGTGTCAAGGCGCAGTAGCTCTACATTTACTTGCAGCGGAGAATTAGCCAACAAGCGAATAAACTGTACTTCGGTTTCTACTTTATTAGGCATAAGATTAAGAATAGCCAAACGCATAGGGCGTATTTCTTGCGTTTTTGCACGCGTTTTTGGCATTACAAACACGTTTTCATGACGTAAACGTGCAATAGCTGGCAATTCGTCTTCTACTGTAATTGGCATTCTTAAAGCTCCTGCTCATAAAAACCGAGAATTAATACGCTCTCATTATGAACAGAATGTCAAAAATATCAACCTCTAGATGTATAGATGTCTAAATGAAGTTTATTCACGCGGTTTGTACAAATTGAATATGTACTTTAAAACAGCCCCATTCGTTGACTGTTTCACCTGTGAGCCACTACAATACAGCATTGAAATTTTTATTATTATTGAAGGCTTCTTCCATGGTTTTACCTGATAAGTTTATATTCTCGATGAGTCGAGTATCTAAGGTTGTGCCACCAAAACGCACTATCTTAAAAGATATTTCGTTGCATTTTTTCCCTGGTGCAAAAATTGGTGTGCTAGGTCTAAATGGTTCTGGTAAATCATCATTACTACGCATTATGGCAGGTGTTGATGAAGATTTTGAAGGTGAAGCTCGCCCTCAACCAGGCACTAAAATTGGTTACTTGCCGCAAGAGCCTGTTTTGGACGAAAGCAAAACAGTTCGTGAAATTGTTGAAGAAGCTGTGGGTGAAGTAAAACATGCCCTTAACCGCCTTGACGAAGTGTATAACGAATACGCAATGGAAGGCGCTGACTTTGACGCACTGGCAAAAGAGCAAGGTGAATTAGAAGCGATTATTCAAGCGCATGATGGTCATAATATCGATAACGTATTAGAGCGTGCTGCCGATGCTCTGCGTTTACCTGAGTGGGATGCTAAAATTAAGCACCTATCGGGTGGTGAGCGCCGCCGTGTTGCTATTTGTCGTTTATTACTTGAAAAACCAGATATGCTTATTCTCGATGAGCCAACTAACCACTTAGATGCTGAGTCGGTTGCCTGGTTAGAGCGCTTTTTACATGACTACGAAGGCACCGTTGTGGCAGTAACGCATGACCGTTACTTCCTTGATAATGTTGCTGGCTGGATTTTAGAGCTTGACCGTGGTGAAGGTATTCCGTGGGAAGGTAACTACTCTTCTTGGCTTGAGCAAAAAGATGCCCGCTTACAACAAGAGCAAAAATCTGAAAAAGCACGTCAAAAATCAATTGCACAAGAACTTGAGTGGGTGCGTTCAAACCCTAAAGGTCGTCAAGCTAAGTCAAAAGCACGTATGGCACAGTTTAGCGAGCTACAACAGTCTGATTACCAAAAACGTAACGAAACCAACGAATTGTTTATTCCACCTGGCCCACGTTTAGGTGACCAAGTATTAGAAGTAAACAACTTACGTAAAAGCTTTGGCGACCGCGTATTAATAGACGATTTAAGCTTTACCATGCCTAAAGGCGCTATTGTGGGTATTATTGGTGCCAATGGTGCAGGTAAATCAACGCTATTCAAAATGCTAAGCGGTGAAGAGCAGCCAGATAGCGGTAATATCAGCATTGGTGAAACAGTAGAACTGGCAACTGTTGATCAGTTCCGTGGCAACATGGACGAAAGCAAAACGGTATTCCAAGAAATCTCTGATGGCCAAGATGTACTAAAAATTGGTAACTTTGAGTTCCCAAGCCGTGCTTATGTTAGCCGTTTTAACTTTAAAGGTAACGATCAACAAAAGTTTGTTAAAGACCTTTCAGGTGGAGAGCGCAACCGTTTACACCTAGCTAAGCTGTTAAAAGCAGGCGGCAACGTAGTACTACTGGATGAGCCAACCAATGACTTGGACGTTGAAACATTACGTGCCCTTGAGAATGCTATTTTAGAATTCCCTGGTTGTGTCATGTGTATCTCGCATGACCGTTGGTTCCTTGACCGTATTGCTACACACATTTTAGATTACCGTGACGAAGGCCAAATTAACTTCTTTGATGGTAACTACACTGAGTACGAAGAGTGGCTTAAAAAGACCCTTGGCGCAGAAGCTGCACAGCCTAAGCGTATTAAGTACAAAAAAATTGGCTAACAGCCACAGTGAATAAGTTAAAAGCCCTGCATTTTATGCGGGGCTTTTTTATGCGAGCTATTTTTATCTTTGAGCAAATTGGCGTGTTGAGCATTACCAGCTATGCTTATTATAAATAACAACTTTATAAGATTATTATGCAAAACCGTCGGCAATTTTCTCGTATTATGTTCTCTACAGCAGCGCAATTGGAAACGGCTAGCTCCCAGTATGCATGTACCCTATTAGATATTTCTTTACATGGTGCACTGATCACTAAAAGCGATGCCTTTACAGGCAACAAAAATGACGAAGCAATATTACGTTTTACCTTGCCACAAAGCGATATTGAAATAAAAATGCCGGTGGTTATTCGTCATATCGAAGAAAATCATATTGGTCTTAAATGTCATAACATTGATATAGACAGCATTACGCATTTAAAGCGCTTGGTTGAACTAAACCTTGCTGATGAAACATTATTACACCGTGAGCTTGAAACGCTTATTTACCAAACATAAATAGACGCACTGCGTGAAGTTGATTACCATAATCAAAAATAATTAAACGACGCAGATATGAGTTTAAATCCCAATCTACCTTTAGTTTATCATCCTAATTACTCGTTTAGTTTTGATCCCAAACACCGCTTTGTAATGAGTAAATTTGCACAGCTACACCAGCATGTTAAAACCCTTGGGCTTGCTGGCAGCAATATCATAGAGCCACCACATGGTAGTGTTGAAGAGTTAGAAATAGTACATTGTGAAAACTACATTCACGATTTATGGCATAACCGCCTAGATGAAAAAGCCATGCGCCGTATAGGCCTACCTTGGTCACAAGCACTAATGAACCGCACATTTACCGCCCCATTAGGGACACTGCAAACTGCGCGTTTAGCACTTAAAAATGGGCTTGCGTGCCATTTAGCGGGTGGCACTCACCATGCCCATAGTGATTTTGGCTCGGGTTTTTGCATGGTGAACGATTTAGCTTATACCGCACAAACGTTAATTCAAAATCGTGAAGTCACCAACGTACTGATTTTTGATTTAGATGTTCACCAAGGTGATGGCACCGCAGCCATGCTGGCTCATCAACCTTATGCGTTTACCTGTTCAATACACTGTGAGAAAAACTTCCCATTTAGAAAGTCCCCTAGCGATTTAGATATTGGTTTAGCCAATAATATGCAAGACGCTGAATACTTAGGTATTGTTGACGATACGCTACAATTTTTATTAAACGAGCTTAACCCAGATCTGGTTTTGTATGATGCTGGCGTTGATATTTGGCAAGAGGATGGCTTAGGTAAACTGGATATTAGTTGGCAAGGTATAGAAAAGCGCGACCACTTAGTGCTTAAGCGTTGCCTAGCAAATAACACCCCTGTAGCCACTGTGATTGGCGGAGGTTATGACAGAGATCATCAGCGCCTAGCAAAGCGCCATGGCATTGTTATTGAGCAAGCGGCCAGTTTTTAATTATACTTTTAACTGACTCGGCGTAATACCTGTCCAACGCTTAAATGCACGGCGAAAATTAGGAATATCATAAAATGCTAAGCGCATCGCGACTTCTTCATTGCCTTGCTGACACACCCCCAGTAAATAAAGTGCTTTAAGTTTATTTTGTTCATCTTGTAATTGTGAATAGCTAAAACCATGCTGTTTCAGTTTGCGCTTAAAAGTCGCCGAGCTCATAGCAAATTGCTCTGCAGTACTAACGAGATTATTGTTTGTATTGTGGTAAATGGATAGGCAAACTGCCTCAACAAAAGACAAAGATACATTTTTAGGCAATTGACTTTGCGCTATGCACTGCTGCCACCGCAATGGGCTTGACTCTGGGTTTGAGCACTTAAGTAATTGTTTATTAAAGTGCCAACGGGTGTAGGGTTGTTCAAACCGAACCCGTAAGCCTATGTGCTGCTCATACTCTTGAATATGCCGCGGGCGCTTACAGGTAAAATCAAAATAACACTGTGGGTAGTGATCACTCACTTTTTTAAGTAAGCTAATTAACGCGGCACTATATATTTCAAAACAATAATTTTTTAATGACTCGTCCATACCGATACTCGGTTGCAAGTACAGATAAAAATCGTCTTGAAATATATGCTTACGGGTAAAAAATAAAGGCGCAATAACAGTGCGAATTTGTTGTAATTGCTTCAAAGCCATACCTAAACTTGGGCTTAAACGCACACTTTGCACTGCAGGGCTAACATCATTAACCAATTGATGACCCAGTAAAAAACCACTGTCGTTACTCTTCATTAAGGTTTTAAACTGGCTAATTAAAGCCAATAACTGCGATAAACTAAAACGCTGTGATAGGTCATATAAATCTTGCTCAAAAATACCCGTACCACGCAGCAATTTATGCAACGGGATCCCTCGTCCTTGAGCAAGCTCCACCAGCGCAGTGATAATCCCCTCGGCGCTGAGGTATTTATCGTCTAAGCTAATATACTGCTGCACCTACAAGCGCCTTTTGTTGTTGTAATTGTTGATGTAGCTGGCTGGTTTGCTGCACTGGATCTTGCTCTAAATCCATTGCCATGGTGGCGGTTAAAATATGCTGAAACTGTGCACCTTTGCTTTTTGCGACTTTAAACGCACAGTGATTAAGCGCCGCTTTCATTTGCGCTAATAGCTCTTTGGCTTGGCTTTGGCTGGTATTCGGCATAAGTACAATAAAGCAATCACCGGCATAGCGACATAGCACATCGTTTAATCGGCAATTCATTACTAATAAATCACTAATTTCTCGTAGTAACCTATCGCCTTCACTAAAACCAAACTGCGCATTAAACTTTGCAAAATCACGAATATCAATAACACCTAAAGTGGCGGATTGCTGCTCTGTTTGGCGTTGCTGCATCAGTGAATGTAAGTAGTTAACTCGGTATAACCCTGTTACAGGACAGACTTTTTCATGCTCTCGCAGATGCGCTTCTCGACGACGCAATTGACGATTTAAAACAAATTGTTCTTGATGCCAATAATAAAGCCCAACACTGGTAAGCGACATACCAAACGGCGCTGGCAGTGATTCAAACCAAGTGAGCCATAATTGTGGTGGTTGTTTTAACCACTCATCGAGTAAATCGAGCGTGGCGGAGAACATAAACAAACCCAAACCTAGCACCAATAAGGTGGTTACTTTGCCTGGCGGACGTGAAATAAGTAATGCAACTATCCAGCTGAGAGTCATCAACACAATCCCGCCCTCACCGACAATATCGAGCCACGCAATGTCTTGCCATTGCTTAAGTTCGCCAAAATAAGTACATATTGCTACAGCCATAACTAACAATAAAATGATGGTGTTGGTTAATTTTGCATGGTTGGTAAATGGGTTATATCGCATTAGGGTGGCTTCTTTAGTCTATGTTGGTCTGCATGCTAGCTTAGTCATGCTGTGTTCGTCAGGGTCATATTGGCTCATTGATATGACATTGAGATTAAAATTTATAGGTATTTAACCTAGTAATAACCATCTTTAGTGCGCTGGAGCCGTGTTTAAACAGCTCAAATGTCTGTTTAAAAAGCACTAAGTTGGCGTTTTGTCAGGAATTAACGGTAAAACTGTCACATTAGCGTCATTAACTTTTTTTAGTTTGCTCACCAAACCAAGGACAACCGGAGCAAATCAATGAAACAATTTAAGTTAAATGCTGTTGTGGCGGCGTTAGCACTGAGCCAATTTAGTGTTAGCGTGAATGCACAAGAACAAACATCACCAAGAGAACCCGAAGTAAAGGTTTCTGAAGAACTTGTGGTATATGGCGAGATTGGTTATCGCAACCGCTCGCAAGAACTAGCGCCCACGCTTGAATACTCACAAGAATACTTTCAGCGCTTTGAACCACTCACCGCAGGTGATGCATTAAAGCGTGTTCCTAGTGTTACTTTTTTATCTGATGTACTGGAATCAGACGGCGCACGTATGCGCGGTTTAAGCCCTGCTTACACAAAAGTACTTATTAATGGCGAGGAAGTTCCGGGCGCAGGTGCTGACCGTTCATTCTTTGTTGACCGTATTCCTGCAGAATTAATTGAGCGTGTAGAAATTATTCGTTCATCTAGTGCCAACCGCTCTGCCGATGCCATAGCAGGTACGCTTAATATTGTACTACGCGATGGCTATAGCTTAGACGGCGGTTATATTCGCGCAGGTGGCTTACGTTATGATGATGGCGAAATAAAAGAGAGCCTTGCGGGCGTTTACGGCACTGAGTTTGCAGGTGGGCGTTTACTGTTAGGCGCTAATTTACAAGGTCGTTATAACCCAAAACAAAAATCAAGTAGACGTTATGGCGATAGCCCTGAAAATAACCCGAATTACGCAACGGACGATTTTGATAACCGTGAAGATCAATCTGATACCCGTGATGGCGATGATACCTCTTTAAATGCCAGCTTTGAGAAGGTATTTGATAATGGCGGTAAGTTTGACATTAGTGCTATGTGGGTTGATACCGACCGTACTGAAGACGAACGCTCTTTTGAATACGACAACCCAACGGCAACGTCAGGCTCTGTTGTTGAAGGGGGTAATTTACTCTCAGATAACGCAAACGTTTCGTTTATTAATCAAACCAACTACAACATTAATTCTGGCTATGAATTACCTCTGCTCGGCGGTACCAGTAAATTTAAAGTGGGTTACGCCAGCTTTGAAGAGTCTGTTTACGAACAAGAAGTTGAGCTTGACACCTCAGAACTTCCAATGGTATTTGAAGAAGCAGAAGAAACCGTTGATATCGATGATAAAGAATGGTCATTACAATGGCAGCACAGCTTACTAGTAGGTGATTCAAAAGAAATTCAATTTGGTGCTTTTATACAAGGTAAAGAGCGCGATACAGCTATTTTTGTCGCTGAAGATGAGCTTGAAAAAGACTTTACCAATTGGGATCAATTTACTAAGAATCCACTGACTCTTGCCGGTTTTGACAACGCCTTTGAACCAGTGGCTGGTGGCGTTAATACCCTAGAAGAAGACCGTTTTGATTTATTTGCGCTAATCAAGCATGAAGCGGATGTGTTCTCGTGGGAGATGGGGGTGCGCTGGGAGTCAACTGATTCAAGTATTACTGATACCAATGAAGGCGTAACTGCCGAGAATGATTATGACTTTTTCTTACCGTCGGCTCATTTTCGTTACAGCGTCAGTGATAACGGACGAGTCAGCGCCTCTGTTGCTCGCAGCTTACGCCGCCCTGACTTTGACTACATGACACCCGCCTTACTTGAAAAAGAGCTCGCTGATAATGACTTTTTAGGTAACCCAAGCCTTAAACCAGAATCGTCTTGGGGTATCGATTTAGGTTACGAATACCGTTTAGGTAAAAGTGGTGTTGTTGGTGTAAACGTATTTTACCGTGACGTTAGCGACCTTATTGAAATTGCCAGTACCGGTGTTGAAGGCTCACAAGGCGAAGGCACATTTGTACTGCAACCACAAAATACTGGTGATGGCACAGTTCAAGGTATTGAGTTTGATTTATCAACTCCACTAAGCGCCTTGAACATGCCTAACACTGGTATCTTCTTAAACTACTCTTGGCTCGACAGTGAAGTTGAAGACAGCTTTGGTAAGCGTAAATTTAATGACCAATCTGATTATGTTTATAACGTAGGCTTTATCCAAGATTTACCAACACTTGGCGCATCATTTGGTGCAACGTACCGTAACCAAGGTGATGCATACGGACGCTTTGTGGGTGAAGAAGTGACAACCTCTTATGGTGCTGATTTAGAGTTATTCGTAGAAAAACGCTGGGAAAATGTAACGCTTCGCCTAGTTGGTTCAAACCTACTTGATGCCAGTAAAGATGAAGTTTTCAACAAGTTTGACTCTCTTGATGATCAAAATAATCGTAACTTTGATGAGTACGAGCTTGAGTCTGAAGAAGCAGGTCCAGTGATTCAAGTAATGCTACGTTACGCATTCTAATCACACGTACTGTCATTTTAAGCACGTATTGGCAAGCCATCGCGTGCTTTTTTGGAGATAGAACATGTTTAAATTGTCTTTCATAATGGCCGCGCTACTGTGCTCATCAGCGCTTAGTGCTGGTGAGCCCGTTATTTATAAAGATGCGCTATATCAACAACAAAAAATAGCCAAGTTAACTACGTTACCTAATAGCCTTAACTTTATGGTTATTGGTGATTGGGGACACAACGGCCACTTTTATCAAAAAGAGGTGGCTCATCAGCTAGAAATCGCCATGTACCAAACCGATGCCGATTTTGTTGTCTCGACCGGCGACAACTTTTACCCAAATGGTGTGGCAAGTGTGAACGATCCTCTTTGGCAATCAGCCTTTGAGAATATATACCACGGCCCTCACACATTTGAAGATTGGTATGTTGTTTTGGGGAATCACGATTACCTTGGTAATGCTCAAGCACAAATTGACTACACAGCAAAAAGTCAGCGCTGGCAATTACCAGCAAGGTACTACAGTAAAACATTTGCACTTGAAAACAACGAGCAAGTGTTAATGGTTTTTTTAGATACCAACCCGATTCAACCTGAATATAAAACCCGTGAAAAATACCGCTCAACCCAAAGTCAAAACTATCAAACACAATTGGCATGGCTTGAAACCCAACTTGCCGGCAGTAACGCAAAATGGAAAATTGTTGTTGGCCATCACCCGCTCTACTCTAGCGGTAAACGCTTTGGTCGCAACCAAGGTCTTCGCGACATTTTAGAACCTATTTTAGAACGCCATAACGTGCACGTTTATATCGCAGGGCACGAGCACGACTTGCAATACAATCAACCAAAAAATAGCAAGGTGGCTCACTTTGTCTCTGGTGGTGGCAGTGAAGCACGGTTTGTAAAACAACGTGAATTTACCCGCTACGCAGAAGCAACACCGGGTTTTTTAAGTATCTCAATCAATGGTGAAACGCTAACAATGAGCGCGATTAACCACCTTGGTGAAGTACGTTTTAGCACTGAAAAGCACCTAGATAAGTAAAGGATAAAATAATGAACTTTAAACTAAATACAATTTCAGCTGTGCTTGGCAGTGCACTTCTATTGACTACTATAAGCGGCTGTACACGTAATAACGATACGCAAAATAATGCAGCAGTTACAAAACCATATATTGAAAAAACAGACATTGAAACCAAATTATTCGGCCCACAACAAAACATGCAAGGCTCACAAGCTGCATCGCTAGGTAATAATCAATGGCTAATAGCGAGCGAAAGCCAAGGCTTATTACTTGCCGATAACGAGAAAGACAGTGTGCTGCTCGCCGGTAACTTTGAGTCAATTTCACTGAAAAAAATAGCAGCGCAGCAATTTTTATTGGCAACTCTAGATAACAACCAAGATAATGTGGTTATTTTTAAGCTTATAAAAAATGGCCAAACTTGGCAGCTAAATGAACTCACTCGTATTAGTCCACCTCAAGCCCAGCCCGATGCCGTATGTTTATTTAAAAACAGCAATAACAAAACTGTATCAGCATTTGTGCCAGATGTTCGCGGCTTGATCAGCGAAACGGTTATTTATGATTTAGCCACTAACCAAGCTAAAAATATCGCAGTACGTGAGTTCTCTGCAGTCACAGAGGCTTCAGGTTGTGCAGTAAATGACGACACAAAAACCCTGTATGTGGGTGAGGCAGAGCTCGGAGTGTGGGCCATTAACGCGGATGCAGAATCTGATGCCAATAAGCAGCCTGTGGCTTTAGTACAACCCTACGGCGAATTAAACAGTGAAATTGGGGCCCTATCGGTATCACAAGACGGTACATTATGGCTGAGTGCCACTGATGGTAATAAGGTTTATGCTTACCAAGCTCAAACAGATAAGCTAAGCCAATGGTCACTGGCAGGTGAGCACACAATAGAGTCTGTTGCAGCGAGCTTTATCAATGACAGTCAAGCCCAGCTGGTATTAATTGATGATGAAACAGGCGCTTACATTCAAGCAAACGTTGACTACACAGCGCAAACAGCGACTTCACAAAACAATGTCGCGATGACTCACCTTCATGCCAGCGCACAAACTACACCGGTTGCTGCGTTTGGTGATGCAGCAGATGATCCGGCTATTTGGATTAATGAGCAAGACGCTAAAAAAAGCTTAATTTTAGGCACAGATAAACGCCGCGGCTTGATGGTTTATGATCTTGCTGGCAGCAAAGTACAATCGCTTAATGTTGGGCGTTTAAATAATGTTGATGTGCGCCAACATCAAGGTATAAACAACCAGACCCATACGTGGATCACTGCCAGTAACCGTACTCTTAATAGCATTAGCGTATTTACTGTAGATGGCGATAACCAAGTAAACCATGTGACAGAAATAGCCACTAACCTACCTGAGATTTACGGTATGTGTATGTATTCCTCTGAGTCTGGCCATTACGTGTTTGTTAATGATAAATCAGGTTTATTTCAGCAGTATAAACTCACCGGTGAGCAAAGTAATTTAAGTGGTGAACTGGTTAGAGAGTTTACTCTACCAAGCCAACCTGAAGGCTGTAGCGCTGATGATAATCTAGGCCAACTATTTGCAGGTGAAGAAGATGCAGGCATTTGGTATATCGGTGCAGAGCCTACCGCTGGTAACAAAGCAGTAAAGCTACAAAGTGTTAATGAGCAACTGGTGGCAGATGTTGAAGGTATGGAGATTTATCATGCTAATGATGCTCGCTATTTAGTAGTATCAAGCCAAGGCGATAATAGCTATGTGCTTTATAAAATCTCAGATGACAAAGAGCCTAGTCTAAGCTTTGCAGGTAAGTTTAATGTAATTGCAAACCTAGATAAAGGCATTGATGGCGTAGGTGAAACTGACGGTTTAACCGTTACAGCAACGGCTTTGCCAGGTTACCCTGAAGGCATGCTTATAGTACAAGATGGCTACAATCGCATGCCCCTACAACCACAAAACTTTAAAATTATTGACTGGCGCGAAGTGAAAAAAGCAATTAGATAATAGCTAACCCTAAATGTACTGATACACACTAAAGCTTTAGTGTGTATCACGTTTAAGCTTTACTAAAATATAACTAAAGATAATTATGTATAAATGTATACTACACTTTATATCTATAAATTAATTGAGGTTATTATGCGGCTACCCTACTTCGTATATTTATTTATCAGCATTATATTTTGTACCAGCTCGCTTGCTAATGCCGAAGAGCCACCAGAACTTCCGCCATTAAACCCCAAATATGAAGCAGAGCATGCCATGGTGTTGGTTAATAAAGGTTCAAGTGTATACGCGATTAACATTCCAAGCTTTGAGCTTCCTTATGATGTACATGTTATGTACAAGGTAGATGTATCTGATATTCCATTTTTAGATTTAGTACGTGACGCTGAGTTAGTTACCGTAAAATCAAAGCCGTTTAATATTCAACGCTTAATGCGAGGCGAAGAAGTCGCGATTACCGCAGATGTGTATCTTGGAGATTTTAGACAAGGAGGTAGCTTAGTTTACAGTGATAAATTAATAGAGCTTAGCGAGCAGTTATTTACTCGTGAGCTAACTGATTTAAGCCCAGCCTCAAAATGGCAACAGTACGATATGGTTACGCTAAAAAATAACGAGCGTATTTATATTCACCAAATAACTCAGCCACCAAGCTATCATCATATAATGTTTGTTGATTTAAGTGGTGCCTGTTTACAAAAGTTTCGCACCTCAACTGAAGTGCCCTCTGCTGGTGAGCTCAATTATAAATTTATAAATTGTGGCACATTGAAACCGATGTTTTATGATGCTGAAAGCTTAAGTAAATAATTTAGCCTTGTTTTAGGGACGAAAAAAGGCTCCTCGCAATGCTCAGAGCCTTTGGTTAACTTTGGGAATTAACTCGGTTCATTGATCGTTTAAGATCAGTTTAGCGCAACTAATTGTGGCGCAATTGTTTGATAATCTACAGCCATGGCAATACTCAAAGCGGTAATATTAATAATAGAAAACGCAAACACTTGGCGTGCCCAACGGGTGGTGTCTATGTTGTAGCGATACCCTCTAAGTGCCATGAGTAACCACCAAAAACTAGTGATACAAGCAACGGCCATAAAGGCAGCACCGGTATAACCACTAATTGGCAATAGCATCACCACTAAAGCATATACTGCAATATAAAGCACAATATGGCGCTTAGCTTTGTTAACACCTTGCGCCACGGGTAATACTGGAATATTAGCGGCTTGGTAATCCTTAAAGCGAAAAATAGCAATCGCATATGAGTGCGGCATTTGCCACAAACTAAACATCACCAACAGTATTAATGCACCCATATCGAACACACCCGTAACGGCGCAATAGCCAACAACAGGTGGAACTGCGCCCGACAGACTACCTATAAAGGTGCCGTAAACAGAGTTGCGTTTCATGTAGAGGCTGTACACCCCTACATAAATGACATAGCCAAAGGCGGCAAAAAATACCGCCACTTGCGTGGTAAAGGCGATTAATAAGCCAAAGCCAATTAGCCCTAATAACACGCCATGGCTTAAAGCGGCTTTTGCAGACATTTCGCCCGTTACAGTTACACGTGAGCGAGTACGTGCCATAGCAACATCAATGTCTCTATCAATAACATTGTTTATGGCACATCCCGATGCAACAACAAGCGATAAACCAACCAAGGTAACCAACATTAACCATGGGTCTATATCACCGCGGGCGGCAAGTAAAAAACCACCGGCAACGCTGATCAAATTCCCCATAATAATACCTGGCTTAGTAACAGCTAAATAACGACGAAACATCTGAAACCTCTAATACATCATCATTGCGTTTGATTCATAAATGATCCAAACAGACAGTCCAACCACCATGACGATGATCAACGCGCTAAACAAGAAGGTAAAGGTATTCGCTTTGCCTTCATCGGTGGTGAAATTAAGGTGTAAAAAGTATTTTAAATGCACCCAAATTTGCACGATTGCAAAAGTAACGATACTCCAAAGCGTGGTGACTTTTGAAAAATCGCCCTCCATCACCATCCAAAATGGAATGGCCGTTAAAATCACTGACAAGACAAAACCAATAAGATAGGTTTTTACACTGCCGTGTGACTGATCATGATGTTGGCTTTGCATTTGCGCTAAAGCATGCGTTTCGCTATGGCTCATTACATTGCTCCCATTAAATAAACAACAGTAAATACACAAATCCACACAATATCTAAAAAGTGCCAAAATAAGCTTAAGCAACTTAGGCGCGTGACGGTTTGTTTACCTAAACCGCGCTTGATCACTTCTATCATCATTATGCTCATCCAGATAAGGCCTGCAGTTACATGTAAACCATGCAAACCCACTAATGAGAAAAACGATGTTAAAAAAGCACTTTGCTGTGGGCCATTGCCATGAACAATTAAATGATGGAACTCATAAATTTCCATGCCAATAAACACCGCGCCTAAACAAAAAGTGACCGCGAGCCAACCAAGCGTCAGCGCCTTTTTTTGCCCTTGAGCGGCAATCATGGCAAAACCAAAAGTGATACTACTAATAAGTAGCGCCGCAGTTTCTACGGCAACAAAATCAAGCTCAAAAATATCTTTGCCCGATACACCACCTGCGGTGTTCATATAAAGCACTGCGTAGGTTGCAAAAAATGAGGCAAATAAAAGGCAATCGGTCATTAAATAAAGCCAAAAGCCAAAGATTGTATCGCCAGAGGTATCGTGATGCTCATGCGTATGACTTACGCTATGAGGCTCTAAATTTACATGGCCTTGAGTTGCAGATAACGTACTCATGCGCTTACCTCCTTCGTATTACTGGCAATATGCGCGCCTTCTATTTGTAATATTTCATCGTTTTGCACGTAGTAATCTACATCGCTGGTGTAAGCACGGTTAATAAACAGCGCAATCGCGCCAATAAAACCAAGCCCTGCTAGCCACCAAATATGCCAGATCATGGCAAAACAAAACGCCGTTAAACTCGCAGCAATAAGCACACCCGATGCGGTATTTTTTGGCATATGAATTGGGCTATAGCTAGATTTACCTTGATAAGCTAGGCCTTTTTCTTTCATATCAGTCCATGTATCAATATCATCAACATGCGGGATTTCAGCAAAGTTATAATATTGTGGTGGTGATGACGTTGACCATTCAAGGGTATGACCGTTCCAAGGATCGCCGGTGGTATCATCAAGCGCTTCGCGGTTTTTAAAGCTCACATAAAGCTGAATAACTTGGCAAATAATACCGAACATAATAATCACGGCGCCCACTGCAGCAATATAAAGCCAGATATTCCAATCAGGATTATTAGAGTGATTTAAGCGACGAGTCATGCCTAAAAAGCCGAGTACGTACAATGGCATAAAGGCTACGAAGAAACCGATTAACCAACACCAAAATGATGCTTTACCCCAACGCTCATCAAGCTTAAAGCCCATTGCTTTGGGGAACCAAAAAACAAAACCAGCTAAGTAACCAAAGACTGCGCCACCAATAATGGTGTTATGAAAATGAGCGATTAAAAATAAGCTGTTATGCAATACATAATCGGCACCAGGGATTGCTAGTAATACCCCCGTCATACCACCAATACTGAAGGTAACCATAAAACCAAGCGTCCACAGTACGGGCACAGTAATGCGCAAGCGACCACGGTAAATAGTAAACAACCAACTAAATAACTTAACCCCAGTAGGCACAGCTATGACCATGGTCATTACCCCAAAGAAGGCATTTACATTGGCACTTGAACCCATAGTAAAGAAGTGGTGTAACCACACAATAAAGCCAAGAATAGAAATGGCACCGCTGGCATACACCATCGATTTATAACCAAATAAACGTTTACCAGTGAAGGTCGACACTATTTCAGAGAAGATACCAAAAGCTGGTAATACTAAAATGTATACCTCTGGGTGACCCCATGCCCAAAACAGGTTGATATACATCATGGCGTTTCCGCCGGCTTCATTAGTGAAGAAGTGGAAATCTAAATAACGGTCTAGCGTTAGCATGGCAAGCACTGCGGTTAAAATTGGAAATGATGCCGCAATTAAGATATTTGCCCACGTACATGCCCATGTGAAAATTGGCATTTTCATCAGTGTCATACCAGGGGCACGCATTTTAAATACTGTCACTAGGAAGTTAACAGCGGTTAATAGCGTACCGAGCCCCGATATTTGTAAGGCCCAAATATAATAATCGACCCCCACCCCAGGGCTAAAGGTCAACTCCGACAACGGTGGGTAAGCAACCCAGCCTGTTTTAGCAAATTCACCAAATATAAGTGATAAATTTATTAAAATGGCGCCACTGGCAGTAAACCAAAAACTTAAATTATTTAAAAATGGAAAAGCCACATCACGGGCACCAATTTGCAGTGGTACAACAATATTCATTAAACCAATCATAAATGGCATCGCCATAAAGATGATCATAATAACGCCATGAGCGGTGAATATTTGGTCGTAATGCTCTGGCGGCAGATAGCCTGGCGCGCCACTGGTAGCAAGCGCTAACTGCGCACGCATCATAATGGCATCAGAAAAACCACGAAACAGCATGATTAGTGCTAATAAAATGTACATAACGCCTAAGCGTTTATGATCAACCGAGGTGATCCAGTCACGCCAAAGCACACCCCATTTTTTATATTTTGTTATTAGCCCAGCTATAATAAGCCCGACAACAGCAATCACCGCCATGGTAACCATGATAATAGGTTCATGAAACGGAATTGCATCTATAGATAATTTACCTAAAAACGACATGATTATTCCTCGCCCTGGCTGTGTGATGATGGCATTGAATGATTACCCATTGCTTGATGCTCATTACTCATCTGCTGATGTTTACCCATGACATGATGTTTTTTATTCATATCGCCATGCGCCTGCATGTATTTCATCACTATGGTATGAAATAAACCGTCATCAACCTTGCCATAGTAAGCGACTGGGTTGTTCTCACTTGCTTTTGCAAGCTCAACATAATTGGCATGAGTAAGGTTATTAGCGTTAGTTTTTACCTGTTCAACCCACTGGTTGAAGTCAGCTTTGGTTGGCGTTGCGATGGCATTAAATTTCATACCAGTAAAACCCGCGCCACTGTAATTAGCCGAAAAGCCTTTAAACGTGCCTGGCTCATTAGCAATTAAATGCAGCTTAGTTTCCATACCCGCCATTGAGTAGATTTGACTACCTAACTGAGGGATGAAAAACGAGTTCATGGTGCTTTCTGACGTGATTTTGTATTCAACCGGAACATTGGCTGGAAATACCAATTCATTCACCGTGGCAATACCTTGTTCAGGGTAAATAAATAACCATTTCCAATTAAGTGACACCACTTCAACAGTAAGATGTTCACCTTTACCCTCTATCGGTTTATAGGGGTCAAGCTCTTGCGTTGACTGCCAGGTGATCACACCTAAAATAACAACAATAACAATTGGAACCGCCCATACAACAGCCTCAATCTTATTAGAGTGAGCCCATTTTGGTGCGTAAATTTCATGGTTTTGTGTGTCTCTGTATTTCCAAGCAAAATATAAAGTCATCACAATAACGGGGATCACAACTAACAACATAAGCACAGTGGCGATGATGATCAGATTTTTCTCATCAATACCTATCTGCCCTTTTGGGTCGAGTACCCCGCCATTACAGCCTGATAAGATCAGCGCCATACTAGCTAAAGCAATATTAAAAAGGTTACGAATTAACAAGGGACTATCCTAAAACCTAAAGAGTTTTTATTAGCTGCCAAAAATATTTAGCAACGATATTTGATAAAAACCCAAGTTAATTAAGATTGAATTACAATAATGCAGAGCGAATGCAAGCGTAAAGTATTGACCACTGGCTTAATAAAACCACCTAGCAGAACCAACCCAGCTTTTTTAAACACATTAATATAACGCAATAAAAATTAACTTGGGTGAGGTATGGTTGGCTGAGAGTGTGTAAAAACACTAAGCTACAATGAAAGTAATCGTTATTTACAGCAAGAATAAATAATTAGATACCACAGGTGTAACCTATACCCATAAAATTAATGGGTAAACAGACAACCTGTAAAGCTAGGTGGAGCACGACAACCATGCGCAGCTTGCACTGGTTGCTGAACTTTAGCCTCGCTAAAAGCAAAGGCTGCTTTACGGAGGATTATCCCAGCACGACGCGCTGGAAACATGTGGAACAATAGCCAACAAAGGCCAATAAGTAACTGACACGATAAGATGGGATGAGCTAAAAATTCGGCAATTGTCAGTAATAATGGCTCTATAAAAAAGCCATCACTGACCAATGCTTCAAGCCTAAAGGCATCCTCAATAGCGCCACTAAGCAACATAACGACATTAAAAACTAATAATGTTACAGCCACACTCACGCCCTTTTTCGCTTTTTTAAAGCGCTCATGCAACACTGACTTACCTAAGGTAAGCAAAGCGCTGGTATGAAACAAAGAAAGTGAGTTCAAAAACATTAACCTATTAAAATGACTAATAACAAAATTCGGTGTACACCGTGGCAACAAAAAAGGTTGCAGCCGTAAAGCCTTATACAGTGACATGAAATACAGTCTCAACGCATTAGCACTATTTTGCCAAGCTAGTTTTGATCCGCATCAATAGAACTTTCAAAACTTACTGAAAGTTCGGGCATGAGTATAACAAAGAGAATTTTCTGTTCAAGATAAAAACACGATTATTTTATCGGCTGGTGATTTATTTATGCCGATATAAATAAAAAACCTCCCGTAGTGAGCTACGAGAGGTTTTTTGTTTAAACAGGGATACCCTATTTAAAGAATTTGGTTTTCTTTCCATACTTGCTCTTTGGCTAGACGCTTTTTGCGTTTATCACATGGATCATCGCAATCACATGCTTTATCAATACCTACAGAGCCTAGGCCTCCGCAGCTACTCGCCATCGATTTTCTTTGTACTATCATGCCTATCGCCATTGCAGCGACAATTAAAATAAGTAAGCCAAAGGTTAGAAAAAAAAGTGACATTGCTTAGCCCCTATTGTTCAGCAATAAAATGAGCCCAAACATCATATCTGAGCTCATTGCATTATATACCCTCATGATAAGGATATAAACCTAAAGACTATAAATAAGGCTTAAACGCAGGGCTTGAATAGGTGACTAACCCCTGTGCCGATTTCGCAATTAAATACACAGGTAAATCATGCTGCTCAGCATAGCGTTGTGCCTTTTCCATGCCCATTACCGTTAAAGCAGTCGCTAAACCGTCCGCCGTCATTGCACTTGGGTGTAAAACAGTAACAGAGACTAAGTCGTGCTTAATCGGCATGCCTGACATTGGATCAATGAGATGCGTATAAGTTTCGCCATCCATAGTATAAAATATT
Organism: Pseudoalteromonas sp. SiA1; assembly: GCF_018732205.1. Classification (NCBI taxonomy): domain Bacteria; kingdom Pseudomonadati; phylum Pseudomonadota; class Gammaproteobacteria; order Alteromonadales; family Pseudoalteromonadaceae; genus Pseudoalteromonas; species Pseudoalteromonas sp. SiA1. The sequence continues at coordinate 917,867 of NZ_CP076084.1, read as the reverse complement.
CTATAATCGCCTGAGGTGGCAATGCCATTATTACCCGGTGTTAATACGCGGTGTACTTTGCGCTCGCCCGGATTTGCATCAGGTTGTTCGATTGCTATTCGCCATGCTTGATTGTCTGGTTTTGTACCAGCAATACGCAGTTCTCCACCAATTTCAACCATGTAATCTGTAATGCCTTTACTTTGTAATAGCTCAGCAACTTTATCAATACCATAGCCTTTTGCGGTAGCCGAAAACGACAGCTCTAAATCAGCAACTGTTTTAGCTAACCCTTGCTCATTAAGGACCAGCTTATCTATACCAATGTTACTGACCATATTTGCCAGTGCTTCATCCGTTGGGCGCTTTGTTGGTTTTTTATCAGGACCAAACCCCCATAAATCAATTAGCGGTCCCATAGTCACATCGAGTGTTTTAGTTGAATCACCAATTCGTATAGATTCTGCAATAACCGCTCTAAAATCATCACTAATTGGCATTACTTGATTAGCACCTAAACGGTTAAAGGTGTTTATTTCTGAATCTTCAATATAGGTCGACATAGACTGGTTAATATCAACTAAAACCGCATCTATTTCTGCTTGTACTGCTTGAGGGTCCACTTGTTCAGCGTAAAACTTGATGTGGTAAGTTGTCCCCATCGTTTTACCTTCAAGGTAAGCTTCTTCGTTGTGTTGTGAATTGCCACAACCGGTAATAAGTAACGTGGATATGATTAAAAATAAGGCTGCCACGCCTTTAACTGTACTTAATCGATTCATAATAGCCTACTTATAAAGGTTAAATAGAGTATCAACTAAAATCAGCGGTAAAGCCAAACTCAATCAGTTGATATAAAAAAGCCTCATAACACTTAGTGCTATGAGGCTGGTATTTTAACTAAATTTATTTAGTTTGGGTATTAGCCACCGAAATCATCTAATAAGATGTTTTCTTCTTCTACGCCTAAATCTTTAAGCATAGAGATAACTGCCGCATTCATCATTGGAGGACCACACATGTAGAACTCACAATCTTCAGGCGCTTCGTGGTCTTTAAGATAGTTCTCAAATAACACGTTGTGGATAAAGCCAGTGTAGCCTTCCCAGTTATCTTCTGGTTGCGGATCTGAAAGCGCTGTATGCCAAACGAAGTTATCGTTTTGCTCAGCTAGGCCGTCAAAATCTTCAACATAAAACATTTCACGCTTAGAACGTGCACCATACCAGAAACTAATTTTACGCTTAGAGTTTAAACGCTTAAGTTGGTCAAAGATATGTGAACGCATTGGTGCCATACCTGCACCACCACCTACGAATACCATTTCAGCGTCTGTGTCTTTAGCGAAGAACTCACCAAATGGACCAGAAATAGTTACTTTATCACCTTCTTTCAGTGACCAAATGTACGATGACATTTTACCACATGGTAGGCTTAGGTTTCTTGGCGGCGGCGTAGCGATACGCACGTTAAGCATAATAATGCCTTCTTCTTCTGGGTAGTTAGCCATTGAGTAAGCACGAATTGTTTCTTCGTCTACTTTTGACTCCAGGTCGAAGAAACCAAAATGGTTCCAATCGCCACGATACTCTTCAGGAATATCGAAATCAGCGTATTTAACATGGTGAGCTGGCGCTTCGATTTGGATGTAACCACCCGCACGGAACGGCACTGACTCGCCATCTGGAATTTGTAGCTTAAGTTCTTTGATGAACGTTGCTTTGTTATCGTTAGAGATAACTTCACAATCCCATTTTTTAACACCGAAAATTGACTCTTCAAGTTCAATTTCCATGTCATTTTTAACATTAACCTGACACGCTAAACGACAACCTTCACGTGCTTCACCTTTAGAGATGTGGTCAAGTTCAGTTGGCAGAATATCACCTCCACCTTCTTTAATGTGAACGCGACACTGACCACAAGAGCCACCGCCACCACATGCAGAAGATACGAAAATACCTGACTCAGATAGTGCACCTAATAGCTTACTACCTGCTGATGTTTTAATGGCTTTGTCTGGATCGCCATTAATACCGATGATGATGTCACCGCTTGCAACTAGCTTAGATTTAGCACCAATGATGATTAAAACTAGTATTACAACGATAGCGATAAAAACACCAACGCCTAAGAAAATATCCATGATTGACCTCGCTATTATTACAGTGAAATACCAGAGAATGACATAAAGCCAAGACCCATCAAGCCAACAGTGATAAAGGTAATACCTAGACCACGTAAACCATCTGGTACGTCTGAATACTTCATTTTCTCACGGATACCTGCAAGTAATGTAATTGCAAGCGCCCAACCCACACCAGCGCCAATACCATAAACAACAGACTCGCCGAAGTTATAGTTACGCTCAACCATGAAGGCTACCGCACCAAAAATTGCACAGTTAACTGTGATTAGTGGTAGGAAAATACCTAATGCGTTGTACAGCGGTGGGAAGAACTTATCTAATGCCATTTCAAGAATTTGCACCAGTGCAGCAATAACACCAATGAAAGTTAAGAAACGTAAAAAGCTAAGATCCGCTTCTGGGTAACCAAGCCACTCAAGTGAACCTGGTGCTAATACCGCATGGTAAACCAAGTTATTAACCGGTACTGAAATACCTAATACAACAATAACCGCTACCCCTAGGCCAATTGATGTAGTTACTTTTTTAGACACTGCTAAGAAAGTACACATACCTAGGAAGAATGCTAACGCTAAGTTTTCAATAAAAACGGCTTTTACAAATAAACTAATATAATGTTCCACTTATCGCCCCTTACGCTTTAGCTTCTACTTGGTCTTTCTTATAAGTACGAAGTACCCAAATGAATAAACCAATGATGAAGAATGCACTCGGTGGTAAGATCAATAGACCCATAGGTTGGTACCAACCACCATTTTGTACTAATGGAATAATATCAACACCGAACAGTGAACCTTTACCGAATAACTCACGAATAAAGCCAACAGTAAGAAGCACTACAGAGTAACCTAAACCATTACCAATACCATCAAGGAAAGACATTAATGGCGGCGACTTCATTGCATAAGCTTCAGCACGACCCATTACGATACAGTTAGTAATGATTAGACCAACGAATACTGATAACTCTTTTGCCGTAGCGTAAGAGAAAGCTTGTAGTACTTGGTCAACCACGATTACCAATGATGCAATAATCGTCATCTGTACGATGATACGTACTGATGATGGGATATGGTTACGAATAGTCGAGATAAAAAGGCTAGAGAATGCAGTTACCAAGGTCAATGCGATTGACATGATTAATGCATTTTTTAAGCTAGACGTTACCGCTAGCGCAGAACAAATACCAAGTACTTGTAATGCGATTGGGTTGTTAGCGAAAACTGGACCGAATAGGACCGCCTTCATTTCTTTAGTATCAGCCATTAGTTCAATGCTCCTTTACGTACTTTCGCAAGGAAAGGGCCAAAGCCATTTTCGCCAGTCCAAAAATCAACTGCATGGTCAACACCGTTAGACGTTAATGTAGCACCTGAAAGACCGTCGATCTTATGCTCATCACCGGCTGCAGTCCCTTTAACGATTTGGATTGGTAACTCTTTACCTTCCCACGTTGCAGTCCACTGTGGGTTTTGAATTTCACCACCTAAACCAGGTGTTTCGTTATGTTTGTAGAAAATAATGTCTTTAATAGTTTCGCCATCGCTTTCAAGCGAGATAAAACCGTACATTAAACCCCATAAACCATAACCCTGAATAGGAAGGATGATTGCATCAGTAGAGCCATCGTCTTTTTTAGAGATGTAAACAGGCGCACGCTTGGTAATACGTTGAATACCGGCGATGTCCTTAATGCCATTCTCTTTTAAAGATTTACTTAAATCAGCATCGTATTTGCTTTTTTCAAAGTCGAAATCTTCTACCGGCTCAGCAAACTCACCACTTTGCATATCAACAAAGCGGGTTTCGATTTTAGCTTCAAACGTTTCTGCAACGTTATCAACTTTGCCAATACCAGCAGCAGCTAAGATATTGCTTTGAATATCTTTTGCTTTATTTGCTTTTTGCAGAGGGCGAAGTTGCACAGACGTTAGCGACACAATAACTGCACACACTAAACATAATGAGACAACAACAGCTAGCGTTTTGCCAATTGATTCGTTATTACTAGACATTACGTGCCAACCTCCGCTTGATATTAGCTTGCACTACAAAGTGATCGAATAAAGGTGCAAACAAGTTAGCAAACAAGATTGCTAGCATGATGCCTTCTGGGTATGCAGGGTTAACAACACGGATCATGATAACCATAAAGCCAATAAGCGCACCGTATGCTAATTTACCTTTATCAGTAAATGCAGCAGATACAGGGTCAGTTGCCATAAAGAACATACCGAATGCAAAACCACCTAATACCATATGCCAGTACCAAGGCATAGCAAACATAGCATTGGTTTCAGAACCAATAGTATTTAGTATTGATGAGGTTACTACCATACCTAGGAATACACCTAGCACGATACGCCAAGACGCGATACGTACATAAATTAGGAACAAACCACCAATAAGCACTGCTAGTGTAGACGTTTCGCCCATAGAACCTTGAATGAATCCGTAAAACGCATTCCACCAAAGCTCAATATCAGTCGCGTAATTTAACGTACCAGCAAACGCTTGACCAAGCATAGTCGCGCCAGAGAATGAATCTACGGCAGTCCATACTGTGTCACCTGAAATTTGTGCAGGGTATGCGAAGAATAAAAACGCACGACCAGCAAGCGCAGGGTTTAAGAAGTTACGACCTGTACCACCAAATATTTCTTTTGCGATAACTACACCAAAAGTAATACCTAGCGCAACTTGCCATAAAGGAATCGTTGCAGGCAGGATTAATGCAAATAATACAGAGGTTACGAAGAAACCTTCATTTACTTCATGCTTACGCACAGAAGCAAACAATACTTCCCAAAAACCACCGACAATAAAGGTTGTTGCATAAATAGGTAGGAAGAAACATGCTCCGTAGAACATTTTTGCGCCCCAACCAGCATCAACGGTTAACTCACCGCCTAATAACTGGAATAAACCTACTTGCCAAATGTTAGCTAGTTCAAAACCATTACCAAGCGCGATTGCCGCTTGATGACCAATATTGAACATACCAAAGAACATGGCAGGGAACGTCGCCATCCACACTAAAATCATCATGCGTTTTAGGTCGATGTTATCACGAACGTGAGTTGAACCTTTGTTTACGTAACCTGGCGTGTAAAAAATAGTCGCAGCGGCTTCATACAGCGCGTACCATTTCTCATGCTTACCACCTGGTTCAAAATGCGGTTCGATATCTTCTAAGAAAGTTTTTAAGCCCATTTTAGCCTTCCTTCTCGATCGTAGTTAAGCAATCGCGTAGGGCTGCGCCGTACTCGTATTTGCCAGGACAAACGAAGGTGCATAACGCTAAATCTTCTTCATCTAATTCAAGCGCACCTAATGAAATTGCACTGTCTAAATCACGAGACAATAAGTCACGTAATAAAAGTGTTGGCAAAATATCAAGTGGCATAACACGCTCATAGCTTCCAAGTGGAACCATGGCACGTTTTGAACCGCCTGTAGACGTTGTCATTTTAAATAAACGACTCGGTGTAAGGTGAGACAAGAATGTACGCGTTACAGAGAATTTATCACTACCTGGTGCAATCCAGCCAAACAATTCTTTTTCGCGACCTTCAAGTAATACAGACACTTGAACATGGTAACGACCTAAGAATGCATGAACACCAGACGACGTAGCACCTGCAAGTACAGAACCAGAAATAACACGGTTATCACCGTCTTCTAATTCACCTGCAACTAAGTCATCAAGTGAAGCACCTAATTGTGTTTTCACTAAACGAGGATTCTTAACACGCGGACCTGCAAGCGAAATCACACGGTCTGTGTAAATTTCACCAGTAAGGAAAAGGTGACCATACGCAATAACGTCTTGGTAACCAATGTGCCAAACTTGCTTACTAGCAGATACTGGGTCAAGGTGATGGATATGAGTGCCAACAAGGCCAGCCGGATGCACGCCACCAAACTCATGTACTTCTACTTGAGCAATAGGTGAACTAGGAACTTGACTACCTGCTTGCTTACAAACAAATACTTTGCCATCGGTTAAACGTGACACAACAGCCAAACCTGCTTCAAACGCTTTCGCATTTTCAGCAATAATTACTGCAGGATCTGCAGCAAGTGGATTGGTATCGATAGCTGTCACAAAAATAGAGCTCGGATTTGCATCCAACGCTGCCACTTTACTAAATGGACGAGCACGAAGTGCTACCCATTGACCCGATTGAACTAGTACTTCTTTAGCTTTTTCACGGTCTAAGCTGTTAAGCTCAGTTTCCGAGAAAGAACCAAAGGTGATTTGCTCACTGCCGTTTACTTCAATAACAACAGATTGCAGAACACGTTTAGCACCGCGATTAATTTCTTTTACTGTACCAGAAGCTGGTGCAGTAAATAATACGCCTGGGTTCTTTTTATCTTCAAAAAGTACCTGGCCTTTTTTGACTTGGTCATCCACACGAACATGCATGGTTGGACGCATACCGATAAACTCTTCACCTAGCACAGCTACACGTTTGACGGCAGAACCATCATGAATAACTTGCTGAGGTGCGCCCTCTAAGGGTAAATCCAGACCTTTTTTTATATTGATCATACGCACTTGCACTACATTAACGGAAAGAAACTGAAAAATCGTACTAACCACGCCGCTATTTGTATTATTGCAAGCTATATAAAATGACTCGCTATAAATACCAAACAAGCAGCGCAGTAAAACTCCTCACATATTGCTTTGATTTTAACATTATTGTGGCTGACTATGCGAGTGTATTTATGAAAATTATACGAGAGAAACGTTTATTTAGTTTTGTAATTAACAATTAATAAAATACAAGCTAGACCAAAGTGGTAAATTAGCCAACAATTAGCAAATATTTTTTCAAATCAAAGCTAAAAAACAAAAAAGCCGCACAAGGCGACTTTTTCAAAAATGCGCTATCAGCGACAAGTTAGTCAATCATATTGGCAATAGGTGCAACAGGATTTACATCTTGTTCATAATCAACCGCGTCAATACCAAAACCAAACAAGCGTAAAAATTCATTATGGTAACCAATATAATCGGTTAACTCATCAATTGAGTTTGTATCTACACTATCCCAAATGGCTTGAACGCGAGATTGAACGTCATCTTCCAGTTCTTTATAGTTTTGGAATAAATGCCCGCCCTCGTCAAAGCGAGGTGAATCACCGTATAAGTTCTCACTAAATAGCGCATGAATTTGCTCAATTGTGCCCTCGTAAGTGCCATCAGCCTTCATCACTTTAAATAAGGCAGAAATATAAAGTGGCATGATTGGAATTGCAGAGCTTGCTTGAGTAACAACCGCATTAAGCGATGAAACGTAGGCTTCACCATTTAAATCTTGGGTAGCAGCTTTAATAGCAGCAGTGGCACGGTCTAAATCTTCTTTGGCTTTTCCAATTGTTGCATGACCGTAAATTGGCCACGTTAGTTCTTTACCAATATAAGTGTAAGCCGTGGTTTTAAAGTTATCTGCTAATACATCCGCTTCTTTAAGTGCGTCAATCCACATTTCCCAATCTTCGCCACCCATTACTTTAATGGTGTTGTCGATATCGTCTTGGTTTGCCGCTTCAACAGTTACTTCATCAATTTCACGCTTTGACGTATTTAAGTTTTTAGTGGTTACCGCATTACCAATTGGCTTAAGCGTTGAAGAAAACACTTCGCCGGTATTTGGATCAGTACGACGTGGTGATGCTAAGCTGTAAATAATACAGTCAACTTTACCTAATTCAGCTTTAATGGTGTCGATTGTTTTTTGTTTAATTTCGTTAGAAAACGCATCACCATTAATATTTTTTGACCATAAACCTTCAGCTTCAGCGGCTGCTTGAAACGCCGCCGTATTATACCAACCCGCAGAGCCTGTTTTACGCTCAGTGCCTTCTTTTTCAAAGAACACACCTAATGTTTTAGCGCCACCACCAAATGCAGCGGTAATGCGAGACGCTAGGCCATAACCTGTAGACGCACCAATAACTAATACGTTTTTAGGTGCATTTTTTAATGCCCCTTGCTGCTTAACATAATTAATTTGTTCTTGTACATGCTCTGCACAGCCTACTGGGTGTGCATTGGTGCAGATAAATCCGCGAATTTTAGGCTTAATGACCATTGATCATCCTATATCTTTTACAATAAAAATTAGCGCTAGTTTAAAGGCTAAAACAAAAAAAACTGATCTGATCAGTTACTCACTGCTCAAACCAATCCACTATTACCTGTTATCCAATTTTTGAGCCGCCCATGCAATTAGGTGACTGCGGCGCTTCGCCGTCGTGCTCTGTAAATTCCTCAGGAGTATAAGTGTGCATCGCAAGCGCATGAATATGATTTGCTAACTCATCTTTTAAAATTTCGTTAATTTCACGATGACGCTGCAATAATCGCTTACCAGCAAATTCCTCACTGACTACAATCACTTTAAAGTGTGATTCAGTGCCTGCACTGTGCATATGGCTTTCGTTGATCACATTTAAATGCTTGCACGCAATCGCATCGGCTAGCTTGTTACGTATTTGTTCTTGCATTGACATAAAAACCATCCTCAAAATTCAGTTATGTGCTTACTATAACAACTGCGGCTATACCATGGCTAATGCTATTTAACTGAAACTATTATTAATATAGCGAAACGTTAAACTTATTCGAGGGTGTTTAAGCGTAGTTTGTTTTGGTAACGCATGTTGGTAATTTTGTTGGCTTTGGCCGCTCATTATTAAACAGCTACCACTTTGTAATTTAATGTTAGTAATGCTGTTACTTACTTTGTGTTTAAGTTTAAATAATCGCTCTGCGCCAAGCGATACACAGGCTATGGTAGGCTCAGGCCCTAGCTGCGCCTCATCATCGCTATGCCAGCCCATACTATCGTGGCCATCTCGATAATAATTAACCAAAATTGAATTAAACGGTTGCTGTAGGTGATTTTCTAATCGTGTTCGCATAGCAAGTAATACGTCTGGCCAAGGCTCTAAATCGAGTTTATGCCCAGAATAGCCGTACTCAAGATTCTCTTCGCTGATAAAACATTGCAGCCTTGGTATTGGCCCCGTTTTGCCAAACACCGTGATATTTGGTTGTTGCCAATTTAAGTTTTGCTGCAAATAATAAAATAAATCGAGGCTTTTTTGCGCACTAAGCACCCTACTTTGATAAGAAAAGCCATTTGGTAACAGTTGGGGGTTGGCGTTTGGCGGTTGCATGTTAGAATTTACCTATCATTTGATTACCGATCATTAAACTATTATGACTACGCAAGCTACGCTCGGCGATAACACCTTTACTCTTGAACGCTTTCCTTTGGATCAAAAAAACCGCAGCTTACAAGCGTGGGATTCAGCAGACGAATACCTCATTGACTATGTTAATGAACACTACCCTGATTGTCGCTCTTTACTGATCTTAAACGACAGCTTTGGTGCACTTAGCTGTTACTTTAGCAAGCAACAATTAACAGTTTGTTCAGTAAACGACTCTTATATTAGCCATCAGGCGGCGGCTTATAACTTAGCGCAAAACAAAATCGCAACAACTGCGTTTAGCCAGCTTGATAGTTTATCGGCTTTGCCCGAACAAGTAGACCTAGTGTTGGTAAAAGTACCACGCACGTTGGCTTTTTTACAGTATCAGCTATCTGAATTAAGCGAAGTACTGGCGCCCGGTACACCGGTTATTGGTGCTGCAAAAACTAAAGACGTGCATAACTCTACGATTAAAGCATTTGAAGATTTTATTGGTGAGACGAAAACAAGCCTCGCAGTAAAAAAATCGCGTTTAATTATTAGCCAAGCCGCTGGCGGTTATAAAGGTGCAGATTTCCCAGTGAGCTGGCCGCTCGAAGGCACTGATTTTACAATAAGTAATCATGCCAATGTGTTTTCACGTGATTCACTTGATATTGGCGCGCGTTTCTTTTTTAATTATTTGCCACAAACAAATAAAGCCAAAAATATTATTGATTTAGGCTGTGGCAATGGCGTAGTTGGTTTAATGACATTAGCGCGCTGTCCTAATGCCCATATTAGCTTTGTTGATGAGTCGTATATGGCGGTTGAATCAGCTCGACTCAACATTGAGCTCAACATGGAAGACAAGTTTGAACAATGTACCTTTATAGAGAATGATTGTTTAACTGACTTTGAACGTGAAAGCGCTGATATTGTATTGTGTAATCCGCCATTTCACCAAGCACAAGCGGTTACCGACCACATAGCATGGCAAATGTTCAAGCAAGCAAAAGACACATTAAAAGAAGGTGGCGAGCTGCGTATTATTGGTAACCGCCATCTAGATTACCACGACAAACTAAACCGTATGTTTGGTAACTGTACTTTATTAGGCTCTAATAAAAAGTTTGTGGTACTCAGCGCAACTAAAAATAGTGGGACGTTATAAATGAAACTCTTAAAAGCATTATTGAGCTGTTGTACATTAGTGGTTTTTTCGGGGTGTGCCAATCAGCCTAATCAGCTTATTCTCAACCCTGTGTATAAAAGTGGTCAAATAAGCTCAATAAACAGCAGCTTAAACACCAGCGTGATTGATTTACGTGGTGACAGTGCAACCTTAAAGCTAATTGAATCGAGCAAAACCAAAACCATTGCCAGTACGGGTATTACTGAATCGGTTAAAAGTGCGCTAGACAGTGCACTGAGTCGCAATGGCGCTAGCATTTCTAATTTAGCGCAATTGCGTTTTGAGTTAGATATTCACACGCTGCAAGCGGTAGTTACAGAAACGCTAATGAGCCATACCAGTGAAGCCAAGATTGAATTTGAAGTGCGGGTGATTCGCCCGACCAGTAATTTTAGTAAACGCTACAGCGGTAATGCTAATTTATCTGGCCCGCTTGGTCACGATAGGGCAAAAGTTGAAGGTCAGCTCAATAAGTTGACTGAGCAGTTAATTACCCGCATTGTATCTGACCCAGAATTAATTGCATTTTTAGAAGGTTAACAATGAAGCAACTTTTTTTAATCTGCGTAAGCTTATTATTTAGCGTTAGTAGCTTAGCGGCTCAAGAGGGTCGTTTTGTGCAAAAAGATAACATTTTTCCTCGGGTAGAAATTGTGACATCGTTGGGCAGCATTGTGGTTGAATTAGACCGCTCAAGAGCTCCTATTACGGTCAATAATTTTTTAACGTACGTGTCGGATAAAAGCTATCAAGGCAGTGTGTTTCATCGTGTAGAACGCGACGTAGAAAATGATCGTGACTTTGTAATTCAAGGCGGTGGTTATGATAAAGATTACGATGGTCTACATGAAAACGACCCTATTTTTAATGAAAGCGGTAACGGCTTAACAAACGATATGTATAGCATTGCGATGGCTTATCAAGACCGTGAACCACACTCAGGAACGCGTCAGTTCTTTTTTAATATGGATGATAACGATCATTTAAACCCTGGCCGTGATTGGGGATTTGCAGTGTTTGGCAGTGTGATGGAAGGCTATGAAACACTCGATAAAATCATGGCTGTAAAAACCGGATTTAATGACAAAATTGGCTACAACTTTGTACCCGAAAAACCGGTCGTCATATTAAATATTAAGGTGCTTGAGCAAGTTCCTTTATAACTTTTTTAATAAGAGCAGCCTTAGCTGCTCTTTGTATAAGCCAATGAGCCCCTATGAATAGCACACTTTCTGTTAGCGAATACTTTTCTTATTTTAAAGATAAACGTTTGATTAATGTTTTTATATTTGGAATGAGCAGTGGCTTTCCGTGGGTATTAATTGGCTCAGTAATGTCGGCATGGCTTAAAGATGAAGGTTTGAGCCGCAGCATGATTGGCCTATTTGGCATTGTGTTTGGTGCCTACAGCATCAACTTTTTATGGTCACCTTTAATCGACCGCACTAAACTGCCCTTTTTATATAATTGGCTTGGTCAGCGCCGTAGTTGGATACTGTTTTGCCAAAGCTTTATTTTGCTTGGCACATTGCTACTTGCAGGACTTGATTTGAAAGCAAACCTAGCGGTTGCCGCCGCACTTTGCTTGTTAATCGCCATAGCCTCTGCCACGCAAGATATTGCAATTGACGCCTTTCGAATAGACACCCTTAGTGAAAATGAATCTCACAAAGCCACCGCGGCTGCTGCAATGGCCACCTCAGGTTGGTGGACTGGCTATGCTTTATTAGGAGCTGTGCCTTTTTACATGGCTGATATGCCAAATATTGACTGGCCACAGGTGTATTATTTTTTATCCGCGATTATGCTGTTATTAATTAGCTGTGTATTTTGGGCTAAAGAGCCACAATCAAATCGCGAAGCCGTACATGCCGAACTAGAACGTGTTTATCTTGAAAAACTCGCCGCAACTAAACAAACACCACTGACAAAAACGCTTGCATGGCTAGGCGTTACCGTGGTTGATCCGTTTAAAACCTTTTTTGCTAAAAATGGCGTTAAAACCGCGTTGGCGCTGCTGGCGTTTATTTTCTTATTTAAGATTGGTGAAGCATTTTTAGCGCGGATGTCAATTGTATTTTATAAAGAAGTTGGCTTCAGTAATACCCAAATAGCAAATTACTCAAAACTCGGCACGGGGTTAATCACCATTGTATTTGCCTTTTTGGGCAGTATTTTTAACCATAAATATGGCATTGTGAAAGGCTTATTTATTAGTGGCGTAGCCATGGCAGCATCTAACTTAATGTTTTCTTGGATTGCCTTAGCTGGTCCACAAGAGCACTTATATGCAATGGCAATTGTAGTTGATGGCTTTACCCAAGCTTGGTCTTTAGTGGCAATGGTTGCTTTTATATCTATGCTGTGTGACAGAGCATTTAGCGCCACCCATTATGCGCTACTAGCATCATTGGGTAATTTAGGGCGTACGTTATTATCGAGTTACAGCGGCGTGGTTATTGATGATTGGCTAATGGGGAATTGGTCATTGTTCTTTGTATTAACTGCACTTATGGTTTTACCCTCATTAGTGTTTTTATTTCTAATTAGGCACAAGCTATATGCACTAGAGCAAAATTATCATAAAAATACCTAATGCATCCCTGCACTAGTATTGGCTGTAGACGCTAATTTAACTTTACGATTACAGCCAAAAAGAAAGCATTAAGCTTTAATTAAGCTTAATGCTTCATACGGGTCGACTTCTAATGCATTACAATAGCGAACAAACTCAATTACATCTAAACGACGTTCCTGATTTTCAATTTTGCCAATAAAAGAATGTGGCGTACCCAAGATTTGCGCTAAGCTGCGCATGGTGTAGCCTTTTTCATGGCGTTTAGTTTTAAGCCACTTTGTTAATTTTGCATTTTCTTCCGAAGATACGGTTTTACCCATCATATACAACTCCTACTCGTTGTTTAAATATACATATAGCTAAGTGCTTAAATCGCCAACACTGTAAACCTACAAACACTCACTAAAGCGCAGTGTAAACGCTTACAATTCAACCAATAAAAACGCTCAAATATGTATTAACACTTTATTATTGTGAAAAATGAAACCTTGCCCGTTTCACTCTTGGATACATTATATACCATTCACCGTTGATCTGAATGATTAATTAGTAATTATGCGATTAAAGTTTAACAACAAATATTTACTAACTCTGAATAAGGTTAAATATTTTATAACTTTTTTGTTTCATTTAAATATAAGCCGTTTATTATTAACTTATTATTTGTTTAAAAAGGCTAAATCATGTTTAGACTACTTTTTTTACTGCCTATTATTTTATGCTTGGGCTGGTACTTTTTTTTACGCCATTATGCAATTCCAATCAAACAGGGTAAAAAAGGCTTTATCTATATTTTAGCTTTCTCTGCATTCGTACTTGGTTTTTTTGTGTTAATAATGCAAATAACAGAATACAGACCAACTGAGTTATGATTTTAAACACATAAAAAAACCGCTAATTAAGCGGTTTTTTTTTCAAATAACGGTATCTTTACACGCTAAAACTAGCGCCACAGCCACACGTTGTTGTGGCATTAGGGTTAGAGACAAAAAAGCGTGCCCCTTCTAACCCTTCGGTGTAGTCTACTTCACCGTCAACTAAATACTGGATACTCATTGGGTCAATGACTAAGGTAACCCCGTTTTTAACAATCTCTAAATCGCCAGGATTCGCTTTTTCATCAAAAGTAAAACCGTATTGAAAACCTGAACAACCACCGCCTGTGACATAAACACGCAGTTTTAGATCTGGGTTTTCTTCTTCGTCGATTAACTGTTTAACTCGCACAGCGGCTGCGTCGCTAAACTTAATGGGTAATTCTTCAGACATTTTATAACCCTCAATACCTTTATACTAATGCACCAGATTATCTAATACCTGAGTGTTTTAATCAAGTATAGTAAGCTCGCGTTTATAAGCTTTAATTAAAACAATGCGCGTTTAATCTGTTCTGTGAATCAATATACTATAAATTTAATTTAAATTAATCGGTTGTTAAAAATCTCAAGGACTTCCCTAGACTATTTTGATAAACTTGACGCCTAAAAATGCTACGGGGAAATAAAGCATGTGGCTTGAGCGACTGAGACGTCGATTAGCAAAACCAAAAACATCCGTACAGTTATGCTTATTGGGCGTAAGTGCCGGATTAATTGCTGCATTTTTCATTATACTGTTTCGCCTAACCATTTTATTTTTTCAAAGCTTATTTTTAGAAACCCCTGACGACTTTACTACTCTCCCTACCCTAGAACGGGTATTAATGCCTTTAGTTGCTGCACTTCTGATAGCCACATTTGCGGCTTTTACCGGCTTTAAACATTACCGCTTGGGTATCCCTTTTGTAATACACAGAATAAAACGTCATTACGGGCAAATGCCACTTTATAATACGGTTAACCAGTTTGTAGGCGGCGCGCTGGCACTGATCAGCGGTTTTTCTGTTGGCCGCGAAGGCCCCTCAGTTCATATGGGAGCAGCGGGGGCAAGCATATTAGCAAATAAACTACACTTACCCCACAACGCTATGCGTACCCTCAGTGGTTGTGGTGTTGCCGCGGGCATTGCTGCATCGTTCAACACCCCCCTGGCTGCGGTTATTTTTGTAATGGAAGTGGTGCTCAGAGAATACAAAGTGCATATTTTTGTGCCGATTATGCTTGCAGCCGTTACCGGCGCATTAGCAACACAGTTTGTATTTGGTGAAGGCTCAGAACTTGCGCTAATAACCATTGCCCCTTTAAGTGGGTGGCACTACCCCTATTTAATTTTATGCGGCATGGGATTAGGCGCGGTGGCTTATGCTTTTAATCAGAATTTAATGTTAATTATTAAAACCTTTAAACCACTTAGTATGTTTCCACGTTTAATGATTGCAGGGTGTATTGCCAGCTTAATTGCCTATGCAGTTCCACAAGCAATGGGCTCGGGTATGAGCGCTATCACTATTGCGGTTGAGTCACCTGAAAATATTCAACTACTCACCACTATTTTAATTGCTAAGTTATTAGCCACCTTATTTGCTATTGGCTTAGGTATTCCTGGTGGGTTGATAGGTCCGGTTATTGGGCTGGGCGTTTTAACCGGTACTTTAATGGCATTTTTTGCTCAATTTATTAGCCCCGGCACCGATATAGCCGGCACTTACGGGGTGCTGGGCATGGCAGGATTATTAGCGGCCACACTACACTCCCCCTTAGCGGCACTGACCACCGTAATGGAGCTGACCTCGTCACCGGAAATTATTGTGCCAGCGATGATCGTCATTACTACCGCCTACGTTACAGCTTTACAGGTATTTGGTAACCGCTCCATATTTTTACAGCAATTAGACTTTCAAGGGCTTCCCTATCATGTCTCTCCCGCCACTGAAGCCTTACAGAAAGTAGGAGTGATGGATGACATGGATGAAGACTTTAAACTGCTCTACTCCGACGATAAAGAGCAAATAAAAAACAGTCTAGATGCCATGGACAGTCAAACACCATTAATTGTATTTGATGAAGAAAATGGTTATCGCCTAGCTGAATATGACTTAAGTTTAATGTCTGATCAGGCGGTCAATATAAAATACATTAGCTTACAAGGTATTAGCAGCCAAGCCACCCTTGCAGATGCATTTGAAATTCTGAATGATAAACGCAGTGGTGCACTTTATGTATATAACTTATTAGATAATCAACAAATTATGGGATTACTAAGGTGGGATCAAATCCACCATATTTTAACCATACGTAACAGTTTACTTTAACAATAATGAGAACAATATGAGCGCATTATTAATCTACAAAACCTTGCACGTATTTTTTATGATTGCTTGGTTTGCCGGTATTTTTTACCTACCTCGACTTTTTGTTTATCACGCTATGAGTGAAGAAAAATCGTGTAACTCAATGCTAAAAGTAATGGAACGTCGGCTACTTTATTTTGTTACACCCTTTGCGGTGCTTACCGCAGTATTTGGCGTATTGACTATTGTTGAATACGGCCGAGAATGGTTTCGTTACAGCATGTGGCTGCATTACAAACTCGTGCTGGTGATTATTTTATATATTTATCATGGCTACTGTTTCAAATTGTTAGCTGATTTTAAACACGATAGAAATACCAAAAGCGATCGGTTTTATCGCATTTTCAACGAGCTACCTGTTTTAGCGCTACTCGTTATTGTCGCTTTGGCGATTATTAAGCCAAGCTTTTAGCAAAGGCTTATAAATTACGCTGCCAAGTCGCATACTAAGTTTGTATAATACGCGCGATTGCGTGCTCCTTTGTGGATTATCGCGCCTTTTTGAATAACTAGGAATAACCCCATGTTCAGTTTCCAAGGTGAAAATATACTCTCTGTTAATCAACTCGACCGAGACTGTATTGAACGCATATTTGCTGTGGCAAAAAAAATGGAGCCATACGCTAAAAAACAAAAGCGGACCAACGTGCTTGAAGGCGCTATTTTAGCAAATCTGTTTTTTGAACCCAGTACACGTACTCGTGTTAGTTTTGGCACTGCGTTTAACTTACTCGGTGGACTAGTTCGTGAAACCACCGGCATGCAAAGCTCTGCGCTTGCTAAGGGCGAATCACTTTATGACACCGCACGAGTTATTTCAGCTTATGCTGATGCTGTTGCTATGCGCCATCCTGACTCAGGCTCGGTAGCTGAATTTGCAACAGGTTGCAGCGTACCAGTAATAAACGGTGGTGACGGACCCAATGAGCACCCTACCCAAGCATTGCTTGATTTATTAACTATTGAGCGTGAACTTAACCGCTTCGATCAAAATATCGATGGTATGCATATTGCGCTAGTCGGCGATTTAAAATATGGCCGTACTGTTCACTCACTCTCTAAGTTACTGTGCCATTACAAAGACATTAAGTTTTCGATGGTTGCCCCTAATGGCTTGCAAATGCCTGACTCAATTTTATCTGCGGTTGAAAATGCCGGTCATAAAATTGAACTGGTAGATAAAATGGAAGGTAACTTAGCAGCCGATATCGTTTATCAAACACGAATCCAAGAAGAGCGTTTTCCATCACAAGAAGAAGCTAATAAGTATCGTGGTGGATTTAGAATTAGCCAGTCTATTTATAATACTCATTGCAAACCTAATTCAGTATTAATGCACCCGCTTCCTCGCGATAGTCGCCTAGAGGCAAACGAACTTGATAACGACTTAAATGCTAACGACAATCTAGCGATATTCCGCCAAGTACAAAATGGCGTACTCATTCGTATGGCACTGTTTGCTTTAACCCTCGGCGTAGAAAACAAAGTCGAGCAGTATGAAGTAAGCGTTCCTTGGTTTAGCCGCAAACGCGACAGCTAAGCTTTAATTTTAAAGTGATAAAACAATAGGATTTTTCATGACAATTAGCCAAGACTTATTTAAACGAGCTCAAGACTCTATTCCTGGTGGAGTAAATTCGCCAGTGCGTGCATTTAATGGTGTAGGTGGTACTCCGCTGTTTATTACTAAAGCACAGGGCGCGTTTACATTTGATGCTGATGGCAACCGTTACATCGATTATGTAGGCTCTTGGGGTCCAATGATTATGGGCCACAATCACCCTGAAATTAAACAAGCAGTGCATGACGCGGTAGAAAATGGTTTAAGCTACGGAGCGCCTACTGAAGCTGAAATTTTAATGGCTGAAAAAGTAAAAGAGCTAGTACCATCAATCGAAAAAGTACGCATGGTGAGCTCTGGTACTGAAGCAACAATGAGTGCAATTCGTTTAGCCCGTGGTTTTACTGGTCGTGACAAAATCTTAAAATTTGAAGGGTGTTACCACGGCCATGCAGACTCATTACTAGTAAAAGCCGGCTCTGGCGCATTAACTATGGGTGTACCTAACTCTCCAGGTATTCCTGAAGATTTAGCTAAGCACACACTCACCGTTTCGTTTAACAATATTGAAGAAGTGAAAGCGATTTTTGCCAAGTACGCCGATGAAATTGCGTGTATTATTGTTGAACCAGTTGCCGGTAACATGAACTGTATTCCACCAGTGCCCGGCTTTTTAGAAGGTCTGCGTGAAGTATGTGATCAATACCAATCCGTGCTTATTTTTGATGAAGTAATGACAGGTTTTCGTGTCGCCCTTGGTGGCGCTCAAGCGTATTACAACATCAAACCAGACTTAACCTGTTTAGGTAAAGTAATTGGTGGTGGCATGCCAGTAGGCGCGTTTGGTGGTAAAACAGAAATCATGGATTACATAGCTCCTGTAGGCCCTGTTTATCAAGCGGGTACACTTTCAGGTAACCCTATTGCGATGGCAGCAGGCTTAAAATCACTTGAACTACTAAGCGCTCCTGGCGTGCATGATAAGTTAGAAGCCATTAGTAAAGCGATTTGTGAAGGCTTTGAAGCCGCAGCTAAAAAAGCAGGTATTGCCTTAACGACTAACTACGCTGGCGGTATGTATGGCTTTTTCTTCACCGATGCAGAAAAAGTAACTACTTACAAACAAGCCACTGAATGTGATTTAGAGCGCTTTAAAAAGTTCTTCCACTTAATGCTTGAAGAAGGGGTTTATTTAGCGCCTTCAGCGTTTGAAGCTGGTTTTGTGTGTGCTGCGCACACAGAGCAAGAAGTTCAAGCAACGATTGAAGCAGCAGAGCGCGCTTTTGCTAAGCTATAACGTTTAGTTTTTAAAAACGCTTACCCATAAAAAAAGCCCTTTCGGGCTTTTTTTGTTTTTTAACGCTATTGAATCGTTATTCTGTTGATTAGAATCGAGCTTCAAATCCTATACGAACATAACGTGGAGTCTGCCAAGAGTAAGCAGCGTCATGGTAAGCATTAACTTCGCCTTCATTTTGCTCGTAATGCTCATTTACAGACGCTTCTGACTGACTATTTAATATGTTGAACACATTGATTGATGCTCTCATATCAATATCTGAAACAGTAAAGTCATATGCAGCAGATAAATCTAAGTTAAATGTCCATGGTGTACGACCATTTGTACCACGGTCATGCTTCTCATAGATTTTTTCTTCTTGCTCACATTCACCATTACCATTGGTATCAGGACACTCATTTGTGTAAATGTAGAAAGTATCACCCCAACCACCATTTAGATTTGGATCTTTTGACGGGTAACCTTGGCCGAATAAACTTTTAGGACGACCACTTTGTAATGTTGCATTCCAACCTACAGTCAAGTTTTCAACTGGCTCCCAACTACCAAAGAATTTAAATGTATGACGACGATCATTAGGTTGATAACCCTGAGAGCCATCCATTACAGCTGGGAAGTCGAAGTCTTGTGTAATACCCGCATCAGCTTGGCCAATATCGGATTTAACAGCACCTTCAAAGTTACCAACACTTCGTGCCCATGTATAACCAAACTGGTAACGAATCGTATCAGCCTGATAATTTAAGTTAAACTCTACGGCGGTATATTCATTATTAGCCTTAGGTAAACCAATAGTGTCGGCAGAGTAAGTCGTTAGTGAACCTTCATCTGGAACACCGTCGTTATCAAAGCTTGAATCACCCCAATCAGTACCATTCCAATAGTAACCATCACTATACCAGCTAGAAGATGAACCAGGATTAATCATCACACAATATGGGTAAGCATAACGACCACAGTAATCATCTAATGCAGTAGCAACTTCACGATAAACACCTTTAATACCAACAGTGTACTCATCATTTAGTGCTTGCTGTACACCTAGAATATATTCATCTTTTGAAAATGGTTCGGCTTCTTGTGCTTGGAAAATATCTTTTTCTGGAATAACCGGAACACCACTCACTTGTTGTGAGTTTGCTAAACCGCCCGTCCCAAGAGTATCAGCCAAAGGAGCTAAACCTGTAGGTGCTCCTGTCGTTGCATCAACACCCGTATATGTATAAGCAGTAGTAATATCACTTACCCCAGATGCTGCACGGAAAATAGTGTTGTTTGCAACAGGTAAGTAATAACGTCCATAAGTACCATATACTTTAGTGTCGCCAGTGCTCGTTGGATCCCACGTGAAACCTAAACGAGGAGCAACATCCGTTTTGAAGCTTGTAAGTAGCTTATCTGTTGTGCCCCAACTGTCAAACTCATCGATACGTAAGCCAACAGTTACCGCAAAATCATCTGTTACTTGCCAATTATCTTCTATGTAATAAGCCGTAAGCTCTGACTTAAAGCTACCGCCACCATCAAAGACTCGATCTTCAACGTATTGCAATACGTTACCAGTATTGTTTGTTAATGCGCCATTATCAGCTTGAAAGCTACCGTTAGCTGCAAGTGTTCTGTAGTCGTAACTGTGGCCACCGATAGGACGGCTCACACGCTCAGATTCACGCTCTTGATAATCGATACCAAAGCTAATCTGATGGTCTTGCCAAACATACTCAATATCAAGGCGGTACTGAGTATTTTCATCATTATTTGCACCAAAGCTACCACCAGCACCACAACCAGTGATTGGATTAGAAGTACCACGAGAATCTGTAATACTTGGGCAAATTAAGTTTTCTGATTGCGTTTCATACTCAGTCTCAATTGTACCAGCCATTGCTGTGACAACTAAATCTTCAGTTAGTACACCTGTGTAACTCAAGCTTTGCGCTTCGCCACCACGCTTAAGTAATGCACCATCTTTGCGGTCGCCTATAACACCGTTGTTGTAATCATAAACAGAACGCTCAATATCACGACGATTTGAATAAGCAAAATAGCTTAAGCGATGGTTTTCATTAATATCCCAATCGAGTTTACCACCCCAGAATAAATTATCTCCGCCAGATGCAGATTCTTCTCGGTACTGATCGTTCGGTGAAAATTCATCTCCACCCCAAGTATAAGACGACTCAGTATCACGAGGGTTTATTAAACCATAGAAAAAAAGTGTGTCTTCAATAAGTGGGCCACCAACGGCAAGTGTAACGTCAGTCTTGTTATCAGAGTCATAGCTTTCATCTCTGAAAATTTGACCTGCTCCATTATTGCCACGAGAAATGCTGCCCTCTTCTTGCAAAGAATCAGGTTGGTACTGAACTACAGCAGAAAATTCCCACTCGTTAGTACCACCTTTTGTAGTTGTATTAATAGTACCACCAGTAGCTCGACCAAACTTGGCTGAATAACCACCTGTTTTAACTTGAAATTGATCATAAAATTCAAACGGAACTTCACCACACCCTAAACCTTGGCGAGTATTAGTAACTTCTAATCCATTAATATAACACGCATTTTCAGCAACAGAAGAACCGCCAAATGATGCTGTATTACCAAACGCGCTATCGCCTTTTACTGCGCCAGGTGCTAATAATGCAACTGATGTCAAATCACGATTAATTGGCATTCTGTCAATTTCAGCATCTGTAATAACTAGGCCCGAATCTGCTGTTGAAAGATCTATTGATGAAATACGAGCACCAACGACTTGAATTACCTCTGGGCCCGAAGAGTCGAAACTGTTAAGATCAAAATTAGCTTTTGAATTAGCACCTAAAGATACTCTAACGCGGTCTTCAGCAACTACAGCATCGCCTTTTAATATTTGTATCTCGTAACTACCTGTAGGCAGGGAAGCAAAACGAAAGGTACCTTCACTAGAGATATTTAGAGTACGCTCTAAACCAGTTGCAGGGTTTTTAACTTTTACAGTGTAAGAACTATTATCATTAATATTATTAACAGTTCCTATTACATCAGATGCAACAGCAGGTAATGCTAGACCTAAGGATGCTGATACGGCAATAGCCGTTATACTTTTCTTAAATATTGATTTCATTATTTATCCCTGTTTGAAATTATAATTATATGCCTTAAAGGCATATTTATAATATTCCCATGAAACAAAAATGCAAACAAAATAAACACTTAATTAACATAAAAACTTAAAAAAATTACATTGAAAGGGCTAGATGGTTCTTTTACTATGAAAATAAAAACCCAGATATCTTACAAGCCTCTTAGCTAAAGTAATGCATAAAAAAAGCCCTTTCGGGCTTTTTTTGTTTTTACTATTTAACGAATACATTCTGGTCTTGGTTTAAACTCACTGGCTCTAAGCGGTAGCTGAATCACTTTGCCACAGCCCGGTGGTGCTTGCTTCCCAGTTTGCTCGTTTACAAATGCCCACCTAATTGAAGGCGGACGGGTATCGGCAATTGCTTGCGGGTTTAGCGGTTTTAAATAACGAATATAGGTTTCAAGCGCGCCAACACTGCCGGTTAAGCCGGTGCTTTTATTATCGTCACGGCCTATCCATGCAACCGTCACTGTATTTTGATCAAATCCAGCAAACCAACTGTCGCGTAATTCATTACTGGTGCCTGTTTTACCTGCTAACTGAATCGACGGAAAATGTAAGTTTAAGCGCTTAGCGGTGCCATCTTTAGTTACTCGCTTCATAGCATATTTGGTCATGTACATGGCATCTTTATCAAAACGTTGCTCGTTAATTACTTTGTGCTTATAAAGTACTTTACCAACAGAGTCGGTTAACGCAGAAATAGACGTCAGCTCTCTGTATTCACCGTCTGCTGCAATCGTGGTATAAAGCTGTGCCACTTCAAAGCTCGACATTTCAATAGCCCCTAATAACAACGATGGGTATTCATTAATATAACCTTTAGCTCCTAACCCTCTGAGCGTGTTAGCCACTTTATCGACGCCTACATCAAGCCCTAAGTTAACTGCCGGTATATTAATACTGTGGCTAAATGCTTTATAAAGAGGCATGGCACCACGGTATTGATGATCAAAGTTTTCTGGCTGCCATACGTTACCCTCCTCGTTGGTGACTTGAACAGGCGAGTCATCAAGTAACGTCGCTAAGTTATAATGAGGAAGCTGCAGTGCACTTAAATACACTGCAGGTTTAACTAATGAGCCAATATTTCGTTTGGTATCGAGCACGCGGTTAAATCCTGAGTAGCGTACATCACGTCCAGCGACTAACGCTGATACACCGGCTTTTTCAACATTAACGGAGATCATCGCCGCTTCTAACTCTTTGGTATTTGGACGTCTTTCTAAATAAGGTAAACTGGCCTGAATCGACTCTTCCATCGCGGTTTGTTTTTGTAAATCGAAGTAGGTAAATACACGCACACCCGCATCCAATACGTCTTGATCGGGTAGCAGCTGTTTGAGCTCGCGATTAACCAACTCTAAGTAACCTGGATAAGACTTTTGCAAGCTGGCTTTCATTGGTGCAATATCAATTGCGCGCTTTAACGAGGCTCTATACTCTTTAGTAGAAATAAGTTTGTTATCGACCATTAAACGCAGCACTAGGTCACGACGCTCCATCGCACGTTCTTTGTAACGTCTAGGATTGTAATAAGATGGGCCTTTAACCATAGCCACCAGCAAGGCAATTTGGTCGTACTCGAGTTCATCAACAGGTTTGGCAAAGTAAAACTCGGCGGCCAGCCCCATTCCATGTACTCCTTGGTTGTATGACTGACCTAAGTACACTTCGTTTAAATAGGCTTCGAGAATCTGATCTTTTGAGTAACGGTAATCAAGAATAAGCGCAATAAAGGCTTCATTAATTTTACGCACTAACGAACGCTCACGGGTAAGGTAAATATTTTTAGCCAGCTGCTGGGTTAATGTGCTCCCCCCTTGCACGGTGCGCCCTGCGCGAATATTGGTATACAAAGCGCGTAAAATTGAAAATACCGATACACCGTGATGATCATAAAAATCGCGGTCTTCAACTACTAATAAGGTATTTTTAAGCATGTCAGGAAATTTATCTAATGGTACAAACTCTCTATCTTGTTTTGAGTCATTACCAATACGGGCTATTTGTACAGGCTCTAATCTGGCAGTGTTTAAGCGACGGCCAAACTTATCTTTAATACTGGCTACCTTCTCTCCAGAGAAACGCAACTCAATAACATGAGCGCTCTCTAAACCATCATAAAATTCAAAGTCACGACGAAAAATCTTAATACTATTGGCTGTTTTAATATACTGCCCAGTCCGGCTTAAGCGATTAACCGCCGTGTAGTTTAAGCGCTTAAGCTCCCATAATACTTCTTGCTCTGATAAAAACTGGCCTGGAAAAAACGTCATTGAGCGAGCATACACTTGTGCCGGAAGTTGCCATTTATTACCTTCAAACTGGCGAGTTATTTTTGCATCAAGGTAAATAAAATAAAGTGCAATAGCGATAAACGTCGCCAGACTCAGTTTCCAAAAAATAGAAAACAACGTTTTAAAAAGTGGCCGTTTTGCGGTGCTTGAAGTTTTTTTAGTCGCACTTTTTCGCGCCGATGATTTAGATGTCTTTGTAGCGCGCTTAGTCGAGGGTTTACTGGTCGATGTTTTCTTTTTTTCAGCCATTTAAGTGTAATATATTCCGAAGGTTAATTTAACGCGAGGAGCTTATCACATTACTCTAGCACCTGAAAAATTAACCTCCCCTGAAATCAAAAAAGCCCTAACAGAGTAGGGCTTTGATTGAACACACAATACTTTAAATTAATTACTTCTAACTGATACAAACTCTGGATAAGCATCAATACCACAATCGTGTTGATCCATACCGTTTAACTCTTCTTCTTCGGTAACACGAATACCCATGGTTTGCTTGAGGATTGCCCATACAATGAATGAAGCAATAAACACAAAACCAATAATACATAGTAGGCCAATCAACTGATTAACAATGCTGGCCTCAGCATTAGTAACAGGCACTAGCACTATACCTAGGATGCCACACACACCGTGAACAGAAATAGCGCCCACGGGATCATCTATCTTCGCTTTGTCCAGTGCGACAATACTAAGTATCACTAATGAGCCACCTAGTAAGCCAAATAAACACGCCATTAGTGGTGATGGTGATAATGGGTCTGCAGTAATAACCACTAAGCCTGCAAGTGCACCATTAAGTACCATGGTTAAATCAGCTTTGCCCCATAACAGTTTACATAAGAACAAGGCTGAAATTGCGCCCATAGCTGCAGCAGCGTTGGTATTAAGTAATATTTGACCTACCGCTGTTGCGTTTTCTTTATCTGAAATTAATAACTGTGATCCGCCGTTAAAGCCAAACCAACCCATCCATAAAATGAATGTGCCTAATGTAGCAAGCGGCAAATTTGAACCTGGAATTGGGTAAATTTCACCATTTCTACCATATTTACCTTTACGTGCACCCAGTAGAATTACACCCGCAAGCGCTGCAGCCGCACCCGTTGCATGGACAATGGCAGAGCCTGCAAAATCAACAAAGCCTAATTCAGATAAGAAGCCGCCACCCCATGTCCAGTAACCTTCAATTGGGTAAATCAAGCCTGTTAGTACCACAGTAAACACTAAGAAAGCCCATAATTTCATACGCTCAGCTACGGCGCCAGATACGATAGACATAGCCGTTGCAACAAACACTACTTGGAAGAAAAAGTCAGACTCTAATGAATGATTAGCATCTGCCGCTTGGCTACCTATTAGCCCACCAAACGAAGGAATAACACCGCCTTCAACATTATCTACGTACATAATGTTGTAGCCTATCAACAAAAACATAGTACACGCGATAGAATAAAGCGCGATATTTTTAGTTAGAATCTCTGTGGTATTTTTAGAGCGCACTAAACCCGCTTCTAACATTGCAAAACCGGCTGCCATCCACATGACTAAGATGCCAGACATTAAAAAGTAAAACGTATCGAGCGAAAACTTCAGCTCTATAATTGTATTTTCCATGTTGCCCCCTTAAATTGCATCATCATCAAGCTCGCCAGTACGAATACGGACGATTTGGTCTAGGTCGTAAACAAAAATTTTGCCGTCACCAATTTTGCCCGTTCCAGCGACTTTGGTAATGGTTTCTACAACGCGTTGGCAATTTTCACTACGAGTAGCAATTTCAAGTTTAATTTTAGGTATAAAGTCAACCTGATATTCAGCACCACGGTATAACTCAGTATGCCCTCTTTGACGTCCAAATCCCTTAACGTCAACCACTGTCATTCCTTCGATGCCTAAATCAGCGAGTGCTTCACGCACATCATCTAGTTTGAATGGCTTTATTATTGCACTGATCATTTTCACAAAGGCCCCCTTAGGACGCTAGCTTGTTATTGTATTTCCTCTATACAATCCAACCTTTGTGCCATTTTTAAATTAATAATAAAAACATAAACTTAAAAAAATAAATAATATATAAAACAAAAAAGCGCACCATTTAGGTGCGCTTTTTTTATGCAAAATACTGCATTGGTGCGAGGTGGTTAAAAGCAAGACGTCATCTCTAGTGACCCGCTGTACAACGTTCTAAGTACTAATTAATTTTTTAAGCATAATGACTTACTCAGTCGCGTCGAGGGATAAATCAGCTCTTATAGCTTCACCCAGCCATAGCGATTCCATAGTTTTTACCACTCGAAAATGAAACTCTTCATGAGTAAAGGGCTTAGTTAAAAAGTCATTTGCACCCGATTTAATAAACTGCGTGGCAACACCATAACTATATACATCGGCCAGACCAATAATGGCTAATTGCTCACGACTTTTAACATTTCGAATTGCTCTAATTAATTCAAACCCATTCATATCAGTTAAATTATGATTAGTAATGACTAACTTAATTGCCCTATTATGGTTAAGTATATGCAATGCTTGAGCGCTATTATCAGCAGTAATAACATCAAATAACTGTTTTTCGAGCATTTGCTTAACCAAGCTACTGCTCAATAAAGAATTATCAACAACTAGCGCTTTTCGCCCTTGGTTACGCAGTAACTGTGCTACAAATTTAATGGCATAAAGGTAAGAGTCACGGTTATCTTTAATAATGTAATCAATAATCCCTAATTCCAGCATTTTTAGGCGCGTGGACTCTTCTAATTGCGTTGTCATTAATAGCGTAGGGATACCTTGCGATAAAATATAGCGAGCAACATTCATATCGTTTTGTCCACTAAGAGGCAAATCAACTAAGGCGAGTGAATAACTTGTTTGGCTCAGGAGTTGTTTGCATTGAGTAAGTGACGAGGCAAAATCAACCAAAACATCAAGGTATTGAGCAGCAATATGTTTGAGTACCTGCTGTACTCTTATATTATCTTCAACAATTAAAACCCGTTGCATAAACTCCCTTTTATTTGCGCTCACTCTTTAAGGTTATAAACCTAAAAAGAAATCACTTTCAATCATCTATATAGAAACAAGTAAAGCGACCAACTACTTAAAAACTTAATTAATAATTAAATTTTTTAATCGCCTTAAACTTACAGTGCGGTATACACATCAAGCATATTTCGCCTGTTTGCTGTGATCAGATTAATCTTAATTACATAAACTCAACGATTATTATCGGCTGCTAGTCTCATTACTTTTGTTTTTTACTCAAATATCGCTATAACTGCAGTACATAAAATAAAAAGGGTCACTTATGAAATTTAGTCGAAGTCTATTTTTACCCATTGCCGCTATTGCGCTCACCCTAAGTAGCGCCTCGTTTGCCGATAATCAACGTCGCATTGATATTGACAGTAAAGTGGTTACCCAGCACAAAGCAAAAATAAATAATGAACGATTTTCTTACACAGTAGCAACTGGCACACAACCGGTATGGGATGACAAGGGAGATGCTATCGCAACCCTTCAATACACTTACTACACGCGCGATAAGGTCGATGATAGAACAAAGCGCCCATTACTTATTTCATTCAATGGTGGCCCAGGCTCAGCATCAGTTTGGATGCATTTAGCATACACCGGCCCACGCGTTTTAAAAATTGACGACGAAGGCTACCCTATTCAACCTTACGGTGTTAAAGATAACCCTTATTCGGTTTTAGACGTAGCCGACATCGTTTACGTAAACCCTGTAAACACGGGTTATTCGCGTGTCGTTGAAGATAAAGATGGTAACCTTCTACCAAAGGATAAACAAAAAGAGTTATTTTTTGGTGTGAATGCCGATATAAAATATCTAGCAGAGTGGCTTAATACTTTTGTATCTCGCAATGAACGCTGGCGCTCTCCTAAATTTTTAATTGGTGAAAGCTATGGTACCACTCGTGTATCAGGCTTAGCGCATGAGCTACAAAATAGTCAATGGATGTACATTAACGGTGTTGTACTCGTTTCACCTACCGATATTGGTATTAAGCGCGATGGTCCTGTAAAAGCCGCTAACCGCCTACCTTATTTTGCAGCCACAGCATGGTACCACAAGGCATTAAGCGCTGATTTACAAGCTAAAGACTTAGACGAGCTATTACCTGAAGTGGAACAGTTTACCGTTAATGAGCTCATTCCCGCGCTTGCAAAAGGCGGATTTATTGCCCCAGATGAAAAACGTCGTATTATTAAAAAAATGGCCAAATATGCAGGTCTATCTGAAACATTTGTTAGTCAAAACAATTTAGATATTCCAACACAGTTTTTTTGGAAAGAGTTATTGCGTGAACGCGGACAAATGGTTGGTCGACTGGATTCGCGCTATTTAGGCATAGATAAACGCGATGCCGGTGAGTCACCAGATTACTGGGCAGAGCTTACATCATGGCTGCACTCTTTCACTCCTGCAATTAACTATTATCTTCGTGAAGA
This sequence comes from Pseudoalteromonas sp. SiA1, assembly GCF_018732205.1. Lineage (NCBI taxonomy): Bacteria > Pseudomonadati > Pseudomonadota > Gammaproteobacteria > Alteromonadales > Pseudoalteromonadaceae > Pseudoalteromonas > Pseudoalteromonas sp. SiA1. The sequence goes on along the minus strand of NZ_CP076084.1, from coordinate 888,761 downwards.
GCTTAATTACAAAACCGATATCAAATATAACTTATTTGGTAACGTTCACCCATGGGACAGAAGCGGAAACAATACCGGTGAAAATTTGCGTTTAGCTATGGCTCAAAACCCTTATTTAAATGTGATGGTTCAGGCGGGTTATTTTGACGGTGCAACCAATTACTTTGATGCCAAGTACACCATGTGGCAATTAGATCCAAGTGGTAAAATGCAAGATAGGTTAAGCTTTAAAGGCTACCGCAGTGGCCATATGATGTACTTACGCCACGCAGATTTAGAAAGCTCTAATAACGATTTACGCGAGTTTATAAAACAGTCTTTACCCAAAGACGGAGAATCCGCTAAATACTAATTAGCTTATATCCACTTAAAAAAGTGACCACTTAGGTCACTTTTTTGCTTATAACCGCGGCAATTCGCCATGTGTGCAATCCCCAGTACGGATGACGGTTGGCTTTGCTGTGTACTGCTTTGTCGTGAGTATTTCAGCTAGATTTATTAGCGTGTTAAAGGTGCTTTTTAGAGCGACTCGGTTATTTAGCCAATTAGGTATACTTCCGCCTGGTAACGCATAAACCTGATAGTCAATATGCAAGTTATTCGCTTGCTGAGTCAGTAACCACGTCGCATCTAATGTGCTTATTCTTATTACCCCTTTAGTTTTAGGTAAAAAATCAGGACGGGCATGAATACTAAGTTGAGTTTGCAACGCGCTGCGTTTCGTATAGCACGAATACGTGACTAAATCTCTATTTGCAACGGGCCAAGGGGAGTCAATAAAGCTGTAAACAAGGTTTTCTGAGGGGCTTAAATATTTCAGTAATTTTACTTTAGCAATATTTTCTATCCAGCGGGGAGCAGCATCGGTATCACTGAATAAGGCGATTAAATCTTCTGCTGTGGTATTTTCACCACCGTTTCAGCTTTCATTTTCAAGGTATCGTCAGTTAAACGCTGAAAATAAACACTTACCCCTTGTTTGCTTTCGTAAAGTTGCCAAGATGGCTGTGAACACACATTGGTAGCAAAACACAAAAGTGAAAAAATCATGCACTTTTGCAGCAAAGTCCGGCTACAAAAGTGCTTAGCCATTAAAGCCAATAAGGTTCTGTATCAAATGAAGCATGTCGACTTTGCTCCATGGCACTGACTAAAAAGTCAGATTTTTGCTCTAACCATAGTTGTATTTTTGCTAGTTGAGCATCTTCTTGCCCGCCACACAGCTGTTTTAAATAATCAAGCGTGCTTAACTCATACATGCCATGAGAAATATCGAGCCAAGGAAGCCTAAATTCTAATCGTTCATCTTTATTAAACAGTGCACCTAAACAGTTACCACTGAGTAAGCTATTTTCTAACTGAGTACGAAAATTTAAATAATCATTGCCCGCTAAACTTTGCTCTTTAGGCAATAAACGGTGTAAATTTTTCCAATCTTTATCAAATAAACGATGAGCAATATCAATAACGGGCTGCTCAGCGTTTTGTAGCTCTGCTTGGCTCCAGTCTTTACGCCACTGCTTATTTATCAGCCATGTTGTTAAGCTCAGCAATAAACGGTTGTAACGCGCACTATGAAAAAGCGCAAAAATATCATCAATACTCGGTTGTAACTCTTTTAAATCATTAATAACTTGAGCTAAGGCGGGCGCACTGTTTATTTTTTTATAAAAAGCATGGCGCTTAGAAGTGTAAGTTTTTAACTGAATGGCATTTTCAACCCATGCTAATTCACTCAATAACCACTTTAGCTCCGTTCTGAGGTGCTCGGTGCTGTCTTTACTGACAATATCATCAAATAACCAAAAGTTATGACGAATTAAACTAATACCGTCGGTCACACGTTTTAATGTTTTTAAACTTGGCTTATCAAAATAGCATTGCTCATGTTTTTGCACAAAGCGAATACCAAAGCCCATGGCTTCAATAAGTGCTTGCTCTTGAGTGGCTTGCTTAGTAAGTTTAACAAAACCGATAGATTTACTCGGTTGTAACGGTGTGTTATCCGCTAGGCGGTAGCCTCTTGCTGCTTTTGAATAAAGCCCCAAGCGCACACTGTTTTGGCTTATTAATTTATCTGCTAAAGCAAATAGCTCGTCTCGGCTACCTTCGACGAGCTCTATTTCGAGCTCGCTAATAATCTCCACTTTACCCGAGGCGGCCACTTCACCTTTATCTAATACCACTTCAATTTTGGCACCATTTTGCGTTTCAATTAACCACGTACGGCGGATAAAATTAGTACTAAATATAGGGTAGAGGTTTTGTGATATAACATCAATTTGCATGCCGTGTGGCCAAATTGATGAATCAAACGCCATTAAATTAGGTCGATTTGTTTCTATGGGAAGGTTATATTCTGGACGTTGATGTAATCCCCCCACCACGTCTCCTGCAAGCTTAATTGTTTGCTCACAGCGCTCGTCTGTACAACGCGTTCTAAAACCAATATCGAGTGCTCTCAGCTCTCTGCTTGGCGTATCATAATAAGCATTTTGCAAACTTTTAGAAGGCTTGTTTGTAACTGTTTTTGCAAATTGAGTAATTAACGAGGGGATCAGTGGAATGACGTCATCTGATACCAAAAACTTCAGTTCTATCTCAGTATCCATTAGGCTTGCGGATTACCCTTAAAATTAATAAGTGCTCAAAATAAACAAAGCAGACCTATATTGCAAATTTTTTAATCATAAACACGCAAGCAAAATACTTTGGTTACAATATCTATCTTGCTATTAAACTATTAAATCCATACTATCTATATACTTATGCGAAATAAAAATCACGTTCACAACGGACACTGCTAGATTAACAAGGTAGATAAATGCTAAAACACTGTTTACTATGGCTGCTTTTAACAGCCGCCCCGTTTATGAGCCAAGCAGAAGAAGCTCAATCAACGCCGCCTACTAATGCTAAAACAGCTTATATAATCGATAACTTGTATACTTTTATGCGTTCAGGCGCCAGTAAAGACTACCGCTTACTCGGTTCTATAGATGCAGGCACGCAACTGACTTTATTATCTGATGAACAAAACGGTTTTATAAAAGTTAAAGATGATAAAGACCGTGAAGGCTGGGTAGAGGCTAAATTCATCAGCGAATCAGCTGGTTTAAAGCAGCAGTATCAAGCGCTTAACAGCGAAATTAGCGCTATGCAAAATAAATTACGCCAAGCGCAAGTAGAATTACCTGAACTACAAGAACAAAACTCACAGCTAACCGAACAAAATGCTCAGCTGTTAGCACAAATAAGTCAATTACAAGACTCGCTTGCTCAAGAACAACAATTAAAGCAAGCAACCAGTGCTAAAGAAAAGCGTCAGCTACTCACTTATGGCGGTGCTATTGCATTTTTAGGTTTGTTCTTAGGAATTATTTTAACCATCGTGTTATCGCGCAGAAAACGCTATGAAGGTTGGGCGTAAGCGCCACCTATATTGCAGGCATAAAAAAAGCATCGAAAGATGCTTTTTTTATGCCTGCAATTTTTAATACCTGCAATAATGTACTCAAAGGTTACATATCTAAACGCAGTCCAGGATCCTGTTTGATTTTTTCTATTACCATGTAAGTGTGGTGTGTACCCACCCCTGGAATATCAACCAAATCACCTAATACTTCTCTGTATTCATCCATATTAGAGACGCGAATTTTTAATAAATAGTCGTAACCACCCGCCACCATATCACATTCAACAACCTGCTTAATTTTAAGAATGTGTTCACGAAACACTTTAAATACCGCTGTATTTGAGGTGACTAACGATACCTGCACATGCGCCACTAGGCTTTGATTGAGCTTTTCCTCGCTTAATTTTGCAAAATATCCCTCTATGTAGCCTTCTTGCTCCAGACGTTTAACTCTATCTAAACAAGGACTAGGACTTAAATTCACTTGTTTTGCGAGGTTAACATTTGAAATTCTACCATTGCGCTGCAAAACGTCTAAAATTGATATATCGATACGATCAAGCAGGCGTAATCTATTCGGATTAGTCATATCAGTATTTTATATGGATAAGTTAATAATATGCCCTGTAAATTATCGTAAAACGGCAAAATTAACCAGCATATTCTGCTGGATTTTAATTAGAATGCACGCTTTACACCAACAACATTTAGCGGTAATTAATAATTACCCTAAGTCTTAACACTCCTGAGGGTTGCTTATGTTATTCAATGGCGATTTAACAACGACTTGTCCGATCAGACAAAAGATCCGTGACTTCTACCGTATAGATGAAAATGCGGTTATTGATCACATTTTACCACTTGCAGAAGTCGGTGTTAAAGCACGAAGCCGTGCATGGGAAAGAGCTCGCCAAATAGTTTTAAACATTCGTAAAGACCAAGACGGTCAAAGCGGTGTTGATGCGCTATTAAATGAATTTTCACTATCGAGTGAAGAGGGTGTGGTATTAATGTGTTTAGCCGAAGCGCTGCTTCGTGTTCCTGATAAAGCAACTCAAGAAACATTAATACGTGATAAATTAGCAAACGGCGATTGGAGCTCTCACTTAGGTAGTAGTGACTCTTTATTCGTTAATGCCTCGTCTTGGGGATTATTAGTAACCGGTAAAATGGTTAACTATAACGATAAGACTAAAGAGCAACAGTTTGGCATACTCAAAAAAACCATTGGTCGTTTAGGCGAGCCAGTTATACGTAAGTCTGTTAACTTTGCTATGAAGATAATGGGCAAACAGTTCGTAATGGGTCGTACCATTAACGAAGCGATTGAGCGTGCTGCTGAAAAAGAGCAAAAAGGCTATGTATATTCTTACGATATGCTAGGCGAAGGTGCTCGCACAATGAAAGACGCCAAGCGTTACTTTGATAGCTACATGAATGCGATTCATGCTATCGGTAAAGCCGCAAATGGCCGTGGTCCAATAAAAAGCCCAGGTATTTCTGTAAAGTTATCGGCTATTCACCCTCGATATGAGTTCACTCATAGAGAGCGTGTAATGGAAGAAATCGTTCCAAAACTAAAAGAGCTAGCCCTTGCCGCTAAAAAATACGATATCGGCTTTACTGTTGATGCTGAAGAAGCTGACCGTTTAGATATTTCTCTTGATGTTATTGAGGCAGTATTTAGCGATGACGATTTAGGCGATTGGCAAGGTTTTGGTTTAGCGGTTCAGGCTTATCAAAAACGCGCTATTTTTGTTATTGAATGGCTAACCGACCTAGCAACTCGTGTGGGTCGAAAAATGATGGTGCGTTTAGTAAAAGGCGCATACTGGGATACAGAAATCAAAACCACACAACAAGATGGTTTAGATTATTTCCCGGTGTTTACCCGTAAAGCAACCACGGATGTATCATATAAAGCGTGTGCGATTAAAATGCTTGAAGCACGTGATGTACTTTACCCTCAATTTGCAACACACAACGCCTACACCGCAGCGACTATTTTAGAAGTAGCCAAAGGTGATAACCAAGGTTTTGAATTCCAACGTCTTCACGGTATGGGTGAATCTTTATTTGACCAAATCGTTGATGAAGAAAAAATTCAGTGCCGCGTATACGCACCGGTCGGCCAACACGAAGACCTGCTTGCTTACCTTGTGCGTCGTTTACTAGAAAACGGCGCTAACTCGTCATTTGTAAATGCCATTGTAGATACCACACAACCGGTTGAAGCATTATTGCCAGATCCTGTTGAAACACTGCAAGGTTTACGTAATAAATACAACACACAGATAAAAATGCCAATTGATTTATACGGTGAAGAACGTGCCAATTCAAAAGGTATGGACTTAACTGATATTAACGTGATCACCCCGTTTAAAGAAAATTTAGACACTTGGTTTGAAGAGCATTTAATTGATGAAAGCCAAGTACCAGAGGGCGCGCTGGCAGTTAAAAACCCTGCAAACCATAAAGAAATTATTGGCCATATAAAATTACAAAATAGCGATGAAATGAAAGTGTTGCTAGCCAACGCTGAAACCGCATTTGAATCATGGTCACAAACACCGGTAAAAGAGCGCGCCAATTTATTACGTCGCGTTGCTGATATTTTAGAGCGCCATCACGATGAGCTTGTTGCTATCTGTATTAAAGAAGCAGGTAAAGTAGCACAAGATGGTATTGATGAAGTACGTGAAGCCGTTGATTTTTGTCGTTACTACGCAGCCCGTGCTGAAGAGCTTGCGCAAGATGAGCGCTTTGAAGCCCGTGGTGTTATTTTATGTATTAGCCCATGGAACTTCCCGCTCGCTATTTTCTTGGGTCAAGTTGCAGCGGCCATAGTTACTGGTAACACGGTTATTGCAAAACCAGCAGAGCAAACCAGCTTAATCGCACTACGTGCCATTGAATTAATGCTATCAGTTGGTTTACCTGAGCACGTTGTACAACCTGTCATTGCTCGCGGTAGCGAAGTAGGTAAAACCATTGTTCCTGATGAGCGTATTCAAGCTGTTATGTTTACTGGTTCAACTGAAACGGGCACGCTTATCTCGCAAACATTAGCGGCACGTAACGATATTCAGGTGCCTTTAATTGCAGAGACTGGCGGCCAAAACTGTATGATTGTTGACTCAACAGCGCTTCCTGAGCAAGTTGTTGATGATGTTATCAGTTCTGGTTTCCAAAGTGCAGGTCAACGCTGTTCAGCATTACGCGTACTCTTTATTCAAGAAGACGTAGCTGATGGCATTATCGATATGCTTAAAGGCGCACTTGCTGAGTTGCATATTGGCGACCCATCATTACTCTCTACAGACGTAGGCCCAGTAATAGATGAAAAAGCGCTTAAAACACTCAACGACCATGTTGAATACCTCAAGGGTAATGCAACACTTCACTATGAGTGTAAAATTCCTGATAACAGCGAAAATGGCGCATTTTTCTTTGCGCCACGTTTATACGAAATTAAAGACTTATCGGTATTGAAACGTGAAGTATTTGGCCCGTGTGTGCATGTTATCCGCTTTAAATCGAGTGAGCTTGATAGTGTTGTCGACCAAATCAACAACACGGGTTACGGCTTAACAATGGGTATCCATTCTCGCATTGAAGAGCGCTGTGAACATTTAGCGAAAATGTCGCGTGCAGGTAACGTATACATCAACCGTAATATGATTGGTGCCATTGTTGGCGTGCAACCGTTTGGTGGCCGTGGACTCTCTGGTACTGGCCCTAAAGCCGGTGGACCAAACTACCTACAACGCCTAATAAAAGAAAAAGCTTCACCAGATAACGTACAAATGACTAACCTAACGCCAGATGAGCTTGATTTACACCACTACAGTGGCGCAAATGAGCAAGTAGAAAAGCTGATGGTTAACTCTATGCGCGATGAAAAAATCTGGCGTGCAACGCCACTGAATGATCGTGTTTCTGCGGTACGTCAGTTATTAGCGAAAGTAGCGACGGTTGAAATTATTGACGACCTCGCGGACGATTTAGCGTTAACACTTGCCGATGCACGTGCTCAGTTAAACCGCTTAGAAAAGCACATGCGTAAATATACAACATTGCCAGGGCCAACAGGTGAGTCGAATACACTTCACCTTGAAGCTCGGGGTTGTGTGGTTTGTTACGCAGATAAAAGCACCTCATTTAACTTTTGGGCACTGTCTATTATTACCGCACTAGCGGCTGGTAATACGGTAATTACTGTTGCATCTGAAATATTTTACGACGAAGCGGTTGCCTTTAGAGATAAGTTTATTGCAACCGGCGTTGCTGAAGGTGTTTTCCAAGTAGCTAAACCAAACCAGTTACAAGCTATATTGGCACACCCTCACCTAGCGGGTGCGGTAGTTGCTGCACGTTCTTCTCGCTTAGGCTACTTCAGCCAACAGCTTGCACAACGTAAAGGCGCAATACTGCCAGTGATCAGCTCAGAGTATTACGACACGCTAATTAAGCGCTTAATTACTGAAAAAACAATCAGTATCGATACAACGGCATCAGGCGGTAACACCTCGTTGATGACGCTTGTTGAAGATGATGAATAGAAAATAGTCATCATTTAATTAAAAAGGCATCAATTTGATGCCTTTTTTTATTTCTAAATGTGAATTTATTTGTTACTTTCTCTAATCATATTTGTTAATTAGAGTTCACTTTGAAAACCATTCCTACTACACAGCTAAAACCTGGTATGTTTGTACAAAAAGTTGTTAAGCAAACTGGCAATATTAGAATAAAAAACCAAGGCTGGGTTAAAACTCAAAGTGGAATTGATAAATTAATAAAATCTGGCATTTTAGAGGTTGAAATCGATCCTGATAAAATGCTCACCTCTGAAGAATCTGAAACACAACCAACGCCTGCTACTAATCACGAAATCAAAAAGCGCGATCCATGGTTAATAACCCACAGCGCTGAGCAAGAAATGAGTAAAGCTAAAAAGCTTTATGATGAAGCAAAAAACTTACAAACCAAAGCATTTGGCGATATAGAATCTGGCCGCACTGTTGATGTTGCTCCTTTTAGGGAGCTGGCTAGCGGGTTTATTGACTCCGTATTTAGAAATCAAGATGCGCTGGCGTGCATTACGCAAATGCGCCAAAAAGATGCCTATTTATTAGAGCACTCGATAAATGTGTCTATTTTAATGAGTATTTTTGCAAAACATCTCAATATTGAAAAACCAATCATTGAAGAACTTGCAACAGGTGCCCTATTGCATGATATGGGAAAAATAAAAATACCTGACGCGATTCTCAACAAACCAGGTCGCTACAGTGACGAAGAATTTAAAGTGATGCAAAACCATGCGCGCTTTAGCAAAGAAATACTAGAAGACGCAGGATTAACGGGGATTGCTGTTGATATCGCAGGTATGCACCATGAGCGCTTAGATGGTAAAGGCTACCCCTTTGGTAAAAAGGGCGATGAAATAAGCCAGTACGTTCGTATGGCCTCTATTGTTGATGTATATGATGCATTAACCGCTGAACGCGTTTATAAAGCGGGTATGGAGCCAATTAAGGCGTTTAAAATATTAAAACAAGGTTGCCCAGATAGCTTTGATGGCGTGCTACTTAATAAGTTTATTCAATGCATTGGTATTCACCCAGTGGGCACGCTGGTAAAACTTTCCAGCCAAAAAGTGGGGCTGGTGACCCAAAGTAATCCTGCAACACCATTAAAACCAGTCGTAAAAACGTTTTTTAATGCCAAACATGGGCGTTACACTGAAGTTCAAGATATTGACTTATCAAGCAAAAGAACACAAGACACGCTTGAATCAGCAGTGAAACCCAAAGAATATAATATAGATTTAGAGGGCTTTTATAAGCACTCTATCTTTAGTTAATTGGCCACTATTGTGGCCAATCTTGCAGGGCTTTTAAGCTAAATTCATAGCCATCAAAATCAAGTACGCTCTGATCCGGTGCTATTTCTAGCACCCTCAATGCACCAATAGACTCCCCTTCATATAGCTCTCTGCCATTGAGTTTTATCCAGCGCTTATCTGCTGTCGACGAATAAATATGTGCCTGATATTTAATGCTTGGCAACATACTTTGTAGGCCATCCGGCAGTAGCTCAACGGGTTGTACCCGTGATGAATGACGAGAGCCTTGAGTTACTTCGTAGTCGGCTGTTGTTTCTGTGTCATTAACGGCTTGCGCAAACGCATTTTTAAGCGTGTCGGGAACCGTATCTAGTTCAGCGGTTGATTCTGGCTGGGCAGGCACATTTTGATTAAGTGGTTTACCTAACACTTTGTATTTACTTAACTCATCGGCACTGAGTGTTCTTTTCGTTGGCTGAGTTGGTACGCTTTTCGGTTGGTTGCTCGGTGATTGAAAACTAGATGAAACGTTATTCTGCGCCGAGAAATTGTGCGCTTGCCCTTGAGACGCTTGATTAACGCTCATAGGTAAATATTGCCCTTGAGGCGTAAGCAACATTTGCTGTACACCCGTTGGGGTTTGTACATAAACCAATTGCCCTGCCAGTGGCACAGAATTGTTAGGCGCAGTTGTAACAAGGGGCGCTTGAGGGTTTGTTACTGCTTGAACAACCGTTTTTTGTACTTCCTCTGGGCTTGTTGGTTTTTCTACCACTGCTGAGTCTTTTTGACTAAGGTCATTTTGGACAACCTTATTTTTTACGGCTACATTTTCTTGTTGCAGCCACTTCCCGACAAAAAAGCCACTGGTCAATATACCCGTTGCCAATAAACTTCCTGCGAGTAAAAAACTAATTCGACGATAGGTCATCAACTGGTGTTGTTGTTTTAATTGTTGCGCTTGCAAGTCATATTGCTCTGCGCTCATGGTATCGTGCTTTGACTGCTTTAACGCATCTAATAAATAAGACATGAATCACCTAACTAAAGAATAAATGACAGGCCAATTCCTGCACAAAAAAGCATTAACGCAGCAGCACTATAAGGCCAAATCGAACCTATTTTACTCACCTTATTATTTGTGGCAATAAAGTCGATAGGTAAAGATTCACTCGCCGCTTGCTTAACAATATCACTGCCAACAATTTCTTGCTGTTTGGAAAATGCCCCTACTAATGCGCGTTCACACACCAGATTCATTAATCGTGGCACACCGCCTGTGAGCTGATGCACCATTTGCATCGCTTCCATTGAAAATATTTTCTTGTCACAACCTGCTATATGCAACCGGTGTTGAATATAAGCAATGGTTTGCCCTCGTGTTAGCGCTAACAAGTGATACCTGGCTGTAATACGCTGTGCCAGTTGCCTTAACTCATTACGCTTTAAAAGTAGCTGTAACTCAGGCTGCCCAACTAATACTATTTGTAATAACTTTTTATGGTCGGTTTCGATATTGGTTAATAAGCGAAGTTGTTCAAGCACATCGGGGGCAAGCAACTGTGCTTCATCAATAATTAAAATAGTATGCCCCCCCGCTTTATTATTAAACTCAAGGTGCTTTTTAATCACATCCGTTAGACTCTTCAGCGTGGCATTTTTGGCGTCGTAAGTTATTTGTAATTCATCGCAAATACTGGCTAACAGTTCAAGTTCTGATAACGCAGGGTTATGGATCATGGCTACTTGGGTATTTTCAGGCAGTCGCTCTAACATACTACGTGTTATGGTGGTTTTACCTGTACCCACTTCACCTGTTAACAGCACAAAGCCACCGTCTTCACCTAGTCCATAGGTAAGGTGCGCTAATGCTTCTTTATGGCGTTCACTTAAAAATAAGTAGTGGGGATTAGGCGAAATTGAGAATGGCTTTTCTTGTAAACCAAAATAGCTTAAATACACCTTTATAGTCCTTGGTCGTTAATTCACGGCCTATAATGGCAAAAAAATAGCCTGGGTGACAACTACAACCAGGCTTTATTATTAAAATAGTGTAAATAAAAAGGCTAACCGTAAATAAAAGAGCATTTTTAGATTCGCTAATATATTAATTAACTACTTTTCATAGCGTACTAGGCGTAAATATACGTTACTTGTTTTAGCATGTAAGCTATTTAAACCACTTGCAAACTGATAAACCCATGCCGAATTTATATTGCTAATACCCGAGGTATTAGACCAATAATTTTGCGACTGCGTTGCTAAAAAAATACCCGCATTAATACTTGGATCGGTACAACGGTGATCTACTATACTAGCTAACTCTTTAATACTCGGCACTTGCCAGTCGTTATAATTTGCCGTGGTGTCATTAAGTGCGCCTTTAAGTGAGGCCTGCCAGTTTAATGGTTGAGTATCACCATCGCAGCTAGTTGTTTCGCTATTATAAACTTGACCATAATTACAGCGCTGCCACATTAGCCCTGTTTTAGTATCTGATACAGTGCCATCAATATTAATCACAAATCGGTCGGTATCATCGCTAGTCGCGACTTCCTGATAACACTGCTGCGCTGCAAGTGACTGACTTAATCCTAAGGCTAATAACATAGAGACTTTAATTAATTTCATAATAATCACCTTAACGATTTCTAACTAAGCGCACATAAGCGGCATTATCTTTTGGATAGGCTAAGTCGTTGCCATCCATCATATCAATAATGTAAGCCTGTGATAAACTAGCACCATCAACAGCCGTTTGCGAAGTCCAATAGCGTAAATGCCCTTCGGTGTTAGTCGATGGTGTATTAGGAAAAAATGCAGTATCTATCAATACGTTTTGCCCTTGTTTACCGTAATCAATTAAACCTAAAAGTTCAGTATAAGTGGGTAAACGCCAGTTACTGCCGCCACAAAAATCAAGCGCATTAACTTCATCAATATAGGTTTGTAATCCGCAATCAGTATCGCTCGGGCATGTGGTATTATCACTACCCGCTACATCGCCACTATTGACAGTCCCTTGCCAAATATAACGGTTTTGTCCATCACGCAACGAAGTATTTGGTAACACACCGGAATAAGGGCTTTTCACTTCCCAAACAAGGCCGGTAGTATTATCACGAATACAGCTAAAGTTTTGCGCATCATCGAGAAGCTCATCGGCAAACTCATTAAGTTTGGTGTAATCAAAAGCCAGATTCCCTTTACCCACTTTACCTAAACGATTGGCAAAACTATCGCGCCCAAGATCAGCATCTTGAGCTGGAAATTCATCATTATTACAATTAATTCGCTGAGTATTGTTATAACACTCTCCTACTCCTGTATCATTTATTAACCCAAGCGCTTTGGGTGTTACATCAATAAATACGGTATCTGTGTCGGTGCGCCCTTTTAAGTCCATAACTTGTACTTCAAAGCTAAGCGTTGCATTTAAATCAATATCAGAGGCAAAAAAGCTGGCAGTACATGACTGTGATTCAATCAGGGTTTCTGTATTACCGGTAAGTTGTTGCCACTTACATTGATAAGATTGAGTTGCCGCTTCGCTTGCAGTGGCATCTAAAATAACCTTATCAAACTCTTCTACTGTTTGATTAGCGCCTGCATCGGCAATAATCACTTGAGCTGTTTTATTAAGGGTCATATCAAATTGTGATGCAGATACTCCGCCCTCATCATCTGTTACGGTGAGCTGCCATTTTAAGTTGGTGTTATTTTCTAATAATGGATGAGGAAAACTAAGCGTTGGATTGGTATAGCTATCAATTGTTAAATCCGGCCCTGACAATAATTGCCACAAATAACTGCTAATTTCGCCATTTTCATCGGGGTCTGTGGAAGTTAAACCACTAAGGGTTACAGTATCCTTATAAACTGAGGGCAAGTTTGCAGGAGCAACTTGAGTAACAACAGCAAGAGGAAGCTGATTATTAGAGGCAATGAAAACACTCAAGTTGTCATTCACTAAACTGCCATCTGAGGTTTGATAGCTAACTCTTAATACCAGTTCACTGTCAGACTTTACATCTGGTGCAGTAATGGTTTGTTCAGCCCCTTCAAGCGGAAACACATCTATAATAGGGCCACTTACACGCTGCCAAGTAAATGTACCATCTGCAGGAGAGCCTTTTGCAGAAATAGTAAACTCTGATTTTTCTACAACTTGAAGATCGTTACCTGCAAATACTGATGTTTTTATATCACTGTTATCAGCACCGCCTCCCCCTCCGCATGCAGCCAAAAGCAAGCATGACATAAGTGGTATTAACGAAATTGCTCTCATACTCAGCACCTTTTTGTCTTAAAATTATCTAATAAAACTATTAAGCAAAAAAAATGCCATTATAAATTATAAATAGCTATCTTGATGAATACGAACAAATAATTTAGTGCCAACTTTACTGTAATCTACTTTATATTCGCGGCCATCTAAGGATTGAATAAACAACAATTGTTTTTCTTCGCTAAATACATCAGCACTAGTAATATAAACAACGTCGAGGTAACGCTCTTTTGCATCTCGGCGGTTTTTTGGCAGTTCTTCTTTAAATGGCTCAAGACCATTACCTGTTACTTTAATTTTAGGGTGAGTCTCACCATTAACAATCACTAAATCTAGTTTTCTGTCTTTATGTATTATGGTGTTTCGACCACTTTTAATGAAAGATCTGTCTTGGCTCATAGTTATTCCTAATCCCGCAGTGAGTGCTTATATTATTATTCACACTGCGACTTTATAAACTGAGAGGGATCGCGCTTCCATTTATTTAAATTTGCGCTAAATTCCCAAATATCACTTTCTATTACACTCGCTGGTAACAGTAAGTCATACCCTGTTAAAAGCTGAAGATGTTTAGCCCTATTAGCAAACATCGCTATGAGCCCATTATAGTCAATTCCTTTTTTTGACCTATATTTATTATCTTCAACTAACCATTCTGATGGGCAATGCCCATTTTTGCAATTTTTTTGAACAACTTGCATAAAGAAATGTCGCTGCTCTATCAACAATTTACCCGCAATTCTTGGAGTTAAAGCAGACAAGAATGAATCTATATCATTTAACTTAATACCAATCGCATTAAGCTCAAGGTAATCAATGCCATTATCAACCTTAGGTATACCACAATGGTGCAAATTCTCTGGGTGTAAATGCCATTGTCCATACTTATGCTGATATATTAATTGCTGCTCAGTTAAAATAATACTATAAAAAGGTTCTTGTGTTTTAAAAAAGCCAATTAAAATTGCAGCAATACATAAACTTACTAAAAAAATTTCGATAATACTTATTTCGCCTGGGCGTAATAAATTAAACAGCATGATAATAATCAAGCCAATGCTGCCGACCACTAATATTTCAATTCCATTTTTAGCGCCTTGCGCTCGGTATTTTAGTATTTGTTTATTTATATTAGCCATACTGAAAAAACGCCATATAAAATATAAACATAATAATAGCCCACAATACTAACTTTCTCAGCGTTAAACAGCGTTTGCATGATGTTTTAAAGCTCATCAATTAACTCCCATTATTACTGTTAAATATGCGCAATGACTAAGTATCAGTTATTTTTACGCTTAACGCACAAATTAATGAGATACATAACCGCCTTTTTTTGTCCTGATTTCGTACAATACTTATAATCTATTTTCAGGTATGAAAACAATGCACTCTAAACAATCAGGTAAAGCCTTATTTCCATTTATTATTTCGTTACTAATAATTTTTAGCGTTTATTTGTATTTTCCCGCATCACAGGGCGAGCAAGCCAATTACTCGGCAATGACAACGCAAGTTTCTGCCCACACGGTCAGATCGCAAGAAAACGCAATTATGATTGAAGCCATTGGCAGTGCTCGCGCTAATCAGGCTATCTACATTAAAAGCGCCCAAAACGATTATGTCACTAGCATTTACTTTGAAGATGGCGACTTGGTCAGCAAAGGACAAAAATTAGTACAACTGCAAAACCAACAAGAACAATTTGCAGTAAAAGAACTTAGCATTAATTTACAAGAAGAAAAACGTCAATTAGCCAGACTGACCGAGCTTTCTCGCTCGCAAGCGACGGCCAAGTCATTGCTTGAAGAACAACTCGCTCGCGTTGATGCCAGCGAAGCACAACTTGAAAGTGCTAAAACCAAACTCAATGAAATGGCCATCACCGCGCCTTTTTCTGGGTTACTGGGGAAACGCGAAATATCGGTGGGTGCTTATATTAATAATAGTACTGTGATCACAACCCTCGATGACATTAGTATTATAAAAGTTGATTTTAAAGTGCCTGAAAAGTATTTAGCTCAATTGAAAAACGGAATGATTGTTCGCACTCAAAACGATGCTTACCCTGATCAAACCTTCAGCGGTAAAGTAACCCATATAAGCTCACGTATCGACTCAATCACTCGCAGTGTAGAAGTAACAGCAAGTTTTGCTAATAAATCAGGTTTACTTCGCCCAGGCATGTTGCTTAATACCGCTTTAGAACTGAGCAGTAACCAAGCGCTGATGGTGCCTGAAAAGGCCATTATTCCTCTGCAAGATAAGCATTACGTTTTTCAAATTGAAGATGGCATAGCAAACCGTAAAGAAGTACATGTTGTAAGTAGAAATAATGGCTGGGTTGCGATAGACAAAGGGTTAAGTAATGGCGAGCAAATTGTTACCGAGGGAATAATTAAAATTCGCTCAGGTAGTAAAGTAAGCGTTAAGGGGTAACACGTGAAAATTACCGATACTAGCGTCAAACGCCCCGTTTTTGCGATTGTTATTAACTTACTGTTACTCACATTTGGCTTAGTTGCTTTTAGCATGTTGCCTTTGCGAGAGTATCCAGATATTGAAACACCGATTGTAAATATTAGTACTGAATATACCGGTGCATCTGCCGAAATTATTGAAACAAAAATAACGCAAGTTATTGAAAATCGTATTTCGGGCATTGAAGGTATTAAAAGTATTAACTCATCGAGTCGTAATGGCCGCTCAAACATTACCATTGAGTTTAATATTAGCCGTGACATAGACGATGCCTCCAACGATGTGCGTGAACGTGTAGCGCGTGCACTTGATAGCCTACCCGAACAAGTGCGTCCTCCTGAAGTATCAAAATCAAATAGTGACGAAAGCCCTATCGCGTGGTTTGTACTTAACAGCGAAACCATGGATTCATTGCAACTTTCTGATTATGCACAGCGTTTTATTGTAGATCGATTAGCCGTTGTTGATGGCGTATCGAATGTGCGCATTGGGGGGGAGCGAAAGTATGCCATGAAAGTATGGCTTAACCGCCAAGCGATGGCCGCCCGTGGTATTACCTCCAGTGATATTGAGCAAACACTGCGTAGTGAAAATGTAGAACTTCCGGCCGGTGAAATTGAATCAGTTGATCGTGATTTTACCGTTCGCACTGCCCGCAGCTATAAAAACCAACGTGATTTTCAAAACCTAGTTATTAAACGAGGTGAAGATGGTTATTTAGTGCGTCTAGGCGAAGTGGCTGACGTAAAACTAGAAGCCGCCGATGATGAAAGTTTATTCCGAGGTAATGGCCGTAATATGATTGGTATGGGTATTGTTAAACAAGCCAAAGCCAATACCCTAACTGTGGTTGATAACGCCCGCAGTGAACTGGAAAAAATAAAACGTAATTTACCTGAAGGCACCACCATAGAAGACAGTTATGATTCTTCGGTATTTATTAAAGAGTCAATTAATGAGGTTTATAAAACTTTAGCAATTTCTATGGGGTTAGTCGTGCTTATTATCTTTATATTTTTAGGTAACATTCGCGCCACTCTTATTCCCGCGGTCACAGTACCAGTCGCCCTAGTCAGTAGTTTCATGTTTTTATTAGCAATGGGTTATTCAATTAACTTATTAACTCTACTAGCACTGGTGTTAGCAATAGGCTTAGTGGTCGATGATGCCATTGTAATGCTAGAGAATATTCACCGCCGTATTGAACTTGGTGAACCGCCTTTATTGGCAGCTTATCGCGGCGCACGTGAGGTGGGCTTTGCAATTATAGCCACCACCTTAGTGCTTATATCCGTGTTTGTACCATTAGTGTTTATGGAAGGACGAATTGGCGCACTATTTACAGAGTTTGCTATGGCAGTAAGTGCTGCCGTGTTTTTCTCTAGTATCACTGCGTTGACACTCTCTCCGGCGCTGTGTTCAAAAGTGTTAAAGGCCTCTGAAAAAGAAAGTAAGTTTAGCCAAGTTATGGACCGTTTTTTTACTAAATTAGAAAATGGATACCGTAACGCTTTAGCGTCAAACATGACCCGTAAATGGGGCTTAATGCTGAGCTTAGTTTTGGCTGGGTTTGTTAGTTATTCATTATTTTTACAAATACCCTCAGAGCTCACGCCAAAAGAAGATCGTGGCACCTTCTTTGTGCTTATGAATGGCCCTGAAGGGGCAAGTTATGAAAATAACGCAGCTAATATGGCAAAAATTGAAGAGCGCTTGATGCCTTATTCTGAATCTGGCGAACTAAGTCGAGTGCTTGTTCGAGTCCCAGGTTGGGGTGGCAGTGGCGGCGTGGCTATTGTTGGCATGGCTGACTGGGATAAGCGCAAACGCTCAACATGGGAAGTCATGGATGAAATAAGCGGCAAAATGCAAGAGGTCACCGACGTTCGTGCATTTGCTATTATGCGCCGTGGTATTGGCGGAGGTGGTTCATCTCGCCCTATTGAATTTGTTTTGCAAGGTAATGATTATGCTCAACTTGCCGATTGGCGAGATAGAATTATTAAACGCGCTGAGAAAAACCCTGGATTAGTGCGTATTGATCATGATTATAAAGAAACCTTCCCTCAGTTTTTAGTCAGTATTGATAAAAATAAAGCCGCTGATTTAGGCGTATCAGTCTCTGATGTGGGTCGTACACTTGAAACCATGCTTGGCCAACGCCGTGTAACCACCTTTATTGACCGCGGTGAAGAATACGATGTAATTTTAAAGGGCACAAAACAAGACTTTGCCAACCCGACTGATATTTCAAATATTTACCTAAAATCACGTAGCGGAGAACTTGTTCCTCTTGATAGCCTTATTAGCTTAAAAGAAGAAGCCACCGCCTCGCGTTTAAATCGCTATAACCGAATGCGTGCAATTACTTTAAGTGCCAACCTCGCTGATGGTTACACGCTAGAACAAGCACTAAACTTTTTAAACAAGGTTGCCACAGAGGAAAACGACATTGATGGTGCCATTGACTATAAAGGTGAGTCGCAATTGTTTTATGAAGGTGCCTCAGCCATGACCTATGTGTTTGTGCTGGCATTAACCGTGACCTTTTTAGTACTGGCAGCTCAGTTTGAAAGTTTTATGCATCCATTTGTTATTATGTTAACTGTGCCACTTGGTTTAATGGGTGCCATGTTTGGGCTGTGGAGTATGGGGTTAACGCTTAATATATACAGCCAAATAGGCATTGTTATGCTCATTGGGTTAAGTGCTAAAAACGGTATACTGATCGTTGAATTTACCAACCAGTTACGTGATAAAGGCGTAGAATTTAGTGAGGCTATTTTACAAGCGGCTACACAGCGTTTGCGCCCTATTATTATGACTTCCCTAACAACGGTTATGAGTGCCGTACCTTTGGTGTTGGCTTCCGGTCCAGGCTCGGAAAGTAGAATGGTAATTGGTGTGGTGGTATTTACTGGCGTAACGGTGGCAACCATACTAACTCTGTTTGTGGTGCCAGCCGCTTATTACGCACTAGCACGAAACACACAATCACCTGAGTTTTTACAACAAAAACTTGATAAGCAAGCCGCTGAAAAACCGCTTAAAGAGATCTAAGTCACTCAGAGCGTCGTAACTAGCTGTTACGGCGCTTTATTCAGTGCACATATCCCTAACAATTGAGGAAGTACTTATGAGTTCGACCACACAAGTAGCAACACTCGGCGGCGGCTGTTTTTGGTGTATTGATGCAGCATTTAGGCGTGTAAAAGGTGTACTCAGTGTTTGCTCTGGTTATACTGGTGGACATACTGATAACCCAACCTACAAAACTATTTGCACTGGCAACAGTGGCCATGCAGAGGTAATTAAGGTTGAATTTGATGCCAGTGTTATCAGCTTTGAAACCTTACTCGCGATGTTTTTTACCCTACACGATGCCACACAACTAAATCGCCAAGGTAACGATATAGGCACTCAGTACCGCAGCGTTGTGTATTATCATAATGAGCAACAACAAGTACAAACACAGGCCGTTATTGCAGAGCTGCAAACTCATGTTAGCGAACCTATAGTAACCGAGGTGAGCCCAGCAACCACTTTTTACCCCGCAGAGCACTACCATCAGGACTATTACAATGAAAATCCTGAGCAGGGCTATTGCAGTATTTTAATTGCACCCAAATTACATAAGTTTGAAACCGAATTTAGCGAGTTTTTATCGGAATAAAGTGCTTTTAATAAATAGCCCAGCAATAAGCTGGGCTATTTGTTCCTTGGCAACTAGGATAAGTGACTAAAACTGATAATTTGCCCCTACAAAGAAAGTTCTTCCTGCGCTGTTATAACCTAATAGCTTACCACTGGCAGCAAAGCCCGTCGCAGCAGTAAAATATTCTTCATCAGTAATATTCTCTATTCGAGCAGCTAACGACAAATTATCTAGCAACTGGTAATTGGCTGCTATATTAAATACCGTATAAGCAGCGAGCTCCGAGTCATAATACGCAATCGAAGGACGCGATGAGCGATATTGCATATCCAAGCTGGCATCAAAATCACCCCATGTTTTAGCGAGTTGATAATTAAACGATTCAGAAGGTCTACGTGGTAAATCGGTATTCGTTTTTTCATCTGTAGCGTCTAAAAAGCTAAAATTAACCGAGTGTTCAAAGCCTAGCGCTGAAAACTCTGCCGACAGCTCAAATCCCTGCATAGATACTTTATCTATGTTAGTGGCAATATATTTACCTGAGTCTGCATCATAATTATTACTAATCAAATTATTGATACGGTTATCGAAAATAGCAATATCATAACGGCCCCATTGGGTTTCTAAAGTTATACCAAGCTCATTATTTAAGGCTTCTTCAGGTTTAATATTATTGTTTGGTAAATAGTACGGGCTGTTAGTCACAAACGCATTAATTAACGAAGGAGCTCTAAATGCAGTACCGTGATTTAAACGTAGTGTTACATAGTTATTTGCTTTGTAACCAAGTCCTGTACTGTAAGTGTTTGCACGGCCATGGAAGTCATAATCATCGGTTCTAACAACCGCATTTGCTAACCATTTGTTATGGCTATAAAACGCGCCTATAAACAACGCCTTATTATCGCGTTTTTCTTCTGATGACGTTGCTGACGAGTTTGATAAATCCTCAGATAAATAATTAAAGCCACCCGATATATCAAGTTCTTCAGTAAGGGTATAAAGCCCTCGATATTCAAACTCAACACGCTCTGTGCTATACACTTGCTGCACATCGGTACCTGTTTGGGTATTTTCTTCTTGCGAAACGCTCACCGAAGTACTTTGGCTATATATATCTGAGGCTTTGTTCCAGCCTAGCTTAGCGGTGTAATTTTCAAAGTCGTAGGCATCGTTACCCCTTGCATTATCATATTGTGCTTCGCCTTCACTATACTGAGATTGCAGGCTCAATTGGCCTAGTTCAGCAAGCTCATAAGCTAAATTAAAGCCAATGTTTTTATTTTTGTAGCCATCATCATCATGATCTTTTGTGTACTCAGCCGCTGGATCTTTGCCAGTAACATCAAAACCATCCGTCTCTTCGTAGCCTAAATTATAATTAAAGCTAAGCGCCTCTTTTACAAGCCCACCAGCAAGCTGATAATTACTGTAGCTATGGCTGCCTAAAGTAGCCGAAAGCGAGTTATTTGAGGCTTTACGGGTGATAATATTAATTACTCCGGCTACCGCGTCTGAGCCATAAATAGCCGCTCTGGCACCTTTTATAATTTCAACACGCTCGATACTGTTAACTGGAATATTCGTCAGCGATACACTACCTGAACTTGCATCGCTCACTCTTACGCCATCAACCAATACTAAGGTATATTTAGCACTGGCCCCGCGAACAAATATATCTGCTTTTTGACCTAACCCACCATTACGAACAATATCTATCCCAGCAATAGTATTTAATATTGCAGGTAAGTCTCGATAATTCGCTTTTTCAATATCAGCGCGCTCGATAACTGCCACACTTGCTAATACATCATTTATAGGTTGTTCAAACTTATTAGCGGTTACTGTTATTGTTTCGATTGATTGTTCTGCAGCAGATACAGAAAAAGAGAGTGCAGCCGAAATGGCCATACCCAGTGCGGTTTTATTTAGCATCATGTCCCCTATCTTTGCCCACCGCAAAGATGTTAGTAAGTAAGATTAAATCAAGGCCGGTCTCCGGACTCAGTTACCATAATTTAATACAGCATAACTTTACCGTTGCGGGGGCAGTGTTGGGATTGACTTCATCAATGAAAACGCACCAACTTCCCGATTATCCTACTAAAAAAATCACACCATTGAAGTGTTTAGTAAGCACCTTGAAAATAGACTGCTATTGTTATCTGTTTACTAAAAAAAGTCAACGGACGTCTAAACATCTACAAATCCAAAGGTTCAAGATTCAGGATACGGGGTTCGGAGTTCGGAGTTCGGAGTTCGGAGTTCGGAGTTCGGAGTTCGGAGTTCGGAGTTCGGAGTTCGGAGTTCGGAGTTCGATAATTATCATAGATCCAAAAATAAAAAGCCAAACAATATAACGTGTTTGGCTAAATACATGTTGCTTTGAGCTAAGCGCCTATAGTGCCGAGCTCGAGGCAATAAATTAATCGCGGAAGTTTTTAAACTGAAATGGTTGACCTAAATCAGCAGTGCGTACAACTTGCATAGCCGCTTGTAAGTCATCACGCTTTTTACCTGTTACGCGAACTTCTTCACCTTGAATGGCCGCTTGTACTTTTACTTTAGAGTCTTTGATGGCTTTTACTACTTTTTTAGCCATGTCTTTTTCGATACCCTGTTTAAGTGCAACGTTACGAAAAACATTTTTGCCCGCACGAGAAATATCTTGTAGCTCTAAGCTTGCAACATCCATCCCACGTTTAGAGATTTTACTCGCTAAAATATCAAATAACTGCATTACCTGAGCATCTGCTTCAGCTTTTAATTTAATTGTTTTATCGTTTAGCTCTATTGATGCATCAACGCCTCTAAAATCAAATCGCGTTTCTAGTTCACGGTTGGCGTTATCAACCGCATTTTTTGCTTCGTTCATTTCTACTTCAGATACAATATCAAATGAAGGCATAGCGTTCTCCTAACTATCTAATCTTAATTTTATGCCGCAATTATAACGTTAAAATGATAAATCTTTACATTTTTCTGCATTTTGTTCAGGTGCGATACTAAATTAGTTTGATATACTGAGGCTTCTTTTTTATACGATTTTAGGAATTTTCGTGACAAGGCGTGTTTACCAAGCAATTTTTTTAATTAGTATTGTTGCGTTTACCTTCTTATTTGCTAAAGAGGTAAAGGGCGCGGCAAACTTATTTCCGCATGTTGATAAAGTAGCGCATTTTGGTATCTTCTTTTTACTTGCCATTATTATGGATAAAGCGTTTAAACTCCCATTATATGCACAAATACTATTACTCGCTGGTTACGGTGCAGCAATAGAAATTATGCAAGATAGCCTTCCTTACAGACAAGCATCACTGGCCGATTTTGTTGCCGATTTTATTGGTGCAGCGAGCTACTTTTTAGCTAAAGCCCTGTTAACACTGCGTAAAAAGAAGCATTATGGCTAACATACTTGTTGTAGGTGATGGCGCTATTGGCTTGTTATTTAGCCATTTTTTAGCCAAGCATCACGCTATATATATACTTACTCGAAAAGGCACAGTTAATACTCGCTTTTACAGCCACAGTAACGCTGCGTCTGAAAAAATTAACGCCACTTTTATCTCACAAGAGCAGTTATCTCAAACTCCTGAATTTGATATTGTTTTATTCACGGTAAAAGCGTTTGCAGTGCAACAAGCCTATGCTCAAGTAAAACCTTATCTAGGCAATAATACCCATATTATACTGAGTCATAATGGCATGGGTAATGTTGAACAATTAAATGAACAGCTAACAAAGCAGCAGTCGTTGTACTTTTTAACCACCAGCATGGCTGGATTTAAGTCAAACCCTAATATTGTGCAACATACCGGAAACGGGCAAAGTGTATTAGGGGGCTGTAATCAACTAGCTATTCAAAATATTCAACAGCTTAGTGCGCAATTACACACTATTCCGCAGTTAATTGTCAGTAACAATATTGAACAACTACGGTTTGAAAAGCTACTGGTTAATATTGCAATAAATCCATTAACCGCTCACCACAATATAAAAAATGGTCAGTTACGTGCACCGCAATACAGTAGTGCAATTATTAATTTATTAGCTGAGGCATGCCACATTGCAACCGCGCTAAAACTCAATATTAAGCTTATAGATGCCCTAGAGCGGGCTTACAAAGTAATGAGTTTAACTGCCGAAAATTACTCTTCGATGCATCAAGATGTAATGCATAATAGACAAACTGAGATCATGGCAATTTGTGGTTATATTAGTGAGCAAGGCAAGCGACATAATATTGCGACCCCGTATAACGACGCTTTACTTGCTGAAATTCTGGCAAAAAAAAGCGCGGAATAAATCCGCGCATTTAGGGTCTGTTGACCTTTCAAGGTTAAATTTGCAGCAGTCTGTTTGGTATTTAGGTAAGGCAGAGCCTATGTGGTGTGGTTATTCCCCATAAATAGGCGATAACGCAGCATCAATGCCAAACAGGCGCTGCCCGAAGGGTTCTGCCTAGGGGCGATTTACTCTTTGTTGCTCGATTTTTACTTAGCCCACTAGGTTACAAACCTCGCGCCGCGATTAAACCGCCCCTAGTTTGAACAAATTATAATCCGCAAAGGTCAACAGACCCAATATCTTAAGCCATCAAGGACGATATACTTTTACGGTGTTAAAGCCTTCTTCGTGAAGAATAAGCGCTTGTAATTGGCTCATTACTCCTTTTTGGCAATATAAGTAATAATCTTTACCTTTAGGTAAATCGCCAAACTTTGTTGCTAAGCGGAAAAACGGTAAGTGGATAACTTCAATACCTTCAATTTCCAGCGGCGCCGCATCTTCTTCTTCAGGCGAGCGAATATCAACAACAACCGCTCCTTCAGGTAACTCTGTAACTGATTCTGCCTCTTTAAGCTCTTGCTTAGCCTCAACATCAATATCGCGCACATCCATAACACGGGCGTTATCAATAACGGTATCTAACACATCAAAGTCAAACTTTTCTTCTTCTGCTTTAATTACTTCAATTTTGGCTTTAACTGTCGGCTTTTTAGAGATCACACCGCAGTATTCAGGCATCGTCTCTGCCATTTCTGCAGTGCCTATTTGGCGCGCTATATTGATGATTTCTTGCTTATCATGTTGGATAAGTGGGCGTAAAATGAGCGTTTCGGTTACGCGGTCAATCACACTTAAGTTAGCTAAGGTTTGACTAGACACCTGACCTATACTTTCACCCGTAACCAATGCTTGAATATTTAGTTTTTCAGCAACGGCACTACCCGCTCGCATCATCATACGTTTAAGGACAACGCCCATTTGGCTGTTCTCAACGTTTTCTAAGATTTCAGCAACCACTGGCTCAAAATCAACAGTAATAAACTTAACTTTGTGAGTAGAGCTGTATTGTTTCCATAGATAGTAACTCGCTTGTTTAACCCCAATTTCATGAGCAGCGCCACCTAAATTAAAGAATAAAAAGTGCGTGCGAGCACCTTTACGGATCATTTGATAACTGGCAACGCCAGAATCAAACCCACCAGACATAAGCGATAATACATCGTCTTGTGTTGGCAGTGGAAAGCCCGCCATTCCTAAATGCGTTTGCGTTACTATGTAGGCTTTTTCGTCTTTAATTTCTAAACGAATCGTTACTTCTGGGCGACTTAGCTTTACTCGAGCCCCTTCAACATGTTGATTAAGCCCGCCACCAACGTAACGCTCTAGCTCAGTTGAAGTAAAATCATGTTGACCTATGCGCTTAGCACGGACACAAAAGGTTTTACCAATAATAGTGTGACCAACTAGCTCAATAGTTTTTTGATAAATGTCATCAATCGTTTTAAAGTCTGTTTCAGTCACTTCAATAAACTGCACGATACCAGGTATACGTTGTAAGCTGTCGATAAAATCAAGGCGAGTTTGAGCATCGTCAAGTTTTGTTACAACTGAAATGTTATCCCAGTTATTACGTACCTGTACTTTTTCGTCAACACGACGCAATACAATTTTAATGTTATTTTCTAACACTTTAGTAAAGCGTTTACGGACTGAACGGCTTTTAATGGCTATTTCAGGGTGAAGTTTGACGATAAATTTAAGCATAGTTTAACTCTTAGACTGCGGGAATTCGCGCACCCAGGTATTGGGCGCGGCGGATTATAGCAAAAAATTTAGCGCCTAGGAACTAACCAACTTAACGGGCTTAAGGATTCTGGGGAGCAGCATTTGCTAAAAGTGCGTACTTGTCTCTTAACTGATTAATTTTATTTGCGCTTTTTTCGGTGCTGTAGGCTTTAAATAAAGTCAGTACTTTTACAATACCAGGGTAAATATCTTGCTCAACCAGCACACCACTAAGCCTTCTTGCTTTCATATAGGGTGTCCAAAAGCTGACCGTTAATTTTAACGTATGAGCAAGTTCGATAGCATCTTGTTCATCAATAGCAATAATTTCGCTGTCGCGTAAGGCCAAAATGATGTTACGCACCTGCTCAAGTAACTCTTGCTGAAAATCAATGTAACCCTGTTTTAAATGACTATCGCGAGCGAGAATATCGCCAAGGTTGTCGTAAAAAAAATGATAGCGCCACATCAATTCAAATAGCGAATCTAAATAAGGACCTAGGTGTTCAAAAGCATCGTCGCCTTGAACGACCGGCTTAAAATGAGTACTTAAATGGTCACGATAAAGTGCAAATATATGGCGAATAATGTCTTCTTTATTTTTAAAGTGGTAGTACAGATTACCCGGACTCATACCTAAACTCGATGCGATATGATTAGTAGATATTGCTCTTTCACCATGTTCGTTAAACAATGAAATACTGGTTTGAATTATTTTATCCTTGGTATTCATATACTCATTACTCAATTTTCGAAAATACGATGCTGCATTAAAATAATCCGCCTAGTATAAACAAATCATTGCATTTGTAACACTGCGCAGCTGCAGTTATATACAATTTACTCACAAGGCTGCTTTGCACACTAAACACTGCTACACTACGGCTAAAAATAATAACACAGTAAATATTATGAAAGTGACCGCAATCTACCCAGGCACATTTGACCCTCTTACCAACGGCCACACTGATTTAATTCAGCGTGCGGCTAAAATGTTCGATACCGTTATTGTGGCTATTGCTCATAACCCAAGTAAAAAACCGTGTTTTACTTTAGAAGAACGCGTTGATTTAGCAAATGAGATTTTAAGCCATTTAGATAATGTAAAAGTCATTGGCTTTTCAGGGCTACTCGCCGATTTAGCCCGTGACCATAATGCTAATGTACTGATCAGAGGCATAAGAGCGGTTTCTGATTTTGATTACGAGTTTCAGCTCGCGAATATGAATCGCCGTTTAAACCCTGATTTAGAAAGCGTATTTTTAACGCCCGCCGAGCGCAATACCTTTATATCATCAACACTAGTAAAAGAAGTAGCACGCCATAACGGGGATGTGAGTGAGTTTGTTGACACCATAGTAATGAAAGCCCTGCAGTCAAGGCTTGGGAAAACTAAGCATTAAACACAACACCTAGCGTATCGTTACATTACGCTAGGTAGCTTCGCTCTTGATGGAAACAGAACGTTCTTAAGCCTCACTAAGCCCAAAAAATCTTTATTGATAAATAGTGCCAATGCCATTATAAGATCAAATAGAATAACGCCAAACCCATATGCAGCCCAAAACCACCAATAATCAATGTTTCCTTTAACTTGAACATCATAATGCATCCCCAAAAATAAACAGGTATTAACACCCAACCCCAGAATTAAGTAATAAAAAGCAATAGGTGTATTTTGCAACGTGATTTTTCGCCACAAAAAAAGTGTAAAAATAGTTGTGAGATCAAATATGAAATAATCTTTATAAGTTGAAGTTTCGAGGCTTAAAAATGCACTTAGAAAATAAGAAATCATCATTATCAATGAAATATGCAGCAAGCTTTTATCTTGTTTATTAATGCTCGAAGAAAGATTATATAGAAAAGCGATTAAAAATAGCCACAAAATAAAATTACCTAAATTCTCGCCAACTTTAACAAGTAGCCATAATAAATCTGTCATTATGGGCTTTTAAACTCAGCGCGTGATCTAAATAAACGACCTTTAAGTTTCATTAGCCCTAAAAAGTCTTTATTGATAAAAATAGTAATAATCATTAGTAAATCAACAACATTAACCCCCATAGAGTACAGGCTCCACAACCACCAAGGATCTGAGTTCCAGTTTATATAAAGATCTATGTAAATAGCATACGTTAAACAAGCATTAATCAATAAGCCACTAACAATATAGTTTTTAGCCACATCGCTTTCAAAGCTTGAAGCTTTTGTTATTATAAAAATAATACAAACTGTAGCGAAATCAAAAAAAATCCAGTTAAGGTAAACGTTTTTGAAAACTAAAAGGAAATCACCAATAAGGTAAGAAAAGAACATGATTGTGGCTAAATAGACCAAAGATTTATTTAGCGTATTTATACTCGATACCAAAGCGTACAACATGGCCATTAAAAAGCCCCACTGTATAAATGCATCGATATAATCTGCTAAAAATAAGTCTACATAATACATTTATTGGATTTTGTTAAGCTCAGTCGTTTTGAATAATGAAATGAGTTTACTTTTAAGGGTGTGTAAGCCAAGGAAATCACGGTCTACTATTAAAGCGACAATCATAATCAGATCAATAATGTTTACACTGAAGGTGTAGATATCCCAAAAAAGCCAAGGTTCTTTATTTTGATATACATTCAAATCTAAGTACATGAGGGAAAAGAAAAGTGAATTTATTGCAAGACCCACAATTAAATACAAAAAAGAGGGTGTCGTTTTTCTTAACATAGCCATAGCTATTAGCAAGCAAAGAATGGTAAAAATATCATAGATAGCCCAATCTAATAAAACCGCAGTTTTAATTGATAGCCAAGTAAAAAAATAGTCTGAAAGAGTATAAGAAACCATCATAATAAATGAACTGAGTAATAAAGTTGTATTTCTTTTTACGTTTAAAGTATAGACAAAGACATTAAAAAAAAATGCCATTAAAAAGCCCCACATTGTAAACGCTGAAAGCGAGAAAAAACCAAAAAACTCAGTTAAAAACATTTAAAACCTTAATTAATTATTTAGGTTTGATAGGTACAATACCGCCGCCACGACGAAGTTCTGCACCAGCAGCACTCATTGCCTCTTGAGATATACTAACTGTATCAGATTGTAGGGTTTTAGGGCTAGCAGTTTGTTCCATTGCAGGCTTTAATTGTTGCGTTTTATTATATGCTTGCATTTGTACTTGGCTATTAGCTGAAATTTGCATGTGATTAATCCTTATGAGTATTAAATTTTTATTATTGGCGCAAATTTAAATCACACCATCTGGAGCAGTTACTAAATAACTTCTGTAACGTATTGCCTTCGTTGATTAATTGACTCAACAACACACTACAGAACTATAAATGCAACCGATATGCCAACTTTAAATTCATAGCATATTAATTTAAAACATCACTTTATTTTACTCAAAAAAAAAACGCATCGGGGTCACCGTGCGTTTTTTATCCTAGGGATTGCTCAAGCCACGTTTTTACAAGGGATCTCCATGCTATTACTTGGCTTTAACATATATTCCATTGCGACTTCATCACAGTTTTCTTTACGTAAACATAACTCACAATCTTTCATGACTTTTTCAGGTAGGCTCTCTTTATTACAGAAACTAAACCGCTGATTTTCGAAAAAGTCAGGTACACGAGTCAGAACGATGACACGATTGAGTGCCAATTTTTTGGCTTTTACTAATAAATGTTCTACCAGCTCTCGCCCTTGCCCTGTTACCCCGCTTTTAGGGTCAATACCTAAAGAGCGTATTTCAGCTAATCCGGTGTCGTAAATGTATAATGAAGCACAACCTGATACCTGCCCATTAATCTCTGTCACGGCAAATTCATTAATTGAGTGCACCATGTCACTTTTAGCGCGCGGTAAGTTTTCGCCGACTGTTGCCCAATGTTGCACGAGTTTAGCGATTACTTCCACGTCATCTAGGTTTGCATCACGAACTGTTATTTGCTGTTTTTTTTTCGCGTCTTTAACCGCTTTACTTACTTGTTCTAATGAGGTTCCGCCAAGTGCTTGACGTGCTTTAATACAAGCATCAATTTCAAGTACCGGATACACGTCATCTTCAAACACTGGGTTTACTGATTTATACTGCTCAAGTGAAAGCTCCTCTAACGTTTTACCTTCACTAATGGCTAATTGCACCAATACCCCAACAATATGATGCCCTTCTCTGAACGGCACACCTTTGGCTACCAAATAATCAGCAAGCTCGGTTGCATTCGCGTGGCCACCTTTTGCCGCTGCTAAAGTTTTGTCTGCTTTAACTGTTACACCCTTAATACACGCTTGCGCCATATGAATACACGCAAGCCACGTTGGCATAGCGTCAAAAATGCCTTCTTTGTCTTCTTGCATGTCTTTATTGTAGGCAAGCGGCAGTGCTTTTAGAGTCATCATCATTGCACTAAACGCACCAAACACCCGTCCTGTTTTGCCACGAATAAGCTCTAGTGCATCAGGGTTCTTTTTCTGCGGCATCAAAGATGAGCCCGATGTAACATTATCAGCCAGTTCGATAAACCCAGCTTCTCCTGAGTTATAAAAAATCAAGTCTTCAGACATGCGCGATAAGTGGATCATAGAGATAGACGCACAGCTTAATAGCTCAACCACAAAATCACGATCAGATACACCATCAAGACTATTTTTGGTCGCGCCTATAAACCCTAACCCTTGCGCAAGTGCATGACGGTCAATAGGATAGGCAGTTCCCGCAAGAGCGCCACTGCCTAATGGGCAATAGTTCATTCGTGCTTGGGCATCTTGCAACCGGCTTTCATCACGCTCTAACATTTCTACATAAGCCATACACCAATGGCTAAATAACACGGGCTGTGCACGCTGTAAGTGGGTGTAGCCTGGCAATATTGTGCCTAACTCACGCTCAGCAAGGGCAACAAATTCAGCTTTTAATTGTGCAATCGCTTTTAAAATGTGATCGGCGGTATCGCGACACCATAATCTAAAGTCGGTAGCAACTTGGTCGTTACGACTGCGTCCAGTGTGTAATTTTTTAGCTAAATCACCCACTTTTTCAATTAGCGCGGCTTCAACATGCGAGTGAATATCCTCAGCACCTGAGGTGGCAACAGCTTGTGGATCTGCTTTTACCTCTTCAAGTAATTCATATAATGCCGATACCAGCTTTTGGTGTTCGTCATTAGATAACACGTTCACTTGTTCAAGTGCGCCAGCCCATGCAACAGAGCCAATAATATCTTGCTCTGCTAATTGATAATCGAAGGGAAGTGAATCGTTAAATTGTTTAAACGCTTCATCTGGACCCGTAGAAAAACGCCCGCCCCATAATGCCATGAAATCTCTCCAAACCCGATAATAGCCCCTTAATTCCAAGGGGCTTAAAAAATTACTTTTTAGCTAATGCTGAAATTCTGCTTGATAGTGAGAATAAACGAATAAAGCCTTCTGCGTGCGATTGGTCATAAACATCGTCTTCACCAAAAGTAGCAAAATCTTCGCTGTATAAACTGTTAGGTGATTTTTTCTGAACCGCTGTTACTTGCCCTTTATAAAGTTTAAGTACCACTTCACCTGTCGCTAACGTAGAAAGCGCTTCTGCACCGGCTAAAATAGAATCTTTAAGCGGCGTAAACCAACGACCGTCGTAGACTAAATGCGAAAATTCACCACCGAGTATCTCTTTCCATTTACGGCTTGACTTATCAAGAACGAGCTCATCAATTGCTTGAAGCGCAGCCATGATCACTGTACCGCCTGGTGTTTCGTAACAACCGCGTGATTTCATGCCCACTAAACGGTTTTCTACAATATCAACACGACCAATACCATGCGGAGCTGCAATGTCGTTTAGTTTAACTAAACAGTCGTAAGGCTTTAATTGTTCGCCGTTTACAGCAACCACTTCACCTTCTACAACTGATAAAGTGACATGCTCAGCTTTATCGGGCGCTTGCTCTGGTGAATTAGTCCATGTCCATACTTGCTCACTTGGCTCACACCAAGGGTCTTCAAGCTCGCCGCCTTCGTGGGAGATATGCCATGCGTTAGCATCACGACTGTAAATTTTAGTTGCTGATGCAGAACACGGAATATCACGCTCGGCTAGGTAATCAAGCAATGATTCACGACTTGATAAATCCCACTCACGCCATGGCGCAATCACTTTTAAATCAGGAGCCAGTGCTGCAAAACATGACTCAAAACGTACTTGGTCGTTACCTTTACCCGTACAGCCATGAGAAAGTGCATCTGCACCCACTTTACGGGCAATTTCAACTTGGGCTTTGGCGATGATTGGACGTGCCATAGAAGTACCTAGCAAGTAGGTTCCTTCGTATATAGAGCCTGTTTTAAGTGTTGGGTAAATGTAATCACTTACCATTTCATCTTTCAAATCAACCACGTAACATTCAGATGCACCCGATGCAATGGCTTTCGCTTCTACGCCTTCAAGTTCTTCTGCACCTTGGCCAACATCGGCCACAAAGGCAATAACTTCACAGCCGTAGTTTTCTTTTAACCATGGCACGATAGCCGATGTATCAAGACCACCTGAATAGGCTAAAACGACTTTTTTAATTGAACTCATAGGTGTTCCTTAACAAAATTTGGATTTAATAATGTAACAAGCAGAGCATTTTGCGCATGCATACGATTTTCTGCTTGTTGAATAATTTTTGATGCGGGGCCATCCATTACCTCAGAGGTAATTTCAAACTCACGGTGTGCCGGTTGGCAATGTAATACCGTGGTAGCCCCGGTTTTTTTAAGTAATGCCTGATTTAATTGATAAGGCATGTATTTTTCTTTCACTTGCTCAAGCGGTGTGGTGTCTCCCATAGAAACCCAGGTATCAGCGTAAACAGCGTTAGCACCTACCGCAGCCTCAACTCTGTCACTTACCATCACAGAAGCCCCATTCATAGCGGCAATTTGCTCCGCTTTTTTAAGAATTTGCGAATCGGGCGAACTGCCTTTTGGCGTTACAGCAACAAAATCAGTACCTAAAGTTGCTGCAAGTAGCATCAGTGAATGCGTTACGTTATTGCCTTCACCTAAATAAGCCAACTTTAGCTGACTAACATCACCGTGCACTTCTTGAAGCGTTAAAAAATCAGCTAAGGCTTGGCATGGGTGATATAAATCACACAAACTATTAACCACCGGAACAGACGAATACTCACCTAAGGTAGTTAACGTACTGTGCTGATTAACCCGGGCAACAATACCATCAGCCCAAGTTGAAATATTCAAGGCGAAATCTTTTATTGATTCACGTGCCCCCATCGCGCCGTTTTGTTGATCTAGATAAACCGCATGACCGCCTAAACGGTTTATACCAATATCAAATGATAAACGCGTACGTAAACTTTGCTTTTCGAACAGAGTAACCACTGACTTACCAGCTAACACTTGGCTATACTTTGCAGGGCTTTCTTTAATATCTTGCGCTAATTTTAATAAATTAAGGGCGCCTTGTTGGTCTAATTCTAGACCCGTTATAAAATCTTTAAACATATTCAACCTATGGTGTCACTTTAGTTCCGACGTGCTCGCCTTGCAGCAAAGCCGTTAAATTTTCTGGCTTTTGCCAGCTGGAAATGTACACACCGCGTCGTAAATGTTGGGCAGCGTGAAGACTGGTCTTAACTTTGACCTCCATCCCGCCCACAATTACTCCCTCTGCAATTAAAGTATCAATGTGTTTTGTGTCAAGTTGATGTAGTGGATGCTTATTCGCATCAAGCACCGCTTCCACATCCGTCATAAAAATAAGTTCGGCGTTTAAATTACTCGCAATCGCTGCTGCTGCTTCGTCAGCATTAACGTTGTACCAAAGCCCTTGCTCATCAAAACCGATGGAGCTGACTATAGGTAAACGCCCGCCACTGAGTAATTCATTAATAATAGAATCATCATTACTATGGCATTGACCTACTTGCCCTAGCGCTTTTAATTTTTGTGATGCTGTTATTCCAGCTTCATATAAACTCAAGCCAACGGGTTTGTGCCCAGCAGTCATTGCTTGCGCCATTAATTGTTTGTTTGCTGTTCCCGCTAATGCTCCTACAATATAAGGCATCTGTTCTTTAGGGCTGATACGCAAACCTTGATGTTTAGCACTGGCAAAACCGGCTTCTGCTAACCAATGATCAACTAATGAGCCACCGCCATGAACAATGACAAATTGTGCATCATGTTGCTCATTAAGAACCTCAAAAAGCGCTTTAGCGGCATTTTCAGTATTGAGTACTGCGCCACCGAGTTTAATCACCCACGTTTTACTGCTCATTTAAACGCTCCTACTAAACCTGTAGTGTGAGGCAAACCCATTGACAAATTAATACATTGCAGAGCCTGACCAGCCGCCCCTTTTAGTAAATTGTCAATCGCTGCCATCACTATTAATTGTGAGTCTTGCTGCTGCCATGCAATATCAACATAGGGTTGTTTTGCTACCCCTTTAATGGAGGGAATTTTGCCACCAAGCAATCGAATTAACGGCTCATCCGCTAATACTTGATACGCTTTAGTTACTTGCTCACTGGTCACACCCGGTTTTAGCTGTACATAAATGGTTTCTAAAATACCGCGCGGGAAATTACCTAAATGAGGAGTAAATAACACGTTATGGCCAAGATACTGCTGTATCTCAGGTCCATGACGATGGTTAAACAAACCATAAGCAGCTAGCGATACTTCGCAAAAATGCGTGCCAATACTTGCTTTACGACCTGCTCCCGTTACTCCCGATACAGCATTAATAATAATCCGCTCATCACTAAGTAACCCAGCTTGCTGAAGAGGCTTTAATGCGTTTAATGCGGCAGTTGGGTAGCAGCCAGCTACAGCAACTAACTGCGCCTTTACAATGGCCTCACTATTCCACTCTGCAAGGCCATATGCAGCTTCATTGAGGAGTTCTGGATGCTGGTGTTTAAAACCATAATAAGTGACGTAATCTTCATTACTTTCAAGACGGTAACCACCAGACAAGTCAAATACCTTTTTGCCCATCGCTAAAAACTGAGGAGCTAAATCAACACTTACTTTATGGTCAGTGCATAAACACACATAGTCTGCTGAATGCGCTATATCACTCAATGCACTCTCATTAAGTGGTTGCAAAGGTAAGTCAAGTAACCCTAAGTGCTCAGGGTATAATTCACTGAGCAATTTATGTTTATCTAAGCTTTGCGCTGATACATAACATGCTGATAATGTTAATGCTGGATGTTTGGCAACTAAGCTAGCCAATTCTGCGCCGCTGTAACCGCTGGCACCTATAATTACTACGTTCATTATTTACTCTTTATCTAAAATTAGTGACTACATTCCATGTTATTTACTTACACTAGGTTGCAACCTAGCTAAACTGATTAAATTAATGAGTGATAACTATCGTCGTATTATTTTCATGGCGTAACTTTAATATATTTATGCTTAAAAAGTGAATTGATATTCATCATAAATACTTTTATATTGTTATGCAATTAAATTGAATACTTATTTTGGATTTTTTTATGTCTCTGCCGTCATTTATCTCGATGTATCAACAATTGATTGCTGCCCCCTCTATTAGCGCTATTGAAGAGCATTTGTGTATGAGCAATAAAAGCGTGATTGAACTACTCGCTCAGTGGTGTGAAAGCTTAGGTTTTACCTGTGAAATAATAGAGTTAGAAGGTGGTAAAGGCCGCTACAACTTATTAGCAAAACGCGGACAAGGCGATGGCGGGTTAATGCTTGCGGGGCACACCGATACGGTGCCGTTTGATGACAGCCGCTGGAATCAAAACCCATTTAAATTAACTGAACTTGATAACAAATTATATGGTTTAGGCAGTATTGATATGAAAGGCTTTTTTGCTTTTGTACTGCAAGCTATTAGTGAGCTTGATGAAAAGCAACAAACTCAACCTATTTTAATATTAGCGACCGCCGATGAAGAAACCACTATGGCTGGCGCACAGCAAATTTGTAAGCACCCAAATTTAAAGCCAAGCCGCTGTATTATTGGTGAACCCACTGATATGACCCCCGTATTTACCCATAAAGGCCATATGACTACAGCAATCAGAGTCGTTGGTCGCTCAGGACATAGCTCTGATCCCGAACGGGGCCTTAATGCCATCGAAGTAATGCATAAAGTGATTACAAAATTACTGATCTTAAAAGAACAACTTAAGAATAAATATTCAATAAATCACTTTGAAATTCCTTATCCAACACTCAACTTAGGCAATATTCATGGGGGTGACAATGCCAACCGAATTTGTGGCTGCTGTGAAATGCACATTGATATGCGCCCTCTCCCCAGTTTAAGCGTGCAAGAGCTTCAAGCAATGGTACTTGATGCAACCTACGATATAAACCAGCAATACCTTAACTCTGTGAGCGTAATTGATTTGCATGAGCCAATTCCAGCATTTACGGGAAGCACAGATAGCGCGTTAGTCAAATTAGCCGAAAATATAGCAGGGCAAAAAGCAGTGGCTGTTAACTACTGTACCGAAGCGCCATTTATACAGCAACTTGGCTGTGAAACCATCGTAATGGGACCAGGCTCTATTAACCAAGCGCATCAGCCCGATGAGTTTTTAGCAATGGAAAAAATCAAACCTTCTCAACAAATTATCAGCAACCTTATAAAGGCGAGTTGCTTTTAATCAGCAACAAAAAAGACGCTTAATCGCGTCTTTTTTGTCATTGCATTTGTAATTGTAGTTACATATATTTTCGTAAATACTTTTTAAACACCGGATCAGTTTGTGCCAGTTCTTTCTGCTCTTCTAATATCTCTTTTAATATAGCACCTGAGGTAAGCGGGTTCGCCAGTACCACTCTAAATACCACGGTTGGTTGGTTATCATATTGAACTGGCGTTAAACGCGTACGCGATACAAATGAGCGACCCGATTCACGTTGGCGTTTTTGCATGCTGGCAGTAAAACGATTAAGCGCGGCAAAAATGTCTAAACGGGTTTGTGCATCAGCTTGGGCTATCGCATGTTTAATTTGTTTTGGTACATAGCGATAGGTCAGTAAGCAAAGTTCTGGCTCTGATATTAACTCAAAATCTTCATCGGCTTTTATTAAATCAGCAAAATAACGCGCTTTTTTAATACTGCGATCGATAAGCATTTCATAGCCTTTACGACCAATAACACGTAAGCAAGCATGCACTAACATCGCCATCCCAGGGCGACTTCCCTCAAGCGTATGGCTGCCTAAATCTTTAGAGCCTTTACGTAAAATATATTCAGCATGATGCTCGATGGCATCAGTTGCAGCAGGGTCTTTAAATAAGACTAAACCGGCCCCCATCGGCACATACATTTGCTTATGCGCATCAATGGTGATTGAATCTGCATGCTCAATACCTTTTAATAAATGCCTATGGGTATTAGACAGTAAAGTTGCTCCGCCCCACGCTGCATCAACATGAAAATGACAATTAATCTCTTGTGCTAAATTAGCCATATCTTCAAGTGGGTCAATATTACCGGTTTCAGTGGTTCCTGCGACTCCAATAATTGCCATCACTTTAATGCCTTGTGCTTCAAGCTCTAACGCTTTTTCTCGCATTGCACTAACATCGACTTTATTATCGGCAGAAGTTTTAATACCAATTAAATTTTCACGACCAATACCTAATAAATCAACCGATTTACCAAGCGAATAATGACCTCGTTCAGAAATTAAAACTGCCAGCCCTTTGTAACCATAGTGAAGCATTCCTGCAACTAAACCTTGTGCAGCAATACCTTTAAAATTGCCATCCGCTTTTAATAAGCGGTTTCGAGCTATCCAAAGTGCAGTAATATTTGCCACGGTGCCGCCAGAGCAAAATGCACCTAACGAGGTTTTTGCACTGTGCATCCATTTAGAATAAAAACCATCACTTTGGCCATAAGCTAAATGATGCATCATCCCTAAAACTTGACGTTCTAATGGGGTAAACGCTTTCGAGGTTTCAATTTTTACTAGGTTTTGATTTAACCCAACCATTAATTTCGATAACGGTAGTAAAAAATGAGGCAGAGCCGATGTCATATGGCCAATAAAGCTTGGCGCTGCGGTATGAACAGAATGAGCAACCAGCTGCTCCATAATATCTTGAGCATAGCAAGACACAAACGTCGGTTCTTCAGGGATTGCCGCCGATTGAAAATCTTTTTCTATTTCATGTAATGGTTTTTCAATTGCCGCGATATTTTCGTTTAAGAAACCTGCTAAATTACTCGAAATTTCAAGCTCTATTTTGCTCAAAGTTGAGTCTGGCGCCTCTGGAACGGT
The DNA here is from genome assembly GCF_018732205.1 of Pseudoalteromonas sp. SiA1. Taxonomy (NCBI): domain Bacteria; kingdom Pseudomonadati; phylum Pseudomonadota; class Gammaproteobacteria; order Alteromonadales; family Pseudoalteromonadaceae; genus Pseudoalteromonas; species Pseudoalteromonas sp. SiA1. Next base: position 850,711 of record NZ_CP076084.1, on the reverse strand, counting down.
GAATATCCGTTTAAGGCTTTCTTTAGAGGCGACGGCACAACGCTTTTGATCCATCTTCATACCTAGTGTGTGACTAAAACACCTGTTAGTTTGTAAAACACGCTAATATAAGGTGTTTTTTAAGCAACGGCATTTCTAAAAAATTGCGCTAACTTTACTGCAATATGACAAAAATGTCTCGTTTTAAGCCATAAAAGACAATACTAAATAGATAACATTTCATTATTTTCTAAATTTAGTACAAAGGGTAATTAAAATATTGGGCATTTATAATTTTTAAGTATAATAAAATCAACAAAAATAAGGATAATACATGCTCAAAGGAAATCTAAAATTAACACGGTTGGCGCTTGGGACCGTCTTTTTTTTGGTCAGCTTAATCATTTATGGTTACTACACTTACTCTGCCATTCAAAGTGATGTAATGCGCAGCATTGACAATCGCTTAATAAATGCCGCCACCAGCGTAAAGTATATTTTAGGTAGTAATTACCACGACAAAACGTCGCAAGAAATTAGCTTTGCAAGCTATCAAAATAAGGCCGAACAGCTTTCTGCTTTAGCCAATGATTTAAATATAGATTATTTATACTCAATGATATTAATTGATGAAAATATTTATTTTACTGCCTCCAGTTACACCCAAGATGATCAAAATAACGGTAAAGTTACCCAGTATTTAGATCTTTACCCAGAAGCGACGCCAATTAATATGGCGGCATTTTTATCAACGGTCCCTATTTTTGAAGTGTCAACGGCGCATCGTGGTCATTCTAAAACGGTGTATATTCCTCATATAGCAAAAAATGGCAGAACCTATTTAACTGCAGCTGATATTAGCGTCGATAAAATCAATACGGCTTTAATAACACGTTTGAATCAAGCCCTGCTTCATTTTAGTTGCGTACTGTTCATATTGTTATTGGTTTATATTCTTTATTGTTTTGGGGTACGCCGCTCACTAATGAGGGATCATGCTACGGGGTTTGAAAATCATATTGCCTTGGAAAAGCAGCTAAAAAAAAGTAATGAGCATCATCTACAAATCGCGATTATTTTGGTTAACGAAATTGATAGTATCAGTCGCTTTTTTGGCACAAAAACAGCCGATGAAGTGATGAAAAAACTACTTAGTTACTTTAAGCAGCAAAACCGTCTGCAATCACGTATTTATCGTATTGCGACCAACAAGCTGGCCATTTTAACCAGTAAAGAAACACCTTTTGATGAGCTTTACAGCATTATTCAATCCCATAATAAAAATACACCTTTTATTACAGACCCATTTATTTATATTACACTCAACGCTGGAGTCGCAAGAGGGAATAAGTCATTACTGCTTAAGAATGCCCACATTGCGTTGCTGCAATCAAGGCAAGGTGTTCAACCCATAGTAAACTACTCAGAAGCGATTAACGACGCTAAATCTCTGTATTTATACAATGTAGAAATAGCAAAGGAAATTCGTGAAGCGTTTGATGCCCATCGCGTTGTTCCTTATTTTCAACCTGTTATAGATACCAATACCAATGCCATTATTAGGTATGACTGCTCACCAAGAATAGTGACCTCACATGGGGAGATTTTAACCCCTGATACCTTTTCTAATGCAGTAAATAGGCTGCGTATGGATGGGATGTTAACACGTACCTTATTTACTCAATGCATTTCGCGCTTTCGCAAATCAGCAATCAGCTGGGGGTTAACTGTATGCGCTGAAAATATCGCAGATCCCACTATTTATGATCACATAGCGTATGAGCTTCATCGCTACCCCAACCCTGAAAACATTACTATTTCAATATTAGAGTCGCAGGTCATTACACACTACTATGAAATAAAATCATTTATTGCGATGGTGAAAAGTAAAGGGGCAAAAATAGTGATGCATTGTTGGGGTAATGAGTTTATTAATACGCTCAATACGTTAAAGATTGAGGTAGATGGCATTAAACTCGATGGTGCGATCACCAAGCAACTGGTAAATGATGAAAATACGTCGCTATTTATCGCCTATATTGCTGATATAGCCCAGCAGCTTGAACTTGAATTGGTTGTTGAGGCGGTAGAAAATAACACGGTTGCCGAGCTACTCAATAAACTAAATGTGACGCTGATGCAAGGTAGTTACCTTGGTAAACCAACGCCACACGTGACTCACTTTAAGCAACAATTAGCTATTTAAGATTTATAACAAGCCGGTGGCTTTGCTGGCCACTGGCCCAGTACTTACGTTCAAAAGGGGTAATTGCTTCGTCTGACTCAAACAATTCGGTTTCACATGGATGCCCAGCTAATTCAAGCGCTCTGGCAAACTCTTTAACATAAATATCCCAATTACTGCGCACCTCAAGTAAACCGCCTAACTTTACAATAAACGGGAATATAGCCGCCCCATGCCAGCGCCTTTGTATGTGTTTAGACTTAGGCCAAGGGTTAGGGTAAAGCAAATAGTGATGCGTAGGCTGCCAATTAGCAGCCACCGCTAAACGCCAAAAGTCATTTAAGTCAGCTTGCACTAAAATGTATTGACCACTTTCACTTTGTTTATATTCAACATCATGCTTATCAAGTCGATGAGATGACTTATCAATACCTATGACTAACGCTTCAGGATGACGTTTTGCTAAATTAGCGGTGCTCTCTCCGACCCCACAACAGGAGTCTAAAATAAGCGGCCCATTAAAGGCTTGCACTTTAGCATTAACTTCATCAAATGCGGTTTGCGTATGCGTTGCAATTGGCTTTTTAAACTCAGCCTGTAAGTGTTTATTAACTATTTCATCAAGCTTTTCATGAAGTCCCGCTTGATTAGATACAATACTACGTGAATTTGCATCGCTCATTAGTGTCTTAGCCCCACACCTTTTTTAATTAGCGTCAGTGCTAAAGTAAATAGGACGCTGATAAACACCAACAACACACCGATTGCGACCGATAAATCTACATCCGAAACACCTAAAAACCCATATCTAAATGCGTTAACCATATAAATAATTGGGTTTATTTGCGACACCATTTGCCAAAAATCAGGCAGTAAAGTGATTGAATAAAACACCCCGCCTAAATAGGTCAACGGCGTTAAAATAAAGGTCGGAATAATACTTATGTCATCAAAGCTGTTTGCATAAATAGCGTTAATTAATCCACCCAAGGCAAACACCGCCGAGGTGAGAATAACAGTGGCTATAATCACAAAAATATTATGTATTTGTATATCTACAAAAAATAAAGAAACGCACGTTACGATAAAACCAACCATAATGCCACGGGTCATACCTCCGCCCATATAACCCAGTACAATGATGTAATTAGGCACAGGTGCAACTAATAACTCTTCAATACTTTTTTGAAACTTAGTTGAGTAAAAGCTAGAAGCAACATTTGAATAAGAGTTAGTTATAACTGACATCATAATAAGGCCAGGGACAATAAACTCCATATAGCTAAAACCGCCCATGTCACCAATACGCGAGCCAATTAGGTTACCAAAAATAACAAAATATAAACTCATCGTGATCGCTGGCGGTACTAAGGTTTGCACCCAAATACGCAAAAAGCGAATGCACTCTTTAATCCAAATACTTTTTAAGGCTACGCCATATTTAAACATTTATTCGCCCCGCCCTTGCTCTAATAAACCTACAAATAATTCTTCTAATCGATTCGCTTTGTTTCGCATGCTCAGCACGGTATTACCTTGTTCAGTCAATGCTGTAAACACCGCGTTTAATCCTTGAGATTTAGCCACTTCAACTTCAATGGTGTGGTCATCCCCCATAGTAAATTTGTATCCATCTAGCGTTACGGGTTTAGACGGTTGTTTTAAATCCAATACAAAGGTTTCTTTGTCTAATTTAGCAAGCAGGGCTTTAATCGTGGTGTTTTCAACAATTCGCCCGGTATCAATAATGGCGATGTTTTTACAAAGCAGTTCAGCTTCTTCAAGGTAGTGGGTTGTTAAAATAATGGTCACACCTTGTTCGTTAATTTGCCTTAAAAAGTCCCACATTGAACGGCGAAGCTCTATATCAACCCCCGCTGTCGGCTCATCTAAAATAAGTAATTTGGGCTCATGCATTAAGGCACGTGCAATCATTAAACGGCGTTTCATACCACCAGATAAGGTACGCGCTTGCTTATCTTTTTTCTCGATTAATCCAAGCTGCGCTAAGTATTTATCTGCACGTTTATGTGCTTCGCCGCGCGGTACACCGTAGTAACCTGCTTGATTAACGAGTATTTGGCTCAGCGTTTCAAACTGACTAAAGTTAAACTCTTGTGGTACTAGGCCTAAATTCGCTTTAGCCGCCTCAAGGTCGGTATCAATATCGTGACCAAATACTTCAACTTTGCCTTTGGTCTTATTAACCAGTGAAGAAATTACCCCAATAGTGGTTGATTTACCCGCCCCATTCGGGCCAAGTAATGCAAAAAAGTCACCTTCGTGAACTTGTAAATCAACCCCTTTTACTGCCTCTACCCCATTTTTGTAAACCTTGGTAAGGCCTTCAATATTTAAAGCAATATTTTGCTTATTCATTTCTTACCCTCACCATAACCCCAACGCTTTGTGAGATTATGTTCAATATTTAAATGATCTAAAATTCGCGCCACCATAAAGTCAACCAAGTCTTCTATGCTTTGCGGTTGATGATAAAACCCAGGTGCTGCAGGCATAATTGTTACACCTAAACGCGATAATTTAAGCATGTTTTCTAAATGAATTTCGCTAAATGGCGTTTCGCGTGGCACTAAAATAAGCTGGCCTCGCTCCTTTATTACCACATCGGCGGCGCGCTCTAATAAATTATCTGATGCGCCGACTGCAATGGCAGACACAGAGCCTGCGCTACATGGACATACTACCATTTTTTTCGGCGCTGCAGAGCCCGAAGCTACCGGACTAAACCAATTATCTTTACCAAATACCTTTAACTGCCCAGGTTTTGCGTTATATAACAGGCTTAATTGCTCTGTGGCCTTGTCTTCATTTGCTGATAGTTTAACATTTGATTCGGTATCAAAGACTACCCGCGCGGCACTTGAAATAAGCACATACACTTGAAACTGCTGCTCAAGCAACACCTCTAATAACCTTAGTCCGTAAGGCGCGCCTGATGCACCACTAAATGCTAAGGTGATTTTATCTTTAAATTGCACATTATTCTCCGCTGTATTTATTGGCCAAGCCATCAACAAGTTGTTGATGAAGGCCATTAAAACCACCATTACTCATAATTAAAACATGTTGATTTGGCTCAATACTTTCAAGCACTGTTTCGATAATGGCGATTGTAGAATCAAAACACTGCATACCGGCTTTTTCTGCTTGCTCCTTGAGCGACCAGCTTAAGTTTTCTGGTTCAAACAGTAGCACCTCATCCGCATCGCGTAATGAATCTAGCAATGTAAATTGATGAACTCCCATTTTCATGGTGTTAGAACGCGGCTCTAAAATCGCAATAATTTTGTCATTGCCCACTTTGGCGCGCAGCCCCGCAAGCGTTGTTTGTATCGCGGTAGGATGATGGGCAAAATCATCATACACTTTAATGTTATTTATATCCGCTTTAAGCTCCATACGCCTTTTTGGGCTGATAAATTCGCCTAAAGCCGCAATACTGTGCTCAATAGCAATTCCTACATGGCGCGCTGCTGCAATGGCCATCATGGCATTTTTAACGTTATGCTCACCAATTGCCTGCCAGTTAACTACACCTTGCAGCTGCGTGTTTAATAACACATTAAATTGAGAACCATCCGCTTTAAGTAGCTGATAATCCCAATCATTGCCTAATGTTTCGCTCTCGCTCCACAGCCCTTTTGCTATAACATCGCTCAGAGCCTCATCATCTTTTGGCCACAATACTTTGCCGCTTTGCGGTAGTGTACGAATCAAATGGTGAAATTGTTTTTTAATTGCGTTTAAATCTTCAAAAATATCAGCATGATCAAATTCAAGATTATTTAAAATAAGTGTTCGAGGTAAATAATGAACAAATTTACTGCGTTTATCAAAAAAGGCCGTGTCGTACTCATCGGCTTCTATAACAAAAAATGGCGTTTGCCCAACTCGCGCAGAAAGACCAAAATTTTGTACAATTCCGCCAATTAAAAAGCCAGGCTTTAAACCCGCATATTCAAGTATCCACGCCAACATACTGGCGGTGGTTGTTTTACCATGAGTTCCTGCCACAGCCAGCACCCATGAATCTTGTAATAAGTTATGTTTTAGCCACTCAGGTCCTGAAGTATAAGGCAGGCTCTTATCGAGTACATATTCAACACACGGGTTACCACGGCTCATAGCATTACCAATAACAACGATATCTGGAGCTGGCTCTAGTTGAGATACGTCATAGCCCTGTGTTAGTTCAATACCCAGTTCTTGTAGCTGAGTACTCATTGGTGGGTAAACGTTTTGATCTGACCCAGTAACGTGGTGACCCAATGATTTAGCTATAGCGGCAATACCACCCATAAATGTGCCACAAATACCCAAAATATGTATATGCATTTACTATCCTTTCATCCTGCGCGGAGTTTGCTCTAGGGCAAAATTTAATGGCGTTATAATGCCAAAATTTAGCTTAAGTTACCATTAACCCTTGGCGCAAATAAAAAAGCCTCCCAAAGTGGGAGGCTTTCCTGAAGATTAATAGCTTATAGCATTAAAAAGAATATTAAACCGACACCTAATAATAAACGATAAATAACAAATGGTAGCATTCCCATTCGCTCAATCACTTTTAAAAACATAAAAATACAAGCATAAGCTGATAAAAACGACAGCACTACACCTAACAATAATGCCGTCCAATCTACGATATGATCGCCAAGGGCTAGCTCTGCTGTGTAATAAAGGCCCATCATTGAAATAATCGGAATAGCCAGCAAAAACGAAAAACGGGCTGCACTTTGCTTATTCATACCCAGCATTAAACCCGCGGTCATGGTAATACCTGAGCGAGAAGTTCCAGGGATCATCGCAACGGCTTGCGCAAAGCCAATGATGAGTGCGGTTTTCCAGTTAAGCTGATAAATTGTTTTTATTTGCTTACCTTTAGCATCGGCGTACCAAAGCAATAGACCAAATACGATTGTTGTGGTCGCAATCACCCATGCACTGCGTAAGTACAGTTCAACAAAATCTTTTAATAACAAGCCTAAAATAGCTGCTGGCACAGTACCTAAAATGATCCACCAACCTAGTTTGCTATCATCAGTTGTGCCCTGCACGCCAAACGATTTAAACCAAGCACCGAGTATATCGGCCACTTCTTTACGAAAATAAATAACAACAGCAATTAACGTTCCTACATGAACGGCAACATCGAACGCTAACCCTTGATCCTCCCAGCCTAAAATTTGCGACGGTAAAATTAAGTGTGCAGAACTCGATATAGGTAAAAATTCAGTAAATCCCTGAATTAGGGCTAAAACAATTATTTCTATAATACTCATGGGTTAGAAAACTCCACCTTCCATAGTTTTTGTTGAGGGTTGTTATATGCATTCCATATTTGGGCAATCGTTTGTTTTGCTACCGGATGATAAAAATCAGGGGCCACCTCAGCTAAAGGCTGTAAAACAAAGGCGTTTTTAGTAATTTCGTCACGCGGTAATTGTGCTGGGCTCTCGCAAATCACATCATCATAAAAGAGTAAGTCGAGATCCAAAGTACGTGGGCTAAATTTTTTATCATTTGCTTGGCGGCCATTGTCGCGTTCAATTTGTTTTAATAACGCGCACACATCAACCAGCGCCATGTTAGTGGTGGCGGCAAGCACTGAGTTATAAAAGTTATTACCGGCAAAACCCACCGCTTCACTTTCAAACACCGAAGAATGTTGTGTATTTTTAAAATGTTTATTTAACGCCACTAAAGCACGCCTGATATGCTCTGCTTTATTAATATTCGACCCTAAGCTAATAAATATTTGCGCCATTTAAGCAAGAGCCTTGTTACGCGTTATTTCTACACCGACGGTTTGCGCTTGTGCAACTGCAGCGGGCTTACTTACTTTTATTGTCACTTGTGGGGTATTAAATTCGGTTAAAATGATTTGCGCTAATTGCTCCACCAGTGTTTCTAAAAGCTCTACCGGTTTAGCCGTACTGTGTTCGATAACACGCTCACTTACCTTAGCGTAATCCAGTGCCAAGTTAATATCGTCGTTTTGCGCTGCGGGCTTGATGTCGCTTAACATTTCAATATCAAAGTACAGGCTTTGTTTACTTTTCTTTTCAAAATCATACACCCCGATAATCGTTTCGACATGCAATTGTGATATAAATACCTTGTCCATTGATACTCCAAATGACTGTAACAAGTCACTGAGTTAATTACATATTGTATCAATCAAATTAATACTGTATATACTTTAATCAGTGTTTAAATATACTAAAATTACTTCTACAATAGAATAGTTACAAAATTGCGAGTAATTTAAGAAGCCCGTAAATTTTGACGCCAATAATAGCTTAAAAGTAATGATTAAAAAATAAGGAAGCGCGTGTTAGTCATTTTAATGTTTGTATTAGCCTATTTGCTCGGCTCGATTTCATCGGCCATTTTAGTGTCGCGGCTATTCAAACTCCCCGATCCACGCACGCATGGCTCCAATAATCCAGGTGCAACCAATGTTTACCGCTTAGGCGGGTCACTTCCTGCATGCTTAGTTTTAGTCTTCGATATTTTAAAGGGCACAATCCCTGTTTGGGGCGCTTATTTTTTAAAACTCGAGCCATTAGAGCTTGGTTTAATCGCCGTTGCTGCATGCCTAGGGCATATGTACCCGTTATTTTTTAGTTTTAAGGGCGGTAAGGCGGTTGCAACTGCATTTGGCTCGTTACTACCGATAGGGCTTTCTTTAGGAGGGTTATTGATTGGTACTTGGTTGCTGATTGTCGCGATTACTCGTTACTCATCCCTTGCCGCGTTAGTGGCCGTTACGCTAGCCCCTTTATACACATGGTGGATAAAACCGTTATACACCTTACCGGTGACCTTTATTACGCTACTGATCATTATTAGGCATCGCACTAATATTGTGCGTTTATTTAAAGGGGAAGAACCAAAAGTAGGGACTAAACAAGCCCCTACAGATGATAAGAAGTAATAACTAACCTGAATTCTGGTTAACTATATTGCTTCTAAGCTATCGATTGGCCAGCGCGGTTTAGTTTTCATATCAAGCGTAGCAAACTGCCCCGCTTTTAAACGCTGCATACCGGCATACGCTATCATTGCACCATTGTCAGTACAAAACTCAGTACGAGGGTAAAACACTTCGCCCTTCATACCTTGCATCACACGCTCTAATTGCAAACGTAATTGCGTATTAGCACTTACGCCACCGGCTATTACTAAGCGCTTAATACCGGTTTGTTTTAATGCGCGCTTACACTTAATTACTAAAGTATCAATAACGGCCGTTTGAAATGCATGAGCAATATCTGCTTTTGTTTGCTCATCACTGTCGTTTTCACGAATAGCAATTGAAGCGGCGGTTTTTAGACCACTAAAGCTAAAATCTAAGCCAGGTTTGTCTGTCATTGGACGCGGAAAAACAAATCGCTTAGCAACACCTTGTTCAGCCATTTTAGCCAAACGAGGGCCACCTGGATAATCAAGCCCAAGTAACTTGGCTGTTTTATCAAATGCTTCACCAGCAGCATCATCTACCGACTCACCCAATACTTCGTATTGACCAATACCAGCAACTTTTACCATCATGGTATGACCGCCAGAAACCAATAAGGCAATAAATGGGAACTCGGGGACGTTTTCCTCAAGCATTGGCGCTAATAAATGCCCTTCCATATGGTGCACTGCAACCGCTGGGATATCCCAGCCATATGCTAAAGAGCGACCAATTGAGGTACCTACTAACAAAGCCCCTACTAAACCTGGCCCTGCCGTATAAGCAATACCATCTAAATCTTCAGGCCCACAACCCGCTTGCGCAAATGCCGCATCAATAAGCGGCAATGTTTTACGTACGTGATCGCGCGAGGCAAGTTCAGGTACTACACCACCATAGTCTGCATGTACTTTTACTTGGCTATATAATTGATGGGCTAGCAGCCCTTTTTCGTCATCATAAATAGCAATACCAGTTTCATCGCATGATGATTCAATGCCTAAAATTCGCATTGTTAATTCTCCTGCCACCTAACAAGGTGTTTAAAACAAATAACTTACAGTGCTAAACCAATGTTAGTTTGGCCATCAGCAAGGACATGCTTTTTCAATGCTTTCACATTTTCAGCAGTGATACGCCCCATTGCTTCTACAAAATCAATTAGTTCACCTAATACCTCTATTTCGTATTGCATCAGTGGGTGTTCACGCACCGCTTTGTTATCGGCAACATCACCTTCAACCGTCATTTGGTACTCAATAAAGCGAGCTACGGTGGCCTGTGATATTTTACTCACATTAACAAACTCTTGCTCATCTTGTGCTAAAAGGCCATGCATTAAACTCAGTAATGAGGTGGCAGCATCGATTGCAGGATAGGTACCAAACATATCAAAATCGGCAAGTTCAGGAACATTAGGTTCTATTTTTTCAACTTGCTTTTCTAAATCAATTTTACTCTTAGGAAGGAGTATTTTTTCCCAACATACATTTAAAGCATTGCGTAAAATAACCTCATCGCCAAAGCCGGTAGCCTCACTAAATAGTCCATAATTAGGCAACATACGCTCTATTAACGCACTGGCCAATACCGCTTTTTGTAAATAATTTAACTCTCTAATACGCTGAAAATTATTCGCTTTTGTCATTCTTTAAGGTCCCACATGACCAACAAAAATCAAATGTTGATCCATTATGCTCATTACAATTAGGGCACACCCAATCTGGAGCGGATTGTTTTACTTGCTGATAGTTTACCAATATTTCACGTGCATGGCGCTCTTTTATCGCATAAACCTGCACACTTACTTGTGTTTGTTCAAATGGGATCTCGCCCATTGCGCCTTGCAGTATTTCACCTTTTATTTGGCACTCAATTCCCGCATTAAGAATCAGTCCTTTTATTATATTGGCCTCTAAACTATTTTCTGCATTATAAAGCGTCACCCAATCAAATGATGTTACATTTGATTGGCTATTATTAGTATTTTGCAATATCCACCTCATTTACTTTATGTGTACAATAAGCCCGCGTAACCTAAAGCAAATAATATGATTTAAGGACACATTATGACGCTAACTACCCCAGGTTTACTTTTTCCAGCCATCTCATTGTTATTACTTGCCTATACAAACCGATTTTTAGTGCTTGCGCAACTAATACGAGAATTGAATGCCCGTGAAGGTGAGTCTATTCGTCCTGTTGTAGTGGCGCAAATAACTAATCTTAGAAAGCGAATAAAACTAATAAGGACCATGCAAGTATACGGAGTGGCCTCTTTTTTATTATGTACGTTATCTATGTTTGCATTATTTATAGAATTTAATACCACGGGCATTATTTTATTTGGTGTTAGTTTAAGCTGCTTGAGCTTATCTTTGCTTACTTCATTATTTGAAATTCATATTTCTTGTGATGCCATAGAAATTGAATTACAAAACATTGAAAATAAGCCTTTAAGTAACCGAGTTAGTAAAAACTTTATTGAGCCTAATCCCAAAAGTAAAAACAGCAATTAACCAAACGAGACTTTAGTAATGTTGTTATAAAATTGCACAAATTAGGCTAATGATAAAACCCAACAGTTACTTAACATTACCCAAAGGTATAACAACATTTTGCAACTATTCTCTTTAAATACGATTAAAAGAAAGTTAATCTTAATAAGTGGTTAAAAACCTTATTTCAACTGATCTGTAGGGATATAAAGTCAGTATTAAATCTGTAATTCCCCTAGCTTACCTATAAAAAAGGACTATATAGTGAGATTTGAACAATTAGAACAGTTTGTAGCACTTGGCCTACTTCGTCATTTTAGGCAAGCTGCTGAACAAACCCAAATTAGCACATCTGCATTAACCCGTAGCATTCAAACTCTTGAAACGGAGCTTGGCTACGAACTAGTTACCCGCTCTACTCGCTCGGTTAAGTTAACTCAAGCAGGCGAACTTTTCCTCGACTTTGCTAAAAATACGCTCAATGAGCTAGAACAAATAAAGCATCGCGCTTTTCAATCAATTAATGGCACAGAAGAAAAAAAATTAGTGATTGGCTACACCACAACAACCAGCAGCATAGTACCAATCACCTGCGGCGAATTTTTGAGTCAGTACCCGCATATTAAAATTGAAATGCAGCTGCAAAATAAAACTGAGCTTCATAGAAAACTGCTTCAAGGGGAAATTGACATTAGTGTATGCTCGCAAATAGTCAATAGCATTGGTAGCGATATACAATTACCTGATCAACTTATTTTATTTTGTTCAAAACAACACCCTTTAGCAAATAAAAGCGATATTAGTAAAAAAGAGCTCGAAAGCTATCCAATGTTCAGTTGTTTTTCGCAGTCAAAACAAGTGCAATCAATGCTTAATGAAGTAATAGACTCGTTAAATAAAGTTTCAACTATTAAAGTAGGTAGTATTGAGCAGGTAATGGCTGGACTTGAAAAGTCAGATCATTTTGCTATTGCAGGTATTGAACACACCAGCTCTGTGGCAGAAAACCATAACTTAATCCAGCTTAAAACGAATAACGATATTAGCCATGAACAACTTGTGGTGCAAACAAGCCAGCAGATAGAGGCAGGTGAGCATGTTGACCACCTACTCTCGCTAATTAAGAAAGTTTCAAGAGCATAAAAAATGACTCCATGCGTTTTATAACAACTATAAATTAGTGGCATTAAAGTTTTTTTTCACTACACTAACGCTCCCTTATATTATGACTAGCGTTAATGAATAACTTTACAGCTGCTGAAATTTACCTAGAGCACATTGAAACGCATGGCTATGCCATTATTGAAAACGCCATTGATAGTGACTTAATATCCGAGTTGATGGCTGATTGCTATAGAATAAATCCTCACTTTAGCCTTGCCGGTATTGGACGATTAAACAATTTACAAATTGATGATTCCGTTCGTAAAGATAAAACCTACTGGTTTGATGGCAGCTCAAATGCACAGTTTAGCTATCAACAAATAATGGAAGCTGTTCGCACTACCCTTAATCGTAACTTTTTCATGGGCTTGTTTGATTATGAATGTCACTATGCAAAGTATACGCAGGGTGATTTTTACAAAAAACATGTAGATGCGTTCAAAGGTCGTTCAAATCGAGTTTTTACCACCGTATTGTATTTAAACTCTCCTAAGAAAGGCGGGGAGCTGGTTATTTACAAGCCAAAAAGTAAAGATATAGAAGTGGTTATAAAACCCACTGCAGGCACTTTGGTATTATTTGAAAGCGAACGCTTTGTGCATGAAGTACTTCCGGCTTTTGATAACCGCTATTCGATTGCTGGTTGGTTCAGAAAAAATGCGTCAATTAGTGGTATTATCGACCCACCCCGTTAAGAAAAAACGGGGTAAGAAAATAATAAGCCAATAAAAATAGCCAGTCCTACGTAATGATTATTTAAAAATGCTTTAAAACAATTATCTCGCTGGCGTAAATGAATCAAACGCTGTTGATACACCAGTAAAATTGCTGCAACAAATAATCCCAACCAAAAACTAAATCCTATTTGATTCATCAATCCAATTAAAACCATCAGCGCAAAAAAGCTAAAGTTAAGTAGCGCTATAATGTGGCGATCATAACTGGCGAATAAAATAGCGGTTGATTTTACTCCTATTTTTAAATCATCATCTCTATCAACCATGGCATACATAGTGTCATAAGCCACCGTCCAGCAAATATTAGCGACAAATAATAGCCAAGCTTGCACAGGCAATGAGTTTATTGATGCCATAAATGCCATAGGAATTGCCCAACCAAAAGCAGCCCCTAATACAACCTGTGGAAGTTGTGTGTAACGTTTCATAAAGGGATAACAAAACGCGAGCCCAAGCGCCCCAAACGATAACAAGATAGTATTGGTATTTAGCATTATTACTAAAATAAAAGCGATACTAACCAGCAGCAAAAACAAACTAACTGCTTCCCCACTACTCACAGCCCCAGTTGCTAAAGGGCGCTGACAGGTTCGTTTTACTGAGCCATCTATTTTTCTGTCAGCAAAATCATTGATAACGCATCCTGCGCTACGCATAACTATTACCCCAAGGGTAAACACAATGAAGTTTGTTAGGCTTGGTATCCCTTCATTTGCTATCCAAAGCGCCCAATAAGTTGGCCAAAGTAATAATAAGGTGCCTATGGGCTTATCTATTCGCATTAACTGAACGTAATACGGTACATGGTTTACCGATAAAGGGGCTAGTTTCATGAGTATAAATAGGCTCCTGGTAAAAAAACTTCACAAACTAAAAATTTGTAGTCATGCAAAGAGAACACGCTTCGTCGCCCTAATAATATGTGTATGGGTAAATTAAGTTCGCTCACCAGTGATTGCAATGAGTGGTTATCATCAAAGCGAGCAATTTCAATATCAGCGCGCTTTAACGCAGGGTCTTGAAATATGACATCACCCAACGGACGTTCACCCATATTATGCAGCTGATTATTTGTATTGTTGTTTGATATTGGCAACCAGCTTTGAGCATATACAACCGGTTTGTCATCACACAACAATAAAACCTCACGGTTAAGTACGGTGTTCACCTCATTACTTAATAAAGCTTGCTGAGGTTGCGAGAGGTTAACTTTTTGCTCGCTCAGCACCTTTACTGCAAAACGCTGCGACTGGCTTTTTAATTTAGCCGTTAAAGAACGCGGTTCAAATAGCCACTCTTGCTCAGCGCTAGATAAGCCACAGACTTGAGAAGTACTCTGCCAATCAGCAGATAAAGAAAGAGGAAACGTAATCACAATAGCTCTACTTGATAAAAATCAGCAAGATCATAACATTGCTAAGAGATTTGAAAAAGCGCGATTTACTCACTACCAAGCACACCCTGTTATTATAAAAAGCTAATCAACATTTGACTCTCGCTATTGCCTATCCCAAACTTGAGTACAGAGTGCCTTTACATAACTCAACAAATAACAGCATCTTGCTGTATCTTATTTACTAATAAGTATAAACTATTTGTAACCAGTTTACGGAAACGCTTTTGAAATGAAAAAAACAGTATTTACAGGCCTTTTTATTCTTTTAGTCAGCCTAACTAGCTTATCAGCACGTGCTGAGTCTACTGTGGGTTATTTTGGGTTTGAGCCAGACATTATTACTAATTACATTGGTCCATCGAGTAAAAAAATGGGTTACGTTCGCGTCACGGTAGATTTAATGCTAAATAAAACATCCGATATTGCCATTGTAGAACACCACACCCCGCTGTTACGTGATGCGCTAGTAGAGATATTATCAAAAGAGCCTGAAAACAAAATAAAGTCTTTAACAGGGCGTGAGCAAATTCGCCTTAAGAGCGCAGAAAAACTAAAAAGCTTACTTAAGGAAGAAACAGGCCAAGAAATAATCCGAGACCTGTTATTTACTAAATATTTATATCACTAGGCGCTTTTTGTTTTAAAAAGCTGAGCGGTATAGGCAAAAGCCATACCGCTAACAAGCCCACCTAAGTGTGCCCAATTAGCCATTCCAACAAATAATACATCTGCAAAACCAAGTACTAACCATACCAGCATAAAACCAACAATCGCGGTTGTAACCAGTGCAGGCTGTTTAGGGTTAAGCGCGCTGTAAATCCAACAAAAGCCTAACAACCCATATACAACACCGCTAAGCCCACCAAAGTTAGGACCGACCATTAAGTATTGTGCCCAATTACTTATTAAAGCGGTAACTAAAAAAAGTCCGATTAAACTCGACTTACCGCATTGCTTTTCAATGTTATCACCCAGCGATACCCACCAGATTAAGTTAAACACAATATGCATAGCGCTAAAATGCACAATAGCAGGTGTTAACCAGGTAAGTGGTGACGCAGGATTGAACTGCAACGCCATGTAAATAGGCTCAAATGCACCAAATAAAAAGGCAACATAAACAATAATACTGAGAATACTAACACTTTGATTAAGCCAGCTTAAGGCTTTAAAACGGGCAACTAAATTAAGCGACTGCCCTTGATACTTTAACGGTGACTGCGTAGTACCTACTTGCCATGATGCTTGTTGATAACGTTCATGATTAGGGTTTTTAGCAAATTCGTTCCATAAAGGCTGCACTGCATGAAAGTCTTCAGGTGCCACACTAATAACAAGCGTATGGCCATCCTCAGTACGAATTTGCCCTGAAAGCCCTTGGCTTTTTAGGTAATCTATAAAGCCCTGTGCAGCACGGGGGTTAGTTAGGCTGCCTAGCTCTATCATCGTGCTACTTTATCCTTGTAAGCGGCTTCCCATGCAGTAAAACCGCCATCCATACTGTAAACATCTTCAAAGCCTTGCTCTACTAAGTAGCTGGCAGCGCCTTGTGAGCTCATGCCGTGATAACAGACAATAATAATCGGCTGGTCAAACTCCTTTTCCATCATAAATTGGGCAATATTCGCATTAGATAATGCCTCTGAACCCGGAATATGACCCGCTTGATACGAATTAGGATCGCGAATATCAGCAATCACTACATCTTCTTTATCGAGTAGTTCAAGGGTTTGTGCGATTGATATATGTTTAAATGCCATAGTACTCTCTTATAATTACAAAAAAGGCGACAAATGCCGCCTTTAATTCTCTTAACAAGGGGTAATTAATCCCAGTTAAGAATTACTTTACCCGATTGGCCTGAAATCATCATATCAAAGCCAGCTTGGAAGTCATCTATTGAATACTGATGAGTAATAATTGGTTTTAAATCAAGCCCTGATTGAATCAAACTGGCCATTTTGTACCAAGTTTCAAACATCTCACGACCGTAAATACCTTTGATCACTAAGCCTTTAAAAATAACTTGATTCCAATCGACCGCCATATCTGAAGGTGGAATTCCCAACATGGCAATTTTGCCGCCATGATTCATGTTATTTAGCATGGCATTAAATGCACTTGGTACACCTGACATCTCTAGGCCAATATCAAAGCCTTCAGTCATGCCCAGCTCTTTAGCTACATCTTCAAGCTTTTCATTCGCGACGTTTACAGCACGCGTTGCGCCCATTTTACGTGCTAAGTCTAGGCGGTATTCATTTACATCAGTAATAACCACATGGCGTGCACCCACATGCTTAGCCACAGCTGCAGCCATAATACCAATTGGGCCAGCACCGGTGATCAAGACATCTTCACCGACTAAATCGAACGATAAAGCCGTGTGTACTGCATTGCCAAATGGGTCAAAAATAGAGGCAAGTTCATCGCTAATATTATCTGGGATTTTAAACGCATTAAATGCAGGTATCACTAAGTACTCTGCAAATGCGCCTTCGCGGTTTACACCGACCCCTGTTGTATTACGACATAAGTGAACGCGCCCAGCACGACAGTTACGACAATGGCCACAGGTTATATGACCTTCACCTGATACGCGGTCGCCAACTTCGAAACCGCGAACTTCTTGTCCCATGTCAATTACTTCACCCACGTATTCGTGGCCAACCACCATAGGCGTCGGTATGGTGTTTTGTGCCCACTCATCCCACTTATAAATATGCACATCGGTGCCACAAATAGCCGTTTTACGAATCTTAATTAACAGATCGTTATGACCCACTTCAGGCTTTGGTGCATCTGTCATCCAAATGCCTGGCTCTGCTTTTAACTTTGATAATGCTTTCATAATCCACACTCAATTAAAAAATCGCGACTTTAGCCGCGATTTAACAAGAAAATTAAATAACACCAATCTCTTTACCAATACGGGTAAAGGCTGCAATGGCTATATCAAGCTGTTCTTTGCTGTGCGCTGCAGAGATTTGGGTACGAATACGCGCCTGCCCTTTTGGTACAACAGGGAATGAAAAGCCGGTTACATAAATCCCTTCAGCCAATAACTTATCAGCCATAAGTGACGCTACTTTGGCGTCTCCTAGCATCACAGGTATAATCGCATGATCTTTACCTGCACAGGTAAAACCAGCCGCTTCCATTTGCTCACGGAAGTATTTAGCATTTGACCATAGCTTAGCGCGAAGCTCACCGCCATTTTCAAGCATTTCTAACACTTTAATTGACGCCGTTACAATTGAAGGCGCTAATGAATTTGAGAATAAGTAAGGACGAGAACGCTGACGTAACCATTCAACAATTTCTTTTTTACCTGAGGTATAACCACCCGAGGCTCCACCTAGTGCTTTACCTAAGGTACCAGTAATAATATCAACACGATCAAGCACGTTGCAGTACTCAGGTGTACCTTTACCGTTTTCGCCAACAAAACCAACTGCATGTGAGTCATCAACCATAACAAGTGCATCGTATTTATCAGCTAAGTCGCATACGGCTTCTAAGTTACAAATAACGCCATCCATTGAGAATACGCCATCGGTTGCAATTAATTTAGTTTTAGCACCGGCTTCATCGGCTGCAATTAATTGCTTTTCTAAATCAGCCATATCGTTATTTGCATAACGGAAACGTTTTGCTTTACATAAACGTACGCCATCAATAATAGAAGCATGGTTTAATGAATCAGAAATAATCGCATCGTCTGCACCTAATATGGTTTCAAACAACCCCGTATTGGCATCAAAACATGATGAGTACAAAATGGTGTCTTCAGTTTCTAAAAGTTGACTGATTTTTTTCTCGAGCGTTTTATGAATATCTTGTGTACCACAAATGAAACGCACAGAAGCCACACCAAACCCATGGTCATCTAAGCCTTGTTGCGCCGCTTTAATAAGCTCTGGGCTGTTAGCTAAACCTAAGTAGTTGTTAGCACAAAAATTAATAACTTTTTCGCCTGATGCCACTTCAATTTGAGCTTGCTGCTGCGAAGTGATAACACGTTCATTCTTGTACAAACCTTCCGCTTTAACGTCTTCGATTTGCTGTTGTAATTGGCTAAAAAAAGCAGATGCTCTCATCTGTGATCTCCATTTGGTTGAACGGGTTAAACAGCAGACGTGTTGCTGCTATTTATAATGCGGGTATTGTAAAAGTTTAAGCGCCAAATTGCACTGTTTGTCATTCGTCGCAAATTGCCTAACTGGCAGGAAAAGCTGCCAGTTTACAGGCTTGAGGTGTGTACTACGTTAGATCAGCAAACAAAGCCGGAAGGTCGTTGATTGAGTCACAAACATAGTCAGCAAAGTTTACAGCTTTGTCATCAAATTTTTGCCCTGAACGTACCAGTACTTTGGTACGTACATTAGCGCTAATGGCAGCGTGCATGTCACCTAATTTGTCACCCACCATCACACTAAGCGCAGGGTTGATATGATGATCTTCTATTCCTTGAAGTAACATGCCAGGCGCTGGTTTTCTGCAATCGCACTCTTTTAAATAATCTGGTAATGCGTTTTTAGGATGATGAGGACAAAAATAAACGTCCGTAATTTCAATTTGATGAGCGCTAAACTGCGCTTTCATCCACTCGCTAAGCGCTAAAAATTCGCTCTCAGAATAATAACCACGGCCAATGCCTGACTGATTAGTCACTATAATTATTTTATAGCCCGCATCATAAAACGCTTTGCATGTTGAAAACACACCATCTATAAATTCAAACTCTTCGCTTTTAAACACATAACCATGGTCAACATTTACTACGCCATCACGATCTAAAAAAAGCGCCTTATTAGTGTTTTCTTGATTCATAACAGTGACTCTTTTTTAACAACATGATCAAACATTTGTTTTACTGCATCGGTGGTTATTTGACTCATTAAATCATCGCCTTTAACACGAGTACCCCAAGGCAATTGCTTGGCGGTTTTACCTGTTTGCTTTACTAAGTTTTGATGGTAAACCTCAACCACGTAGTCTTGGTATAAATAAGGCCCCGTACGCGCTGGGTTTGAATGCGCATATAAACCAATAACGGGCGTACCCACAGTCACCGCCATATGAGCTGGGCCTGTATCGGGCGCCAGTACTAAGTCTGCACGCTTAAGTACGCACAATAATTCTTTGAGTTTTGTTTTACCCACCAAGTTCAGAATGGGTGAATCAGAGTGTTTAATGATGTTATTTGCTAAATTAATTTCCAGTTCAGTCGGTCCACCAGTTAATACTATTTTAAACCCCTGTGTATGTGCATAATCCGCAAGCGCAGCATAGCGTTCGGCTAACCAGTTACGCTGTGCTTTACTTGCTGCTGGCGAAATAACAAATAGCTTATTTGATAAATAATCGTCACCTAACAGCTCATCAGCTTTAGCTTGATCTTTGTTGGTAAAGGGCATATTCCATACAGGGACATAATCATAAACACCAATCGCTTGGGCAAAGCCTTTAAATCCCTCTAAAACATGCGCCTGAGATTGGGCTTTAATGCGTTTATTAATAAATAAACTATGTAGCTCTTTTGAACGAGCCCAGTCAAAGCCAATTTTAACTTTGGCAGGAATACAGCGAGCAACAAAACCTGCTCTTAAAGCCACTTGCATATTAAGCAGTACGTCAAAACACTGCCCTTTAAAGGTTTGCTTTAACTGTTTCAGTGCCGCTTTACCTTGCTTTTTATCAAATACTACAAGCTCAACGCCTGGTAAGTCAGCTAACAGCATCGCCTCGACTTTCCCTATCACCCATGTAATTTTGGCATTTGGGTGTGCTTTTTGAATAGCTTGTACCGCACTTACTGCATGGCATACATCACCAATAGCAGAAAGACGTAAAATACAAATTGAAGTGTAAGTAGGCGCTGAAGTCACACGTTTCCTTGGAGGTAAAATAATAAAACCTGATCTTAAATTATAATCGCGTCATTGCAAGTACTTATCCTTAGCGTTAAAACACGTTAATATGTGCACATATTAAAGCAAACCCTATGAGCTATGTTTAATCAACACGTCAAAAATAACCATGTCATTTTGAGCCATCCTCAATATAGCAGCCAGATAGAGTTAGATTGGTTTAGCCCCGACTTTTGGCAGCAACAGCAAAAAATTGTTGGCGCTAAAAAGGGACGTGCAACCGCATGGTTTTTTAAACACGCAGATTTAACGGCTGTGTTGCGCCATTATTGGCGTGGCGGCCTGATAGGAAAGCTACTCAGTGATCAGTATTTGTACTGGGGGCTTGAGCATACCCGTGTTTATAAAGAGTTTAGCTTGATGACACAATTAATAGAGCTAGGTTTAAATGTACCAAAACCTATTGCCGCTAAAGTGAGCCGCCATGGTTTTATTTACCGAGGTGATATTATTACTGAAGCGGTTAGCGGCGCTAAAAGCGTATTAGATATACTGATTGAACGCGCATTGAATGATATTGAAATAAAAAAAATAGCCAGCACAATTGCGTTATTTCATAATGAAGGGGTGTATCACGCTGATTTAAATATTAATAATATTTTATTTGATGACAGTGGCAACGTTTTTATTATCGATTTTGACCGCGGCGAAATAAAAACACCCGATAAAAAATGGCAACAAAGCAACATGTCTCGACTACAGCGCTCATTTTTAAAAGAGCAAAGCCGCAATAGCAGCTTTCATTGGCAAGAAAACGATTGGCAAAGTTTAAATAAACACTACCATAATGGGTTAACCTAATAAAAACTAGTTTGCTAACGCTAAGTATTGCTCTGTTACTCTATCGGCACACACCTTTTCTAAAATAGCTGCGTTGGTTACATTTGGGTTATCTGCGAGCACTTGCTTAACTGCGAGCGCTAGGAGCTCACCTTGGCCAATAGGTACTAGGTATTTACTTAGTTCACCCGTAAGTATTTCACTTGGACCATGAGGGCACTCAGTACTGACAGCAGGCGTACCTACTGCTAAAGCCTCGACTAGCACATTACCAAACCCTTCAAAGTCTGAACTTAACAATAAAGCTTTTGCCTGCTTTATCCAGTTATATGGGTTTTGTACAAATCCCGGAACAATAAGCTGATTTTCAATACCATATTCTTTGGCTAACTTTAATGCCTTTTCTTTTTTGTTACATAACAGCACTAATTTGTATTTTTTATCTAACTTGGCAAATGCAGAAAATAAAATATCATGGCGTTTTTGTTTAGCTAAACGTCCCACATGAATAAGATATGGAGAATCGGGTATATTTGTATTCACCTCATTAGCTTTATCATTGATTGTTTTAAAATTGAATGGATTATAAATAGTGGTAATAGCACTTGGGGTTATTAAGCTGCCTTGTTGTATTTCTTCTTCAACCCCTTTGGACACGCAGATCAGTGATTTACCATTAAGATTTTGTTTACTCTTTTTAAGATATAAGTATGAAAGCGGGCCTAGTTTTTTTTGCCTAGCGAGCTCTGCATTAACTGAGTTATGAACAACAAAATGGGTATTTTTTATTTTACTCTGCGCTAATAAGTTATTACTACGATCTAAATTAGAAAGTACTATATCAATAGACCCAAGTTGCCGTAACTTTTGCTCAAACCATGCCTCTAACACTCTGATATTCTTTTTTATCTGCCAAAATCGATCTACTTTTGTTGCTCGACCTGAAAATAAACTTTCAACGTTCAAAGTGGTTGGAATGTCATATTCAATATTTTGCGCCAATGACAAGATAGTCACATTGTGGTCTTTTAATACCATCTCTTGCGCTAATGTAAGCATTACCTTTTCAGCGCCACCACCAACAAGAGAGTCAATTACAATGACAATATTCATAGCTTATTCCCCTGCAACAGTACTTTTACACCATTCGTTATAACATCAAAGCTATGTACATTTTCTAACAACATATATTGGCTGAGTGTATTGTTATAATTTGGCTCAGTAAGTAGCTCTTGCACTTTTTGAGTGATGTCTAAAATATCAAGCTCAGCTTGTTTAACAACGCCAGTGGCTGCACAACGTGCGACTCGATCACTCTGATCTTTTGAAATAGCACAAGCAATGGTTGGGGTTTGCAAAGCAATAGCTTGTAGTAAAGTATCACCCGCGCTCAGTAATGCAATTTTAGCCTGACTGAGTAAGGCTAAAAATTCAGTTCCCTCTTGGCTTGGCAAACAAATTAACTCATTGGTTTTAGGTAGCGACTTAGTGTAATTAGGGCCAAATACCACCACGCCTTTCAAGCCTGTTTGTTTAGCAATAACAAGCCCTGCTTGAAAATATATATCTGCGCAATTTACGCCATTAACTGTATGACCACCAGAGCCCGCGTTAACAATAAAGAATTCTTTTTCTTTCAAGTGATAACGGTTTAGTGCATCGCATTTTTGTTGCGCTGATGCAAATACTGTAAATGGCCCAACATTAGCAGGATAGGCCAAAGGCAACATGCTCAATTTTAGCTTTTCATACCACGAAAGAGGTTCAATACAGTAATCCGGTTGTACCACCCAATGAGTATCAATAAGACCAGTCCTATTAAGCTTTAAACCTTTTGCCCGCTTTTTTGCATGCTGCGAAATAAAAACAACTTTAGCACCCACTTTTTTTGCCGCTTTCATTTGCTCAGCGCGTCCTGCGCAATCAAAAAGCACCGCATCTGGTTTGTATTGATCAATAAACTGACATACGTGCGTATTTTCTTTTGTTGCCGATTGGTTTAAGAGTAAGCTAGAAAACGGGCAGCTTTTAGCATAAGCCGTATGCTTATTTAAGATAAAATGAATATCTAACTGCTTGCCATACTCAGCCTTTAAAGTTTGAGCCAGCTGTAATGAGCGCATATATTCACCAATACCTTCTGGTGATGACACAGGAATAAATAAAAGTCGTTTTTTGCTCATTACAATCTCACTGGCTTATTTGACCTGCAGTATACCAATGGCAACTTTTTAGCGATAGATGGTAAGCATTTTTCTATATGATTTAACATACCAATTTAGATTTAATTACTGCAATAAGATGCTTAGATTGCTAAACTTACCGGTAATTTCAATCACAAGGATCTGAGCTTTGCGAAACAAAATTTTTATACTTTCTTCGCTTTTTTGTGCAATGAGTACCCCTGTTTATGCTGAACCCTGGGTTAAACCTGATGATTTTGGGTTAAGAGCGGATATCCAGCAACTCGCCGATGCAGGTGTTATTTTAGCCCCGGTAACGACTTACCCGTTAATGTGGAAAAGCTTTATTGCTGATATCGATAATGCCGGACTAGAGCAATTATCACCTCGCTTACAAGATGCGTTATTGCGTGTAAAACATCGTTATAAGTCAGAAAACAGTGGTTCACATAGTGTTCAACTTTCTGCATTTGCCAGCTCAGATCCATTAGCGACCACCAGCTTTGGTGCAACGAATACCCAAGAGTCAGAATTAACAGCAGCCTATGCTTACCTAGGACATAACTTTGCAGCCAAAATTGCGCTTAATCACCGCAGTGATGGTAAAAAGTGTTTAATCAACGGTAAAACAACAGACAATATAGTTAACAATGAGCAAGCACTGACTGACTGCAATGATACCTCACTTGATGATAGCTATTTAGCGTATCGTTTGGGTAATTGGATATTTAGAGCCGGTGCGGTTGAACAGTTTTGGGGACCAGGCGTTGATAACAGTCTAATTATGTCTGGTAACGCCAAACCACTTCCTGCAATAAGTATCAGCAGAGAACAAAGCAGTGCATTTGAAACACCTTGGCTGAGTTGGATTGGTCAGTGGAGCTTTACTGCACAAATGGCAAAGCTAGAGTCAACCCGAGTTGTACCAGATGCGTTATTATGGAGCACTCGTGTTAACTTTCGCCCCGTTCAACAATTAGAAATAGCATTAAGCTGGACAGCACAATGGGCAGGGAAAGGACAACCAAGCTCGGCTAGTGACTTTATCGATATGATTGCCGGTGATACAGAATGCGTTGATGGCACCAGTAATTGTGATAGCCAGTTACAGTCAAAAATTGGTAATCAATTAGCCGGTATTGATATTCGCTGGTCTGATACGTTGTTCAATCAACCTTATGCTATTTATGCAAGTACCATTGGTGAAGATGCGAGCTCACAATTTAAACCAGCAGATAGAGCGTATTTATTTGGCTTACAAACAACACATCGCGTTTACGAGCAGAATTTACTAGTCAACTTAGAATATATTGATACAGGTGTCTCTTGCTCTGCGGGGTCAACGACCGAAAACTGCTATTATGAGCACACAGATTATCAATCAGGCTATCGCTATCATGGCCGTCCTATCGGCTCTACTTATGATAATGATACGCAGTCACTAGTACTTACTGTACTTGGGCAACTCTCAAGCGGAACTGATTGGCAAGTAAAACTGCGTGATATTGACTATAACAGCGACAACCGCGACCGTTACCCTAATAATCCAGATTTAGGTAACTCAATCACAAAAACCGCATTTAGTTCTAAGCAGCTTGAAGTACGTTATAGAATGCTTGCCATGGGGGGGCGCTTAACCCTTGGCGGACTTGCCTCTAATAACGATGGAGCAGAAAACGATACGTCTGCATTTGCTAAGTTCGAATACAACTTTTAGTTTCATTAATAACATTAAAAAGAGGATAAACTGCAGTTTATCCCCTTTTTTTGATTAGCGAACTAGCTTTTTATTTTGCTAATCACTTTTGATGTTGAACAGCCATCTAAAAACTCAAGCACTTCGACTTTTCCGCCATGGCGCAGCACATGCTCCGCACCGGCTATTTGTTCTACCGTATAGTCGCCGCCTTTGACAAGAATATCAGGGCTTATTTGCTCGATAAGTTTTGCCGGCGTGTCATTTTCATCAGCACTTCCAAACGGGATAACCCAATCAACGGAGGCAAGTGCACTGAGGACCATGGCGCGCTCATCTAATGGGTTTATTGGGCGTTCTGGGCCTTTCAAACGAGCAATAGATTCATCATTGTTTAAACCAACCACTAATCTGTCCCCACGGGCTTTAGCTTGCGCTAAATACCGCACATGCCCTGCATGCAAAATATCAAAGCAACCATTAGTAAATACAATCGTTTCACCATTTTGCTTAGCAAATTCAATATGCTGCAATACGTCATCAAACGGGGTTTGATAATGCTCGCCAGTTGCTTGTAAGTATTGCCCCAGTTTTCGGCTTAACTCTTCTGGAGAAACCGTAGCCGCGCCCAATTTACTCACCGCAATACCGGCTGCTAAATTAGCAATTTCTACCGCATCTTTAGGCATCATGCCCGCACCTAACATAACGGCAAGGGTTGCAATAACAGTATCCCCAGCGCCAGTTACGTCACTGACCTCAAGCTCTTGAGCTGCAAAATCATATTTTTCAGTGGCATTTATAAGCGACATACCTTGCTCTGAACGGGTAAGTAACATCGCCGTTATACCCGCATCACTAATGAGGTTTCGTGCACTACTTGCAAGTGTCTCTTCTGAGCCCACTTGCCCGCCTGCTAATTTAAATTCATTTAAATTAGGGGTTATATAATCAGCACCGCGATATAACTGTAAGTCCGATGATTTAGGATCAACAAGTACCGTTTTACCTGCTTTTTTGGCCACACTTATCATCTCTTTGATCAGCGATAGCGAGCCTTTGTTGTAATCAGAAAACACTATAAAATCGTAATCATTTAGCACAAGCTCTAATCGATTCAATAAAAGCTGGCTATGTGATTCGTTAAAAGTTTCTTCTAAATCTAAACGTACCACTTGCTGGTGACGGCTAATTACACGCATTTTAGAAATAGTCGGTAAATCACACACGCTGACAAGCTGTGAACTTATTTTTTCACCTTCTAAAATATTTTCTAAAATTTGCCCACTTTCATCCTCGCCAATAAGGCCTAACAACCCCACTTTACCATCTAAACGGGCTATATTTTTAGCCACGTTAGCCGCACCGCCAGCCTTGTCTTCAAATTTACTGACTTTAACAACGGGTACTGGCGCTTCTGGTGAGATACGCCCTGAATCACCATACCAATAACGATCGAGCATCACGTCGCCCACCACTAAAATACGTGCTGCTGATAAGTTCTTTAGTAAAGATAAATCCATTACTGCTGCTCCACAACAACCATATCCATGGCTTCACATAACCAATGGCCAATAAACATGTGTGCTTCTTGAATACGCGCGGTCTCGTCGTTTTTGATAATAATAGGTAACTTTGCAATATCTTTTACTTGCCCGCCGTCACGGCCAGTAAGTGCAACCGTGAATGCCCCTATTTTGTTAGCAGCTTCTAATGCTAAATTAATATTTTTACTGGTACCTGATGTAGTTAAACCAATCACAATATCCTCAGGCTTACATAGCGCCTGTACTTGGCGCTCAAACACAGTATCAAAATGATAATCGTTGCTGTGCGCTGTTAAAATAGACGTGTCTGTGGTCAAAGCAATAGACGCTAATGGGCCTCGCTCTAATTTATAACGCACCACAAACTCTGCAGCTAAATGCTGAGCATCGGCAGCACTGCCGCCATTACCAAACCAAACAACCTTACCACCAGCTTGTAAAGCACTATGACATGCTTCTAGCAACTGCATTACCTCTTGATGATACGCCTCCATTGTTTCAAACAATACTTGATGACGGTTTAAACTTTCTAGGTAGCTGGTTGCCACTGAATCTATAATTGACATGAGATATTCCTCTTGGAACTGAAATGGCAGGAAAAATTAATTTCATTATTCCATAATTTTATAGCCAAATCACCTCTATATAACTAAATTAGATGTTTCACAGAAACTAAAATCAAAGGCTTACTGCATGGAAATCGTTTTTGTTATAAAAGTAACCATAAGCATTTCCTAAAATCATGAAACTGATGCAATAGCGTGATTTGAATGACATTGATTTAGTTTATACCCTAGTAAATGAACTCAAACCAACTTTTATACTTTGTATGTTTAGAAATAAGCCGTTTCACGATAAACTAGCTACAATTACCTTAAACAAAGCTCAGTATGGCACGCACTTTTTATTCACTTGCACTAATCATTATTAGCCCTTTGATCATATTTTATTTATATGTATTACGTGGTAAAAAAAATTCGGGTTATCGCGCGCATTTTAAAGAACGTTTTGGATTTGTACGTCGCTGTTTATTTTCTAATAAAACTAAACCTGTTGTTATTCATTGTGCTTCTGTAGGTGAGGTATTAGCAGCTACGCCATTAATTAAAGCGTTGCAAAATGAGCACCCGCAGCTCAATATTTTGATCACTTGTAATACCCCGACTGGCCGCGCACAAATAACAGCACAATTTAAAGATACCGTCGCTATTAGTTATTTACCTATCGATTTTCCTTTTGCCACTGCTCGATTTTTAAAACGCGTAAAACCGCAGTTACTATGTATTTTAGAAACTGAATTGTGGCCAAATATTATGGCTAATGCGCATAACAAAAAAATCCCGGTATTGGTTGTTAATGCGAGACTTTCTGAAAAGTCGCAGCAGGGTTATCAAAAGGTTGCGCAGTTAACTCACCGTATTATGCAATCTATTACTGCGTTAGCCAGTCATAATAAAACAGATGCAGAGCGTTTTATTACACTTGGGCTTGAGCCTTCAAAAAGCCATGTTACAGGTTCAATCAAGTTTGATATAAGCCCCAATCAAGAGCAACTTACAAAGGTGAGCGTGCTCAAACAGTACTATAATAGCCAAGAACGTTTTATATGGGTGGCAGGTTCTACTCACCCTATAGAGCATGAATTAATACTCGATGCCCACCAGCAGTTGTTAAAAAAGCAGCCTGATGCTTTATTGATTATTGCCCCGCGACACCCCGAGCAATTTGATAAAGTGGCTGAACTACTCACACAAAGTACTTTAAGCTTTAGTCGTCGTAGCCAAAATAATTACCAAAACGAACACGTTTTACTTGCCGATACGCTAGGTGAATTACAGTGTTTATACGGCGCGGCTAGTGTTAGTTATATTGGCGGTAGTTTGATTCGTCGTGGTGGTCATAACCCGCTTGAGTCAGCCGCATTTTCGGTCGGTGTAATAACAGGCCCTCACACGTATAACTTTGATCATGTCTATCCTGAGTTAACAAAGCTCAAAGGGGCATGCGTGGTAGAAAATGCAGATGAACTGGCACAACAACTCATTACCTTTAGCCAAAATAAAAAGGCATGCCAAACGCTCGGCACAAAAGCTGCGCAATGTGTTGCTAAAAACCAAGGCGCCATAAAAAAAACACTCACTATTATTA
The DNA here is from genome assembly GCF_018732205.1 of Pseudoalteromonas sp. SiA1. NCBI lineage: Bacteria > Pseudomonadati > Pseudomonadota > Gammaproteobacteria > Alteromonadales > Pseudoalteromonadaceae > Pseudoalteromonas > Pseudoalteromonas sp. SiA1. The sequence goes on along the minus strand of NZ_CP076084.1, from coordinate 821,480 downwards.
ATCAATACTTAGAGCCAAAACAGTGACTAACATAGCTATTAGCCAAACCCGAGAATGGGTTTCATCCGTTATTGTAAAATATAACTTTTGCCCGTTTGCCCGTAAAGAAGTCGAAAACAACTGTATTCATTACATTGTAAGTAACGCTAAGACTATCGATGATGCTGTAATGGATATGCTTGAGCAATGTATCGAGCTTGACCGCGAGAGCGAACGAGAAACCACGCTAATCATGTTCGATAACGGTTTTAGTGACTTTGAAGACTTTTTAGATTTAGTCGATTTAGCAAATGCGCTATTGGTTGCACAAGGCTTTGAAGGTAAATATCAAATTGCTAACTTTCATCCTGATTATGTATTTGCCGATAGCAATGAAACCGATCCGGCCAACTACACAAATAGAGCACCGTTTCCTACCTTGCACCTAATTCGTGAAGCAAGTATGAGTGAAGCACTTGAAAACTATGACGAACCTGAGTCTATTCCTGAGCATAATATAAACTTAGCACGCCGAAAAGGCATTGATTTTTGGCAACAATTATTAGAAAACTGTAAAAAACCGAGCGTATAAGCTCGGCTTTTAATACCTTTAGTTGACCCATTAACTTTATTTTTTGACCCAGCTACCATTTACTTCAATATAATGGCCGCTTTGCGTTTTTTCGATTGTTTTTGCTGCTGCCAATGCCTCAACTTGTGCAAGTGACAAGTTATTCTTTTTAGCTAATTTTAAGTACTGTGCCTTACGTTTTTCGTTAACGTCATCAACAACCGCTTTTGCTTCTGTATTTTGTACAACTAATCCAAGGTAGCCTGAGCTGTTTTCACCAACTAAGCCTTGGCTTTTAGCTTCATCTAAACTCATAGCCCAAACTGAAAATGACATACAAACGGCACTGATTAGGGTTACTATATTTAATTTATTTTTAATATTCATATTCTAGCTCCTTAAAATAACTCACTGTCATCGCTAAATAAATTATCGAGCTCTTTATCTACTTTGACACGAATTTCATGATCAACCTTAACATTTAAATTAATAGTGATTGGCTCTTTAGCCGACACCTCAACACGATGCATGCACGCACTTAGTGCTGATATTGCTGCTAACGCGAGCAGCACTTTTATCGATAACGACGGTCTCATTGCCCATTTCCTTTTTGTGAAAATTGTTGCTCAACTTTTTGTGTAATTTCATCACTTAAACGCAGTGCCCGTAAAAGCGTAAATATGTTTTCTTCATGGTTGTAATTAAAGTTAACTTGCTGCTGCGCTTGCTGATTATAACCTTGTAAATTAACTCCAAGCTTTAACCAACCATCATTTTTAAGTACAACGCTGCTATTAAGCTTTTGAATATCTAAATCAGTCAATAACCCCAGTACAGGTTGCAACTCTTGCTGTTGCTGCATCACAGAATCAAATGCAGCATTATTGCTAATTTTTAAATTGCCCTCGCCTTGACTAAACAGACTGCCTTGGCTAATGTGCACACCATTTTTATTAACGCTCACCGGCAGTGTACCAGCCAAACGCCCTGTTAAAGTAATACCCGACTTATCATCAAGGGTGATCAGCTTACTTGCATCAATATTATTAAACGTTACAGTGCTAACTTGGGTTTCTTGTCCAAGCGTATAGTTATCTAATAAAAATGTACCGCCAAGCACATTACCTTCAACATTACTAACAAGCACATTATTGTTATTGACGAGCCATTGCCCTTTAAGGCCTTTGATAACTGCGCCCGCTCTAAACTCATTTAAATGAAAGGTAGTGGGTTTTACATTAAGCCTACCTGAATTAAATTCCCCGCTAAATACACTACTAAAATCACTTGCAAGGTAGTCATTATAAAGTCCACTTAATTGGCGAGTATCTATATCAATGGATGCCCTTTGTAAATTGACATCGCCACTAATATTGCCGTTAAAAGTACCTTTTGTCAGCTTAGCAAGTGGATAAAACTGATTAATAAAGGTGTTTAATGGCAACACACTTTGCGCTGGCACAATCACCTCAAACGGATGTGCCTGTGACGATATATGATGATTTACCACCAACTCAATATCATCTATAAACGCATGGTGCGACGCTTTAAGTGCACGGCTTTGTAATCCACTCGAGTCTATTTTTATATTATGCAGTCTTATATCAGCGCTATTAAGAGCCTTAATTTGCGTTTTCGCAGTTAAATGAGCAAATAACTCACCTACACCTAGGTTTGCTTTTGCCGTGAGACTATTATTTATATTGGTAAGTTTAAATTCTTTATATGCCGCATTTTTTAACTGATTAGTTAATGTAATTTCTGCATTTAATTGTTTATCCATTTTCGCGGTTAAACTACCTTGATAGTGCACTGCTTTTACATCAAAAGCTTCAAAGCTAGCAACGGAAAATTTACTCTGTGCGTACCCGATGGGTTTTGAGTCAATAAATTCACTTAATTCAAAGTAACCACTGAAATTAAGCGCATTAGCAGTAACAGGGATAAATGCGGGTAGCCTTTCAAGCTCAACGTTGTAATCACCTTTAACTTTAGTACCATTTAACTGAGCGCTTATATTAATGCTGTTTATATCTGGCGTGTTTATTTGAGCAGACACCTTTGCCTGAATATTATCAAGCAAAGCGTTAATAGTGAGGGCGGTATCTGTTATTAAAATATCAAAGTGTTTATTACCTTCACTCATCAAATTGATTACTGGAATACTCAGCTCCCCTTGTTCTATGCGAAGAGCTTGAGAAAGCTTAACCTGCCAATTTAAAGCAACTTGTTTGCTTACAAAATCTGCGTACTTACTTGGTGGAATTAACTCAGTACAGCGAGGGCTTAAATTAATTTTGTTATTAAGTGAACCGGTATCTAGGATTAACGCTTGGTTATTTAAATTAAAGCGAGTAGCCATCTGGCCAGTGGTTAATAAATTAAATTGGCATTGATCAAACGTATGAGCAAATTGAGCGCTAATCCCCCCGTTCAACTTAAGCTCAATCCCGTCAAAACTAAACACTTGTTGAGTATTAAAGTTAACAGCATCGAGTAAGGTGTTTTTAGTGTTTATTACCTGTTTTAACAAAATGTCATCAACTGCTAGCTGACCACTTATTTTATTGGTGGTTAAAATCGCACTCGCATTTATATCGCCCGTTACATTAAATTGATTTAGCGCAGGTTCTAATACACTAAATTTTAATGGTTTATTGAGCTGATTACTGTTTACTACAAGCTGTTTAATATTAATGAGTGGGCGATTTGAAGGTAGCGCTATCTCAAGCTGTTTAGCCGGTTGATTAGCGTTATCACTTTTAGGTAATGGATTGAGCGTTAATATTGCACTTTGAACACTGACATGCTTTGTACTCGCTGTAATATCAGAAAGTTGTAATTGTTGGTTTTGGTAATTTAAACACACAGTATCGGCATGTATATTTAACTTTGAGGTAATTGAAAAATCGAGGCAGCTTAATGTGACACCTGCTTTTTTAAGTTCAGGGGCAATGGCCCATTGTAGTAAAGGCAAGCGAAATACATACCCGAGTAATAATAGACTCAGTAAAAGAGTGCCAACAATTAAACCAATGCGCTTAAACATATTATCCTTACATGTTTTTTAATCACTATAATCAAAAAAGGCTGCACAAGGCAGCCTTTTTTATTTTACATCCAGATCATGAATCTAGTGTGTATATTAACCTACATTTTTACGCGCATTACGGAACATACGCATCCATGGGCTATCCTCTTTCCACTCATCTGGGTGCCAAGAGTTAGCAACAGTACGAAATACACGCTCTGGGTGTGGCATCATTACAGTTGCACGGCCATCTGTTGATGTAATACCTGTGATACCTTCTGGCGAGCCGTTCGGGTTCGCTGGGTATTGCGTTGTAGGGTTGCCGTAGTTATCAACAAATTTAACCGCTACAGTACCACTTGCAAGCGCTGCTTTTGTTGCTGCGTCGTTTGCAAACTCTGCATGGCCTTCACCATGAGATACCGCAATTGGCATCCGCGAGCCCGCCATACCATTAAAGAATACCGATGGATTCTCTTGTATTTCAACTAAGCTAAAGCGTGCTTCAAAACGCTCTGACTTGTTCGTTACAAAGCGTGGCCAATGCTCAGTACCTGGGATCAACTCTTTTAATGTTGATAGCATCTGACAACCGTTACATACACCTAAGCTAAAGGTATCTTCACGATGGAAGAAGCTTTGGAACTGATCGCGTGCCATATCGTTAAACAATATTGACTTAGCCCAGCCTTCACCGGCGCCTAATACGTCACCGTAAGAGAAGCCACCACACGCCACTAAACCTTTAAACTGTTCAAGCGTTAAACGACCTTCTAAAATATCACTCATGTGAACATCTACCGCAGCAAAACCAGCACGGTTAAACGCAGCAGCCATTTCTAGGTGCGAGTTAACGCCCTGCTCACGTAAAATAGCCATTTGTGGCTTAGCACCTGTCGCAATGTACGGTGCAGCAATATCTTCGTTTAAGTCAAAGTTAAGTTTAACGTTTAAGCCTGGGTCTTTTGCATCAAATTTAGCGTCAAACTCTTGCTTAGCACACTCAGGGTTATCACGACGCGCTTGCATCTGATAGGTTGTTTCGGCCCAAATTGTACGAAGCTCAGTACGAGTATGATTAAGTACTGTTTGCTCACCACGATTAAATACAATGTTATCGTCATTATTAAGCGAGCCAATCACATGGCTAATTGCGGCAACACCATGCTGCTCAAATACAGCTTTTACAGCATCTAAATCACTGTTTGCTACTTGAATTACAGCACCTAACTCTTCGTTATAAAGCGCTTCAATATCAGAGCCTGTCAAAGTCGCTAAATCTACGGTTACACCGGTATGTCCGGTAAACGCCATTTCAGCGATAGTAGTAAACAAGCCACCGTCTGAACGATCGTGATACGCAAGTAGCTTGCTATCAGCCACTAGCGCCTGCATAGCATTGTAAAAGCCTTTTAGTAACTCAGGGCTGTCTACATCTGGAGTAACATCACCAAGCTGCTTATAAACTTGTGCAAGGCTTGATGCGCCCAGTCGGTTTTTACCCGCACCTAAATCAACTAAAATAAGCGAAGTGTCGCCCTTATCAGTGCGCAGCTGTGGAGTCACCGTTTTACGTACATCGTCAACACGGCCAAAGGCTGTAATAATCAGTGATAAAGGCGATGTTACTGATTGCTCAGTTGTATCATCTTCATTTTTCCATGTCGTTTTCATCGACATCGAGTCTTTACCTACAGGTATAGTTAAACCAAGTGCTGGACATAACTCTTCACCAACAGCTTTTACTGCTTCATATAAACCTGCGTCTTCGCCAGGGTGACCCGCAGCCGCCATCCAATTTGCAGATAACTTAATGTTCTCAAGGCTACCAATATTAGCACCAGCAATGTTTGTAAGAGACTCGGCCACAGCCAAACGTGCTGAGGCGCCATAATTAAGTAATGCAGCTGGAGTACGTTCACCTAGTGACATAGCTTCACCGTGGTAGGTATCGTACGTTGCTGCGGTAACTGCACAGTTAGCCACAGGCACTTGCCATGGGCCTACCATTTGATCGCGCGCTACTAAACCAGTTACAGAGCGATCGCCAATAGTAATCAGGAAGGTTTTTTCTGCAATGGTTGGTAAACGTAATAAACGCTGCGCTGCATCCGCAGGATTAATTGCCTCTACATTTAATGCAGTGCCTACTACTTGTTGCGAAGTAACATCACGATGCATTTTAGGTGCTTTACCTAGTAATACATCCAGTGGTAAATCTACAGGGCTGTTATCAAAATGACTATCGGCAACCGTTAAATGACGCTCTTCTGTCGCTTCACCAATAACTGCATATTGTGCGCGCTCACGCTTACAAATTGCTTCAAAGCGTGCAAAATCTTCAACGCCCACAGCAAGCACATAGCGCTCTTGCGATTCATTACACCAAATTTCGTGTGGTGCCATGCCCGGCTCATCATTAGGGATATCACGTAGTTGGAATTTACCACCACGGCCACCATCATCTACAAGCTCAGGGAATGCATTTGATAAACCACCGGCGCCCACATCGTGTATAAACGCAATAGGGTTTGCATCACCTAGCTGCCAACATTTGTCGATCACTTCTTGACAACGACGTTCCATTTCTGGGTTTTCACGTTGAACAGAAGCAAAGTCTAAATCTTCGTTTGATTGACCCGATGCCATGCTAGATGCAGCACCACCGCCTAAACCAATGTTCATTGCAGGGCCGCCAAGCGCAATCAATTTTGCGCCTACTGGAATATCGCCTTTTTGAACATGATCAGCACGAATATTACCTAGACCACCGGCAAGCATAATTGGCTTGTGGTAACCACGTACCTCTTCACCATTGTGACTCGTTACTTTTTCTTCGTAAGTACGGAAATAACCTAAAAGGTTAGGACGGCCAAACTCATTATTAAACGCAGCACCACCTAATGGGCCTTCAGTCATAATGTCTAGGGCATTAACAATACGGCCAGGCTTACCAAAATCACTCTCCCAAGGCTGTTCAAAACCTGGAATACGTAAATTAGATACAGTAAAACCTACCAAACCCGCCTTTGGCTTAGAGCCTCGACCGGTTGCGCCTTCATCACGAATCTCACCACCCGACCCAGTCGCCGCACCAGAGAAAGGAGCTATTGCTGTTGGGTGGTTATGGGTTTCAACTTTCATTAAGATTTCAATGTCTTCTTGATGATACGCATATTCACCTTGCGCATTCGGGAAGAAGCGACCCGCCTTTGAGCCTTTCATTACGGCTGCATTATCTTTATAAGCAGACAATACATTTTCAGGATTGTGCTCAAAGGTATTTTTAATCATTTTAAACAGCGACTTTGGCTGTTCAATACCATCGATAGTCCAATCAGCATTAAATATTTTATGACGACAATGCTCTGAGTTTGCTTGTGCAAACATGAATAATTCGATGTCGTTAGGATTGCGCCCTAACTTGATGAAGTTTTCTACTAAGTAGTCAATTTCATCATCAGCAAGTGCAAACCCTTGCTCTATATTGGCTACGGCTAATGCTTCGCGGCCGCCACCTAAAATATCAACTGATGACATTGGGCGTGGCGCATCGCTGCGAAATAACTGCGCTGCATCTTCTAATTTGCTGTGAGTAGCTTCAGTCATGCGGTCATGAAGAAGCGCTGTAACCTGTGTAAGCTGATCGGTGCTTAAATCACCCTCAACATAATATGCTATTCCTCGCTCTACGCGATGAACTTGCTTAAGCCCACAGTTATGAGCGATATCAGTCGCTTTTGAAGCCCATGGCGAAATAGTACCAGGGCGAGGCGTTACTAATACCAACTGACCCGCTGGCGCATGCTCAGCAATTGTTGGTCCATAGGTTAATAACTTCTCAAGTTTGGTTTGCTCATCATTGTTTAATGGCGATGTTAAATCGGCAAAGTGAGCGTATTCGGCATATACATTGGTGACAGGAAGTTGCAATTGTTGGCAACGCGCTAAAATTTTATTAACTCTGAACTCTGAAAGTGCTGGTGCACCACGAAGGATCAACATAAGTAATTTCACCCGGGGTTAGGGATTGAACGATATTTTAGGCGCGTATTATAGTCCAAATTACTCTCAGATTTAACTCAAAAATGCGCTTTTCATTAAATTAACTTTTTCTTTTTGTTTACACCTATTTTTTACTGGCTGCGATTAAACGGTAAGTGACGTAATCAGTAAGTTTTGTTATAACAGGAGATACGATGCTAAAGAGGCGAATATGTTGAAGATAAAGCTAATAACAATCATTACGTTAGTCATCCTTTTGTGTGCCTGTAACACACAAGAGCAGTCAACACAGCTCGCCCAAATTAAATCAGAAAATAAAATTCGCGTTGGTACACTTGCCAGTGCAAGTAATTATTATCAAGCTGTTCAAGGAGAACAAGGCTTTGAATTTGAACTCTCTCAAGCATTCGCCGACTACCTTGGGGTAGAGCTTGAAATTGTGCCCTTTTTTAATTTATCCGATATGTTTGCGCGCTTAGATAGTGGCGATCTCGATTTAATTGCCTCTGGGCTTACTTTTAACAAGGCGCGCGCCAAACGTTACCGCTATGGCCCAACTTACAGAACGATAAGTCAAAAATTAGTTTTTAAACAAGGGCGTGAACGCCCTCGTGATTTTGATGATTTAACCGGAAACTTCACCGTTATCGCTAAAAGTAGTCATTCATTAACATTAGAAGAAATAAAACAAAACAACCCAGATTTAACTTGGAGTGAAACCGAAGAGTTTGATGAAGAAGAGTTATTACAAGCCGTTATTGATGGGGAAATAGATTACACCTTAGCGGATTCACATACATTAGCGTTGTTTAGGCGCTATCACCCTAACTTGAGTATTGGCTTTTCAGTTACCCGTAATGATTCAATTGCATGGATACTAAGAAAGTCGAATGATGACTCATTGTACGCATTGCTAGTTCCTTTTTTTGGTGAAGCAAAACAAAACAATCAACTTTATGTACTTGAAGAGAAGTACTTTGGCCATGTCCGTCAGTTTAATTACGTTAATACCTTAGCCTACATAGATGCAATAAAAGAGACACTGCCTAAATATCAGCCTTGGTTTATACAATATGCAGGTAGCCTTGATTGGCGCTTACTTGCTGCATTGAGTTACCAAGAGTCGATGTGGAACCCTCGAGCTAAATCGCCAACAGGTGTGCGTGGAATTATGATGCTAACAAGGCGCACAGCAAAACAAGTCGGTGTTACTAACCGCTTAGAGCCAGAACAAAACATACGTGGCGGTGCAAAATACTTAGCTAAATTAATTAAGCGTATACCAGATAGAATCCCGCAGCCTGATCGTACTTGGCTTGCACTTGCCGCTTATAATGTTGGTTGGGGGCACGTTAATGATGCCCGCATAATTACCGAACAACAGGGAGCTAGCCCTGATAAATGGGCTGACGTTAAAAAGCGCTTACCATTACTAGTAAAAAAACGTCACTACCGTAACACACGCTATGGCTATGCTCGCGGTGATGTGGCTGTGACTTATGTTGATAATATTCGTCGCTATTACGATGCGCTTGTTTGGCTAGATGAAAATAATGCAATGGCAACTATACCGCCAACTTCCGAAACTGAAAAAGAAAAAGAAAAAGAAAAAGAAACAAAAGATAAAAGCATTAAACCAGGTGATGCAAATCAACGTATTAGTGATGGCGTAGAAAAAGAAAAATAAAAGCGCTATGAAAATTTCGCGCTATATTAGCTACATGTTAGAAAAGCAAATAGTTGTTTACTTGCAATCAATTATTCAATAATCTGGCTCAATTGTATTAAAATCTGTGTCATCACCAAGCACATAAGGATAAGTAATGCTTAAACGTAGACGTACACATCAGCTTAAACGTTGTATAAAACACTCAACTGCCACTCGTCGTCGAGTGATGTTAAGAAACTTACATAAAAAGATAATTTGGCGCCGTCGTATGTTTGCTATGCAGCAAATGGCTGAGCTAGACGCCTTAATAGCAGCTGCAGACTAATCGTTGTTAAGGTTGCGAGCGGCTAGCTTTGCGGCTTTAATTTGTGCTCGGCGACGCTTAAAAAAACTAGAAATAGTCTCAGCACATTGTGTCTCTAAAACCCCACCCGTTATTTCTACTTGATGGTTTAAACGAGGTTCTTGCAACAAGTTCATAATAGAACCAGCAGAACCCGTTTTAGCATCGGCTGCACCAAATACTAAACGTTTAATTCGGCTGTGCACTAACAGACCTGCACACATAGAGCAAGGCTCTAACGTGACATACAAAGTGCAGTCAATTAAGCGATAGTTGTTAAGCACTTTTCCGGCTTCTCTTACCGCTATCATCTCAGCGTGGGCAGATGGGTCATTATCGGTAATTGAGCGATTATAACCCGCGCTTATAAGCTGATTATTTTTGACAATAATGGCGCCTACCGGGATCTCATCGAGTTGCTCTGCTTGTTTTGCATACACAAGGGCTTGTTCCATCCAATATTGGTCGTCAAATGGCTCTGTCATGATTATTACTTAACTATTTTTTATGCCGTAATTATACCAACTTACCGTAAAAAAATGCGTAATTGATCACTTTATTGCAAAAATAAAACAAATTTAAGTGGTTTACCATGGCCCATAAGGCGGGATTTACGCTATAATCTCTCGCTTTTTTTATTTAGCTCACAACACGGGTAGCAAATGAAATTTCCTGGACGCCGCAGGCATAAACATTATTTTCCAGTGGAAGCCAAAGATCCACTGACCAATCAACTTAACGCCACTGAGCGATTACACCGCAGCTATATTACGGGGATCGATCAAATCGTTGTTGATATAGAAGCTAAGGTTGACCAAGCTTTTCTCGATGAATTTCAATTGCGCCGAGGGATGTCGCAAGTTATAGATAATGACATCACCAATGCTTTATACGATCGCTTAAAACTAAACGACATGGTCGATTACGAATTCGCAGGCGGAACCGTTGGCAACACGATGCACAACTATTCCGTACTTGCTGATGACCGTTCGGTGCTATTAGGTGTAATGAGTGAAAACATAAAAATAGGCAGTTATGCTTATCGCTTTTTATGTAATAACTCAAGTCGCGTAGACTTAGACTACTTACAGCCTGTAGATGGTCCTATAGGCCGCTGTTTCACATTGATTGATGAAACGGGTGAACGCACCTTTGCCATTAGTGCTGGCCTAATGAATTATCTAAAGCCTGAGTCAATTGATAAAGAGCTAATCGAAGGCTCATCGGCATTAGTGATTAGCGCTTATTTAATGCGTACTCAAGGCGATGAAACCATGACCGAAGCGACCATGCAAGCAATCAAGTATGCTAACGATGCAGATGTACCGGTTGTATTAACACTCGGTACTAAGTTTCTTATCGAGCAGGATCCGACATGGTGGGCTAACTTTGTAGAAAAGCATGTTGATATCCTTGCTATGAACGAAGAAGAAGGCCAAGCAATTACTGGATTTGAAGATCCATTACTAGCTGCCGACAAAGCATTAGACTGGGTTGATTTAGTAATTTGTACTGCCGGTGAAAAAGGCTTATTTATGGCCGGTTTTGTTGATGACAGTTTCAAACGCGAAACAGAGTATCCACTTTTGCCTGGTGCTATCCCTGACTTTAATCGTTATGAGTTTTCACGTGCAATGCGTAAAGTTGACTGTGAAAACCCAATAAAGGCATATAGTCATACTGCTCCGTTTATGGGCGGGCCTGACTCGATTAAAAATACCAACGGCGCTGGTGATTGTGCTTTAGCCGCTGTATTGCATGACTTATCAGCGAATGTTTATCATAAGTTGAACGTTGCTAATTCAGCAAAACATCAGCAACAAGCGATTACCTACTCTTCGCTCGCTCAAATTAGTAAATACGCCAACCGTGCAAGTTACGAAGTACTGGTTCAGCATTCTCCACGCTTATCACGTGGCTTACCAGAGCGCGAAGATTGCTTAGAGCAAGTGTATTGGGATCAATAAAATCCCAATGCACTAAGCGTATTTAAAATATCGATATATCAAGCTTTTTAGATAGCAGCTCTAATGCTGCTATTCCTGCGACTGAATTACCAAAAGAGTTTAATCCTGGGGAGTACACTGCCACAGTAAATCTATTCGGTAACACCGCCAATATAGTGCCAGAAACACCTGATTTGCCCGGCATTCCTACTCGATAACCAAAATCACCCGCCGCATCATATAAACCACTGGTAAATAACAACGAATTTAGTTGCTTATTCTGACGACTAGAAAGCACTCGTTTAGAAGAACTGTAATCTATCCCTTTATTAGCTAAAAAATTGTACGCCTTAGCAAGTTCGATACAATTAAGTTCTATGGCACAAAAATTAAAGTATGACCACAGCACATCATCAACTTCATTTTCAAAGTTACCGAATGATTTCATTAAGTGTGCCATTGCCGCATTTCGATGCCTAAACTCATACTCTGAATTAGCCACTTGTTTATCTATTACGATACTTCGATTACCAGATAAATCGCGAAATGTTTCCAGCATAGAGTGCATGGGTGCTGATAAACGACTATATAAAGCATCACAGGTAACTATGGCACCCGCATTAATAAATGGGTTACGGGGTATGCCTTTTTCAAACTCAAGCTGTGTCAGTGAATTAAATGCTGTTCCAGAGGGCTCTTTACCCACTCTACTCCATAGTTCATCGCCATAACGTTGCAGCGCTAATGTAAGAGTCATTACTTTAGAAACAGATTGAATAGTAAAACGCTGTTCACAATCACCCGCGCAAAATATCTCCCCCTCAGTGGTGTAAATGGCAATAGAAAACTGCTCAAGATCAACTTCAGCAAGAGCAGGGATATAATCAGCAACCTTACCTTGGCTCAATAAAGGTTTAACCTCTTGAGTTATCTCATTTAGCACTCGTTGATAATCACTGGTTGGCAATAGACACCTCAATAATATGCAAAGTTAAAATCAAATTTTAACACGTAGGATCTATAACTGCATGAGAATGTTAAGTCTATAAGTTATTAGTAATCTGATAGGAAGCATATACATGATGAGATTGGCTGGCAGTCTCTTTTTTTAAGATATTGCGTAATTCATCTTCAAATTTAAAACAATAAAAAACCAGCATTTTGCTGTAACGTGGTTCTGTTATTTGGAGCCAGTGCGCTAATTTATAGCGACAATACAATAGAACATCCCACTTTTTTGTTTAGTTCCAAGCTGTTTTGTTTGATGTATAGGAATACGAATGCCATGGAGCACAAGATATGCAAGAGCGGCCACTACTAAGTTCCATATACAGTCTTGGCTTGATGTTTTTCTTTATCTCAAACAACAAAAACCCGTTACATTGCTGTAACGGGTTTCTTTAATTGGATCCTGGTAATGTCATGGTGCCCACAGCGGTAGAAAATCACATAGCAAATGCGACACTATCATTGTGTCGGGGCGGCCTTGTGCGGGGCTCGCCTTTGAGCTGTTTAGGAATACGAATGCCGTGGAGCACAGGATGTACGAGAAAGGCCACCACTGAGTTCGGCATGGGCTCTTGGCTATTTATTAAATCCCAGACAGCAAAAAACCCGTCACATCGCTGTAACGGGTTTCTCTTATTTGGATCCTGGTAATGTCATGGTGCCCACAGCAGTAGAAAGTCACATAGCAAATGCGACACTATCATTGTGTCGGGGCGGCCTTTTGCGGGGCTCGCCTTCGAGCTGTTTAGGAATACGAATGCCGTGGAGCACAGGATATACGAGAACGGCCACCACTGAGTTCGGCATGGGCTCTTGGCTATTTATTAAATCCCAGACAGCAAAAAACCCGTTACATCGCTGTAACGGGTTTCTCTTATTTGGATCCTGGTAATGTCCTACTTTCACATAGCAAATGCTACACTATCATTGGCGCTGTTTCGTTTCACTACTGAGTTCGGCATGGGGTCAGGTGGGTCCAAAACGCTATTGTCACCAAGAAAATTCTTTTCAATTTTCTTATTATTTATTTTTAAATTTAAAGTCTTTCGACTAAATTTGGAGCCTGGTAATGTCCTACTTTCACATAGCAAATGCTACACTATCATCGGCGCTGTTTCGTTTCACTACTGAGTTCGGCATGGGGTCAGGTGGGTCCAAAACGCTATTGTCACCAAGCAAATTTGGTGTCAGTTCGTATTACTACGCACTAACTAAAATTTGGAATTTCTGATAATAAAGTCTTCAAGTATCTACTTTAGTTAGATTAACTTCTTGCGCTTTCAACTATCACATAAAACGCGTTTGGCGTTGTATGGTTAAGCCTCACGGGTAATTAGTACAAGTTAGCTTAATGGCTCACACCACTTCCACATCTTGCCTATCAACGTTGTAGTCTTCAACGGCCCTTCAGAGACTTTAAAAGTCTAGTGAGAACTCATCTCGAGGCCTGCTTCGCGCTTAGATGCTTTCAGCGCTTATCAGTTCCGAACGTAGCTACCGGGCAATGCCATTGGCATGACAACCCGAACACCAGCGGTTCGTTCACTCCGGTCCTCTCGTACTAGGAGCAACCCCTCTCAATTCTCAAACGCCCACGGCAGATAGGGACCGAACTGTCTCACGACGTTCTAAACCCAGCTCGCGTACCACTTTAAATGGCGAACAGCCATACCCTTGGGACCGACTTCAGCCCCAGGATGTGATGAGCCGACATCGAGGTGCCAAACACCGCCGTCGATATGAACTCTTGGGCGGTATCAGCCTGTTATCCCCGGAGTACCTTTTATCCGTTGAGCGATGGCCCTTCCATTCAGAACCACCGGATCACTATGACCTACTTTCGTACCTGCTCGACGTGTCTGTCTCGCAGTTAAGCTGGCTTCTACCATTACACTAACCGTACGATGTCCGACCGTACTTAGCCAACCTTCGTGCTCCTCCGTTACTCTTTGGGAGGAGACCGCCCCAGTCAAACTACCCACCAGGCACTGTCCGTAACCCCGATTCAGGGGCCAACGTTAGAACATCAAAACTACAAGGGTGGTATTTCAAGGACGACTCCACAAAAACTAGCGTCTCTGCTTCTAAGTCTCCCACCTATCCTACACATGTAGGTTCAATGTTCAGTGCCAAGCTGTAGTAAAGGTTCACGGGGTCTTTCCGTCTAGCCGCGGGTACACAGCATCTTCACTGCGATTTCAATTTCACTGAGTCTCGGGTGGAGACAGCGTGGCCATGGTTACACCATTCGTGCAGGTCGGAACTTACCCGACAAGGAATTTCGCTACCTTAGGACCGTTATAGTTACGGCCGCCGTTTACCGGGGCTTCGATCAAGAGCTTCTCCGAAGATAACCCCATCAATTAACCTTCCGGCACCGGGCAGGTGTCACACCGTATACGTCATCTTGCGATTTTGCACAGTGCTGTGTTTTTAATAAACAGTCCCAGCCACCTGGTCACTGCGGCTCCAATCAGCTTAGGGAGCAAGTCCCATCACCAATCGGAGCGTACCTTCTCCCGAAGTTACGGTACGATTTTGCCTAGTTCCTTCACCCGAGTTCTCTCAAGCGCCTTAGTATTCTCTACCTGACCACCTGTGTCGGTTTGGGGTACGATTCGGTATAATCTGAAGCTTAGAGGCTTTTCCTGGAAGTATGGCATCAGCAACTTCATCACCTTGGTGACTCGTCTCGTGTCTCAGCCTAACAGCAACCCGGATTTACCTAAGTCGCTAGCCTACACACTTTCACATGGACTACCATCGCCATGCTTGCTTAGCCTGCTCCGTCCCCCCATCGCAATTATACCAAGTACGGAAATATTAATCCGTTTCCCATCGACTACGCCTTTCGGCCTCGCCTTAGGGGTCGACTTACCCTACCCTGATTAACATGGGATAGGAACCCTTGGTCTTCCGGCGTGCGGGTTTTTCACCCGCATTATCGTTACTCATGTCAGCATTCGCACTTCTGATACGTCCAGCATACCTCCCGGTACACCTTCAACCGCTTACAGAACGCTCCCCTACCACTCAGAATAAATTCTGAATCCGCAGCTTCGGTGCATAGTTTAGCCCCGTTACATCTTCCGCGCAGACCGACTCGACCAGTGAGCTATTACGCTTTCTTTAAAGGATGGCTGCTTCTAAGCCAACCTCCTGGCTGTCTGGGCCTTTCCACATCGTTTCCCACTTAACTATGACTTTGGGACCTTAGCTGGCGGTCTGGGTTGTTTCCCTCTTCACGACGGACGTTAGCACCCGCCGTGTGTCTCCCGGATAGTACTTTACGGTATTCGGAGTTTGCAAAGGGTTGGTAAGTCGGGATGACCCCTAGCCTTAACAGTGCTCTACCCCCGTAAGTATTCGTCCGAGGCTCTACCTAAATAGATTTCGGGGAGAACCAGCTATCTCCCGGTTTGATTAGCCTTTCACTCCTAACCACAGGTCATCCCCTAACTTTTCAACGTTAGTGGGTTCGGTCCTCCAGTTGATGTTACTCAACCTTCAACCTGCCCATGGCTAGATCACCGGGTTTCGGGTCTATACCTTGCAACTATTCGCCCAGTTAAGACTCGGTTTCCCTACGGCTACCCTAATCGGTTAACCTCGCTACAAAATATAAGTCGCTGACCCATTATACAAAAGGTACGCAGTCACCCAACAAGTGGGCTCCTACTGCTTGTACGTACACGGTTTCAGGTTCTATTTCACTCCCCTCACAGGGGTTCTTTTCGCCTTTCCCTCACGGTACTGGTTCACTATCGGTCAGTTGGGAGTATTTAGCCTTAGATGATGGTCCACCTATATTCAGTCAAAGTTTCACGTGCTCCGACCTACTCGATTTCACTTAAAATGCGTTTTCATGTACGGGACTATCACCCTGTATCGTGGCACTTTCCAGAGCCTTCCATTAACACATAATAAGCTTAAGGGCTGTTCCGATTTCGCTCGCCGCTACTATCGGAATCTCGGTTGATTTCTTTTCCTACGGGTACTTAGATGTTTCAGTTCTCCGCGTTCGCCTCGTTAACCTATGTATTCAGTTAACGATACCTGCAAGCAGGTGGGTTTCCCCATTCGGAAATCCTAGTCTCAAGTGCTTTTTACTAGCTTGACTAGGCTTATCGCAAGTTAATACGTCCTTCATCGCCTCCAACTGCCAAGGCATCCACCGTGTACGCTTAGTCACTTAACCATACAACCCAAACGGGTCTTTGTTTTGTGACAGTTTAACTTCGCCAGAAGTTAATATTGAATACTAAAGTAGATACCAATCAACAAACGTAAACGTTCATTAAATGGCACTGAATGATACTGCTATCATTCTTTTTTACTTTTGAAAACTCTGTACAAATACAATGTATTTATACGAATTTTATTATCAGCTTTTCCAAATTTTTAAAGAGCATATTAATTAGTTAACCCAAAGGGTGAAACTAACTAACAATCATCTGTGTGGACACTACGAACAAATAAGTTCTAAATCGTATAAGGAGGTGATCCAGCCCCAGGTTCCCCTAGGGCTACCTTGTTACGACTTCACCCCAGTCATGAATCACTCCGTGGTAAACGTCCTCCCGAGGGTTAGACTATCTACTTCTGGAGCAACCCACTCCCATGGTGTGACGGGCGGTGTGTACAAGGCCCGGGAACGTATTCACCGCGTCATTCTGATACGCGATTACTAGCGATTCCGACTTCATGGAGTCGAGTTGCAGACTCCAATCCGGACTACGACGCACTTTAAGTGATTCGCTTACTCTCGCGAGTTCGCAGCACTCTGTATGCGCCATTGTAGCACGTGTGTAGCCCTACACGTAAGGGCCATGATGACTTGACGTCGTCCCCACCTTCCTCCGGTTTATCACCGGCAGTCTCCTTAGAGTTCTCAGCATTACCTGCTAGCAACTAAGGATAGGGGTTGCGCTCGTTGCGGGACTTAACCCAACATCTCACAACACGAGCTGACGACAGCCATGCAGCACCTGTATCAGAGTTCCCGAAGGCACCAAACCATCTCTGGTAAGTTCTCTGTATGTCAAGTGTAGGTAAGGTTCTTCGCGTTGCATCGAATTAAACCACATGCTCCACCGCTTGTGCGGGCCCCCGTCAATTCATTTGAGTTTTAACCTTGCGGCCGTACTCCCCAGGCGGTCTACTTAATGCGTTAGCTTTGAAAAACAGAACCGAGGTTCCGAGCTTCTAGTAGACATCGTTTACGGCGTGGACTACCAGGGTATCTAATCCTGTTTGCTCCCCACGCTTTCGTACATGAGCGTCAGTGTTGACCCAGGTGGCTGCCTTCGCCATCGGTATTCCTTCAGATCTCTACGCATTTCACCGCTACACCTGAAATTCTACCACCCTCTATCACACTCTAGTTTGCCAGTTCGAAATGCAGTTCCCAGGTTGAGCCCGGGGCTTTCACATCTCGCTTAACAAACCGCCTGCGTACGCTTTACGCCCAGTAATTCCGATTAACGCTCGCACCCTCCGTATTACCGCGGCTGCTGGCACGGAGTTAGCCGGTGCTTCTTCTGTCAGTAACGTCACAGCTAGCAGGTATTAACTACTAACCTTTCCTCCTGACTGAAAGTGCTTTACAACCCGAAGGCCTTCTTCACACACGCGGCATGGCTGCATCAGGCTTGCGCCCATTGTGCAATATTCCCCACTGCTGCCTCCCGTAGGAGTCTGGGCCGTGTCTCAGTCCCAGTGTGGCTGATCATCCTCTCAAACCAGCTAGGGATCGTCGCCTTGGTGAGCCATTACCTCACCAACTAGCTAATCCCACTTGGGCCAATCTAAAGGCGAGAGCCGAAGCCCCCTTTGGTCCGTAGACATTATGCGGTATTAGCAGTCGTTTCCAACTGTTGTCCCCCACCTCAAGGCATGTTCCCAAGCATTACTCACCCGTCCGCCGCTCGTCAGCAAAGTAGCAAGCTACTTTCTGTTACCGCTCGACTTGCATGTGTTAGGCCTGCCGCCAGCGTTCAATCTGAGCCATGATCAAACTCTTCAATTAAAAAGTTTTTTGTCTTTCGACAGCTCAATGAATTCTGAATTTATTTAATATCTTTCGATATTGAATTGACTGTGCTGAATAATTACCTAAGTAACTATTCTGTTGGTCACTCAGCTTCTCTTTCGAGAAATCACATTGAGACTCTAAATTTGTTTGCCTCACTACCTAAGTAGCTTGGCTGTTAGAACTCAATCTGTACGAGTGCCCACACAGATGATTGCTTTATATTGTTAAAGAACGTTGCGATTAAAGCGTTAAACTTTATCTCGCTAGGGCTGCGCATCTTACGCTTTCCTATTTTTTTGTCAACACTTAATTTTGTTAAACTTTAAAGTTTTCGAAACTAAGTTTTACTCGACTCACTGATTAGCTCGTGCCTCGCTATGCGTTGGCGTTCCCCGTCTCAGTGGGGTCGCATTATAGGGAGAATCGATTTTAACGCAAGCGTTTTTAAAGGCTTTTTTGCATTTAATTTTTACCCCAAAGATACCCCACCTAGACACACATGTTACCCACAAAACCCTGTGGATAACCCTGCATTTATCCTCTTTTTGAATGTAGAAAACAAAAAAGCATCTTTAGTTAGATGCTTTTATAAAGGTTCTAATTAGCCGTTAATATAAAATACTATAGAGCTTGCGGCGATATTTAGCGGCTAATGCATCGCCGTCAGGTAAAGAGGCGATTATTGCTAAGAAGTTTGGTTTGGCTTCATCATAGTTAAGATCCTTTTTAAGGATAGTAAAGAGTGCTTCTAATGCCTCTTCTTTCCTTCCCGCTTCATTTAAAAGGTTACTTAGCTGCATTTGCAAATCAAGTTCATTTGGATGTTTAGCGACTTTTTCTTGAAGTTCTTTTATCTGCGGTGAATCGGTTGCCTCTAATGCGGCCTCACATTTTGCCTTAATATTATTAAAGTATGCATCTTGCTCTTTTACATCTATTGTTTCTATTAACGCAGCGGCTTCATCGAGTTTGTGGATTTGTATACATATATCTGCCAGTACTAATTTAATCCTCGCATTTCGACTATCAAGTTCATACGCTTGTTTGGCATAAGTAAACGCGGCATTTAAGTCGCTATTAATCAGTGCTTGCTTAGCCTGCTCTAATAATAAGTCTTGTTGAGCTGGTAAATGTTTAGATAATGCATCACGAACTTGGCTTTCTGTTTGAGCACCCGCTAATAAATCAACTGGAGCTGAGTCTTTTAATAACACTAAAGTAGGTAAAGTTTGCAATCCAACTTGTTGGGCAAGTTGAGAGGCAAGTGCCTGCTCTGCATCGCAGTCTAAGTTTGCGACTACTATATAGTTGCTGTATTCAGCAGCTAACTTATCTAAGATAGCTGCTTGGCTAATACACTCTGGGCTTTGTGGAGAAAAAAAGTTAAGTAGTACTAACTTTTGTTGTGATGTTTCACCCAATACTTGCTGAAGGTTTTGTGCGTTAAGACTAACTATATTGCTCATTGAATTATTGCCATGTTCATCTATTTAGGTTTTTATATGGTGATGAAGATAATAATTACAAGTCATCTGTTTAAATCATTTAAATACAATAGAAGGTAGTGAGGAAAATATGAAATTAGCGTATGTAAGTGCATTGTGTTTATTAGTCAGCCCATTATTGAATGCGCAAGCACTTAAGTTGGATCTTGATACCAGCATGCCGGCAATAGAAAAACTTTACTTAGACCTACATCAATCACCTGAATTGTCATATAAGGAAAAGCAAACAGGTCAAAAAATCGCTGAACGACTTCAGAAATTAGGGTTTGACGTAACCGATAATGTAGGTGGCTATGGTGTAGTCGGAATTTACAAAAATGGTCAAGGCCCTACCGTCATGATCAGAACTGATACTGATGGCCTGCCTATAACAGAGCAAACAGGCAAAACTTACGCATCAACTATTACCACAATTAATGATCAAGGTAGTGAAGTTGGCGTTATGCATGGCTGTGGTCATGATATTCATATGAGCTCTTTTATTGGTACTGCTGAGCAATTAATTACGCATAAAAATAAGTGGCAAGGTACTTTAATGATGGTTGCTCAACCCGCTGAAGAAGTAGGCGGTGGTGCAAAAGCAATGCTCAAGGAAGGATTATTTAACAAATACGCTAAACCAGATCATATTATTGCTTTGCATGTAAGCGCTAGCGTTGCTGCGGGTAAAGTGGCAATGAAAAATGAATACACTATGGCCAGTGTTGATTCTGTTGATATTAGTATAAAAGGCAAAGGTGGCCATGGTGCTTACCCGCATACAACTATCGACCCTGTGATCATCGCAGCTCGAACGATACTTGCACTACAAACAATTACTAGTCGTGAGCTTTCTCCACTTGAGCCTTCAGTGATAACGGTGGGTTCCATTCATGGTGGCTCTAAACACAATGTTATTTCTGATGAAGTTAAGTTGCAACTTACGCTACGCAGCTACAATCCAGATATACGTAACGCACAAATAGTGGCAATTAAACGTATTACTGCAGGTATAGCACAAAGTGCAGGCCTCGAGGAATCTCTCTACCCTGTAGTGAAAGTTCATGAAGATGAATCAATTCCATCAACTTACAATAACCCAGTACAAACTAACCTTGTTCGAAACGCTATAAAAAGTGCGATAGGTGATGCAAACGTGCTCGAAACAGAAGCGGTAATGGCCGGTGAAGACTTTGGATTATACGGGCGCACCGACGAAAATATTCCTATCACCTTATTTTGGCTAGGTGGCGTTAACCAACAGCAGTACGCCAAGGCAATAAAAAATAACGAAACACTGCCCTCGTTACATTCAAGTAAATTTGCGCCTGATTATAAAGTAGCACTGCCTACAGGAATAAAGGCAATGAGTAACGCCGCTGTGGCACTATTCAATCAGTGACCTTCAACGCTATATGTAAGCCCTGCGATTAATTTACCGCAGGGCTTTTTTTATAACTCGACTTTTTATACGGCGCTTTTTTTGTACGTTTGGCAAAGCGCTTTTTAGGTGACGTTTTAGGTAACAGTGCAAATGCCTGACTATTGCAGTTCGCCGCTTGACTTACAAAATTAGTTAAATCGGATAATAAAGGTTGTATAAACTGCTGATAACTCATTGCTTGCTGTGCAATATCACCTAAACTCGACTCCCATTTTGCAGTTAAGTCGGGGCTTGATAATCCCTCTGGTAATACACTAATTAATGCCAGACCTGTTTCAGTTGCTTTAATTGCTTTTCCCTCACGTTTTAAAAAGCGACGTTTAAATAACAGCTCAATAATGCCTGCACGCGTTGCTTCTGTACCGAGGCCATCTGTTTCTTTTAATATTTTTTTGATTTGCAGGTCTTTTACATAACGGCTAATTCCCGTCATAGCAGCAAGTAAGGTTGCATCGGTAAAATGAGCCGGAGGAGATGTATGCTTTTGCACCACTTCACCTTTAGTACAAGTAAGTGCCATGCCTTTTTCTAAATAAGGTAATGTAGCTACTTCTTTGAGTTCCGACTTACCCATGAGCAATTTAAAACCTAAGCTTACATCTTGCTTTGCACTTGCTTTAAATAAACCACCAGCTATGGTTACCTCTACTTTGCTTTCGTTGTAAATGTAGTCGGGATAAAACTGAATTAAATAGTGTCGACTTATTAACTGATAAATTTTTGCTTCATCATTGGCTAAACTCACACTTTTTAACTGTTTAGCTGTCGGCACAATGGCGTGATGAGCGGCCACTTTTGCATCATTAAAACATTTACTACGTTGTTTTGCATTTGCCTCATTTACCAGCTCTACTGACTGCCCACCATTTACGGCTATCGCTTTTAAAATAGCAGGTGCATCTTGGTGATGCTCTCTCGGTAAGTAACGGTTATCTGAGCGTGGGTAGGTAATTAATTTATGACGTTCATATAAAACTTGGCAAATATCGAGTACTTTTTGTGCTGGCATCCCAAAAGCTTTAGCAGCATCTATTTGTAAAGCAGATAAGTTATAAGGAAGAGGCGCGGTTTGTTTTTTTTGCTTTTGCTCAAGCGCTGTTACATTTGCGGGCTGATTAGCAATGCGTGAAGTCACATTTTCGGCTAAGGCTTTATTAAGTACTCTGCCCTCTTCATCTTGATATGGTTCGCACGCTTTACTCGGTATCCACTTAGCAGTAAATGATTGCTGCTCAGGTGTAACAAGATGAGCAAGTACTTCATAAAATGGTTTGGATACAAAATTTGCGATTTCATTATCACGATTTACAACTAAACCTAAAATAGGTGTTTGTACTCGCCCAACCGACAACACATTACCAAAGCCCGCTTTTTGCCCAGCTAGCGTATAAGCTCGCGTTAAATTCATACCAAACAACCAATCAGCACGAGACCGTGCTAAAGCAGATACACTCAAAGGGATAAAATCACGGTTAGCCCGCATAGAGTTGAGTGATTTTTTTACCGCAGTTAAGTTTAAATCACTAATCAATAAGCGTTGAATACTTTGCTTTTTAGTTTGACTAATTTTTGCTTGCTCGATTACTTCATCAACCAGTAGCTGACCCTCACGATCAGGATCGCCAGCATGCACGAGTGTTGTAGCCTGCTTAATTAATTTTTTTAAAATGGTAAGCTGCTTACGGGTTTTTGTTTTAGCTTTTAATTGCCAGTGTTCAGGCACAATAGGTAAATGCTCAAATTGCCATTTTTTAAAACGCTCATCATAGTCATCGGGTTCTGCTTGCTCGAGCAAATGACCTATGCACCAAGACACACAATCACCATTCGCCACTTCAATATAACCATCATGCTTTTTATGAGGTTTTGGAAGCGCATCTGCAATAGCACGCCCTAATGAAGGTTTTTCAGCAATATAAAGTTTCATAATCAAGCTCTAACACTGTTCATATAAACAGTAGTTTAGCATATCAGTTTAAAACTGGGGATATTTTTATAGTTTCTAACTTAAAGCTTTATTTCGCTTATTAACAAAAAGATATAAAAGAGGCAGGTAGCAGACAACAACAGTGGCAATATTTATTAAAGGCATAAATGTTTGATACATCACAGTGCTATAAGATAAATCCCAAAGGTGTCGGTCAACTAAGCGAAATAATTGAAGAATGGGTGCACCAATAACAATAAGCTGCCCAAGTACACATTGCCACAAATGCACTTTATCTTTAAGACCCCAATAAGCAATAAGTGCCATCCAAGTAATATCTGTTAATGCCCATACAAGGTAACGGTATATATAAATACCATCATCAAACGCCATTAAACTTGAGTAGGTCACAGTGCCAAATAAGAAAAAAGCGGCAGTAATAACAACGAACCTAAGAGCTAAATAATCTTTGAGGATAAAGAATATAAAAATAGCCGGACTCAAAATAAGAACCCAGCTTTTGCTTAATATACTTACAAAATACAAAAACCATTCAGGCAAACTAAATAACCTTACTTAGCTTTTGTATCTTCATCAGTTCCATCGCCGTTACCAGGCATACTACAATACTTAGTCAACATATTCGCCCCATTACATTTGTTAAGAATGTTGCATTCTATGCTAAAAAAGGTACATAGCCAAGTCATTCTATCTTACATCAATTGGCGCTGACTCTTTTGCCTTGCCTTGTAAAATTGATATTTCTACACGGCGGTTACGTCTGCGATCTTCGCGGGAATCATTAGGTACTAAGGGCCTGGTTTCTGCACGCCCTACCACCATCATTCTGGTTTTATCAAAACCTGGAACTTTTTGTAATTCACTCGCTACCGCAACTGCGCGTTTAGATGATAAATCCCAGTTATTAATGTAAAGCTCGTTGGATACCTGAAAATCATCCGTATGGCCAGACACCGTAATTTCACCGGGTACATCTTTAAGTAATCGGCCAATATCTTGAATGATAGGTTTAAATTGTGGTTGTAAAAATGCACTCCCCGATGGAAACGAGCCATTTTCTCTAATACGAATTATGATTTGCTGCCCTAAAGATTCAAGCTCAATAGCCCCATCAATAATTTGCTTTTCAAGCTGTTGCGCAATTTTTTTAACTAAGTCATTTATTTGCTCTTGATCAGCAGCAGACACTGCCGTAGCTGCAGCAACTTCCTCTGAGGTACTGCTTGATTCACCACCTCGCTTTTCACCACGTTGCTCTTGACGTCCACCTGCGGAGCTTTCATCTCCCGCCTGAAACTCAAGCATTTGTTGGGTCATTTCAACCGTTTGTTGCTGAATGGTTTCTATAGGAGTTGGCTCAGGTTTACCCGGCGTAAACTCCATAGCAATAACAGATGTCCCTTTTGGAATGTCTTTTACTTCTATTTTATTTTGTACACCAAAAGCAAACTTCATTGAGCCTGCAATTTGTTTAAATTTAAGTACATCCATTTCAGAAAATGCGAGTAAAAGTACGAAAAAGCACATTAATAATGACATTAAATCGGCAAACGTTCCCATCCACGCAGGAAGTCCTGGAGGTGGGCATTTGCACTCTTCATCTGACATAATTATTCCTCAGTATTGACTGCGCGTTTTGATTCAGCTAGATAATTTTTCAAGATCCCTTCAATTACTTTAGGATTTTGCCCGTCTTGAATACCTAATACTGCATCTAAAATTAAGCGCTGATTCATGGCCTCTTCGTCTTTACGCAGTTCTAGTTTTACCTGAATAGGAATGGCTACAACGTTTGCTAAAAACGCACCGTATAATGTGGTTAACAACGCAACCGCCATTGCCGGTCCGATAGCTTTGGGGTCATCCATGTTCGAGAGCATAGCCACTAAGCCTATCAACGTACCGATCATCCCCATTGCAGGTGCAATATCACCTAATGATTTAAATAAGGTTGCCCCCATTTCATGGCGAGTGGTGGTTAACGAAATATCTTTTTGTAATGTTGCTCGTACCACATCAGCATCATGCCCATCTACTAGCATATCAACGCCTTTGCGCATAAAAGGATTTGGGATTTCGGCTTCTTCTAAGGCTAAAAATCCGCCTTTTCGAGCAGAGTCAGCTAATTCTACCGCTTTTTCGATTAATGCTTCAGGAGGCTCAATTTTAAACATAAACGCTTTTGCACATACTTTACCAATGCCAAGAAATTGCGACATGGTAAAATTAGATAAAACGATAAAAAGGGAACCACCGAATACAATAACCACAGAAGGGGTATTGTAAAACATAGCGACTTCACCGCTACTACTCATAAACATGGACATGACAATTAAGCCAATTGCGCCAAGGATCCCAATAATGGTTGCTAAATCCACATTCCCTCCAAAGGTTTTATATTTTTTCTTCGCAAGCGTTGTTATTAATTGTTTATCGGCAAGATACTGAAATACTTAAGTGATTTTTATGATAAACGGTAAAATTAAGATTAGTTATATTTTAGATCAACATAGGTAATCAATCTAATTAATCAAAATTAATAATTTTAAAAAATAACGTTGAAACGCAATAAAACCCAATCAACAGCATTTATCTATCAAAAAACAATATCATTCTTTGACCTAGTTTAGCATTCCCCCTAAAATTGGCGTCTAAATTTATTATGTAAGTTGAAAATAAAGATGGCGACTAAAAAACCTGAAAATTTAAGTTTCGAACAAGCACTAGAAGAGTTAACAACAATTGTCAGTGAAATGGAACAAGGTGATTTATCGCTTGAACAGTCTTTAAAGCAATTTGAGCGAGGTATTGCACTTGCGAGCGCATCTTCAGGCAAACTTCAACAAGCTGAGCAAAAGGTGTCGATATTAATGGGTAATGACGAAAAAGCACCGCTTACTCAGTTTGATAACGATATGGAATAATCGTGAGCATAAAAGAACAAATAAAACTCGCTCAAGATGATGTAGCTAATACGCTCAACCTTTATTTTGAACAACCTCTTGAAAGCGACAATACTATAAAAGAAGCCACACATTACAGTGTAATGAATGGTGGTAAAAGACTGCGCCCGTTTTTAGTGTACACCACAGGTAAAATACTCGGTGCTGACAAGCGTGATTTAGATGTACTTGCCGCAGCCATTGAATGTATTCATAGTTATTCATTAGTGCATGACGACTTACCTGCTATGGATGATGATGATTTACGCCGTGGTCGCCCTACATGTCATATTGTATACGGTGAAGCACAAGCGATTTTAGCTGGAGATGCACTGCAAACTTTAGCATTTGAACTTATTGCTAAGCACACATTTAAATGTTCGACTGAAGCACAATTAAAAATGATCGCAGCACTAGCGCATGCATCGGGGTTACAAGGTATGGTTGCCGGACAAGGCCGCGATATTGCAGCAACCGATAAGGTTATTACTGTTGATGAGTTAGAACGCATTCATAAACTTAAAACCGGTGCGCTAATAAATTGTGCGATTACTCTTGGCGCACTGTGCGCCCCTAATACAAGCCAACAAACTTTAGATAACTTATCAACTTTTGGATACGCTATAGGGCTTGCATTTCAAGTTCATGACGATATTTTAGATGTTGAGGGCGATACGCTTACTTTAGGCAAGCCACAAGGGTCAGATATTGCAGCGAATAAAGCGACATACCCCGCTTTATTAGGTATGCTAGGCGCTAAGCAAAAAGCACAAAATTTAATACAACAAGCCCATGAGGCATTAGCTAACATTGACGCAGACACAACAGATTTAGCGGCATTGGCTAACTATTTAATTGAACGTGACCATTAAATACAGCTAAAACGTATTAACTCTTAGTATAAAATTATTACTGAATATTAAGTCGCCTTTTAAACCTCGTTTGTTTTGAGGAGGGTTAATATTAGCGAAGGATATATAAAAAACCATGACACTTGATAGCAGCAAGTATCCATTACTTGATTTGGTGAACGAACCAGCCCACTTGCGAGACTTAGCACAAGATAAGCTTCCTGCATTTAGCCATGAATTGCGTGACTATTTACTCAATTCGGTATCGCAAAGTAGCGGCCATTTAGCGTCTGGTTTAGGAACCGTAGAACTTACCGTTGCACTACATTATGTATACAACACACCCGATGACCGCTTGGTCTGGGATGTGGGTCATCAAGCTTATCCGCATAAAATACTGACTGGCCGTCGTGATCAAATGCATACCATTCGCCAAAAAGACGGATTGCATCCTTTCCCTTTTAGAGATGAAAGTGAATACGACACCTTTAGTGTTGGCCATTCAAGTACCTCAATTTCTGCGGCGTTAGGTATGTCTATTGCTGCACAAAAAGAAGGCAAAGGGCGTAAAACAGTCGCGGTAATAGGCGATGGCGCAATTACTGCTGGTATGGCCTTTGAAGCAATGAACCACCTTGGCGATGTTAAATCAGACATGCTGATCATTTTGAACGATAACGAAATGTCGATATCTGAAAATGTCGGTGCGTTAACCAATCATTTTGCGCGTATTTTATCAGGTAGCTTTTATACCAACATCCGCGAAGGCAGTAAAAAGCTGCTCTCTGGTGTACCGCCGGTAAAAGAGCTTGCCAGCCGTATGGAAGAACACATTAAAGGGATGATGATCCCGGGTACTTTTTTTGAAGAATTAGGTCTAAATTACATTGGCCCAATTGATGGACATGATGTGAATATGTTGGTTGATACGCTGCGCAATATGCGTAACTTAAAAGGCCCACAGCTTTTACATATAAAAACCCAGAAAGGCAAAGGTTACAAGCCTGCCGAAGCCGATCCGATTGGTTATCATGGCGTACCAAAATTTGATCCTGCAACATCAAGCTTACCAAAATCTAAGCCAGGTGCGGCGACTTTCTCAAATGTGTTTGGTGATTGGCTTTGTGACATGGCCGAGCAAGACAGTAAGCTCATGGCAATCACGCCAGCTATGCGTGAAGGTTCAGGCATGGTACGTTTTTCTAAAGAGTATCCAGAACAATACTTTGACGTAGCAATAGCAGAACAACACGCTGTTACTCTTGCTGCAGGTTTTGCTTGTGAGGGCTTAAAGCCCGTTGTGGCTATCTATTCTAGCTTTTTACAACGCGCGTACGATCAACTAATTCACGACGTTGCACTGCAAAACCTACCGGTATTATTTGCTATAGACCGCGCCGGTATTGTTGGAGCCGATGGTGAAACCCATCAAGGCGCCTACGACTTAAGCTTTATGCGCTGTATACCTAATATGGTCATTATGGCCCCAAGTGATACTAACGAATGCCGTCATATGCTTTATACAGGCTATCAAGCTAATTGTCCTGTTGCTGTTCGTTACCCGCGTGGTAGTGCAGGCTCAGCAGACATTCAAAGCACTATGCAACAACTTGAAATGGGTAAAGCGAATGTAATTAAAAAAGGTACTAAAGTGGCTATATTGTCATTTGGTACCTTGCTTGAAAACGCACAACTTGCCACTGATGAGCTCAATGCCACTCTAGTAAACATGCGATTTATTAAGCCACTTGATACGGCATTAATTAATGAGCTGATTAATGATCACGATATTATTGTAACCCTTGAAGATAACGCGATTGCGGGCGGTGCAGGCTCTGCAGTTAATGAATATTTAACGAGCATTAAAGCCGATGTAAAAGTGCTTAACTTAGGTATTCCTGATGAATTCATTAAACATGGCACACAACAGCAAATGCACGATGAAATGGGGTTAGGTGAACACGGTATTTTAACTTCAATTAAATCATTTATGAGCTAACACTTATCGTGTTTAATAAAAAAGGAGCCATTGGCTCCTTTTTTATTGCTCATCTATAACCTCTAGCGCATCCATACCTTAATATCGGCTAGACCATTGCTTTGTAACAAACCAATTTGCTGTTCAACATTGGGGTTTTGCTCAAACTCAAATGCATCTAATTGCTCGTCAAAGGTAATATTAGCGACGCCATCGCCGCCGCGTTTTTTAACTTGATGTAATGCTATGTCAGCTAGATTAATTGATGTTTCCCAGCTAATAACTTGCCCACCTAAGAGAGGTAACGGATAGAACGACCACCCGACTGACGCTGTTATATTGGTTGTTTCACCGTTAGGAAGCTGAAACGAATAATCTGCAATTGCTTGGCATAATTCAGATACATAGCTGTCGATTAAATTACATTTAAAATCGCGCAATAACAGTAAGAACTCATCACCACTCCAACGGGCAACATAATCAGAACCTTGAGTACGCGAGTTAAGTAATGCCGCTACTTGTTGTAAACAGCTATCTCCAGCAATAGGACCATAGGCATCGTTAATGCGGCTAAAGTTATCTAAATTAATAATTAACAACACCAACGATTTACCTTGAGCCTGCAATGACTGCGAGTTACGCTGAAAATGCTCAATATCTTTTGGTAGTTGATCAAACAAAAAACGGCGACTTCTCAGCCCTGTTAGCTCATCAGAGTGACTAACAAGTTTAAGCTGAGAGTTTACTTGGTTTAATTTATCGTTTGCTTGGCGAAGCTCAAGGGTTCGCTCAGTAATAAGCCCCTCAAGAACCTGCTGCTTACGTCGCTCTTGAACTTTAAATACCCAAAACACCAAATAAAAGAGCAACACAAAACCACTGGTGATCAGTAATCTAAAATATATAGTTTCACCAAATCGTTCAGGCACCACAAAAGCGTATTCGGCCGATTGCGCTTTGCCCCAATCTTCACCTTGACGTTTTGTCTCTAATTCAAATAAAAACATACCTGCTGGTAAGTTAGTGTAAATTGCTTCTCGGCGGGTATTTGCATAGCGCCAATCATTATCAAGTCCATTGAGTTTATACCTAAACTCTATACTTGCAGGTGCATAATAATCGATAGCGGTATAGGTAAGCGTTACATCACGCTCGTCAGTTTTAAGTACTGGCTTTTTACCTAACGCAGCCGCAGCAAGTTTTCGTGATGGCGTGGTTAAAGTTTCTATAGTTGGTTTAAGTGAACGCAGCCCAAATAATTCTACGTCTTTAGGAATTTCTACAACGCCTTGCAAGCTGGGATACCAAATTGAATTATCCATATCAACCACCGCATCATGGCCTAAACCATTACAGCATTGACTTGCTTTACCATCGAGCTGTCGATCAAATGAAGAGATCACTTCCTCCACTTTTAGGCTTTCAATGTTGGCTTTGAATTGCTCAACTGGCATGCGATAAACCCCTTTCATGGTGCTTACCCAAATGCGTTTTGTAGTATCATCGTACTCAAGACTAAATATAGAACCATATGGCAGCCCATTGGCGGCATCTAATTGCTGCCACTGCCCTTGTCCACTGCGATAAAACAAACCATCGTTAAGCGAGCCAATTAAAATCCCCACGCCTTTAATGTGTAAAATGCTAGTAACGTACGCACTTTCCAAAGTGGTTTGGTCGCCTATTTTTTCTATCCCGCGTTCAGTAAAGTAATACGCCCCTTTACTGGTACCAATCACCCCAAAATTTGGTTTATCTAAAACATAGGTTACAAACTTACTGCCTAAAAAAGCATTGTACGCAAAAGGGTTTAACCCGTTGTAATTTAAACGATATAAGCCTCGCCCAGTGCCCACCCAAAAGCCGCCTTTAGTCGACGTACTAATAGCAAATACAGGATTATCACTTAGCGCACGGGCAGGGAAACTATATAAGGTATTCGACTCGTAGAAAAACAAACCTCTACCAGTGGCAACATAAAGACGATTGCCGTCAAACTGTAAGTCATGTACTGAGGCATTACCATACTTGGCACTGTTGATGACATTGATAAACGTTTTATCGGCATCGAAATAGCCTACGCCGCTTTTGTTGGCAATCCATAACTTACCATCTGGTGATTTACTAATGGCCATAACCGCTTCGGTCATTTTAGAAATGGCTGAATGGCGCTCTATTCGCCCTTCGTGAGCAAGCCAAAGTCCCTCACTAAAACTCGCTAACCATATATTATTTTCATCATCTCTAAATATATCGGCAAACCAAATACTTTGATCTAATTGACTGGGCTCAACCCATTGCCAATCATCCGACTTCCCTCTGAACAATAAGCGCCCATAAGTCGATACCCACAAGCCACCATTGCCATCACTCATAAACTTATAAACGGCTGAGTTGTTAGCGTTAGGCAGCGGAAATGGGCGTAGCTCATCATCTAAATCTAAAAAGTAAGCGCCTAGCTCAGAAGCAAGATATAAATTGCCATTTAAAAAGGATAAGTCGTGAACAATTGTTTGTGCTAAACGATCAGGCAAGGCCACTTTAGCGGTAAGCTCTAAGCGCAATTTAGAAAAATCAGACGCGCTTTGCGTCAAGCGCAATAAATTACGATCGTTAACCAGCCAAATTCCCTCTGGTGAGAGCGCCATTTTACTGACTGACCCTACTATTTGGGTGATCGCAGTGGCATTTACGATAGGGCTCGGATTGTTTAGCTGGTCGCGCAGCTCTATCTGGCCTCTGTCTATGTAATAAAGCCCATTAGCTGCTATCCAAATACTGCCTTTAGAGTCTTCAAGAATATCTCTAACAGGGCCTTTAATATTAAACTCTTGTGCGGTTAGCTTTTCTGGGTCTATAACAACGAGGCCGTTTTTCGTGCCTATCCATAATAGTCCTTGGCCATCAATCAGTAATTTATTGATGCCATTGCTGGGTAAAAACAGACTATTTTGAGTGTTGTAATTAGTAAAAGTGTTACCATCAAATCGGCTTAATCCGAATTGCGTACCAAGCCACATGTAGCCTTGGTTATCTTGCACCACACTTTTGAGGGATTGTGAGGGAAGTCCGTCTTTAATGTTCCATTGTTTAACTACGTAATCAGTAATTGAAGCCGTACTTGGCATGGCACACATCAAGAGTACACAAACCAATAAAAATCGCATCATAGTGCTGCCACCTAGTTAAACAAATAATAAATTAAAAGGGTAGTAAACCTACTTTTATCAATGCTTGCAAACAAATAAGCGAAAAAATACCTGCAAGTACATCATCGGCCATAATACCAAACCCACCATGAGCACGTTTATCAAGTATACGAATCGGCCCTGGCTTTGCTATATCAAAAAAGCGAAATAGTAAAAAGCCCACTAATAATGTTTGCCAATTCAGTGCTGCACCAATCATCGTTATATAGTAACCAGCGACTTCATCCCAAACAATAGCTGGATGATCATGAACTTGAAGGTCATCAGCTGTTTTTCCACATGCCCAAATACCAAATATACTGATCACCACCGCAAATACAATTTGTAACCATAACGGAAAATGCATGGTAATAAAAATAAATGGTAACGCCGCTAAAGTACCAAATGTACCAGGGGCTTTAGGCGCAAGCCCTGTACCAAAACCCAAACCAAAAAATTGATGTGGGCGTTTTAAATTAAATAATCGGTTTTTATTCAAACCTGCTCCTTGGAAAAGTGCTCAAAGCCTTTGTGCTCAAAAACAAACTTTTCACCTTGGTGTAATAATTCTATATTCCCGTCACCACTTTTGATTTGGCCGATACAGGTTGCTTCTACACCGTATTGGCGCAACTTAATATCGAGCATACTCTTATTACTGTCTGGGACAGTGTAAAGTAGTTCATAGTCATCGCCATAGTTGAGTATAAAAGGAAGCTGTTGCTCAAAATCAAGACTCGCTTGCATCGCATCAGAAGTAGGTACATTTTCAATATTGATTGTTGCACTGACCTGTGACAAATCCAAAATGTGCCCTAAATCAGCAAGTAAACCGTCTGAAATATCAATAGCTGATGACGCTAAGCCACGCAAAGCTTGTCCGGCGGCCACGCGTGGCGTTGGAAAGTTTAAACATTTATTAATATGCTTTAAATGTTCAGGTGCAACTGGCAAACCTTGTTTTTTTGACTCAATAGCCAAACCAGCATCACCTAGCGGTCCGGTTACAAAAATCCAGTCGCCCACTTTTGCGCCACTTCGACGCAGTGCTTTACCTTCAGGAACCGTGCCTTTTGCACAAATAGTAATACTGAGTGGGCCTTGAGTCGTATCGCCACCAATAATTTGTACATTAAAGTACTCAGCAATTTCATGCATGCCGTCAGTCAGTTCTGCAATCCATTGTGGATCGATACTTGGCAACGTGAGTGCAACCGATACCCATGTAGGCTCTGCACCCATGGCAGCTAAATCACTTAAATTTACTGCCAGAGCTCGATGCCCTAATGCGCGAGGAGAGATATCATGAAAAAAATGCACCCCAGCAACTAAGGTATCTGTTGTTACAGCAAGCTGACAGTTTGCTGGTACTGTGACAAGCGCACAGTCATCTCCAATCCCTAAATTAACATCGCGACGAGTGATACCGCGACCTTTAAAGTAGTGATTAATTAATTCAAATTCCTTCATACACAAAAAAGCCGACCTATGCCGGCTCTCCTTTTTAACGGTTATTTATAACAACTCACTGAAATTAATATGCAGCTTAAGTTGTTATGACTTGCGTAACTGTTTTACAGCTTTATCAAGTACACCGTTTACAAATTTATGGCTATCTTCAGCGCCAAACATTTTCGCTAATTCAATGCTTTCATTGATAGCCACTTTGTAAGGAACATCTTCACGAAATTTAAGCTCGTAGCTGCTTAAACGTAAGATTGCACGTTCAACTTCGTCTAATTCATCAAATGGACGAGTTAAATGAGGCGATACAGCTTCGTCTAGTTGCTTATGATTTACGGCAACTCCACGCGCTAAATCTTTAAAATATTCAACATCAATTTTAGTCACATCGTTTTCGATCAACATTTGTTGTTCGATATCGGCAATTGCATTGCCGCTTAATTGCCATGAATACACGGCTTGAAGTGCTAAGATACGTGCTTTACGTCTTGCTGCTGGTTTCACAAAAATTCCTTAAACTTAAATTTTATCTAACACATTAACCATTTCAAGCGCACCTAAAGCAGCTTCGCCGCCTTTGTTACCCATTTTGGTACCTGCGCGCTCAATTGCTTGCTCAATGCTTTCAGTGGTTAATACGCCAAATGCAACCGGGATATCATACTCAAGCGATACTTGTGCAAGCCCTTTATTTGACTCGCCAGCGACGAGATCAAAGTGAGGCGTGCCCCCTCTGATCACTACACCTAAGGCGATAATTGCATCATATTCTTTTTTTGCTGCAACGCGTTTCGCTGCTAAAGGTAATTCAACCGCACCGGGTACGTAAATCACGGTAATATCGTCTTCTGATACTCCACCAGTACGTTTTAGCTCATCAACAGCACCTGCAAGCAAGCTACTACCAATAAAGTCATTAAAACGAGAAATGACAATGGCAAACTTTTTGCCTGGAGCGTATTTATTACCTTCAATAATTTTCATTTGATAACCCTAAAAATAAGTTTAAGCGATTTCGGTTGCGCAAAAAAAATTGATGCGCATTATACCACATAAATAAAATAATAACCTAGCGCGTAATTATTGTGGCTCTACGTAGTCAACCACTTCTAAATGGAACCCTGATAATGCATGGTATTTTTTAGGTAAACTCATCAAACGCATTTTTTGAATACCTAAATCAGCCAGAATTTGCGAACCCACACCGACGGTGCGCGAAGTACCTTGAAATTTACGTGGCGTCACATTTTCACCCGCATCAGCTGCGGCAAACGCTTTTACTGTGGCTTCTAACTCTTCAGTGCTTTCTTGCTTACCTAAAATAACTAAGGCGCCATTATGCTCAGCAATATAAGCCATTGCTTGCGATAAACCCCAACTACGGTCAGCATTGCGATCAGAGAGTAAAATATCGTTAAAGGTACTTTGTAAATGCACACGTACTAAGGTCGGTTCTTGTTGTTTTATTTCACCTTTAAGCAATGCATAGTGTAACTGCCCATCAATGGTGTCTTTGTATGTCACTAAGTCAAACTCACCATGTTCAGTTGGCAATTTACATTTTGCAACTTGCTCAATTGTGGTTTCGTTTAGGTTGCGGTACTCGATTAAATCAGCAATGGTGCCAATTTTAATATCATGTTGCTTAGCAAATACTTCTAAATCAGGACGACGCGCCATGGTGCCATCTTCATTTAGGATTTCTACAATCACTGATGATGGCTCAAGCCCTGCTAAACGCGCTAAGTCACACCCTGCTTCTGTATGCCCTGCACGTGTTAACACGCCGCCTGGTTGCGCCATAATAGGAAAAATATGACCTGGTTGTACAATATCGCTTGGCACAGCGCCTTTCGCGATGGCAGCTTGAACAGTGCGGGCACGATCCGCTGCAGAAATACCTGTGGTAACCCCTTTTGATGCTTCAATCGACATAGTGAAATTAGTTGAGAATGCGGCACCATTATTTTTTACCATTAATGGTAAATCAAGCTGCGAGCAACGCTCTTGAGTCATCGTTAAACAAATTAGTCCACGGCCATGAGTCGCCATAAAGTTAATCGCTTCTGCACTAATGTGTTCAGCAGCAATAATTAAATCGCCTTCATTTTCTCTGTCTTCATCATCCATTAAAATAACCATTTTACCGGCTTTAATGTCATCAATTATTTCTTGTGCGCTGTTTAAATTCATAAGTTGCTCGTATAAGTTGTCAATGTCGTTATTTTATAAAGCCCGCTTTAGCGAGTAAGCTCATCGAAATATCTGAACCCGTAGGCTGCTCAGCCCCTCTAACTAGGCGCTCTAAATAACGTGCTATTTGGTCGACCTCTAAATTAACTTGGGTGCCAACTTTAAAGTCAGCTATGGTCGTTTGCCCGCTGGTATGCGGCACAATAGTCAGTTTAAATTTATTACCTTCAACCGCATTAACCGTCAGGCTAATACCATCAATACAAACCGACCCTTTGTAAGGAATGTATTTCATTAAATTTTCATCGGTGGCTAACCAATATTCTGTTGCTCGCGCATTGGCATTAATCGCTGTGATAGTGGCAATACCATCTACATGGCCAGACACTAAATGACCACCGAGGCGCGAGACAGGTTGCATCGCCTTTTCTAGATTAACGGTTTGCCCTAATGCGTAATGTGCAAATCCCGTTAAGCTAATCGTTTCATTTGATAAGTCAGCACTAAAGCCATCAATATGCTTATCAACAACCGTCAGGCAGACACCATTAGTTGCAATACTGTCACCTAACTTAACATCACTCATATCAAGGTTTTTACTTTGGATACGAATAGCTAAATCACCTTGTTTTTTTTGTAATAACGCAATTTTACCTGTCGCTTCAACTATTCCAGTAAACATAGTGCTACTCTTTATATAAAATGATTAATGAGCTTTTTTTAGTGCTGTGATACGTAAATCATCACCAATTGGCACACACTCATTAAAAGTTAAATTAATGGTATTTTGCATACTCATTAACTCTGGGAAATTCAGTAAACTTTTAGCATCGCAGCCCATTAATTTAGGGGCAATGTAAAAAACAAACTCATCAATTAAATCAAGTTCTGTCATTTTGCCAGCCAGTGTTGCTCCGGCCTCTAGCCACACATTATTAAACTGCAATTGGGCTAGCGTGTTTAACACGGCCAGTAAATCTACTTTATTATTATTTTCAGGTACTTCAATCTGTTTAACAAAATGAGGCCACTGATGCGATTTATCAACCTTGGTGGTAAATATTATCACCTCACTTTGAATTGAAAATAAGGCAAGATCAGGGGTAAGTCTATTTTGTGAGTCAATAACAACGCGAACCGGTTGGCGCAGTGGTAAATCAGTTGGTAAAGAATACGGTAACTCTTCTGGGCGCACATTTAATTTTGCATCATCCATTAATACCGTATCGGCACCGGTTAAAATTGCACAGTTTTGTGCTCGGTATAGTTGCACATCTTGGCGCGCAGCGGGGCCTGTTATCCATTTACTTTGGCCGTTTTTAAGCGCCGTTTTACCATCAATACTGGCGGCCATTTTGCAAGTCACAAAGGGTAACCCCTGCTCCATGCGCTTAAAAAACCCAAGGTTTAATGCGCGAGCTTGCGCTTCAAGTAATCCGTGAGCAACTTCTATACCAGCATCCGCTAAAATTTTCAGACCTTTGCCTGCAACTTGCGGGTTGCTGTCAACCATTGCGGCAATCACTTTTTTAACACCGGCTACTTTTAGCCCTTCAGCACATGGCGGTGTTCGACCATAATGACTGCAAGGCTCAAGTGTTACATAAGCGGTTGCGCCTTTTGCATTTTCGCCAGCCATAGCCAGTGCGTTTACCTCTGCATGACCTTGGCCCGCTAACCGATGAAATCCTTCACCTATTACTTTATTATTCTTTACGAGTACGCAGCCAACATTAGGATTAGGAGTGGTGGTAAAGCGCCCTTTTTTTGCCAGTTCAATAGCGCGGGCCATGTAGCGTTTATCATCCTCTGAAAACGAACTTTGCTTGGTCATTACTATTCCCCTAAGCGGGCTATTTCTTCACCAAATTCGCGTATATCTTCAAACGAGCGATACACAGAGGCAAATCTTACATAAGCCACTTTATCTAACTTTTTAAGCGCTTCCATAATGCACTCACCCACCAAATGGCTAGACACCTCGCGTTCGCCAGTGGCACGTAACTGCGACTTAATAATATTAACCACTTCATCAACTTGCTCAGTGCTTACGGGGCGTTTTTCGAGGGCGCGAGTTAAGCCATTTAGTAACTTATCTTCATTAAACGGTTCGCGGCTGCCATCTTGCTTGATGACCCGTGGCATCACTAATTCAGCCCCTTCAAAGGTGGTAAATCGTTCGTGGCATTCATTACATTCACGACGTCTACGTACTTGGTGTCCCCCACCTACAAGGCGAGAATCAATAACTTTAGTATCTTTGGCGGTGCAAAAAGGGCAATGCATAACTGTGTGTTTCCGTTTTAAAAACAAAAAATGGCCGCTATCATAGCGGCCATTATCATAACAAAAATGTGTGCAGTTGTGATCTAAATTACTATTTTACTCTTGGATTAAGCGTAAACAGGTAATTTTGCACAAATTGCTTTCACTTTTTCTTTTACTTGCGCTTGTACTGACTCATCTTCGATGTTGTCTAGTACATCACAGATCCAGCCCGCTAACTCTTTTGATTCAGCTTCTTTAAAGCCACGACGAGTGATTGCTGGTGAACCAATACGCAGACCAGAGGTAACAAATGGTGAACGTGGATCGTTCGGTACTGAGTTTTTGTTAACCGTGATATTCGCATTACCTAGGGCAGCATCTGCATCTTTACCTGTGATATCTTTGTCGATTAAATCAAGTAAGAATAAGTGGTTGTCAGTTTTACCCGATACTACTTTGTAGCCGCGCTCTTGTAATACCGCAACCATTGCTTGTGCATTTTTAACAACTTGTGCTTGGTATGTTTTAAACTCAGGTTGAAGTGCTTCTTTAAATGCAACCGCTTTAGCAGCAATAACATGACATAAAGGACCACCTTGGCCACCTGGGAAAACAGCGCTGTTTAGCTTTTTGTAAATTTCTTCATCGCCACACGCAGAGATGATTAAACCACCGCGAGGACCCGCTAATGTTTTGTGTGTTGTGGTTGTTACAACGTGAGCAAATGGCACTGGGCTTGGGTAAACACCCGCAGCAATTAAACCTGCAACGTGCGCCATATCAACAAATAAGTAAGCACCTACTTTGTCTGCAATTTCACGGAACTTAGCCCAATCAACAATACCTGAGTATGCAGAAAAACCAGCAATGATCATTTTTGGTTTGTGCTCAAGTGCTAACGCTTCAACTTGTGCGTAATCAATTTCGCCAGTTTCTTCGTTAAGGCCATACTGAATTGCGTTGTATGTTTTACCAGAGAAGTTAACGTGTGAGCCGTGCGTTAAATGACCACCGTGCGCTAGGCTCATGCCTAATACAGTATCAAGTGGGCTTAAAAGAGCTTGGAAAACAGCAGCATTCGCTTGTGAACCGGCATGAGGCTGTACGTTTGCGTAATCTGTACCAAATAATTCATTTGCGCGGTCAATAGCAAGTTGCTCAACCACGTCTACGTGCTCACAGCCACCGTAGTAACGTTTGCCCGGGTAACCTTCAGCGTATTTGTTAGTCAGCTGAGAACCCTGCGCTTCAAGTACGCGTGGGCTACAGTAGTTTTCAGATGCAATTAACTCAATATGCTCTTCCTGACGTGATGTTTCTTTGCTCATCGCGTCAAATAACTCTGGATCAAAGTCCGAAATATTCATGCTACGTTCTAACATTGGGGTCTCCTGGGCAACGTGTATGGGTATTTTTTAGAGGCTTTATTGTACGCTTAAAACGACGTTTTGCCTACGCTCTTAAGTTGAGGATATTTAAACAGGGATTGAAACTATTTCACAGCATTTTGATGATGATATTTTTTTATAAACTAATAACAATTTTAAATGAATTTTATTTACTACATTTATATAGCTTATGCGTTATGTCTAAAGCGATGCATAAACAAACAAAAAAAGCGGCCTAAGCCGCTTTTATTATCTGCCTTTTTTAGGCAAGCTTTTTAAACAACTCTGTACGCAAAATATCATAATCGTTGTGCATATCAGTGGCTAAACACGGTTTTGCTAATGCATCAGCTAACGGCTTTGGCATATCTAATTCAACATTAAGGATATCCTCAACGCTGTCTTTAAATTTGGCCGGATGCGCAGTCGCTAAAAAAATCCCCACAGCATCTGCCGCCTTATTTTCTACAAGACCTTGGTAAGCAATTGCGGTGTGAGGCTCTGCAATATAGCCAAGCTGTTGAATTTTTTTCATCACTGTTTGTGTTTGCTGTTCATCAACACTCACCGAATAAAAGTTATCATAACTAAACCAGTTATTATCTAACATTGATTGCACACGTGGCCAGTTATTAGGTTTACTCACATCCATTGCATTTGAAAGCGATTCAATTGTCGCATTAGGCGTCCAATTTTTATCAAGCATAAAGCGCGGTACTGTGTCGTTTTGGTTTGTAGTCGCGCTTAGTTTACCTACAGGCATACCAATAACCGCGCCAATCATAGCCGCACACACATTACCAAAGTTACCACTCGGTACTGAAATATGCGCTGTAGCACGCTTTTCTTTTGGCAGCTGTGCAATGGCTTCAAAGTAATAACATACCTGCGCGACTAAACGGCTAATGTTAATTGAATTTGCTGAGTTTAAACCTAACTTCGATTTTAGCTCTTCATCTAAAAATGATTTTTTAACCAACTCTTGGCAATCATCAAAACTACCCTCAATCGCATAACAGTGAATGTTGTCACCAAGCGTTGTAAATAACTTTTGCTGCGCTAATGAAATTTTACCTTTAGGGTATAAAATAACGACATCAATATTTGGTTTGTTATAAAAAGCATGCGCTACGGCAGCCCCGGTATCACCCGATGTTGCAGTTAAAATAGTGACTTTTTCACCTTGATTAAATTGCGCCAAGCACTCGGCCATAAAACGGCCACCAAAATCTTTAAATGCCAGTGTTGGGCCGTGAAATAACTCTAAGCAATAGGTATTATCTTCAACTTCCACCAGCTTAACCGGAAAGTTAAACGCATTCTTAACCATCTGGGCAACAGTATCACTTGGCAGCTCGTCACCAATAAGGTGCGATAAAATTTTGCCGCTGCGAGTAACAAAGTCCATATCTAGTAATGCATCAACATCACTTAATGGCGCTAACGACTCTGGAAAAAACACACCTTGATTACGCCCTAGTCCTGTTTTTACAGCTTCAACAAACGACACTTTTTGTGAATATTCTTTTAAATTATGTAATTGCATGACTCTTTATCCTATAAAACATTTAATTGACGCGTGCCGTCGTTATCTAATTTACAAATATGGCAAAAGCCTTGTTCGTTGATGTAATTTTCCTCTAGCCACTGCGCGCATTGCTCTGCCGCTTCAAGCGTTTTACATACACTAAACAAGGTCGGCCCTGCGCCTGAAATACTCACAACTTCAGCACCCAGTGCTGGTAAGCTTGCTTTGGCATCACTAAAGCCGCTTATAAGTGGCGCACGGTATGGCTCTGCTATTTCGTCTTTCATAATGCTTAATGCATCATCAAAACGCCCTGTTAACAGTAAGCTACTAAACGCCGATAAACGCTGAGCAAACTCAACCCCGGCATGCATACTTAGCTCTTTTGGTAAAACAGAGCGCGCTTTTGCGGTATTGAGCGAAAAGCCCGGAAATGCGGCGACGTAATACCAGTTTTCATCAACAGGTAAAGCAATAGATTTATCAGGAATTAAATCACCGGTTAGCTGTAAGCCGCCTAAATAACACGGTGTGATGTTATCGTAATGGCGCCCCCCACTTACAACGGCTTCAAAATCTGCCATAAGCTCAATGAGCTCTACTTGGCTTAAATTAGTTTTGGCAAATTTATCCAGTGCTGCAAATGTCGCCACCACAGAGCAGGCACTTGAGCCTAATCCCGAACCAATCGGCAAATTTTTCCTAAGTTCGAGCTTTACCGCAGGCATATCAGGCGCAACATGCGCTCTAAAGTGCACTAAACACTGATATGCTAAATTTTCTTGCGCATCACTAGGTAACTTATGTGCGTAGTCGCCAGTACAAATAAATTCATCACTCGATGCGGCACTAACAACCGCCACATCACCTAATAAACCGCCATCAATGGGCGCAAGTGCGGCGCCCAGCGCATCAAAGCCAACGGCAAAATTACCAATAGACGCCGGAGCATATACTTCAATCATGACTGACTCCTAGCGAGATAATGTTTTTAATATGTCTGCAAATACACCCGCAGCCGTTACTGCAGAGCCAGCCCCATAACCACGAATTACAAACGGACGCGGTTGGTAGTATTGGCTTAAAATAGCCAGCGCATTTTCACCATCACGAATAACATTCAATGCATGTGATGAATCCACCGCTTCGATTCCGACCTTACAGTGACCATTTTTAATTGTGCCTACATATCGAAGTACTTTACCTTCACTTGCTGCACTTTGAACACGGTCGTTAAAATCAGCATCTAAGCTAGGTAATTTCGCCATAAACTGCTCCACATTGTCACCTTGGGCAAAACCTGGCGGTAAAACCGACTCCACTTCAATATCGCTAAGCTCTAATTTCATACCGGCTTCGCGTGCAATGATCAGTAATTTACGTGCTACGTCAGTTCCCGATAAGTCATCGCGCGGATCGGGCTCTGTAAACCCGCTTTCTTTGGCTTTAATTGTTGCTTCAGAAAGTGATAAACCATCTTCTAGTGCTCCAAACATGTATGAAAGCGAGCCTGATAAAATACCACTAAACTCAAGTAACTCATCACCTGCACCAAACAACGATTGCAAGTTATCGATTACAGGTAAACCTGCACCTACGTTAGTTTCGTATAAAAACTTACGATTATTTTTATGTGTTGCTGCAATTAAATCTTGGTAATACGTATATGAACTCGTGGTGGCTTTTTTATTGGCAGCCACAACATGAAAACCTGCATTTAAAAAATCTACATATTGTGCAGCTAAGGCATCTGATGAAGTACAGTCAACTAGCACTGGATTAACTAAATGATTTTGCTTAACAAATTGCTCGACCAGTTTTAAATCAAACGCTTGCTCTGACTGCGCCAGTTTTTGCTGCCAATCATCAAACGCAATCCCCTCACCATCAAGGTGTAATTGACGAGAGTTGGCAACACCATATAGGTTTAATTTAATATTACGCTTTTCAAGCCATGCTTGTTGACGCTCAAGTTGGTTAATTAGCTCTTGGCCGACTAAGCCACAGCCCAATAAAAACACATCAATTGAAGGAACATGAGTAAAGAAGTTTTCATGGCAAATTTTAACCGCGTCATTACATAATTCACCGTCAATAACGGCTGAAATAGCACTTTCTGTTGAATCTTGCGCTATGGCAACAATGTTTACTTGCGCTTGTGCAAGCGATGCAAAAAACTTAGCCGCTAACCCCTTATGGGCACGCATGTTATCGCCCACTAACGTTACTATTGCTAAATTACGTTGCACATTTACCGGCTCAATGAGCCCCGCTTTTGACTCTAAGTCAAAGGCTACTTGCAACGCACTTAACGCTAGATTTAAATCGCTTTCATGTACACAAAAGCTAATGCTAAATTCACATGATGACTGGGTAATGAGTACAATTGACACGTTATCATGCGCCAATGCATTAAATACTTTAGATGCCATGCCTACTTTACCTTTCATGCCTGGGCCTGAAACTGTCAGCATAGCTAAATTTTGTAGGCTTGAGAGTGCTTTTACTGGTTCATCAGATACCGTATCGTTACTAATTAGTGAGCCTTGCGCATCTGGGTTATGAGTGTTTTTAATTTCGCATGGCACCCCTGCTTTTGCACACGGTAGGATAGTTTTAGGGTGCAATACTTTAGCGCCAAAATAAGAAA
Organism: Pseudoalteromonas sp. SiA1; assembly: GCF_018732205.1. Lineage (NCBI taxonomy): Bacteria > Pseudomonadati > Pseudomonadota > Gammaproteobacteria > Alteromonadales > Pseudoalteromonadaceae > Pseudoalteromonas > Pseudoalteromonas sp. SiA1. Next base: position 777,568 of record NZ_CP076084.1, on the reverse strand, counting down.
GTTCCATCGCTTCTTTATAAGATAGGAAATCAACCTTAGTGGCTTTTTTGATATAACGCGGATCGGCGCTGTATACACCATCAACGTCAGTCCAAATTTGACACACTTGCGCCTCTAAACACGCCGCAGCAATCGCCGCCGAGTAGTCAGACCCATTACGACCAAGCGTTGTAAGCTCCCCTTCATCATTACTTGCGGTAAAGCCCGGCATAATATAAACCGTCGCAGGGGATTCTTTTAACACGGCTTGAAAACGTGCTTTACTGGCCACTAAATCCGCTTCTGCGTCTATGTATCCGCCGGTTGAAACAATACAATCTGTTGCTTGTAAATAATGCGCGTTATGATCGGCTAATAGGCTTTGCATTAGCGATACGCTAACACGCTCACCAAAGCTAATAATGAATGCTCTGACCTTATCAGGGCAGCACTTTATCAGTGCAATACCATCAAGCTTATTTTTAAGTTCGTTAAAGTCAGGCCAGTTTTTAACTGCTCCTTGCTTTTCCTCTACCGCCGCTTTAAGCGTGTTGCATCGGCTAGTCAGTGAATGCCATTGTTCACTAAAGTCATGCCCCTGCTCTGCAGTACTAGCTAAATTAACTAACGAGTCAGTCATGCCACCTGGGGCTGACAGTACCAGTAACATTTCATCTTTTAATTGTGCCTTAGCGAGTGCAGCAACTTGCTCTAAACAGGCAAAATCAGCGAGCGATGAGCCGCCAAATTTTAATACGCGCATTTTTTATGTTTCCTCATTCCATAAAACGAAAAAAGGCCTGTGTTCTAAGTGAACACAGGCCTTTAAATTTGTTGCACCGACCTATGCCACTATCCAGTAAGAATGGTGGTTGTAATAATAATGGTCGTTACAAGACTAAATGTTTTCATAAGCTTAAGACTGCCTTAACACAGGCTATTCTGTCAACCCTAAATTAGCAGATAAAACAGTCTTTTTCATCATGAATTTTATTAATAAATGCCAAACTTATGCAAAACTGTACTCAGTTGCGTTTTATTAATTGGCTTATGAATAAAATCGATTGCGCCTAGTTGCGCGACACGTGCTTGCATTTTTTGTTGGATATCAGCAGAGATCACTAATACATAAGACTCTATTTTAGAAATTTTGATTTGCTCAAGTACTTCAATACCATCAACTTCAGGCATGGTTAAATCAAGACACAGGAGATCGAAATGCCTTTGACGCAATTGCTCCAACGCCTCTTTACCGTTAGTTGCTTGCTGAATATCGGCATCAATACATTCTTTTAAACAGCGCATTACCTGTTTGCGAGCAACGGTGGAATCATCACAGACTAAAATAGAAAAACGCATCATAATGACTCATTAATTAAACTCATACAAAACACCTAAACCCACTGTAAAATTAGTTGGTTGCCCAATCCGCAACAGTCAAAATTATAACCAAATTAGCAACGAGCAGATTATTTATTGTAACTTTTATTAACGTTATCAATAAAATGCTTAATTGCACAATACAAATTAGTAAATTAACTATTTCCAAGTAAAAAACAGCCTATCCAAACCAACGGTTCTCAAATAGAAACCCAATACATATAGAACAGAATGATTGCTTATTTAACAACGCTAAATAGCAATATTATAAAATATATGTTTATTTTTAATCATTTATTAACTAATGTTTATAAGCGTACATTAACAGTTGAATAATTTAAGGAAATATAAGCCTCCCATGCCGCAAAAAAGTCTTTCAACAAAGTTACTCACTCGGGTTTTATCAGTTTATTTTATACTGACCTTTGTGGTGACCTGCGGGCAAATTTTCGCAGAGTACGTCAATACTAAAGATTACATACGCGATGAACTTGGCACATTACAAAAGACCTTTGGTAGAAGTTTAACCAGAGCAATTTGGGAGCTAAATATAAAGCAAACCACCACAACCGCAGAGGGGTTACTCGATATACCTATGGTTGAGGGGGTTATTATTCGTGACGATAATGGCGCTATTATTTCTCAATTAGGCCGCGCACTAAATATTCACAATCTTTACAGTCAGCAACTTGTGCAAGAAGATGTTATGGTAGAGGACACCAAAGCCGGTTTATTTGGCTATACATTTCCACTTATTTTTGAGTTTTCAGGACGAGCAACGCAAGTAGGCGATGTTACTTTATTTTCTAGTCGCGATGTAATTTTTAGTCGCATTATGCTCTCTATCTACTTTTTGATTGGTAATGCCATGATTAAAACAACTTTTTTAATCATCTTATTTTTAATTGCATTTAGAAAGTTACTCACCGAGCCCCTTACTCAATTAACCGAGCAAATTGAATACCTTGAGTTAGAAGAGCTTGATGGTCAACAGGTTAAAATAGTCACCGATGAAAATAACGAGCTTAAAGTAATGGAACGCTCTTTTAACAATCTGATTTCGAAGGTTGTTGAGTATAAAAAAGAGTTAAAACAAACTCAGCATGACCTAATTGAAAGCAATCAAAAACTGGATCAACAAAACTTACAACTTGAACAGGATGTTGCGCGTAAAACATCAAATTTAAGCCAAGCAATGATCGATCTACAGCAACAAAAATATGAACTAGAGCGACAAAAAGCAGTTTTAACAGAGGAAGTCGATTTACGAAAGCAAACCGAACAAGAACTGTTAAGCAAACAAACTCAGCTGCAAAGCTCGCTCGATGAATTAAGCTTTGCGCAAGAGCAACTGGTTGGCTCAGAAAAAATGGCGGTATTAGGCGGCTTAGTGGCGGGGATCACTCATGAAATTAATACCCCTATTGGTATTGGCGTTACTGCCACCTCTTTTTTACAAGAGCGATTAACCGAAATAGAAACTGCGTATAAAAATAAATCATTATCGTCTGCGGCTTTAGAAGGCTTTATTAATGATGCAGCGCAAAGCGCTCAACTGCTCTCTCACAACTTAGAACGTGCCTCAGATTTAATAACCAGCTTTAAACAAATTGCGGTAGATCAGGCCAGTGAAGCTCTAAGAACAATTAACTTTAAAGACTACATCAACGAAGTTATACGCTCTTTGCACCCACAAATTAAAAAAACATCTCACAGCATTCGCCTACATTGCCCAGATGATTTAATTATTAACTTACCTGCGGGAGTCATTAGCCAAATATTTACGAACCTAATTATGAACTCATTAGTGCATGGTTTTGAAAATATAAACAGCGGCCAAATCACCATAGATGTGAATACTGATGAAAACGACCTCATCATTAATTATCAAGATAACGGTTTAGGTTTAAAACCGGCTCAACTAAAGCGTTTATTTGACCCATTTTTTACCACCAAGCGTGATGAGGGTGGCAGCGGCTTAGGTGCTCATATTATTTTTAATCTAGTAAAACAAACGCTCAATGGTAAAATTGAAGTAAGTAGTGAGCCTGGGCAAGGGTTACACTACCGTATTTCGTTCCCTAAAAACATGTCATCTCCCCTGCCACTTTTTAAACTCGATTAAGCTAAATCAGCCGTTTCTAGAAGCGGCTTTTATTGCTATGATTGCACAAATTTTTTAAATGGATCATTCCCCTATGTGGTTTAGTAACCTTATATGCTATCGCTTTAAACAAGACGTTTCATACACACAAGAAGACTTTGATAAGGCATTAGAGCAAGATCTATTTCGTCCTTGTACTGGCCAAGAGTTGGCAACATTTGGTTGGACAAAAGCATTTGGTAAACATGGTGAAACTCTGTCTCATTTCTCACAAAAAAGTATTTTAGTGTGCGCTAAACGTGAAGAAAAAGTATTACCAGCCTCGGTAATAAATGAGCTGGTAGCAGAAAAAGTTGATCAGATTGAAGCCGAAGAAAATCGCCCAGTAAAGAAAAAAGAAAAAGATGAATTAAAAGAAAACATCTTACACACCTTATTGCCACAAGCATTTAAAAAATCGAGCTTGCAGTTTGCTTTTATAGACCAAGAAAATGGGTGGGTGGTAGTTAATAGTGCAAGCTTTAATAAAGCAGAGGAACTACTTGCTCTATTACGTAAATCATTAGGGACATTACCCGTTGTTCCTGCGTTTGCTAATTATGATTTAGACGTATTTTTAACTGACTGGCTTACTAACTTTAGTACTCCAGAGGGCTTTGCAATTGGATCAGACGCTGAACTTGAAGAAGCTGATGACAGTGGTGCTCAGGTAAAACTCAAAGGCCATGACCTATCGTGTGACGAAGTGAAGTCGCACCTTGAAAGTGGTAAGCGCGTTACTAAGCTTGCCCTTGATTGGCAAGAGCGCGTTAAATTTATGCTACAAAACGATGGCTCAATTAAACGTTTAAGCTATTCAGAAACACTTAAAGAAGAAAATGCCGATATTCCTAAAGAAGATATGGCGGTTAAACTAGATGCTGATTTTATTCTTGCATCTGAAGAAATTAAGCAATTGCTAGAAGAGCTTACACAGGGCTTAGGTGATGCTGACGATTTAGCGTAAAAGCTTTATTAAATAGTATTAAAAATAAAAGCACGGTATTAATCGTGCTTTTTATTGTTCAAAAACAAGTTATACCAATTGCATTAAATTAGTGATCTATTATAGCGACAAAGAAATAAGTCGATAACAAGGCAAAAATTATGATACATAGTTGTTCTATATAAATAATTTTTAACGCAGGTAGCGGATTATTTAATACGCTAGAATAATCATGTTTTTAATAAAATTGGTATTAACTAAACATTTCTTTTACGTCTTCAACCATATGCAAATACTCTTCACTCTCTAACATTTCTAATGAAGAAAATATGCCTTTATCAATATACGTTTGCAGCGCTGCTGACTTATCAGATACTTGTAAGGTTCCCTCAAGGATTGCACCAACACGAATGAAGTCGATATAACTCACCTCAGCAGTACGATGATTCACATCTGCCCAGTGCTGCGCGACCTCAACAAACACATCAGGAAATTCCCACGCTTTCATGATTGAACCACCAATTTTACCACTTAAACGTTGAATCGCATGGGCTAAAAAGCTGGGGCTTGCAAACACTTCAGGGTGACGCTCTGCTTCAGTTAAAATGGGTAACACCCCAATATTATAAACTAATGAAGCTAATGTAATGGCATCGCGATTTAGCGATGTATGGGTATTTCTTTTTAAGTAAAACTCCATTAATGAAATAGAGTGCGAGGCCACATGCAGCGTTTTATGCCACGCCTTTCCCATGTAGCCTTTTATTAACTCGTTGTTAGATACAAATAACTGCTCCATCGCCATGGCTGTGGCAATATTTTTTATTTGCCTAAGCCCAATACGTGTAACGGCTTGGTGCAAGTTAGACACCTTTACAGCTCGGCCCATAATTGCACTATTTGCGACTTTGATCATCCGCGCCGACAATGCAGGATCATGTGCTATCACATCTGACATTTGCATCAAATTAACATCGGGGTTATCTGCGGCTTGGCGAACCTTAATCGCTACCTCAGGTAACGTAGGTAACACCAGTGTGTCGTTGTTAATTCTGTCAACTAAAATAGTGAGTAAGGCATTTTCTGTAGACATAAATATCCCTTTGCTTAATGACCTACACTTTACAGCAAGTCTTATATTATTAATTATTTCAAAGCTTAGTAGTATTAAACATATACCTAAAATAGAAAGAATTGTAGATAATTATTGATTATTTACCAGCGACCCCTCATTAGTGCACTCTAACGTCTAATACTTGCTATTTGCTAGTATGTTTTGCTTTAATGCAAGCATGCTAAGGCACACTAATACTCATTCAGTACCTTAACTTACAGTATACAAGTTATAAAATAGACTTTTTAAAGGCAATATAATGATCTTAAATAAAATTAGCCAAGCAATACTGCTCTCTGGCATCGTTTTTCTTAGTGCCTGTTCTGAGCAAGCACCGTCTTCAAACAATACGCCGCAAAGCTCAGCGCCAACGGCTTCTCAAGCGCCTTCTGGGCCAACACTCGTTAATATTGACCGTCAACGCTTAGACATATACACAGACTTTAGCTTACAAAGCGATTTGTCACACTTATCTGAGAACCAAAAAGCCATGGTTGCCAAGCTTATTGATGCTTCAAAAATTATGGACGATTTATTTTGGAAACAAGCATTTGGTGAAGATAAACAAAGCTTTTTAGCACAATTAGATGATGAAAAAGTACGTCAGTTTGCAGATATAAACTACGGCCCATGGGATCGCTTAAATGGCGATGAAGTATTTTTATCTGGCTACAAAGAAAAGCCGCTTGGGGCAGGTTTTTATCCGGCCGACATCACCAAAGAAGAGCTTAATAACGCTGATGTAAAAGATAAAACAGGGCTTTACTCACTTATTAAACGCGATGAACTAGGTAATTTATACAGCACGCCTTATTCAGAAGAATATGCCGTAGAACTTGCCCAAACAGCTAAGTTACTTAGAGACGCTAGCAAATTAGCTGACGACAAAGAATTTGCCAACTACCTAAACTTACGAGCTGACGCAATACAAAGCGATGATTTCCAAGCCTCTGACTTTGCTTGGATGGATATGAAAAATAATCCTATCGATGTTGTTATTGGCCCAATTGAAAACTACGAAGACCAATTATTTGGTTACCGTGCTGCCTATGAATCGTATGTACTAATTAAAGATTTAAAATGGAGCGAACGCCTGGCTAAATTTGCTGCCTTTTTACCTGAGCTGCAAAAAGGCTTACCTGTTGATAGCAAGTACAAGCAAGAAGTACCTGGCTCAGATGCTGACTTAAATGCCTACGATGTTGTTTATTATGCTGGGCACTCAAATGCCGGCAGTAAAACCATTGCAATTAACTTACCAAATGATGAGCAAGTACAGCTAGAAAAAGGCACACGTCGCTTACAGCTTAAAAATGCAATGCGAGCGAAGTTTGATAAAATTTTAGTCCCTATCGCAGAGCAGTTAATTGTGCCAGAGCAACGTAAACACATTACCTTTGATGCATTTTTTGCTAACACTATGTTCCATGAAGTAGCTCACGGTTTAGGTATTAAAAATACTATTACCGGCAAAGGTACCGTTCGCCAATCTCTACAAGAGCATGCTAGCGCCTTGGAAGAAGGTAAAGCAGATATTCTTGGTCTGTACATGGTTGAACAGTTACTTAAAAAAGGGGAAATCACTGAAGGGACGTTAGAAGATTACTACACCACCTTTATGGCGGGTATTTTCCGCTCTGTGCGTTTCGGTGCATCAAGTGCACATGGTAAAGCAAACATGATCCGCTTTAACTTTTTTGCTCAAGAAGGTGCCTTCTCTAAAAATGAAGACGGCTTGTATAGCATCAACATGGATAAAATGGGCGACGCTATGGCTAAATTATCGCGCCTTATTTTAACCCTGCAAGGTGACGGTGATTACGAAAAAGTTGATCAACTGATTGCAACTCATGGCGATATTAAAGCGGAACTAGCTAAAGATTTAGAAAAGTTAAGCAAAGCGAACATCCCTGTAGATGTAACCTTCAAACAAGGTAAAGATGTACTTGGCCTTAATTAATATGCGCTAAATTAGCTCTCATAAAAAAAGCGTTACACTGTAACGCTTTTTTTATTATTTGAATTATTTATCACTCATCACTTTACGAACAACCGGCTCAAGGCTTGCCATTCCCCACTGCTTTCCGGTTTCAATCGCAGACTCTATATCTGCACCTTGTTGATGAGCTGAAATAGCCATTAGCGCACCAACACGATTACTGCTCGCACAATGAACAACCACTGACTCACCTTTAAGTTCTTCTAAAAGGCTAGCTAATCGTTTTGCATTGTCGATGTTTACATCTTGTGCACCTGCAATCTCAATTGCGTGGTAATTCATTCCTAAAGAATTGACTAACGCGCCTTCATCCCAGTCTTGCTCATCTGCTGCACGTAAATTAATAACATGCTTAACATTAGCTTGTGACAGTTGCTTAAACTGCTCATCAGTCGGTTGCGCTGCTGAAAAAACTAAGTTGTTATGTGCTGCAAAGTTTTTAATATTAGCGTTATTTACCACATCTATAGCTACTGGCTGCTCGCCCGCTATCACTGCTGACACTGCAATGGCTGCAATAAATACACTTGTACAGAGTTGTTTGATTAATTTCATACTATCCCCTCAAAGTAACTCATTTTGATTTTTAAAAATGCGCTTTTAATTGCTCTATCTGCTCATGAGTATAAGGCACACTCGGAAACTTGCCCCATACCGGCGCAGGCCACGCAATATCTGTTTTAAAACGCGCGATATGATGAATATGTAGTTGTGGCACCATATTACCCAATGCGGCTACATTTAACTTATCAGGATTAAACACCTCCATTAACAAATGACTGAGTTTCGCTGACTCGTGTAAATAAGTAATTTGTTGCTGCTCGGTTAAATCAATAATCTCTTTTAAACCCGCTATTCTGGGGACCAATACAAACCAAGGATATTGGCTGTCGTTTAATAGCAACACCTTACAAAGTGGCCAATCAGTCAGTTCAATACAATCTCTTTTCAGTTCAGGTGCTAAGGTAAATGATGTTTTGCTCATGTTAAAGTCCTTAGATTATTTTACCGCACACTTTATAGCATTTAGTTGCAGTTGCACACGCTTGTGCTTTACCATCGAGATAATTTTATGTAAGTAAAGGCAATCCTGTGTTAAAAAAACTAAAACACCTCTCACTGGCAATTCCCCTACTCGCGGGCGCATTAAGCGCAGAAGCTGAGCCGCTAACGCTTGAGCGTATATTTGATGATCCGAGCTTAGCAGGCAAATCTCCGGTACAACTTAAGTTTTCGCCTGATGGTAGCCGGGTTACCTACTTACAAGGTAAAACCGATGACTATAACCGCTACGATTTATGGGAATATAATTTAAAAGATAATACCAACCGGTTGTTAGTTGATTCGGCGCAGTTATTTTCAGGCCCAGAAAATCTCTCCGATGAAGAAAAAGCACGCCGCGAACGCCAACGTATTTTTGGAAAAGGTATCCTTGAATATAAATGGTCAAAAGATGGGAAAGCACTGTTATTCCCTCTTAATGGCGATCTTTATTACTATGACTTAGATGCTAAAAATAGTAAAAAGCTGACTAACACAGACGCATTTGAAACCGATGCGCGTTTTTCTCCAAAAGGAAATTTCGTATCCTTTATCCGAGAGCAAAACCTATATGCACTAGAGCTGGCTTCAGGTAAAGAAATTCAGTTAAGTAAAGATGGCGGTGGCGTAATTAAAAACGGCATGGCAGAATTTGTGGCGCAAGAAGAAATGAGCCGTATGACCGGTTATTGGTGGGCAAATGATGAATCTAAAATCGCCTTTACTCGCGTTGATGAAAGCCCTGTTCAAGAAGCGATTCGTAACGAAATTTATGCTGATGAAGTAAAACTATTTAACCAGCGTTATCCATTTACTGGCACCAATAATGTTGACATTCAACTTGGGGTGGTAAAGCTTAATGATCAAGCAGTTGACTGGATTGACTTAGGCGACGATAAAGATATTTATATTGCCCGCGCTAAGTGGCTAAACGACAGCAATACGCTCTCTTATCAATGGCAAAACCGCTCGCAACATAACTTAGAACTACGTTTTTACAACACTAAAACAAAACAGCAAACCGTTGCTTTAACTGAAAAAAGTGATACCTGGATCAACTTGCATTTTGACCTTGAATTTTTAAAAGATAAAAAGCATTTTGTATGGGCCTCAGAGCGAGATGGATTTAAGCACCTTTATTTATATCGTAATAACGGCCAACTTATCCGCCAGATTACCGCAGGTGATTGGGTCGTAGATAGCCTAAAAGGGATAGATGAAAAAAATGGCGTTGTTTACTTTGCTGCACGTAAAGATACCCCGCTAGAGAGCCATTTATACAGTGCGCCTTTATTTAAAAAAGGGGCTATGAAGCGCATTACTGAAAAAGGCCAATACCATAATGTCGTTCTAGCGAAAGATAATAAAACTTTCATTGATAATAGCTCATCGGTTAATAAGCCAAATTCAGCTGCACTGCGCAAAATTAATGGTGAGTTTATTACGTGGCTTGAAGAGAATAAGCTTGATGACTCTCACCCACTTACCCCGTATCTAACTGATTTAGCCCAGCCCGAATACGGAACAATTACCGCTGAAGACGGCCAAATTATGCATTACCGTTTATTTAAACCAGCAAATATGGCTAAGGGTAAAAAGCATCCGGTTATTGTCAACGTTTACGGTGGTCCTCATGCTCAGCGAGTAACCAATAGCTGGCGCAGTAAAAATTTATATTTTCAATACATGGCGCAACAAGGTTATGTAATTTTTCAACTTGATAACCGAGGCTCTTACAATCGCGGTAAAAAGTTTGAAGATGCAATTTATAAGCACTTCGGCGTTGTAGAAGTGGCGGATCAAATCAAAGGCGTTGAGTTTTTACGTACTCTTGATTACGTAGACCCTGCTCGCATTGGTATTTATGGCCACAGCTACGGTGGTTATATGGCGCTGATGACTATGTTTAAAGCAGGCGATTACTTTAGCGCGGGTGTATCTGGTGCTCCGGTTACCGACTGGGCTCTATACGACACCCATTACACCGAGCGCTATTTGGGTCACCCAGATACTAATGCCCAAGGCTATATCGACAGTGCTGTGTTCCCATACGCTGAAGGCTTAAAAGGCCCATTAATGATTTACCATGGCATGGCCGATGACAACGTATTATTTACCCATGCCACTAAATTGTTTAAACAGCTGCAAGATAACAATCAACAGTTTGAAATGATGACTTACCCGGGCTCAAAACATAGCCTTCGCGGTAAACAAGTTCAAACTCATTTACATCAAACTATTACAAACTTCTTTAACCGTAATTTTAATACAAAGTAACTAAAACCGGGTTAATTATTCGACTAAAGGCTGATATAAGTATCAGCCTTTTTTTATGCAGATAAGCTATATTGAAACGTCAACAAACAATAATTAAATTCATTATAAGCACCCGTTAAATAAAAGTTCGGCCTATCCTTTTTATTGTATTTACGCAAACTAGTTAACAAAGAGAGTATTAAAAATACAATATAAAGAAAATAAAACCGTATTAGCCTATATTTTAACTATGCTTATTTAAGAGAAATAATGCTCTAATACGGGAACATGCATATGCCAAACCTCCGTCGTTTTACTATATTTCAACGTTTAGCCATTTTAGTAGGGATTGTAATTTTTGGTTTAATTGTATTGAGTATTTCGGGTTTAAGTAATCAATATAAATCGCTTAAAAATGAGCAATATCTAAAAACTAAAAATGTGGTGGAAACTGCTTATAGCATCATTACACACTACGCAGCGCTTGAACAAAGTCAAACACTCACTCGTGCACAAGCACAATCTCAAGCGATGGCCTCAATACGCTCATTGCGTTACGATGATACTAACTATTTTTGGATCAACAATTATCAGCCAGCCATGGTAATGCACCCAATTAAACCAGCCCTTGAAGGGAAAGATTTAACGAATAATAAAGACCCTGATGGCACCCCTTTGTTTGTTGAAATGGTTGATGTTGTTAAAAAATCCGGCGAAGGCTATGTGCCTTACAAGTGGCCAAAACCCGGCAGCGACAAACCCGTAGATAAAATTGCGTATGTAAAAGGCTTTAATCAATGGCAATGGATCATCGGCTCGGGCGTTTACCTTGATACCATAGACAACACCTTTTCGCAGCAACGTACTATTATCGTTATCAATGTAATGATTATGATCGTCGTTGTCGTACTTTTTAGCTACTTTATTGGTCGCAGTATTTTAACGCCGACTCGTTTAGCAGCAGAAATGATGAAAGATATATCTCAAGGTGAGGGGGATTTAACCCGTACTCTCAACGAAAATGGCAATGATGAAATATCTCAGCTGTCGCGGTCATTTAACTTATTTGTATCCAAAATTAGGGAGTCTTTGGTGCTGGTTGCCAAAAGCGCAAACGATGTAAACGAGCATGCCCATGCTGTAGATGATTCTAGCAAAACCAGCCAGTCGTTTATTGAGCTTCAAAACGACAGTAGCACCCAAGTAGCCGCGGCAATGGAGCAAATGACTCATCAAATTCATGATGTTAGCCGTAATGCCGAAGCTGCTGAGCAAGCCGCAAATGATGCTGCTAGTAATGCATCAACGGGTAAAAATGTAGTGTCGAAAACCATTACCGCCATTGAAACCCTCTCTAGTAATATAGAAACCGTGAGCAAAGTGACCGCCGACCTTGCTCAAGAGAGTAATAATATTGGCTCGGTACTTGATGTTATTAGAAGCATTGCTGAACAAACCAATCTGTTAGCGCTAAACGCAGCTATTGAAGCTGCAAGAGCAGGTGAACATGGAAGAGGCTTTGCAGTTGTAGCCGACGAAGTAAGAACACTTGCCAGCCGGACAGGTAAAAGCACTGATGAGATTCAAGCTATGATAGCTAAGCTGCAAGAAGGGGCTAAAGCTGCAGTTGAAGCGGTAAAATCTAGCCAAGAGATTTCTATTTCTACGGTTGAACAAGCCTCTTCAGCTAATGCATCACTTGATGAAATAGACAGGCTGGTATCGGTGATCACCGATATGAACGGCCAAATTGCTCGCGCCACAGAGCAGCAAACATCAGCCGCAGACGAGGTGAATTTAAGAATTAACGATTTATCACAATCTACAGAGCAATCTTTGGGTAACACCAAAGATTTAACTCGCGCTAGCGACAAACTCAAACAAAGCAGTGTTGAGTTATCAAGCGTGGTATCGCGCTTTAAGCTTAGTTAACCTTAACTCCGGATAATAAATATCTTCCACCAATTAAAAAGCCCTGATTTTCAGGGCTTTTTAGGATTATTTATAGGGAGTTATAAACAATAGCGGGCAAATAAACTGCTTACTGACGCTGCAGTTGGTTTACCATGTTGCCAGTCGCCGCCTTCAACGCCACTACCAGCAATATCCATATGTACATAAGGAAGTGGTAAAGTAGATTCACTGCCATGCTTATCTAATCCACCTACCACAGCTAAAAATGCCATAGGGAATTGATGGCCGCGCGCTGTGACAGCAGAAGCTGCATTATTACTAGAAAGCACATCGTCAGCTAAAGTGCGTGGTTTTATAAAATCATAATCTTCACGGCGTGAACGCGACACTTCAGCACCGTCAGCCCATAAATCACCACAATCGGCTAATTGGCGTGAAATATTAGCACTACGCGCGGGCCCATTCTCAACATATGCGCCATAAGGCCCCATAGCGCGCGCAGCGTGCCCTGTTAAGGTTGCCACTGTAAACAACGTTGGATTTATTTCGTTTTTAGCTAAATCTTTCATTTCACTAAGTAAATCCCCCATAGCTAAACGCCCTTCGGCATCGGTATTACCAATACGTACTCGCACACCTTCACGGCTAGTAATTATTTCATCAGGGACAAAACAATCTGAACCAATAGAGTTGCGTACAACCGCTAAAAAGGCAATCACTTTAACCCCTTTAGGCTGATAATCGGCTACTGCTTTCATAAATCCAGCAACCGAGGCCGCACCGCCTTTATCGCGGCTCATGCCCGCCATAAAACCACCGACTTTTAAATCTGCACCGCCCGTGTCATAGACTAAACCTTTACCAACAAACATCAGTGTTCGGGTTACTTCGCCCTCAGGCACGTATTCAAGTTTAACAACGCGTGGATGATGACGCTCTACCGCATACGATGCGCGAGCAACGGTACTTAGCATGGGGTAATGCTTATCAATGGCAGCTAAATCATCAATCACATCAACGCTCACCGCACTGTTTTCAAATAACTCAGTACAATAATCAGCAAAACGTGGGGGGGCCATGCGTTCAGGCTCGGTGCCACATAAATCACGTGCGGCATATTGCCCCGCAGCTAACGCATTGACTGCTTTGATTGTTTGCTCATTGGCATCAATTAAGCCTATTTGAGTAATAGGTTCAATACCTTGACCATGAAACTCACGCGCTTCTAGGGGTTGCCATAATGCTTGGCATGCGCCTAAGTAAGCCACTTCAAGAGCATGTTGATAACGGCTATCCGTATTTAAAGCGGGTAAATAAATAGCAGGGTTAACACTACCTGATGCTTTTGCCTCATTAATGGCTAATTTGGCTGCATCAAAATAACGACGAACGTCGTCATAATCTCTGTTTAAAGGGCCTGTTGGCACTAACACGACACGTTTACCGGCAATCACTAACAAGGTGACTTGATTGCCTATGCGAGAGTCTACTTGGGCTTGGTCTAAAATTGCATCACGCAGTGGCGTATTTGGTAAATGAGAAAAGTCGTTGCTGATAATAATAAGTGCATCATGCGATGTACAATCTAGGCTTGCACTTACCGGCTTAGCCAGTACTGCTTTTGGATATGCCATAAAAAAGGATCCTGTTAGAAAACGTAGTCCCTATTATTATTTATTTAGCAATTTATAACCAGTGTACTGCGATAACCTACTTACTTACTGGCAACTTGGAGTTACGCGTTTTACACATCTAAAATACTAAGCTGTAAATTATGCTCTGGTTGATTTTTAATACCCACGCCAATTCCTAATAAGCGCACCGGTTGTTGTAATCCACGTTGATAGGCTTTGGCGAGTAACTCTTTAAAAATAGCCGTGTTTAATTGATACGCAGCTTGATCTGCTGAGGTCACTACAAAATTAGCAAATTTAACTTTAACACTTAATTTATTAATTTTATGTTGTAGTTGCTGTTTATTTAATCGAACCACGAGTTCATCTAACAGTTGCGGTAATTGTTCAAGGCATTCATCTAGGCTGTTTTTATTGTATTCATAAGTATGTTCCACACTCAATGACTTGCGTACTCGCTCGGTGGAAACGCGCCCTATATGCTCCCCCATGCACTTTTGATATAACGACACACCAAAATTGCCCACATGCTGTTGCATCCAATTAGCCCCTTTTTCGCGCACATCTTGCCCCGTGTATAACCCTTTTAAATTAAGCTTTTCTAGAGTTACTTTACCCACCCCTGGAATTTTACCTAATGGCAATTGGGCTAAAAACGAGTCAACCTGCTCAGGCAATACTACAAATTGGCCATTGGGCTTATTTTCATCACTAGCAATTTTGGCTATAAATTTAATTGGGGCAATACCTGCAGATGCAGTCAGTCCTGTGGTATTAAAAATATCGGTACGAATTTGCTTAGCAATTAACGTTGCACTACCTTTAAAAGCAGTACTATGGCTCACATCTAAATATGCTTCATCAAGCGAAAGAGGTTCTACAAGGTCAGTATAGCGGTTAAAAATGGCGCGGATCTGTGTTGATACTTGTTTATAAACAGCCATTCTGCCAGGCACAATAACTAAGTCAGGGCAAAGCTGTTTGGCATGATAGTTAGACATAGCAGAGCGCACCCCATACTCTCTAGCAATATAGTTAGCGGTAGAGAGCACTCCACGGCGACTATTTCCGCCAATTGCCAGCGGTACGCTTGCAAGCTTAGGATTGTCGCGCATTTCTACGGCCGCATAAAAGCAGTCCATATCTTATCATAGGTTACATCCAATATAACTCCACCTTGACAAAAGCCATTAAAGTTCTAAGTTAATTATAAAACAAATGAGATTTATATGATTGAAAGTAAATTAGTAGAAAGCATTCCTTATGGTGGAAGAAAGATTTCAACTTATGCTTTAGTTAATAATGACATCCCTTTAGTTCATCCTTCAGCATTTCTATTGCATACCGCAGTCAATAATTTATTTGGCACGGTCACTACCTACATGAAGGCTTTAAAATCTTTTTATAAAGAAATTATAAGTAAAACTAATTTATCTATCGAGAATATCGAAAGATTAACTGATCAAGAAATGAGTGGATATTTAGTCGGAGTATTACAACGACAAAGAAAGCTGAAGCACAGCTCAATTGAAAATCATATTGCCGTATTAAAAGAGTTCTTTAAATATTTATATCAATCGGGCTTTACCACAAAAGAGATGCTCTTTAGTTACGCCTATGAAAATAACGAATACGAACAAAGCTTTCTTTCCGGTGTTAAAACAGATATGCATGAAGCGTATTTTCATAAGAAGAAGTTTCAGGAGTGTTTATTATGCTATGTAGACTCTCAATCATCATTCATGAAAAAAAGAAATGAACTAGTTTTGCAATTAGGTTACTACGCTGGATTTAGAGCTTTTGAAGTTGTTCTAGCGGAAAACTTAAATATCGAAACTTTCAGACAATTATTGCCTAAAGTTGATTTTTTTATCCCGAAAGCAATTCACATAAACATTTATGGTAAAGGAAATTCCATCAGAACAACCCCCTTTGAACCTAGCCTAGTCAAATCAATCTATGAATTTATTTGGGGGGAAGCTAAACATATAAAGTCAGGCAACATGATTTGTCAAGAGAATGGAAAACTTTTAAAGGATAAGACTTTTGCTTCTAAACTTTTTAGAAAATGTGCTGATAAATATTGTGAAAATACTTCGCTAACTTTAGAGGAGGCTCAGTTATGGAAGCACAGAGGATTCCATAAGCTAAGAAAATGTTTTGCTACAAACTCAGTTACTGCCTGCCGTGACAACGGAGATGATCCTTGGATCTATGTTCCACAGTGGCTAGGTCACAAACGAAAATCAACCACATTTGGCTATATCTATTTTGAAGCACTATTAAATAAGCGTGAAGACGTTCTACATGCACTGTCCTTAGAAGAAACTAAGTATGGTAAAGACTTTAAAAGAAAGTCCGAGAAAGCCTAATGGAAAGTACCCACAAAAATACCAAGTCAGAATTAGCTAGTCTAGCACCCGCTGAAGTCGTTCCAATTAATTATTCTGACTCTGAGGCAACTGTTTACGGTAAAGATGGTAGTGGTAACAACGCTATTGTTCAGGTAACCATACCTCCTGCACATATATCTAATCCTCTTCTAAAATTATATATCGGCTACCTTCAGTCACCATTGTTTTTGGGGTTACGCCCAAGTACTAGATACACCAAAGCAATTGAGTTTAGAAATTTTTATAAATATATTGCGGAAAACAAACAATATGAATCATCTGGTTTACCTTACAATATTGTTAATCTGTACTTTATCAAGTTAAAGGGAACGTCAGAAAGAACAAGTTTTTACAACGAAGAAATGATTTTAAGGGTGCCATTAAAACTCTTTAATAAGACGGTAGTGGACGGTTTCGATAAAGATAAATTTGCTCATGTATCCCTAGCAAATTACTTAGTATTTTTTCCGAACTTTCCTCCACCACATTCGCTTCCAAAAAAATCAATGGCTGAACTTTTTGGTCAAAAAAACACACCATACTCAGATACAGAATTGATGCAAAGTTTGCGCCTAGGTTGCTGCTTTCTACTAAATAAGCTTTCTGATATCAGAGAGAAGCTAATGTCGAATAAGCACGTTTTAAAACAAATAAACGCTTTAAAAACGGCTGAGTATGACAATAAACCGTTAATTTTGAACTCTCAATCAAACAACTTTACTGTGGATTACGCACCTCCTAAGCAAATAGATAACTTAAGTTGGGAAATCATTAAAAAAGCTAACCTCCAAATTTATGAGACTATTGTTAACAATGCAGATCCACTTACTCTTGAAATTTTTACATTTAGATCATTTCCTAAAGCGAAATTAAATTCACTTGAAGCAAAACTAACAACCTTGCAGTGGGTGCAAGAATTTAAGAACAATTTGCAAACTACAGCGTCAATTTACACGAAAAGAACTTATGGAAAAAATAGTTACTTATTACGAAGATTGGATAACATCACACCTAAATTTCTAATATGTCCATCAGATTTTGAAATATATTTAATCCAATGCTTGTTAGCATCTGAATCTATTCAGCGAGAAGGGCTAAATATTCATTTGCTGTCAGACTTTTCAATAAATATTGAATCTACGCAAATTCAATATAACAAAGGGAGACGAGATAAATCATCAGCAACCCCCATATATACTAGGCAGAACTTACCTTACCAATGTTACACACGATATATAGAACAACGGAAAGTAGCCAAAGAATATAGCTTCGCAGATAGCAATAAAACGCTTGATTATAGTACTGTTACAACTGCTAAAGGGCATATCGGATTTACAGCTAAAAGTCTACATCTGTTTGAATTACTCCTATCAAATGAGTCAGAGGTAACCCGTCAGTATAAAGATGAGCTTGGCTCAGAAGGAGATGCTTTTTTGTGGCTTATCAAACGTATGTGGCAGCACAATCAAATAGCCTACAACGAAACATTAACAAACAGCCGAAATAAAAAGAAATTGAATGACTTAACTGGTGCATCCAAAAGAGAAAGTAGAGTTATAGGCTTAACACCTGATGCCATAACTATGTCAAGAAAACGCATGGACGACACCGTTACAATTTCAAAAAAGGAAGGACCTGAAACTGCACGTAGCCAAAGCGAACCTGCGGTTCAAGCAGAACTTACCTCTCATTCACTTGCAACAAAACATAATGTTTATGGCAACAGAAGTAACTCAAAAGAAGCTATTGAATCCGAAAGAAATTTTGGTGCACAAGTTGGAGACCTAATGGTTGAAGATGCACTCAAAGTAGGCGAATATCTAAAAGATGTGAAAAAAATAAACCTAAGTGAAATCAAAGACCTTTTGGGTCTCACCTCAGGATATGAAGATATAGAGCAGTTACTAGAAAATGTGGATGCCGAGCTTTGGGGAGGCTTTCAACATAATGGTCAGGTAATTATTGTAATTAGTGAGGTTACAGCTATGTTATTAAAAGGGTATATAAACCACTTACATAATGAAATACCTCGACTGTTCTTAGACAGCCAACTTAAAGGTCAAGATGCTCAAAAAAAGCTAGCTTATCTTTCTACAATCTTTAACAGTTTTCCACCTGACATACAGCGAGAAGGTAAAAAACTGTTGGAAGAATTTGATATCCCTTTTCCTTCGCTAGTATGAGGTAATTAATATGGCTATTTTACAAACTAAACAACCTGTTAAATCAAAGTTGGAACAAAATCGTCTTATCAATTGCATAACTGATAAAACGTTTTCTATCTCAGATAGCAACAGCGGAGAAACCTTTTCGCTTGATGTTTCGTTCAAAGGAGCAAATTCAAGGTGGAGAAACTGGGGCAGAGAATACCTTATACAGTGGGCTAACGGTTATACCGACAGCAAACTTCAAACGTTAAGCGCGAGAAAATCTACGATTGAAATGAAGCGCAACCAAATAGCAAAACTCATAACTTGGGCAACCATTAATAAGCCCGATGCATCATTAGCGTCATGGTCAGAAGAAGACGTTTTCAATCTACTAAAAGATATTGTCTTTAATAATATCCAAACACCAGAACGAAAGCTTTTAGATTCATCTTTACAATTTATAGGAAAAGATACTTTGCTTAAAACAGCATGGCACATCTCTAATTCTGGCAATCTATATCGCAAGGGACTTCTTTCTGACGGATACCTAGGGCCTTCAAATTTTGAAAGCATTTTGTCTGAATTTGAACATGATCTGACATTATTAGAATGTGACTTCAAAGAATGGATAAAAGGCGGCAGTTATGACTCAGTTCCACTTGAGGTAGCTTCACTTCTTTTACTAGAGGCAATGAATACTATTCACTCTGATGAAGCAAAAGCAGTCAGAGCATACTTTAGCGTCCAAAGATCGGCCCTAAAACTTTTTCCTGAATCAGTATTTAAAAAAGGCAACACCATTTTTAATCAAGTTGTGTCTGGTAAGGCGGTCAATAAACAATTCATTCAAGCAGCTAAGAGGATTGAGAACTTCCTTGAAGCGGTACAAGCTCAATTTAAATCCCTAAAAGGAAGTAAAGATTTTGATCCAGTAGATTTCGTAATCAACCTAGGAGGCCACAAACAGCTAAATAACAAAGTTAAAGAAATTTATGACGCTTGTAAGATTATATTCTTCTGTCTTACTGGTATCCGAGTCCACGAAATGAAACAAACAGATTCACAGGACTATTATAAGGATGATGATGGCGTATGGCGGTTTAAAACTAAAGAAGATAAAACTCAACAGGGAACCAAACAATTAAGAGCAATAGGCGGACTTGCAGCCGAAGCTGCGGATATTTTATGTGATGTTAGCTATATAACGAAACATGATCGAAAAGATGGTCAGAGCACCTACCTTTTTGGATATTACACTGCAATGAAAACACATTTTGGAGCTGATGAAAAAAGAGTCGTTCATGATGGAGCAGGAGTCTCTAGAGAAAACTTTAGAGATAGATTAATTATATTTTTCAACAAAGTCGTGGATAAATTTGGAGACACAGTCTTGGATGAATACCGTGGAATATATCCACATGCATTTCGTCATTCGTTCGTTGATTTTGTGCTAAGGCGTTTTGATGGAAACATTCATGAAGCGATCAGAAATCACTTCCGACATTGTATCAATGGTGAATTTACAAATACTTATACTGACTCAAAAGCTCAAGATCAGATTGAATTTGCTGCACAACAGAAGTACATGGCAGAATTAGTATTCGAAATGGTAGGAGAACACTCTCAAGATTTTACAGGGCCGATAGCATTATTTATTCAAAGAGAAGTCTCTAAATTTGAGTTTGTAACTGAAGAGGATATAGGAGCATATATAAACGAACTTAAGACAGATTTACTACACGTAGTTCCTCATGAGTATGGCTACTGCCTAGTATTAAAAAGCCGACAACATCTTGCAAAGTGCTTAGATAAAAAAACAGGGATTGCAAAAGTACTTAACGGATGTTTTGAACTTTGTTCTGGCTGCCCTAATTCACTTCATAACAAAGCTAGTCATAAAGAAAATATTATTAGAAATGTCATCAGCCATGAGAGTTTTCTAGAAAAATTCCCAATAAAAAACACGCCTCAATCTGAAGTTAGTAAAAAAGTAGTCCAAAATGGCAATAAAATTTTAGCAGAGATGGAAAACTAAATGACTAGTAACATGCTTAACAAACTAAAAAAGATACATCAGTCAGAAAATTTGGAGAGTTACCCAAATTGGGTTTTGGATGGGCCACCAGTAACAAAAAAATTGTATGACGCTACTAATAAAATTTATCATGAGCTTTTAATAAAAATCCAATCTAAAGACATAAAAGGATTAGACTTTTATAACGGTCCAATTGTTAAATCACACATTGCTGAAACAGCCAATGTTTCACCCTCAAACATACGAGTAGACAGACAAGAAAAGTTATTTACCTATTTAAATGATAAAAATACCGAACTGTTAAAAATAATTAAAAAAGTAGAGCAGCCTAAAAAGAAGAAAAAACGAAAAAATAAAGCAGATCTAGAAAAAGAAAATCATATATTGAAAGCAAAGCTCAAACAATTGGAACAAGATAAATACTGTAATTTTTTCAAGCAGTTAATTGCAAATCAAACACTAAAAAAACAAAAAGATTTGGCATTACAAAATGAAAAGCTTCTCATTGACCAAGCTAATAATGAAGAAGTAATAAAAAACTTAAGAACTCAAGTTAGCCTTCTTTTTCAACAACTTAATAAAAGATCTGATGCTGATAATTAATGATTTTTTCGTAAAATTATAAAATTCAAATTATTGTCCTATAATGCAAAAGTGTTCTCTTTTACGTTTTTACGTGCAGCTTATTACCGAGGTAAATAATGACAGTTGATACAACCACTATGCTAGATCAAATAAAAAAGGCGCTTAATAGCAAAATTATTACAGATTCTGAGTTTTCTCATGAACTTATTAATGTTTTAGATGATGGTCGGCATCAAGTTAAGATCAACTGTTTTAATGAGTTTTTAAAAGAAGAGTTAAGTGTGATTATTAACGATGATTGCATTGCTTTATTGCCATTTGGCAATGCCCATGTCGCCAAAATAATGGCTAAAAATAATCGTGGAGAAAGTGTAAAGCTGTTTGGTTATTTTCCAGAAGAAAACTTACGAAGTGAAGATGAACTTAACTATATTGATGGTATCTGCAAAACACTCACCGCTGGTGCAACAGAGGAAACTTTTGGAGCTTACGACTAACTAAAAACTATCAAGCAAGACCAGAGTAAGATCATACCATGTATTTTATGAATGGAGATTATTCATCCCTACATACTCCGGTGCTAACAGCGTACGACCTCAGCTAAAAATCGCAGTTGTTTATTTCGATTAATCTAGACATCATATTTCTTTTGGGAAAGGATCATGCTGAAGTAAAAACTCAAGATTAGATCCACCCTTTTGATATGTTTTTAATTCAAATTTTTCTATCATAAGTCATCAAACAAAACGCGAGGGTCGGCTTATGAATACAATAGTTAAAAACTGGCACATTGTTTCTGTATTCGGTGGTGATGCATTGATAGGAAAAGTTTTATGGGGGATCTGTGTTGATGACATGACATACCGATTCGCAACTGACGATTACATTAGCACATCCAAAATAGTTGAAATTTTGCCTCAGAACCAGCTAATCAAAACGGCTAGTGGTAACCTTTATCAAGTTCTTGGTGAGGGTCAAAAAACTCATATGCAATTAAAAGACTTTGAACTTCTTCGCATCGGCTTTTCGCCAGAACAGATACAGGCGTTAAACAGATCATCGTCTCTTTTGGCCCATTAGCTTTGGCACCAAGCGGAATTTCATCAATCAACCACAACTAAGTTGGAGCTAATAATGCCGACAAACAATATTGATTTTCATAATGCTGAATGCTCGGCCTGCCATAAAAAGCATATCGATATTAAAACTGAGATAGTTGCACCGTCACTAGATAGACCAAACGCTATTCGCAAGAAAATTATTTTTCGATGCGAAGATCACATCGATTGCGATGTTGATGAAATTGAAAAGCTTGCGCTAGTCAAAAAGCGTTTTCAAAATCTAGACGAAAACGACCTTGTTGATGTAGAAACATTTTTTAATCAATTAGACTGTGAATAGATATAGTAGCGTCTTCCTGCTTTGCCATAAATCAAAGAAAGCGAAGCGCCAAACCCAAATGCTAGATAAAAGAGAACCAACACACGCTGGTTCCCATTTAAGTTTTTGCTTCCAATTGTAATATGACCAAAGTTGTTCAAATTTTTCAGAACCTAGATAATCGCTCCCAAATCTACAATATAAAACAAACCTATTTAAATTTTATTCACCCTTTTATTTGTCAAATTCGATTTCTTTACTAAAGTTATTTAACTTAATTAAGTTAAATAACTAATTTGGAGTCGTTTATGGGTAGAGTTGCTGAATATTCAGAAGAGCAAATCATAACTGCTGGCAATTACATTGAATCTATCGGTAAACATGTAACTGCATTTTCAATTCGTGAAAAGCTAGGCGGAGGCAGTCCTGAACGAATAAAAGGGGTTTGGGAGCAACACATTCAAAAACTACAAAATGAGTCTGCAACAAATTATGAAGAAGACAAAATAGAACTTCCTGCTGAAATACAAGACAGCTTAGACAAGAATCTAAAAACTTCAGCCAAGCAAATAGAGAGCATAGCCAAAGAGAGCTTTAAAGTGGCTATGGAGGTAGCCGAGAGCCGGGTTAAATCTGTGATTGAAAAACATGAAGGTAAAATTGCTGAATATGAGCTATCGGAAAAAGAAGCCTTTCAAGCACTCAATCAAAGCGACAATGAAATACAATCACTAGAATCTCAAATAGCCACATTAAAACAGCATAATAATCAGCTTGTTGCAAAAAACTCTAATTTGGCAGGCCAGTTAGAGTCACTAAAAGAACGCATAAAGCAGCTCGAATTAAAAGAGACCGATTATACCAAATTAGTCCACGAAAACGGTGAACTCAAAGGCCAGCTAAAAATATTAGCCCCAAATTAATAACTGTTCACCATAAAATGATATTTAAAAAGCCAGAGAAGAGTATGTAAGTGATAACATTGCTTAATCAACAAATTTTACAAAACCTTCAATTAGCAATAATAAGATATTGCTCAATAAATTTATCCATACCTAGTCGATTGCTCTTACTTATAACCTTCACTTTGCAAACTAGCTTTTCATCATGGCAAGTATTTTAAAGGATAGGAAATTACCGTTACTTCCTAACGGTAATTAGTAGTGTGAAATTATTTAATTTTTTATGATTATTTTCGTAAACGCAAATGTAACAACCAGTCTGATAAATCCAAAAAAAATATACACTTAACCCAACCACGTTCATTTTTATCATTACGCAGTGCTCATTGTGTATTATTTACTTTATAAATCAATAGTTTAATATAAGAACATAATTGTAAGGATAATAAGGTTGAAAGATGAAAGAAGACCAATTACATGTTGAATCCTTTGAAGAGCTGAATAGAGAACTCAGATCTTTTCCAGAGCCGGACTACTCACTACAAATGCCCAAAAATGCAAAAGGTTATGCCGTAATTGGCAACTGCAATAGAGCTAGAGAACAGCGTTTAATAAATGAAATAATAAATAAGATCTCACCTTTTAAAAAGGTTTTCATTGTCAACGAGCAGCCACTTCACGCTTCCCCTGAATTTATTGTAGAGCATTTTAGTAGCCCTATTGAACGAGTTATTACTTTAGACGAAATGACTCAGGTAACAGGTGGCATTATTAATTTGGATTGGACAGTACCTTCGAGTCTCAAAATACTGTTGATGCTTATCAATGCTATGTCTGATGAGTGCGTTGTTTTTTTCGCCACGGGAAGTCATGCAGAACAAGTAAAAGAACGAGTAAGTTTAGTAGCTCATCTTTGCGACAAAATAGTCATTTCATTAGACAAGCAAAACCCAAATTCATTTCGTGCAGGTTGGTTTCTCTCTCATGATCAAGTTATGCAACGAGCGAATTTCGCATTGTGGCAAAAAGTAAATTTGGAAGAAGGTTATCAATATAATTTAACTGTATTGTCCTCTGAACAAATGAGGCAATTGAATGTTGTCTGATCTCTGCTACTTTCAGCAACATGTAGTAGCTCATATTTGATCTTACAGCTTAGGAGAATTAGTTTAGACTTCACCTGACAAGCAGCTATGAATTTTCAAGAGACGGTCAAGCTAACTCATTTTTGGACAAAATGAGTTATGGTTGGAGTTCGCTTTGGATCGTAAAACACATTGATTGTATGGATACAGCGGATTTACGATCCTTAAATTATTCTACTGGAAAGAATCCATACCGACCAATTTCCTTGTTCTTAGAAAAGTGGTAGTAAGTCATCTTTCGTTTCAAATCTTCATCTGGCTCTTGGTTCTCAAACACGATTATTTGCTTATCTTTAAACGAATCACAAAGATCAATGTAGAAAGCAAAAATCATATCTTTTTGTAGTTGAACCTCATCATCATTCTCATCATTGTCACCCGCTCGATAAGTGGTCAAAGGAGAATCCAGAATTACAAAATTTGGATGGCGTTCAAACTTAGACAAGTATTCCATTAAGCCTAGTGAAAAAGCTGCATACGAAATTGCTCGGTATCCTTTACCAAAATGGGACCTTGGCTTGCCACTAATTACCAAATCCCTAGTTTTCATATCAAAAGTAACGTTTTCATGTCCGGGAAATGACCAACGCTGTAAGATTGCACTAATGTTCTTACACAAGGCTGTTAACTCGGTACTAAAATCAGGAAGTACATATTTTGCAGTTCTCTCTTCAAGCTGGACACGCAATTCACCTATTTCTTTCAATAAGCTTTCACGAGAATCCACTATGGCTCTTTGTTTCAAAAATTCATTCTTTTTACTATTTAATAGCCGAATAGCTACGTTATAGTCCTTAAATTTCGAAGATATATTCCCTTCGATAATTTCCGATAGCTCTTTAACTGCTGCTTCTTTTTGATCTATCTCTTTTGCAAGCATTTGATACTCATGCTTTAAATCCTCGATTGAATCAGTTAACCCTTTAACTTGAAATTTATTTTTATTAATTTCCGCCTTAGTGCTTTGCACTAATTGCTTTAGCTCTTTTACATCTTTTTCTTGTTCAAACTCTTGTCCGCAAGTAGGGCAATTGGCCATCTCGTATAGCTCAACAAAAGAAGCTGCTTCACTTCCTGCCTCTAACCTTTCCAAGTCAGAGTTATATTTCTCAATTAAAAGGCTAAACCTCCCCTGTAGTAGAAGGTTTTCTTTTTCTGCTTCACGTAATTTACTAAGATCACCCCTGAACTTGTTTCTATTAGAATCAAGTTCACTATTGGCTGCAACCAGAGCGGTTAGTTCGTCTTGAGCCTTAGATAACGATTCCTCTAACTCATTCAGTTCTGAGTCTAACTTTTCTGTTATGGACTTTACTTCTTCATGGTTAGTAAATTTCTTGGCAACATATTCCTCCAAAGCTTTGACACGCGATTCTACAGCTCCTTCTGTATCTTTTTGTTGTTTCAACTCTTTGACTTCTGAATCATCTACACCAGTGAGTAGAGTTTTAAGTAGTGATGTTTCTTGAGTATACTCTCGCTGGCCTTCACCCAGAGGTGAAGATTCGGTAATTATCCGTCCTTCATCGACCAAAAATAATTTACTCAGTACGCGCAATGTCAAAGAAGAGGTTTTTAAACTCTGTACACCTTTTACTAATACTTTGTCGTTTAAGCCCAATTTTCCGAGTATATGTGCCGATAGATTATTTTTTCCTTTGTGGCTTGGGCTTAAAACAATTGTTTCTGACTCTGTACCATCTGGCTCAACTTTAATTAGAGTAACTTTAGGTTTGGCAGTAGATACCTCCCTCCGAAGAATAAAGCTTTCATTTTCGTCAACTTGAATTTCTGCTTCAATGGTATTGTAGCCTTTAGCTTCGTCAATATTTTTAGGAGGCTCTTCACCACCAAAAATATACTGAAAACACTTGATGACATATGACTTACCAGTATCAGATGCACCAGCAACAACATTGAGTCCTTTATCAAAGCAAAGTTCAGCCTTCGGTTTGCCTTTTCCTGTTGCGGATATTCTTTTAATAATCATGCCGAACTCGATACTCCTTTTCTTAACTCCATTATTGGTATCTGGATAATCCAATTGTAATGCTCAGACAACCAACTTAATCGTTCCCAAATTTTGATGAAATAACTTGAATTTAAGCAGCTAACAAAGCTACTTGTATTTTCATTCGCACAAAAAGATTTTCCATTTTCATCATAGTGAACATCAATTAGCCCTTTTTTAATAAAAAACAAAAGCGACTTAGGTAGCAACTCTCTCCGTTGTGCAATTTCTGCCAAATGATTTGGGACAGCAGGATGAAGGTTTGATGGCCCATTAAATTCGCTTGAATACAATAGCGCGTAATCTAATAAGACCAATTCATCTATGTCGAATTTCTTCCCTTCCATACTCGAAAGTATCAGTGCGGCTCTAGTTGCCAATTCAACATCACTATTAAATATCTGAGGGACTTTAAGTTTTACTTGTTCCATTTTAAAGATCCTTTATTCACCAATTGGTGGCAAGCGCCTTTCTTGTCACGATTACTCATGTATAGATTTAATGGATGCGATGAAAATGAAACTTGTGTTACGTGATTCGAGATAGCCAAATATTTATCCCAGCCATTGTTGTGAACCATCAGGACGAGGCTAGAAATTGCTTCATAACAGTCTTCAAGCAAATTTTCGTATGTATCAGGAGGCATTGAGTCTCTGGAAAATTTTTCTAAGCTTTCTGCTGAATAGAAGTTTTTACGCGCACTTTTTAGTTCCATCAAAAACTCAGGAAAGGCTTCTAAATTATCAACAGAACTCACCTGAGATTCTATAGACTCAATTGCCTTTAATAACTCTTCAATATATTTCAATTCATTACTTTGAATATCATTTGGAGGTGTTGCAGGGGCTGGTCGATCAAACTCTAATGCTCCAAATCTTCTTATGTAATAAGGAGTATGATTTTTATGTAATTCGATAAGCCTCAACTGTGGAATTTGATCAAATATTGTAAAATCAACATCATGCTCAACAAATTTAAGAAAATCACCTTCTAGGCTTACACTCTTTGTCGTGGTGATTTTGTCTTTACACTTTTTATCCCAACCAGAAATGAGTTCTGCTTTCAGCTTTTTAGAATCTTTAAGGGCATTAAGGCTAATGCCATTTAAGCCACTTTTAGCAACAAAGTAATATTTTGCAGGCATAGAAAAATGCCCTTGATGTGAGTGGTGACAAAGCTTACCTATTTCTAAAAGAATATCTGTCAAATTCAATGATGAGCTGTAATATTTACACTGAAAATTTTCCCAACTTCCATCTGGAGTGTAAGCAATAACATCACGCCCCATATCACCAGCTCCTCCAACCCGATTGACTCGCAAATACTGTGTTTTCCAATAAGTTGCTAGTTCGCAAGTAAAATCTTCCCAATCGTCTTCGTCCATATGCAGTAATCGCTTTAATGGCGATATAACTTCACCAGTTAAAGCGGATACTGCCGACAATGGAGCATTTGCAATTTTTGGGGAGGGGATCTCGTTTTCTAGTTCCATCTATGTATAAATCATCCAAATTTATTTTTCTGCTTATTATCTTCCTATATTTTACTTAAAAAATATACCGTTATAGCAAGCAGAACGACTAAAGCTCATATTACCGTATTTCGTAGCGAATGGGGTCACGTAGCGAATGTAGCGAATGCAGCGAATGGGGTCAAATCTTGACTTCACATATTAAGAATCTTCAATGTCTGCTCATGGCACAGACTGTGTAAAAACTAATTTTTAATAAATTGTCTTGGGTATGTTCTTAGTTTAAAACCATCTAGGATGGTTGCGATCGATTTTTTCTCAGTATCACAATTTTCTCCGCGCGAGCGAAACTGCTATAGCAACGCTACTCTAATCGCTTTACTTAGACCATTAACTCCCATAATTGTGA
Source organism: Pseudoalteromonas sp. SiA1 (assembly GCF_018732205.1). Classification (NCBI taxonomy): domain Bacteria; kingdom Pseudomonadati; phylum Pseudomonadota; class Gammaproteobacteria; order Alteromonadales; family Pseudoalteromonadaceae; genus Pseudoalteromonas; species Pseudoalteromonas sp. SiA1. The sequence continues at coordinate 748,681 of NZ_CP076084.1, read as the reverse complement.
GCATTCTTCTGAAGTTGTAAGCCAGAACATGAAGACTTATTTCTGTACTCACGCTTTTTAAACCTCGTGTTAGTAAGTGGGTAGCTCCCATCCAGAGTTTAATTGTGCCAAAGGGGTGCTCAACAGTTTGCTTGCGATGAAGCATCAATTCAGGTTCATTCTTTAGCTTTTGAAGCATTTCTTCTGTCAGAATCTCATGCACCCACCGCCTTATTCGCCTAGGGTCTTTTTTAGAGTTAGTGCACTGACTTCTTATTTTACAATCTCGACAAGCAATGTGATTGAAGTAAACATCAAGGTATTTACCTTGCTCAAATACCTGCATTCGATTTTGAAGTTCATTACCAGCGGGGCATAAGTAAATATCTTTATTTGCATCGTATTTGAAGAGTGAGCGGTTAAATATCCCTTTCTTTTCAGAGGACGATGTATCCGTCTTGGGCATGATTGGCTCTGCACCCAAATCGATAGTGTCTTTTATATCGGGCTGACTGAAGTAACCTTTATCTGCTAATACCCTTATATCTTCCTTGCGCAATGCTTTTTGTGCGAGTTTTGTCATTGACGCAAGCTGGCCTCTATCTGGCACGTTGGTCACCTCATGCGCCACTATAAGGTGGTGCTTGGTATCAACCGCACTTTGCACGTTATAACTCACAACTCTTGTAAAACCTTGAGTTTTCATTAAACGTGAATCAGGATCAGTAGTGGATATTTGCTTGTCAGGATGAGCTTCAACTTGTTCTTTAATCTCGTGTAGTTTTTTTAACTGGCTGCGAAAGTCAGCTAGCCTATCTTTTGTGGCTTTAATTTTTGTGACGTTAGCTTGCTCTTTATCGGCTTCATCAAGTAATTCAAGGTAACGTTCAATGTTCTTTTCGACTCGGTCGATGTGGAATTTAACTTTGCTTGGCGTAAAATTATTGCCTTTGTTGTTGCTAGCTTTAAACTTACTACCATCGATGGCAACAACTGGTTTCTCAAACATATTCAGACGACGGCAGACTTCAACAAACGTTTTGCACACATTTTTTATACCATCTCCGTTGTCTTTTCTAAAATCAGCAATCGTTTTAAAGTCGGGTGCCAACTTACCAAGTAGCCACATCAGTTCAATATTGCGTTGGCATTCGGTTTCTAATCGGCGGGATGATTGAATACGGTTGAGGTAACCATAAAGATACAGTTTTAATAATGTGGCTGGATGATACTTAGGGCGACCTGTGGACTTTAAAGTTAATCCTTTAAACCCCAATTCAGCTAGATTTAGTTCCTCAATGAAAACATCAATCACTCTGACCGTATTATCTTCACTGACGTAATCTTCCAACGATTCTGGAAATAACGTTGATTGGTCACGACTTTCACCGCTTATAAACTTTGACATACTGCCTCAACCCTCAACTGAATCAATAGTCTAATTATATAAATATCAGTATATTAAGTGAACTAAATGTATAGATTAATAGATCATAAGCAGAACATACTTAGACCAAAAGGTGATCAGAGTTTTCACACAGTCTGGGCACAGAGACGTCCTTCGGCTCTAGCTCATTTTTGTCCATTGACGAGTTATAAATATAACTCGTCTTTGCCCCTTTATGAGTTAACTCAAATACCCTATAGGTCGGCTTTGAGCGAGAAGCGGACACTGAGGTTTGCTAAATATCGTCGTTAATTGATTTGTTAAACTACTCTTTGCGCATATATTTATGGAAATGAGCGCTGCGCGCATATTGATTCACTTAACTTTACCTAAAAAATTTAGAAAACTTAGTGATAGTAATACCTTAGGTAATTTGTTAAAACATATATAAAGTATATAAATGAGCGTGGACTCGGCAGGAATATGCGAGATGAGCGCACTATTAAATTGCAAGGAGGTAATGTATGTCATTTTCAGACATGATGAATGATCAATTATTGTTGCGTAAACAAAGTGGTAAAGTCGTAGAAGGTATAAAATCAGCTGTAACCCCTAATGTAATAATAACTGAGCGTTATGATGTACCAATTGAATCGGGTGACCTCTTAGTCCGTAAACTTCCTAGTGGGCTTGAGGAAACTTTTAAAATTATAGATCCCGGCTTTTATCAAGGCATGAGTGGATTATCCTCTGGGTACAAAATTTCTTACAAGAAACTAGGAATTCCTGAAGCTGAAGCCGCAATTAAAAATATAACTTATAATTTTCATGGTCATAATGCTCGCGTAAATAATAACTCAACGGATAACTCTAATAACGTTGTAAATATAAATAATGAATTATCTGAAAGTGTTGAGGCTTTAAAGGCTGAAATAAACCGCCTTGAATTATCGGCCGAAGAGAAATCTGAAGCAATAGAGGTCGTTAGCGCAATAGAAGAACAGTGTAAAAATGAACGTCCAAGTAAGGTTGTTGTAAGCGCACTGATTAAGTCTTTGCCAACAGCAGCATCCATAGCTTCAATTGGCTCCCTTATTGTTTCGTTACTCTAAAGCCAGCAGTAATTACAATTTAACAAACGCATATTGTCGGATTGGTTTTCCGCTGCGCACCAAACCAACCGCAATTGAGGTTTTCGATGAATCATACATTTATAGATAGATATTTTGAGAGCCAGCGTACATTGTTAGGGCTTGAATCAATCGATAAGCATGATGTAAATAGCTTGTTCACGTACTTGAACAACCTGCATTCAACAGCAGATAAGCTCAAAGAGTTATTTGATTGCAATATCAAAGACTTTCCTGAATTTAAGCTATTAAGAATTATTAGAAACTACTTTCATCATGTGGGTGATGTAGACGATGTTCGAATGCTAGTTTCTATAGAGGAAAATGTATATTTTGATCGTGTGCAACATTTAATCATTCCATTTGAAACTTTCGCAAAAAGTGTTAAGTCGTTTATCGATAATGCAATGGTGCCAGAAAGTAATAGGCAGTATGAGAAAAAGTTAAACTTTGTGAAAAAAGAGATGGCTTCAATTTCTGGATGCTATTCGTACAATGAAGACCTTCTAAATAATATGAAGATATTTTGTAACAAGCCTTCACTAAAACTTGATGGTGAGGTCTATGAACTTGGGTGCGATCTATTCAGGTTTATCTTTAACGTTACAAACTTGATTGCTGAAAAATGCCAAAAAATAGATGAATTAGCATGCAAACCTATCATCAAAGAGCTAGGTAATGAATTCTCAGTATCAAACAACATTAATCAAATAGATATGTATTGCACACCAAACAAAGTTCCAATAACTACGACTCAAGGAATGGTTTACGCAAAGAAAGTCGAACTAGTAATATAACAAGGCAATGAAAAAACGCTCACAAAAGCCGTGGGGCGGACTCAATACACTCGCCTTTTATTGCGGCGGCTCAATGTCTGAGATTGGCACTGAGCCGAACTTCGGCAAAGAGCGATAAGCAGACGGTCGGTTAAACTCGTTTTTGGACAGAAATGAGTTAAAGCCGACCAGTGGTTCTATGCCAAAAGCGGACTTGGTACAAAACAAAGGCACCTCTTGCTTCTATCAAAAGGTGCCTTCTTATTTTGTTAAAAGTCGTTTTTATCTTTAACCGATATAACTTGACCGTTTTTTGCAATTTGGAAGTAAAGCTTATCTTCGTTGCTAGCATTAGATGCACTAACTACATAGAAATTGTCTTCAACGCTAGCAATCGAAAGTTGCGACTTATCAATATTTTTCCATGACTCATCTAACTTACCGACTTCAAAACCAGCGCCTTTAAACGTCATTTTTTGAATATGTGTTGCAGCGATGATAACAGCTTTCTGACCGCTGATGACACCATGATCTCCATGTGCCTGTACATTACTAGTTAGCAAGGCACCACAAAGCGCAACGATTGATATTAGTTTGTTCATTTTAGTCTCCATTTGGTATGAAATTCGTAAAGTTAAATTCGTTATTGTTTAAGGCCAATAACTTCGTATTGCCCTTTAACCAGTAGCTGTACTGACACTGGTTTATCTGATTTGTTTTTCCAGTACCAACCATGAGAGCCTGCAAATGGGGTGGTATAACTGCCTTTCATTTCATTAGTTGTAGCAATAGCATAGCTTTCAAAATATCCCGTTGTGTCACCTTCAGGCTCACCATGTAAATCGAAGTACAATGGAGCACCATCGGTTAACCATTCATAAGTCATTTTTTCATGCTGCTTCATATAAAATTTATATTCGATGCCGCGTCCCGCAGGGACTGTCACTTCTATTGTTTGAAACTCATCCGTGCCTTTAGTTGTCTCTAATGACGTTGTTTCCATTTCAGCCGCTTGTGCAAGTGCTGTTAAACCTAACTTGTTGCCAATACCTGTCGGATCGATGTTGTACTCTGCTGGTAAGATAAAGGTAACCAGTGCAATAGCCGCGACAACGACTGCTGAAATACTCGCTTTAACGAGTGTTTTGGTACTAACTGTATGTTGCATAAAATTCTCTTTTATTTCTGTATTTCTATAAGTTAAAAATCGATTAAATAGTAAAGTAACCAGTAAGTTGTAAGCCCATCAACATCACACCAGCACTCATTAGTGCAGTATTCGTGACTGTCGAAAAATGTTGAAATGACGGCAGTTTTCTCCATGCATTTATCATGATCAAAATAAGTGCGAGCGCAGCAAATTGACCAAGTTCAACACCTAAGTTAAAGGCAATCAGGTTGGTAATAAGACCTTCATCAGCTAGGCTAAATTCTTGTAATTTGGTAGCTAAACCAAAGCCATGAAATAGACCAAAAATCAGCACCGCCCATTGGGTATTAGGCTGCCAATTAAAACAACGCTTAAAGCCACCTAGATTATCGAAGCCCTTGTAAATTACGGAAAAACCGATAATGGCATCAATTAAATAAGCGTTGACCTGTATGTCACTTAACACACCAAATAACAGAGTTGTACTATGTCCAATAGTAAACATGGTGACGTACAACAGTACGTCACGGCTACGATATAAAAAGAAGATAACACCCACTAAAAACAATAAGTGGTCATATCCCGTTATCATATGTTTAGCGCCTATGTATAGGAATGGAATAAACTGAACACCTGTATTCTGTTCCAAAAACGCTCTGGTTTTATCATCAACACCGTGAGCAAAGGCTTCAATGCTAACAAGTGCCAGCAACGCAACTGCCAAATAGGTTAACGCTTTAATCATATTATTTGGCATCTTGAGACTCCAATACTTCAACATCAGTCAAAATAGACTCCTTTTCTTTGTGTAAAATTCTGTATAAGGCAGGAATGACAAACAGAGTCAAAATCGTTGACGAAATAATGCCACCAATGACTACTGTTGCGAGAGGTCGCTGAACCTCTGAGCCAATCCCTGTATTTAAAGCCATCGGAATAAAACCTAATGATGCGACCAAGGCGGTTGTTAATACAGGGCGAAGTCGAGTAAGTGCACCGTCAAATATTGCTTTATCAAGTGCCAATCCATTTTTACGTAACTCTCTAATGAACGACACCATAACCAGTCCATTTAGAATTGCTATGCCCGATAAGGCAATAAAACCAACGGCTGCCGAAATTGAGAACGGAATATCACGTAACAATAGAGCAGCTATACCACCTGTTAATGCTAATGGAACACCTGTGAAGATGATCATTGCATCTTTAAATGAGCTAAGCGCTAGTATCAACAATCCGACAATCATAATTAAGGTGACTGGTACAACAATACTCAGTCGCTCAGAAGCGGATTGCAGTTTTTGGTAGGTGCCGCCATATTCCACCCAGTAACCAGCCGGAATTTCAACACTTTCATTAATTGCAGTTTGGATATCCGCAACAAAACTTCCTAAATCTCTTCCGCGAACATTGGCAGTAACCACAACCCTACGCTTACCATTTTCGCGGTTAATTTGGTTAGCACCAGATACAAGCTCAATTTCAACAAGTTCTTGCAGTGGCACTGAATGACCGTCAGCCAACATAATCGGTAAATAAGGAAGTTCATCAATATTATTTCGTTTTGATTCTGCTAGGCGTACTACAATATCAGAGCGCACATCGCCTTGATAAAACTTACCTGCGACAGTACCACCCATCGCAGTTGCCACTTGAGATTGCACTTGGCTAATACTAATACCAAACTGCATCAATTTTTCACGCTTTGGTACTAAGTTAAGCAGTGGTAATCCCGTTGTTTGCTCGACTTGAATGTCTGCAATGTTATCAACTTGCGAAATAGCACCTTCTATCTCATCACCTAATGCGGTTAAAGTTTCAAAATCATCACCAAATACTTTAATGGCAAGCTCGGCTCTAACCCCAGCTAATAGCTCATTAAAACGCATTTGAATGGGCTGTAAGAACTCATAGCGGTTGCCCGGAATCGGCTCAACAAGTGCGGCCAATTCTTCTACGATTTGTGCTTTAGTTTTGTCTGGATTAGGCCATAATTCACGAGGCTTTAAGATAATAAAGTTATCTGCAACACTTGGTGGAACCGCATCGGTTGCCACATCTGCCGTGCCTATCTTAGCAAAGACACGTTCAACTTCTGGCATTTGCTTAATTTTATCTTCTAACGATTCCTGAAGTGCTACAGCCTGAGATAGTGACGTACCGGGAATACGTAAGGCGTGCATGGCAATATCACCTTCATCCAGATTAGGCGCAAATTCACTACCTAACTTAGTCGCTTGATAGCCAGAAAATATAACTAAAAGTGATGCCGCAATTATCACTAACCAACGTGCTTTCAATACCCATTTCAAAGCAGGTTTATAAAGGACCGCAGCGCCACGAATAAGTGGACTGTGCTTTTCTTTTACTGGCTTTTTAAATAGTAAGGCAACCATTGCTGGTACGAAGGTTACCGAAAGCAACATAGCACTCAGTAATGCAATAACTACAGTGATCGCCATTGGATGGAACATCTTTCCTTCTACGCCTTCAAGAGCGAAGATAGGCAGATAAACTACGGTGATAATAAATACACCAAATAATGCGGGACGTATCACTTCTCTTGTTGCTTCGAACACTAACTCTAAGCGTTCTTTTAGCGATAACGGGTTATTTCCAGCCTGACTTAGCCTGCGGAGACAATTTTCTACGATAATAATGGCACCATCGACTAACAAACCAAAATCTAACGCCCCCAAACTCATCAAGTTTGCACTCACCCTTGTATGCACCATACCTGTTACTGTCATCAACATGGCAAATGGGATCACTAATGCGGTTAAAAATGCAGCCCTGAAATTGCCTAGTAGTACAAAGAGCACAACAATAACCAAAATGGCCCCTTCAATTAGGTTGAGCTGTACGGTTTTTAAGGTTTTATCAACTAATTTAGTGCGGTCATAAACAGCGGTTGCGACAATCCCTTCTGGTAAAGTGGCGTTAATTTCTTTGAGCTTTTCTCCCACGGCATGGGCAACGGTGCGGCTGTTTTCGCCAATAAGCATGAACACCGTACTCATCACCACTTCACGACCATTTTGTGTAGCAGCACCAGTTCTTAGCCCTTTACCGTTTTCAATATCGGCTACGTCTTTTATATAAATTGATGAACCATCAAGCGACTTAAGCGGAATATTACCAATGGCAGTCATATCAGTAACCTGACCGGGCAGCCTTAATAACCACTGTGCGCCATTTTGCTCTATAAAGCCTGCGCCTTGATTTTGATTGTTTTGTGCGATGGCATTAACCACATCGGCTTGTGATAGTCCAAAAGCAAGTAGCTTTTCAGGTTTAAAGGCGACTAAAACCTCCCGTTCAAATCCGCCTATAGGGTTCACCTCTACAACACCGGGTACACGCATTAACTGTGGTCTTATGGTCCAGTCATGTACGGTTCGTAAATCCATTGGTGTAATAGGCGTGCCATCAGCATGTGTTGCATCAGGCTCAGCATCAACCGTGAACATAAAGATTTCACCAAGACCTGTAGCTATTGGCCCAAGTTGAGGCTCTAAGCTTTGAGGCAACTCAGCTCGTGCCGCAGACAAACGTTCATTGACTAGCTGACGGGCAAAATAGATATCCGTATCATCGCTAAATATCGCTACCACTTGCGATAAACCGTAGCGAGAAACCGAACGCGTATAGGTTAAGCCCGGTAAACCTGATAACGCAGTTTCTAACGGAAAGGTTACTCTTTGCTCAACTTCCAAAGGTGTAAAACCAGCCGCCTCAGTATTGATCATTACTTGAACATTGGTGATATCTGGTACAGCATCAATGGGTAGTTTGGTAAAGTTCCAGATACCAAGCCCTGAAACAGCAAGTACCATCACCATCACAAGGAATTTGCGCTTTATTGAAAAGCGTAAAATTGATTCCAACATTTATACGCTCCTAATGATCATGTGATGCGCCAGACTTTTCAATGTCGGCTTTTAAGATGTAGCTATTATCAGTCACGTATTCTGTACCTGTTTTTAATCCACCTAGAACTTCAATCCATTCACCTCCGGCTCTTCCAAGCTCAAGCATACGGACTTCGTATTGTTTACCGACTTTGGCATAGACAACGGTGAAATCTCTAAAACTTTGCAAACCAACACGCTTAACAGCAAGCGGCACATCGATTGTTGCTACTTCAATATTTGCTTTAACGAAGTTTCCTTCTGCAAGTTCAGCATCTGCTAATTCAACCCAAACCATTCTTGCTTGATCATCTCTCACGCTTGGCTCAATAAATGACACCTCACCTACAAGGGGGTTCTCATGACCTTCAATGTTTAACGTAACTGGCGTTTCCAGTTTAACCTTGGAATAATCCGAAGGATAAACCGCTAATTTGGCAATATGGCGATTAAAATTGGTAATGGTGAGTAAGGTTTTACCATTGGTTTGCTCACCCGCGTTTGCGAATAACTGGGTAATAACACCATTAATGGGCGCTTTAATAACGTAGGGCTTAAGACTTTCATTACTTTCTACTGTGAATAGCGTTTGCCCTTTTTTAACGATTTCACCGAAATTGACGTGTAATTTGGTGATTTCACCATCAAAACGCGCTGCAATGTTTCGCTTAGCGCCCACAGGTAAACTTAATTTTCCATAAGCAGGAATGGTTTGATGAATTGTCGCAGGGCCTGCAATTTCAGTGTTGATTTCCATTGCATCGGCAACTGCCTGTTCAATTGTGGTGCGACCCTCGAAGTTGTCATATCGCCAATTGTACTTTTTACCCTGATAAGTTGCTTCAATGGCAACGACAAAAGAGTGAGGCTCATAAATCACCATATCACCGCGAAGAAAGTCACCTTGGGCATTGAAGTTAATATCATCAGTGCCATCGCCTAGACGGATTAACTTTACGTTTAAACTAACTTTCGCTGGGTCAATAGGTTGCCCTTCATTTGTTGCCCAAACACGAAATTCTGGCGGCACGCCTGTTTCAAAAATAGAGAGTTCAATTGCAAAATCACCTTCTCGTAACATGCGCCCACGGTGTGGACCTTTCTCTGGTTCAGCTTGCTCAGCCGCAGGTGATGATGCCGCAACAGCATTAGGTGCGACGACGCCTGTTAATGAGATAAGTATCGCCAAACTCAATGACGACAGGATATTTTTATTTTTCATAAGTTTGCTCACGGTTCTACTCGCTATCACTAACGGACACGCCAGTTAGGCGTTGAATTTCAATATGTTGTAAGTGCAAAGATTGATAAGAATCAAGTAACTGATTTTGGGCGCTGAGTAGCTCTCTACGGATATCACTCCACTGGTTGTAGCTAAGTTTGCCGATATCAAATGCCTGACTTGCTTCAGTCAATGCGGTTTCTAGTACAGGAATAATTTCAGCTTGAATCGTTTCAATGACATGGTGGGAATGCGCCATTTCTTGCAATAGCACATAAAGCTGTGCATCAAGTTTCTGCATTAACGCTTGTTGCTGACTTGCCAGAACATCTTGTTTTGCGCGTAAGGCAGCTATTGTTCCTGCATTTCTATTTTCACTTCCCCAAGGAATAGAGACACCCGCCACTAAACCAAAATCATTGGTCGTTTCATATCGTCTTAGTCCAGCAGTGAATTGCCACTGAGGTTTGGCTTCAATACGTGCGAGTTCCATTTGAGACTGGGCGATACGTTGTTCATTAGCAAACTGCTGTATTTGCGGGATTTGCTTAAGCTTGTTTAGTTGGCTTTCTACAGATGGAATTTCCGGCTTAAGCATTAAATTCCCCGTTAACTTAAGCTCTGCCTGAGGCTTACCCCATAAGGATGACAGTTGATAATGGCTGGCTTTTAATTCGTGCTCTAAATCTTCGACAGCGAGATTTCTTCGAATTAGCTCAGCTTGAGCCAAGCGCATTTCAACAGTAGAACTTTTGCCTGCTTTTACTCTTTTGGCAATAGCGTCAACCACTTCCTGTGCCTGAGATACCGCTAATTGATTGAGTTTCAGGCGCTCTTGTTTTATCAAGATTTCAACAAACTGCTTAGCAACAATCGCAGATAAATCGAGGGCTTTTATTTTTTGCTCGACTATTACTGCACTTGCTTGGCTTTTTGCCGCATTAACTCTGCCATCAATTTGATCTTGTTGAAGCAACCAAGAGTAGGTGAGCGTTGATTGCATACTTTTTAATGCACTATGCTCACCAGTCCCTAACGCATCTTCAATCATTAAACCTATTTGAGGACGCTCTCCAATTCCAGCTTGCTCGATATTACCTTGCCACAAGGCTTCTTGAGCTATCAAGGCTTTTAATTCAGGATGACTTTGTAGAGTCATGGTCACAGCCTTGCTTAAATTTATAACCTGATGTGATGACTGTGATTGCTGCTGGATTTGCGCATTAGCCAAAAAGGGAGTTGATGTTACTAAACCAGCCCCCGTTGTTAAAAATAGACCAACAGCCAAAAACCGATTGCCGGTCGGTTTTTTTCTGTTGCTTTTATAAAGATTAAATCTCATTCCATATCCTTAATTAATGGATGAAAAAAGTTTCGATAAAGTGATGAAAACTATCGACAGTGGATGCCGCTAGTACTGGCATAGTTGCCAATAATGCTAGAGTAATGATGAAAGTAGTAAGTGACGGTTTATTAATTGGATTTAATAAACCTTCAACACGAAGACTCGTGTAATCATGTCCGAAGTAGCTAACAGACGCCTGATCGCAATCCGTAGGAAGTGCTTTTTGAAGTCTAGCGACATCAATTAATGTCTGTGCGATATCAAGGTGGTCGTATTCTTTTGTGACCTCATTGTCGGCCATCTTTTCCGTCATTAAGACATATTGCTCGATTAGGGTTTGTTTTATACGTGACGGATAGAAGCTGGCAAGTGCCGTGAAAAGCACTTTAAATAACGGGTCTCTTGCCGTTACATGAGCCAGTTCATGATTAACGATGATATTAAGTTGTTCATCGCTAACTTGGGTTTGTAGTCCGGTTGATACATATATCTTGGGAGATATAAAACCTGTAGTAAAGGCAACAGGCACTTTAACAGGCATCAATAAATATTGATTGCCATTAGTCGTCCTAGCATCTTGTGCATCAGTAAAGCTTAGTAAACTCGATAATGCGATGGACTGTTTGGTTCTAGCAAAGGTAGTCTTAGTTACGCGCCAAGCTAAATAGATTAGTGCTAAAAGTAAGGTTAACGCGTGCCAACTTGAAAAGCTAAAAATATCGATATGGTGCCAATGGGCAAAATCTTCGAACCAGCTTATGTTAAAAACTTTATCAAACCCTAACGAGTAAGGCATAAAGTAACTAATACAAGAAAAGGCTATCCACCAAGGTGCACTCACTAGTGACCACAATATAAACTTTTGACTATTAAAACTGACTTGTTCGAGTCTGAACAACACAAAACGAGATACGACAGCAACAGTTGCAATACCTATCACAAATGCAAGCACTGAAACACTGAGCAAATTTAGAACGATTGCCATATCTCCAACTAACATAATTAAGCCCGCTCCTTTCTAAGCTGGCGTTGTTTCTCGATCATTTTTTCTAATGTATCGAGTTGTTCGTCATTAAGCTGTGCCGAAGCAGAACTGAACGCAGCAATTAAGCTATTTTCACCATCATCAACAAAGTCACTGGTTACATTTGAAATAAGTTGAGCAATTAAGCCTTCACGATCTACTCTGGCTGAATAACAATACGCATGGCCTTGTTTAGTGCGTTTAAGTAATTCTTTTTTAAATAACCTATCAAGCGTACTTTGGATAGTATTTAACGAATTACCACGAGCTAACCCCAGTACTTTATGTACTTGCTTTGCATCCGCTTCTTTCACATTCCAGAAATGTTGAAGCACTAACTTTTCTAGTTCACCTAACTGCATAACACTTTACTCTATTTAATTCGTTGGCTATATTGTCACAACAAAAACCGATAGGCAATCGGTTTTTTCATTTAAGGACATTATATGGGTTGGCTAATAACTAAGTATTTGATCACCGCTACGGTCATTGTCGCGGCATCAGAGCTAGCAAAACGAAATGATAAACTAGGCGCACTAATAGTGGCCTTACCGACAGTCACAATTTTAGCCATGATTTGGTTATATGTTGAAAAGCAGCCGTCAGAGAAAATAGCCAATCACGCTTGGTACACCTTTTGGTATGTACTTCCCACATTGCCCATGTTTTTACTTTTCCCCATGCTGATGCAGCGCTACAGTTTTTGGCTATCGTTACTCATCAGCTCATTAATAACTGTAATTTGCTTTTGGCTGTTTTCTTTATTGCTGAAGCAGTTTGGAATAGATTTGCTTCCTTGAGGTTAACAGCAAGGTCCGTTGTTCGCCCCACAGCTGCCATTAGAGTATTTACGTTAACGCGTAATGGGGCAAAAGCTTCTTAGAGTTATTGTATTAGTCGATAGTGATACTCATTAAAATTAGTAACAAGTTCGACTTTTAATGGCTGTATGAAAATACTTATATCTGTATTAGTCCAAAAAATCGCATGTATAATTAAATTTTTTATACCTATTATACTTATCCACAATAGCTTTTCTTAAGGCTTGATATTTTGTCTGCTTCGAGTTTGGATAAATTTAATTCGTAAGTTTTATAAACTCGTTGAAATCTTAAAATATACTGACATTGATTTTTAGGCGGTAACCACTCGTCAGGTCCCTTATCACCTTTGCTTCTATTTAAACTAGACTCAACACTTAATAAGTTAGCAGGATCATTAGCAAACTTTATACGTTTTTCATTTGTCCATTTATTAGCACCATGTTTCCACGCCCAAGATAAGGGAACAACATGATCGATATCTATTTCTGAGGCTTTAAAAATTGTATTCCCTGTAAAGGGGGATATCCATTTACCTGATTCAACTTTGCACATTCTGTTCGATTTAAACCTAACCTCTACTAATGATTGAGAAATTAAAGCTTCCATTCTAGAGTTTTGACAATCACCATCTTCATCAGCCCAGCCATTACCAAACTTGTTTCTTGAATATTCGGATCTATCTGCTAATTGCTGAGGTATCTTGTCAGGAATCGCTTGTTTACTCCCAGAAGGTTTTCCTTGCCTTTTAGGTAGCCTACCGCCTGATTCAAGGCAGGACTTTATCGAATTAAATGAATGAAAATTTTTAGTACGAGCATAATAAGGAGTATTTTCGTCGTGACAGATACCACTCTTTGATTTTTTGACTATTGATGCATCAATGTCATTTGAAAACAGAAAAGCGAAAAAAATAAACAACAAATAACGCTTCATATTACTCCCTAATCAAATAATGAAAAATATAAGGTTTAGTATTACTCAAACCCCAGTCCAAGCTGCAAGCTACGTTCTTCGGGTTCTTGTAACCCGATATGAATACCAAGCAATCTCACAGGCTTTCCCTTCCCCCTGACTATTGCTTCCGATAACAGTACGTTCAATAAATCTAAGCTAATTTCACTAGCTTTCTGCTCTTTTGTAGTTTGTTGGAAGTCGCTAAATTTAACCTTTACCCCAAGCTTATTCATAAAACGAGTCTCAAGGTACTTTGATGAACGACGCTTTAACTCAGGTAATAACTTATCAACTATTATCGCTTCAAGTTCACTTTGTGAACTAATATCGAACTCAAAAGTTCTCTCAACCCCAACAGACTTCCTTATACGGGTTACTTCGACTTCTCTATCATCTTTCCCATGACTACGATTCCATAATACGTGACCATATTTCCCAAAATTACTCGCTAAGAAGCTTTCATCAGAGCGCCTTATATCACCACAGGTTTCAAATCCAAGAGCCTTAAGCTTTTCAAAAGTTACTTTGCCCACACCGGGAATCTTTTTTAATGGTAGTGTCTCTAGAAACTCCCATACCTGATCTGGTTTTATTGTACATTGGCCGTTTGGCTTGTTTAGGTCAGAAGCTACTTTAGCGACGAATTTAAGCGGTGCAATCCCTGCGGAAGCAGTTAAGCCTGTAGCTTTTAGTATCTCATCCCTAATCTCTTGAGCAATCAAGGTAGCAGAACCTTGGTGAAGTGAGGAGTCGGATAAATCTAAGTAGGCTTCATCAAGTGACAATGGCTCTATTTTATCTGTGTACTTTTCAAAGATGCCATGAATGATTTGGCTGGTCTCTTTGTACACTTCCATTCTTCCGGGAACTACAACCAGACCGGGACACTTTTTAAGAGCTAACCCAGTTGGCATTGCCGAACTAATACCATACTGCCTTGCAATATAATTACAGGTAGAAAGAACCCCTCGACGATCAGATTTACCTCCAACAGCAACTGGCTTATTAGCTAATGATGGATTGTCTCTTATTTCAATTGAGACATAGTATGCATCCATATCAATGTGAGCGATTTTTCTCATTAGTACTATGTAAAAACTGTCAATATTGACAATGTATTATTTGGAGTATCAGTTTCAATCATATCCAAGCCCTTTATTTCCCTTCGATAAACAGGCTGTCATCTAATTTTGTCAAGGTGTTGACAAGTTAGATAAGATATCTATATGAATAAACTTTTTCATCACACAATAACAACTGTTTATTTATACAGCTATTATTGTGGAATCACTTTTAATTAGCAAGCATGTTATTGCTTAAAAAGAGCGTTTACTTTTCTTTGGCTTATTAAAACAATACATCCAAAATAAAATTTCTAAAGAAAAGCCTAATAAAATCAAAACAATTGCCCCAGCCTCATTACCCATAGCGTAACAAGTAAACGACGCTATAAAAACGGTGCATGCCAATAACCAATTAATTATATTCTGCATAGTTATCTCCTTGTGTGTTAATAGTTACTATAGCCATGAATTTAAAGAGGTACAATTTTTACTCAAGGGTTTTTATTTAGCACTGTTGTTTTTTTAAGGTTAAGGTTTGTTCAATCTGAGGCAGTTTACTCACGGCGCGAGGTTTATAGCCTAATTGTTTAAATAAAAAAGGCGCAAAGCTTCCATGTCCTGCTTACGTCCCTTATTTACATCCATGAGGGCAATACAGAGTAGCTCCACCCCTAGTTATAATTCCCTTGAGCTCATCCGACCATATTGCTAATCTAAATGCTTTAAAACTAAGAGCAATAAATACATGGAAACGTTTAAACAACAACACCCTATTCATACCGATATCACTGTGGCATGGGGCGATATGGATGCCCTACAGCACGTTAATAACTGTGTTTACCTGCGTTATTTTGAAATAGCCAGAATCGATTTTTTAAATAAATTAAATTTATTTGAGACTATTAATGCGAAAGCCACTGGCCCTGTGATCAGTGAAAATAATATTCGCTACAAACGCCCTGTAACGTTTCCTGACACATTAAGCGTAGGTATTACCATTAGTGATATAAAATCTGACCGCTTTGTAATGAACTACAGCGTGTTTAGTCATGCACAAAACGCGATAACAACCACCGGCATGTCAAAAGTGGTCATGTTTGACTTTAAAACAGGCCAAAAAGCCACGATCACAGAGCCATTGTTATCGGCTTTAAAAGCAAACTCTCAAACCGAATAATTAGGATTAGCAATGCAATATAGTCAATTAGGCAGTAGTGGTGTTAGCGTTTCAAGAGTGTGTTTAGGTAGCATGACCTGGGGAGTACAAAACACCCAACATGATGCCGACCAACAGATAGCCTATGCGCTTGAGCAGGGTGTGAACTTTATTGATACAGCAGAAATGTATGCTGTTCCTCCCTCTCCCGATACCTACGGTAAAACAGAAGAAATTATAGGCAATTGGATAGCACGTAATTCACAAAAACGAAAAGACATTGTTATTGCAACTAAAATTGCAGGGAATGGACTTTCTTGGGTACGTGATGGCGGCAATATTACCCGCCAAGCTGTTATTGATGCGGTTGATCATTCTCTAAAACGCCTACAAACCGACTATATTGATTTATACCAGCTACACTGGCCAAATCGCCGTACCCCTCACTTTGCTAGGCAATGGCCTGGTATGCTTAAATTTACCGATGTTGATGCAAAACAACACACCGCTGATATGCTTGATATTTTAGAGGGGTTAGATGCGTGTGTTAAAGCAGGAAAAATTAAGCATTGTGGACTTTCTGATGATACGCCTTGGGGAATTAACCAATTTTTAAATTTAGCAAAAGAGCATAACTTGCCAAAAATGGTGTCTATCCAAAACGAGTTTAGCCTAGTACATGCCAAAGATTGGCCTTATTTAATAGAACAATGTGTACATGAAGATATTGCTTATTTACCTTGGTCACCATTGGCCGCAGGGCTATTAACCGGTAAGTACCTAAATGGAGCACGCCCTGAAGGCTCCCGCTGGACATTTATGCAGCGTAACGGTATTTTTCGTGATACGCCACAATCACAACAGGCGACCAAAGAGTATGTTGAACTTGCCCATGCACACGCTATCACCCCAGCTCAATTAGCGCTGGCTTGGTGTAATCAAGTTGATGGAGTGACATCATCTATTATTGGTGCCACTACTATGGCGCAATTAAAGGAAGACATTGATGCGTTTGACCTAACACTGAGCGATGACGTGTTATCAGCGATTGATATCATATTTAGAAATAATCCAATGCCTTACTAATGAAATCAAGCAAAGGGTAAATGTTATTCAATAATGTTGATTCTTTGCTATTCTTTATGTTTATTTTCTAAACATTATCGGTATAATGCGCAGCAAATTTTCAAGGACGATCTATTTGTTATGTTGCCTCTTCGTTTTTTATGCCTGAGCACTTTAGTGATTTTTTCTCTTTATAGTCACACTCTAATAGCAAAACCGGTAGAGGAAATTTTATGGCTACAAAGTAAAACCCCTCCATTTCATTTAGATGCTGATGATTCCCAATCCGGCTTATGTGATAATTTAACTGAGCAACTCATCTCAACCATTAAAGGCGTTAAACATACTCGCTTAGTTTTACCGCAAAAGCGTATTAATAAATATATAAATGAAGGTAAAAACGTCTGTTTCCCATGCGCTATTTATAAGCACAGTGCAAATAAACAGTTTATATATTCAATACCTACGTCTATTTACCCCCCATTTAATATCATTACTACCGCAGCAAAAGCACCTGAATTAACCACAAAACATGGAATCCCTATAAACTTAGTTAGTTTGCTTACTGATGAGAGCTTTACTTACGGTCAAGCTGATGCTCGCAGATTTTCTGTGCAGATTAACAATATTATTGAAAATTCACTAACTCACTCCAATGTTTCTATGAGTTGGAGTAGTGATAATGAAAGCGGTGTTGTAATGGAGCGCTTAAAGCATGGGTCTTTAGATTATTCGCTTGATTACCCATTTATAACTAGTTACTTCAATAAAGGTAATCAATCAAATATCGTAAACCTAGCAATTGCACAAAATAAAAATAAATTAGTCCCCATAGCGGTTGGCTGTGCCACCAATGCCCCTAATGACTTTGCATCACAAGCAATTAAAAAAATCAACCACGCACTAAAAAATAGCATTTTAGTCTCTGAGCAATACAAAAAAAACCAAGAATACTGGTTAAATGAACACTTTGAAGACTTTAATAAAACATATTCTCAGCATGTCCTTAACTTTGACTCACAGACCAATGATGCTCCAATAAACACTGCTGACCAGAATAAAGAGCAACGTTGAACTCTCGTCCAGTACTAACCATCCCTACGCCAGCAGGCGTGCCAGTCATAATAATGTCGCCTTCTTCGAGGCTTATAAACTGACTAACCTCAGCCAATATTTGTGCAGGTTGGTGCAACATAAGTTGGCTATCACCATGTTGAACCGGCTTGCCATCAATATGTAATTCAAATATAAACGATGTCATTTCTGGCGTTAATTCAATAAACTCACTAAATAATGCTGAGCCATCGAATGCTTTAGCACGTTCCCACGGCAAGCCCTTTTCTTTTAAACTGCTTTGCAAAGCTCGCTTAGTCAAATCAAGTCCAATCCCTACGCCCACAAGTTGTTTATTTTTAACCACAAAGCATAATTCAGTTTCATAATGTAGCATATCACCGTTATGGGAAGAGAGTAAGGTATTAGTGATCGCGCTATTAGGCTTATTAAAAATTACCATTTGCTCAGGGTGTTCGTTGTTTAATTCAGCAATATGCGCACTGTAATTGCGCCCCACACAGACTATTTTTGAAGGCTGTATGCTCTGCGAAGCCAGCTTTATTTGATTCATTCTCTCACCTGTTAATTACATAACGCGTTTAATATTTCGGCATACTCTCAAATAATTAACGCAAAAGCGAATGCAGTTTTATTATGTTTTTATGATAACTATTGAGCTGAATATAATCAATCACATAGAATGGAATAAAAGTAAGAAGGGACTAATTTGGCAGGTTTTTGTATACGCGGTTTTAAAGCAATAAGCAGGTACATTTAGTACCTGCTTATTGATGTTTGTTAATAGGTTATTGACTACTTACAAGTAACACTACTTTGCTCTACAGCATTTGCTGTAATAGCCAGCTTAGCAATAGATACATGCCAATCACCTTGCGTGCTTAACTGCCAAGGGGTGAACACTTGTGCTAAGTCAACACCTTGCTCTGCAAAACAACTTAAGTTGATGTTTAATGTTTGCCATTGACCTGATTGCTCAAGGTTATCAGTAATATCAAACTTACCCTGACAACTCTCACCACACCCCATACCAACCCATAACGGACTAGCCGCGGCTTTATCTACTTTAATTTGTATTTGCAGCTGACCATTGTTTTCAACGTATGAACGTAAGTCAGATGGAAACGCAGCCGCTAAATTAACGCCAGCCATTGCTTGGCCATTAAAACGAATAGCGCGTGCATCTTCTTGCACCTCTTTATCAAATGTTTGGATGCTCACCGCACCTAATGACTCGCGACTGCTCGCCACCGTTTTTTGTTGCTCGCCACTTTTTAAAACCAGTGACCACGGTGCTTTAATTGCACGCTCAAACAATACTAAATCATCCAATTTTTCAGTCTGTTGAGTTTGCTCCACCAAGTCATCTTTTAAGACATTACTATCGTTGTAAGTTAAACCAAAACCATAAGGAAGTAATGGGCTGTAAGCTTCGTCGTTACGGTTTTCATTATCGATTGGATTATTAGGCCATGAAAAAGATAGCTTGCCTTTAAAGTCATGATTAATAGAGCCGTCTGCATTTTTAAACAAGACATCGCTAATAGCATCGCCTTCACTACCTGGAAGCCAAATAGCAACGAACGCATCACTGGCGTTAAGCTCAGCATTAACCCACATAGGGCGACCGCTTATAAATAATGAAACAACAGGGATTCCCGCATCTTTAAACTTACGCAGTAACGCTAAGTCGCTTTTATTACCGCGCTGGTATTCGAGGTTATCAACATCACCATTACCCTCTGCGTATGGTTGCTCACCAAACACCACAATGGCAACATCAGGGCGTGCAGTATATTCCCCTTCAACGCTCAGCGCTGCACTGCCACCAGCTTGCTCTACAGTATCTTTAATACCTGCATAAATAGAACTGCCACCAGGAAAATCACTGTTTTTATTACCTGTACCTTGCCACGTAACGCTCCAACCACCCGACTGCATACCTATGTTATCAGCCCCTATGCCTGCGACTAATACGTTGGTTTTAGGTGATAATGGCAGTAACTGCTGCTTATTTTTAAGTAATACTAAAGACTCGCGTACAGCCTGTTTAGCCACTGCACGGTGATCGCTACTACCAATAATTTCAGTTTTTCCAGACAGGGGACGCTTCGCAGGGCTTGGTTTATCAAATAACCCTGCACGCATTTTAACGCGTAAAATACGCGTTACTGCATCATTAATTCTACTGAGTGGGATTTCACCGCTATTAGCTTGGTTAACCAAGTTGCTAAATAATGGTTTCCACTCATCCGGTGCCATGTATACGTCTAAGCCCGCATTAGCCGCTTGAGCACAGTTACTATTAGAACAGCCTTTAACCTGCCCGTGGCCATTCCAGTCACCGACAACAAAGCCATCAAAACCCATCTTATCTTTAAGCACATCGGTCAGTAAATATTTACTGCCGTGAATTTTTTCACCATGCCAGCTATTAAACGAGGCCATTACCGTTTGTGCACCTGCACCCAAACCACCAACATAACCTTGAGCATGAAGCGCAAATAATTCTTCTTCAGAGGCGATATTATTACCTTGATCATCGCCATTCACAGTACCGCCATCACCTAAAAAATGCTTAACCGTACTGACTACCCGCGTATCTGATAAAAAGTCTTCATCAACAGCGCCTTGTAAGCCTTTAACAATTGAGGCTGAATATGCTTTTACTATTTCAGGGTCTTCAGAATACCCCTCGTAAGTACGACCCCAACGATCATCTCGCACTACGGCAACCGTAGGTGCAAATACCCAGTCAATACCGGTAACCATAACTTCACGCGCCGTTGCTGCGGCAATTTTTTCAATAAGTTCAGGGTTGTTCGCCGCCCCTAAACCAATATTATGCGGAAATAAAGTCGCACCAATCACATTGTTGTGTCCATGTACCGCATCAGTGCCCCACATTGTAGGAATCGTGCTGCCATCGAGGGAATCAT
This sequence comes from Pseudoalteromonas sp. SiA1, assembly GCF_018732205.1. Taxonomy (NCBI): domain Bacteria; kingdom Pseudomonadati; phylum Pseudomonadota; class Gammaproteobacteria; order Alteromonadales; family Pseudoalteromonadaceae; genus Pseudoalteromonas; species Pseudoalteromonas sp. SiA1. Next base: position 727,681 of record NZ_CP076084.1, on the reverse strand, counting down.
CAATAGACGCTTGATACATCTTTTCAGCTAAATCAACCCAGTCTTCGGGGGTTGCATGTTTATTGTTATTTGGAAACGAGCCACCGCCGTTTAAATAGGAGCCAAAGCCATATTTACGCATATCTTCAACCGTAATATGACGAATTTCAGGTTGGATCATTTGCGCTATTTTTTGCTCTAGTGTCATGGTCTTTAGCATATCTGCGATTTTTTGCTCCATTTGAGCATCGCTTTTAATACCGGTTTCTATTGTTGGCCAAATTTCTTTTTGATTTGTCGCATCGCTAGCACTGTTAGAGGGTTGCGAACAACCGCTGCTGGCTATTGCTGCTAGCATCAGTGCAGTGACTGAAAAAGTTCGTTTAATAATCATAGCATTCACCTAAAACTCAAAGACGAGTTGACGTTGTTTTTTTTGCACCAAACAGCGCGAAGTAAGTAATATATAAATAGCAGCCAATAGGCAGTATAAGCGCTAGTTGCACACCGATATTGTCAGCCAGCATACCTTGTAGTAATGGAATAATAGCTCCACCTACAATCGCTAAGCATAAAATACCCGACCCCTGTGAGGTGTATTTACCCAAGCCTTGAAGCGCTAAACTAAAAATAGTAGGGAACATAATAGAGTTACACAGACCAACCAATAAAATAGCCCACATAGCGAGTGACCCTTGACCTGTCATTGCAATTAACACTAACACACCGGCCAAAATACCATGACAAGCTAACACCTTGGCTGCATTTAATTTTTGCATAATCGCAGCGCCAGCAAATCGCCCTATCATTGCACCTGCAAAATAATAGCTAATATAATGTGCAGCTTGTTGCTCTGGTAAACCTGCAATATGGTCAAGGGTTAAAAAGCCGACTAAAAAGCTACCAATCGCAACTTCAGCACCTACATAAACAAAAATACCAATAGCGCCCAAAATAAGATGGCGATATTTCCAAACACTGCCTAAGTCAACAAACTCAGTGTCACCTTGATTTTCAGCTTCACTATCAATCGCTTTACCGAGTTTAGGTAACTTCAAAAAAGCAAAAATAATAGCCAGTGTTAGTAAACTTGCACTGAGCATTAAGTAAGGGAACTTAACTTCTTCGGCTGTAGCTTGACTAATTTCAGACAAAATCAACCAACTACCAAATAATGGCGCAACCGTTGTTCCTAAAGAGTTAAAAGCTTGGGTCATGGTTAAACGCGAAGACGCTGTTTTTGCAGGCCCTAATACGCTTACATAAGGGTTAGCAGAGACTTGTAAAATAGTGATCCCTGAAGCAAGCACAAATAAAGCAAGTAAAAATAGTTCGTAAACATGTGCCTCTGCAGCGGGGTAAAATAATGCACACCCTATCGAAGCAACAACCAAACCAACAACAATACCAAATTGGTAACCTATTTTACTAACGAGTTTTCCTGCAGGAATTGACATAACAAAGTAGGCACCAAAAAAACAAAATTGTACCAACATTGCTTGGGTGTAATTAAGGGAGAACATTCCCTTTAAATACGGAATTAAAATATCGTTCAGGCAGGTAAGAAAACCCCACATAAAAAATAAGGTCGTAAGCGATGTTAACGCAAAGGTGTGTGTAGACCCTGGTTTTTGGCTGTTTTCTGCTGCCGGTAGTGGCTGTGTGATATGTGCCATAGTATAATCTCTAATTATTTATAATTATCAGATTGTTACCTCTATTTAATTGCGTTTAGTAAAACTTAAAAAGCAGATAATAGTTGCAACACCAAATGTAAGCGCTTACATTTATAGCATACAGAGAAAATTTATCAATTTATTTACAAATAATATTGTAAGCGCTTACATTGCTGTATTATACAATTTCTATTGCTTAGCTAATTACGGTAAAGCGCATTATTATTGCAAGCTTAAGGACGTATCTCATTGTGTTTAAAACAATTTCTTTGCCAGGCACGTCAGCCCTTTTAAAATCGCCGTTTATTTTTGGTGTTGCCACGGCCTCTTTTCAAATAGAGGGAAGCCACAACACGCGCCTACCATGTATTTGGGATACTTTTTGTAGCAAACCAAACACCATTGCAGATAACAGTAACGGCAATCACGCCTGTGAGCATGTAAAATATTGGCAACAAGACGTTCAAATGATTGCCGATTTAGCCGTTGATGCCTATCGACTTTCTATTTCTTGGCCCCGCGTTTTACACCAAGATGGAAGTTTAAACATTCAGGGCATGGCGTTCTATAAGTCATTACTACAAGCTCTTAAAGCACGCAATATTAAAACTTATGTCACTTTATATCACTGGGATTTGCCACAACATTTAGAAGACAACGGTGGTTGGCTAAATCGCGATACCGCGTATCAATTTGCTCATTACGCTCATATAGTAACTCAGCAACTAGAGGGCTTAGTGGATTCTTATGCGACCTTAAACGAACCGTTTTGTAGTGCCTACCTAGGCTATGAAATAGGGGTACATGCACCAGGCATAAAAAGTCAAAAAGCAGGACGCCAAGCGGCGCACCACTTATTACTCGCCCATGGACTTGCGATGCAAGTGATACGCAAAAACTGCCCTAAGATAGAGGCCGGTATTGTGCTTAATTTTAGCCCTGCCTATCCATTTACTCCTGACGATGAACGCGCTGCTAAATTAGCTGATGACTATCATAACCAATGGTATATTCAAGCAGTGCTGGAAGGCCGCTACCCTGAAGTGATTAAGGAGCTTGCAAATGATGCAAAACCTGATGTTGCAAATGGCGACATGGCAATTATTAGCCAAAAAATCGATTTTTTAGGGGTTAATTACTATACTCGTATCCATTACAAAAATACGCCAGATCATTGGTTTAGCGAAGCTCCTTTAGAAAATATTGCCACCACTGATATGGGCTGGGAAATATACCCACAGGGATTGTGTGAACTCCTACTTGCATTAAATGATCGTTACACGCTACCCAAAGTATATATAACTGAGAACGGTGCAGCGATGGCCGATGTATTAATAGATGGAAAAGTAGATGACATACATCGTATCAATTACTACCATACACACCTTAATGCCGTTCATAATGCCGTTGAGCAAGGCGTTAATGTGCAAGGCTACTTTGCATGGAGTTTAATGGATAATTTTGAATGGGCCTATGGCTATGAAAAACGCTTTGGGCTAGTCTATGTTGATTACCAAACTCAACAACGCACCTTAAAACAAAGCGCAATTGCGTATCGTGATTTTCTTAAACAGCGCCAAAAATAATAATGAGTGGCTTTTATGCTGAGTAAAAAAGAAAAAATAGCTTATGGCCTAGGTGACACGGCAAGTAATATTATTTTTCAAACCGTAATGCTATTTTTAACCTTTTTTTACACCGACATTTTTGGTATTTCGCCTGCTGTTGTTGGTACCCTTTTTTTAGTCGTCAGAGTCATTGATGCAGTTACAGACCCAATAATGGGCGCCCTGACCGATGCCACTCATACAAAATACGGTAGCTACCGACCGTACCTACTTTGGCTTGCCATCCCCTTTGCTGTTATAAGCGTGATTACCTTTACTACCCCCGCGATGGATGACGGCAACAAAATTATTTACGCGTTCGTTACCTACACCTTGCTAATGTTGGTTTATACCGCAATTAACATTCCTTATTCGGCACTTGGCGGCGTACTCAGTAGCAATCCTAACGAACGGGTTTCTATTCAATCATATCGATTTGTGTTTGGCATGCTGGGGGGGTTATTGGTTACGAGCTGCACTTTACCTTTAGTAAAGTGGTTTGGGGAGGGTAATAACGAGTTGGGCTATCAACTCACCATGCTGGTTATGAGTTGCCTTGGTGTAGTGTTATTTCTAATTTGTTTTCGTTACACCAAAGAGCGGGTGATCAATCCACCACATAAATTATCTTTAAAAACACAACTTCACGTTTTATGGCAAAATCAGCCGTTTAAAATATTGTGTATGGCAGCACTGATATTATTGACCAGTATGGTGCTGCGCACGACATTAGCTATTTACTATGTAAAGTATGTTCTTGGAAAAGAAGATTTAATCACCGAATTTGTGACTTTAGGTATGGTCGGTAATATTATAGGCTGTGCGTGTGCGCAACCTTTAAGTAAACGCTTAGATAAAAAAACGGCTTATATTTATCTGCAATATATTTCTGCCATATTGAGCTGTTTTGCTTTTTTTGTCCCTAATGAGCAAGTTTTACTCGCCTTTTTAATGTATTTTTTATGGTGCTTTTTCACTCAAATGGCGACACCTTTATTGTGGGCAAAAATGGCAGATGCTATTGACTACGGAGTTTGGCAAAATGGTCAACGACTCACAGGTATGGTTTATGCAAGCGTGGTATTTTTTATCAAATTGGGGCTCGCATTAGGCGGCGCTATAGCGGGTTGGTTACTTGCGTATTATCAGTATCAAGCCAATGTAGAATTAAGCGAAGCAACTAAAAGCGGTATTTTAACCTCATTTACACTCTACCCTGCTATTGGCAGTATACTTGTGGCTTTAATAATGACTAAATACAACTTAGATAACAAAACCATAAAAAAAATCACCGCCGATTTAACACAAAAAAGTAATTTGTAACAAGGAATAGTATGGCCACCATTTATGAGGTGTCAAAGCTTGCAGGGGTATCACTTGCCACTGTTTCAAGAGTAATGAACAACAATGCAAACGTAAGTGATGCAACCAGAAAAAAAGTGACTTTAGCGATGGAAGAATTAGGCTACCGCCCAAATTCTATTGCGCAATCACTGGCCTCTAATTGCTCTAATAGTGCTGGCTTATTGGTTTCTGAGTTAAAAGGTCCTTTTTATGGCCCTATGATGAGCGGCATAGAAAACACCCTCAGAAAACAAGGTAAACACGTTATTATTACCGCAGGGCACAGTGACGCAGAGCGAGAACAACAAGGCATAGAGTTTTTAATTAGCCGTAATTGCGATGCACTTATTTTGCATGTTGAAGCGGTTAGCGATGAATATTTAATAAAGCTGAGCAAAGGTAAAACACCATTTGTTTTACTCAATCGCCATATTCCTGAGCTCACCGATCGCTGTATTATTCTTGATAATATTAAAGGGGGCTATTTAGCGACTAAATACATTCTTGAGTCTGGTCACAAAAACATTGCTTACATTAGCGGTCCTTTATGGAAAAAAGACGCTCAAGAGCGTTTAAACGGACATAAACAAGCACTTGCTGAACACGACATTGAGTTTGATGAAAACAGTTTGTATGAAGGTGACTTTATAGAGGACAGCGGCTACGAAGGATTTACTGCTCTTTATAAAAAAAATCCCGCCATTACCGCCTTAGTGTGCGCCAATGACGAAATGGCAACGGGTGCAATGGTCAGTGCCAGAGAGCATGGCATTGAACTACCCGCACAACTTTCAATAATAGGCTACGATAACGTGTTCTTTACCCGCCATGTATACCCCCCTTTAAGCACTATTAATTACCCAATAGATGAAATGGGAAAAGTAGCTGCACAGTGGGTACTGAGCCATGTATATCAAAAAAGCGTACAGCCTATTCAAACTTTATTTCAGCCCGAATTAGTCATACGCCAATCAGTCGTTAATATTACCTAGCTAATTATTATATAAATTGGCAAATAGTGGCGTTAAACAAGTTTACTTAATAACGCCAAGTTTATTGGTTTAAGCAAAACTTGCTCTATTTCTAGCTGCCTAATGTGTACGGCATCAGGCTCCATTCCACTAATAATAACTCGTTGAATATCAGGATAGTGTTCTTTAATAAAGCCAGCAAGCTCTAAACCTGAACCATCGGGTAAATGCATATCGAGTAATACTTTGTCGTAATTACTGTTATGCTCAAGCGTCGCCTTACAGTCTTTGACACTTGTTGCTATATCCGTGTCTACATCCAAACTTTCTAATAATAACTGAGTAATTTGTCCAGCATCAGCATCGTCTTCCACTAATAAAAAACGCTTTATATTAGTATTATGTTTTGGCGTTGGCTGTATCGATGAAACACGTTGTGTTTTTTTCCCCAGCACTGACTCTAAGCATTGGTACAGTAAGTTTGAATCCACAGGTTTGGCAATCATATCGTCAAACCCTAGCGCGGTTAGTTCGTTATGAATACCTTTCATGGTGGCCGCGGTTAAAGCAATAATCGCCCCTTTAAATCCTAACTTTCTAAGTTCAATGGCTGCTTCTTTTCCGCCCATCACCGGCATATGAATATCTAAAAATATAATATCGTAAGCGGCGCGCCCCTCTACGAGTTGCTTTTTAACCTTATCAAGCGCTTGTTTGCCATTATCAGCATAATCTACATCTGCACCCGCTGAGCCAATTAAATGGCCAACTAACACGCGTAAATCGCGTAAGTCATCCACCACCAACACTTTGCCACTTACTTCGCATGGCGCTACTTTTTGCTGCATGTTGGGGGTTAAATCAAGTTTTAATAAATTGCGCTCTACCTGTCTGATATCACCAGGGTATAAGGAAATGGTAAACGTTGAGCCCTCACCTACATAAGAATCTAATGAAATAGTACCCTGCATTCGACTAAGTAGCTCAGAACAAATAGCTAATCCCAAGCCCGCACCACCTACTGAGCGCGACTCTACATCGGCAATTTGCTCAAAAGGCTTAAAGATGAGTGCTTGTTTTTCTGGAGCAATACCCAAGCCTGAATCTTTAATGCTAAAAAAGAGCATTTCACGTTCAGCCACCGTCTCTGTCCATGCGTTAACGATAATTTCGCCTTGCTCGGTAAATTTTATCGCATTATTTATCAGGTTAATGAGAATTTGTCGTACCCGAGTAGCGTCTACACGAATAACTAATGGCAAAGGCTCCAGTGATTCAAATTTTAATGATAAGCCTTTATCAAGGGCTGATACACGCATTAACGTAAACACGTCGGCCATTAGGCTATCAAGATTAACATCCCCCAAGCTTAGCTCAAGCTTATCGACTGCAATTTTAGATAAATCTAAAACATCATTCAGTAAGCTCAATAAGTGTTTGCCATTACGATAAATAACGCCCAACTCATTTTCAGCTTGCTTGCTAAAATCACTGAGCATAAGTAGTTCGGTATAGCCTAAAATAGACGACAAGGGAGTTCGCAGTTCGTGGCTTAAATGCGCTAAAAAGCGGTCTTTTGAACGGTTTTCAGCCTCCGCTTTTAAACGCTCCACCCGCTCATCTTCTACATCGCGGCGTGCTAGAGCATAACGAATAGAACGGGCAAACCGGCTACCACTCATTTCACTTTTAACTAAGTAATCAACCGCACCAGCATCAAGCGCAGCCGAATCTAGCGCATCGTTAGATTGCCCCGTTAACATGATAATAGGCCCACAAAAGCCATTCTTAATCGCTTGCTTTAAAACACTTAAGCCATCTGAGGCACCTAAGCGATAGTCAAGCAGGCAAATATCATGCTCATTTTTACTTAGTACATGTATTGCCTGCTCAGGAGAGCTTATCCAGTCTATGTCAAACACATGGGAACTGAGCTGCTCTAAATAGTCACGAGTTAAAATATAATCATCTTCATCGTCTTCAACTAATAGCAGTTTCGTTGCCTTTGCTAACATAGCGTCTCCTGTTTTAATAATATGCTTAATCGTTAAACGTGCTTGGTAGCTCTACAAACTCAACCCAGTATTTACCCAGCGTTTTCATCAACTCAACTAACCCGTCAAACGTAACCGGCTTAGTTATGTAAGACGCAGCGCCTAGGTTATAACCTTTAACCATGTCTTCTTCTTGCTTAGAAGTAGTTAAAATAACCACTGGGATGCCCTTTAGGTTTGGATTTGCCTTAATAGCTTCAAGCGCTTCACGACCATCCATTCTCGGCATGTTTAAATCAAGTAAAATTAAGCCTGGTCTTGGCGAGATGCTTTTATCTACAAACTTGCCTTTGCGCTCTAGGTACTCTAAAAGTTCAACACCGTCTTCAACAAAATGTAATTCATTTAAAACGCGGCTTTCAGCAAGCGCATCTTGGGTTAATAAACGATCATCTTCATCATCGTCTGCCATTAAAATGGTAATGGGTTTTACGTTTGTTAATGGCATATTATGCCTCTCCTTGTAATGTGAATAACTCTGCATCCACAGGTAGTTTAATAATGAAGGTTGCGCCTTCGTTAGGGGTGCTTATTGCTGTAATAGTTCCGCCATGTCGCTCTACAATTCTGCGACACACAGATAATCCAATGCCGGTTCCTTTATATTCTGAACGGCCATGTAAACGCTGAAATGGCACAAATATTTTATCCGCGTACTCATCAGAGAAGCCGATACCATTATCTTTTACGGTAATGACATGCCAACTTACTTTACTATTATGGTCTTCACTAAACTCGCTAATTCGTTCAAAGCTAATATCAATAACAGGGTTTACGTTAGGCGCTCTAAACTTCACTGCATTTGAAATTAAGTTTAAAAACAGCTGATGCATTTGACTCGGATCAGCCTGAATGATTGGCATATCAACCGTTATCACTTGCGCATTAGACTCATTAATGGCTATTTCTAAATCGCTTAAAATATCATTAAGTATGCTATTTAGATTGGTGTCGGTAAAATCTTTACCTCGAGTTGTTACTCGAGAGAACTCTAATAAATCATTAATTAAATTAGACATCCTTTGTGCGGCATTTTTCATGCGGGCAATGTAATCTGCGCCTTTTTCGCCCAACTCGTCTTTAAACATGCTTTCAAGCCGATCACTAAATGCTTGGATTTTTCTTAGCGGCTCTTGCAAGTCATGGCTGGCAACAAAGGCAAACTCTTCTAACTCTCGGTTACTGCGACTTAATTCATCAGAATACAAGGTAAGCTCTTGGGTACGTTCAGTTACTTTACTCGCTAAGGTTTCATTTTGCATTTCCAGCTCGGCGCGATACACGGCCGCATTTTTTAAATTCAGCCTCGCCAATAAAAACATACCCAAAATCAATAATGCGCTGGTAACTGCAGTAATACCAAAAGTGATCTTTGCTTCTTTTTTAATTTGCGCTAATTTCGAAAAGTGACTGACTTTAAACAGTAGTTCGCGCTCTTGAATATCATTAACTCGCTCACGAATTTCTCTATATAAGTCGCGTCCTTCATGTGAATTAAGTATTAGTAAGGCGCGCTGCTCTTTATCATGTAATGCTAATTTAACCGTTTTTTTAAGCTCAGCTATTTTAGCTTCAACCAAGAGTAACAGCTGTGCAATACGCTCAGCCTGCCCGTCAATTTCAGAATGTAAGGCGCTCACATGGTTCGTTTGAGACTTTATTTGTGCGATAGCATCGTAGTAAGGCACTAAATAATCATCCGTTTGAGTTAATAAATACCCACGCTGCCCCGACTCAGCTTGCACTACCGAAAGGTGCAATTGCTCTATCGCCGTGCTTAACATATTAGTGTTATCTAAACTTTGCTGAGTACGCGTTAAGCCTTGTATGGTATTAACCGCTAAAAATGCATTACCTACAATAATGCATAGTATTATGGAGATAAATAACGCCCATACTACATTTGCTTTGCCTTGCTGTTTGCGTTTAATCATTTATCGTCCTGGTTTTTATTATTTTGAGTCTGAAATAAGCTGTAAACTGTCACTACATGCTTGGCAATTAACAATTATTTTATCGAGTGCGGCGAGTGCTTTTTCGACGGGCATATCGTTTTCAAGTACTAGCTTGATAAGCTCAGCATTCATTGAAATACGATTTAACGGTGCCCGCGCATCATGTACTAATTCGTTTAAAGGCTTTATTTGTTTAGTTAATGCCATACTATCCTCATGTTATTTTATTTATATTCGCCAATGCCACCATATGCGTTAAGGCGGTTATAAAGCGTTTTAGTACTTATACCTAACATTTGTGCAGCCAATGTTTTATTACCTTGTACTTTATCGAGTGTTGCATGAATAAGCTCTTTTTCAACTTCTTCAATGGTTTGTCCTGCAGAAACCTGATTTTCCTGAGCTTGATTATTTACTCGTGAAAAAGGTGACTCTAGGTTATCAGGCAGTGCCACATCGCTTGTTTGTGGATCGCTCATAATAAAAGCGCGATGAATTGCATGACGAAGTTCACGTACATTACCTGGCCAGTCGTACGTTTGCAGCTCTTTAAGTTGCTCGTTAGCCCAAGCAAACGCTGTACCATTTTCATCGTTCAACTGCTCTAAAAATGCTTTTGAGAGTAATGGAATATCTTCTTTTCGCTCTCGTAGTGGCGGTATATCAATTGGAAAAACAGCGAGCCTAAAGTAAATATCTTCACGTAAAATATTATTCTGCGCTAAATCGGTAAGGGAGCGATTAGTCGCTGAAATAACACGGCAATTTACTGGTAACTCACGATTACCGCCAACCCGTGTTACTTTTTTAGTTTCAAGTACACGCAGTAAATTAGGCTGCATATCAATCGGCATTTCAGTGACTTCATCAAGAAATAACGTTCCGCCATCGGCTTGTTCAAACACGCCCTCTTTACGGGCAATGGCACCGGTAAATGCGCCTTTTTCGTGACCAAATAATTCACTGCCAATAAGCTCTTTTGAAAGGGCGCCACAGTTGCTAGCAACTAAAGGTCCTTCGCATTGACTGGCATTATGAATAGCTTGCGCTACCACCTCTTTACCTGCTCCGCTTTCACCCATAAGCATAACGTTAGCATTGGTTTTAGCTACGCGCTCTATCATAGTATAGAGCTTTTGCATTGCCTCAGATTCACCAATTAAGGTATCAAAATGATGGGTGATAGCGTTTTTCTTAGCTTTTTTAACAGTTTTTTTAGGACCATTTAAAACCAGTTCTAAATCTTCTCGCTGCAGCGGCTTTAATAAATGCGTTACATTGGGCTCACACATATCGGCTAAAATCCCCTTAACCGATGGGTGCCCTGAAATAAGAGTGACTTTAGGAGATTGACCAATCATTTTTAAATGATCTAATAAATGCAAGCCGCTACCATCGGGTAACATGAAATCCAGTAATACATGATCAAAGGAATTATTCTCAAACCACTGATGCGCTTCTTCTAAACTGGTTGCAGTTTGAATATTATGCCCAAGAAACTCAACAATATGACAAATAACATCACTAAATTCGATGTCGTCATCAACTAAAAGTATATTTAACATGATTAATCCCTATGCTTTTTTATTATTCTACTCACCCCTTTAAACAAATGAAAGGTATTCAGAGCAGGACTAAAACAATGACATTTTATTTTTTAATAGTTCGCCATTATAACTACAGATATATGTATAAACGCTTAAATTAACAATCTTTTCAGTTAATTACTTTTTAACAATGAAGTAATTAATACAACCAACTGATATAATTTACCTTTATTGCTGGAGTCGTTATGCGCCTATTAAAAACCACTATCCACCCCACTATTAATATTACTCATGGTCGTCAGTTTACTCGCCCTACTGCTCGCGCAATTGTATTTAAACAGCAGTACATTTTATTAATGTACACTCAGCGCTATGACGATTTTAGTTTACCCGGTGGTGGCGTAGACTTACACGAAAGCATTGAACAAGGACTTATCAGAGAGCTTAATGAAGAAACTGGCGCGCAAAATATAAAAATCTGCAGTGAGTTTGGCCTCTATGAAGAATATCGTCCTTGGTACAAAGATGACTTTGATATTATTCATATAAAGTCATACTGTTATGTATGCGAAATTAACGAACAACTCGGCCAAGCACAGCTTGAGCACTATGAGCAACAAAATGGTATGCAAGCTAAATGGGTAAATATTTTTGAGGCGATAGCTCACAACGAACGCACATTAGCTAATAGCGATAAACAAGGATTGTCGATTATTCGAGAAACCTTTTTATTAAAAGAAATTGCCAAACAGTTCTTTTAATAAGTTTACATTGCTGCATTTTACGTTCCTACTTGAGGTTCAGCAAGACTTTTTTACTAATATAAAATCGATATAAACCAAATAAGTTACTACTTAAAAATAGGCTTTCCATAATTATTGCCACAGGGGAGCCAGCAAAAATATTATGCGTTATCCAAAAAGAGGTTCCCACCACCATACATAACCTCAAGTGCAAGTCTCTATTTTGAAATGAAGCAATGGTTTGTATTAATGTCGCCACCAGCGCAAAGCCACTAAACCAATCTTGCCATGTTAAATAAACGGCTAAACAACTCACTGCCATAAATCCAAACATGGCCCAAGTATGCTTAAAGTATATGCAGTAAAAATAACGTAACGCGGCAATAAGCATTAAGCAGCCGGCACTGTTATAACCCAAAATAAAAAAGTGGACTGAGGTTAATAACACAGAGGTAAATAAACAACATAAGATAATGCGTCGGGACTTAAACTGAAATGAAGCTAAGTCGAGTAAAGTCGCGACGGCAACCAATGATTGGGCAATTAAAAACATAACACTCCAAGGCACTTAAGGCATAAAAATGAGGAGTGTATAGTGCTTTATATAAACAGCACTTAACTTAAGTTAAGTCGCTTACGAATTCGTGATAACGAAATGGCCGAAATACCTATATACATAGCCACTTGGCTTAAGCTTAACTGCGCCAACCAATGCGGTTTATGTTTAAGCAAGTAACAGTATCGCTGCTCGGGGCTGTTGAGTAATAAAAATGCTTCTTTGGCTTCTTTAAATATTAGTTGCTGCGCAATGAGTTGCTGCTTAATGAGTTGGTACTGTGCTTGCTCAAATAGTGTTAGCGGTACTTTAATTACACTTGCCTCATTAATTACTTTTAATTGGTAAAAAGCGGGGCTTGAGGTCATCCAATTGGCAAACAGCAATGCAAACTCATTTTTAAAATAAAACTCTTTGCATTTTTGCCCGCCATCAATATCATCATGAATAGCACCTAAAACCCCCTCCACAATTAAATAGCCATAACGCTGTACATCGCCTTGGGGCAATAACACGGTATTGCGCGCGACAAGCTGTTGAGGGTAAATATCTGCCAATTGCATTTTAAGCTTATTTATAAGCACTTCGTAACTATCGCCAAGCGATAAAAGTGGGTTGTCAGACATTAAACATTACCATTTTTCCATTAAAATATGCGTAATATCCGCAGCTGATACCCCCACCCGAGGCACATACTTTTGACCACACCATAAAGGCGAAAAATCACTTTTAGCACTTTTTTCAGCTCGGTTTCTTAAAGCTGTTATTGCACTGCTAGCGTGTGGAAACGCAGGAACCCCATTTGGCATAGTACCTAACTCGAGCATGACGCGGTTTTGAATACCCCGCGCGGCTCGACCTGAAAACAAAGTAGTTAGTGCGGTGCTATCTTGAGCCTGCTCTAAAATAGCTTGCTGATGTAAAGCAGATGTTTTTGCCTCTTTACATAATAAATAAGCGCTACCAACTTGAACTCCACTGGCTCCCAGCGCTTTCATATGCTTTACATCATCTGGCGTTGCAATACCTCCTGCAGCAATAATCGGTAATGATAAATGCTCAACACAACGCTTAACTAACTGCTCAGTGGTTTGTTGCAAGCTTAAATCCATTGATAAAAAATGCCCTCGATGCCCTCCAGCTTCTAAACCCTGAGCAATAACAGCATCAGCGCCATTTTCACTGAGCCAAATAGCTTCATCTAAAGTGGTCGCCGTTGAAATTACTTTAGTGCCCCAGCTTTTTATTTGCGCCACAATAGCGTGCTTAGGTAAACCAAAATGAAAACTCACAACCGCCGGTTTATAGGGTGCAATAATATCAACAACGGCTTGGTTTATAGGCTGACGGGATGCCCCTGCGGTTAAACTTTGCGGGTCAATTTCATACTCTGCAAAATAAGGGGTTAGCATATTATGCCATTGCTGCTTTTGTTGGCTGGTGTAATCAGTAACCGTGTGACAAAAAAAGTTTAGATTAAATGGTTTATCTGTTTTTTGAGTAAGTAAGTCGAGCTGTTCAACTAACTGTGCTGGCGATAACATAGCGCAAGGCAACGACCCTAGCCCGCCAGCTTCACAAACGCTTGCAGCCAATTCAACGTTTTGTACGCCCGCCATAGGCGCTTGAATAAGAGGTAAATCGATATTAAACAATGACTGTATCATCTAACTACTCCCTGTAACTTTTTCAACAACTTGCAGTATTTACAGAACCATAGCAAAAACAACGAACAAACAAAATCTAGATTTTTGTATAAAGTAATATAAAAAGCATTATTAACAAAAAGTTATGAATTTTTATAAACTATTGCCCAACTGGCTTTGGTTTTGCACCTACCCTATTACATAATTTGTTAGGAGGTAAAATGAGTAACACAGTAGATACGATCAATCCCGCAACCGAGCAAGTCATCAATAGCTATACGCTGTTTTCTCAAGCTCAAGCAGAACAAGTGATCGAAAAGTCTCATGAAACATACTTAACATGGCGATTAACCTCGTTTACTGAGCGCGCTAAATACCTGAATAAGCTAGCCTCTTTATTTGAAGAGCAAAAAGAAGCGCTTGCTAAACTGATGACCGAAGAAATGGGTAAAGTGTACGAACAAGGCTTTCAAGAAGTGCAGCTTTGTGCAGACATTTGCCGTTATACCGCAGAACATGGCGCCGATATGCTGAGCGACGAAGAACGCGATATGCAAGGCGGTCGTGCAATTATAAGTTATCGCCCCACTGGCGTGTTGCTAGGTATTCAGCCATGGAACTTCCCACTTTATCAAGTTATTAGATACAGTGCCGCAAATATTATGGCGGGTAATACCACGGTATTAAAACACGCGGGCAATGTATTTGGTATGGCAGAAAAAATAGATACCTTATTTAAACAAGCTGGGTTCCCTGAGCATTGCTTTAGTAACTTACTAATTGACGGAAAAACAGCCAGCGCACTTATCTCTCATAAACACATTAGTGGCGTTACCTTCACAGGAAGTGATGGCACAGGTAAAAAAGTAGCTGAGCAGGCCGGTAAGCACGTTAAAAAAACGGTATTGGAGCTTGGCAGTAACGATGCTTATGTTGTACTTGATGATGCCGACCTCGCACTGGCAGTTAAAACCTGTTTGCAGGGCCGCATTATTAACAATGGGCAAACCTGTGTGGCTGCCAAGCGCTTTGTGGTAGTTGACTCATTATACAATGACTTTAAAGAAGCGCTGAGCCAGCAATTTAAAGCAATTAAAATGGGCGACCCTATGGATAAAGATACGGAACTGGGTCCTATGGCACGCGAAGATTTACGCGACAAAATTCATCAGCAAGTGCAAGACTCGGTAAATGCAGGCGCAAAAGTAATTGTAGGCGGCGAAATTCCGCAGCAAACAGGCTATTACTACCCGCCTACCGTGTTAGAAAATTTATCACCAGGGATGCCTGCATATGATGACGAATTATTTGGCCCTGTCGCATCTTTGATTAAAGCCAAAGATAATGACGACGCTATGCGTATTGCCAACGACTCCCGTTATGGACTAGGCGGCGGTATCTTTTCAAAAGATGAGAAAAAAGCCATTGAGCTGGCTAAAAAGCATTTTGATACCGGTATGATCAACATAAATGGTTACGGACTGGCACAACCGAACCTACCATTTGGCGGTGTTAAAGACAGTGGCTATGGCAGAGAACATGGCGGCTTTGGTATTCGCGAGTTTGTGAATGTTAAAAGCATCATGATTAATAGCTAATATCAGGTATCTGGTTAATAAAACTAAACACCGCGCTTGTAATAAGCGCGGTGTTTTTTTGTCTGATGAATCTAAAAACCTGAATTGGGCTGTTTTAAAAACTCGCGTTCTTCTTCTGTAGACTCCCGCCCCAGTATTTTATTACGATGCGGGTAACGATTAAATTTATCGATAATCGCTTTATGTTGATACTCAAAGTCTAAGTTATTTTGAATACCTAACGCCTTAAATAGCCGGACTGCTTCCTTATGAATTAACTGCGATTCGCTGTGCATAAAAGGCATATACAAAAATACTCGCTGCTCATCCGTCAACTTCTTATCAAACCCTTTTGTAATGGCCGATTGTGCTAACGCTAAAGCCATTGAATCACAGGCGAATGATGCTGGCTTGTCACGATAAATATTGCGCGAGAACTGATCAAGCACGATAATTTCAGCTAGGCTGCCTAATGCACTCTCACGCCATTGAAATAACTCATTCGCACTCGCTTGCTGGTGTAATTGGCCAAAACGAGCCTGAATCATCAAATCAAACGCCTCGTTTTTTTGCCACCACTGCTTAGGCTCAAGCTCTGTAAACCAAAAGTCGATAATTTTATTAAACATAATGAATCTCTTTGTTAATTAACACTCAACTAAATAGCTCGCTATATAAAATCCCGCAAATTTAAAAGCACGACCCTAATGTATTAATTTTGCCTTTCGCCTAAAGCCTTTAACCTAACATCTGTACTTCATCTAGCCTTTTTCAAACCTAGGCACTTTACGTTTATCGGCTTTGCTCATAGCAAGCTCTTGTATGTCTTGCTGTTTAAGCTCGCTGGGCTTTGTTTCGAGTGATTGCTGATTAGCATCTTTATAAACAAGTTCGGTAAGCAGAGCAAAGTGATCGGAGCCATATTTAGCAAGACGTTTGATACGCTTTACAGTAAAACCTGTAGAGTGGAATAAGTGATCGAGCGGCCAGCGCATAAAAAAGTAACCAGCATGAAAAGTGTTATAAAAGCCCCGTCCTTTACGTGGGTCTAAAAAGCCACTGATTTGCATAAATAAACGGGTGCTGCGTGACCAAGCTACATCATTTAAATCGCCGGCGACTATCGTCGGGCGGCTTGGATTTTTAAGCGCTTTAGCCACCATTATTAGTTCGCTATCACGCGGACGCGATGAATCTTCTTCGGTTGGGCTCGGTGGGGCAGGATGAATAAAGTGGCCTTGCATTTTTAGCCCTTGATGATTTTCAAACAAAATATGAATAGAGGGAATATTATCTTCTATGAGTTCACAAATTTGTGCATCGAGTATGTTAAATTTACTAAAGACATGCATGCCGTAGCGGTTATCTTTTGGGCACTGTACTTGATAAGGGTAGTTTTTTTTAAGCACGGACAATTTATCTTGCCACCAACTATCGCTTTCTAAGGTGATAAGTAAATCGGGCTGATATTTATCGACTAAGTTAATTAACTGCTCACTATGTCGATTCGACATCAGTACATTAGCGGATAAGATTCTGATGCTATGATCACTACTTTTTGGCGCTGTTAATACTTCTTTTTTAGCAAACCAAGTGTAGGGATAAATCCACTTAGCTTGAAGCGCACAAATAATTAAAGCAACAGCCGCTATTAATGAGTATGCAATAAAGTCGATTTGCCACATACCTATTAGTGCAACGATAATTACAGCGCTTGCTAGGTAGCACACCTGCAAGCGCACAAAGTCGCAACTACGTATCAAGTAATGCTGACTGTATGACAGGGGTAATAAGGTTATTAATAATAAAAAGCCAGTAATTACCGCCAACACTATGAGCATTTATAAGTCCTTATATGGTGCCTAATGGCGCTGTAAAATGGAGAGAATTTCACGGGTGTCGTGCACTAAGTGAATAATAGTGCGATCAACTTCTATTCGCACAGTGCCTCGTTCTCGGTCTATTACTCTAGCACGCTTATAAATATCACGCTCGAGGATATCGCCTTGATGATAACGGGTGTGCCACCCTAGTGGAGTCCACCCTTGGCGAATTAAATGCCTTGCTTGTTTTTTAGAGATTCGTTTTTTGTCATGGTATTGGTTATATTTATGCTTTTTCCAGTGGTGTTTATTAGCATGCTTATTTTCATGTTTGTCTTTGTGTGGCACTGCAAATGCGTTTGTTGCCGTTAGCGTAAAAACCATTAATAAAATACTTATTAGTGTTTTCATGGCTGTTCTCCAGTGTGATCATTACTAAAGAGTATTAACGGCTAAGCCTGAACATTACATGAAATGAGAAAAATTAACGTTGCTTGTACTGTGTTTTACAATGACTGCGCATAATCGCGGGGTCGCGTAACTTTAGGTGTTTAGTTTTACGCCCGGCATGGCGCTTACGCCATACTTTAAATGAGCCGCTAGATATGTGGTCACGCATGAAATTAACTAACTGAGAGTAATTTAGCCCATACAGATTTTCAATGGCTTCAAACGGTGTTCTATCTTCCCATGCCATTTCTATAATGCGTGATTGCTGTTCTTGGTTAAACATATTAATTCCAAATTTGGTTAATACGCAAAAGTTAAATTTAGCGATCATCACTTGCTTGTGATGTTAAAAATATAATCTCTTTTCATTTATTAACTTTAATTAAGTGTATGATTAATCTACACACTGAAACCGGAGCTAAAAGGATGTTTACAAAACTACCTAAGTGGGTCGAATATGGTGCGTTTACCCTCGCTTTTATTGCCGGTATGGTAAACGCAGTAGGTTTATTAGGGTTTGAACAGCAAGCAATTTCTCACGTTTCAGGGTCGGTGACTTCATTAGCTATTGAACTTACTACCAACATCAAGGCGGCGTTATTTTTAGTTGCGATTGTACTGAGTTTTATATTTGGCTCGGCATTAACAGGCTTAATGCTTTCAGGCGGTTCACTTAAGCTAGGCCGCCATTACGATACGCTCTTATTTATTGAGGGTATTTTACTGCTGTTAAGCGCACAGCTACTTCAATATTCTTACCCTTACGCACTTACACTTGCCTCTGCTGCCTGCGGCTTACAAAATGCTTTGGCCACTAACTACAGCGGCGCTGTAGTGCGTACCACTCATTTAACCGGTATATTTACCGACCTAGGGTTAATGTTTGGAAAAGCCCTAAAAGGACAAACATTCGATACTAGAAAGTGCATTGTTTTTGTATTAATTATTGCCGGTTTTTTAACCGGCGGAGTGGTAGGCGTATTGCTATTTAAACATTACTCAGTGCTGACTTTAGTTGTGCCCGGCATTTTTTGTATTGTTTTATCGATTACTTATCGGGTTTATAGGTTGAGTGTGCTTTAACCAATTCACAAAATCCCCTACCCTAAACTTATCAAATTGCCGATGTGCTGGAATTTATGAAATATTACTATTTACCCCCTTTATTGTTATGCAGTCAGTTAAGTTTAATTAATAGTGCGTGTGCTGAAGATACCACGCAATCAATTGAACGTATCACCACCACAGCATCACGTAGTGAAGCGCTTTCCACCCCATTACCTTTGGTGATCAGTGTATTAAGCGAATCACAGCTTGAGCTTATTGCCCCTACCCATGTAGAAGAATCACTGCAACGCGTTGCAGGTGCCAATGTACAACGTGGTAATGGTCAAGAGTATTTACCCGCCCTGCGCTCGCAGGTGCTTTCTGGTACGGGGGCTTGTGGAGGGATTTTAACTGCTGAAGATGGTATTGCACTTCGTGCAGCTGGGTTTTGTAATATTAATGAGCTGTTTGAAGCACATAGTGAGATGGCACAGCGTATTGAAGTATTAAAAGGCCCTGGCTCTGCACTGTATGGCTCAAATGCAGTGCATGGCGTAATTAACGTCATTACACCAGACACGACCCAAGGTGGTGGTTTACTGGGTGTTGATTATGGCTCTTACGGTTATGCTCGCTATAAATTGCGTGCAGGCCATGCTATGGATAATTCAGGGTTCGGTATTAATGCCAGCTTTACCGATGATGGCGGTTACCGAGATGATGAAAGCGTTAAACAACAAAAAATAAATGTGCGACATCGATATGCTAACAACAACTTAAGTTTAATATCGGGGTTGACCTATACCGACTTAGACCAACAAACCGCAGGATATATTAGTGGCTTTCAAAGCTATAAAGATGAAGATATTGCACAGCAAAATTTTGATCCTGACGCCTTTAGAAAAGCCCGATCGCTTAGGGCTTGGAGTAAAGTAAGCTGGCAATTAGGTAAGAACACGCTTGTTGTTACTCCTTATATTCGTGACCAAAGCATGGACTTTTTCAAACACTTTTTACCCGGTACTCCGCTCGAAAAAAACAGTCAAACGGGGTTTGGCCTACAATCGCTTTATCAACATTATGTGAACGACAATACGAACTTAAAGCTTGGCTTTGATGGTGAGTTTACCCAAGCCGATTTTTTACAAACCCAAGATAACCCCACCCAAGGTTCTGCGTTTTTAGTAGCCACAGTGCCGCAAGGTAAACATTACGATTACCAAGTCGATGCCACCTTATATGCTCCATTTGCCGCTATTGATTGGCAACTAAATAATTGGCTTATAACCGCAGGACTGCGTTATGAGCACATGCAATATGACTATCAAAATAATATGCTTGCAGGGCGTACAAAAGAGGATGGCAGCGAATGTGGTTTTGGTGGCTGTCGTTATAGTCGCCCAGAGAGCACTAAAAACAGCTTTAGTAATCTTTCGCCAAAACTCGGGGTGAGCTATCAGCTTAATATTAACAATACACTATACGCTAACTTTTCAAGAGGCTATAGAGCCCCACAAGCAGCTGAGCTTTATCAATTACAACGCGAGCAAAGTACTGCCGACTTAGACACAGAAATAGCTAATAATGCTGAGATGGGTATTAAAGGGGTGTACAACAATACTCGCTATGGCTTATCGATGTATGCGATGAGCAAGCACAATACCATCTACCGCGACAGTGACTTTTTTACTGTTAATGACGGCCAAACTCGGCATCGCGGTATTGAGCTTGAATTAGCGCATAGCTTTAATCAGCACTTATCTGTTAATTTTGCAGGCACCTATGCCAAGCACACGTACTCGAATGAGCAAATTATTGGCAGCATTAATATTAAAGGTAACGATATTGATACCGCACCTCGAAAGGTTGCTAATATCGATTTTAACTGGCAAGCCAACGAGAGTATTAGCCTTGCGCTGCAATGGCACTATGTTAGCCGCTACTTTACCGACCCTGAAAACTTACATGAATATCAAGGGCACGATATTTTAAGCTTGCGCGGACAGTGGCAAATTAGTCCACAGCTATTACTGAGTGCCCGAATTATAAACTTAACTAACACAGCCTACGCTGAGCGCGCCGATTACACCAGCTTTACTGGGGATCGTTACTTCCCAGGTAAACCACGTAATGCCATGTTGTCTGTAAGTTACCAGTGGTAAAACAAAAAATGCGCTATATAAATTATATAGCGCATTCCTTTTATACGTTTATTTCTACTTATCGAACGGCCAGTACAATTAAACCAGGCACCACAAAGAACGATCCTAGTATATAGCCTAATGCTGCTGATTTATTATTTGTACCAATTTCGGCTAGCTTTTCAGCAAGTTTTAGCGGTATTTCACGCAGCACAGGAACGCCGTAAATAAGTGCAACTGCAAATACATTAAACATAACGTGTACCAATGCAATTGTTAGCGCAACCTCAGCCATAGGCCCTGTAATTGATGTGGCCGCTAATAAAGCAGTAATGGTTGTACCAATGTTAGCTCCCAGTGTGAATGGGTAAATTTGACGCGTAGTAAACACACCACTTCCAGCAAGTGGGATCATCAAACTGGTTGTCGTTGATGATGACTGAACCATAATTGTTACTGCCGCACCTGATGTGATACCCGCGATAGGCCCGCGCCCAATGGCTCCATGCAGTATATCTTTTGCAGTGCCAACCAGCGCTTTTTTAAGTAATTTACCTAATGTAGTTACGGCAAATAAAATCAAACAAATACCTGCAATAACCATCGCTGCACCTAGCATTTTTGTATCTAAAAAACTAAATGCATCTTTTATTACGCCCACAGCTGGTTTTACGAGTGGTTTAATAAAGTTGTAGCTCTTTAATGATAAGTCGGCATCACCAATAAATAAGTGCGATAAAGCAGCAGACATTTTTTGCAGCAAACCAAACATTATTTCTAGCGGTAAAAATATAATAACGGCAAATAAATTAAAGAAATCATGAACAGTTGATGCCGCAAATGCACGTTGGAACTCTTCTTTAGAGCGAATATGGCCAATAGACACTAAGGTGTTAGTAATAGTGGTACCAATATTTGCACCCATCACCATTGGAATAGCAATACTTAACGGTAAACCGCCAGCAACTAGCCCCACTATAACTGAGGTAACCGTTGATGATGATTGCACTAAAGCGGTTGCTAAAGCACCTAATAATAATGCGATAAACGGGTTGGTTGCGAATGCAAAAATCTCTTTCGCTCCCTCAGTACCGCCCGACGCTAATTTAAAACCACCACTGACAGTGCCAACGGCTACAAGGACTAAATAAACTAAAAAGGCGATAGCAGCCCAGTTAAGCGTTTTTATTAATAGCGTATTGCGCTTTGATTCACTCATGTTTAAATCTCAGTTTTGTCTTACCGATTATGGCATTTTGATGACGTTTTTGTTTCAGAGCGCATTAGAACACCTAAATATTACAGAAATATTTCAATTCGATTAACGTGCTTTTTTATTCATAACATAAAAAAATAAGGGTGAAAAATTGAGTATAAGGCAAGCCATAACTTTAAAAACAATCAATTAAAATCAAAAAATTAAACTTAGTATTCAATTACATAACAAAGCGCTAAGTGGGATCAATTAAGGACTAAATTTAAAAAGGTCTGAGTAATAGATTAAGTTGGTATTAAAGGGAAGTTTTATAAGCTTTATCTGACTTTACTAGGGGTATTGCCTAGCCTTAAGCTAGGCAAGGTTACTAAAGCAGCAATCTCGAAGATTGAGTAAAAACAAGTTTTATGATTGATACAAATTAGCTTTTTTTATACTAGCAAAATCATTAAAACGCACACCGTGCTGGCGCATCACTTCAAGAATTTTTTTGCTAATCATTTGACGTAAATAAAACGGCTGATTCGGCACAAAATGATGAATAGTATGAGTATGCCCAAAGTTAAAACAAAACAAATTAAACGGCATAAACAAACGGCTAGTAATTACGTGAGTTTGCTCAAGCATATTATTAACACCGCCGTAATAATGCATACTGGAGGTAACAAAATTAAGTGAGCTCGAACGTACAATGTTAGGCACTATCAGCACCACCATTAAAAACTCGAACACATTCATTACATCGAGCAATAATGCCGGTGAGTCAGCCGCAATCGGGGTAAATAAATTAATTAAATGAAACGCTATCACACTGTATAAAATAGCAAAATAAGCAGTAGTAATTGGAAAACCTGCGTTAAACACTTTAAAAAAACTAAATCCTTTAATTTCTTTACTAAAACGTTTTGCGTTAATTAATAAACCAAGCAATCCATCAACAATCACCAATGCACGTAAAAACGGGTTTTTAATACCATTACCTACCAAACGTTCTTCTAAATCTTGCTCAGTGCCCGACGTTTTGTGGTGATGCAAATGCATCTTGCGACGATACCACGGGCTAATCGTATTAGGGCGCATCAACCACACAGTAAACATCATAAAATTGTGTAAAAAAGGCTGGTTGCTAAAGTACTGCTTATGAATAAGATCGTGCTCAAGCTCGTGCGAAATAGAGGTGGCTATAGCGGCTAATATAATACAAAGCCAAGCAGGGATAATGGCAAAGTAATACAAAGTACCAACCCCAATTAACGCACTTAGCGAGAGCAATAAGATAGCCATTCCCAAGGTGTTTTGATGCATTAACAATGGATGTTTTTGACGAAGCAGCGCTTCTTCCGTCTTAATCGCTTTAACAATGGCTTGAATATTCTGTTTTGCGGTCAATTGAGTCATGATGTTTTATTCGCAACAAGAGGTTGAGGTATATAATATCCGAGTAAAAAACTCAGTACAAAGTAATTTAATACTAATTAATTTACGGGGAAAAAAAGTATAAGATCATAATCAAATTAAATATCTCACTTTCTTAGCACGTGCTATTGGGGCATTTTAAAGCACTTATAAAGCCACATTATACTTTTTAAGAAGCATTTTTTGTTTATCTCCTTTGATAGATAAACGGCCACTGTTCCATATATTTATTAGCGTTTTCCTTCTTTCAGCGGGCATTTTATTTGAAAAAATAGGTATTTCAACCAATTTATTTTCTAAGCCTGGACGCACTATTTTTAATCCATTGTTCCAATCAAATCGATTCAACATGTACTGTAAAACCAGCATATTATCTGCATATAGATCGATTCTGCCCGCTTTAATCATCTGAAAAATCCGTTCTACCACATCGCTAGAGCCCGCGATTACTTCCACTAAATCAGAATTATTTGGATCATCAATATAATTTTGATAATCAACACTTACCGAGCTGTAATCCCACCCAGGCCCTGTTGCAACACGCTTTCCTTGTATAGATTGAATCCCATCATAGCGCCAGGATTCATCCTGCCTAACAACAAAAGCAGTTGGATATGCAAATGTTGCCTCTGTGGCGTACTCGAAACCCACTTCGGTGTCTTGCGAAAATAAATATTCTGGCAACATATCGCAAAGACCATCCGCAACCATATCGAGTCCCCTTGCCAAAGGCACTTCGTAATATTCTAATTGATAGCCTTTTGATGTATATATTTGCTCTAGCATATCAATCACAAAGCCGCGGGCAGGAAAACCCTCTGACGGAAATATGGTCATAGGAGGCCATTGGTCGTAGCAAACTTTTAATGTATTGGCATGACTAAAATTACCTATACCCAATGCTAACAATAAGGATATAAGCAGCACTTGAGAGATCTTTTTTTTACCTTTAAACATTCTATTTTTCAACACGATCACGTCCTTTGTCTTTAGCGCAGTAAAGCTTCAAGTCAGCGACTTTGAATAACTCAATAACTGAGCAGTCTTTTAGCTCGGATGAGGCAACGCCTATGCTTACAGTATAGATTACAGTTTCACCATCAACTTCTAAGGTTGAATCAACCACAGCCTTTCTTATTTTACTAGCGAGTTTGAATGCGTTATCAAGCCCTGTGTTTGGAAGAAATAGTGCAAACTCCTCTCCACCCACTCTACCAATAAGGTCAGACTCTCTTATCATGCTCTGAACTGTGTCGGTAAAATGAATAAGCACCTTATCACCAACAAAATGTCCATACGTATCGTTAATGTTTTTAAAGTAGTCTAAGTCAATTAAAATAAAAGATGCGGGTAATTTCTGTCGCTGAGAAAGTTCTAGCAAATGATTTGCTGTATCAAAAAAGCTCCCCCGATTTAAAGTACCCGTTAGAGAGTCTCTTGTTGCAAGCGTTTTAAGTTTTTCATTTAATACTTGTAGATCTTTTGTACGTTTTGTAACGGCCTCTTCCAGCCAATCTCGTTTAGATTTTTCATCCTCGAGTAATCGCTCCCGATCCCTTTCCATACTAAAGAGCATCGTATTCATATGATCTTGGAGCTGGCTGAGCTCGTTGTTTTCAATATGTGAAAGATTGATCCGTTTACGTGTATTTTTACTTGATTGGACCTCATTAACTTGTTGCATCAATTCTTTTAAAGGCCTGGCTAGGTAACGTTCGAAAGCCCAAATAAATAACCCAAACAAAATTGATAATTTTATCATTGCCGTAATAGCAATTAAGAAAAAACCAAATAAAACACGATCTAAAACCACCTCAGACGATGAATAGAGCACCA
Organism: Pseudoalteromonas sp. SiA1; assembly: GCF_018732205.1. Taxonomy (NCBI): domain Bacteria; kingdom Pseudomonadati; phylum Pseudomonadota; class Gammaproteobacteria; order Alteromonadales; family Pseudoalteromonadaceae; genus Pseudoalteromonas; species Pseudoalteromonas sp. SiA1. The sequence continues at coordinate 702,097 of NZ_CP076084.1, read as the reverse complement.
AAGTGCCAAGAAAAATCCGTTTACCATTAAGCGTCCAATACAACTCAGATTTAGTTTCAAAAATTGAGAGAGGAAGTGAGGCTTGAGTGTAAGAACGTTTAGAAATCATGCTTTTGCCATGTTTGTCAAAAACATCAACTCCCTCAATAACCGGCATTTTAATAAGCCCATCAACGAGTACACCTAACTGTGTTTGGTCATATTGCCACAAACTCGTCGAAACAGGACCCTGAACAGTTTCTTGCAACTGTTTTAATTCATAGGAGATTGAGTTTTGTGTTTTTAAGTATTCAGTTAAAAACTGCATGCTTGTTATGAGGCAGGTTACAAACAAGTAGATAGAGAAAATAATGCGCATCATTTTTTTAGATAAACTGTTTGGACTACGGTAACTTGCAAACATTAACAATGGCACTTCTTAATAAACTTTATAGTTGAGCTTAGGTTAATTACATTCTTAATGGAAGCAAAGAACAGCATAAGGAATAAGTGTTCTCATTTCTGGCGGCTTTAGGCCACTCAAATTTAAGGCATAAAAAAACCCCAACTAATTTAGTCGGGGCTATAACGTATATAGCTGAATAAATAATTCATCTCTGAAGCTGCATCCATCGTTCATTCATGAACTCACTTCGAGTCACTGCGAAACTACGTTTCGGTTCACTCTCACCCAGCGGCCGGACTTTTACTTATAACAGCGGCACCTCACGTGCCGCTCAAGTTCAGCCACTCAAATTTAAGGCATAAAAAAACCCCTGCTAAATCTAGCAGGGGCTATAAAAAGTGGTACCAGCGGCCGGACTTGAACCGGCACGCCTTGCGGCAGGGGATTTTGAATCCCCCATGTATACCAATTTCATCACGCTGGCATCATTTTTCTTTAACCTTCTAAACACGAGAAGATAAAGAAAAACCACTTAAGAGTGAAAGATTATGTACCCTCTTCCATCTCATTGCTTGGCATTATACAAACAATGAGCAAAGCGGCAAGCGTTTTATGTATTAAGTATGATCAACCGCTTAACATTTAGGCAACCATTAACATTTGAGCCAATACCGAGTTAAGCACGTAGCGTAATAGGTAGTATTTAACGGCTTATTTGCTAAACTAGCCACACATTAACAGTGAGAGTATTTTTATGTCGGGTGAGTTTCCACGTGCTGGCTTTTGGCGCCGTTTTGCGTCATTGGTGTACGATACATTAGCTATTATCGCTTTTGCGATGCTAACGGTGGTACTGTATTTATTTGCTATTCAAGGGCTTATTTCCCTTGATGTTATTGCTCTTAATGGCGCTGAAGATGTCTCAGCACGTATTCAGGACTCACTGTTACTTTCAGGGATTCGCAGCTCACTGTTAGTTCTGGTTGGTTTGGTGTTTTTTGGTTATTTTTGGACTAAAAGCGGGCAAACAATCGGTATGCGTGCGTGGCGATTAAAAGTACAAACCAACCAAGGAAGTTTAATTAGCTGGCCACAAGCCATTATCCGCAGTATCAGCGCATTGCTGGGTTTAGGTAATTTAGTGGTATTAGTGGATTTTAAAAATAAAAAAGCACTACAAGATTACTTATCAAAAACCGAAGTGGTTACGCTCACCAAAGAAGAAAATAAACGCGTTTATCGCGAACTATGATATCAATCCGCAATAATACTTAATTAAGCGAATTGGTATAATCTCAAGTTAAAGCATAAAAAAACGCGGCGCTTTTTACAAAGGCCGCGTTTTTTATTTAAGCTTTAAGTCTAGCTACACCCGCTTATTCATTAAATAAGCTGCAAACCCAGTAAATAAAATGCTCGGTAGAACAGCGCCTATAATCGCTGGAATTTGATATACCATTACCACAGGGCCAAATATCTCGTTGGTTAGGTGGAACACAATACCGGTTACCACCCCCATAATAATTCGTGCCCCCATAGTTACAGTTCGCAGCGGACCAAATATAAACGACAAGGCAACCAACAACATTACGGCAATAGACACGGGCTGCATTAATTTACGCCAGAGCGCTAAATCATAGGTGCTGGTGTCTTGCTCATTTTGTTGTAAATAAGCTAAATATGACCATAGTCCTGAAAACGACAGTGATTCTGGTTTTACCGATACCACGCCTAGCTTTTCGGCGGTAAGCTGCGACGGGTAAAACTCTTCAGAAACTTGTTCAGTGGTAATTAACTCTTCGCTGATCATCACTTTATTTACATCGCGCAATAGCCAACCACTATCTCGCCCTACGGCTTCTTTTGCTTTGGTGATTTGTGTTAGTGATAACGATTTATCAAAATGATACATGTTAACGCCGCGCAGCATGCCATTTTGGTCAACATCTTCAATGTTAATGAAGTTATTAGCGTCTTTAGCCCATACTCCTTTTTGCGCATTAAACACATCCCCACCATGAATCGCTTGATTACGCATTTCCTTAGCGTGCAGCTGTGCAGCAGGAGCGCCCCACTCGCCTAAAGCCATTACGCACAATGCCATAAAAATAGCTGTTTTCATTACTGAGCCAATAATTTGTAAACGCGACATCCCCGCCGCTTGCATTACTACCAACTCACTATTTGAGGCAAGCGCTCCTAATCCAGTTAAGCCACCAATAAGTGCAGCCATAGGAAAAAACACCACTAAATCATCTGGAATACTGTAAATAGTGTACAGCATGGCAGTCATTATATCGTAGCTCCCGCGCCCTACAGATTTAAGCTGCTCAATAAACTTTATTAAGGTACTAATACCCACTAGCACCATTAACGCAAACCCTGTGGTTTGCAAAATGCTACGGCCTAAGTACCAATCAAGTGTTTTCATCATAGGTTTTGCTCCCGCTTAGTGACGACAGCTTTAAGCCAAGCACCCAATGGACGACCTCTAATAATTAATAAGCTACCAATAAATAATGCACTTAAATGAATCCACCACAGTCCAATTGATGGCGGAATTTTACCGTCTTCTACCGCAAACTTGGCCGCGTTAAGTAAAATAAAATAACCTAAATACAAGCTGATAGCGGGTACCAATTTTGCAAATTTACCTTGGCGAGGGTTTACTACACTCAAAGGCACGGCCAGTAAAGTTAATAACGGAATGGAAAGTGGGATCGCTAAACGCCACTGCCACTGTGCAATTGCTTCGGGAGTATTAATTGACATAAGTTCACGGGTTGGCACAGCTTCTAATTTACGACGTTGATGCTCTATTTCTTGTTCGCGAATTTGTACGCTGTAACCATCAAACTCAGTTAAGTTAAGCGAAGGCGCTTCGCCATCAGTTTCGTAGCGTTTACCATCAGTAAGTACTAACTGCTGCTCACCATTTTGTGCTTCAATTACAACGCCTTGCTCTGCATAAACTAAACGCGCTAGGTCACTTTTTTCACTATCGGGTAGTTGTGCCACAAAAACTTTGTTGAGCTCTTTGCCGCCATTTTCAATATTATGAATAAACACCACGGCTTTTTCGTTACCGGTTTGTTGAAAACGTCCAGCTCGAAGTGCAGATAAACCAGCATCAGCCTTGGCTTGCTCTTTAAGTTGGTATTCTTGTTCGCTTGCCCACGGTGCAATATACAAAGTAAGTACCGCGGCCAACAACGCTAAGATGACACTTGAAATTAGCGTAATACGCACTACATACCACTCACTCACGCCACATGCTTTAAGTACTGTCATTTCACTGTCGGCGTAAATCCGGCTGTAAGCTAAAATAATTCCTAAAAATAAGCTCAGAGGCAAAATTAACGATGCCAACTGCGGCAATTTAAGCGCAATCATGGCAAACACAAGCTTTGCTGGGATACTACCTTCTGAGGCATCACCAAGAATAACAACAAACTTTTGCGACAAAAATATGGTCATTAAAGTTAAAAATACGGCGACCTGCGATTTTAAAACCTCAGTGGTCAAATAACGGAAAATTAGCAACATTCGCCCCTGTTAAACATGGAATTTCAATTTAGTAATAAAAAACAATGAGTGAACTAGTTAATTCACTCATTTTAAATGAGTATTAAGCACATATTATAAGCCATCAATATTAATTATCCTACCTAACATCACGATATAATGTTGCATTAGTAACCCTTAAGCATATAAAGTTCAAATACACAGTAAGAGTCGAGTAAAATCTACTAATATTAGCGCTAGACCTAAAAATTTAGGTAAAAAGACTAGAAAACACATTTTTAGTCCCAACTTAGCTTCTATAGATGACTCAAAATCAGGAGTGACAATGGAATTCAACGTAAAAAGTGGTAGCCCAGAAAAACAACGCAGTGCATGTATTGTTGTTGGCGTATACGAACCACGCAGGTTATCCCCCATTGGTGAACAACTTGATAAAATCAGCGATGGTTATATCTCAAATTTATTACGCCGTGGCGACTTAGAAGGTAAGCCTGGGCAAGTATTACTATTACACCATGTACCTAATATTTTAAGCGAACGTATTCTACTCGTTGGCTGCGGTAAAGAACGCGAACTAGACGATAAACAATATAAACAAATTATTTCAAAAACTATCAACACCTTAAATGAAACAGGCTCGATGGAAGCAGTGTGCTTTTTAACTGAGCAACACGTTAAAGGCCGTGATACCTATTGGAAAGTGCGTCAAGCGGTAGAAACAACCCAAGACTGTTTATACACCTTCAATCAGCTAAAAAGTAAGAAAGTAGACCCTCGTCGTCCACTGCGAAAAATGGTATTTAACGTTCCTACACGCCGTGAACTGACTATAGGTGAAAGTGCCATTGAGCATGGCCTAGCGATTGCTGCTGGTAGCAAATTGTGCAAAGACGTTGCCAATATGCCGCCTAATATTTGTAATCCAGCGTATCTCGGCGAGCAAGCCAAAGAACTTGAGACTAATTTTGACAACATCACTGTTGAGCTGATTGGCGAAGATAAAATGGCAGAACTAGGTATGAACTCATACCTAGCAGTTGGTCGTGGTAGTGATAACGAATCGGTTATGTCGGTAATTAACTACAAAGGCGCAGGCGATGACCAAGCGCCTATCGTATTAGTTGGTAAAGGCTTAACCTTTGACTCAGGCGGTATTTCATTAAAACCAGGCGAAGGCATGGATGAAATGAAATACGACATGGGGGGCGCAGCTGGTGTTATTGGCGCTATGCGCTCACTTGCACAAATGCAGCTACCTATAAACGTAATTGGCGTTTTAGCCGGTTGTGAAAACATGCCAAGCTCAAACGCCTATCGCCCAGGTGATATTTTAACCACTATGTCTGGGCAAACGGTTGAAGTACTTAATACTGATGCCGAAGGCCGTTTAGTGTTATGTGACGCGCTAACCTATGTTGAACGTTTTGAACCAGAAACCGTGATTGATGTTGCAACCTTAACCGGTGCATGTATTGTTGCTTTAGGTGCCCATGCTACGGGTTTATTAGCAAATCATAATCCACTGGCGCATGATTTATTAAAAGCGTCTGAGCAAAGTGGCGATCGTGCATGGCAACTGCCATTATGGGATGATTATCAAGATCAACTTGAAAGCCCGTTTGCCGACTTTACTAATTTAGGTGGGCGCGCTGCAGGTACTATTACCGCGGCCTGTTTCTTATCTAAATTTACTAAAAAGTATAATTGGGCTCATTTAGATATTGCCGGTACTGCATGGCGCAGCGGCGCTAAAAAAGGCGCAACAGGTCGTCCTGTTCCTATGCTGACTCAGTATTTATTAAACCGAGCTGGTATTAGCGAAGCAACTCATGACTAACAAACCAACACAGAGCTTCAAAGCTCAATGTAGAGTATAAAATAAGGCGCTTTTAAAGCGCCTTATTTATTGGGTATTAATTGAAGCAAACCCCGATATATGGCAAAATCCCCTTCCTAATTTGTGTGTATTTAATAACAGCACAATCAATGTCATGGGAAATCCCGATACAATGAACATGAATGCCCAGTTTTTCATTTTAAAGCAACAAGATGAGTCATTAGCTAAAGCCGATGATCACTTTGCTTTAGCAGCTCAAATAGCTGGGCAACAGTATCGGCTTGGTCAACGCGTATTTATTTTTGTAGATAGCGAAGAAACCGCCAACAGCATTGACGAAACTATTTGGACATTTGATGCCGACAGTTTTGTACCTCACAATTTACAAGGCGAAGGCCCAAAAGGCGGCGCACCTGTAGAAATAGGCACAACACCACCCGTTGGTAATCGTAAAGTATTAATTAACTTGGCCAATCACTTACCGGATTTTATTCGTCGGTTTAACCAAGTTTTTGATTTTGTACCCGTAGAGCCCGTAGCCAAACAAGCCGCTCGTGAGCGCTTTAAAAAACTACGCCAACTCGGTGCCAATATCACCACGCAAGATATTAATCGCTAACGCTCACTGCGTACAAAGCTAACTAACTCATTTAAGTACTTATTTAAGGTTCTGTGTAATGGATAAAACCTACAATCCGCAAGATATTGAACAGTCTCTCTATCAAGACTGGGAACAAAAAGGCTACTTTAAGCCATCGGGCCAAGGCACCCCATATTCAATTATGATCCCGCCGCCAAATGTCACGGGTAGCTTACACATGGGCCACGCTTTCCAAGATACTATCATGGATACCTTAACACGCTTTAAACGTATGCAAGGTAACAATACGTTGTGGCAAGTAGGTACTGACCACGCAGGTATTGCCACACAAATGCTAGTAGAGCGTAAGCTTGCGGCAGAAGAAGGTAAAACACGCCACGATTTAGGCCGTGATGCATTCATCGATAAAATTTGGGAATGGAAAAACGAGTCTGGTGGCACGATTACCAAACAACTTCGTCGCCTTGGTGCTTCTGTTGATTGGGACCGTGAACGCTTTACCATGGACGATGGCCTATCAGAAGCTGTTAAAGAAGTATTTGTACGCCTTCATAAAGAAAACCTAATTTACCGTGGTAAACGCCTAGTAAACTGGGATCCAAAATTACACACTGCGATTTCTGATCTTGAAGTTGAAAACAAAGACAAACAAGGCCACATGTGGAACTTACGTTATCCACTTGCTGATGGCGTAACTACACAAGACGGTAAAGACTACATTGTTGTAGCCACTACGCGCCCAGAAACCATGTTAGGTGACTCAGGTGTGGCAGTAAACCCCGATGACGAGCGCTATCAAGACCTAATCGGTAAAGAGATTTTACTACCGATTGTTAATCGTCGTATTAAAATTGTTGCCGATGAACATGCCGATAAAGACAAAGGTACGGGTTGTGTAAAAATAACCCCTGCGCACGACTTTAACGATAACGAAGTAGGCAAGCGCCACCAGATGCCGATGATTAATATCTTCGATAAAGACGCGGCTATTTTAACTCAAGGTGAAACCTACACCTTTGACGGCAAAGAACTTGAATTTGACGCGCCAATTCCTGAGCGCTTACATGGCCTTGACCGTTTTGACGCACGTAAAGCGATTGTTGCTGAATTTGAAGAGCTCGGTCTACTTGAAAAAATTGAAGACCATGGCTTAACCGTTCCTTACGGAGATCGCTCTGGTGTTGTTATTGAACCACTACTTACTGACCAATGGTATGTACGTGTTGCACCACTTGCTGAACCTGCAAAAGACGCAGTTAAAAACGGCGACATCCAATTTGTACCTAAGCAATACGAAAACATGTACTTTTCGTGGATGAACGACGTACAAGATTGGTGTATTTCACGCCAGCTTTGGTGGGGTCACCGTATTCCAGCTTGGTACGACAGCGAAGGTAACGTATACGTTGGTCGTGATGAAGCAGAAGTACGTCGCGATAACAACATTGCAGATAGCGTAGCACTAAGCCAAGACGAAGACGTTCTTGATACCTGGTTTTCATCTGCACTTTGGACATTCTCAACTCAAGGTTGGCCAGAAAATACTGATGACTTAAAAACTTTCCACCCATCTGACGTGTTGGTAACCGGTTTTGATATCATTTTCTTCTGGGTTGCACGTATGATCATGATGACGCTGCACTTTATAAAAGATGAAAACGGCAAACCACAAGTGCCATTCAAAACCGTGTATGTAACTGGCTTAATACGTGACGATAACGGCGATAAAATGTCTAAGTCAAAAGGTAACGTACTTGACCCACTAGACATGATTGACGGCATTGGCCTTGAAGACTTAGTACAAAAGCGTACTGGTAACATGATGCAGCCTAAACTCGCCGCTAAGATTGAAAAAGATACCCGCAAAGTATTTGCAAATGGTATTGAAGCACACGGTACCGACGCACTGCGCTTTACCTTAGCTGCAATGGCATCAACCGGTCGTGATATCAACTGGGATATGAACCGTCTTGAAGGTTACCGTAACTTCTGTAATAAATTATGGAACGCAAGCCGTTACGTATTAATGAACACAGAAGAGCAAGACTGTGGCTTTAACGACAGTGAAAAACAGTACTCGTTAGCTGATCGTTGGATTTTAGGCCAATATGAAGCAACGGTTAAAACCTACACCGAGCATCTTGATAACTACCGTTTTGATTTAGCGGCGAACACGCTGTACGAATTCACCTGGAACCAGTTCTGTGACTGGTACTTAGAGCTGACTAAGCCGGTATTATTTAAAGGCAATGAAGCACAGCAGCGCGGTACACGTCATACCCTTATTACCGTACTTGAAAGCTTATTACGCTTAATGCACCCAATGATGCCTTACATCACTGAAACGATTTGGCAACGTGTTGCTCCACTTGCTGGCCTTGAAACAGCGGGTACCAGTATTATGGTTCAGGGCTTCCCTGTTTATAATCAAGCCAATGTTGATGCACAAGCAATGGACGATTTAGAGTGGGTTAAGCAATTCATTTTAGCAATTCGTAATATCCGTGGTGAAATGGATATCAGCCCAAGCAAGCCGTTATCAGTGTTACTAGCCAATGCATCGAGCGACGATGTGCGCCGTATTAACGAGAATGAATCATTCCTAGCGTCATTAGCTAAGCTTGAAGCGTTTACCCTGCTTGAAAACAAAGACGATGCTCCAGCGTGTGCGACCTCTTATGTTGGCAATCTTGAGATTATGATCCCAATGGCGGGCTTAATTGACGTTGAAGCCGAGCTTGCACGAATTAACAAGCAACTTGAAAAAGCAGAAAAAGGGCTAGACCAAGTGCAAAATAAACTCGCTAACGAAAAGTTTGTTAACAACGCACCTGAAGCCGTACTGGCTAAAGAAAACGCTAAGCTAGCTGAATTTACAGATGCTAAAACTAAGCTACTTGAGCAAAAAACGAAGATTGAAAGCTTATAATTAAACCGTTACGGATGGCTTATGCTATTCGTAAACAGTTAATTTATAAGTATAAAAAAAGCCGCTTACTTCATTTGAAGTAAGCGGCTTTTTTGTGTCTAGGCTCTAGGCTCTAGGCTCTAGGCTCTAGGCAGCATTAGAACGTGTAGTTGTACTGAGCGCCAACTAGTACAGCGTGACCTTTAGATTCAAAAGACCATTGCTGAGGTAAAGTGTCACTTTCTACTGTTTCAGTGAAAGTTTGTGTTTTACCACGTAATACGCTCACACCTAAATCAACATTCGAGTTTTTATCAATCGCGTAATTACCACCAAAAGAGAACCAAAAGCGGTCTGTATCAGGGATAGAAATTGATAGATGCTTCTGTGATACAGGCGACTCATCAAAGGCAAAACCAGCACGCAATAACAGGTTTTCGCTATATTGGTAATCAGCACCTATCGAGTAGCGCATTGCATCAGAGAAATCTTCTGTTTTTTCAAATGCGCTAAACTTATCACCCGTTGGACTCGTTACTTGCGCCTCTAACGAATCAAAGCTGCTCCAACCGGTCCATAGTACACTGTAGTGTAAGCCTAATTTCTCGTCTAACTGATGAGAGCCTGAGAACTCAGCAATTGCTGGTAATGTAATTTCAACAGAGCCCGGTAATTCAAGCTGTCCGTTTAATCCACCAGGAATAAATGAAGGTAGTTCATTCGAGTATTCACCTTCAAAAGTAATATCTGTTTCTGTACGGTAGTTAAAACCAAAGCGGCTATTTTCATCTAGCTGATACATTAAGCCAACGTTTAAGCCGTAGCCCATATCATCACCTTCAAGGTTAACCGCATCAGCACTTGCAGGAATAGAAGCAATAGCAGGGTTTACAGGAGGCACTACACCAAACTTACGGATAATCTTCGCTTCTGCATAAATTGCATTTAGACCAATACCAAAACTAAACTGCTCTGATACTTTATAAGCAACACTTGCGTTCATGTTTACAGTAACAATTTCAGTTTCACCGGCAATTTGGCCAGCTGCGTAATCATCGTTAAACTCAGTAGCAAGGCCAAAGTTAGAAAACGCGCCAAAACCAACCGATACTTTATCGTTTACAGGCATAGTGAAATAAGCAGCCGGAATAATCGCACTAGGAGCGATACTGTCATCATTTAATACGCTATTATCGAAACCATATCCGTTACCGGTTCCTTCTAAACTCACATCTGGAATTACAGCAATAGCTGCAACACTAAGTTGCTTCTCTTTAAACAACGTCATTAATGCTGGGTTACGTGCAACCACAGACGCATCGTCTGCTACAGACGCTTCACCTGCGTATGCGCGGCCTAAACCAGATACGTTTTGCTCAGCAAGCTGAAAAGCCGCTGCAAAAGTATCAGCTGAAACAAATGCCAGCGATGCCGCAATAAGAGTTTTAGTAAATTTCATTGTTGTGTCCTTAGCCAAACTTACTGTTTGGATAGCTATGTGTGTTGTTATTAGAGTTTCAAACCTGCGTACCCTACCTTAATTTTTTATAAAAAACCTTACTAAAACGTTAAAAAAAGCCAAAAAACACGTTTTTTAACGACAATTTAACAACTATTTAAAACTCATCGGACAAGAAGTGTGGTATTAGAGTATATACTCTAATGAGATTAATTCTTATTTGCATTGACTTAAAATACTTTGCAATTTACACTGCAATTAAAATCACAAAGGGAGAAAACTGTGATCATTTTACTTATTCTTGCTGGGCTTATTTTTTGCGGCATTAGTGTTTATTTCTTTTATAAGGCAAATTATTGCGCGTGTACGCGTGCTGGGAAATGTGACAATCCTGTCAATCAATATTGGCTCGCAGCCATTGCCATGGCGATTATTTCTTTGGTTTTTTGTTGCTTAGCGCTGCATGTAGAATTAGGCACATTACTGTGGTTAACGCTGATAGGAAGTTGTTTTTTGGGTGGCTATATTTCTGTTAAAACAAACGAAAAAAGAAGATGTAACGCTAAAGCAGTAAATGCTCTTTTAAAAGCCGAGGCAAATTAATCTTATAATCAGCAGGTTTAACACTTGCCTGTATTTTTATCTCGTTATTATTTAAGCTTAAATCTATATCTTTTGCGGTAACATGATGGTTATGTTTAGCGTTGTAAAAAAGCTTCACTTTAGGTTTGATAGGGTTTGAATGATTGCCCTCTAGCACCAACGCTAATCGCTCATTGGTTAACTTAACAATAGTTCCTACTGGGTGTACACCTAAACACTTAATAAATAACTGTACTAACTCTGCATCAAACAGCTGTTTGTTAGCTAACAAATAGCGAAGCGCATTAATTGGCTCATCACCCTCTTGATGCGGTCTATCTGCTGTCAATGCATCGTATACGTCTACAATCGCAATGATCCGAGCTGGGCGGCTTAATTTGCTTCCATCTACACCTCTTGGATAGCCTGAACCATCAAGACGCTCATGATGATTTACAATCATATCAAGCATTAAAGGCGTAATACCTTTTCCGCCTTTTAACAATCCTAAGCTTTGTGCGACATGCTTTTTTATTGCCGTCATTTCGTTACCTGTGACTTTTCCTGGTTTGGAAAATATCCCTTGCGGTAACTTAGCCTGACCTAAGTCATGCATTAAAGCCCCCATTGCAAGCTCTTGCACAACAGCGCGTTTATAACCTAAGTATTTAGCAAACACCGCTGTAAAAATGGTGCAGTTGATCATATGACGCCAGTTGTAACTGTGCTTATCTTTGATCCGAGTTAAAATAGTCATAGCGTGTTCATTACGAAATACAGAGCTCACTATTTCATTACTTATTTCATTGAGCGCTTCAATATTAAGTGACAAACCTGATGTTAAATCACCAAAAATACTTTGTAGTTTTCTGTTGTGCGCATCATAACTCACACTGGCTTTTGCAAACTCTTGCTCTAAGCTTATAGCAACCTTTGCCTTAACTGGCTTATCTTGCTTAGCTACAGGAGCTTGTGGTTTTTGTTTTTCTTTGTATTTAGCTGGTACGGCGACATCACTTTTTGTAAAGTCGATGAGAAGCTCAAGCACCCCTTCGGTAATTAAACGCTGAATGATTGATTTATCACGAACCAAACCACTGGTTTTAATTTTTATGCCATCCACACTCTCCTGCTGCTTAGTAACGCTATTTACGTACATGCCTGGAACGAGTTCTGATATAGGTAAGGTGATTAGCATAAAAATGAGGGTTTCTATAATTAATGAATATATACTTTAAATAGCATTATTTAGCTATAAAAGTCTAGCTTTTGAGTTCAGGGTAATAATAAATGATTAACATCAATAATTATACGCGCTAGCAAGAATAAACCATAAGCTCATCAATGAATATACGCCTAAAGGTATAAAATAGATTGCTACATATTTTATTATCAAAAATTAAATAATGTAAGGCAGCGGACTAATTTAAATAATTGTAGGTATTTTGAGGAAGAAACAGGAAATGATACTTTAAACGCAAATGGCGCTCTCGGTAGGGATCGAACCTACAACTTAGCCTCCGGAGGGCCACGTGATATCCATTTCACCACGAGAGCACATTTGTTGCCGCCACATCAACTCGCGATATCAATGCTTTAGCATGCGCAATAATAAAGGCATCTTTGTATAAATGCCAGCATGATTCGTTTACATGTCTATAATTTAAACTAATCACTTCACAAAAGGTAAAAAAAGCGCTATTTGTTTATATTCTATAAAAAAACAGTAACGCTTTAGACACATATTATCTATTATTGTCACTGAACGGAAAGATTAAACACGAGGAAGTAATTATGAAGTTAATGTCAACAGAGCAAGTTGCTGAATTTTTAGGTGTAAAAGCAGAGCGCGTTAAACGCCTTGCTCGAGAAAGCCTATTAATCGCTAAATCAGAAGATGATAACGGCGAAATGCAATTTGACGCTGATGAAGTAGCAAAATACAAAGAGCTTGCGGAACGCTTTGGCGGACTTTAACCCTCCATTAAAGCAATAAGCTCGTCCAGTTGCGCGCGCAATACAACAACCTGATTGTTTATAGCGCGTTGCTCATACCAACCTATACATAACAGTAAGTAAACTAACTGATAGCAATTGAGTTTATGCATAGATAAATAAAATTGTTCTGATAGGGTGTGCGTTTTGTAATTGTTAAGCAGAGCCTGCTTGCCTGAAGCATCTAATTTAAAACTAACCGCTAACGCAGCAAGATCAAAATACACATCATTTGCTTGAGCATACTCAAAATCGATTAAATAAACGCCTTGCGGGTTTACCACGATATTTTCTTTGACTAAGTCGTTATGGCAAAAGCCGCTATCTACGGGCATGTTGGCTATGCTTTTTAATGTCTTGTTTATGAGCTTTTCATACTGTTTAAACACTAATAAATGCTGATAGGCTTGCAATTCCAAAGCTATATTCATTGCCTCATTATTAGTTGTATACGCATGTAGCTTAACAAGTTTAGTCAGTAGCGGCATCGCCAAATAAGACTGAGCGACGTCGCCATCAATATAGTTAAAAGCTGCGCGCTTATTTTGCTTATCAAGCCAGATGGGAGCAGAGCAAACTTGTTGTTTACTGAGCTCATATTGGGCATGTAACCCTACTTGTGGCCAATACGCTTTATAACACTTTAATAAATAAGCTTGGCTGTCAGTACGGATCAAAAAGTTATCGTTGCTTAAACCGTTAACCAAATACTCTGTTGAGGTTATTGTGCTCGGTACTAAAAACGCGCTACAAATATTAACTAACTGAGAATGCTGATTCATAGATTAAAGTTGCGCCATGGGCTTGGCTTGGCTTTGCTCGTATTCTTCGTACCACGTTTTAAATCCCCATGCTGCCATAACGGTATAAAATACAAATAAAACAAGGGTTGGGTAATAGCCTTTTTCGTAGTATAAATACATAGAGGCCGCATCAATGACTATCCAATAGAGCCAATTTTCTAGTACTTTTTTAGCTACCAGATACGTAGTAACCACAGCAAAGCAAGTTGTGAAACTATCAAGATACGCAAAATCTGCATGCGTATAGTTTTGCATTACATAGCCAATTGCTAATGACACTAATGCAGTCAGTACAATTAAAATAATATGTCGGTTTACCGGCCAGGATGTAATTAGTCGCTGCGCTTGATTAGCCTTGCCTTTGCGCCACACGACCCAACCAAACACCGCCATATACATATAATAAAAGTTTAGTAACGACTCCATTAGCAGCGCGCCATTCCAATACATAATGGTATAAATAAGCGTACTAAAAAAAGCCGCAGGCCAGCACCATAAGTTCTCTTTAATGGCCAGTAATAAATACGCCATCGACAAAGCAACCGCAATATATTCCCAATGCGACATAGCAGTAAAACCACTGAGTATTTGCGTTACAAAATCCATCATTATAAAACGACCGTGTTTGTTAAGAGGTTATTCGGGAGATAAATCGCCCGAAATAAATTTACACACAAATATAGCTTTACCAAATTGCTCATATGAATGTTTAATTTCTGTGCTGATCACTTGCATAACTAGGTCATAATCACCAAATATTTGGGTCGACATAGTATTAGTGATCACTTTGAGTTCTTCGTAGGCATTAACTCTGTCGATAAAGCCTTTAATAAAAGGAATGTAATCTTGGTGGAGCGGGTATTTACTGATCTCTACTGATAATTTCATTTCAAACTCACCTTTTTAATTATTTGATTTCAACTAATCATTCAACGCAACTTAAATACAGTGTAAAATTACACTAACACTCAATTTAAATGAGCTCATTATGGCACGCAGAATTACCTACACTTTTAAAAATCAACCGCGCGAAATTAACTTCGCCAAAGATAAATACCACGATATGTATCAGGCTATTGCGGCTGCCGAAGGTATCGATTTAACTAACTACTTAAACATGGTACGCCAAATTGAAATGACCTCTAAAGGGTCATCGGCTGTGCGTAACTTTCGTGATCAAGAATTTGCTCGCATGGGCTTTAGCGATATTTACTTTATAAAAGAGTAACGATACCGATTAAGTGAGCATCACGATCATTCTAGCAATGTAAACTTAATGGGTATTTTTAAAATAAATATTAGCGCTGGTACTCATAACTTACGCGCGGTGTAATATTACACAATAACTCGTAAGATATAGTATCAGCACATTGTGCAATTTCTTCTACCGGCAACTCAGGGCCCCACATTACTACCTCATCGCCGACTTTGATGCCATCAGCATTTTCACCAATATCAACACTGATCATATCCATAGAGATGTTGCCAGCAATACCATAACGTTTGCCAGCAATCACTACTGGGGTACCATGTTTAGCATGACGCGGATAACCATCACCATAGCCCATAGCAACCACTGCAAGCTTAGTTGGCTGAGCACTTTGCCAACTACCACCATAACCAACACCTTGCGCAGCATCAACATCGCGAATTGCAATGACCTTAGTGGTTAAACGCATCACCGGCTTAAGCTGATGATCTTTGCCTGAAGTGTTAAGCATTGGTGATACACCATACATCATCAAGCCTGGACGCACCCACTCGCCATGACCGGCAGGCCAAGCAATAATACCGGCCGAATTTGCTAAACAATGTGCTTGTTGTTTGCCTTGCACTAATGAATCAAACAAAGCAATTTGCTCAGCTGTTTTGGGATCATTAACATCATCGGCACTGGAAAAGTGCGTCATTAAATTGATTGTATCTTTAGCGTTATCAGTCGCTTGCAAGCGCTGATAAAAATCATTCAATTGCGTCGGTGCAACCCCTAAACGATGCATACCCGTATTAATTTTTAACCAGCAACTGATTGGTGCATCGAGCTTTGCATTTTCAAGTGCTCTGAGCTGGTTTTCATCATGGATTATGGTTTGAAAATTATTGGCTAATAAAATCGGCAAGTCATCTTGATGGAAAAAACCTTCCAACAACACAATAGGCTTGGTCAGCCCGCCTGCTCGCAGTGCGAGCGCTTCATCTATTCGTGCCACTGCAAATGCGTCGGCATCATTAAGGTGCTGCGCTATTTTTACTAAACCATGGCCATAAGCATTGGCTTTTAATACCGCCATAACTTTACTGTTAGGCGCAAACTGTCGCACTTGCGCTAAATTATGAGCAAGTGCTTGTAAGTTAATTTCGGCAATAGCTAAGCGCATTAGTAATCATCATCTACAGCAGGCCCCGCGTAATTATCAAAGCGAGAGAATTGACCTTGGAAGGTTAGGCGCACTTTACCAATCGGACCGTTACGCTGTTTACCGATGATAATTTCTGCAACACCTTTATCAGTACTGTCTTCGTTGTATACTTCGTCACGATAAATAAACATGATTAAATCGGCATCTTGCTCAATAGAGCCCGACTCACGCAAATCTGAGTTAATTGGGCGTTTATCAGCACGTTGCTCTAGGGTACGGTTAAGCTGCGATAGTGCAACAACCGGACACTGTAATTCTTTTGCTAATGCTTTAAGTGAACGTGAAATTTCGGCAATTTCTAAGGTACGATTATCTGACAAGCTAGGTACGCGCATTAATTGTAGGTAATCGACCATGATCATACTAATACCACCATGATCGCGGGCAATACGACGTGCACGTGAACGTACATCAGTGGGTGTTAAGCCTGAGGCGTCATCAACATACATTTTGCCTTTTTCCATGAGTAACCCCATGGTTGATGAAAGGCGCGCCCAGTCATCGTCATCTAGCTGACCAGTACGTACTTTGGTTTGGTTAATTCGGCCAAGGGACGCCAGCATCCTCATCATAATTTGTTCAGAGGGCATCTCTAGTGAGTAGATAAGTACAGGCTTGTCTTGGGTCATTGCTGCATGCTCAGCAAGGTTCATCGCAAAGGTAGTTTTACCCATCGATGGACGTGCTGCTACAATAATTAAATCTGAGGGCTGCAGACCAGTCGTCATTTTATCTAAATCAGCGTAACCTGTGCTTACACCGGTAACACCATCTTGTGGTGACTGATAAAGCTCTTCTATTTTATCAACGGTTTTTTCAAGTATGTTGTGAATGCTTTGCGGGCCATCACTACTTTTTGTACGTTGCTCAGCAATTTTAAATACTTTGCTCTCAGCAAAGTCGAGTAAATCGTGACTTGTGCGCCCTTCTGGGTTAAAGCCTGCCTCAGCAATTTCATTGGCGACACCAATCATTTCACGCACAACTGCACGTTCGCGTACAATGCTAGCGTAAGCATCAATATTAGCAGCACTTGGGGTGTTTTTAGCTATTTCGGCTAAATACGCAAAGCCACCAATCCCTGAAAGCTGATTATTTTTTTCTAAACTTTCAGAAATAGTAATTAAATCAATCGGATCGCCAATTTCAGCCAGTGCTGTCATTGCCTCAAAAATAAGCTTATGGGTACGGGTATAAAAGTCCTGTGACACAACAAGTTCAGCTACGCGATCAAATGCTTGATTATCAAGCATTAAACCACCTAAAACAGATTGTTCAGCTTCTATTGAATGGGGAGGAACTTTAAGAGTGTCGACTTGCTTATCTGGTTTGGCCATAACTTCACAGTACTAAAATTGAATGGCTCTATTCTATCGACTTGGCGGGGCTGTGCAAATAGCAAAGCAGGAAATCTTTCCTGCTTTTTGTAACTTAAAATAAAATGGATGATTATTGACGCTTAAGTCCAATCGTCCCACTTATGGTATTCATTTCTACACTGGCATCGGTGCCATTAGTATTAAACTTAATTCCACTTGCTGGGCCATATTTGGCTTTTTGCACTTGGTCGCTCGTTAGCTGGTTGTCAATTTTACCGCCGGCATGGGCTTGCACTTCAAATTGTGCCGATAAATCAGCTGGAAAGTAAAACTCAGCATTGCCACTTACAGATTCAAAACTTACATCAGCATCACTTAAAAGGCGATTAATACGCACTTCAACTTCGCCATTTACAGTGCTTATTTGTAACTCTTTGATTGCATCGAAGGTAAGATTGATATCACCGTTTACGTTTTCTAAGCGAATATCATTGGCAGTCGAGTTTGATTTTATATTCCCATTAACCGCATTAAAACGAACTTCTCCGTTAGATTGCTGATCATCAATTGCGCCATTTACAGTTTCAAATTGCACTTTACCACTGAGGTTTTTTGCGTTGATGTCACCGTTAACACTAGTAAGCTTAATATCGCCGTTAAGATCATTTACTGTAATGGCGCCATTGACTACATCAATTTCAGTGCCTCTTTTTAACTCTTTTGCAGTTACCGAAGCGTTAACCCCAACATACTCCAGCGCACTGCTTTGCGGCATGAAAATAGTTAGCGTTGAGCCATTATTGTTATTATCCCAGTTTGAAAGATCAGGCATTTTTACAATAAACTGAGTTTTATTACCCTGTGTTTTAAGAGTGTAGCCTTGTGCTTTATCATCAAGCTCGCCGCTCACTTTAAATTGATTTTTCTCCCAGCCCATAATATTTACATTGCCGCGCTGATTTTCTATATGAATAACGCCACCGTTTGGTACTTCAATTTGTTGTTCTATTTTTTCACCGGCAAATACAGCCATTGGTAATAAAGCGATTCCAAGTATTATTGCTTTCATTTATTTCTCCTAGATTTGTTGCCAACGCGGTGCATGCACCTTGTTAATTAAGTCGAGCTGTTGTTGATATACTTGCGCTAACATAGACAGTAGCGCCTTATTTTGTGGTTCATTTTCAAGTGTTTGCTTTATAGCCTGCTCAGCATCTTCAAGTTCTTGTAGCTGCACTTGCCAGTTATCTGTTAGTGCCGCTTGGCTTTGGTATTGAACAAGTAAACTTTGTTTTTGCTTAGTAAAAAAATCACTCATCGCCACAGCGGTATTTGTCTCTGGAGATGTAAAAAACACCATAGTGCTAACCAAAGCAGCCACACAACATGCCGCAATAGCAGTTAGCTTCGGCCAAACTACACTCTTAACTGTACTTGCCTGCTTATTAGTCATTATGGCGCGCTCAATCCCATCCCAGAGCTCTTTATCGGGTGTTATATTTTTATTTAATTGTGTTAGCGACTCATTTAAGTAGTCATCAAAATTTGTTTTACTCATTTTCGTACCACTGTTTTAATAATTGCCTTGCACGATGATATTGCGCCTTACTAGAGCCTACAGCCATGCCTAGCAAGGTTGCTATTTCTTCATGCCTATAACCTTCAACGGCATACAGTACAAATACCATTCTTGCGCGCTCAGGCAGCCTAACGATTAATTTATCTAAGCTATTTAAGCCATTGCAGTCATTTGCAGATTGCTCATCCATACCGCTTTGTTCAAAGCTAATAACTTTATTAAGCCAATGTTTTTGCTTACGCACATAGCTAATAGCAATATTACTGGTGACACTGTAAAGCCAGGTAGAAAATTGCGAACGCCCATCAAATTGCGCTATTTTGTGCCATACCTGTACAAATACTTCTTGAGTTGCATCTTGCGCATGCCCCTCATCGGCAATTAGCCTCAGGCATAAGCCATAAACTTTTGCTTTATGCATGTCATAGAGCGCTTTATAGGCTAACTGGTCGCCGTTTTTAACTTGATCAATAAGCATTTGCTGCACTTGATCAGTTATTGGCTGATTAGCGTCCATTAACATCGCAAATTTTTCCTGTTTATAATTATGTAATTGCAATTTAACTTATTAGACGCGAGGAGAAATAGAAAGGTTTAAATGAAATAAAATTTTTTTTGAAAATAAAGGTTTAACTTAGAAAAGTGTTTGATTTAATCCACAACAAACAATTTATTACTTTGGGTTATAAATTTTAGATACAAAAAAACCGTGCAAAGCACGGTTTTTTTTTAACTTAATTTTAAAAATTAAGCTTCAGCAATAACGATTACTTTAATAGTAGCTGTTACGTCTGAGTGTACTGCGATTGCAACGTCAAATTCGCCAGTCTCACGGATAGTACCTAGAGGTAAACGAACTTCTGATTTAGCAACTTCAACACCAACAGCTGAGATAGCGTCAGCGATGTCACGAGTACCGATTGAACCGAATAATTTACCTTCGTCACCAGCTTTAGATACTAATGTAACTTCTGCTAATGCTTCAAGTTTGTCAGCGCGTGCTTGTGCTGCAGTTAACTGTTCAGCGATTTTTGCTTCTAGTTCTGCGCGACGTGCGTCAAACGTTTCAATGTTTGCTTTAGTTGCAGGAACTGCCTTACCTTGTGGGAAAAGGAAGTTACGTGCGAAGCCAGATTTAACAACAACCTGGTCACCTAGGCCACCTAGGTTAGCGATCTTATCTAGTAGAATAACTTGCATGTTTCTACACCTTTTAAAAACGTGTTAATCCGCTGCTTACTTATGTAAGTCAGTGTATGGAAGAAGGGCTAAGTAGCGAGCACGCTTAATAGCAGTTGCTAGCTGGCGCTGGTATTTAGCGCTAGTACCTGTGATACGGCTAGGTACGATTTTGCCACTTTCTGTAACATAGTTTCTAAGAGTAGCTAGATCTTTGTAATCGATTTGTTGTACGCCTTCCGCTTTAAAGCGGCAGAACTTACGACGTCTGAAATAACGTGCCATGAGATTAATTCCTCAAATAATTCTTTCTATATGCTGAGCATGCAAAACCAATTGGCTAAGGCCGTTACGACCTTCGTGGCGATTTAAAAAACCACTCACTTGCAATGCCTGCCCAACGTGCAAATGTTGAGTCTGTTGTTGCATTTGCTTACCACTGGCAACTACCTGAAGCCTCACATAACTATTACGGTTAAGATCTGCTTCAACTTGCATTGATTTATGTTCTACAACAAAAATACAATGCGGTATGCCCGCGGGGCTTTGGCTAAACTTGGGTGTTTTACAAACAACCCCCGATATAACCAGCTGATTCGTATATGGGCTAACCATTATAGTAACTGCTGACTACGTGCCATGCTAGGACTCAAAACAATTAAGCAGCTGGTGCTTCTTTCTTCTCTTCTCTTACAAGAGGAGACGCTTCAGTTACAGCGTTTTTAGTACGCATAACTAAGTTACGAAGCACTGCATCGTTGTAGCGGAAAGTAGTTTCTAGCTCGCTGATTACTTCAGTTGGTGCTTCAACGTTCATAAGAACATAATGAGCTTTATGAAGCTTGTTGATTGGGTAAGCCAGTTGACGACGGCCCCAGTCTTCAAGACGGTGGATAGTACCACCTGCTTCAGTGATAGAACCAGTATAACGTTCGATCATACCAGATACTTGCTCACTCTGATCAGGGTGAACCATGAATACGATTTCGTAATGACGCATGGATATTCCTTACGGTTAATAGAGCCTTCTACCGTTTCGGCCGGTCGGTTTAAGGCAAGGAATTAATAGTTTAAAAGCCGAAATGAGCGCGCATTTTACGCTTAGTAGGATAATTAAGCAAGTAGATTTTTAAGCTTTAATAGATAAGCGTTAAAGGGTTCGGGGTTCGGGGTTCGGGGTTCGGGGTTCGGGAAGAGATTATTGGATGCTCCCTTTATATCAATAAGTAAAATCAAGATAAGTGTTTAATATTTACGAGGTAGACGCCGAGCTTGAAAAGCATAGCTTTAAATTATTTAAGCTCTACATTTGCTTCTAAAATATAAACATTTACTCAAACCTAAAGCCGTGCAATTATTGAGCAACACATTATTTAATAAGGATATTTATGAAGCTTTTACTATCGCTTGTGTTAATACTTACTTTTAGTACACCTATTTTAAGCTATGCAGACACCGCTACAACCGACATAACCGTGGGTAAAAAGGTCATTCTACAATCAAAAATACTTAACGAAGACAGACCTATCAGAATATTCATACCTGACAATGTAAAAGACGATCAGCCGCTCTATGTTATTTATTTACTTGATGGTATTGAGCACTTTCATACGGCGTCTGGCGTTATAAAATCCCTCATTGATTACGAGCAGATACCTAATGCAATGCTTGTTGCTATTGATACAACCAACCGCGTTCGTGATTACTTACCTAAAGTACAAGGTGAGCCTAAAACGGAGTTTCAAACCTTTGTTAAAAATAAATGGCCTGACGCAGGGCAAACCGATAATTTTTTAAAGTTTGTGTCTGATGAGCTCATGCCCTATATAAATAGCAACTACCCAACTAATGGTTACAACACCTTAATTGGTCATTCTAATGCTGGTACATTAGCACTTTATACTTTAGTTAATCAACCGGCACTATTTAACAACTACATCGCTATAAGCCCAAATAGTTGGTGGAGTGATGAAGAGTTAAAAAGTAATATTATTAAATACACTAAAAACCCCAAAGGCGCTCAAGCGTTATTTATTAGTGTTGCAAGTGAAGGCGCACGCTTTTATACCGGCGTATTAAATACTTTAGTAAATTTAGAGCAACAAATGCCCACGCAGCTAAAATGGAAATATAAGCATTATCCCACTTTTACTCATATGGGCACCATACTTCCAGCACTTAGCGATAGCCTAATTCACTTATTTAGCGACCTAATATTTAAAGTGACTGACGAGCACGGAAAATTTGCAGATGTATCATTGATTACCGGTTACTACCAAGCACTTAGTGATAAGTACGGATTTGAGCTTAAAATTCCACAAGATGTGTACGTAGAATTTGCCCACAGCCAACAAGAGTTTGGTAACACTAAAAAAGCTATTTCAACACTAAAACACTTTACTAACGATTACCCTAATGCTGCTTACTCTCACATGCGATTATCGCAAGGCTACACGGCTAATAAACAGTTCAAAGAGGCATTCACTAGTATGAAACACGCACTAGAACTTGCTAAACAGAACTCGCGTGACCCATTGTTAGTTGATGCACTACAAGATATGGTGAATGAAGCAAAAGAGAATTTGTAGCTCATTAATTTAAAGCATTACGAGCTTCGCTTGTCGTGTCAGCAAGCTGTACGCATACACTAAAGAAAGCATTAGCCTATAAAAAAACCGATGCTTAAACTAAACATCGGTTTTTATTTTACTGAAAGCTGACAGCTAGAAACTGACCGCTTGTCTTTATCACTTCCCTATCGCTTCTTTGGCGAATAGGTGTTTGATTGGGCCCAAGTTATCAACTAACGAAAGCCCTACCCCACGAATCAGCTTTTTAACTGGGTTTGCGCCTTCAAATAACTCTTTTAGCCCTTGCATCATGGCAATGTGTTTTTGTGCGTCGAGCTTACGGGTGCGCTCGTAATCACGCAGTGTGCGCGTACTTGCAAATTCTTTGGCGTCTTGACTTAGTAGCTCAATTAAATAAGCGGCGTCTTTTAGGCCCAGATTCATACCCAGCCCTGCCAATGGATGAATGGTATGCGCTGCATCGCCCATTAACACCACCTTGCCATTAACCCATTGTTGGGCGTAACGCATTTTAAGTGGAAACGCGACGCGCTTACTTTGCACTTCACATAAACCGCATTGGCCATCTATGGCAGCCATAACTGCTTTATTAAAAGTGGTGTCGTCCATTGCTAACAATTCATCACAATGATTCGGGCTGGTAGACCACACAATTGAATGAGTATGCTCATCGCTCAATGGTAAAAAAGCTAGCGGCCCCGTTGGTAAAAACACTTGGCGTGCGGTATTTGTATGTGACTCTTTGGTTTTAACTGTCGCTACTAACGCATGGTGATCGTAATCTTTAAAGCTCAGCGCCATATTAAACTGTTTACGAATCGCTGAATTTGCCCCATCAGCCGCCACCAGCAACTTAGCAATAATAGGTTCGCCAGTTTTTAAATTAATAAATACATCAGACTCGCTTTGGTGTATTTGCTGATACTCGGTATTAAACATGAGTGTGGCATTACTTTGTTGCTCAAGCTCTTTTATTAGCGCAAAGCGAATAATATCGTTTTCAACAATGTGGCCTAAATGCTCAAGCTCAAGTTGCTCGTTATTAAAAGCTATTTTTCCAAAGCTGTCGGCATCGCGTACATCCATGTGCGTATAAGCACAAGCACGCTCAGCTATTATGTGTGGCCATACATTTAACTGCTCGAGCAATGTTTGGCTGGCAATGCTCAATGCGCTTACACGTAAACCATAGTCATCGCTCGGTGGAGCTTGAGTTGGCGCTGCATCTAACACAACCACGCTGACATTTGCTTTAGCAAGCCCTAGCGCCAGCGTTAAACCTACGCAGCCACCACCCACTATACAAACCTGTACTTGTTTCATAAACGTGTACCTTGTTTAACTTGTCCCATTAACTGTTTAGCCAATGGGGCTTTGAATGCGGGGAATAAATCCATTGAAAATAGCCCAATACTACGACCAAGCGCTAACACCCGTGATGAGTTTGAAAAAAGTCGAACCAAGGCATCGGTCAATGTCATCACGGTGTTTATATCATCACTGCGCTTAATTGAATATTGACGAGTAAAGGCATAACTACCTAAATCGTGTTCACTGTTTGCTATTAAGTCACTAAGCACTTGTACGTCGCGCAGCCCTAAATTAAAGCCTTGACCTGCAATGGGGTGAATTGCATGTGCCGCGTTACCTATTACCACAGTACGGTGCGCCGTCAACGATTCTATTTGCCCATAAACCAGTGGATAACTGGCGCGCATCCCTACTTTTATAAACTGCCCAGCACGATAACCAAAGGTGACTTGCAGTACGCTTAAAAAGTCTGATTCACTTAATGCCATATACTGCTCAATATGTTCTTGGCGCATACACCATACTAACGAATAGCGGTTATTACTCATGGGTAATAAAGCCATTGGGCCATTTTGGGTAAACCGCTCAAACGCCTGATGATGGTGTCCACCAGCCACTTCTATATTGGCAATAATCGCGCCTTGTTCATAAGGCTGGGTATTGAAACCTAAGCCTAGCAAGTGACGGGTTGGCGATTGTGCACCGTCGGCAATCACTAACAGCTTAGCGCTTAGTTTTTCACTACTTTGTAATGTAAGTTCATTACTTTCGGCATTTTGTTTTATCGCCGTTACGCTATTAGGGCAAAAAAGCGATATATTTGATTGCGTTAAACGTTGATGCAGCGCTCTGCCAAATGGGTTTACCTCCACCACATAGCCTAATGAGGGTTTTGCAAATTCATCACACTGTATGTGGGTTTTACCAAAGTGCCCTTTGTCTGACACACTGACTTTTTTTATGGCCGCCGCATAGGGAGCGTTTATTTCAAACAAATTGAGGCTTTGTAAATACTCCACCGACTGCTGTGCAAGTGCGATGCTTCTGTCGTCAAAACTTGGGTGATAATCTGTGGTTACTTGGTTTGCTTCAACCACGGCAATATGTAGGCTGGGATTTTTTTTACTTATACTCAGTGCGCAACTTGCGCCCACTAAACCACCGCCAATAACTACAACATCAAACTGCTTAGCCACTTTTATCTCCAAGCTTATGCGTTTTTAGCGCTTTGCATTAACGCTTCTATTTCGCTAATTTTTTTAGGCACGGTAATCGTTAAGTTTTCGTGACCAGACTCAGTTACTAATAAGTTATCTTCAATACGAATACCTATACCTTGGTATTTTTTGGGTGCGTTTGAATCTTTACTAATATAAAGCCCAGGTTCAATGGTCAGTACCATACCCGGTTCAAAAGCACGCTCTTGGTTATTAACCTTGTAATCGCCCACATCATGAACATCGAGTCCTAACCAATGGCCAAGACCATGCATGTAGTATTCTTTACAGGCACCTTGCGCCATTAACTCATCAAAATCGCCGGTTAAAATACCTAAATCGAGTAACCCTTGGGTTAGCACTTGCATAGCTAATTTATTAGCCTGCGATAAGTAGCCACCGGGCTTTACTTCGCTAAATGCCACTTCTTGCGCTTTGAGTACAATATTATAAAGCGCAGCTTGCTCGGTGCTAAATTTACCATTAACGGGGAAAGTACGGGTAATGTCGGCTGCGTAACCTTGTAGCTCACAACCTGAATCAATCAGCACTAGGTCGCCATTGTTTAATACATCGCTGTTTTGGGTGTAGTGCAAAATATTAGCGTTATCGCCACTACCGACAATGGTGCCATAAGCTGGATGTGGCGCCCCATTCATCGCATAGTGATGATGAAGCTCTGCCTCTAATTGAAACTCGGTTGCGCCAACGTGGGAAAAGCGCATGGCACGCATGTGTGCTCGGGCACTTATTTCGCAGCCTTCACGCATAATGTTAATTTCGCTTGGCGATTTAAATAGGCGCATTTCATGTAATAACGGGCGAATATCTTTAAGGGTACTCGGTGCTGTATCGCCTTTTTTGGGGGCACTACGCAAAGTATTAAGCATTGAAAATACTTTGCCGTCGAAGGCAGGATACGTCCCTTGTGCATAAAATAAAATCTGTTGGCCGTTCACCAAATTCAATAATTGTTCGTTTAGTTCACTTAATGCATAAGTTTTGTCGAATAAGTATTCACTTTGCGCTTTTTCAAAACCAATGCGCCTGCCGTGCCATACCTCTGCAAGTTTATCTTTATCTAAACAAAACAATATAGAAGGCGTATCACTGTCTTTGCATAACACCAATACCGCATCGGGTTCGTTAAAACCAGTTAAGTAAAAAAAGTCACTGTCTTGTCTAAACGGATAATGAGTATCTCGGCTACGTGTGAGCTCGGTTGCAGCAGGAATTATCGCAATACTGTTGCTATCCATTGCCGTCAATAAACGCTCGCGGCGCGCTTTAAACTCTGACTTTTGTATTTCAACCATTAATAACTAACCCATTACTTTTGTTGTATTACTAAATTAATGCAGTGTTTTTTTGTTGCTTTGTGGGTTTTGCTCTTTGCCAAGTTCAGCAAAACACAGTAACGCCGATACGCGTACGTACTCAATCACTTCATGTAGTGCTTGGCTATCTTCTTCGGTTTCTTCAAAGGTTGTATCAAGGCGCGTAATTTCGCTAAAGTCGCTAATCACTTCTTTTACATCTGCCGACAGCTTGCCATAGTCTTTTTGCTTTAAGCCAAAGCCCAGCATAAACCCAGCTACCCATGATACGAGCCCATTGGCTTGATCGATGAGTGTTTCGTCATCACTCGGTAAAAACAAATCAAATTGAAACTCTTCATTGTTAAAACTTTCAACCACTTGTTGATAAATTTGGCCAAAAAACTGTTTTAAATCGTTGCTAAACGACTCGCCATCATTAAATACATCGCTCAGTAAGCCTAAATATTCTTTATCGTCAATGCTTAGCCCACAAGCAAGTAAGCCGCTAATAACGCCATGCGCTTCAGCAGGTGATACAAATATTTCGTTTTTCTCTAAAAGAAGTTGGGCTTTTTCGTAATCTGGTAAGTTATTCATAATGACGTCTTCGCTTTGCTAATTAAAGCAATGCTACCACTCGATAAAAAGCAACTCCAATGAATTCTATGACTGAGGTCAAAAGCAAGCGATTGAAAAGCTGATTAAGTTCAAAAAGCAATCTTAAAAGTAAATATAAGATTAAATTTGCAGGAAAACTGAGCGAACAGTTTAATTTTTTACGATTGGGGTTTAAGGATTGGAATATGTCTTATATACTAAATTTGTTCCCTGGGGTGCAGGAGCTTGGTTAAGTCCCTGAGCCGATAAATTTTATACCAGGATTTTTGTTCGTTTACTATTGTGCAAGCTCGGCATGTACCGAGAAGCCTACGGTAAACCGCAGATTTCCGCCCTGAAACCTCAAGGTTTCAGGACTGACACCGGGCACCGCATTCTCGGGGAACACCTTCCTTTATAGCTTAGGTTCTAGGTTCTCAAGCATTTCTTTTTAACTAAACATTCCCTATCTTTCGTCTTTAAATATATCGAACTGCGCCTCCACAGCCCGATATTAAACTTGTTTCTAACACCTATCCCTTTGTCTTTTTAATGCCTAACACTACTTAAACCAACCTTGAAAGCGCTCCATCAGCATATAGTTAACGGGAACAAATAATAAGGTTATAAAAGTCGCAAATATAATCCCAAAACCTAGGCTTACTGCCATAGGAATTAAAAACTGCGCCTGAGTCGCCTTTTCAAACAGCAGCGGCATTAAGCCTATAAAGGTGGTTAAACTAGTTAGCATAACCGGGCGAAAACGCGCTACGCCGGCGGTTTTAACAGCTTCCATTAAATCGAGCCCTTCACTGCGTTTTTTATTAATAAAATCAACCAATACTAACGAGTCGTTCACCACGACCCCAATTAACGCGAGCATTCCCAGCAAACTCATAATGGTAAGCTCCATAGTCATGATCCAATGGCCAATTACTGCGCCAATCATGCCAAAAGGAATAATGCTCATCACCACCAGTGGCTGTAAGTACGATTTAAAGGGAATTGCGAGCAACCCATAAATTACAAAAAATACAAATACCATTCCCCACAATAATGAACCAAACGATTCGCGCTGCTCTTTGGCTTCACCTTCTAATGAATGGCTTACACCTGGGTATTGTTGCACAAGTTCATCTAAGTAGGTTTTTAAATCAGCTTGAAGCACGGTCATATTGGTATCGGTTTTTTCTACATCCGCCGACACATTAAGAGTACGGTAACGATCAATACGGGTAATGGTTGATGGGCTTTGACCCGGTACTAAAGTGGCCACGTGTGACAGCGGCACTCGCCCACCATTAGGTGTTTGTATTAATATATCTTTTAAATCAGCAACTGAGCGTCTTTCATCTATAGGTAAGCGCACCATAACGCGCACATCATCACGCCCGCGTTGAATGCGCTGTACTTGTACACCAAAAAACGAGTTACGCACTTGTCTTGATACATCAACTCTATTTAATCCAAGTGCAAGCCCTTGCTCTGTTAGCTCTATTTGTAGCTCTTCTTTACCATCAGACATGCTATCGGCAATATCAAACACGCTTGGATAAGTGGCCAATCGTTGTTTAATTTGCTCAGCCACTGTTTGCAGTGTGGTTATGGAATTACCCGATAATTGAATATCAATTGGGTTTGAGCTTCTACCTATTTCTGCTCTAAATGTGAGACTTTCAGCCCCTGGGATCACCCCTATTAATTGCCGCCACTCTTTTACCAACTCACGCGAACCAATATCAGACTCTCGTTGTTCTGCTGGGGTGATTTCAAAGCGCACACTACCCGAATTAGCCGCACCGCCTCGCCCGCCAGTGCTGGCTAAAATATTAAGGATAATACTTTGCCCTGTTTCTTCATCTTGATACTTACGCTGAAGCTCTCTGGCTTTATCTGACATATCAATAATGTATTTATTCGTGACTTCAAACGGTGTTCCCGCAGGAAAAGTTAAATTAACCCGAACTGTTTCACTGGGAATACGTGGGAAGAAAATAAACTTAGTCCAACCACTGGTGATCATGGTTAAAATAATTAAAAACACGCCCATAAATAAACTGACTGTGGCCAGTTTGTTGCGTAGCGCTAGCCCTAATACGGGTTGGTAATATTTTAAAATGGCATGCTCAAAACCATCAGCAAAACGTTGTTGGAGTTGCTCTAATTTAGAACCTTTGCCTTTTTGCTGGCGCAGTTTGATATATTTTAAATGCGCTGGCAGCACAAATTTAGATTCAATCAATGAAAACAATAATACCGGAATAACCACCACCGGAATTTGCGCAAAAATAGCGCCTCGCGCGCCTTCTATAAAACCTAACGGTAAAAAAGCGGCCACGGTGGTTAACACGCCAAATGTAACTGGCGTGGCTACTTCTTGAGTTCCTTTTATAGCAGCCTCTTCGCCCGATTTGGCGGTTTTTAAATGGGTATACACGTTTTCACCGGTAACAATAGCATCGTCCACCACAATCCCTAGCACCAATATAAAACCAAATAAGCTGATCACATTTATGGTCACGCCAAAGGCGGCCATTGCCATAAACGCGCCCATAAATGAAACCGGAATACCAATAAATACCCAAAACGCGATGGCAGGTCTTAAAAATAAAGTCAGTAACCCCAGTACCAAAATACCGCCCTGTAAAGCATTGCTAGTTAGGGTAGCAATACGGCTTTTTACTACCTCAGAGTCATCATCCCAATAGCTTAAATAAAACCCTTGCGGTAAATTAGCTTGCTCACTGGTAATATAGTTTTTAACTGCATCGGCCACTTCTATCGCACTTTGCGGACCAATGCGGTACACATCGATAAATGCGGCTTGTTTGCCATTAAAGCGGGTGCGCACGGGGGTTTCTTCAAAATCATCGTTAATGGTTGCAATATCACTTAAGCGAATAATAGTGCCATCGGCTTGATTTTTTATCACAATGCTTGCAAATTCATCTTTGCGGTAAGCTTGCCCTTTAGAGCGAATAAGTACATCGCCGCCCTCTGTTTTAAGGTTTCCCGCTGAAATATCAGAACTTGAATTGGCAATGGCACTGGATATTTGCGCCAAGGTTAAATCGTATTGGCGCAGCGTATCTTGGCTTACTTCGATTGCCAGCTCATAATTACGTACGCCACTAAGTTCAACTTGGGTAATCGCCGGAATACGCAGCAATTCATCACGGACTTGCTCTGCATATTCTAGGGTTTCTTTTTCGTTGTAGTCACTTGAAACAGTGACTGCTATTACTTCACGCTTACGCTGGATTAACCCTATTACTGGTTTTTCTGCATCGGCTGGAAAGGTATTAATGGCATCGACACGGCTCTTTATATCCGCTAACAATTCACGCTCGTCATAGCCAGTATCAACCTCAACGCTTACTTGTGATGACCCCTCAGAAGAGCGGCTCGATATTTGTTTAATACCTTCGAGATCTTGTAATGCTTCTTCTATTCGTATGGTGACCCCTTTTTCAGCATCTTCTGGGGTTGAACCACGTAAACTCACACTAATATTTATACGATCAGAAACAAACGAGGGAAACACCTCTAACGGTAACTTAGAAGACAGGCTGAATAGGCCGCCCAACACAATACTAATTAGCAATAAGTTGGCAGCCACATGGTTACGAGTAAACCAAGCGATCATGGCTGCTCTCCTGTTTTTTGTGCTTTAGGAGTCGCATCCATTATCTGCACTGGCGTACCTGAACTCACTTGCCCCAGTGGCGTCAGTACTAATTGACTACCCGCTTCAAGACCTTTACTCACAATGCCTTGCAGCGCATTTTGCCACGCTAAAGCAATATTTTTACGCTGTAGTGTGCCATTTTCAACCACATAAACATAACTGCCTTGATATATCGCACTATTGGGAATAACGAGTACCTGAGAGGCGACTTTGCCATTAATTTTAGCTTTAACGTATTGTCCTATTTTTACTGGGTATTGATTATCACTGGTTGATTTATAAGGGTCATTAATTTTAGCCACCACATACAATTGCTGAGCACTTTCATCTATTGCGCCCTCAGTACGAATAAGTTGGCCTTGCCATTGTTGCTCGCCAATTAAATCTGAAGTGAAATTAACCGCTGAGCCACGCTGATTTTTAGCACCATCTCGATATTGCTCAGGTAAATTAATAAAAGGCAGATCTTTATTCTTTATCGGTAAGCGTATTTCAACACTGTCGGTTGCATAAATTGTCGCTAACTGCATATTGTTAGATACCACCTGACCTAAGTCAACGCTGCGGTTTAATACTCGCCCAGCATAAGGGGCTTTAATTTTAGTACGTTCAAGATTTAGTTGCGCTTTTTCCAATTGTGCTTGTGCTGACAAAACCTGTGCTTGCGCTGCAGCTAGCTGTGGCTTTCTAAGTACTAAAATACTCGGTTCAGACTCATTGCCTAAACGTTGCCAATCAGTAAGCGCTTGTCGGCCTCGTGCTTGCTCTTCTAATAAGTTTTGCTCGGCATTGAGCAAATTAGCTTGTGCTGATTTAACTTCCGCTTTTAAATCGCGATCATCTAGCTGAAGTAACACATCGCCTTTTTCAAAAAAGCCGCCTTCGCGGAACTGCTCATTTATATCAATAATCAGCCCAGAAACCTGAGCCACCAACATACTTTGAGTCCGTGGTTTAACCGTACCAAAGCTATCAATTTCAACGGGGTAGTCAATTAACTGCAATGGTTTTACCGCTACATTAATTTTTGCTTTTGGCGGTGCTGAAAAACGTGATGCTTTAGGCGGGTTTCCCTTAATAAACATCACCAAAAAAATGGTCGCTATAATGATAGCAGCGGGAACAATTATTTTTTGTTTGTTTAGTTTCATAGTGCTTGCTCATCCTGTGCGGATCTTGATTTTGCAAAGTCGCCCCCAAGAGCAACATGTAATTTAATGCGATTTGTGAGTAATTGGTTTTTAATTTCAATCAGTGAACTTTGTGCATCAAACGAGCGTGCTTGTGCATCTAATACGGTGGTGTAGCTCACTAAACCACTTTGATATTGTTCAAACGATAATTGCTCTGCTGCTAAGGCATTTTCTTGTGCCTGCAAGGTGCTTTGGTAGCGTGCCTTTAAAGATTGTTGTTGGGTAATAGCATTTTCAACATCACCAAATGCATCATATAAAGATTGCAGATAGGCTTGCTCTTGCTTTTGCGTTTGTAAACTGGCTATTTCCTCGTTCGCAGCGAGTCGCCCAGCGTCAAAAATAGGCGCTGAAATGCTACCAATAAGTGACCACGCAAGACTTGAAGCAGAAAATAAGTCGCTTACCCTGTTAGTGCTATCGCTTAAACCTGCCGCTAAATTTAAACTCGGAAAACGCTGTTTATGCGCATACGCAAGCGAAGCGTCGCTGGCTAATAACTGATACCAACTAGCACGCAACGCAGGTTTGCGAGTAATAAGCTCCGACGGTAAACCAAGAGGAATGTCGTCATTAATTACAGGTAGGTCGTTATTCGCTGCTATCAATCCTTTTGGATACTCCCCCAATAAACGCTCAAGGCTACGTGCAGCTTGAGTCAAATTTGCTTTTTGGGTTGCTATACGGGAGCGTTCATTGTTTAACTCATTGCGAGCTAAATAAACATCTAACGCTTCATTTAAACCTTGGCGATAACCCGACTCAATAATCTCAAGGTTTTGCTGGGCGTTAGCTTCTCTGCGCTTAAACAAATCAAGTAATTGCTCTGCACTGATTAAGTTAAACCAATTTGTTATAACATCTGCAATAAGCTGTTGTTTAGTTTGCTCATAGCGAGCTTGCTGAGCAAGGTAGTTGAGGTTGTCTCTGCGCTTTGCATCAGAGAGTTTACCCCATAAATCAATTTCATAGCCTAACTCTAACGATACAGAGCTTGAGTTATTATAACTAACCGGACGATTATCTTTGCTCCGTCCTACTCGCGTTGAAATATCTAAACTGGGCCATAAAGCGGCACCGGTGACAATTAATTGCTGTTTTTGTATTTCTACATCAAAACGGTTTTGCAATAGTTGCTGATTGTTTTTTAGCGCTTGAGTAACTAGCTGCTTTACTGTTGGTGAAGCAAGTTTATTAAACCATGTGTCGTTGACAGCAACTACTGATTCAACAGCTGTTTGTTGCCACTGATCTGGGAGTGTATTCGGTGCTTGCTCACGTAGTTGCGGGTTTAAGTTACTCGCACAACCACTTAGCAGCATAATACTTATTGCCAATAAAGATGGCTTATATTGCCACATTATGTTTAAACCTGATTAATGCTATTTATGAATGTTATTCAAGCACTTTAGCAAACGTTGCTCAATTGACTTTACATAACATTACATACTTTGCGATGAAATTATAAGTGCCGTAGATACGCCAAGTATTAACATATTGATCACAAATTAATAAACAACCTAATTTTTAGCCAA
Source organism: Pseudoalteromonas sp. SiA1 (assembly GCF_018732205.1). NCBI lineage: Bacteria > Pseudomonadati > Pseudomonadota > Gammaproteobacteria > Alteromonadales > Pseudoalteromonadaceae > Pseudoalteromonas > Pseudoalteromonas sp. SiA1. The sequence continues at coordinate 668,054 of NZ_CP076084.1, read as the reverse complement.
AAAAGCTGAATAAAGTTCTCAAAGAGGTACGAAAAGGACAGAGGGACTTACTGTTTATGACGTGCTGGAAAAATAGAGCAGGATAGAAAAAACTTAGAAACAAAAAAGCCCCGCATATGCGAGGCTTTGTATAAATGGTGCCTCGACCCGGAATCGAACCAGGGACACGAGGATTTTCAATCCTCTGCTCTACCAACTGAGCTATCGAGGCACTTAAACAGTGCAAATAGTTAAATTAACTATTTAAATAAATGGTGCCGACTAACCGAGTCGAACGGTTGACCTACTGATTACAAGTCAGTTGCTCTACCAGCTGAGCTAAGTCGGCACACTAAACTGTGTGCTAAGGCACTTTATCAATTTTAAAGATTGATAACTTTTAATAAATGGTGCCTCGACCCGGAATCGAACCAGGGACACGAGGATTTTCAATCCTCTGCTCTACCAACTGAGCTATCGAGGCACTTAAACAGTGCTAGTGAACTGCTTTGAGCAATTTCACTTTTATAAATGGTGCCGACTAACCGAGTCGAACGGTTGACCTACTGATTACAAGTCAGTTGCTCTACCAGCTGAGCTAAGTCGGCACACTAAACTGTGTGCTAAGGCACGTGTAATAACGTTTAATCTTATGATTTTAAACACTATTACTTTAATAATGGTGCCTCGACCCGGAATCGAACCAGGGACACGAGGATTTTCAATCCTCTGCTCTACCAACTGAGCTATCGAGGCACTTAAACAGTGCTAATTAAAAATCTTAACGGATTTTTAATGCAATTCCCAGCTAGCTCTACTGACTGGCTATCTGGGCGTGCGGCGTATTAAACGAGTTTTGCCCCTACAAGTCAACTTTTTTTTTATTCTTTATAATCGTTTGAACGGTTTTCAAACAACTCGAGGCTATTTTCGTTAATACAGTGTATTTATCCAACAAAAGAGTTTAAAAAACGTAGTGAATTATTTTTTTTAGGTGTTACGATTGAATAATAACTTTCGGTACAGGCTTACCGTTTTAATAATAAGACCACAGGAAAACTCATGCAGAGCAAGCCCTCTTCAGCAATAAAAGGCCTACTACCTTTATTCTTAGTTAGTAACCTTATAATAACCGCATTATTTGTAGTCGCCTTTGTGCTTTATTCACAAAGTAATGCTGATAACAATGCATCTGCTCCAACCTCTACTTTATCGTTAACAAAACTTGCTGAGCGTCTTGATCAGCCTTTAGCAGAAGCATTAACAATATACGAGCAAGACAAGGTCACGCAATTACTCGATATGACCACCTTACTCAATGATGATTATAAATATACGCTCCACCGTTTTAATGCCAATAATCAAGCCGAGTTAGTTTATAGCAATAACAGTAAAGCAATTGCGCCTTTAGCTGTTAATAAACATATTAAAGAACAAAATACTCTTCATCATTTAATCTCATCAGAGGGGCAGATAATTGGAGAGCTTATTATTAAGCAAACACAGCCCTCAGTTACACCATCAAATCAACACTCACCACTAAATGCCTATGTTGTAGCCTTTGCTGCACTGGTGGTGCTGTTTTTATTAGCATTCATGTTGAATAAATACATTAACAAGCGATTACATAAAAATACAGATTCACTTACTCAAGAACTAAAAGAAATTACGCAAAATGATAACTATCAAAGCACCCTAAATGAGCAACTAGAGGGTGGTTTAGAAACGGTAGCTCAACAAGTTAATTTATTACTCAAAAAGGTGAGTAAGGTTCAAGCTGACGATCAAGCGGCAAAAAAAGAGTTAAAAAAATTACAAACAAGCCTTGAAACAGAAGTACAAAGCAGAACCTTTGAGTTAGAGAAACAAACGCAAAAAGCGCTAAAAGCCAGTGAAACTAAAACCACCTTTTTAGCCACTATGAGTCATGAAATAAGAACACCAATGAATGGTGTAATCGGTACCATTGATTTACTTCGTCAAACAGAACTTGATGGTGCACAGCAACGTTTAAGTACAATTATTCGTGAATCTGCATTTTCGTTACTCAGTATCTTAGATGATATTTTGGATTTTTCTAAAATTGAAGCAGGAAAGCTCAATATAGACCCGACTCCCTTCTCTGTTGCAGATACGCTAGAAGAAGTCGCAAAGGTGTTATCGTCTGTTGCAAAAAACCGTCACCTAGAACTCGATTTATCAATTGCACCGGATATTCCTAATAACCTTATGGGCGACTCAGTCAGGGTTCGCCAAGTACTTTATAACTTATGTAGCAATGCCATTAAATTTACCAGCACTAACGGCTCTACTCAAGGTAGGGTGAAAATATCGGTTGAAGTTGCACACAACACTGCCGATCATTTTACACTCCGTTTTTGTGTAGTTGATAACGGTAAAGGAATGAGTCAGTCTCAATTAAGGAAAATATTCAGCCCGTTTACTCAAGCTGAAAGCTCAATTACCCGAGAATTTGGCGGTACAGGACTTGGGCTTTCAATTTGTAAAAGCTTAACCGAGCTAATGCTTGGTACTATACATGTTACAAGCCATGAGGGGATTGGTAGTGAGTTTACCGTTGAACTGCCTTTTTCAACGGCAGGTAAAACTGAATTTGCTCATAAAAATACACTCAATAATAAACATGTTGTTGTTGTTAGTGACAATGCTGAACGCGGCAAGGTAATTTATCGTTACTTGTCATTCATGGGTGCCAAAATAACCTATGCCCATGAGCAAAAAGATATAGAAGATCATCAAGACACAAAGGATATTATTTGGGTTGTTGATGGTATTGACGACATGAGTAGCATTAGCACTTTGCTAAGAAGTTTACTTTACTCACTAGAAGATAATAATCAGCAAATGGTGGTATTAAGTAAGCTAGATGAAGCCGTTATTAATCATAAAAATATTTTTTATATTAATGCTTCACCACTGTGCAAATCTAACTTTATGCTTTCAATTTTGGTTGCGGCGGGCTTACATAAACCTAAGCAAATAAAAAAAGCTAAAAGCATGAATCATTACTTAAATTCAGAAGAAGCACTCGCTGCGAATAGGCTTGTTTTATTGGTAGAAGATAACTTACTAAACCAAGAGGTACTTACCGAGCAGTTACACATACTAGGGTATAGTGTGGAAGTAGCGAATAATGGTGAGGAAGGCATAGAGATGTGGCGTAAAAACAGCTATTCGCTCATCCTAACCGATTTACATATGCCGAAAATGTCTGGCTACGATATGGTTGAAAAGATTAGAGAAGAAGCAGCACTGTTAGAAGCAATCGACGCCCAACCTTATATTATTGCTGTAACAGCCAATGCCTTAAAAGGCGAAAGAGAACGCTGTTTAGCTGTGGGAATTAATGACTTTATAACTAAACCGATTGAGTTAAATGCGCTTGAGGACATATTAAATCAATGGAGCGATTTAGATAATAAACAGCCAAAACAAATTAGCTCAGCTGAAAAGCCAGCCATGCCTATTAACATGGAGTCTGCCAACAAATATATAAATGGCGATGATGCTAAAAAAATTCGCTTCTTTAAAATGTATTTAGAGCAAAGCCAAGAACAAATTAAATCAATCAACTTTGCGGTACTACAGAAGAGTCAAAGTGAAATTATAGCTGCCTGCCATCAATTGAAATCTATATCAAAAACAGTGGGGGCTAATATTGTGGCTGATTTAGCGCAGTCATTTGAGGATAAGTGTAAGGCTGATGAAATCAATGCCGATGAGTTAATTGAGATGAGAGATGAGCTCGAAATTGAATATTCAAGAGCAGCACAATTTTTAAAAGAACAAATTAGAAACCACGATCAACAAGATGACTTGATTTAACTAAACTGTTCATAGGTATGCACAACAAAAAAGGGCTTTTATAGCCCTTTTTTAACGATTATTTTTCTACTGGCTTATAGCCTTCAATCTCAACCTCTTTTCCTTCAAATAAAAAGCCAACCATTTGCTCTTCTAAAAAGGTACGATGTTCTGGGTCCATCATATTTAAATGCTTTTCATTGATCAGCATCGTTTGTTTATGCTGCCACTGTCCCCATGCTTCTTTAGATATATTATTAAAAATCTTTTCGCCAATTTCCCCAGGATAAAGTTGAAATCCAAGGCCTTCAGCTTCTTTTTGTAACTTTTGACAAAATACAGTACGTGCCATGATTTATTCTCTCTAACGCTAAATGCTGCTAGTTTAACCTATTGGGCTCATTTGTTTAACCAACTTTTTAGTCGGTGCAGCTAAACCCACCTCTATTGATTGATCAAGTGGATACCATATTAATTGCTTGTCGTTCACCACATCAGGGATTTGCTGAACATTGAGCACATGTGGGTTTATGGTTAGCTCAAAATGTGAGAACACATGGCTAAAAGGCGCTAATATCTCAAGCTCACTTTTTAGCCCTTGCTGTGCTAAAAAAGTATTGAGCTCACTGTGCTCATTAAATTCAAAAAAACCAAATAATCCCCCCCAAATGCCACTACTTGGGCGTTTTTCCATGAGTACTTTGTCGTTATGTTTAATAATTAACTGATGACAACTTTTTTTAGGCACTGCTTTTTTAGGTTTAGAATGTGGGAACTCTTTAACCTTACCCGCATTAAAAGCACCACATTGTGTTTTTAACGGGCATGCTTCACAGTCAAAACGACTTCGTGAACAAAGGCTTGCCCCTAAATCCATCATAGCTTGATTAAACTCAGTCACATTATTTTTAGGGGTGAGTTGTTCACTTAAATGCCACAGCTGATTTTCTACCTTTTTGACGCCATACCAACCTTCAACCATGAAAAATCGTGCAAGCACCCTTTTTACATTGCCATCAAGAATAGGATGATGCTGCCCCAAAGATAAAGATAAAACAGCACCCGCAGTAGAGCGCCCTATTCCGGGTAAATCCATTACCTCTTCAAGCGTGCTGGGAAACTGGCCTTGATATTTGTCTCGCACTATTTTGGCCGTTTTATGTAAGTTGCGCGCGCGTGCGTAGTAACCTAGACCAGTCCAGTGATGCAGAACCTGATCTTCATCAGCATTTGCTAAAGCAATAATATCGGGAAAGCTTTGCATAAACTTTTCGAAATAGGGAATAACAGTCACAACTTGGGTTTGCTGCAGCATCACCTCAGACACCCATACTTTATAAGGTGTTTTAGCTAATTGCCATGGCAATGTTTTGCGCCCATGGAGATGATACCAATCAACTACTTGGTTAGAAAACCAATCAGACTGCTGCTTTTTTAAATCCAACATATTTACTTTTTTACTAATGCTTAATGGCGGCTCAGTCTATTGTAGTTGTTGAAAAGATCAAGCTATAACGCCCTAGAGCTTGTCAACCCCGCGCGGGTCAGGGATAATACGCAACCATTTTTAAACACATTGTTTTGTCAGGCCAATAATATGAGTGAATCAAGTAACAACAACCTTGAGCAAGCTAAGCAAGAAGGTAAGTATATCCGCACTATTCGTAGTTTTGTAAAACGCGAAGGCCGATTAACCAAAGGCCAAGCCGCTGCAATCGAAAAATGCTGGCCAACAATGGGGCTTGAGCATAAAAACGGCCTGCTTGATTTAAACGCAGTATTTGGCAATGACAATGATGTAGTGTTAGAAATTGGCTTTGGTATGGGCAAGTCATTGGTTGAAATGGCAAAAAACGCACCACATCTTAACTTTATCGGTATAGAAGTACATCGCCCAGGCGTTGGCGCGTGTTTAATGGATGCCGACGAAGCAGGCGTTACTAATCTTCGTGTATTTGAACACGACGCCGTTGAAGTCCTTGCAGATTGTATAAGTGATGAAAGCTTATCGACCTTACAATTGTTCTTCCCTGATCCATGGCACAAAAAGCGTCACCATAAGCGCCGTATTGTACAAACTGAGTTTGCAGAAAAACTACGTTCTAAATTAAAAATTGGCGGCGTTTTTCATATGGCAACCGATTGGGAAAACTATGCAGAACATATGCTTGAAGTAATGCAAGCAGCACCTGGTTACAAAAACCAATCAGAGACTAACGACTATGTACCTCGTCCTGATTTACGTCCGCTGACTAAGTTTGAACAACGTGGCCATCGTTTAGGCCATGGCGTATGGGATTTAATGTTCGAACGTACTAAATAACCGTTAATTAAATAATCAAGTAAGGTAAAGCCATTTATGAGCGTATTAACCAATCCGAGCCTATTATTACTTCGCAACAGCGAGGAGCTAAAAGGTAAATCAATATTGGTGGTCAACTTTGTTCAAGATGGCTTTTTAAATGAGCTAAAAACGCTCAACCCACAAAGTAAAATAACGGCTTTTAGCTATAACCATGCAAATGGTGAATTTGCTAAAAACATATCGGGTATAAATGTAGAAGTTAATCACACGATTAACGCCGGTGAATATGATTTAGTAATTCTTTATTACCCCAAGTCTAAGCCCGAGCTATTAATGGCATTAGACAACATACGCGCAGTGATAAGTAAAGAAGCTGAGCTGCTAGTCGTTGGCGAAAACAAAAGCGGTGTAAAATCAATTGAAAAGCAACTCGCCAATAAAACGGCGTTTAGTAATAAAATTGACTCTGCAAAACACTGCGTTTTATATTCATTTTCAGAAATAACCCTGAATTCAACATTTGATATTAGTACTTACCACAAAGAGTTTATGGTAAACGTAAGTGATATTGAGTTTACTGCTGTAAGTATTCCTGGCGTGTTTAACCATGGCGGCCTTGATGCAGGCACTAAAATGCTATTAGAAAATGCACCAAATATAAAACACGGTAACGTTCTTGATTTTGGTTGTGGCGCGGGGCTTATTGCTACGTTTTTAGGGCTAAAAAATCCGGCTCTTACATTTACATGTAGTGATGTAAGCGCACTGGCTGCCTATGCAACAACACAAACGCTTAAACTTAATAACGTTAATGGTGAAGCCGTACTGAGCGATGGTTTAAACAGCATTGCAGGTAAGTTTGATTTAATTATTAGTAACCCACCATTTCATACCGGTATTGCAACTGACTACACAGTGGCCGAATCGTTTTTAAATAATGCCAAACAGCACCTAACTAAAACAGGTAAGCTCACTATTGTTGCTAATAGCTTTTTAAAATATCCACCTATTTTAGAAGCCCAATTTGATAGTTATCAAACGGTGTTTAAGAATAATAAGTTTGCAGTATACAGTAGCTAAAACTTATTATTAATCCCCTATCAAAACATAAATATGCGGTATATTAGCCGCATATTTACTTTATGACGTAGATTAACTGAGAATAAATAGTGTAATTAAGCTAATCTTTTTGCTTCACTTTTTCCTGTTTTTGCTAAACTAGTATTTATTACATTCACAATTGACACGGATGACACTCTCGCAATGCCTAAAACTGTAGAGCAAAATAGCATTCGTAGCATATTGTTTAAAACCATCATGCTTATAACAGCCATCTGTTTGCTATTATCTCTTTCTATTTCTACTTACTTAAGTACACAAGAGCAAAAAAAGCAGCTGATTAGTAAACTTGTGCTGGTGTCAGAGATCATTGCCTTTGATGCAATGCCGTCATTACTAAATAAAAATAGACCTGCAGAAGAAAGGCGGTTAAAGCTTCTTCAACAAGTCTCATCGGTTACAAACTTACATATTTATGCGCTAGATGAGCAAACAAGAAAACCAGTATTTTTTACCAGTTTTAATGCCCGAAAATCGCCACCTGTACCAATCAAAACAGACAGCATTAACGACTTTATAGAACCCCAAGTAGGTGATGAGTTTATTGAGTACATTACTCCAATACTCAATAATGATCAGTTACTGGGTTATGTGTATATTAGGGGCAGCTTGGATAACTTAAATAAGCTTATCACTAAAAAAATTATAATTGATATTGCCATTATCGCTTTAATACTTATCTTCATCTCTTTGATTATTTTAAGGCTACAAAAAAGGATAGCCAGCCCCATAGAAAACTTAAGCTTGTTACTGCAAAACATAGCTAAAAATCATAACTACTACGCCCGGGCGCCTTTAACAAACTTAACTGAAATAACCCGGCTTTCTAATAGCTTAAATGTAATGCTGGCGCGAACACAAAGACAAATAGAGCGCCACGAAGAAGATAAAAAAGAAATTAAGCTACTAAACTCAAACCTTGAAGAAAAAGTAAGCCAACGAACCATCGCGCTCAGAGAAGCAAATAAAGAGTTGCTATCTACACTTGAAAAGATGCACCAATACCAAACTCAAATTGTCGAAAACAAAAAAATGGCTTCATTAGGGCAAATGGTGGCAGGTGTAGCTCATGAGGTAAATACCCCTATAGGGCTTGGGATCACTGGTTCTACTTTACTAAGGGATAAACTCGCGGAGCTACAAATTAACTTTCAAAATAAGTCATTGACTGCCAGTCAATTTGAGCAATTTACTAACGATGGCATTGAAAACTTAGACCTCATCTACAGTAGTTTAAACCGTGTCGCAGAGCTTATTTCTAACTTTAAAAAAGTGGCCGTGATTAAAGATGATGAAATCACTAGCACCGTTCACTTACAGCAGCTCATAAACGATACATTATTGTCTATGGGGCAAGAATTAAGAATAAAAAATCCTAAAGTTCTTATAAATTGTCCAGCAGATTTAACCGTTGAAAGTAAAAAAGGGCCACTGCAGCAAGTTTTCCATCAACTAATTTTAAACTCCCTACTACACGGATTTGTAGCTGGCGGTGACAATGTAGTGCAAATTGATATTGTGGCAACAAACACAAAAACACAAATTACCTACACCGATAACGGCCTAGGTGTAGAGAGCAACATAAGAGCGAAAATTTTTGACCCCTTTGTTACTTCAAAACGCGGTCAAGGAGCCAGTGGTTTAGGCATGCATTTAGTTTACAACTTAGTGACCCAGGCTTTGGCTGGAGAGATTGTGTTAGATACTGAGTATCAATCAGGAGCACGATTTATTATTACGCTATTTTAAAAAGTGAAATAAATCCGTTGTCTGCTCTTGAATTACGACTTTATGACCATACTAAGACAGCACTCATTGAACAGTTGTACCATTAATGCTGTATTTTCACACAATTAATGAACTTAATTGTGTTTAACATATCACATACATTGATGAAAAATTGTAAAGTGATATAATTTCGTTTTGAATTAGTCTGATTATTTTAAGTATCTTTAGGTGGTTGATGGATGTATCAATTATTAAAGGGAAATGGCTTCGACTTTATAATTCAAATTATACATCCAACGTTAAGTATCAATTAAGCCGCGGTTTTTAATAATACGTCAAAGTAGGTTTGGGCGCGCAGCTGTTTTTATCTAATTTGTTTTTACTTGTTAACATTTAGATATAATCCTATAATTCTAGTAGTCGGTTTTGATGAACACACCGATTTTAAAATAAAACACACTCCAAAAAGGTTAATTAAAAATGCAAACGCCAGTCATTCTGATCGTAGAGGATGAAGACGTAACTAGACTAAACCTCGTTAGTTTATTTGAAGCCGAAGGTTACAAAGTTATTGAAGCCATTGATGGCGATGATATGCATGATAAGCTTACAAATAACGATGACGTCAATCTTGTAGTTATGGACATCAACCTGCCAGGTAAAAACGGGCTTATTTTAGCTCGCGAATTACGCCAAAAACGCAAAGTTGGTCTTATTTTCTTAACAGGCCGTGACAACGATGTAGACCGTATTTTAGGTCTTGAAATTGGTGCTGATGACTATATTACTAAGCCTTTCAACCCGCGTGAATTAACTATTCGTGCTCGTAACTTAATTACGCGTACTGCATTAGGTGGTGAAGAGTCTGCTATTGAAACAAATGGCGTGATCACCTTTAACGGTTGGGAACTTGACGAAAACAGTCGTTGCCTTACTTCTCCAAACGGAGACGCGAAACGTCTACCTAAAGGCGAATACAGAGCACTGCGTTTAATGCTTGACTCTCCGGGTCGTATATTTAGCCGTGAGCAACTAATTAAGCACATGACTGGCCGAGAGCTTCGCGCTAACGACCGTACGGTTGACGTAACAATTCGTCGTATCCGCAAACACTTTGAAAGCGACAACTCAACGTCTGAGTTAATCAGCACCATCCATGGTGAAGGTTACCGTTTCATTGGTAAAATCGACAGCTAATTAGTTATTACTCTAATTGCTGTAAAAATAAATGAAGGGCCTGTTGTCCTTCATTTATTTTATCTGTTAACTCCTCAAGCCACACAGCTAACACTTCGTCACTTTGATCCAGCGCCCCATGCTCCATTTGCTTTGCATGCAACTGAACATCATTAAGACCCACCGAACCTGCCGCACCTTTTAATTTGTGCGCAACCGATTTGTACTCTTCTCTATCAGCAGCGTTTAACGAAGCTAATAGCTCTTGTTGGTACTGCGGATTTAGCTTTGCGAACAACTGGCTACTGCGTTTAAATACTTCAACGCCCATCGAATTTACAAAGTCTTCAATGGTTTCAACATCCAACAAGTCAGTATTAATTTGATTTAATAACGCTTGATTGACCACTCGTTGAGGAGCCTCGGTTTGCGCTTGCTTAATGCCAAAGAGTTCAGCGAGCATATTATCTAACTTGCTTGTGTTTATTGGTTTAGCTAGTGCGCCTTGAATAGATATACCCTCAAGCTCCTCTTCAGCACTGCGTACATTGGCCGTTAATGCCACTATTGGTAGCTGATCAAAATGACTTTGAGCGCGAATTTGTCTTGCCACTTCGTCACCATTAATATCAGGCAACTGCATATCAAGTAATACTAAATCTAAGTCATCTTCAGTTTCGACAAACGATAAAGCATCTTCACCCGTTTCAGCCCACAGCACTTCGTGTCCACGTTGCTCTAGTAGGTTAGTAGTAATTTCAGCATTAAGTGGCACATCCTCCACTAATAAAATATATAAGCTACGCCCAACATAACTATGTTCGGTAGGAGCACTACATAAATTCAGCGGAATTTGTACCGTAAAGCAGCTGCCCTCTCCTGGGGTACTATTAACCGTTATTGTGCCTTTCATTGCGCTTACTAACGCTTTGGTGACAGCTAAGCCAATACCTGAACCAATGGCATTGGTGCCTTTAAGATCTGGCGCTTTATAGTACATGTCAAAAATGCGTGTTAGTTGCTCTTGTGGAATACCTTCACCGGTATCGAGTATTTTAATAATAAGCCAAGGGCCATCTTCACGGTTTTCTCTGGCACAATCTAAGATTACGCTCCCTTGTTGAGTAAACTTAACGGCGTTATTAATTAAGTTCCATACCACTTGGCGTAAACGAGTCGGGTCAAGCAATGCATATATGTCAAGCATGCCAGAACGCTTCACTTCAAACGAAAGCTCTTTTTGCTCAGCAATAAGGCCTGCAAAGTTAACTACATCGTTGATAAAGTCCGAAACATTAATTTCGTTGGCGGCAATATCTAACTGCTCACGGTCAATTTTATCTAAATCTATAATATCGTTAAATATGTTACCTAGCGTTTCGGCGCTTGAAAACACGGTATTACACCAACTGCGTTGCTGTTTGTTTAATTCGGTATCCAGTAGCATGCGCGTTAAGCCCACAATACCATTAAGCGGTGTGCGTAACTCATGGCTTAATGTGGCAATAAATTTCCCTTTATCTTTATAAGCTGTTTCTAGTGCCTGCGCAGCTTCTTTACGACTGGTAATATCACGGCCAAACGCAAGTAAACCAATGTAATCCCCTTGTTCATTAATAAAGGGAAGTTTACGCAATTCAAACCACCTAATTTCACCGTTTACTGAGTACTCCACATCTATAGTTAAACCTTGGTGCGTACGCTCAACCTGCTCATCGGTTCTGAGTACTTCTGATAAAAAGTGGCTTGGGAATATTTCTTCTGCGGCTTTACCAATAAGTTCGCCACTGGTTTTGCCCATTACCTCTTCAAACATTTTATTACAACCGGCAAACACCCCGTTGTTATCGCGGTAATAAAATAAATCCGGCGAGGAGTCTACTATTGAGCGCAGTAACATGCCTTGCTGTGCGAGTTCTTGTTGTGTTTTTTTACGCTCTGCAATTTCACGCCTGAGCTCTTCTATTGCTCGATGTTTGGCATGAAAAGCCATTTTACGTTCGTCAATTTCAATATTTAAGCGGTTAATATTGTCTTTGAGGGTTTGATTTAAAAGCTTCTCTTGTTTTGTGGCACTATCTAAATAAGCATAAGAGGCATCAAGTTGCCGAATAGAGTTTAATAATATGCTGATAACTAAAGGAGAAACAACCGAGGTAAAAAATACTACGGCCAGTATATCAACCAAGTTTACTTCGCCTATGGCAACGTAATAAAACATACTTGATAAAACCAGCGATATTGTTAGTAATAATGCATAGCAAATAGCAGCAGTTTTAAACTCACCAAAACGAGTTATTGAACTGGAAAGAACTCGAACCCACGGGTTCAAAGAAGAATCAGTCATATATCAGTTTTTCTCTTAGCTAAATGCTTAGGGTCTGTTGACCTTTCAAGGTTAAAAGCTAATTTTAGCATTTTCTATCAGCTATTTTCATGTTGTGCGACAAAAACAATAAAATTTCATGTTTGGTGTTATTTGCTGCATTTCAGCAAATCTTTATTTAGTGTAAAATGCGGCGTTTTAAATATTGCAAATAACGAGTAACGTATCATGCAAAAAACTATGCCAGATATTGCTAACACGGCTGCCGCATTACAAACAGGTAAATTAGACTGGGTAGGTATGGGCGATATAGAGCTGCCTTTTATTTTTGAATCTCTTGATTTAGCTCCAGTTACCGTTAATGCAAAAGCACGCGCCTTTGTTAATTTACACAAAGAAGATGCTAAAGGCATTCATATGTCGCGACTATTTTTAGCGTTGGATCACCTCTCAACTGAGCAACAGGTCAATCCACAAACCTTAGCACAAGCCTTAGATACCTTTATCACCAGTCATGAAGGCTTAAGTGATAAAGCACACATTGAATTTAAATTTGAATTGCCGCTACGCCGTAAGTCATTACTTAGTGGTAAAGCAGGTTGGAAAAGCTATCCCATTGTACTTACCAGCACTATAAATCAAGGCGTTATTAGTTTTGAGCTCAGCGTTGATGTGACTTATTCATCAACTTGCCCCTGCTCTGCAGCACTGGCTCGCCAATTAATTCAAAACGCATTCAGCGAAAAGTTTTCTCAAGAAACACTCACTCAATCAGAAGTTTTAGAGTGGCTTGGAACAACTCAAGGCATTGTAGCAACCCCGCATTCACAGCGTTCAATTGCTAATGTTAAAGTTAAATTAGCAAATAACATTGAACAGTTTGATGTGGTTAACTTAATAAACTTACTAGAAGATGAGCTAAAAACACCAGTACAAGCTGCGGTAAAACGTGAAGACGAACAAGAGTTTGCTCGCTTAAACGGTCAAAATTTAATGTTTTGTGAAGACGCAGCACGAAAAATTAAAACGACGTTAGAGTCAAAAGAGTTTAGCGATTACTTCCTGCAAATTAACCATTATGAGTCTTTACATGCTCATGATGCAGTTGCGATTGCCGTAAAAGGTATTGAAGGCGGCTATAAAGCATAATAGTGCTCATCCCCATTCGTTAATAAAACAACCATAACAACTATTTGGGCACATAAATTGCTTTAGAAAAGCAGTGTCAATTTGTTGTTATGGAGTTACCGTATGGAATTCGCTTTATTATTAATATTAGTGCTAGTTGTTGGGGCATCTGTCGTTGCGTCAAAATTTAATGATGACGGCGGAAACCCTTATCCTTTTACTCGTAAGCAAAGTGTATTTACCCAAGTAGAAGGGGCATTTCTGAATTTATTAGAGCGCGCTGTTGGCGATCAATATAAAATTGTTAGTCGCGTTAAACTAATCGATGTGATTGACTGTAAACAAGGCCTGTCTGTTAAATCTAAACGTGCGGCAATGGCTAAAGCAAAAAATAAGCAGCTCGACTTTGTTTTAGTAGATAAAGAAAAAATGACCATAGTGGCTGCGGTTGACTTAGTTAATAACGCCAATAAAGATGGCCACAAAGCACAGCGCGACTGGTTTGTTAATGGCGCATTGGAAGCCGCAGGTATTCCACATATTCGTATGAAAGTGAAGGCAGGCTACCGCCCAAGCGAAGTACGCGATGCAATTATGTTTAAATTAGGTAAGCCAGCGGCATCTAAACCTTCACGACCTACGCGCGCTAGAGTTCATAAACCGGCGGTACTATCTCCTTCTCAAGCAAAGGCACAATCAACAGCCCTTGCTGAAATATAATCAATAAGTTTATAAAGTGCGGGCTTTTTAAGCTCGCATTTTTGTTTGTTTTACCCCACGTTATTTTTTGCAGTATAATCACCGTATTCAAACTCAGGAATTTAACACTATGAATGTTGGTATTATTGGCGCAATGGAGCCAGAAGTTAAAATTTTGCGCGAGGCGATGCAAAATCCACAAGTTTTAACCAAGGCTGGTTTTACTTTTTACACAGGCGAGCTTGCAGGCAATACCGTCACTTTAGTGCAATCAGGTATAGGTAAAGTCGCTTCGACAATCGCAACCACATTACTTATCGATAACTTCAATCCAGATTGTGTTATTAACACTGGCTCTGCCGGTGGATTCGACCCATCACTAAACGTTGGCGATGTAGTAATTTCATCTGAAGTACGTCATCACGATGTTGATGTAACAGCGTTTGGTTACGAAATTGGCCAAGTACCACAAATGCCAGCAGGTTTTACTGCTCACCCTAAACTTGTAGAAGCAGCCGAGCAAACAATTGCACAAATTAGTGAAGTAAAAACCCTTGTTGGTTTAATTTGCACTGGCGACTCGTTTATGTGCGACCCTGTTCGTATTGAAAAAGCACGCAGTGACTTCCCTACAATGCTAGCAGTAGAGATGGAAGGTGCATCAATTGCGCAAACGTGTTTTGCACTTAATACACCATTTGTTGTTATTCGCTCAATGTCTGATATTGCAGGCAAAGAGTCGCCGCAATCATTTGAAGAATACTTAGAAACAGCCTCTATAAATTCATCAAAAATGGTCGTAGCTTTACTTGAGAAATTAACGGCGGTTACGCTGTAAATGCTCAATAATATTGTTCAAAATCATTTGGACTTTATTGTATTTATTTGTGCGCTCCTTGCTGAGCGCTTTTTACCTTTAGTAAGTTGGTATCACCCTAACCACATACTCTCTGCTATTTTTAGCGCTATAAGCCAGCGTATTTATAAAAAAACAGACACCAAGCAATATCATTATTTAGCAGCCTCAATGGCAAGTACGCTTATACTTAGTACTGTGCTTATTATTGTAGTTTTACTGCTTCAGCTTGCCTTTTACCCCGAGCTGTTATCAGGTCTTATTTTATATTTATGCCTAGAAAACAGTAGCCTGAATAAAAAAGCGATACGCATAGCTAGGCTAGTCAAAAAAAATCAAAAATCGACAGCACGCGAATTATTAAAGCCACTAGTAGCCCGTGAAGTTAATGCACTTTCAAGCCCCGGGATCATTAAAGCCATTATGGAAAGTGTCATACTTAGAACGGCGCGTCATTACTTTGTAGTAATTTTCATATTTTTAGTATTGGGCCCCGTCGCCGCTCTCGCCTATCGTTTAATCACTTTAATTCAACAGGCGTGGCGAAGTGATATAGCCCCAAACAGCTCTTTTTTGATGCCGCTTAAACTGGTTCTTTTTATTGTTGAGTACATTCCCATACGTTTACTCGCGCTGACAATTGCCTCACTAAAGGCCAGTAAAAAAAGCATGCATTATATTAAGCATTATGGCCGACACTTCTATCAAACCAATACAGGCTGGTTACTTAGTGTATGTTCTGCATCTTTGGGGGTACAACTTGGTGGGCCTGCTATTTATAATACACAGCGTTTTAATAAAATGCGTGTCGGTGTAGAGCGTCTTCCCAACGCCGATGACTTACCACAACTACTCAATACACTTAACCAAACTCGCTTTTTTTGGCTTCTGATTATTATTAGCGTTGAAGTTATTAAGGCTGTTCTCGTTTTTAAGTTCGCATAAAAAAACCAGCCGTAGCTGGTTTTTATAATGTCCGAAGTTTTAAGCTACGGTGATATTTGCAAATTTGCGTTTACCTACTTGGTAAATTGCCGTTGTGCCTTTTGCAATTTCCAATTTGGTATCTGTAATTTTGTCTTCGCCGTTAAGCTTTACAGCACCTTGTTTGATCATCCTCATGGCCTCTGAGGTACTCGCCACTAAGCCCGCTTCTTTAAGTAAGTTAGCGATTAAAATTGACTCTTCATTAATATTAACTGTCAGCTCAGGGATTTCATCTGGCAAGGCTTTTTTCTGAAAACGCTGAATGAAATCATCATGAGCAGCTTGCGCATCAGCTTCACTGTGAAAACGCGCAATTAGCTCTTTAGCTAATTCAATTTTAATATCGCGCGGGTTAGTACCCTGCTCTACACGCTGTTTTTGCGCTGCAATTTGCTCAATAGAAAGGCTACTTAGCAAATCGTAGTAACGCCACATGAGTACGTCGCTAATTGACATGATTTTACCGAACATATCTGAAGGCGTATCAGTAATACCAATATAATTACCGAGTGACTTCGACATTTTCTGAACGCCGTCAGTTCCCTCAAGTAAAGGCATCATTAATACTGTTTGTGGTTTTTGACCTTCATCTTTTTGCAGCTCACGACCCATTAATAGGTTAAAACGCTGATCGGTGCCCCCTAGCTCAACATCTGACTCTAATGCGACTGAATCCCAGCCTTGCACCAGTGGATACAAAAACTCATGAATCGCAATCGATTGACCGCCAGCATAGCGCTTTTTAAAATCATCACGCTCAAGCATACGCGCCACAGTTTGACGCGCGGCTAATTTTATCATCCCCGCAGCGCCTAATTTCTCCATCCATGTAGAGTTAAAAGCGACGGTTGTTTTAGCCGGGTCTAAAATTTTGAACACCTGCTCTTTATAGGTTTCGGCGTTGGCAAGCACGTCATCACGTGTAAGTGGTTTACGGGTCACATTTTTGCCCGTTGGATCACCAATCATACCGGTAAAATCACCAATTAAAAAAATAACCTCATGACCTAAATCTTGAAAGGTTTTCATTTTATTAATGAGTACAGTGTGACCTAGGTGTAAATCTGGAGCCGTAGGATCAAAACCAGCTTTAATTTTTAGCTTTTTCCCCGACTTTAATTTTTCAACCAACTCATCTTCAATTAATATCTCTTCTGCACCGCGTTTTATCTCTGCTAGAGCGGTTTGTAAATCCACTGTGTGTTACTCCAAAAAATTCTGACAACGAAGGGGTGTAATATGCTCACGGTTTATTGCTAGCGCGTTATCACAAAGCAAATAAAACTATTTAGCTAACATAACAAATTTCCACCTAATTAGAACAACTTTTTTAACTAATCGCAGCACCAACTAAAATGCAGGGTGTACGTTCTAAAAGGGGATATAAACGAGCGATTAATAATACGCCAAAAGTGTTTATCACAAACTAAAAACAGTTTACAAATTAATCACTTTTCGTAATTAAACCGTTTTATAAGCTAATTTAACATTATGATGAAAAAGCAAAGTATCCAAGAATATAAAATAGTGTAACAGTTCAACTTTAAACACAAACAGCCTGAATACCCTATGATTTTAGCCTAATTTAACTCGAGTTTAAATCTACAAAATACTAGTATTCACAGATTATTCGTTATATCCTGCAATATAACCTATTTATTATCTTGACAGCAGAAAAAGGCACGTTATGGTTCACGTGGTTAACACGCTCCCCAAAAAACACAAAATGCTTATTCTAGGTTTGGTTTCTGCTATTGTTGCCTTAGCCTTTCTTCCTTCTGAAAAAGCCACTGCATCCAAAGACAATAGTGAAAACACACTAGAAATTGGTAAGCGCTATGAATTACAAATTAAAGTAGGTGAGAACGAAAAACTCACTGACCTTAATTCAGAGCAGGCAGCACAAAAACTTCCAGAATATGATTTTGTCGATCACCAAGTTAAAAATGGTGACAACTTAGCGATTATTTTTAAGCGCGCTGGTTTTTCTGCGCAAACGCTGCATAAACTTGTAAACACCAACGCTGAAACACGTAAGCTAACTAAAATTCACCCAGGTGAAACGTTAAGCTTTGCTACCGCCGAAGACGGTTCATTAGCTCAATTACGCTACGTTATTTCTAAAACGGATACGCTATTCGTCACACTTAATGACGAAGGCCAATACGACACCTCAATTGACAGCAAAGAAATAGAAACACTGAGCAAAACAGCCGGTGGGGAAATTTCAAGTAGCTTTTGGACCTCTGCAATTGCAGCAGGTTTAAGTGAACGCCAAATCATGAACTTTGCCGATATATTTGGTTGGGACGTCGATTTTGCTAACGACATTCGCAAGGGTGATGAATTTGGCTTAATTTATGAGTCTCATTTTGTTGACGGTGAGTTTATTGGCACCGGTAAAATTATTGCCGCTGAATTTATAAACCAAGGTGAGCGTTACACCGCTATTCGTCACACAGACGGTAACTTTTACACCCCTGAAGGCCGTAGTATGAAAAAAGCCTTTTTGCGTGCGCCTGTTAATTTCAAATATATTAGTTCAAGCTTTAACCCTCGCCGCCTACACCCTGTTACAGGACAAGTGAAAGCACATCGCGGCATTGATTACGCTGCACGCACAGGCACGCCAGTTGTATCATCGGGTAATGGTAAAGTAATTAAAGCAGGCTATAGCAAATATAATGGTAATTACGTATTTATTAGCCATGGTACTCAATATGTTACTAAGTACTTACACCTTAACAAGCGCTTAGTCAGAACAGGGCAAAAGGTAAAACAGGGAGAAAAAATAGGTACTGTTGGCTCAACTGGTCGTGTAACCGGTGCGCATTTACATTATGAGTTTTTGGTTAACGGCGTTCACCGTAACCCTAAAACCGTAAAACTACCTAAGTCTGAACCATTACCTCGTTCAGAGCTTGCTAAATTTAAGCCTATTGCTGATAACTTTATCGCGCAACTAGAGCGTAATCGTGAGCTACAACTAGCACTTAGATAACCACTTCACTGATTAAATAAAAAAGCCTTTGTTGGGGTTACCCGCAAAGGCTTTTTTGTGTGTGATATTTAAGTTTCAATCTTAATTTACAAGTACATAAATTAGCTGCACAACCAAAGATATCATGACTAATGGCCAAATATACTTGCTGTATTTGGTAGCACCCTCTAGCCCCATTTTACTTTGGTACTTTTCTAGCAAAGGAATAATGATCACCAAAGCAATCACTAAGCTAATTAAAATGACAAATATATTCATATCAACACCTTTGTATTATACCAATTCGTTTAAATAATATTGAAACGGGTATTAACTTACGGCAAAGCGCAGCCTTTCGCGCTAATATATAACTCATACCAATGCTCTCGACTTAAGTTAATATTAATTGCATCACTCGATGCCTTAATACGATCTACATTAGTTGTGCCTATAATTGGCTGAATCGATGCAGGATGGCGAAGTAGCCATGCCAATACAATAGCTTCTGCACTTGTGCCATATAAAACGGCAAGCTTACTAACTAAAATACTCGTGTTTACATCCGCTTGTGACGCTTTTGATAGGTCACCGCCTGAGTATAAACCTTGGCACAAACTGCCCCAACTCTGAATTTGAATGTCATGCTCACGACAATACTCAACACACCCTGGGGTAAAGTTAATATCTTTACCATCGGCATTACCTACATAAATGCCCTCATCAACCCACTGATGTTTTTGTAAACTGGCCTCTATTTGATTTGCCACAATTGGCATATCTAAAGCGCGCTGCAAAAACCTTATTTGATGTTGAGACATATTAGAAACTGCAAAATGACGCACTTTGCCACTTTCTTTTAAACAGCTAAATATTTGCGCAACTTCCTCCACCTCCATTAATGGATCGGGGCGATGCAACATAAGCACATCTAAGTAGTCGGTATTTAATCGTTTAAGTGAGCCCTCAACAGAACGCTCAATCCAATCAGCAGAAAAATCATAACGCTGCGGGTTTTTCTCATCAGCAAAGCGAATACCACACTTAGACTGAATATACATTTGTTCTCTGAGCTCAGGACGCTCAGCCAACGCTTTACCAAAAACGTGCTCAGCTTTGCCTAAGGTATAAATATCAGCGTGATCAAAAAAGTTAATCCCGCTTTCAAATGCTGCGTCTATGCATGAATGAGCTTGCTTTAAGTGCCCACTGTTGATGGCGTCTTTATTCCAAGCACCTCCTAAACCCATACAACCAAATACAAGCTTACTAACCTTGGGTAAATATTTTGCCAGCGGAGTGTGTAACATTTGACAGCCCTTTTAAAAAATGAAGAGTGATTACTTTAAACAAAAAACCCTATACAAGAAACCGCTTAATCTAAAACATTAAATTTTAGGCAAAAAAAAGCGCAGTAAACTGCGCTAATGGTTGGATTAAATATTACTAGCCAACAAGTGCTAATAAAATACCTGCAGCAACAGCACTTCCCAGTACGCCAGCTACATTAGGCCCCATGGCATGCATCAGTAAAAAGTTATGCGGGTTATTTTCAAGACCGACTTTATTAACTACACGAGCCGCCATAGGAACAGCCGATACACCCGCTGCACCAATTAATGGATTAATTGGGGTTTTTGAAATTTTATTTAAGCCTTTTGCCATAAATACACCTGAGGCCGTACCAATAGCAAACGCCATTGCGCCCAGCACTAAAATACCAATGGTTTCCACTGTTAAGAACTGCTCGGCAGCAAGCTTAGAGCCTACCGCTAGTCCTAGAAATATGGTGGTTATATTAATAATTTCGTTTTGAGCACTGTTACTTAGCCTATCGACCACACCCGACTCACGCATTAAGTTACCCAAACAAAACATACCAACCAGTGGAATGGCGGCTGGTAAAAAGAGCGCAGTTAAAGTGAGTACCATCAGCGGAAAAATAATTTTTTCCTTTTTTGATACTTTACGCAGTTCTGGCATTTGAATTTTACGTTCTTCAGGCGTTGTAAACGCACGCATGATAGGCGGCTGAATAATAGGAACCAACGCCATGTACGAGTACGCAGCCACTGCTATAGCACCTAATAAATCAGGTGCCAGCTTTGACGCTAAAAAGATAGCGGTTGGCCCATCAGCGCCACCAATAATGGCAATTGCTGACGCATCTTGTAAACTAAACTCAAACCCTGGAATAAAGTTAAGTAAAATAGCCCCAAATAAGGTAGCAAAAATACCAAACTGCGCCGCAGCACCTAATAACAACATACGCGGATTTGCAATTAAGGCACTAAAGTCAGTGAGCGCGCCCACTCCCATAAATATTAATAACGGAAAAATTCCGGTATCAATACCTACATAGTAAACATAATAAAGTAAGCCACCAGGGTCAGATAAGCCCGCCACAGGAATATTAGTTAAAATAGCCCCAAAACCAATGGGCAGTAATAGTAGCGGCTCAAAGTTTTTAACTATAGCTAAAAATAATAACAAACAACCAACGGCAATCATGATCAGCCCAGGAAATGTAAAGTTAGCAATGCCTGTGGCATGCCAGAGGTTTAAAATACCATCCATCCTCTAATTACTCCTTAAGCTAATGCAATCATTGCATCGCCGGTTGACACTGAATCACCTTCAGAGACAAGCACGTCTGCAATTGTACCGGTATGCATGGCGCGTACTTCGGTTTCCATTTTCATGGCTTCCATAATAATCACCACATCACCTTCATTTACTACCTGACCTGGCTTTACTTTAATTTTAAAGATATTACCGGCAAGTGGCGCATTAAGAGTTTCACCTGAAGCAACTGATGCCGACTGTGGAATATGCTCAGAGTCTTTTAGCGTCACCTCTTTAAGCTCACCGCCTTGAGCAACCACGACATCGTATACTTTGCCATCTACTTTAACGCTGTATTGCTCAGCCTTAACGCCTTTATTGTTTGCCGCTGATTTTTCAGGTGCTTTATTGGAGCTATCATCAGCGCTAGGAACAGGTTCAAATGCGTCAGGGTTATTGCGGTTTTTAATAAACTTCAAACCAATTTGTGGGAATAAGGCATACGTGAGCACATCATCAATTTGCTCATCAGCAAGCGTTAAGCCTTGCTCTTGCGCAAGTTTACTTAATTCAGCCTCAAGCGTTTCAAGTTCAGGTTTGATCACATCTGCAGGGCGACAGGTAATTGCTTCGCTGCCATCAAGTACACGCTCTTGTAACTCTTTATTCATAGGAGCAGGTGTTGAACCATACTCACCTTTTAATACGCCAGCGGTTTCTTTGGTGATGGTTTTATAGCGCTCGCCAGTAAGCACATTAAGTACTGCCTGAGTACCAACAATTTGCGAGGTCGGTGTAACTAATGGAATAAAGCCCAAATCCTCACGCACCCGTGGAATTTCAAGTAATACTTCGTTTAGTTTATCAGCAGCGCCTTGCTCTTTAAGCTGATTTTCCATGTTAGTTAACATACCACCTGGCACTTGGGCTAATAAAATTCGGCCATCAACACCTTTTAAACTGCCTTCAAACGCAGCGTACTTTTTACGTACGTCTCTAAAGTAAGCGGCAATTTCTTCAAGGTGGTTTAAATCAAGCCCAGTATCACGCTCAGTACCTTCCACGATTGCAGCAATTGTTTCAGTTGCTGAATGACCATAAGTCATACTCATAGACGATACAGCCGTATCGAGCATATCAATACCGGCATCAATCGCTTTTTGATACGTTGCGGTACTTAAACCCGTTGTTGCATGACATTGCATGGCAATAGGAATTGAAACCGTTTCTTTTAAGCCTTTAATCAGTTTTTCTGCATCGTAAGGCTTAAGCAATCCCGCCATATCTTTAATACAAATTGAATGACAACCTAATTCTTCAAGCTGCTTAGCAAGTGTTAGCCACATATCCAATGTGTGTACTGGGCTTACCGTGTAAGAAATCGTACCTTGGGCATGCGCGCCTACTTTAACCGCCGCTTTTATGGCAGTTTCTAAGTTACGTACATCATTCATGGCATCAAAAATACGAAATACGTCTACGCCATTTTTGTGTGCGCGCTCAACAAACTTTTCAACAACATCATCAGCATAATGGCGATACCCCAATAAGTTTTGACCGCGAAGTAACATTTGCTGGGGTGTATTTGGCATCGCCTTTTTAAGCGCGCGAATACGCTCCCACGGATCTTCGCCTAAATAACGAATACATGAGTCAAAGGTAGCTCCCCCCCAAGATTCTATAGACCAATAACCTGCGTCATCAATTTTTTTTGCAATAGGTAACATGTCGTCTAATCGCATGCGGGTAGCTAAAAGCGACTGATGTGCGTCTCGAAGTACGAGTTCTGTTATTTTTAATTTAGCCATTGGTATGCTCCTCTAATTATTATTTGTTTTGTACTGAGCAATGGCAGCACTAATTGCAGCGATGTGCTCATTTGGCACACCTTGAGATTTAAAAGATGGTGTTCTCTGTGATACTTCAAGTTCTGGCTGAGAAAATTTGCTAGCCAGCTTAGACATAACTGTCACTGCACCAATCAATAAAGAAAGAAATACAAACACCCCCACCATACCGGTTAGCATTAAATTGCCTGCAGTTGTGAGCAAAGCCCCTATATCCATAATTCTCCCCTGTTCAAAACTGAATACATAAAAAGTCAGTTTATTTAAATAAATATTCACCAATAGTAACAAAAACTATTCTTTTGTCTACACATTGTAAATTGGTAAAACCAATTAATCTAAAAGTAACATATCACCAATAAGGTTAACACCACCTAAAATAGCTTATTTAACCTATATATATAGATGGTAAAAATGTTCGTTATAAACAAAGAATATATAAAAACCCTAATATTCTGTAAAAACACATAAAAATATACCTAATGAGCTAATCCACTAAAAACTGCCAAAGCAAATGTTAATTGGTCTTACCAAAATAACGACTGTAAAAACTATTTATTATCTCATCAGACACCACTGTGAATAAGTTACAGATAAAACCGTAAAAATTACCAACCTAATATAAAGCCAAACTCAAAAAGATAAGTTAAACCGTTGATTTAAAACAAAATAAAATACTGGCATATTACTCGCTTATATAAAAACAACACTTTAACACTTAGATAAATCAAGGAGATGACAATGTTACGCTGGACAATTACATTTTTGGTGATCGCACTAATCGCAGCCGTTTTAGGATTTGGTGGTATTGCAGGAGCCGCAGCAGGAATTGCTAAGATCATATTTTTTATCTTTTTAGTTTTACTGGTTATTTCACTTGTCTCTGGCGCCTTACGTGGTAAAAGCCCCAGGTAGATAAGAAACAACGAACTTTTTTAAATTTATATACAAGGAATTACATTATGAAATCATCAACACTTAAAGCAGCTGCTATTGGCCTATTCGCAAGTGCATTTATTATGGGTTGTGAAGACAATCATGCAGAAGAAGCCGGTGAACGCATCGACGAAGCCGTGACAGATGTTCAAAATAAAGTAGAAGATGCCTGTGAAGAAGTAAAAGAAGGTGTCAACGCTGAAGAAACAAATTGCTAATTCAGCCCCTTTTTAAAAAGCGACCATTTGGTCGCTTTTTTTTGTGTTTAGTATTAGTCGCCAAGTTGCTACCCATTAATTATAAACTCTGAACTATTAATTCTTTTTAAGCTGCGCATTTGCCACATAGCTTGCTAAAATGATAAAAAATAGCTTTTAAGTATAGATGCATGGTATTTACGACAACCTATAAACTCGATAAACCTTACTTTTATGAATGCTTCGACCAATCGCTGCCTTATAGTAAACGCGCGCAACCTAAATATTTTTTATTAGCACTGCTTGTTGTATTGGGATTATTTGGTATTTATGGTTTAGGAGATCATTACCTAGGTACATTTTTGCTGATGCTAGCCCTACTCGAATGCATCGCCTTTTACTATCGCCGCCCATGGTGGGTTACCAGGCAAATGCTAAGCAGAGCGTCTGGTTCTGAAGTCACTCTCACCTTCGACGAAGACGGAATAAAATCAACCAATCATTACAAAAATTACCAGTTAGCTTGGCACGACATTAACGAAATAATTACCACCGATTGCGGGCTACTGTTAAAAAGTAAAAGCGGTATGCAATACATTTCTAAGGCAATACTCGACGAAGAAACGATTGATTTTATAAACAAAAAAGCCACTCAATGAGTGGCTTTTACAAATGTCATAGTTACATTAACTAGCACATTTTATACTATATTGATTAAGCATTGCCCGGATTAGGGTTAGACTTTTCAGCTTGTATGCGCATGTAAATTTCTTCACGATGAACTGATACGTCTTTAGGTGCGTTAACACCGATACGAACTTGATTTCCTTTAACACCTAGAACAGTAACGGTTACTTCGTCACCAATCATAAGGGTCTCGCCTACTCTACGAGTTAGTATTAGCATTCTCTTGCTCCCATGTTCCAATAAAATTATAAGATTCCGCACAAACATTTTAATTAAAATTAGACTAAAAAGTAAGTAAAAACTCTCAATCTATTCATTTTCTGTTAAAAATGTCTTATGTAATGCACGAACAGCCAGCTCTAGGTATTTTTCATCTATTAAAACTGAAATTTTAATTTCTGAGGTGGCAACAAACATCACATCAATGTTTTCTTGTGCTAGCGAATCAAAAAATAAACTCGCTACCCCGGAATGAGATTTCATCCCCATACCCACCGCTGACACTTTCGCCACATTGGTCAATCCGTCAATTGCCTGTGCGTCAAATTGCTGTTGCTCAGCCGTTAACAAATCAAGTGCGTTTAAGTAATCATTTAAATGCACAGTAAAAGCATAGTCGACTTTTTCAACTTTATGATTAATTTGATTAATCATATCTATTTCGATGCCATTATCAGCAAAAAGTTTCAAAACTTTTGCAAGATGTTTGGTGCCTTGCGGCATTCCATGCACCTTAATTAAGCACTCATCTCGATTAAATGCAATACCCGATACGACATTGCTTGTCACGTCGCTCTCCTCAAAACTAATTAACGTGCCTTCATCGGGTTTAAAGCTAGATAACACCCGCAGAGGAACATTGTGTTTACCAGCAGATTCTACAGAGCGAATATGTAACACTTTAGCGCCTAAACTTGCCAGCTCAAGCATTTCAGCAAAGGTGACATGACTTAAACGTCGTGCGTTAGGTTCCACACGCGGGTCTGTAGTATATACGCCATCAACATCGGTATAGATCTGACACTCATCGGCTTTTATTGCACCAGCAATTTCAACCGCAGAGGTATCGGTGCCACCACGCCCAAGCGTGGTCACGTTGCCCTCAATATCGCGCCCCTGAAAGCCGGCAATAATAGCAATACGGTTATGTTCAAGTTCATGTTTTAAACGCGTTGCCGCAACTTCTTCTACACGGGCTTTACCGAACATGTTATCGGTTAATATATTCACTTGATCGGCTAGTAAGCTTACCGCTGAATGGCCGCGTTTAATAATGGCCATCGCTAATAAAGCAATAGAGACTTGTTCACCGGTACTGAGTAATACATCGAGTTCACGACTACTCGGGCGAGAGTCGATTTGTTTGGCAAGATTAATTAAGCGATTGGTTTCTCCCGACATTGCCGAAAGCACCACGACCACTTGGTGGCCTTGTTGCTTAGTTTTAACAACAAGGTCGGCGACCGCTTCAATACGCTCTATTGAGCCTACCGAAGTGCCGCCAAATTTTTGAACTATAAGTGCCACTTAAGCTTAAGTACGCTCAGTTAACCAAGCTGTTACGCTATCAAGTGCTGCTGTTAAATTTTGTGGCTCAGAACCACCCGCTTGCGCCATATCTGGACGACCGCCGCCTTTACCACCTACTTGGCCTGCCATGTGATTAACTAACTCACCCGCTTTTACTTTGCCAGTTAAGTCTTTAGTTACACCCGCAATTAAGCTTACTTTGTCGCCGCTGGCAACACCTAAGGCAATAACACCTGAGCCAATTTTATTTTTAAGGTCATCAACCATACCGCGAAGCGCTTTTGATTCTGTGCCCTCAACGTTGGCCACTAACAATTTAACCCCGTTAATTTCAACCACTGAATCAAGTAACGATGCACCTGCCGCACTGGCTAGTTTATCGTTAAGCTGGGCAACTTGTTTTTCAAGCCCTTTCGACTTTTCAAGCAAGGCAGTTACTTTTTCAAGCACTGACGCATTGTCACCTTTTACAAGCGCTGCAACATCAGCTAATTGTTGCTCTTGCTCGCTTACATAAGCAATTGCCTCTGCACCTGTTACCGCTTCAATTCGACGAACACCAGCAGCAATACCGCTTTCAGATACAATTTTGAATAAACCAATGTCACCCGCACGCTCTACGTGTGTACCACCACAAAGCTCGATTGAGTAATCACCAATAGTCACAACGCGTACTTCGTCATCGTACTTTTCGCCAAACAGCGCCATTGCACCTTTTGCTTTAGCATCATCAATTGCCATTAGCTCAGTGTTAAGAGCAAAGTTACGACGAATTTCGTCATTCACTACGCGCTCAATTTCGCGCAGTTCTTGTTTGGTCACCGCTTCAAAATGTGAGAAGTCAAAACGCAGACGATCTGGCTGCACAAGTGAGCCTTTTTGCGATACGTGCTCACCTAAAAGCTGACGCAGTGCTTCATGCAAAATATGCGTAGCGGTGTGGTTTTTCTTAATACTGTCACGGCGCGCATCGTCAATAGTCGCATCCACTTTATCGTTAACGCCAATACGCCCTTGAACTGTTCCATGGTGAGCAAAAGCATTACCCAGTTTAGTGGTATTAGTCACCACAAACTCACCGCCGGCTACTGTGATTGTTCCGCTATCACCAATTTGGCCGCCTGATTCAGCGTAAAACGGAGTACGGTCTAAAACAATAATACCTTGTTGACCATCTTCAAGTAATGATACAGCTTCGCCACCGGCAAAAATTTCTACCACTGTGCCGCTGTAATGAGTGCTATCGTAGCCTTTAAAGTCAGTGTGCTTGTCTGATTTTAATTGCTCATTGTAATCAGCCCCAAACTTACCCGCTTGTTGCGCAGTTTTACGTTGTACTGCCATGCATGCTTCAAAACCTTGATGGTCAATCGTCATCTGGCGCTCACGCGCAACATCGGCTGTTAAATCAGCAGGGAAACCATAGGTATCGTAAAGCTTAAATACTAAGTCACCCGGGATCACATCCCCGGTTAAATCACTTAAGCTTTCTTCTAAAATAGCTAAACCACGCTCAAGCGTTTTACCAAACTGCTCTTCTTCAATACGTAGTACTTTTTCAATAATTTCTTGTTGCTTAGCAAGCTCTGGGTACGCTTGACCCATTTGCTCAATAAGTGCAGCAACCAATTTATAGAAAAACGCGCCTTTAGCACCTAACTTATTACCGTGACGTACTGCACGACGAATAATACGACGCAATACATAACCACGGCCTTCATTTGATGGCATAACCCCATCTGAAATTAAAAATGCACACGAACGAATATGATCGGCTACCACGCGAAGTGATTTATCATCCATATCTTGTGCATTGGTAACGCTTGCAGCGGCCGCAATTAAGCCTTGGAATAAGTCGATTTCGTAGTTTGAATGCACACCTTGTAAAATAGCTGAAATACGCTCAAGGCCCATACCTGTATCAACAGATTGCTTAGGAAGTGGCTCCATAGTCCCGTCGCTTTGACGGTTGTATTGCATAAATACTAAGTTCCAAATTTCAATGAAACGGTCACCATCTTCTTCAGGTGTGCCCGGAGGACCGCCCCAAATATGCTCGCCATGATCATAAAATATTTCAGAACATGGACCACAAGGACCCGTATCACCCATAGACCAAAAGTTATCGCTCGTTGCAATACGAATAATACGATCTTCAGGTAAGCCTATATCGTTAGCCCAGTAGCCAAAGGCTTCTTCGTCATCATGGTAAATAGTTACTAACAGCTTTTCTTTTGGTAGTTTTACAACCTCAGTTAAAAACTCCCACGCAAATTTAATTGCATCTTGCTTAAAGTAATCACCAAAGCTGAAATTACCTAGCATTTCAAAAAAGGTATGATGACGTGCTGTGTAACCTACGTTTTCTAAATCGTTATGTTTACCACCAGCACGCACACAACGCTGCGAACTGGTTGCGCGTGTGTAAGGGCGGCTTTCAGCGCCTAAAAATACATCTTTAAATTGCACCATACCGGCATTATTAAATAACAACGTGGCATCGTTACCCGGTATAAGCGAACTAGAAGGAACAACTTGGTGTTGCTTGCTGGCAAAAAAGTCTAAAAACTGTTGCCTAATTTGTGCGGTAGTCATGTGCTGCATGTGAAAGTCTCACCTGTATTTACTGTGCTTGCATTGCAAAATTTATTTGATCATAGCTAAATCCTCGATACATTAAGTAGCGCACGCGCTTAGCTTTTTCTTTGTACTCGAGGTTTGCCGGTGTCGTTGAATATTTTTTGTTGTACGCTTCCTGCGCGAGCTCAAACCAATCTATTTCCAGCTCTTCAATCACTGTTTCAAGCAGTGCTCTATCAATCCCTTTACTCATGGCCTCACTTTGAATTCGCTTTAAGCCATGGCATTTAAATATGTGCTTTCTTACAAACCCTTCACAGTAACGCTGCTCGTTAATAAAATTGTGCTTTTCGCACCAATCAAGCAGGTTTTCTATGAACTCGTCGCTTGCTTCTCTTTGCTGTAACTTTTGGGTTAACTCTCGGCGCGAATACTCTTGCCTTCCTAGTAACCAAAGCACATAGTTTTTTAACTTTTGTTTTAACGTATCATCCATTAAGCGTCAAAGCGCCCGCTTTGCTCGCTACTTAAAGGCTTAATGTTACTGTCATCACTTGGTGGCACAACGGGCATAAAAATAGCCTGATAAGAAACAAAGAAACTAATGTAGCAAATTGGCATTAAAATCAACAGCGGTAGTAGCGATAAGAACATCGACACCACTATTAATAATGCGCAAATAATACCATAAACACTCAGTGGTAAAATATTATAATAAAACACCATAAACGAACTTTTTAAGGCATTTAAAATACGTTGTTCTTTATTAAAGTAAACCAGCGGTACCGCATAGGCAAACGAAGTAAAGTATATCGACAGCGCAATTAAAAACAGTGCCACATTGGCAAACGAAATACTCTCAAGCATTTGGCTAATTGCTGTATTAGGGTCTAAGTCAGGCTGCGTCATAACCGCCATCGCATCGGAAAATAACCCATTGGCGAGCAGCGCAATTAAAATACCGGCACCCATTTGATAAAGCGCTAAGCGAAATAAGCCTAAGCGATTTCCTTTTGCTGAAAAGGGTTTCAAAATGTCGGCTAACATAATTTTTCCGCCTTGCTGCTTGGTAAGCACGGCTTGATAAAAACCAGCGGTTAAAAATGGTGTAGCCAATGCTGCGACTATTTGTAATAACGGCAAAAATAAAGACAACAAGCCAACAATGCCAATAAACAAGTGCATAAAGATAAAGGTTAATGGCTGAGTTTTGAAAATTAGCCAACCCGCTTTAAACCATTTTAATGCCGCATCCGCTTTAAAAATTCGTAATTGTGTAGACATACTTGCTCTTAATTAAAACAAAACACGCCGAGTATAACTCGGCGTTGGTTGGTATTACAGAGGTGGTGGCGATAAATGCCGTTAATATTAGGGTCTGTTGCCCTTTACGGATTAAAATTTGTTCAAACTAGGGGCGATTTAATCGCGGCGCGAGGTTTGTAACCTAGTGGGCTAAGTCAAAACCGAGCAAAGCTTCCGCGTCCTGCTCACGCCCCTTACCTACATCCATGTAGGCAACAAAGAGTAAATCGCCCCTAGGCAGAACCCTTCGGGCAGCGCCTGTTTGGCATTGATGCTGCGTTATCGCCTATTTATGGGGAATAACCACACCACATAGGCTCTGCCTTGCCTAAATACCAAACAGACTGCTGCAAATTTAATCTTGAAAGGTCAACAGACCCTAAGGTTTTTTAATTTTCTTAATATCTAGCATATGAGAGCCATGCTTAATTTTAGTCTCTAAATACGCCTTGTTACCTGAAAGCCCAGCTTTAATGTGTGCATGAGTGCCCACAACAGAGTCCACCTCTATGCCAGCATCTTTTAATGCGTTAAGCTTTTTAGGATTGTTAGTCATTAATTTTACATGCTTTAAATTGAGCGCATTGAGCATTAATACAGCATCCGAAAAATCACGTAAATCATCAGCAAAGCCCAAATGATTGTTGGCCTCGTAAGTGTTCATACCTTGTGACTGCAGTACATACGCATCAATTTTATTATATAAACCAATACCACGCCCTTCTTGGCGTAAATAAAGTAAAATACCGCCTTGTTCGTGCATCATTTCAATACACTCATTTAACTGCTCACCGCAATCACAACGTGACGAGTGAAACACATCACCGGTTAAGCATTCAGAATGCATACGAATAAGCGGAACACCTTGTTCGGTATCGGCGTTTTTAAACACTAACGCAACATGCTCTTGGCCATCTTTTAAGCCACTAAAGGAAATAATTTCTGCAGGAATATCACTATTTTTGCCAACATTAAGCTGGACTCTTGCTCTTACTTGCGCCACGACCAATCCAAATATAAAAAAAACTACGACACGATAAAGTGATAATATCACAAAATAGGTTAAATACACCGTAGTACAAGACTGTTTATGGCAAATATATGGCGACGGTAGCGACTATTTTCAATCTTTAACCGCAAATATATTACTAGCGAGCGTTTACCTTGATTTACCTAAAGTGATGACATATACACAAGGATTTGCTAATTTGTTATCGACAAATAATAGGGATCATTATGAAATTAAACAAACTTGCATTACTGATGGGCTTAGGTTTATCTGTATTGAGCACCACGTCATTTGCCGAACAAACAAATAACGCTCAAGCCGTTTTCAACGACGCGTATCAAAATTACTTAAATGCGATTAAAACCAAAGAAAATGTGCAACAAGCCGCGGAGCAGGCTTACACATTAGGTAAAACTGTTTACGGTGAAAATGCTGATAACACCGCAAACTTAGCGATTAACTATGCAAAATCAATTAATCGATACGGTAAACAGTGGATTGAAAAGCGTTTTTCGCTCTATCAACAAGCCTATACTATTTTAGTTAATAACCATGGTAAGCAATCGCCTGAAACCATTGATGCTTTAGTCGGTATGGCTAGTTTTGCCCCTTCTGCTCAAAAAGCGGATTATTATTTAGAGCAAGTGATAGCAATCGCAAACACACAAAACAACCCTAAGTTTGTGGCTGATATGAAACTAGAAGCGGCAACCATACTAGCTAATAAATTCAGCTATGAAAAATACCGAGAAGCTAAAAACTACCTAGAAGAAGCCGATGAGTATTATCTGGCTAACTTACCTAAAAACTCAGTTGAACAAATAAAAGCTGATTTTTTAATGGCGTCATTTGCGGAAGGTCGAAAAAGATACGATCAAGCAATAGAACGACTTAACCGTGTAGTAAATGTGTTTGATGAAAGCTTAAGTTACGATCATAACGCCGAGCTTACCGCACACTCAAGATTAATTGGCTTGTATGAAAAACAAGGCAAAAGTGATGAAGCCACCAAACACTGCATCGCGATTGCTAAAATGGTGCCGTGGAAAGAAAGCCAAGAGCAAACGCCGCTATACCGCGTTAACCCTAAATACCCTAAAAACAAGGCGCGATTTAGTAAAGATGGCAGTGTAGTTATGGAGTTTGAAGTAGATGAGTCTGGCTTTGTAAAAAATCCGCAAGTACTTAGTTCTGAAGGTGGCGTGGCCTTTGAAAAATCGGCAGTAGAAGCATTAGCGCAATGGCGTTATGCACCTAAGTTTGAACATGGAAAAGCGGTTGCAGCAACTTCCAAAGTACAGCTCGATTTTAAAGTAAACCGTTAATAACATACCAAAGGCGCGTTGAGCGCCTTTTTAGTTTATTCTACTTTAACTTAGCTAAAATGTTATCGCTGGCGGCCTCTATTAAATCAAGTACCTTTTCAAAGCCATCATCACCGCCATAGTAAGGGTCCGGAATTGCGCTTTGTGCTTGCTCGCCATACTCTAAAAACAACGCAAGCTTGTATTGTAAATGCTCGGGGCAACGTGCAGTTAAATCTGCGAGGTTTTGCGTATCGGCTGCTAAAATTAAATCAAACTCGCTAAAATCACTGCTGCGTACCTTGCGTGAAAAAATACCTTTAAAACTATAACCGCGTTTTTCACCAGCCTGCATAGAGCGTTTATCTGGCGGATTACCTTCATGATGACCAATAGTCCCAGCCGAGTCCACTAGCAAATCAATGCCTAACTCTTTAGCGCGAGCTTTTAATACCGCCTCTGCGGTAGGTGAACGACATATATTTCCCAAACACACTATCAGTACTTTTTTCACTTATAGCTCCTAAGCTTTTGCAAAAAATCAGTAATAAACATTATTTTAATGAGGCTAATATTTTTTGCTCGCCCTCAAGCATGCTCTGCATAGCAGTCCCCTGTTTTACACGGCTATGCAATGCTGCAAGATTAGGCCAGCGCGACTCATCAAGTTGCTCACCACCATGCTCCATATTCATTAACTGGCAGCTCACAGCAATGTCGGCAAGGGTTAAGCTCTCGCCAACAAAAAACTCGTTATCCCCTAAATAACCTTCTAAATAATCAAATAAAGGCGGTAGTTTTTCATTTAATGCACTTTGCACTAAGGCTTCATCGGTTGGCTTTTGCATTGTGGGAGCAATAATACGTTGCTGAAACACCGTAAATGTTGCAAAAGGAGCCAGCTCGTAATCTGCGTATTTTTCTAACCAGCGAACGGCTGCACGTTGCTCTATAGTATCACCGAGTAAGGACGCTGAATTAGGGTATTTTTCATCAAGATATTGGCAAATAACGCTAGAATCCGCCAAACTTAACTCGTCGTCTTTTAGCGCCGGAATTCGCCCTAGTGGGTTCAGTTCTAAAAACCAATCAGGTTGATTAAACGGCGAGACTATTTCGAGTTTATAGTCGAGTTGTTTATGCGCTAAACATACACGTACTTTACGTACATAGGGAGAAAGCGGGACACCATAGAGAATTATGCTCATTGTGATTCCTATAAATTAAAACTGCTTTAAAATTGCGTCATCGTAGTCATCGGCATTAAGGGTTAAATTATATTTAGCCGCAACGCTATCTAACTCGGCTTGTTTAATCGCTAAATCATCCATGGTGATGGTGTTATCGTCAAGCCGCCATAACAAGCGTGAGCCTGCATAACTATAGTGAATGGCTAATAGCGCATCAGGATTACCTTCACGTCCCGCCGCTTTAAGCTTTGCCATCTTGCGGGTAATTTTATTAAGCGCTTGTTTAAGCTCCCATACATATACCACCTCGGTCATAAAAGGATGTGTACGGTATTTATTTAACAACCAGCCAATACCAATACTAGTAACAATTACGCCTAATAAGTTCCAATGAAAATGACTACCACTTTCATCGGGAAATAATGCAATAAGCGTTTGTGAAATAGCTAAACTACCAATCGCTAAGCTTGCGGCACAACCGACTATAACGCGGTTTAAATGTTTACGATAACGAGCTTTATCTATTTGAATAAGTTGCATAGTTGCCTAAAATTAAAAAACTAAAAAATACACAGCCACCATTGTAGCTAAACCCACCACAGAGTTTCGACTCTTTTTAATAAAATACCCGTAGTTTTTGATTTAACGCCGGTTTTATACTTCTTGCAACATAAAACCAACCAACGATTTTATTTGCACCCACTTATTAGGCATAGGATAGTAGACAACAAATACGACTCAGTTTAGGACCATCATGATAAAAACACTGATTGCTGCAAGCTTAATTTTTTCTTCTTCTAATGCGTTAGCTAATTTAAACACACCGCTAACCCCAGAAGAATTGCGAATTGAAAAAGCCAGCCAAGCGATGCCTAGCGTGCTAAGCGCTTTTGCCAGCGAAGTTAATCAATTTGAGCTGCAATTCAAGTCACTCTCAAGCTATGCACAAGCCGTAGATGCCGTTAATGACTACTCAAAACGATTATGGTTTAGTGCAAAAAAACGCATCGCTACAACGCAAAACTTAGATGATCGCGCACTTTACTGGGCTCGCTTACAATCAAGCAAAATTATTCGCACCACAAAGCCTGCATTTTTGCTGAGCGCGGCGCAGCAAACAGTGTTATTAACACTTTTAGAGAATGGCAGCCGGGGTCGCACCGATCTTAGCTACTCACAAAACACCTCTAAAAAAATATTATTAACTGGATTTGACCCGTTTTTACTTGATAGAAATATAAACCAAAGCAACCCATCGGGTGTTGCAGCACTGCTTCTTGATGGCCAAGTCATTAACTATAAAGGTATTAGTGCTGAAATAAACACAGTGATGGTGCCTGTGCGTTATGAAGACTTTGATCACGGTATTATAGAATCCTTACTTGCCCCTTATTACGCACTTAATAATGTTGATATGGTGGTTACCGTTAGCATGGGTAGTAAAGACTTTGACCTTGAGCGCTTTCCAGGCAAGCGCCGCAGTGTAACAGCGCCCGACAACGCCAATGTAGTGTATGGAGGCAGTAAAACAGCGCCGCTCATTCCAAGCTTGAACGACCGCCCATTACCAGGTACTGAGTTTGTAGAATTTAGCTTACCCGTTAGCGCTATGTTAAGCGCAAAAGGCCCTTTTCCTATTAATGATAACCATCATGTTATTACCTTAAAAAAAGACTTTGAGCCTAATAGTTTCGATGAATTAAAAGACGCTATTGCAGTGCGAGGCGGTGGCGGTGGTTATTTGTCTAACGAAATTTCGTATCGCAGTATTCGCCTGCGAAATCAGCTAAATTCAGATATTCCGACAGGACATATTCACACCCCACGAATTGCTCAGTTTGAACCCGAAACTGAAGCTAAAATAGTAAAGCAAATTCAAACTATGTTAGAGCGCAGTTTAGTCGCACTCTAACATCGTTTGCTTTTTCAACTTCAACGTTAGAACGACTATTAATAAACGTAGGAGCACTTAAATGCTTCTACGTTTTTTTGCTTTAAACCGCTAAAAAAGCATGCTGAAATTACATTAAAATTGAAAGCGCTCTGTATCAATCTCGGCTATTTTATAATAAAAACTCATTACTTTAATTATTAACTAGATCTTCACAAATTGTGTTCTATGCTCATTTGAGGTACAAACCTTATTACAGGGACATAGTAATGCTCACAATTAACCACTTTTTTAATTCATTAAACTTAACAAAAAAACTTATCTCCGCCTTTTTAGTTGTTGCCCTAGTGCCAATAACAATAATTATTATTGTCGCAATTAATACAGCTTCAAACTCGATGACAGAACAGGTTTATTCGCGTTTAGACGCTGTGAGTAAAGTAAAACAAAGCGCTGTTAAACGCTATTTTAACAACATTGAAAAAAAGCTTAATGCGCTGCAAGCAAATCCAGAAATGGCCAATATTGCGACAAAGTTTATAGATGGATTTAATAATACCTCCCCTTCAACCTCATCAGCGTCGCTAAGTCGCTTTTATGAAGAGTCTTTTACCCCAAAATTTAAACAGCTAAACCCAACAAATACAGTCTCTTCATCTCTATTAAAGCAAATGAATCCAAAAAGTATTGAGCTGCAATCTCGTTATCTAGCTAATAACCCAAACCCAATCGGTGAAAAACAAAAACTAACCACCACAGAGCAATCAGACTCTTACGAGCAAGCGCACCGCCAATATCACCCTTATCTACGCGATATGACTAATATAAATAAGTTCTACGATATTTTCATTATCGACCCAGCAAATGGCAATATTGTTTACTCTGTTTATAAAGAAGTAGACTTTGCAACATCGCTGCAAACAGGCCCCTACGCTAAAAGTAATTTAGCGAACCTATTTAGACAATTAAAAGACAGCAACGACCCACAAAAAATTGCTTTTGCAGATTATAAACAGTACTCCCCTTCATATAATGCCCCTGCAAGCTTTATAGGAAAGCCTATTGTTGTTGATGGTAAAACGGTTGCTATTTTAGCTGCCCAATTATCGATTGAAGATATTAATTCAATTATGAAAGAACGTGACGGGTTGGGCGAAAGCGGAGAGACCTACCTTGTTGGCCCTGAAGGGTTAATGCGCTCTGACTCTTATATTGATCCGAAAAACCACTCTGTAGAAAGCTCGTTTAGAAACCCAAATAAAGGCACTGTGAATACCTTATCTGTAATCAAAGCACTAAAAAATGAAAAAGGGCAGCATGTTATAAATGACTATAACAATGAAATGGTGCTCTCTGCATTTGCACCTGTAAATGTATTTAATGTTCGCTGGGCACTCATAGCAGAAATGGACGAACAAGAAGCTTTTGAGTCAATAACGACTCTTTCCCAACAACTCATTGTGATACTTTTTGTCACTATTTTCATTGTTACCATTGCCGCATATTGGTTTGCGCGAACACTCACAAAGCCAATACATGCACTGGCTGATACGATGAAAAAAGTTGAACAGCAAGGTGACTTTTCATTACGAGCAACAGTCTATTCAAGCGATGAAATAGGCGTTAGCACTCAAGCATTTAACACTCTTCTTGATGCTCTACAGTTATCTATTAGTGAAACAAACCGTGTTATGAACCAAATGGCTGCGGGTAAATTTGATCAACGTATTGAAGCACCATGTCGAGGAGAGTTAGATACGTTAAAACAAGCAACCAACGATTGCGCAAGTTCACTAAACGGGGTAATAAACGAATTAAATAACATTGCGATTGCTATGGCTGATGGTCAATTTGATATTCAAATTAATGCCTCAATGGCAGGCGAATTAGGCACCTTAAAAAGTAATATTAACCAATCGCTTTCCTCAATAAACAACACAATGAATAGTATCGTAGATATTATGGCTAACGTAGAGCAAGGTAACTTTAAAGAGCAAATTACCTATCCAGCTAAAGGAAAACTTGCCCAGCTAAAAGACAGCGTGAATAACTCAGTGAATAGCTTAAGTATTGCCATAGATGGGATTAGTGACGTTATGAGTGCATTACGACAAGGCCAGTTTTCAGCGCAATTAGAGGCCCCCTTAGCTGGTCAGCTTGATATTTTAAAACAAGATATTAATTCCAGTATGGCTAATTTAAATAATGTAATGAATGAAATAGGTGAAGTCATGACCTTTGTTAGTCAAGGTGACTTTAAAAAAATGATAAAAGGTGAAGCCAGCGGCCAACTTGAGCAGCTAAAAAGTAACATCAATACATCAATCACTGCTATTGATACTGCTTTAACTGAGATTTCATCAGTCATGCTAGCAATTAGTCAGGGGCGTTTTGATCATACTATTTCATCGACTATGACAGGCCAACTAAATAGTTTAAAAACAGATATAAACCATTCGGTAACTAACCTCGAACGTGTCATAAACGACCTCAACCAAGTAATGGCTGCAATGGCAAACGGCGATTTTTCTCATCAATTAAAACAGCCATTACAAGGCCAGTTGGAAGATTTAAAAAATAATGTTAATGAGTCTACCTCATTAGTTTCATTGGCTATAAATGAAGTCAGTAGCGTTTTGTCAAACTTAGCTAAAGGTG
The DNA here is from genome assembly GCF_018732205.1 of Pseudoalteromonas sp. SiA1. Taxonomy (NCBI): domain Bacteria; kingdom Pseudomonadati; phylum Pseudomonadota; class Gammaproteobacteria; order Alteromonadales; family Pseudoalteromonadaceae; genus Pseudoalteromonas; species Pseudoalteromonas sp. SiA1. Next base: position 629,250 of record NZ_CP076084.1, on the reverse strand, counting down.
ACCTTACCAAAAATATAGAGGGACAATATCAAGGCGTATTCGATACCCTTAAAAGCGACACCAACGCGACTATCGAGAAATTAACTAATGTCATTCAAGAAATTCAAGTATCGGCTAGTCAAGTTATGCAAAATGCGGGTGAAATAGCTTCAAGTAATACTGAAATAAGCAAACGCACAGAGGAACAAGCAGCCAACCTTGAAGAGGCAAGCTCAAGTACTGAGCAAATGCTAGATGAGCTAACTAAAGTATCTGAACAATCAAAAAGTGCCGTGGCATTGGCAAGCAATGCAGAGCAAATTGCTGAAGAAGGAAATCGCTTATCAATACAAACCGTTAGCGCGATTGATGACGTGAATGAAGCCAGTAAAGACATTAACGAAATACTTACGGTTATTGACAACCTCGCTTTTCAGACAAACTTGCTATCACTTAATGCCGCCGTGGAAGCTGCTAGAGCTGGCGATCATGGAAGAGGCTTTGCCGTAGTCGCTAATGAAGTCGGTGATTTAGCGGGGCGTAGTGCTAAATCGGCAAAGCAAATAAAAAGTATTATTGTAAATAGTAATCAAAAAATAGCGCTTGGGACGGAATTAGCAGACACCTCAGGGAAGAAATTAAAACACATAATGCAAGCTGTTAGCGATGTTAATAAAAATATCATACATATAGCGCATTCAACCTCCGCACAAGAGCAAGCGATTAAAGAAGTTAACCTTGTTGTACAACGTTTAACCGGTTTAACCCAGGCAAACTCGGCTATTACAGAAGAAACAATGGCGGCAGCACGTCAAATGGCAGAACAAGCTACCGAGATGAGAGTGCAACTCAATTACTTTAATCTAAAAAAAGAGCAACAATAGACTAAAGGCGCAGCAAGTTATTTTGCTAACACGATGCTTTTTTAACTTAAGTAATTTGATGAGCCATTATTGAATAATGGCTCATCATAACGTTACGTTACTTTACCTGCTAAATTAAAACGTGGCTGAGTATATAGCTGGGTTTTAACCACCTCAGCCAAAATCATGACCGCATTCCATATATCTTCAAATGAGGTATAAAGAGGTGTAAAACCAAATCGTAATATATTGGGCGCACGAAAATCAGCAATAACCCCTTTTTCAATTAACGCTTGGCATATAGCGAACGCGTCTGTATGTGAAAACGCCAATTGGCTACCTCTTTGACAGGCATTTTCAGTAGAGCATAAACGCAAATCACTTAAGCATGAATGTGTTTGTAGCAATTTAATAAATACCTCGGCAAGTGCAATCGACTTTTCTCTTATTTGAGAAATGTCTACGTTTTGCCATACATCAAGGGCGGCATCTAACGCACTCATAGCAATCACACTCGGTGTGCCACACAAATACTGATTTATATTATCAGCGCCCTGATATTCAGCATTAAAAGCAAATGGTTTAGCATGACCCATCCAGCCTGATAGTGGCTGCTTTACACTAGCCTGATGACGTTTTGCCACATATAAAAATGCAGGCGAGCCCGGGCCGCCGTTTAAGTATTTGTAGCCACAGCCAACGGCAAAATCTGCATTACAGTTATCGAGCTCAACCGGTAAAGCACCCGCGCTGTGGGCTAAATCCCATATCACTAAAATGCCTTTTTCGTGGGCAAGCTTGGTCAGCTTTTGCATATCTAATAGCTGCCCGGTTCTAAAGTTCACCTGCGTTAATAGCAGCACCGCCACTGAATCGCTAAGGCTTTGTTCAATGTGTTGCTCTGCTACTAATTTAAGCTGACATAAGTCAGGGCCTAATAAGTCACTTAACCCTTGTACCATATATAAATCGGTTGGAAAGTTATCTTGCGTGGATAACACCACATTTCGGCCAGGGTTTAACGATAACGCACTACTTAACAGCTTGAACAAGTTAACTGAAATAGAGTCACAACAAATCACTTGGCCTTTTGCAGCACCAATAATCGGCGCTATTTTATCTCCTACCTGATTGGGTAAATCAATCCATTGGTGATCATTCCAACTTCTAATTAAGTAACTACCCCATTGTTGATTTACCACCTCTGCCACGCGCGACTTAACGGCTTTAGGCAAGGCACCTAGTGAATTACCATCGAGATAAATAGTGTCTACGGGTAAATCAAATTCATCGCGTTTATTAGCCAGCGGGTCGGCTTTATCAAGCGCTACAATCTCATTAAAATTCATTTTTATATCTCATTTAAATTTTTTATTAGTGTACTAAATGCCTCAGTTCCTGGGTGGATCCAATCAAAATGCCCCACGCCTTCGAGCATCACCACCGGGCGTTTAAGCTGCGCTAAATTAAAAGCGGGGACAATGGCGTCTTTGTCACCTTGTAAAATAATGCTTTGGGGATGAAGTGGCTGCTCACTCGGGTTAGCTTGCGTGTAAGCCTTAGGTTTATCAGTTGGCATACCTTGCATAAAATCTTTTGTCACTTTTTGACAGCTGTTATTACCACGTGCATATGCTTTTATATCAGTGATAGGGGCTAAGCCAATAACGCCTTTAAGCTGGCTTATTTCACTACCTGCAAGCAGTGCTAAATGTCCACCAGCAGAGTGCCCTACAGCAACCGAGTCAGCTAATTTAAACTCGCCATTATTGTAAGTACTTGCCGCTAAAATACCGGCTTTTATATCATTAAATGTGACAGGCCAGCCACCACCGCTTGTACCACTTCTTCGATACTCTAATGACCACACGTTAAAGCCAGCTTGTGCAAGCCCCGTACTTAACGCATACGTGTGTTTAATATCGTACTCACTAAGCCAACAGCCACCATGGAGTAAAATAACTAACGGCGTTTGCACCAGTGCTTGTTTTGCGCGCCAAAGTAATGCGTACTGTGACTCATTACTGCCGTAGGCTATTTTTTCATCGGCTAAGTTAAATCCCAATGAAGCCACTTTTGCATAAGCTACATTATTTTCAACATCAGGAAATTCAACTGGTTGCTGCGAGGCACTATTTGCTAACAAAGGCCATACACTAAAAAATAAAACCACTAAGCTCTTCAAAATAAACTACTTCCTTTTTACCTAAAAACGGTATAACAAAATAACGCTGGTCAATCGTCTACAAACATTTTGTTGTACGACCTACCAGCGTTATAACGTCATTCATAATAAAATAAATATAGTGTTTATTGTTGTTTGAAAATTACGCCTTCTTTCATCACAAAATCAACATCCATTAAAGCGCTAATATCGCTAAGTGGGCTGGAATCTAAGGCAATAATATCGGCAAACTTACCAGGCTCTATAGTGCCTAAGCTCTGGCTCATATCAATTAAATCAGCAGCATTGACGGTTGCCGACTTTAAAATATCGGAGGTACTCATACCGGCTTCATACATCAATACGGCTTCTTTTGCGTTAATACCGTGCTTTGATACGCCACTGTCCGTGCCAAAGGCAATTTTAACGCCGGCTTTGTAAGCCTTAGTAAAATTGTTGAGCATATCGCCCCCCACTCTCGTTGCTTTAGCCTTAATAGGTGCAGACATAAAATCTGAATTTTTTGCCATATTAACCACAGTATCGCCAGCTAATAACGTTGGTACAAGGTAAGCGCCGGTTTCTTTAAAGAGCTTAATGCCCTCTTCATCGGTGTAACTGCCGTGTTCAATGCTATCAACCCCTGCACGAAGTGCGGCATTAATACCTTGTGCAGCATGGGCATGGCTTGCTACTTTTCGCCCTAACCCATGTGCGGTTTTTACAATGGCTTTGAGCTCATCGTCTTCCATTTGTTGACCCGTCCCCGTGGTGGTATCAGAAAGCACACCACCGGTAGAGGCCACTTTAATTAAATCGGCCCCATACTTAATTGCATAACGTGTTTTTTTACGGCACTCAACTGCGCCATCACACACTGTTGGTGGTGTTTTTATGGTGAGTAAATCAGGACTCATACCATCAACATCTAAATGCCCACCAGTAATAGTTACTCCAGCACCGGCAATAATACGCGGGCCATTAACCCAACCATTCGCCACCCCTTTTCGTAATGCGTACATTTGCTCGCTTTGGCTACCTACATCACGCACGGTGGTAAATCCCGCCATTAGGGTTTTATTAGCAAAATGAACACTGCGCATTGCTACATCTGCATCAGACATTTCAACCAGTTCTTTTTTATTATCTGGCCCAAGCTCACCTTGTAAATGCACATGCATATCCATAAGCCCTGGCATAACAAAGCTGGTCGATAAATCGATTAATTGGGCATCATCACCAAATCGAGAGGCCGGTAAAAAACCAGCGGATACAGACACTATTTTGCCATTTTCTATTACTACAGTTTGTTTTTGCTGTGATTTTTCGCCAGGGACGCTTAATAGCTCTCCCGCATGAATCACTATAGTATTGGCTTGTGCATTGCTGGCGCAAAAATTTGCGGCTAAAAAAATCGAGGTAATAACACTCAATCGAAATATGCTCATGAAAATCTCCAATGATTCGCTTTTCGTTAACAGCAACGAAATAACGTTAAAATATTGTTATACAACCAATACCTTATCAGGAAAGTCACAAAAACAAACCTGAAATACGTTTTTAGTAAAAATTCTGACCACTATTTACACTGCCTTCAAACGGAAAAAATAAAAGAAGATGTCTATACTCAACCATATTGTTGTAATACTTTTCATATGTAGGGAGCTTATGGATATTAAAGACATAAATATTGCACTGCTAGAAAAATGCAACTTTCTTTTAATGGTATTTGATAACCATCATCAGCTCAGTTATCTCTCAGATGGGTGGTCAGAGCTAAATATTACAACCAAAAACATGCCAACCATTGAAAGCCTGTATGCCTGTTGTACAACTCAAAGCAAAACACTATTACAACAACAAATTCTCGCACTAAAATCGCAACATAATGAGTTAGACCAATTTGATATTGAGCTCACATTTGCAACCGATTACTCTATTAAACTAAATTGCTGCTTACATAATGTGGATCAAAACCAACATCAATATATGGTTTTAGTTTTTAGCCAGCATTTTGCCCAAGTGTCCTCTGTTATTAGTAATAACGAATTACAAACCATCATAGAAAACGCAGGCGAAGTTTTAAAAGTAGGTTATTGGCAGCTCGACTGTAATAGCAACCAATTATTTTGGACCGATGAAATTTACACTATCCATGGCGTTTCCCCTAGTCGCTATTCACCACAGTTAGATACTGCAATAAACTTTTATCATGCAGATGATAAGCCCAAAATAGCCAGCGCTGTCGAAAATGCGCTTTTAACGGGGCAAGAATGGAGTTGTATAAAATTACGTGTTGTAGATGACGATCAACAAGAACGCACGGTAATATCAAGCGGTAATGTATCAAGAAATAAAAATGGTGAAATTACTAAGCTATACGGCATTTTTCAGGATATAACAGGAAGTGAAAAAATAGCCCTTGAACGAGACTTTTTAGTTACCGCACTCAAAGAAACTACGGTAGGAATGGTCATTGCCGATAAAAATAAGCATGTTATTTGGGTTAATGGATCATTCGAAAAAATGACAGGGTATAGCCTTTTTGAAGTCGAAGGCAAAAAGCTCGGCTCTATTTTACAAGGTGAAAATACTGATTTAAAAACGATAGCTAAACTTAAAACTCACCTCAAAAAAGGGCTGCCTATAAGCACCCGAATTTTAAACTACACCAAAAGTGGGGAACCCTATTGGAATGAGTTGGCAATATCGCCGATTTATAGAGATGGAAAAATCGCTTATTACTTTGCGGTGCAAAACGATGTAAGCAAAGAAATAAACATAGAACACAAACTCATAGCCCTTAATACCAGTTTAGAGCAACGAATACAGGCACGCACTCAAGAACTATTTACACTTAACAAAGAGTTAGAAAAACAGGCTAATGTAGACCCACTTACAGGATGTTTAAATAGGCGAACCTTATACAGGTTCCTTACCGATGAGCTATTAAAAACACAAGATGAAAATACCTATATTTCATTATTAATGCTCGATATAGATCACTTTAAAGCCATAAATGATAACTACGGCCACGAAGCTGGAGATAAGGGTTTAAAAGAACTCGCTAATATTTTACATGGCCTCACCAGAAAAAATGACGCTGTATTTCGCCTTGGCGGTGAAGAGTTTTTAATTATTATGCCTAACACAAACAAAGCCGAAGCTAAGCAAGCCGCTGAGCGTATTAAAAACGCAGTGAATGAACATAAAGTTTACTATCGCAATAAAAATATTAGCTTTACTGTTAGTATTGGACTGCTTACCCACGATGGCACAATTAGCCTACAAAGCAGCTTAAAATACGTTGATGACTATTTATACGAGGCAAAAAATAGTGGTCGAAATAAAATTGTTGATTGACTCCCTATAAGACGGATTGTTTTAAATCAATTCGTAAAAATTTAAAAGGTCATATAAGCTAAATACTTAAGCACAACAATTTAGCTTAAATTTTCAACAGTAGATAAATTCGTAAATAAAAATACACTTTAAGCAAATTGACATTAAACGCGTATTTTTTCATTTTATACTAGAGTCTGTTGACCTTTGCGGATTAAAATTTGTTCAAGCTAGGGGCGGTTTAATCGCGGCGCGAGGTTTGTAACCTAGTGGGCTAAGTAAAAACCGAGCAACAAAGAGTAAATCGCCCCTAGGCAGAACCCTTCGGGCAGCGCCTGTTTGGTATTGATGCTGCGTTATCGCCTATTTATGGGGAACAACCACACCACATAGGCGCTGCCTTGCCTAAATGCCAAACAGACTGCTGCAAATTTAACCTTGAAAGGTCAACAGACCCTAGCTAATGCGTTATTATTTTTATTCTATTACTCATTGTTAAGCATAACAAAAACAAGGTTACATAATGATAAAAGCGTCAACACCTGAGGATGAACTATCACGGCTAAAAGACTTATATGAGTATGACGTTTTAGACACTGAAGCTGAAAAATCCTTTGACGATTTAACCCAGCTTGCATCTGATATTTGCGAAACGCCAATCTCACTAATAAGTCTTGTTGATCCTGACAGGCAATGGTTTAAGTCAAAGCATGGTATTGATGTAGCCGAAACCGCACGAGATATCTCGTTTTGTTCTCACGCAATTCTAGAAAACCAAGTATTCGAAGTTCAAAATGCACTTACTGACACCCGCTTTCACGATAATCCCTTAGTTACAAACGACCCAAATATTCGCTTTTATGCAGGTGCACCTCTCATCACACCAAGAGGAAACGCTATAGGTACGTTATGTGTTATTAGCGATAAACCAAAAAAGCTTTCAAGCAAACAAATAAATGCACTCACGGTTTTGAGCAAAGAGGTTATTGCGCAATTAGAGCTTCGGCTTAATAATAAAAAGCTGTTTATGGCGTTAGAAAAACAAAAAGAGCACAATAAAGAGCTAGAAAAGTTAAAAGAAGCCGCGGATATCGCCAATAACACAAAGAGTAAATTTTTGGCAAATATAACTCATGAGCTGAGAACCCCATTACATGGAATTTTAAATTTAGCTGAGTTTGCTATCTCAGAGACAACAACAGAGGAAAAAAACAGCACCTTAAAAAGCATATTAAAGTCAGCACATTACTTATCAAATATTGTTAACGATATTTTAGACTTTTCTAAAATTGAGGCTGGCAAATTAGAAATTGAACATATCAACTTCAGTCTTAATGAGGTTATTAGCGATGTAATAAAACCCCTGTTACAGCAGGCATCTGCTAAAGGCATAAAGCTGATTACATCGATAGACCCAAAAATAGCAGACAATTTAAAAGGCGATCCTCTTCGGATTTCGCAAATTTTAAATAACCTGTGCTCAAATGCGATTAAATTTACCAACTTTGGCCAAGTAGAGCTGAAGATAAGTGTTAAAAATAGTACATTGCAAACACAAGTACTCACCTTTGAAGTTATTGATACAGGCCTTGGTATTAATGAGACTGTTCAAGAACATTTATTTAAAGAGTTTCATCAGGCCGACTCATCAACCTCAAGGAAATATGGAGGCACAGGTTTAGGCTTATCAATTTGCGCTCGTTTAAGTGAGTTAATGCAGGGGCACCTTAGCTTTACCAGCAAAATAGATAAGGGCTCCACGTTTACCTATGAGCAAAGCTTTGAGATTGCTTTATTGCCACCAACCTCGAAGCAGTGCACTGATATAACAAACCTTCAAGGTAGTACTGTTTTAATTGCCGAAGATAATAAAATAAATCAGCTTATTATTGTTAAAATGCTCAAAGCACATAATGCTAATTTAATTATCGCAGAGGACGGTAAAGAATGCGTTAAGTACTTCAAGGAGCACTCGGTAGACTTAATTTTCATGGATATACAAATGCCTGAAATGGATGGCATAAAAGCTACGCAAGCTATTAGAGCGCTTCCTACAGGTAAAACAGTTCCGATTATAGCTATGACAGCAAATACCCTAAAACAAGACATTGAGCATTATTTAGATATTGGTATGGATGGCTACTTAACTAAACCGTTTGATAAAGCTAAGCTCAATAGCTTACTCAATGTTTATAATCCTAAAAACCTTAACTTAAAAAACTTAGCAGTAAAAATTAGCGATCCTAATGTTTCTAGTGACAGGAAACTAAAGCAAATATGCAAAGAGTTAAAAGCGCTTATTCCCAATGCTAATCGAGTCAGTCTGTGGTTATTTAATAAAGATTACAGTGCATTAAATTGCTTAGCTTGCCTTGATGAAAATAATGACGTGTTAAGTGGAACTGTTCTATACACAGAAAACTCCCCTGCTTATTTCAACTATATTTTAGCTAACCAAGTACTCGACGCTTCTGATGCCAGAAATAACGAAGTAACCAAGCCATTCTCTCACTCTTACTTTGAGCCTCTCGATATTTATTCTTTACTTGATTACATTTATACACTTAATAGCAAACCGTTAGGTGTCATTTGTTGTGAAAGTGTGGGCTCAAAGGTAACTTGGAGTCAAGCTGATAAAAAGTCGTTAATCAAAGTCGCAGACGTTACTAACTTGTTTTTATCTAAACAAATAAAGCATGAATAAAACAGGCCTATTTAGTGGCTAAAATTACCACTAAATAGGGATGAAACTATTATCAGCCCTTCGTATTAAGCCTGCTCTAACTCACGCTGGGTTTGTTGTTTATCTGCTTGAACCGGCTTTATTTTAAAGAAAAAAGTATACACAACCGGAACAAACCCTAATGTTAAAATTGTTCCCATTGCAAGACCAAACGCAATAGTGCTTGCTTGGCCATAAAACAAAACATCTTTAGATAAAATGAGCGGCATTAAGCCTATTATTGTTGTACAAGTAGACATTAATATAGGTCGTAAACGTCTTAAAGAAGCGCTGATCACCGCCTCATAATTTTGCTGATTATACTGCTCAGCGGTTTGTTGTTCACTGTGCTCAATTTGTTTACGTTCAATATTAATACGGTCAATTAATATAACCGCATTATTAATGATAATTCCGGCAAGCGCATATAGACCTAAAATAACCATAAACCCAAAGTTTGCCTGCATAATTAACAAACCAAAAGCGGCACCAATGATGATCAATGGCACAGTCAAAAACACAATACTAGTTGCACGGTAAGAGCGAAATTGCGCAATAATAATAAACACCATAATGGCAATACACAGCGGTAAGTTAGCTAAAATTGACGCTTGCGATTCCGCAGAGTCTCCAATTACACCGTCATATTCTATTTCATAACCAGGGGGTAATTTTTCTCTTATTTTATCAAGTTTTCCTTCAATTAATGGCACCATACTTTGCGCCGACATAATCTGATTTTTAGCTTGTACTGTTACAGTACGAAATAAATTTTCACGCGCAATACGCGCAAATTGCGTTTCATAGCGAATGTCGGCCACTTGCATTAAAGGAACATTAACGCCTCGAGCCGAAGAATAAACATTTACGCTGTTAATACGGTCTAGATCGTAACGTTCACTGTTTTGTGCCCTTAACACAATGGGGAATATGTCATCACCTTCACGAAACTCAGAGATTGTGCGTCCCGAAAAGTAGGTTTCTAATGCTTGTGCAACATCGTTTGAACTAACCCCAGCACGACGAGCATTTTGCTGGTTAACCTCAACTTTAAGTGTAGTAATGCGGTTTTCCCAATCACTTTTAATATCGAATGCGCCGTCTGTATTACGCAATAAGGTTTTAATTTCCTCGCTAATAGAATAAATATAATTACTGTCTGGGCCTTTAATTTGAATCTCTATCAGTGAAGAATCTGATGGCCCTAAAAACATTTTAGTGGCGCGCCCCATAACTTCAGGAAAGTCTTGAGCAAACATGTCGCGCACGCTATTTATTGTTGGCTCAGCTAGTTTTCGCTCTCCAACATCAATCATAAAGAATGCTTTTGAAGGCTCAGGATCAATCGGTGTGAGTGACAAAACAAACCGTGGCCCGCCAAATCCACCATAAGCAGCATATTTTTTAATATGCGGAAAACGTGCTTTATCATCCAATTTTTTTAAAATGGCTTGTATCGTTGCATCAGTTTTACGCATTGACGTACCAGCTGGCATATCTAAATACACTAAAATTTGTGCGCGGTCGGAGTCTGGAAAAAACTTAGCTGGCACTAAACTCATAGCCCAACCACCAACAAAAAATAGCCCCAATATCACAACAACAAAAGCTATACGAGCGCGCATAATTCGTCTTAATACTTTTTCATAAAGCGGACTAAGGCTATCGAAAAATCCATTAATTTTCCGGCGAATAATATTTTGCCTTTGCCTCGTTTCCTTTTTCACAAAGCGATGACACAAGTAAGTAGTAAAGGTAAGGCTCAACGCCCATGAAATAAGCAATGCAATTAACACCACCAGCGAAATAGAGCGTGTATATTCACCCGCACTACTTTGCGCCAACATCAATGGCAAAAACACAAGAATAGTAGTCAACGATGAGGTTAAAGAGGGTATCGCAAGCGTACCCGAGGTATTACGAATAGCTTCGTCACGCGTTTCGCCCTCTTCGATACGCTTTTTAAAATCTTCAGCCATTATTATGCCATCATCAACCAGTAGCCCAAGCGCTATAATTAACGTGGCAAGCGACATACGCTCCAGCGGAATACCCATAAAGTTCATAATTGAAAGCGTGATTAAAATAGCTGCAGGTACAATCGAACCTACAATCAAGCCGGTGCGTAGACCTAAAAACATAATAACCACAATAGAGACAACAACAATGGTTTGTAACACACTAAAGCTCACACCAAATACAGCATCGGCAACCACATCAGCTTGTCGGGTAATATTTTTTAATTGATAGCCCGCAGGTATAGTTTGATTAATTTGAGCTATCATCGCTTCCATTTTAGGAGTGAACTTCAGCACATCCGCTTGTTCATCCTTAGAGATTGCAAAAATAATGGCCTGACGGCCATTGTAGTAACTTGTTCTTGATGGGGGGTCGATCACTTCACGGCTTATTTTGGCAATATCACGTAATAAGATGGTTTGTGATTGATTGGGAACAGTGATCAGCGTATTGCGTATATCAGCTAGGCTTTGGTAATTCCCAGAAGGCTGGATAATAAAGTTTTCACCATCGGCATCAATAATGCCACTGGGACGTATAATATTTTGATTTTTTAAAGCCGCAATCAATTGTGTGGGTGCAATCCCTAACTGAGCGAGCTTAGCGTTTTTAGTTTCAATAAAAATACGCTCTTGCTGAATGCCTAAAATATCAATTTTTTTTGTGCCTTCGACTTGATGCATCATATCGGCAATATGTTGCGCCACATCTTGGCGATCCCCCATGCTATAAGCGGGATCTGCAATAAGTGCCACCGTTAACACGGCAACATCACCAAAATCATCATTAATCACATAAGGTAAAGTACCACTGGGTAGCTCACCTCGAACCGCGTTAATTTGGTCACGCAGTATATCCCACTGCTGATCAAACGCACTTTGCTCAACACTTTGCTTGAGCTCTGCGTGAATAATAGAGCGACCTGGAATAGATACTGAACGAATTTCGGCAATACTGGGCATTTCACGTATCGCTTCTTCGAGTGTTTTAGTGATCAACAGCTCTACTTTTTTTGCGCTCATGCCAGGGTAAGCGGTTGTTACAACCGCCTCACGAATTTTTATTTTAGGATCTTCTTGTTTGGGTAGTTGATAATAACTAAATGCGCCAAATAGCATAAGGCCAAAGACGATGGCCAGCATCAAGCGATTATGATCAAGAGCAAGCTCTGAAATAGTAGGGATTTTCATCGTTTAAATCTCCGTCACGGGTTATGGATTAAGGCGCTTGATTTCACCCTCGATAAGCGTCACTTTTTGCCCATCGTGTAAAAAAGCCATTCCCGCATTAACAATTCGCTCCCCTTCTTTTAAATCGCCTTTAATTTGCGCTTTCTGCGCAAAAAACGTTACTACGTCCACGGTTATTTTTTGTAAAACATAACCTGCTTGTTGTGATTCAGCTTGCGCTGTAGGTAACAGCTTAAAAACAAAATGCTGATTATTTTCTTGCGCCATAATGGCACTTACAGGTACTACAAAAGCATCTGTGGCTTCCTGCTGTTGTTTAAATTGTACTTCAGCACTCATACCCGTTCTAATGTCTGCAACATCATTTTCAGATATTTTTAAAATAACAGGAAACGCATTCGCGCCTTGAGCAGCTGTGCCAATTTCTTTAATTTTGGCATTCAACGTTTTATCTAATGCTGAAATAGTTACCTTAGCAGGCTTATCAATAGCTAATGAGGAGAGAATCGCTTCAGGGGCAAGGATAGAGACTTCAAAATTTTCTTTACCTTGAATTATAAATGCAGATGTATTTGGGCTTACCTGTTGTGAAGGTTCAATATTACGTTTTGAAATAGTCCCTGCATAGGGCGCAATTAGCGTGGTATCTTGTAACTCTTCTTTTGCCATCGCTAGTCGAACTTTAGCAATATCGACTTTATCTTTGGCACTCTCATATTGCGACTTTACTACATCGTATTGCGCGCGTGACACAGCGCCATCATCAACCAGTGATGCTTTGCGCTCAAAGTCCTGCTTAGCATTTAGCAGCATAGCCTTAGCATTAGAGACCTGCCCTTTGGCCTCTTGCACTGCCAATAAATATTTTGTTTGTTCCAGCCTAGCTAACGGCTCACCTTCTTTAAAAGACTCACCAATTTCAAAAAAAACGTCTTCAACCTTGCCGCTAACCTCAAACATTAAAGTGGCTGTATTAGCAGGTTGGATAACACCTGATAAAATACGACTATCAAACGATTTAGTTTTATTTAACTCTATGACAGAAACAGGTTTTAATTTTTGCTCAGAAACTTGCTCTTCAGAGCACCCTGACAACATAAAAATAATAACGAAACAAACAGCTATATAATTCATAATTTCCCTTGATAAATAGTGTATTCAAACTGGTTGTACTACCAAACTAACTACAATCAATATTCACAGTGAGCCATCTAATTTAAAGTATGGCTAACATTGTTATCACCCTGAAAGCTTGGGTATAATGCAATATTCCGGCTGTATTTTTAGCCTCTAAATTGGATCTCCACATGAAAAAACTATCTGCTGTGCAAGTAAAACAACAAGCTCTCGTTCTCAATGTTGCTGACAAAATAGAAGAGCAAGGCCGTGCTGAAATCCCAGGTATGCTGCAATGCTGGTTTGATGTGGAATATCATTTATTTCCAGGTTCTTTACTAATGTGTTTTCAATTTGAAAACCAACAAGCACTTACAGCCGCAGAGCCGGAGCTACTAAAGTGGCAAAAACGCTTAAGCGGTGCCATGCTCAAAAAAGGCGTAATTTTAAAAGATATGCGCAAACATTTAGTATTTACCCTAAAAGGACCAGACGACTAAACCACTTATTTTGTAAGCGCACTCTACTTTGGTGCGCTTTCCAAATTGAACTCATTAACGTGCTTAATCAGCTCAGGGAAAAACGCTAAAAAGAGCTCATCTAGCTCACTATAATGGCGGATTATATCTTCAGCGGTACCTGCAAAATTATTAGTAAAGCGAATACGTTTAGCAATATTATCAAGCGCCCGCCCTACCCCATCAATGCTTTCGTACTCCTTAAACCAATCGTTTTTCGTCATACTGGTTACTACACGCTGCATTTTCTGTGGCATTACAGGTATACGCCTGTCCAAAAGGTCATAACTGGTGTGCTTAAAATCAATTAGTGATTGGTTATTAAACTGCTGCCAATGCGCAATAAGAAAATGATCAAACACCACATCAACTGCCACACCTGCAAAGCGCCTGCGCTTGGCTGAAAAAAGCTGCTTAGCTTCTTTTACTAGAGGATGTGTGTCAGTAAATTTATCCACTAAATAATGGTTATCTAGCGCACTTTTTACAGTTGTAGGTAGATGCGTTACCTGTCGTTGGCCACCAAAATCTCCCAGCAAATTGCCAAAATGAGAATCAGCCGTAGGCTGTGCTAAATAAAGGTGGGCTAAGTAATTCATTGGTTGCCAATATAGATTAATATACCAAACTCAGATAGTTTTAAATTCAAACACGTAAAAAGATGGAACGCAGTTCCACCTTTATACATTTTAGATACTGATAGCGCATTCTAAAATATTACGCTTTTGAAACCTTGCTTGCACCAGCATTATCAAGAATTTCTTCAACACTATTTTTGTTATCGCTGTTATATTTAACACCGACGAGTATTGAACCTTTCTCAATTGCGTCTTCATAATACTTAATTTCATGTTCTGGAATAAATGCGCCGATTGCTGCGCCTAAAGTCCCACCAACGGCAGCACCTGCGCCACCAGCTGCAAGTGCTGAAACCAAAGGACCTGCAACTAATAAGCCGGCACCACCAGAAGCGACTGCTCCAACAGCGGTAAAACCACCAATAATTGCCGCTAACACGCCACCAGATGCAGCGCCCAACAAACCGCCCTCTGCTGCTTTGGTCCCTTCATCTACAGCAAAGTCTTCCTTTGTATACGAGTCGTTAGCGACAATGCTTATATCCGCCTCACTTACACCTAAAGCTTCTAATCTATAAATTGCTAATGTTGCTTGTGATGCATTATCGAATAACCCAGTAATAACAGTACTCATAATAACTCCTTTATTTGTTTAAGAAAGTACGCTTAGTAATTAGCAACATTCAAACCAAAGTTTTAATCCTTTAAAATCAGCTAGATAAATAAAAAAGTAGAGTGAAACTCTAGGCTTTAAAGTAAAAGTTGCTAGAAGTTGTAAAAAGTTCACACACATAGGTATCACTCAAGCGATTGAAATATGAGTAGAATTACAAAGAGACTAACGTTATTAGCATTGTTCTTCTAAAAATATCAACAACCCACGTTCATAGCGACTCAGATACTTAGTCTTACGGGGTAGTTTGTCTAAGTTATTAAAGTCCTTTAGAGCTTCCTTGCCTCCTTTACACAGCTCAATCAACTTTGGATGAATATATGAATTACGAGCTATTGCTGGGGTATTCCCTAAATTACTTGAAACGCTATCTAACATATCTTTAAGCGAAAGCTGGCCGTTTGATTTATGTAAGACTTCAAATGCCAAAACACTGGCCCGCCATGTTCTAAAATGTTTTGCACTAAACTGCTCGCCCATAACACTTTGAATAAACTCATTCACCTCTTTGGAGGTAACATCACAATACTCGCCTTCATCGATATATTGGAATAAGCTCTGCCCAGGCAAATCTTGCAACTGCTGTATGATAGAGCTAAGCACTTTATCTGTTATGTTCACTTCTCTTTGCTTACCGGATTTTGCTTTATACTTTAAGCGAATATTTTTACCCGTTAGTTTTGCATGCCGGCTACGCAATGTTGTAGCACCAAAACTATTATTATGTTTGGCATTTTTTTTAGAGCCAACGCGCAGGGCTCCAAGATCCATTAAACGTACAACGGCTGCGATCGTGCGCTGGTAATCTAGCTCATTACCTCGCAAATATTCCGATAGTTTTGCTCTTAACAAAGGCAGTTTATTTCCAAATAAAACACATGCTTCAAACTTTTTAAGCTCTTGCTGCTCCCTAAACTCGGGATGATAAAAGTATTGCTTGCGGCCTTTGCTGTCGTAGCCAGTAGCTAAAATATGCCCATTTTCTTCTGGACATAACCATACATCTTTGTATGCGGGGGGAAAAGCGAGATTGTCTAAACGCTTTATTTCATCGTTATCATGTATTTTCTTTCCTGCAGGATCATAATAAACCCATTGGTTTTCATGCCTCTTACGAGTTATGCCCGGCAAGTTATCATCGACATAAATTAGTTTCATTTTATTCCTTTAAATTTTTGTAATCCTCAAATAAAACGGTGCCATCAATAACAAGGGCTAGTTCTCACTAGCCCTTGTTATACGATTTATCGACTCCAATACCTAAGGTTACGAATTTTTGAGACAAACTCACTTGCGGAAATTTTATTTAAATCCAACCAGCCATCATCAAGTTGTCCATTTAAACCAGTAGCCTCGATTAAAGGAGCTGCTTTATCACTAAAGCCGATATACTTCATATGTGCATAAGCATCACTGACAAAATCTTTCGCCTCCGGTATTTCAGCAAGCTTTTTAGCGCCTTCATTAGTGGTAAGCAGAACTATTGCGTCGTAAAGCACCGAAGGTCCGCCGTTAATCACCTGATCGGCCTCAACAATCTCGCCATTACTATTTTTAGCACCACCAACTTGAGCCGCAATAACTTCATGGCTTGCACCTTCCTCTTTAAGGCTTTGTATTAATAAGTTAAAGGTTTCAGCATCAAAACCATCACTTACTAATATACCAAGCTTCCTGCCTTTAAATGTATTTGGCGCATTTTTTAAAATGCTTAGCGCATCAGATACTGGTAAATCTTGACGGGTATCAAGCGCCGCTTCTGCCGCATCTGGCATAGTTTGTAAACCTAAACCCAATGCAACTTTCTCAGCAAGCTTGTTATCAATGTTTAACAGATGAGAAACCACGCGTTCTCTGATACGTAAATGCTCTACTTTAGATAACTCAAAAATTAAAGCGTCTTGAATATGCGTTTGCTCAACGTCGGTTTGACTTAAATAAAATTGTCGTGCTTGGCTATAGTGATCACTAAATGTTTCTGAGCGATAGCGTAATTTACCACCGTCAGTTTCAGATTCTGAGCTTTTGAATCCGTGTACAGGGCACTCTCGCGGGTTGTTTTCACCCCCGCTGAATGAATTAGGTTCGTAGTTAACCCGGCCTTTAGGGTTCTGCATTGCCATGTGGCCATCTTGAAGAAAATGTCTCATCGGGCATTTTGCTGCATTAATAGGAATTTGTGTGAAATTAGGCCCACCTAGGCGTTTGGTTTGTGTATCTAGGTAAGAAAAATTACGGCCTTGCAATAAAGGATCAGGAGTAAAATCAAGTCCTGGTACTATATTCTGTGTGCAAAATGCAACCTGTTCGGTTTCTGCGAAGAAGTTGTCTACGACTCGATTGAGCACCATTTTACCAATAATTTTAACTGGTACTTGCTCTTCGGGTATCAGTTTAGTGGCATCAAAAACATCGAACTCGAACTCTTCAGCAAATTTTTGATCAAATACTTGAATGCCCAACTCCCATTCTGGATAGTCTCCACTATTAATTGATTCCCACATATCACGACGATGAAAATCAGGATCAGCGCCATTTAATTTCAATGCCTCATTCCAAACCACTGACTGCATACCGCCTTTAGGTTTCCAGTGGAACTTAACAAATTTTTCTTCACCTTGTGCATTAATAAACTTAAAAGTATGAACGCCAAATCCTTCCATAAACCTTAATGAGCGCGGGATAGCTCTATCTGACATTGCCCACATAACCATGTGCATGGATTCTGGCGACAAACTTACAAAATCCCAAAAATTATCGTGGGCTGTTTGCGCTTGTGGAAAACCACGATCTGGTTCTGCTTTTGCGCTATGTATAAGGTCGGGAAACTTCATCGCGTCTTGAATGAAAAAAACTGGGATATTATTGCCTACCAGATCCCAATTACCTTCCTGCGTATAAAACTTAACGGCAAAACCTCGCACATCACGTGCTAAATCAGGCGATCCCTGATTACCCGCCACTGTTGAAAAGCGTGCAAAAACAGGTGTTTTTTCACCTTTACGTTGAAAAATATCAGCAGAAGTCAAATCATCTAAAGCATCATACGTTTCAAAGTAACCATGTGCTCCATACCCTCTTGCGTGAACAACTCGCTCAGGAATTCGCTCGTGATCAAAGTGAAACAACTTTTCTCGTAACACATGATCTTCCAATAGTCCTGGTCCGCGTTGACCTGCTTTTAATGAATTTTGATTATCACTAATAGGGCAACCTTGTGCGGTTGTCATTACGGGATGGTCTTTATTAGCTTTTTGATGAAGCTCTCCTGCATGTCCTTTATTATTTGCGTACTTAAATGACTCTGCCATAACTTTTCTTCCTTAAATGATTTTTTGATTGCTATATTTTTAAAGGGTTAAAAAACAATAACCAAGCAAAAAAAAGACCATATCTAAATAGCTTTAAAATCAATAACTAAGAAAGAAATGAAAATGTTTTACCAATACAAACTATAAAAATTACACAACTAATGTAAGCTTTCCTCAGAGCATCATTTTATTCAATTACTAAGCAATCAGCTTGTTCTTATTTTCATTATTACTGTATTTTTACAATGATAGATTTAGTGAGGACTTTGTCTTTATTGAGGGCTCAGAAAGGTTTGAACGTAAATGTTACTCGGCTTTATTCTTATTTAAAATAGCGTTCTGCTTTTGTACATGTCAGTTTAGGTAATAAAAATTTACTCGCTTTATCTGGGCATAGTTTCTTTAAACGGCTTACTGCATAACACCCACACCTTGATAAAGTATATAACTCTTATTTCTCAGTAACACCTAGCGTAGATTTATAACTCAACTGATAAAGCACCTTAAGCAATAACATCTGTCTCTGCGGATGAGTGATAGATTTGACCGAGTAAATTACTATATAAACAATATAAAAGATTTTTAAAAAATGATAAAAACATCTTTATTCCTTTAAAAACGCATCTAATAGTAATTATTTAGTCAATTACCTAACTCAGTTATGCGCTGCATTGATATTAAAATATTGATGCTAATATACTTCAAAACTATCCAATCAATTACAATTGTATTTTAATAATTCAGTAAAGAGTCAGGCCAATTTTGTTATCACTGTTGTTGCATTTTTTCGGTGCTGCATGAGTCATAAAACGCCTTGCTTAGCCTTTAATACAAAATGCTATTTTCTATTGTAACCAGGGCTACTCACGCATTATGACAACAAGCTTTTTAAGTCAATCACAACAGGTCGCACTGCAACAAGCACTTATCAACAGTAAACTGTTAAACAGCGACGTAGTAACGAGTGATAACCCACCATCACAAGAACAACAAGCCTATGGCTGTATCGCTGTAATGCTCTATCGCTTTAATTTACAAAAAATCAAATGGCCCTCTTTTTTAAAAGCAGCTATAAACACTGCAAGTAATGAGTGCCTGTGGTTAACTCGCGAACTTGCCAGGTGCCAGCAAAGCTACAAAGCCCAGCCTAATGACGCTGTAATAATTGAACAATCTGCATTCTTTAGTGGTATTTTTAGCGAAGAACTCGCCTATATTGACACTTTACTTGGAACAGATGCAAAGCCTGAATAGAGTGATGGGGCAAGCATCGTTAAGCCTGCCCCAAGGATAAATTAAAAGCTATATTTTAAGCTCAGCTTATAATTAACTGGCTCACCGGGTTGAGTCCAAATTGCAGAGTAAGAATTTGAGTAATATTCTTTATCAAGCACGTTATTAATGTTCAGTTGTACCATCACATCTTCATTAACGTTGTAAGTTGCGAACAAATTCACCAACGTATACGAAGGTAAGTAATACGTAGGGTCTATGGTTTCACCTAAGCGTTCCCCCTCATACTGAACAGCTATACCAACGCTTGCATTTAAATCGATTAAATCATTTAATTCTCTTTTAATACGCGCATTTGCACTGTGTTTAGGAATATTAAGTAAAGGGCTACCTTTTGGTAATTTTACCCACCAATCTGTATTAACCGTGTCGTTTGCTGTTTTTGCATCGGTGTAGGTATAGGCAAAATCAAATGACGTGCGCTCTGTAATATAACCGTGTAAATCAAACTCAACGCCTTCGCTAGTTACCTCGCCTAACGCCGTCGACACGCCTGCTTGCAAATCTGTGGTCAACATATTACTTTTTTCGGCGCTAAATACAGTAAAGCTGCCATTTAGGTTATCGGTGCTAAATTTAACACCCGCCTCAATAGAGGTTGTCGATTCTGGCTCAAATGCATCACCATTTATATCGTAACCACTGTTTGGCCTAAAACCTTCCGAGTAACTGCTGTAATACTGTATGTCGTCTGAGTAAGCATACACCAAGCCTACTCGTGGGCTAAATGTACTCTGATTGCTTTTAGACTGACTTTGATTAATGTGATTATCTATTTGCTGATCAAACCAATCATAACGACCGCCTACTTGGACTTTCCACTGCTCAGTGATGTCGATTTGATCTTGAATATAAACCCCGTAACTGTGCTGTACTTCAGTGCTGTTAAATAAAAGTGAGCCTTCGGGTGCTGTTTGCCCATACACGGGGTTATACATATTGATTGCATAGCGCGTATCTTCAAGCGTAGGGCGGTATCTGTACCAAAGTTTGTCAAAATCAAACTTGCTGGCATCTGCGCCAATTAATAAGTGATGGGTAAACCCAGCAGCAGTAACGCTACCACTTAGCTCAGTGCGCGCTGAGATGTTTTTAGTTTGAAAATCACGCTCGTTATGTTGCCGACTTAAGGTTTCGCCATCAGTAAAATAAAGCTGCCTGCTAGGGGCGAGTTCAGCATCACTCGATTCGCTTATAAATTTAGAATCGCTATAGCTAAGCCCATTTAAAAGTGACCATTGCCCTATTTGATGCTCAAAGGTCAGTTGATGAGAAATCGCATCAACCTCTGTTGGTTCATCGCTTGGCTCACCTAAAAACATTTCAATAGGTAATGCGTCTATCTTCCCATCTAGAGCAACAATACCACGGTCAAACGTCACATTCTGATCAACATACTCTAGTTCATAATTTAATTTTGTTGTGTCGGATATTAACCAAAGAACTGAAGGTGTGATCACTGTTTTTTTATTTTCGTGGTAGTCTCTAAAACCCTCACCGTCTTCAATTGCACCGTTTATTCTAAAAGCAACTTGATCATTAATTGCATTAGTGTAGTCGCCTTCAGCGCGATAACTTTGCCAGCTCCCTGCAGATACTTTCAAAGAGCCTTGTTCTTCAAACTGTGGCTTTTTAGTAATGATATTAATAGTACCGCCAGGCTCAGAACGGCCATAAAGAGCAGAGCCAGGCCCTTTCATCACTTCTACATAATCAATATTGCTAGTATCGCGGGTACCACTAAAACTTCGACCCGATGAAAAACCATTAATTAAAAAGCCTGAAGGTATATTCTCATCGCCTACTAACCCACGTATTGCAAAGCTTTCCCACAATCCACCAAAATCATTTTGTTCAGAAATACTCGGCGTTAAATCAAATATATCGGTGAGTGTAGTCACTCCTGCGTCATCGAGGTTTTCTGCTGATATAAACTCAATACTTTGTGGTTGCTCGCTTAAAGGCACATCGCCACGAAAAGCTTGTCTAACCCCCGAAACCGCTATTTTCTCAATGTTATCTGATGCTGAAGCTGCGTATACAGAAGGCGCTAAAATGGTACTTATAGCAATTGTTAGGGCTGATATTTGGTATCGATTTATTAAGTTCATTCTATCTCTTAGATATCATACAAGCTTAATCGGTTAAGTTTTCACTAAAAAATTTTTTAACTAGAGCCGATTAAACAAGCACGAAATACAAATGGTAATAATTGTTATTTGCAATAATATACAAGCAGAATAAAAAGAGCTACCCTACAGCAACAAATTTTACAAAGTTATTAGGGGTTGTTTTTATTTTTGAGTTAAACGTATTCAACATCGAAAAATAAATACCTCCTTAAATTTAGAGAAAAAAATGAAAATATTACCCTTCGCCTGCATGGCATTAGTCACTTCAATATCAAGCGCATACAGCGAACAAGCACAGGCTCATGCAATATGGTTTGCAGAGCGCTCATCACAGGTAGCCTTTATATATGGCGAAGGCGCACAAGATTTAGATACCGTAAAACGACAAAATAAAATTAAAAGCATTACTGGCTATAATAAAAACTGGCAACAAAAAAACGTAAAACTTATTGAATCAGGGCCTATGATGCTGCTAAGTGATAAAAGCGTTTATGCGGTTACTTGTCTGCTCGATAATGGGTTGTGGAGTAAAACAAAAGAAGGTGAATGGTTTGCTAAAGGTCGAGATGAAATCCCCAATGCACTATTAAGCGAACATACTAAAAAGTACGCAGTACATTTGCGTGGCCCGCTTGCCCAAGTACCTGCACTTAAAAATCAGCAATTACAAATCCTACCTGTAGGTAACGAATTTTCAGATCAAAAAGGCGCAATAGTCAGCTACCGCATAACTTTCAATAGCAAAGCGGTTCAAGGCGCTAAAGTAATCAATGATTTAGTAAACGACCCAGATCAAGAGCCAATAATTAGTAATGATGACGGCTTGGTCACATTGCCATTGCGTAACCAAGGCTTAAACGTAGTAGCCGCAATCTATGACGAAAAAAGCACAAATTTAAATGTATTTGATAAAACAGAGCATTTAGCCACACTCTCATTTGTTTTACCCCATGCTGCAGAGTAAAAGCAAACCTCGCCGCTCAACATTAAACAGCCATCTAACCAATATGTTTTATGTTGGCTACACAAGAGTAACTTGTTAATTAATAGGCATAAAAAGTGGCAAATTATATTTATATAACTTGCCACTTTCTTTAACGTATCACTGCCCTAATGGTTGGATTTTCTCTTTTAAAACATCCCGTATATAGAGCATCTGCACTGTGACAATAATTGATACTAACAACGGCGTTGAAAGCGCCAAGCCATGAATTCCAAACATAGCGCCCATCAATAATTGCCCACCAAGCATAACTGCTGGCGGCAATGAAACAGCTGTTCTTTGTACAAACGGTGTTATTACATTACTCTCGAGCACTTGTACAACACCGTACACGACTAGTACATACGCAGCTTGGGTTGGGCTATTGAGTAACGCGACTAATACCGCAGGTATCAAAGCGGCAATAGGTCCTATAAATGGCACAAACGATAACAAACCCGCAAGCAATGCCAACGCCATTATCAATTTCATATCAATAAGCCACAAACCTAACGCGGTTAAAAGCCCGACCACAATCATTGATGTTGCACGGCCCATTAACCATAACTTCAATGCATAATATACACTGTGCATTACTTCATTTATGCGGCTGCGTTTATCACTTGGAAATAAAAATAGCACCCCTTTTTTATAAGGTTTAGGGTGCAATGCGAGGTAAAAACCAATAAATAAAATAACAAATATATCAGCAAGTGAACCAAATAAAGTAGAAAAGACCCCGGAAACTTCCCCCATCAGCTTTCTTGGTGAAAGTGGTGCTTGTTCCCATTGCCCTTGCGCCCACTGAAGCAGAGCCTCGCCCCACTCTTTACCCTTCAAGTAACCTTCTAACTGTTTTACCCCACCAGTTATTTGCTCTCTAAGCTGTAACAACTGATCCATAATAGCAGGGCCAACCAAGTAGCCAGCAAGTATTAATAACCCCAATACGGTAGCAGTAACAAGCATTACCAGTCCCCATCTGGGTAAAGGTAGCCAACGCTGTAACAGGCTCGCAAGCCCTATTAAAAAAACACCAAATAAAATCCCGCCAAATATAAGCAATAACACATACGATAATTGCCACAGCAGCATAAATAAGCCTATTGCTAAAGCTGTAATGCCAATGGTTGCTAATAGTCTGCGAATATAGTTGCTATCAGAGCTCATTGCTTCTCCCTTTGCTTGGTATGGCATGCACTTAATAAAGTTAATGCCTATACATTCAATGCAATTAAAATTTTGCAAAGTACAGTTTTATCAGTTTTAGTGCTTTTTTAACAGTCTCCTATATAAAACGGCTCGTTTTGTTATGAAGGAAAGACACCGTTTACAGGCTCAATTGATATGGCTGAATGCGTGAATGTGGCTAAAAATAATACTGACACTAAACGATGACAGAGCCGATAACCAAAGGCTCAAATTCATAGGGCGTTCTTTACCCAAGCCATAGCGCATATTCTCACCAATCGAGGCCATTACTAGGTCCATAGCCATATTTAAATTGGTTGAAAAAGTAACAATACTTGGTTTTTGAATAAAAACATCAAGAAAACACAGCTGCCTGCTTGAATGGAACTTTCTAATGTCACTTGCAAAACGAGCCTTCTTTGAGAACTCTTTTAAATTAAACTTTTAATTAAATTAGCTGCCCAACAAAGTTAACACTATTATGGGCTAAAATAGGGAACACCAAACTCCCTGTGCGCTCTCTTAGCCAAAGCAAAATAAAACCGTAGCCACCTGTTAATAAAATAGCGGGGAAAGAAAAGTGCCACTCTCCACCATTAAACATAACGCCATGAACTAGTCCAAATAACACCACTAAGAGCAACCCTGCAATGTTAATTGACGCACCACCTAAACTGTAGCGTTCAGATATAATTGCCAAAGATATACAAAATAAAAGAATCCCTCTAAACATAGGCTCTTCATCAAAGCCTGGCATTGTTGCTTGATAAAGTAAGGTTTCTAAATCGTAATTAGGTTCACCACTCCAAAAAAGTGATACAACTATCTGTAAAATGATAAACAAGCACATAACTGTAAAAGCGGGTTTTATAGAATTTTCATTTTGCTTAAAAGTAAAACCAGCATCTGCAATACGAAAGTTAGCTTTAAATTTAACTAAAGCTAATAGTACGACTAACCAAAGGATTATTGCCGCTACTTTTCCAGACCAATTCCACGACATATCAGGAAAAAGCATATCCAAGAGAATAACCTTTCCACCTTTAAACAAAGCAAAAAAGTAGCAAACTAAAATACCTAACGAAATCAAAGACCACATTAGATTTAAATCAACTTTTTTAATTGCTTTTAATATCAAAACTAAAAGTAATATAACGCCGACATTTGCAAATAAACTTATAAATAGATCTTCCATGAATACCTCTTTTATAAAAGGCTATTTCTAGCACTTATTTTATTATTGTTTTAAGTAGTACCTAATACTAATCCTAAATTAGGTACTGTTAAACAATTAGTTATAAAAGAGGTAAGCACTCTAGGTACAAACAGGGTGTTTACAGCAATTAATACTTTTATGTGTCTTTAAGATGGGTATATTAAGGCTGGATATGTCGTATTGTATTCAAGGCAAAGACAAACATCCCTGCTTGACCAGAGGTTTTCAATGGCCGCCCTTCGGCTTTTGGTTTTCTACTGAATATTCAGAATATGTTTGGATATTTTAACCTCCTCAATATTATAAGGAGGTATTTAGGTCAAATGGAAAAAGCACTGTTTGACTAAATTAGACCCTGTAACTAAACATGGCGAAGGTACCTTATGCATTCTTTCTCAGAAGACGATGTCCAGCCGCTACCCAGTATCTGAATAAGATAATTTTTCAGAGCTTTATTTAGTGATAGAGCTTGCTTAATAAGAGGATACCTACCTGTTCTAATCAACTCTATATAAGCAATTGCTATGTCATCAACATCTGTAAAATACTTATCATTCAACTGTATAAAAACAGCCATTACCTTATCTAATTCATATGTACACTCAGTAATTAAAGCACTCGCCATTTTATTCTCATTAGTAGAAAAAACATTAGTAAAGCGAGGTATAAAGCTTCTGGCAAACTCCCCATCTGGGCCTGCAAGTTCAATATATACTTGATCAGATATAATAGAACCCAAAACTCCACCAACAACAACACCTACTGCTACACCTATAGGCCCAAACCAGATGCCAGCAGTCGCGCCCCCAGCGGCGCCTCCAGCAAAGCCACCTCCAATGTTAGTTGCTTCACGTCCTGCCGCTTTGAGTTTATTATCTGAACTACTAATATTATAAACTGCGATACATATAGAAAGTACCCATAAGCTTCGCCCTGCTTTGCCTAAGTTGTTTGCTTTGGCGCTAACGTTAGGGTTTGCCTTCCCTGCACTTTGAACTATCTTTTTATAAATAGATGAAGCTTCTGATTCATTTAGCTCGCCAAAACCTTTACCGAACTGGCTTTTTGCATATTTATCTAGTAATACCTCTAAATTCAAACCACTGGCCTTTAACTTAACAACCTTAGCTTTACCAATATCACTAGTTTTACTGCGAGAGACAGCCATGATTTCATTTCGCATTTCATTCGCAGCTACAGCAGCTTGTTTAGGTGTTATGACTCCAGTCTTATAAGCATTAACTAATTCCAAAGACATTTTTTTTGTCTGTTCCATATATAGCGCCCTTACTTTTGAATCATTTATGAAACGACTACCAAAGTTAATTGCTGCTACTTCCATTTGCCTAATACTAGTTTCTACATCTTTGTCAGAAATAAACGAGTCCATGTTTGTAAACCTTAATCTTTTATTGTTAGATAGCTTGGTGATAATTTATTTGAGTAACGAAGGCCATTTGAAGGTATTGCATGAGAAATATGCACTTTTTTTTTGTCGGCAATAATTAAATTATTTATCGAATCCCCCCAAAATTTGAATTCAATCGTTTGATCATTTTTAATTATTAAATCTTTCAAAATCCCTGGAGAATACGGCTTCGAGAGTTCAACACTTTCAATAACCTCACCTTTTGAATCAATCAAAGTAATATATAATGTCTCCTCGTATGGAGAATCATCGGAGGTAAAGAATATATACGTGCAATTTTTTCTTTTAAATATTTTTTCTACCTTCTTTCCATATAATACTTGTTGGTTTTGCAGGCCATCAAAATGTACTTGTAATTTTTCTTTAACTTTATTTTCTGAAAAAAATGTAACTTCTTCCATAATTAAATCCGTTTAATATTAGATATTAACAATATTATATATTTCCCCAATTAATGTACACCTTTGAAATAGAGTTACTAAATCTCACTCAAAACTACTTTGTCAAAATACGGAGTTTATTTATATAGACCAAAAGAGACCTAACAAGCTCATCCATTGACCTTTTTCCTTTTATTTAGTCCTTTGCTCTTTAAAATCTAAGTCTTTATTCAAAGAATACAGATGAAAACATTAATAGTGCGCAAAGCATAAAAATTACAAAATACACTTTAAATAATCTCGAGACGTGAGCTGGTACCTTGTCTCTATCACTTAATAAATTATACCGTTTTGCATACCAATCAAATAAAAATACACTGCCATAATGAAGTAAACCATGAAGCGCCATAAAAATATTTAGGGAATAGTAGCGATTTCCATGCTCTAAAATATCTTCAACCGTTCTGAGCTTTTTTGCTTTTAAATAAAAAGCTAAAGGTAAAAGAATGATAAAAATAACACTTAAGCCAACACCAAAAAATATCAAATCCATTATTTAATCAACAAAGAAGAAAAGTAGTCAATCTAAACAAAGTAGGCCATTAAGCATGCTAATAAAAACATAAGGCTAAATGTTATAAACAAAATATAATAAAGCTTAAACCACATCTGCAAATTTTTGGGTACTTTCTCTCTCTCCTCTATTACCTTATAACGTCTAGCATACCAATCGAATAGAAATATAGAACCGTAGTGCAATGCTCCGCTACCAGCAGTTATGATATTTAATGAGTAAAAACGATTTCCATCATCTAGAACATCCTCTATCAACCGTGTTTTTTTATCTTTTATAGCTATTAAAATTGGTAATATTATAAAAAAGAAAAGACCCGCAGATGTAAGAAACAGAGTTAAAAACCACAACTTAATAGGCTCCATTACTTTTCAACAACCTCATATATTAACTCGCCTGCCCCCCCTCCAGAATAACCTCCAGCTTCGCTTGCCTCAACCCTATCAAAACCAAATGGGGTCAAATCTTGACTTCAGACATCAAACAATCTCGAAGTTTTCCGTATTGTAATTTAACCTTTTTATCTTCAACCATTAATGTATTCAACCTACCGACAGCTTTCGATATTGCCGAATAGTGTTCAACATTAAAAACAGCTGCTAAAGCCTGCAAATTTAATCCCGTTAAATCTTGGCATAATTTAATAGCAAACCAGCGTGGTAAGTTTTTCTCTTTTCGCCCCTTTTTAACCGTTATAATCTCATCAACTTCAACATTAAAGTGTTGAGCTAAGTAAGCAATTACATCATCTGCTGAGTGCTTTTTAGTAACAAGCTTTCTTTCGCTATCTGACTTGGCAATATAGTCTTTTATGTTTTCAATAAAGTCCTCACAACCCAAAACCGACAACAACTTTTTAGCACTATAAAAAGCGCTTATTTCTTTATTATTTTCAAATTCAACAAACTGTTTATAAGCAGCATATTTACGCTTTTTGCCTTGCAGTGAAAATATAAAATCTCGAACGAGCCATTTAGGCGTCGCTACCCTTTTAATGAAAGCTGAATAGCTAGACCATTTATACTTAGCAAGGTCTTCTACCAACGGTGTACTCGTTTCAATTGGGTTACGGTGAATGTACCGACTAACATGCAATAAGTAGTTATCAGCATCCACCAACACAGCTTTGTAGCGTCCTCTAAACAGCGCACCATCTGTATTATGTGTTCTATTAAAGTATTGAGTATAAAGGCCATTAATATGCTTCATGGCTCGGCCTAAATTAGCATCGGGAGTTTTTATTAGCAGGTGGTAATGATTGGTCATTAAACAATATGAATGCACTTCAATATTAAATCGAAGGCTTGCTTGCTCAATGCAATATAAAAAATATTTAAAGTCGTCATCACTCAAAAAGGTATTTTCACGCCCTCTTCCGCGATTCATCACATGATAAAATGCGTTCTCGTACTCTATTCGCAGCGGCCTAGACATAGCGATTCACTCAATAAGCTGTAAACTATAAATCTAGACCTTAGATGTCTGAAGTCAAGACTTGACCCCTTTGATTTTTTCAAGGATGATGGTGCCCAAGCCTACCCAACTCAGCGTTCCACTTGTCGATACTTTTGACTATCTCTTCGGTAATAATTCGCTGTTTCATTTATTTCTCCCAGCGATTATTGAAACCATGTCTTACCTGATAGATGCGTCCAGCAATAGTAATTTCATTAACACCCACTGGAATAAGGCGGTCTAAAGTAGTGATGAAGGTGTTTCCATCCTCAGTTTTTTCTTCATAGAGAATGGTCAAGTTTAAATCTTTCAAAATCCCATATAGCGGACTTGTTAATACAGTTGAAACGGAGTTGTATGGCACCAAAATGCTATCGATTTGGTTTAATGTAATAACACATCGCATTTTACCTAACAGAGTGTCTTTCGAGATCATGTCAGTATCTAAGCATTGAGGTAACATTTTTACTTTAAGTTGAGAATGAGTGATAACACTTCGACATAACTGCTTAAAGCTAGAAAAGGAATGTTCGCTTAGTTTGAGTGTATTCATAATTTCACCTTAAGTTTTTAATCACTTAAAACGAATAGAACACGCAAATGCAAAAATCAAGATAAAAAACAAACTTAACCCATTGTTTTTAAAGCTTTTAATAAGAATTAAAATATATATTTAATTTACTGTTTATTAATTAAATAATTAATAACATCATGTTTTTAAATAATTTAACTATCTATATATTTTTAGATAAATTATTTATTACAGACGATTTAGAACAAACTAAGCAAGAAAGTCACGCATAAACTTTTTTGTGATTTTTTTTCGATTCGTGTTTGAAATTAAGTAACAGAGCAAAGACCTCAAATTCTCTGAGTGAAAATAATCCATATTACCTCCATGCTTTTGCCTATATTTTTAAAAAGTACTGAGCTAGGATTTACGAAAACCAACACTAGAACGAGCTTAATATGGCAACAACAACCGTTTACGATTGGATTATTGTTTCCGTGTATGACCGCTATGATCAACATGATGAAGATACGTTTGTAGGTAAGGTTTTATATGGCTTCGTACTAGATGACCAAACCTACAGGTTTGCACCCAATGATTATGTCACTACATCCCGTATTGAAAAATGTGATCTGAACAGAGGCATTGTTGAAACACATAGTGGCAGCGTCTATGTGCTTCAGGGGGCGGGAACAGATGCAAAAATTGATTTTCGTGATTTTGAGTTGCTGCGAATGGGTTACAGCCCGCTACAAATCTCTAAATTGAATTCGGTACCAAACGATATTTTTCATTGATACTTAGGTAGTTTGTAATTACAAACTACCCAAACGAATACTTAACCTACTACTTAAAGTGATTGAATATTTTAGATGTCAGCTCAATGAAAATTTCCAGTATGCTTTAAGACTTAAACAGAGATTCAAAGTTGAACTCAAGTAAATTTACATACAGCATTTTTTAAATTTTTTGCCGCTATTACATGGGCAGAGTTCGTTTCTACCTATCTTTTTTCTTCTTTTGTTTTTTGCGTTAAAATCTATGTGCTTTTGCGGTTTGGGCAAATACCTTACAATTTCTCCCATCTTGGCAGAGTATTTCCACTCAAAATCTAAAGTAACACCAAATCTAAAAGAGCCGTCATCAGGGTGGAGACATAAGCCATGCCATTTACTAGCTTTAGAGGTATATTTTCTTCTCTCACAATGATCACCCAATGATTTTAGTGCTAGCTCTTTAGGGTGAGCATTTGAATGAATGGTAAACCCACAATCCGGCTTATCAAAAAACAATGTCAAATCATGTGTTTTACCGTCCTTTCTGGATAGTAATGTAATTCTATCAATAGCTTTATTGATATCATGGATGGTGTCGCCACTAAGTGAAAGAAGTAAAAATGCGAAGTCTATTATATTGGTGTTTTCTTTCTGTTCGATCTGTTTAATAACGCGATCTATAGGTGTGCCTTCGTACTCAGTTAAAATGCCCTCAGGAGTATCATTGCCGGGAATGCCTCTTCTACGCACCATCATAGCTAAATCTAAGTCAGCACAAATATCATCTCCTAGCTGCATATAAGATAAGTCATCTTCAATCCAGAGGTTCCTTCTAAGGTGGTAAGACAATACGGTTAGCTCAAAAGAGGCATGTACTTGTTTGTTATATGTTGCCCTACGATTTATATAGCTCAGAAAGTGAAGGGGTCTATTGAGCATTTCAGTTAGTGTATCTAAGAAAAACACATCCATTACATATGGTGGTAGAATTTCTTCGGAGACTTGTGTTTTGAGAAACTGGTTTGATTGAGTAAATAACGCAGGATAATGGTCTGATACCAAACAAGTAATATAAACCTCTTTTAATTTCCCCCTCCTTTCTACCAGTGTTCCATCTTCATGCTTTAGAGTATATTTATCTGGCTCCAGCATGAATTCAGCACAGGAATAACCTTGGTCATAAGCCGCTTGTACAGCCTTTTCAAAATCATTTTCTAGGTTACTTTTATTACCTTGTCTTGCTTGTAAAGTGAGCTTCTTAGACTTTGCTTGCAACACAATAGCTCTGTCTGCATATATAACCAAAACATCAACTTCTCCGGCAATGTTGCCATCAGAACCATAAATATTGATGTTCTTAAAAACATTCTTCTCACCAAAAACCTGAGTTAGTCGCTCATAAGCAAAGTCTTCAGTGAAGTCTCCTCTATTTTTTAATGCTGTAGACTTATACTTCGAGTCTTCTAAAAACCAAAAAAATGGTGTCTCATAAAATGCCTCAACTAAGGAGTAATATTGAAGTAATAAGAACTCCTCTTCATTTAACTTAATAATCGGATAAGCGTTAGTTATATTGAAACTGTCGATAGAGATATAGGTCTCATTTGAACCCGATGCCGTAAAGCTATTCAATACATTCTTAACGGTGTTGAGGTCATGTTTGCAGGCGTTAGCTACTTCTTTATAGGTAAATGTGAAGGCAGGTAAAAAAGTCCATTCTGACGGATCTTTTGCTACCATTTCTTCCATATTACGGTTTAAATGTTGATTTTGAATTTCCTCTAAGCAATAAATAACGTCATAAGCCTGCTGGAGCGTGTAGCCCCACTTCTTTTGAAAGAAATCGCTATCCTTCTCATATTTCTTCAAACAAAGATCTCTGTATTGAAAGTGGAATGCTGACTCGCCGCCATAAAAAATAGCTTCGCGTAACATTTCTCCACTACTAATCATTTCTCCCATTTTTTCCGGTTGAAATTGACCATTTTCAAACAGGTTTTCATGAGATGGCATCATAGAGACATGATACTCGTGCAAAAGCTTTTCAGCCTCTTCTGCGTATTTTTGTAAATCTTGCTGCGTGGGAATTTTGAAGTCTATTCCATGCTTAAATGCTAATCCAATAAGAGCTGATATTTCTGTTCGAACAAGTCGTTCCATTGAAAACTGCTGTAAAACATCTTCACTCTCAACACCTTTATCTAAATTGTATGAAAAGGTATTATCTCTATAGCAAAGATAAGCAATGGCGTGAACAAACCCAGAAGAAGCACACAACTCACTCAAATCTGTAAAAATAGCAGCTTCAGTTCTAACATCGTTATCGATCATAACATCCCTTTATTCATATAATTTTTAATACGTTAGCGTTCTCTCTAGTGATGATATATCCTTAGCACTAAAAACACGAACACCTACTCTAACTTTTCGATGTTGCATTGCTCCTATTGTGATATGAGCACAACGTTATGCTCATATTTAATACCCTCCTAAACAAAAAAAGGTGAGCACGAAGCTCACCTTTTCTATTCTTGTTGTGTCACAAACTTAATTCTAAGTCACAAACTTTATTAAAACGTTCACAAACTTAATTAAAACGTTCACAAACTTAATTAAGCGTCGACAATCAAAAAATTAGTCGCGGTATGTCTCAATCGGAGGACATGCACATACTAAATTACGGTCGCCGTATACGTCATCGATACGTGTAACGGTTGGCCAGAACTTATCTTTAGCAACTGCTGGTACTGGGAATGCAGCGTAAAAACGATCATACGCGCGGTCCCATTCATTACCTAACACATCAGCTTGTGTGTGCGGTGCAAATACCAGTGGGTTGTTTTCGATAGACCATTCACCTGAAATGATTTTATCAATTTCACCTTTAATCGATACCATCGCTTCGATAAAGCGGTCAATCTCGCCCTTAGACTCAGATTCTGTTGGCTCAATCATTAATGTGCCCGCTACTGGGAACGACATCGTTGGTGAGTGAAAACCGTAATCTTGTAAGCGCTTAGCAACGTCCATTTCTGTAATGCCTGAGGCTTCTTTTAATGGGCGTAGGTCAATAATACATTCGTGGGCAACGCGATTGTTGCGGCCACGGTATAAAATTGGGAAGTGCTTGCTAAGCTCATTGCTTAGGTAGTTAGCATTTACAATCGCCATTTCTGTCGCTTGTTTTAAGCCCTCAGAGCCCATCATGGCAATGTAAGCCCATGAAATAGGTAAAATAGCGGCAGAGCCATAAGGCGCTGCCGATACTGCGCCGTTACCAGCATTAGTACCTGGTACGTTAATTACACTGTGGTTTGGCATAAATGGCGCAAGGTGCGATTTAACACCAATTGGACCAACACCTGGGCCACCGCCGCCGTGTGGAATACAGAAGGTTTTATGTAAGTTTAAGTGCGATACGTCTGAGCCAATAAAGCCTGGGCTAGTAACACCTACTTGCGCGTTCATGTTTGCGCCATCCATGTAAACTTGGCCACCGTGCTGGTGAACAATTTCACATAACTCACGAATCGTTTCTTCGTATACACCGTGTGTAGATGGGTACGTTACCATGGCACATGATAGGTTTTCAGACACCTCAGCAGCTTTGGTTTTTAAGTCTTCCATGTCGATGTTGCCGTGTTTATCACAGTTAACAACCACAATTTTCATGCTCGCCATTTGTGCCGACGCTGGATTAGTACCGTGCGCAGAGCTTGGAATTAAACATACATTACGGTGCGCATCCCCTCGTGACTCGTGGTATTTACGAATGGCGATTAAGCCTGCGTATTCACCTTGTGCACCTGAATTTGGTTGCAATGAAACTGCGTCGTAACCGGTAATGTTAACTAGCCAATCGTGTAGCTCGTTAATCATTATTTGGTAACCTTCTGCTTGATCTAGCGGGCAGAATGGATGAAGGTTAGCAAATTCAGGCCAGGTAATTGGGATCATTTCAGCGGTCGCGTTTAGTTTCATGGTACATGAACCTAACGAGATCATAGAGTGATTAAGCGCTAAATCTTTGTTTTCAAGACGCTTAATATAACGAAGCATGTCTGTTTCGCTGTGGTAACTGTTAAAGTTTGGATGCGTTAGAATTTCATCATCACGCACTAGGCTTGCAGGAATAGAGTCACTGCCATTTGCTTCAACATCCGCGGCAATTGCATCTACGCTTAGGCCGTGGCCTTCGCCTAAAATAATATCAAATAACTCGGCAATGTCTGCACGTGTTGTGGTTTCTGATACTGAAATTGAGTACTCGCCCGCATGGTTAGCAGCAAAGTTAACGCCTTTAGCCACAGCACGCGCAATCACGTCGGCTTTGTTTTCATCAACAACAGTTAATGTATCAAACCAAGTAGTGTGCTTAAGTGTCACGCCTTTTGCTTTTAAGCCAGTTGCTAAAATATCAGCAAAACGGTGTATACGCTGCGCGATAGTTTTTAAGCCCTGCGGGCCATGGTATACCGCGTAAAACGCCGCCATGTTGGCAAGTAATACTTGCGCAGTACAAATATTTGAGTTGGCTTTGTCGCGACGAATGTGTTGCTCACGGGTTTGCATTGCCATACGCAGTGCATCGTTACCTAAACGGTCTTTTGATACACCAATAATACGCCCTGGTAATGAACGTTTGTACGCATCACGTGTTGCAAAAAATGCTGCATGAGGACCGCCGTAACCCATAGGTACGCCAAAACGCTGTGCTGAACCCAGTACTACGTCGGCGCCTAATTTACCTGGTGCTTTTAATAGTAATAAGCTCATGATGTCGGCTGCTACACAGGCAATCGCTTTTTTGCTTTGTACGCCAGCTATTAGGTCTGTTATGTCAACAATTTCGCCTGATGTTGACGGGTATTGGAATAACGCACCAAAAATATCGTGGTTCACAGCATCGGCTGCTTTACCTACAATAATTTCAAAACCAAATTGCTCTGCACGGGTGCTCACTACGTCAATGGTTTGCGTGTGTACGTCGTCGGCAATAAAGAACGCATTGGCTTTTTTAGCTTTAGATACACGTTTTGCAAGGCCCATTGCCTCGGCTGCAGCAGTTGATTCGTCAAGAAGTGAAGCACTTGCTAAATCTAGGCCGGTAATGTCTAAGGTCATAGTCTGGAAATTTAATAGTGACTCTAAACGCCCTTGTGCAATCTCTGGCTGATACGGTGTGTACGCTGTGTACCAACCCGGGTTTTCAAGTACGTTACGTAAAATTACGTGCGGTACGTGAGTTGGGTGGTAGCCTTGGCCAATATACGATTTGAAAACTTTATTTTTGCTTGCTACTGATTTTAAATAGCTTAGTGTTTCAACTTCGGTGCGGCTTTCGCCGATATTAAGACCTTGCTCAAGACGAATACCAGCAGGTACAGTTTGACCGATCAGCTCTTCAACGCTCGATACTTCAAGAGCGCTAAGCATGTCGTTTACTTGCGCTGGGCTTGGCCCAATATGGCGGCGAATAAAATCTTGCTTTTGCTCTAATTGTTCAAGAGATTTGGCGTTTGACATGTGTCCAGATTCCTATGATCCTAAATACTAATGGGTAACTAGTATTGATTAAAATATGTGATGATTTGGCAACTTACTGAGTATGGTAATAAGCTGTAAAATCATAAAAGCCCCAATGTTTTAAATAGAGGGGCTTTTAACTAACTAACGATTACTCTTCGTCAATAGTGTGTGCGTAGCCTTCTGCGTCGAGCAAGTTATCAACTTCAGATTCGTCAGATGCTTTAATGCGGAATAACCAACCGTCGCCGTAAGCGTCGTTGTTTACTGTTTCTGGAGAATCTTCTAGCTCTTCGTTAATAGCAACAACTTCACCGCTAATTGGTGCGTAAATGTCTGACGCCGCTTTTACTGACTCTGCTACTGCACAGTCTTCGCCTGCATCGACTACGTCGCCTACTTCTGGTAATTCAACAAATACCATGTCGCCAAGCAGCTCTTGGGCGTGCTCAGAAATACCAACAGTGTAAGTGCCGTCGCCTTCATTACGAACCCACTCGTGTGAAGGTGCGTATTTTAACTCGCTAGGGATATTGCTCATTTTGTTTCATCCTTTGGTTTAGATTGGGAGAATACCAATAAATGAGGGTGACCTATTTACTGGTATAACCAAATTATTTAGATTATTGATTTACCGTTACGTACAAAGCCCGATTTAACTACTTTTACGTTAACTAATTTTTTACGCATTTCTACTTGAGCTGTGTCGCCGGTTGAACGTGGCACACGTGCTAATGCAACACTATAGCCCAATGTTGGTGAGAATGTACCAGA
This sequence comes from Pseudoalteromonas sp. SiA1, assembly GCF_018732205.1. Taxonomy (NCBI): domain Bacteria; kingdom Pseudomonadati; phylum Pseudomonadota; class Gammaproteobacteria; order Alteromonadales; family Pseudoalteromonadaceae; genus Pseudoalteromonas; species Pseudoalteromonas sp. SiA1. The sequence continues at coordinate 592,536 of NZ_CP076084.1, read as the reverse complement.
TGTAATAACACCTTCGCCACCATCAACAATTACTTTAGAACCACTGCGTAGTACGCCTTTTTCTTCAAGAATAAGACCTACTTGCTTGTGAGTACTTTTTTCTGCACGTTGTTTTACCAAAACATCACGACCAATAAAGTCACGATCTTCTGGTTCCCATGCAATAGTCCATGCCATGTTAGCTGCCAGTGGTGATACGCTTTCGTCCATATCTAGGCCGTAAAGGTTCATACCTGCTTCTAAACGTAGTGTGTCGCGCGCGCCTAAGCCCGCAGGCGCTACACCGGCATCAAGCAGTTGCTGCCATAAATCGGCTGCTTGCTCGTTTGGTACTACAATTTCGTAACCGTCTTCGCCAGTATAACCTGTTGTAGCAATAAATAAATCACCGGCTTGAACACCAAAAAATGGCTTCATACCTTCAACTGCAGCTTGCTGGTCTGCGTTTAAAACCTGGGCAGTTTTAGCGCGTGCATTAGGGCCTTGTACTGCAATCATGGCGAATTCTGGGCGCTCAGTAACCGTTACGGCAAAATCGCTCGATACCTTAGCTAAATGTGCTAGGTCTTTTTCACGGGTCGCTGAGTTAACCACTAAGCGATAAAATGTTTCGCTAAAGTAGTAAATAATTAAGTCGTCAATTACACCACCTTGCTCGTTAAGCATGCCGGTGTAAAGCGCTTTGCCAGGTACGGTTAATTTAGCAACGTCGTTAGCCACAAGCTTGCGTAAAAATGCTTGTGCTTGCTCACCTTGTATATCAACAATGGTCATGTGCGATACGTCGAACATGCCCGCATCGTTACGTACGGCGTTGTGTTCTTCTATTTGTGAACCGTAGTTAATTGGCATTTCCCAGCCATGAAAATCAACCATTTTTGCGCCGGCTTCAAGGTGCTTTGCATGTAATACTGTTTTAGAAGTCATAATATTCCTTCACTTTTAAATTAACCCATGTGTGTGGGCGTGGCCTCAATTGAATGAGGGGGAATAACATGGTAGCCATTAATACGCCTACCAAATTGTAATCTTTAACAAAAATATGTTTAACGAATTAAACAGCTTAGGTGTTAGTAACACTAAAGCCTTGTTGCTGCATATACTGTTGCCACTTATCAAGCGTAGGCGTTTTAGCAACCACTATAAACTGCTGCTCGTTGTTTTTATCTACCGCGGTAACAAACACTTCGCCACTTTGCGCGCCATAACAAAGCTGCGCATCAGCAAGGCGTAAGCCAGGTGTTAATTTAAACGCATCAACTAAGGTATCAAAGGCGTTGCTACCGGTTAAGGTAAAGGTTGCTAAATCGGTGCGTACCACAAAGTCGATATCGTACCTAAGCTGTTGCTCGTTAATGAGTGCTTGTAATTGCAGGCTGGCATTTACTGGGAGTACAAATCGAAAGGCGGTTTCGCTAAAGTAGTAAACGGCGTAGCTAAAATCAGAATTTAAATCGCCATCCAATGTGCCTTTAAAACCAAAGCCACTGGCGGTTAGTTTGGTGAGGTCATGACCTAAAATAGCACTTAAAAATACCGATGCTTCACTGCCGCTAAAATCAATAACAACATGGCTGTTATTAGCTTGTAAGGCATTAATAACCGCGCTGTTAGCGTTGCTATGGCGGGCAAACATTATCGGGTTAAAAGTCATAACAAATACCTATCTATCTTTAATAGCAAAAGTATATTGCGCAAGGCTTACAACAACAAATTGTAATTACTTATCAATTGATAAATAATACTTATATATATAGCCATATAAATAGTAATTTTAAATATGAAAAACATTTCAACCGACAGTTTACGCACATTTGTTATGGTGGTTGAGGTAGGTGGATTTGCCAAAGCAGGCGATTTACTTGGCCTTTCGCAACCGGCGGTAAGCTTACAAGTAAAACGTTTAGAAGACTTATTAGGCTATAAATTATTTAAAAAGCAGGGACAACGCCAAGTACTTAATCAATATGGTGAACTGTTACTGCCTATGGCAAAACAAATGGTGCAACATAACGATGCCATTTTACAGTTATTCACCTCAGAAAGTGTCACTGGTAAAGTGCGCTTAGGGATCCCAAGCGAATTTGCAGCACGTATTTTACCCTCTATTATTGGCGACTTTGTGGCGCTCTACCCTGATGTATCGTTAGAAGTGAAGTCACGTTTGAGTAAACATTTACTTTCGGATGAGCGCCAAGATCAATTTGATTTAGTACTGGCGCTAAATGAGCAGCTTGACTCAGAAAAGTTCCCTATTTTTATTCAAGACCAATTAGTGTGGGTTGGCGATCTTTCAATGGCGCAAAATGAAACCGTTACCTTAGTAACAGCACCTGAAGGCTGTATTTATCGCCGAAGAGCAACCCAAGCGCTTGAAAAAGCAGGTATTAAATACCGTATTGTTTACAGCAACGCCGATTTAACCGGTTTAATTGCGGCATTAAAAGAAGGTTTAGGTATTACTGTATTGGCAAGAAGTACGGTGCCGAACGATTTAACCTATCAATTACACACTAAAAATTTACCTGCGCTCGGTAGCATTGGCATTAGTTTAGTTAAAACTGCCCGCGAACCTGAAAACGCCGTGTTTAAACTCGCTGAGTTTATTAAGCTGCGCTTAGGTTACCCCACTGCTTAAATAACCTGAACTCTGGATAATAAATCTATCTCAAGCAGCGTTCAGGTCAAATTAACCGCCACCAGCCAATACATTATCCCTGTTTTTATAAAACAAAAATAAACACCTAGTTAAAAATGTTATAAAAACAGCCTATTTTTACGACAAATGTAAATGATAGTAAAACTTAATAATATTGATTCTCATTCGTTAACATGTTTAAATTACGCCAATTTCAGTAGTTGAACTATTTTTAGGGTAATCAATGTCACATAAATTTTTAGTTTCTTCGTTAACTGCAGCTGTTGCGCTGTCTTTGAGCACAACAGCAATGGCAAAAGATGCCGACAAAGTTGAGCGTAACTTTGAACAAATTACCGTTATTGGCTCACAAGCCGCTATTAACGATATTCCAGGATCTGCTACGTTTATTTCAGATGCAGAATTGCAAAAATTCGAATTTACCGATATTTCTCGCGTATTAGCATCTGTACCAGGTGTATACGTTCAAGAAGAAGATGGCTACGGCCTGCGCCCTAATATTGGTATGCGCGGGACAGGTACTGGCCGTAACGACAAAATTTCTGTGATGGAAGACGGCGTACTTGTTGCTCCGGCTCCTTACTCTGCGCCATCGGCTTACTACTTCCCTACTATGGGTCGTATGGAGTCAATTGAAGTGCTAAAAGGCGCTGCCTCTGTTAAATACGGCCCGCGTACAACCGGTGGTGTACTAAACTTACTTTCTCGCAGCCTGCCAACTGAGCCAAATAGCTCAACAGGCATGCTAGATGCAGCCCTTGGTAGCGATGGTTACTACAAAGGTCACGCTTACTTCGCAAAAGAAAAAAACAACACTGCAGGCTTAATTGAAGTGTTTTCTTACGGCGCTGATGGCTTTAAAGAATTGCCAGTAGGTGATGACAACACTGGTTTTGAAAAAAACGACGTATTGGTAAAGTTTGGCCATACCTTTGGTGAAAACGATGCGCATAACATTGAGTTCAAAGTAAAGTACTCTGAAGAAACATCAGACGAAACCTACATGGGTTTAACCGATGCCGATTACCAACAAAACCCGTACCGTCGTTATGCGGCATCGCAAAATGATGAAATGAACACTCGCCACAATGCATACCAAGTAAACTATGCATACCGTTTTGGTGAAGGTTATGAAGTTTTAGCAACCGCTTATCTAAACGACTTCCACCGTAACTGGTATAAAGCAAGCAGTGTTGGTTCAAGCACACTTGAGCAATACAGCGAGTTTGAAGCAAACCCAACAGCTGCCGGTATTGAAAACATCGGTGTTAAAGCCAATAACCGTGACTACCAAGCCAAAGGTGTGCAGTCTGAATTACACATCCCAGCGGGCGCTCACTACATTACGGTTGGCGTACGTTACCACGAAGACGAAATGGATCGTTTCCAGTGGGAAGACAAATACACGCTTAATCAAGATTTAAGCATGACTCTTACCTCACAAGGCGCTCCAGGCTCTAACAGCAACCGTTTAGACAGTGCAAAAGCAAGCACGCTATTTATTCAAGACGAATGGACAATGGATGCATTAGTAGTGAGTGCTGGTCTTCGTTATGAAGACATAACTATTACCCGTGAAGAGTGGGCTAAGTCAGATCCAACCCGTAGCCTAGGCTTAACAAAAGATATCTCTAACGATACTGAAATTTTAGTACCGTCTTTAGGTGCTACTTACACACTTAACGACAATGTTACGTTACTTGCTGGTATTCAAAAAGGTTACGCCCCTGCAGCACCGGGTAATGCCGACCAAGACGAAGAAGAAAGCGTCAACATCGAGTTTGGCTCTCGTTTTAATGCGGGCGGTTTTAATGGTGAAGTAATTGCGTTTTACTCTGATTACGACAATATGCATGGTAACTGTACTGCATCAGTAGGTTGTAATGACGATAACATTGGTGACCAATACAACTACGGTGAAGTAGAAGTATCGGGCTTTGAATTTAGCGCAGGTCGTACGTTTAATACTGCATCGGTTGCGTTCCCAGTAAAATTAACTTACACCTACACAGATTCAGAATTTAAAAACACGTTTGATTCAGAAATTTGGGGCTCAGTAGAAAAAGGCGATGCAATGCCTTACGTACCTGAGAACCAGGTTGCTTTATCGTTTGGCGCAGAAGTGAATAACTTTGTGGTAAATAGCCAAATACGTTACGTGTCTGATGCACATGCTGATTTAACTAACTCAGGCTTAAATGCGATTGATAGCCGTGTTGTATGGGATTTAGCTGCTAAGTACTTAATCGACGAAAACCAAAAAGTATACCTAAGCGTAGATAACTTGTTTGATAAAACCTACATTGCTAACCGTGCAAATGGCGGTATTCAACCTGGTAAGCCACGTTCAGTACAAATGGGCTACTCTTACAGTTTTTAATAAAGTGCTAACTTAAAAGTACAAAAAAGCCGAGGTTGATTGAATCAATCTCGGCTTTTTAATGCCTATGTAATTAATAGGCTTAATTTGTTTCTGCGCGCTGGCGTAATACTTCAAATAAACAAATACCGGTTGCAACCGATACATTTAAACTTGAAACCGTGCCCGCCATTGGAATTTTAACGAGTACATCACAGTGCTCACGCGTTAAACGGCGCATACCCTCGCCTTCAGCTCCCATCACAATCGCCATTGGGCCTGTTAAGCTGGCATCAAATACATGTGTGTCGGTTTCACCGGCTGTGCCTACAACCCATACACCTGCGTCTTTTATTTCACGTAATGTACGTGCAAGGTTAGTAACCTGAATAAGCGGTACTGTTTCAGCTGCGCCACAGGCCACTTTACGTGCAGTGCCATTAAGCTTTGCTGACTTGTCTTTAGGAACTATCACCGCATGAACACCGGCAGCATCGGCGCTACGTAAGCAGGCACCTAAATTATGCGGATCGGTAATGCCATCAAGTACCAGTAAAAACGGGGTGTCTTCGCGTTCAATGATCTCATCAAGATCTTTCTCGTTAAACACACGTGCCGCTTTCACGTTGGCGATAATGCCTTGATGTTGTTCATCTTTCGCTTTGTTATCAAGCGCTTTTCGTTGCATAAACTGTACTGAAATACCAAACTGACGCGCTTGCTCAATCACCGGCGATAAGCGCTTATCATCACGTCCTTTAAGGGCGTATATTTCTATAAAACGCTCTGGCTCTTTTGCCAAAATTGCTTCAACAGAGTGAAAGCCAAAAATTAATTCATTACTCACGAATTGTTTGCTCCTGGGCTACTACGTTTACGGGCATTTTTACCTGGTCTTTTAGGCTTTTTGACCGCTTTCTTTTTGGTTTTTTTCTTAGCGGTGGTGTCATCCGCTTTTACTTTTGATTTGCTCGCTGATTTGCCTTTTGCGGCAGGCTTTTTACCCGCCTTTGGCTTTTTGTCATCACTTGCTGACTTTTTACCCGGGATTTTACCGGCTTTAAGTTGCGAGCGAACGCTCGCTGGAGCATTTTTTTTAGGTGCACGACGACGCGCATAACGATCTTGGGCAACATCGCCTTTAAGCGTTAAGTTTATACGACGATCATCTAAGCTTACCGAGGCAACTTGTACAGTGACTTTGTCGCCTAAACGATAAACCGTATGTGTGTGTTCACCCACCAAGCAATGTTTAGCTGCATCATGCTGGAAATATTCATCACCTAAATTGGTAACATGAATTAATCCATCAATTTGTAAGTCATCTAAACGAATAAATAAACCAAAGTTAGTAACCGATGAAATAACCCCGTTAAACTCCATGCCTACATGATCTTGCATGTATTCACATTTTAACCAATCGGCTACTTCACGGGTGGCATCATCTGCGCGGCGCTCAGTAGTTGAACACTGCTCACCAAGTTGATCGACTTCATCATCGCTATAAGCGTATTCACCAGAGGTTTGCTGCCCTTGTGCTTTTAATACTGCTTTAATTGCACGATGCACCACTAAATCTGGGTAACGGCGAATTGGCGAGGTAAAATGTGCGTAAGCCGATAATGCTAAACCAAAGTGACCTATGTTATCTGGCTGATAAACCGCTTGCTTCATTGAGCGCAGCAACATGGTTTGAATAAGTTCAGCCTCTGGGCGGTCACCTAAACGAGCCAACACATGGGTAATTTCTTTTGGGGTTGGTTCATCACTTAGCGTGCTTTCAATCCCCAGCTCAGTTAAAAACTGAGTAAAGTTACCCAGCTTTTCGCTATCGGGTTCATCGTGTACTCGATACAGTGCACTGGCTTCGTGTTTTTCCAGTAATTTAGCCGCCGAAACATTGGCTAAAATCATACATTCTTCAATGAGCTTATGCGCATCGTTACGAATAACTGGCACAATTGATTCTATTTTACGCTGTGCATTAAATACAAAGCGAGTTTCGAGTGTTTCAAACTCAATCGCACCACGCTCTTGGCGCGCTGCTTTTAATGCCATGTACATTTGCTGTAAGTCAGTTAAATGTGGCACTACAGCTGCGTATTCTTTACGTAGCTTTTCATCGTTTTGTAAAATGGCATTTACTTTGGTGTAAGTTAAACGTGCATGTGAGTTCATCACCGCTTCGTAAAACTTATAACCTGAGAGCTTACCCTCTTGCGATACGGTCATTTCTGCAACCATACACAAGCGATCAACCTCAGGGTTAAGCGAGCACAAACCGTTAGATAATACTTTTGGTAGCATTGGAATAACTTGCTCAGGGAAATACACTGAGTTACCGCGCTCTATCGCTTCTTTGTTAAGCGGCGTGTTCATACCTACATAATGTGATACATCGGCAATGGCTACCCATAAGCGCCAGCCACCCGACTTTTTAGGCTCACAGTATACGGCATCATCAAAATCACGAGCGTCTTCGCCATCTATGGTCACAAGCGGTAAGCCGCGTAAATCAACTCGACCTTGTTTATCGGCTTCTTCAACAAATTCACCTAAGTGGGCAACTTGTTGTTCAACCTCTTCAGGCCATATGTGTGGAATATCGTGATTACGCAGCGCAACTTCAATTTCCATACCCGGCGCTAAATGCTCGCCCAGTACGTCGATAACTTTACCTACCGCATTCATATTACGGCTTGGATTTTGGGTTATTTGCACTTGCACCATTTGGTTATGGCGCGCGCCTTTTTCGTTACCCGGTAGAATAATAATGTCTTGGGTAATGCGCGGATCTTCAGCCACAACAACGGCAATACCATGCTCAACAAAATAGCGGCCAACAATAGGCGCTCGCTCATTAGTAAGTACTTTGATGATGCGTGCGTCGCATTTTGAGCCTGAGCCGCGTTTAGTGCCTTTGGCAAGAACGATGTCACCGTGAAGCACCATATTCATTTGATGCTTGGCAATAAACCAATCTTTGCTCTCGCCTTCAACTTCTAAAAAGCCAAAACCGTCTCTGTGACCGACTACTTTGCCTTTGGTTAAACCGGCTTCGTCAATCAGGGCATAACATTTAAATTTATTAAAATACAGCTGCCCATCACGCTCCATGGCGCGAAGTCGGCGCTTAAATGCTATTTGTCGTTCTTCATCGTTGACTGCGAGTTCTTCACATAGTTGTGCGTAGTTAGCAGGTTTGGAACGCTCTTGCAGGTGAGTAAGTATAAACTCACGACTAGGGACTGGGTTTTCGTACTTTTCTTGTTCTCGACTGAGATTTGGATCTTGGTTTGACATTCACTATCTTGTTAGTTGGTTATGTAAGTATTTTAACTCATATACTCGCAATGAGACAGGTAAAAGCCATTAAACTTTTAATAAAGCGTTATTACCTTTTGCATTTTGTGAAAATATAAATAAATAACGCTTAACATGTACTTAATTTAAGAGCTTAAAAGTGAGTAAAATAGAAGTGCTGATGTTTACTCACTTTTATATAAACAGCTTACTTTTGCTGTAGTTTCTTCCACAATAGCGTGCTGATGTGTTCAATAAAAGCCGCATCTTGTGCAGCCATAACATCGAGTATTGGTTTGTTCATTTGGGTTTTGTTTTGAGAGTATATCCAGCGATTTTTATTAAAGCTTTGCGCAAACTCTAACACACCCGTTTGCAAGGCTTGCTCATCAGCAAAGGTGGCCTCTATAACGTTATGTTGTAATAATTTTTGCGCATCAACGCGCTCACCGGTCATGGCTAAGCGGTTAAAAAATTGCGGATTAATCGCTTTATTAATAATCGGAAACATAGACGGTACAAACGGCACTAATACATCGACTTCGGGGAAACAAAAGAAGCCTTTGTCTGATTTCATAAAACGAAAATCACAGGCACACGCCAGTACCGAACCATTACCATAAGTGTGGCCGTTTAGCGCGGCAATAATAGGCATAGGAAAAGTAACAATACGTTTAAACAAGGCACCTATCGAGTTCATAAAATCGGCAATTATTTGTGGTGTGTTGTCAGGGTTTGCCATCCACTGTAAATCAATGCCTAACGACCAACTTTTATCGCTGCTTGAAGTTAACACCACCGCTTTAATATGCTCGTTAGCCTCAATCGTATCTAGGTGTTGATTAAACTCGTTTATAAAGGTTGGATTATGGCGGTTTTCTGCTGTATTCATAGTAAGGATAGCCGTGCTTCCTTGCGTGGTAATTTCTATTAATGCTGTCATTAGACCCTCATTTAGTGCTTTTAGCTGCGCTTTTAGCACTTTTCATTACTTTTATAATTATAAATAGAATAGTAATACGTTGTATGAAATTTATAAAGCGTCTATTTTTGTAACCATTAAAGAAGCGAGAGCTTAAGCCATAGCGTTTAAATATTCGCGCAATTACAACCACCCTTTTTGTCGGGCTATACGTGCTGCATCAATTCGGTTTGTGGCATTGAGTTTAGCAATTGCATCGGATAAATAATTACGCGTTGTGCCTTCACTTATATAAAGCTGTTTTGCTATTTCGCTGGTTTTTAAGCCATCACTTGCAAGTTTTAACGCTTTGCGTTCTTTATCTGTGAGTGGATCGGTATCGTCTAATGCGTTAATTGCCAGCTCTGGGTCAATCACCTTTTGCCCTTGCATTACTTTTTTAAGCGCATTGATTAGCTCTTCGCTTGGCGCTTCTTTTAAAATAAAACCTTTAACACCCGCACTTAAAGAACGCCTAATATAACCGGCTCGCGAAAAGGTGGTCATAATTACCATGTTAATTGCAGGGTGCTTAGCGGCTATTTGTTCACTAAGCTCAATACCATTCATGCTTGGCATCTCTATGTCTGTTAAAACAATATCTGGGTGTAAGTCTTCACTAAGCGCGTTGATTTCATTTAACGCATCTTGGCCATTACTTGCTTGACCAATCACCTCAATATTGAAATCAAGGCTTAATAAGGCTGCAACTGCGTCGCGAACCAGCGCTTGGTCTTCAACTAAATAAACTTTGATCATTTTAAATCCTCAGCACTCAGTGGCAGCACAACAGTTAAAGTAAATGTGTCGCCACAGGTAAATGTTGCATTGCCATTTAATTGCTCAGCCCGCTCTTTAATGCCATTTAAACCATTACCTGCTTTTAATGTAGTGCATGGCGCATTATCAATAACGTTGATAACTAATTGCTGCTTTGTTTGCTCTATATTGATAGAACCGTTTTTTGTACTGCTATGGCGTAATAAATTAGTAACCGACTCTTTAATAATAAGGCTCGCAATGCCCTCTACTTTAACGGGTAAGGTCGCTAAATTAACGTTAAATTTTATGTTAAAACCTTGCGCTATAAGCGTTTGTTTTAGCTGTGCGATTTGGCTCACTAGATCGAGTTGCTTTAAATCGCTTACCGCGTTTCTTACATCGCTAAGCAATTGCCTTGCAAGGTTTGCTACTTGGGCTATTTCGTTATTGGCCTGATCGTATCGTTCACCTTGATTTAGTTTATTCGCAAGCTCAGCTTTTAAAGCTATTGATGACAGTGAGTGACCTAAAATATCGTGTAAATCTCGGGCTATGCGTTCACGCTCAGCAATGGCTGCTAGTTGCTCCAATTGCTTTGCGCTTTCTTGTTCGCGCTTTTTATGTTCGCGCTCTCTTTTTGCCGCTATACCATAGCTAAATAGGGCCGCACATAAAATTAAAGCCACCGCTAAAAAGTACTCAAGCTTGGCTATATCGCCCACATAGGAACTTAGCAAAACAGTTAAAATTATCGCTAATGCGGCATAAACTCTTTGATAATTGCTATATGTATAGCCCGCTACATAAGCTATAAAGCCAAATAAGGTTGGTGTACCAGCGCTATAAAAAGTGGCACTAAAACACACCAGTAACATAGCGATAAATAACTTAGTTACTCCCCCATTTTTGCAATTTATTGCTTTTACATATAACAATATAAACGCAATATAAAAGGCTAAAGACAGAGTGATTTGATGAGCCGTAAAGTTAGCAAAATCAATGATCATCGGGAGTAAATAAAAACCGGTAAAAACTAAATGACCATATTTCCAAAAATCTTTATCGCTTTGCTGAGAAAACCTGTTAACCGAGCTCATACCAATACCTCTGGCCTATTATTTTTATTTATAGCACTCTTTTTATTAATAAATACAAATAACATAAAAATGCATACGAACATAAAACAATCTACATAAGTGATAGTAAAACTTAGTGTTTCTAAAAAATCGCTAATGCTTAAGCTTGTTAAAATTAAAGAATTCATAACACCCTCCAATATAAGTAAGGTAACTATGCCAGTGGGTAAAATAGATAAGAGTGTGAAATGTCATTAACTTGGCTGACATTTGTCATGAAATAGAAAAATTCATCTTCTGAGTGTAAAAGCAATGCTAATATAGCCAAAAAAAGTGACCTGGAAATTTAATGCAGTCCCAACAACAAAGCTTAATTTATTTACATATTGCTGTCCTTTTATTTGGCGGTACCGCCTTATTCGCAAAGCTAATTGGTTTGAATGCATTAGATATTACCGCTTATCGCGCGGCTATCGCTGGGCTGGCAATTTGTGTGCTACTAACTTTGCAAAAAAAACCAATTAAGCTGCATCGCGCTAAAGATTATGTGATTGCCATTTTATTAGGCGTTGCCGTAGGTATTCACTGGGTAACCTATTTTGCAGGCATGCAATTGGCGGGAATTACCGTGGGCATGTTAGCCTTTTTTACCTATCCCGTGATCACGGTATTTTTAGAACCCCTATTTAATAAAAGTAAGCCCAAAACAAAAGATATAATAAGTGCTGTGGTGGTGATTTTTGGCATTTATTTATTGATCCCTAACGTTAATTTAGGCGATGACATCACTTTAGGTGTTGTGACGGGCGTGGTATCAGCATTATTTTTTGCTCTTCGTAATATTACTCATAAACGCTACTTTAGCGAGTATGGTGGACCGCAAACCATGTTTTACCAAACCTTAGTGGCAAGCCTGATGCTGTGTGCTTTTATTGAAGTGCCCATAACAGAAATTAATGATACTGATTTAATATTGCTGCTTATTGCCGGTGTGGTGTTTACTGCGATGCCGCATTCGTTATTTGCAGCGAGTTTAAAACATTTATCAGCAGCAACCGCTGGATTGATTTCTTGCTTACAGCCCCTTTATGGCACAATACTGGCTATAATTATTCTGCACGAACGCCCCTCAGTGATGACCCTGATTGGTGGCGCACTGATTGTTAGTGCTGCGTGCTTTGAAACTTGGTCAATTTCACGGAAAAAGCAGCCATGAAAATATTTGCACATAGAGGCGCAAGCACACACTTCCCCGAAAATACGCAAAGCGCCATTATAGCGGCGTTAAAAGCGAATGTAGATGGCATTGAGGTTGATGTACAAAGCGCGCTTGATGATTACGTTATTATTCACGATACCTACCTCGATAGAACCACTAATGGCAAAGGCAAAGTGTGCGACTTTAGTGCCCAGCAAATTAAACAGTTTGATGCAGGAAATGGCGAACAAGTCCCTACTTTGCAGCAATTAATAGACTGGAATAATAACCAAACCTTACTCAATTTAGAGCTAAAGCATACCTTTGAACTTGAAAAGTTTGCAACCGTGCTTGAAAGTAACATTGCGAACAAAAAAATAACCGCAGACAATATTTTAGTTTCATCATTTAATCATCATCAACTACACTGGCTAAAGAGCCGTTTACCGTGGCTTAAAATTGGCGCACTTACTGCATCAATTCCATTGCAGTATGCAAAGTTTGCACAAGACTTACAGGCCTACAGCATTCATATTGACAAAAACTTTATGAACAAACCGTTTGTAGACGATGCCAAAATGCGCGGTTTACAAGTATTTGCTTACACCGTAGATGAAGTCGAAGATATTAAACTGATGCTTGCCTGTGGTGTTGATGGTATTTTTACTAACGACCCTGAACGAACTAAGCATTATTTAGCGCAATTAAATGAACTATAACTAATTATTTAATTGCCATTTATGCTATAAAAACAATAATTTAGTAGGTCACTATTTAATGAGTAGCTACATGCGTATTTATAATTTTTTAGAACAAACACTGTTTTATACTTTAACCCGAAAAATAGTTGGGAATTTAAGTTTTGTTTTTTTATTTCAAGCCATTACTTTGTTTTGGTTGCACAGTAGCTTAACCGAAAACCAGCAAAGCACTGGCTTATTTTGGGCACTTGCGCTACTTATTATTGCAGGCTTTATTTTTACTATTTTTTATATGCGCTTTTTAATTGTGCGCCCGGTAAAAGCAATGCGCGATACGCTCATTAATATTAATCAACAAGATGCGAATTTAGCAGCCAAATTACCCCATTTCACGTTTGATGAATTTAGAGACTTAAGTGAGCAATACAATCAATTTACTACCCATTTAAATAGTTTATTAAGCACTACCTATACCAGCGCCCAAGAGAGTGTGCAGAGTAACAGCCAAGTAACGCAATCAATGCAACACACTGAACAATTGAGTGAGCAGCAAATTAATTTAAGCCACACCATTATTAATGCCAGTAATCAAATTACCCAAAGCCTGCAGGCTATAGTAAGCAACACTGATAGCGTACATCAGGTCAATAATGAACACCTTAATTTTGTAAAGCTCTCTGCTGGTGAGCTATCAAAACTAGTTGAGCAGGTAAGGCTTATTAATGAAATGCTGGGTAGTTTTTCTAAAACGATTGCGGGCTTGAAAGAGAACAGCGAAAACATTCGCAGTATTTTAAAAATGGTTGAAGAGTTTTCGGATCAAACTAACTTATTAGCACTAAATGCAGCCATAGAAGCGGCACGCGCTGGTGAAGCGGGGCGAGGTTTTGCCGTGGTTGCCGATGAAGTTCGTACCCTATCGGTAAAAGTAAGCGACGCAACACGCCAAATTAGTGATTTTATTACCCAAATGAATGAGCTCGTTAATGAAACGAATAAAGAGTCAGAGCAATTAATAAACCACTCAAATAATGCGCAAACATCAATTAACACCACCTCTGATGGGTTTGGTAAAATGCTCAATGAGTTTGAACATAATCAACAACAATTGCAGCAAATAGCCAATGCCGTACACTTGCTCGAAGATACCCAAAACCAAACGCATGAATCGGTTGAGCAAATTGTGGCGCTAGGCGAACAAGCCAAGCAACAAATAGATACAGCACTGCATGATTCTGAACAATCACAAAAGCTAAGCCAACAAACCCAACAACAGTTAAAACGCTTTGTAGATTAGGCAATAACAATTTCACCCAAGCCGCGATTATGCTAAATTAAGCGGCTTGTCATTTAACTGTGTGAAGTATGTGAGCGACGTAAAACCAAACTATGAACAGCTAGCCCAGCAAATAAAATTATGGGGCCAACAACTTGGCTTTAGTGAAGTGGGCATTACTGACATTGATTTAACTAAGCATGAAGCACAGCTTCAGCGTTGGCTTGATGCAGGGTATCATAGTTCAATGGGTTACATGGCTGCACATGGAATGAAACGCGCCCGCCCTAGCGAACTAGTCCCTGGCACGCAACGAGTTATTTCAGTAAAAATGAATTACCTGCCGCCAGATTCAGGCTTTGCCAAAAACCTTAAAAATAACGAGAAAGCCTATATCAGCCGCTATGCGCTTGGCCGTGACTATCACAAATTAATGCGTAATCGGCTCAAGCAATTAGGTAAAAAAATTGAACAGCAGGTAGGTGACTATGGCTTTAGGCCTTTTGTTGATTCAGCGCCAGTGCTTGAGCGTCAATTAGCTGAAAAAGCAGGGCTTGGCTGGCGAGGTAAACATTCTTTATTAATCAATAAAGAGGCTGGTTCTTGGTTTTTTTTAGGCGAGTTATTTGTAGATTTACCACTGCCTATTGATGATGAAAACACGTTCGAAGGTTGTGGTAAATGTGTTGCCTGTATAACCCTTTGCCCTACCGGCGCTATTGTAGAACCTTATGTGGTAGATGCACGTAAATGCATATCGTATTTAACCATAGAGCATCAAGGGGCTATTCCAGAGCAATACCGAACCTTAATGGGTAACCGCATTTATGGTTGCGATGATTGCCAGTTAGTGTGCCCATGGAATCGCTATGGACAAATTACCGACGAGCAAGACTTCCACCCCCGTACACAATTAAAAAATAAAGACTTACTCGCATTATTTGCCTGGGATGAAACTACCTTTTTAACAAATACCGAGGGCAGCCCTATTCGGCGTATTGGCCATGAGCGTTGGTTACGAAATATAGCGGTTGGCTTAGGCAACGCAGATTTTAGCCCAGCGATTATTCATGCACTTGAAGATAAACGCAAAACGGTCAGTGACATGGTGAATGAGCACATAGAATGGGCACTTACCCAGCAACATGATAAACAAAGACAAAAGCTGCGCAAAACAGCACGGCTAATACGGATTGTTGAAAAAGGCCTACCCAGAGACGCATAAGCCTATTGCCTAAAAAACGCGACATAATGTCGCTGATACAAGCTATCTGCCTAATCGTAGCGACGAGTTTAGCCCGCGCCTCGCAGCCCGTAACCCGCACCTTTAACCTTTCAACAATAAAGCAAGATCTTGCTCTATTTCTGCAAAGGCTTTTTTAACTTGATCTACTGACTCCTGACGTGCAACCGAGTTTTGTATGGTTTCGTCTACTTTTTTATAAATAAAAATTTCTTGGTCTTCATCCAATCCCATAGTTGGGATCCGCTCTTCGAGTTCTTCTTGTAAATGCTTAAATACTTTTTCGTTATTAATACGACTGTCGTTCAACATCCCAATTAAACGATGAAACTTACTATGCACAGTACCAGCAACTTTATTTAACCGCTCCTGCTGCGATACCAGCATCTGCTTGGTGGTAATGGCTCGTAATTGTTGCTCGGTTACACTTACAATAAAGCAAATATGATCACGTATGCGTCCGTGCTTTTGCTCGTCATGCTCTGGCATATTTAAAATCAGTAAACTCACAAGCTCGTAGTTAACCAAAATGCGATGAGAAAACTCATGCAATCGTCCTTTGCTTTTAAGCATTTCAAATAACTCAATTACAATTGGAGAACACACCCCATTGAGCGCAAAGTGCGACTTAGTATCGTTACATCTAAATTCAATATTACTTTGTAGGCCAAATGCCTGTAAGCATTCTACTAATGCTTTGCCAAGCTCTTGTATATCGTTAATAAAACCAATATTTTCAATGTAATTTACTATCTGACCCATTTCGCTGCTATTTGCCATGGCATTAAAGGCGGTAGAGGTCGCTTCTTTTACTTGCTTTTCAAGCTGTTGTTTTTCTATTAAGACTTGATTTAGTTTATTCAGTTTTTGCTTTAATTCGTCGTGCCCAAACGGTTTTACAATATAGTCTTCCGCGCCTACTGAATAACCTTCCATGCGCTCCTCAACCGTACCTCTTGCAGATACAAACATCACGATGATGTCATGGGTAATGGGGTTAGCTTTAAGCTCTTTACATACTTCATAACCATTCATTTTTGGCATACTTACATCAAGTAATATAACTTGAGGCATATACTCTTCAACCATACTTAAGCATTCAGGGCCGCTTGAAGCTAGCTTAAGTTCAAAATCAAGATCCTCTAATATTTCTTCAATTATTTCGAGGTTAAATGGTTCATCGTCGACTGCAAGAATTTTAGTTAAAGCCATAATTTTTCATCCATATAAATTAAAACAATTCGATTGTTAGCCGCTATTTTTCACTAATTGCTCATCAGCTAGGTATTCATCTAAGTTTATTTCTAAAGGAACTTGTATCGAAATTGTTGTTCCACCAAGGCTGTTATTGCATGCTTTAATACTGCCTTGATGCAATGAAACAAACTCACGACACAAGGTAAGACCCAACCCGGTTCCACCTGCACCACTATTCGTTTTACTGCTTTGCTCAAATTTATTGAAAACCATTTCAAGTTCCTCTTCAGGTATTCCAATACCGCTATCTATCACTGCAATGTTTGCATTGTCATCGTCTCTTTGCATGACAACTTCAACAGTACTGTGCTCTTCACTAAATTTGAGTGCATTACTCAATACATTTCTCAAAACCTGATTTATTTGCTCTTCATCGCACTGTGCAACAATCGGCGCGTTATCAGAGCTAAAAACAATATTTATATCTTTTTCAATAGCAATACCGGCAACATCATCAATACTGGTTTTAACAATAGTCGCTAAATCATAAGCCCGTGGGTTGAATGGAAATTTACCAACATCTAATTTAGAAAGGTCGAGTAAATTATTAAGTAACGATAGTAGTCTTTGCCCACTTGATTCAATACGAGTTAAATACTTCAAAAGTTTATCTTTGCTAAAATCACCCTCTTGTAACTTGCTAATACCAAAACGTGAAAAGCTCAATATAGAGTGCATAGGGGTTCTTAGCTCATGCGACATATTTGCCAAAAACTCTGATTTACTTAGATTAGCCGCTTCGGCAATATTTTTCGCATGCTCAAGCTGTGAAGTACGTGCCCTTACTTGCTCTTCTAAAAGATCTTTGGCTTCCAACAGTAGATCTTCTTTTTGTTTTAAATGGCTAACATTTTTAAAAATAACCGCTAACGCTATTTCGCCATGGTGGTCTATTTCATTAAATGATCCAACTAGCGGAATTTTACTTCCGTCTTTATTTACAATGTGTAAGTCACAACTAAACTGACGATTACTGTTTAATGTAGAGATTTTATCTTTTATTGCCTGCACCGAGTCATCATCTAAAAAATGAAATAACGAGTGAGCAATGAGCTTTTTAAACTTTAAATTAAATAATTTTAAGCAGGCATCATTGGCCTCGACTATCTTGCCTTTGCGTTCAAATAATAAAATAGGATCGGGGGTATTTTTAAAAATGACCTGCAGTAGGCTGTCTTTTTCAATCAGCACATCAACTGTTTCTTGTAATCTTTCTACTAGCTCAGCATTGTGACGTTTTAGCAGCTCGGTTTGCCATAATTTATGTACAGCTTGTAGTAACACATTGTCATTTAAAGGCTTGATTAAAACATCTTCAACACCTTGGCGAATGGCTTCTAACATAGATTGTTCAGGGCGTGAGGTTACTAACAAGCAACGACTATGCGGTTGTATTTTTTTTAAACTCGAAAATATCTCTAAACCAGAACCCGGTTGTAAGCTAAAGTCACTGATTAAAATATCAATACTCCTGAGCTTGGCAATATTAATTGCTTCATCATGGTTTGTTGCGGTGTATACCTCAATATGAGCGCCATAAAGGCTACTTTTGAGTGACTCTAATCGCTCATTAACATGGTCAACGAGTAAAATTGTCGGTAGTTTAAAAATGTGATCTGGACCTATCTCTAATAAGGCCTCAATTAAAGACGTTATTTCTTTATTAGAAAAGAAGGGGTAGATAATGGTGGCATTGGGTATCAAGTCATTTAATTTGGAAAATGCGCTAAGCAACTCCCCTGATTCCGCTTTTGGCGCTAATAACAAAAATGATTGATAAGTCGCTTTTTCAACAACTATCGATACAACATCGGTTGGCACGCCTTGAGAAAATACCAGTAAGTCATAAATGTCTATGTCTGTATTTTCATCAAACATAGCAAAGTGGACTAATTCAACTTGGCAGCCAATTAGTTCTAATAACACTTTTAAGCGCATAGCAATCATGCTACTGCTATCAATAATAAGTATTTTTCTCGCCATTTAGACACACTTTAAAGAGTTAATTAAACACCTTTTCAGCATAGTCTAGAATTTTTGGTTTAGCATAATCACCTACGTAAAAGTGAATTTTGCTGCCTTTTGTTATGGTACTAGGTTAAATGCTTACCAAAAATAGTCAGGCTGTACAGCTGATTGTCCATTCTTGCTACGTTAGGCAGCTCTCCCCATACTGCAAAATCAAAATGCTTAAATAATTTAATGCTCGGTTCGTTGTGACTAAAAATAAACCCAAGTAATACTTCTATATTAAGCTGCTTGGCTTGTTGTTGTGCAAATTGCATCAGCTTTTTACCCAACCCTTTTCCTTGGGCTGCTGCCGTAATGTAAATGCTTAACTCAACGGTGCCATCGTAAGCTGGGCGACCATAAAACGATTTATAACTAAGCCACGCTAATACTTGGTTGTTCTCACAGTAAACAAAAATAGGGCGTTGAGCAGTATGGCTATCAAACCAAGGTTGTTTATCAGCGACGGTCACCTCTTCGGTATCGGCGGTGACCATTCGACTAGGGATAGTTTCATTGTAAATAGCAACAATGGCAGTTAAATCATCAGGTTTTGCTAAACGTATAGTCATAGAAAATAAAGTAAAATTGATCAATTTAGCCTATAGTAGCGTATGATAAGTTACATAAATACTCTAAAAACGCGCTTAAGGTAATAGCATGATAAAAAAAATAATACTTGGTTTAACCCTCGCGTTAAGTTGTGTTTCGCTAAATACATATGCCGCAGACTCGCCCGCCCCTTCATTAGATGCAAACACCTGCAATGATTTCACGAATGTTTCACTTAGAAAGTTGCGCTCAACTGAAACCATTAACTTATGCGATTTTAAAAACCAGCCTCTTTTAATTGTTAACACTGCGAGTAACTGCGGTTTTACGCCGCAATTTGAAGGTTTAGAAGCGCTTTATAATAAATACAAAGACGAAGGCTTGGTGGTATTAGGCTTTCCATCAGATGATTTTTTTCAAGAAGAGAACGATGAAAAAGATACCGCAAAAGTGTGTTATGTAAATTATGGTGTTACTTTCCCTATGCTGGCCACCAGCGCAGTACGTGGTAGTGACGCAAACCCTATTTTCAAGCATTTAAACGCCCAAACCAGTTCACCAAACTGGAACTTTTATAAATACGTGGTATCGGCCGATCGCAAAACGATTACGCGCTTTAACAGCCGCGTAGCACCGGATTCAGCAAAACTAGAAAGCACAATCAAAAGTGCATTTTAACTTTGTGTTTTCAGTTTAACCTTACTAAGATGTTGCTATCAAATTTAAAAAACTAAACTTACAGGTAGGAGAACTTATGGCAGTTGCAAGTGCAAGGCACATACTCGTAGACAGTGAAGCACAATGTTTAGACCTTAAAGATAAAATTGAGCAAGGTGAAGACTTTGCAGAACTCGCTAAACTGCACTCTAATTGTCCATCAGGTCAAGATGGTGGTGCATTAGGTGAGTTTGGCCCAGGTATGATGGTGCCTGAATTTGACAAGGTGGTATTTTCAGCGCCGCTAAATCAAGTACAAGGCCCTGTACAAACACAGTTTGGTTACCATTTATTAGAAATAACCAGCCGCTCAGAGTAAGTAAATCGATTTATTAATAAAGCCGCATCAGCGGCTTTTTATTTATGTGGAGTTGGCAAAAGCCCCATTATGCAACTATTTGGCTCTATTCCTTCCCCTTATGTTCGCCGTATTAGAATCTGGGCACAACAAAACAATTGTGCGCTTGAATTTATTAATCTCGATATTTTTTCTAAAGACGATCGGCCGTTGGTGGTCACAAAAAATCCAGCAGCCAAAATTCCTATATTGGTCGATGACACGCTTACCCTAAGTGATTCAAATACCATACTGCGTTATTTACTTGAAAAAACCCAGCAACCCCCACTTACATGGCCTCAAGAGCACTTTTTAATTAGGGCCTGTTGATCTTTCAAGGTTAAATTTACAGCAGTCTGTTTGGTATTTAGGCAAGGCAGAGCCTATGTGGTGTGGTTATTCCCCATAAATAGGCGATAACGTAGCATTAATGCCAAACAGGCGCTGCCCGAAGGGTTCTGCCTAGGGGCGATTAACTCTTTGTTGCCTACATGGATGTAGGTAAGGGGCGTGAGCAGGACGCGGAAGCTTTGCTCGGTTTTTACTTAGCCCACTAGGTTACAAACCTCGCGCCGCGATTAAATCGCCCCTAGTTTGAAGAAATTTTAATCCGTAAAGGTCAACAGGCCCTAGCATCAATGCCTGCAATGATTCATTCGTTGAATTACTGTTATGCCAACGTTCTGGATTTGATACGCAAGCCGATAAGCTGTTTTTTAATCTGCAAAATGAGCGAGTTGCGCAAACATTACACTATTTAAATGATCATTTATGCGATGATGAATTTAAAAGCTGTGAATGCCTCAACATCAGTTTATACTGCTTACTTGATTGGATATGCTTTCGTGAACTCACTGATTTTAGCGCGCAGCCGCAATTAGTTAAGTTTTATGAAGCGTTTAGTCAGCGTCAAGCGGCTAAAAATACCAACCCTCGACTTAAATTTTAAAAGGTGGATACATGAGCGATATCGAAATTGAATCACAACTAGTTAGCTTTGTAGAAAAAGTACGTGTTAGTGAGCAGATCTGGGCACTGGGTGCCGATGATGGTGGCTTTGTTGTATGTGAGTCAAATCAGTTTGACGACACCGATGTACTTTTACTGTGGGAATCACAAGACGCAGCACAAGCACAATGTAAAGAAGAGTGGCAAGACTACAGCCCTGTAGAAATAAACCTTGATGAGTTTTTAGATGATTGGGTTGAAGACCTAAAATCTGATGATGCATTAGTGGGTTTAAATTGGAATGACGATCAGGTGTGTGTAGAAATTGAACCAGTTGGTTTAGCTCGCGCGCTAAGCGAATAAGTTTTAGGCGTTAGTTCGCTGACATTATCCCAACTAACAGCAACGGTTAGTTGGGGTATAAAAATAATAAAAACTGTCAAGGTAATACGTTGAAAACCCATCTTGGTCGTCGTCCATTTTCAGCTATGGAGCTGCATACGCTCTATAACGGATATATTTATAGTGATACACGGCTTGCCCGCGAACAAGCTAAACACTGGCATTTTTGGCTGCCCTTAATTGCTTATTACAGTGGCGCTTACAGTGATGAAATTGGCTGCTTAACCCTTGATGACCTAATACTTAAAAATAATATTCTCTGTTTTAGTTTTCATACCCACGGTAAAATTAAGCCACGTTTAGTGCCTGTTCATCACGCCCTTATTAGCGCTGGGTTTAATGACTATTTAGCTTATGTAAAAGCACAAAATCACTCCCGTTTAATGTTCGATCTTCCTGCTAAAACAGGGCGCTATAGCGAAAAAGTGCGCATATGGTTTTCGGGAGAAGGTGAACGCGCGGGGTATTTGCAAAAATGTGCAATTCCTTCGGTGGATCAACTCGGTATGAAAACCGCCATTAGTAGCTTACGGCTTAACTTTGAACAGCAAATTCGTATTTATGCCCTGCAAGCAGGCAACAAAGACTGCTTTAATTATTTAATGGGCTTTAATGATTACCCTCATGATAACTTTAACGATATAGCCTTGTTAAATAAGGTACTACAACAGATCCGGGTTATCAATTCCCATATTCATTGGCAGCGGTTTTTAGCCCGAGATAGCCACTGACAAACTTTGTTACTCTTTTCCTTAGCTATCTGCGCTTACTCTAGTAAAAAAAGCTGTTAGGATGAAGTGCCGTCTATATGACTGTTTCTAACAACAAAAAATCTAGGGATAACTATGTTTTTAAAAAGCCTCTTAACCGTGAGCGTTGCGCTTGCGATGAATGCTGCTCACGCTAACGAATTCGTCATTGAAAAACTCGCAAAGCCAAGTTCACAAAAAGTCGCTTTAACGCTCGACCCAAGTCAGGATACCTTTACAGGAATGACCGAGATCAGCTTAGAAGTGCTCAAACCAACACACTACATTGAGCTCAATGGTGTTGATTATGCAACTAAAATGGTGCAACTCCTAGGTGAGCAAAACTGTGATTTAAACAGCGAAATGCTTAAAACAGGTAAAGTTAAATTTAGCTGTGAAGAGCAAATTCAGCCAGGTAAATACACCTTAAAAATAGATTTTTCAGCGCCTTATAACCGCCAGAGTGTGGGGTTATATAAAACCCTAGATCAAGGCGTTCCGTACTTGTTCACGCAATTTGAAATGAGTGATGCGCGCCGTGCATTTCCGGTGTTTGACGAACCAAGCTATAAAATTCCGTTTCAGTTAACCATTACCGCCCCCACCTCACAAAAAGTGTATTCAAATACACCTGAGCTAAAAACGACGGTGAATGGCGATATGACCACCCATTACTTTGATAAAACGCCACCAATTCCATCTTACTTAGTGGCTATGGCTGTAGGTCCATTTGAAGAGCTAGAAATTAAAGGCATGCCTATTCCTGGGCGTGTGATCACCCCACAAGGTAAAATTCATTTAGCGCAATATGCAAAAGAGAACATGCCTAAAGTACTGGGCGCACTTGAAGAGTACTTTGGTATTCCTTATGTATATAAAAAGCTAGATTCAGTGGCTGTTCCAGAGTTTCCGTTTGGCGCTATGGAAAACTCAGGCTTAGTGACTTACCGCGAAGATATTCTTCTGGTTGATTTAGAAGCTGCAACGCGTAGTAAAAAACAACGTAATGTCTCTATTATTGCCCATGAATTAGCTCACCAATGGTACGGTAACTTAGTGACTATGAAGTGGTGGAACGACTTATGGTTAAACGAGGCGTTTGCAAGCTGGATGGCGGCAAAAATTACTAAGCAGCTTAATCCTGAGTTTGAATCACACCTAGATTTACCACAAAACAACGTAATGGCGTTAGATGCACGTTTAAGCACTAAGCCAATTCGTAAACCAATTAAAACCGAAGCCGATATTATGGACGGTTTAGGCCTTGCCTACAGCAAAGGCAGCTCAGTACTGGCGATGGTTGAAAACTGGATTGGCGAAGAGGCATTTCAAGCTGGTATTCAGAACTACTTAAAAGAATTCTCCTATAAAAATGCAGAAGCTGCCGATTTATGGGAAGCACTTGGTAAGGCTTCAAATAAAGATGTAGCGAGCGTTTTAAAATCGTTTATTGAACAGTCGTCATTCCCGCTAATTAACGTTAAGCAGCAAGGTAAAAGCATTACGATTTCGCAAAGTCGTTTTGCCAATGCCGGTGTTGAAGCCCCTGCTCAACTGTGGAATGTACCGGTTGCGATTAAATATGGTGCTGGCGATAAAGTACAAACAGCCAA
The DNA here is from genome assembly GCF_018732205.1 of Pseudoalteromonas sp. SiA1. NCBI lineage: Bacteria > Pseudomonadati > Pseudomonadota > Gammaproteobacteria > Alteromonadales > Pseudoalteromonadaceae > Pseudoalteromonas > Pseudoalteromonas sp. SiA1. The sequence goes on along the minus strand of NZ_CP076084.1, from coordinate 568,413 downwards.
TGTATTATTAAATAAACAAAGCCAAACGCTAGCATTAGACTTTGAACCAGAGTGGATTTATCCAGATCAAGGCGCGCTAGGTTATTACCGTTGGGTAATGGATGATGCGCAATTTAATGCGTTAATAGATAATGCAGCTAGGGTATTAAACGACCGTGAACGCTTAGCCCTATTATCGGCAACAGATGCCCTACTTGATGCCGGTGTCATTTCAGCGGCTAAATTAATGCAAACGCTTGAAGTATTTGCCAGCGATAGTCATCCGCGTGTTGCTAATACTGCTTTAGGTTATTTAGCGTCACAGCAGCGTACTTTTAAAGACGATAGCAATAAAGATTTATGGCCTACGTTTATTCAAAATGCGGTGATGCCTGCCGCTAAAAAATATGGCCTAGAAGCAAAAATGGGCGAAGATGGCGCAGTAGCTCAACTTCGTGCCGCGGTGGTATCACGCTTAGGGTTTGATGGTGAAGATAAAAATGTGATCAATAAAGCCAAACAGCAAACACAAGCTTACTTAAACGATCCACAAAAGGTAGACCCTTATTTAGCAGGTACTTATTTACGTCTTGCGGCTTTTCATGGGGATAAGGCGTTGCTAGATCAGTTTATGACAACCTTTAAAACCACCAAAGATCCACAAGTGCGTACCAATATGCTGGCAGCAATGGGTTACTTTGGTAAACCTGAACTACAAAAAGCGGTACTGGCGTATAGCTTAACAGACGAAGTAACGGCTTCTGATATGCGTACTATTTTATCGGGTCAAAGTTACACCGATGAACGCCAAGCACTGTTTATTGATTGGATTTATAACAACTACGATAAAGTAACAGCAAGCTTGCCACCATTTTTTGTGCCAAACTTACCTTACTTTACTACCGCCAGCTGTGACGCTGACAGTTTAGCTACGACGCAAAGTTTCTTTGACGCTAAACTGGAAGCTGTACCCGGTTATGCGCGTACGTTAAGTAAACTTGCAGAGAGCACCAATGACTGTATTGCACTTAAAAACCGTGAACTGAAATCAGTCAATAGCTTTTTAAATAGTAAATAAACTAAAGGTTAAGGGTTAAAGGCTAAAGGTTAAAGGTTAAAGATTTTATCTTGCACCTTTTGCCTTTAGCCCTGCACCACTCTATTAACCGCCAATAATCATCGTTAGCTTTGCTATAAACTCTTTTGCCGCTTGTTCAGAGTTAATTTTAAAAGCGACACCATAATGAATAGGCTGCGTACTTTTATAAATACGGGTAGGAAAACGGGTCATTTCACTGCTATGAAAATAGCCTTGAGTACGCACAACCCCATCAATATCAGTAAAGTCATCGCTAAACACTTCAAATGCAGGTCGGATCACAATTTTACCTTTACCTGCTTCCGCATGGGTATAAAACGCTTCTTTAGAGTTTACTAGCATATACTCAGCTATGTTTTTTATTTTAAAGTTACTTCTACACTCTAGTTTGATCAGCTGCTCGGTTAACTCGTCTGCACTAAATGCCACGTGACTTTCCTTTTTATTTAATAGGGGGTTAGGGTCTGTTGACCTTTCAAAGTTAAATTTGCAGCAGTCTGTTTGGTATTTAGGCAAGGTAAAGCATATGTAATGTGGTTATTCCCCATAAATAGGCGATAACGCAGCATCAATGCCAAACAGGCACTGCCCTTCGGGTTCTGCCTAGGGGCGATTTACTCTTTGTTGCTCAGTTTTGACTTAGCCCACTAGGTTACAAACCTCGCGCCGCGATTAAACCGCCCCTAGTTTGAACAAATTATAATCCGCAAAGGTCAACAGACCCTAGACTAACTCATGCATGAGTGAAAGTCCGAAATTTATTTATTCACTACACACAAAAGCTAATTGCTGATTTTTATAACTCAACCGGCTTATTTCAGTATCGCAATATTGGCTTAAATCAAGCCACTGCGATATAGCAGAGCCGCGTGTTAATTTACGCTGGTAAACACGGTTTTTAATTGCGTAAGCAATGGTATTTTCATCTTTTAAGATGAAGTCTTGTACTTGGTTTGGCAGTCTAAGTATATCGGTAACTTGCTTAGTTTGTGGATCAAAACGCGCTAAGTGATGCTGCCCGTGTTTACTATGGCTAAATAAAAACTCAGCCTGCACTTTATTATAAATAAGCGTGCGACCAATATCGCTTGCTACCACCTCACCTTTTGCCGCAGCAACCGAGGTATATTGCAAAGTGTGTGGTTCGCCTAAAATAAACATCACTAAATCGTTGTTACTTCCCCAAGCGTGATAGCCTACAGGTTCAATCCAATCAAAAATACGACTTGCAGCCAACTCGGGTGCCAACGGATATTGCCATAGCTTTTGTTTACCATCATCTTCAACGACAATCGCCGATAAGTGCTGCCCATCCGGTGTTAAAGTGGGCGAGTATTCACTTTGTGGCGTATTAGTGACCATAGACGTTTGTTTTGATGATAAGCTGTAAAGCGCAATATCTGTTTGACTCTGGTCATTACTGATTATTTCTCGGGTATAGTATAGGCCGGTGTCGGTTAAATGGGGTTGATTGTTATAGCTCGTTTTATCACTAACAATGCTTACACGTATACCATGTGGAGTATTTAAATCGGCGAGCAAAATTTGGCTTTTAGGCATACTTGCCTGAGCAATATCTAGCGTTAAAGCATTTATAGCTATAAGCCCTAACAACGGTTTAATCAGTTTCATGCTTTCTCTCGTTTTAATTTTAAGCACCTCATGATAACGTTATTTACTGATGACGTCACTTGACCTAAGTCAGTCAACTCTTTATAACTAACGGGTCATAAAAAAGAGAACAAACATGTCAGCTAAACACCCTATTATTGCAATCACCGGTTCATCTGGAGCGGGCACAACAACCACCACTAACGCCGTGAAGCATATTTTCCGTAGCCTTGATATCAATGCGGCATTTATCGAAGGTGATAGCTTTCATCGTTATACACGTCCTGAAATGGACAAAAAAATTCGTGAAGCACAGCAAGAAAGTAAACACATTAGCTATTTTGGCCGAGAAGCTAACGACTTTGGCGCCTTAGAAGACTTATTTACTAAATACGGTGAAACCGGCGAAGGAAAACTTCGTCGTTATTTACACACCTTTGATGAAGCCGTGCCTTACAACCAGTTACCTGGGACATTTACCCCATGGCAAGAACTTGAGCAAAATACAGATCTGATGTTTTACGAGGGTCTACATGGCGGTGTAGTTGATGAAGATCATGATGTTGCTAAACATGTTGATTTACTCATTGGCATGGTGCCTATTATTAACCTTGAATGGATCCAAAAGCTCATTCGCGACACCTCAGAACGCGGCCACTCTCGTGAAAAAGTCATGGACTCTATTGTGCGCAGTATGGATGACTACATTAATCATATAACGCCGCAATTTTCTCGTACCCATATTAACTTTCAGCGAGTCCCCACCGTTGATACTTCCAACCCATTTAGCGCTAAAGATATCCCCTCCCTTGATGAAAGCTTTGTTGTGATTCGCTTTAGGGGGATTGATGATGTTGATTTTCCGTATTATTTGCGGATGATTGAAGGCAGTTTTATGTCGCGTATAAACACCTTAGTGGTGCCTGGTGGTAAAATGGGTCTCGCGATGGAACTGGTGCTCACGCCTCTAATAAAAGATATTATTTTGAAAAAACGCGCCTTAGCAAAGTTAGCCCCGCCTGAAATTCCTATTTAGACTCTTTTTTGTGAACCCTAACTCACGTACACTGCTGATTTTAAGTATGACGAGTTTAATATGTCGCAATCAATTAAAATTATTGTTGGGTCTAAAAACCCAGTAAAAATCAATGCCGCTAAACATATTTTTGCGATGTATTTTCCTGAGCGTGTAATCGAATGTAGTGGTGTTCACGCGCCCTCAGAGGTACCCGATCAACCCTTAGGTGAAGAGCAAACCTGCTTAGGGGCACAAAATCGCGTTAATTACTGTAAAAACCACTATCAGGCAGACTACTATGTGGCGATGGAAGGTGGTGCAGCGCAATTTAGTTATGGTGCGGCAACCTTTGCCTATGTAGTTATTGATAATGGCGCACAGCAAGTTACAGGCCGAAGCAGTAACTTACCCCTGCCCACTGTGTTTTATAAAGCATTGCTTCAAGGTGAAGAGCTTGGTGACGTGATGGATAAAGCCTTTAATACCACCAATATTAAACAGCAAGGGGGTGCTATTGGCTTGTTAACTGATCATCATGCAACACGAGAAAGTACCTATACTCAAGCGCTGACACTCGCCATGGCGCCTTTTCTTAATCCCACTCTATATAATCAATAACGGATGTTTTAATGAAGTATAACTACGTATTATTTGATGCCGACGAAACCTTATTTAGCTTTAATGCCTTTGCTGGCCTTAAAAACATGCTAGCAACCTATGACATGGATTTTACCGGGGCAGATTATGCCCATTATCAAAACACCAATAAGTCATTATGGATTGCTTATCAAAACAACGAGATCACCTCAAGTCACTTACAAGTAACTCGTTTTAGCGAACTGGCAAATAAACTAGATGTGCCAGCTCAACAGCTCAATGATGATTTTTTATCAGCAATGGCCGAAATTTGTATGCCTTTACCCGGCGCCGTTGAATTATTAAATGCCCTTAAACCCCATGCCAAGCTGGGCATTATTACCAATGGTTTTTCTCAGTTACAAGCACGTCGCCTAGCGCATACAGGGCTGCAAGATATGTTTGACTGGTTGGTTATTTCTGAGCAAGTCGGCATTGCTAAACCTGCAAAAGAGATATTTGAGCACACCTTTAACTTAATGGGTAATCCACCGAAAGAGCAAATTTTAATGGTCGGTGATACCGCCAGCAGTGATATTCTTGGCGGTCAAAATGTGGGAATTGACACTTGTTGGCTGCAACATCCTGGCGTGAACTTGCCAGAGGGAATTAAACCAACATATCAGGTAACCCAGCTTAAACAGTTGCAAACTATATTAGGACTTTGATAATAAAAGCCTGAGTGTAATTTAGCTGTTTAGCTAATTAACAAACAAAAAAATGACGCTAATAAGCGTCATTTTTTATAACTGTATATAAGTGATTAACTAATTAGGCGTTAGCTAGCTCAAGGCCGGGTGCAGGCATCGTCACAGGCGTTTCAAAGGTTGCCCACTCCCATGCTGACTCTGTTGCCATAATTTTGCGTAGTAACTTATTATTTAAATCATGGCCTGATTTAAATGCGGTTACTTTGCCTAAAAGGTTGTGACCTGTCATAAACATGTCACCTACACAGTCTAGTATCTTATGCTTGACGAACTCGTCTGCGTAACGCAAACCATTCGGATTTAAAACTTTAAATTCATCAAGTACCACTGCGCTATCCATGCTGCCACCTAGTGCTAGGTTGTTCGCATGCATGTATTCAATGTCTTTCATAAAGCCAAAAGTACGCGCACGGCTTATCTCTTCAGTAAAGCTTTGTGCCGTAATATCTAAACCAACACGTTGGCGGCTTTCATTGATTGCAGGGTGATCAAAAGCAATTTCGAAATCGATGTGGAATCCGTCGTAAGGTTCTACTTCGGCCCATTTATCACCTTCTTCAATACGTACTTTTTCTTTAATACGAATAAAGCGTTTTGCAACATTTTGCTCTTCAATGCCGCCTTTTTGTAATAAATAAATGAATGGCAATGCACTACCATCCATTATTGGTACTTCTGAGCTATCAAGTTCAACAATTAGATTGTCGATACCCATTGCCGCAACCGCCGCAATTAAGTGCTCAGTAGTCGATAAGCGAACGCCATCTTTGTTAATTAAACAGGTACACAATTGCGTATCGCCAACGGCTTCAGGTGTTGTTTCAAAATCAACAACCGGATCAAGGTCGACACGACGAAATACAATCCCAGTATTTGCGCTCGCTGGTCGGAGAGTTATTGTGACCTTCTCACCTTTATGAAGTCCAATTCCTATGGCTTTGACTACTTGTGCAATCGTACGCTGTTTAATCATAGGTTCGCTCACTTTAGTATATATTACAGTTAGACGGCGGAGTGTAGCATAAATACGGTATAACTACAATATTCGTTCACATTTCGCACAAAAGTACTGTTTTTTATTAATCTGCTTGTTTACGTAAAAAAGCAGGGATGTCGAAATAATCGCCACCTTCAGATTTATCTGTTTTCTTAGCACTGCTTGACGACGTATTCGCTGAAGAACTTGAAGAGCTCGTCGATGTGCTTTGCTCTTTTGATTCTGTTTGCGTAGTCGTTGCAGGCTCTTCTGTACTTGCGCCTTGGCTTGCAAAGCTAGGAACATACATGCTGCTGCTTGTTTGCGTGCTTGAACTGGCTACATCAGAACCTGATGCTTTTTTAAAGCCATTATCTACAATACCAAACTGTGGACGACGATCGCCGCCTAAGCCAGTTGCAACAACCGTTACACGTAGCTCGTCTGTCATTTCAGGGTCGATTACCGCACCCACAACCACCGTTGCGTTTTCAGACGCTAGCGCCTTAACGTGATTACCTACGATTTCAAATTCTTCAATCGCGATATCCATGCCGGCAGTAATATTAACCAAGATACCTTTAGCACCGGTTAAATCAACGTCTTCTAGTAATGGGCTTGAAATAGCCGCTTCTGCTGCTTCTTGTGCACGATCAGGACCCGAGGCAGATGCAGTCCCCATCATGGCTGTACCCATTGCAGACATAACAGTACGTACGTCGGCGAAATCCACGTTAATTAGACCCGAGCGTGTGATTAGCTCAGCAATACCCTGTACCGCACCAAATAATACGTCATTTGCTTTAGCAAACGCATCCAGTAAAGTTGTCCCTTTACCTAATACTTTTAGTAATTTGTTATTTGGAATAGTAATTAACGAGTCCACGATTTCAGACAATTCGCTAATCCCCTGCTCTGCAGCAGCAGCACGTTTTTTACCTTCAAAATCAAATGGACGCGTTACAACTGCCACGGTTAGAATGCCCAGCTCTTTAGCAATTTTAGCCACGACTGGCGCTGCTCCGGTCCCTGTACCGCCGCCCATACCTGCCGCTATAAATACCATATCGGCGCCTTCAAGGCTGGCACGAATCGTTTCTGCGTCTTCTTCAGCCGACTGACGGCCTACTTCAGGGTTTGCACCCGCACCTAACCCAGAGGTTATTTGCGTACCTAATTGTACCGTTACATCAGCGGCTGAATTACGTAATGCTTGTGCATCCGTATTCGCTGCAATAAAACGAACACCTTCTATTTGTTGTTTTACCATGTGCTCAACTGCGTTACCGCCGCCGCCACCAACACCGATTACTTTTATTACAGCTTCTTCGCTGTGTTGTTCCATTATATCAAACATATTTACTCTCCGACTTGAGTACTAAAACTCGCCTTGAAACCATTTTGTGATGCGGTTCCACCAATTATTATTATCATCCGCTTTCGACTTTTGTGCATTCATCGACTGCATAGTACGCCCATATTGTAACAAACCTACAGCGGTTGCGTACGATGGATCATCAACATAATCAGTTAAACCTACTACACCAATTGGTTTACCTATTCTTACTGGCATCTGAAAAATATCTTCAGCCACTTCCATTGCGCCAGTCATTTTAGCAGTTCCGCCAGTAATGACGAGACCTGCTGCAATTTGGTCTTCTAATCCTGAACGACGAATTTCTTCCATCGCCAGTTCAAATAATTCTCTAAAACGTGGCTCAACCACTTCTGATAACGTGTGCCTAGACATCAGTCTTGCTGGTCGCCCACCTACGCTTGGCACTTCAATCGTGTCTTCGCTGCTCGCCATTTGGCTACTTGCACAGGCATATTGTACTTTGAGTGACTCAGCATGTGATATAGGTGTACGAAATATTTTTGCAATATCACCGGTTACTTGGTTACCTGCCACCGGAATAACCGCCGAATGACGCAGCGCACCATTAATATAAATAGTGATATCCATAGTACCACCACCAATATCAAGCACCGCAACACCTAACTCTTTTTCGTCATCCGTCAGTACGGAATAACACGAAGCAAGCGCTGTGAATATAAGTTGGTCAACTTCAAGCCCGCAACGTTCAACACATTTTTCTATATTTTTAGCCATGTCGTTGGAGCAGGTAATAATGTGCGCGCGTGCTTCCATGCGCACACCGCTCATGCCGAGTGGGTTTTTAATCCCCTCTTGCATGTCAATGCTGTACTCTTGCGGCAAAGCATGCAACATTTTGCGTTCAGCTGAAATTGGCACTGAACGAGCAATGTGTATTACATTTTCAATGTCTTCATCGGTTACTTCGGTGTTATTAATAGCCACAACACCGCTTTCGTTCTGACACTGAATATGCTTGCCAGAAATACCCAAATAAACCGAGCTAATACGACAATCAGCCATCAATTCGGCTTCATCTATAGCGCGGCGAATAGACTCAGACACTAAATTTAAATCGTTAACACCGCCTTTATCCATTCCATGAGATACTTGGCTCCCCACGCCAACAATGCTGAGCTTGTTATCTGTGGTGATTTCACCTACCGTGGCCACTACTTTAGAAGTGCCAACGTCTAATCCAATCACTAGGTTTCTTTCTGCTGACTTAGTCATGCCTTACTCTTTATTATAATTGCTGTTCTTGCAGTGGCTTATAGCTCACTGCAAGGCCGGTATCGTAGCGTAAATCAATTGCATCTATCTGTGCATCAGCACGTTTTTCTATACGTGAATAAACGTCTATAAAACGTTGTACACGTTTGGCTTTATCTTTGCGTCCTAAATTTAAACGCACACCGTTATCTAACCAAAGTTGCCACGAAAACCGCTCAGATAGCGCAAGGCTAGTGAGCGTTAATGCATTGACTTTGAGCATTTCATCAAACTGTTTAAACGCTACCCATGCTTCTTTTTCACTGCCCTCTGGCCCATATAGTTGGGGTAAAGTGGCACTTAATTTATCACTTTTTGCTTCAAACGCGTCACCGCTTTGATTAATCAGCAAGTCACTATTCCAGTGAGCAACCGCTTGATGTTCTACCACGTAAACTTGAATGGTATCAGGCCATTGCTTTCTTACCGATACCGTTGCAACCCAAGGCAGCTCTTGTACTAAATGCTGAACTTGCTTTACGTTTAGCTCAAAAAAACTGCTTAAATCTGCTTTTTTTATTGCCGCTGTTATTGCTTTTTCATCGGTGTACTTAGGGTTCCCCAGCACCGTTAAATGCTTAATTTGTGCATCTTTATTTTCAACTAACCAGTGCGAAACCCCACTGGTTATTTCAATTAACCCTATCACCACGGCTAGAAAAAAACTCACTCCAAAAATCAGCGACCAGTTAAGTTGCTGTTTTAGTTGCTGCGCTTTCTCTAAAAAGGGATGCATATTAAAGGGTTTGCTCCAAAATGCGAACAACTAATTGCTCAAAACTTGCCCCGTTGGCTTTTGCTGCCATTGGCACCAATGATTTTTCTGTCATGCCTGGTACGGTATTCACTTCTAGTAAGTAAAAATGTCCTTGTTCATCTTGCATCGCATCGACTCGTCCCCAGCCACTTGCACCTACTAAATCAAACGCATCAAGCGCCATCGCTTGTAATTTTTGAGTATCCGATGGTGATAAATCAGCAGGGCAATGATATTGCGTACTACTTGACTGATATTTAGCTTGGTAGTCATAAAATCCGTTTGGGGTGCTCATTTCAATCACAGGTTGTACTTCATCACCCAAGACCGTAATGGTAAATTCACGACCCGTGATCCACTGCTCTACCAATACTTGGCTGTCGAACTTAAATGCATTAGTGAGCGCATCTTCAAGTTCTTCTGCAGAGCTTGCTTGCGCCATACCGATACTGGAGCCCTCGTGCGATGGCTTAACCATTACCTTTTTAAATTGCGCCATAATGGCATTGGCATCAAAGCCTTTTTTAGCATCAACCACGGCATAAGGTGCGGTGCTTAAGCCTGCCGATTTAAACAAATGCTTACAACGAATTTTATCCATTGCCAGTGCCGAACCCAGAACATTACTGCCGGTATACGGCAGGTTCATAAATTCTAGAGCACCTTGTACCGTGCCGTCTTCACCACCACGCCCATGTAAAGCAATAAAAACGCGATCAACGTTTAACGACTTTAATTCCCATAACGAACGATTTTGTGGATCAAACGCTATCGCATCAATGCCAACGTCTAAGAGCGCATTTAATACCGCTTGACCAGATTTTAATGACACGTCGCGCTCTGCTGAGTTTCCACCTAGCAGCACCGCTACTTTACCAAACTGGGAATTTACCTGCGTCATACTTCACCTTGCTTTAATTTTTCTATCGACATATTCGTGGCTGCTAAATTTTTAACTAGCTGACCTATGTTACCCGCACCTTGTGTGAGCACTAGGTCGTTATTTTGTAGGCAGTTGGCAAGTACACCCGCAAGCTCTGAGCTTGAGGCTACATGTAATGGCTCTTTGCCACGCTGGCGCAAACTACGGCATAAACTCTTACTATCAGCGCCAACAATCGGCTCTTCGCCAGCACTGTAAACATCGAGTAATAAAAGCTGATCAACCTCAGCCAATACCTTAACAAAATCTTCGTATAAATCGCGAGTACGCGTATAACGGTGCGGCTGATACACCATCACTAAACGCTTATCAGGCCAGCCTTCCCGTGCTGCGGTGATGGTAGCAGCCACTTCTGACGGGTGATGACCATAGTCATCAACAAGCATCACGCTGCCGCGTTCATTTTCAAATTCACCGTAGTGCTGAAAACGACGGCCAATACCTTCAAAAGTATCTAAAGCCGCTAAAATTGCATGATTCGCAATATTTTGATCTTTAGCCACGGCAATCGCTGCGGTTGCATTAAGGGCATTATGTTTACCCGGCATATTCAGCTTGGCGGTTAAACTCTCACCTTGTTTATTAGTCACCGTAAATTGGCATGTGTTCGCTGTTTGGCTAAAGTCACTCATTCGATAATCAGCCTCGTGTGACTCACCATAAGTGATCACCGGACGACCAAAACGGGGGATCAATTCAGCAGCAACGTCTGAATCAATACACACCACCGCTAACCCGTAAAACGGCAGGTTATGAATGAATTCAACATAAGTATCTTTCATTTTTTCTAAACTACCGCCGTAGGTTTCCATGTGATCTTCTTCAATATTAGTGATCACCGACACCATAGGCTGTAAGTGCAAAAATGAGGCATCGCTTTCATCTGCTTCGGCGATTAAAAAGTCACTTTTACCTACCTTAGCATTGCTGCCAGCACTGTTAAGCAAACCACCAATAATAAAGGTTGGATCGAGCCCGGCTTGTGCATAAATGCTCGCAATTAAGCTGGTTGTGGTCGTTTTACCATGGGTGCCCGCAATGGCAATACCGTGGCGAAAGCGCATCAGTTCAGCTAACATTTCTGCACGACGAACCACCGGAATACGCGCAGCTTGCGCGGCTTGAATTTCAGGATTTGTTTTATCTATTGCACTTGAAACCACCACCACATTGGCGTCTTTTACGTTATTTTCATGATGGCCAATAAATACTTCAGCACCGGCTTTAATTAAACGCTCAGTCATTGCGCTGTGAGCTATATCTGAACCGGTAATACGGTAACCTTCAAAAGCAAGTACTTCTGCAATGCCGCCCATGCCTGCACCGCCTATTCCTACAAAGTGAATAGTTTCAATGCGGCGCATCGCTGGGCGTGTATATTTTTCTTTTGCTAATGTCTGTTTCACTTATGTTCTCTTATTTGTTACTTGCTCACAGTGCATCGCTACGCTTGCTGTGGCATCTAAAATAGCCTGCTGTTTTGCTTTGCCAGCCATTTTAGTTATTAATAAAGGTTCGGCTAAATAGGGGCTTAAAAGTTCAACAATACTGCGCTTATTAAATTGCCCCTGTGGCATTAATAACGCCCCCTCTGCCATTACTAAATACTGTGCATTGGCTGTTTGATGATCATCAACCGCGTGTGGAAACGGCACAAATACCGCCATTTTACCCGCTGCGGCAATTTCACTTACCGTAAGCGCACCCGCACGACAAATCACAATATCTGCCCAGCTATAAGCGGTATCCATATCATCAATAAATTCAGCAACGGTCACTTGCTCATTGCCCATTTGTTGCTGCTGGTAACTTTCACTTACACTAGCAAGGTGCCCTTTACCGGTTTGATGCCAAATATTAATGGCACAAGTATCATTCAAGCGCTTAAATGCTTCTGGCAGTGTTTGGTTGAGTACTTGCGCACCTAACGAGCCACCCACAACAAGCATATTGATTGGGCTTGATACTTCCCGCTTAGGTATATCAACCACACTCTGACGCACAGGGTTACCCACCAGCTCAGCCTTTCCACTGGCAAAAGCACTAGGGAAAGCCGCTAACACGCGATTCGCAAATTTCGCTAGCCATTTATTGCTCATGCCTGCTACGGCATTTTGTTCGTGAATCACCAAAGGAATACCTAGGCTTTTTGCCGCAATACCTGTTGGGCCAGTTACATACCCCCCCATTGCTAAAACGACGTCAGGGCGTTGTTGTTTTAATACCTTACGCGCTTGCAATATTGCATTAATAACCATGAATGGCGCTTTAATAAGGCGTTTTAAACCATTCCCTCGCACGCCTTTTACATCAATAAAATCAATTTCTATGTTGTGCTTGGGCACGACACTGGCTTCCATTCTATCTGGGGTGCCTATCCAGCTAACTTGCCAACCTTGCTGTTTGAGATAATCAGCAACGGCAATCCCTGGAAAAATATGTCCACCTGTGCCCCCTGCTACAACGACTATTTTTTTACTCATCGCTTAGCTCCACCTGACGTGGCTTGTTTCGTTGCCATCTTGGTCTCAAAATCTACACGTAATAAAATACCGGTTGCTATGGTCATCATTAATAAACTTGAGCCACCATAAGAAATAAACGGCAAGGTTAATCCTTTGGTTGGCAAAATACCGGCACTGGCGCCCACATTAACCATGGTTTGAAACGCAAACCAAATACCAATTGCTAAGGCTAAGTAGCCTTCATATTCTTTGCCGTTTTTAAGCGCGTTTTGGCCAATGAGTAAAGCTCTAAATACTAAAGTACCGAGTACCATTAAAATGCTCAGCACCCCCATAAAACCTAACTCTTCAGCAATAACAGCAAAAATAAAGTCGGTGTGCGCTTCTGGTAAATATTGTAATTTTTGTACGCTGTTTCCTAGGCCTTGGCCAAACCAATCGCCTTGACTATAAGCCATTAGTGATTGCACTAATTGGTAGCCTTTGCCAAAAGGGTCATCCCAAGGTTCTAAAAAGCCAACCACACGCGCCATACGATATGGCTCTAACACAATAAGCCCAACCACTAGCGCAATACCGGTTAAAATAAGTGCAAAAAACTGCCAAAGCTTGGCACCGGCTAAAAACAACAAACCAACCGTAGTAACAAACATCACCACCACAGTCCCTAAATCGGGCTGCATTAAAATAAGTGCTGCATAAACTGCAAATACCGCTATGGGTTTAGCAAAGCCTTTTATGTTTTCTTGAACTTCATTGCGCTTACGTACTAAGTAGCCTGCGATATAACTAAAGAAGAACAACTTAGCGAGCTCCGAGGCTTGAATATTAAACGGTCCTACGGGTATCCAGCGGGTCGAACCATTGACTTCACGTCCTACAATAAGTACCACTAATAACAGTACTAAACCGATTAGTAATAAATAGGGGTTAGCTTTTTTCCACCACGACATAGGTACTTGAGTACTAATGCAAAATAAACAAAACGATAGCCCTAAAAAAATGCCATGGCGGATAGTAAAATGATAAATATTACCAAACAGTCTATCGGCTGTCGGCATTGAGGCACTGGTTACCATCACAAAGCCCACACCAATCAGCATTAGCATGCAATAAAGCAGTGGCACATCATAAAGCTGCGCTGAAGGTTTAGGGGTGAGAGCCTCTTTAATATCCGCAAAAGCAATCATGACTGCCCCTGCAATACACATTGCACAAAATCATCGCCGCGTTGCATATAATTGTTATACATATCAATGCTGGCACAGGCAGGTGCGAGTAAAACGGTATCGCCCGATTTACTTAATTGCTTTGCAAGCGTCACAGCCTCAGACATATTATTGGTTAAATGACCTTTAGCACTGAGTGCCACTAAATCTTTGGCATCTTTACCAAAACAAATCAGCGCTTTTACATGCTTTTCAATATAAGGCTTTAACACCTCTAAATCCGCACCTTTAGCATCACCACCAGCAATCACGACTAGGTTTTTGTGCTTACCCGCTAAACTATCTATTGCCGCCACTGTTGCGCCTACATTAGTGGCTTTAGAGTCGTTAAAGTATTTAACGCCATTAAACTCACCCACAAACTGACAACGGTGCGCTAAGCCATTAAATTGAGATAATGCGGTTTTGTAATGCGCCTTAGTAATTGTAAATGGGCTGAGTAACGCCATCACTGCCAAGGTATTTAAATAGTTATGCTTACCCACAACGGCTAAAGTATTTACTGGTAAATAAGCTTCGTCCTTTACCATAAAGTACGCTTCGTTATTGTGCTGTGCTAAGTGGTAATTGCCTTGTGTTTCACCAAAGCTCAGTTGTGGTGCTAACGTGCGACTCACAGGGTGTGTTTGCTTATCGTCAGCATTAATCACTATGTGTTCAGCACCATTATAAATACTTAGTTTTGAATCTATATAGGATTGGTAACTATCATAACGATCGAGATGATCTTCTGAAATATTAAGCACGGTTGCACTGGTGGTTTTTAGGCTGCGTGTGGTATCAAGCTGAAAACTCGATAGCTCTAATACAAATACATCAAAGTCACCGTCAAGCAAATCCAGTACCGCTGTGCCAATGTTGCCACCGAGTGCCACCTTATAACCTGCGGTTTTTAATACTTCGTAGGCAAGTGTTACTACGGTTGATTTACCATTAGAGCCGGTTACAGCAACGACTGGTTTGCTATTAATGCGCGCAAATAACTCAACATCACCAATCACTTCAACGCCTGCGTTAATTGCCTTAACAATTGCTGGTGTTTTTAAGCTCAGCCCAGGACTAATAATAATCATATCGCAAGCACTGAGCGCCGCATTTTCTAGGTCACCAAAGTGAGTTTTTAATTGAGGTGCGTGCTGATTGAGCCAATCAACACCTGGCGGATTCTCTCTGCTATCGACCACATAAGGCTGTATTGATTGAGATAATAAAAAACGCACAATGCCCAGACCGGTTACACCGAGTCCGAGCACTGTTATGTGTTTATTTTTTATCTCGTTTAAATACTGCATTTATCGGATCTTTAATGTCGCAAGGCCAGCGAGTACCAGCACAATAGAAATTATCCAAAAGCGCACAATAACGCGTGGCTCCGGCCAACCTTTAAGTTCGTAATGGTGATGAATAGGCGCCATTCTAAAAATGCGTTGCCCACGTAATTTGTAAGAGCCAACTTGTAAAATTACCGATAGCGCTTCCATTACAAACACGCCCCCCATAATAATCAGTAACAGCTCTTGGCGAACAAGTACGGCAATAATCCCCAATGCACCACCCAGTGCTAATGAGCCTACATCGCCCATAAATACTTGCGCCGGATACGTGTTAAACCATAAAAAACCTAACCCAGCCCCTACAATAGCGGTACATACCACAACCAACTCACTCGCCAGTGGTAAATGCGGAATATGCAAATAAGCCGAAAAATTAATATTACCCGTTAAGTAAGCAATAATGGCCAGTGCTGCAGCCACTAAAATAGTAGGTACAATGGCTAAACCGTCTAGACCGTCGGTTAAATTAACCGCGTTGGACGTGCCCACCAACGCAAAGTAGGTGATCACGATATAAAACAGCCCCAGCTGTGGCAGTACATCTTTAAAAAATGGCACAACAAGAGATGTTTCTGTCGCTTGTGTGCTGCTCATGTAAAGCGCAGTGGCTACAACCAGTGCAATTACCGATTGCCAAAAGTATTTCCACTTTGCAATAAGTCCTTTTGGATCTTTGCGGATCACCTTACGGTAATCATCAATAAAGCCCACAATACCTAATGAGCCAATTACAAATAAAGTGGCCCATACGTATTTATTAGACAAGTCTGCCCATAATAATGTGCTGGTAAAAATAGCTCCTAAAATAAGTAAGCCACCCATGGTCGGTGTACCCGATTTAGATAGGTGCGATTGCGGACCATCATCACGTACTGTTTGCCCTATTTGCATGCGTTGCAACGCACGAATTAACTTAGGACCAAAATACAACGACATCATCAATGCGGTTAAAATACCTAAAATGGCACGCAGGGTTAAATACGAAAAAACATTAAAGCCACTATAATATTGAGTTAAATACTCAGCCAGCCAAACTAACATGATGATACTCCATTGATGGCTTGTTGCTGGCCATTAACTAAATCGGTTACTAAAAGCTCCATGCGAGAACTGCGTGATCCTTTCACGACAAGGGTAATTTTTTTATCTACTTTGCTAATGCTGTTTTGAATTTGCTGCAGCATTTGCTCACGATTAGAGAAATGGCGATTTGGCAGCCCAAATACATCACTGGCACATTTACTTAATACTCCGAGTGTAAATAACTCATCAATGCCTTGCGCTAATGCGTATTCACCGACTTCTTGATGATATTTACGGGCATCTTCGCCAAGTTCACCCATATCACCGAGTGCCAAAATACGATGACCTTGAATATCACTAAGTAAATCAATCGCAGCTTTCACCGACTTTACGTTGGCATTGTATGTATCATCGATAATGGTGAGTGAATCACTGGCTTCAATTAGGTTAACCCGTCCTTTAACTTCACCCATTGTCGCTAACGCGCTGGCAATGTCCTCAAGTGACACGTCAAACTCACTTGTTAACGCCGCAGCAATAAGCGCGTTACTAATATTGTGTTTACCTGGCAGTGCTAACTTAACCGGCACACTGTGTTGCTTGGTGCACAAAGTAAAGCTTGCGCGAGCTTGTGCATCTAGGCTGATGTCTTCAGCCCAAATATCGAGCTTTTCACTACTCGAAAAACATTTAATATTGCGCGTTGCTAACTTATCAAGCCAATATTGACTAAAGTCACTATCACAATTGACGATGGCGATGCCATCCTCTTTTAATCCGTCGTAAATTTCACCTTTTGCTTGTGCCACACCTTGCAGGCTACCAAAGCCTTCCAAGTGGGCAGCAGCAACATTACATACCACAGCTACATCCGGTTTGGTCATCGCGGTGGTGTACGCAATTTCACCTATGTGGTTAGCGCCTAATTCAATAACCGCAAAGCGATGTTGTGGCTCTAATCTGAGTAAAGTTAACGGTACGCCAATGTCGTTGTTAAAATTACCTTTAGTGGCTAATACATCCCCTTTACTTGATAAAATAGCGGCACACATTTCTTTAACTGTTGTTTTACCTACACTGCCAGTAATAGCGATAGTTTTAGGTGCAACTTGCGCCATCACTGCTGTACCAATTGTGCCTAATGCAATACGGGTATCGGCAACTACAAATTGAGCAATATCGGTATCAACAGCGTGATCGACAATCACGCCTATAGCGCCTTTTTGTTTTGCTTGTTCAATAAATTTATGGCCATCAAAATTTGGGCCCTTAAGCGCCAAAAACACTTCACCATCACACAAAGTACGGGTATCGGTGTTTATATTTATCACCTTGCGATTATCACCTTGATAATCGGTTGCTAGCACATTAGCTAGCCAATCAAAATCCATTGGGATCATGCTTGAGACCCTCTTACTGCTTTTTTTAATTGTTGTTGTACAAATTGGCGGTCGCAAAAATCGATGCGTTTATCGCCTATAATTTGATAGTCTTCATGCCCTTTACCGGCAATTAAAATAACCTCACCGGCTTTTGCGTTATCTATAGCAAATTGTATCGCGGCACCGCGATCGGCCTCTAAATGAGCGTTTTCTGGATGCTCTAATCCCGCAGCTACATCATTAATAATTACCTTAGGGTCTTCAGAGCGTGGGTTATCACTGGTAATGATCACTTTGTCTGCAAACTGCTCAGCAGCTTGTGCCATTAGTACACGCTTTCCTTTATCTCTGTCGCCGCCACAACCAAACACACAACTCACTCCACCTGGTACATGTTGCTGCAGCGCTTGTAACGCTAAAGCCAACGCATCTGGCGTATGCGCATAATCAACAACGCAAGTAGGCATACTTGGCGCTGTAAATGCTTGCATCCTGCCGGCTACCGGCTGTAAATACTCACATCCTGCTACTAACTGTGTTAATGGATAGCCTAGCGCTAATAGCGTTGCTAACGCAGCCGTTAAATTATAAAGATTAAATTCACCAAACAGCGGTGATTTTATGGCAACATCACCCCAGCTAGTAGTTAATTGCGCCGAAATACCGGTTGCTGAATACTGAACATCTGAAAAATACACAAACTGTGCATTTTTAGGGGCTAAGTTTTTACGGCCATAACAAATAAGACTATTAAAGCTGTATTTTTCAATCCATTGCTCTGCTTGTCCGTCATCCTGATTAAGAATGACATGATCAGCATCAAAATCACGAAACAGCATTAATTTAGCATCACCATAGCTTTGCATATCGCCATGGTAATCTAAGTGATCGCGCGACAAGTTAGTAAACACTGCAGCTTTAAAATGACACTGATCAACACGGTGCTGTACCAAACCATGCGATGACACTTCCATAGCAACCAATTGGTGTTGCTCATTTTTTAAGTCGCTTAAAATACGCTGTAAATCGACTGCTGAAGGCGTAGTATTTTGCAGTGGTGTTAAGTTATCTGGATGGCCGTAGCCTAAGGTGCCAATAATAGCGGCTTGGGTATGACAAAATTGCGCTAAATGAGCAATCATTGCTGTGGTAGTCGATTTACCATTGGTGCCCGTTACGCCAACTAAATCTAAGTGCTTGCTCGGTTGTTGGTAAAATTGACTCGCCAATACAGGCAGTTTCTTATTCAATTCTGAGACTAAATAAAGCGGCTCAAAATCACTTTCAAATTCACACAGTCTGTCGGCAATAATTGCACTGGCACCATTTTCAATTGCTTTACTAATAAAGTGCCCACCATCTAACTGGTGCCCTTTTATCGCCACAAACACATCACCTGGTTTTACATCGCGGCTATCTAAACGCAGCTCGTTTACCATTAAACGTGCTGCATCTATTTCTAAATGTTTTAAAATTGTGTGTAAATCACGCACCATCATCTTTGCCCTTTACGTATGCCACCGAGTCTTTGTCTGGGGCAACGTTTAAAATTCTTAATGAATTAGAGATTATTTCTGCAAACGCTGGACCTGCCGTTGCGCCGCCATAATAAACATCTCCACCGGGCTCGTTGATTAATACCACAACGGCTAATCGCGGGTTACTCGCAGGGGCAATGCCCGCAAAATAACCTACATATTCGTCACCATAGCCCCCTGCGGCGGCTTTTTTAGAGGTGCCTGTTTTACCAGCAGCGCGGTAACCATCCACTTTAACGCGGCGTGCGGTACCGCCTTCTTCAAATACGCTTTCCATCATATGGACAACGGCTTCAACATCTTCTTGTTGAAAGACACGCTCACCTTCAGGTATAGAATCTTGCTTTAGTACAGTAAGCGGACGATTAACCCCGCCTGCCCCTAACATGGCGTAAAAACGTGCCATTTGCGCGGTACTCACGGCAATATTGTAACCAAACGAGAGCGCTGCAATTTCGTGATCTGACCAACGGCGATTAGGGTAAAATAAGCCACTACTTTCGCCTACCATGCCAGTACCACTATCACTGCCAAACCCCACTTTTTGATACAAGCCCACAAAGTACTCTTTGGGTACTGTTTGGCTTATTTTGGTTACTCCCATATTACTGGAGTATTTTAAAATTTCGCGCAGCGTCATTTCGCCATGATTACGGGTATCTTGTACTAAGCTGCCCCCTAAGCGCATCCAGCCTGGGTAGGTATCAACTTTGTCATCCGGTTGGATTGTGCCGTAGTCTAATCCAGCTAAAATGGCTAGAGGCTTAACAGTTGAGCCGGGTTCAAACAAATCGGTAATAGCGCGGTTACGACGTTTATGAGGAGCCGCCCCGCTTAAGTTGTTAGGATTAAATGATGGGCTATTGACCATGGCCAAGACTTCACCGGTTTTAACATCTACTACCATGGCAGAACCTGAGGTCGCTTTATAAGTTAATACCGCTGATTTAACTGCTTTATAGGCAATGGCTTGAATTCGCTGATCAATACTTAGTTGAATGCTTTCAGGCTCTACTCGCTCGCGTTCATCAAGCACTTCAACTTCACGCCCTTGCGCATCTTTGCGAATGGTACGGCGACCTTCTTCACCGGTTAACGCGTTTTCATAAAGCTTTTCTATGCCCTCAATGCCTTTACCATCAATATTGGTAAATCCAATAACATGTGCGCTTACTTCACCAGCAGGGTAATAACGTTTTGATTCATCCAATAAATGAATACCAGGTAGGCGTAAATCACCGATGTAATTAGCCACAGCGGGAGTCACTTGGCGTTTTAAATACACAAAGCGACGAGTAGGATCATCAAGTAATCGCGTGTTAATTTTACTAGGCTCAATGCGCAACACATCAGCCAATTCACGCCAGCGTAAATCATTTTTATAATACAGGGCGGTACGCTTATTTAACTCAGCAACATTTTCACGAAGCGTTTGCTGATCTTCACCGTTTTTGCGTGCTTGCCTAAGTACTTTACTAACCAGTGATTTATGCAGGGCTTTAGGATCCGCATACACGCTTACCACAGGCACACTAACGGCAAGCTCTTTACCGTTACGATCGAAAATCATCCCGCGTTGCACATGCAGTTTTTCAATCCGTACCGTACGTTTATCGCTTTCAGAGCGCGCTTTATCAGGTTCAATTACTTGCAAGTACGCAGCACGCGATACCAAGGTCACAAACACTAAAAAAATCACCGCGCACACTAAAATAAAGCGCCATGCTATTAGGTTATTGACTGGTTTTTTGCCTCGCATTCTCATTGTAATATAATTACCTGCTCATCTTGGCTGGTTGGCCGCTTCATTTCGAGTTGTGACGTTGCCACTTCTTCAATGCGCGCATGTTGTGAATAAAACTCTTCTTCCACTAAAAAATAACGCCATTCTAAATCCAATTCGTCACGCTCTTGGAGCAACGAATCTTGCTCAATTAATTGCGCTCGAGAGAGATGAGTTACTTGCACCACACTCAAGCTTGATGCGAATATCACAACCAACAAGGCCAAGGTGATCTTGTTCGCACCTAGGCCTTTAATTATTTCAAGAAATAAATTGGGTTGGCGATAGCTCGCTTTTTTACTCATCCCAACCTCTGTGCGATCCTTAGCACTGAGCTGCGAGAGCGTGGATTACGCGCCACTTCATCAGCACTTGGTTTAATAGCTTTACCCACTGCTTTTAACGTCAGATTTTTATTTATTTGTGCGTCGGTTAAAGGCAGACCTCTGGGTATCGCTTCTCCCTTACTCTGTTTTTTAATAAATTGTTTAACAATGCGATCTTCTAAAGAATGAAACGAAATAACCACTAAGCGACCACCCGGCTTAAGAACTTTAATCGCCGCTTGTAATGCCGTTTGAATTTCCTCTAATTCGCTATTGATATAAATACGAATAGCCTGGAAAGTCCGCGTTGCAGGGTGTTTAAACTTATCTTTCACCGGTACGGCTTCATCGACTAAATCAGCGAGCTGCTTAGTGGTAGTGATTGGCGTGTGTTCACGCACTTCTAAAATTTTGTGCGCAATGCGCTTACCAAATTTTTCTTCACCTAGCTTTTTGATCACATGAGTAATGTCATCTAATTCAGCCTCAGCTAACCACTGCGCTGCGCTGCGACCTGTACTTGGATCCATTCTCATATCGAGCGGACCATCTTTCATAAAGCTAAAGCCACGCGCTGCGTCATCTAGCTGCGGCGACGACACACCAATATCAAGTAAAATGCCATCAACCTGACCAATAAGATCGTTTTGCTCAGCTACCTCGTATAACTTTGAAAAACGAGAATGAGCAATTGAAAAACGTGGATCATCAGCAAACTTTTCAGCAGACTTTATCGCTTGTGGATCTTGGTCAATGGCTTGCAAACGACCGCTTTCACCTAAGCGCGCTAATATTTGCCCTGAATGCCCGCCACGTCCAAAGGTACCATCCATGTATATGCCGTCTGGCTTAATTGCAAGTGCATCTATGGTTTCGTCCATTAATACGGATACGTGTTCAAATTGCGCTGTCATTAGCTGTTATTTGCCTTTTATTTTGCTGCTAGAGGGTGAAGTTATCTAAATCGTCATTCGGTTCAAAATCACCGAGCCTTTCAAGCTCAGTGTCTTGTCGCATTTGTTCGTGCCAACGCGCCTCATCCCAAATTTCAAATTTATTCATTAAACCCACCAGCATAATTTTTTTGCCAAGTTCTGCATGTGAGCGCAATGAAGGCGCCAACAAAATTCGACCGTTTTTATCAAGCTGATATTCTGTCGCATTACCTAACAACATACGTTGCATCCGTCGTGCTCTGGGATTCATATTGGATATTTTTGCTAAACGGCTTTCTATTTCTAGCCATTCAGCAAGAGGGTATAACCAAAGGCAAGGCTCATTGAGTGCAACGGTGCAAATTACCGTTCCCTGATCTTCAGACAATAGCGTATCTCGGTACTTAGTCGGTACCGCAAAACGTCCTTTATCATCCAAACTCAGTGAACTTGCGCCACGAAACATAAAAAGCCTATTGTAAATTTATTTTAATCAACTTTTTGATTAACCCGATCCAGTTTGATCCACTAAACACCACTTTTTACCACAGTGCTCCAGTTTAGGGCTTGACAAGCCTTTTTGTCAAGTAAGTCACCCAGCTTTAGCACCCCGCGAAGCCTGAAAAAATAAGGCTCCGATTAAAGCGGTTGAATTGTTTAATAAAAAATCTGATCAGCCAGTAAAAAATTTTTTATCGTTCTTTTTATTAGCTTGTTGGCATTATTTGCTTAATGAATAAACAGTGAATAATTACAATTTATTTGAGCCCTGCTGACCTTTGTGAATTAGAGTTTGGTCAAACTAGATGCGGTTTAATCGCGTCGCGAGGTTTGTAACTGAGTGGACAAAGAAAAAATCAATCTCGAATGATCAACACGTCCTAGTTTGTAAAAATTACAAACTGTTGTCGCAATAGTTACAGCTATAAACACACTCAAAATTCGTAAATAAAATACAATTCATATAAAACAACAGGTTAAAGACTGGTTTAATCATTGCATCTAAATAATTACTTTTAAAAAACTATTAAGGATTGATTATGGCTACGGCAACAAAGAGCAAAACTCCTATTGATGCAAAACAAGAGATTGAAGCACCGCTAACAGATAAAGCGACATCAGCAGCGCATGACGCAGTTGATGCATTATCAAGTAAAGCGGCGGTAGCTGAAAATGGTGTTCGTAAAGGCGCAAGCAGCTCAGCTGAAACGCTTAATGAAAAGCAGTTAGCCGCTCGTGAGAAACTAGCAGAGTGTTCGTCTAAAACGCGTCAACTCGCATCAGAAAACCCATTAGCAACGGCGGGTCTGGCGTTTGCTGCTGGTATGTTAGTTACAGCACTGTTTCGTCGTAAGTAATACTAATGCAAAACCAACACTCAACACCAAGTGAATCACAAGGGACAGATTCGCCGTCATCGGCAAAACACGCCGATGACTGGCAAGATCACGTTGCTAAGCTTGCTGACTATGCAGCGCAGCTCAAGGATGATTATCATCAACAAGGAAAGTTGACACATCAGCTGGCAATAGCAGAGTGGAAGCTATCGCTAAGATCCTTAGCACTGATCACCATTCTACTAGGATGTTTTGCCAGTGGCTTGGTGTTACTGTGGGTGGGGTTTTTAGGTATTGTAGGCTTTGCCACCTTTGATCTGTTTAGCTCTATTTGGCTGAGCATTGCAGTGGTGATCAGCCTACAAGCTTTATGCTTGATTTGGCTATGGCGAAACGCCGTTTATCTAAGCAAAAAAATTGGCTTTACTAAAACGCTAAATAGCCTAAGGCAGCTGCTTAAATTATAAGGCACACACTATTATGTTAATCAATTATTTGATCAACTCACCGAACGCTCGCGTGCAACAGCTAGATAAAGAAGTTGTTATGCGATCAGAGCTAAAACGTCAGCATCTTGCAGCTATAAAATACAGATCCAAACGCTTTGCAGCAACAAAAGTGGGGCTCGCCAGTGCGTTTGCAGCTGGCGCTGTAGTTGAGTCTGCTAAAGGTGATGCTAACACGATAAAAAAATACACTTGGTTATTAAAGCTACTTGCTTAAAAGTCATTCGCGCATCGATTTATCACGACAATGAGCCAAAAAAACCATTTTGATAATCGCTTACAGCCTGGCGAATTTCAGCCTCGGTGGTCATTACAAAAGGTCCCATGTGCGCAATTGGCTGGTTAAGTGGATCGCCTGCTAAAATAAGAACCCCCGCCGTTTTCTTTGCCTGCAATGCAATGTCACTCAATGGTTCTAATATAAGCAAATTACCCGCATTAAATACGTCACCGGTCTGAGATATTAATGAGCCTGTATGAATATAAATCATCACTTTTTGCTGTTTTAAAGCCGGTAAATTAAGCCCTTCACCCGCAGGCAAAGCTACATCAGCTATAGCACCATTAGCAGCTAAATTTTGTAAGCTTGCAGCCAATTGGTGTGATTCAAATTGCCATGTACCTGCTAAGGCTTTAAGTGAAACACCTTGTTGATTAGTAAAACTCGGTGCTGGATGCTCTGTGGTATCTTGGTATTGAGGCTCACGCATTTTTTGAGCACTTGGCATATTGAGCCAAATTTGAAAACCATGTAAGCCTTGTTCAGCATCGGCAAGGGGCATTTCACTGTGCATAACACCGCTACCGGTACTCATCCATTGTACGTCACCCGCACGAATCGCCTTTTTGTTACCCATTTGGTCTTGATGTTCAAACCCGCCTTTTAAAATATAGGTAAAGGTTTCGATCCCCCTATGAGGATGAGGAGGAAAGCCACCAATATAATCACTTTCATCGTCAGATTTAAGTTCATCTATCATTAAAAATGGATCTAAATATTTACCATCAAATCCTGGAATACGACGAATATTAACACCATCCCCATCTTGGGTAGCATAAGCAGTTAGTACTTTGGTTATTTTCATTTTTGTTGCCTAAAATAGGTTAAGTAAAAGTATAAAATATTAATTTATTATTATGACTCTACCCGAAAATTAATTAATAAATTTCAGTTATATACAATAAAAGTAAATTTAATATTTGCGATATAACCTTAGTACATTAAAGGTTATTTATAGTAGAATTATTGGTCAGAGTTTTACCCTATATTTATTTGGATACGATTATTTTTACTGCATCATTAAAACATCAGCTTTATCGACTACTTATGCTAATTTGCATGCCTGTAGCTGCTGTCATTTTAGTAACCTTGTGGTTTAGTCGTGACGCGGCTATTAAAGAGCACGAGAAAAAAGTGCGCTCTATCACTGAGCACCTAATTATCAAGCAGCAAAGCATGATTAATGATGTAGAGCATATTACTGAGTTTTTAGCAAAAAAGCAGAAAGACATTAAGTCTTTATCTCCTCGCTGCCCTTCGTATTTTTTAGATGTTAAGGCACTCAATGGCAATATCGCGAATATTGGTTTAGTAAACAAAGACGGCGATTTAATTTGTTCCTCAAATAATGGTGCCCCTAATATCAACGTTAGTGAT
The DNA here is from genome assembly GCF_018732205.1 of Pseudoalteromonas sp. SiA1. Classification (NCBI taxonomy): domain Bacteria; kingdom Pseudomonadati; phylum Pseudomonadota; class Gammaproteobacteria; order Alteromonadales; family Pseudoalteromonadaceae; genus Pseudoalteromonas; species Pseudoalteromonas sp. SiA1. The sequence continues at coordinate 542,519 of NZ_CP076084.1, read as the reverse complement.
CGTCCCTACTTTAAAAACGCACTCGCCAGTAAAGAGTTTAGTATTGGCCATTTCCAGCACGATCGCAGCCTTGAAGCCCAGAGCATTAACTTTGCTTCCCCTATTCTTAATGAAAACAATGATATTGAAGGCGTGATAGTAACTGTAATTGCTTTAGACTGGTGGAGCTCGGCACTTAATAGCTTGAATTTACCGACAGAAGTTCGAGTCGCCATCACTGACTCTAATAATCTTATTTTAGCCAACTCCCCTTTTTCAGCCGATAGATTAGGTTATAAATTGGAAGAGTTTGATTTAGAACATAATTTACAAGCAGGTGTCATTTTTAAAGGAAAAGATGGTATCCGTAGAGTTTTTCATCAAACGACTCTCTATCGAGATGGCAATGACAATAAGCTCTCTATTTATATTACTCAACCAATAGATAAAACACTTGAGCGGATAGATATTAACTTTGTAAAAATGGTTTTAGGATTTTTAATGACCATTCTTCTTTTAGCTGTATTAGCTAGACGACTGGTCAATAAAAGCATTTTAAATCCGATTAAAAGTTTAACGCAGGCGGTTAACCGCTTAGCGGCCGGTAATATGCCTCATGACGATGAGCAGCCCAATAGTCCTGAGCTAAATAGACTTTACCATCGTTTTAAATACATGGCCGAGACTCGCTTAACGGCTGAAGCATGCCTTAAACATAAGCATGACGAGCTCAATAGCCTGCTTAATGCATTACCCGATGCTTTTTTACGCGTAGATGCCAATGGCAATATTCTTGATACCGGTGGACGTATTAAATCGTTAAATTATAGCCATTCAACACCCCCTAAAAAATTATCGTGTTTATTCTCTGATGCTAATTTAAAACAAGTGCAAGGGTACTTAATACCCCTGAACGCCCCTGTCACTGTTGAGCTTGAACATAAACAAGATAATCATTTTTATGAAGCTAAAATTAGCCCAATGAAAAAAGCCGATGAGTTTATTATCGTTATTAGTAACATCACGCAACGAAAGCAAAATCAAGAATCGTTGCATTTAGCGTCATTAGTTTACAACAACAGCAGTGAAGGCATGGCAATCACGGATGAAAATGGGGTTATTTATGATGTGAATCCTGCGTTTTGTGAAACAACTTTGTATTCTCGAAAAGAAGTACTCAATCAAACTATTGGTATTTTATCATCGGGTAAACACGATAAGCAGTTTTATAATTACATGTGGCAATCGCTCAATAAAACAGGGCGTTGGCAAGGTGAAATAACCAATCGTCGTAAAAATGGCGAGCTGTATGTTGAATGGTTAACCATCGATACTATTTACGATAAAAATAAAGCCCCGACTAGTCGTATTGCTATTTTTACCGACCTAACCGAGAAAAAACAAGCAGATGAATTAATTTGGCGACAAGCGCACTTTGATCATTTAACCGACTTGCCTAATCGATTAGAACTAAAAGAGCGCTTAAACCTACGATTCGCAAACCTTACCAATGCAGATCAAAAACTGGTCATTATGCTATTAGATATTGATCATTTTAAAGATATTAACGACACATTGGGCCACCATTACGGCGATAGATTACTTAAGTTAGTATCTGAGCGAATTGTGCAAACGGCCAAAGAGGCTGACTTTGTAGCACGAATTGGCGGAGACGAGTTTGTTGTTGTATTTAGTGATTTACATGGCAGCGATAATATAAAGCAAATGGCAAAATCACTTTTGCTTAGCCTTGCCTCCACTATTTTTATTGAAGATGAAAAAGTGTATATCAGTGCCAGTATTGGTATTGCCTGCGCGCCAGATGATGGCCAAAATCCAGAGCAATTACTTAAAGCCGCTGACCAAGCTATGTATAAAGCAAAAAATAGCGGTCGCAATGGCTTTGAGTTTTTCTCACATGATATGCGTGAAGATGCAAACGCAAGAATGCAACTACTCAAAGAGCTTCGCTCAGCTATAGAGCTAGAACAATTTGAATTGTATTACCAACCTATCGTATCGCTTAATGATTTACACGTTCATAAAGCTGAGGGACTTATTCGTTGGCAACACCCAGAAAAAGGCCTGATCAGCCCTGCTGACTTTATTCCTCTTGCTGAAGAAACCAGACAAATAAATGCGCTGGGTCAATTTGTATTTGCTGAGGCACTACAAACACTTAATGATATTAAAAAACACATTCAAGATGAATTTCAAATAAGCATTAACGTTTCACCAGTGCAATTGGCAACCGTCGATAGCGGCATAGACGAATGGTACGATATGCTAGCAACGGCAAATATACCAGCCTCAGCGATTGTGGCCGAAATTACTGAAGGCTTAATGGTTAACCCTGAAGAACTTACCCAAAGTCGTTTGAAAGCCTTGGTTAAGTCAGGGATGCAATTGGCCCTTGATGACTTTGGCACCGGTTATTCATCGCTTGCTTACTTGCAAGAAATGGATACCGACTACCTAAAAATAGATAAACGCTTTGTTGATAATATTCAAAAAGGCAGTCAAGAGCTGGCTTTATGTGAAGCAATTATCATGATGGCTCATCAGCTTGGTTTAAAAGTGATTGCCGAAGGCATAGAAACAAAATTACAAATGGATTTATTACTTGAGGCCGGTTGTGATTATGGCCAGGGCTATTTGTTTTCAAAGCCGCTGCACAAAGCCTCGTTTATGCAGCTGATAACAACAAATCAAGTAATTAGTTTAAAATAAAAGTCATTTAGCCCTAATACTGGTTATTTTGTGTCGAGGTGGTCTGCAACATAAGCACCTCGCTGCCCTCTTTTTTTATCTGGTCCAATGGTGCTGTCTTGAGCAGTTTGCTGCTCTAACGCAGCATTGATTGTGGCTCCCAAAATAATGATATAAGCGCTAATAAATAGCCACATAAGCATAATAACCACTCCACCTAAAGAGCCATATGTTTCGTTGTAACTAGCAAAATGAGATACATAAAATGAAAAGCCAAAAGATGCCACAATCCATAATACGGTGGCGGTGAATGAGCCCACGGTAACCCAGCGCCATTTAGCTGCTTTTCTGTGAGGCGCATAACGGTATAAAATTAATAATGCAAAGTTAAAGGTCAATGCCAGCAACGGCCATGATATAAGCATGATTAAAAAATCAATACTCTCTTTAATTCCGAGTAAATTAAGCGCTAGCGGTAATATACCTATAATTACCAGTGCTATTACAGCCACCACAATTGCACCCACTGAAAATAACAAGCGCACAAGTTGCGCCTTTAAGAATGAGCGTTTTTCGTATTCGTGATAACTAATATTACATGCTGTGATCAACGCTTGGCTGCCCTTAGAGCTACTCCAGATAGTTAACAGTAAAGTACCCAGCGCACTAAGGCTTAAACTAGTTTGTGACTTTTGCGCAAGACTTGAAACTTGAGATAAAATAATTTCTTGAGTGCTTTGTGGTAATAACGCCATAAACTGACTTAAATACACACTAATATCATTCGGTGATGCAAAATAAGCATACACAGACACCAATGCCGCAATGGCGGGAAAAATAGCCAGTAACGCATAAAATGCCACGCCAGCCGCCACTAAAGATAAATTATCACGGCTCATTTGTTTTACTATTCGCCTTGTAATATCCCACCAGCCACGCAGAGGGATATGGTTAGGCTGCTTGGCTCTTTGGCCACGCTTAAAGTCACTCATAGTTAACTCCCTTTTTCTAATTAAGTAGCAAAATGTTTGCCAAACAAATACTGCTTGGTATTAAACTTGCTGCTATTGTTTAACACAGACCCTAATTACTTCGACCTAACACGGATGACCTCTATGCTCAGTGCTTTAATTGCAACACTCGCTAATAACACATCAATTCCTGCAATCGACACCGTTAAGCCAAACTCTATTTCTTGGAGCTTTTTAAAAGATCAAAGCGTGCAATTACTACACACATTCATGCAATTACTGCCCACTTTATTATTAGGGATTGTTATTTTGGTGATTAGTTATTTAATTGCCACACCATTATCACGCTTGTTAATAAAGCCTGTTACTTACATGACCAAGAGTAAATTAGTACACCTAGTTGCTAGGCGAGGTATTAGCACCTTAATTATTTTACTCGGGTTTTATCTATTTTTACGCTTGGCAGGACTCACCGAATTCGCGGTCGCAATTATGAGTGGCACCGGATTAATTGGGCTTATTTTAGGCTTTGCCTTTCGGGATATTGCTGAGAACTTTATTGCCAGTTTACTTTTGAGTGTACAGCGTCCATTTAAAATAGATGATGTAATAGAAGTTGATGGCAGAATTGGTATTGTTAAAAAAGTAACTGCACGGGCAACCACTTTAGTTGACTACGATGGCAATCATATTCAAATACCCAATGCGACTGTGTATAAAAATACCATTAAAAACTTAACCGCTAATCCAAAAATGCGCGGTCATTTTTCAATCGGTATTGGCTACGATAATGACATTCGCGACGCACAAAGTTTGGCAATTAGTATAATATCGCAGCAAACCTCTGTGCTTAGCGATCCACCTCCCCAAGTATTGATTGATAACTTAGGCTCCGCCACTATTAACTTTACCGTTTACTTTTGGGTCAACGGCGAACAATACAGCACGGTAAAAGTAGCCTCACAGCTTATGCGAGAGTTAATCAATAGTTTTACGCAACATAATATAAGCATGCCTGACAATGCCAGAGAGCGTATATTGCTCAATAGCCAAGGTGAAGATATTTATCCCATAGCAAGCGAAGCTAAAACAGAGACAACAGAAGAAATTAACGAGCAATCACATATTCAAAAACATAAAACCACAGAGCATGAACACAGTATTGATGATGTAAGTAGTGATACGGATGATATTCGCGAGCAAGCCGATGAATCACGCGATCCTGAGCAGGGTAAAAATATTATATAGATAGGTTCGAGGTTCGAGGTTCGAGGTTCGAGGTTCGAGGTTCGAGAAATTTAAAAGCCTTGCGGTTAACATTACAAGGTTTTTTATGCCTGAAGGCGATAGTTAGTCTCGCGTCGAGTTTAGGTTTTAAGCCCGCAACCCGAAGCTCGCCGCCCGCAACCTGACAGCTTATTCCAAACACAAAAAAGCCCGCAGCGTTAACTGCGAGCTTTTTTATTGAATGAGTGAGTCAGCCGGTAAGTTAACAGGGAGACTTAATTATAAACATATAAATCAATACGTTAATATTTATCTTTCACATGTATTGTACTACTCTGGCACAGCTTTTGGCACAGCTATTCCGGAGTTTTTATAAAAAAAAGCTATTCCATACAAATTGATTTTCAGCACAAAAATGTACTCAACTCTTTTAATCTCGTAACTAAATCTGTGTAATTACCTATTATTAATCCGTATAGAGGATTTAAGCTAAATAATGATTATTACATGCAAGTTTGTTGTATAAGAGTTACCTAGAGACTGTAAATTTCATAACTACGAAAAGTATCTTTTGGAAAATTTCAAATAGCTAGGGATTAAAAAGAAGCTCTTGTATAAATCTCAACTCCTTTCGTGTTGATCCAATTAATCTTTCCCCAAATTCACCCTTTTCAGCAAATTCCAAAATACGCCTTAACTTTCTTTTCTCACTCTCTGTTTGCAATGAAGATCTCAAAGCTGTTACACCAAGCTGTTTCAGTACATAATAATCAAGCTTCTTTAGTTTCAATTTTAGTTTCTTACAACTGTACCTTCTTACATTAGGTATCGCATTGAAAGCATCAAACGCTGATTCTAAATCAATTTTTTTGTTAAATTTCTTTAATTGGATCTCATATCTTGTAACTGGTTCCTTACTTTTTACCCCCTGCTCACAAAGTTTATCGTAAACGTGAAACCTTTTTCCTGACCTACCATAAACTTTGGTTTCAACAACACCTTCACTACTTAAATATATTGTTGTGTGACGAGAACCACTTAAATTTAAATGACAATTTTTAGCCTTTACTCCTTTTATATCAAGTGCGCAGTCAACCCTAAGTAAACTTGAAGTTCGAATGACCCTCTCATAGTCTTTACCGCAAACAGACTTTAGTAACGAAAAAGTACTTCTAATAAAATTTAAATCAGTTTTTGAAGGGTTAAATGTACATTTTAGATAGGAAATATTACTTTTACTTGGTAGGTATTCAAAACTTGCAAATTCATTTTTATTACTGATACGGCAATTGTAAAAACCAGAATCAACAACTCTTTTTGTTGTATAGAGCTTACTTTTTAAAAGCTCTTTTATAAATTTTTCTCCTAAACTTTCGTTAATATCAATTGAAAAACTAAACTTATCTAAAAAGGATTTGTTACCAACCTCATAGTCTACTTTAAATAACCTTTTCCTCTTCCTTGCAACTTTATTTTCAATAATCAAAGTTACTCTTGGATGTTTAAAATTTTCATGCTTTCTTAACTTCTTATGCTTTGAGTTCGATAAAGCCATTAGATCAATCTCTTCAACTTCCTCTTCGCTTTTTTCTATTAATTCGCATTCATCTATCCAACTTTCCTCACCAGTACTAAAAGTAAAAATATAAATTAACTCATCTTCATCTTTAATACTCTTAGCTATATGCTTAAAATCGAATACATACTTTTCATGTCCGTTAACTACTATGTTATAGAAGTCAGGTGAAATATTATTACTCATAAAAAAGACCTTTTAATTTATTCGGTCTTTCTTTTTACAGATTAAAAAAAGTACTAATCTAGTAACGTTTAAAGGCTTTAAATAATTAGACTACATATCGTTCCGGAACTTATTGAGGCTTAAGAATAAAGCAATCAAAAGCGTTCCGGAACTAATTCGAGACTTAAGAATAAATCAACCGTAAGTGTTCCGGAACTGCATTGTAAAAACTTAAATCTAAATTTCAGTAGCCTTTAGCATAGAGGTAAAAATACAATTGCATTTACGTTCCGGAACGCTTAGGATAACTATGAAGTAACGATGATGAGAAATTTATGGCGACTGGTAGAAAAGACATTTCATTATTAGAGTTTTATATTGCTTGTGATTATTTACTTAAAAAGTTAGATAAGTATGAAAAAATTCACAACTATCTAAGTAGCCTTGCTCGAAAGAAAAGTAGAATAAAAGCTGAAGATAAAAACTGCTTATCTGAAATTGTAAACAAAAACATAGATGAATCAGAATTCAAACTGGCGATAAAAAAAATATCCCCCAAGTTTGTAGATACATGTGAAAAAATAAATAAAAATAAGGGTAATATAGACAATAATGATTGGAAGTTAATTCAGTCAAATTTAAGAAAATTAAAACACCGCAAGAACACTACAACGATCGTAATATCCACCGATATATATAACAATTTAATAAAGCTGGCAGATAGTAATTATTCCAACGAGTTAATTTATAATAACACCTTAATAAAAAAATTAATTAAAAGGTCTCAAAGCTAAAGCAGAATACATTAAAAACCTATGCGCCGTTTACAATCGCCTTTCAATTTCTGCTCTTCAAACAAGAACTCTAACACTTCAATTGATGTCGGCGCTTTATTCAAAAAACGCATTTTCCGTGCTATCACGCTAAAATCACCGGGAGTTATACGATCTAATCCAACCAATTTAGCGGTCTCACTTTTAGCCAAGTTTTTTTTGCCTGTTAAGTTTAATATCATTCGTGATACTTGTTCAGGTGTTAAGTAATCTAGCTCAAGCTTGAAGTCACAACGGCGCAATAAAGCTTTATCTAAACGCTTTTTAAAATTGGTGGCGGCAAAGAAAGGAAATTCAAACATTTCAAGGTTACACAATAGTTGGTTTACGGATTGAACCTCCCAGCTGTTTGTGGCGCCCTCACGGCTTGAAAATAAGCTGTCGGCTTCATCAATAAATATAGCTGCACCTTCTTCTGTAGCCTGTATAAATAAGTTCTTTATATTTTGTTCACTCTCCCCCACCCATTTACTTAAAATGTCTGAAGCCTGAACGCTAATTAGCTCAAAACCTGCTTCTTGGCATACATGATTCACGAATGCTGTTTTACCTGTACCCGCAGGGCCAAATAGTAAGGTTCTTGCACCATGATGGTTATTCAAGGCGTTGGTTATATCATTAAGGTTAGAAAATGAGCCCTTTAAGTTAATATTGGTATGGTCAAACTTCAGCTCTGGTTTGTAATGCATTTGGTTTAAATCAATACCCGATGCAACCATTACCCCTTCAACATACGAATCTATAAACTCTTGAGCTGCTTCGCTCTCATAACCACATAAACTAGCCCCATGGCTGGCTTTACTTATATTTGCCAAACTTAGGTGTTTGTTCGAAACTACCTTTTTAATAAAGCTTTGGCTTACTTTTAGTTCATTAAAGTACCCTAGGGCATGCTCTAAACGCTTTTCCTTTGTTAGCTCGGGCATTTCAAGTACAAAATCAAAACGCCGTACACAACTCTCAGGAATATCTTCAATATGGTTAGTAATCCATATGGCTGAACCATTAGGTTCTTCAATTAAACTATGCAGAAGTTCTTTTGGTTCGCTAGAGCCAAACATGTTTACATCGAATATATCTTCGCATTCATCTATAAGTAACACTCCATCACGGCGATCCCCCATTAACTTACGTGCCATAGATAAGTTATGGATACGGTAGCTAGTTGAAGACTTAGTACCTAATTGCCTTTCAACTTGTGCATCAACTTCAGAGCTAGATTTAACCTTCATTAAAACTAAGTCAGCATTACTACATAAAGACTTAGCTAATTCAGACTTACCCGTACCAACAGCTCCATATATCAATATATTTAAGCCATTATTGCTTGATCTCTTCCAACCATTTAATAAGCTTTTTAGGTGTAACGTATCCCTATGGCCAAAAGAGCTTAAATTGTAACTAGCTGGCTCTTCATTTTTTAAAAATAGCCCTAATGCATCCTTAGTCTTGTATTGGTGGCTAGTAAATAAGTAATGGGCAAGTGATTTAGGCAGTAATGGTAGCTCATAGTCAAAAATACGGTTTTTATATAATCCAATCGATTCAAGTGCTTCTAAACACTCTTCCAACTCAATTTCCCCAAGCCCTAATAACACACTGAATGCATCTGAATATGAATACGCAGATTTAGCAATAAACAGTTCTATAAACTTAAAAATGGTTGGTTTGAGAGTACCAACAACAATAAACTCGATAAGGGCGTTAGCATTGCTTGGTAACCCAATGCTTTTACTAAAGTAACGGCTGTTTTTTGAAAGTAATTTTTGATCAAAGCCTTTGGTTATCTCAACAAATGATTCGTATAAATCATCTAATTCAATAGGTAAATTTGATCTTTTTGAGCCAGATAGCTGCTGTACTTCCCTAGGGCTATATTGCTCAAATGTATCATCATCAAACAACCCTGACTCTATTAACTTGATACCATAATGGCTAGTAAATTGGCTAATTAGCAACTTATTCATAATCACCTCACCCATTCACCGATAAAGTATTAACAGCGCGTTTTAAACTATCTACGCCACGTTTATCGTATAGCTGTGTGGTAATAATGCTTTTATGCCCTGCCAACTTACTCACAGTCGAAATATCCACACCATTAGCCAATAGTGATGAAATATAAGTTCGCCTCATGTCATGGGGTGTAAACTTTTCCCCTAAAACATGACTCGTTCTGGCCGTTACAACGCTATATATAGTTTCAGGCGAAATACCACGAGCTTGAATAGCTCTACCATTTAAAACCACACAAAATAGTGGCCCCTCGTTATTACCACGTACCGTTAGCCATGAGCTTAAATACTCTAATACCCACACTGGTAAATACTGAGTTCTAGTACGGTTTCCTTTTCCCTTATGGATAACAACTAGCTGATCAGCCATTGAAAAGTCACTAAGCTTTAAGGCCGAAACTTCAGATCTTCTTAATCCCGCACCTGCCATTAAAGCCAATAATGCAATATCACGTGTGTTAATAATTGAAGGTGGTGTGTAGGGCTGTTTTAACATGCTTTTTAGCTGTGTGGCAGTAAGTGACTTACCCTTTTGGCTTGGTTCTATATGGGGAAGCTTAAGTACATTAAACTTTTCAAGTTCGTGCTGCTCAATCAAATTCATTAAAAAAGCAGTTTTAGCTATGGCTTTAATAACTTGAAAAGTAAGTTGGATAGTTCTAGCTGACTTATTATTGAGTACTAAGCTTTGTTTAAGTGTAGAAAGCTGCTCAAAACTTAACTTGTGAAGTGGTAATGCGGCTAGCTTATCATTCAATAACAAGGTGTTTTTAACACTTTTTATCAGTGAAATAACTGCTTTTCGCCCTGTTGGCGCTAAGTTATTTAAGTAACATTCTGTAGGTGTGTAACTAGACATAATAGATACCTTTTATATGTAAACATATAATCGGTATACATGACTAACTAATTAAAACCAGAGCCTTTTTTGACTGATAATACATAGTTACCTTCGCATTTTACGACTAAAAAAGTTCCTGACTACAGCATTAGGTAATTAGCGCTTCACATTTAACAAATCACTTTGTATTATCTATTAAATTGTAAGGAATAATAAATGGAATTTATGGACAGTATCTATCATGTAATTTTTAGGGGGAAATTGGTCGAGGGTACTAACAAAAATAAAGCTTCAATAACCTTATCAAAAATTTTGAAAATTCCGCAAAGCCAAGATAATAAATTTTTATCCGGTAAAACATTCGTAATAAAAAAGAATATTACTAATGAACAGGTTCTAATCATATCTAAAAAACTTTTAACGTATGGAATTGTTGTTGAGTTTATTAAATCAAAAGAACAAGTTCGCAAAAGTAATGAAACCACAGCTCATGAAACTGATGTTCAGCCATCAGAATCTGAAAAGAAATCTACAGTTGACATTTGGTATGCAATTAAATCAACCGTATACCCCCACTTTTATTTATCTGTGATACTTTGGTTTTTTCCAGCAATTCTGGCGGGGGTTGGTTTACAATGGCTATTTATTGTTAATATTTTGACTCTCGGCTACTCCATCCCTGTTTGGCTCGCCACCTCTAAAGGCTATATTATCGATATCGATAATAACGAATTTACTTTCCCTGCCAGTGATGTTGAAAATAATTTAATCGAAATTATGACACTAAAAAAATTAAGAAATATGATGCATCGACATAGTATCAAAATCACTGAAATAAGAGCATTAAATAATGAAAAAGGACGTCGGCAAAGTAGAGTAAACTTTGATGCAAAACGTAAAACACCGCCCATGAGAGATCAATGGCTATTGAATGTATCAGGTGAATTTGGCTCTCAACAATTTGAGTTTGATTCAAAACAAAAGCGAGATGAATGCCGTTCTATGATCTTTACTGCATGCTCAAGAAAAGGTAATAGATTAAGAGGGGCTAGTGATTTCAACTTAGATTTATAGTTAGCTTTACAAACAGGTACTGAGACTCTATTAGACCCACTGAGACTGAGTGATTAAAAGTAAAAACGACAATTTTTCAAATATTAAAAAATAAAATAGAACTCTGCTACGATAAAAATGATAGGGACAAAGTATATGGTAAAGTGTGATGTTATCTACAGAGGTATAAGCAATAAAGATAATATTGCTAATCTTGCAGGAATAATAAAACGTTGTTTTCCCAAAGCGTCTAAAGGAGATATCGTAGTTTATTTAAAGCAAAACGATCTAATTCTTTTTAGTGATTTGGACGAAGAAAAAGCAAATAAGATTAAACAAGCAATTATCAAAAATGGGGGGAAAGTTGAGCTTCAATTTAAGAGTAATAATGAAGACCTTTTCAATCTTGAGGAAGTTGAAGAAGTAGATGAAATAGCCGCAGGTGAGGATATTGAAACAGTTGCAGTAGTTGAAGATATTTCTACAATAACCACCGATACTGTTCATGAATCAAAAAATCAGAACCAAACTATAGAAGTAGATAGCTTTCTAATAGCAAAACCATGGAAAAGAGTAGCAGCACTTTGTATTGACCAACTTATAACAATAGCATTTACTTTTATAATTACGTATTTAATCATGACCTTCTTATCCCCCCCTCTTGCAAGCTTAAAGTATCTTGGGTTTGTATTAAGCCTCATTTATTTTACAGTTATGACTGGAAATATTTCAAAAGGAAAAACAGTAGGGGCAAGACTTTTAAAGATAAAAGTAGTAGATGAGAACTCTACGCCTTTAAGTTTACTTAACTCATTCATAAGATCATTTTCATTCTTAGTTGGCCTCGCACTATTCTTTGTATCTGCCATAAGTATTTTCTTTAACCCTAAACGTAGAGGACTCCATGATTTAATGTCGGGGGCTTATGTCGTCGAAGAGGAAGCGAGTAGCTTTCTGAACTCTAATGCATTTACTATAAGAGCACAAAAAGTAGCCTTTGAGCAACTAAAACGAGCCCAGACAATTGGAATGATAAAGTTACAAGAATCAGTAATACAAATAAATTCATCAATACCCTACCTTGAAAATGCAGGATACGTTATTGCAGATCTTGAAATGGAAGTCGGTGTATCACCAAAGGTAATTGTTATTATTAAAATGAACAACGAAACGACGCTATCAATGGAAGAACTTGAAGACAAAGTTAAAGATAAACCTGTAGTTACAATGCTCGTGCGTGCAATTAAAATGAGCGCTGACTTGCAGAAAAAAGTTAACATCAGGAGTATGAAAAGCGTAGGTATGGAAATTAGCCTAGCTGTCACACCATCGGTAAAACTGTTATTTACGAGATAGAACCATGGCTAATTCATATAGACTCATTTTTAAAGGCGATATTGTGCCTGATAAAAACCTAGAAGAAGCTATCAGTGAGTTTGCATTACTCTTTAACATATCAAAAGTAAATGCAGAAAAATATTTTAATGGTAGAAGCTACATATTAAAAAAAAACCTCAGCAAAGAAAAGTCCAAATACATGTATGACAAGGTTTTAGAGGCTGGTGTTATCTGCTATGTAATAAATAATGAGAGTGCTAGTAGTAGCCCTTTAGCAAAAGGAAATGTAACAACAAATCATACTTCAATCCAAAGCCGATCGACATTGAGTCAGCATGTAACATCATTTTCAGGAACTAAAGATTTAGCCGATTTTAATATAAAGCTACTTTTCTCTGATGTTTTTAAGAAAAGGAATGATGAAGAGCTTGAAGAGTATTACTCAGTAGGAACAACTACAACTACACCTGATATCAAAGAAATAACATCTGAGTTTCCAAGGCCTTGGTTATTTATTCGTCTTTTTGGTCTGATGATCTTGACTTATATAGGGTTCATCTACTCTTTTGAATATTGGAATAATATTAAACTTTTACCCGGCTTAATCTTTGTTGGTACTTTTGCAATGCCTTTAAGTGTACTCGTTTTCTTTTTCGAGACAAATGTACCTAGAAATGTATCGTTGATAAAAGTATTTAAACTAGTTCTTCAAGGCGGAATTCTCTCATTAATTTTTTCATTATTAATGTTTGAATTAACTTCTACCTTAAACTGGTTGGGGCCACCTGTTGCTGGCTTAGCTGAAGAGCCAGGAAAATTAATCGCGCTTTTACTAGTAGCTAATGCAATCAGGTACCCATATATTTTAAACGGATTACTATTCGGGGCGGCTGTTGGTTGTGGGTTTGGCTCATTTGAAAGTGCAGGGTATGCTTTTGAAATTCTTTTAAATCAAAACTATACCTCCATGATAGATAATATAAATTTAAGAGGTGTTTTATCACCATTTGGGCATATAATTTGGACAGGCATGATTGGCGCTGCATTATGGAAAGTTAAACAAGGCAGGCCGTTTATGATAAGCATGCTGCTCGAGTATACTTTTATAAGAGCTTTCTTAATAGCAACACTCTCACATATGCTATGGAATAGTGGGGACTGGCTCCTACCTTGGATCATTAAAGCCCCCTTTATTTCAGTAGTTGGCTGGATAGTTATTTTTTCTTACATTAACGAAGGTATATTAGAACTTAGACAATTAAAAAATAATATTCCTGCTGAGCCCCCCTTATAACTATAGGGCTCCTCACTCAACAGAGATGATTCGACAACTGAAGAGGTTCATTTTTTATAGTATCTATAGACCCACTCTTGATACGACAGCAACAAATGTTGAACCAACTAACGTTAATATGTATTAACGTTAGTTCAAGGAAGCTTGACTCTAAAATATAAATCCATAATATAGTGGTTTTTATATTTATGGATGAATAATGTTCGACTTTGTAGTACACCCAAATGTTTGCTCAACAAGCGTTCAAAATAATTTAAGAAGTATTTTAGAGGATATGTGGATTAAGCATCTCCCAATTGGAAGAGGAACGATATTTATTGTCTCCGGCTTTGCAAACTTTAATGGTGGGGCTAGATTCTATAAAACTTTAAAAGAACATACCGAGAATGGAGGCCGAATAGTTGCTATTCTTGGAGGTAGTACAAGCCAAAGACTGAGTACCAAACAAGTAGTGGAGGCTCTTTTAGAGTGTGGTGCAAGAGTTATTCTGATCAATCGAAAACGTTTATTACATGCTAAATGTTATGGATATTTGACTGAAAATGGTGAGCAAGCTGCTGTTATCGGCTCTGGAAACTTTACAGGTCCAGGCCTTTCACAAAACATTGAAGCATCAGTTTACTTAAAACCGCAGCTAATCTCTCAAAGTCAATTCAATTGGGGTTCATTTATTGACGGTTTACTACAACAAAATTGGCAATACCACGAATGTACTTTAGATTTTAGAAATCCATGTTGGTCATTACTTTACGATGAAAAACCTCGAAGTGTTCCGATAGACGAATCTGAAGCAGAAACATTAATTGTACGATTAGTTAATACCGATACAAATCGAATTCTCGCAGATCGTGGAGAAAAAGCAGCATTAGGAAGCCAATATTTCTGGTTAAGCAAAGATTGCTTCGACTTTTTTCCACCACTTACAATTAGAAATACAAGGGGCTGGAAAGGAACTTTATCTACTATGATCCAAATGAATTATATTGATTTAAATATAATTAAAGAAGAACGCGTAACCTTCGAAGCTGAAAACAATCTAGATTTTAGGTTAGGGACAGGTGCTTATAGATGTACAAAAATAGCAGAACCAGGAGACTTAGCTTGTATAACAAGAGTCTCAGATGATTTTTATGAAATCCGAATAATTTCACAAATTCGCTCCCCATCATACCAAAGACTAGACTCATACGCAGTTACTTTTGTTGGGGGCCGAGGTAAAAGATATGGCTATATAGACAATAATGATTTTTATCGAATTATTTCTTGAATAGACAATCTGAACAATAAATATAAGTCATTACAGTAGAGTAAGATTAGTAAACCTTACTCTACTGTTTAAACGTTATAACTTTTGCAATAGTACTAAGCTTTCACTGTCAATTGAATTTGATTGATGAAGGTCGTAACGGTGGTAAACATCTAGACAAACTATTTCACTAACATCCCAGCCTATGTGCTCTGCTAAAGTCGCTAAGTAACTTGGTGTATTTAACTCAAATACAACTCCTCCAAGAGTGGTTTTATTATGCCCTACAACTAGAGCAAACTTTCCACCACTCTTTAGCATTAATAAGACATTTTCAAACATTTTTTTCATATCGACAAAATATCTATATACAAGAAAAGGCATAGCCTGCCTTCTAAACCCATCATTATCGGTCAAAGAACCAAGCATATCTAAGCATAAGTTATGTAGTTTTTCCGGAAGTTTATCTTTATTTTCGACTAAATCTTCTTTCAACTTATTTTGTTCTGATTTCTTTAACTCCCTTGATCCAATCAATGTACTATCTAAAACTTTAATATTTTTTGGAGATGCTAATTCAAGCCAAACCAAACTTAAACGTTGAGTATCAATGTATGGTAACGCAGTTGCATAGGGAGGGCTGGTTATCGCAAAATCAAAATAATCAAAATAATCCTTTAATGCCAAAGTATCTCGAATATCTATATTTTTTGCGGTACCGACCGGTAGGTTAGCCGGCAATACTTGTGATACAGTTTCAAGACTAGAAAAATACTTCTCAGCTTTTTCTTGTACAACTTCAAAAAAACATCTCTCTGGAAGTAACGACTTACGACGTCTTATTCTTAAATCTGCTGGCTCTTGCTGAGAGTATTCCTTTATTAAGTTACTAGCAATACATAATAAACTATCCCTAATTTCTTTCTTTTTTATTTTATTCGCGCATAACCTAAATGACTCAATTTTTTTTAGCTGTTCAATATCAAACCAATTTTTTAGGTAATCTAACCGCTCATTGCTTTCTAAGTAAATCGTATCTGCGAACTTTTTACTATTAGATATCACACAAATCATTTCTTTTTTTGCGAGCGGTAAGCTTAAATTAATTGAGGCTAGTTTGGTATTAGCTAAAAATACTGCTAATGGATTAAAATCAAAACCTACATTTTCAAAACCCTTTATTGAAGACTCGTAAAGAGTTGTACCACTCCCACAAAAAGGTTCTAAAACTTTTGAATTTTTCGTAGGCGAAAATTGATGAAGAATGGAAGATACTATTTGAGGATTAAATTTCCCTTTGTATTCATGTATACCATGCGCTCCATACCTAGTAGGTTGGCGTTTTTGATGACCATTAACTGGACATGACTTCTCAAGCACGCCTTGGTATGTATCTATTATTTCAGAGTTAATTTTAATATTAGCTACATATGTTAATCTTTTTAGTGATGTAACTAAAGCAGGCAACCTAGCTTCATCGGTCAAATCAAACTCATATCCAAGCTCTGTCGACTCAATCTTATCAATGAGAAAACATTTTGTAATTTGCTTTAACTCAAGCAGAGCAAATTTTTTCTCATATTCAAACTGCTTATATACGGGTAAATAAAGTTCTATTTTCATTATTTTTGAATTACTACTATTGTTTCTTCTTTTATATTTGCATGAGACAAATTAAAAGACTTTCTATGACTGTTCATAGCTCTGTTAAACTTACCTACAACTTTAAACTCAAGTTCTTTCGCTGCCCTTTCTATTAAAGCTGCATTATCAACTATCTCACCGTGGATTTTAGACCGTCCAACTACGAAAGCTCCATATCCTTTAGGTAAAAGCACATCATTAATTAGGCTCAAAGTCCCTTTCATCTGATGATAGAAGTGTTCAGGTGTATGGCTATTTTTCTTAAAAAAATGCGCTCTGGCACCAATCTCTTTTGATTTAACATGTAAAGGATCGAATCCTAACCAAAACATACGATACTTATGATATAGCCAATACTCGTATGCATTTGGATAAGGGGGAGAAGTTATCACTAAGCCAACTTTTTCACCAATATCTTCAGGTGTAGTAGTGAGAATATCTTTATTAATGATCTTCGATGAAGGTAATGTTGCCTCAGAGTTTAAAGATGATGCTAAAACCTTACATGTAGAACGAAACATCGAAAAAACAGCTCCAGGTTTTATATTTTTCTCAACAGCGGCATAACGCGTATCACTATCTTGATTTGAAACCTTAACTAGAATACTCGATAGTGCTACCCTTAAAGGATGATATAGATGAGTCTCATCTTTATAAGCGTTAATAGCCTCTCTTAACTGTAGTATATTTAGTTGAACTTCTTTTTTAAACCAATGATTTAGGTTTGGTATGTTTGCTACACTGTCTATATCGACACTTAGATTAATTGCTTTAGAAAGCACATCATCACAGACCAAAAGTAGTGATTCGTCAATTTTAGAAGTTTTAACTTCACTAATAAGACAAGCTATAGGGTTTAGGTCTACACCGATTGATTGGTACCCTTTATCTTGCGCTACCTTCAGAGTGGTCCCAGAACCACAAAAAGGGTCTAAAATAATATTATTTTTAACGCCAAGCGCATCAATCAATTGTGATGGAATATCTGGAATAAACTTTGCCGGGTAAGGGTGAATCCGGTGAATTGGATCTTTTGTATTTTTATCTTTAAAGTCCCAATCTAAATCATTAAGAACGGAATTCATTTCAAACCTCTACCTCAGTTGTACCTTATAAATAAATTAAGCTCCTAATTCTAAAAGAAACCTATACCACAGACCGCGTCACTGGCTACTTATACAGTATAACTTACTTTTAAAAACCAGACCAACAATACCGTATATCGGGCTTAAAAATTCTATTTTTAACAAGCTTTAAATGAATTCACAACTTCTTCTAACCTCTGTAAATTCGCCCCACCATGTGTGTACGTATCAGTTATCCCACCTTTTGAAAGTTCATGACCAACTATTTGCTGAATCAGTGAGAGATCAAACATGTGGTTATTGCGTATATTACTTATGAACGTATGTCTAAAGCTGTGATAGCTGCGAAGTTCGTCTAGCTCATTAACGCTAGGTATTTCAAGATCCATAACTAAACGACCAAACCAACTAGTAATACTTTCAGCTGAAGTTATTTCATAGAGAATACGTTCTTGTGTTTGATCTACATACTCTAGAAAGCCAAGCTCGATTAAACGTTTATGGATAGGAATTTTACGTTTTGCGTTATTAGTTTTAAGGCGTTGTGATTCGTGTTCATCAGTTACTAATATGTAGTTAATACCATCTTCAATACGGATATCTGTTTTTCTTAACTGGTATATCTCTGTTCGTCTTGCGCCTGTGTACATGGCTAATAATAGTGACCACTTTTGCCATGCACTTTTTGTTTGCATAGCGAATGTTTCAAACTTATTTAGCTCTGCACTATTGAAAGCACCACGAATACGCTGCTTAAAGTTTCGTTTTATAGTACATGGTGAATGCTGAATATATTCAACAGTATCTCTTTTAGCATACGCGAATATCCCCTGTAACCACTTGTAATAGCCTTGAACTGTTTTCGGTGTAACTAAGTCTTCTTCTGGCACATCAAAGCTTAGACACTCTTGCAGGCTCATTTTGGTGTATGGTGCGCGATTCTTTTTAGGTAGTTGATAACAACGGTCAATAAAGCGACCTATGTCACTCGCTTTGTAACTTTCAATTGGTTTATCTTCACTCAGTAAACACCATGCTTCGTAGTGACGAGCATAATCTTTTTTAAGCTTATCGCTCAAATCTGCATTTACTTTAAAATCTAAAAACTCGGCATACACTTCTGAAAATAATGGGCCTTGAGTTTGTTGTTTTTCTTCACTTGGCTGACTTTCAGCTATGGTGTGTGAGCTTTTATTAAACATTGAATCTAATAAATGTTTTTGCTCTGAATCTTTAGTTAAGCAAGAGGCCAAGTATTTAGCCTGTAAATTTCTTGAGGTTTCTAGCATACTTTTAAATGCCGAATACTCTAATGATCCATGTTCAAACTCTACATCGTATTTGTTTAGTGTATTAATTGCATCAATATTATCGGCATAAAAGTTGTCGTTTTCATCTGAGTCATCAAATAAGTCTTCATCTGTTTCAACTTCAGAACGATTAAACATACCAGCGAGTAAAAACGTATCTAATTGACGTGCAAGCTGACGAACACTTTTTTCAATTTGTTTGTTAGCTACAATATCGGCATTACTTAAACCACTATTTTTAAGTGCCATGTACTTGCTGACCAAAACATAAATATTGAGCACTTCATAATCATTATTTTTTAATGCTTCAACTAATAATTCACCTGTCTCACCATCTGCAATAGAAAGCATAATGTTTGCTGCGGTTCTTAAATGTGTAGGTGAGTGACTGTTTAACGGCTTTGCTTTAATGCCATTTATAGAGTGTGCCGTTGAAGCATAACGTTGTTCTTCTTTTGCTATTATTTTTTTGCTTAGCTCATGGGTAAGTTTTTGCTTCATATGAATTAAGATACGTTTTGCTTGAGTGATTAAAGTTTCAGTATCTATATTGTGTCGATCACTCGCAAGTATTTTTAGTTTATCTAATTCGGGTTTGATTAATTCTAGAAAGTTTAAAGCATGATGAAGGTGTTTGGTTTTGAGTGAAATGCGTATATCGGAGCCGATAAATTTACGAGGGAAAACATAACGAAAATAGTAACGTTCTTTTCGTAGTATGAGGTGTTCGGGGAGTTTGATATGTCTCATTAAGTTACCTATGTGTAAGTAACGTATTGAGTTTATTTGGCACACTATTTGGCACACTTTTGAAATTTTGTGCCATGAGATTAGTGGTTCAAGCGTAAGCATCTGATTTATTAGATGCTTACGCTTGAGTTTGAGTCAGCCGGTAAGCCGGGTTCTGTCCTTTCCGAAGAAAGTGATAATCATTCGTCTAGGCCATAAATCGCTCTATGGCTCAAGCAACCTACCCGGTTCCAACGTGGGCCACGCCATAAGGAACCCTATTTGGTCTTGCTCCGAGTGGAGTTTACCTTGCAACCGACTATTACTAGCGGCCCGGTGCGCTCTTACCGCACCCTTTCACCCTTACCAATCCGAAGATTGGCGGTCTTCTCTCTGCTGCACTTGTCGTGGGCTCACGCCCCCCAGCCGTTAACTGGCACTCTGCCCTGTGGAGCCCGGACTTTCCTCCCCCTGCGCATTTTCGTTGCAGGCAGCGATTATCTTGGCTAACTCGGCGCGCAGTATACATGAGAGCACCACACTACGCAGTAAACATTTACTGTTTTTCTTCAATAATTGTTTTATACAGCGCGTTTTTCTTCATACCAAAGTAATCGGCCACCACGCCACAGGCTTTTTTCATTGGCATTTCGTTTTCAAGTAGCGCTAACATTTTGCGTGCCTCTGGCGGAATATCGTCAACTACCTTAGGTTTACCCGGCAGCATGAGTACTATTTCACCGCGCTGTTTAGTAGGATCGTCAGTTAAAAACTGCTTTAACTCAGTCACTGTGCCATTAAAAAAGGTTTCAAATGTTTTAGTGAGCTCTTTGGCAAATACCACTTGCTGCTCACTACCTAGCGCTGCTTCTAAATCGTCTAAGCTTGCCATAATACGGTGGGTACTTTCATACATAATGCTGGTGATGCCTGAGTTAACTGCATCAATAAAAAAGTCTTGGCGCGCTTTACTTTTAGCGGGCGTAAAGCCAACAAACTGAAAACGGTCGGTTGGCAGCCCTGAACAACATACCGCCGTAATAGCAGCGCATGCACCAGGTACAGGTGTGACAAGTGCGCCCTGCTCACGGCATAAATTAACAACGGCATAACCAGGGTCGCTTATAAGCGGCGTGCCGGCATCGGATACTAATGCAATATTTAACCCTTGATTAAGTTGATCAATAATTTGCTGCGCT
The DNA here is from genome assembly GCF_018732205.1 of Pseudoalteromonas sp. SiA1. Classification (NCBI taxonomy): domain Bacteria; kingdom Pseudomonadati; phylum Pseudomonadota; class Gammaproteobacteria; order Alteromonadales; family Pseudoalteromonadaceae; genus Pseudoalteromonas; species Pseudoalteromonas sp. SiA1. The sequence goes on along the minus strand of NZ_CP076084.1, from coordinate 521,305 downwards.
TTTTGCTTTTCATTATGGTCATGTAACGCAAAGGTTTTAGCCTTAATACCAAAGTGGCTGAGTAGCTTGCCAGTATGGCGAGTGTCTTCAGCAGCGATTAAGTCAACCTGCGATAATGTCGCGATTGCACGCTGACTTAAGTCGTCATAATTGCCGATTGGGGTGGCAACAACGTAAAGAGTGCCAATTTTCTGTGAATTCTCCTCATTTAACATTGAGGTCTCCTGCGTCAGTCAGTAATATAAGCAAATCGCGTTAACGTATGGGAAATCATTGTGCGACTTAAACTAGTTAGTCTATTAATTATATTGTCAGGGTTATCGGCGTGTAGCACAACCGAAAAACCAACTAAAACCAGCGATAACTTAAATAGCAGTGCCAATACGCTGAAAAATGAAGCACTGAACGCGCAATCGATTTATCAATTAGCGCAAAACCGTTTTGGTGCAGATAAAATTCAACTGCTTTATAGTGCCCGTGATAGCGCCGTTACTGAAGAAAACTGGCCGCTACTCGAAACAATATGTAGCGAACTTGCACTTACTGCCAGTGTTGATCAAATTCAAAACCGTTTATATATTGCCTTTGCACAAAAAGAGCAGAATAAAAACCAGCAAGCACTTGAAGTATTAAACTCACTTGAGGGACAACTCAAGCAACCCGAACATTTTGCCTGGCACCAATTTTTAACTGCCAGCATTTTTGCTTCTCAAAATTTGCCAAAACGTGCTGCACCCTATTTTTTTGCGGCGTCAGAATCTGCAACTAAAAACACTATTTCAATTCCTCAGCTTAGTGATGCACTTTGGAAAAATTTAAAGCAACTCTCATCTTACGCATTAGAACGATTTAACCGTGGTTCTGTGATCCAACAAGGTTGGGTTAACTTAGCTTTGTATCATCAAGTTTACGCCAACAGCTCGGTTGATTTAGACCAAGCCATTAATAATTGGCGCCGCCGTTACCTTGGGCATCCTGGTAACAATGTACTGCCAAAACAAGAAACGTATGCTAATGAATTAGCGCCAATTAATATTGAGCGTTTGGTTGTTTTACTGCCTCAGTCAGGTGCTAATAAGCGCCTTGGAGATGCCTTAAAAGCCGGTATATTGGCAGCGCTTGATAAAAAAGAGATCAACGAAACACTGTTTATAGATGAAAACACTGAAACAGAAGCGTTGAGCGCACAAATTTCTCAGTTACAGCCTGACTTTGTTATTGGCCCACTATTAAAAGCCAATATAGATAAGCTCGCTAATACCAATACATTACTCGATATACCCACCTTACATTTAAATACCTTTGATGGCGAAAGAACCTCGCTGCAACATTACTTTTTTGCGCTTAATCCTGAACATGAAGTACAGCAAACGCTAGAGCACTTTTTAGCACAGGGTTATCAAAAGCCGATGTTGCTAGCGCCAAATAATACCAATGGCCAGCGCTTAGTTGACTACTTTAATCTGCAGTGGCAACGCTATAGTGAAACAACCACGCAAGTTGGTTTTTATAACGATAACAAAGATATGCCCAATACGATTACTAGCTTGTTAGAAGTTGATAAGTCAAAAGAGCGTATTAAATCTGTTAAAGCACTTTTTAATAAAGAAGTTGAAAGTGAAACACGCTCACGTGGAGATATTGATGCCATTTACATACTCGGCGACGCCATTGAAACCCGATTAATTAAGCCTTACCTTGATGTTAATGTGAGTACCTTTGCCGATAGAATTCCTATTTACGCCAGCTCTAAAAGCCACAGTAAGCAAATAGATACCACTGACAAAGGTGATTTAGACGGACTCTACTTTACTGAACTGCCTTGGATGTTAGACTCACAAATTAAACAACATAATCTGCGTCAGCAATACAATGATTTATGGCCTGAACAAGCCGATATAAGCCAACGTTTATTTGCGATGGCTTATGATTCCGTCACCATGCTTAACGATATTAGACAATTGAGCGTTACACCCGATAAATACTTTTCAGGGTTGAGCGGAAAATTGTCGATTAATAGTGCCGGTGATATTGAACGTTCACTGCAATGGGCTCAGTACAGCAACCGCCGAATAAAACCGGTGGAGTTAAAAACACAACGCCCTGTACCGCTATTTATGCAATCAGCTAACGATGGCATAACCATAATTAACTAAGGGGTCGACATGTCGTGGTTTAAACAGCTGTGGCAAAATAGTCGTGAAAAAGGCCAGTATTATGAGCGCCAAGCGCAAAAGTATTTAGAAGCACAAGGCTTAAAAGCAATTGAGCGTAATTACTACTGCCCCCATGGCGAACTTGATGTCATTATGAAAGACGGTGACACATTAGTATTTGTAGAAGTTAAGTTTCGTAAAAATAATATAAAAGGCGGCGCTAATTATGCTTTAAGCCCGCAAAAGCAAGCAAAATTAAGACGAACTATTTATCATTACCTCGCGGCTAAAAATTTAAAAAATCAGCCATTACGTATTGATTATGTTGCTATAACAGGCGAGCCATCACTACACATAAACTGGCTAAAAAACGTATTTTAATACCGAGCACATACAAATGAGTGAGCAATTATTACAACAGCTAAATTGCATAATGCGTAGTTAAAAATTAACAAGCTGCTTCTAAAAATAATCATCCTTAATAAAGCGGGTGTGAGCTCACACAGAATTAGATATTAATTGTTGGTAATCCATGCAAGACACAATAAAAGAAATTTTTAAAGAAAGTATTCAAGTTCAAATTGCAGCAGGTGAAGTACTTCCTAGCGCATTGGAGTCAGCGGCATTCACCATTGCACAAAGCCTGATCAATGGTAATAAACTGATATGTTGCGGCACAGCAAACTGCCACATGTTGGCACAACACATGGCTGGCGTATTAGTAAACTTTTACGAAACAGAGCGCCCTTGCTTACCTGCAATTGCCCTTTCGCAAGAAAATATTAACCTAGGTCAAGGCCATCAAATAGATGACCACGATACCTTTGCACGCCAAGTACGTGCCTTTGCTCAGCAAGGTGATTTGCTCCTTGCATTAGCAATTAATGGCAATGAAAAACATATAATTTCTGCAGTAGAAGCGGCACTAACCAAAGATATGAAGGTCATAGTAATGGTAGGTGATGATGGCGGCGAACTCGTTGGCTTACTTGGGCACAACGATGTAGAAATACGTACACCGTCTAAACGCCCTAGTCGCATTATTGAATCGCATTTAGTTAACCTTCACTGTTTAAGTGAATTGGTAGATTTAACTCTTTTCCCGCAGGATGAAAATTATGTTTAAACGCTCCCTGATTATTTTAGGCACCGTTGTGTTATTACAAGGTTGTGCTGCTGCTGTAGTGGCCGGCACAGCCAGTGCTGTTACTGCAGCAAACGATAGACGAACCATTGGCTCGCAAATAGACGACAACAACATTGAAATAAAAGCCAGCATTGCTATTAGTGAAGATGAACGTCTTAATAAGTTTGCTCATATCAGCGTTATAAGCGTTAATGGCGTGGTTTTAATGGTAGGGCAAGTTCCTAACCAAGAAATGAAAAACCAAGCGTTTAAAATCATTGAGAACCTATCTGGCATTCGTAAAATTCACAACCAATTACGCATTGGCTCTAATATTGGTATCACCACGCAAACTCACGACTCATGGTTAACCTCAAAAGTAAAAGCGCAGCTTTTAGCGGCTGAAAACATCAGCAGTAATAATATAAAAGTAGTGACTGAAAATGCCGAAGTATACTTAATGGGGCTAGTATCTGACGCTGAAGCAAACCAAGCCGTTAATATTGCCCGTAATATCTCTGGCGTAGAGCGCGTTATTAAAGTGTTTGAGTATTTGTAAAGAATAAGGTTCGAGGTTCTAGGTTCTAGGTTCGAGGTTCTAGGTTCGAGGTTCTAGGTTCGAGGTTCGAGGTTCGAGGTTCGAGGTTCGAGGTTCGAGGTTCGAGGTTCGAGGTTCGAGGTTCGAGGTTCGAGGTTCGAGGTTCGAGGTTCGAGGTTCGAGGTTCGAGGTTCGAGGTTCGAGAAGTTTAAAAACCTTGCGGTTAACATCGCAAGGTTTTTTTATACCTGTAGCAGCGGGTTCACCCCGCGTGTGTATTAGGTTCAAGGTTTTAGGTATGAGGCCCGTCGCTCGTGAACTTAAATCAAACTTGCACGGCGTAAGCCCCACTTAAAAAACATTTTTACCACAGAGTACACAGAGACGCTTCGCGCTACACAGAGAAGACAGGACAAATAAAACATGTCTTTAATCATTTTCTCTGTGTGCTCTGCACCCTCAGTGGTAAATAGAATCTCTTCAAGATCTTTTTGCACAAAGAGAAGTGAATGAGCAGTAAATGAGAAAACAATAACCATGAGCCCGAGTGATTAATTGTTTTTTCACTAGCTCTAAAAGCACAGCGTCTCTTAACCTCTTTGTGAATAAATTTATTACCTAAAACCACATGCGCGGAATAAACCCGCTGCTACACTAATCAATCTCAACCCGTTTCTCGCAGCTCGTCGCCCGTGAACTTTCACCTTTCACCTTTCACCTTTCACCTTTTCCCTTTCACCTTTCGCCTACTTTTAATCAGGCATAAAAAAACCGCTTATTAAGCGGTTTTTATCTAACATTTACGGGTTATTTTATAACGCGTAAATGTGAGCCTTTTTTCTTTTCAGGCTTAGGATCAGGTGTTTCATCAACTATTTCAGGTGATGAATCAACACTTTCAAGCTCTGGAGCAAAATCGTCTTCGTCCTCTAAAAACTCATCTGCAGTAAAGACTGTGCCTTCGCCATTTTCGCGTGCATATATTGCAAGTACAGCCCCTAAAGGCACGTACACTTGCATTGGCTGACCGCCAAAGCGTGCGTTAAAGCTAAGCTGAGAATTATCTAACGAAAACTGCGTAACCGCTGAAGGGCTTATGTTCAATACAATTTGGCCGTCTTGGACAAACTGTGTTGGCACTTGCACTGCAGGAAAATCAGCATTAACCACTAAGTGTGGTGTGCATTCGTTATCAACAATCCAATCAAAAAAAGCGCGTAATAAATAAGGACGATTAGAGGTCATTATAAACGGATCTCACGCTCTGCTTCAGTTAAAGAAGCTTGGAATGATTCACGTTCAAATAAACGGATCATATACTCTTTAAGTTCTTTAGAGCCTGCACCATTTAGCTCAATACCAAACTCAGGTAAACGCCATAATAGTGGAGCTAAGTAACAATCAACTAAGCTAAACTCTTCACTCATAAAGTAAGGCGCTTCACTAAAGATCGGTGCTATTGCAAGTAATGCTTCTGTCAGCTCTTTACGCGCTTGCGCTGCTTCAGACGTGTTGTTAATGATCTTTTCAGCTAGGCTGTACCAATCAGTATCAATACGGTGCATCATTAAACGACTACGACCACGCATGACCGGGTATACAGGCATTAGTGGAGGATGAGGAAAACGTTCATCAAGGTATTCCATGATGATGTTTGCCTGATATAAACCAAGCTCACGGTCAATCAGTGTTGGCACTGTACCGTAAGGGTTAATTTCGTGAAGTGCTTCTGGCAGATTATCCTTTTCAGCCATATGAATATCTACACTTACACCTTTTTCAGCAAGTACAATGCGTACTTGGTGGCTATACATACAGTTAGCACCAGAAAAAAGGGTCATTACAGGGCGCTTATTGGCAGCTACGGCCATGCCTACCTCCATTAAATAACTAAAACAGCAATAGGGGCTTAAGCCCCTATTGCAAAATTACCTTTAAATATGTTCAAACTTAATGAACATCTCTCCAGTATTCTTTCTTCAGCATAAATGCCAAGATAAATAGAATCACTAAGAATCCAAGTACCTTAATACCTAGCGCTTCCGATTCGAGACGTGTAGGTTCACCTACATACTCTAGGAAATTCGTTAAATCACGAACTGCTTGGTCATATTCATCTACACTTAATTCGCCCGTACCATCTGTTTCTGTACCAGTAATATGAGTGGTTGTTTTACCATTTACTGTTACTTCTTCAGTAATTGCAGTAGGAACACCTTGCAACTCTTGAAGAACATGTGGCATACCCACCGATGGGAATAACGTATTATTTACGCCAAACGGACGAGATTCATCTTTGTAAAACGATTTTAAATAGGTATAAATCCAATCACTGCCACGCACACGCGCAACATTTGTTAGATCCGGCGGAGCCGCACCAAACCATTTTGCAGCATCTTCTTTCTTCATTGCATTATTGATATGACTACCTACTTTTGAACCATCAAAAATAAGTTGCTCTTGACCAATCTCTGTTGGAATACCAATATCGCGGAAAGTACGTTCATAACGTTGATACTGCATTTGGTGACAACCAAGACAGTAGTTCATGAACAACTTTGCGCCACGTTGCAAAGAAGGTTGATCAGATATATCGTTACCCGCTTCCATTAGAGGAACTGACGGGCCTGCCGCCATTGCTGGTAATACGTTTACTGATAAAGCGAATAAACCAATAAGTAGCTTTTTCATCATTTCGTTAACCTCTCAGGCAATGGCTTAGTTTTTTCATTCTTACTGTAAACAAATAACAGTACGAAGAACATAAAGTAAGTCACAGTACAGATTTGCGAAACAAGCGTTTTAAAGTCAGTTTGAGGTGTAGCACCAACCCAACCTAAAAGAACGAAAGTAACTACAAAGCCTGCAATGTTCCATTTGTGGAAACCACAACGGTAACGAACTGAACGAACCGAACCACGGTCAATCCAAGGCAATAATGCTAGCACGACAATAGATGCACCCATTGCTGCAACACCCATTAGCTTGTCTGGAATCGCACGTAAGATTGCATAAAACGGCGTAAAGTACCAAACAGGGAAAATATGCTCTGGTGTTTTAAGTGGGTTAGCTGCTTCGAAGTTTGGCGCTTCTAAGAAGAAACCACCCATAGCAGGCATAAAGAACACAACCCAACAGAACAAGATTAAGAAACCAACCACACCCACAATATCTTTTACTGTGTAATAAGGGTGGAACGGAATCGCATCAATGATGTCTTTTTTATCAGTGTAGTATTCATGGAACTTAAATTTAGGCTTATCTTCTTCAGCCACGGTTCCTTTTTTACGTTTGTTATCAATACCGTCTGGGTTGTTTGAACCCACTTCATGTAGTGCAACAATGTGTAAAAATACTAAGATAACAATAACCAATGGCAGTGCAATTACATGTAATGCAAAGAAGCGGTTAAGCGTTGCACCCGAAATAACGTAGTCACCACGAATCCACAGTGTTAAATCATCACCAATAACCGGGATAGCCCCGAATAATGAAATGATTACCTGTGCACCCCAGAACGACATTTGGCCCCATGGTAATAAGTAACCCATGAATGCTTCAGCCATTAGGGCTAGGAAAATAAACATACCGAATAACCACAGCAATTCACGTGGTTTTTGGTAAGAACCGTAGATCATGCCACGGAACATATGCATGTAAACAACGATGAAGAACGCAGATGCACCCGTTGAATGCAAATAACGTAATAACCAACCGTACTCTACATCACGCATGATGTATTCTACTGATGCAAACGCACCTTCAGCAGATGGTACATAGTTCATCGTTAACCAAATACCGGTAAGTATTTGGTTTACCAGTACTAACATAGCTAGAGAGCCGAAGAAGTACCAGAAGTTAAAGTTTTTTGGTGCTGGATACTGTGCAATGTGCATGTTCCAAACACGTGTCATTGGGATACGGTCGTCTATCCACTCAACAATTTTACCAAACATTAGGCCACCCCTTGTTCTTCGCCCACTAAAATAGTGGTCTCATCAAGAAAAGTATATGGTGGAATTTCTAAATTTAATGGTGCAGGTACCGATTGGAATACACGGCCAGCCATATCAAACTTAGAACCGTGACATGGACAGTAAAAACCGTCATCAGTCCCTTCCACTTTCTCACCAAAGCCACCTTGTAAAAAGCTAGGTGAACAACCCAAATGCGTACAAATACCTACAGCGACAAAAATCTCTGGGCGTAATGAACGGAAATCATTGGTTGATGATTCTAATTGTTGTGGCTCTTGCGATTGCGGATCACGAAGTTGACCTTCATGTTCTTTCATCTGCTCAAGCATTTTTGGGGTCCGTGATACAACCCATACAGGTTTACCACGCCACTCGACACGTATTAATTGTCCTGGCTCAAGTTTGCTGATATCTACTTCTACAGGCGCACCCGCAGATTTAGCTCGCTCACTTGGATTCCAAGACGCAATAAAAGGAACAGCAGCCCCAGCCGCACCAACACCACCAACAACAGAGGTAGCTATGGTTAAAAAGCGACGTCGGCCATTGTCTACAGGCGCATTGCTCATCCACTTATCTCCACTATGATTCTCAACACTTGCTATATTGAGAACATCAGTTACAGCAGGTTAATTTTTTGAATTTTAAAAGAGAAACGATCATAATTAAAACCCTTGTTTAAAACAAGGTTATTCACAGCCTCCTGCTCGAATAATCCTGACTTGCTCAAATAGTTGATTAAGTTAGCTCGAGTATGAAACCAAATGACTATAGTATCGCTTCCGTAAAAACAATTTGTAAACAAGTACAATCTCACCAACTAAGTACAGTAAACACTGAATTTGGCGACATTAAACTCATTCACTTTATTTGCCCGCCAATTGTAGCAAAAAAATTCACCAATTAACTGATGGATTTAAACTAATTGCGATAATTATTTAACTTTTTTTGCGTTAGTCGGTCATTTTTAAGCTTTCGTTCAATAAATACGCATACTTGGCCTATTTTGATCAAGCTAATGTCGACATTAGTCTTAAAGGGAAAATTGAAGATGAAAGGCGAAAGGCGAAACATACTCATATATTTTTGAATGAATATTAATTTTGAACCTCTTATTTCCAAGCATCGATTGATTTCATCAATGCTGAAATCATACGGGAAAGCTCACGAGTTTCCTCAATCCATTCAGTGGCCTTTGTCGTATCAACCTCTCCTATTTTTAATGCAATGTAAATTTGAGAGCGTAATTCTCCACAACTCCCCTTAGAATATGATAAAAATCGAGTATAATCTTTAGGTGTTACCCGTTCATAACCCTCTGCTATATTTGAAGAAATTGAAAGCGCAGATCGTGTTATTTGATCTTTTAAACCAAACTCTTTACTCTGCTTAAAATGTAAATAAATCTCGCAAGCTAAATCGGCTGAACGTTGCCATACCCTTAAATCTTCAAACCTCATAACATAACCAGTCAGCTAAAACATGCTTAACTTATAACTGTAAAATAAGAAAGACACAAAGCTTAGATCAAACTTATAGCTTGAACCTTGAGTCTTGAACCTTGAGTCTTGAACCTTGAGTCTTGAACCTTGAGTCTTGAACCTTGAGTCTTGAACCTTGAGTCTTGAACCTTGAGTCTTGAACCTTGAGTCTTGAACCTTGAACCTTGAACCTTGAACCTTGAACCTTGAACCTTGAACCTTGAACCTTGAACCTTGAGCTTTGAACCTTGAGCTTTGAACCTTGAACCTTGCTCCTTGAGTCTTGAACCTTGCTCCTTGAGTCTTGAACCTTGCTCCTTGAGTCTTGAACCTTGCTCCTTGAGTCTTGAACCTTGAACCTTGAACCTTGAACCTTGAACCTTGAGTCTTGAACCTTGAACCTTGAACCTTGAACCTTGAACCTTGAACCTTGAACCTTGAACCAAAATCTTATAGCTACAAAACAAAAAACCCAGCATAAGCTGGGTTTTTGAATTCTTGATAACGTAAAAATTAACGTTTTGAGAACTGTGGACGCTTACGCGCTTTCTTAAGACCCACTTTCTTACGTTCAACTTTACGTGCATCACGAGTAACGAAACCTGCTTTACGAAGTTGTGGACGTAATGACTCGTCAAACTCCATAAGTGCACGAGTGATACCGTGACGGATAGCACCAGCTTGACCAGTAGTACCACCACCAGCAACGGTGATGTGTAAGTCAAACTTTTCAGTCATGTCAACAAGCTCAAGAGCTTGACGAACAACCATGCGTGCTGTTTCGCGACCAAAGTACTCTTCTAAAGAGCGCTTGTTGATTACGATGTTACCAGTGCCTGGGCGTAAGAATACGCGAGCACTTGAACTTTTACGACGACCTGTACCGTAGTATTGATTTGCCATGATAGTGCTCCTTAAATGTCTAGAACCTGAGGCTGTTGTGCAGCATGATTGTGCTCAGTACCCGCGTAAACTTTAAGTTTACGGTACATAGCGCGGCCTAAAGGACCACGTGGCAACATGCCTTTAACAGCTTTTTCGATGATCATTTCAGGCTTTGCAGCTTGAAGTTTATCAAAAGTAGTAGACTTAAGACCACCTGGGAAACCAGAGTGAGCATAGTACACTTTGTCTTTGAATTTATTACCAGTAACAGTAACTTTCTCAGCGTTAATAACGATGATGTAATCACCAGTATCTACGTGCGGTGTGTACTCAGCTTTATGCTTACCGCGTAGGCGATGAGCGATTTCAGTAGCGATGCGACCTAAAGTTTTACCTTCAGCGTCAACTACGTACCAGTCACGTTTTACTGTTTCTGGTTTAGCAACAAACGTTTTCATTTATAAAAATCCAATGTTTTTCAATTAAAACCACAGGTAGTTATGTTTAACTACCGCTCTAAGTTTGCTACAACCCCTTCGAGTTTTAGACTTTTGCGCCGCTCACAAGTGGCTAAACTATATGAGGACATAGAACGCAACGTGGCAGACGCGGGAGTATACCAGCACTTAAATCACATTGCTACCGGCCGGTTGTTTTTTCCTCAAGAAAAGTTATTACTCAGCGGTCAGCGGTCAGAAAAGCTAATTATAACTTTAGAGTCAACAGAAAATACTTCCTTGCTGAAAATAGATATTTGTAGTTAATAAAATATCAACTAGGATAAAAACTGAGCATAAGGATTTTGTATTATGAACTTTGAAAACTTAGATGTATGGAAGCGCTCAGCTCGCCTTAGCGCTGATATTTACAGAAATACACAACTAATTAAAGACTTTAGCTTTAGAGATCAATTAACACGCTCTGGTTTATCTGTTCCTAGTAATATAGCTGAGGGCATGACAAGAGAGAGTGATAAAGAAAAAACACGCTTTTTAGATATCGCTCGCTCTTCGCTTGCTGAGGCAAGAACCCAAATATATATTGGCATCGATATTAACTATATTGATACCGACATAGGTAAGTCTTGGCTAAATGAAACAGTCCAGCTGTCAAAAATGCTAACAAGTTTGATAGCAAAAATAAAAACAAGTGAGTAACCATTCTTACTGACAGCTGAAAACTTACAGCTGACAGCTATTCTCTACTTCTGACACACCTCACAAAAAACGGTGCTGCGTTGCCCTAGACGAATTTCTGTTAGTGCTGTGTCGCAATTTACACAAGGCTGGCCTTTTCGGCCATACACTAATAGCTGTTGCGCAAAGTAGCCTGGCTTACCGTCACTTTGGGCAAAGTCTTTTAACGTCGTGCCGCCTTGGGTAATTGCAGCGGCTAAGGTGTCTTTTATAATTGGGATTAACGCTTGGTAGCGTTTAAGGCTTACTTTACCGGCTTCTTTTCGCGGATCGATACCCGCTTTAAATAACGACTCGTTAGCATAAATATTACCGACCCCCACCACAACGGCGTTATTCATAATAAACTGCTTAACGGGCACTTTTTTATTACGTGATTGCTCATAAACACGTTTAGCAAAAAAGTCATCAGTGAGTGGCTCGGGGCCTAATTTAGCAAGTAGCTTATGCTCTTCATTGGGTGCTTGCCATAAACAACAACCAAAGCGGCGTGGATCGTTTAAACGCAGCGCCTTATTGTTCGCTAAAATAAACTCAACATGGTCGTGTTTTTTAAGTGGCTCATTGGCGTTCACAACCCGCAAGTTCCCTGACATCCCTAAATGCAATATAGCCGCCCCAAGCTCACATTCTAATAGCAAGTATTTTGCGCGGCGTTCAATACTGCTAACCACCAACCCCTCAAGTTGGTATACCTCATCTGGCACAGGCCAGCGCATACTGGCATTATGAATGTTTACCTTAGTAACGACTTGGTTTAGCACATGGGGGGTAATGCCCATGCGGCTAACTTCTACTTCTGGTAATTCAGGCATTTATAAAACTCACTATGAAAAGGTAAAACTAGGAAATAATTGCTTGGCAGTGCTTAAATCAAGCAACATTAGCCGCTGACTGGTTTTCTCGAGAAGATAATACTCACCATTTGCTTTATATAATAAGTACATCCAAGGTAGGGGCTCACCCGCGAGTTCAAACGTCGCTGCCGATAGTGGCTTATTAATATCAAGCGCATCAGGTGTGGCTGTCGTCATTAACGCTGTATTTTGCCATAAATAAACAAGCTCACTAAGTTGCTGCTCTGAACCTTGCCAACTAAGCGGTACCTCCTTGATTAAAGCAGTAGTACGCCAGCTTGTACCAATACGCTCAATTTTTTGGTCGCTAAATTCAAGTGTTAACACAAAGCTTTGCACAGGAAGTAGTGGCTGCAGTTGCGCCTGCGTTTCATCGGATCCAATCTTTTTATGAAGACCATTTAAAAAGAAGATCATAATCAACATAGAAAAAATAATAACATTGTTCCAACCTTTGCGGCTTAATCGCATATGCAGTTCCTAATTTGTATAAGGTTTTCAAGTTTAGCTAAAACTTAATTGCACTGTCTATATGTTAAAAGCTGCATACTTTGCTAGAATATCGGCAAATTTTAAGGAGTTTAGTCAATGTCAATGTATGTAGTGGGCCATAAAATCCCAGATTCAGATTCAATATGTGGTGCAATTGCACTGGCTTATTTAAAAAACCAAATTGATGAGCCGGCAATTCCAACCCGCCTTGGTGAAGTATCACCAGAAACACAGTTTATTTTAGATAAATTTGGCTTCGAAGCACCTGAGCTTAAACTTAGCTACGCTGGCGAAGACGTTTATATTGTAGACCACACAGAAAAAACCCAAGCACCTGATGATATCGACCAAGCTCGCGTTGTTGGCGTGGTAGATCACCATAAGTTAGGTGACCTAACCTCATCAACACCACTTGAGTGCTGGATCCGCCCTGTTGGTTGTTCAAACACCATCATTAAGATGATGTACGATTTTTATAACGTAGAGATTCCAAAAGATATTGCTGGCATTATGCTTTGCGCTATTTTAAGTGACACCGTTATTTTTAAATCGCCAACCTGTACCACTGCCGATATTAAATGTGTTGAAGCCCTTGCTGAAATTGCAGGCATTGAAGACTTTAAAGAACTAGGCATGGACATGTTCCGCGTTAAATCAGCCGTTGAAGGTACGCCTGTACGTGATTTAGTAATGCGTGACTTTAAAGACTTTAACATGAACGGTAACCTTGTTGGCATTGGTCAGTTAGAAGTTATTGACCTTGCAGTATTTGACGAGATTAAAGCTGACCTTGAAACTGACATTGCCAAGCTTAAAGAAGAAGGCGGTCGTCATTCAGTATTTTTACTACTAACCGACATTATGAAAGAAGGCTCACAAATGCTAATTGCATCAGACGATGCCAGCCTAGTTGAGCAAGCCTATGGTGAAAAGCCAGAAGACGGTAAAGTATGGCTAGATGGCGTATTGAGCCGTAAAAAGCAAGTAGTACCACCACTACAAGACGCTTTTAAGAGCTAGGTTCGAGGTTCGAGGTTCGAGGTTCGAGGTTCGAGGTTCGAGGTTCGAGGTTCGAGGTTCGAGGTTCGAGGTTCGAGGTTCGAGAAATTTAAAAACCTTGCGGTTAATATCGCAAGGTTTTTTTATGCTTGTAGGCGGGAGTTTACCCCGCGCAGTGGGTAGGTAAGTTCGCAGCCCACTTTTGAACCACAGAGAACACCGAGGCGCTTCGCGCTACACAGAGTAATACCTTACTGAACGCTGACAGCTACCTGTTTTTATTTTTAATCACTCCCTCTGTGCACTCTGTGACCTCGGTGGTAAATAGTGTTTTAATTTTTTTCACCACAGAGAACACCGAGGCGCTTCGCGCTACACCGAGTAATACTTTACTGAACGCTGACAGCTACCTGTTTTTATTTTTAATCACTTCCTCTGTGCACTCTGTGACCTCGGTGGTAAATAGTGTTTTAATTTTTTGCACAACAGAGAACACTGAGGCGCTTCGCGCTACACCGAGAAGACAGTCAGTTGTAACTTCTTAATCTTGAAGTTATTTAGGAAGTAAAGTAATTAAACTCTGATCCTTTTAATACCGTCAACGAGCTTAACTTCATTAAAATTAACTAGTAGACCTGTTCTTATTCCTGTCAGCTTTAAATACGTCATCAACTGAGCAGAATGAATAGGCCGCAATTTATCAACTGCTTTTAACTCAACAATTAGCTTATCCGGTAACAATATATCAAGTCTATAACCTGTATCGATTGATACATTCTTATATTTTATAGGTAGTTCAGCTTGTGCAATAGCTAGCAGTCCGGATTGATTTAGTTCATACATTAGGCAACTTTCATAACTAGACTCTAATAAACCAGGACCTAAATTTTTATGAACCTCAATGGCGCAACCAATAACTTTATGAGTTAGTAAATCTGTTTCCATTGATATTTTTATCCACTTCCTTGTAATTTATTTTGACAGTATAGTCACTTTCTCGTCTAAAGGATTATTTTGAATCACATTGAAAATCGAAGCACTAAACCGAGAAATCAATTACTGATATCTGACATAATAACTGCTCTTTACCTTTAATCACTTCCTCTTTGTACTCTGTTACCTCTGTGGTAAAAAATCACCAAAAGATGCGGGATGAACCCAGAGCTACAGCTGAACGGCATAAAGCCCCGCCTTCAAAATATTTGAAAAACTCCCATAGGCTCTAGGTTTTTACTAGCAAATCGCACATCGCACATCGCACATCGCACATCGCACATCGCACATCGCACATCGCAAAAAATTACTCTAAACTGGTAAAAAAAACAATAAATAAGGACATAAAATGCACATACTTCACCATGGAGCAGTCAATGGCGTAACAGGCTCATGCCACCAGCTGATAATAAACGACCAAAGCTCTTTTCTAATTGATTGCGGACTATTCCAGGGTGAAGATTCTGTTGATGATCTTAATATTGAATTTAATATAGACACAGTTCGCGCATTAATAGTTACCCATTGCCATATTGATCATGTTGGCCGAATTCCCTATTTGTTAATGGCTGGCTTTAAAGGCCCTATATTTACCTCTGTTGCATCAGCAAGCTTATTGCCTTTAGTCATTGAAGATGCATTAAAAGTGGGCGTTACGCGAGACCAAAAAATAATAGATACCTGCTTAAGGCTGCTTAAACAACAAGTTGTAGCTGTAGACTTTAAAGCCTGGTTTGAGCTTCCTTGCAAAGGTGAACACACAGCGAAAGCCCGACTACAACGAGCAGGGCATATTTTAGGCTCCGCTTTTGTAGAAATAGACATAAGCACGCCTCCTTATAAAGCGAGCAAGATTCATAGAGTGGTTTTTTCTGGTGATTTAGGGGCGCCCTACACGCCTTTACTACCCGCACCTAAAGCGCCCTATAAAGCCGATACCTTAGTGATAGAGTCGACCTATGGTGATAAAAATCACCAAGGCCGCAAGCAGCGTACGCAAACCTTAAAAAACGTGATTGAACGCGCTGTTGCCGACAACGGCATCGTTCTTGTGCCTGCCTTTAGTATTGGCCGCACGCAAGAGCTGTTATACGAACTTGAACAGCTAATTCATGCCTCTACAAAAAATTCACCTTGGCGCACAATACAAGTAATACTCGACTCCCCCATGGCAGCTAACTTTACTCAGCAATACCGAAAATTTAAATATTTATGGGATGAAGAAGCCAAACAAAAAGTAGCCAAAGGTCGTCATCCACTCGACTTTGAAAACCTCACTACAATAAACACCCATAGCGAGCACTTAGCGTTAATAAATTACTTAGCCAGCCGCCAAACACCTGCAATTATTCTAGCTGCAAGCGGTATGTGCACCGGCGGGCGTATAGTTAATTACTTAGAGCGCTTTTTAACCGACAAAACCACCGATGTACTCTTTGTAGGTTACCAAGGGCGCGGTACATTAGGTCGCGACATACAAACCTACGGACCAAAAAATGGCTACGTGTTGATAAATAATACTAGGGTGAATATTAACGCCAAAATACACACTATAAGCGGTTATAGTGCTCATGCAGATCAAGCCGGTCTCATCAAATTTGTAACCGGTATGCGCAAAAAGCCCCACCATATAAAAATAGTTCACGGCGATGATGACGCTAAAAATACACTCGCAGCAAAATACAGAGAAATATTGGGAGATGAGGTGACGGTAGAAATTGGCAAGGGATAGGTTCGAGGTTCGGTGTTAAGCTCTAGGCTCGTAGCTCGCTCCCCGTTGCCCACCGCTCATCGCTCGCAACTCGCTGCCCTTTAAATCCTGTACAAGCAAGTATATTCACGTATCATTTTAAGGCCAGTAAATAAAAGGATACCTCTTGTTTAATCTCCCCCCCACTACAATTGCACTTATTATCGTTTGTAGCGGCTCTATTATTGGACCGCTTGGCATGGCAGGCGTTAATATCGCTATTCCCGACCTTGCTGAAGATTTACACGCAAGCGCAAAAATGATTGCGTGGATGCCCACCTTGTATTTACTCAGTAGCGTTATCTTTATGCTGCCGTGCGGTAAAATAGCAGACAACTATGGTCGCAAACGCGTGTATGCATTTGGTTTAGGCTTAAATGCACTGGCCTCGCTAATGTGTGCGTTAGCAAACTCTATTGAGTGGGTGCTTTTTTGGCGCTTTATACAAGGGGCTGCAGGCGCCATGATTTTTGGTATAGGCGTTGCCATTATCACCTCTGTCACGCCTGATAATAAACGCGGAATGGCACTGGGCATCTCTGCGGCGTGTGTGTACATAGGGCTCAGTGCAGCGCCTGCGGTTGGTGGCTGGCTCACTGAAATATGGGGATGGCGCGCCGTGTTTTACTCGCAAATTCCCCTGATACTTATGCTGCTTATTGCCATTAAACTGTTTTTACATGGCGAATGGAAAAACGATAAAAAATCGCCGTTTGACTGGTGGGGTATGGTTATTTTCTCGCTCTTTGCACTGTGCTTAGTATTAGGGTTAAGTGATTTACCGAATATAGCTGGCTGGCTATTAACCGCACTTTCAATCATTTGTTTAATGCTATTTATTGTTCACCAAAGTCGCAGTCGACGCCCCTTAATTAGAGTACAAATGTTTTTAGAAAGTCGTGTGTTCAGCCTATCGTTGACTACTTCGTTTCTCATGTATGCGAGTAACTTTTCACTGGCCTTTTTGTTAAGTTTGTACCTGCAATATATAAAAGGATTAAGCCCCGCACATGCAGGACAAATAGTATTACTACAAGCGGTTTCAATGGCTATTATGGCGCCCTTAGCAGGTAAGCTTGCCGATAAAATACAACCACGCTTACTAGCCACGCTAGGCTGTGTAATTGTTCTGGTTGGATTTTTCCTGTTATCCCAGCTATCGGTTAGTTCAAGCACCGCTTACATTAGTGGCTCACTGTTATTATTAGGGATTGGGTTTGGCTTATTTTCGACCCCTAACAACAATGCCATTATGGGTGCAGTGGATAAAAGTGAGCTAGGTGTGGCGTCTTCCTCAATGAACTTATCACGCACTATTGGTAATTTATTTGGCATGAGCTTAATCAACTTAATTGTGCATTATTACCTTGGTGACAGCACCTTCTCAGCGCAAAATAGCCACGCACTAATGAGCACCATTTCATTGGCATTTAAAATGTCATTAGGGTTTGTCATGCTGGCAAGTTGTATTTCTGCGCTGCGAGGTCGGGCTTAAAAGGGTGCTAGGTTCGAGCTGCGAGGTTAAAGGTTAAAGGTTAAAGGTTAAAGGTTAAAGGTTCCAGATATTTAAAAACCTTGCGGTTAACATCGCAAGGTTTTTTTATACCTGTAGCAGCGGGTTCATCCCGCGTCGGTATTAGAATTTAGGTTCGAGGCCCGAAGTTCGCAGCCCGTAACTTCCTCTAAAAGCGCTGCGTCTCTTAAACTCTTTGTGCATAAATATTTTAAGATCTTATTCACAAAGAGAAGTGAATGAGGAGTAAATGAGAACATAAAACCATTAGCCCAACTGGTTAATTCGAAGCTCTAGGCTGGAGGCCTGAAGCTCGTCGCTCGTAGCTCGTTACCCGATGCCCGTCGCCCGTTACCCTTTAACCAACTCTTTCATAAATTCAGTAAACTCATCGCCTAAGCTTTTATCGCGCATGCTGTATTCTACAATCGCTTTTAAATAACCGAGTTTATCGCCACAGTCGTGTGAGCGACCACTCATATGAAACGCTTCTACCGTATCAATAGCCAATAATGCATCAATAGCATCTGTTAGCTGTATTTCACCGCCTGCGCCTACATGAGTTTTAGCGAGTAATGGCCAAATATTTTTACTTAAAACATAACGACCAACAACGGCTAAGTTTGAGGGAGCAACATCTGCGGCTGGTTTTTCAACCATTCTTTTAATTGCTGCACTTTCACCAGCAGCAAGCTCTGCACCATTAATATCAGCAATGCCGTACTTACTTACATCTTCAATAGCAACAGGCTCTAACATAATTTGGCTGGCATGGGTTTGCTTAAAGCGTGCGATCATCGCCGCTAAGTTTTCAGTTTTTTGATCTGCCGTATAAGCATCTAAAATTACATCGGGTAAAACCACAACAAAGTCACTATCACCAACTATTGGCTTGGCACATAAAATAGCGTGCCCTAAGCCTTTAGCCTCACCTTGACGTACATGCATAATGGTTACATCAGGCGGACAAATAGAGCGTACTTCTTCAAGTAAAGTACGTTTTACGCGTTTTTCTAACGTGGCTTCTAACTCAAAACTGGTATCAAAATGGTTTTCAATGGCATTTTTAGAGCTATGTGTCACGAGCACAATTTCTTTAATACCCGCCGCCACACATTCATTTACTATGTATTGAATCAGCGGTTTATCAACCAAGGGGAGCATTTCTTTAGGGATTGCCTTAGTCATTGGCAACATACGGGTGCCTAAACCGGCAACAGGAATTACAGCTTTCACAAATAGTCCTTTAATATAAGTGAGTATATTTGCTTACAAAAGTAGCATAGCTAAATATATACAGCCTGAATCAGCTAAAGGTAATAATAAATTATAGGTGCATAATATTACACAAAGTAAAACACCGAGCGACTAACTCCGTATTTTGAAAAAAGCAGATTAGTTTGGTGAAAACTTTTTCTCTGGTAAGTTTAATTTTCGGCGAAAATAATTCATTACAGTGCAATAATTTATTAAAAATATAAGATACACAGTAAAAATAGCAATAAAACCATAAAACATAACAAACTCAGGTACTAATAATATTTCACCAACAATCCCCACCGCGGCGAAAACCGAGGCAATAAAGCAAATTAGAGTTAATGTTTGTAGTGATGAAAAGCCTAAGCGTTGACAAATATGATGTAAATGCTCACGATCTGGCTTAAAAGGAGATTTACCATGTTTCACACGGCGCACCATAATTGCAACCATATCCATTAACGGCACTGCAATTAACCATAAAGCGGTAACAGGGCGAATCATCGGGTTGCCTGCAGTTTGGCTTGCACCTATAAGTAACCAAATAACAGTAAACCCAATCATCATACTACCAGCATCGCCCATAAACACTTTACGTTTGTGACCAACAAAACCTAAGTTTAATAGTATGTAAGGCACCATACATACTACCAGTAACAAACATAAGTAGCTGAGGCTTTGCTCTCCGGCTAATAAAAGTAATATACCAATACTTGCAAAAGTCACTATTGATAAGCCACCTAATAGGCCATCAATACCATCAACCATGTTAAATGCATTAATACAGCCAATAACAGCAAGTACAGTTACCACACCACCAAATAGTCCTAGCTCAATAGCGCCAAAACCAAGTAAATTTCCCAATGTATGTAGTTCTGCATTAGCAAAGTAAATCATCGCTACAGATATTAACGCTTGCACTAACATGCGTATTTTTACGCTTAAATCAAAACGGTCGTCTAATGCGCCTACAGCTGTTAACCCGCAAATACAGAGCATGTATAAGTTTGCATGGTTAATCATGTTAGGATGTGTATAAATATAATTTACTATCGTTATACAAATAGCCACACCACCAACTAATGGTACGTTACCCGTATGCATTTTTCTGCCCGAAGGCTTATCTACAAGGCCTACTCTACGAGCTACTTTACGCATTAAGAATAAGATTGCAAAGGCTATAAAAAAAGTAAAGAGTAGATCTAAAAACATAAATTATCCATGCTGTATTTCAGCGTTAATATTGGTATTAAGTAAAGGCTTAGTTGGCTATAAAGCTATTCATTTTCGCTATTTAGTTATAGTAAACAGGTAAACCTAGCTTTTAAGTCTGCTGAAAATTTTTTCCATGAGCATTGCATTACTACTTCGGCTAAACTCTGTGGCGCAACGAAAGCTAGCAGAGCTCAGGTCATTATATAACTCTTTATCTGAATAAAGCTGTAATAATGCATTTTTAATTTGCGTGTCATTTTCACTGTCAACAACTAGGCCTGAGCCTGTTCTTTTAATTATCTCCGTTGCTTCGCCCTCTGGCACGCTCATTATAGTAGGAATTCCCATTCCCATACACTCAAAAATTTTAGAAGGTATAACAGTTCTAAATAAGTCGTTATTAACCAAAGGCACTAATGAAACATCACATAACGACCAAATCCTTGGCATCATCTCTTTTGATTGGCGGTCGATCAGTACAACATTTGAAAGTTTTTTCTTAGCTACTAGCTCTTCTACTTTCTTCCGTGTGGCTCCCCCTCCGGCAAATATAAACCTGATGTTATCATTTTCTTTTAATTGCTCAGCAACATTAACTATTGTTTCTAATCCATGAGCCATTCCATGAGTACCAACATATCCTGCTACAAATTTACCTTTTAAATTATATTTAAGAGACAGTTCGTTATCTTTTTCTTTTGCAGGCTTATAATTAGTTAAGTCCACACCATTCAAGACTACTTCTATTTTATTGCTATCCACCCCTCGCTCTACAAGTTCCTCTTTAAATGCATTTGTTACAGAGATGATAGAATCTGCACGTTTATATAAAAACAATTCTAGTCGTTCAAGCATTCTAATAGCAAAACTATCCTTCATCGCACCAACGGCTGTAATTGATGCGGGCCAGATATCTCTTAACTCAAAGACAAAAGGTTTAAACCTAACTGCAGATATGGCCCAAGCACTAACTGCTGTAAAAAACTGTGGCGAAGTACCAACAATTATATCTGGCTTTTTAACAAACAAGCCTGCAATAAAACTCATAAACATGAATGATATAAAATCTAAAATTCTTTTTATAAAACCCTCATTAGCTGTTATGTAAGTTTTAACCCTTCGTACTTCTATACCATCTAAATTAGACTTTGAGTACCAATTGTTTTTATAGCCATCAAAAACCTTACCCTCAGGAAAATTAGGGGCACCTGTTATTACAGTAACCTTATGGCCAAGCTTTACCCATTCCCTTGCATGCTCATAGGTTCTTGTTGCGGGGGCATTTCCTTCCGGCGGAAAGTTATCGGTTAAAAATAAAATATGCATAATGAACTACAACTAAGAATTAATAAGCTTAATAATTTGAGAAGCTACTGCTGCTGGAGAATACTGTTGAAGAACTTGAACAGTATTATGACTTTCTACTAGTTGCTTTAGATTAATAAGTTCAGATTTATTTTTAAAAACAACACACCTTTTTGACTCCAATATAAAAGAAGTCACTGCATCATTCATATCTTGCACTAAAGCTAAAATAGGTAATTTGGTTCCAAAATAGTCATATAACTTGCCCGGTATTTGAGAAGAGCCGGCGGCATTACCCAAATACAAAAGAGCATGTGATCTTTTAAAAACCTCATAAACCTCTTGAAGACTCACTTCACCGAAGTAAGTTACAGCCTTATAATCATTTATAATTTTTTCTTGCTCGGGTGAAATTCGCCCAAAAATATCAAGTTCAATTCTTAATGAGTTGGCAGCATTGTATGAATCTATTGCTTTAATTATGGGTATAATGTCTCTTCCTTTTAGTACCCCTGTATATGCAATCCTAAAAATATCATTAGTTACTACAGTATGTTCAACCGTTTTAAAAAAATTTCGAGGTATAAACTTTATTTTTTCAGCAAAATCAGGATTTTGCAATGATACCTTTTGTGCTGTTGGTAATGATACGTAACCGATAAAATTAGCCGATTTAAGTAGTTTTTTTTCATAAATTGAGGCACGAAGTTTCAGAAAGTTATTTTTAATACCTACATCATCTGCCCATGGATCGCCCCATATTTGTAACCATTTAATAGGGTATGTTCTTACTATTTTTGATGCGACAAAGTGGGATGTTTTAGTATCAGAAGAACTAATAATCAAATCATAATTTTTATAGTTTTTTGGGGTAACAGTAGAGATCCATTTTTTATCTATACCGGGAAAATAAATAACATTTTTAACAAATCGCTTTAACTTTGAAAACATATTTTCCTTTTTAACCCCTGCACCTTTATAAATAGAGGGAATAAAAGAAGAAATATAGCCTGCATTTAATTCAATAATGTTTACATCTTCATTAACAGAAGAGACTAGATAAGGATCAAGTACTACGCTCGGATACTCTATTGTTAAAACAGATACTGAACATCCCAACTCTTTTAAGCCATTAACCAAAGCAACGTTTCGTATTGAAGCAGAACAAGACTTTTTTCTAAACAGGCTAGCAACATATAAAACCCTCATAACTATTTCAATACCTCTTCATATAATTTAAGTAACTTGGGCTCGTCAGTTAGTTCCCAGTTGTACGTATTACAAATAAAACCAGCACCTTCTGTAGAAAGAGCTTTATAGTTATCATCGTCAAGCCATGCTTGCGCAATTTTTTTAGCTATTTGTAAGTTAAGGCTGCTTGGTGTAACAAAAAAACCTGCATTTATACTACCTAACAATGATTGCCACTTATCAAAATTAGTCGCTATAAAAGGCGTGCCAAGCATCATATATTCAAAAAGCTTATTTGGAGAAGTCTCACGATAATCAGCTACATCATCTAGAAGAATTAACCCATAGTGACTACCTTTTACTATTTCAAATGCCTCACTCTGAGCTAACGTTCCTTTATAAATCACATTAGAAGTTTTACTAACTAGCTCTAAAAGTTTCTCATTTGTCAGGGAGTTAATAGCGGGGCCTATTAGAGTTAGCTCTGTTGGATGAACTTCATTCATCAACGAACACAAGCGCAACATATGGCTTAAGCCTCTATCCTCACTAATTCCACCTACATAAACCAGACGTAATACGTCTTTCTCAAGTGACTTATTGAGAAGAGAATGCCTCTTAGGTAGTATTGGTGAATTACCTATTAAGCAAGAGCGCTTATAATCTTTTTTCTGTTCTTCTTGTGTCACAATAGTTGCATTAAAAAGATGAGAGCAAGCCTTTTCACCATAAAAGACCATATTTGCAATAGTTGCTCTTATTAAACTCGGTATCCACTTTCGTAGAAGTATTTTTTTTCGAAAATTTTCATGAGTATCATAAATAACTTTCCTACCAAATAACTTTAAAACAATACCAACAGGCAGTGTATCTGGGTTATGAATATGATAAACGTCTGCACTTTCTTTTAAAGCCATGTAAATAATTTTAGGTATATGAAGAAATCTTAAGAACCTATTAGAATAATCTAAAGCAGTTATCTTGACCCCTTTGGTACTTTTAGCATAAATCATATCTGCTCTGCATATGACCGATACCTTGAAACCACGATTAACAAGACTGGTAAACTGTTTTTTGAAAATCCTAATATCAGATGTGTTATGAACTGGAGATACAATACATACTTTATGCATTTTTAGAGAAACCTTTATTATTTTTAAAAGAGATATACATAATAAAGAGCAGAGGTAGCCAGTAAGCAATTCGGCCTAAGATAATTGACTTAAGCTCGAATGAGCTAAGTAGTCCCATATAGAAAAACGCAGTCCATGTCAAAATACATAAATAATAAATACACGCTCGAGTTCTGAAAAAATTGTCAGTTTTGCTGCATACCACACCAAAAAGCGCACTGACGAATAAAGAGCCAGGTAGACCCAACTGATAGTAACCATAAGATATTATATCTACAATGATGCCTGTTCCAGCTGGAGGTGAAAAATAGGCGGTGTGTAATTTAGTAGTATTTATTGAGTTATTCCAAATGTCTTTTTCAATCCCCCCAGGTAAAAGTTCAACAAAAGAAATTAGTATATCTTTAAAGATGTATACCCCTCCACCCTCAAATACAAACTCATTAACTTTTAGTAAGTTTACATATATATGTGACAGCTCCATAACTAATTTAAGTCCAATCCTAGAGTTACTATCAGTAAAGCTGCCTTCTCCACCGCTAAGGACTGTAAATATTTCATTACCAAAAAGCGCTAATGCAAGACCTAATAGAATAAAGGGGCTTAATGTGATAACAGAGAATTTATTTTTTATAGATAAGAAAGTTAAAAAGAAAACACCAAAAAAAACTACTATATTTGCACGACCAGCATTAATTAAGAGAAACAAAACAGAAGCAGCAAAAAATATGATGAATACTAAAAAATCAAACCTTCGGCGAAACCTAAACCAAATGGCCCAAGATAAAATAGCAGCAGGTTGAATTAATGGGTAAATATATCTCAAAAAAGTATAACTTGATGTTGCGCCATCATGTCTTCTAATGAGATTAGCGCTTACAATTGCTTCCACTATTCCACCAAAACTATTAACATATATTAATAAAGCCACTAGACTCATGGTACCAATGCCCCAAGTTAATAACTTTATTTGTTTATCTATATTAAATTCAACTGAAATATTTTTTACGTGTTTTTTATTAAAAATAAAATAAAAACATAAAAAACTGATATAACTAAATAAAATGATTAATGATGTCAAAAACGGACCATCTTTTGAAAAGTCGGTAATTTGAATGTGTGTCGGTAAATAATATAATGATATTGTAAAGTAAGGGAATACCAACTGGTATAGGATAGGTATTAACCCTAAATACATACCAAATAAAGCATTAATTAAAAACAATATATCAAATATTCTTTTTTGTGTTTTATATCTATATATTTCAACTAAAATCGAAATAAGAATAATTAAAACATGAATTAAAATTGAGAGCTGTTGTAGTAATTCCATTTTTATTTATTAAAGAACCTTTTTATAGCCGATAATAATGATATTACCTGCAATTTATTTAGGACTGTTCCGTTACTGAATAGATCCATGACATCTTTTTTAAGCTCATAATCTTCAACCCTATTTATGTTCAAAATGTAGTAATCTTCAATAAATGCATTTAAAGAGAGGTTAGTCTTGTACCAATACTCGAAAGGGTTCATGTGATTCTTAGAACCAACATCGTTAAAGTCTACACCGAATACTTTTCGAGTCGCAATGCCTAGAATTTGTTTTACAGTAAATGCTTTGCCATTAATATCAAATGTCTTAGCCGTCAATCGCTGTCCCGTTTTCTCCCATTTATACTTTGCTGCAAAACTATGCTTCGATAATATCCACTCTTGGTACAGTCTATGTCCGTAGCGATGGCACGCAGGGATTTTCAATGCATTATTCAACATCTCTATCTGATAGAAGGGCGACATGGTCTCAGAATAATTTTGTATTGAAGCTAGTCCCGAGTTTGCCCCAGAAAAACCTCTATTATAAAAATTAAAAACCTCTTGATTTGGATATTCTCGTCCCAAAACATTAAGCGATACCTTGTTAGCAAAAGTTTTTGATAATGCACCATCTCCAGCTTTATAAGACTTACTAAATTTATTGTCGCTATAAAAGGTGCCAACAACAACATCTCCTAATTGCCCAGTATGGACTAAACCAAAGCCCGAAAAGTTAAGTAGCTCATATAAACTTTGTCCATGTGCAAGCCCGTAGTATAAAACTGAGCCACCAGATATTTCAGTTATCTCATCAAGTTTTTTTAAAAACAAGCCATTATCTAAGTGTTTGAAAATCCAATTATGCCGCAGGTCACTACTAATCTTTTTTGCTATTGTTTCATCTAAATAATCACTTTGAGAAAAGGTGAAATTTGTTTGTTCGGTAAAGCCTAACTCATTTGCAACAACGGCTGTCATTCTCGAATCGAGTCCACCACTAAGCCCGACTAAATGTTTATATCCATACTCTACATCTTTATTAAACTGTTGTTTTAATGCTTTTTGAAAGCTATCGTCAATTATCTCTATAGCATCATTTTTTGTTATAGAAATATCAGGGGTATTATCTAAAGTGTAATAGGCAGTTATTTTTTTTATTTGATTATTAAACAAACTTCCTGGAGATAGTTTAAGAATTTCATTTGAAAGAGTTAGCGCATCAAGCATAAACCCGTAAGAAAGCAAACAGTACGCTGATTCAACTGACAAAGTTGGACCTCTTTCTGAGTAACTTAGTAAATCATACAATAGGCTTATTTTAGTACTAATTAACGACTCATCTTTTTTATAATAAATAGGTTTTGAGCCAATATGATCATTAAATACATCTAACTGAGTATTGCTAGGATCGTAAACAAAACCATTAAAACTACCATTAAGCTGTTTAACAAAATCTATACCACACTCAGAATAAAGACGTAAAATTGTACTTTCCCATTTTTCATCATTATAAGAAAGCTCTTCCTTATTCAAAATAACACCATTTAAAAAGATTTTGATATTTAACTCATTTATTACTACTCTGTCTTTTTTAAACTTTTCTTCTTCATTAAAGTAGCATGTATAACCATCAAAAATAAATTCTAAGGTTTTACATTTAACCAGACGTTCAATTTCCTTTTTAGGGAACTTATTTATCTCTGTGATGAGAAAAAAATTCATACTTTGCCTTGTAATTTGTATAAAAGATAAAATAATGATATAGCACTTGAAATACATATAGTACACACAGTTGCCCAGGCAGCACCATTGATGCCATATAATGGTATCAATATATAATTTAAGACAATATTTACCAGTGCAAATATTAGTGAAATACACACATTAAATGAAGCTAAACCTTTTGCATTGAGTAAATTACCTATAGGAACCCTAAACATAACACCAAAGAATATTCCAAGAGATAATATTTGTAATGTTTTAGCTGCTTGGGTGTAAATATCACCAAATAGGAAGCTTAAAATAACATCCCCCCATAAAATAAATGAGATACAAACACTTAGTAACGGAACTATAATAAACTTCCAATATTCAAAAAGATAACTTTTTACCTTATGTAGTGATAAGTTAGAAAGGTAGACAAAATCAGTAATCAAAATTACAGATGGTATAAATAGAGCGTTAACAAAAATTAAACTACACACACCGTAAAGGCCAATGCTAGAAAGTGACTCCCCCATTATAGAAAGCATGATATTATCAGAAGCCAACATTAATTGTGACGCTAATCCTCCAAAAGCTACCGAAAGCCCATACTTTAAGTGAGGCGCATTAGCTGACAACGCACGAACAAAATTAAACGAGTAATCTCTAACCTGTTTTTGTTTCAAGCATATCAAAAGCAACAAAAAAACTAATATAGATATAAGCTGTCCCGTAAAGAAGGACGTAGGCGTTTGATATAAGTAAACAGCGGTACTAGTGATAATTAATGTTAATAAGGAAAATGACGCAGAAGCTAAGGAGTAGCTTTTATTATTATTTGTTATTCTATAAAAGTTAAAAATACAGTTAAGTATATATAAGCCCTGATAAAAACTATAAACTGAAATAAATAAGCTAGAGCTAAAGTATAGGTTCGGTACAAAGGGGAGAATGATAAAAAATATCACTCCAATGACAAGACTTGCTGATATGCCAAAGAAAACTGCATTTAGTAAAAAATCCACTTTATCGGATGCGCTTGAAGCTATAGCACCAAACCTCAATAATGAGTGGTTTAACCCCAGACCAATGAGTGGAATTAAAAACAAAAAAATAGTCTTATAGAGAGTTATAACGCCATAGTCTTCTACTGTTAATAATCTAACGACAATTAAGCTTAATAATAAACCAGTGAACTTAGTCATTAAAGATGAAGATAATACCCACTGTGCTTTTCGCTTAAATAAACCAGCAATAAACTTTTGAGACTTCATTTTCGCTCTCTAGTATATTGGACACACATATCGTTAAATTCAGTAATATCTTCATTAGAAATTTTTTTATTATTAAACTGCTCTGAGAAACTTGTAGGGGGTTCTATCAAGCACCCTTTTTCTTCACACTTTTTAATATAAGTATCAACTGAGCACATAAGTTTTGCAGGATTACCTGCATATACGGCATTGCTTTCCAAATTCCTTGTAACTACAGACCCTGCACCAACAATTACATTATCCCCAATGGTAACACCCGGCATAACTATTGAATTAGCCCCTAAAAAAACATTATCACCCAATTTCGTTTTTTCTACTCTATATTTACCTGAATGTAAAAAAGTGCTCGCATCGTGTGCTAAAACTATAGAGCCTGGAGCAGAAACAAAGTTATCACCAATTGTAACTAGTCCCGGAACAAGTCCATCAATCATTGAATTGTGAAACTTTTTATTCCCAATGTTATAACCTAAAGCTTCGAGCCCTTTTTTTTTATTTAAAAGCAACCGAAGATAATTTTTTAGTTTATTTAAAAAATACATCTAACCACCCATTAATTGTATTATTCCAGCTGCTTAGCTCATAAATAGCTTCAACATTGCTTTTAGTTTCAAGCCTAACATTTATATTTTCTTTAATTTTACTTGGAAGCTGAACAAAAGCATCTATTTCAATTAAATTTACACCTATATTTTTTAATTCCTCATATCCAAGCCAACTACCAGTTATAACAATATTTCCTGCATATATATGCTCCTGCATCGCTCCTGAAAGCATATCGGTTTGTTGTACATTAATGTAAATATCAGTAGCTTTTCTGAGGTTTGCAACCTGATTATCAGTCATAAATTCGTCAAAAAGAACTACATTCAATTTACTCTTTTCTATCGCCTTCTTTATCAACCCTACATACTTTTCATCCCTACCATAAGTTAACGGGATAATAAAAATAATATTTTTAAGGTCTTCACTAGTCAATCCTGCATCAATTTCTTCTATACACTTTATATGTTGATTATTTTTTGAAGCATTATGCCCTAAAGTCACTACAAGTTTGCTATTATCTATACCTAAATTTGTCTTACATAAATTTTGAGAGTCCGCTAATTTTTTTATATTTTCTAACGGCTCTAAACCATATTTAATTAAGGAAATTTTTCCATGTTCTTTTAATAAGTTTAACATTTCACTTTTAACTTTTGCGGTTGCACAAGTAAGTTGTTTTGCATGTTCAAAAATATATGATACTTTCTTCCTGTTGATGTTATTTGATAAAACATCAGTACCCCAGACAGAGGCTACTGTATTATGCTTCCCCCTCAATATTTTTAATTTAAAAAGGTAATAATAAACAGGTCTAATAAACTGAAACGATATGACATCGAAACTTTTTGAATATCTAAAGAAAAACATACATAACTTGAAAGTCGATAACATCGCACTTATTTTACTTGCTCCTTTTCCTCCTCCAAAGTAATGTATCTTATCAAAGAAATTAGCCTCCTCCTTTACGTGGGTAAAAGAAAGCAAATGTACACTTATCCCATTACATAGATTTAGGTATTTCGCTAAATAACGCACAAATTGATGGTTACCATCTCCAACTAATAAAACAACCCTACTCATAAGCCTTTAAAACTTCCATCACCTTTGAGCCCTCTAACAGTTTTTACATATTCTGGCCATTCACCAATATCTAACCATGACTTTTCACTAATAGGAAAAACGCCTACACGCCCGCCTCTATCTTTTACATTTTCAATTAGTTGTGTAATATGAAAAAATTCATTTTCAGGTATTTCATTAAGTAGGTGAGGCTCAAGCAAGTATACACCTGCATTTATTTTAAATGTAAAATCAGGTTTTTCTTGCATGCTTACTAGTAATCCATTTTCACCAGCCTCTAATGTGCCATAAGGAATTGACATTTGCTTCAATGCTGCAACTAAAGTTATTTCGTTTTTATTAGTAACATGATATTCATATAACTCATTAAGATCTTGATCTATTAAAATATCGCAATTAGTAACATAAAAAGTACTACTTAATTTACCTTTTAGTAAACTCAGTGATCCAGCAGTCCCTAAAGGACTAACCTCTGAAAAATATTGAACTTTATCAGACTTCCCTACACTATTTAAATAATACTCAATCATCTCTTTTTTATAGTTAACAGATAAATAAAAATCTTTAGTACCTGCATTTTCGAACCTATTAATAATTTCTTCTAGAATTGTGTCTTCACCAATAGGAATAAGCGGCTTGGGTATGATATTTGAAAGTGGCTTTAATCTAGTACCTTTACCTCCAGCCATTATGACAACAGGTATTTCATTTTTTATTTTCGGTTGAACATCTCCATCAAGAGCAATGTTACTCCAAAAAATAACGTCAGCCAATTCTCCTTCTTTATTCAAAACAGGCATAAATTCAGCTCGGATAGTCGCCATGAGGGCCTTTATACTTTGAGCCGTATCGTCTGTAGAAGCGACTATTTTTTTGTCAATAGTTATATGGCTTAATCTTTCTGTTAATGCATGTCCTTTAATTATCGAACGCTGAATGTCCCCTATAGATATTAAATTTATAAAGTTATTAGATTTACCTTTGATTATTAGTAGCTTTTTTTTAATTGTATCCATTCTGTTTAATGCTTCTAGAATAGTACTATTTGGAGAGACACATAATTCATCTATTTTCATTTTTTATTTACTCACATAAATTGACAACGCTTTAACGAAGTAACCTTTAGGTACAATAGATGATTGCACTAATACAGAACCACTACCAACAAAAGATGAACTACCAACCCTAGCACCTCCATTAACGATTGCTCCGGTTGAGATATGGCAGTTATTATCAATTATAGCGTCATGTTCTATTAGAGATTTAGTATTAATGATACAGTTAGTGCCTATTGCGGCTCCTGCATTAACTAATGCATCATGCATAATTATTGTTCCTTCACCGATTGTTGCACCTTTAGCAACCCATGCTCTTGGAGAAATTACTGTTGCTAACTTCCCATTATACTTTTTAATGAGGGAGAAACATTTTTCCCTAATGGCGCTACTATATATTTGCCCAATACAGACCAAAAAATAATAATCTTTACTAGATAGTTCAGCGATATCCATATCGTTACCTATACATTTATATTCATAAATACTGTCGCCCCTAGCTAATCCTTCATCTAATATACCTATGATTTTAAATTCTTTTGTTGATTCTATAACATCAATACAAGATCGACAGTGACCACCACCACCGACTAAAATTAACTTTTTCATAGGACTAAGGGGCTACTAGGGAGGTTAATTAAACGTGATTCAAGAAGCTCTGAATGACTTAAATCTCCTTTTTTTGTGTACTTGAACATAGGCAAACGATGCATTAGCTGCCATATTGGCCGAGTCATTACACCATCAGCATTCGTTTGCTTTAGTAACTTCTCTCGCTCACTGTGATTTGGACAAATAATTGCATTTAACCAATAATTTGATTTTGCATAACTAGGCTCAGTTACAAATTGAACGTCAGAGACTTTAAAAAAGTCTGAATATAAGCTGGCGAGATGACGTTTATTCTCGAGAAATGCGGCAAGGCTTTCCATTTGCGCGCAACCAAGTGCCGCGTTTAAGTTAGGCATGCGATAGTTAAAACCCGCTTCATCGTGAAAAAATTCATACGGATGAGGTACTTTTGCAGTAGTGGTTATATGTTTTGTATGCTGTCCCGTGGCTAAGGTTTTGCATAAAACCATGCCGCCACCACCGGTGGTAATAATTTTATTACCATTAAAGCTAATAGCGCCAAAATCTCCTAAAGTACCTGTATGTTTACCTTTATAAAAAGACCCAAGGCTTTCAGCTGCATCTTCTACCAACGCAATCTGCCACTCATCGCACACACTAATTAACTCATCAAGTTCCACGGGATGCCCAAATGTATGCATTGGGACTACGGCCTGAATACGCTGTTTTGTTTCTTTGTGTACAGGACCCGTTTCGGTTAGTACCGCATGCTGCTCTAAAAATGTAGATAATGCTTTAGGGCATAAACCTAAGCTAACAGGTGATACATCAATAAAAGCAGGCTCAGCCCCCATATGATGTACTGCATTACAGGTAGCTACAAATGTAAGCGCTTGCGTAATAACTATATCGTTACTTTTAACTCCCGCCATATATAAGGCAGTATGTAATGCAGCCGTGCCATTTACAGTAGCAACCGCTTTTGCGGTTCCGGTGTAAGTTTCAATATGTTTTTCAAAGTCATCTACAAACTTACCAACGCTTGAAACAAATGTACTGTTTATAGTTTCGGATATATACTTTTGTTCGTTACCTGAAAAAGTAGGTGCGTGCAGAGGAATAAACTCGTTAGTTTGGTAAAGTTCTTTTATAAATGAAACAAGCTGTTTAGTCATGATATATCTGCCTAATTACATTTTACCATCAAGGTATTTGCCCGTTTCTTTATGCCCAAAATCGGGAAGCATTTTAAAGAAAAGTGAGACAATTTCATCTTTTGTCCAATTTTTATCTGCTTTCATTTGAGTGATTCTTTCTTCAAATTCAGATAATAATGCTTGCTCAAAGATTGCATCATTTTTAATAATGCCTAAATTTTCAAAGCGTTCCATGTCTAATATTTCACTATCAGTAAAAAACTCTTCAAAGTCTTTTTCACCTGTGGTGTCACTTTCAGTAAACAAACACGGCCATTTACCTTGTGCAGGTAGAGTCTTTACAAACTCTCGAGCTTCGTCTTCCGTTTTACATAAAACAGGCTCAAAGCCACGCTCTTCAAGATATTTAACTGCAATGTCTGCAAAAGTGATTAAATGCAGTGCTTCACTTAATTTTGGAAAGAAAATATCTCTATTATCACCAAAAATACACGACATTAAGCATAGCTCTCCAGATTCTTGGGGGGTAACAAAGTAGCGCTTTATATCACTAGGAGCGACTATTGGTTGTTGCTTTTGAATACGTTGGTTAAAACCATGTAATAATGAGCCATCAGAAAATGCTACGTTTGCGAATCGCGCAGTAGAAATAGAGATTTCTTCGCTTTTACGCATTAAAAACATTTCCATAATGCGTTTTGAGGCCCCCATCATATTAACTGGATTAGCTGCTTTATCAGTAGACACACAGAAATATTTTTTTGCACCACAGTCAATCGATTGTTGAATTGTTTTATCTGTGTTAAATACATTTACGTCAATCATACGCATTAATGTAAATGGGTCTTTTTCACTGCGCACATGCTTCAGTGCAGATAAGTTCAATACATAGTCATATTGCCCATCAGCTTTTATAAATGCATCATACTCAACTGAACCAATATCAAGCGCAAAAGTTTGAAAGTCGCCATCTATATACCCAAAAGAGCTACGCACATCTCGTACTAACTCTACCATGTTATTTTCGCTAATATCGACAACATGAAGCTTCGCAGGATTACGCTTAAATATTTCCTTTGTAACTGCTTGGCCTATTGAGCCTGCTCCACCAAGCACTAAAAATCGCGACTCAGATACTCTTTTCTGAAGTTCGTTCTCTGCTTTATCAATATCGTGATTGAAAAGCGTTTTATTACGACCTATTAAATTTAAAATAGAGCTCATATTATCCCCATATACCCTTAGTATCAATTAGGTAATCACTCTTTATTGCCTGATTCTTAAATTCTTTATGATCAACTAATAGTAAATGAATGTCCGCATTTTCTTTTGCATTCTCTAAGGTAGATAAATTGAATGACGAAATGCTACTCGGCAGTTTATTTATATTAGGTTCAATTGCTATAACAGAGCCCGAATGCAGTGCTGCAATTTTTTTAGTTATATTTAATGCTGGGCTTTCTCGTAAATCATCGATATCTGGTTTAAACGCTAAACCATAACATGCAACGGTTACATCTTTTGCTGTTTTAGTTGGATTAGCTTGTAAAAAATCAGCAATTGCTAACTTAACTTTATCAATTACCCATTGCGGCTTTGCATCATTTACTTTACGAGCAGTATGAATAATTTTTGCCTGCTCAGGGGTTTTACTAACAATAAACCAAGGATCTACTGCAATGCAGTGCCCGCCAACTCCCGGGCCTGGTTGTAAAATATTAATACGCGGATGACGGTTAGCAAGCGATATAAGCTCCCACACGTCTATATCTAGTTTATCGCAAATTATTGATAACTCATTAGCAAAAGCAATTTGTACATCACGGCATGAGTTCTCAGTTAATTTTGCCATTTCTGCAGTACGAGCATTTGTTATTACACACTCACCTTGTACAAATGTCTTGTAAAGCTCAACAGACCGGGCAGAACATTTAGCAGTAATACCACCTATTACACGATCGTTTTCTACTAACTCGCGAACTACATGACCTGGTAATACACGTTCAGGGCAATGCGCTATATTTACATCTATATTTATATCTGTATAACTACTTTCAGGCCCCGGAAATGTTAAGTCTGGCCTCGCAGCAGCTAACCACACAGCCATTTGCTCAGTAGCACCAACAGGGGATGTAGACTCTAGTATTACTAAGTCACCTTTTTTAAGTACTGGCGCAATAGCATCACTGGCTTTTTTGATATAACTTAAATCAGGCTCAGGTATTGCTGAATCGCTTTCTTTATTTAGAGTGCTTTTAAACGGTGTTGGTACGGCTATTAAAAAAGCATCCGCAGGTTCAGGTACAGTTGTTGCTTTTAAATACCCTTCAGTAACTGCAGCATGAACAATCATATCCAAATCAGGTTCTACTATATGTATTTCACCACGGTTAATTGTGTCAACTGCATATTGATTTACATCAACCCCTATTACTTTTTTTTTCCGTGATGCAAACATGGCTGCAGTTGGTAAGCCAATATAGCCCAAACCAACAACTGAAATTGTATTAAATGACATGATAATCCTTGTGTATGTAGGTTCTAGGTTCTAGGTTCTAGGTTCTAGGTTCTAGGTTCTAGGTTCTAGGTTCTAGGTTCTAGGTTCTAGGTTCTAGGTTCTAGGTTCTAGGTTCTAGGTTCTAGGTTCTAGGTTCTAGGTTCTACAAAATTCTGATTTTAAACTTTTATATACAAGCATTATTTATATATTTTATAGCTTGTGAATATATTCTTTATAATATTGTGACGCGATTTAAAATCGCTGCTACCAATTAACTTTTTGCTAAAATATCGCAAATTCGTTGGCACGCCTTACCGTCACCGTAAGGGTTATGAGCGCGGCTCATTGTTTTATATGATTCATCATTAGTCAAAAGCTCATTTAATGCTGAGGTTATTTTAGCTACATCAGTACCTACTAATTTAACTGTACCCGCATCTACTGCTTCAGGGCGCTCAGTGGTGTCTCGCATAACAAGTACAGGTTTACCTAAACTTGGTGCTTCTTCTTGAATACCACCAGAGTCAGTCAAAATAATATGAGAGCGATTCATTAAATATACAAATGGTAAGTATTGTTGAGGCTCAATTAAATAGACATTATTCACATCGTTTAAAATACGTTTTACAGGCTCTTGTACATTTGGGTTTAAATGCACAGGGTAAAGTATTTGCGTATCTGGATGCGCTTTAGCTGTTTGTGCTAATGCCTCACAAATGCGCTCAAACCCACCGCCAAAGCTTTCACGGCGGTGCCCTGTAACTAAGATGAGTTTTTTGCTTTCATCAAGCATTGGGAACTGTCTATCTAAAGTGTTCCTTAATTCCGCATTATCTTCTATTTGTTGCTTTACAAGTAAAAGTGCATCTATAACCGTATTACCAGTTACTGATATATTTTCAGCTGAGTAATTTTCTTTCAATAAGTTAGCTTTAGAGTTTTCGGTTGGTGCAAAGTGGTATTTTGTAAGTGCGCCCGTTAATTTACGGTTGCCTTCTTCTGGCCATGGTGAATATATATTCCCTGTACGCAGGCCGGCTTCAACATGCCCTACTGCTATTTGCTCATAATATGCAGCTAAGCTTGCAGCAAAAGTGGTTGCAGTATCACCGTGTACTAGCACTACATCGGGCTTAAATTCTTTAAGTACAGGAGTAAGCTCTAGTAAAATACGGCTCGTTACATCAGGCAATGTTTGCCCTGCTTTCATTAAATTTAAATCGTAATCAGGCATTATTTTAAAAAGTTCAAGTACTTGATCAAGCATTTCACGATGCTGCGCGGTCACACATACCTTTGCTTCAAAACGATTATCACTATTGAGTGCATGCACTAATGGAGCCATTTTAATAGCTTCTGGGCGAGTGCCAAATACGGTTAAAACTTTCACTTTAAATCCTTACTTTATGAATAACTCGAATTATATGAACTATTAAGCTTTAAACTATTTTTTATTCATAAAATATCTAATAAGTACCAACATTACACTTAACATACCACCTAACAAAACGCCTAATACACATATTAGCGCTCTTTTGGGCTTAAACTTTTGCTCAGGTACTATTGCAGGGTCAATGGTTTTAAATACATACTCATCACGTACATTGGCAAACATAATAGTTTTTGTTTGCTCTTCCACTAGCTTGTATAAAACAACACGTATGTCGGCTATTTTAGTTTGCTCTAGTTGCTGAGTTAAAAAGTTAGTGCTTTTATTAGCCTCTATTACATCGCGCTTTTTCATGGTGGCGTTTATATCTTGTATTAACCAATTAACCCATTGTTGAGCAATATAAGGTGATACATGCTCTATTGCTAATGTTATCATTCCTGTTTCTTTATTAGTATTTGCAGTGACTAGTTGCAAAAACACTTTATGAGCCTCTTGCATTGACGGCTCTGGTTTAAAAGGAGCTTTGACTTCTCGTAGCCATTTATTTTCAGCTTGGTTATAAATATCTTTATTATATATAATTTTATTAGTTTCACGGTTCCACGACTCCACGGCCATTAAGTCGGGCAGTATATTGTGTTTTTTAATAAAGTCGCTGGTGAACTGGCGCGATTTTAGTACCTCAAGTGCCATTTGAGTTTTATCAACCCCGCCACTTGAGCCTAAGTTAACCCCAGCTAAACTTGCTAAGCCACCAAACTGACCTGCTAGAGCTCCCAAACCGCCTTGTTGGTCTTGCTCGGCGGGTGCGAGTAACGCCTCTGATTTATAAATGTTTGGCTGGTTTATGGCGTAAAAAACAGATGCAACAGCAAATAAAGTGGTTATGGCAATAATTATCCACTTGCCTTGCCAAATTGCGGTAAATAGTTCGCGTAGGTCTATTTCGTCATCAGCAATGTTGTTTTGCATTGGCATATTTGCTTGATTTAGGTTGTTTGAGTTGTTTTCCATTTAAATCTCATAAGTTCAGCTATCAGCTATCAGCTATCAGCTATCAGCTATCAGCTATCAGCTATCAGCTATCAGCTATCAGCTATCAGCTATCAGCTATCAGCTATCAGCTATCAGCTATCAGCTATCAGCTATCAGCTATCAGCTATCAGCTATCAGCTATCAAAAATTGAATAACTAGAACATTAGGTCAAGTTATTGTTTTAGGTTTTAGGAACTTTAGCTCGTCCCTCGTAACACCAAACCTGCTACTACATTTGCGCGGCATAAAGCCCCGTTTACAAAACCATTTTGAACCACAGAGTACACCGAGGCGCTGCGCGCTACACAGAGAAGAAAAGCTTATATTGATAAAAGCCTTTAACTTTGATCTCTTCCTCTGTGTTCTCTTTACCCTCTGTGGTGAATAAAATCACTAACAGACGCGACATAAAGTCGCTGCTACATAAGCGCGGGATAAACCCGCGCTACATTATATTAAATACCGCTTATGGCTGCTACTGCTACACCTAGTTGATATAGAATCTGTGTTGCGGTGCTCCAAAGCGTTAACTTATCCATATGGCCTGCATCTAGTGGGACAACAATGGTATCGCCAGGTTCAAGTTGGTTTGAGTTATTAACTGCAAACCAGTTGCCGGTATTTGGTATTTTTACTGAGCCGTTGGCTTTTATAATGTAAATACGGTCATCAGCAGCGCGCTCTTTTAAGCCACCGCTTAGGTCTATGTATTCGTCTACGCTTATACCTGCTTTATATAGATGCGAGGTAGAGTAGTTAACCTCACCTATTACACTGATTGAGTCGCGTTCACTCGGTACATAAAGTACATCGCCATCTTGCAGTACTAAGTTTTGCTGATTGTTAACAATAAGCGGTAAATCTATAACTAAACGGCCTACGGCATCAACGTTAGCAAGGTCCTTCAAAAGCTTATTCATTTCATCGTAAGTAAGCGTGTTGCTACTTACTGAACTTTGAAAGCTTTTTGATGCTATATCTCGACGAAGCTCGGTAGATAAACGCGCTAGCTGTTGTTGCTCTTGCTTTTTAATCGACTGACGAGTAAATACAGCGGCATTGGTTGCAGCAAACTCAGAAAAGCCACCGGCGCGCTTTAATAAGTTACTTAAGGTTTCACCGCGGCGAATAGTATAGGTGCCCGGAAATTTAAGCTCACCTTTAAGCTCTACTTTTAAGTTTTCTTGCCAATTTGGTATAGCAAATATATTTACGCTGTCTTTACTTTGTAATGAAATATTAGATGCCGTTTTACCTTGCATAGCACTTTTTAAATCAAACTTAATATGCTCAATGTTTGATACATCGTTATTGGCAATTCTTGTTACTTCAGCTTGTTGTGTGTAAGCCGATTCTAACAGGCCGCCCGCCGCAGTAATTAGGTCTTTTACTTCACCGCCTTCCATTAACGGGTAAATGCCTGGGTACATTACACTGCCGCTAATTTCCACTATTTGCATCGCCTGCATTACACCGGCCTGCTGCTCTAACTTAGCAATTACCGGTTTAAGTAAATTATGGCGGCTAAACAACGCATAACTTTTAGCATCTTCTTCTTGTTCTTTAAGCTTTTTCTCAAGCATTTCCGCCATGCTTAAATTTGGATTTACCTCTTCAAACTCTGACTTTTTAACCGCCACACCAACGTATTTTTCAAACTCTTTTTGTTGGTATTCATGCCAAAGCTCTGCTTTGCGTTGTTGATCTTGCTGCTCTTTAGTTAACGCTAAATTTGCAAGCGCTATATCTTCTAAAGTTTTTTCTTCAAAACGACTGAATACAATAATTTTATCGTTAGGGTTAAGTTGTAAGTTGTTCTCAGTATTTTTTGTAATGGCTTTTGCTAAATCAAACTGGTGAATTTCAATATCACCATTTACGTTGGTTTCGCGCACTACTAGCGCATAATCTAAATCGGCCTGTGGTAGTAAGTCACCACGTACTGAGCCTAATATGTCTGAAATACGTTTACCCTTGTACCACTGGTAATTACCTGGGCGTACTACAGCACCAATTAAACTAATTGAAGTTTGGTATTGCTCACCAATCGCGCTAAAGCGAATACGATCGCCATCTTTTGGAATGTAGTTAACTTGCTCTTTGCTAAAATCTACCGAAAGCACTTCTTTATGTTGGTTATTAAAACGTTCAACTATCACGCTTTTAGCGTAAGCATTTGGCTTGATGCCGCCCGCCATTTTTAATAATTGTTCTGCCGTTTCGCCTTTTTTAAGCTCAAAAATAGCAGGGCGTTTTACTAAACCATCAACGGTTACTTGCTCGCCAACCGACGGTATAAATACCACGTCACCCGGCTTTAAAATAATATCGTTACTGCTATCACCGCGAATAAGTAAATCGTATAAATCAAAGTTAGTAACAACCTTACCACCGCGCTTTACTTGAATATTACGCAGTGAGGCTATATCAGACACGCCACCACTTACAAATAATGCATGCGACACTGTAGTCAATGACGACACACTATAGCTACCTGGTTTGTATGCTTCACCCAATACTAAAATACGAATACTGCGAAGTTTACCAAGCGAGACAAACGCTTTAACACCTATAATCTCTTGTTCAACTTTTACTTTTATTAACTCTTTAACTTCAGCAAAGGTTAAACCAGCTACCTGAACAGGACTTAAGTCGGGAATGTTAATACGTCCTTCCCTATCAACGATGACTTCGTAGCTTGCGCTTTCTTTACCGTAAAAGTTGATTAATAGCTGATCGCCACGCCCCACTAAATACGTATCGGGTACTGCGGCGTTTTCGTTGGGCATGAATGTGGTGGGTTCGCCGGCAAATAAGTCATAACCGAATGGTTTTACCGTGTTATCTTCTGGCTTAAAGCGTTCTTCATCTGTAAAAGCTTGTTCGTCGGCGGTATTACGCTCACCTACTGTGGGTTTATCTTGTTCGTTATTTTTGCCACTGGCATTGCCTGCACCTTCAAGGCTTGAAATATCTACGCCATATTGCTTTGCAAGTGCCTGCTGTTGAGACTTAGGCAACTTTTGAAACTGCTCTAGTTGAGCGGCTGTTGGCGCAAATGCTAATGTGCTAAAGCTACATATAAGTACAAAAGCACTTAATAAATGTTTAATAACGTTCACGAGTAGGTATTTCCCTAGGTCTACAACCAAAATTGGTGGGTATCATACATTATTTATGGGCAAATAAAAAAGGGACTTTAGCCCCTTTCATAGTTTTATTACAATTAATTTACTACTTGATGTTAAAAGCTGTAAACCAATGTTAATGAGGTCTCAGTGTCGGTTGCTTCTTTGTCATCAGCCACATCTGAGTTATTGGTGATATTGTAGGCTACTTTCATTTGTAATGAGCCATTAATTTTAGTAAGTAGCGCAGTTTCTGAGCGAGTTTTGGTATTGGTATCACCATATTCTACCGATACTAACTGGGTAAAACGCGCGTTGTCTGAAATTTTCCAGCTAAAGTCTAATTTACCTAAAGCAATTACTTCGCCTTCGTATTCACCCGCTAGTGAGTTGCCGTTTTCATCAACCTCTTCGCTTACATCTGGGTATTTAAAGTACTTATAACCTGGACCAATTTCAGCATTTAGTTTCATGTTTGACTCGTTTAGTAAACGTAAACCATAACCCGCTGAAATAACCGACTCACTTCGGTATGCACCAAAGTAGTCAGATACGTGTGACCCATAAATAAATAAGTGGGCGTGCTTTTCATTTAACTTGTAATTACCTTGTGCTGAAATAGAGTACTTTTCGTTAGTACGCTGTTTTTCTTTTATGCCGTTTTCGTTCTCTACTTCATCTTCTTTGTAGATGCCGTCTAACTTATACTCGTTATTCCAGCTTTCTAAGTTATGTAATACTTTAATACCGCCTTTTAAGGTCGTTGTTTCGGTATTACCGCTGGTAATAATAGCGCCTACTTCGCTGGTAACTTCCCAGGTTTTTTGTTCATCTTCTGCTGCAAATGCATTGGTTGTAGCTGAGGCTGCTACTAAAATTGATAAAAGCTTAAGTTTCATTAAAAAATAACCCTGTAAAAAATGTATTAATACCTATTAAAAAAACAGCGCGCATATTAATAAATCGAATTTGAGCGCTGCCTTAATAAATAAGTATTTTAAAAAATTAGTCTTGCTTGTGTAAATGTACATCCATTTGCGGGAATGGAATGGTAATGTCTGCGTCGTCTAACGCTATTTTAATGTTTTCCATTAACGACCAGTATGTTGGCCAGTAATCTTCTGAGTTAACCCACGGGCGCACTATAAAGTTAACGCTTGAATCGGCAAGTTCAGATACCGATACGTTATATGCAGGATCTTTTAAAATACGCGATTCGTTATCAAGCACTGATTTAAGTACTTCTTTTGCTTTTCGTAAGTCGGCGTCGTAGCCAACACCAATCACAAGGTCAACGCGGCGTGTTGATTCGCGCGAGTAGTTAATAATTGCATCTGACATAATTTTTGAATTAGGCATTACAATAACTTTGTTATCGGGTGTACGCATTTCAGTTGAGAATATTTCGATTTTTTTAATCGTACCGGCTTTACCGCCCGCTTCAACGTAGTCACCTGATTTAAATGGGCGAAGTAGAATAATTAATACGCCTGACGCAAAGTTAGATAACGACCCTTGCAGTGCTAAGCCAACGGCTAAACCTGCCGCACCTAAAATAGCAATGAATGACGTGGTTTCGATGCCAATTTGTGACAGCGCCATTAAAATAGTGGCTGCAAATACAATGGCATATACAATACTAGAGACAAACGATGAAACCGCTTTATCTACTTTTTTCTTGTCGAATGCTTTTTCGGTTAACTTTGCACAAAATTTAGCAATTCGTCCACCCAGCAAAAATATAACAAGCGCTATGACTGCTTGAATACCGTAGTGTAAGATTAAGCCTGAATTTTCATTCAGCCAATTGAGTATTGAATCCATATTAACTCCTGATAGTGTTATTAAGCAGTTTAGCGGTGTTGTTTATTGTATTGTAAATCTTTAATACGTGTTTGCAACAGCGTATTTCGAGGTTCGAGGTTCGAGGTTCGAGGTTCGAGGTTCGAGGTTCGAGGAATTTAAAAACCTTACGGTTAATATAGCAAGGTTTTTTATACCCGTAGGCGGGAGTTTACCTCGCGCAGGGTTTAATAAAATGCGCGGGATAACCACCGCTCACGTTCAATACAAACATCATGCTTGGCTTAATCTCTACCTAAAACCTAAAATCTTTGTCTTTAATCTCTTCCTCTGTGACCTCTGTGGTAAATAGTGTTTTAATTTTTTGCACCACAGAGTACACCGAGGCACTTCGCGCTTCACAGAGAAGACAAAACCAATAAAATATCTCTTTAATCATTTCCTCTGTGTGCTCTGCCCCCCCTCTGTGGTGAATAAAATCTCTTTAAGATCTTTTTACACAAAGAGAAGTGAATGAGGAGTAAATGAGAAAACAATAACCATGAGCCCGAGTGATTAATTGTTTTTCACTAGCTCTAAAAGCGCAGCGTCTCTTAACCTCTTTGTGAATAAGTTTATTGCCTTTAACGCGGGATAACCCCCGCCTAAAAAACCATTTTGAACCACAGAGTACACTGAGGCGCTTCGCGCTACACAGAGAAGACAAAACAAATAAAACATGTCTTTAATCATTTCCTCTGTGTGCACTAACCCTCCGTGGTGAATAAAATCTCTTTAAGATCTTTTTGCACAAAGAGAGGTGAATGAGAAAACGATAACCATGAGCCCGAGTGATTAATTGTTTTTTCACTAGCTCTAAAAGCGCAGCGTCTCTTAACCTCTTTGTGAATAAGTTTATTGCCTAAAACCACCTGCGCGTGATAACCCCCGCCTACAAACCATTTTGAACCACAGAGTACACCGAGGCGCTTCGCGCTACACAGAGAAGAAAATCTTGCGCGGTATAAAGCCTCAGGGTTAGGGATTCGAGTTTCGATCTGCCCGTTGCCAATAGCTTAAATATAGAATACTTAAAATAAGTTTAATTTTTTTGATTTTTTGCTTCACAAGCATGGGGATATTATGTATTATGCGCGCCACACCAAACAAGGTGTATGTAGTGGCGGTTGTAGCTCAGTTGGTAGAGCCCCGGATTGTGATTCCGGTTGTCGCGGGTTCGAGCCCCGTCAATCGCCCCACTATTTTCTAAGTTTCCTCAGTAATATCTAAAGCTAATCTCTAAATTATATTTACCCGATACGAAGCCAAGTCAGAAATAAAGAAACTACGCCAACTTGTCTGTAGGCATGAGTTTACCTTACGCATTTATTAGATCTTAAACCTGACGCGACATAACGTCGCTGCTACCATAGATTTAAAAACTACACACGTAGCAGTGGATTTACCCCGCGTCTCGAAGCCCGATGCCCGCATTTGAAGCTTTGAACATATAAACTTAATAAACGCAAAATAAAGTCGCTGCTACTGGTTTATTTAAGGCGTTCTTTCCACTGTGCAATAGGCAGTGGCTTTGAAAATAAATAGCCTTGAAATAAGTTGCAACCGCGCTGCTTTAAATAATTAAATTGCGCAGGTTCCTCAACGCCTTCAGCAACGCTATTTACGCCTAAAGCACTGGCCATGTCGATGATCATATTCACAATAGTTTTACTTGAATTATCGTCAGTATCCATAATGCCATCGACAAAGTATTTATCTATTTTAAGCTCAGAAATTGGCAACTCTTTCAAATAACTCAGGCTTGAATAACCCGTTCCAAAGTCATCAATTGAAAACCTAAAGCCCTTTTTATTAAGTTCAAGCATAGTCTCTTTTACTAGTTCGATGTCTGACACTAAAGTCGTTTCGGTCAGCTCAATCACTAAGTTACGTGGTGACACTTGCCACTTATGAACACTGGCGAGCAATTTTTCCTTAAAATCGGGGGCTACAATTTGTTTAGCGCTAATGTTAACGGCAATACAGGTGTTTTTTCCTGCTCGGCTGACTTCATGCAGCAACTTACATACTTGATCAACCACCCAATCGCCAATTTTAATAATGGCTTCACTTTCTTCTGCTAGGGGTATAAATTCCCCAGGGCTTATTACGCCTAATTCCTCAGAATCCCA
Source organism: Pseudoalteromonas sp. SiA1 (assembly GCF_018732205.1). NCBI lineage: Bacteria > Pseudomonadati > Pseudomonadota > Gammaproteobacteria > Alteromonadales > Pseudoalteromonadaceae > Pseudoalteromonas > Pseudoalteromonas sp. SiA1. Next base: position 476,504 of record NZ_CP076084.1, on the reverse strand, counting down.
ACGTAATAATGCTTCGGCTGAATTAAAGGTATTTTCATTAATAAATTGTGGCTGTAGTACCAGTGTTAATTCATCACTTTTATCAACATTTATTAGTAAGTAACGAATTTTATTGGTACGTTCGTAACGTTTTAATGCATCTAAATCTGCAAAGTAATAACCAAAAGGAGACAACTTTTTGGCTTGTTTTAGTGCGTATTCCAACTTATCAAACATAGAGCTATAGGAGTCTCTACTCGCATTAATAATTGTACTGCCCAAAGAGGCGCTTAGTACCACATCAAGATCACTGATCTTATGTGAGAAGTTATCTAGCGCTAATATTTTAGAGTCTATAGTTGGTTGTTGTTGCTCTAGGTAGGATAAGTCATTACTTATATTGGCGCTTATAATTAAAAAAGAATCAACTCCGCTTTTGTATAGCTTGTACTCGCCCTGTACCGCATTTGATAGTTTTTTAGCCGTTAAAATGAGTGCTTCGTTGCCCGCCTCAATACCGTACTTAAAGTTAAATTGCGCTAACTTATCCATATCTAATAATGCAGCATATATATAGCCATTATTAATGCTGGCACTTTGAAGTAAACTTCTGCATTCGCGCTCAAACCACCGCTTATTTTTTAATCCTGTTATGGGATCTGAATAAGCTAAATTATAAATGGTATCTTGCGCTTTGAGTTTTTCACTAATATCTCTAACTACACCAATATATTCAACGCTTTGCTCATTAACTGCTTTGGTAAGTGACAATTCTATTTGAAAAATAGTGCCGTCTTTTTTTCTTGCAGGTAGTTGCCTACCAACACCAATAATTTTAGCCTCACCTGTTTGCTCATAATTTCGCATATACGAGTGATGCTTAGATGCATAAGGCTCAGGCATTAAGTTGTTAATCGACAAGCCAAGCATTTCATTTTGCTTATAGCCAAACATAGTTAATGCGGTTGAGTTACAGTGAACAATAACGCCTTGCTGATTAATAGTGATCACTGCATCATTTAAGTTATTTAAAATAGCTTCAAGGCGATTATTTTTATCATCAACCTTGGCCTTTAACTCATACTCTAAAGTGACATCTTCAAAAGCACCATGCACTTTAATAACCTGATGATCATCATTAAAAACAGGGTGACCACTCGTACGTACCCACTTTTTATTGCCATGAGCATCTACAAACTCAAAGTCTTCACAATAAGGAAGGCCATGTGTTTGCAAACGATTAAAAAAATCACGAATACGCGCTTGCTCTTTTTCACCAGCATAATGCGCAATCGCTTGTGTGGTCGTGAGCGGTTTGCGCTTATCAAGGCCATAAATATTATAAACCTCGGGTGAATAATTTAGCTCGCCGGTTGAAATTGTGTATTCCCACGTGCCTACCTTCGACATAGCTTCAACAGCACTAAATAGTGATTGCTGTGAGCTTGATTTATCTTCTAAAAAACACTTTTGCAGGAACACTGCTGTATAACTCGCAAAGCTAATTAGCCTTGGTAGGTAGCGTTCGATTGTTGGATCACTATTTAAATAAAGACCAACCAGTACGCCGCTTAATTGGCCTTCATCATTGCTTATAGAGACGCCAATGTAAGCTTGCGCATTTATAGTTTTTAGTAGCTTATTTTCAGGATAGTGTTGTTGTAATTCATCCGTTATAAAACACGCACTTTTTGAAGGCAGCTGTTCACAAGGCGAGCCTTCTAGCGAATAAGAAAAGTTATCAACGACCTCTGCGTTATGTAAAACCAACTGCGTAGTTGCTAATTTATCTTCATTTACAGAGGCAATAAATAAGTAATCGGCTTTAATTTCGTGCTGCAGTACTCTCAATTGTGCACTTAAATTTGCACATTGAGAATACGATACATCATAGGCTGCACCTATATCTAACTGCTTGCTATCCTTGCTCACTTTACTAACCTACTTTGAAAGAAAGACCTAATGACGCTAATGCTTTAGAGTGCTTTTCAATCGCATCAGACTCTGCTCCTACACAATGCGCTTGGGCTAAGTTTTCTGAAGACGCACTACTAATATTGGAAATATTGCGGCTAATTTCTTGCGATACCATGCTTTGCTCTTCCGCAGCGGTTGATATTTGCGTTGCTAAATCGGAAATATCTGTAATTGCCGCATAGACTTTTGAGACGATATCTTGGCTATTACGGGTTTCTTTAACACATGTTTCAGCAGCGTGTTTACCCGCTTCCATTGTTTTGGACCAGTTGAGTAGCGTAGATTGCATTTCAGATATTGAGACTTGAATTTGCTCTGTGGCGGTATGCGTTCTGCTTGAGAGTGCACGTACCTCATCAGCAACAACCGAGAAGCCTCTACCATGTTCACCAGCACGCGCAGCCTCAATAGCGGCATTGAGTGCAAGTAAATTTGTTTGATCGGCAATCCCTTGTATCTCTTGCATTATACCACCAATTTTTTCAGCCTCTGTTGCTAACTCACTCGCAGAGCTTGCTGAGTTATCAACTTCAGTTGCAAGTAACGACACCTCTCGCATTGTCCCAGACATCGCTTGCGTTGCGCTTTCGCAGTCTTGGTGAGCTTGTTGCACTCGTTGGTTAGTTACTAAAGTATTTTTTGCTACTTCATCAATTGAATGCACCATTTCCTCAACGGCAGACGACACTTGATGTAATTCAGACGCTTCTTTTTCAACACCGGCCTGCGCAGCTTCAGCACAAGTTTTAAGGGAGTCAGCACCTTTACTCAGGCTTAAAGTACCATCAATAATACGGCCAACAATGGTCGTTACTTTACCCTCAAGTAATTTAATCTGAAAATCACTATAGCTGAGGCTGTCGCTACCAGAATAAATATGCCGAGATACGCTATCTGGACCTGCTTTGGTTTTTTTGATTGTGCTTTGCGAACGAATTAACTCTTCATAAAAAATAACAAAAGGCAGAGGAACAAACAGTAAACATAACCAGAACATATAACTTGTTAACCAAGCAATTAAAGCGGCACACCCAATAAATAGAGGCAATTTAAATGCAGCTAATTTTTCAGTTAAAGGCGTAATTGATTGACCGTTGTTTAAACGTTGGTAAAGCTTTTCTGCGCGGCTTTTATATTCTGGAAGGAGTTGTTGGCGAACTGATTGATAACCTACTTTTTTACCGTTTTCGTAAATAGGGGTAACAAATGCATCAACCCAGTAATAACGCCCATCTTTACATCTATTTTTTACAGCTCCTCGCCATGCGGTATCGCTTTTTAAATTAGACCACATATCACCAAATGCCGCAGGTGGCATGTCTGGGTGGCGAACCATGTTATGGTTTTTCCCTTTTAATTCATTAATGGTATACCCTGAAACTTTACAAAAGCTATCATTTGCATAGGTGATAACCCCTCGTAAATCTGTTGTAGAAACTAACTCTTCGTCAATGCCAAACGAAACTTCCTGGTCTACCGTTGCTTGATTTCTTCTACTCATAGTGGGTGCTTCATTATTTTTTAATGGATGAATTTGCGGAATGTTAATTTATAAGTGTATAAAACACAATTATACATTATTACTATATTCTAACAGTTCAAAAGAGCCTGAAACTTCATATTACACCTCAGCTTAGTAAAAATATACATTTAAAAACATGAGGTTACAAAAACTCACAAAAACAAACGAGAATAGTTATTACTTTATTTTAAGCTTATATACAAAGTTTAAACACCAATCACTGCTTATAGAGTAATTTTAGACCGAAGCGATAAGGTTCGCCAAAAAAGTGGCTAAAAAAAATGCCACCAAATGGTGGCATTTACACACGGGGGTATTTCTACTTATAGAAATTTTTTTACTATTTTGTTACGAAAAATATATATTAAAAAGGTAACATTTAGCCCATTATCTAGCAACATTTAACCGAGTTTTATCTTACAACCATTAACTCATCGGAACAGTCTTAATCATTACAGCTTAATACATACGTATTTTTCTTCTAAGTACTCATCTAAACCCTGATGCCCGCCTTCACGACCAAGACCTGATTGCTTTACACCACCAAACGGCGCAACTGGGTTTGATATAACTCCCTCATTTACACCTACCATGCCAAACTCTAGCCCTTCGCTTATACGATAGATTTGTTTAATGTTTTGGCTATAAAAGTACGCAGCTAACCCATAAGGGACGTCATTAGCGAGCGCAAGTACTTCGCTTTCTTCATCAAATGGGATCACCGTTAATACAGGACCAAACACTTCTTCGTGATAAATATCCATTTGTGTAGTGACATTGGTGACTATTAATGGGTTTTGAAAACTGCCACCTAAATTGCTGTTATCTCCAATTAGCGTAGCGCCTTTATCAAGAGCGTCTTTAATCAGTTGTTGCACTTTCTCTTTTGCTTTGGGGTAAATAAGCGGCCCTATGTCGGCATTTTCATCAAAACCGTTCGCAACTTTGAGCGCAGCGACTTTGGGTGTAATTTTTTCAAGCACGTCATTTAATATATTACGCTGAATAAAAATACGATTTGCTGCAACACAAGCTTGTCCTGAGTTTCTAAATTTGGCCGCCATTAATCCATCAATCGCATCGTCAATATCAGCATTATCAAATATTATAAACGGGGCATTTCCCCCCAATTCCATTGAAGTACGCTTTATTGTAGATGCACATTGAGAGAGTAACTGCTTACCTACACCTGTAGAGCCAGTAAAAGTAAACTTACGTACCACCTCTGAGTCTGTCAGCATTTTGCCAACCTTTTTGGCATCTTGTGACACAAGCACATTAAATGCACCTTTAACAAAGCCAGCCTGATCAGCTAAATAAGCTAAAGCGATAGCACATAATGGTGTGTGCTCAGAAGGCTTGAGTATAAAACTACAGCCCGCGGCATAAGCCGGCGCGACTTTTCGAGTCACCATAGCAACAGGAAAATTCCATGGCGTAATACCTGCTACCACGCCAATAGGTTGCTTGAAGCTAGTTAAACGATGACTGTTATCGGTGGCGGGGATCACATCGCCGTAGCTGCGTTTAGCTTCCTCTGCAAACCATTTAATAAAACCGGCGCCATAATCTATTTCACCAAGAGATTCTTTAAGCGGTTTTCCCTGCTCTTTAGTCATAAGTGTAGCTAGCGTTTTTTTGTGCTTTATTACTAGATCATACCAACGCATCAGGGTTTCGCTTCGCTCGGTCGCATTGGTGGCTTTTAATTTTACAAAAGCGCCTTGTGCTGCTGTTATGGCATTTTTTACGCCTTGCTCGTCAATATCACTTACATCAACAATACTTTGTTCGGTGGCCGGATCATCAACGCTAAAGCGTGAGTTGGTTTGATAAAATTCACCGTTAATAAACGAGTCTGAAAAAATAAGATCACTCAAAATATACCTCCAAAATGGGTTTTGGGTTTTGGGCTTCGGGTTTTGGGCTTCGGGCTTCGATAAATTAAAAAAGCCTTGTGGTTAACGCTACAAGACTTATTCATTTTAATTTACCCGCCGCCCGTAACCCTTTACCTTCAACCTTTGTATTTATTCACTTCCTCTGCGCACTCTGTAATCTCTGTGGTAAATAAAATTACTAACAAACGCGGGATAAAACCGCTTTAAAAAGCATATGCACAAAGAGAAGTGAATGAGAAGAAAATGAGAAAACACTAACCATTAGCCTGAGTAATTAATTGTTTTGTCACTTCCTCAAAAAGCGCAGCGTCTCTTAACCTCTTTGTGCATAATTTTATTACCTTTAACCACATTTGCGCGGCGTAAATCCCCGCCTACAGGCTATTTTAATTTACCCGCGTCTCGCAGCCCGCCGCTCGTAACCCTTTACCTTTCGCCTTTAACCTTTAAAAAGACGCGGGATAAACCCGCTGCTACCAAATACAAACAAAAAAGCCGCTGTATCAAACAGCGGCTTTTAATATGATAGTCATTAATTAAAAACTAGTGTTCTTCATTAACGATATTGAGATTGTACTTAGGTATTTCAACCACTAAGTCTTCATCTCTAATAATTGCCTGGCAACCTAAGCGCGATTCAGGCTCTAAACCCCATGCTTTATCTAGCATGTCATCTTCTAGGTCATCACTTTCATCTAATGAGTCAAAACCTTCACGGATCACTAAATGACACGTTGTACATGCACATGATTTTTCACAGGCATGAGGAATGCTAATGCCATTTTTAAGCGCGATATCAAGTACCGTTTCGCCAGCGGGCGCTTCTATTGCTGCACCGTCAGGACACAACTCCGGATGGGGAAGAAAAACAATTTGTGGCATTCTAATCTCTCTTATATATTGTCTACTGACTGACCCGTTAAGGCTTTTTTAATTGACGCGTCCATTCTGCGCGCGGCAAAATCACTGCTCGCATTATCCATTTTTTCAATGGCCGCTTTAATTTCGCTTGGCTCTTGCGCACTCTCGCGTACTTTCGCAAGTTCGCTTATTTCCACTTTTAGCGTCGCTAATTGCTCAGGCTCAAGTAAATCGCCATCAGCAGCTAATGAGGCTTCCATCGCTTCTATTACACGAAGCGCTTCAACTTGTTGCTCTTTAAGCATACGCGCTTGCATATCGCCTTTAGCGTTACTCATCGACTCTTTAAGCATATTAGCAACTTGGTCGTCAGACAAACCAAACGACGGTTTTACTTGTATTTCTGCTTGAACACCCGTTGATTTTTCCATTGCCGACACGCTTAACAAACCATCAGCGTCTACTTTAAAGGTAACGCGAATATGCGCCGCCCCCGCCGCCATAGGAGGAATGCCTTTTAAGCTAAATTTAGCCAGCGATCGACAATCGTCAACCAGTTCACGTTCACCTTGTAATACATGCAACGACATGGCCGTTTGACCATCTTTAAACGTAGTAAATTCTTGCGCACGCGCAACCGGAATCGTGGTATTGCGTGGAATGATTTTTTCAACCAAGCCACCCATTGTTTCAAGGCCTAACGACAACGGTAACACATCAAGTAATAACATGTCTGAATCTGGCTTGTTACCAATTAATACGTCAGCTTGAAGCGCAGCACCAAGTGCAACAACACGATCAGGGTCAATTGAAGTTAGTGGCTGTTTATTAAAAAACTCGCCAACTTGAGTACGAACCAACGGCATGCGGGTTGAACCGCCAACCATTACAACTTGTAATACTTCTTGGTTTTCAATACCGGCATCTTTTACTGCACGACGACATGAACGAAGCGTTTTTTTAACCAGTGGCATAGCGAGCTCATTAAATTTTTCTCGCGTTACTTCAACCATGTATTTTTCATCGTCAAACTCAAGGCCAACATTCACTTTTTCGTATTGGCTTAGTGCTTCTTTACAGGCTTTGGCTTTATTAATGAATAAGCGTAATACCGAAGGAGATAAGCCTGTCACGCCGGTTTCTTGTTTTAGGTAATCAACTAATAATGAGTCAAAGTCGTCACCGCCTAGGCTAGAATCGCCACCGGTGGCCAGCACTTCAAACACGCCTTTATTAAGACGCAGAATAGAAATATCAAAGGTACCGCCTCCTAAATCATAAACGGCGATAATACCTTCTTGCCCTGAATCTAAACCGTAAGCAACGGCAGCGGCAGTAGGCTCGTTTAGTAAGCGCAGTACATTAATACCGGCAAGCTCAGCCGCATCTTTGGTGCTTTGACGCTGTGCATCATCAAAATAGGCTGGTACAGTAATCACTGCCCCTAAAATATCTTGATTACCAAAGCTTTGCTCAGCGCGTACTTTTAATGCATTTAAAATATGACTTGAGGCTTTAACTGGGCTGATCTTTCCCGCAGCCGTTTCGATAGCCAATGCACCATCATCATCGCAAAACTGATAAGGCAGTTGACCATAGCTTTGTTCTATTTCGGTTTGCGTTTTACCTAAAAAACGCTTCACTGAAATAAGCGTATTAACCGGATCGAGTGTAGCCGCTTGCATTGCATCATTACCCACGGTAATGCCGCCAGCTTGATAACGAACCACTGAGGGTAACATCGCTTCGCCTGACTCATCAGTAATAGTGCGTGCTTCGCCGCTTTGTACGGTTGCCACTAATGAATTTGTAGTGCCTAAATCAATTCCAATGGCTAATTTGTGTTCATGTGGTGCCGCGCTCTGCCCCGGCTCAGCAATTTGCAATAATGCCATAATGCTCTTTAAACTCGTGTTGCTCGCTTTGCAGCAAGTAATTAATCGTCAAATAAACTGTCTTCAATGCGTTCAAGTTCGTCTTGTAACTTATATACAAATTTTAATTTGCGAATGTTGTCAGCAGCGTGTTGATATTGTTGCTCATCGTTGCTTGCAAGTTGCTCAGCTAATTCGTTGCTATACTGGGCTTTTAATTGCTTTATTTGCGACTCAAAATTAGCAATAGCGATATCTGGATCACTTGCAGAGGGAAGTTCTTCAAGCTCTTCGCGCAGTTCCATTTGTTGCATCAAGAACATGGGATCTTGCAGTGTTTGCTGCTCAGCGCGAATATCAACGCCCAGCTCACTCAACATATATTCAGCACGTTTAACCGGATGCTTAAGTGTTTGTAATGCGTCGTTAATTTCAGCGGTACTTTGTACGGCCATTAATTTATCACGACTGCTGGCATTAGCATGACGATCAGGGTGTACAGCACGTTGAAGTTCTAAGTAGTGCTTGTTGATCATTGCTAAGTCAATATTGTAGTCAACCGGTATTGCAAATAACTCAAAATAACGCATAACTTCTCACAAATGACAAAGCCCTACATTAACTGGCAGGGCTTATTTATATCTTAAAACAAGTTTGAGCTTAAACGGTAAAGCTTTCGCCACAGCCACACTCATCAGCTTGGTTAGGGTTATTAAATTTAAACCCTTCATTTAAACCTTCTTTAGTGTAGTCGAGCTCAGTGCCGTCGATATAAACTAAGCTTTTAGCGTCAACAATTAAGGTAACGCCTTTGGCCGCAAATGTTTCATCGTCATCGTTTAGCTCATCAACAAACTCTAGAACATAAGCAAGACCTGAACAGCCCGTCGTTTTAATGCCAACTCGCAGGCCAATGCCTTTACCACGGTTTGCTAAAAATGATTGTACGCGGTTTGCTGCCGCATCTGTCAATGTCACTGCCATGAATATCTCTTAGTTTGTATGTTTGCTTTTGTAATCTGCAATTGCTGCTTGAATTGCATCTTCTGCTAAAATTGAGCAGTGAATTTTCACTGGTGGTAATTCTAGCTCTGCGCTGATATCGGTATTTTTGATAGTCGCAGCTTCGTCTAATGTTTTGCCTTTAACCCACTCTGTTACCAGTGAAGATGAAGCAATTGCGCTACCACAGCCGTACGTTTTGAATTTTGCATCTTCAATAACGCCGTCTGCCGATACTTTAATTTGCAATTTCATTACGTCACCACATGCTGGTGCGCCTACCATACCCGTTGCCACTGACGGATCGTTTTTATCTAGAGCACCTACGTTACGTGGGTTTTCTACGTGGTCGATTACTTTATCACTGTAAGCCATAATTCTATCCTCACTACCTGCTAGGTATGGGCACCACTAATTAGTGGTGCGCCCATTCAACTGAATCTAAATCAACACCTTCTTGGTGCATTTCCCAAAGAGGAGACATTTCACGTAAACGGCCAATCGAGTTTTTCATTAGCTCAACGGTGTAATCAATCTCTTCTTCGGTGGTAAAACGGCCAATACTAAAACGAATCGAGCTGTGCGCTAGCTCGTCGTTGCGACCTAATGCACGTAATACGTAAGAAGGCTCTAAACTTGCAGATGTACAGGCTGAACCTGACGATACCGCAATATCTTTAACAGCCATTAATAACGACTCACCTTCAACAAAATTAAAGCTTATGTTGACAATACCAGGTACTGATTGGTCTTGCGTGCCGTTAAAGTACACTTCGTCCATATCCGTTAAAATGCCGTCGATTAGGCGTTTACGCAACGCACTGATGTGTGCGTGATCTTTTTCAAAATCTTGTTTTGCAATTCTAAATGCTGCACCCATACCCACTAATTGATGAGTTGCTAATGTACCAGAACGCATGCCACGTTCATGGCCGCCACCATGCATTTGTGCTTCTAAACGTGCACGTGGTTTACGACGAACATACAAAGCACCTACGCCTTTAGGGCCGTATACTTTGTGCGCCGAGAATGACATAAAATCTACTTTGGTTTGTTGCACATCGATTAAAACTTTACCCGCGCTTTGTGCCGCATCTACGTGGAACATAATTTTACGTTCGCGACACATTTCACCAATAGTATTGATGTCTTGGATTACACCTAGCTCGTTATTTACATGCATGATACTTACAAGCACGGTGTCGTCACGCATCGTATCTGCTAATTTTTGCAGATCAAGTAGGCCGTTTTCTTCAACGTCCATGTAGGTTACTTCAAACCCTTGACGCTCAAGTTCACGACATGTGTCGATAACGGCTTTGTGTTCAGTTTTAGCGGTAATAACATGCTTACCTTTTTTCTTGTAAAACTGAGCTGCACCTTTAATAGCAAGGTTATTTGATTCTGTTGCACCCGATGTGAATACAATTTCACGTGGGTCTGCATTAATTAAATCAGCAATGTCAGTACGTGCTTGGTCAACGACTTCTTCAGCTTGCCAACCAAAACGGTGTGAACGCGATGCTGGATTACCAAAATTACCGTCCATAGTCAGGCACTGCATCATTTCTTTGGCAACTCGTTCGTCAACAGGCGTAGTTGCTGCGTAATCTAAATAAATCGGTAACTTCATTTCTCTCTCCGCTGCAGGTCAACCTTAAAGTTGACAGCTTACTTGAATATTTTCCAACTGCTTAATTGCATCATTAACGCTGTTTTCTTGGCGAAGAGCGACCGCTTTAACGTCCGACTTTTCAACCAGTTCAGCTAAGGTAATATTATTTAAAAATTCTTCAATTCGTGCGCTTAAGTCTGACCACAATGTATGGGTTAAACAACGCATACCACTTTGACAACCAGTATTGCTTCGCTGACACCGTGTAGCGTCAACAGATTCATCTACCGCATTGATAACATCGCCAACTGAAATTACGTCAGCCTCACGTCCTAGTAAATAGCCCCCACCAGGACCTCGAACAGAACTCACTAGCCCATTTTTACGTAAACGGGCAAATAATTGCTCAAGATAAGACAAAGAAATTTCTTGGCGCTGCGAAATATCTGCAAGCGCTACAGGGCCTATATTTGCATGTAGTGCAACATCCAGCATGGCTGTAACGGCGTATCTGCCTTTTGATGTTAACTTCATAACGCCCCCCGCACAAAAGAGTGCAAATTTTAATTACCAGAGTAGATTAGTCAAGTATTATCCTGATTGGCTAGCCTCGAATGCCAGCCGATAAACTTGTAATACCCGACTGTTTTGGTCAAGTATTGGGTCTATTGTAATTACCTGAGTAATTTAGTCAAGTATTAGTAGAGCAATAAAGGGCGCTATTTATAACTAATTGCTATTTTATAGACTTATTAATTGAGGTAAGAATACCTCGTAATATGTTCATTTCAGCATCTTCAGGGCGAGCACGATTAAACAAGCGACGTAGCTTTGTCATTACCATGCCTGGGTGCTGCTTAATGATGAAGCCTGTTTTAAACAAAGTGTCTTCAAGATGTTCGTAAAACAGTTCTGTTTGTTTAGACGATGGATATAGGGTGTCGTCTTCTTCTTGAACAGCCTTAGGTTGCTGATTTAAAAACGCCATACGCGTTTCATAACATAAGGTTTGCACAGCCATGGCTAAATTAAGTGAGCTGTATTCTGGGTTAGCAGGAATACACACATGGTAATTACACAGTTGTAATTCTTCATTAGTTAAGCCACTGTTTTCACGGCCAAACACAAGCGCTACAGGGCCGTTTACGGCTTCGCCAACAAGCTTTTCACCACATTCTCTCGGCTCTACCATAGGCCACGACAATGTACGCGAGCGGGCGCTAGTACCAATCGTTAATGCACAGTCAGCAATCGCATCTGCAACGCTATCAACAATAACAGCATTACCTAGTACATCAGTCGCACCTGCAGCAAGCGCACTAGCATGGCTATCTATTTCACAGGCTGGATCAACAAGGTATAACTTTGATAATCCCATGGTTTTCATGGCGCGCGCCGCTGAACCAATGTTACCAGAGTGTGATGTGTTAACTAAAACGATGCGAATATCATCTAAGATCATTACAGTGCTACTTATCGAGTACAAAAAAATTGCGCAAATTCTAGCATGAAAACGCGCTGAGATCCTATATTCAATAGTCGAGATCTAAAAGATCAGTTCGGGGTTCGGGGTTCGGGGTTCGGGGTTCGGGGTTCGGGGTTCGGGGTTCGGGGTTCGGGGTTCGGGGTTCGGGGTTCGGGGTTCGGGGTTCGGGGTTCGGGGTTCGGGGTTCGGCAGGATTGTGTTTGGGATTAATTAAAAAGCAATTCGTCATTTATTTATTCATCACCTAACCCTGATCTGCTTTAATCAAACAGGACACTTTAATAATGGAATATAATCCAATTATTGAGGTGTTAAATGACAAAACGAACAAACAGAAGTTACACAGCAGAATTTAAACAAGAAGCTGTGGCATTGGTAACCGAGCAAGGTTACAGCGTACCCAAGGCAGCAGCGTCTTTAGGTATCACAGATAAATTACTTTATAACTGGAAAGCTAAAGTTGAAGCAGAACAATCTGGTGCCAGTTTGAATGCTGATGAGCGGGCTGAGCTGTTAAGGCTTCGCAAGGAAAATAAAGAGCTAAGGATGGAAAAAGAAATTTTAAAAAAGGCCAGCGCCCTCCTGCTAAAAGAAACCAAGTAACGTTTAAAACGATTAAGCAGTTATCCTCGGTGTTTCCCGTGGTTAAGCTCTGCAAAGTGATGAAAGTAAGCCGCAGTGCTTATTATGCTTGGCTTAAGCGGCCAGCAAAAGTAATTACTGTAGAGCAGCTTAATTTATATCGAAAGGCCAAGTATTTCTTCAAGAAAAGCAGAAATAGCTTAGGCTACCGAGAGCTTAGAAAGAAGTTACGCAGTGAGGGCTTTAGCGTCAGTGATTATGGCGTTCAGAAATTAATGGCAACACTTGGTTTAGTCGTTACTCAACGAGTGGCATACAAGGTAACAACCAAGCGTAAACACAGTGATGCCGTTGCTGATAATCTTTTGAATCAGAACTTTAATCCTGTTGCGCCAAATCAGGTGTGGGCTGGTGATGTGACTTATCTAAGAACTGGCGAAGGTTGGATGTATCTGGCTATCGTCATGGACTTATATTCACGTCGTATTGTTGGTTGGCATATTGATAAACGCATGACGACTGACTTTGTTAGCAAGGCGATGATGAAAGCTTATAACTTACGGCAGCCACCAAAAAGCTTGGTGTTTCACAGTGATAGAGGTTCACAGTACACCAGTAAACAATATCGACAATTACTATGGAGTTATGGCGTCAGAGCCAGTATGGGCGATGTCGGTGCGTGTTGGGATAATGCGGTTGTTGAACGATTCTTCGGCAGCTTAAAACATGATTGGCTGTTGAAAGTTCCGCAACCAACTCGTGAGCATATGAGAAATGATGTGGCAGCGTATATGCGCTATTACAACTTAGAGCGACTTCATACTGCTCATGGTGATCTATCGCCAGTAGAGTATGAGCAAAGTTCCTTAAAAAAGGTGTCCTGATTTAGTTGTGCAGAACAAAATCTGCTGCCATTACAGATGCAGAGCTGAGTGAGGCTGAAACGATTGCAGCAATAGCAAGTACGTGTTTTTTCATTTTCATTGTGTATCTCCTAAATTAATTATTTAGAAAGCTCTATAGTGAGCCCTCTTTTTTAAAGCAAGGAGATTATGTAAGGGTTTCCAAATGTTAAAAACGCTATTGTTGTTAAATCTATTTTGTTAAAAATGAAATAATAAAATTAAACTAATTCTTATTTACAGTGATTACATAAGCTTTAATTAGGTGTATTCACTATTATTTAATATGCTCGTTAATTGCAAAAAGTGAAAAAGAGTTTTGTGTTTTCAACTATCAATTATTCACGTTGTTTTAAATATAGTAGGCCACGTCATAGCAAATATGCTTTGCACCTCTAAAATTAAATACAAGGAAATAGCAATATGAAAGCACATAAAAAATTGAAAATAGCCACTGCTCTAAGTGCAGTACTTACACTTTCTGCTGGTGTTAACGCGGCCGATCAAGTACATACTTCAAAGTGGGGGGCCGATGATGAAATTGGCGCAATGAATTACATTACTCCAAGCTCTGTATTAACAGCATCAAAATTAATAAAACAAGGTAAAGTGTACGGTTTAGGCATGGCGGTAAATAAAGATACCCCAGCGTTTCGTCACCGTTACTTTGAAGTTCATACGTCGCAGCCTGAACCTAAAACATTTGGTACAAATAAATTTACTTATGTCGATGACCAAATTATTGGCTGGACTGGTGTAGGCTCTCAAATTAATGGCCTAGCGCACTATGGCCGCGACAACGTTCATTACAACGGCCATAAAGTATCTGATTTTATGACTGTAACAGGCGTTAAAAAACTCGGTCTAGAGAAAGTCCCACCAATGGTTTCTCGTGGTGTATTATTAGACATGCGTCCTTATTTTAACCAAGATATAGTGAGCGAGGGCACCACCTTTAATAAAAAAGAAATTGACGCAGTAGCCAAACAACAAGGCGTAGATATTCAGAAAGGCGATGTTGTTTTATTTTGTACCGGTTGGTCTGACTTAATGGGTAAAGATAACGAACGTTACCTTGCGGGCGGCCCAGGTATTGGCGTTGAAGGTGGTAAGTACCTTGCCGAAAAAGGCGTTATTGCAGTAGGTGCCGATAACTGGTCATCTGAAGCCGTTCCGCATGAAGATCCTAGTCTTTCATTTCCTGTAAACCAAATGATGGCCACTCATTACGGCGTACACGTGCTTGAAAACATTTTGTGTGACGACCTAGCAAAAGATCAAGCCTGGGAATTTATGTTCGTACTTGGCCACCCTCTATACGAAGGCTCTACTCAGGTGCAAATTAACCCTGTCGCTATTTTGTAACACCCATTTAGACATAGTTATTTAACGGCAAACGAGATGCAACCGCACCCTGTTTGCCGTTTTTTTGTGGCTTCCCTCCCCCATTTATACTAGCCAATACCCCATACTCTGAACCCGCATAAAACCTGCCGTTTTAACAGCTTTATTAAACCTACTACTGGGCCCCTTATTTTATTGAAAATAACAAGCCAACATTTTTACTTTTGCATTTTTAACAAAATTGTTTTGAGAAATACGCTGTGTTTCTTCTCCTTAAATTAGATGAAAATTACCCCACATTAATTATTGAGGAACTACAAATGCCTTTAGCATTATTGGCGCTTACACTCAGCGCATTCGCTATAGGAACAACTGAGTTTGTAATTGTTGGCTTAGTACCAACTATTGCAGCAGACTTAGGTGTTTCACTACCATCAGCAGGCTTATTAGTCAGCTTATACGCACTCGGTGTCGCTATTGGAGCGCCAGTGCTAACAGCATTAACCGGTCGTTGGAATCGTAAATCTGTTTTATTAGTTTTAATGGCTTTATTTGTCGCAGGTAACCTACTTGCTTGGCAAGCCCCAAGTTATGAAACCCTAATAGTAGCCCGAATCCTAACAGGATTGGCTCATGGTGTGTTTTTCTCTATTGGTTCAACCATTGCAACGAGCTTAGTTGCTAAAGAAAAAGAAGCCAGCGCAATCGCAATCATGTTTACGGGCTTAACCGTAGCCTTAGTGACCGGTGTGCCTTTAGGTACGTGGATTGGGCAAGAGCTGGGCTGGAGAGCAACATTTTTAATCGTTTCTATATTGGGCTTAATCGCACTTATTGGTAGCGCGATTCTTGTACCATCAAACTTAAAAAAAGCGGTACCGGCAAAAATCTCAGAGCAACTAAAAGTGCTAACACAGCCTAGATTACTTTTAGTTTACGCTATTACAGCTGTTGGCTACGGCGGCACTTTCGTAGCCTTTACCTATTTAGCCCCAATTTTAGAGCAGGTTTCTGGTTTCGAATCCAGTTCAATTGGCTTAATTATGCTTGTTTATGGAGTTTCAGTAGCAATAGGCAATATTTGGGGTGGAAAACTAGCTGACCGCATGGGACCAGTAAAAGCGTTAACAGGTATTTTTAGCGCACTCGCTATCATTCTTTTTGTATTTACATTTACGGCAGGCAATCAAATTGGCGCTGTTTTAACACTACTTATCTGGGGCGCCTTCGCTTTTGGTAACGTACCAGGTCTGCAAGTCTATGTTGTGCAGCTAGCACAAAAACATACGCCTAATGCTGTAGATGTTGCATCAGGTTTAAATATAGCGGCCTTTAATGTCGGTATTGCAATTGGCTCAATCATTGGCGGTGTTGTTGTAGAAGACATGGAGTTAATGGACACCCCTTGGGTGGGCGCATCAATTGTTATATTTGCCATTGTATTAACACGACTATCGGGTTTTCTAGATTCACGCGAACAAGTGAAAGCTATTTAAATTTAATCCCGAATTTTTTCTTCGAAAGAGGCTGATTATGACTATTGATAAATTAAAAAACTTGGGCTTTTCAATTGGTGTTGAACTGCCACTAGACAATGACTGGTCAAGAGATGGCCAACAAAAACGTATTAAAGAAGGCAAGCCTTTTGGTGTACCTGATATGTCACAGCATAAAGAGCGCATTATATTAGCCGATGAGCTTGGCTTTAGTACTGCATGGGTAAGAGACGTGCCACTGTACGACCCTAACTTTGGCGATGCTGCACAAGTATTTGAAGCGTTTACATACTTAGGCTACCTAGCGGGTATTACAAACAATATTTTACTAGGTACTGCGGCTATTGTTCTGCCATTAAGACAGCCTTGGCTTGTGAGAAAATCAGCGAACACAATGGCTGAGCTAAGCAGCAACCGCTTAATTTTAGGTGTAGCAAGTGGTGATAGACCCTCAGAATATCCTTTATTTAATGTTGATTACGCCGCTCGTGGCCAGCTTTTTAGAGAAGCTATTGAGGTGTTAAAGGATGAGTCTGACTCTAAATTACAATCAGGGCAAAAAATATACCCTCAAGTAGCGCAATACCCTATTTACGCCGCAGGCCTTGCACAACAATCGCCGCAATTTATAGGTGAAAACCTCGATGGATGGTTAGCGTATCCAGGTACACCTGACGATCATGTAAAACGTGTAGCTCTATGGCGAAGCGTTGCAGGTGACAAACCTTATGTAAGCTTTATTCATTTAGATTTTGTAGACAACCCAGACGCCCCCATTGAGAGACACCACTTTGGGGTTAGGACCGGAGTCAATGGCTTAATAAAAGAGCTAAACAGCATGAAGGCTGCTGGCGTAGATCATATTGGCCTTCATTTTAGACGCAATGAAATAAATATCGAACAAAGCATGGAAGACATAGCAAAAAATGTCTTACCCGTTTTTCATAAATAAAGGATAACTAATGAACATAAATTTAAACACTATGCCCAAATTAGGTATGGGTACTTTTCGCTTAGAAGACGAAGTGGCTTACAACTCTGTAAAAATGGCGTTAGAAGTTGGGTATAAGCATATAGATACTGCACAAATTTATGGCAACGAAGCGCAAGTAGGCCAAGCTATTAGCGACAGCGGCATACCTAGAGCCGATATTTTTATTACTACAAAAGTATGGAATGCTAACTTAAACAAAGCATCATTCATTGATAGTGTTAAAGAAAGCCTAAGTAAACTGCAAACTGATTATGTAGATTTGTTATTGATACACTGGCCATCTCCAGAGAACGATGAACCGATGGAAGAATATTTAGGTGAGCTAGTTAAAGCTAAAGAGCTAGGCCTTGCTAAAAATATTGGCGTATCAAATTTCACTATTGATTTGCTTAAACAGGCTATGGCTATTTTGCCTAACGGTGAAATTTTTACTAACCAAGTAGAAGTACACCCTTACTTAACAAACGAGTCATTACGCGAATTTTGCAGTGAAAATAACATTCATGTGACAGGTTATATGCCATTTGCTGTTGGTAAAGTTCTCAAAGATAAAACCATCATTGAGATTGCCAATAGTCATAATAAGGCGCCTTCTGAGGTTGTTATTGCGTGGGCACTTGCGAATGGATTAACAACGATTCCTTCATCAACTAAAAGAAGTAATCTGATTACAAATTTAGCTGGCCCTGATTTAACACTTAGTGCTAAAGAAATAACCGCAATTGATCAATTAAATAAAAACGATCGCCAAGCATCACCTGACTTTTCTCCACAGTGGGATAACTAAAATGAACAGCTGCGATTTAGCGTGGCAGTTTGAAGAGGCAGGCTCACCCCTGCTTCTATCTTCAATTGCGCCACCTTTAAACATAAACGAAAATGAAATTGTTGTTTTAAATAAAGCAATGGGTATAAACCCTGTTGATTGGAAATTTATAAAAGCCAATCCACTAGCTTGGCCGCCCGGTTTTACACCCGGTGTGGATGGCGCTGGAATTGTTATTGAAACAGGCGCAAGCGTACCTAAAGAGTTTATAGGCAGCTCGGTTTGTTATCATCAATCGCTGCTTTTACCTGGCAGTTTTGCAACATACACAGTGTTAAAATTTCAACGAGTAATGAGACTCCCGCAAAGCTTTTCTTTATCTAAAGCTGCAAGCTTACCGTGCCCCATGCTCACTGCAATACAGGCATTTAATAAATTGCCAAGCATGCAAAATAAAAAGGTGTTGGTCTCTGGTTTTGGTGCAGTCACCAAAATCCTTATACAGCTGCTTCATAAAAATGGTGTTAAAATCGATTTACTCAGCCCAAGTGCGAATAAAACAGAGGCCTTATCACTTGGTGTAAATAAAGTGCTGAGGGAGCAAAGCCGATGTCAGCAACAATACCACGCCGTATTCGATGCTAAAGGCCAACAAAGTGCTACTAAACTTGCAAGCTACCTTAAAGCTAATGGCCACTTAGTCTGTATTCAGGATAGAATTGAGGAACCGCTGTTTCCTGCATTTACCAACTCAATCTCTTATCATGAAGTTGCTCTTGGCTCTTTGCACAGTTATGGCGATGAGCAAGACTGGGCTGAACTCATAAAAGAGGGTGAGGCATTAATAAGCCAGTTAGATAACCAAACTCTAATCACTGATACACCTAAAGTATTTCCATTTGAAAAACTTAATGAGGCACTTACTTTTAGTGAACAATCAAACGCTAAAACCGTAGTTAGCCAAAGTGCGTTATAACGCTTGTTTATGGAGATCGCTTTTAATCGCGAACTCCATAAATCACATCCAAACTAAGCCTAGTAATTTAAACTTTTTTATTCGCTTTCACATTTTGCGCTTGTTCAAATATTTCTTTATATACTTCATCGCGGCTAATTGGTGGGAATTTAAATTTAGCGAGTATTAAAATCAGCTCTACTTTTAAAGCTGATTTAATATCGTCGCGGTGGTTCCAATCTACAAATTTTACCTTGTCGTCTACAATTACTTTTACCGCTTGGGCAAGCTCAATGAGCTTATCTTCGGGGTAGTCAAAGTCGTACTTAACCGCTAACATTTTTAGGGCGTCGTAAAAGCCTTTTTCTTCAATATCAATACCTAGCTCATCGCCGGCGTTCATTTCGTCGCGTACGCTGTAAATCATATCAACCATGCTTTCTATTAAGTTTAAAGCTGCTTTACAAAAACAACTGAGTATTAAGCCTCTCTTTAAGAAAGTTAATGAAAGAGCTAACACGACTAGACACTACGGAATTCTTGTAATACACAGCGTTAATTGATTGCATAGACTCAATTGTCACATCAGCAAAAAGTTGAACTAATTCTGAGTTTTGTCTTTCTGTTGCTGTCATAAAATCTGACAAACAAGCAATACCAACTCCTTCTAGTGCAAGTTTTTTTACTGTTTCTCCGCTTGAGGCTTTTATACTAGTGTTCACATGAAATAGCTTTTTTTCGGAATCTAATATAGGCCAGTAGTTTAATTTTTCTAGATTGCTGAAACCAATTAGAGAATGGTTTTTTAAATCCTGGATTGAGGTTGGTACACCATGCCGGCTAAGGTAATTTGGGCTTGCTAAAATGCGTATTTGACTTTTGGCTATAAGCGCAGCGTGCAGTGTCGAATCTTGTAACTCACCAATACGAATTGCGACATCAGTGCGCTTTTCTAAAAGATCTATTACTTGATCATTATTGTTGAGCTCTAATTGTATGTGGGGATATTTGTGAACGAACTCTTTAATTAGAGGTGCGATAACATTTAGCATAAATGGTGTTGCTGCATCTACACGTAACCTACCTGAAGGCATCCCTTTTTTTAAAGCCAACATTTCTTCAGCCTCATTGATATCATCGAGGATTTTTCTAACTTTTTCTAGATAGGCTTGTCCTTCAATCGTTAGCTCCATTTTGCGTGTTGTTCTACTTATCAATGTTGTACCTAACTTTTCTTCAAGCCTAGATAAACTCCGGCTTACTGCAGAAACTGTTAAGTCTAACTTATCAGCGGCGTGACTAATGGTTCCACAATCAATTACCGCAACAAAGGTATTTAATTCGTCTAAAGTAGCTTTCATTGTTGATAATAATTCAAATATAATTTTACTTACTGTGCCTTAATGTAAATAAAATTACCAGCTAATATGTATGTCTTATTTATACTAAATAACTATACGAGGTAATGATTATGGCAGTACCATCTTTCGGAGTGGGTACATTTAGGTTAACAGGTGATGTTGTTATTGAATCAGTAAGCAATGCGATAGAGCTTGGCTACAGGGCTATTGACACAGCCCAAATATATCAGAATGAAAGTGATATTGGTAAAGCACTAAAACGTGCAGATATAAATAGGAGTGACTTATATATAACTACTAAAGTGTGGGTAGACAATTACGAAAGAGATAAGCTGATTCAAAGTGTCAAAGAGAGCATTACAAAACTCGGGGTTGAATATCTGGATCTTGTTCTTATTCATTGGCCAGCACCTACAAGCAACGTTGCAATTGAAGAGTACCTCTTAGCCTTAGCTGAAGCTAAACGTTTAGGATTAACAAAAGAAATTGGCGTATCAAATTTTACTATTGAACTTATCGATAAAGCTGTTGATATTTTGGGCGCAGAAAATATTGCTACAAACCAAATAGAACTAAGCCCTTACTTACAGAATAATAAGCTCGTAGATCATATGAAAACTTTAGGTATAAAGGTTACTTCATACATGACACTGGCATATGGCAGTGTATTAAATGACTCTACTATTAATGACTTAGCATCAGAGTTACAAATCACCCCCGCTCAGCTTACATTAGCTTGGGCATTACATAAGGGTTATGCCGTTATTCCATCTTCCACAAAACGAGAGAATTTAGCGAGTAACTTGCAGGCGCTGAAAATTGTTTTGGATGAGAAAACGGTTCAGCTCATTGATAACTTGGAAAGAGATGGCCGACTAGTTAACCCAGAAGGGCTAGCACCAGAGTGGGATATATAAGATGCAAAAAATTAAAACTCTTTCATTATCAATTTTAGTCAGTTTTAATGCTTTGGCTAATGATTGGACTTCCTCAGAATTTGGCCAGAACGATGAAATTGGAGCTGCTAATTTATTAACTTCAAGTTTAGTAAAGCAAGCGGTAGATCTCGTTAGCACTGGTAAAGTTTACTCTTTAGCTGTTCCCGTTAGTAAAGATTTACCCGCTTTTAGACATAGATCTTTCAACCTTTACAATGTACAACCTGAAGGTCAAGCAGGTAAAACATTGGGTGTAAATAAATTTACATTTAATGATGAGCTTGTAAATGGATGGACTGGAATTGGGACTCAGCTAAACGGTATTGGCCATATAGGTATTGATAATGTTTACTATAATGGTAATAAAGCTGAAGATTTTGTCACTGTTGAAGGTGTAACTAAATTAGGTATAGAAAAAGTACCACCTATAGTAACGCGAGGAGTCGTTTTAGATATGACATCTCACTTTAATACCCCGGTGGTTGATGGAGGTACTGTCATTACAGTTAAAGATATTAAAGCGGTACTAGCCAAGCAGAAGATAACTATCAATGAAGGCGATGTTGTTTTATTTAATACCGGATGGTTAAACCTTATTGGCAAAGATAATAAAAAATTTTTAGAGACTGAGCCTGGTATCGATATGGAAGCAGCTGCTTGGCTAGCTAATAAGAAGATTGTAGCGTTTGGTGGTGATACTTGGGCTTCTGAGGTTTACCCTAACCCTAAGGGGCTAGAATTTCCTGTCAATCAGTTCATGTTAGCTAAGAAAGGGATTTATAACCTTGAATTGATAGATACAAGAGAGCTACTAAAAGACGGTATTTTCGAATTTTTATTCGTACTTGGTCATCCTCTATATAAAGGATCGACCCAAGTTAATATAAACCCAATCGCTATAAGGTGAAATATATGTCAAAATTCTTTGCAGAAAAGTTCGTTACTGTCTCATATGACGGTTTAGTTGCTACAAATAAATATAATACTGATGCCTCTCAAGTTGAATATGAGATTATTGAAGGACCAGGTAAGGGCTCAAAGGGAAAATCTTCATGTGAGTGGAACGAGGTATCTGAAGGCGTATATTTAATCTCGTGGCAAGAAGATTCGGGAGCCACAGTGGTTCATTTAGATGACTTTAAAAAGGGTACATCAATGACTTTTTTCTCAACGGCTAATAATGAGTTTTATAGGCTTAAAGGTACACTCGTAGTGAAAGATAATGGCTTATCGAGCTAAGCTCGATAAGGACACATATTCTATTTAGATACTATGATTTTACCGAAGCTAAATAAACAGCCACATCTATTGATGTGGCTGTTTATTAATATTTTTTTATATTTACTTTAACCTAGATGGCTAGCTATAGCTTCCATTCATTAAACTTTTAACCCTAAAATGTATGTCATCAATTGCTAACTATGGCTAGATTAAAAACAATGACAATTATTTTCTTTAAGGAATCTCTATCTTAAATTTGAGATATGTAGTTAAAAGTATACGTGTTAGCGTACCAGTAGCTATAAAAGCTAAATTCTATATTAAACGGTGCCATTACAATGCTAGATCTAAAGCAACTTCATTATTTTATAACTGTGGCAGAATTAGAACATGTCGGCAAAGCCGCAGAAGTGCTGTTCATATCTCAGTCCCCATTAAGCAGACAAATATCTCAATTAGAAGATAGACTTGGCTTAATATTATTCGAAAGAAAAGCAAAGCGAATAATTCTGACAACAGACGGACATACTTTCCTTAAAGAGGCAAAAGCTCTTTTAACACATGCTACTCGTTTAGAGTCACTAGGAAAACGGTTGGGAAAAGGTGAAGAGGGTGGACTATGTATCGGGTACGTTAATAGCGCAATGTTCTCAAATATATTGCCGTCTAAGCTTCGAGAGTTAAGAAAAACGAAACCGAAAATTCATACAGCTTTATACCACTTGAAAAGTGACAAGCAATTCGAAGGGTTGATTCAAAGAAGTCTTGATATTGCAATTGTAGATGAGCTGTTAGAAAAACATACCACTATTAAATTTTCAAAAATTTATGAAGATCCAATGGTACTTGTTGTTGCTGACGACCATCATTTTACCAAAAAAGAAACTATTACCGAGGTAGATCTAAGCGAGGAGCTTTGGCTGACAGTAAAAGGTCCGTACAAAAAAGGCTTTATCAATGAGTGCGCTAAGAAAGGGTTTTCTCCTAATATCTTGATCGAAGTAGATGATCCTGTCAGTGCCCTTGGCTTGGTTGCTGCTGGCAATGGGATTACAATGATTCAGGAGAGCTTGAAACAACAACTACCAAAGAATGTAGTAACTATTAAACTCAATGCACTAAATTTCTCTATTACTCTATGGGTCGCTTGGCATGCTGAAATACTGAGACCGATAGTAAGAGAATTTAGAGAGCAACTAATGAGTTAGCTATACCGTACAACCTTAGCCTTCAACTATTGAAACATTAAAAACCCCAATACAAGATGAATGTACTGGGGTTAGTGATTTCTTAGACGAAATTATTGCTTAACTCCTTTAGACCGTCTGAATATATAGTAGTAAACAGTTCAATCACATCAGAATCTTTTACGCTGTCGTCAGCCATGAATGAACCAAACCACGTTACTTGGCAGCTTTTATCATCTATAGCTTTTACACTTATAGTTGAAAGGTAGCTACTCACTGGAAATGGCGCGTTAATAATTGAATAGCTGTAAAACGTTTTATCTTCGCTAAAGCCTTCTAACCTTTCAATGATTTTATCACCTTTATGGCTTTGCAATGTTCGAACTCTACCACCTTCAGAAAGCTTACTTTCCCGAATGAACGGTAACCAATCTGGCAGGCTATTAAATCCACCAATTAGCTCCCATACATCGTTAGAGGGAGCTATTATTACAGTTTGAGCTTGAGCTTTTAGCATGTCGTTTTCCCTACTTAGTTGGTGTTGGAGCGAGTTCAGAAATAACACCCTCACGCTTTAATTCAAGCCATAGTTCATGAGGCACTTTTTCTTCTAAGGCTGAGATATCTTCAGCAATTCTAGAAGGTTTACTTGCACCAGGAATAACTGAGCTAACCGCATCATTGGCTAATACAAACTGGAGTGCTACAGCTTTAATACTGACCGAAAATTTCTCGCAAACTGCTTTTATTTTAGCTACTTTGTTAACAATATGAGTAGGAGCTTTTTGATATTCGAAATTAGACCCCCCTGCTAAAATGCCGGAGCTATATGGACCTCCGACAATAATATCAACTTTTTGTGCTGCGGCTTTAGGCATCAGACGTTGTAGTGCCAATTCATGATCTAACAGTGTATACCTTCCTGCTAGTAAAAATGCATCAGGTTTATCTTCTTCAAGATTTAAAGCAAGTTCAATTGGTTCAACTTTATTTACACCTAAACCCCAAGATTTAATAACACCTTCTTTTTTTAAATCAGCTAATACTTTAAATGCCCCATTTCTGGCCTCTTCAAATTTAGCTAACCAATTGTCGCCATAAAAGTCTTGTGCAATATCATGTACATAGACAATATCTAAGCTATCTGTGTCTAATCGTTTTAAGCTATCTTCAATAGATCTTAAAGTTGCACTAGCAGTATAATCATTAACAACTCTATTCTTCCTTCCATGCTCAAATAAAGCGCCTTTTTCACCGAACTCTTGAGACTCAACCTCCTCATCGAGGATAATACGACCAACCTTTGAACTTAATGTATATTCATCACGATTATAGTTTTTAAGCACTTGTCCCAATCTTATTTCTGCTAAACCAGCGCCATAAAATGGTGCTGTATCGAAATAACGGATACCCTGATTCCAAGCTTCTGTTATAGTGGCTAATGCCTCTTCCTCCGGTATATTTCTAAACATATTGCCTAAAGGAGCAGTTCCAAAACCTAACTTTTGATTTTCTAACAATTTACTTTTCATACTTAAACCTAATTTATTACTAAGAAGTAAGGCGATCATACAGCTCCCCAATTTGGTGTCTAAGACTTAATTGGCGCTAGTTGAGTCCTTACTTGCATTAATTAAATAGGGTCCATAGGAAAGTAGAGATGATCAGACGACGGACTAATATATTTTGTAGGATCCCTATTTACCGTAGATAGTGTAAATTAAGACTTGCTCTTTTATTCCACCTAACCAGAACTTAGGTTATACAGTTTATTTTACTATTTCGAACTTTCGACCTGTGAGCATATGTTCAGGATCTAATGCATTTGGGTTGTATGATGAGCTTTTGATTACCCCATAAATTTCAATATCTTTAATGTCTTGTTTAAAAGGATTTTTTGATTTTAGTTTTTCCTTATCATTAAAAAAATCAAACTTGTCATAAGCAGTAATAAAATGTTTATTTTCAAGATACTCATTACAACTTAGTGCTAATTTTAAAGCCTCCAACAGTAGATGTTTAAGAGCTCGATTCTCACCTCGACATGCAGCAAACAACGCTATTGTGGTATTTTTACTTTCAAGCTTAGGAGGTACATCAAATGGCATTTTCTTAGCTAACCCCATCAAATATTGGCGAAAGTACTTGCTGTCATTTTTTAGGCTAAAGTATTCAAGTTTTCTTTTTCTAACTAAGCGAGAAGCCCATTGAGGTTCTTCAGCTATTTTTGCAGCCCAAGGCATACCAACCAATACTATTGGCACTTTGGCTTCTTCACTAATAAACTTTAACCCATTTGCAATTTTTTGTCGTTCTTGTACGCTTTTAAACTCTATTAACTCCTGAAACTCATTAATGATGAGTAGCTCTACTTGAGCTTTAATTATGTCAAACTATGGTTGCAGCGACACTTTAACCTTTGACCTAAACCATCGCGGCTTTTACATATACATCAAAGCGGTTCTTTTTAGTTTTGATTTGCATGCTTGGAGTTTTATCATTTAAAAATGGCGCATAATCGGGGCGTTTAACTACAACACGTTTGCTGGCAAGGGGGTAGGCAAACTCGAGTAAATCATCGGCGTCGGTATCGCCACCTACTAATTCTTGGAATACGCGCATTTCTTTTTTAACCAATGCTGATTTTTCACGGTGCGGAAACATTGGATCTAAATACACCACATCTGGCATGCTGTCACATTGAGTAAGTAAGGTGTGGCTTGAGCCAAATATTAAGCTCATATTTTGCTGCATCCATAGGCCAATTTCACTATCGTTATAAGCACGTTGTAAACCGTCATATAACAGTGCGGCAACCACGGGGTGGCGCTCATGCAAAATCACTTTACAGCCTAGCGAAGCTAAAACAAAACCATCACGTCCAAGCCCTGCGGTTGCATCGAGTACCACTGGCGTTGCGCCCTTATTAAGACCAACTGCTTTAGCAATTGATTGCCCTTTACCACCACCAAATTTACGCCTATGTGCAACGGCACCAGTTACAAAGTCTACGTTGATTGCACCTAGTTTAGGCTCATCAGTTTTATATAGGCTTAGCCCTTTATCATCGTAATGCAAACTAAAGCCACTGCTTTGCTCCGCCCATTGAGCAAGCCCAAAGCGTGCTTCTAACTCATTTAAATAAGGTCGACACTCTTTAAACGCACACTGTATAACCACTTCACACTCCGATTATAAATTTCACCGCTATTATACCCAAACAGCAGCAATATACGAAGTTCGCAAGGTGTATAGTTTAAAACAACTCAATATCGTTATTTTCACTCTCAGATTCTGGCTGCGCTTGTTGTTTACTTAGTAGTGTTTGAGTAATTAAGTCATCACGCTGTTGAGTAGTTGTTTTTAGTTGGTGCTTAATAAACGCTAAATCATTCGTGATTGCAACCAGCTGCTGTGATGTATGGCTAAGCTGAGTTATTTGCTCATTGAGCTGCGAAGCTGGTAAGTCATTTTGTGTTTGCATTAACGATTGGAGTTGCTCGAGCTGCTCTGTAAGCTGGCTAATCGCATTCGTTTGCATGGCGTTTTGATTTTTAAGCTGGGCAACAATATCTTTAAAAGCAAGGGTGAGCTCATTGTCGCGCATTAGTCGATATTGGTGCTGCTGTATAGTAACTACTTTTTCGTTAGTTACTTCTAAAATATGCGGAAATAAATCTTTATAGCGACCATACAGTGATGGCGTATCTATTGGCATATTTTTAATTAACAGTGAAATATTAGGGTAATTAATAATAGTACTATGACCAATATCAACAAAGCGCTCTGCATTTTTATGCTGCATGAGTAGCTCTTGCTCTAATGGGCATACGCCCGTCTCTTGGCTATAAAACACTCCCTGGTTATTTTGCCAAAAAACAACCACGACATTGAGATGTAATGGCGTAAAAAAGCCTAAAAAGTATTCACTTAATAGTTCTAAATTATCAGCATGGTAGCTTTGACAAACAAAGCGCATAATGCGTCCCATGTCACCGGTTTCAATCATCGCCATTTCAGCTGTTTTATTGGCCTTTGCTATATCATACTGCAGTGCTGCGCATTGCTTGCGGTACTGGTAAAGAATTTTAATGCGTGCCATCAGCTCCTGTGCGTTAAAAGGCTTTAAAATGTAGTCAGCCCCGCCAACACTAAACCCTTTAATACGTTCGGCCTGCCCCACTTTGGATGATAAAAACATTACCGGAATGTCTGTTGTGGCTTTATTTTGTTTAATACTTTGGCAGACCTCATAACCAGACATACCCGGCATTTCAACATCAAGCAAAATAATATCAGGGTTGTATTTATTTGCTTGTCTTATGCCATCTTCACCATTTTTGGCATGGAGCACTTTACAAAACCCAGCTAAAGACTCTTCAATAATATGGTGCATTAATTTATCGTCATCAATTGCCAGTATTAACTTTGCCATGCGTTAGTCCCTTTTAGTACTTTGTTCAAAGCATAGTACGCTATGTTGAAACTACTAAAATTTATTCAAAATATTCTTTAACAACACTGTGTTTTAGGCAATAAAAAAGCGCCACTGGGGCGCTTTTGTAATTATATTTTAATCCGCAAAGGTCAATAGACCCTAAGCGGCAATGCCACTGTGGCGTAGTAGTGCGTCTACACTTGGCTCACGACCACGGAAGTTTTTAAACAATGTCATCGGCTCTTCGCTGCCGCCTTTTTCAAGAATGTGCTGCATAAACGCTTGGCCTGTTTGTGGATTAAAAATCCCCTCTTCTTCAAATTTAGAATAGGAGTCTGCCGAAAGTACTTCAGCCCATTTGTACGAGTAATAACCTGCACTATAACCGCCCGCAAAAATATGACTAAAGCCATGCTGAAAACGATTAAACGCTGGCGGCTTAATGACTGAGGTACGACTGCGTACATCATCAAGCACAGCTTGAATGTTACATGGTTTGTCTGCCACGTAATCGTGGTGGATTTTAAAATCAAATAACGAGAACTCAAGTTGTCTTAACATTTGCATACCTGAGTTATAATTTTTAGCCGCAAGTAGTTTATCAAGCAACTCTTTAGGTAGTGGCTCACCGGTTTCGAAGTGACCTGAGATAAAGCTAAGCGCTTCTTCCTCGTAACACCAGTTTTCTAAAAACTGACTTGGCAACTCAACGGCATCCCATGCCACACCATTAATACCGGCAACGGGGGCTGCATCTACTTGGGTAAGCATATGATGAATGCCGTGACCAAACTCATGAAACAGTGTGGTTACTTCATTATGGGTAAACAAAGCAGGCTTATCGCCAATCGCTTTATTAAAATTACACACCAGGTAAGCAACTGGTGTTTGAAGTTCACCATTAGCGCGCACTTTACGACCCATACAGTCATCCATCCACGCACCACCACGCTTGTGATCGCGCGCATACAAATCTAAGTAAAAACGACCACGTAAAGTGTTATTGCTATCGTAAATTTCAAAAAAGCGTACATCTTTATGGTAGCTATCAAAATCAGCGACTTCTTTTACAGTAATACCAAATAGGCGATTAACCGTTTCAAATAAGCCACTGAGCACTTTATTTG
Source organism: Pseudoalteromonas sp. SiA1 (assembly GCF_018732205.1). Lineage (NCBI taxonomy): Bacteria > Pseudomonadati > Pseudomonadota > Gammaproteobacteria > Alteromonadales > Pseudoalteromonadaceae > Pseudoalteromonas > Pseudoalteromonas sp. SiA1. The sequence continues at coordinate 446,976 of NZ_CP076084.1, read as the reverse complement.
CTGGGAAGTACGGGCGAAGAACTTCATCTGAAATCGCGTACTTTTCTTGCTTTAGTTTTTCACTGTAATAACCAAAATCCCACGCCTGCAGTTCACTAATACCGTGCTGTTGCTCTGCATATTGTTGCAGCTCTTTAAGTTCTTGCTCTGCTTGTGGTTTAGACTTAGCGGCTAAGTCTTCTAAAAATGAGAATACCTGCGCGGGTGATTCTGCCATTTTTGTAGCCAACGATTTTTCAGCGTAGTTATTAAAGCCAAGTAATTGTGCTAACTCATGACGCAGTGCCATCTCTTCACTCATGATCGCAGAGTTATCAAACTCTCCCGCATTAGGGCCTTGATCGGATGCACGGGTAGAAAACGCGGTGTATGTTTCTTTGCGAAGTTCACGATTATCTGCATAGGTCATAATCGGCAAATATGAAGGGAAATCTAGGGTAAATACCCAGCCGTCTAAGTCTTTACTTTTTGCCGTATCGGCCGCTAATGCAAGCGCTGATTCTGGTAAACCAGCCAATTGGCTTTCATCGGTAATATGCTTATGCCATGCAAGCGTGGCATCCATCACATTATTACCAAATTTTGAGGCAAGCTCTGATAAACGCGCACTAATTTCACCGTAGCGTTTTTGTTGCTCAGGATTTAACGCAATACCTGAAAGCTTAAAGTCACGTAATGCGTTAGTAATGGTTTTTTGCTGGGCAGTAGTGAGTGTTTTAAATTCGTCACTGTTATAAAGTGCGTTGTAAGCCTCATACAAACCTTGGTGCTGACCAACAAAAGTAGAGTATTCAGAAATAAGCGGTAAACATTGCTCGTAGGCTTCGCGAAGTTCATCATTGTTCATTACTGAGTTCAAATGCGATACCGGTGAAAACAATCGCGATAGTTTATCGTCAGCTTCTTCAAGGGGTAATACTAAATCTTCCCATGTGTATGATTGCTTTGCTAATACATCATTAATTGCACTGCGACAGTGCTCAATACCTTTTTTTAGTGCCGGGACAACATGCTCTGGCTTTATTTTTGAAAAAGGCGGTAAACCTTCAAGCCCGATTAGGGGATTAGTATGTGCATTGGTCATAGTGATTCTCGGTTTATGCAAAATATAAAAATTTAAGTTGGGGCAAAATACGTAAATACAAGGGCAAACCTGCTTTACTAGTTAACGAGTGTGTATCTGTAAATGATCACCTAGCAGCTTGATCTGAAATAGCATATCTTTCGTTTGATGAAAGATGTTTGATAGATTTTAGCAGCCCCGAACAAGTGACTTGCTCATCGCATATGCTATCATCGGCACAGAAAAGTTAAATTAATATTTAGAGGATTAAACATGGCTCAGCATTTTGATTACATTGCAATTGGTGGCGGTAGTGGTGGTATTGCATCAGCTAACCGTGCAGCAATGCGTGGCGCAAAAGTAGCATTAATTGAAGCTAAACACATGGGTGGCACCTGCGTAAATGTAGGGTGTGTTCCTAAAAAAGTAATGTGGCATGGCGCTCAAGTTGCTGAAGCAATTAATCTTTATGCTCCTGATTACGGTTTTGATGTTGAAGTTAATGGCTTTGACTGGTCAAAGCTAGTAGAAAGCCGTGAAGCCTATATTGGCCGCATTCACAAAGGCTATGATAATGGTTTAGCTAAAAATGGCGTAACTGTGATCAAAGGCTTTGCAAAATTTGTGGATAGTAAAACCGTTGAAGTAAATGGTGAGCATTACACTGCTGATCACATTTTAGTTGCCGTAGGCGGACGCCCTACTATTCCTAACATTCCAGGTGCTGAACACGGTATTGATTCAAACGGCTTTTTTGAGCTGAACGAACAACCTAAGCGTGTTGCCGTTGTTGGTGCCGGTTACATTGCCGTAGAAATTGCAGGTGTGCTGCACAGCCTAGGGACACAAACCCATTTATTTGTTCGTAAGAGCAAGCCGCTGCGCACCTTTGACCCATACATTATCGACACACTGGTTGATATTATGGCAAAAGAAGGCCCTACTCTGCACACTGAGTGTTCGCCAAAAGAGGTGGTAAAAGAGGCTGATGGCAGCTTAACTATTCATTTTGAAAACGGTTACAGCGAAAATGTTGATCAGGTTATTTGGGCGATTGGTCGTACACCTACAACCGATAAAATTAACCTTGCTGCAGCAGGCGTTGAAGTAAACGAAAGCGGCTATGTAAAAGTAGATGAATACCAAAATACCACGGCTAAGAATGTATACGCTGTGGGTGATATTATCGAAGGCGGCATTGAGCTTACACCAGTTGCTGTAAAAGCGGGTCGTACTCTATCGGAGCGTTTATTTAATAAAGAATTGCCGAACGATTTAAAAATGGACTACAGCCTAGTACCAACCGTGGTATTTAGCCATCCACCTATCGGCACCATTGGCTTAACTGAACAAGAGGCGATTTCTCAGTACGGCGAAGAAAATGTAAAAGTATATAAATCAAGCTTTGCGGCTATGTACACCGCAGTTACTCAGCATCGCCAAGCATGTAACATGATGCTTGTGTGTGCAGGCGATGATGAAAAAGTTGTGGGCTTACACGGTATCGGTTTCACCGTTGATGAAATGATTCAGGGCTTTGCTGTCGCCATGAAAATGGGCGCGACTAAAGCCGATTTTGATGCGGTTGTAGCACTTCACCCGACGGGTTCGGAAGAGTTTGTTACCATGAGATAAGCTCGAGGTTCGAGAAAATAAAAAAACCTTGCGGTTAACATCGCAAGGTTTTTTTATTTAGAAGTTAGGTGTTTTGCTCGAGACCCGTTGCCCGTAGCTCTTTACCTTTCGCTTTGACCTTTAAAAAAGACGCGGAATAAATCCGCTGCTACATGTGCGCGGCGTAAAGCCCCGCCGTTTAAGCCAAGCACTGTGCTTGGCTTAATCTCTGCCTAAAACCTTTGCCTTTAATCTCTTCCTCTGTGGACTCTGTGACCTCTGTGGTAAATGATGTTTTAATTTTTTTCACCACAGAGTGCACCGAGGCGCTGCACGCTACACAGAGAAGAAAATCTTGCGCAGGATAAAGCCTCCGGGTTCGAGGTTCGAGAAATGACCAACTTTACGCGGGGTAAACCCGCTGCTACGTAATCTCAACTCGTAGCCCGTAGCTCGCAGCCCGTTAACTCTAACCTTCGTATTTTAAGCTAAATGCTCTCTTGCTAAATACTCTAACGATTGCATTTCTTGCAGGCGACTCACACAACGTCTAAATTCAAAGTTTAAATTACCTTGTGTGTACAGCTCGGTAATGGGTTTTTCTGCAGAGATAATTAAGGTAACGTTACGCTCATAAAACTCATCTACCAACGCAATAAAACGCCTTGCTGCATCATCATTATTTTGTCCAAGCTGTTTTACGTTTGATAAAATCACCGTGTTATATAATCGGCTTATTTCCATGTAATCCACTTGGCTACGCGCGGTTTCACACAGTTCGCTAAATTCAAACATAACGATGCAATCAGACACCTTGCGGGTTTTGATCATCCGCCCTTCTATTTCAATTGGGGTGTCTACTTTACCGGCCTCAGGGGAGAGCTTATCAAAGTATTCAAATAGGTTTTTATCAGCTTGATCATCAAGCGGGCTGTGAAAAATTTCTGCTTGTTCCAGTGTACGTAACCGGTAATCAACACCGGAATCTACATTAACTATTTCAGTATGCTTATTCACTAAGGCAATAGCCGGTAAAAAACGAGCGCGTTGTAAGCCATTACGGTATAAATCATCAGGTATAATATTAGAGGTTGCAACTAACACAATACCACGTGCAAATAGCGCTTCCATTAAACCACCGAGCAGCATGGCATCGGTAATGTCTTGTACAAAAAACTCATCAAAACAAATTATGTCTGTTTCTGCTTTAAAAATATCGGCAACTGTTTCTAATGGGTTTGCTGTGTTGTTTAACTTTTTAAGCTCGTCGTGTACTCGGTGCATAAAACGGTGAAAATGCACTCGCATTTTTCTATCGCCCGGCAAAGCTTCGTAAAAAGTATCAACTAGGTAAGTTTTACCTCGGCCTACGCCACCCCAAAAGTACAATCCTTTTATAGGTGCGGGTTCAGCTTTATTAAAAAGCTTTGCAAAAAAGCCTTTAGATTGTGGTTTTGCTTGTGTTAAATCGTCGTATAAACGCTGTAAATGACGAACTGCATTTTCTTGTGCTGCGTCATGTACAAAGTCATCGCGTTGAAGGTCTTGCTGGTATGTTTGCCAAGGAGTCATATCTATTTACAGTTAAAACACAGTTTAATTTGTAAAGCATATTAACACGCATCAATACTCAGGGTATATTAGACTTAGTATGAATTATTATTGAACTAAATTTTTTTAGTTATTTTCGCATAGAGGTGAATTTATGGGTACATTTACATGGGTAGGTTTAGTGATAGTGGTTGCTATTGCTGCATTTTTCGTTGGTGCCTTTGTCACTAAAAAACAATTTAAACAAGATGAGTTAGAGCAACAAGCAGAGCAAGCTAAGCATTCGCTTGAGCAGTATCGTCAAGATGTTGCCGACCATTTAGCGAACACTGGTAAGTTAGTAAACAAAATGAAAGAAAACTACGACCAGTTATTAAGCCATGTTGAAGAAACCAATCAACTATTACTTGAAGACAGAAATAAAGCCCCTGCTGAACCGTTTTTCTCTAAAGAAACCACAGAGCAATTACAAGCGTCATTAAAAGAGCGTAGTTCGGATCGCTCAAACGCCGATGCTCAACCAGCTGATTATGTGTCGGGTAAATCAGGATTATTTGCTGGTGATGTGAATACTTCTAAAGCATCTTGATGAACTTTTTTTTGACCCCATAGTCTTTAGATATAACAGCTTTGTTGTTTTATCTTATTGATATACTTTTTTGAGGCTGCTTATTGCAGCCTTTTGCTTTTTAAGTGGAGTAAACCCTGACTATGAAAATGAAATTATCACTTATCAGTGCTGCTATTTTATCTACTAGCTTATTACTAAGTCCAGCCGCTTCGTTTGCTAAATTGCCGGTTGCCGTTAATGGTCAACAATTACCAACACTTGCCCCTATGCTTGAGCAAATTACCCCAGGTGTAGTGAGTATTCAGGTTTCAGGCTCTAAAGAGGTTCGCCGACGCGGTGACCCGCTCGATTTCTTTTTTGGCAACCCGCAGCCACGTAGCCAAAAGCGCCAGTTTAGTGGTTTAGGCTCAGGAGTTATTATTGATGCTGACAAAGGTTATGTCGTTACTAACAACCATGTAGTGCAAGACGCTGAAAAAATGGTGGTCACCCTTGAAGATGGCCGCGAATATGAAGCAACAAAAATTGGTAGCGATAAAGAGTCTGATATTGCGCTACTACAAATAGACGCAGATGAATTAACCGCAGTAAAGCTAGCTAACTCAGATGACTTACGTGTCGGTGATTTTGCCGTCGCAATTGGTAACCCTTTTGGTTTAAGCCACACGGTTACCTCAGGTATTGTTAGCGCATTAGGCCGCAGTGGCTTAAATATTGAGGGTTACGAAGATTTCATTCAAACCGATGCCGCGATAAACCAAGGTAACTCAGGTGGGGCTTTAGTTAATTTAAACGGTGAGCTGATTGGTATTAATACCGCTATTTTAGGTGCATCAGGCGGAAATGTGGGGATTGGCTTTGCTATTCCGTCAAATATGATGAAAAACCTAATTGATCAAATTGTAGAGCATGGTGAAGTACGCCGTGGTTCGTTAGGTATTTCAGGCCGCCCTCTTGATGCAGGCCTTGCTAAAGCACAGCAGCTTGATGTTAAACAAGGGGCTTATGTTATGCAGGTAATGGATGACACCGCAGCCAGCAAAGCCGGTATTAAAGCAGGCGATGTGATTATTAGTATTAATGGTAGTGAAATTAGTGGCTTCCATGAACTACGCAGTAAAATTGCCACCTTAGGTGAGGGTCGTGAAGTACAGTTGGGGATTTACCGTGACGGTAAAGTTAAAAATGTGGAAGTAACCCTAGATGGTGCATCAGGCATTACCGCTGCGGGCGAAGAGTTACACCCAGCATTCCAAGGTGCAACGCTTGAAAACGTGAAGAAGAACAAAATGAAAGGGATTGAGGTGACCTCTGTAGACCCTCGTTCGCCATCAGCACGGGTTGGCCTTGAAGAAGGCGATGTTATTGTGCAAGTAAACCGTCAACGAGTAGAAAGCATTCGCGACATGAACAAAATTATCGAAGATATTCAAGGTAATATTGTGTTAGGTGTGAAACGCGGACGTGAATCTATTTTTGTATTAATTCAGTAATAATACAATAAAAGTAACAGCGGCACTTGCCGCTGTTATTTTTTTTGTGCCATCATAAAGGGATTGCTCACTAACAATAAGAATACCGTGCTAAAACTTCTAAAATTTGTACTTCCTCCTCTATTTGCCGGTTTAGGCATTGCTTTTTTAGTGGTTTTTTTTAGCCCTAACATGCGCACTGCATTGCTACCTAACGTGCCGCTACCCAGTGCAATGACTGCAAGTCATTTGAGCTTTTCTGACGCAGTTAAGCGCGCAGCGCCATCGGTTGTCACCATTTTTTCAGAAAGCATTTCTAAAGAGCCACGCTATAAACGCCAAAATACGGTGCAAGAGCTTGGTTCTGGGGTGATCATGTCACCTGACGGTTATATTTTGACTAATTACCATGTGATCAATAATGCCGATCAAATACTGGTTATTCTTACTGACGGCAGACGTTTTTTTGATGTGCAACTCATTGGCTTTGATACTATTACCGACTTAGCATTATTAAAAATAAATGCCAATCACCTGCCTGTTATACCCGTTAACGATAACTACAGTTCGAGTGTAGGCGATTTAGTATTAGCCATCGGAAACCCACTTAACTTAGGGCAAACCATTACTCAGGGGATTATTAGCGCCACCGGTAAGCAAAAAATTACCGACAGTCCTTACAATAACTTACTGCAAATGGACGCTGCTATTAACGTAGGTAACTCTGGTGGTGCACTGGTAAATTCTAATGGCGATTTAGTAGGGATCACCTCTGCCCAGTTTAAAACCCGTGAAAACTTAAATATACAAGGGATCTTTTTTGCGGTGCCTTACACCTTGGCAAAAGAGGTAATGGGTAAGCTTATACGCCATGGTCGTGTTGTACGCGGCTATTTGGGCTTTGAAGGCACAGCGGTAGACAGTACAGGCAAAGAGGTCAATGATAGCTTAACGCCTGTTGCAGGCATGCGTATTACCAACCTAGACCCTTTAGGTCCTGCATGGCAGGCGGGTATAGAAGAGCAAGATATTGTGATTAAAATTGCTGGGCTTTCAGTGGCTAATCCACAAAATGTATTGAAAAAAATAGGCAGTACCGAACCGGGGAAAGAAATTGAATTTGAGCTTTACCGTAACGGTGAAATACAAAAAATAATGGTAAAAGTAGCAGAGCTTGAAACCAAGCTATAAAGCGCTTATTTATACTTTGGCATTAGACATAAAAAAACGCGATAGATCATCGCGTTTTTTATGGATTAGAATAATAATTGTATTAGTATAACTAATTGCTTTTGCGTTTGATGTTAGCACCTAGCGCACTGAGTTTATCTTCAATACGCTGATAACCTCTATCTACATGATAAATACGATCAACAACCGTTTCACCTTGAGCCACAATCCCCGTTAGAATAAGACTCGCTGATGCACGAAGGTCAGTTGCCATTACTTGCGCACCCGATAAGCTTTTTGTTTCACCACAAAAGGCCGTATTGCCTTCTAAGCGAATATTAGCGCCCATACGTTGTAGCTCAGGCACATGCATAAAACGATTTTCAAAAATAGTTTCGGTAATCGTCGCACTACCATTAGCCACCACATTTAATGCGGTAAACTGCGCTTGCATATCGGTCGGAAAACCAGGATGAGGCATAGTTTTAATATTCACCGCTTTAAGCTCTCGGCCTCGCATGTCTAGGTAAATACTGTCATCGTGCACTTCTAATAATGCATTGGTTGCACGTAGTTTTTCTATTACTGGCTCAAGTGAATGAAAGTCGGTCATTTTACACAGAACTTCGCCGCCAGCCATCGCTGCAGCCACTAAAAAGGTACCCGTTTCAATACGATCCGGTAATATGCGGTGTTCACAACCTGATAAACGCTCAACTCCTTCAATCTCAATACGGCTTGAGCCAGCACCAGTGATTTTAGCACCCATAGCAATTAAGCAATTGGCTAAATCGATAATTTCTGGCTCGCGCGCAGCATTTTCTAATACTGTTTTACCCTCGGCGAGCGTTGCCGCCATGAGTAAGTTTTCAGTAGCACCTACGCTGATCATTTCCATGAAAACTTCAGCGCCTTTTAAGCGACCATCTACTTTGGCATTAATATAACCGTTTTCAACGGTTATTTGAGCGCCCATACGCTCTAAACCTTGAATATGAATATCAACCGGGCGCGCACCAATAGCACAGCCACCAGGTAAGGATACTTGTGCCTCACCAAATCGAGCGACTAAAGGGCCAAGTGCAAGCACTGACGCACGCATTTGCTTTACTAAGTCATAAGGCGCTAACGTGCTATTTACCGTTGCACCATCAATAATGAGTGAATCGCCCTGCCACTGAACATCAGCGCCTAACGTTTTTAATAAGGCTTCGGTCGTAATGATATCGCGAAGATGTGGTACGTTAGTAAAAGTACTTTTGCCATCAGCTAATAAAGCTGCAAATAGAATCGGAAGAGCTGCGTTTTTAGCGCCAGAAATAGTTACTTCACCAGCGAGTGAAGTGCCACCTTGAATTACAAATTGATCCATCTAAGGGGCCTTATTTATTGCGGTAAAATGAATTTTTGCTCACGTTTCCACTCTGTCGGAGTAAAAGCGCGGATAGAAACAGCATGAATGGTACCGTCTGAAATAGTGTTCATTAATGGCCCATATACTAGCTGTTGCTTTTTAACACGACTTAATCCGTCAAAGCATTCACCGACAGCAATTACTTCATAATGACTGCCATTGGCTTTTACATGTACTTCAGCTAACTGAAGTTCGTCGCGTAATAATGTTTCGACTTGACTCGTTTCCATAACTCTCACTCAAATAGGGTTGTAACCTGGCCTAACTGCATAAGGTTTTGCAGTTGTTCAGGTGGGTTTTGCAATTCAAGGCGAATGCCTTGCTGCTTAAATTCTGTAAAAGAGTGAATTAACCAAGCTAAGCCGGCTGTGTCAACCCTTGTCACCTCACTTAGGTCAAAATAAAGGGTTTTATGCTCAGTTTGTCGCTTGGTATTCAGAAGCCGTTCATTGCCAATTGAATTATGAGTCAATTCACCACTAACTCGTAGATGCTGTTCATCGACTTGGCTGATTGCCAATTTAGTCATTTGTGTCACTGCCTCTAAACTGAACCGGTAACTTACTTTTTTGCTCTAACAGGTCGCTAACATGGTCAATACCTTGTTGGCGTAAAATGCCCTGAAGCTCACTTTGTTTTGCATCAAGTAAGCTAATGCCTTCAGCAATCATATCGTAAGCGCGCCATTCGCCACTTCTATCTTCACGTACTTTAAAATCAATTTTAATATCAGGCTTACCGGCTTCTACAATTTTGGTTTTTACCACAACCACATCTTTGCCTTTAAAAGGCTGCTCGGCAGCAAATTCAACTTGTTGATTAGTGTACTGGGTAAAAACGCCAGCATAAGTGGCAACAAGGTACTCTCTAAACGCGCCAATAAAGCGCTGAATATCTTCAATTGCTTTTGCTTTTTCTGCTTTGTCGGTAATGGCGCGTACCTTAGATACTTCGCTACCTAACACTCTCAGTGCAGCATATTTGTAGTCAATGTACGGCATCAGTTCTTCTTCAACGATGACCCGTAAATGCTCTTTGTTAGTGGTTATTAATGGCTGGTCTTTGGTAATACGCTCAAAGGTATTATCAGCAACCTGACGCACCATTTTATTAGGATCAGCCAATTTGACTTCACCGGCGTGTACACTTTGTACCAGCGCGACAGTTACTAATGCGATACTTGCTAAAAATGTTTTCAACATAATAATTACTCACTACCTTGGTTGAATAAAAACTGGCCTATTAATTCTTCTAGTACCAATGCTGACTTGGTATCTGTAATAGAATCGCCGTTAGCTAATGCTTTACTTTGAACGCCAAATAAATCGTCAATGGCTTGATCTTGTTCGCTGTTCGCTACATCTTCGCCTAAGCATCGCTGTTTAGCTGAATCTGATGCGATCACAGGGTTAATACCTAAGTATTGCTCACCTAAAATACCCGAGGTTAAGATAGAGATGGAACTAGTGTCCGAAAAACGACACAAATACTGCGCATCAATACTCATATTTACTACTGGTAAAAACTCTTGTGGGTGTACATAAATTGACTCTACACGACCAATAACAACGCCGCCCACCTTAATGGGTGCACGTGTTTTTAATGATCCTATATTTTCAAACTTGGCGTTCAATGTGTAGGTTTCACCTGAGCCGCTAATACCTGAATTGGCCACTTTAAGCGCCAGCATTGAAAATGCCAAAATGCCCAATGCTACAAAAAAACCAACTAAAATTTCTAATTTCCGTGAATTCATTATTTAATACCCTATTAGCTGGTAAACATTACCGCTGTCAAAATAAAGTCAAAACCTAATACCGCTAGTGATGAGTGCACCACTGTCTCTGTTGTTGCCTTGCTGATCCCCTCTGATGTGGGAACACAGTCATACCCTTTGTAAAGCGCAATCCAGGTAACAACAATCGCAAATACGATACTTTTAATTAAACCGTTTAGTATGTCTTTTTCAAACGACACTTGAGATTGCATAATTGACCAGAAACTTCCCGTATCAACGCCTAGCCAATCAACCCCCACTAAATGAGCACCAATAATAGCTACAGCAGAAAAAATAAGTGCCAACATTGGCATACTAATCAAACCAGCCCAAAACCGCGGCGCTATAATTCGTCTAAGCGGGTCAATGGCCATCATCTCAAGCGATGATAACTGTTCGGTGGCTTTCATTAAGCCAATTTCAGCGGTTAACGCACTGCCTGCCCTACCGGCAAATAATAATGCGGTTACTACTGGCCCAAGTTCACGTAATAAACTGAGTGCCACTAAAGGGCCTAAGCTGTCTTCAGCGCCATAATCAACTAAAACAGTATAGCCTTGCAGGGCTAATACCATGCCGATAAACAATCCTGATACAACAATGATCAATAATGACTGTGAGCCAACCATATATAATTGGCGCACGAGTAAAGGTGTGCCTTTTTTAAAATTGGGTACATGCCATAACGCACTTGCCAGCATTTGGGTTGAACGCCCCAGTGCAGCAAATCGGCCCAGCGTTTTGTGGCCTATTTTTTGTAGTAAATCCAACATTACTGCTGCTCTCCTAACAGTTCATCTGCATAGGTTTGTGCTGGATAATGAAATGGCACTGGACCATCTGATAACCCTTTTAAAAACTGTTGAACAAGTGGTGATTCGTGCTCTCGCATCTGCTCTGGTGTACCACTGCCAATAACGCCTTGATCAGCAATAATAATAACATGGTCGGCAATACTCATTACTTCTGTCACATCGTGCGTGACAATTAAAGAAGATAAGCCAAGTACTTCGTTTAAAGATTTGATCAGCTTAACTAAAACCCCCATTGAAATAGGGTCTTGTCCTGCAAAAGGCTCATCATACATAATAAGTTCAGGATCAAGCGCTATAGAGCGAGCCAAAGCTGCACGACGTGCCATACCGCCAGATAACTCTGAAGGCATTAAATCTTTAGCACCACGTAAGCCAACAGCTTGTAGTTTCATTAATACCACTAAACGGATTAAATCTTCACTGAGTTGCGTGTGCTCTCGAATGGGGAATGCAATGTTATCGAACACCGACATATCAGTAAATAAGGCACCGCTTTGAAATAACATACTCATGCGTTTACGTGCCGCGTAGAGTTCTTTGCGCGACATAGCGACAATGCTGTCGTTTTTAAATAAAATATCACCGGAGTCTGGTTTAAGCTGGCCACCTATTAGGCGTAGCATCGTGGTTTTGCCAATTCCGCTTGGCCCCATAATGGCAGTAATTTTACCCTCAGGTACGTCAAAGCTCATATTTTTATATATGACCCTATCGCCTCTAGAAAAGGTAACATCCTTGACTTCAACTATTGATTGCGACAAGTCGCTCTCCATAACAATACTCTCTCATATTTCTATTTTAAGGGTTTTTTAACCAATATGGAAAAAACAATTCGTAAGATTTTGTAATAGTGTCGCAAAAACAGTTATAAGATTGATTCAAGCAGCCTTAACTTTGGCTTAAAATTTCATATAAAAAGCGCCAAAGAATACTTAAAATAACCGCCTAATGTATTACACCTTATTCTTTTATTTATACTTTTATGGTGGCTTTTGTTACTATTCGCGCTATCTGAATTTACATTAATTGGCTTATCACAATGGTTACCTCGTTTGTCATTTTAATTCTTGGTTTTGCGGCTCTCGTATGGAGTGCAGACAGGTTTGTTTATGGTGCAGCAGCACTGGCTAAAAACTTTGGCGTGCCAACGCTAATTGTAGGTTTAACCGTGGTAGCTATGGGCTCTTCAGCGCCTGAAATGATGGTATCGGCTTCAGCAGCTTTGGCAAATAAAACCGATACTGCCGTGGGTAATGCAGTTGGTTCAAACATCACTAACATCTTATTAGTTTTAGGTATTACCGCCCTTTTAAGACCCTTATCAGTATCTTCAAGTACGTTAAAACGTGAAATTCCACTGGTACTGCTGGTCTCCATTGCAACTTGGTATATTTTTTCAGATAACTATTTTTCATTTTTTGAAGGTGCAGCCTTATTATCTGGCTTTGTTGTTTTTATTGGCGGACTTATTTTTGTCTCACTGCGAGCTAAAAACCAAGACGATCCGTTTGTGAGCGAAGCCTGTGACGAAGTACCTGACAACGTACCAACCAAAAAAGCTGTTTTTTGGCTGGTAGTGGGTATGATTTTACTGCCGGTTAGTTCACACTTTTTAGTTGGCTCAGCCGTTGATATCGCAAAATATTTTGGCTTAAGTGACTTAGTGATTGGTTTGACCATTATTGCTATAGGCACCAGCTTACCTGAACTTGCAGCTTCAATTGCAGGTGTACTTAAAAATGAAGATGACTTAGCGCTGGGTAACATAGTTGGTTCGAATATTTTTAATATTTTAGCGGTATTACCGCTGGCAGGATTAATTAATCCATCGGTTATCGATACTTCGGTTGCTAACCGTGATGTTATTATTATGATTGGCGCAACCTTGGCGCTAATTGCTATGTCATTGAACTTTAGAGGTCAAAGACGTATCAATAGAATAGAAGGTGGCTTGCTCATCGTCGCATTTATGATTTACCAAGGTTATATTTTTAGTCAAGTAGGATAGCCCATGGCAACGCTAAACTTTATTCAACAAGGGTTACGTGTTCTAGAGATTGAACGCCAAGCACTCAGCGATATTACACAATACGTTAATGAAAGCTTTAACCAAGCCTGTCAATTAATGTATGACTGCTCAGGTCGTATTATTGTTATTGGCATGGGTAAATCAGGCCATATTGGTAACAAAATAGCCGCCACTCTTGCCAGTACCGGCAGCCCCGCATTTTTTGTTCACCCGGGTGAAGCAAGCCATGGTGATTTAGGAATGATCACAGCAAATGACGTGGTTATCCTCATTTCAAACTCTGGTGAAACCAGCGAAGTACTTAATATTATTCCAGTATTAAAGCGCATTGGTGCCAAAATGATTGCCATGACAGGCAACCAAGGCTCAACCATGGCAACATTGGCAAATGTGCATGTGTGTATTAAAGTTGAACAAGAAGCCTGCTCATTGGGCTTAGCACCTACTGCAAGTACCACTGCCACACTCGCTATGGGTGATGCCATGGCGGTGGCATTATTAGAAGCTCGCGGCTTTACTGCTGATGATTTTGCACTATCGCACCCTGGTGGTAGCTTAGGCAAGCGATTACTCTTAACTCTTAAAGATGTTATGCACAGTGGTGCTGATACGCCTATCATAAACGAGACGCAAACGATTAAAGATGCCTTGATTGAAATGTCGGCCAAAGGACTCGGCATGACCGCTATTGTTGATAGTGACCAGCAATTATCAGGCCTGTTTACCGATGGCGATTTACGCCGTATTTTAGAGCAACGTATTGACATTCATAGCACTGAAATTAATGTTGTGATGACCAAGTCGTGTACTACAGCCACCCAAGAGATGCTCGCGGCTGAAGCGTTAAATATTATGGAACAAAAACGTATTAATGGCTTAATTGTAATTAATGAGCATAATCAACCGATTGGCGCACTAAATATGCAAGACTTACTTAAAGCGGGAGTGCTATAAATGCAATTTGAAGATCTCTATCAACCGCTAAGTGATGATGCAAAGGCGCGCGCAAAAAAAGTAAAGCTATTAATTTGTGATATTGATGGTGTATTTTCTGATGGCCGTATTTACCTTGGAAACCAAGGTGAAGAACTCAAAGCATTTAACACCAAAGACGGATTTGGTATCAAAGCCCTGATTAACAGCGGTTTTGAAGTCGCCGTGATCACCGGGCGCCATTCTCATATAGTGCAGCAACGTATGAGCAGTTTAACCGTACAACATATATATCAAGGCCAAGAAGACAAACTCATAGCCTATCAAGAATTAAAACAAAAATTAGCGCTTAGCGATGAGCAAATTGCTTATATAGGTGATGATGGCCCAGACATGCCAGTAATGGAGCAAGTCGGTTTTGCGGTAGCCGTAAACGATGCTCATCCACTTATTAAACGTTTATCACATTATGTAACCCAACTGCCCGGCGGTTTTGGTGCGGTAAGAGAGCTGACAGACTTACTTATGCTCGAAAATAACAAGCCACTAACTAGCCAAGGAACGAGTTCATGAATGTAGCGCGCATTATACTGAGCGTTTTATTCATAAGCTGTATGGTTTGGCTCTGGTATCCTTATTTTACTAAGGTTGATATAACTGCAAGCGAAGAAACACAAGTTATTGCTAAGCCTGATTATACCGCTATTGAGCTAAAACAAACGGCTTATAATGAACAAGGTAAAGTGAGCCATAAGGTAACTGCGGTAAAAATGGAGTTGTATCAACAACTCGGTTTTACCTTTTTTGAAAAGCCTATATTCACTTTATACAACGAGCAGCAAACATGGCGTATTAACGCCGATGAAGCCACACTCTACGACGACCGTCAACTGGTGTTAGAGGGTAATGTAACCGCTCAAAATTTAGTAGATAACGCCATGATCGATACGATCACCGCCCAGACCATCAATGTTGATATAAAACTATTAACCATGCAATCACAGCAGCCTGTCGTTATTACAGGACCTAATTTAAAAATCACAGGTAAAGGCCTTGAGGCCGATTTAAAAACCGAGGTGATTAAACTTATTAACCATACGCGAACCCTATATTATGACCAATAACCTATTTAAAATTTTAATTGTTCCCTCACTATTAATTGCTTTTAACAGTAATGGCGCTGAACCTGCTGAAGCCCCCGCTGCAAATCAAATTTCAATTAGTGCAGATAAGCAAGAAGGTCAATTAAAAGAAAACGTAGGCATTTTTGAGAAAAATGTTGAAATTATTCATGGTAATCGCCGTATCACAGCTGACCGTTTAGAAGTGCATAAACGCGATGACCTAGGCGATAACAAACAGTTATTAATTGCCACAGGCAGCCCTGCATATTTTGAAGAAACACAAGCTGATGGCACCATAATGAGCGCCAGTGCTAATGAAGTGCGTTACGATGTGTCGCTGCGTTTTTTAACCTTAATCGGCGATGCAAGCATTGCTCAAGCAGGTCAAAAAATAACAGCTAAAAGTATCACTTACGATATCGAGCAGCAGTTAATTAGCGCAGAAAAAGACGAAAACTCAACAGACCGTGTACACACTATTTTAGTCCCTGTTGAAAATAAAAAAGAAGATGATAAAGGCCAACCATGAGCACATTAAAAGCAGAGCTATTAGCTAAAAGCTACAAAGGTCGTGAAGTTGTAAAAAACGTTGGCCTAGAGGTTGAAGCTGGCAGTATTGTGGGGTTACTTGGCCCTAATGGTGCAGGTAAAACCACCACTTTTTATATGATTGTAGGCCTTGTCCCTAGCGATAAAGGCAAAATATCAATTGATGATAAAGATATTACTTTATTACCGATGCACAGCCGAGCGCGTTTAGGGATTGGTTATTTACCGCAAGAGTCGTCTATTTTTAGAAAGCTGACTGTTTATCAAAACTTAATGGCTATCTTAGAAACACGTAAAGAATTAAATAAACAACAACGCGAAGATACCTTAAATAATTTACTTGATGAATTTAGCATTCAGCATATCCGCGATAGTCAAGGTATGGCTTTATCAGGTGGTGAACGTCGCCGCGTTGAAATTGCTCGCGCGTTAGCAGCAAACCCTAAATTTATCCTTTTAGACGAACCCTTTGCGGGGGTTGATCCTATCTCAGTATTAGATATTAAAAAGATCATAGAGCATCTTAAAAACCGTGGCATTGGCGTACTTATTACAGACCATAACGTGCGCGAAACACTTGATGTTTGTGAAAAAGCCTACATAGTTTCTCATGGGGAGTTAATTGCATCAGGCACTCCTGAATACGTATTAAACGATAAAACAGTACGCGATGTTTATTTGGGCGAGCAGTTCAAGCTCTAATATGTGTGTTATTCCACTAAGCATCTGCTAAGATTAATTATACTTAGGTCTGTTGACCTTTCAAGGTTGAATTTGCAGCAGTCTGTTTGGTATTTAGGCAAGGCAGAGCCTATGTGGTGTGGTATTCCCCATAAATAGGCGATAACGCAGCATCAATGCCAAACAGGCGCTGCCCTTCGGGTTCTGCCTAGGGACGATTTACTCTTTGTTGCTCGGTTTTGACTTAGCCCACTAGGTTACAAACCTCGCGCCGCAATTAAACCGCCCCTAGTTTGAACAAATTTTAATCCGTAAAGGTCAACAGACCGTAATTTAAAAGGATTGTTAGAGATACATGAGGCAATCATTACAGCTGCGCATGGGCCAGCAACTTACAATGACTCCACAGTTGCAACAAGCAATTCGCTTATTGCAACTCAGTACATTGGATCTCCAGCAAGAAATTCAAGAAGCGCTCGATAGCAACCCCTTGCTTGAAGTTGAAGAACACGATTACAGCGAAGACACTGCAGGTAAAAACGAACAAAAAGCCGATAACGATGACTTAACGCTAAGTGCCTCAGCTGACGATAAACCTAGCGAGTATGAGCAAGATAGCGGCGAAGCAATGACCAAAGACACCATTAGCGATGATATGGCTATGGATGTTACTTGGGATGAATATATGAGCGCTGCGCCTGCCTCTTCATCGGGCCCAATGCCAGAAGATGAATCTATTTATCAAGGCTCTTCGACTGAAACGCTGCATGAGTATTTAATGTGGCAACTTCAACTGACGCCGTTTAGTCCTACCGATGAAGCGATAGCTATTGCAATTGTAGAAGCTGTGGACGATTCAGGGATTCTAACCCTTAGCTGTGAAGAAATATTAGAAAGCTTTAACCAAGAAAACGACGGCGAAGATGAAGTTGAACTTGACGAAATAGAAGCGGTACTAAAGCGTATTCAACTATTTGATCCAGTGGGAATAGCCGCGCGTAGTTTACAAGAGTGCTTGTGTATTCAGCTAAATCAATTTGATAAAGACACACCTTTTTTAAACGAAACAAAAATGATCTTAACCGATCATATTGATTTACTTGCTGCACGTGACTATCGCACGTTAATGAAAAAAACAAAGCTTAAAGAAGATGAGCTTAAAGAAATCATGACGTTGATTCATACGCTCAGCCCAAAACCGGCAGACACTATTGTTAGAGAAGAGTCTGAATACGTTATTCCTGATGTGTCGGTTAAGAAAGTTAAAGGTCGTTGGGTAGTTGAATTAAACCCAGATAGCATGCCTAAGATCAGAGTAAATAGCCAATATGCAGCTATGTCGCGTACGGTTAAATCAAGTGGTGATAGCCAGTTTATTCGCTCGCACTTACAAGAGGCTAAATGGTTTATAAAAAGCTTAGAAAGTAGGAATGACACGCTACTTAAAGTAACCAACTGTATTGTGCAGCAGCAACAGGCCTTTTTTGAACACGGTCCTGAGGCTATGAAGCCTATGGTGCTTAACGATGTGGCTGAAATGGTGGAAATGCATGAGTCGACTATATCGCGTGTTACTACGCAAAAATACATGCATACACCACGTGGCATTTTTGAGCTTAAATATTTCTTTTCAAGCCATGTAAGTACTGAAAATGGTGGCGAATGTTCATCAACAGCAATACGTGCATTAATTAAAAAATTAATCGCTGCAGAAAACTCAGCTAAACCATTGAGTGATAGTAAAATTGCAGATATATTGGCAGAGCAAGGAATTAAAGTAGCGAGGAGAACCATTGCAAAATATCGCGAATCTCTAGCTATTCCCCCGTCTAATCAACGTAAAAGTTTGATTTAAGGCGTACAACAAAGAGGAAAATGTTTATGCAACTGAATTTAACTGGTCGCCATGTAGATATTACCGACTCGCTTAGAGACTACGTAAATAGTAAATTTTCGAAGTTACAGAGGCACACTGATCACATAACGAATGTGCACGTTATTCTCGATGTAGAAAAACTAAACCAAAAAGCTGAAGCAACCGTTCATGTTAGTGGCGCTGAGATTTTTGCCTCTACTGAGCATCAAGATATGTATGCCGCTATAGACTCGCTCATTGACAAGCTAGATCGTCAAGTAATTAAACACAAAGAGAAACTTGCTCGACACTAACACTATGAAACTAAGCTCACTTATCTGTCAGGACTGCAGTAAAGCTGCGGTCCTTTTTAATAGTAAAAAAAGAATTTTAGAATTTATCAGTGAATTGGCTCACAATAAGCTGCCCTATTTAACACAACAAGATATTCTTAATGCATTAACTGCAAGAGAAAAGCTTGGAAGTACAGGCATTGGCCGAGGCATTGCTATTCCACATGGTCGCATGAGTGGAGCTCAAGAGCCCCTTGCTTTGATTTTAGTGAGCGAAACAGCTATTAATTTTGATGCGATTGATAACCGGCCGGTTGACATTTTTGTCGCGTTAATTGTTCCCGATGGCGATAATCAGCAGCATTTGAAGACGCTAGCCACGATTGCTGATAAGCTCAATGATAAAGAATTTTGTAAACAGTTACGCGCCGCCAAATCGGATAGCGAACTATATCAGGTTATCGTCAGTCAATCGTAGTAACAAAGAAAGGTGATAAATGGAATTAATAATTATAAGCGGTCGTTCAGGCTCAGGTAAATCTGTGGCGTTACGCGTTGTGGAAGACTTAGGTTATTATTGTGTAGACAATATTCCTCTTAATTTATTACCATCATTAGTGCGCAGTGTTTCCGACAGTTATAATAAAATTGCCGTGAGTGTTGATGTACGTAACCTACCTAAAGAGCAACAGCAGTTTAATGAAATCATTGAATATTTACCTGGTTTTACTAAACCAACGGTATTTTATTTAGACAGTGACGATCAAACATTAATAAAACGTTTTTCAGAAACGCGACGTCTCCACCCTTTATCTATTGATTCTTTGCCGCTTGATTTAGCCATAAAAAAAGAAAAACAACTACTTGATGTATTGATTAACCGTGCTGATTATATGATTGATACCACGGATTTAAGTGTGCATCAGCTTGCTGAGTCTATTCGTGAAAAAATACTCGGAAAAAAAGATAAACAACTGATCATTACCTTTGAGTCATTTGGTTTTAAACACGGCATCCCTAAAGAAGCAGATTACGTATTCGATGCCCGATTTTTACCAAACCCGCATTGGGAGCCTGAACTTAAGCCACTTACAGGGCTGGACCAACCAGTAAAAGACTACCTAGCAAGTCACAGTATAGTGCAAAAATTTACATGGCAAATTCAAACATTTGTGCAAACATGGCTGCCGCATTTAGAACGAAATAACCGCAGCTACTTAACCATTGCAATTGGCTGTACCGGTGGGCAACACCGCTCTGTTTATTTAGCGCAAACCATTGGCGAAAGCTTTGCAATGAGCCATCCTAATGTAAAAATTCGCCACCGAGAACAAGAATAATACCGAGTGAGAACATGCAATGCGCTTAGAAAATACATTTTTAATAAAAAACAAATTAGGATTACACGCTAGAGCGGCGACAGTATTAGCTCAGCTTTCTGTGCAATTTGATGCCACAATCACTTTATTTCAAGATGACAAACAAGCCGCTGGCGATAGCGTACTGGCACTTATGTTACTCGAAAGCAGCCAAGGCAAAGAAGTTAAGGTGGTATGCGAAGGCCCCGACGCTGAGCCTGCACTTAGCGCAATAGGTGAGCTCATCGACCAACGATTTAATGAGCAAGAATAAAAAAGTTCATTATTAACTCATCATCCTAAGCTTAGGTTAATAGTGGTTGAGGTAGTTTGCTCACATAAAGTAAGATAAACTAAAATTGAATAGCATTTATACCCTTCCAGCATGTAATACAATTTAATTAAGGACGCCAATGCCTGAAGCTTTAGAACAAGATATTCCACTACAACAACTAAAACAGGTGACTAAGTCACTAAATAGTGGTCAATTTGTTCAAGTTAGACGCATGCTGGCAAAAACGGCGCCTTGTGATACCGCACTTCTTTTAGAATCATCCCCGCATAAAATTCGCCGTATGCTCTGGCAGCTTGTTGATCCTGATGTACAAGGTGATGTGCTTGAAGAGCTGTCTGAAGATGTACGTTTGGGCATTATTGCGCAAATGGCACCCGAGCACATTGCTGCCGCAACCGAAGACATGGGCCATGATGACTTAGGGGAAGTACTACGTAGCCTACCTGACACCGTTTATAAAGACGTTGTTAGCGCTATGGATATTCAAGATAGAGAACGTGCAACGCAGGCTTTATCGTATCAAGAGCGCTCTGCTGGCGCATTGATGAATATAGATACCGTTACTATTCGCCCCGATGTGACTCTAGATGTGGTACTGCGTTATATTCGCTTACGCGGCGAATTACCTGAGGGTACAGATGACTTATATGTGGTTGATGAAAATAACTGCTTTTTAGGCGCCCTATCGCTGAGTACTTTATTAACTAATCCCCCTGAAAAAATTGTTCATGAGTTAATGGATGAAGACTGTGAGTCTATTCCTATTTCAATGGATGAGAGCGAAGTTGCACAATTGTTTGAGCGTCATAACTGGATATCGGCACCGGTTGTTGATGACAACGCACACTTGCTTGGGCGGATCACCATTGATGATATCGTTGATGTTATTCGTGAAGACGCTGAGCACAGTTTACTGGGTTTAGCGGGTTTAGATGATGAAGAAGATACCTTTGCACCTGTGTTGAAAAGCTCTAAAAAGCGCTCAATTTGGCTGGGTGTAAACTTACTAACTGCATTGCTGGCTGCAATTGTGGCGAGCTTTTTTGAAAACACCTTAGCTATATTACCAATTCTTGCTGTGCTCAATGGCATTGTCCCGTCAATGGGTGGGGTTGCAGGCAGCCAAACCTTAACTTTGGTTATTCGCGGTATCGCGGTGGGTCATATCAACCAAACTAACCAACGTTTTTTATTATTAAAAGAACTCGCTATCGGTGCGATTAACGGTATGGTTTGGTCTATCCTAATTGCCGGTGTTGTTGCGCTTTGGCAATGGGATTTCAAACTCGGTGGTGTTTTAGCGTTTGCTATGTTTATGAATTTAGTTGCAGCAGGTATTGCGGGTGCTAGTATCCCACTATTGCTTAAAAAAATGAAAATAGATCCAGCACTTGCAGGCAGTGTGGTACTAACCACGGTAACTGATATTGTTGGTATATTTGCCTTCTTAGGCACTGCGACTTGGTTATTGATTTAATCTTTTTATAAACGTTTTTAAACAAAAACACCGCATCAATACGCGGTGTTTTTGTTTAAGCCGATAGTTACTTTACATAAGTTAAGGCTACTTAGCGCGCTGGCGATTACCACCTACCTTAGGTTTAGTGTTGGCTTTTTTAAACTGGCTAAAGCCAGTATGACGAGTCAGCGCAGGACGACCGCCCTTGTTACCTTTTCCGCCTTTGGTTTGTCTTTCATCTCGCCCTTCTTCAGGGACTAAACAGTTAGGTCCTTTACCAATAAGCTTAGCTTTGCCCATGTTACGCAGGGCTTCGCGGATCATTGGCCAACCGGCAGGATCGTGATAGCGTAAAATTGCTTTATGCAAACGACGTTGACGCGCTCCCTTAGGCACAGCAACTTGCTCAGTATTGTTTTTAATATTACGAAGCGAGTTCATTTCAGTATGGTAAATGGTGGTAGCGTTGGCCATCGGTGATGGATAAAAATTTTGTACCTGATCAAGCTTAAAATCATTCGATTTCAACCATAAAGCCATGTTTACCATGTCTTCATCTTTAGTCCCCGGGTGAGCAGAAATAAAGTATGGAATTAAATACTGCTTTTTACCCGCTTCTTTTGAGTACTTATCAAATAACGCTTTAAATTCATCATAGGCGCCCATACCTGGTTTCATCATTTTTGATAATGGGCCATCTTCTGTGTGCTCAGGTGCTATTTTTAAATATCCACCAACATGATGGGTTACTAGCTCTTTAACGTAACGAGGATCACGTACTGCAAGGTCATAACGCACGCCCGAAGCAATTAAGATCTTTTTGATCCCTTTAACCTCACGCGCCTTTTTATATAAGTCGATAGTGGGTGTGTGATCGGTATCCATATGCTTACAAATATCAGGATACACACACGACAAGCGACGGCACGTACTCTCTGCTTTTTTGCTGGTACAACGCAGTTTGTACATATTTGCAGTTGGCCCACCTAAATCAGAAATAACCCCCGTAAAGCCCGGCACTTTATCTCTAATTTGTTCAATTTCTTCGATAATCGATTCTTGAGAACGGCTTTGTATTATGCGCCCCTCATGCTCGGTAATAGAACAAAACGAACAGCCGCCAAAACAGCCGCGCATAATATTTACCGACGTTTTAATCATATCGTAAGCAGGGATTTTATCATCGCCATAACTTGGATGTGGTATACGCTGGTAAGGTAAACCAAACACGTCATCCATTTCCTGAGTTTCAAGCGGATAAGCCGGCGGATTCACCCAAATAGAACGATCGCCATGACGCTGAAATAACGCCCTTGCACAACCTGGGTTGGTTTCTTGATGTAAAATACGTGATGCATGGGCATACAAAGGCTTATTAACGCTAACCTGCTCAAATGCCGGCAGTTTAACGTAAGTTTTTTCCCACGGCTTAGGACGAGCAGGCTGGATGGTAATTGGTTTTGCAGCTTCTGCTTGTAAATCGATGCCGGCTTGCTTAAATTCTGATTTAGCACAGCCCACATCATCCGCGCCATAAGGATTAGGAATAGGGTCTATTTTACCAATTTTATCAATGGCTGTTGAGTCACTGCCACGCCAACCAGGTAAAGGCTCTTTACGAATAACTGCCGTGCCTCTAACATCCTGTATGGTATCGATGGTTTCACCGGCAGCGATACGATGCGCTACTTCAACTAACGGGCGTTCGGCATTACCATAAATTAAAATATCGCCTTTAGCGTCAAATAATACGCTACGACGTACTTTTTCTTGCCAGTAATCATAATGAGCAATACGGCGCAGACTGGCTTCAATGCCCCCTAACACTAATGGCACATCTTTGTAGGCTTCACGACAGCGTTGTGAATAAATGATCACTGCGCGATCTGGGCGTTTACCGCCGACATTTCCTGGTGTGTATGCGTCATCATGGCGCATTCGTTTTTCAGCGGTGTAACGATTGATCATCGAGTCCATATTACCGGCTGTAATACCAAAAAATAAGTTAGGCTTACCCAATGCCATAAACGCATCTTTAGAGTTCCAATCTGGTTGAGCAATAATACCCACTCTAAAACCTTGCGCTTCTAGCACTCGGCCAATTACGGCCATCCCAAAACTAGGATGGTCTACATAAGCATCACCGCTAATAATAATAATATCGCAGCTATCCCAGCCAAGCGCGTCCATTTCTTCGCGTGTTGTTGGTAAAAATGGAGCTGTGCCATAACACTCAGCCCAATACTTGGGGTATGAGAATAAGGCGCGTTCAGCTTTTAATGTGCTCATAAAATTGGCCGTTCAATAACAAAAGGCGCGAATTATACCCTATCGACATCCCCGTTGATATAGCACAAAATGAAAGCGCTGATTAAAAATTGTTTACCTTTATGGCATTACTAAAACTAATAAATCATCTAAACTTATTACGGCTAATGTCTGCTTTTGGAATAATACAAGGTAGATAAAATAGATCAAAAGCAACCGCGACTTCGTTAAACTATTAAATAATTAATAATTGATAGACGCTGTAAATTAAAATAGATGAGGAATACCTATTAAACTACTTAAAAAAATAATGCAGTTTTCAATCATTTTACTCCTGGTTTTTGTTGTCGTTGGATTATTGTTACCACAAAATTATCATGTGCAAAAAAGTATAAAGATTAACGCACGCGCTCCCGTAATAAAGTCATTAGTTGAGGACTTTACCCAGTGGTATAAATGGTCGCCGTGGCAACAAATAGACCCTAATATTAAGTTTAATATTGGAGAACCGAGCTCTGGCGCAGGAGCCTACCAATCTTGGGAAGGTAAATGGGGCAAAGGCGAAATGACAATATCGTCATTAAGCGATAATGAAGTTGTATTTAGTGTGTTATTTAATCAAGAGCATATTATCACTAGCAAATTGCTATTTAGCCCGCACACAAAAACCGTCACGTGGCATATAGAAGGACAAGCAACGATGCCGCTTATTTCTGGGTACGTTGCTATATTTGCTGAAAATATATTAGGTAATATAGTGACCCTAGGGCTAAATAACTTAAAAACGGTCGCTCAACTCAGTGATGCACAAGCAATAATGGAAAGCCATGACAGTCAAAACCGCACAAGCCAGGATTAAACTTGCCAATATTATTGAGTCACTGCTAGGTTACTCGGTCACAAAAGTGAGTAATATGCCTGCCATTGATGAAAAAACCTATAATCCTCAAGGTAAAGCCAAATCGCTTTATAGTATTAATAGCGAGCATTCAATTTTAGCGCGTGCTCAAAAAAGACAAGACTTACTACTGATTAAACAGCAACAAAATATTGAGACTATTTTAGCCTTAGCAATGGAGTTTTGTCCTGATGTTGCTTGCGCCAAACAGCCCGATGCTGATTGGGTAGAGCACTTTATAGCCTTATGTGAAGATACCTCAAATCAATCTATGCAAGTGTTGTGGGCAAAAATTTTTACTGGCGAAACCATTAGCCCAGGTACTTTTTCTATTAAAAGTTTACAAACACTCAAGCACATGACCCAGCGCGAAGCCGATTCATTAAGAAAGTGCGTGTCTATTTCTGGGTATAACGAAAAGGATAGCAGCCACCTAATATTCTTGGGGTATTACAAAAAACCCTCGTTATTTGATTTACTAGGTAAAGGTAATAAAGTGTCATTAAGCATAGGTAAAAGCGGCGTGAGCTTTCCAGACGTACTAACTTTAATGGATTTAAACTTGCTGTATCGTAAAGAAATAGAGTCAGCGGCATTAAAAGTAGGACAAGAGTTCACCCTATCCTTTTTATCACAAAAACTAACCTTAAAAGCAAAAAGTAACGATTTGGTGCTTAGCTATTATAAGTTTACTCAAACAGGTGATGAACTATTTAGATTAATGAACTACCCGATTAACAAGGTGTACAAACAGTTAATTGGTTCAGCATTTGAAGGGGAGTTTGAATTAGTGTGGCACACTTCAAAATAACTATAAAAAGCCACACAAGGTGGCTTTTCATTAAACTAATCGGTGCTTAAAAGTGAACTTGTATGCCCGCAAATGGCCCTGATGCATCAATATCAGTATTAATATCATCTACATCATCAAGTTCTAAAACCATAGAGCGGTAGCCCGCTTTAACCGCAACATCAACCGCTAGGTTATCAATAAACTCCCAAGCAATACCCATTTGGTAATCTTGTACTTTGCTGTCATCTATGGCTAAAAAGCTGCCTTCAGCAAAAACACTTAAACCACTAAATGGTAAACCCGCTTCAAAACGTCCATATACTAACGGCACAACACCAGAGAACTCTTCGATTTCAGTAAAGTTAGCGCCACCTTGTTGTGATGTACCTGTTACAACAAGCTCACCATCAAACTGCTTAGCATTAATACCTAAATCAATTGAGATTAAATCGTTATCAAAAATCTCGTAGTAAAAAATATAATCAATATGCGATAAGTCAGTCACTGAATTAACATCAGTGCCTACAACATAATCAGTACCGTTAAAGCTAAATGTGTCTTCAAGCACTGTTGATCCGTTTAATTCAAGCTCAGTGTATTTTAACTTTAAATTTGGCACTAATGGCACTGGGTGCTCAAGCGCAGCGTAATAACTTACAAAAGTTTCATCTTCAAAGTTGAAGTTTTGCAGGGCGTTATTGTTATCAGAAAAGCTACCGTCATTATCTGCTTTCCAACCATCAACCCCTACATATAAGCCCAATACAGTGTCGGCTTGTGCTACAGGGGCTAAACATGCCATTGATAAGGCTGCTGCTATACAATACTTTTTCATTTTTTATCCTTGCGCTAATAATTCGCTGAGTTCAATAAGTGCCGCATTGGCTCTAGAAATATAATTTGCCATAACAAGTGAATGGTTGGCGACATAACCAAATCCATTACCGTTTAAAATCATTGGGCTCCATACCGTTTCTTGGGTTGCTTCAAGCTCGCGTATAATTTGTTGCAAGCTGACACGGGCGTTCTTTTTATCAAGCACATCGGCAAAATCATATTCAACCGCCTGTAAAAAGTGCAGTAAAGCCCAAGTGGCCCCACGTGACTCATAAAATACATCATCAATTTCCCACCATGATGTTTTTATTTGTTGTTGTAAAGGCGTATAGGTGGCCTGTGTATTTGAAGAGTTACCGGCGAGGTCAGTGTTAACCTTATCTTGACCCACGCTTGCACTTAAACGCTGACTTAAGCTGCCTAAACGCTTTTCAGCTTCTTTTAACCAACTGCGTAGGTTATCTGCACGAGAGTAAAATTGGCTATCGCGCTCATGCTGATTGGCTATTTGAGAACGATATACCATTAAATAATCAATCCCTTTTTGGTATTCACCCTCAGCACTTGGCCATGCCCATGCTTCAGAGCTGATATTAAATTGTGGCTGAGCTTTTTTGAGCGCTTCGTGTTCAGTTGATTGCGATTGTGAGCGGCTAAAATCTTTTCGCATAGACAACGCTAAATCACGCACCATTTCCAGCGCACCATACTCCCAGGCCGGCATATTGTCCATTATTACGCTCGGTGGTAGCACATCATTTGATAAGTAACCGCCTGATTTAGTTAAAAGCGTATCAGCTACAGTGATGAGTGTTGAAGTTGTTACATAACCTGTGACTAGTTTTTCACTGCGTTGCTGCGCTTGTTGCTTAGCATTTTGCACAACATCAAAACGTGAAGGCTCTATACTCCAGTACACTGCAATGGCGTAAAACACGACAAATAACAGTACCAGTGCCGTTATTATTTTTCCTTTATGCTGTGACATTTATCCTCCTAATGATGACTATGATCTTTCGATGCTTTTACCGGCTCTGCTTGTGAGGCTAACGAAACGACTTTTGCATTGGTAAATACTCGGTTCCCGTCTTCAAAATATAGCGTGAGTTTACGTTCTTGACCTACTTTTAACGGTTCTTGTGGTTCAAACACCATTAAATGATAGCTGCCTGGCTTAAAATCGAGTTGTTGGTGAGCTTTAATAAGCAATGATTCGACTTTTTGCATTTTCATCATACCGTCAGCGTGAACGTGCTCATGAATTTCAACACGCCCTAGGCCATCAATTGTCGCTTTAGTCAACGTTGCTGGTACATTGCTGTGGTTTTTAATACTAAAGTAAGCCACACTGGCTTTGGTTGCCGGCAAAAACTCTCTTACTTGCGCATGTGTTACTTGTAGCTGCGCAACAACACTATCGTGTTCATGTCCTTCGTGCGCCATTAACGAAGACGAAAAAACACCCACCATTAATGCACTTGCTATCGAAATACATTGTTTAATCATCAGTAAAATCCTTGTTAAAACAAAAAAATATAGTTCAAATTTATCATAATTCCCTTATGTTAGGCAGCTAATTTAAGCTCAAGAGACGACTTTTTTGTTATCTGCGATTAACCAACACAGCCCTGCTACAAACAATAACGGCCAAGCAATCATCAATGATCCGAATAAAAAAGCTAAAATAGTACCAGCCAGTGCCACCATCGCCGCGCCAACTAACCCCATCGTCACTAAAGCAACAATCGCAATAACAACGATAATAGCAACTAATGCACCAATGAGCTCTATACCTGTCCAGCTAATATCTGAGATCCATAGCGGAAACTGCCACACATCAAAGTGAATAATTGAACCGCTATTAATTAAAAACAACGCAACAATAACTAGGCACACGGCGAATGTTTTCATGCTACTCTCCTTACACTGCTTTTTCTTCAAGGCAACAGTGAGCAATTAAATAACCTAGCGCCACTGCAAACGGAAAACTTAAAAATAATAAAACAGTCACTAAGCGAGTAGACCATACCGGAAAGTCTAGTCGGTAAGCTAACCCACTACAGACGCCTGATATTTTTTTGTTAAGCGTATTTTTGTACCAACGACGGTGTGTATTAAAACTATTCATAACAATCTCCTTAAGCTGTTTGTTTATTAGCAGTATTTAAACTTGCTTTTAAACTAGCCAGTTCTGCATCAATTTTTTCGTTTTTAACCAGTGACTCAATTTGCATAGCTGTATTGCTCGCAGTATCTGTGAGCTCATACGCTTCAACTTGCGACTCTACACTTTCAACGCGGCGCTCTATTTGCTCAAATCGTGATAAGGCAAAAGCCACTTTATCGCTTTGTAGTTGCGTATTTATTTTTGCCCTTGCTTCAACTACGTTTTCACGCTTTGTAAGTTGTGCTTGTTTTGCTTTTGCCTGCATCATTTTTTGTTGTAAGCGCTCGCAGTCTTCTGTGATTTTTACAATTGATTGCTGCAATGTTTCAAGCTGCGTTTGCAAGCACCCTATGCTTTGTTCAACTGTGTGTTTTTCGGCTAATGCTGATTTAGCTAAATCGTCACGATTTTTTGCCACAGCATGCTCAGCTTTTAATTGCCAATTTGCGAGCGCTTGCTGTTTGTTACTTATTTGACGTTTAATGCTCTTTTCTTCACATAAAAGTGCAGCTGCCGTACTACGACACTCATTAAGCGCTTCTTGCATTTCAGTAAGCATTAAATTGAGTAACTTTTCTGAGTCTTCTGCTTTATCAAGCATAGCTACGATATTTGCTTGAATGACGTCGTTTACGCGGTTAAATATGCCCATGTTATTCTCCTGATGATTTTTATTTATACATCAACAGGATTCCAAGAGTTATGCCAACAACTTAAAATGATTTTATTTTCATTAAATATCATGTGGTTAAGTTATTTTAAGTAGGTAAATTAATGACTCACCACTGAATGAAATTAAGTCGAATTGGCTAATAAATTAAACTTTTGACCAAAATTTGGGATCAAAAAAAGCCACCTGAGGTGGCTTTTTTCTATAAAGAGGATCTGTTATTCGGGTACGTAACTTAGTGCTTTATCCATAACACTCAAATCAGCTTGCTTGCCATGGCCATTTTCAGATAAATGGCGTCTAAAACCACGCGCACCGGGTTGTCCCTGAAAAATACCCAACATATGGCGAGCAACATGCCAAAAGTTAGCGCCTAAACGCATCTCTTCTTCAATGTAATCATACATAGAGCGCACAACATCATGACGTGACTGAGTATTAGCAGCATCACCATATATTTTTTCATCAACTTCATTTAGCATAAATGGATTACTGTAAGCCTCTCGCCCAACCATCACCCCATCTATGTACTGTAAATGCTCAAGACTTTGCTCAATGGTTTTAACACCGCCATTAATACTTAAATCAAGTTGTGGATAATCTTTTTTAAGCTGGTAAACACGGGGGTAGTTAAGCTCAGGAACTTCGCGATTTTCTTTTGGACTCAACCCCTTTAGCCATGCCTTACGGGCATGAATAATAAAATCATCACAGCCTACTTTATGCGATGCTTCAATAAGCGCACATAAAAATTCATAGGAATCTTGCTCATCAATACCAATGCGCGTTTTTACCGTAACAGGAATACTGACTTCACTTTTCATTGCAGCAACACACTCTGCCACAAGCTCGGGCTCTGCCATTAAACAGGCACCAAAACGCCCATTTTGCACACGATCTGATGGGCAACCTACGTTAAGGTTTATTTCATCATAACCGCGCTCACCTGCAAGCTTGGCACACTGTGCTAGCGCTTGCGGATCTGAGCCCCCCAGCTGCAGCGCTACTGGGCCTTCATGTTGATTAAAGTGCAAATAGTCACCACGGCCAAACAAAATAGCACCTGTGGTGATCATTTCAGTGTAGAGCACGGTGTGCTTTGTCATTTTACGATGAAACGTACGACAATGGCGATCAGTCCAATCGAGCATGGGGGCCACGCTAAAGCGTCGATTTAAAGTACGTTTATCCAAAATGTAGTCCTCAAAAATTTATAATTTAAGCACAGCTTAAAAGGCGCTGCATTTTACACAAAAGCCCCATGCGCAGCAATATTAAGCAAACACCTGCAAGCCAAAGTATTGTGCGATACCATTTAAAATATTCGTTACTGCGACTGAGCTTAAAATTAACCCCATAATTCGGCTAATAATACTTGCCCCACTATCACCTATTATTTTATGTACATGCGTAGCAAGTAATAACAAAATAAGTACCACCACTAAAACGGCCAGCATCATTGATGAGGTAATCATTTGTTCAACCCAAGTATATTCTTCATTACGCGTCATTAATACCGCACCTAACATAGCGCCTGGGCTTGCAATTGAGGGTATAGCCAGCGGAAAAATAGCGGTTTCAGTGCTATCGCGAACACTTTTAATTTCAGCTTCGGGTTTACTTTCACCAAACGTCATGGAGAGTGCAAAAATTAATAAGATCAATCCACCGGCTATTTGAAATGCCGATAGTGGAATCTCAATCACATTGAGTAATTGCTCACCGGCAACCACAAAAAATAACAGTACTAAAGCAGATACACCCACTGCTTTAAAAATTACTTTACGCTTAAACTTGTCGTCATCACCCCGAGTTACGGCGATAAAAACCGGAATTGTGCCGATTGGATCGATAACTGCAAAAAAGAAAATAAATATGGCTAATAGTTCATGCATTAATGAATACCTTTTCACAAAAGCGGTTAATAAAACGCTGCAACTACAATACAGTATGTTAGTATATCACGGCAAAGTAAGGATGAGAGAAGATGAATATAGAATCACTCGTAAGTAAAGCAAAACAAGTATGCGACAACCGTGGTGCGCGATTCACACCTATTCGCGAAAAGGTATTTCGTTTATTAGCAAGCGCTCAAGGTGGTGTGGGTGCATACGATTTGCTAGAGCAATTAAAAGTCACTGAAACAGGCGCAAAACCTGCGACAATTTATCGTGCTTTAGACTTTTTAGCAGAACTCGGTTTTATTCATAAAATTGAAAGCACTAATGCATTCATGTTGTGTCATCACTTTGATCATATTCATCCTGTTCAATTACTAATTTGCGATACATGTGGGTTTGTTAAAGAGCTGCATTCAACAGTAATTTCACATGAGCTCAATAACTTAGCAGCCGAAAGTGGCTTTGTAGTTTCTGGGCAAACCATAGAAGCACACGGTAAATGTGACGCTTGTCGAGCATAGCTGAGCGACTATAGCTATACTTTACGTATACCCTCTATCAGTACCAATTTAAGGATATATAATATGAATGTAGAGTTCATTAATCCCTTTTTATCTTCTTTGATGAATGTATTGAGCACCATGGCTCAAACTCAGTTAAAACCAGGTAAACCTCGCATTAAAACCGATGAAGTAGCCTGTGGTGATGTATCGGGATTAATTGGTATGGTTGGCCCCCAAACTCGCGGTTCATTTTCAATAACCTTCGACGAAAGTTTAGCGCTGACTATAATGGAACGTATGTTAGGTGAGCGACCTGACAGCGTAAATGAAGAAGTCACTGACATGGTCGGCGAAATAACCAATATGGTCACCGGTGGTGCTAAAAACCTATTAGGTGAAAAAGGCTATGACTTTGCCATGGCAACCCCCATTGTTGTGTCTGGTAAAAACCATACTATTACGCATAAAAGTGACGGCAAAAAAATTATTATGCCATTTACCAGTGATGCAGGTAATGCAAACATTGAAGTGAGCTTCGATAAGCTATGAGCTGGTCGCAAACCACGATTACATTAAAGCCTCGCTCGCGGGGCTTTCACTTAATTGATAACGACATACTGACTAAACTCCCACAGCTGAGCCAACTAAAAATAGGTTTATTACACTTATTTATTCAACACACCTCTGCCAGCTTAACCATTAATGAAAATGCTGATCCGACCGTGCGTATGGATATGGAAAGCCACTTCAATCAGTTTGTACCTGAGCGCCAGCCTTATTATCGTCATGACTATGAGGGCGATGATGATATGCCTGCTCATATCAAAACCAGCACTTTAGGTTGCGAGTTAACGATACCTATTAATGATGGTCAATTAGCGCTGGGGACTTGGCAAGGAATATACTTAGGCGAACATCGCGACCATGGCGGGGCTAGGCGTATTATTGCCACTTTGCAAGGCGAAACGTTTTAGAGCTAGGTTTTAGGTTTTACAACACAGATCGTTCGCATCCATTGAGCACTTCAAATCTAATAAAAATTATATAAATTAAATTTATAATGATTTACATGTGGATTATTGTTTGCTATTTGAAAATGAATATCTGGAAAGTAAATAAGATTGGAGCGGTACACGAGGCTCGAACTCGTGACCTCGACCTTGGCAAGGTCGCGCTCTACCAACTGAGCTAGTACCGCATTATATGAAGATTCTAGGTCCTAGGTTCTGTCAAAATTAAACCTTGTTCCTTTCGCCTTTCATCTTGAATCTTTATTTCTACTACAATTTCTTTTGGTGAGAAATTGGAGCGGCACACGAGGCTCGAACTCGTGACCTCGACCTTGGCAAGGTCGCGCTCTACCAACTGAGCTAGTGCCGCATTCAAAATAGTCAGTAATTCGTCCGTTAGTGCGCGACGGGTCGCGTCCTACATTCTGGCAACTGAGCTAGTGCCGCATTCAAAATAGTCAGTAATTTGTCCGTTGGTGCGCGACAGGTCGCGTCCTACATTCTGGCAACTGAGCTAGTGCCGCATTATATCAATTTTAACTTTTCATCTTGAACTACAATTTCTTTGGTGAGAAATTGGAGCGGCACACGAGGCTCGAACTCGTGACCTCGACCTTGGCAAGGTCGCGCTCTACCAACTGAGCTAGTGCCGCATTCAAAATAGTCAGTAATTCGTCCATTGGTGCGCGACAGGGCGCGTTCAACATTCTGGCAACTGAGCTAGTGCCGCATTCAAAAGTCAAAGCTCAAACACACTAACCCCGCGGGGTTATCGTCTTGAGCGGGGCAGGATTCTACAATAATTAGGGTGCTTTGCAAGTATTTTTTATAAATTAAAAAACTTTTCTCGGTAAACCTTTAATTCCATAATCGAATCTTTAATGTCGTCTAACGCTAAATGTGACCCTTTTTTATTCACTTGAGCCAATACATCTGGTTTCCAACGACGAGCAAGTTCTTTAATGGTACTTACATCTAAATTACGGTAATGAAAAAAGTCTTCAAGCTCACGCATATACTTATTCATAAAACGACGGTCTTGGCCAATCGAGTTACCACACATAGGTGAAGCACCCGCTGGCACCCATTGCTTTAAAAACGCGAGGGTTTGATCAACGGCATAAGCTTCATCGAAAGTACTTGCCTTACAACGCGCTGTAAGCCCTGATTTGCCATGCTGAGTTGTACACCACTCATCCATACCATCAAGTAGTTCATCACTTTGATGAATGGCAATGGTTGGGCCTTCGGCTAATATATTCAGATCAGCGTCAGTGACAACAGTTGCAATTTCAAGTATTTTGTCAGTCTCTGGTTCAAGTCCGGTCATTTCCAGATCGAGCCAAATTAAATTTGATTTATTAATAGTCATAATTACCTTAAACGGTGCTTTTCTTTAGATCCAACGCATTTCGATATATCATATTAGCATCAACCGTCGAGCTAAAGCTTTTTTTGGCAAACTCGGCATTTAACTCAGGTTATAGGCCTCAAGTGGCAAAACAGAAAAAATTAAGTAAAGGCCAATCCCGTAGGATCAAGGCCAATCATCAAAAGCGCTTATCGAATGCCGATACAAAACCGGCAAAAGTCGGCGCGCAAGAATGGCAAACAGATAATTTAGGTCAAGTGGAAAATGCGATTGTTATTAGCCGCTTTGGACAACATGCCGATGTAGAAACACAAAACGGTGATGTATTACGTTGTAATATTCGTCGTACCGTATCGAACTTGGTTTGCGGCGATGAAGTATTGTTTCGCCGTGCAAAAGTAAGTGAAGGTGATTTAGCGGGTGTTATTGAAGCAACTCAAGAGCGCCGTTCACAACTCACGCGCCCCGATTTTTATGATGGGGTTAAAGTGATTGCCGCTAACATTGATCAAATTTTAATGGTTTCAGCGGTACTGCCAGAGTTTACCCCGAGCATTATTGACCGCTATTTAATTGCCTGTGAAGACATGGGTATCGAACCCATTTTAGTACTGAATAAAATTGATTTAATTGATGAAGCTGGTTTAAACGAAATACAACAAATCCTCGACATTTACCGTAAGCTTAATTATCAGGTGCTGCTAGTTAGTAATATAACTGGCGAAGGCATTAATGAGTTAAAAGAAGTACTTGCGGGCAAAAATAATATTTTTGTTGGTCAAAGTGGCGTGGGTAAATCTACCTTAGTTAACACTGTACTGCCGGATGCTGAAATTTTGACTAAAGAAGTATCTGAAAACAGCGGGCTTGGCCAGCACACCACCACGGTATCGCGCCTTCATCATTTACCGAGTGGGGGTAATTTAATTGACTCACCGGGAATTCGTGAATTTGGCCTATGGCATTTAGATGTTGAACGCGTCACTTGGTGCTTTAAAGAATTTAGAGAATTTATAGGCGGATGCCGGTTTAGAGATTGTAAACATTTAAACGATCCGGGCTGTATAATTAAACAAGCGGTAGCCGATGGCGATATTTCAAAATTACGCTTTGAAAGCTACCACCGTATTTTAGAAACCATGGCCGATGGCCGTGCAGGCGCTCGTGCGCCCCGCGTATAATAAGGGAATAACCTGTGAGTTTAGATAAATTTAAAATCGCCATGCAGTATGCCATGCCAAAACACTTTATTTCTCGTGTGGTAGGTAAACTTGCTGCAGCAAAAGCCGGTGCGTTAACAACCACATTAATTAAATTATTTATTAAACAATATAAAATAGATATGAGCGAAGCTAAATATTCAGATCCGGCTCATTACAAAAGCTTTAATGAATTTTTTACCCGTCCGTTAAAAGACGGTGTGCGTCCTATGGTTGAAGATGACGATATTATTATTCATCCAGTAGACGGCGCAATTAGCCAACTAGGCGACATTGTTGATGGTCAACTTATTCAAGCTAAAGGCCACGATTACAGCTTACAAGCATTGTTAGGTGGATCACAAGACGACACAACCCCGTTTTTAGGCGGTAAATTTGCAACTATTTACTTAGCCCCAAAAGATTACCACCGTATTCATATGCCAATTGATGGCACGCTAAGCAAAATGATTTATGTACCGGGCGATTTATTTTCAGTAAACCCACTTACCGCTCAAAACGTACCAAATTTATTTGCCCGTAACGAGCGTGTAGTGGCTATTTTTGAAACTGAAATTGGCCCGCTAGCTATGGTTTTAGTAGGCGCAACCATTGTTGCCAGCATAGAAACTATTTGGGCTGGCACAGTGACTCCACCAGCTGGCAGTGATGTGTTTAGCTGGAACTACCCAACTAAAGGCGAAAACGCGATCACCCTTAAGAAAGGGGAAGAAATGGGTCGCTTTAAATTAGGCTCAACGGTTGTGCTCGCATGGGGTGCGAACAAAGCAGAAATATTAGACGATCAACTCCCAGAGGTAGTTACTCGTTTAGGCACTGCCTTTGCAAAAATTGATGATTAATAGGTAGTGTCAGTTCGAGCTAAAAAAAACACCGCGTTTATTTTCAATAACCGCGGTGTTTTTTTCTTGTAGACGGAGAGCTTACTCACGTTAAAAGCCAAGCTTTTCATTACTCATACCCGCCACACTCTTTACACGCTAAATCCTTAGTCATCTTAAAATGCTGTTGCTTTAAGCTTAATGCGTCAAACGTTATAAACACATTCCCCTTAAAATGACCTAACAACATATTGAGGGTTAATTGTGCCTGCATTGACCCAACAATCCCAAGTAAAGGGCTAATTACCCCGGCATTACTACAATTTATAACCGGTGCATCGCTACTTTGAGGGAAAACACAGCCGTAACATGGGCTGTCACTTTGCCTAAAATCAAACCCCATTAATTGCCCTTGAGTTGCCAGCGCAGCCCCTGTAATTAAGCGAGTGTTATTAGCAATGCAATAGCGATTAACCGCATAACGGGTACTAAAGTTATCAGAGCAATCAAGCACTATGTCGGCGTTTTTTAAGAGCAACGCACTGTTGGTATCATCCAGCTTTTGAGTGTGGGTTATTATATTTATTTGATTGTTAAGGCTCACAAGCACTTTTCCAGCCGCGCGAACTTTGTTTTGCCCCAAATGATTTACTTTATAGAGCACTTGGCGCTGCAAGTTAGACAGTTCAACTACATCGTCATCAATTAAAATAAGCGACCCAATGCCAGCTGCCGCTAAATACAGCAGCGCAGGACTACCTAAGCCACCTGCGCCAACTACGGCAACCGTTGAGCGTTTCAGCGTTAACTGCCCTTCAAGCCCCACTTCATCAAGTAATATATGGCGGCTATAACGCAAGGTTTCTTTGTCGCTGAGCTGCTGCGTTTGCATGTTAGCAGGCATTCTCATTTATCACCGATTTTAAGGTATTGATTGCCTCTACATAATCATCAGCCTCGGTAATAGCACGTACCACGGCTACACTGCCCACGCCCGTTTTAGCAACCTCTTGCGCCCTATTTAAATCAATTCCGCCAATAGCCACTGTAGGATAGCTTTGCATTAATGGCACAAACCGAGTTAGCTTTTCAAGCCCTTGTATCTG
Source organism: Pseudoalteromonas sp. SiA1 (assembly GCF_018732205.1). Lineage (NCBI taxonomy): Bacteria > Pseudomonadati > Pseudomonadota > Gammaproteobacteria > Alteromonadales > Pseudoalteromonadaceae > Pseudoalteromonas > Pseudoalteromonas sp. SiA1. The sequence goes on along the minus strand of NZ_CP076084.1, from coordinate 409,387 downwards.
GCCAGTCATGTCTTTGGTCGTCGTTGGGTAAATAGCACCAAACGCCATGTAGCTTGGGCGATAATTATGCGCGCGTAGCATTTCATAAAACCCATGGGTAGAGAGACCAAGTCGCAGGCCTGCTTCTTTTATAGCAACTAAGTTTGCACTCTCTAAGTCTTCTTGTCCTAAATGCACCCCATAGGCGCCATGTTTGATGGCAAGTTGCCAGTAATCATTTATAAATACCTGCGCATTATACTGCTCACCCAAAGTGACCGCTTTGGCAATCAGTTCATCTAGCTCATTCTGCGTTTTATTTTTAACACGAAGCTGAGCTGTTTTAATTCCTTGCTGTAAGCACTTTTCTAGCCATTCAATGCTATCAACCACACCATAGAGGCCAAGCTTTTTACTTTCACAGGCTGCAAAATCAGCAGCCATATTAAAATCAAGCGGCACATCAAAATCCAACTCATCACCTAACCAGCTACCCGGTTCAATCACCTGAGGGTAATGTGCTAAATCGGTAGGAAACTGCGTTTGTGCGACTGGCCCTATGCCCTCGCCATAGCGAACTGATTGCTTTAAACCTTGGTTTATATAGGCTTTAGCTAAAATAAACGCATCTTTTAACGGATAGTCTTTTGCAAGACACGCAGCAATTACTGACGCCATACTGCACCCTGTACCATGGCTATGAGGAACTTGAATTTTTTCATTACCTAGCCAATAGTCTTCAGCGTTTTGTGTGCAGTAATCAATGCAATACCCGCTTGGGTAATCCCAATGTCCGCCTTTAATCACCACCGCTTTTGCGCCCCACGCCATCAGCTTACTCGCCGCTTCTTTAATCGCTGCAGGGCCAATTAAATACACACCCGTTAATAACTGTGTTTCGTGGGTATTTGGGGTAATTACATCTACCAGCGGTAGTAAACATTCTTTTATCGCGCTTACGGTGTCTTCTTCTGTTAGTAAGTCACCGCTTGAGGCAATAGCAACAGGGTCATACACAATAACCGGCGGCGTTGGCCATTTGGTTTTGTAGTGGCTTATGTGCTCACTAATTAACTGAATTTGCTGCACATTGGCAAGCATGCCAATTTTTATCACTTTGGCTTTCATGTCTTTTTCAAGTGCAAGCAACTGAGATTCAATAATATCGGTAGACACTGCATTAATAGCCTCTACACCTAAGCTATTTTGAGCGGTAAGCGCGGTGATTGCTGTACAAGCATGTACACCAAAACTTTGCATTGCCTTAATATCGGCTTGAATACCCGCGCCGCCGCCAGAATCAGAGCCAGCAATTGTCCACACTACGTTTGTCATATTTTTATTTCCTTACTGCTGATGCCAAAATGGCATACCCATTGTTGGGGTTGAGGGGGTTGCAACGTCTTTTTCGGGCATTGCTTTGGCATTGTATGCAAAGCGCCCTGCCTCTACCGCAGCTTTAAATGCACGGCTCATAGTCACTGGGCAACCCGCCCCTGCAATGGCTGAATTTAATAATACAGCATCATACCCTAATTCAAGTGCTTGGCAGGCATGCGATGGTAAACCTAACCCGGCATCAACAATTAATGTTGTATTAGGCAGGCGTTCTCTAATGGTTTTTAAATTATAACTATTTAACAATCCTTTACCGGTGCCAATAGGCGCGCCCCACGGCATTAGCACCTCACAGCCTAATCCATTCAAGCGCTGACACAGCACTAAATCATCAGTGCAATAAGGCAGTACTTTAAACCCATCATCAATCAATATTTTTGTGGCTTCAAGTAATGCAAAGGGATCGGGCTGTAAATTATAGTCATCGCCTATTAATTCAAGTTTTATCCAATCGGTAGCAAATACTTCTCGGCACATTTTAGCTAGGTTAATAGCCTCTTTGACGCTGTGGCATCCGGCAGTATTAGGCAGTATTTTTAAACCGGTGTTTTTAATTAATTGCCAAAAATCATTCCCTGCCGCCGCGTTTTGTTGTCGTCTAAGTGACACGGTGACTATCTCAGCACCTGAGGCTTTAATCGATTGCGTCATGATATCTGGTGACGGATATAACGCAGATCCAATTAACAAGCGACTATTGATTGGTTCACCATAAATTGTTAAACAGTCTTTGCTTTGCATAGCACTATCCACCTTGGATAGGTGACAATAACTCAATACTGTCACCTTCATTTATAACAACGTGGCTATGGCGACTCTGAGGAATAAACTCTCCATTTACAGCCACGGCATAAGGCGCCATCGCACCCACGTTTTTTACTATTTCCAGCAGCGCATGGCTAGTCACATTTAAAGGCTCACCATTAATTGTAATGTTCATTTAATACTCACTCTATTTGCGATAATGCTTGTGCCACAAGCGCGGGTGCCAACATATAGCCGTGGCGATATAAGCCATTGATACTGATAACCTTGCTCGTTTTTTTTACCTGTGGGCGATTATCGCTAAACGCTGGGCGTAAGCCTGTTTGAATATTTAATAATCGCGCTTCGGCAAAGCCACTATGAACAGTGTAGGCCGCTGATAATAGTTCAAGGGTTGAGCGCACAGTTGCAGGACCTGTATCTTGCGATTCGATCTCCGTTGCCCCTATGACATATTCATGATTAGGTTTAGGTGCAATATAAATAGGGTAACGCGGATGCATTAAACGCACAGGCCGCGTTAAGTTAACCTCAGGGGCGTATAACCTTGCCACTTCCCCGCGCACGCCTCGAAGTGGCTGATCTTGTTTGGCTCCAAGCCCTCTGCAATCAATAATGTAATCAAACTCTCGATTATTCACTTTATTATCAAAGATGCTGGCGCGTTGATTAAACACAAACTTTACTTTGCGCTTATTTAGCAACCTAAAGCTGGCTTTATAAAAGGCTTGGTTATCTATTTGCGCTTCACCGGATAAAAATAGCCCTTGATTAAAACGCCCTGTAAGCTCAGGTTCTAAATCCGCTATTTGCTGCGTATTAACCGCTTTGGCACTAAAATTTAGTAACGGCTTTATTCGCTGTGCAAAACTTTGTAAGTCGCCTTTATCCTGCGGGTGAGCAACCACTAAGGTGCCCTGCTGTTGAAAGAACACCTCACTGTTTAACTCATCTAAAATAGCAGGCCAGCGAGCAATAGAATCTACTCCCAATAGTGCTAAATCATGTTCACACATAACCGACTCAGCTAGTGGTGCCAGCATAGCCGCCGCCACTTTACCCGCACTATTTTGAGTATGCTCGTCATCAGCTTCAAATACAGTAATACGGTGCTGCTTACTTAACTCAAGCGCCGCCAACCGCCCCGCTAAACCAAAGCCCACCACAGCAATGTCATAAAACATAAACACTCCTACATTTAGCTGCGAGCTGCGGGTCTCTGGCTTCGAGCAACAAGATGTTAAGATAAACATTTCGCTACTCGATGCTCGCAACTCGCAACCTATTTTATATTGCTTTATGGTAAATCTCTGAGCCTGTTTGTTTAAACTCTTCAGATTTAGCTTTCATCTCGGCCTCTACATCAACCATTTTGATTTCAATGGCATCACCCACGTTATTAGGATCAATACCGCGCGCTTCTAGATCTTTGGCGTAGTCACGTACTTCTTGGGTTATTTTCATCGAACAAAATTTAGGACCACACATGGAGCAAAAGTGGGCTACTTTTCCTGATTCTTGCGGCAGTGTTTCATCATGGTATTCACGAGCGCGAACAGGGTCTAAACCAATGTTGAATTGGTCGTGCCACCTAAATTCAAAGCGTGCTTTTGATAAAGCATTGTCTCGCTCTTGTGCACCGGGGTGACCTTTGGCTAAATCGGCGGCATGAGCAGCAATTTTATAGGTGATAAGGCCTTCTTTAACGTCTTCTTTATTTGGCAAACCTAAATGTTCTTTCGGTGTTACATAACACAGCATGGCACAGCCATACCAAGCTATTTGCGCAGCCCCAATCCCTGAGGTTATATGGTCATACCCTGGTGCAATATCTGTGGTGAGTGGGCCTAAGGTATAAAAGGGCGCTTCGTCACAATGTTTAAGTTGCTCTTCCATATTGGCTTTGATCATATGCATAGGCACATGCCCAGGGCCTTCTATGAACACTTGTACATCATGCTTCCAAGCTATTTTAGTCAGTTCGCCTAAGGTACGAAGCTCACTAAATTGCGCTTCATCGTTAGCATCAGCAATAGAGCCTGGGCGAAGGCCATCGCCTAATGAAAAACACACATCGTATTGTTTTAAAATTTCACAAATATCTTCAAAATGCGTGTATAAAAAGTTTTCTTTGTGATGAGCTAGGCACCATTTAGCCATAATAGAGCCACCGCGCGATACAATGCCTGTTACGCGTTTTGCTGTCATAGGCACATAGCGCAGCAGTACACCAGCATGAATAGTAAAGTAATCAACACCTTGCTCGGCTTGCTCAATCAGCGTGTCACGAAATATTTCCCACGTTAAGTCTTCAGCTACGCCATTTACTTTTTCAAGGGCCTGATAAATGGGTACAGTACCAATAGGGACTGGCGAATTACGCACTAGCCATTCGCGGGTTTCGTGAATGTAGCGCCCAGTTGATAAATCCATTACGGTGTCGGCACCCCAACGGGTTGACCACACCATTTTTTCAACTTCTTCCTCAATGGATGAACCCACTGATGAATTACCTATATTGGCGTTAACTTTAACTAAAAAGTTGCGACCAACAATCATAGGTTCGGTTTCTGGATGATTAATATTGTTAGGTAAAATAGCGCGACCACGCGCTATTTCAGCACGCACAAATTCAGGAGTAATAAACTCAGGAATACTCGCGCCAAACGATTCCCCTTTATGTTGTGCCGCGAGAAGCTCTTCACGTATTTGCGCACGCCCCATGTTTTCACGTATCGCTACATATTCCATTTCTGGGGTAACTATCCCTTGGCGGGCATAGTGCATTTGCGTTACGTTTTTACCCGCTTTTGCACGGCGAATTTTTGGTAAATGCTCAAAGCGAATATGATCAAGCCCATCGTCAGCCATACGCTGCTGCGCAAACTGTGAGGTAACTGACTCAAGTACTTCAGTATCACCACGGCTTTCAATCCACTGCTCACGGTATTTATCAAGCCCTTTACGTACATCTAATTCAAAATTAGGATCGGTATACGGGCCAGATGTATCGTAAACACGCAGCGGCTCATTTGACTCATACACAGGGTTTTCATCTGTGCCACCTATGAATGTATCGCTTAATGTTATTTCGCGCATACCCACACGCACGCCTTGCTGGGTTCCTTCAACATACACTTTATGAGAGCTTGGAAATGGTTGACCCGTTAGGTTATAAATATAGTCAGATGCAGCAGCACGAGTTTCTCGGCGCGACGATTTGTTTGTAGTGTTTGACATGACTTACCTCATTGCTTAAGGGTTGTCTTGCCAGATATTCCAATGGAATAGAGAAAGATCGTAAAGTAGCTTTATGCCACTTTGCAGCCTAAATTGACGGGTTTGATTTTGTTGTACGCATAAAAAAAGACGCACAAGCGTCCCGTTTAGGCAGCTTGTTCCCTACGCAGGTATTAACCTGATCAGGTTCACGGATCCCGCTTTCGCGATCTCAGCCTAAATAAAACTTAGGCACTCCGACAAGTAGTTAAATTGTTCGTTGATTTGATAATGTTTTAATCAAATCTGCTATGAGTGTACGCCAGTTGAAAATTCCCTGCAAGGGGCTGTTTTTCAAAATGTGTAAAATTTACTTAGGGATAAACACAAATTTTTGCTCGCCTTGCATCACCAATTTTTGGTCTTGCAGGTTAAGCTCGGCACCTTGCTTAAGCGCTTGTAAAAACTGCTGTTCAAACTCATCCAGTTCAGGGCCGCATGATTTGCGTGTCATACCTAATTTACTTACGCTCAAGCTGCTATCTTCAAGCGAACCTTCACCAAAAAACTTATTGCATCCGGCAAAGCCATTTATTTGTAGCGCTTCTATAAAGCTCATTGATGCTTTAAAAGATGCGGGAATAGCCAAACCATCAACCTTTGATAATTGCCATTGTGTATATTTTAGCTGCTCAGTGGTAACTGTCCCTGTTGATGCGCAACCAACACATAAACCGATTACAAGCATCGGTATTGCTGCTAATTTCATGTTACTACTAACTTATTGTCTAATTAATGTAATAGTATCAATATTTGTCAGGTTTATCCGTTAAAAATGCATGTTTTAAATGTAAATTTTTGTTCTAAGCTAGTTTAAAAGCAGTGCTATTTGGAATTAAGCAATTGCTTGGAATAAGTTATCTATCTGTGGTGGTAAAAATGGACGACCTTTCTCGTTAACCGACGTACCTATTACTAAGGCATTGAGCATCACTTTTTCGTCTAATTTGCGAACTACCGTTTGTTTAAACGCAAATTTAAGGCGACTAATGCGTACTGGCTCTACTGCTACATAAAATTTATCCGCGGGCTTTAAAGACTGCTTGTAATCCATTTCACTGCGAAGTACCACTAAGTTAATTTTATCTTTGGCAAGTTGTGCAAAATCAACACCCTGTGCGTATAAAAACTCATGACGAGCGTGCTCCAGATAATTAAAATAAACACTATTATTTACAATACCTTGTAGGTCACACTCGTAGTCACGCACTTTAAAGTCTACTTTAAAGGTCATATTAGTAATCCAAATTATTTAACGTATAATTGCCGCGTTTATAGCACAAGTGTTGAAATAATTGCTACCATACAAGTCCCTAAAATGGAGTTAAGTAACCTAATGAATTTACGTTTGTCTTTAATTACAGCCACGTTATTACCACTATTCGGTGCCCCAATCTACGCCAATGCAGATGACACCGACCTAGAGAAAATCATTGTTACTGGTGACTTTCAAAAAGAAAGCATTCAAACGTTAAGTGCCAGCGCAAGTTTATTTTCTGAAGATGAAGTAAATCTCAGAGGGGCTACTTATTTAGATGAAATGCTAGCAAGCGCTGCAAATGTGAATTTTGCTTCAGGCGCCTCGCGCGGACGTTATATTCAAATTAGAGGGGTGGGACTTCGTTCACAATTCGTCGACCCAATTAACCCATCTGTCGGTTTAGTGATTGACGGTATAAATTATTCTGGCCTTGGTGGCAGCTCATTATTATTTGATATTGACCAAGTAGAAATTTACCGCGGCCCACAAGGTACACGTTTTGGCGCCGATGGCATGGCGGGTATGATTCAAATGCAGTCAGCATCTGCTACCAACGATCCTAGTTTAAAATTACATTTAGGTGCTGGCACTTATAACAGCCATGAAGCAGGCGTTGCTGCTAGCACAGGTTTAACCGATGATACCAGTGCCCGCGTTAGCTACTTTCGCAGAAAGTCTGACGGTTATGTAAACAACCTCTATTTAAATGATGAAACACAAAATCAAGATGAACAAGTTGCCCGCTTTAAATTAAATAGCCAACTCACAGCTCATTTAAATTCAGAGCTAAACCTGCACTATATCGATATCAATAACGGTTACGATGCATTTACCCTTGATAATTCTCGCAACAGTCTTGCTGATCAACCGGGCGAAGATAACCAACAAAGCTATGCTGTTGGCCTTAATAATACTTACACCGGTTTTGACGCCTTTGATGTGAGCTTAAACCTTTCAGCCATTGATACTGAGCTTTTTTATAGTTTTGATGAAGACTGGGTATGTAACGATACAAGTAAGCCGCAATTATGTGCTGCCGGTCTGCACCCAGATGGTTATAGCTCAACAGATATTTATAGCCGCGATCGTGATGATCAAGCGCTCGATCTGCAGTTTAATGGCAAAACAGGTAATTGGGTGGCGGGTATTTACTATCAAAACCGCGATGTTGACCTTGAGCGTCAATATACATGGTTAGCCAATCCATTTGCCTCAACCTATGAAACCAATAACATGGCAGCTTATGGCCAATTAGCCACAGCAATAGGCCCAAAAACTACGCTTATTACCGGTTTACGTGTTGAGCAATATCAAGGTGATTACACAGATAGTAACGGTTTTATTGAAGAAACTGACGATATTATGCTCGGTGGCAAGGTTGCACTTGAATACCAAGTTATTGACCGCACCATGATTTATACCAGTATCACGCGCGGTTACAAAGCCGGTGGGATTAATTCAGAAGCGCTAGCAAAAGCAAAGGATGAAGGGTTAAGTTTAGATGCTGATTTTTTCAAACAGCATACTAGCTTTGATCCAGAGTACTTATGGAGTGGTGAGTTTGGTGTTAAAGGCAGCTCATTGGATGATAAGTTTACCCTGCGTTTAGCTGCATTTTATATGCACCGTGACAATATTCAATTAAAGTCTTGGCAAGTATCAGACCAACAATTTACCGGTTATGTCGCCAATGCCAGCTCTGGCAGTAACTATGGCCTTGAAATTGAAGGCAGCTATCAACTAACACCAAACTTATTTATTACCGGAAGTGCCGGATACTTAGACACTAAAATTAATGACTTTGTTACTAAATCTGGTTTAAATCAAGACGGTCGTGAGCAAGCACAAGCGCCTAAATATCAATATGCATTTAGTGCACGCTACAATGTTACTGATGAGTTATATGCTATGTTAGGTGTTGAAGGTAAAGATGATTATTACTTCTCCGATAGCCATAATGCACAAGCTCCAAACACAAACTTAGTGAATGTAAGCCTTGGTTACGAAGCCGATATGTGGGCTGTACGCGCATGGGCACGTAATGTGTTTGATGAAACCGTTCCAACTCGCGGTTTTGAATTTGGCAACAACCCGTTAGATGGTTACGCAACCCAAACTTACACACAATTAGGCGAGCCTCGCGTAGCCGGTGTTACGTTTACGCTTAATTTGTAATACTGCGACCAGTTGTCAGTTCGAGAATAAAAAACACCGCGTTTAATGCAAACGCGGTGTTTTTTTATCTGATAGCTGACCGCTTTAAGCTATTAGCTGCTTTAAGCTCTTGCCACATCAAACGCAATCACCTCTTTTATTTTTTGCTTATTGGTTGCTAGCATCACTAATCTATCAATTCCCAATGCAACCCCCGCACATTGCTCTAAACCATGCTCTAATGCGGCAATTAAACGCGTATCCATAGGTACTTGTTTTAAGCCACTAGCAGCGCGGTAGGCGTTATCTTGGTTAAACCTTTTTGCTTGCTCTTTGGCATTGGTGAGTTCATTAAAGCCGTTGGCTAACTCCATATTTTTATAATAAAGCTCAAAGCGCCCTGCAACTCGCTGATCGTGCTCACAGATTTGTGCAAGTGCCGCTTGCGATGCGGGAAAGTGATACACAAAACAGGGGATGTCTTGACCAATAGTCGGCTCTACTTTCATACAAAATAATAATTGCAGTAAGGTATCTTTATGAGTCTCGTTTTTAGCAATATCAGCAAAGCCATGTTCGCATGCGAGTTGTTGTAGCTGCGTGATAGAGGCAGTTAATGGATCAAGCCCTAGCGTGCGTTCAAATGCGTGTTGGTAGGTAATCCGCTCTGCAGGCGCAACCTCAAGAATAAGCTGCATCAACTCATCTATTTCATCCATTAAAGCAAATTCGTCAAACCCAGGACGATACCATTCGAGCATTGTAAATTCAGGGTTGTGATGACTGCCCGCTTCTTCATTTCTAAATGCCTTACAAAGCTGGAAAATAGCGCCTGAGCCGGCCGCTAACAAGCGTTTCATCGCAAACTCTGGAGATGTTTGCAAAAACAGGGAAAGCCCACCAGCATGACCTGGGCCCACAAATGTAGTATCAAAGCTGGCTAAATGCACATCGGTTACACTGGCAGCACTTAAACTTGGTGTTTCGACTTCCATTACATTACGAGCATAAAAGAATTCACGAATGCTGCGCATAATCGCTGCTCGTTGCTTGAGTGTATCTATGCTGGCACTCGGCGCCCAAAGATCTGCTGACATATTTTCTCCAAAAAAAAATCCCAGCTTAAGCCGGGATTTAATTAATAAGGCGTGTTACAGCTTACTTAACACGGCTTACGTATTCACCATTGCGAGTGTCTACTTTAATTACTTCGCCAATTTGTACGAATAATGGAACACGTACTACAGCACCTGTGCTAAGCGTTGCTGGTTTACCACCCGTGCCTGCTGTATCACCTTTAAGGCCAGGGTCGGTTTCAGTGATCTCAAGCTCAACAAAGTTTGGTGGAGTTACAGCAATTGGGCTGCCGTTCCATAATGTAATAGTACATACATCGTTTTCAACTAACCATTTGCCAGCATCGCCCAGTGCTTTTTCATCAGCAGCGATTTGTTCAAATGTTTCGTTGTTCATGAAATGCCAAAATTCACCGTCTGTGTATAGATACGCTAAATCGGTATCCATTACATCAGCACCTTCAACCGATTCACCCGATTTAAAGGTTTTTTCAAGTACCTTGCCAGAGATAAGCTTACGGATACGAACACGGTTAAACGCTTGGCCTTTACCCGGTTTTACCATTTCATTTTCTAAGATACTGCAAGGTTCGCCGTCCATCATAATTTTTAGGCCGCCCTTGAACTCGTTGGTGCTATAATTCGCCATCGTTTCCTCTATTTATATTTTTCGAGTAATCTACGTGCCAATGATACAAAGAAATGAAGCAAATTTGCATAAAAACTGGCAAAAAGAATTAGCAAATGTAGTTACCTGCCCAAAAGTGTTGCTAGAAATGGTTGGTTTATCGAGCCAAGTCCATGAAAACGACATAAAAGCTCGTAGCTTGTTCCCTGTTCGTGTGCCATTGCCTTTTATAAAAAAAATTCGTCACGGCGATGCAAATGACCCTTTATTGCTGCAAGTTATGCCCCGCCATCAAGAGTTTTTAACTAAATCGGGGTTTAATAAAGACCCGTTACTTGAGCAAGATAACAATCAACCGGGTCTGTTACATAAATATAAATCGCGTGTTTTAGTCATGTTTAAAACCGGTTGTGCTGTAAATTGCCGCTACTGCTTTAGACGCCATTTTCCTTATCAAGAAAACCAACTGAATAAACGTAGTCTTATTGATGCATTGAGCTATATAAAATCAGATAAAAATATTAACGAAGTGATTTTAAGTGGTGGCGATCCACTAATGGCCAAAGACGATGCTATTAGCTGGTTTTTAGATGAGCTTGAGCAAATACCACAAATTAAACGCATGCGCATACACAGCCGCTTGCCTGTGGTTATTCCTGCACGTATTACTGAACAATTATGTGAAAGATTAGCAAAGTCACCATTAAAAATTATATTCGTTAATCATATTAACCATGCAAACGAAATAGATAATGACTTTAAAAATGCCATGAACATGCTCAAAAAAGCAGATGTGCTACTGTTAAACCAGGCGGTTATTTTAAAAGATGTGAACGATAACGTTGATGCACAAATAAACTTAAGTGAAGCACTATTTGATGCAGACGTAATGCCTTATTACTTACACTTACTGGATAAGGTAGAAGGCGCAAGTCATTTTGATATAGATGAGGCGCAGGCCATAAAAATAATGGCAGAGCTTTTAGAAGCCCTGCCTGGATTTTTGGTGCCTAAACTAGTTCGGGAAATAGGAGGTCAAAAAAGTAAAACCCCTATCGACCTCAAATTAGTTTAAACATAAACGTTTACATTATTCCCAAGTGTTGCAGTGACCGACTTAGCCGGTGTTTGCGCACTTGAAGATTGTGTAGCACCTTCAATAAGTGCCAGTGCAGCGGCACCATCAGCTTGCTGTTGCTTTTTAGATAAAGCAGCAGTTAATACTTCTGCGCCTTGGCCTGCACCAGGCATTGTAGGTAGATTTCCACCTGATATATTCATAACTCACACCTGACTTTTAACTGTAATACACGTATTATAGTCGCTGAATTGGTAAATTACTTTACCAACCCACTTAAGTATTTATCGGCAACATTGCACTAAGCTTTAGGAAAACCATGGATTCTATAATTGAACAACTCAACGCCAACTTAAAAATTGTTTACCGTCAGGCACTTGACGCAGACAAAAAACTCGATGAGTTACAACAGCAAGGTCACGGAAAATTTAAAGCCTTATTTGCCGAGGACGCTGGATTTAGTTTCGAAGCTAAACGTTTTAAGCCTTACGTGTTAGACGTTGCCGCTGATGTAGAAAGCTTATCTAGCGACGGTTTGGATGAAGAAAAACTAAAACAAGCGGTTATTAAACTACAAAATTTACTAACGCTGTTAGCGACCTTTAAATAAAAATTAGCGACTTACTTGCAAAGCATCTACCAAAGTAGATGCTTTGCATTATTAGCTAGATACGCGGTAAAATTTGCTCACCAAACCACTCTGTTAATAAGCGTTTTTCATAGTAAAATGCTTCGTCTCGACCCATTTTAATTTTATCCATAAAGCCCATATCTTTTAAGCTCACGTTGTCTTCTTGTGCGACAACACCACTTTCATTACTGAGCACATAGTTAAATTCAATCCGTGGAAAGTGAATGGGTTTAACCACCCGAATTTCGTTAACACCGCCATAGCGCACGTCACCAGCTAAATCTAAATCGGTTACTTCAATTTTTAAACTATAATTTTTAGGAAGCTGCTCACTGAGCTTTGCAAAGTGCTCATCAATATTTTTGGCAATTTGCTTATGGTATGAGCCTTTAGTTTGGTTTGATGGGCGTACATCGCGATAATCATTAAAGTCATGCCATTTAACTTGTGCCTCACCCGCGCAAACAACACTCGGTAGTGCAATAAATATCAACATTGCTATTTTTTTAACTGAGTTCATACGTTTCTCCAACGAGTATGCTGATCATTATAATCAACTAAATATTTTACAAATTGCTATACCTTACTTTAGCAATTACATATGAACTATAACTTAATCTTTCTACTGCGGTGTTATTAAAATTGCACAAAATGTAATCAAAAGTACAGCTTGCGATGTTACGATTGCAAAACAAACAAAATAATACATGTAAAAGCTCAGTATTTATGGTGAAATTAACTTAATTAAACAGAGGTTTCCAAGGAGCATTCATGGCAATTTTAGTAACCGGTGGCGCAGGCTATATTGGCTCACACACCGTTTTAGAACTTTTACAGCAAGGCAGCGACGTTATCGTGATTGATAACTTAAGTAACTCCTCTGAAGAGTCACTTGAAAGAGTGAAAAAAATAACTGACAAAGCAATTACTTTTTATCAAGGTGATATTTTAGATAAACCCTTTTTAGACTCGGTATTTGCCAAGCATACCATTGAAAGTGTGATTCATTTTGCTGGCCTAAAAGCCGTGGGAGAATCGGTCGTAAAACCCATTGAGTATTATCAAAATAATGTACAAGGTACACTAACACTGGTTGATGCTATGCGTGATGCAGGTGTATTCAAACTGGTATTTAGCTCATCCGCCACTGTATACGGCGACCCAGCAAGCTTACCAATACGCGAAGACTTCCCCGTTGGCGGTACAACCAATCCATATGGTACGTCTAAACTAATGGTTGAAATGATGTTGCAAGATATCGCTAAATCAGATGAGCGCTTCGCGTTTGCTATTTTGCGCTACTTTAATCCTGTCGGTGCACATGAGTCAGGCTTGATTGGTGAAGACCCTAATGGTATTCCTAATAATTTATTGCCTTTCATTTCACAAGTTGCGGTTGGCAAATTAAAGCAACTTGCTGTATTTGGCGACGATTATGATACGGTTGATGGTACTGGCGTTCGTGATTACATTCACGTTGTAGATTTAGCCCTAGGGCATTTAAAAGCACTTGATAAAATAGCCGCAGAAACCGGTGCGCTTGTTTATAACCTTGGTACAGGTAACGGCTATTCAGTATTACAAATGGTCAATGCGTTTATTAAGGCTAGCGACCAAGCAATCCCTTATGCGGTGTCACCTCGTCGCCCAGGTGATATTGCAGCCTGTTATGCTGCGCCAGAAAAAGCCCTTAGTGAACTAGGTTGGCAAGCTGAGCGTGGTATTGATGTCATGATGCAAGATACTTGGCGCTGGCAATCAAATAATCCAAATGGATATAAGTCATAAAGGCTTCTTTAAGTTATCAGCTTAAAATTAAAACACCGCATTTAAATTAAATGCGGTGTTTTAATGTTGTACTTACCAATTTTGCATTTCTACAATCCGTGACTGGGTTCGCGCATATTCAAAACTTAACTTTTTACCTTGGTATAACTCGTTTATGTCGGCCTGGGCATTAATTACCAGTAATTTGTGGCAATCGTAAAACTCATCGACTAAGGCAATAAAACGCCGTGCTTCATCATCAAGAGTATGCTCATCCAATTGCTGCTTTTCTCGCTGATAGCTATCTTCTATACCATGCACAATAACCTTACCGGTTGCCTCTTTTCCCATTATTGGCACATTCGCGATATATACTACCGAAAACTGTTCTGCTAAAAACATATAGTCATTGGCGCTGCGAGGACCTGAGCACAATGCCATAAAATCAATCAGTAAAGCATCGTCAGTTTTTAATAAATAGGAGAGTGCTCGGCCATGCACAGTCATTGTATTATCACGCGTTGCTTGAGGGTATGCGGATAAAAACCCAGCCTCAAATTCCGCGTGGGGCAAGTTAATAAAATAATGACGACTGCTTCTAACGTACCTGAAGCGGTGGTCTTCCTCCCCCGCTACGTTAATTACATGACAATGCGCATTTATTAAATCGATAGTTGGTAAAAATCGCGCGCGTTGCAAACCGTTGTAATAAAGTTGCTCGGGTTTTGCGTTAGAGGTTGCGACTAGTACCACGCCTTGTTCAAACAAAGCGTTAAATAACCGAGCCATGATCATGGCATCACCAATATCACTAACAAAAAACTCATCAAAGCACAGTACCTTTATCTCTTTGGCCCACTGTTTAGCTATTATTTGTAGCGGATTTTTATCCCCTTGTAACTTGGCCAATTGAGCATGAATTTTTTCAATAAAGTGATGAAAATGCAGGCGCTGCTTTTTCTCTGTGGGTAAGTTTTTATAAAATAAATCCATCAGCATAGATTTACCCCGACCAACAGGACCGTATAAATATACCCCTTTGATTAACCGTGCTTTTTGCCACCAGCTTGTTGGCTGATTTAATTGCTCACTCAAAGACTGTAACGCACTCACGGCTTGGTGCTGCGCCGCATCAAAAACAAGCTCTCCTAATGAAACTTTGCGGTGGTACAGGCTTAAAATTTCTGTGCTGGGCTCTGTCATGGCATTTCACTATCCGCTATACTCGCGGCCATTGTAGCCGACTAAAAATGTGAACAACATGAAATTTCCTTGCCGTTTAGATAAATTTATTAGCCATTTAGCAGAGTTACCACGCTCAAAAGCCCGTGCGGCAATAAAAAGCCAAGCGGCTAGCGTTAATGGCGAGGTGATCACGGCATTCGACTTTCAAGTTACTCTACAAGATGACGTGCTGTTTTATGACGAGCCATTAGTTTTTTTAGGTAAACGCTACTTTATGCTCAATAAGCCGGTAGGTTATGTATGCGCTAATTCGGATGAGTTACACAAAACCGTATTTGATTTGCTTGATGAGCCAAATTTGAGCGATTTCCATGTTGCTGGGCGTTTAGACATAGACACGACAGGCCTAGTGCTTATTACTAACGATGGCGAGTGGTCACATAAAATTACCTCGCCGAAAAAGAATAAATTTAAAACCTATTTGGTTGAAACCCAAGAGCCGATTACCGATGATGCACTGCAGCAATTACGCGACGGTGTACAGCTTCACAATGAAAAAGATTTAACTCGCCCTGCTATTGCTGAGCGCTTGGGGAATTATGGTTTACGCTTGTCTATTTCTGAGGGTAAGTATCACCAAGTAAAACGTATGCTAGCAGCGGTAGATAACAAAGTAGTTGAATTACATCGTGAACAAATTGCGGGTATAAAGTTAGGTGAAGATCTGGCTGCAGGTGAATACCGCCCACTAACCGCCGCAGAGATAAAACTGTAAGGCTGTTTAGGTATTAGGAAAACAGCTTCAAACTGACCGCAGCCCTTTCTGAAACCTGACGCCTAAAACCTGCTCTTATGATTTAATCTGCACTAAATCAAAGTCTGTCATCCCGGGTACAATGGCTTGTAGGCGAGACTCTGTAATATCTAGAGAATTTAAGCATTCACAGTATTCAGAGGCTTTAAGTTCTAATTGGTGGGCTTTTTTCTGCAACGACTTATCGATTTCTTTGGTGATGATATCCATGCGTTGCCCCATGTCGTTCATGCGGTCTTCTATATTGCCTTCTCGAGATTTAAACGCATCCCCGAGCGACATTAAAATAGCACCCAAAGAGCCATGTACTGCAGAGTGTATTTTTTGGCTAATTTCTTTAGTAAAAAAATCATCAATTTGGGAAAGCGATTGAGGGGCTATAAAAAAGAAGTCGTCGCCACGCTTAAACTTATCCATAAGTGCACGCTCTACATATTGTAATTGCGTTTTTAGCACTTCGGGTTCTTTATCTGACATGCCCTCAACAACATGCTCAATAGCACTGAGTCCCAGGTTTACACCATCAGTCGCTAAATCGACTAGCTCAGGAACCGTTTGACGAATACCATTGCTAAATTGTTCTAGCACTTTACTTTCGTCGGTACTTAAATCGACCCAGTAGCCTCGAATAAACAGTTGATTATTATTGTTAATTTGCACCCTAGTTTGGCCTTTATCAACAATACGGATCACATCATCGGTAATAATTAAACCATGACGAAGTTCAACATCACATTGCTTTTGTGCGATTGCATTGCAGCTTAAAAGTGCCATTGATAACGCCAATATCGAACGAGATAAAAACGCCATAAACACCTCAAAAAGACTAAAATAGGGGGTGGCTAGATTAACAAAAAACCAACTTTATGCAAGCAAAAGTAACACCCTAAAAACAAGGCACCATGAAACGTAACGTTTATACAGCGCCTTTATCCTCTGGCTTGTACTATTAAATAGGTGAGCCTGGTGGTATGGGTAACGCTTTAAAGTTATCAGGCCACTGGCCTGTTGTTAAAAACTGATTAATTTGCGCCGCTAAATAGTCTTTAAATGCGCTGTCACCTACTTCAGGATGGCTCAGTAAAGAGTGTTGATTAAACTCATCCGCTAGTTTATTTAGGTAAAAATGCAGTTGCGCTTGCACCTCTGGACTTAGTGTTTGGCTAGCGACAAGATCAGCCATAGTTTTTGCCGTTAAGTACTGTACTCGTTGCGTTACTTTTCCTGTCATAGTGGCAGGCGCTGATACATTAAACACCTGCTTATATAATTGTTTAAGCAGCTCATCTAAGCCATAAAAGCGGTTATCTCGCACTTGCTGCTGCGCTAGACGATTTAATCGTTGAGCATTAAGTAATAGCGATAAGCTATGCTGCGCGGCGACTTCAGGTAATGCAAGTGCATCCATGGTTAAGCCGGTACGCCCCACTATACTTTCTCGTGATTTAGACTCGCCATACGCTTTAGGCACGATTAAGGAAAGTATCGACTCTGGAAGCGTTAAGTTGCTTGCTTTTAGGGTCGCTAAAATGGCATTAACCGCTTGTTGTTGAGCCTCTTTAGTTACAACTTGGGCGCCTTTAACGGGTGCATCACTGCGTATCTCATAGTCATAATCAACGCCCGCGATAAGCTTAGCAACCGCTTCAACTTGATAACGGTGGAACAAATAAAGCGGTACTAGCTTTTCTTCCAATTGCGATAGCGCAACCCCAGTTTTTATATTATTAATACCAAACTGCCCAAGCGCCTGCTTTCGCACATCAAGCACTCTAAGTAATTCTTCACTTGGATTACTGCCGTTATCCCAAAGGTGCGCTGTAGGGTGCGCCCCACCTTTGGCACGGGCATCACTGTCAGAAATAAACGCCAAACCTTGCGCTTTATTTTGCTGTAAAATAGCAGCGAGTGCTGCGCTTTCATCTTGTCCGGTAAAGTCGCTGTAGCCATATTTGATCACTTGGGTATCCCATGCCCCCATGCCTTTAGCATAACCATCAGATACATCTAACTGACCATTATCAGCAAAACTTAACAACGGATGCGGATAGTCCATCACCGAAGCACGATTATTTACTGACGCAGCAAAGTTGTGCGCAATACCCAGTGTATGACCAATTTCGTGAGCACTGAGTTGACGAATACGATCAAGTGCCATTGCATGTAAGGTACTTGCTACTTCATTGCCTTTTAAATAAGGCGCTGCCAGTGATTCAGCAATTAAAATATCTTGGCGTACTCGTAGCGATCCTAGTGTGACATGGCCTTTAATAATTTCGCCTGTACGTGGGTCTATAATTGAACTGCCATAAGACCAACCACGAGTTGCGCGATGCACCCATTGAATAACGTTGTAGCGCACATCCATAGGATCAGCATTATCTGGTAGCACTTTAACTTCAAATGCATTTTTATATCCTGCTGCATTAAAGGCGTTATTCCACCATTGCCCGCCTTCTAATAAAGCCGTTTTTACTGGTTCAGGTACGCCAGGGTCTAAGTAATACACAATGGGTTCGACCGGTTCACTTACAGCCAGACTCGGATCTTTTTTTATTAACCGATGGCGTGGAATGTAACGCACATACATAGACTCATCGAGCCCTGCTGCATAATTTTTATGCTCCACACTCCAATAACCCGATTGCGGGCTGAATTTACGTGGCGTGTAATTGTCATCAGGCAATTTGATTAATGAATGGTGCATATGCACGGTTAGCGCGTATGGATCAGCACTCACTTGGCGCACATATTCACCTGGTTTAGACCCTTTAAAGGTGAGAATGGCTTCAAGTTCAGTATTTTTCAAAAATGCTTTTGAGCGATTTATAAATACCGCACTGCGTGACTCATCAAGGCTAAACTGCCCTTGCTTGCGCGCAGCTAAAGTACGGCTTACGCCATGTACATCGCTTAGTAAATAGGGGGTGTAATCAATTAATGCAGCATTGTCATCTTGCGCGACAACTTTAAAACCCGCCAAAATACTGGATGCAAACGCTTCTTTAACGCTTTGCTGCTCTGCTAGATTACTTGTGTTTGCACGGTAGTAAGTATTTACAGCGCGCAACATAACCTTATTGCCAAAGCGCTCAAACTGTACCAAATAAGTACCGCCTAATTGGCCTCTATCTAAACCAATATCGTTAGACCCTACTCCATAAGGTAAGCTGTGTTGTAATAAAAATTGTTGTTCAAGTTTATCAACCTTTAAATACACATTGCCGTTTTGCGTATCGTAAAAGAAAGAAAAATAACCCGGGAAATGGTTCATTTTTTCAGTAAATTCGTCAATAGACTTAATTGCTGCGTGCGCTTGAGTTATCATACAGAGCAACACAGTAAAGAGTATGTAACTTAATCGTGATATTTTTTGCATAATCTTATCTTTGTTATTAGCGTTTTAAATGCGATGTAGGTATCCCATTATAGGGGGTTATTTATACAATACAGTTATTTAAGACGAATTTCAGCGCTCTAAACTAATCTCTCTCACATTATGATTAGTTTTAACACGTTATCAGGAAAAAAGAATGCGTAGACTCCCACCAGTATTACTAGAAGATGGCTGTTCAAGAGAACTTTTGTCGTTAATTCGTACTATTTTAGCGGCATGTAAAGAAATTTCATTTCGCGTCGGTCAAGGTGAATTATCGGGCGTATTAGGCTCAACCCTCGATGAAAACATTCAAGGCGAAACACAAAAGAAACTCGATGTACTGTCTAATCAGTTATTAAAAGATATATTGCTGGAGTCAGGCACAGTTAAAGCGATCGCCTCTGAAGAAGAAGATTATACTGTTGCCGGTAACCCAGATGCCGAGTACATTGTTGCATTTGATCCACTTGATGGCTCGTCAAACACCGATATTAACTCGCTAGTAGGCACTATATTTTCTATTATGAAAGCGCCGGTGGGCTCTGATGCTGCTGATGAAAAGATTTTTATGCAACCTGGGCATCAACAAGTAGCTGCAGGTTACGTACTGTATGGGCCATCGACCATGCTTGCGCTAACAACGGGTAAAGGTACACGCATGTTTACCTTAGATAAAACCCAAGGTAGCTTTTTACTTACCCAAGATTTTGCCGCTATTCCTGCTAAAACCAATGAATTTGCAATTAATGCCTCAAACCAGCGCCACTGGGAACCGGCGATGCAAAACTACATTAATGATTTACTTGCGGGAGATACAGGCCCTCGTGCTCAAAACTTCAATATGCGTTGGATTGCTGCAATGGTTGGCGATGTACACCGTGTACTTAGCCGTGGTGGCTTATTTACTTACCCAACTGATACTAAAGATCCTAATAAGCCTAATAAACTGCGTTTACTTTATGAAGCAAACCCAATGGCAATGCTAGTAGAGCAAGCAGGTGGTATTGCTTCAACAGGCACTGAGCGTATTATGGATATTCAGCCTGATGCCATCCATCAGCGTGTTGCGGTTATTTTAGGCTCTAAAGACGAAGTAGAAACTTGCTTGAGCTATCATAAGTAAACAAGTTGTCAGTTGTCAGTTGTCAGAAAATACTAAGCCGGATTTAACTTAAATGCGGCTTAGTATTATTTATCCGTTACATAAAACCGCAGTAAGCTCGCATCTAAAAGAGTTGAGTTAGCCTAAATCTAGTCCTTTAATAATGCTAATAATTGTTCAAGCTTTGTATGGCTAAACTCGCCCATTTGTTCGCTATTGCTCAGCGCATAAATAACCCCTTCATGCTCAGCGCTATCTATATCTGCTCTTGATTCAATGACGTTGGCCCAAAGCGCGAGATCATCGAGATCTATTTCATTACTTACACAGCGCTTAAGCACATCAATCAATACGGGTGTCGTTAACTTATAAAGTGGCTTAGCATTGTGCGCAGAGCTTGACACTATTACTGAGATTGCTTCGTCTCTTTGCTCCCCAAATGTAATAAATTCAGCCAATGCTTTTTGTATATTCATAATGTTTGTTATTCTTGCTGCTCTACTGTTAATAAGACCTAAAATGACCCAGATAAACTGCAGCCAATGTAATACAACGCTTAACTGTAATGTTAATGATATAACCGCATGTTGGTGTTATCAGTTACCCGCTATTTTACCACTCGATGATACAGCAACCAGCTGCTTATGCCGATCATGTTCTCTTGCTAAAATAAATAGCTATTTAGAGACTATATACACCCAACCAATAAAAGCTCAAATCGCTTTTGCTAAACAATTTAGAAGCCATGATAATTTAATTGAAGGGTTAGATTACACCATGCAAAATAGTTACATGGTGTTTAGTAAGTGGTATTTTTTAAAGCGTGGTACTTGCTGCAAAAATGGTTGTAAAAATTGCCCTTATAGCTAAATTAGCCACACACAGCAATAGGCAGTGAGTTATCAGCGCCCCATTCACTCCACGAGCCATCGTACACACTTAAATTACTATAGCCGCATTCATCGGCAAACAGCGCAAGCGCACAGGCAGTAACACCAGAGCCACAGCTAAATTGTAAGTGGGTTGCATTACCGACTAATTCACTAAACTTTGCCTGTATAAAGTCGAGTGATTTTGCTTCACCATTTTCTAATAGACTAGTTAAAGGTAGCGAATAGCTATTAATAATATGGCCGCTGCGCATTCCGGCTCTTGGCTCACTACTTTTGCCGGTAAAGCGCTCATAAGCGCGTGCATCTAAAATAACTGTATTGGCATCCTCAGTAGCACTTAGCACCTGTTTTTTATTAATAAAGTAATCAGGCCGGTATTGAGCAATAAAATCGCCTTTTAATGATGCTTGTGTATAGTTTGATTCAACCGGAAGCCCGAGTTCAAGCCACTTGGCTAAACCGCCACTGAGGACTTTTACGTTATCAAACCCCATGGCTTTAAACATCCACCAAGCTCTAGCTGCACTGAATAACCCTGCATCTTCATAAATCACCACAAGTGAATCGTGATTCACTCCCGCTTTTTGCATCACTTGAGTAAATTGTTCTGCACTACACAAGGTATTAGGCAATGGGTTTGAGGTATCTGCGAGTTCTTTTTTGATATCAAACCGTTGTGCTTTAGGAAGCATGGCAACGGGTGAGTACTCCCCCGCAGCTGAGGGACGTAACATACCCGCATCAAAAATAACCAGGTTAGCTTGCTCTAAGCGAGCATGTAACCATTGTGCACTGACCATGTTTTTCATCGTCTTTCCAAATTTGAGGAAATGAAATAGCTATATATTATTACAGCCTGTTTATAAACAGAATTTAGACTGGTTACAAATTATAATAATGCTAAAATAGCTGCTTTGAGGTTTCTAAGTAAAATAAAATTATGCCAATCCCTTTTTACATTATCAATATGCAAGGCTGCGAAGACCGTTGGGAAACAACCCTAAAGCGACTTACCAGTCTACACTTAAATGCTGAACGTTTTGAAGCGACCATTGGCAAAAACCTTAGTGAAGAAGAAACCCTCAAGTGGTATTGCCCGAAAAAAAATAAAAAACGTTACAATCGCAATCTATCTGCAGGTGAAATTGGTTGCTATGTAAGTCATATGCGCCTTTGGCAAAAAATGGTTAATGAAAACATGCCTTTTTGTGTTGTATTAGAGGATGACCTTTTCATTGAAGCTTCACTTAAAGATGTTGTTGATGCGGCGCTTAAATTGAAAAACTGGGATTTAATAAAATTATCTGACAACAGAAATTTTCCATTTATTGACAGTGCCCCATTAGAAAATAATCTAACAGTCGGTAATTATAAAAAAGCACCAAATGGCACTCAAGGCTACATCATTTCATTAAGTGGGGCTAAAAAACTACTGCAAAGAAAACCATTTTTTAGACCCGTAGATGTCGATATGCAATTTCACACAGAAGTAGGGCTAAGTATGATTGGCATAAAACCCTACCCGGTTGCCGAAGATCGAAGCTTTATTAGTGAAATAACAAGCGCTAATGCAGGTTCGCACTCAAACCGCAGTACATTTATCAGAAATTTAATTCATAGATCGAGTATTCATATGCAAAGACGATATAAAACTGCGGATCTTGCCAAAATTACAAGTGAGTAATACCAAGCATATTTTTAAATGTATGCATTTGATTATAAAATTAAATCTTAATAATTTCGCCACGCAATGGCGCCATTTTAGCTAAAATTTTATTTTGCACTGTATGTGGGATATTTTGCTCGTTCATTGCATTTATTAATAAATCGACAACGTGATTGAAGTCTTTTTCGTTTATATTCATGCCAGTATGAATAGCAACCATAGAGTCACCTTTATATTCACAAGGGCCCTCCACCAGCGAACATAAATGGCTAATAAACCCTTGTCGAAAATGACTGATATTACTGTGCTCAAAGTAATGAAACACTTGTTGGTCATTACCTATTTGTGTAATAAAACTATCAGTTAGCCTCTCAAGCCCAGCTTGTTCGCCAAGCTGGTGATACAAAGAGGTGTTGGGTTGGGTTGTACACCCTGCAAGTAAGTTTAAACAACAAAAAATAAATACACTCAGTTTCATTACCAATACCCCGTAACCGATAAATACCAGCCAGTTTGATTATCAACACCAGCAATCCGCCCTAAATCTAAATAGGCCGCAGTCACACTCATATGCTTATTTGGTATCCACGCTATAAATAAATCACGCCAATCTTGTTCGCCTAACCCCAAGTTGTTGGCTTTTTGTCGATATTCAACACCAATGGCAAGTTCACGACTTACAAAAACTGCACTACTTGCTTCTAGCAAAATATGGCTGCCCTCATTAGCCCCGCCATACCCTAACAGTCCTAGCTGATTGGCTTTACTGTAGCGGGTGGTCACATTCCAAAACCAGTTGTACCCAGCAAGTGCGCCCAAATGTAATTTACTGGCGGCTAGGTACACATCTGTACCACTGGTATTTTTTGCGCCAACTAACTTTGCTACTGTGCCATCCTCTAGTGATTTATGCTGTACGCCCACACTTAGCTGTGGCCACTGACTATAAACAATATCACCGTATAAACGTACTTTTGCTCCAGTAATTGACTGCTCTATTTCGGTATTGAGCGCAGGCACATCAAACTGCTGCGCCGCATAACTGAGCTCAACTCGATTGAATAGGTTTAGCTGCATGCCGCAGACATCAAGACGGTAGTCAGTAACATCAGCACGACTACAAAAACCATTAACAGCCCATTCGTCTTCACTGGCATACCCTGCTAATTGTGCCCAAGGAACTAATCCGCCCCCTGCACTACCTTCAATTTGAGACACCCCAGGTGTTGCTAATAATTTCCCCGTAGCAGCCATACTTAACGCACTACAAAATGAGAGTGCCAAGGCGAATAATAACTTAATGTACACGCTGATATTCCTCTAACCATTGTTCTAATTGCTGCGCTTTTAAAGGGCGACTTAAATAATAACCTTGCGCATGATCGCATTGCATTTCGTGAAGCATTGATAAAGACTCAGCGGTTTCCACACCCTCAGCCACAACAGAAAACCCCAATTGGTGACCCAATGTGATTGAAGAGCGCACTATGTATTGATCTTTTTGTGATTCGTGCAGAGTTAAAATAAAGCATTTATCTAACTTAAGCTCATCAATAGGTAACATCTTTAAGCGCCCCAATGATGTTTGTCCGACACCGTAATCGTCTAATGAGATTTTAACGCCAATAGTTTTTAAATCTTCTAACGCTTTAATACCTTGGGCTTCATTTTCAATCATATCGCGCTCCGTCAACTCAATAGTGACAGAGCTTGGGTTTACTTGGTATTTATTTAAGGTGGCTACCAACGAAGCGTGAAAACCTGAATGAGCAATATCTTGGGCAGAAACATTTATAGCGGCTTGTAAATGAATATCCTTTTTTGACCAATCGGCTATTTGTGCAATCACAGTCTCGACAACCCAAGCGGTCAGCTCTACTATTAACCCTGACTGCTCGGCTAAATCAATAAAGACCTCAGGCGAGACCCAGCCACCATCTTTTCGTTGCCAACGAATAAGAGACTCTACCTTATCAATTTTCTGACTTTTAATATTCAATTTAGGCTGATAGGTCATAAATAATTGTCCATTATCATCATCAATTGCTTGTTTGAGTTCATCAAGCATAATTAAACGGTCTAAATGCGCCTCATCTTCACCGTCTTGATAATAATGTAAGCTTTGCTGACTCGTTGTAGCTGCATCAACAGCAATGAGTACACGTCGCATTAAATCGTCTGCTTTAGTCCCTTGCTCTGGGTATTGCACAATACCAGCATTAAAACGTAAGCTTATTTTTAAATTTTTAACCTTGTAAGCTAGCTGTAATTGCTTGAGTAAATCAGCCACTGCACATTTTACCTGCTCAACCTCTGCACAAGGGTAAACCGTTAAAAATTCATCGCCACCAATACGGGCATGGAAACCACCTAGCTCATCAGAAAATTGACGAATACGGTTTGCCACTGCAATTAAACATCCATCCCCTACTTGTGGACCAAGCTTATCGTTTATATGCCTTAAGCCTTTTATATCAATAGCAACAAGCGTGTACCGCGCATCATTAGTGAGCCGCTTAGCTAATAAATCTAACATAGCAGAACGGTTATAAAACCCTGTTAAAGTATCGTGATGTGCTTGAAAACTTATTTGCTGCTCACGCTTATTAATATCATTACCCATGTTATTAAAAGCATTCACGAGCGTTTCTATTTCACTGCTTTGCTTTTTACCTTCAAATTTAAAGCGGTAGTCGCCTTTTGCAAACTGTCTGGCAATAACCGCTAACTGTGAAAGTCCTGTCGTTAAATTATTTGCTAACAAACTACTGGTGATCACACCAAATAACATAGTTAAAACAGCGAGTGTGATCAGCGTTAATAATAATTGCTCAATATCGCGATAACTCGAGCTTAAATCTGCGCTAAGCAGTAAGGTTATCGGATGCGATTGTAAAGAGGGTAAAGCTATTTGTTCGTTTTCATAGGCCAAATATTCGGCAAAAAAACGAGCCGTAGTTTTTTTGGTAAAGTACGCTATTGGTTGAAAGTTATCTGGTTGGGATACTAGCGAGCTTGTTGCAAAATCATCTAATTGCGCAACAAAACTAACCTCCATTCCGGTTAAGCTTTTTAGCTCAGTAGCCACTGCAGATGTTATTTTAAATCCGACCAAACTGTAAGCGATAGTCCTGGGAGTTTTAACTGGCAATAAAATCACTTGGTACAGCTGGTTATTTAACACCACAAAGCTCGATTGCTCAGAATTATTTAATAACTCATCCATTAAGGGCTGTAGGTTATCGGCAAAATTTTGTGCATTAACATTAGCTGATACTAACCGCCCTGATAAATCGAGCAACAGCATAAGATCCGCATTGATCCGTTGACTGTGGTTGTATAACACACTGCTAATAGTGGCGGCATCACGAGTTGCAACCGCTTGCTTAAAACCAAAATCAGCGGTTAACACCTTTGCGGCTGTTAATAATAAGCTCTCTTTTGATTTTAAATATTGTTTATAAACGCTTTGCGCAACCGTTATATTTTGTTGCACTTTTTCTGCCTGAAATTTACTGGTAGACCACCAAAAGCTCAGTAAACTAACCAAGGTAGTGAGTAATACCAAGCCAACGCAAAGCGTTGTAATACGACTGCGTAAATTATTGGCCATTGCCTTCCCTAAATTGACTGCCAAAGGTATTACGTGGTGCAGGGGTAGATGTATTTATAGTTATTGATAACGGGCTGGTTGATTCTATATTAAACAGTTTTTTATTATCCAAGGGAGCTGTTTGCAGTGAATGCCAAACACTGGCTTGCACAGGAAAAGTGTCTACTTGCAGCTTTATCTGGCCTTGCTCGTTACTGGTATACACATGACTACTGTTAGCGACATATATATAGCCCACCATGGAGTCATGAATATTGCAGCCTAGAACAACAACACCTTGATTATCAAACTTAATAGGTTCTTCTGGCTGGCCAGAATAGAGCTTTAATTGAAAAGGTTTAGCTTTTGAAAAAGAATAAACATGGTGGCGAATATTATCGCTATTTGGAAAGTCGACGTACTGACCTTGGTGCACAATAAGCAACTCTGGAGAAAACTGTTTATCAACTTGATCCATTACCGCCGTGGGTAAATTGCCCGTAGTTTTTGAAGAAGGTAAATGATTTATTTCTACGACAGCATTAGGCAATACTTGGTCATGCTGATCTTTAATAACCAAATTAATAGTATTGCCAAAGGCCGACACACTAAACAATGCACCCAGTACTAATAAATAACGACGTTTTGCAATAACTTGCATTGCCCGCTCTAACATAATCACACCTAAATATTCACTATAGGTTAAGTTAATTAGAGACGAGCACTAATTGCAAGAATTATAGCTCAGTTAGTTAAAATAAATACTTTTTTACTAGTAAAAATGAGCATTGCTATGCCTGTCTACTTACTTCGCTAATTAACGATTAACCCGTAGTCAGTATCTAAAATTGCAATCACTTCTTGGCGCGGATCATTGGGTATAACGATCTCTTTACCGATAATTTTGCTAGCGATACCCACATAAGTGTCAGACACTTCAAGCATTACTGACTCAGATAAAATATAATCTTTTGCTAGCTGCTCACGCTCAGCCATACGGTCTTTATTTAATAACACATCACTCTCTGGTACGTTATTAATTAACAGCTGACGGAAGCCTTCCTTTGAGTTTTCAACAATTTTGCCATTCTTATAAGATACTTCATCCCAAATACGCGATGAATCTGGTGTCCCTACTTCATCAATATAAATAAGTTGCTGCGCACCATTTAAATCTTCTACGTAACCAAATTCAAATTTAGTATCGACGAAAATTTGCCCGAGCTTAGCTAACTCATTACTAATTAGCTCGAACCCTTCAACCAATAATTTTTCGTATTTGGTGACATCGTCAGCCGATTTAAAATTGAAAACATCTAAGTTGTTTGTAATATTTTCACGAGTGATGTTTACATCATCAACGGCAGGAATATCAGCAACCCCTTCTATAATACCCTTAGTAGAGGGAGTTATAAGTACTTGCTCAAGCTTTTGATTCGCTTTTAAGCCTTCGGGAAGCTGCAAACCACAAAAGTGTCTTTCGCCTTTGGCGTAGTCGCGCCACATACTGCCGGTAATATATTGACGAGCAATCGCTTCAACTTTAACTGTACTGGCTTTACGAACAATCCATACGTAGGGATGAGGAATATCAACAATATGATTACCCGCCAAACCGGCTTCATTAAACATGTTAAACCAATGAGCAGCCACTGAGTTTAATGCAATCCCTTTACCAGGAACGCCATTTAGGCCATTTTCACCTTGCCATATGCAATCAAAAGCAGAAATTCTGTCTGAAATAACCATAATGGCTAATTCAGTATCGGCAGGAACGTTATAGCCTTTTTCATTTATTAAGCGTTTGCTATCTGCATCGGTTAACCAATAAACTGAACGCACTTTACCACTGTGTACTTTACCTTTGGTACGAATGGGTAAGTCATCGTTTACGTCTAAAACTTTATAGCTAGTCATGCTATCTCCGGGGTTTGGCATGCTCAAAGAGCAAAGTATGGAATTGGGGTTAGGCGCTCTATAATAATCTAGCCAACCACAAAGCTCAATCTTAGGCTAAAAACAAATCACCTCAGTATATTTATCTAGCTGGCGCATTGGGGTAAACTTGCATGATTACTTGCCCTAAGGAGCTAGCTTGAACTATTTAACTGCCACTAAGAATAAGAAATATTTAATGTATATTTCTCAAAATTATTCCTACGCTATTTTAAGACCTTTGCAAGCAGAAATATTAGCTCAAGGAGGGGAAGTTAAATGGTTTTTAGAAGGCGATAATGTTAATCCTGACTTTCTAAAAAGTGATGAAAAAACGCTAAGCTCCATCCACGAAATAAATCAATGGGCGCCTGACGCAACCTTTGCACCAGCGAACTCTATCCCTACATTTTTTCCCGGAAAGAAAGTGGCTGTTTTTCACGGCTTTGATGCTGGAAAGCTAAATAAAAAAGGCCAAAACGATCACTTTAAAGTGCGGGGCTGCTTTGATTTATATTGTACACAAGGCCCAAATACAACGGCTCCATTTACGGCGTTACAAAAAAAATTGGGTTATTTTAAGGTAGTAGAAACAGGTTGGCCTCCCCTAGATCAATTTTTTAACGGTAACTCAAAGCCTAGCCACATTGATGAAACAGACTCTCGCCCAACAGTATTGATCTGCTCTACATTCTCAAAACGCTTATCTCTTGCACCTAAACTTTATGAACAAATAAAACACTTTAGTGAAAGCGGTAAATGGCGACTCTTAGTTCAGTTTCATCCTAAAATGGCACAAGAGTGGGTTGATAAATACAAAGCGTTGAGTAATGACAATCTAACCTTTGTTGAAACAGACAATGTTATTCCTTTATTACAATCTGCTGATGTAATGCTGTGCGACACTTCATCCATATTACTGATGTTTTTGGTACAACGAAAACCGGTTGTAACGTTTTGCAATAAAGCACCTGAAAAACACTTACTTGATATTACGGATAAAAATAACGTTGAAGCCGCAATAGACTACGCACTAACTTACCCAAAAGAACTTGTAGATAATATTGAAGCTTTTTGCCAAGAGTTACACCCATACACAGATGGTAAGTCAAGCCAACGAGTACTTTGCGCAACCAATGAACTATTGCATAGTGATGAAAAGCTCAAAGCTAAACCGCTTAATTTTATTAGACAATTTAAAATGCGCAAAAGACTTAACTATTGGAGTTGGTAAGCCGTTATGATCAACCTTGAGAATGTCTCTTTCAAATGGCAAAAAAGCGCAGTCCCCCCGACTCTCGCTATTAAGCAGCTTACGATTAATGCCGGGGAACATGTTTTTTTACATGGTCCAAGCGGCAGTGGTAAATCTACCTTACTGGCGTTACTGGCAGGCATTAATGTTACCACTAGCGGCCAACTTTGTGTTTTAAACCAAAACCTCAGTGCGCTCACCAACGCACAGCGCGATGCATTTAGAGCTGATCATGTTGGCTATATTTTCCAAAACTTTAATTTACTACCTTATTTAACCCCATTAGAAAACGTGTGTTTAGGGTGCCAATTTTCAAAAAAACGTCAGCAACACGTGCTCAGCCAAGCCGATAATTTAGAGAGTGAAGCAGCCAGATTACTCAATGCACTGGGGTTAGAGGCGCACTTTCATAATCAAAATGTTGCCACTTTGAGTATTGGGCAACAACAGCGAGTTGCTGCAGCGCGGGCATTTATAGGCAGCCCTGAACTTATCATTGCCGATGAGCCCACTTCGGCGCTTGATACACAAAATCGTGAAAGCTTTATCAAGCTGCTATTTGAACAAGCAAAAAAAAGTAACAGCACCCTTGTTTTTGTCAGCCACGATGAAACACTAAAGCCACTCTTCAGCCGCACAATCGACTTAGTAAATTTACAAGGTGATGTATGATTTTATTTAAACTCGCCTATAAAAGTTTGCTCAATAGACGTGCCAGCGTATTACTGACATTGCTCACTATTGCGATTAGCGTCATGTTATTACTCAGTATTGAGCGCGTTCGCGTGGATGCCAAAAGTAGTTTTAGTAATACCATTTCGGGTACCGATTTAATTGTTGGCGCACGTACTGGCGATATTCAATTACTACTCTCCTCGGTGTTTAGGATTGGCCATACCAACAATGGGGTGAGTTGGCAAAGCTATCAATACATAACAAAACAGCGCGGGGTTAAGTGGAGCATTCCTATCAGCCTTGGAGATAGCCACAAAGGCCAAGCAGTCTTAGGCACCACACTCGATTATTTTAAGCACTACCGATTTGCCAAAAAACAGCCCTTAGTATTTGAACAAGGACAGGCTTTTTCTAGCATCAATGAAGTTGTTATAGGTAGTGAGGTTGCAAAAAAATTAGCTTATCAAATTGGCGATGAAATCGTTATTTCTCATGGTATGGGCAATACTAGCTTTCATCATCATGATGATAACCCTTTTAAAGTGGTCGGTATCTTAAAGCCTACCGGTACCCCAGTGGATAAAACCTTGCATGTGCCACTGGCGGCAATTGAGCTGATCCATGGTGGCGGCCATCATGATCATGACGATCATCATGATCACTCGAGCCATGCATTAATTGGGCACCCAAAACAAATTACCGCCTTTTTAATGGGCTTCGACTCACCGCTTTATACGCTACAAATTAGGCGCAACATTAACCAATATAAACAAGAGCCTCTATTAGCGATTATGCCCACAGTCACTTTAAAAGAGCTTTGGGAAATGCTGGCAATAATAGAAAAAATACTGCTGTTATTTTCATTTGTGGTGGTCATTATTAGCTTGCTCGGTATGTTAACCACACTACTTGCTAACCTTAATCAACGCCGCAGAGAATTGGCAATATTACGCTCTGTGGGTGCTCGCCCTTGGCAGTTATTTTCGCTGATCAGTATGGAATCACTGCTCACCACCTTTTTAGGCTGTTTGATAGGGTGTATTTTATTTTATGCACTTATGGGCACTACGGCGGGTTACTTGCAAAGCCAAGCAGGGGTTAGCATTAATATCAGTATGCTCTCTGACTATGAACTCACTTTGATTGGCGTTATTATGGCTGCGGGATTCATTATTGGTTTGATCCCCGCAACACGCGCTTACTTTTATTCTCTCAGTGATGGTATGAGTATAAAAATATAAACTTTAGGATGATCATGACGTTGTTTAAAGTAACTACACACTCTTTAATGCTATTAAGCGCAGTGCTAATTAGCTTTGCTAGCGTTGCAAATCCACCCAAGGAAATTTTTTGGGAAGACCTCATACCCGAGGGCCATGTACAAATAGATACTCAAGCACAAGCTAATCACGAAGGCAGTGAACAAAACTGGGTACAACCTGATTTAGACGCGCCAGTTGTTAAAGCACTTGATGGGCAGTCTGTTAGCTTACCTGGTTTTGTTGTACCTCTTGAAGGCGATAGCGAACTTATCACCGAGTTTTTATTAGTCCCTTACTTTGGTGCCTGTATTCATGTGCCCCCGCCGCCGCCAAATCAGCTGGTTCATGTGACCATTAAAGGCGGTGTCCCTATCGATAGCTTATACGATGCGATTGTTGTAACGGGTATTATTAAAACGCAAACTTGGTCTGGCGAAATCGCCCAAGTAGGTTACACAATGCAAGCTGTCGGTGTTGCTCCTTTTGAGCTTTAATTCTTAAAATACAGAGCCCACTCTATAGTGGGTTTTTATTTTGTTCTATCAACCACCCGTTCTTATATCTCGTTCAAGTTCAGACTGCGTTTTCACTGGATGACAAGTCGACTTCACCGTGCTCTTATTGCTTTCATCTTCGTCAGAACTAAAAATTGTGTAGCTATAGTCTGTTTCAACTTCACCACCTAAGCACTCATGCTCTGCAAATACTTCATCTCCATAACCCTCTGGCATTTCTTTTGACGCACACCCACTGAGGATCAGAAATGTTATTAAAATTGACATTACTTTCATATTAATCACCTTAAAAGAACACGTTATAAATTATAGTTCGTACTCAAAATGCCATGATGGAAGCTTGTTGAGTAATGGCAGAAGTGCTTTTTCTTTTCTTAAATCACGACGCTCTCTCTCCAACTGTTCTCGCTCTCGGCGTAACTCTTTACTTTGGCTACTTGACGGTTTATCACTCGTTAATTCATCACTAATAGATTGCAGCCGCCAATTAATATTATTAAGTCGATCATCTATCTCGGCTTTCCTTGCTTCAAATTGATAACGCTCATTACCTTCTTGCCATGCTTTTCTAAACTGTGTGTCATTACAAATCCCGTTATACGCATCGCCTCGTAAACCTAGGGTAAAGCCATTTTCAGGCTCACAAAAGGCTGCGAGCCCCTGTTTGTAACCAGCTTGATAATCATCTAATTTTGCAGTGATGCCAAATTCACTACAAGCAGATATGATTTCTCTGCCATGTTCAAATGTATACCCTTGCTCACCATGACTAAAGCCTAGATTTGTCCAATTGGCCTGTATACATTCATCCTGAGACAAAGAAGAGCATCCTGATAGCAATATGAAAAACAGTAAAAACAAGTAACGACTAGACATTATTTTTCCTAAAATAGCCAAACTCAACTAAGTACCTATTCTAGGGCGAGATAAAGGTAAAGTGAATAATAAAAATGTAACAAGCTATTCTAATAAACCTGAAATTTAGAATAAAAAACCTTGAAAGCATGCACTTTCAAGGTTTTATTTATAGCGTTTTACAGTTATTAAGTTAAGCAGTACCACCTACCGTTAACTGATCAATTTTCAAACTTGGCTGGCCTACGCCTACTGGTACACTTTGACCGTCTTTACCACAAACACCGACGCCTTTATCAAGTGCTAAATCATTACCTACCATAGAGATTTGTTGCATAACCTCAGGGCCATTACCAATTAAGGTAGCACCTTTAATTGGCTGGGTGATTTTACCATTTTCAATTAAATACGCTTCTGAGGCACTAAATACAAACTTACCCGAGGTGATATCCACTTGGCCGCCACCAAAATTGGGAGCAAACACGCCTTTTTTAACCGTGCTGATAATATCAGCTTGGCTATGCTCGCCGCCTAACATGTAAGTGTTGGTCATACGTGGCATAGGTAAATGCGCGTATGATTCCCGACGAGCATTACCTGTTGGGTTTACCCCCATTAAACGCGCGTTCATTTTATCTTGCATATAGCCTTTTAAAATACCGTTTTCGATAAGTACGTTATAGGCTGCAGGCGTGCCTTCATCATCGACATTAAGTGAACCACGGCGATCGGCCATAGTGCCATCATCAACCACAGTACATAGCTCTGAAGCAACTTTTTGACCTACTTTACCGCTAAACGCAGACGCGCCTTTACGGTTAAAGTCTCCCTCTAGGCCATGACCTACGGCCTCGTGCAACAACACGCCTGGCCAGCCATTACCTAATACCACTTCCATAGTACCCGCTGGGGCATCAATAGCTTCTAAGTTTACTTTAGCTTGACGAATGGCTTCTTCTGCAAAACCCATCCAACGCGGCTTACCATCTACCAGCTCTTTAAAGTAACCATAATCTAGGCGCGCACCGCCACCAGCACCGCCACGTTCACGACGACCATTCTTCTCTAGCAATACAGAGCAGTTTAAACGGATCAGTGGGCGAATATCGGTAGCAAAGGTGCCATCGCTGGCTGCAATTAATACTTCTTCGTATACCGCAGACATTGAGCTAATAACTTGCTCAGCATCAGGGGCTAATTCGCGAATATAATTTTCAAGCTCACGTAACAAATTAACTTTATCGGTATCGCTCATACTAGAAATTGGTTGATGCGGTGCAAACTGCTGCTTTGCAGCCACGTCACTAAATACTTTAACCGCTTTATCTTCACCGGCATCGGCAATACTACGAGCAGCGGTGGCTGCTTTGTTTAACGCTTCAAGATTAATTGCGTCTGAATACGAGAAACCGGTTTTTTCACCGCTTACAGCCCGCACACCCACACCACGCTCAACGTTATAAGAGCCTTCTTTTACTAAGCCGTCTTCTAATACCCAAGACTCATGATGGCTCGATTGAAAATAAAGATCGGCATAATCAACTTTGTGCTGGTGAATATAAGCTAATGTTTTTTCGAGTTCTTCTCGATTTAGCTGGCTGTCGTGTAATAAATGCTGTTCAACCGAATTCATAATAATGGCTCTCTAAATCGTTGGTGAGATTGCAACGGCATATCTCGTCTAATTTTGTGTAACTGGTTTAAATCTACGGTGCAACTAATAAAACCAAGCCCTGTTGATTTTTCACTTAATGTTTCACCCCAAGGCGATAACATGAGGCTGTGACCATAAGTTTGCCTACCGTTTTCATGCGTTCCATATTGCGCTGCAGCAATAACATAACATTGCGTTTCTATAGCTCGCGCTGCAAGTAGCGGCTGCCAATGCGCTTTACCTGTTGGAACAGTAAACGCACTGGGTACTAATATAATTTCGGCGCCTTTGCGAACTAAGGCATTAAATAAACCAGCAAAACGCAAATCATAACATACTGTTAAACCAATTTTACCAAAGGGCGAATCAACAACCACAACCTCATCGCCGGCTTGAGTAAAATCGGATTCTCGGTAGCTGCCGGTCTGGTCATCTACCTCAACATCAAATAAATGTATTTTGTTATAGCTTGCAACAATATCGCCTTGATTATTAAATAAATGAGAGGCGGCGTAATACTTATGCTGGTTATATGGCTCTGGTAACGTGCCAGCGTTTAACCAAATGTTGTGTTTACGGCACAATTCACTGAGTTGCTGTTTGTACTGTTCAATGCGCTGTGACACTAAAAGCGTATCACCTGCGTGTTTACTAAACACTAAAAATGCTTCTGGTAAACACACTAGCAGCGGACGAGCTGTCGGTAAGGTTTGTAATGCCTGTTTTAATTTTGCAATATTATCATCAGGGTTTAAGCCTGAGCACATTTGCAATGCGATAATCGCAGGAGATGAGTTTATGTGTTGTTTATTCATTGTGTGGCGCTAACCTCGGCATCTTTAAGTTTTAACTCTGAGGATGCTTGTGGCTGGTTTTGTGCTGCTTGCGGTAAAGTCACCTCTCGACTCTTACGATCTAACTCTTGTACCTGAGGATCGTTCATTTTGCCTGTTACTTTAAAGTTGATCTCTGAGATCACTCGGGCAGAATGAATCACTTTATCAATTGCTAAAGCTGCAAGCCCCGTTACTGGATTAACCATCCAAGCCACAATCACCGGAATGCTCGAGGTTACTTGTGGTGCCACGGCTAAGTCGTAGTCAATTTCGAGAGTATTTAAATTTGCATACCCTTTTATAGAGAGATCGGCAGGTACCCCATCCATTTTAGTATCTTGGGTATAGGCAATGCCTTTATCTATCTGCATGGTGCCTTGCATGCTGTTATAAAAAAAACCTTTAGAAAATACATCTCTAAAATCAAGCTTTAGCTTACGCACTAATGAATCAAGGCTCAGTAATGAGAATACGCGTGCACCTCCATCACTGATTTCAGTTAAATGGCCTTCGCCTAAATCCCAGCTAATTTCACCATCTAAACTGGCAATGTCTAAATCATAAGGTGCCGCTTGCCAATTTAGCTGATAATTTAGATTGGCGTTTGAGTCTTTAATAGTGGTGGTAATATCAAACTCATTAAATAAGGCGCCAATATCATTACTTTTAAGTTCACCGCTCATCGCCGTTAGGCCATTCTGCCATTGCCCTTTAGTCCGTAATATATGGTCGCCCTTATCAACCACTAGCTCAGAAATAAGCAGCTTTTTACCATCGCCTAACAATGAGGCGCTTACCTTATCAAGCTGATAATGACTTACTTTACAATCGGCACATTCAAATTCAATAGCCGGTAATTTTGTAAGCCATGCAAGTTGTTCAGGGGTTGATTTTTCGCTCGGTTGCTCTGATTCTGTATCTAAAAAATTAAGCCTTAAATAATCGTTATTAATTCGAATCGGCTGACTTGATTGCCCGCTAGGTATAAATACTTCGGCTCTTAACTCTTTGGCATTGAGCTTTAATTGCAAATTATTATTTAGGGGCGATAAACGCATATCAAAATCATTAAACTGCATGCCACTCACGTTAAAAGAGTTAATATTCGCAACCACTTCATGTAAAGGCGGCATCACGCCCGTCGAGGCACTGTCAGACTGCGCTTTAGCTACATTAATAATTTGATCAATTAAATCAACCCAAGGTAATAACTCACTTTGCGTTAAATTAATACTCACCGCTAAATTTTGTGAGTTAAGCCCTAAATCTTTTTCACCGATAATAAAATGAGCGTTGGTAAACTGCGATTGAGTATTGTCTAGAATGGCATTGAAATAAAATAACTCATTAATATTTGCAGTGATCAGATTAGAGATATCATCACCTTGAATAACCGCACTCAGAGGCCAAATTTGCTCACTGCTTTTTGTATATACTCCTGGCAAGGAACTATTTAAGCCAATAAGTGGCGATTCAACTTCGGCACGATAGTTAAACCCTTGCTCGGTAAAATTAAGCTCTAAAGCAATATCAACGTCACTTTGCCCGCTTAAGTAACCATCTAAAATACCTTGACCATGGTTTATGAGTGTTTGCGCATCAAGCTGAGCATTTATATTTATATTAGCGCGATAATCCTCTGCGTTTGCGTCACTAGTGTAGTTAATCGTTAATGGCATACCAAGCCATGTAGCCGTAGCATCGGTGAGGTTTATTTGTTGATTATTAAAGCTAAGTTCACCCTTTAAATGCTCAAGCGAAATACCGGGAGCAGAAATATAAAGAGGTGAGTCGAGTAAATTAACCTTACCAGTTACACTCGCTCCGCCCTCAAATTGTGAACCGATTAGCAATTCAATGTTTGCGCTGGCAAGCCCCTGTCCTTGCACAACATTAAAAATATCAGCTAATGGATTTGCTAAAGGCGTGGCGACAAAAAAATCGTGCATTTTTTCAAGCTCAGCTTGCTTATCAATACTAACCACCAATGGCGCATCGCCCATTAAGTCATCAATACTCACATGTACACTACTGCCAACGTCAAGGTTTACCAGTTGGCCTTGCTGGCTATAAATATCCATTCGCTCATTTGCAAAATGCAGCTTTACACTGGCATTTGTGACTGCTTGCCAAGCCGGATCGAATTGATAGGTAGCATTATCTATTTGCGCTAAAACATCAAACTGCCCAGAACCATCGTCAAATGGAAAGCCTGATAGTGGACCAGAAAATAACACCTGGGCATTTGTTACTTCACCTGATTTTATTGCGCCATTTAAATAACTAACTAACTCAGGGCTCATTAACGTTAAAGGAAAATAATGACCGGCAATACTGGCATCGGGGGCAAATGCTTCGGCATATAAATCTAAGCGAGGCGTCTTACCTAAACTTAATTTCATCTGTGCACTTAAGGTCACTTCATTGTTATCAAACCACAGGTTATCACTACTAATATGCCAATCGCCTGAGCGCTTAGCTAAATCTAATTCAATGTTTAGCTGGTTATAGTCAATATTATTACTAAAACTAGCACCTGTAATTAAGTGGCTGTTTTCACCAAAAATAGTGATCCGGCCATATTGCTGATTAACCAATCCATCAACCCTTAAGGATTGAGCGGCGGGTACGGCGTTTTTTTCTTTCCAGCTAATTTCATCGGCTTCAAACCACAACTGCCATTGCTTTGCATCGGCAAACTCTAGATACGCGTTTTTTATTTCACCACTGGGTTGGCGAGCTAAAAAAGGAGTTAAATCAGTAAAATTAGTTAATTCTGCTAAATCATTTAATAGGGCTAAATCGAGTTGCTGCAGCCATATTTTATTTTGCTTGCCTAATAAAGCTTCAAATTCGAGGCTAGGCCACGTTATTTCGTTGGTACTAAACGCTAAGCCGGTACTTTTTAACCGCCAGCTATTTTGCTCAGGGTATAAATGAAATCCCCCTTCACTTAGGCTGACCTTTTGTGTTTGATCATTGAGTTGCCAATTTACCGCACTCGGTAACCACTGTACTTTTACGTCACTTACTAAGCCTTGCTCTAGCCTAAGCCATGCTTGTAAGTTTAAATCACTATGCAGTTGCTGCTTTTGAGTATTTATATACTGGGCCAACCAATTTGACACATCAACCTGATTAGCCTGCACATATAAATCGCCCACCATTTGCTCTAAGGTTTCACCTTTGAGCGCAATACGGGCATCAAAATTACCCACAGAAATTCCCGGTAACGCTAGGCTACCGCTACCAAGATGCTGTTTATCTTGGTTTTGCCATACAATGTTTTCTAATAATAGTTTACGTTCTTTGTTATCTTCTAGTACAAAGCTGATGCTGGAGTTTTCTATTGCAAAGTGACCGGTTTCGCCTAAAAACAGTCCTTCTATTAGTTCTTTTTGCTCAAATGAAACTTCATCTTGATTACCAGCAAATAAATTAGCGACATTAACCTTGGTATGAAAGCCATTGATCACAAAGTAATTTGATTTAAGCTGCAGCGACTTTAAACTTTCCCAAAGGTTTAGCTCTAAACTGGTTTTAGCTATGGTTAAAGAGATAGGGGCTGTTTGGTTGTCTTTAAATGATAATTCTTCGAGTACTAAAGCGGGACCACTGCCTTGCCAACTTGCTGATATAGCACCTATAGATAAACTAATATCAAACTTATCATCAAGGTAGCTTTCTATATCTCCTTTATAATCGTTTGCGTAGGGTAAGGTGTATTTTAAAATAGAAACAATCACGGCCAGTAGTACTAAAATTACAGCACTTATTTGCCATAATTTTCGCACACAATAAAAACAGGCCGCTTTAAATTTCATTACATCATTACCACATCAAACTGCTCTTGGCTGTATAAACTTTCAGTTTGAATATTGACCTGCTTTCCAATAAATAGTTCTAATTCGGCGAGGTTATGATACTCATCATTTAATAGCGCTTCACAAACTGCAGGCGAAGCATACACTACAAACTTATCTGCATCGTAAGCGCGATTAACACGTACTATTTCACGAAGAATTTCATAGCAGACTGTCTCAACTGTTTTTTGTGAGCCTCGCCCTGAACATGCTGGGCATACATCACACAATACATGTTCTAGGCTTTCGCGGGTACGTTTGCGGGTCATTTCAACTAAGCCTAATGCCGACAAACCATTGATATTAGATTTGGCACGATCTTTATCGAGTGCAGATTCTAATGAGTGCATTACACGGCGTTTATGCTCATCGCTTACCATATCAATAAAGTCGATAATAATAATACCGCCCAAATTGCGCAGCCTTAGTTGACGAGCAATAGCAGAGGTTGCTTCTACGTTGGTATTAAAAATAGTTTCTTCAAGGTTACGGTGACCAACAAAAGCGCCTGTATTTACATCAACAGTGGTCATCGCTTCAGTTTGATCTATGATCAAATAACCACCCGATTTTAAAGTAACTTTACGATGCAGTGCTTTTTGAATTTCACTTTCTACATCAAATAAATCAAAAATGGGGCGCTCACCTGGGTAATACTCAAGCACTTGTGATAACAAAGGCACAAACTCTTCAGTAAACAGCTTAAGCTCTTGGTAGGTAAGCTTAGAGTCAACACGGATGCGCTCCATATCTTCACCAACGTAATCACGTAACGTTCTAAAGGCAAGTGTAAGATCTTCATGCAAGATACTGGCTTTGCTTGTTTTTCTGCGTCTAG
Source organism: Pseudoalteromonas sp. SiA1 (assembly GCF_018732205.1). Taxonomy (NCBI): domain Bacteria; kingdom Pseudomonadati; phylum Pseudomonadota; class Gammaproteobacteria; order Alteromonadales; family Pseudoalteromonadaceae; genus Pseudoalteromonas; species Pseudoalteromonas sp. SiA1. The sequence goes on along the minus strand of NZ_CP076084.1, from coordinate 369,052 downwards.
AGACAATTTTATCCCAGAGCTTTTTTAAAAAAGCTGCATCGTGTCTCAGCTCCGCTTCACTTGCGCCTTCAGCAGCTGTTCTGACAATAAAACTACCGTTTTCATCGCCGTATTCGGCTACAATTTTTTTCAGCCTTGCACGCTCTTCTTCCGTTTCGATACGCTGACTCACCCCAACATGTGTCGCATCAGGCATAAACACTAAATACCGTGAAGGTATCGTGATATCAGTGGTTAAACGTGCCCCTTTGCTACCCAAAGGGTCTTTAACCACTTGCACCATAATGTACTGACCTTGGCGAACCAGTTCACGAATATCTTGGACTTTTTTAATCGGCTCGTCGTCAACGCCCTCAACAATAGAGGCACTATTAACGATATCTGAAGCGTGTAAAAAGGCGGCTTTCTCTAGGCCTATATCAACAAAAGCGGCTTGCATACCTGGTAACACGCGGCTTATTTTACCTAAGTAAATATTACCCACGATACCTAAGTTACCAATACGTTCTAGCTGAATTTCTTGTAATACACCGTTTTCGATTAGGGCAACGCGACTTTCACTTGGCGTGACATTGATCAGTAGTTCTGTACTCATGCTACCCTCTTAAGAATGTATTTAATAATTGTTCTGTCTCATATAAAGGTAAGCCGACAACGGCAAAATAGCTACCCGAAATATGCGTTACAAAGCGCCCACCTACCCCTTGGATACCGTAACCACCGGCTTTATCTTGAGGCTCGCCCGTTTGCCAATAAGCATGTATTTCTTCATCACTGAGCGTTTTAAAGGTGACATCTGTACTGACCACACAACTGAGTACTTTATCTGATGTAGCAAAAGCGATGGCAGTTAACACTTGGTGCGTGTTCCCTGATAAGCGCTTTAAGGTTTGAGTAAAATCGTCTTTATCTCGAGGCTTACATAATGATTGGTTATCCATCACCACCACAGTATCACTACCTAGCACTGGCCGGTCAGTATAACCTTGCTCTACGCCCATTTGCGCCTTTAAACGCGCTAAACGCTCTACATAGTCATGCGGGCGCTCATTAACAAACTGGCTTTCATCGGCATCAACACTAAACTGTGAAAATTCAATACCCAATTGGGTTAGAAGCTCTTTACGACGGGGAGACGCGGAGGCTAAATATACTGCGCAAGTCATTATCTGATCCTAAAATGTCTACGGTATTTTCGAAGTAATAAAAATACCCATATCCAGCTCAACATGCCTGTTAATACAGGCCATAAGTAATGTGGGCTAAAATAAACGCCAAGTAAAAAGTGATTTAACCAAAACTGCATTAAGTGGTAAAGCGTTAAGAACAAGCCTATAAGTAGGCTTTGTTGCCACAATGAAAAATTGCGAATTTTTTGGAAGTTACTTGCAGTAACAAAAATACACACTGAATAAGTTAAGGAATTAACACCCAATGAGGAGCCTGTTGCTAAGTCAATTAATAACCCAACAACCCAAGCAGTCCCTATATTTAGTCGATGCGGTAAAGCCAAAGACCAGTACATAAGCACCAACAGCACCCAATCAGGACGAAATGGTTCAAGTGAAAAAGGTAACGGCATTAGCGCCATTACTAATGCAAAGAAAATACTTAATGCGATTAAGAGCATATGACGGTTAATCATCACCCATCAACTCCTGCTGATTTAGCCATAACACCACTAATAACCGAATTCGATCTAATTGAGCTATCGGCTCAGCAAATACTTGCGCAAAAGGTTGGCCTTCATCACGAGTTATTTCGGTGATCACAGCAACCGGATAACCTTCAGGAAAGGTACCACCTAGGCCAGAGGTCACCAGCACATCACCAATACGAACATCTAAGCTATGCGGCACATGTGATAGCTTTAGCACGTTAATTTTACCGATACCTTCAACCACTGTGCGCACATCGTTTCGTAATATACGCACCGGTGTTGCATGGGTGGTATCTGTAATTAACAGCACCCGCGAGGTTGTTGAACCAACTTTAGTCAACTGCCCGACTAACCCCATATCATCAATCACCGCTTGGCTTTCGCTTAAACCATCGGTGGTTCCCCGATTTATCACCACTTGGTGACTATAAGGATTTGAATGAACAGAAAGTACTTGAGCAATAATTTTACGATTGGTGTGTTTAGAGGAAGAGCCAAGTAATGCACGAAGTTTTTGATTCTCTTTTGCTAAAAACTCATACTGCTGGATTTGCTCACTTTGCAATACTTGCTTCTTTTTGAGTGCTTCGTTTTCGGTTAGTAACTGCTCACGGGTATGCAAACTTTTGGCGCTAAAGCTAAATACTTCGTAAGGTAGGTTAGCAACATAAATAAGTGGACTGACCAACGTATTCAAACTAGTACGAATGTTCTCGCCACCTTGCGTGTACTTGTCTCCAAGGATCAATACGATACTCAAAAGCACTGCGACAAAAAGTCGCAGTTGCAAAGAAACCGTTTTTTCAAACATTGATTTCATTAATCGTAACTAAAAACGTCACCACCGTGCACATCAATCATCTCAAGTGCCTTGCCGCCGCCACGTGCAACACACGTAAGTGGATCATCAGCAACAACCACTGGAATGCCCGTTTCTTCCATTAGCAGGCGATCTAAATCCTTAAGTAATGCGCCGCCGCCAGTTAACACCATACCATGCGCTGAAATATCAGATGCCAGCTCAGGTGGAGACTGCTCAAGCGCCACCATGACAGCGCTTACAATTCCCATTAGTGGCTCTTGTAATGCTTCTAAGATTTCATGCGAGTTAAGCGTAAACGAACGAGGAACGCCTTCTGCAAGGTTACGACCACGCACTTCTATCTCTACTGGTTCGTCTGTTTTAAATGCCGATCCAATTTGGTGTTTAATATTCTCAGCGGTGGCTTCACCGATTAAGCTACCAAAGTTACGACGCACATAATTAATAATGGCTTCATCGAACTTATCACCACCAATGCGTACTGAAGATGAATACACAACACCATTAAGTGAAATAATAGCGACTTCTGTTGTACCGCCACCAATATCAACCACCATAGAACCCGTTGCTTCAGACACCGGTAAACCGGCACCAATTGCAGCTGCCATTGGCTCTTCGATTAAGTAGACTTCGCGAGCACCTGCACCCATCGCTGATTCACGAATTGCACGCTTTTCAACTTGGGTGGCTCCACAAGGAACACAAATAAGCACGCGTGGGCTTGGGCGCATAAAATTATTATTGTGCACTTGTTTGATGAAGTGCTGTAACATTTTTTCAGTAACATAAAAATCAGCAATCACACCGTCTTTCATTGGACGTATAGCTTTAATATTACCAGGCGTACGGCCCAACATTTGCTTAGCTTCTGTACCTACAGATGCAACACTTTTAGGTCCACCAGCACGCTCTTGACGAATAGCAACAACTGAAGGTTCGTTTAATACAATACCTTCTTCTTTTACATAAATTAGTGTGTTGGCTGTACCTAAATCGATCGATAGATCGTTTGAAAAAATACCACGGAGTTTTTTAAACATGAGGCTGGATGACCTTTGAAATTCGTTCTTATTGTAGTTGCGCTTACTTTAACATTCTCAACACAATGAGCAATGTAAAGCGCAGCCGTCTTTGTAATCATTAAAAAGAGGAAGCACCGCTTCCCCATTAAATATTATCGTTCGCTCATTAAGCGAAAGCCAATATAATTAGCTCTAAAATCTGGCGCTAAAATTAAACGCGTTGATGCACGAGCAAGGCTAGGGGCAAAATTCCATGCACCTCCGCGAACAACGGCATCTTTTTTATTCCCTGTGCTACTAGTCCATTCCCATACATTGCCTACAGTATCGTATAAGCCAAATGCATTTGCAGAAAAAGATCCAACGGGAGCCGTGCGTTTATTCGACCACTCGCTACCACACCAACCACAGTTAGCTAGGTTTTTACCAATTTCGTTACCCCATGGGTACTCTGTCTCAGTGCCTGCACGCGCCGCATATTCCCACTCAACCTCAGTAGGTAAACGATACGTTTGCGCTGTTTTATCAGAAAACCATTCAGCGTAAGCAATAGCATCATTTTTTGTCAAACACACAGCAGGAAACTCATTGGTTTGCTCAAATCCTGGAGCACGCCAATTTAAGCTTGCTTCCCAAACAGGTTCGCCGTTGAGGTAATATGCGCAACCTTTGCCTTTTTCAGCTTCGGTTTTATATTGCGTTTCGTTTACAAACGCTTCAAATGCGCCAACAGTCACTTCTTTGCTCTGCATAGCAAAAGATTCACTAATCGTTTTTTCAACCACGGGGCGTTCATTTTCAAGCCCATTGCCGTTTATATCACCCATTTTAAATTTGCCAACGGGGATCATCACTGCTGATGGGTCCACCATAGGTGGGCGTGTATCAACTTCCATTCCTTTTGGGCAATCTGCTTGTATTATTTGCTCTCGCTTTTTAGTCGGTGCAGCAATCGACTCTGACTTTTTTTCCAACTGAGCAAAAAGCGTTCGCGTTTTCTTTAAGTCAATTCGCGCTTTATAAGGGATGTAACCCTCTTTGCGTATTTCTAATTTATGCAAACCACGTGGTAAGTTCGTCACCAAACGAGTAGAACCTACTCGAATATCATTAATAAATACTTCATCGCCGTGTACATTAGAGCGTAAGGTTAACTGAACTAATTGATCTTTCTTGTTCTCAGCGACCACTTTAGGCTTTTTATTAACTGTTTTAGCGACAACGGCAGCGGCTTTATTATCCCCATTATCGCTGAATGTTAACTGACTATCAGAGAAAGTAGTGCTATAAGCTGGCTGATAAGTATTTGCCAGCGGGGTACCATACTCTAAACAAAAACTATTATTCACACTAAGTAAGTGACATAAACGACTGCTGTTTACATCTCCGCGCATAGTAACGCTTAAATTGACGTTGTAATCACCTTGCCCGCTAAATGCGCTCTTAATCACGTGACTACTTAAAATTTGTACTTGTGCCCCAGCCATGTCTCGCTTAGGTTCAACAAGACGTTTTTCTGTAAGATTTTCAAATATTTGATCTAAAAAACGTTTAGTTGCCTTTTTCAGCCCTATTTGCTGACCGCTCTGCTCACATGCCGCCAGTGTTTCAGTGCGCTTACAGTTAATGGTATGGTCAACTTCAAGCGTACCCTCTCGGGTAAATTCATTGCGTAATCGCTCTACACGCGCCGTAGTATATTGCACTTTTAAGCTTTCAATCGTGTTTTGAAGTGCATGTTTATCAGCGCGAATTTGCTCAATATCTTTTAGATGGGATGCAATTGCCGCCAATTGCATAGAAATATCATTTTTATTTTGTTCTTGATCAACAACGGCTTTTTGATAACGCGATTGTGCAGAGGTAATGTCTAGCGACGGATTATCAATTAAACGCCGATACATATCATTCATCGCCTCCAACGCTTGGTTTTTTTCTTTATCAAGCTGTGTGGAACGCGTTCTCAGCAATTCAAGTTGTGTTTGAAGTTGGTTCTCTTCTTTTAAATATTTGTCGAGCATCGTCGTTGAACGAGTGTATTCTGTTTGTTTCGTATTAATCTCTGATTCAATTCTGTTTACAGTAGTTGTATCTTGTGCAAATACTGTGCTTGCAAAAAAGCTAGCAGAAATTAACAGAGATAAAGGAGCAATTCGCATATATTCCAGTCCCAAAAAAGCGGCAATTATTTGGTTATTATTATTTTTTATAATAAAACCTTATGCTATGTACTTGAAGCACAAAACACAAGCTTTGTTCATTTATTATCTCAGTTTACAACTATTATCCCGTTTCATGCCAGTAAATAACCGTTTCATTTGTACTAAATAGCTAATTTATTTAACAACACCGAGATTTATCTGCATTTTACGCTATTAAGATGCCAATTTAGCCGCGTATTCATATTTTTTAGTTTGCTTAAGTAATAAAAACTGAGTCAAAATAACGCTATTACACAGCACATTCATCATGTAACTAATGAAAAAGAGCGATAATGCCAATACCATTCAGTATTAATGAACATAGCTATTTACAAACAATTACCAGTGAATTACTAACAGACAAGAAAATAACTTTAACTATTAAGCGCGATGATTTATTGCATCCACTTATCAGCGGTAATAAATGGCGAAAGCTCAAATACAATTTAGTTCGTATGCAACAACTGGGTAAATCTGAATTACTTACATTTGGTGGTGCTTTTTCAAATCACATTCATGCGTGCGCCGCTGCTGGTAAAGAGTTTAACTTAACAACCCACGCAATTGTGCGCGGCCCACAGCTTGATCTAAATAATCCTACTCTAAAATTTGCACAGCAATGTGGTATGCAGTTACATGCAGTCAATCGTATAGAGTACAAACAACGACATGATGAAGCCTATTTAGCCGCATTACAGGCACGCTTTCCAAACGCATACATTCTACCTGAAGGAGGCACTAACGAGTTTGCTATAGAGGGATGTAAAGAGCTTGCTCAGAGTTTACCTGAGCACGACTACTTAGTCTGTCCAACTGGCAGTGGCGGCACCTTGGCTGGATTGATAGAGGGCAGCTCAAATAAAATCAACCTACTAGGGATTGCTGTTTTAAAGCAAGCCGACTACCTGCGGGACGAAATACGCGCTCTTAGCCCTAAAGCAAAATCACAAAATAACTGGCAACTACTTACGCAATTTCACGGTGGTGGATATGGTCGTTTTACAGCTGAGTTATGGCAGTTTTGCCAACACATGCAGCATCAACATCAATTACCCTTGGAGCCTATTTACAGTGGTAAAATGATGTACGCACTTTGGCAGCTCATCAATAATGATTACTTTGCCCCTAACAGCAAAATTATTGCAATACATACTGGTGGGTTGCAAGGTTTAGAAGGGCTAAAATATCGCAAATTAGTGTAGAGTATATTTAACTTGTTAATTGCTTAGCATTAGTGAAATGCGACTTGAGTATAATTGGGTAGTAATTTAGAAAAATATCCTCCTTGCGCGCCGCTAATGCCTATTACTTTTAAAAGTTGTAGCTCCTGAGGCGTCTCTACATCAAGTGCAAATACTGACAAGCTCAATAATCTACTTATATGCACAATCCCCCTAACGTATTTTTGTTGTGAATTACTGCGCTCTATCCCATGGACAAGTTCAGAAGCTAAGTTAAGCCCTGATATTTGTTTATTAAGCGTAAATTTAAAAATATTTTTACTGCTTCTCACATCATCAATTACAATATTGCAGTTTAGTGTCGCTATTGCTGCAAAAGCGCCTTGCAAACGTAATTGATTATTTAAGAATTCTGATTCATTTATAGAAAATTGCAGTGTATGTTGGTTTTTTAAGTCATTGATATAAGCAGTTAACCAGCTCCAAAACTCGTTATTAAACCAGTTTTTAGGATGTAACTTAATACTGATAACTGACGATGAGTTATCTATAAGCAATAGTTTTTTTACTTGCATAACTACCGCTTGATCGTGCAATAGCGCCTCACCTTCGTTATAAAATTGACTGATACTTTCTTGATTAAGTAATTGTTTATTTCCCCTGTCATTACTTTTAATTGATACGTAATGCTTAATAATAGCGCCGCTATCGAGCTCGTATACTGGTTGAAATAAAATAGCCAATTTTTGCTTTTTAACTCGTTGTGGTATTGAGTGTCTATCGAGCTTTTGGACATGACCATAATTTAACGCTAATTGGTGATAATGCTTAACTCGATTTTGCTGCGAAAGAGTAAGTGCCGACTTTGCCAACTGATACACCATAACCTGATCAGCCTCGGAATAATAAGTACATAAACCTACTTTTACATGCCTCTGTGCAGTTCTTGGCGCCAATACATAAGCGGCACTTACAATGCATTGATGTAAATATTTAGCGCAATTGAGTTTATCAATTGCATCAATCCCTGTGAGAGTAAAAGCGAAATTGCCTGCAGTTAATAACTTAACGGATATTTCAGTCGTATTAATAAAGTCTTTTGCCAATAAGACTTTAAGAGTCGCTTGTAAGTCAGTGTTTGCATCAAAATGGCATTCACACTGAATAAGTGCAAATACATTATATTTAATTGCTTCCTGCACATTAGTTGTCGCTATTGGAGCGAGCTGTAAAGAACTCACTTTGGGTGCATAACGCACTTTCTTATTATTAAAGTGCTGCTGACGTTTAGAGGTTATTGTGCTGTTTTTTATTGTTTTAGGCTTTTTAAAACGTCGAATACAAAGCATAGCGAGCAAAAGAACCGCGTTTATTATTAAAAACAAATAGCTATAGCTATACCAAACTGGCCATGAGTAGAGCAAAATTCCTTTTGAGTTAGCGCTAAAATAATGTTTTTGTTTTTCTATATAAATAGAGTTTTTATTAGGGGCGAGCGTAAAAGGCGTATTTGCAATAAGTTGTTTTTCATTGGCCAATGGCTGTTGCAATTGCTTTGCTAGCTTTAAACCGACTTGCTCGTTTTGATGCTGTAAAACCAAACTTAAACCGCTATTAATAATCACTAGCAAGGCGATACACAGAGCATAAAACAAAGCATTTGAATAATTGGTAAAGTGAAACTTACTGGCTTTCATAACCCACCGGCACATCAAATAAGTTATTAAAGTGTTGTCTACTATTTGCAATTGTACAAGCCAACAATAAAAGTTTAGCGAAGGTTTAAAAGTTAGTACTTAATGTTTATAAACATTATATTTAGCCTTCAATTAGTTAACTAAACAGCTGTCATTATTTATATATTAGTTTGAACAAAGGAGGGCTTGGCTTAAAAAATAAAAACACCAGTATCACAGTGCTTTTTACACATTCATATGTTTACTTTAGGAAGTGTTTATTCAGATTTAAAAACTGTAGAAATGGAATACGGTCATTTTTTTAATAAAAAAGCCGCTTAATAGCGGCTTTCTAGAAAACTTTTAAACATTTTGCTTTTTGTCTTAGGTCAAAACGGGATATCGTCATCAAAGTCGATTGTTGGTTCCATAGGGTTTGATGCGCCACCTTGCGGTGCATTTTGTGGCTTAGGTGCAAACCCGCCTTGCTGTTGTGGTGCACTATTTTGTTGTGGTGCAAAACCACCTTGCTGCTGTGGCTGGTATTGGTTGTTTTGCTGCGGTGCTGGCTGCTGAGCAGGTGCAGATTGCTGCTGTGGAGCATAACTGCCTTGCTGGCTATTTTGGCCTTGGTTATTTTGACCATAACCACCGCTTTGTTGCCCGCCTTGGTTGCCTTGATAGCCACTACTTTGTTGACCACCTTGGTTACCTTGATAGCCACCACTTTGTTGATCGCCACCGCGTGCACCTAGCATTTGCATTTGACCCGTAAAGCCATCGACAACGATTTCTGTGGTGTATTTTTCTTGGCCTTGTTGATCAGTCCATTTACGGGTTTGAAGTTTACCTTCTACGTAAATTTGTGATCCCTTGCGGCAGTATTCACCCACAATTTCAGCTAACTTGCCAAAAAATACCACACGGTGCCACTCAGTTTTATCAACCATTTGGCCAGTGTTTTTATCTTTATAGCTATCTGAAGTTGCTAAGGTAATATTTGCTACACCATTACCATTAGGCATGTAACGAACTTCAGGATCTTGCCCTAAATTACCAACCAAAATTACTTTGTTCACACCGCGTGCCATGGAACCATCTCCTATAAACGTTAGATTAAACCAGCCACTCTTCGGGCTTGGTCTAGGTCAAATTCTTTATCATTAATCTTTAAGTAGCTACGACTTTCATCGCGAACTACGGTTGCTTCTATTACGCCGGGTAAAGCAACTAACTGAGAAGCCAGTGTTTGTGCCTGCTCTTCAGAATCTAATTGGGTCATTAAACTAATAACTTTGCTTTTCGGTGGGACTTGCATTTTCCACGCAATAATAAGCCATATTACCCCAACAAGTGCCGCCGCCGCAAACACAGCTTGCGTACTAGTTGTTTGTGCTACATACCCGCCAAGCATGCCGCCTAAAAAAGCGCCTAAAAACTGGCTCGATGAATACCCCCCCATGGCTGAGCCTTTTTGGCTTGCTGGAGCAATACGCGACACAAGAGCCGGCATAGTGGCTTCTAAAAAGTTAAACGCAACAAAATATAACAGCATACAAACCGCAATACCAACAACGCTGTTTGCCCACATAGACATACTTAACATGCTGACTATTAAAACCATAACAGAACCAATAAAGGCTTGTTTTTCTTTCTCTTTTTTAATCGCCACTATCATTACTGGCACCATTAAAAAAAACGCCAAAAATAAAACCGGAATATAAAGCTGCCAATGGTTTTCGGCCACTAAGCCATCTTTAATTAATTGGCTTGGTAATACTACAAAAATAGTCGTTAATGTTAGATGCAGCAATAATACGCCTGCATTTAAACGTGCCAGCTGTGGGTGTTTAATCAATTTTTTGATGTCACTAAAACTGGCAAGCGTATCGCCTTTAGGGGCTTTATTTATTGCACTGGGAACGAGCATAGTGACTATAAAAATACCACACACAGCCAAAATAGCCGTTAGCCAAAATACGCCTGCAATGCCCCACGAAGCTGCCACTATAGGCCCTAATAACATCGCAAACGCAAAGCTCATACCGATGCTCATGCCAATCACCGCCATAACTTTGGGGCGCTGTTCATCACGGCTTAAATCTGATGCAAACGCTAATAATGCGCTGGCTATAGCTCCCATGCCTTGTAATGCGCGCCCTACCGTCACCATTTGAATAGACTCTGCCAAAGCGGCAATTACCGAACCTAAAGCAAATACCGCCAAACCACCGACTATGACTTTTTTACGACCTATTTTATCGGAAAGTCTCCCCATTGGGATTTGTAATACGGCCTGAGTTAAACCATACGCACCAATTGCAAAACCAATCCAAATAGGTGAAAAGCCTTCAAGCTCTTGACCATAAATAGCTAAAACAGGCATCAGCATAAACAAGCCGAGCATTCTAAATGCAAACACACTCGCTAACGATACGGCGGCGCGTTTTTCTCGTGAATTAAGTGAAGATGCGGTCATTATTTGCGTGATCTTACTGTGTTAAAAAATTAGGCAAGGATTCTATCACAAGCTTGGCAATAATTAATCGTCTATAACTAAGGATTTTTTCGATGATCAAGGATTAATATTGCAGCGTATTATGCGATACTGAGCAAATAATTTTGGCAATAAACGAGATAGCATGGAAAACATTGAAGTCCGAGGCGCCCGCACGCACAATTTAAAAGACATCAGCCTAACCATCCCACGTGATAAACTAATTGTTATTACTGGCTTATCTGGTTCAGGAAAGTCATCACTTGCATTTGATACGCTGTATGCAGAAGGGCAACGCCGGTATGTTGAATCACTCTCTGCTTATGCAAGGCAGTTTTTGTCATTAATGGAAAAGCCCGATGTAGATCATATTGAAGGCCTTTCTCCTGCTATTTCCATAGAACAAAAATCAACCTCGCATAACCCACGTTCAACCGTGGGAACTATTACTGAAATCTATGATTATTTACGCTTGATGTTTGCACGCGTTGGCGAACCTCGCTGTCCGACTCATGATTTACCGCTCGCGGCGCAAACAATCAGCCAAATGGTCGATACCGCACTGGCGCTGCCTGAGGGCACAAAGCTAATGCTCTTGGCCCCTGTTGTTAAAGACCGTAAAGGCGAACATGTAAAGCTATTAGAGCAGCTTGCAAGCCAAGGCTACATTCGCGCACGTATTGATGGCGAAGTGTGCGACCTATCTGATCCACCACCACTAGATCTACATAAAAAGCACACAATTGAAGTCGTGGTTGATCGCTTTAAAGTCAAAGACGGCCAGCAACAACGTCTCGCGGAATCATTCGAAACAGCACTTGAAATGTCAGGCGGCGTTGCCAACATTGCGTTTATGGACGATAGCAATGCTGAAGAAATGCTGTTTTCAGCAAATTTTGCCTGTCCAACCTGTGGCTATGCGATGACAGAGCTTGAACCGCGTCTATTTTCGTTCAACAACCCAGCCGGGGCTTGTCAAAGCTGTGACGGTTTAGGTGTAAGGCAATACTTTGACCCTAATCGCGTGGTTCATAACCCTGAGATAAGTTTAGCTGGCGGTGCAATTAAAGGTTGGGATAAACGCAGCTTTTACTACTATCAAATGTTGCAAGCAGTTGCACAACATTACGACTTTGATTTAGATGTTCCTTATCAAGAGCTTGCAAAAGAACATAAGAAAATTATCTTAGATGGCTCGGGTGATACTAAAATTGCATTTAATTACCGTAATGACCGCGGTGATTTAATTACACGTAATCATGTATTTGAAGGCGTGTTAAATAATATGAACCGCCGCTACCGCGAAACTGAATCAAACTCTGTGCGTGAAGAGCTAGCTAAGTATCAAACTAGTCAAGCGTGTCCTAGTTGTAAAGGTTCGCGCCTTCGCCAAGAAGCACGTAACGTATTTATTGGTCAAACTAACTTACCAACCATCACACATATGAGTATTGGTGAGGCAATGAGCTTTTTTGAAGGTTTGCATTTGACTGGGCAAAAAGGCCAAATCGCCGAAAAAATTCTAAAAGAAATTCGCGATCGTTTATCTTTCTTAATAAATGTTGGCCTAAATTACTTATCACTTGAGCGCAGCGCCGACACGCTCTCTGGCGGTGAAGCACAGCGTATTCGTTTAGCGAGTCAAATTGGCGCTGGATTAGTGGGTGTTATGTATGTACTGGATGAACCTTCAATTGGTTTACACCAACGTGATAACGACCGTTTATTAAAAACCTTAGTGCATTTACGTGATTTAGGTAACACCGTTATTGTTGTAGAGCATGATGAAGACGCGATCCGCGCGGCAGATCATATTATTGATATTGGTCCGGGTGCTGGTGTCCATGGCGGCCATGTTATTGCTCAAGGTACACGCGATGATATTTTAGCGAGCAAAGACTCGGTTACCGGTCAGTTTTTATCGGGGGTGCGTAAAATTGAAGTACCTAAAGAGCGCCATGCTACTAACGATAAATGGTTAGAGCTGTTTGGCGCTACCGGTAATAACTTAAAAAATGTTGATTTAAAAATACCCTTTGGCTTAATGACCTGTATTACCGGTGTATCGGGCTCAGGTAAATCTACACTCATTAACGACACCTTATTTAAACTCGCTCACACTGAGCTTAATGGTGCCACAACCGCAGAAGCGGCCCCTTACAAGTCAATTGCAGGCCTTGAGCACTTTGATAAAGTGATTGATATTGACCAAAGTCCTATTGGCCGCACACCGCGTTCAAATCCTGCAACTTATACCGGTATTTTCACCGGTATTCGTGAACTGTTTGCGGGTACTCAAGAAGCCCGTTCACGTGGTTACAAAGTAGGTCGCTTTAGCTTTAATGTTAAAGGTGGGCGTTGTGAGGCATGCCAAGGTGATGGCGTTATTAAAGTAGAAATGCACTTTTTACCTGACGTATATGTGCCGTGTGATGTATGTAAAGGTAAACGTTATAACCGCGAAACCTTAGAAGTACAATATAAAGGCAAAAACATCAACCAAGTGCTCGATATGACCGTTGAAGATGCCCATGACTACTTTGATAAAATACCGGCCATAGCACGCAAACTTAAAACCCTAATGGATGTTGGACTTTCTTATATCCGCTTAGGCCAAGCCGCTACAACACTTTCTGGTGGTGAAGCACAGCGAATTAAGTTAGCACGTGAGCTTTCTAAGCGTGATACCGGTAAAACGCTATACATATTAGATGAGCCAACAACAGGCCTGCACTTTGCAGATATAGAGCAGTTATTAGTAGTACTGCATCGTCTGCGCGATCATGGCAATACCATTGTAGTGATTGAGCACAATTTAGATGTAATCAAAACAGCCGACTGGATCGTTGATTTAGGCCCTGAAGGTGGTGCTGGCGGCGGTGAAATACTGATTGCAGGTACACCAGAAGAAGTGGCTGAATGCCAGCGCTCTCATACTGGGCACTACTTAAAACCGTTATTAAATAAATAACGGTAATACGCTTTAGATAAGGAAAGTCGGTGTTAAGGTATTTAAAAATTGCAAAATGGCGTGCTAATAAGCAGTTTAAGCAACAGCAAAAAAGCTGGCAGCCACACCAAGTTAAACTGCTTAGCCATATAAAAAGCATATGGTTTAACCTTAACACCGCGCAAAAACTTTATCTGCTTGCGTTTATAACCCTAGCCATTTTTAAGTTAACGTGGCTATGTGCCACTATTACTATTATTGCGCTGATCATAGAATTTTGGCCTAAGTTTAATCAACTATGGAATTCACTCGCCGGTAAAGCACTTATTTTGGTATTTTATGCCAGTATTGCTAACTTTGTTTTAGCAAGTGCTAGTGGCATTGTAAATGAAGTCACTCAGGTATCAGCTAATCACTTTAATTACACTCATAACTTTGCCACTTTATTATATTTACCGCCTTGGACACTAGGAATAACTCTGGCAACACTGCTCGGCTTACAACTTATTTTGCCTTTTTACATCATAGTGTTATTACTAATCAAGCCATTTGGATCTGATCGCATAAAGTTTATTAGCCAAAGCTACTCACCACTTCTAACTGCATTAACCCGCTTTTTTTTAGCGACGGTAGTGTTTGTAAGTCTGATTGCATTTATTGATGAAAAACCGCCTGAAAAAGTATTAAACGATATAGTAAATAGCTTTGAAAATAGCCAATCGCTCGCAAATAAATCCCCCGCTGAGCAAGAGCAAGCCATAGAAAAATTGAGTGAGCAAATAGAGAAAAAACTCCCCTCTTCAGACAATGACGGCGCTCAGACAAAAACATTTGGTATTCGCTTAGAAGGCGAAGATGAGAACACTCAAACGGTTAGGCAGTTTTTAGATACTAAAGGCTACTTTGAACGTAGTAAGCGCTTAATTGCCATGTTTGCCTATAGTTATGAAGCAGACAGTTATTCACGTTGTAAGAAATCAACAGAGAGTAAGTCAATCGAGCTCAATGATTACGAAATTATTGAAATAACGCCTGATCAAAGCATGCCTTACGGTTATCAATTTATAGTTAGAGCCTGTGAGTCTGCCGGTATTTCTGCTACAAAACATTAAAATATAAAAAATGCCGCTAAATTAGCGGCATTTTTGTATCTGCAAATAAACGCGCTTATGGGCGTGGAATAAACCCAACCGCATCATAAACTGCTTTTAATGTAGTTTCTGCACGCGCGCTGGCTTTTTCGGCATAATGAATAGCGCTATTCGCCCCAACTAATTTGTACTATTTGCATATCTTTATACTTAGATCCCGTAAACAATATTTCATTGCTTTCGTTTACCTCAAAACCAATAGGTCGAAAGTCCACGTGTGTATCTTGTATGGTTTGATCTTGTAAATTTAGCCTAGCGATTCTAGAAATAGAATCTGAATAATAGAAATAGTTTTTGCTAATGCCATATGCAACTGACTTTTTAGCATTTTTAGGTAATTCCCAGCTTTGCCTATCTGAAAGGCGAATTAATTGATTATCATTAGTTACGTATCCGTTACCTTTACTATCTGAAATGAGTTTATTCGCTTTTATTCCTTCTATCACGCGTGTATCGCGGGTGAGTAAATTAAATTCTGCCAATATATTTTTTGAACCAAGTCGCTTAATATAAATAATGCTTTCGTTATTTTTTGACCAAATATAGCTTATTATTTTATGCTTATTAAATTCTTCTAACGGATAAAATTTTTGAGCGTTTACGTCATAAAGTGAATAGCTTTTATTTTTTATGAACATTATGCGCTGCTTATTGGGAGAAGCTCTGAGCATTCCTAATGCAAAAATCGAAGGGGCATCATCATAATTAAAAAAGCTAAGTTGCTTTGTAAAACCATTTTGAGAGAGCCATAATTGACTGCTGCCAGAACGCTCAGATACGAAAACATGCGCAGGCCCTTCTTTATTAACTATTTCAATAATGTTGTAGTCGTCTTTATCACTTTTATAGAGTGTTTCATACTTAGGTGTATCGCCAAAAGGGTCTGTTGCTTTAATTAGCGAGTATGATTGGGTTTTATTCTCTGAATAAAAAAGACTATTGGCAGAGTGAACCGCTATATAATAAGGATTTATCTTTGGGGTTACTGTTAGCGTATGTTTAACAATGTTTTTTTCATCAAACATAATGGTTGAAAGCTCAGAACCTTCAAATACAATCACGCCTTTATCGTCAGCAAGCCAATCAAATGCAAAGCTAATCGTGCTTTTTTCTGCTTTAAATAACCGCTTGGTTTCATGGGTCTCAAAGTTATAACTAAATACAGAAAAAGGCTTATCCTTTTGACTAAGTATATATGCTATTTTATTACCAGAATGAGATAAACGCGGCATGATTACGCCATACATTACCCCTGGTGGTGGGATCACTATGAATTCTTTTTTAAGTTCTAAATCAAATTTATATAAACCTGAACCTTCATGCTCATTTTTATATTCGGTGTAATAAATATGTTCACCACTTTCGTCTACTTGCGCATAACCTGTATATCTAAGGTCACACTTTTTAATAGAGGTAGCCTCCCCTATAACAGGAAACTGGCTTAAATCAACAAGTACCATTTCGCACTTTTGCTGCTTTAAATTGGTAGCTTGTAATAGCACTGAGTGCTGGTTTAACTGCCATGATAAAATAGACACCTGAAAGCCTGGATAGGTAATTTCAATCTCTCGCTGATCTGAAAGACGCTTAACAAATGCATGCATTACGTCATTTTCAGGTTCTATATTAGTGTAAGCTAAAAACTGTTTATCAGAAGATACCTCGGGGTGAACCTCGCTGCCAATATTCCACGTGCTTGCTACCTTATTAACCGTGATCTGTTTAATCTTTTCGCTAGAAGGTGCATTAATAAAAAACAACCCTAACCATACTAAAAAGCATATAAAAATAATGACGACTAAAGAATAGATCAAAAACTTTTTACTATTCGTTCTTTGAACCGGTTGAGAAGTAGTTGCAGTCACTACCTCTTCATTTTTGGCAAAAACATCCGGTGAGTCAGGCAAAAAGTTTGCAGGCTCTTCAAAAACGCTTGCTTGCGTTAAGCGCTCTGGTATGACGGTTAGACTGTACCCTTTACGGTAATGCGTTTTCAAAAGCGGCGCTTTTTCAATGGGGTGAGCAAGCAGCTTTCTTAACTCTGAAATAGCACGATTAATCGCATTGTCGTCTACAAAGCTTTGCTGCCACACACTCTCTATTAGCGCTTGACGGGAAACGATTTGTTGAGGCTTATCTATAAAATACAGTAATAGCTTTACTAAAAGTGGGTCTAATTCCCTTTCCATGTTGTTTGAAGTAATCACACATCGATTACTAATAAATTGCCAAGGTCCGATTTGATAATTCATAGTGTTTACGTATTTTTATTTTTCACTAACCCTATCACAGGTACACTTTTTAATATAGTTAGGTGAATTAGAAACCTTATTTCTGCAGATAAGGTTTAAGGCTAACACTTTAATTTAAAACAATAAAAACAATAAAAATTCTTATAAATAAATCACTCACAACTAGATAAGCGACTCTCGGTAAATTCAGCGATATTCTTTAAAACGTCATCAACAAGCAGCTTACTGAACACGACTTTTAAATGTTAATTAAGCTGACTTTTAAACATAAAAAAGGTTTCATTATGAATAACGCAACTAAAAAAGTATTACCCGTAATTATATTAGCAACAGTATTTAGTACAGCCTCTGCAGTCGCTACAGAAAGCAAAAGCAACACGCTATTAGCTAATTCAGGGCAATGTGCAGCCGGTGAAATAGTCATCAATAGCAATCAAATAATTTATGCTACAAACACCGATTCACTCATTAAGCATGAAGTAAACACTGAAACATTATTTACTAGTATAGAGAATCAAATAACGGCCGACTTTGAATCTTCTATAAACAAGATGAACGCAAAAATTGATAGCAACCTTTCGAAAATAACGTCATCACTAACAACTTATATAAGCACTATTTTAACCAATCAATAATAAATAAAATTTCATTAAGGAAGTGTTATGAACGCATTTACTAAAAAAGTATTTTCAGCAACTGTATTATTGAGCAGCTGTTTATTAGCAACGACTGTGCAAGCACAAAGCTCAGTGTGGCAGGTAAGCAAAGGAAATGACTCATTATTTATTGGCGGCACAGTACACATTTTACCGAAATCAGAAATGCCTCTACCAGTGGAGTTTAACCACGCCTATAAACAAGCAGATACTATTGTATTAGAAGCACCAATACCTGATCCTAGCGATGCACAAGCACAAATGAAAATGTTGAGCGCACTATCCTATAAAAATAATGAAACATTGAGCCAAAAGCTAACTCCAGAGGTAAAGCTCGCATTAGAAAACAAGCTGGCTGAATTTGGTGCAAATCTGAATAAATTAGATAACTTTCGCCCAGCAATGGTTAGTATTGTGCTTATGTCGATGGAGTTGCAAAAACAAAATTTAATGGGTGAAGGCGTTGACGCTTACTTTACTAAAAAAGCGACATTAGATAATAAAGAACAACAATACTTAGAGACGATGGCATTTCAGTTAGAGTTATTTAAGACTATGGGTGAACATAACGAAAATGACTTTATCAAAAATAATTTAGCTGGGTTTGACAATTACGGTGTGATGTTTAAAAAATTACTCTCAGCTTGGCGTGAGGGTGATACACAATCGCTCTATACAGTAGCACTTGAACCGATGCAAAAAAATGATCCTGCAACTTATAAACAATTAATGACCGATAGAAACAATAACTGGCTAGTTAAACTAGAAAAAATGTTTAAAAACGATAAAAGTGAATTTGTACTTGTGGGCGCAGGACACCTCGCCGGAGAAGATAGCTTACTGACATTACTTGAGAGTAAAGGCTACCAAGTATCTTTAGTTGATATTAACAATACAACTTCCAAAACAACTGCTGAGGCCGATTGATGGATAAAACAGACAAGCAAGCAATGTCACTTCTATTTATATTTGGCTTTTTAATGTTAATCAGCGTGATATAAAAAATGCCGCTAAATTAGCGGCATTTTTGTATCTGCAAATTAACGCGCTTATGGGCGTGGAATAAACCCAACCGCATCATAAACTGCTTTTAATGTAGTTTCTGCACGCGCGCTGGCTTTTTCAGCCCCTGTTCTCATGATGTCATTAAGAAGTGTTTGATCTTCACGAATTTCTTTAAAACGTGTTTGAATTGGCTCAATCATGCTGACAACAGCTGCTGCGGTGTCTTTTTTCAAATGGCCATACATTTTGTCTTCGTATTCAGGGACTAACTCTTCAATTGAGCGCTTAGTTGCCACACTTAGTAGCGTAAGTAAATTAGATACACCTGGCTTTTCTTTGCGATCAAAGTAAATACGCGCTTGCTCGTCAGAATCGGTAACTGCTTTTTTAAGCTTTTTCTCAATCTTTTTCGGCTCGTCTAACATCATAATAAAGCCATTTGGATTTTCATCTGACTTAGACATTTTCTTCAGTGGATCTTGCAGGCTCATGACTCGCGCACCAAATTCTGGAATATACGGTTCTGGCAGCGTAAAAATATCGCCGTAAACATTATTAAAGCGAGTTGCAATATCACGCGTTAGTTCAAGGTGCTGTTTTTGATCTTCACCTACAGGTACTTTGTCTGCTTGGTACAGTAAAATATCAGCCGCTTGCAAAGCCGGATAAGCAAATAACCCCACATTAATATTATTAGCATGCGTTGCCGACTTATCTTTAAACTGGGTCATGCGATTAAGCTCACCCATTTGCGCATAACAGTTTAATACCCAGCCAAGTTGCGCATGCTCAGGTACCTGAGATTGTACAAATAACGCCGCTTTTTCTGGGTTAATACCGCATGCCGTATATAACGCAACGCCATCGAGTACACGATCACGCAATAATTCAGGGTCTTGGCGTACGGTAATTGCATGCAAGTCTGCAAGCATAAAGTAGCTATCATATTCTTCCTGTAGCTTAACCCACTGGTTAATAGCGCCAACATAGTTGCCTATTGTCATACCACCGGTTGGCTGCATGCCACTTAATACTACTGGTTTACTCATGATTTTCCTTTATTTTTACTTAATTAAAAATGCTTAACGCTGTGTTAGTGTCGGTATTATAGCTAAGAAGTTATCGCATAGGTACTGCGGATTATAATCCGCTAACTGCTCTCCCTGGTGATACCCATAAGTGAGCGCTATCACGTCAATGTTAGCGGCTTGCGCTGCGAGTATGTCACTCTTTGAATCACCAATCATAATCGCTTTATCAGGCGTTATATTTAATGCATCGCAAGCAAACAATAGCGGCTCAGGTGACGGTTTTTTTGCCATGTCGTCACCGCAAACAATCACTTCAAAATGACTGCGAATAGCGAGCTTATCTAAAAGCATTTCAGTAAAGCGGCGTGCTTTATTAGTAATAAGTGCTTTAGGCATACCACTGAGAGCAGCAAGACCAGTTTCAACATGCTGATATAACACACTGTATTCACCGACCTGCTCACTGTAATGTTGATAAAACAGATTGATAGCTCGTTCGCTTAAAGCCTCATCGAGATGTTCACTAATTTGCATATCGCCGCAAAGGGCTCGTTTAACTAACACCTCAATGCCATTACCTACCCAACTTTCAACTAATCGCTGACTGACAATTGGAAACGCTAAATCGCTAAGTGTTAAATTTAAAGCCATATACAAGTCGTACACGCTATCAACTAGGGTGCCGTCTAAGTCAAAAAACGCTGCATCATATTTCATTATTTAACACTTTCTAATTGCTGACGCATCTCATCAATCACTGTTTTATAATCAGGCTGATTAAAAATAGCTGAGCCTGCAACAAACATATCGGCACCCGCTTCAGCCGCCGCGGCTATGTTATCTACTTTAATACCACCATCTACTTCTAAACGAATATCAAGTCCAGATTCAACAATGCGTTGTTTTGCCTCTCGCAGTTTCTCGAGTGTTTGTGGAATAAAACTTTGCCCACCAAACCCAGGATTTACTGACATTAATAAGATCACATCTACTTTATCCATTACGTGATCAAGGTAACTTAAACTCGTTGCAGGGTTGAACACTAAGCCTGCTTGGCAACCTTCATCTTTTATCAATTGCAAAGTACGGTCAATATGCTCGCTCGCCTCTGGATGGAAGGTAATAATTGATGCACCCGCCTCGGCAAATTGTGGGATTAAACTATCTACCGGTTTTACCATTAAATGCACATCAATCGGGGCTTTAATCCCGTAGTCGCGAAGTGCTTTACATACCATTGGGCCAATCGTTAAGTTAGGTACGTAATGGTTATCCATTACATCAAAATGAACGACATCAGCACCTGCGGCTAACACTTTGTCGACATCTTCGCCTAATCGTGCAAAGTCTGCAGATAATATTGAGGGCGCTATTAAGTATTTTTGTTCACAGTTGAGCATCGCTAATCCGTTAATGAATAATTTATGCCGTTAATGTAACTTAATTAGCGAAGTTACCCAAGTAGCACCTTTAAAAATAGCGCCAAATAAGTAATGTTAAAGCCTTATTGTGGCTATTCATGAAAAAGAATAACCTGCTGAGGATGTAGGCTTTATAATTAAAAAAAGAATCAGTTTTTAAGCGGGTGTCACTCAGTATTTAAAACACAATACAAATAAACAATAACAAAAATAAAGTGTATTATTTAAGCAGTTTTTGTTATGCTGCGCGAAGAACTAAATTATTAGGTTTATATTATGCGTGCTTTTAAAATTGGATTATTAATCACGTCGGTAAGTGTTGTTATTGGAGCAACATCGCTTTGCTCAAATACTGAGCAAGATTTAAGCTCTGCCAACATTTGTCTTCATAAAGAGCAAACCAACGCTATTAATAATAGCGCAACCCGTTGCATTCAAATTGAAGAAGATTCGTCTTGGGCCTCTTGGTTAACAGGTGATAGCCGTAGCGCTCAGTTTCATTACTTAGACTTGCTAGAATTGTTAACGGGTACTGATGACAAACACAAGCCCTCTTCAATCAAGCCATTATTTTAATTAAATGCAGCACTTTTTTAGCGCGTTACAAAGCGTACTGGCTGCATTTTTTGGTGTTCAATCTGAAGATAAGCGCAAAACAGACTTTAAGTACCACTCTCCAATTACGCTGATAGCTATTGCCGTAGTACTGTTTGTATTGTTTGTATTGGCTATTTATGCAACCGTGACTTCGGTGCTAAATACATAGCCATTAGCTCATCCACTTTATTTCGTGAACCGCCCTTTGGACTAATCGTACGTTTAACCTGAATTTTATCCAGTGATGCTTGACTGTAAATTTTGCGTGTCCACACGGTATCGTGGTTTGAAATAAGGACTGGCGTGTTATTCTCAAATGCCGCTTGCTCAGCCAAGTTAGCTAAATTAGCCTGATCATCTAAATTAAATCCGCCTTTAGCGTAAGAGGTAAACGATGCGGTTTTACTTAATGGCACATAGGGCGGATCGCAGTATATCACCGCATTTTTAGGGACCAGTTTAAATACATCATCGTAGCCTAAGCAGGTAAATGTTGCTTTTTGTGCTTTGTTGGCAAAAAAGTACATTTCTTTTTCAGGAAAATAAGGCTTTTTATATTTACCAAAAGGCACATTAAAAATGCCCTTTAAGTTATATCGACATAATCCGTTATAACCATGGCGGTTCATATATAAAAATAAAATAGCTCGCTCATACACATCGCTGCTTTGGTTAAACTGCACACGATAATCGTAATACGCATCTGGATGGTTATTTAAATCAACAAATAGTTTTTTTGCATCGCTAATAAACTCATCCGGCGAACGTTTAAGCTCTTTATATAAATTGATTAAATCAGCATTTATATCGTTAAGTACGTAGTGTTTAAAATTACTATTTAAAAACACTGAGCCCGCACCAACAAAAGGTTCAACCAAGGTATCTGCATGTTTACTTGCTTGATTTAGTCGCGCGTTAATATCTTCAACGAGGCTATATTTTCCGCCAGCCCATTTAAGGAAGGCTCTACTCTTTTGCTGCATTGGCTCTTTACTTCAATTCGGTGTTGCGCGATTTTACACTAAAGTCACTGAGTTTACTGATCAACTCGTGCAATTTCTTGTTTTATTTTGCTAATTTTTTTATAGAAAGGTTTATTTTTTCTTACTCCAGCGGGGAGTGCTTGCAGTGCTTGTTTTGCCTCATTTAAGTTAGCAAAACTGCCTGTTGTTACCACCCACCACATTTTACCATTTCGTTTAGTTTGGTATGTATTGGTAATACTTTCTAGCTTATGTTCAGCAATAAACTCATTGCCTACCTGCTGCTGAGTTACGGCTAATAGCTGAATAACAAAATTATCTTCAGGTTGTTCTAGGTACCAGTTACTGGGTATTTTTACTATTTGGCTTTGCTGCTTTACCACCTCAGGTACGCTAATGGCTTCTTCAACCGGCGGCGGTGCTGGCTTTTCTTGTTCAGTTAAAGTCGATGGCTCAGTTAAACTTCCTACAATTGCTGGCACGTCATTGTGGGCACTCTCATCTGTAGTTGGCTCTTTAGTTATAGGCTGTGGCGAAGTAAACAGGGTTGGTGATTTAACCGGTTGTTGTTTATTTTGAATAGCTTGCTCGGTTGTAATAGCGGTTGTGAGGACTTGCTCATCGCTTTGACTATTAGCATTTTTCCACCATTGGGTCATATCAGCTTTGTATACAACGCCAATAATCAATAACATAATTATGAGTAATAGTGTGAGCAACTGTAAGCGCCAAGATACTTTGTCTTTTACGATAATATCAGCAACTTGTTCGCTAGGCTGCCAGGCTAATAAAAGACTTGGGTTACCTTGGGCTTCAACTAAAAAGGTTTTAAATACAGGGTCTTCATCATAAGGTAAAGCCGTGAAGTACCATCCCATTAGCTGCTTACTTTCAACCAAGTTTAATGGCTCTAAATGAATATTAACTGCCTCTTTAAACGGCAATTTAGATTGCGATGCAATCATAATGTAAAGCACATTGGGCGCACTTTTTGATAACAGCTCGAGCTCTGCAATTAGTTCTTCAGATAGGTGCCTGCCGCCATCGATAACCCATAAACACGCGCCGCATTGTTGTTGCTTCGCTAATTGATAATAGTTTTGTGATAAGCTCAGGTTGTGATCAATTAAAGGGGCATTAAAGCTTTGCTCTAATAATTGAGTCATCAATTGCACATCAGTCATTTGAGCGCCAACTTGCACAAACGCTTTATTAAAATCGTTATATTTATCAGTGATGAAGGTTTCAAGCAAATAGCTTTTGCCTAAACCAGAAGTGCCCAACAAAACAATTAGGTTTTGACCATATTCAAATTGCAATGCGATTCTATCCACCAAAGCCGCACGGCTCGGTAAAATTTGTGACTGCATTTATTGCTCGATCAATGCTCTGACTTGATCATCAGACACATCATCAACTAATGCACATTGACCAAATTCGGTGGGTAAAATGAATCGGATAGTCCCTTTTTTATTCTTTTTATCTTTTCGCATATGCAGTAAAAAGTGCTCACTGGTCATATCGCTAGGTATCTCGATTGGTAAGCTATATTGCGCTATTAATGTAGCAATACGCTCTACATCTTCTCGTGTTAAATCTTGGCGAGTATAAGCAAGCTTTGCAGCAAGCACCATACCTGTCGCGACCGCTTCTCCATGTAACCAAACACCGTAACCCATTTGTGCTTCAATAGCATGCGCAAACGTGTGCCCTAAATTTAACAACGCACGAAGGCCCTGCTCTTTTTCATCTTGTGCAACAATAAGCGCTTTAATTTCACAGCATCTGAAGATGATGTGCCGTAAACACGTCTCGTCTAATTGTTGTAATTTAGCGATGTTATGCTCTAGATAAGCAAACAGTTCAGTATCGTAAATCAAGCCATACTTAATAACTTCAGCCATGCCTGCAGCAAACTCGCGTGTTGGTAAGGTATGCAACGAACGTGTGTCAATAAATACAGCTTGGGGTTGATAAAAAGCCCCAATCATATTTTTACCTAGCGGGTGATTAACCGCTGTTTTGCCGCCAACTGAAGAATCAACTTGAGATAATAAAGTGGTTGGTATTTGGATAAAAGGGATGCCACGCTGATAACAAGCAGCAACAAATCCAGTTAAATCACCTACAACGCCACCACCTAATGCAATTAAGCAGGTGTCACGGCCGCAATTATTCTCAAGTAGGAATGCCGAAATTTTTTCAAACCAAGTGAGTGATTTATATTGCTCACCATCTGGAATAATAAAATGCAGTGGGTTTAGCTGTGCTAATGAATCAAGCAACTGTTGAAGGTACAGCGGTGCAATCGTTTCATTAGTAATGATGATAGGCCGACAATCACCAATGTGATGGATTAGACGGCCTGTATCTTGAAGTGCAGATTGACCAATATAAATAGGATAACTTCGCTCGTCTAAATTAACAGTTAATTCAAGCATGCTGGGTTAGTCCTTTTTAATACTGGCTTTTAAAAATCCAATTTCTCGATGATTTGGTTAGCAACAACTTTCGCGCTCTGCTCATCAGTGCGTACAACAAAATCAGCTACTTCTTTATATAATGGTTCACGCTCTTCTGCTAAGCGCTCAAGTACATCACGAGGTGCTTCTTCTGTTTGCAGTAATGGGCGACGCTTGTCGCGTTGCGTACGTGCAACTTGCTTTTCAATCGGTGTCTCTAAGTATACAACAATACCGCGAGCCGAAAGCTTGTTTCGAACTTCTTTACTCATTACTGAGCCACCACCGGTTGCAAGTACAATACCTTGCATTTCGGTTAAGTCACCAATAACAGATTCTTCACGAAGTCTAAAGCCTTCTTCACCTTCAAGATCGAATACCCAGGCAATATCTGCGCCCGTGCGACGTTCGATTTCTTGATCAGAATCAACAAATTCAAGGTGTAATTGGTCAGCGATGTGACGACCAATCGTGCTTTTGCCAGCCCCCATGGGGCCAACTAGAAATATATTACGTTTCTCAGCCATATCTTTTAGTACAAACGAACTCTAAAATTTGAAATAAAACCCCGCCTAACGACCTGGCCCCAAAATTAAGAAAGGGATTATCTCAGTAATCGGTCGGGTATTTCAAGTCAATTAGGATAAAAAGCCATATAACGAGCAATTAAACTAAATAATTACCCACTGGTTAACAAAAAAGCACCTTATTATAGGCAAGTTTATCTTCTAGGGTTAAAATTTATGCAATTAAGGTTACTACATTGTTGCTTCATGAAAGCTTTTGCATGGTAACTTTACAAGAGCCTGAATTACAAACAACATAAACGCAGCCTTAAATACATCCGCAGTACAGTACATGATCAAAATTATATACTGTCTTATTGTACATTTATAGGGAGTGTTCACACCACGATAACTAAATTACATACCCATACTATCTAGGCTGGTATTCAACCTAGATAGCTTAAATATTTAGTCTATTTGGATTTTAGGTGTGACAAAAATCAGCAGTTCGCGCTTTTCATTGAACTCGCTTGTGCTTTTAAATAGTCTTCCTACGTAAGGAAGGTCGCCCAATAAAGGTACTTTTTTGGTCGAATTAATAATTTGCTGTTGGAAAATACCACCCAACACTACCGTTTGTCCATTCTCAACGAGTACTTGAGTCTCAATTTGTTGCGTATCGATGGCAACCGCTGGGCCTGTACCTGTTTGAACCGTATCCCCTCGGGTATCTTGAGTAATAATTAAATTTAAAATAACTTTGTTATCGGGTGTGATATGAGGTGTCACCTCTAGGCTTAGTACCGCCTTTTTAAAACTTACGGTTGTTGCACCACTTGAAGCTGACTCCACATAAGGGATCTCAGTACCTTGCTCAATACGCGCTTTTTGCTGATTAGCAGCAGTAATGCGTGGGCTTGCAATGATTTCACCTTTGTTTTCTTCTTCAAGGGCGGTTAATTCTAAATCAATTAATGTTCCGTTAGCCAATTTAGCAATGTGCATACCTATACTCGCCGATGGATTCGCCACTGGTAAATTAACGTTAAGTCGATCAGAAAGACTAGGAATATTACCATTAGAAATCGTTTCAGCTCCTTCTAATGTGCCAGAAACACCGTCTGAGCCTTGCTGATCACTAAACCCCCAACGAACCCCCAAGTCTTCAGTTACGTTGTCACGTACGGTTACCATACGTGCTTCAATAACCACTTGTTTAACCGGTATATCTAAAGTTTCGACCATACGACGAACACTTTCAATACTTTTTGCAGTGTCTTTCATTAATAACGTATTGGTACGTTGATCAACAGACACGCTCCCTCTGGCTGTAATAATACTATTGGTATCTGTTTTTAATAAGTCGGCAAAATCTTCTGCTTTTGCATAATTTAAGCGGATGTATTCACTGTAAAGTGGCTCTAAATCCTCAACTTGCTGTTTAGCTTTTAACTCTTTTGCTTCACGGGCAGCCAGCTCTTCAGATGGCGCAACCATTAAAATAGAACCGTCCATGCGTTTGTCTAAGCCTTTTATTCTAAGCACGACATCTAACGCCTGATCCCACGGAACCCCATCAAGGCGAAGAGTAATATTGCCTGTCACTGAGTCGCTTGTTACCAAGTTAAAATCATTGTAACCGGCAATAATCTGTAATACAGCACGAACAGAGATATCTTGAAAATTAAGCGTCATAGGACGACCCAAGTACTCTT
Source organism: Pseudoalteromonas sp. SiA1 (assembly GCF_018732205.1). Lineage (NCBI taxonomy): Bacteria > Pseudomonadati > Pseudomonadota > Gammaproteobacteria > Alteromonadales > Pseudoalteromonadaceae > Pseudoalteromonas > Pseudoalteromonas sp. SiA1. The sequence continues at coordinate 341,263 of NZ_CP076084.1, read as the reverse complement.
TACCACCATCTAAGTAGGCATTTTGCGTTTCATCTTTCTCAACCGTTAAGGTAAAAATATTCTCAATTTGCTGATAGGTATAGGCAAAAGCAGTGTTTGGTTCAATCACTAAACGTGTAAGGTTATCTTCTTTAAACGTTTCAATACTGCTCACCACAGTGCCAAAATCGAGTACATCTAATTCATACAATAAATCATCTAAAATATCGGTATGATGAAACTCGGCAATGATTTTTCCACCGCTTTCATGAACCTCTACAGCTGCCTGAGTATCTTGTAGATAAACAAGTACTTTCGCCTCACCTTTTTCTCCACGTCGAAAGTCAATTGCTTGAATACCGTTAATATAATTAGACGTGTAAGCAGGCTTATCTTCGCTGGTTGTTAAAATTTGCTCTGTGAGTGGGTTATCAGAAATTCTAATAGAAACTAAATTATTGTTTACTTCAGTCTCATAAATTTTTAATCGGTCCAAGTTAATGGTCACTTTTAAACCCGCACTGGTCATCATACTCGTGATGTTACTGATACCAGCTTGGTTGATAGCGATATTCGTCAACCCTTCATCTAATTCTACCCCATCGAATAGTAGCTCTATTCTTGCAGGGCTATTAAAAACTTGTACTGCTGGTTGCTGCTGCAACTCTTCATCAAAAACTAGCTGTAATTCGGTTTCACCTTTAAGCAATGGATTATATCGAACGTCATAGAGTAAAGGGGCTGCACTGACGGCTTTTGTCATTAGTAGTAAAAAAACAAACAATAAAGCAGATAAAATACGATGATGCGAACACTCACCTTTGTGCATATAGGGTATACCTTTTTTCTTATTAATTTGCGCCATTGGTTGCCGCCTCTAACATTTCTAATTTGGTCAAACGTTCTTTCCAACAACCTGACCCATCAGGGATTAATTCTACTAATTCAATATAGTCACTATTAACACTGCTTACTTTTCCGTCATAGGTGCCTAAATAGCTTCCTATTGTTACTCGGTGCAAGGTGTCATCAGCAGCTGTAATGAGCGCCCATGTTTTGCCGTTCGATCCTATTGTGCCCCTCATTGCTAAATTATCTAATGGGTACTTCTCCAGTGGCTGACGAACACGCTCTGGATCTGGGTGAAGACAGTTTTTAACTTGTGTTAGCTTGTTTTGAATAATTTCTGGTTCTGGCGCTACAAAAGGGCTACGTAAGTCTTTGGCGTTATACTCAAAGTGCTCAAACTTAACTAGCTCAGGTATTTTTTCAATACGTGCCGTGGTATTTGCCTTAACCTGATCAATAAATTCTTTTTGCTCCGATGTATCCTCGTTACAGCCACTGAGCAAAAACATCGCAGTGGTTAAAAAGAGAAGCTGCTTCATCATCTCACCCCCTCTTCATAACGGTAAGTTTTTGCTACTACACTGAATGTTAGCTGCTTTTCGCCAGATGATAAAATAGAAAAGTCATGTAAACTGACAATTCTTGGTAGTTGAGCCACTTTCCCTACAAATTCGCCAAACTCATGATAAGTACCTACCACTTCAATTTTAATTGGCAACTCGGTATAAAACTCTTTTTCAACTTCTGGCAACCAACCAATTTTTAAAAATGTTAACCCGCTGGTTGTACCCACATAAGAAAGGTCGTCCAATAATCCTGGCGTCTCATTTGAAGTAGGTAGGCGTTTTAATAATTGAGAGAATTTATCTTCCATCTCAACCATTTGCTCACGATAAATATCAAGCTTACTGGCAACTGCATATTTAGTTCGGTAGGTTGTGCGTAACTCAATTTCCTTAGCAACGGCATTGTGGTAGCTGTCTATTTCATCCGACACTAATAAGCTGTAGCTAAAAAACAACACCAAACAAGCTACAAAAGTTCCGCATATTGCTTTTACAATAACGGGCCACTCACCGATGTTATCGAGCTCGATTTCATTCCAATCGATTTCTGTAAACGATTTAAAATCAAGGTTCATTACGTACCTCACCTATTTTGCCAAATGGTTTTACGTAAAACTCCATATTAAAATCGCTGAGTAAACGTGAAGATTGATCGCCGGCAACAATACCTTGCATAGTCGGGCGCTCTAATAAGTAAGAGCTTTGTACCTGTCTGAGCATAGTAGATAAACGATTATTAGACTCACTTTTGCCTAACACATGAATTTGATTACCTTTGCGCTCCAGCTTGGTTAAATAAACCCCTGCAGGCACTATTTTTGCCACTTCATCCATTATTTGGGTGCCTAAATTACGGCTACTTTGTAACTCTTCAATTAAACGCATACGTTGTTGTAAGTTTTCTTTTTTCTTGTCTAGATCGCGTATGTCGCGAATTTTATTGTCGAGCGTTGTAATTTCTGAACTAAGATAATTATTTTTTAACGTTTGCCCTTCTTTTAGAGCACCATAAAACACACTCAGCATATACATACCAGCAAAACAGACGATAACCACAGCCATAAGAAGTGTTATAAATTTCTTTTTAGACTGCTCACGCTGTAGCTCACGCCAAGGTAATAAATTTATATGTGGCATGATGAAAAGCTCCTCAACGCCAGGCCAGTCGCAATTGCAAATTGAGTGCGGTGGCGCTGTATTATATTACGATCAACTCTAGGGGATATTTCCATCTTATCAAATGGTTCAACAACAACTGTGTGTATTCCTAATTCTTCAATCAGCAATCTATCAATGCCTTTAATCATCGCTGAGCCGCCCGTCAATACAATATAGTCCAATTGTTCTTTACCTGTGGTGGTTAAAAACATTTGAACAGCACGACGAACCTGCTGGAGTAACGATGTTTGAAAAGGTGCTAACACTTCAAATGTATAGTTTGGAGGTAAATCACCGGTTGTTTTGCCAATTTCAGCTTCATCAAAGCCTTTGTTGTAGTAAGCAACGATACTATTTGTGTATTGGTCGCCACCAAATACTTGGTCACGGGTATAAATTGTCTCACCAGATTGCACTACACTCACCAAGGTGAGTACAGCACCAATATCAACCACTGCAACCGTTTTGTCATATGCATCTGATGGTAACTGTTGGTAGTAAACATCCATAGCGCGACTTAGCGCATAGCTTTCAACGTCCACTACTTTTGCGGTTAAATTCGCAGCACTTAACGCACCGACTCTGGCTTCAACGCTTTCGGTTCTAGCGGCAGAGAGCAGTACATTTATTTTGCTCGGGTCAGCACTATTTGTAGAGAGCTTTTCAAAATCAAGACTCACTTCATCTAGTGGGTAAGGAATTAAGCTGTCGGCTTCAATTTCAATCTGCGACTCTAATTCAGCGTCGCTTAAGGAAACATCCATGAAAATAACTTTAGTAATCACGGTTTGCCCAGAGACGGCAACAGACGCGAATTTTAGCGACTTTGGTAGCTTTCGTTTTAACTTGATTATCACATTACCAATTGCTTCAATATCTTGAATATTACGCTCGCTCATAGCGCCTTTTGGCATAGGTTCAATTGCAAGTGCTTCTAGTCGAAGCCCAGTTTCTGTTTCACTTAAAAGTACGGCCTTGATAGAGTGCGATCCAATATCAATACCTACCATCATTGGTGATGGTTTTTTTATTAGTTGACTTAGCATGTTTGCAACTTTGCCTTTGTTTTAATAATAAACAAGTTATAATTTATATCTTAAAAAATATTATTCAATTTTTAATCAATATATACTAGCAGTCTCAACCTGTAATTGGGAGTCCGTTTAGGGAAATATCAGTGATTTTATTAAAAAGAACTTTACAATTTTTGATCATTTGTGCATTACTTGCACTAATTACATTGCTCAGCCTTTATTACTACGTTAAATCCGATATTCCCAGCGTGCAAGTTTTAAAAAACGTGCAATTACAAACGCCTATGCAAGTATTTACTAAAGATGGGCTTTTAATCAACCAATTTGGTGAAAAAAGACGGATCCCTGTAACTATAGACCAAATTCCCCAGCCTTTATTGCAGGCTTTTTTGGCAACTGAAGATAACCGCTTTTACGATCATATCGGTATTGATCCAATTGGTATTGTGCGCTCAGCGCTGGTACTTATTTCTACTGGTGAGAAAAAGCAAGGTGCCAGTACTATTACCATGCAATTAGCTCGTAACTTCTTTTTAACACGAGAAAAAGCCTACATTCGTAAAGTAAAAGAAATATTTATTGCCATTCATATCGAAAACCTCCTCTCAAAAGATGAAATATTTGAGCTTTACCTAAATAAAATAGAATTAGGAAATCGTGCCTTTGGTATTGGTGCTGCGGCTCAAGTTTATTATGGTAAAGAACTAAAAGAGTTAACTCTTGCGCAAATGGCAATGATTGCTGGTTTACCAAAAGCTCCTTCGGCACTTAATCCTATTCGTAATCCAGAACGTGCTAAAGCAAGAAGAAATGTGGTGTTAGGAAGAATGCTTGAAGAGAAGTATATTTCAAGAGCGCAGTATAATGAAGCCACTAACCAACCAATTACCGCATATTTTCATGGAGCTGAAATTGACTTATATGCGCCGTACATTTCAGAAATGGTACGAGCAGAAATGGTGTCACGCTACGGTATAGATAAAGCCTATAACTCAGGGTTTAAAGTGTACACTTCTGTTGAATCAGATGTTCAAAAAGCAGCACAAACAGCTCTAGTTAATAACCTGCATGCCTACGATATGCGCCATGGTTTTAGAGGCCCTGAAGCCATATTGTGGGATCCGCAAACAGAGCCGCCATTAACGCAGTCGAAATTATTAAATACTTTAAAAGCTGTTAATGAATTTGGCCCTTTAAAAACGGCTGCGGTGTTAAGCGTGAGCGATAAAAGCGCTGAAGTTATACTTAAAAGCGGCGAGCGCACAACCCTTACTTGGGATAACCTAAAATGGGCACGTAAGTTTATTACACGCTATCGCCAAAGCTTTGCGCCTGAAACAGCAAGCGATATACTAACGCCAGGCATGCAAATATGGCTGCGCAAAAATGACGATAATAGCTATATTTTAAGTCAAATACCTGAAGCGGCGAGCGCCATTGTTTCTTTAGACCCACAAGACGGGCGCATAAAAGCCATTGTTGGTGGATATAGTTTTGAACAAAGCCAATATAACCGAGCTGTACAAGCTAAACGCCAAGTAGGCTCAAATATTAAGCCGTTTATATATTCAGCTGCGCTTGAAAAAGGCTACACACTAGCGTCAATTTTAAATGATGCTCCTATAAATCAATGGGATAAGAGCCAAGGCGTTGCATGGCGACCAAAAAACAGCCCAGCTATTTATAATGGCCCAATTCGCATTCGTCGTGCTTTAGCCCAATCTAAGAATGTAATTTCCGTACGTTTATTAAGGGGCGTTGGACTGCAAAGAACAGCCGATCATTTATTAAAATTTGGTTTTGACGATAAAGATATAAATCGTAGTGAGTCACTGGCATTAGGCAGTGCATCCATTACGCCGCTTGAATTAGCTCGTGGGATGAGTGCTTTTGCTAATGGCGGTCACCTAATTGAGCCGTACTTTATTTCACAAATCCAAGATGCAATGGGTAATACGTTATTTAAAACCAATCCCACCATTATTTGTGATGATGAAACGACAACACCTAGCTCGCTAATGCTAGGTGAGCAAGTAGCACCAAATTGTGCGCCGCAGATCATCTCTAAACAAAATGCATTTTTAATTGCCAGCGCAATGAATAGTGCTATTTGGGGTGGCGGTAGCTGGTCACATAAAACCGGTTGGAGTGGAACAGGCTGGCGTGCACAAGCGCTAAAACGTCGCGATCTTTCTGGTAAAACAGGCACGACTAATGATTCTGTAGATACTTGGTTTAGTGGCTTTAACCGCGATGTGATGACATCAGTTTGGGTTGGCTTTGATAACCCAGGTAATACACTGGGACGCTCAACCTACAATAACAACTTAGGAAGTGGTCAAATATCAGGTGCTGAGTCAGGCGCAAAAACAGCTCAGCCTGCATGGGTTGATTTTATGCGCGCCGCACTGGATGGTAAACCTGCTGCGCCCATCGAACCACCTGAAGGCTTAGTTTCTATTCGTATTGATTTAGAAACCGGATTATTAAGTCATAAAAACGATTACACCAGCCGTTTTGAATACTTTGAAAAAGGCACCGCTCCTACCAAATATGTGTTATCACAACCAAATGATATATTTGAAGAAAACACTAAAACTGAAGAAGAGCTATTTTAAATATAGCGAACAGTAAAAAGGCCGCAAATTAGCGGCCTTTTTGATGATCTAACTAATATTTTGTACCAACCAGTATAAGTCAGAGTGAACGCCAGCAGCAGTCACTTCTTTACCCGCACCGGGGCCTTGTATCACTAATGCGTTTTGGTTATACCACTGGGTATTAATCACAAAAATATTATCGCCAGGGGTCAAATTCGCAACCGCTTCGCTTTTTGGTACATAGGTAATCCCTACCTTAGCGTTTAGCGTGTTGTTTTCAAACTCTAATAACCCAGTGTAGCACAGTGCAGCATTTTGTTGCTGAGCCGCTTGCGCATGCTGCTCAATAAATGCATCTAAACGAGCCTTATTATCAATAAAGTCATTCCAGCTGCCTGCACTTAACTCATCGGGCATCAAAGCGGATAAAGAAATGTCATCAAGTTCCAATTCAATACCTAATTCACGCGCTAAAATAAGCAACTTACGTTGCATATCTCGTCCAGATAAGTCTTCTCGAGGATCCGGCTCTGTGAACCCCAAAGCTTGCGCTTCTAGAACTAAATCTGAAAACGCTTTACTGCCATCATACATACTGCATAACCATGACAGCGTGCCTGAAAACACGCCTTCTATTCGCGTTATTTTATCGCCACTATTTTGTAAATCAGCCAAGGCAAAATTAATCGGTAGTCCGGCCCCTACACTTGCATTATAACGCCAATGTAAGCCACGTTGAGCAAGGCTTTCACGTAGTGTTTGATACCACGAAAGCGACGCGGTTCCCGCGTATTTATTAGCACTAATTAGATGGCAGTTTAATTCAGCTAACTTACTATAAAGCTGACTAAAATGTTCACTGGCGGTAATGTCGATCACTATTTTATGTTCATACTCAAGAGTATCTATGTATGACAATAAATCGGCTTGTCTATAGGAGCTTGCATGGTTTTCCCATTGAAGTTGCCAGCTTTCACAGACTAATCCATTAGCATTCACCAGCATCCGCTCTGAGCGTAAAAGCGCTACTAACTTGACGTTAAAATCAGTTGATAAGCGTGCTAGTTGAGCAGGTAATTGGCGCATAAACTCAGCACCTACATTACCAAGTCCTGCAATAATTAAAGCTATTTCTTGTGCTTTATTAATGAGCTTGTCATGTAACAGGCTCAGCACATCACTTTCAAGTACTTGATCGGTTAATAGTAACGTATATCCCTCACCGTAATGGGTAAACCGAGGCTGGATAGATTGTGTTTGTAATAAGGCTTCACTTTGCTTACCAAGCGGCGCTACCTCTTGATCAGGTGCAATAATCGCCACCCCATTTAAGTTTGACTCACTAATATTGGCGCGGCCAGCAAAATAATTAGCCACCTGATGTGTCGCTGACGCAGGGACTAGTAAGTAGATTTCGCCTTCGTGTTCAAAGTGATGCAAACTATGCTGAATAAGTTGGCTAACATGTGCTACTTCGCCTTCACTCAGATCATCAACAATGAGTAAATCCACATTATTTACTGTGGTTAAAAAGCGTTTTTGTTTACTCATTCCTAGTTTAACTATTTCGGTATGACTGCCTTGAGGATCGTAACTACTGCGAACAACTAATTCTATATCGGTATCTTTTAATGGCGATAATGTTTTAGCGTGTAATACTGGATTACCTAACCTCGCTAATAAATTAGCTTGATCACGGCACACTCGCGCATACTTAACCGCATTAGCAACCTTACGCGGATCAGTACTAAAAACACCTTGAGTGTCAGTCCAAATAGAGACTTTTTTAGCATTGCAATACCGCGCTAATAAAGTGGCACTGTAATCACTGCCATTTCGCCCTAAGGTCACTGTTTCACCATGTAAATCAGCCGCAATAAACCCCGTAACTACATTAATTTTACTCGTCTGTATGGCTTTTAAGCACTGCTGCTGATTATTAGCATGCTGCAGCTGTCCGGCATCTAACGTAAATAACTGCCTAGCGTCATGGGCACAAGCGCTAACGTTAAGCTGTTCTAAGTAAGCGCTTAGTAACCTTGCAGACCACAATTCACCATGTGCTAATAACGCAGCTTCAGCTAATGTTCCTTGCTTAGCCTGCTTGGTAATAATACTGAGCTCAGTTTCAAGTAAATCAAGCGCATGGTGCTTAGCGTTAGCTATTAATAATTGCTCAATCAGAGCTATTTGATGGTTACTCAATAGCAATACAATATCAGCAATAGCTTGAGTGTCTTGCTGTTGATAGCTTTGCCACAGTTTAACTAAGGTATCGGTGGTTTTACCGGCAGCCGATACCACCACACAATCCCCAGCTTGAGCATGAGTTAAAATAATATTTGCGACACTTTTAAAGCGATCCGCTGAGCTTAAACTCGAACCACCAAATTTATGAACCTGATTTACCATATTAATACCGACTCGCATTTATGTTTTGTATTTTGAAGATTGGTATGCACTACCATAACGCCGGATGCGCCGCGTTTAACTTTGCTGAACCAAATGATTCACTAGCACCACTTTTTGCCGATAGGCCGGGATCGGCTTGTCCTGGGCGCACCAAATTAAATACCCTGTCTAAGTCAGCGAGTAAATCATTTACATCTTCAATACCCACCGAAATACGAATAAGCGTGTCGCCTACTCCGGCTTCTGCACGCGCGGTTGCGTCCATGCCGGCGTGGGTCATAGTCGCAGGGTGACAAATTAAACTTTCTACTCCACCTAATGATTCCGCTAAGCTAAATTCATTTAAGCGCGTTAAAAACGCTGCAGCATCGTTTATATCGCCTTTTATATCAAAGCTAACCATAGCACCAAAGCCAAGCTGCTGCGCCTTAGCTAGCGCATGTTGAGGGTGTGATTCAAGACCTGGGTAGTAAACTTGGGCAACAAACTGGGAGCGTTCTAAATACTGTGCAATGGCGAGTGCACTTTCTTGGTGTTGCCTTAAACGCACGTTTAAAGTACGTAAGCCTCTGAGCGTTAAATAGCTATCAAATGGCGCGCCGGTGATGCCAATGTTATTTGCCCACCACGCTAACTCTTCACCTAACTCAGCAGTCGCTGCGATAACCGCGCCACCAACAACGTCTGAATGGCCATTGATATATTTTGTGGTTGAGTGCACCACAATATCAGCGCCAAACTTAATCGGGTTTTGTAATGCTGGCGATAAAAATGTGTTGTCGGCGGCAACCAGTGCACCACACTGTTTAGCTGTATCAGTTACCGCTTTAATATCTGTTAAGCGTAAAATAGGATTGCTAGGTGTTTCAATCCAAATCAGCTTAGGTTTAATAGCAAGGATGCGTGTCAAACTGTCGCTTTTGGTAAAATCGACCACTTCTAGTTTTAATAAGCCGCGCTTTTCTAGCGAAGTAAATAAGCGATAGCTGCCACCATAACAGTCATGAGGGATCACTAACGTATCGTCACTATTAAGTAATTGTGTTGTTAGGTGAACGGCTGCCATGCCTGTTGCGGTAATAATGCCTTTAGCGCCACCTTCAAGCTCCGTGAGCGCCTCAGCCAAAATGTCACGATTAGGGTTACCACTGCGGCCATAATCATATTGACGCTTTGTATCAAAGTCAGCAAATGAGTAAGTTGTTGATAAATAAAGCGGTGGAACAACCGCACCATGCTGTTTGTCGGCTTCTATTCCACTACGAACAGCAATTGTTGCCTTATTTTTTTCACTCATTTTCGCTACCTTTACTAATTTGGATGTTTAGACGTCTAAAAGGTAGCGCATGCAATTTAAGATGTCAAAACATTTAAATGTCTAGATAGCTAAATAACTAGTATTTGACTATCTTTTTTAAACCGATAGAATTTCACGCATATTTACACGCTTTGATGCTGTGTGAGCAATTTATAATCTGAGGCAACGATACATCTTATGGCTAAATGGAATGGTGAATATATTCACCCATACGCAGAACACGGGAAAAAATCCGAACAAGTAAAGAAGATCACCGTTTCGATCCCGCTAAATGTATTAAAAGTATTAACTGATGAACGTACTCGTCGTCAAATAAACAACTTACGTCATGCAACAAATAGCGAGCTTTTATGCGAAGCGTTTTTGCATGCGTTTACCGGGCAACCGCTGCCTAATGATGATGATTTGCGTAAAGATAACGCAGAAAAAGTACCTGAAGAAGTGAAGAAAATAATGCAAGAAATGGGACTAGAAGTGCCTATTTTAAATGAAGACTAGAAGGGTCTTTATACAAAAAAACCTCAGCAAATGCTGAGGTTTTTTTTGCGCTAATTTATACTTAACAATTACGCCATGTAGTTTTCTGGCATATCAATTTGTGCAACGCCAGAGTCTACCGCCGCCTGCGCAACCGCTTTAGCTATACGTGGTAACAAACGTGGATCCATTGGTTTTGGTATAATATATTTAGCACCAAACTCTAATTTGTCGATGCCTGCGGCAGTAAGCACTTCAGTCGGTACGGGCTCTTTAGCAATACTACGAATTGCTTCTACAGCAGCAATTTTCATCTCGTCGTTTATTTCACTGGCACGTACATCTAACGCACCACGGAAAATAAACGGAAAACACAATACGTTATTAACTTGATTCGGATAATCAGAGCGACCTGTAGCCATAATTAAATCGTTACGTGCAGCGTGTGCTAATTGCGGATCGATTTCAGGATCGGGGTTTGAACAAGCAAATACCACGGGTCTATCAGCCATTAATTTTAAATCTTCAGGGGCTAATAAATTAGGGCCCGATACACCCACAAACACATCGGCATCTTCAATTACATCTTGTAAAGTACGTTTATCGGTATTGTTTGCAAATAATTGCTTATATTCATTCAAGTCATCACGACGCGTATGAATAACTCCTTTGCGATCTAACATATAAATATGTTCACGCAACGCGCCACATTTAATTAAAAGCTCCATACAGGCAACAGCTGCAGCGCCGGCACCTAAACATACAATAATTGCATCTTCAATTGCTTTGCCCTGTACTTCCAGCGCGTTTAGCATACCCGCAGCCGTTACAATAGCCGTACCATGCTGATCATCATGAAAAACAGGAATGCTACAACGCTCTATAAGCGCTTTTTCTATTTCAAAACACTCGGGCGCTTTAATATCTTCTAAATTAATTCCACCAAAAGTGTCGGCAATATTAGCCACCGTGTTAATAAAGTCTTCGGTAGTACGGTGCTTAACTTCAATATCTATAGAGTCTAACCCTGCAAAACGCTTAAATAGTAGCGCTTTACCTTCCATAACGGGTTTTGAAGCCAGTGGACCTAAATTACCTAAGCCTAAAATTGCGGTGCCGTTAGTAATAACCGCAACCATATTTCCTTTACCAGTATATTTGTAGGCATTTGCTGGATCAGCGGCAATTTCACGAACAGGTTCTGCGACACCGGGGCTGTATGCGAGCGCGAGGTCTTTAACCGTCTCAGCGGGCTTGGTCAGCTCAATACTGATTTTACCTGGAACGGGATGGGCATGGTAATGTAGTGCTTGTTCACGAAAATCTGACATAACGCGATTATATCCTGCAATTTAAGTTAAAGTGAGAGGTAGTTTTAATCTACGATACCTTTATTATTTTTAAATTCCAAGCAATATCAGGTCTATCCTGTTATATGCTAGAACTGTTAATTTTAAGTGATTTATCAGCAACTTCCCTAGATTATCCTGACATTTTTAAAATATAAATTCGTCATAAAAATGAAAAACACAGGTACTTTTTGCCCTTGTTCTATTTTTATAAAGCGTATTTTTTAGTCTTAAATTAAAATAGTGAAATACCGAATTTTATTTAACTTTAAACACAAATAACCTCACGTTACCTGCATTTGAGTACCATCTTTAAAGTTTAACAAATAAAAATATAGAGAATATTGGCTGTTTTGTCTGCAAATGTTTATGCATACTCAGAATAAGAACAGGAAATAGTTATGCAAAAAAAATAAATACAAAATTGCTAAGAAAGCAGGTAGGAAAGTAAATTTTGGCCACAAAAAAAGCACCCTAAGGTGCTTTTTTTACATAGAAACAAAAAATTATTTTTTGCTGCTAAGTGCACCGAAGCGCTTGTTGAAGCGATCAACACGGCCGCCAGTGTCTAAAATCTTTTGCTTACCAGTGTAAAACGGGTGACACGCAGAACATACGTCTAAGTGAATGTCTTTACACAGAGTAGAACGAGTTTCGAATTTGTTTCCGCATGAACAAGTTGCAGAAATTACTTCGTACTTAGGGTGAATACCTTCTTTCATAGGAACCTCTAGTTAAGGCCGCATCGCTCTCCAAACCCGAAGTCTGGCACCATACGTCGTTAAAACAAATTTATTGGTCGCGAATTTTATCCAACAACCCGCACGCACACAAGCTTTAATTACCCTTTTTGCTAAAAAGTCGGCAAACACCTATTCATTACTGATTTGTCGGTAGGCTTTTAATGCTATTTTTAGTACATTAAACCATTACGTTAATTGGTTGAGTTGTTATGCGTTTTGCTGAAGTTGCAATAAAAGTCCCCTTGCCTCGCACCTTTGATTATAAAGTGGATGAGCAATTAGTACCGCTGACTCAATTACAGCCTGGTATGCGCGTGTTAGTCCCTTTTGGCAATCAACGTAAAGTAGCGGTTATTCTTAGCTTAAAAGCGGAAACAGCAGTCCCCGAAGGCAAAATAAAATCTATTATTGAAGTTATTGACGACTCACCGGTGTTATCTGCGCAGCATTTAGAGCTACTGAAATTTACAGCGCGTTATTATTGCTATCCACTCGGTGAAACTATTCATATTGCATTGCCCAGTGCACTGCGCCAAGGTGAGTGCCCTGATAAAACCAGTATAAACATGGTGACATTAAGCGAAAAGGGGGCACTTTTACCGTCTTTAAAAGCTAAAACACAGCTTAATTTGCTTAAGCAATTATCAGCATCCGGTAAATCATCATTAACCGAACTCAAAGCCCTCGGGTTTAATAAAAAAACCATTGATACCCTTTTAGATAAAGAGCTAATAATTCAAACCATTGAGCACGATAATCAATGGCAACATACCTCGCCAACGGTTGGCAGCAAGCCTCGTTTGAATAAAGAGCAAGCTATTGTCTGCACTGCAATTAATCAAAGTACGGGGTTTAATAGCTTTTTGCTAGAAGGTGTCACTGGCAGCGGAAAAACCGAAGTTTACCTGCAATGCCTAGAAGAAGTATTAAAACGTGGCGAACAGGCGTTAGTGCTCGTTCCTGAAATCGGGCTAACGCCTCAAACGGTCAATCGTTTTAGACGTCGCTTTCCTGACACCCCTATTATGCTATGGCACTCGGCATTAACCGATAACGAACGTCTACAAACATGGCGTTTTTGCGAAAAAGGCAGTTGTGCCATTGTTATAGGCACCCGTTCGAGTATTTTTCTGCCATTTTTAAAGCTTGGGATGATTGTGGTTGATGAGGAGCATGATGCCTCATTTAAACAACAAGACACTTTACGCTACCATGCCCGTGATTTAGCTGCGTATCGTGCCTATCAGCATCAAATTCCACTTATTTTGGGTAGCGCTACGCCAGCACTAGAAACACTGCATAAAGCTATTAATAACAAATACCAGTTGCTTACATTAAGTGAGCGCGCACAAACCGCCACCGATAATCAGTTTAAGCTGCTCGACATGAAAGGTCAGCCTGATCGAGCCGGTATTGCACATGCCAGTCTTGCAATAATGCGCCAGCACCTGAATAGGGGAAAGCAGGTGATGGTATTTTTAAATCGCCGTGGGTTTTCTCCTACCTTGATTTGTCATGAATGTGGTTGGTTGAGTGAATGTAACCGCTGCAGCACCAGTGCGACTTTTCATAAGGCAATAGGCCAAATGATTTGCCACCATTGTGGCGATCAATATCATGTACCACATCAATGCCCTGACTGTGGTAGTACGCAAATCTTTCCTAACGGCAAAGGCACCGAGCAAATAGAAGAGTTTTTAAGTAGTGAATTTGCAGACACCCCGATCAGCCGTATCGACCGTGACTCAACTCGGCGTAAAGGTAGCCTTGAAAAAGCACTGGATGAAATAAACCAAGGCGGCGCACGTATTTTAGTTGGTACGCAAATGCTGGCAAAAGGCCACCATTTTGCTGATGTTAGCCTAGTACTTATTTTAGATGTCGATAGTGGTTTGTATTCGTGTGACTTTAGGGCTACTGAGCATTTAGCACAATTAGTAACTCAAGTTGCAGGACGCGCGGGACGTTCTGGCGAACCCGGTGAAGTATTATTACAAACGCACTTTCCTGAGCACCCGCTATTACAAGACTTAGTTAATAATGGCTATCAAGATTTTGCCCGCTTTGCACTCACTGAGCGAAGTGATGCACAGTTGCCACCTATTACGAGTATGGCAATTGTTCGCGCACAAGGGCATAACATAAAGCAAGTCGTCGACTTTCTAACGGATTTGGTTCCTGTCAATGGGGTATCTGGTATACAATTGCTCGGACCGATCCCCGCGCCTTTAGAAAAAATTGCGGGAATGTATCGTTTTCAATTACATATTCAAGCGCAAGATCGACGCATACTACATCAGTATCTCGCGCAAATGGTTGATTATCTCAGCACTAGCAAACTTGCACAAAAAGTTCGCTGGAGTTTAGACGTAGACCCTACAGACATGATTTAGGTAAGGCCACATATAACACCATGGCACAGCACGATTATATTAATAAAAAACCAAAAAATAGAAAAAACACTAAACAAGAGCCGGCTAAAAAACCCTTCCCGTTTTTGTTAATCATTATTGCCTTGTTACTAATCGGTGGTTTTGCATACGGACTCTGGTTTGTTAAAAACAATGCCGATCCAGAGCTTGTTGAAAAGCAAGCAAATCCAACACCCGAAAAACAAGTAGAAATAGCTAAACCGCGGCCACCTAAATTTATTAAAGAAATTAAAGAGCATGAGATTCAGGTTGAAGTAAAAGAACTTGAACAAAAAGGCCCTTATGTCATGCAATGTGGTTCATTTAGAACCCATCAGCAAGCTGAAACCTTAAAAGCTAAAATAGCGTTTGCAGGATTAATTTCAGAAATCAAAAAAACCACAGGCAGCAATGGTATTTGGTACAAAGTGCGTTTAGGGCCTTATGAAACCAAGCGTCATGCAGAAAGTGACAAGAACAAACTTAAACGAATTAATATTGTCGGCTGCGGAATTTGGGGCTGGACTTGATTTTAAACCATTCACCCATATAACCTCTTCATAATCGTTTTTTACGCGCTGCCTCTTGCAGCGCGATGATGAGGAATAACATGACTACAATCGTAAGTGTACGCCGTGATGACAAAGTTGTTATTGGTGGTGACGGCCAAGTATCTCTTGGTAACACAGTAATGAAGGGCAATGCCCGAAAAGTTCGACGCCTTTATAATGGCAAAGTTATCGCTGGGTTTGCTGGCGGCACTGCTGATGCCTTTACTCTTTTCGAACGTTTTGAAAGCAAACTAGAAATGCACCAAGGTAACCTCACTAAAGCTGCTGTAGAAATGGCTAAAGATTGGCGTAGCGATCGTGCCCTTCGTAAACTTGAAGCTTTACTTGCTGTTGCTGATGAAACAGCTTCGCTAATTATCACCGGCAACGGTGACGTGGTGCAACCAGAAAACGACCTAATCGCAATTGGCAGCGGCGGTAACTTTGCGCAATCAGCTGCAACCGCCTTATTAGAAAATACCGACTTAAGTGCTCGTGAAATTGTAGAGAAAAGTCTAACAATTGCTGGCAACATCTGTGTATTTACGAATAACTTCCAAACTATCGAAGAATTGTAATAGGAACTCGCTATGTCTGATATGACCCCAAGAGAAATTGTTCATGAGCTAGACCAACATATTATTGGCCAAGCTAAAGCGAAAAAAGCGGTTGCTATTGCCCTTCGTAATCGCTGGCGCCGTATGCAGTTAAACGAAGACTTACGCGCAGAAGTAACGCCAAAAAATATCTTAATGATTGGCCCTACGGGTGTAGGTAAAACTGAGATTGCTCGTCGTTTAGCAAAGCTTGCCAACGCACCTTTTATTAAAGTTGAAGCCACTAAATTTACAGAAGTAGGTTATGTCGGTAAAGAAGTTGAAACTATCATCCGTGATTTAGTTGATGTTTCAATTAAAATGACACGAGAGCAACAAACTAAAAAGTTCAAACATCGCGCTGAAGAAGCGGCTGAAGAACGTATATTAGATGTATTACTGCCTCCAGCGAAAGATCAATACGGTGAAGTTCAGCGCGATGAAAATTCATCGACACGCCAATCGTTTCGTAAAAAGTTACGCGAAGGCCAATTAGATGACAAAGAAATTGATATTGATTTAGCCCAAGCTCAACCTAATATTGAAATTATGGCTCCTCCTGGTATGGAAGAAATGACCAACCAGTTACAGGGAATGTTTCAAAACATGGGTGGTGATAAACGCACTAAGCGTAAGCTTAAAATTAAAGAAGCGTTTAAGTTACTTACTGAAGAAGAAGCCGGTAAACTGGTTAATCCTGAAGAATTAAAAGAACAGGCCATTTTTGCAGTAGAGCAAAACGGCATTGTGTTTATTGATGAAATAGACAAAATTTGTAAACGTGGTGAAGCCTCAGGCCCAGATGTAAGTCGTGAAGGTGTACAACGTGATTTACTTCCGCTTATTGAAGGCTCTACCGTTAATACTAAGCACGGCATGGTAAAAACTGACCACATGTTGTTTATTGCCTCAGGCGCATTCCAAATGTCTAAACCATCAGACATGATCCCTGAGTTACAAGGCCGTTTACCTATTCGTGTTGAACTTGAAGCACTCACAGCCGATGACTTTAAACGTATATTAACTGAGCCACACGCGTCACTTACTGAGCAACAACGCGAGCTACTCAAAACAGAGCAAGTCGCTATTGAATTTAGCGACGACGCAATTGAGCGTATTGCTAAGGCAGCATGGCAAGTAAACGAAAAAACCGAAAATATCGGTGCGCGTCGCCTTCATACAGTTATGGAAAGGCTAATGGAAGAGATTTCATATGACGCTTCTGAAAAAGCGGGTTCAAGCCTTGTTATCGATGCCGCCTACGTTGAAAAACACTTAGGTGCGCTAGTTGAAGATGAAGACTTAAGTCGTTTTATTCTTTAATTGAAAACACAAACAGTTATACTAAAAGCCTCCAATATGGAGGCTTTTTTGTAAGCGAGATGACGATGAAACAAGTTACAAAAGTGCACTATCATAGTGTGAGTAAAAATTTAGATGTTTATTTTGATGATAACTCTGAAGTTATATTTAGCGCTGAGTTTTTACGGGTACACTCTCCCTCAGCAGAGGTTCAAGGCCATGGATCTGAGCCTATGAAGTTAGTACTAAATAAACAAGCAGTGGGCATTAAAACCATTACGCCGGTAGGGCATTACGCGTTACGTTTAGAGTTTGACGATGGCCATAACAGCGGGCTGTTCAGCTGGCAATATTTTGCTAAATTACAAGCTGAACAAACAAGCTTATGGGATACGTATTTAGAGCGTGTTAAACAACATGAAAACAACAAAGACAGCGTACCCATAAAGTTTGTCCCCTAGTATTTAGTCTGAACTTATACTCTGTGAATGAGAAAAAAGCGGCAATTAAGCCACTTTTTTCTGTTAGTAGTTAAACCTTATATTTTGAAATCGCTTGATGAAGTACCCTTGCTTGCTCAGAGACCTCTTCACTGGTTTGCGCATTAGTTTGTGAGTGAGCCGCAGCCCCCTCTGCAATATCTCGAATACGGACCACGTTTTTATTTACCTCAGAAGCCACCTGACTTTGCTCATCAATAGCAGTAGCAATATGTGTACTCATTTCCATAATAGTTTGCACATCAATGGTAATTGATCCTAGCAGCTCACCCGCTTTTGTTGCTTGTGTAGCACTTTCGCCACCTTGAGTACGACATTGGTGCATGATACTCACAACTTCTTGAGTACGCTGTTGTAGGGTGTTAATAATGCCCTCTATTTCGCTGGTTGACTCTTGCGTACGCTGTGCAAGTGAGCGCACTTCATCTGCAACAACCGCAAAGCCACGACCTTGTTCACCCGCTCTCGCCGCTTCAATGGCAGCATTTAAAGCAAGTAAATTAGTTTGCTCTGCAATCGCACGTATCACATCAAGTACAGAACCTATGGTTTCACCATCTTTTTCTAGCTGAGACACCACGCTGGAAGCTTTACCAAGTGAATCGGATAAGGCATTAATATGCTTAATAGTTGACTCTACTTCAACCTGACCTTGCTGGGCGCTTACATTGGTCGATTCAGCTTTTTTAGCGGCGGCTTCAGTATTGTGTGAAATATCTTGAATCGTTGCCTGCATTTCTGTAGCAGCGGTTGCTACCATATCCGCTTCATGCAATTGCTCTTGCATACCAGAGCTAGTCGCTGAGGTTGTTTCAGATAGGTTCCCTGTTGCTATATTAAGCGTTGTTAGAGCCGTATTTACTTCGTAGATGAGATCTTTAAAGTCACTAATTAAACTATTAAAGTCTATGGTCATCCTCGTTACTTCATCTTTCCCTTTATGCTCTATAAACAAGCTTAAGTCATTGTTTTGTCTTATCTTATCTATTGCTTGATAAACTTTTTCAATAGGCTGGATAATTGAACGACTGGTCAAGTACACAAGTAGCATAACGATGATACTAGCAATTATAAAAATGACTATTGCTAATAATTGCGCCTGCTGCGCCGTTTCAGTTACTTGCTCTTTAGTCGCATTAGTGATCAAAGTAACCACTTCATCACTTTTCTTAACACTTATTCTCATTTTCCCTAGGGCACCCGAATTTAAATCGACGCCTAATTCCACCTGCGCCTCTACCAATGCAGTAAATTTATTTTGGTAGTTGGTCATTAACGAGACCAATTGATTGCGTAAATTATTAGGTAGCTCTGCAGCATTTACTTGTTGTTTTAACTCGCTTGCTAATTTATTAAATCGATCTAAATACTTGGTATCTAAACGTAGCATAAAATCTTTTTCAGCTCGACGCAGCTGTAGCATAGTAGTGAGTAATTGGTAATTATTTTGCTCACTAAGCAATGTTTCTATTTTATGAACTGCTTCTCTCAGCTCGCCATATAAAGCGTCTTTTGGGTGCAACCCGATTTTACGCTGTAGTTTTACAACATTTTGAAAGTCGTCATAGTACTGTTGGGCTAACGTAGAAAATTGATTGACCTGAGCCGTAGCAATATTTAAATCTGCAGATAAAACAGATAGCTTTTCTAGTTTAAATTGTAGTTTTTTATATTCTTGCGCAAATAGCTCTAAACTAGACTCATCTTTGTAAAACAAAAAGTCTTTTTCGTATTTACGCATCGAAAGCTCATGCACATCTAGCTCTTCAGCGTACTGAATAGTTTCATTTAATTTAAGCATAATACGTGCTTCATAAATGATGATGCACAGCATAACAATCATGGCTAAGCCAACGATTAATGCGTTAAATTGTAAACGACGTTTAATCGTTAGATTCTGTAAAAAGTTCATTGTAAATACCTATATTAAATTTGCCAGTTCAGTATAACGTGATGCTTTCTTGTATTAACATAATTTTGTTACATGAAATAAACAATAATGCCTATCATTAAAAACCAAAAAAGGGCTACCAGTAAAATTTAACCATTAACAAACTCCCTTTATACAAATGGACAATATAATCATCGGCCTGATCACAGTATTGTTTAATTTTAACAGTCTCGCCAATCAGAACTTAAATCTCTCGCACTTATAAACGCTCAGTCCATAGCTTTAAAAATATTTATTTATAAAGATGACAATTTTATTAAAAAATTATGAGTCGTGTTATTGATTTAGTTCTATTTCTGGCTAAATTTACTGCAATTAAGTCGTTGTTATTGAATATAAGGAGGGTATACTAAGTTACTAACTTATGTATCTTTTGAGGATAAAATAATGGATTACAGCACTTCTGATTTATGTGACCATTTCGCTGATGTGGTTGACGTGCTTGAACCTATGTTCATCAACTTTGGTGGTCGACACAGTTTTGGTGGCCGCATTAAAACGGTAAAATGTTTTGAAAATAATGAACTGATCCGTCAATTGCTTTCTCAAGATGGTACAGATCAGATTTTACTTATTGATGGTGGAGGCTCCACTCGTAGAGCCTTAATTGATATTGAACTGGCTGAGCTGGCACTTGAAAACAATTGGCAAGGTATTATTGTATATGGTGCACTGCGCCATGTTGATGAACTTGAAGAACTGGATTTAGGAATTCAAGCCATTGGATCAATTCCGGTTGCAGCTGACAGTGAAGGCGCGGGTGAAAGCGGCATAGGCGTTAACTTTGCGGGTGTATCATTTTTCGATGATGATTTTGTTTATGCCGACAGTACAGGTATTGTACTTTCTGCTGAAGAATTAGAGCTAGAAATAATAGAACTGTAGCGTGACAGCACACCTTAAAGTATATAACGAAAGCACGCTCAAGCGCATTTGTTCTAACCGTGCAGGTGAACAAAAAGCGTGGCAGTCAATGGCATTACTTGACGCAAACGTTAATATACAACAAGCGCTTACTGATGCTGCACAGTTTGGTATGCGCTTTGTTTTACTGGGCGTTTGCGAAGACATTGGACCTAGAGCCAATTTAGGTAAAGGCGGAGCACAACATGCTTGGCCCGCTTTTTTACAACACTTTTTAAACCAACCTCACAATCACGCTATTGCCATGCAAAAAGTGTTACTCCTTGGCGAAGTAAACCTCGATGACTTAATGGAACAAGCACACCCGCTTGATAACCAAAATCCTCTCGATTTAGACCAATTACGTCAGTTGTGCGCTGAGATTGATGTGCGGGTTGAAGCAATTTTAAGCATGATTTTTAAAGCAGGTCTTGAACCCATCATTATTGGTGGCGGACATAACAACTGCTTAGGTATTATTCGCTCGCTTGCAAAATATAAAAACAGCGCAATTAACGCCATTAATTTAGACCCCCATGCCGACTTTAGAGAGTGTGAAGGCAGACACAGTGGCAATGGTTTTCACTACGCCTATCAAGAGCAGCACCTTAACAGTTACCATGTAATTGGCTTACATGAGCTTAAAAATAATCAACAAATTTTTAATGCAATGCAAAGTGCAAAATTTAGTTTCACCAGCTATCAAGCGATTAATGTTAGGCGAGAAATAAGTTTAACGGAGGCAACTAACAATGCACTAAACGCATTTGATAACGCACCGTTGGGAATAGAAGTTGATTTAGATAGCCTAACCAACATGCCTGCAAGCGCATTTAATTATTGCGGTTTTGATGTTAGCGATGGCGAGCATTATGTTTATTTAGCTGCAAGTAATTATCACAGTGCTTATTTACATTTATGCGAAGCAGCACCCTCGCAACATCCTCACTCTCTTGCTGCGGGTAAATTACAATGTGGTCAAGTAATCAGTGCCTTAGTAAATATCTACCTACAAACAAAGCAAAAAATCTAATCTTCCCTAGTCTTCTTGTGCCTGTAACCACTGTTTAAACCAACTCATTAACCCCAAGCTACTTAAAGGGTGTCCGAAGTAGTAGCCTTGTGAGGCATAAGCTTTCAAACTTTTCACAAATTTAAGTTGGTCCAGTGTTTCAACACCTTCAAAAATCACTTTTGTTTGTTGCTGATTATGCATTTCTACCATACCGCTTACTAAGCTGCGTATATTATTTTGATTACTAAAGTCTGCAGTTAATGCAGGCGATACTTTAATATATTCCACCGCTAAACTAGGTAACTTAGAAAGTAATACAGGGTTATCACCTAAACCATCAACACACACTTTTAAACCTAAACTGTTAAGCCTTGCGATCATGGCTCTGCCTTTATCATCTAGGCTGGTAAAAACATGAAGCGGACATTCAATAATTAAATCGCCTGGCCTGAGTTGATGCTCACCAATTACTCCGTAAACAAAATCAACAAACTCTTCATTGAGCATTTCTGGGCCAAATAAATTAACACTCAAAGGTACCGACATCCCTTCCATACGAAGTGCCATGGCTAATTCGCCAGCACGCTCTATAACAAAGGTAGCCAGTGAATAACCAAGCCCTGCAATTCTAATATCATTTATAAATCGGCTTGCCGATAAGGTGCCTTGCGTGGGGTGTTGCCAACGTAATAACAATTCTAAAAATTCAATTTGACCATCGCCGTTGCGAATAACGGGTTGAAAAAACAGCTCAAACTCATCAGCAAAGCTGATATTCGCAAGCTCTGTTAATCGCGCTTGTTGCTCTAAATGCTCAACCGTCATTTGTTGATGATAAGCCACTATTTGTTTGCTTGGCTGACTATCAAGTGCCAAATACGCATAACTAATTAAATCATCAAAGCTCGTACTTTGTTGATCGCAATGAACATAACTGGCTCTTACCTTTACTTCAATAGTGCAATTAGCCACGTTAAAGGGCTTTAATGTAGCGCCAATAATTTGCTTGATAAGCTGTTGATGTAAATGATTATGGCTTTGTAGATCACAAATAAACGCAAAATTTAACCCGCCTAAATGCGCTAATTTAGCATGCGGAGCAAGGAACAACACTTCATCACTGTCTAGTAAGTCTTTTATTCGATTTGCCGACTGCGACAACAATAAGTCACCAAAATCTCGTCCAATATGCTGATTTACCTGCGCAAACCCCTCTAGCCTTAATACAATAAGTGCGGCTCTGAATGAACCTTCATCAATAAGCTCATTATACTTTTGACGTAACTGTTGTTTATCGGGGAAGCTGACTAAGGGTGAGTTTTCAACATACACCTCAGGCTCAGTTTGTGGCTTTAAAGGCGTAGTAGCTTTAGGCTCATTATCAGCTAAAAAACCACTGACTGAGAGCAGTAAAATAGCCATGAGCAACCACGCTAAATGCAGCGTAAAAAAGAGATACCCTATTAACAATAAAGCAAATAATGCGCTTGCACAGGCACTGATAAGAAATGGTTTTTTTTGCTTTTGTAACTTCGCTTGATATAAATTAAAACCAAAACCTAGCGCTAGTAAAATAGCGAGCCAAGGTATTGCGCTACTGACCATAGCTAAGCCAATGAGCCCAGTACATAAAAAGCTGAGTCTCATTACGTTACTTTTAACGGTTAATAGCGTGGCAACCATTGCCATTAAAAGTGCACCACTTAAAAAAATAGCTAAATTGCTGTAGCTCAATAACGTTCCATCCATAGCTGACGTACTCACTGACATTAAATAAAACATAGGTTTAAGAGTTAATTTTATACAAACTAACTAAGTTTACCCAATATCCATAAATTTAACAGTTTATTTACCCCAAACTGATAACTTAATTGTGCAGGGTGGTCAATTTGCCAATGAGCGATATCTGCGCGAGCGCCAACTTTTAACACCCCTCTATCAGTAAAACCTAAAGCACGAGCCGCATGTGCTGTTACGCCAGTTAATGCCTGCTCTGGAGTGAAATTAAATAAGGTGCAGGCCATATTCATCATTAATTGCAACGAACATAATGGTGATGTGCCGGGATTAAAATCACTGGCAATTGCGATGGGAACCTTGTATTTATTTAACAGTTCAATTGGTGGGTATTTCGTTTCTTTTAAAAAATAAAAAGCCCCAGGCAGTAATACCGCCACAGTGCCTGCGTTTGCCATAGCTTTAACGCCTGCTTCATCAAGGTATTCTAAATGATCAGCCGACAGGCCATTGTATTGTGCTACCAGCGCTGCACCGTGTTTATTTGATAATTGCTCGGCATGACACTTGATTGCCAAACCCTGTTTTTTAGCTGCATCAAATACGCGTTGAGTTTGTGCGTAGCTAAAGCCAATGTCTTCACAAAAAACGTCAACGGCATCCACTAGGTCATGTTCAACAAGCGTGCTTAGCATTTCATTACATACCAAATCTATGTAATCATCACTGCGGTTTTTAAACTCCAAAGGTAGCGCATGTGCCCCTAAAAAGGTGTTAACCACTTCAATGGGGTGATGTTGATTTAACAGCCTAGCCACCTCCAATATTTTTTTCTCATTGTCTATATCAAGCCCATACCCTGACTTAATTTCAACCGTCGTCACCCCTTCAGCTAACAATGCATTTAAACGCTCTTTTGCTGCTACAAATAACTGTTCGTGGTCAGCCTCTCGGGTTGCTTTAACTGTACTTGCTATTCCCCCTCCCTGCGCTGCTATTTGCTGATAGCTCACGCCCTGCAAACGCTGCTCAAACTCTTGCGCACGAGAACCGGCAAACACTAAATGTGTATGGCAATCAATTAAGCCTGGGGTTAACCATTGTCCTTTTACACTTAATATCGGGGTGGCTAACACATCAAAATTAGGTAAATCAGCTTGTTTACCTAGCCACACTATTTTGCCATTTTTAATAGCTAGCGCCGCATTTTCTATCGCCCCATAAGGCGCATCAATATTGCTATCCATGGTCGCAATGTTGGCATCTGTGAGCAATAAATCGATATCATTTAACTGTTCTGTAGATTCTGTGGCTTGCATAAGTTTCTCCGCGATAATGTTCAAACGAGTTTAACAACACATCTTGTATATACAAGGTAATTATGCCATCTTATTAAGTATTGTTTATTTTTAATACACCAAAAGCGTTTATGCCAACACCTAAATTTACACAAATAAAACAGTTTATTGTGGACAAAATACGCAGTGGGCTTTGGCTTGAAAACCAACGCGTGCCCTCAGAAAATGAACTGGCAAAGCAGTTTGCGGTAAGCAGAATGACCGCACGTCGAGCGTTAAGTGAGCTAACTGATACAGGCATTTTAACCCGTAGCCAAGGGCTAGGTACTTTTGTCGCAAGCTTTAAGTCGCAGTCATCATTACTCGAAATAAAAAACATTGCACATGAAGTCAAAGAGCGAAACGGAAACTACAGCTGCACAGTACAGGTGTTGGAATCAATCAATGCCGTGGCGCCAATTGCTATTGCTTTAGGTGTTGAGGTAGATAGTGTGGTGTATAGAAGTGTCATTATTCATAACGAAAATGACAGCCCCTTGCAAGTTGAAGAACGCTTTGTAAACCCGTTACTTGCCAAGGATTATTTACAACAAGATTTTACCGCTCTCACCCCACACGAATACCTATCAACAGTTGCCCCATTAACACAAGCAAGGCATACCGTAGAGGCTATTACACCAAGCAGTGAAATGTGTCAATGGCTTAACCTATATAACGAAGAGCCTTGTTTACAAGTAATACGCCGCACTTGGTCGGTTAACGGGATTGTTAGCTTTGCACGACTTATATCGCCGGGCAGTAAGTACCGCTTGGGCGGACAATTAACATTTAAAAATAATAATAAAGCGCATAACGCTTAATACTATTTAACAGGAGTGAACAATGAATCATCGACTGGACACACAGCGCACAATACGCGCGCAACATGGCAATCAAATAACCACCAAAAGCTGGCAAACCGAAGCGGCTAAACGCATGCTAATGAATAATTTAGACCCTGATGTTGCCGAGCACCCTCAAGCTTTGGTGGTGTATGGCGGGATTGGCCGTGCTGCCCGTGATTGGCCAAGTTATGACAAAATAATTGAAACGCTTGAACGCCTAGAAGATGACGAAACTCTATTAGTGCAATCAGGCAAACCGGTGGGTGTATTTAAAACTCATAGCAATGCACCACGTGTGTTAATTGCCAATTCAAACCTAGTACCGCACTGGGCAAACTGGGAGCACTTTAACGAGTTAGATAAAAAAGGCTTGATGATGTATGGCCAAATGACCGCTGGGTCTTGGATTTACATTGGCTCTCAAGGCATAGTGCAAGGCACTTACGAAACGTTTGTGGCTATGGCAAAACAGCATTTTGCTGGTAATGCTAAAGGTAAGTGGGTATTAACGGGTGGCCTTGGAGGTATGGGGGGCGCACAACCATTAGCGGCTACTATGGCAGGCTTTAGTGCCTTGGTGGTGGAATGTGATGAAAGCCGTATCGATTTTCGGATAAAAACAGGATATGTCGATGTAAAAGCCACAGATCTTGAGCATGCACTAAAATTAATAACAGATGCTTGCATAAAAGGAGAAGCGCTTTCTGTGGGGTTACTAGGTAACGCCGCCGATGTGTTTAGTACCTTGGTAAAGAGTGGTATTACTCCCGATATAGTTACCGATCAAACCTCAGCTCATGATCCACTTAACGGTTACCTGCCACAAGATTGGAGTATGGAATACGCAGCTAAAATGCGAATCGATAACCCACAAGCAGTTGTAAAAGCGGCTAAACAGTCAATGGCAGTCCAAGTAAAGGCGATGCTGGCACTACAAAAAGCGGGCGCAGCAACAACCGACTATGGCAATAATATTCGTCAAATGGCCCTAGAAGAAGGCGTGAGTAATGCATTTGATTTCCCTGGGTTTGTGCCTGCGTATATTCGTCCATTATTTTGTGAAGGTATTGGTCCATTTAGGTGGGTAGCGCTATCTGGCGATCCTGAAGATATTTATAAAACCGATGCAAAAGTAAAAGAGCTCATTCCAGATGATAAACACCTGCATAATTGGCTTGATATGGCGCGTGAGCGAATTCAATTTCAAGGCTTGCCTGCACGTATTTGTTGGGTCGGTTTAAAAGATAGAGCGCGCCTTGCTGTTGCCTTTAACGATATGGTTAAAAGCGGTGAGCTTAAAGCGCCGGTAGTTATTGGACGGGATCATCTCGACTCAGGCTCAGTTGCCAGCCCTAACCGTGAAACTGAAAGTATGAAAGATGGCTCCGACGCGGTCTCCGATTGGCCACTATTAAATGCCCTGCTTAATACCGCAGGCGGTGCTACTTGGGTATCACTTCACCATGGCGGTGGTGTAGGCATGGGGTTTAGCCAGCACTCAGGCGTAGTGATTGTTGCCGATGGTACTGATGAAGCAGAGCAGCGTCTTGCTCGAGTATTATGGAACGATCCCGCCACCGGTGTAATGCGCCATGCTGATGCGGGTTATGAAATTGCAAAAAACTGTGCGCAACAGCAGCAGCTAGACCTACCAATGCTTAATGAGGACAAGTCATGATTTCATATACACTCAAACCGGGTCAGCTTGACTTAAACACGCTAAGAAAAATTAACAAATCAGCCATACACTTAACTCTGGCCAATGATGCACAGGCGCAAATAGCTGCCAGTGCTCAAACAGTCCAAAACGTGATAAACGAACATCGCACTGTATATGGTATTAATACTGGCTTTGGGTTATTGGCCAATACTAAAATCGCTGACGATGAACTCGAACTATTACAACGCAGTATTGTGCTTTCACACGCCGCAGGTATTGGTGAGTTAATGGATGACAGCACCGTTAGATTGATGATCACACTAAAAATAAACTCTTTATCGCGCGGTTATTCTGGTATTCGCTTAGCTGTGCTTGAGTTTTTTATGCAGCTGCTTAAAAGTGAAGTTTACCCTTGCGTGCCTAAAAAGGGCTCAGTGGGTGCATCGGGCGATTTAGCACCGCTTGCGCATATGTGTTTGCCTTTATTAGGTGAGGGTAAAATGCGTTATCAAGGTGAGCTGATAAGCGCTACACAAGGGCTAAAAATTGCAGGTCTTGAGCCACTAACATTAGCTGCAAAAGAAGGGTTAGCCTTATTGAATGGCACCCAAGCATCCACTGCATTTGCACTACAAGGCTTATTTAGAGCCGAAGACTTGTACGCACAAAGCTGTGTTATTGGCTCTATCAGTATAGAAGCGGCCATGGGCAGTCGCGCGCCATTTGATGCGCGTATTCATGACATTCGTGGTCAGCAAGGGCAAATAGATACGGCTCACGTATTTAGAGAATTACTCGATAGCCACTCACAAATTAGTGACTCACATATTAATTGTGAAAAAGTACAAGACCCATATTGCCTGCGCTGCCAGCCGCAAGTTCTTGGTGCATGTTTAACCCAAATACGTCAAGCCGCCGAAGTACTACTGTGTGAATCAAACGGAGTAACCGATAACCCTCTCGTATTTGCCGATGTAGGGGATATTATTTCAGGCGGAAACTTTCATGCTGAGCCCGTTGCTATGGCCGCTGATAACCTGGCGATTGCTATTGCTGAAATTGGCGCCTTAGCTGAGCGACGTATTGCTCTATTGATTGACTCTAATTTATCTAAATTACCGCCATTTTTAGTAAAAAACGGTGGGGTAAATTCAGGATTTATGATTGCTCAAGTCACCGCAGCTGCACTGGCCTCTGAAAACAAATCCTTAGCACACCCTGCTTCGGTAGATAGCTTACCGACTTCAGCAAATCAGGAAGACCATGTTTCTATGGCAACGTTTGCAGCACGACGACTAGTTGATATGGCTAATAATACGCAAGGCGTACTGGCCATAGAATGGCTCAGTGCTGCCCAAGGGCTTGAGTTTAGAGCACCACTACGCGCGTGTGATAAAGTAGAAAGTGCCAAAGCACTGCTACGCCAACATGTTAGCTATTACGACAAAGACCGGTATTTTGCTCCCGATATTGAAGCGGCCAACACGCTACTAAGTGAAGGTAAGTTGTGTGACTTCATAAGCCACTCCCCCTTACCTTCTTATTAAATACCATACTGATAACTAAAACCCAGTGCTTCTATCGCTGAGCCAATAACTTTGCGCTCAGCGACCTCATTACTACTAAAGCTCGGCATTTGTGTGCCATACAGCTCACACTTTTGCGCATAATAATCTGCTTTGGTCGGGTGCGCTGGGTTCACCACGTTATAAATGCTCTGTCCTTGCGACCAGTTATTAAGGACCGCATAAATAGCATTGATCACATCTTGTTGATGCACCATATTCACTACTTGCTGACTAGAGGTATTGAGTTCTTTACCCGCCACAAAACGACCAGGCTCTCTATTTGGTCCCAACAATCCGGCTAAGCGAAGCACTTTACCTTGCTGTTCAAGCACTTGCTCTTCAGCGTCATACAGCTTTATTTGTCGCTCGTTAGTGCCTGATATATCGCTGCTTTCACTATAAACGCCAGGTTCTTGATCATATACCCCAGTCGATGAGCACAATAAAAAGCCTTTGCAATTAAGCTCAGTTGCCAGCTTTAACGCCTGCTCAAGCACTTGCGGATAATCACTTTCGCTATCTCGACTGCGAGGCGGGATTGCACAGACCCAATACGCATTTTGTAAATCAACTTGGTGCTGCAACTCACCGTTTTGTAAAACAAACTGACGTTCAAAATCAAATTGATGAGTGTCACTACGATGAGTCCCCTGCACTTGCCAACCTTGTTTTTGTGCATCAATACATAAGGCTTGGCCAAGCCAGCCAGCGCCAAGAACGACTAAATTATCTTTGTTGGTTTGCACTTTATTTACCCTTATTAAAACTCAATCAACGCGTTTTATAGCGATAAAAAATATAATTAACTTTATGCGACTAAAAATAATTTTAGCAAACGCTGGTTGCAGAAGATATTAACACACGCTTTTTTTCGATTAGTAATCTCTTTAATGATACCGCAACCATTCATTACATACCTGCAGATAAAGCGTATGACTTAAGTGACTTACCGAGAGTAATATATAAAACGATTGCTCAATTTAAGCTTTAAAAAACGATGGCTGCTAACAAGGCGTTTAAGGGTGAAATTTAAGCGCTTTGCTCTTGTTTTTAATTTATTCAGCACCATATCTTTAGGGTCTGTTTATCTGCAGTTTGAATCAAGTTTCGTTACATAACGCTATTTTTATGAGCGAGATCTCATTTTTCTGTTTTAAATGAAGATCTTTTTATTGAGGTAGTTTGATGTTTAGCAGAGTCTGGTATAGTAGCGCAGGTAATAAACAGTGCTTTTTAAGCAGCTTAATACAAAATTGCTAATTAATGTGTCCTAAAGGTTAATTTAAAGAATACATTAATTATCAATTGTAAAAAATGGGTTAGCCGATGCACGGCTAGCAAAAAAACACATTGTAACGGTTTTATCATGATATCTAATTTATTTACCAAGATTTTTGGTAGTCGCAATGACCGCACTATTAAAAACCTAAGAAAGACGGTCGCACTGATCAATGCACTTGAAACGCAGCTAGAAGCGCTTTCAGATGAAGATTTAAAAGCTAAAACAGCCGAGTTTAGAGAGCGTTACGATAACGGACAAAGCTTAGGCGATATTCTACCAGAAGCATTTGCAGTGGTGCGTGAAGCATCAAAGCGTGTAAACGGTATGCGTCATTTCGACGTGCAGTTATTAGGTGGTATGGTTTTACACCAAGGTCGTATCGCAGAAATGCGTACCGGTGAAGGTAAAACACTCACAGCGACACTGCCGGCTTATTTAAATGGTTTAACAGGTAAAGGTGTTCATGTCATTACCGTGAATGACTACTTGGCCAAACGTGATGCTGAAACCAATCGCCCATTATTTGAATTTTTAGGGTTAACCGTAGGCTGTAATGTTCCGGGCATGATGCCACAACAGAAAAAACAAGCTTATGCAGCTGACATCACTTACGGTACCAATAACGAATTTGGTTTTGATTACCTGCGTGACAACATGGCATTTAGTATTGATGAGCGCGTACAACGCCCATTATTTTATGCTGTAGTGGATGAAGTGGATTCAATCCTTATTGATGAAGCACGTACGCCACTGATTATTTCTGGTCCCGCTGAAGATAGCTCTGAGCTATACACTGAAATTAATACCATTGTTCCTCTACTTGAATTACAAGAAAAAGAAGACGAGGAAGGAATTGAAGGCGATGGCGATTTCACCATCGATGAAAAATCTAAGCAAGTTCATCTTACTGAGCGTGGGCAAATAAAAGTAGAAGAGTTACTTACCGAGCGCGGCCTAATTGAAGAAGGTGACTCACTGTATTCAGCAGCGAGCATCACGCTACTTAGCCACGTTTATGCAGCTCTTCGTGCGCATAAGCTTTACCAAAAAGATGTTGACTACGTTATTAAAGAAAACGAAGTCATCATTATTGATGAGCACACAGGTCGCTCTATGGAAGGGCGTCGTTGGTCAGAAGGTTTACACCAAGCTGTAGAAGCAAAAGAAGGTGTGAAAATTCAAAACGAGAACCAAACATTAGCCTCTATTACGTTCCAAAATTACTTCCGCTTGTACGAAACGCTAGCAGGTATGACAGGCACAGCCGACACAGAAGCGTTTGAGTTTCAGTCTATCTACGGTTTAGACACTGTGGTTATGCCAACCAATAAACCAATGATCCGCGATGATCGCGCTGATTTAGTTTACTTAACGCAAGAAGAAAAGTACGAAGCGATTTTAGCAGACATTAAAGACTGTCAAGAACGTGGTCAGCCGGTACTTGTAGGTACTATCTCAATTGAAAGCTCTGAGTACTTATCGCAGTTTTTACGCAAAGAAAAAATTAAGCACAACGTACTTAATGCTAAATTCCACGCACAAGAAGCAGACATTGTTTCTGATGCGGGCTTACCAGGCACAGTCACCATTGCCACTAATATGGCCGGTCGCGGTACCGATATCGTACTTGGTGGTAACTGGAACAGCGAAGTTGAAAAACTTGAGAACCCAACTGACGAACAAATTGCTGAAATAAAAGCAGCATGGAAAATTCGCCATGATGCGGTAATTGATGCTGGCGGCTTACACATTATTGGTACTGAGCGTCATGAATCACGTCGTATTGATAACCAATTACGTGGTCGTTCTGGCCGTCAAGGTGATGCCGGTTCAAGCCGTTTCTACCTATCGATGGACGATGCGTTAATGCGTATTTTTGCTGGTGAGCGCATGACTAATATGATGCGTAAACTAGGTATGCAACGTGGTGAAGCGATTGAACATCCATGGGTTAACCGCGCAATCGAAAACGCTCAGCGTAAAGTAGAAGCACGTAACTTTGATGTGCGTAAACAGCTACTTGAGTACGATGATGTAGCAAACGACCAACGTCGTGTTGTTTACTCTCAACGTAATGAATTGCTTGAAGAAGGTGATATTTCAGAAACGATTACTGCTATCCGTGGTGATGTGCTCGCTGGTGTGATTGATCAATACATTGCTCCACAAAGCTTGGCTGAAATGTGGGATATACCAGGACTTGAAGAACGCTTAAAACAAGACTTCTTAATTGAGTTACCAATTACTCAGTGGTTAGCTGATGACAATAAACTGTACGAAGAAAAACTGCGTGAGCGTATTGAAGAAGCGGTTGAACAAGCTTACAAGCAAAAAGAAGAAATGGTTGGCGATTCTGTACTACGTCAGTTTGAAAAAGCCATTATGCTTCAAAGTCTTGACCAGCATTGGAAAGACCATCTTGCTGCAATGGATCACTTACGCCAAGGTATTCACTTACGTGGTTATGCACAAAAGAATCCTAAGCAAGAGTACAAACGTGAGTCGTTTGAATTGTTCTCTGAAATGCTAGAAAACTTAAAAGTCGATGTCGTCGGTATTTTAAGTAAAGTGCAAGTTCGCGCTGAAGAAGATGTTGAAAAAGTAGAAGAGCAACACCGTAAAAGTGAAAATGCCCCTCGCGAATATCAACATGAAGAAGCAGAGCACGTAGGTGGTGAAGCACCACAAAGCGCTCAGGTTATGGCGCGTAGCGAGCCAAAAGTGGGTCGTAACGATCCATGTCCATGTGGTTCAGGTCAAAAATACAAACAATGTTGTGGTAAATTAAAATAACACCACTTTGTTAAGTTAGATAAAAAGCGACGCTTGCGTCGCTTTTTTTTATGCTATTTAAGGGAGAGATAATGACTAAAGTAATCATCAATGTTGCTGTGGGTGTAATTAAAAAAAATAACAATGTGTTTATTTGTAAACGTGCAGATGAACAGCACCAAGGCGGCTTATGGGAATTTCCAGGCGGAAAAATTGAAGCTGGAGAAAGTGTTTTTCAAGCACTGAAGCGCGAATTATTTGAAGAAGTAGGACTGACTATTCATAGCTCAAGCGAACTTGTCACTATAGAGCACGACTATGGCGATAAATGCGTACGACTTAATGTACACGTGGTCAGTAACTTTAATGGTCAAGCTCATGGCGCAGAAGGGCAACCAAGCGAATGGGTAAGTATAGACGAACTTGATAACTATGATTTTCCTGCAGCCAATGTCGAGATTATCAGCGCCATAAAAACGAAATATAGCTAGTTTTATCATCAGGTATAAAAGTAACTAAAAAGCCAGTGGGCATCATGCTCACTGGCTTTTTATTTTGCGATTAGTGGGGCTAACCGCTTAAGCTAATTTCAGCTTAAATTACCAAATTTTTACGCGATCTTCAGGCTTGATATACATTTTATCGCCCTCTTTAACATCAAACGCTTGGTAAAATTCCGGTATGTTCGACAAAATACCAATCACGCGATAATGACTCGGTGAATGTGAATCGGTCATTAAACGATTGCGCAATGCTTCATCACGGTATTTACGACGCCAAATTTGCGACCAGCCCATAAAGAAGCGTTGGTCGCCCGTATAGCCTCCAATAATGGGCGCTTTAGAATCACCCAGCGATAATTGATACGCTTTATAAGCGACGGTTAAGCCGCCTAAATCACCAATGTTTTCACCCAGTGTCAGCTCACCATTAACGCTGGCATCTTCAAACGGTTTATATTGATTATACTGCGCAACTAAGGCAGCACTTCGCTCTTCAAACTGCTTAAGGTCTGACTCGCTCCACCAATTACGTAAATTGCCATCACCGTCGTATTTTGCACCTTGGTCATCAAAGCCATGGCCTAACTCATGGCCAATAACCGCACCAATAGCACCATAGTTAACCGCATCATCTGCTTCTAAATTAAAGAAAGGAGGCTGCAAAATCGCCGCAGGGAATACTATTTCGTTATTCACTGGGTTGTAGTAAGCATTCACTGTTTGTGGCGTCATATGCCACTCAGAGCGATCAACTGGCTTACCTAATTTAGCAATCATATCTGCATAAGCCCACTCACTGTAGCGAATATAGTTACCTACTAGTTCATCAGGATTAATTACTAAATCTGAATAATCTTTCCATTTATCTGGGTAACCAATTTTAGGCGTAAACTTATCCAGCTTTTCTTGCGCCGCAACTTTTGTTTCAGGGCTCATCCACTCAAGGTTTTCAATTGCCACTGAATAGCCTTTAATCACGTTATCAACTAATTCTTCCATGCGCGCTTTCGCTTCTGGCGGGAAGTTTTCTTTAACGTAGACTTTACCTAAAATTTCACCCAGTACACTGTTTGATGCATCAACGGCTTGCTTCCAAAGTGGCGCTTGCTCTTCAACACCGCGCAATGTGGTGCTGTAAAAATTAAATTTCAAATCCACTAAGTCTTTATTTAGCAACTGCGCGTAATTACTAACGAAATGGAATTTTAAGTAGTTTTGCCAAACCGATAAGTCTGTATTTTTGAAAATGTCTGCAAATTTTTCAAAGTAACTTGGTTGGCGCACAATCAACTCTTGGGCATCAACACCAACGGCTTCAAAGTAAGCACTTAAATCAAAATCTCCCATTAACGTGTTAGCTTCAGCTACTGACATTTTATTATATGATTTTGTTGCATCACGACTTTGTACCCGACTCCACTGTGCATCAGCAAGTGTCGTTTCAAGGGCAAGTATCGCTTTGGCTGCATCAGCGGCATTATTAACGCCAGCTTTAGCTAAAATATCGGTAATATAGGTTTGATATGCCGCGCGAATTTTTGTGAATTTTTCATCATCTTTTAAATAATAATCACGGTCAGGTAAACCAAGTCCCGCTTGATAGGCATAAAGCGCATTTTCACTTGAGTTTTTAGCGTCATTATTAACATACCAGCCAAAAGGAAGATCTCCGCCTTTAACTTGTAGCTGTGCCATCAGTGTAACCAACGCGGCTTTATCTTTTACTGTATCAATGCTTTTAATAGCTGGCTCAAGTGGTAACATCCCTAACTCTTCACGAGCATTTTCAGCCATGTAGCTAGTATAAAATGCGCCGATCTTATATTCATCTGAACCTGGCTTTGCGCTGCTATTGGTACTGGCGTTTTCTAGTACTGTTTTCATTGCTTTTTGCGATTCATCATATAACTGTGAGAACGACCCATAGTTTGACTTATCGCCAGGGATTTCAGTTTTTTCTAACCATTTACCGTTTACGTGGTAGTAAAAATCATCCTGTGCACGAACACTTTTATCGATATTTTGTAAATCAACACCTAAGGCACCAGGGGTTGCTACCGGTGCGGTTACTGTTATTGCTTCTGCTTGCATTTCTTGTGGCTTTTCGCCGCAACCAACCAAACCTAACGCCAATGCAATACTGGCGGCAGTCATTGTTATTTTTTTCATAAGAATTCCGTATATTAATTAGAATAAATACGCATTTCATTAAGATTTGATAACTCAAAAAAACAACAATAGGATGCAGTCTATTATCTGCTTAATGAAATACGCATCAGCTACAACCTAATTTAGGAAGTACTAACTAGGCATGATAAACCTGATTTAAATAACAATAAAATCGAATATGTAACAAAGTATTTTAAAGCCAGCAAAACAAACCGAGCAAGGTGTTAAATGGTATTTAATTAAGGTTTATTTTTACCATGTAAAGCTAAGCGTTGAAGCTTTTCTTTTAATGACGGTGGAGCAGAATCGGCGATCGCATTTAAATAATCAGCCGTTTGTTCACTCATTTTAAGGGAATTCGTTGGTTTGCCATCAGCCACTTTAGGTCGAGTGCTTAACCGTTGAGTTGCCTGTGGATTGGCAGTAATTTTTATTTGCCCAAGCTCGGCCATACCCGCGGCTCTAAAATGCGATTGCATGTCCATTTTTAAATAATTAAGCCTAAGGGCAATAGGTGCAGAAACGGCTTCTATCATTAAGGTGCCGTCACGGTAATTACTTACTCGGCACTTTTCACCTAACTTAGGGCCTAAGAAATCGCGCAACAATTGTTGCTGTGTATCCAGTGCTTGGCTTTTTCCCGCATAGGCTGCTAAGCGGTTGTTCAGCCCAGCCATAATATCGGTTAACGGTTTTGGCGCATATCTATCTTTAGCCATATCACACCTTAAAAACATCAAAAGAAGGCTTGCTTAAATTAAACTTAATTTAAGCAAGCAAAGTGGGTTTATACCAATTCACTGAAATAAATATTATTGCGGATGGGTATTAAGCACCTGCTACTTGCATTTGTTCAATCAGTACTGAACCAGTCTGAATCCCGCCGCGACGTTCTATATCGCCACCTATAGCGGAAATACCTTTGAACATATCTTTTAAATTACCAGCAATCGTAATTTCGCTTACTGGGTATTGTATTTCCCCATTTTCAACCCAAAAACCAGCCGCACCGCGAGAGTAGTCACCGGTTACAGTATTCACGCCCTGCCCCATCAATTCTGTAACTAATAAGCCCGTACCCATGGTTTTTAATAATGCAGTTAAATCTTGATGCGTTTGTTCTACTAACCAATTATGAATACCGCCAGCGTGCCCTGTTGGGGTCATATTCATTTTACGTGCCGCATAGCTTGCTAATAAATACGTTTGTAACTCGCCACCGTGAATTATTTCTCTGTCGAGAGTTTTAACCCCTTCGCTATCAAATGGCGATGATGCTAAACCTTTAAGTAAGTGCGGACGCTCTGAAATATTAACGGTTTTGCTAAATACCTGCGTGCCTAAGCTATCCAATAAAAAGCTGGATTTACGATACAGTGCGCCACCACCAATTGCTGATACTAAATGGCCAAACAATGAATTAGCAATATCGGCTCTAAAAATAACCGGCACTTTCATGGTGCCTAGTTTTTGGCTGTTTAGTTTTGCTAGGGTTTCTGCTGCAGCTTCAAGTCCAACACTTGCTGCATCTTTTAACCCTGCTTGATCGCGAGAAATCGTGTAGGCTGAGTCGCGCTGCATATGCTCGCCCTCTTTACCTATCACCATAGTGCTTATGCTGTGACGGGTTCGAGGGAAGCCGGCAATTAAACCATGGCTGTTACCATATACTCGCAACCCTTGATGCGATGAAAAGCTAGCGCCAT
This sequence comes from Pseudoalteromonas sp. SiA1, assembly GCF_018732205.1. Taxonomy (NCBI): domain Bacteria; kingdom Pseudomonadati; phylum Pseudomonadota; class Gammaproteobacteria; order Alteromonadales; family Pseudoalteromonadaceae; genus Pseudoalteromonas; species Pseudoalteromonas sp. SiA1. The sequence goes on along the minus strand of NZ_CP076084.1, from coordinate 303,970 downwards.
CTGAATTCACAATTCGCTCATCGGCGTTTAATGCGGCTTGCTCTGCTGCATGACACAAATCAATCCCTTGCTCTGGGCTTACATCCCAAGGATGAAACAAGTCTAAATCTTTAGGGGCAAACTCAAGCAGTTCTTTATCAGCAATGCCATTACATGGATCGTCTGAAGTGAATTTAGCAATATCGATGGCTTTTTCGACCACAGCACGTAATGTTTTAGGATTTAAATCAGCCGTTGATGCCGAGCCTTTGTTATTGCCAACATACACGCTAATACCTAAACCACCGTCTTGATTAAACTCAATGGTTTCTACCTCCCCCATGCGCGTACTTACCGACAGCCCCGAAGTGCTAGACATAGCAGCTTCTGCAGCGGTAGCACCTAGTTTTTTAGCATGTTCAAGTACTTCTGATACAGCGTCTTTTACTTGAGAGATTTGCGAATAAATTGGATCTTGGTGTTGGCTTTTCATAAATTCTGTCCTGAGCCCTGAAGGCCATATTGCACACATTTTTTATATTTAAATGCTAACACACTCACTGCACCACATCAGCTAATATTAATCACTAAAAGAATCGCGTATAATAGATGAAGTTATTTTTATTTAAGAGCACCCCATGGCGAAGAAAAAAGGCAAGCCTGCTGAAATTGAAGAAGAAATTATATATGTATCAAAAAGTGAACTTAAGCGCGAAGCGCAAGAGTTTCATCAGTTAGGATCTGAAATTGCCAAAATGGGTAAAAAGCAGCGCGAACGCCTGCCGCTCAATGATGACTTAAAAGAAGCAATGGTGGTTGCTGATAAAATAAGTAATAAAAGTGATGCCTACCGCCGACATTTAAATTACATCGCAAAAACCCTTCGTACGGTAGAAAATATTGAAGAAATTAAAGCGATCATTGATGTCATGCTTAATAAAAATAACCAAGCTGAGGTTATGATCAAAAAAATTGAGCAACTGCGCAGTGATTTAATTGAACAAGGCGATGACTTAATCAACGAAACAATTGAACAATATCCAGCTCTTGAGCGCCAAAAAATGCGCCAAATGGTGCGTAATGCTGCCAAAGAAGTAAAAGCTGAAAAACCAGCGAGAAGCTACAAAGAGTTATTTCAGTACTTAAAAGACGCCATAATGTAACGCAGCCGCGTTATATATTAAAAAGGTGCTGCGGCACCTTTTTTTGTTGTAGATCAAAACCTCCTCCTCTTTGCTTTTTTACAATACGCAGCAACTTAAAAGATAAGGTGCGCGTGATGATTAAACTTCCTCAATGGGATCAAACTTTAATAAACAAATACAATGTATCGGGCCCGCGTTACACGTCTTACCCGACCGCGCTTTCGTTAGCTGATGGTTATCAGCAACAAGATTTGATTAGCGCTATTGAATCATCGCAAACCCGTTCGTTGTCTTTATATATTCATATTCCTTTTTGTAGTCAGCTTTGTTATTACTGTGGCTGTAATAAAGTCATTACTCGCCACCAATCTAAAGCCGATACCTACCTAGACTTTTTAGCTAAAGAAATTGCAGCACAAGCACCGCTGTTTCAAGATTATCGGGTTGAGCAATTACATTTAGGGGGCGGCACACCAACTTTTTTAACCGCAGCGCAAATGACGCGCTTAGTAAAGCTGCTAGAGCAACACTTTAACTTTAGCGATACCTGCGAGCGCGGTATCGAAATCGACCCTCGCTCACTGGCTGACAATATGCTGGTTGATTTAAGCGAGTTGGGGTTTAATCGTGTGTCATTTGGTATTCAAGATTTTAATGATCAGGTTCAGCTGGCTGTTAATCGCCCTCAGCATGTTGATGAGGTAAAGCAATTAATTACCCAAGCAAAACAGTTGGGCTTTAAATCAATTAATGCTGATATGATTTATGGCCTGCCACTACAAACACCTGAGAGCTTTACGCAAACGATTGAGCAACTTATTGCCTTAAACCCTGACCGCGTTTCAGTATTTAACTACGCTCATTTACCAGAACGTTTTGCCGCCCAACGTAAAATTAAAGACGCCGATTTACCCAGTGCGCATAATAAGCTCACCATGTTTAAAAATACCCTAGAGCAAATGACGCAGGCGGGCTATCAATTTATAGGTATGGATCACTTTGCAAAAGTTGATAATGAGCTAGCCATTGCACAAAATACGAATCAGCTGCATCGTAATTTTCAAGGCTACACCACTCATGGCGAGTGCGACTTATTGGGCTTAGGTGTCTCGTCTATTTCGCAAATAGGCACAGCGATATTACAAAATAAAAAAGAGTTAAAACATTATTATCAAGCAGTTGATGAGCAAGCAGGCAGTGCCATTAATAAAGGCATGCATTTAACCCAAGATGATATTATTCGCGCCGATGCGATTAAGCAGCTTATTTGCCAGTTTGAGCTTGATATGAGCGTATTCGCTAACAGACATAAAATCAGCTTTAATGACTACTTTCAAGATGCTTTAGAGGCACTCGCACCATTAATTGCCGATGAAATGGTAACAATAGAAAACAACCTAATTAGCGTAACACCAAAAGGGAATTTATTTATTCGTATTATTTGTATGTGCTTTGATGCGCATTTACAAAAACAGATAAATGCCACTCGCTTCTCACGCGTTATATAATTTAAAACTAGCACGCATAAAAAAAGCAGACCAAGGTCTGCTTTTTTTATATATGCCGTAAAATCTAAGCGCTAGTTAAAAACCACGTTTTCGCTGCCTTGGGCTGCTTTAAACTCAACAATAATTTTTTTACAGTCAGCTTCTATTTCATCACTCAGTGATTCTTCTGCGCGCCAGCGCGCCGTGTCTTGCTTAAAAATTTCTTTTTTAGCGTACTTTTTGCGCGAATCATGGGTTGGCATTTCTTTTACCACGTCGTACATTTTATAAATACCCGGGTATGCACTCGTTAGGTCGCGCTCAGTATCAAAACTATATTGCGACATAAGCACCCAAATACGTAAGCACCCCTCAGAATAATCACATTGCTTTTCATTCATAGCACGTGCAATTAAATGAATACTATCGGCTAACTTCGCATTACGCTTTAAACGCGACTGTTTTAGCTTTTGCTGTTGCTCTGCCTGTTTTTTGCTAATTAGCTTTTTTTGCACATTTAGCTGATAGAGCAACTGACCCGCATAAAATGCCAAGCCCGCTATAATAGCAGCACCTACAACTAAGGCTAAGATCACTGCTGTACTCATTGCGTGTCCTTATTACTTATCTTCGTCGTCATCTAGCCATTCATTCGCTAGATCGTTTGATAGGTATTGATCAAAGTCTGAATTACTGTCTTCATCGCTGAAGTCATCTTCAAACTCTTCTTCATCTTCAATGCCTAATAATTTACAAAGCACTTGGTGACGCGCTATGCGGCTATTAAAGTATTTTGCATCTTTACCCGTTAGCATTTCACCTTGCTCATGACGCTCAACTAATTTAAGTAAGCGCTCATCATTTTCAAGGGCTTCTAACTCTTGTTCAGGCGTTAATTCTGGTTCAACAGCCTTTTTAAGCTCTGCTACAGGTTTAAGGTTACGTTTCATTTCGATTTTTGGCTCAGCAGCAGGTGCAACCAATGGCACTGCTTTTTTACTACCAACGCGTTTATCTTTAGCAGCCGAACCTGCTTTTTGAGTGTCATTACTCAATGCATCCGGTGCATTACGTGAACCAGGCTTAGCGCCCTTAGTTTTTTTAACACGTTGCTCTTTCAATGCGCGCATTTCTTTAAGCTTATCTTGACTTAAACGAACGGGACCATTTGATGGAATTTTACGTGACTTTTTCTTTCTACTCATATCTTGATCGTCTCACTTAAGAGGTTTTGAGCGAGGCGCAACTCAATGGGCATCGCGGTGCTGGCCTAGCCAGGATAATTCAGTTTGGGCGTTTTGCGCGCCAAAGCACAGTTAAGGTGCTTTTTTTAAACGGGGGGTATTGTAACAGGACAAATAAAAAGGCGGTAGAGAAAACATCTCTACCGCCTACTAATCTGAGCGCCATTATATGGACACTTCTCCCTTCGACTTTTTAGTCTTTATTGTTTTTATTATTATTTTCTATCCGTATTTTTATTATTTATCTTCCGTGTAGCATTCCATTTTGTTTTTATTATTAAACTTCCATGAGTATTTTATTATTTTCGGTCTTCCTAACACTTTTTTGATATTTCCTTTGGTAGCACACTCTATGTGCTATTCAGTCGTGCCGCGCTACTATCCTTATAACGTTTTCCTATTTGTTATTGTTTTTGCGACAGGGGTTAATTTACTCGTTAATAATTTTGTTACAACTAATTTATATCTTTTTTCTTGTACTACATATGACAAAAAACACTAAAAAATATAAATTACAATAAGTTATATTAAAAAATAAAAATAAAATGAGATTTTTCTTACACCAAAGTATGGTCAATGTCTTACAAGAGAAGGAGCTTTATCGGTCACGGCAGGCACAAAAAAAGCAGCTAAAGCTGCCTTTTTCACTAATTAACATTATATTATGTTAACAACATCTAAATAAATACGACTTTAGTGTAGACCACCAAGGTATTTAGAGAGTGTTTCAATGTCTTTATCTGTTAGTTTCTTTGCAATGTCCTGCATAACACCATTTAGGTCGTTATTACGAACACCATCTCTGAACTGTTCAAGTTGTGACTTGATGTATTCTGGATGTTGGAAAGAAATCTTTGGGAATTTAGCAAGTGAAGAGCCATTACCACGTGGACCATGACAAGCCGCACATGATGGGATACCGCGCTCAGCATCACCTGCTTTATATAACATTGCGCCTGTTTCTTGAACATCTTTCGGTGTAGCACCTTCAGACATGTTCAAAGAAGCAAAGTAAGCAGCCAAGTCTTTCATATCTTGATCACTTAATGGCATTGCCATACCGCTCATTACTGGATTCATACGACCTTCTTTACCGCCCGAAGTCATACCTAATTTAAATTCAGTAAGTTGCTTGTATATGTAATCTGCGTGTTGGCCTGCAATTTTTGGGTAGATGTTAACCGGCGCATTACCGTCTGGGCCGTGACAAGCCGCACACGTTGCTGATTTTTCTTTACCTGCGTTTACATCGCCATCAAATGCTGTTGCGTTGCTTGCTGACAACGCACCAAGCAATATAGTTAAAGATAGTGCTATTTTTTTCATGGTGAATTCTCTGTTTCCGACCCTGTATCATCTACAATATGGATGTTGTGATTTTTATATTCTACACGATATTAAATTCTCTGGCACGTTTTCTACACACATTAAACCTATAAATTATAGGGTTTTGAGTAAAATTAAACGCTAAGCCAGTTAAAATGTACTGTCAGCAATGATCTTACATGCTCAAATACACTTTTTAATAGCTACTTTATAGTATAAAATACGCGCCACGGGTGAATTTGGTTTACCCAATGTTATTTTTTTAAGTTTTAGGAGAGCCTGTGCTCAAATCTCGTATCAAGTATAACACTGCGTCTTTTGTTACAAGCGCGCCAGACATCACTAAATTACCTGCTGATACGGGAATTGAAGTCGCGTTTGCCGGTCGCTCTAATGCAGGTAAATCAAGTGCGCTAAATGCCCTAACCGATCAAAAGTTAGCACGAACCAGTAAAACACCCGGCCGTACTCAGCTGATCAACACCTTTGAACTTGCCGATGTAGATAATATGCGCCTAATTGACCTACCTGGCTATGGGTTTGCAAAAGTGCCGATTGAAATGAAAAAGAAATGGCAAAAATCGCTAGGCGAATACCTGCAAAAACGTCAAAGTTTAAAAGGTATTGTGGTATTAATGGATATTCGTCATCCATTAAAAGATTTAGACCGCGACTTAATTAACTGGGCTGTAGGCAGTGAAATTCCGGTATTGGCACTATTAACTAAAGCCGATAAGCTAAAGCAAGGTCCGCGTAAATCACAAGTTCTTAGCGTACGTCGTGAGTTAAGTGAATTAGATGGCGATATTACGGTTCATGCATTTTCATCACTTAAAGGCACCGGCTTACCAGAAGTCGCTAAAAAGCTAGATGAGTGGTATTTAGGCCCAATCGTGGCCGTTCCACCTGCTGATTTAGTAGCGCCAGATAGCGAATAATTACTGTAAGTAAAATTTCTGCTGTGCGGAGGTAATAAAATAGCCGAGCTCATCTGTTTCGGCTATTTCAGCCCACTGATAAAACACATTTCGCGCAACTCGCGCAAAGCAGCCGTAGGGTAACTGCATATAAGGCACAGCCGCGCCTTTGTAGTCATTGATATAAAGTGACTCAGAACGACTTAATAACCATGTACGGTTTAAGTTATCAATACAACAAATAACACTTCCCTCTGATGTCTTTTCACTATGCCAATTTACAATAATAAAAGGCGCATCCTTCACCTCAATCGCGATTTTTTCTACGGGTGTTTTTAAGTAAAACTGCCCATCTTCGTTGCATAATACACTGGAAAAAAGTTTCACCATTGATTGACGGGTAATTTCACTACCTGCGTAAAACCATTTACCTTGCTCATCAATCAATAATGGTAACTGCCCGCAGTGAGCGGGCTGCCATTGTTTAAAAGGTTTGCTTGGCTCGCTGAGTTGCTTGCTAAGCTCGTTAAGTGAAATCACTGTTTTTTAAATGTCAGTGCAAAAGTAACTGGCACGGCAGTAGCAATTGAAGGTAATCCGGCTAATTTTTGTAACTGCATTACCCCTTCGGTGATCTTAAAGTCATCACTGTTGATAATGATAGGAGTGAATGATGCCACACTTAAATCTCCATTGGCCGCACTGCTTACGAGTACATCAACAGCAAGTGGCTTTTTATGACCATGAAAGTCTAGCTCAGCGCTAATACCTTTTAATACGTACTGCCCTGGTTGCTTAATAAGTGACAACTTATCAGATAAGTCAGCGGTTAATACTGCGTTTGCAAACGTGTCAGACTCAAACAATATTTTACTTAAACGTTCGTTACGGATAGGGATAAAGGTTTCGGCTGAGGTTAAATCAACGTTTACGCTAAATTGACCCTGATCGCTCAGCTGCCCTGCTAACTGAGTAAAGTGACTTGCTTCAGCAATGCTATTTTTTTTAATTGATACAAAACTTAATTGGCTTTTATCGTTCAATAGTTGCCAGTTTGCCGATGCAGCACCTGAAACTAGTAAACATGATAAAGATAAACCTGCGATAGCTAACGTTTTAAACATAATGCACTCCTAAAATAAAAAGACTTATACCGGTAAAAATAATACTTTGATCAGCCCAGCTGAAAATCATTAGTTACTGTGTGGTAAATCGAAAATGCTAAGTAGACTGATGGTATCACTTGAAACGCTAAGTGCAATTAGAGAATAAATTTAACGCTTGGATGCAAGACAATAAAAAAACGGCCCATCAAATATATGATAGGCCGATATAGCAAACTGGGGAGAAGCTATTAATACGTTGCATCTTACGATGCATCATCAACAGGATGTCCTACAGGATGAGGACGGGCGGCACTTTACCAAAAGCAAGTGTAAAAATACAAGCATATTATTGATAATCGTAGCGAATTGACGAACCTCTAACGATTTAATACAAACTGCTGTTTAATTTAACTTTTTTTTAACCTGCAAGATGAAGAAAAAGCGCCTAGCGGCGCTTTATGATTCTCTTTTTGGACTCTGTATTTGGCCTATATTAAAACCAGTACAGTAGCGCTAAATTAGTGTGCTTGTTCCCAGTTATCACCTTCGTCAGCTTCAACAATAAGTGGTACATCTAACTGCGCCGCTTGTGACATCAGCTCACAAATCTGTTTGGTATATTGCTCAGTACATTCTGTTTTAATCTCAAATACCAATTCATCGTGTACCTGCATGAGCAGCTTAACTGTATTAGGTGCTTGCTGATTAACCCAAGCATGCACGCTTAACATCGCTTTTTTAATAATATCAGCCGCAGTGCCTTGCATCGGCGCATTAATTGCTGCGCGCTCAGCGCCTTTGCGACGAGCGCCATTGCGCGCATTTATTTCTGGTAAATGTAAGCGACGGCCAAAAATTGTTTCTACATAGCCATTTTCGGCCGCTTTCTCACGCGTTGTTTCCATGTATTCTAAAACACCTGGAAAACGCTCAAAATATTTATCAATATAATGCTGCGCTTCATGGCGTGGTACATCAAGTTGACGTGCTAAGCCAAATGCTGACATGCCATAAATTAAGCCAAAGTTTACCGCTTTAGCTTTACGGCGCATATCTGATGTTACCTCTTCAAGCTCAACCCCAAATACTTCAGCAGCCGTGGCACTGTGAACATCTAAGCCATTAGCAAATGCGCTTAGTAATCCCTTATCTTGCGAGAGATGCGCCATAATACGCAGTTCTATTTGGCTGTAATCGGCAGCCACAATTTTATACCCATCTGCGGCAATAAACGCTTCACGAATACGACGCCCTTCCTCTGAACGAATAGGAATATTTTGTAAATTAGGATCGCTTGAGCTTAATCGACCCGTTGCTGTTACCGCTTGGTGATAAGAAGTATGCACTCGCTGCGTGCGTTCATTGACTATCAAGGGTAACTTATCGGTGTAGGTTGATTTGAGCTTAGATAAACCACGATGCTCAATAATCACTTTAGGCAGCGGGTAATCGTGTGCTAACTCTTGCAGTACTTCTTCTGCTGTAGAAGGCGCGCCTTTGGGTGTTTTTTTGATAACGGGCAATTCGAGCTTTTCAAATAACAGCACCTGTAGTTGCTTTGGTGAGCTTAAGTTAAACGGTTCGCCCGCGATTTCAAACGCTTCTTTTTCAAGCTCAAGTAATCGCTCACCTAAACGTTGGCTATGCGTGGCCAACATGTTGCTGTCGATAGCAACACCAGTGCGCTCAATATCAGAAATAACACTTACTAGTGGCATTTCTATATCTTCAAACACCGATTTTAGTTTTTCATCCGCTTCAAGTTTCGGCCATAACACTTGGTGCAAACGCAAAGTAATATCGGCATCTTCAGCGGCATAAGGCGCTGCTTTTTCAAGTTCTATTTGATTAAATGTAAGCTGCTTTTTACCTTTACCAGCAATATCTTCAAAGCTAATATTTTTGTGGCCTAAGTATTTAAGCGCCAACGAGTCCATATCATGACGGGTGCCTACGCTATTAAATACATAAGACTCCAGCATAGTGTCGAACTTAATACCATTTAATTCGTAGCCTGCATTGGCAAGCACGCTTTTATCGTATTTAAGATTTTGACCTACTTTAGCTTTATTTTCGTCTGCTAATATTGGCCCCAACTTTTGCATCACAAATTCAAGGCTTAACTGATCGGGCGCACCGGGGTAATCGTGTGCTATTGGTAAATAAGCCGCTTCCCCTGCTTTAACCGCAAAGCTCATACCGACCAATTGCGCTTTCATATACTCTAAACTGGTTGTTTCTGTATCAAAAGCAAATAGCTCAGCTTCATTAAGCTGTTCTATTAATGTCTTAAATTGGGCCTCAGTTAAAATAGTTTCATAGTGCGCATCTTCAACTTTTGGCAGCTCATTCTCTTGCGTTGGTACTGCTAAATGTGTGTCGGCATCTTTTGGGTTGTCTAGCAATTCAGCTAGCCAACGACGAAACTCACATTCACCGTATAAGGCAATTAATTCGTCTTTATTCGGTGTTTGTAATTTAAAAGTATCAAGATCAGATTCAACCTCAACATCACATTTAATAGTGGCAAGCTCATAGCTTAACGGTAAATGATCAATCGCTTTTGCCAGTTTCTCGCCTATTTTACCTTTTATATCAGAAGCATTATCAATCACGCCCTGAAGCGATCCGTACTTTTGTAACCATTTAACTGCTGTTTTAGGTCCACAACCCTCAACGCCAGGAATATTATCTACTTTGTCGCCCATTAAAGCTAAATAATCGATAATAAGTTCAGGTCCAACACCAAACTTTTCAACCACAGTTTCGGGATCTGAAATACTGTCGGTCATGGTATTAATCAAGGTTACATGCTCATTGACCAACTGCGCCATATCTTTATCACCAGTCGATACCAGCACATGACGTTGTTGCTCAGAGGCAATCCGTGCAAAAGTACCGATTACGTCATCGGCTTCCACGCCCTCAATACTAATTAACGGAAAACCCATTGCTTTGATAATACTGTGCAGCGGCGCTATTTGAGTACGCAGATCATCAGGCATTGGCGGACGGTTCGCTTTATACTCACTGTACATATCATTTCTGAAGGTTTTACCTTTGGCGTCAAATACCACCACCATATGTGAGGGATCATATTGTTTGATCAAACTTTTAAGCATGTTTACCACGCCATAAATGGCACCGGTGGCCTCACCCTTAGAGTTCGTTAGATGTGGTGGTGAATGATAAGCACGAAACAAATATGAAGAGCCATCAACTAAAATAAGCGGGTTTTCGGGGATCTGAGCCATGGTAAAATTGGATCCTAAATACAAAAAAGTAATATGAGTGTAAGCATGCCATAAGGCAGTAAATAAAACGACTGTGAATTAATGTGAGTAATCGCGCTACATTTTTAGTAAGTTGTGGATAACTATGTAGATAACACCCACAGGCAATTCATCCGAAGCATCTTGAAATGCCTAGATTAATTTGTAATTTATTGTTTTGTTTAAAAAAAGATAATTCGAGGTTCTTTTTTATTATTTTTTTATTAATGTGGAAAAAGCATTTATACCGTCACTGGTTTTATAACCCACCTTAATTATTTACGTCCATTTAAATAACTGGATGAGCATTCTAGCATAATGGATCAAAGATCATAGCGATCCTTTATAATTTTTTTCATGGCTACTAATCACTAAATGGCATATAGCGCATAACAACGTGCTTTGCGCCTAAAAAACGAGCAAATAAATTTTTAAATCGGCTGATTCATCGTGTTAAACTTTATTTAAGAGACTTTAATGGAGCGAAATGATATGAAAAATATAGCTGTAATTTTAGCAGGTTGTGGTGTGTTTGATGGTAGTGAAATTAATGAGGTGGTACTGACTTTATTACACATTGAAAAAAATAATGCTCAGTATCAGTGCTTTGCACCTGATATAGAGCAGTACCACACCATTAATCACATCACTGGTGAAGAAATAGCACAGCCGCGAAATGTATTAGTTGAATCAGCTCGCATCACCCGTGGCAATATAAAGTCACTCGCTGAATTAGACGTTACACAATTTGATGCACTCATTATCCCTGGGGGCTTCGGGGTAGCTAAAAATCTATCTGACTTTGCTATTAATGGCACTAACGCTAAAGTAAACGAGGCAGTACTTAGCGCTTGTAAAGCGTTTGCGGATGCAAAAAAAGCCACGGGTTACATGTGTATTGCACCGGCTCTATTGCCTTTTATTTATCATAAACCTCAGCTTACTATTGGTAATGATAGCGACACAGCCGAGGCTCTTAGCACATTAGGCGCTGAACACGTAGAGTGTAAAGTGGATGATATTGTTATTGATAAAAGCAATAAACTCGTTACGACACCGGCCTATATGTTGGCACAGTCTATTATGGATGCAGATGCAGGAATCGATAAGTTAGTGCGTAACGTATTAGCTATGAGTTAGTCGTAAGGGCTTTGATCGCATTAAAGGCGTGATGATCCCGTTTTATAATTTAACTATGCGCTAAACCATGTAATTTTATTGAGTTAAGACAATCATTAGTCGTATTTCTAAATAAAATCGACTCTGAGCATTTTATAAATGACTTAGTGGAGTTATAATTGGTTTAAATTCCGTCATTTAAAATCGTGATTGATCACGTTCAAATTGAAGTGGGCAAGGCAAAATGAAAAAACTATCAGCTGCAGCATTACTTGTGCTAGCAACCACCGCATACGCACAGCCATATGATAACTCTATGACTGAAGATGCAATTAAAAAACGTTTAGCGCCTATCGGTGCTGTTTACCTTGAAGGTGAAAAAGTAGAGGTTGCTGCACCAACAGGGCCTCGTTCAGGCGAGCAAGTATATCAAGCGGCCTGTTTTGCTTGTCATGGTACAGGTGCTTTAGGCGCTCCTAAATCAGCTGACGATTGGGCTCCTCGTATTGCTAAAGGAAAAGATACCTTATTAGATCATGCAATCAACGGCTTCAATGCAATGCCGCCACGTGGTACATGTATGGATTGTTCTGATGATGAAATAAGCGCAGCAATCGACTTTATGACTGCTAAATAAAATCAGTCAGGCTAAAACTATAAATGAAAGGCTTACTCACAGTAAGCCTTTTTTGTTTCTAATTATCGATTTTTCGCAGCATAATTAAGATAAATATCTACTTGACGCAAAATGTTAAAAGTGGAACTATAATGATTAATAACTATACAAAAAATTATAACTGGTTAAACATCATTGGAAGATAAACTCATTGTACCGAGTAGCGTAGTGCGCCAAAATAAACGACTAAAAGCACTATTGAAAAAGTACAAACATGCCTACCACCTCCACAATGCCCTGATACAGCTATCAGAGCAAGCAAGTACTGTTGCCGAATTAACCTTACTTTACCCAGCTATTCATGACATTTTACAAAAGTATGTCCCGAGTAAAAGCTTTTATGTGGTGCTTGTTGAGCCGCAATCACAACAGTTGGAACTGTCTTATTTTTCTGATGAAAAAGATGGAATTTCTGTACCACTTAATCGGGAGAATAATTTTGAAGAAGGCGCAACGGGTTATGTGTTTAAGCAAGGAAAGACCACTTATTTCACTAAGCAACAAATGCATGATGCTGCACAGCAAGGCTTATTCAAAGCATTAGGTACACCTGCAGAACACTGGGTAGGCGTTCCAGTTTATCAAGAAAAAAATATTATTGGCGTATTAGCAGCGCAAAGTTACGACACTGAGCAAGGTTATAGTTCGCAACAAATAAACCTACTTGAAGCAATGTCACTTTATTTAGCGACAGCTATTGAACGCGTTAAGAAACGAGAGTTGCTCGAATCAGAAGTAAAACTAAGAACCCGTGCATTAACGCAAAGCAATGATGCTTTAAATGTTGAAATACAACAGCGAAAAAGCGCCCTGCAACGCCAGCAAATATTATTTAAAATTTCAGAGCTGACAACTCAAGCTAAAAACCTAGATGATGCTTATTTTCAAATACACGAAATAATAAAAACCATCACTTACGCAAAAAATCTTTATATTGCCTTGTATGATAAAGAAACGGGCTGGATTAGTTTTCCTTACAGTGTTGACGAATTTCAAGGCAGCACCCAACCAAGGCGCTTTGCAAAAGGGTACAGTGAGCTGGTGATCAGCACCGAAGAAACACAAATAATTCACCCGCAAAGAGCACAAGAGTTATTAGATAGTGGCATTGTAGAGCGTGAAAAACCAATTGATGAATCTAGAAGAGCCACCAGCTGGCTTGGCGCTCCGCTAAAAACATCGCAAGGAGTTATAGGTTTAATTGTTTGCCAAGCTTATAATAATGAACACCTTTTCACACAAGATGATGCAGAACTCATAACCTTTGTATCGCATCAAATTGCCACGGTATTACAAACAAAATTAGCCTCACAGGCGCTGAAAAAGAGCCACCAAGAGCTCGCTTCTCGAGTAAACGAAAAAACCAAAGAGCTAAGCCAAGCAAATTTGCATTTACAGATGCAAATTGATGAGCGTAAAAAAATAGAGCAGCAGCTGTATCACGATGCGCACCATGACTCATTAACAAGCTTGCCTAATCGTAATTTATTTTTAACGCAGCTAGAAAAAACGCTACAGTTTTACCAACGTCACCCTGATGAGCACTTTGCGGTACTGTTTATTGATCTTGATAAATTTAAAGATATAAACGACCAGCTTGGGCACCATGCCGGAGACGAATTTTTAATTAGCGTGGGTCAGTTGTTCTCTCAATGTATCCGTGAGCATGATTTATTAGCACGCTTAGGGGGAGATGAATTTGTAATTTTACTCACTCATTTAACCGAGCCAAACCAAGCTGAAGATGTTGCAAATCGAATCATCAACATCATGCGAAAACCTTTTTGTACAAAAGGTATTTGTGTGCAAAGCGGCGCGAGTATTGGTATCACTTATTCAAAACAAAGCTATAAACATACAGATGAAATTATTAGAGATGCTGATGCCGCAATGTATTACGCTAAAAACTCTGGTAAAAATCGCTTCGAATTATTTCACCCGTTACTCACAGAGCCAATGCTGCAACATGAGTCACAAACATTGCACCATCTTGATGTATTACCTATGACGTTTCGTAGCTCAGATATTATTTCTATGGATGAGCATTATCAATATGCCTCATTATTTGAAGCGTTTGGTGAACACCCTGTACTTGGCTTTACTAGTTTTGATATTTTAAAGAAATTTGCAAGTGATAAAGAACAGCATATAAAAGTAGAACTCCAACTGATTTTACAAGCGTATCAACAAGCGAAAGACTCTGAAATAAGCGTTGCTCTTCTGCCTTGCTCAAGTCTGCTTTTAGAAAAGCATGAGTTCTCTTTATTAACTGCTGCACTAAAGCAGCCATTAAACATTGATCCACTTTGTTTGTTGTTTGATGATCAAGAATTACGTTACGCCAGTGCGCTGCAACTAGAAAACTTAAAACAGCTTAAAGCGCTGGGCTACTCTATTGGTCTAAATAATTTCGCAAAGGATAAATGCGAGCTTAATTTAGTGACCGAGATAGAATTTGATTACTTACTATTAAGCTCCACTTTCAGTAAACGAATATTGCAGCAGGAATGCTATGACTTGCAGCTACAAGGTTTGCTGGCTATCACTAAACTTAAACACATTAAAGTGATTGCTAAAGGCCCGTCAATATTAAACTTCAGAGCCCTTTTAGATAAGCATGGCTTGAACTTGTTTGTTGCCAAACAGCACCCACTTAAAAGCGCGATACGTTCAACACTTATAAGCTCAGAATCAAAATAACGCTAAACACATGCTATTGTGGTTTTTTTAGCATTGCCCTTAAATTTGCAACCCGAGCTTGGCCTTTTTCCATGCGTTCAGCTTGAGTATTAGGCGCTTTTTTGTTTTCAAAGGCTAAGTCATCTTGTGGTAGCTCTTGCACAAACCGGCTGAGCTCCGTTTGCGATGTTTCACCAAATTGACGACGAATTTTAGCATACGTTAAGGTTAGCTCTTGCTGCGCGCGGGTAATACCTACATAGGCAAGGCGGCGCTCTTCATCTACATTATCCTCATCAATGCTTACTTGGTGTGGTAATAGCCCCTCTTCCATGCCTACCATAAATACATAAGGGTACTCGAGTCCCTTTGAAGCATGCAGCGTAAGTAATTGTACTGCATCTGCTTCATCTTCTTCCTCGTTACGCTCTAGCATATCGCGCAGGGTCAATTTACTAACCACTTCAGCTAACGTCATTGGCGGATTATCGGCATCGCCAGTCAGCATATCGGTGATCCAACGGTACAGCTCCGAGACATTTTTCATCCGCATTTCGGCGGCTTTGGCACTCGGTGATGATTCATATAAATAGGCTTCATAATTAATATTTCGCACTAAATCTTTGACCGCTTCTAAGGTATCGCTGCGTACTGCGTTATCCGACAGCTCAACCACCCAACGGGCAAACCCAGCTAACGCATTAAAACCACGTCCTTTTAGTCTGTATCCTAAGTCGTTATCAAAACAGGTGGCAAACAAGCTTTGATGTTTTTCATTGGCTAAGGTGCCTAGTTTTTCAAGCGTCACCGTGCCTATTTCACGCCGTGGCGTGTTCACGATTCTTAAAAAGGCATTGTCATCATCTTGGTTCACTAAAAGACGTAAGTAAGCCATGATATCTTTAATTTCAGAACGTGAAAAAAACGACATCCCGCCGCTAATTTTATAAGGTATACGGTTACTCATTAACGACTTTTCAAAACCACGCGCTTGGTGATTACCCCGGTACAAAATCGCGTAATCTTTATAGCTGGTGCGCTTCATAAACTTATGAGAAATAATCTCTGCAACCACACGCTCAGACTCATGCTCTTCATCGCGACAACCAATGACTTTAATTTGCTCACCATAGCCAAGTTCACTAAAGAGCTTTTTTTCAAACTCATGGGGGTTATTTGCAATTAATATATTAGCCGCTTTAAGAATGCGCCCTGCACTACGGTAATTTTGCTCTAGTTTTATTAATCTTAATCCTGGATAGTCTTTACTTAATAACACCAAATTTTGTGGGCGAGCACCACGCCAAGAGTAAATTGACTGATCGTCATCTCCTACCACAGTAAAGCGTGCACGTTCACCAACCAGCAATTTTACTAATTGGTATTGGCTGGTATTAGTATCTTGGTATTCATCCACCAGTAAATACCGAAAACGCTGCTGCCAACGCTCACGTGATGTGGCATTACTGCTTAAAAGCAGCGTGGGGATCATAATTAAATCATCAAAGTCGAGTGCATTATAAGCGCGAAGCTGATTTTGATAACGCGCATATAACTGAGCAAACAAGGCTTTTTGTGGCTCTCTGGCTTCGCGAATAGCTTGCTCTGGTAAAATGAGTTCATTCTTCCAGCTACCAATTTGCATTTTAAGTAGATTAAGTAAGTCTTTGTCTTTTTTAAGCTCATCTTCGGTTAAATCAGCAAGTAATTGATTCGTATCTTGGTCGTCAAACAACGAAAAACCAGGTTTGAACCCGAGTGTTTTTAACTCTTTTTTGATGATTTCAAGCCCGAGTGTATGAAATGTAGAGACCCATAAACCTTTTGACTCTTGCTTTCCTAAGGTTTGCAAAACCCGCTCGCGCATTTCTTTAGCCGCTTTATTGGTAAAGGTAACCGCCGCAATATTACGCGCTTGATACTCACACTTCTGTACTAAGTAAGCAATTTTGTTGGTGATAACTCGTGTTTTACCCGAGCCTGCGCCGGCTAATACTAAGCAAGGACCACTAATGTACTTTACCGCTTCATCTTGTTTAGGATTGAGTTTCATAACGACTAGCTGATTGCAAAAAGACGGGCAATTTTAACGTAATCACTACAATACGCCTAGCCAATAAGGTAATATTAGTTATTATCATTTTAGGCAACAGGCAAGGGACGACTATGATTAACCCAGCAAAACTTGAAGAAATTGCGAAACAGATCACTAATAACATGCCACAAGGTGTAAAAAACCTGGCTGATACACTTGAAGGTAAAACCAAGCAAGTGTTACAAAATAAGCTTGCCGAAATGGACTTTGTAAGCCGTGAAGAGTTTGATATTCAAAGCCAAGTGCTGATCCGCACCCGTGAAAAGCTAACTGAATTAGAAGCAAAAGTAGCGATACTTGAACAGCAATTATCGGCAAAAACAGACGCAGAATAATAAATATAACGCCATAGACGAACCTGCTTTATGGCGCTAATCACTCAGTTATTCAAATAGCTCGTCGAGCACATAGTAACCCGTTGCTTGTTGCTGCTCTATGCTCACCCTTAGCAATTTATTAGCTACTTGCTCACCGGTTATTGGTCTATACCGTTTGAAGATGCCAAAACGCGTTAACAGTGGCAGTACCACCTCACCTAACTTTTCTGCAATTCTAAGCTCTGATCGCTCGCCGACTAACAAAGACGGTTGCAATATACTCAAGCGCGAAAAACCAAGCTGCTTTACCTGCTGCTCAAGTTCCCCTTTGATTTTTAGGTAACGGCTCATGCTATGCGCATTTGCGCCACTTGATGACACCAAACAATAATGAGGAACACCGTTATTGGCCGCCATTTGCGCACAAATAAATTGGTATTCAAAATCAACTTTACGCTGTGCTGCTGCGCTTCCAGCTTGCTTTAACGTGGTGCCTAAGCAGGAAAAAAACACGTCACCTTTGAATAACTCAACGTAATGTGTCAGGTTCTCAAAATCAATAACATGGCTAGTTAATTTAGGATGAGAAAAGTCTAATTGGCGGCGCGATAAGCTCACTACTTTCGTATAGCAAGGAGATGCTAACAGCTGTTGTAATAACTGGCTGCCCACTAAGCCGGTACTGCCGATTATTAACGCCGTTTTAGCCATATTAAGCGTGACTACCCGCTGACTTGCTCAGTACATGGTGTACTGCTTTTTTATAGCTAGTGCATTCTTCTTCAGCGCAGCTAACTACCGACTCTAAATCATGCAAGTGACCGTTTTCTAATCCATATACCCAGCCATGCACAGTGAGCTCTTGACCTCGTAACCAAGCATCTTGAACAATGCTAGTGCGCGATACGTTACGCACTTGCTCAATCACATTAAGCTCAATTAAACGATCAAGACGCTGTTTTTCTGGTAGAGCATTAAGTTGCTCTAAATGCTTTTCTTTTACATCACCAACGTGGCGTAGCCAGTTATCAATAAAACCAAAGCGATCTTCGTTTAATACCGCTTGTACACCTCCACAACCGTAGTGGCCAACAACCATAATATGTTTAACTTTTAATACTTCGACCGCATACTGCATAACCGATAAGCAATTATGATCTGTGTGCACTACCACGTTGGCAACATTACGATGCACAAACAATTCACCCGGTAATAAATCAACAATTTGATTAGCAGGAACTCGTGAGTCAGAACAACCAATCCATAAATATTCTGGATTTTGTTGCATCGATAAAATTTTAAAAAATTCGGGATTAGCTTCGCTCGTTCTAGATGCCCAGCGTTTATTATTTTCTAGTAGGTTATTTAAATTTCTCATTACATCTCTTTTAGGTCGAGGGCGTTAAACTGGCTAAAATTAAAATATTACGGGGTGTTAATTGCTTCTCACAAAATGTACTAACACTGACGTTATAGCCTTGCTGTTGCAAATATAAAGCACGATCGAGCACAAGCCAAACTTCTATTGCTCTTCTAAACACATGTCGAACCAGTTCAACTCGCTCGGTTATCTTTTTTCGCGCCTGCCCAATCAATAAAAATTTATTGTAATCAATATCTTTTGGCAGTTTTAAGGCTTTTTTATCTGCCGCCCACTTACAAAATGATTCAAACGAATCTGAAAATATTGCTTTATTCACTGAGGGCACACTAACATACGCCGACTCACCGGTGAGTGACTTTCTTAAAGCATCAAACCCGAGTCGCCACTCAACTTCTGTTTTTCGTACTTTGCCCACTCGCGATGGAGCCGTGACGGTTTCTTGCAAGGCGAGTTTTAAATCTCGATGAGTTAAATTAAGCGCACTTCGCTTCGCCTGTTCGCTCATTGCTTGATAATTATTCTCGGTAAACAAGTGATAGCAACAAGGTGAAAAACTAATTTGTGTTACTTTGGCCGCACTGGCTTGATGCATAAAAGTTTGATGTAACGCACCGCAGGCATGTAAAGCAACGGCATGGGTTTGTGGGTTAAAAAAATCCTGAGTGTTATCTGTGAGTACATCAGCTTGGCTAAATTGCATAGCAAGCCCCTGTTGCTGCGCACTTTTTTGTCCTTGCTCACATAAGTGAGATTGTAGCTCAATACTGTGCACGCTCGGCGCACCATTAAAAGCTAACATTCGTCCTAAATGGCCTTTGCCTGCACACCACTCTAAAATAGGCTGATCATTGGCAGGTAGCGCACCAACAAAGTCTTGTAGCTGTGTAAACTTTCGTCCTTTAATACCGTTACTAATCCAAAACGGATAATCCGTTCGACTGCTTGTTATGACAGGGAGTGAAGCTAATTGGCTTAATTGCTCAATACCGGGTATGTAAGGTGAAAAAAACTGATAAAGTTGCGCTTGATCAGTATCTAACTCAGCAACGTCCTGATCAGTTAAAGCAGTTAGGGGGTCGTGTAATTCAGGCCACGGTAAACAGTCAAAATCAAACGCAGTACATTGCCAATACGAGCGCGTATTCATCAGTAACGAATCGAGGGCAGTAAATTGCTCAGTTAAGGTCATAACAGCTTAAAATATTAAAAAGGCAATAAATTATACCAGTACACTCGCGCCTAATTAAGCGGTTATTTTTTTAACCTCGCAGAGCAAGGGGATTACTTAACTTTCCCACCTTTTCTATTGGTTAAATTAGCCATTAGCGTGCTTTGAACATTAACCGTAAATAAAGGGGAATAGAAATAATACTAATAATAATGGCCGCAATCAGCATCCAAGAAAGCTGCAACGTTTCTTGTTTTTTATATTTATAAATAAAATCGGCTTTTACTTCGTCAAACTTTGTTTGGTCAATCTCATATAAATCAGCAATTAAACGCCATTTGGCCATCGACATATTACCCACATTGGTGCTTGGCGGCGCAATATAGTCTTTTAGCACTTCGGCCTCATAAGCTAATTGATGAAAACTACGTTCAGGGGCATAAAACTGCTGAGTAATGGCGATGGCTTCATCCATATTCATTACCGCATAACGCCACCCTTTTAAACTCGCTTGGTAAAACTTTTCTACCGTATCGGGGTGGTACTTAATCATGTTATCACTGGTAAATAAAATATCTGCGTATACGTCCATACCATAACGTTGTGGACATATAAGTCGATGAGCAATACCTTGCTGATCCATATAATAAGGTAAGTCGGTAACATAGACTTCGATGGCATCTATTTTATTTTCCATCCATGCTTTTTGTAATTTATCGCCTTTGTATATAGCCAACTTTTCGGTATTTATACCGCTGCGCTTGAGCATAGTTAACAACTCAGAATTGCTCTCTTTACTCACTTCACTTACACGTTTATTGACAAAATCACGGGCATGAAAAATATCAGAACTTTCTTTGACCATCCAGCAATAAGGAGAAAACTGTAATATGGCAGCCATGGCGACAAAGGGTTTACCTGCAATACGCTGCTGTAAAATACCAGAATGCGCAACCCCAAACTGGGCTTCACCACGCTCTACCGCGCCAAAACTATTGGGTCGTTTTTGATCTGCAGGCACAATAGTAACGTCTAAACCGGCCTCATCATAATACCCTTTTTGCTGAGCCATATAATAGCCCGCAAATTGAAATTGATGTGTCCACTTTAATTGTAGTGTGACTGATTCCTGCGCCATTAACTGGCTACAAAAAAGGCAGGCGCTAATTATCATTCCTTTAAGTAACAAAGAGAGTTTCCAAAAAACGTAGTGATTAACGTAACTATATGTAAAGCAGCTGATAAAGCAAGCATCCACAGAAGATGCCTGCTTAAAATAGGATTATGCTAAGGCGAGCTTTTCAAGCTTTTCTGCTTGAGGTTGTGTGGTTAAAAACTGGGTGAAACACGGGTTATGGGTTTCGTCTTGAACACTGTAACCTAGGCGGTTTAAGTGCTCATTAAACATCTCATATTGACTTGGCTCAATAGCAAAACCTGCCAATACATTACCCGTTGAACCGCCATGATTACGGTAGTGAAATAAAGTGATATTCCAATTACTACCCAGTGTATCTAAAAAGCGCGCTAATGCACCTGGGTACTCTGGAAACTCAAACCGCAGTAAGCGTTCATGTAGCTGCTCTGGCGCTTTACCACCAACCATATACCGTACATGAAGTTTTGCTAATTCGTTATCTGACAAGTCGCAAAACGAATAGCCATTATCGGTTAGGCTTTGTTTAAGCTCCTCAAGTTCTGCTAATCCTTGGCGCAGTGCAATACCAACAAAAATTTGCGCCTCGCCAGGCCCCGCATATCGGTAGTTAAATTCGGTAATAGCGCGCCCACCTAAAGATGCACAAAACTGTTTAAAGCTACCGCGTTTTTCATCAATTGTTACCGCTAATAATGCTTCGTTCTTCTCACCCAATGCAGTACGTTCAGCTACATAGCGTAAGCGATCAAAATTTAAATTAGCACCAGACAAAATAGCCGCTAAGTTTAACCCCTTTAAACCCGACTGCTGAGACCATTTTTTAAGCCCTGCAGTTGCAAGTGCGCCTGAAGGTTCGGCAATAGCACGGGTTGATACAAAAATATCTTGCATGGCAGCACATATTTCATCATCTGATACGGTCACCACTTCATCGCAAAACTTTTGCGCCAGTCTAAATGTTTCGCTACCAATTATTTTTACGGCAACACCATCGGCAAAGCTTCCTACTCTTTCTAGCTCTACAGGCTCTCCCGCTTCCATGGCAGCTTTTAAACAAGCGCTTTCATTAGCCTCGACCCCAATCACTTTAATATCTGGGCGCAGCGATTTAATGTATACCGCCATACCCGCCAGCAATCCGCCGCCGCCAACAGGAATAAATACCACGTCTAAGTCGTTCAGCTGTTGCATTAGTTCACGGGCAACTGTGCCTTGACCAACAATGACATCGGGGTCATCAAATGGAGGGACAAATACGCCGTTTCGCTGCTCAGTTAATTCAAGCGCATACGCCTTTGCGGCATCAAATTGATGACCATGTAACACGACTTCCCCACCCAATGCCCTTACCGCATTAACCTTTATTTCAGGTGTGGTCACGGGCATCACAATGGTGGCTTTGTGCCCTAAGTGTGAGGCACTTAGTGCCACACCCTGGGCATGGTTACCTGCGGATGCGGTGATCACAACCGAGCCTTTAGGCAGCTTATTTAATTTATTAAAAGCACCGCGTAATTTAAACGAGTACACGGGTTGCTGGTCTTCACGTTTTAACCAAACATGATTACCTAATCGTGCACTCAATTCGGCCATTTCACTTACCTCAGTCACCTTGGCTAAAGGCTCCATATTGGCTTGGATAATCGCGCGAAAATAATCGAGTTCTTGAGAAACCATACCTAGCTAAGCTCCTCCAGTTTGGCTAAATCGCGAACTGCGCCTTTATCGGCACTGGTTGCTAGTAGCGCATACGCTTTAAGCGCAGATGATACATAACGATCACGATTAAGCGGTTTATACGCTTGTTTACCACGAGCCAGTTGTTTTTGCTTGCGAGCTTCAAGCTCTTCATCGCTTAACGCCAGCGTTATTTCTCGAGTGGCAATATCGATGATAATTTTATCGCCGTTTTCAACATAAGCAATTGCGCCACCGCTGGCAGCTTCCGGTGATACGTGGCCAATCGATAGACCCGACGTGCCACCTGAAAAACGCCCATCAGTAATTAATGCACATTGCTCTGCCAAACCTTTTGATTTTAAATAGCTAGTTGGGTATAGCATTTCTTGCATACCAGGGCCGCCTTTAGGCCCTTCATAGCGAATAACCACCACGTCGCCGGCTTTTACTTCGCCATTTAAAATCCCTTCTACAGAGTCATCTTGTGATTCATAAACAACAGCAGTGCCTTCAAAGTGCAGCATTTCATCGACAACGCCGGCACTTTTAACAATACAGCCATCAACCGCTAAATTACCTGAAAGTACCGCGAGGCCGCCATCTTGACGAAATGCATGTTTAACACTGCGAATACAACCATGTTCACGGTCATTATCCCCTTCGTCCCAACGGCAATCTTGGCTCATGGCTTTAGTAGTACGAATACCAGCGGGACCCGCGCGGTAAAACTTTCGCGCCACTTCGTTATTAGGATCCGTTGCATCCCATTTTTTTACCAGCTCACCCATGGTCATGCCGGCAACATGATTAACCGATAAATCAACCAAGCCGGCTTTACCAAGCTCGCGTACTATGGCCATCATGCCACCAGCGCGGTGTACGTCTTCAATATGGTATTGCGCGGTAGCTGGGGCAACTTTACATAAAAACGGGGTTTTACGTGAAAGTTCATCAATGTGTGACATATCAAAATCAACGCCAGCTTCTTGTGCCGCTGCGAGTAAATGTAATACCGTATTTGATGAGCCGCCCATGGCAATATCAACCACCATAGAGTTCATAAATGCGGTTTTATTAGCGATGGCACGAGGCAGTACGTCTTGGTTATCTTTTTGGTAATACTCGCGGCATAAATCAACGATGCGAGCACCTGCTTCAACATACAATTGTTTACGGTCTTTGTGGGTCGCAAGCGTGGTACCGTTACCCGGCAGCGCAAGGCCTATTGCTTCTAATAAGCAGTTCATTGAGTTGGCAGTAAACATCCCTGAACACGACCCACAGGTAGGGCATGCAGAGCGTTCAACTTGCTCTGAGTCGGCATCACTTACCGATTCATCGGCACCTTTAACCATGGCATCTACTAAATCGAGTTTAATATCGATATTGGCTAATTTAGTTTTACCCGCTTCCATAGGGCCACCCGATACAAAAATAACCGGTATATTTAAACGCAGCGCCGCTAACATCATCCCAGGGGTGATTTTGTCGCAGTTTGAGATACAAATCATCGCATCAGCACAATGGCCATTGACCATGTACTCTACCGAGTCGGCTATTAAATCGCGCGATGGCAGTGAATAAAGCATACCGCCGTGCCCCATGGCAATACCGTCATCTATGGCGATGGTATTAAATTCTTTTGGAACACCGCCCGCTTGGGTGATGGTTTCAGCCATTAGTTCACTGAGCTGATTAAGATGCACATGCCCCGGCACAAATTGTGTAAATGAGTTAACCACAGCAATAATTGGTTTACCAAAGTCGGTGTCGGTCATGCCTGTTGCACGCCATAATGCTCTTGCGCCTGCGCGTTTACGTCCTTCAGTAGTCGTTGCACTTCTTAATTTAGCCATAGTTACCTCAGTATTTGCCGCAATAAATGCGGGCATTCCTCATTCTTAAAATTGATGAGTAACCACGTGAACAGTTACTCGTAAAATCTGTTACATTTTTTGTTATACAGCTTGTTGCTGTAAGCTTTGCAGCGTGACATGTTTCACATCAACCAATTTATTTAGTTGACTGGTAAGCAAATAAATTGGTTTATCGCTATCAACCGTCATGGCCATATTATATTGGCCATCGTCCATATTGAGCTGCAAGTGAGTTAAATCAAAACCACGATGACGCACGACACGTAAAAAGCGCTCGATTGCGACACTTTGGCTTTTTAAGGCAATAGTTAAACTGTGTTTCATTGTGCTTTCTCCGTCATCATTTCATCGTTAGCAGCCCCAGGTGGAACAAGTGGCCATACGTTTTCTTTATCATCAATACAAGCATGAACAATGTAAGGCCCATCGCTATTTAATAAGGCTGTAATTGCATCATCCACTTGATTGGCATGGGTAATCGTTTGCCCCGCAATACCAAAAACAGCCGCTAGCTGTACAAAGTCAGGGTTATCTGACAAGTTGGTTTCGCTATAGCGCCCTTCAAAAAATAACTCCTGCCATTGGCGAACCATGCCCAAACGCTGGTTATCAAGTATCAGTATTTTTACTGGTAAATTATTACGACGAATAGTGGCAAGCTCTTGGATATTCATCATGATTGAGCCATCACCTGATACGGTGATCACAAAGTCATCTTTTCTCGCTATTTGTGCGCCGATTGCCGCAGGTAAACCAAATCCCATGGTGCCTGCACCGCCACTGCTTAAGTGGTTGCATGGATGGTTAAATTTCATATGCTGCGCAACCCACATTTGGTGCTGACCCACATCGCAGCAAACAACACTGGTGCTTGGCATACGCTGGCTTAGTTGATTAAGTAAATAAGGGGCAAATACTTTTTCACCAGGGTAGTCGTAGCGCCATGCATGCTTAACCATCATTTGTTTATTATGATCACACCACGCTTTTGGCGTAACGACGCACTCAAGGGCGGGAAGTGAGGTTTTTAAATCAGCAATTAAAGAAGCCTTTGCGGGTTTACGTTTACCGACCTCGGCTGCATCTATGTCTAAATGAATCACGTTTGCTTTTGCAGCAAACTTAGCTAAGTTGCCTGTTACACGGTCATCAAAGCGAGCACCAATACACACTAATACATCACATTCTTGCACCGCTAAATTAGCGGCTTGACCACCATGCATACCTAGCATGCCTAAATCATATTCGTAATCAGGTAATACACTGCCCAATGCTTTAAGGGTTGAAACCGCAGGCATTTGCGTTTTATTTAAAAATTGCATTAATTCATTTTGCGCATCAGCGGCATGAACGCCCCCACCAACATACGCTACGGGTTGCTTGGCTTCACTGAGTAATTGATTGGCGATAGCAACTTGGTTTAAATTAAGTTGCGGTAAGTATTCATCTGCCGCTAACCAAGGTTTAAAAGGCACCTGCGCCATTTGAATGTCTTTGGGGATATCAACTAAAACGGGGCCTGGACGGCCGCTTTGTGCTAAATGCATCGCTTCTTGTAATATTTCGGCTAAATCTTCTGCTCGCTCAACCATGTAACTGTGTTTAGTACACGAAAGCGACATGCCAAGCACGTCAATTTCCTGAAAAGCATCAGAGCCAATAGCGGCGGTTGGTACTTGCCCTGTAATAGCAAGTAAAGGCACTGAGTCCATCATGGCATCTGCCAATGCGGTAATTAAATTAGTCGCTCCAGGGCCTGATGTTGCCAAGCACACACCTAAACGTCCAGTACTGCGTGCATAGCCCACGGCGGCAAACCCTGCACCTTGCTCATGGCGAGTAAGATAATGTTTTACAGGCGCACCATACAAGGCATCGTAAATGGGCATAATAGCACCACCTGGGTAGCCAAATACTTCATCTACGCCGTGTTTGGCGAGTAAATCTATTGTTAGTTCTGCGCCTGTCATTAGTAAATCCTCATTCCTGTGTGACAACCCATTAAAAATTTAACTCTAAAACTAAAAAGCCCCCCGGACGGTTAAGTGCGGAGGGCTTTTCAATGCTTAGTTTTTTAAAGCACTACGAAGCCCTCGCGGGAATAATCACCACGATAATAATCAGGACTAGGTTAAGTGCATTTTTAAGCATAAAATTCAGTACCATTTAAGATTTAGTCATTGCGAACATCTTGTTTCGCTGTCTTTTTATATTAGTACCGCGCTCAGGGCGGTAAGTCAACACCAAATTCAATTCAAAATAATTATAAAAACACGCTTACTCAGGTTTTAAAATTCAATTAAACCAGGTTAAATAGATTTTTTATCCCTTCATTTCAACTCAGGAAATTCACTATTCTTATAACACTGAATTCTGGTTTGATTAATTTTTAGTAAGCCACCTCATTTTTATCTAACAAAATTAAAATAAATCGATTTCTTAAGAGTTTCTTAAGTCTGGCAGCCTAGCATAACAACGTTCACAAAAAAGAGGCGTGTTATGAACCCAACTTTCAAACTCAGTAAGCAACCGCAAGAAAATACTAAAAAACGCTTTTATTTTAATTGCAGTGCTAATGCATTCATTATTTTTATGGCTTGTTATTACGGCTTAGTTATTAATATTCCATTTATGCATGGTGCGTTTAGCGCTATTACCTCGTTGCACACATTTTCATGGCTATTTTTGTTTTCTGTGCCGTTACTACTGATTTGTTTGCTAATCATATTCTTTTCAGTGGTTTCTATTCGGGGAATACTAAAACCCATTAACTACTTGCTGCTAGTGCTCTCGAGTGCGGCGTTATATGGCTCATTGAACTATGGTGTGGTGTTTGATTATTCCATGATACAAAACACCGTCGAAACTGACTCTAGTGAAGCGTTAAGCTATTTAAACCTGCAACTTGTTGGCTTTTTACTGCTTTTTGCCGCATTACCTGTCTTTATTTTGAGTAGAATAAAAATAAACTGCGCTCGCCCATACAAAGAAGTTATTAGCCGTCTTAAACTGCTTTTAGCAAGCTTTGCACTGATTGCATTAGTGGTCGTTAACTTTTACGCCGATTACGCGGCAACGGGTCGTAATAACCGTATTCTTAAAAAAGAAATTATTCCATTTCAATATCTCTCTAGTGGCTACAAATACGCCCGTGACCAGTTACTTTATAGCGATATTGAATTTAAAAATATTGATACCACGCCAACTTTAGCATCGCCAAGCACAACACGAGTTACTGTCATCGTGGTAGGTGAAACCGCTCGAGCTGAAAATTTTTCCTACCAAGGCTATGAGCGTAATACCAACCAATACACGCAAAAACATAATGTCACTTATTTCGATAACGTATCGTCGTGTGGCACGGCCACAGCAGTGTCAGTACCATGTATGTTTTCACTGCAAACTCATGCCAATTTTTCTCGTTTAGACAGTGATAACCAGCAAAACGTAATTGATTTGATACAACAAGCAGGCGCAGATGTCTTGTGGGTTGATAATAACAGTGGCTGTAAAAACGTCTGCACGCGCGTACCTACCATTAATATTGATACCAAAGCATCTGAACTATGTGATGGTAAATACTGTTTTGATGAAGCGTTACTAGCCCCTTTAAAGCACAAGCTTGCCAATTTGAGTCAGGCTAATACGGTTATAGTGCTGCATATGATGGGTTCACATGGCCCTACTTACTTTAAGCGCTACCCTGAAAAATTTAAACAGTTTAGTCCAACCTGCGACCGCAGCGATATTCAAAACTGTAGCGCTGAAGAACTGGTTAACACCTACGATAATACAATTGCTTATAGTGATTTTATCAACGCTCAAGTTATTGAACAGTTAAAGGCACTGCCAGCTAATATTGATAAGCAATTACTGTATGTGTCAGACCATGGCGAGTCGCTCGGTGAAAATGGCGCTTACTTACATGGCTTTCCCTATGCATTTGCACCAACAGCTCAAACCCATGTGCCTCTTTACATCTGGGCTGATGAGCATAATCAGCGCATTACAGCCAAGTGTCTAAACAACTTAAATAGCACTTTAGCGCAATCACACGATGCTATTTTTCATACCCTTTTAAGCTTAACCGGTGTTGCGAGTAAAACCTACCAAACCTCTGAAGATTTACTCGCGTCATGTCAAACGATTAACCATAGCGAAACTAAAATATGAATAATAAAACCGTTATAAAACGCCAAGGCCTAATGCGCCTAATTTTTACCTTAAGCCATACATTTAACGGCCTAAAATGGATGAGCCGATTTGAGGCTGCTTTTCAGCAAGAGTTGGTTTTATTTAGTTTGCTAGGCGTATTTGCCTGCTTGCAAGAAATTACTTTAAGTAGCAAATTAATCTTGATTGCCAGCTTATTGTTTGTGTTATTTGCTGAGTTGGTCAATACCGCAGTCGAAGTGGTGGTTGATCGCATCGGTAGCGAATATCATGAACTATCAGGCCTAGCTAAAGATATTGCATCCGCCAGTGTCTTTATCGCCATGCTTATTGCTATTTTAGTTTGGTGGTCTGTGCTATGGACTTAATCAGTAGCACTAAAAAAGTACTGGGGCCATTGTGGGTTTTAGCGGTATTTTTTTTCGCACTCCTATGCTTGCTAACTTTTGCGCGATTAGGTTTAAGTTTGTGGCAAAGTGGCCGTGTATTTACCGAAGGCGCCTGGCACTTTGTTTTTGTAGGCGGTTTACGTGTTGATATAGCAACATTATGCTACATCATAACCCCCGCTTTGTTACTAACACTTGCAGCACATGCTCTCAAATTAACTGCTTATATTCGAGGAGTCGTAAAGTGGTATTTAGTAATAATGGCTGCAATGTTAGTGTTTTTTGAGGTTATTACACCCACGTTTATTAACGAATACGACTTACGCCCTAATCGCCTATTTATTGAATACCTTATTTATCCTAAAGAAGTCTCTAAAATGATTTTTTCAGGTTACAAACTCGAAGTCCTCTTCGCTGTTTTAGCGCTCGTTTTCACCATTAAATTTGCTAACAAAATTCTTACTCAGCAATGGCAAAACCGCTCGTCCCTAGGGGCAATAAAACTATCACTATTAGCTGTTATTATATGTAGCCTAACACTGTTAGGCGCTCGAAATTCATTAGGCCATCGTCCATTAAACCCCGCTATGGTGGCATTTTCGACCGACCACTTGCTGAATGACCTCACGCTTAATTCATCATATAGCGTAGCATTTGCGTTAAAACAGCTCTCAAATGAGCAATCAAGTCAGGCATATTATGGCAAGGTCCCTCAAGAGGAGTTACTCGCCACAGTACGCAGTACCATGCAAAATCCTCAAGCAATATTTAATAATCCAAATGCCCCTACCCGCACTTTTCATCAGGCAAGCTACCAAGGTAAAAAGAAAAACCTGGTTATTATTCTGCAAGAAAGCTTGGGCGCTCGTTATGTAGGTACCTTAGGTGGCTTACCCTTAACGCCTAATATAGATGCACTTTATCAACAGGGCTGGGGATTTGATAACTTATACGCTACCGGCACTCGCTCTGTACGCGGTATTGAAGCAGTTATAACCGGTTTTACACCGACTCCCTCACGCGCGGTTGTAAAACTCGATAAATCACAACGTGACTTTTTTACCTTGGCTAGTTTTTTAGCAAAGCAGGACTACCATACTCAGTTTATTTATGGTGGAGAAAGTCACTTTGACAACATGCGTAGCTTCTTTTTGGGTAACGGCTTTAGTGATATTGTTGATAGTGAAAGCTTCGATAACATTAACTTTAATGGTTCATGGGGCGCATCTGACGAAGATTTATTTACTCAAGCAGATAAAGAGCTGAATAAATTACAACAACAGCAAAAGCCATTTTTTAGTCTGATTTTTAGTAGTTCTAATCATAGCCCTTATGAATTTCCGGACGGTAAAATAGCCCTGTTTGAGCAACCAAAGCAAAGCCGTAATAACGCAGCTAAATATGCAGATTATGCCCTAGGCACATTCATTGAAAAGGCGAAAAAATCATCTTACTGGGACGATACTGTGTTTATAGTGATTGCTGATCACGACTCACGCGTGTCTGGTTCCAGCCTTGTACCTATTGATCACTTTAGAATTCCTGCGGTTATTTTTGGAAACGGTATTAAGCCCAAACGCGATCATCAATTAGCCAGTCAGCTGGATATTCCTACCACCTTACTGTCGCTTATTGGCGCCAGCGGTGAACACCCAATGATTGGTCACGATCTCACTCGCCCTGTGGCCAAAAATAAGCAGCGTGCAATGATGCAGTACGATAAAAACTTTGCTTACATGCAAAATGATAACGTTGTTATTTTGCAGCCAGATAAACCGGCAACCACCTATATTTATAAAAATAAGCAATTACACCCCAAACATAACGATAGCGCACTCATCAAGCAAGCTCGTGCGCTGGCTAATTATGGCAACATGGCCTACAGCAATAATTGGTATCAATAACACCGAAAAATGCCTGATTGATTAATCAGGCATTTTTACGTTACCTATAAAGTAAACTAAGTTAGTATTTATAAAACGACTTAAACTTGGATAGGATTTTATGAACGTGTCATTACGTATTAGTCATTTATTTATGGTGTTATTACTTTTAGCCTTTAGCGTCAATGGCTATGCAGCACCGGCTCTATTCAAAATAGAAAAACAAGGCGCTAGCTCGTATTTATTTGGCACCGTGCATGTGGGTGATGCCAGCATGAAAGGGCTACCACAAAAAGTGACTCACGCACTGGATAACAGTAATCAAGTTGTTGTTGAAGTGGATATAAGTAAACTATCACCATTACAAATGCAACAACGTTCTATGCCGTTTATGCTGCTTACTAACGGGCGTACGCTACAGAGCGAGCTTTCAGAAAAAAATTATCAACTCCTCAAAGACTACTTTGCTAAAAAATCGATTGATATTGCCATGTTCAACAGTTTTAAACCTTGGGCTGTCATGTTGACCATGATGCAAATTGAGTTTCAAAACGCGGGCTATTCAGATAAAAACGGCATCGATAAGCAAATACTCGAGTACGCGCAAAAGCACAGTATTAACATTGCGGAGCTTGAAACCATAGAGCAACAACTACAGATGTTTAATGGCTTAGAGTCATT
Source organism: Pseudoalteromonas sp. SiA1 (assembly GCF_018732205.1). Taxonomy (NCBI): domain Bacteria; kingdom Pseudomonadati; phylum Pseudomonadota; class Gammaproteobacteria; order Alteromonadales; family Pseudoalteromonadaceae; genus Pseudoalteromonas; species Pseudoalteromonas sp. SiA1. The sequence continues at coordinate 272,214 of NZ_CP076084.1, read as the reverse complement.
AAGCAATGCCATGATGGCAGAAACTTTTGAGCAACTAAGCGATATTAATACCTACTTTATCACCCTAGTGGATGCATGGAAAAAGGGCGATATGCAAACCCTAACCGGCTATTACCACACCAGTTTTGATGACAGCCAATACGGTCAACAAAGCGAGCAAGTGATGCTGATTGAGCGCAATAATAATTGGGTCACTCAGCTCACGCCTAAACTTGAACAAGGTAAGGTGTTTATTGCGGTAGGTGCTCTGCACTTAGTTGAGCAGCATGGTTTAATTAAACAACTTCGCGACCAAGGGTTTAAGGTTACTCAGTTATAAACAAGCTTATATAAGCGTCTCACTATGAGCAGCTTGTTGCCCATAGTGAGCCGGTTTAAAATCTTCCATTTTTAAGGTGTGTTCAATCCCTTTAATGGTATCTGCTGCATGATGGTTTACATAAATAACGGTACTCGTTTTTGCAGCACACACCTTTTCAATCAGCAGTAAAACGCGTTGACGATTTGCCTCATCAAGCCCTAAACATGGCTCATCTAAAATAAGCAAAGCAGGATGTTTAACCATTGCGCGCACAATCAGTAATAGTCGCTGATCGCCATACGATAGCTGGGTAAAAGCGCTATTTGTTTTGTCACTTAAACCTATTAGTGCCAACCACTCTTTAGCTAAACGCGTTTGTAACTCACTGGCTTGTTGATATAAACCTATACTATCGAAAAACCCTGAAATAATAGTATTAAGCGCCGAAATACTCACTCGATACTGCAAATGTAGCGTATTTGAAATATAACCAATGTGCTGTTTTATATCCCAAATACTCTCCCCTGTGCCACGCTTAAAACCAAACACTTCAATCTCATTGTTATAGCACTGAGGGTTATCACCAGTAATTAAATTTAATAAACAGGTTTTACCTGAGCCATTTTTCCCGGTGAGTTGCCAGTGCTGATATTGGTTAATCGTCCAGTTTAAATTTTCAAAAATTGTTTGTTCGCTGTAACGCACATGAACATTAGTGAGCTTAACGAGTGGCGTGTTTGTCGCTGATTTAAAACAGCGCTCAGGCGCATCGGGAATACTTAATGATGTATGCTCTAAATGAAGTAATTTGAATAAATCCGCTTGTTTTGCTGCACACGGTTTTGCCAAGCTATGTTGTAAACGACCATTATTCACATAAGCAAAGTGATCAACAAACGCTGGAATTTCATCAACACGGTTTAGCACAAACACAAAGCAGGTTTGTGCGCTCAACTGCTGTAATAGGCGGTTTAGCTGCCCAACCGATTCAGAGTCTAAGCCATCAAATGGTTCATCAAGCACAACTAAATCACTGTTAGCAGATAGCGCTTTAATTAATAATAATTTACGCGTTTCGCCAGTAGATAAATCAGTAAAATCACGATTAAGTAAGGCATCAAAATTAAAAGCGGTGATTAACTGTTGGCATAAATCGCTATTTATTTCAGGCTCAGCAAAGAGCATGTCTGTTACTTTTTGTGGCTTTTCACTTTTACGATGCGTGTTAAGTAACTGCTTTTGTAGATCACTTGACACTAATTGTAGCTTGTTAAAGGTACTATGACGTTGCCCGCTTTGTTGTTTTGCTTCACCAATTAACGCTACTGCGAGTGCTGATTTTCCAGCACCATTACCCCCGAGTAAGACCCAATGTTCCCCCTGCTTTACTTGCCAAGTTAAATCGTCGATATAATACCGAACACTGTCATCGGTAGATAAATAACCACTAAATTGCTGTAGTAAAATTGAGCGCACGTTAGATCCCAAAACAGAGCTTAAAAACTCAAACTAACGTAATAAGGAATAATTAAGCAAGTGAGATTTAATCAACCTCAGGTAGAAAAGCATCGTTTAGCGCCGCGATTATGCTTTGCTGATCTATGGGTTTATGAATATGACCTATTGCTCCACAAGCTTTAGCGCGAGCAAGATCACTATCAGAGGTGTTTGCGGTAACCACAATAATCGGCAGTGTTTTATCGTTATCATGCAAGATTTTAGTGGCTTCAAACCCATCCATAACCGGCATATTTAAATCCATAAAGATGACGTCATAAGATTTTTTGGCGACCATTTCACACGCTATTTTGCCATTCTCAGCGCATTCAGCGTGTATGTTCAATGCGGTTAATAGCTTAGTGAGTACCAGCATATTAAGTGGGTTATCTTCAACGACTAAACAATGTAAGTTATCAGGAATTGACGATGACTTGCTTAAAGTAGTATCCACCTCTAATGGTAATGTTAAAAATACAGAGGCCCCTTGCTGACGATTATTTTCAAAACGAATTTCACCCTTTAATGCGTCAACAATATATTGTACACGGGTAAGGCCTGTTCTGAGTCCTTGAAAATGGTTACTTTGCTCAGTGCTGTCTAATTCTAATTGCTCGATAAGGTGATCAAAGCCACAGCCGGTGTCCTCGACGCTCAGCGATAGTTGGTTATTGTTGAGCGTAGCGATGACTTTCACCTCTCCTTGCTCTGTAAACTTTAATGCATTACTAAGTAGCTCATTAACTATTTGTTGTAGGCGTGCATGATCTACAATCACCGCGCAGTCTAAGCTCGCTGCTAACTCTCTGATTAACTTTAACCCTTTCTCAGTACAACCATATTCATACACAACTAACACTTTATTTATGGTGGTTAGTAAGTTGTCAGAGGTCGGGTTTAACGACCAACGATTTAAACTCAGCGCTTGTAAATCTTGTAATTCATCTAACATCACCAACAACCTCGCCGAGCAATACCGAGCTTGGCGTTGTATATCCTGCTGTGAAGTGGGAATTTTTAGCTCATCGATCGAGGTAATTAATCCCTGTAATGGGGTTCTAAATTCATGACTGGCTCGTGCAATAAAGTGCTCTTTGTTATTACTTACCTGCTCTGCAAATTCTTTTTGTTGTTGATACTTTTGTAAGGTCTGCAGAACTCGTTTTTCCATCGGCATAAACACAAATCTAAGTTCTAAAAACAATAATGCCAGAGTAAAAAACCAACAAAGCAGTTCAATACTAGAGATCCAATCAACCTTTTTTACCGCTTGTTGCTCAAATAAGCTCACCGCAGTGTCTAATTTTTTAAGTAATGCTTCAACTTCGCTCACGGAAAACGAAGCCAAATTAATAGGCTCCTTTTGAGAAACCAAATTTTTAGCTTGCGTTATAAAGACCAACACTTCTGCATCTAAGTTGCTTGGGGGGGCATAATATAAATCAAATAAAGGTGTATTTAGATAAACTGCGTCACCTTGCTCATCTTTAGTGAGTAAATATTCATGGGCTTGTTCAAATAACTCAAGGGAGTGTTTTAACGATTGAAGATGTTGTGCGTGATTATCCGTTTGATTAATTAATGCATTGCTATGCCAAGCTATTTTTTGCGAAAGCATACGTTGCTTGCCAGCTATATTGATAATTTTTGCATCGTATTTTTGCACTGAAAAGAAGTATTGCATCAGTAATGCAGATACGCTGACCAACAAGGCAATAGCAACTAAAGCCCAACGGTAACGTTTGCGAATACTCTTAACAATGTTGAACATAAACTAGGTTACTTTTTTTGTTTTAACTGTAGCCTAAGCTTAGCAAACTAATTACTAAATTATTAAATATAAAAAACCCAGCTAGTTAAGCTGGGCTCTTGTAACCGTTTAGCGTGTACCTAACGATTTTCTAGTCGATTATAATCAAACATGCCAAATTCAACACCTCGGTACTGGCGGGCAACCTGATGTAAAATATCGCTGTATTGCCAAAATTGCGGGTGAGTTCGACGAATCGCAAACTTAGACTTTAAAGCGCGATAATCAGCTTCCACTTGCATTAGCGGTAACTGTTCGGCAAAGGCCGAAACCTGTTGGGCGTTATTTAAATACCAAATTGCAGAAGGGTAATCACCAATAAAGCCCGGAACAATTGTCACCGTATCTTCTTCATAAGCGCGCTGTCCGTCTTCGTTTAGTAGACTCGAAATATTATAGTGCGCGTTATGGTGAATAATTGTATAGCCTGTGTGTCCATCCTGCTCTTTCACTAGCACATACGATAGCTGTGGCAATAAGTTAACTGCTTTAGCAGGCATGGTATTAATCGCACTTAATGGTGCGGGTACTTTTTTATAGTCATAACGAGGACTTAAAACGGGCTCTAATGCCTCTTTAATTAAGCCATATAGCTCTGATTGCGGTTCATCTGTTTGATAGTTAATACCGCTGGGTTGACTAAACTCACGATTGTTTTCAAAAAAGGTCGACAAACTAGGTGGTGATTTTCGATACCAACTCTGTTTAATTGTCTCTCGCTGAGTTTCAGGTAACAAAGCTAAAAAGTTGTGCTCACCCTCTAAACGTAAAAAGTCCATGTATAAGCGCGTTATTAATTGATGGCCAATATTGCCATACACATCAAAGCCCGCAACTAACAAGTAATGAATACGCTCAAACAGCGCGTAATCAAGCACCCACATAGTTTTAGGTTGTTGGCCAATAAAGCCTTTAACTACAGTTGCACTATCAAAGTGTCGAAAAATAGTCAGTGCCGCATTTTGATTGTACCCATCCCCTTTCCACAATAAGTCGGTGGTTAAATGCTCGCCGTTTTTGAACAGATTATTAGCAAGCTCTACCTTGGCTTTTAAGTAACGTTTTTCGCGAACCGAGTATTTGACCCAATTAGAAATCGGTAACGCATTACTTTCCTCTGCTGCGGGCAACTCTAATGCATCCTCATGTTGCACCAGCATTTTACCTACCGCCGGAGTCGCTACCTTTTTAGGATCAGCAAACGCCACCCAAAAATGATCATTAATCACATTGAGTGCTATTTGACCACGACAAACAGGGCCTTTAATAAAGCCCATAATAATTAGCTCAGCTTCATCGAGCATAAATTGATATTTTGCATCTATAGGCAGTGCTTCAAACGTTTTAAACGGGTTTGATGCAAGGGTAGGCTCATAGCTTGGTAAACTAGATACAGTGTAATTTGGCGCAATAAATTGCTGGTAAATACGTGCCAACTTTTCATCATTAAGTTTAAGCGGTAAATGCGTTTTTGATAAAATAGTAGAACGGTCGTGAAGCAGTCGATAATAAACACGCTCAACGTTTGGATTATCGTAAGGGCGACGAGAACTTATTAATTTAATGTCTTCACCAGGGGGAGTACTTGAGCGTACCAACTTAAAAAAGTTAGGTGATTGTGCATCACTAAAGTAGATGTGTGCTAAAAACCAATGCTCATAAATATAGCGCGCTGATAATTGGTACTTCAAACCATCTTGATTTAAAAATGCTTCCCAGTTTTTTACTTGCGCAAGCTCAGCAGCTGATGGCGGCTTGATGTGCGCCATTTTCCCGCCTTTTTTAATCCAGTTTTGTAAGTGCTGAAATTCAGCAGCAGTCACTCCAGGCAAGCCATAAGGCATACCCGCATGCGGTTGCTCATCCGCTAATTGGTCAAACTCACCCATCGTCGCACAACTTTGGTTGCGGCTAAGTGAAAAATCAAAACGTTCATCTAATACTTCATCTTCTGGCAAGGGTGAACTTTGCTTTAATACCAGCGTATTAAATAACACACTACCCGCTAAATTGGCTTCTTCAGTTTGTGCTCGCTCGTTTAATACCGGGCTAAATTCTTTATCACGCCATTGCTCAGTCGTGGTTGCATCAAATAATAATCGGCTCGGCGTTGAGGCTAACAACCGAGTACCATCGTAAACCAACTCTTTACTGAGGCCTCTGTCGATACCTTCAGGAGAAGAGAGTTTTAATTGGCAAGGCGCATCATAACAGCCATGACAAACCACGCAGCGGTTATCGAGTACAGGCTTTACTTGCTGTAAAAACTCAGCCCCAGCACCGCTATTATGAGCAACCATACGATCTTGTGTTTGCTCAGGACCGAATAATTCATTGTAATGTGCATTACCTAAGTAAGCACAACCACTTAAGATAATCAGTACAAAAGTACCTATAATATTTTTTTTCATTATTCAGTCTCATCACCTAAATCGAACGTAGGCATCATATCGATTTGTGGTGATACGAATGTTAGGTTTTCAACAGTAGTCACCACAGCGCTTAATAGAGGGCCCTGTGTTATGGTTAATTGAGCGTCATGCTCGCTATGCGCTATGGTAGCAAAGCTTGAATTGATGATATTCAACTCATAGTCTGCAATGCTAATGCCTATACTACTGTCAGCACTGGGGTTCTGGCATAGTTGAGTAAGCAGCTCATCACTTAAGATAACTGAAATTTCCAAGTCAGGCTGCGCTAAGTCACGGGTACTTAGTGTTTCATCTAGAATAAATAAAGGAAGTGTTAAATTGCTATCTTGTTCAAGTTCCATTGGACTCTCTGCGCTACTGACTATTTAATTATTACCTATTATAACAACGTTCCAACTTAAATAACGATAAACAAGCCTTAAAATAGCCTCGTTAATTTTTAAGCAGCGGTATCAATGCTGCTTTAAACTTCGTGAAGACAACAACAGGAACGCCAAACTTCACTCATTAAACCTGAAACCTGCAGCATTACAGTAATTGAGAACTCAACGATCGTTGCTACAAAGCACCAATGCATAAGGTAAGTGTAGAACCTTCATGCTTTACCCTCTAAGTGCGATAAAACTCAACCCAAGTGACAGTGTTAAATTTACACCGAGCTGCTTTATACCAATCCGCAATAATACTCAATCATTTTGCGGGGCTAAACGTGCCGCTACCTGTGTTAAAAAATTCTTATTTAGAACAACTAAATAGCGAATTTTTTGCCTAGCTATCACCCCGTTTTTCCTGCCTCAAAATAGACCGCTTAATTAAGCGAATTGGTGATACGACTCTATAAAAGTGGACACTTATTTAAGGAATAAGTGTTATGAAAATCAAAACTAGGCGTAGTCATTCAATTGAATTTAAAACAAAAGCAGTTGAACAATCGTTAGACTCTCCAGATACTGTTAATGTAATAGCTCATCGGCTGGGCATTAACCCTGTCTTATTATCTAAATGGAGACGAAAAATGACGTCAAAAAGTACATCTAACCCAATTAAAAACCAAGGCCCTGATAAGTCATATAAAGATTTGGAGCGCCAAGTGCGTAAGCTTGAAAAGCAATTGGAAGATGCGCAGTTGGAGAACGATGTGTTAAAAAAGGCGAAGGCCTACTTGGACAGCCGAAAAGAATAAGATTTGAGTATATTCACCAAGCTGCGACAGCTAAGAAAACGATAAAAAAATTATGCACATGGTTGTCAGTATCAAAAGCTGGATATTATAAATGGCTAAAGCACTCATTAAGTCAACGTGCGTCAGAAAACGACTCATTGCTTGAGTTTTTGAAAAAAGTAAGTAGTGATGAGCACTGTATTCCGGGCTACAGAAAGTTGTGGAAAGCCGCTATAGACAATGGGTATGAGTGTAGTAAAGGCCGTGTGCAGCGATTACTGCAGAGTATGGGTTACCGCTCAGCCGCGGGTAAACGCCGATATACCGGTAGCGGAAAAAAGCAGGGGCATATCACTGCAGAAAACTTATTGGGTCGTGAGTTTAGTGTTGATGAACCCAATACGGTATGGGTGTCAGACATAACGCAAGTTCGTTGCAGAGAGGGTTGGCAGTATTTATGTGTAATTTTAGATTTATACTCACGCAAAGTCGTTGGTTGGGCAACAAGTCGAGTTAACAGCGCAGACTTGGTGATTAGAGCGTTAAAAAAAACATGGGATGCACGTAAACCTGATGGAAGTCGCTTATTATTTCACTCAGACCAAGGCAGCCAGTATCGTGCAAAAGAAACAATATCGTGGTTGAACAACCGACAGGTAACAATTAGCATGTCGAGAAAAGGGAATTGCTGGGATAATGCCTGCTCAGAAAGCTTTTTTGCCCAGTATAAAAAAGAATGGATGAACAATTTAAATGAACTGAGTCGTAGTGAAATGACAGTACAAAGTCGCTTTTATATCGAAAACTACTACAACTCAGTAAGAATGCATGGCACGCTAGGAAATGTGAGTCCCATGCAATACGAGTTAATGAATTAAAAACCCGTGTCTACTTTATCGGGGTCGTATCATTGGTATTACCTAAAATCTTAAACCTTGCACCTGAAACCTTTATTTTATTGCAGGCATTAAAAAACCCGAGGCTAAGCTCGGGTTTTTTCGTATTAATTAGCTAGGCTAATTATTACTCGTTGAACGTTGCTACAAAGCACCTACGCCTAAGGTAACTGCGCCACCTTCACATGATGTAAATCGCAGCCATTAAAAAAGGCCACCTAAGTGACCTTTTTCTAACAATTAACTTAAACGTTAATTATTACTCTACGATAGTTGCTACAACACCAGCACCTACAGTACGGCCACCTTCACGGATAGCGAAACGAAGACCTTCGTCCATCGCGATTGGCGCGATTAGCGTTACTGTCATCTTAACGTTATCACCAGGCATTACCATTTCTACGCCTTCTGGTAACTGTACGTCACCTGTTACGTCAGTTGTACGGAAGTAGAACTGTGGACGGTAACCTTTGAAGAATGGAGTATGACGACCACCTTCATCTTTCGAAAGTACGTATACTTCTGAAGTGAATGTAGTGTGTGGCTTGATTGAACCAGGCTTAGCTAGTACTTGACCACGTTCAACGTCTTCACGCTTAGTACCACGTAAAAGTGCACCAATGTTCTCACCAGCACGACCTTCGTCAAGAAGCTTACGGAACATCTCAACACCAGTACAAGTAGACTTAGTCGTCTCTTTGATACCAACAATTTCAACTTCGTCGTTCACGTTGATGATACCAGCTTCAACACGGCCAGTTACAACAGTACCACGACCTTGGATTGAGAAAACGTCTTCGATAGGCATGATGAATGGCTTATCGATGTCACGCTCTGGCTCTGGAATGTAAGTATCTAGTGCTTCTGCAAGCTCTACGATTTTAGCTTCCCATTGCTCTTCGCCTTCAAGTGCTTTAAGTGCAGAACCTTGAATTAGTGGTAAGTCATCACCTGGGAAGTCGTATTCAGAAAGAAGTTCACGAACTTCCATTTCTACTAGCTCAAGTAGCTCTTCATCATCAACCATGTCACATTTGTTCATGAACACAACGATGTAAGGAACACCAACTTGGCGAGAAAGTAGGATGTGCTCACGAGTTTGTGGCATAGGGCCATCAGTCGCAGCTACTACTAAGATAGCGCCATCCATTTGAGCAGCACCAGTGATCATGTTTTTAACATAATCGGCGTGACCAGGACAATCTACGTGTGCGTAGTGACGAGTAGGAGTATCGTACTCAACGTGTGAAGTTGAGATTGTGATACCACGCTCGCGCTCTTCTGGAGCGTTATCGATTGATGCGAAATCTTTAGCAACACCGCCGTATACTTTTGCAAGTACGTTAGTGATTGCTGCAGTTAGTGTAGTTTTACCGTGGTCAACGTGGCCGATTGTACCAACGTTTACGTGCGGTTTTACGCGTTCAAACTTTTCTTTTGCCATCTTAAAAAATTCCTAATAAAGAAATTAAAGCCTGACTCAGTATTGAGCCAGACAAGCTAAAATCATATAACAGCGCGAGCTGAAATTATTGTATCTGCAACCTGTTTAGAGGCTTCAGCGTACTTCAAAAACTCCATAGAGTATGAGGCACGGCCCTGTGTTGCAGATCGTAAAGCAGTCGCATAACCAAACATTTCAGATAACGGAACCTGAGCATTAATTTGCTTAAGTCCACCAAGTGCATCTTCCATGCCTTCGATCATGCCGCGACGACGGTTTAGGTCGCCAACTACATCACCCATGTTTGCTTCAGGAGTGAGTACTTCAACCTTCATTACTGGCTCTAATAAAGCAGGGTTTGCATCTAGCGCACCTTGCTTCATAGCGAGTGAACCTGCTATTTTAAATGCCATTTCATTCGAATCTACATCATGGAATGAACCATCATATAAAGTCGCTTTCACGCCAAGTAATGGGTAGCCTGCCAGTACACCTTGAGCCATTTGCTCTTGGATACCTTTGTCTACCGCAGGGATGTATTCTTTCGGAACTGACCCACCTACGGTTTCGTTAACGAACTCGTAAATTGGGGCTTCATCATCCGAAATATCCATCGGTTCAAGTTTAAGCCAGACGTGACCATATTGACCACGACCACCTGATTGACGTATAAACTTCCCTTCAACTTCAACAGTTGAACGAATAGCTTCTCGGTATGCAACCTGCGGCTTACCAACGTTACATTCAACACTGAATTCACGTTTCATACGGTCGACAATGATATCAAGGTGAAGTTCACCCATGCCAGAGATAATCGTCTGGCCTGATTCTTCGTCAGTTTGTACGCGGAAAGATGGATCTTCTGCCGCTAGTTTACCTAGCGCGATACCCATTTTATCCTGGTCAGCGATTGTGCGAGGCTCAACCGCAACAGAGATAACTGGTTCTGGGAATTCCATACGCTCTAGCGTAATAATAGAATTCGGATCACACAGTGTCTCGCCTGTTGTTACGTCTTTGAGACCAATAGCCGCCGCGATGTCGCCTGCGTAGACTTCTTTGATCTCTTCACGTGAGTTTGAATGCATCTGAACGATACGACCAAGACGCTCACGCTTACTTTTTACTGGGTTATATACCGCGTCACCCTGTTTAACAGTACCAGAGTAAACACGGAAAAAGGTCAAGGTGCCAACAAACGGGTCTGTTGCAATCTTAAAAGCAAGTGCAGCAAACGGCGCTTTATCATCAGCAGGACGCTCTTCCTCGGTACCATCTTCGAGGATACCTTGGATTTGTTTCACTTGTGTGGGTGATGGCATGTATTCAACAACGCAATCAAGCACAGCTTGAACGCCTTTGTTTTTAAATGCACTACCACAGGTCATGGGAACAATTTCGTTCGCTAATGTGCGTTGACGCAAAGCATTTTTAATTTCTGCTTCGCTTAACTCTTCACCTTCTAAGTATTTATCCATTAGTTCTTCAGAGGCTTCAGCAGCGCTTTCAACTAAATGAGAGCGCCATTCTTCAGCTAAATCCTGAAGTTCTGCCGGTATTGCCTCATAAGAGAAAGTCATACCCTGGTCTTCATCATTCCAGTTAATAGCTTTCATTTTAATAAGGTCAATAACACCTTTAAAGTCGTCTTCAGCGCCAATTGGCAACTGGACTGGAACAGGCGTTGCTCCAAGACGAGATTTCACCTGGCCGACAACCGTTAAGAAGTCAGCGCCTGTGCGATCCATTTTATTTACGAAGATCATTCTCGGAACTTCGTATTTGTTCGCTTGACGCCAAACTGTCTCAGTTTGCGGCTGTACACCAGATGAAGCACAAAGAACAACTACCGCACCATCTAGTACACGTAAAGAACGCTCTACTTCGATAGTGAAATCTACGTGTCCTGGGGTATCAATGATATTGATGCGATGGTCGTCAAATTGCGCGTCCATCCCTTTCCAGAAACACGTTGTTGCAGCAGAAGTGATTGTGATACCACGCTCTTGTTCCTGCTCCATCCAATCCATAGTTGCGGCGCCATCATGTACTTCACCGATCTTATGAGAAAGACCTGTGTAGAACAGAACACGTTCTGTTGTGGTGGTTTTGCCTGCATCTACGTGAGCACAAATACCGATATTGCGGTAACGCTCAAGTGGAGTTGTACGTGCCATAAAATCCTCTTAAAGGTTAAGGACAGATTACCAACGGTAATGAGCGAATGCTTTATTCGCTTCAGCCATACGGTGAACGTCTTCACGTTTCTTAACCGCAGTGCCTTTGTTGTCAGCAGCGTCAACGATTTCTTGAGCTAAACGTAAGCCCATAGATTTTTCGCCACGCTTACGTGCAGCGTCTACTAACCAACGCATACCTAATGCGTTGCGACGTACTGGACGTACTTCAACTGGTACTTGATAAGTTGAACCACCAACACGGCGAGATTTAACCTCTACCTGTGGACGGATGTTATCAAGTGCAGTTTCAAAGATTTCTAGGTGCGACTTGCCTGATTTCTCAGCAGCCACGTCTAGCGCACCATAAACGATTTTTTCAGCAGTAGATTTCTTGCCGTCTAACATTACGATGTTAACGAACTTAGCAAGAAGTTCCGATCCGAACTTAGGATCTGGAAGAATTTTACGTTGACCTATTACGCGTCTTCTAGGCATTTTGTATCTCCGGTTTATTCAGGTTTGCTCTTTCGAGTCAATCACCCAAAACAATAATTAATAATATTTAGTGCTTGGCCTTACTAACGGAAAACAATTAGCCTTTAGGGCGTTTTGCACCGTATTTAGAACGAGCTTGACGACGGTCGCTAACGCCTGCACAGTCAAGTGCACCACGTACAGTGTGAAAACGCACACCTGGTAAATCTTTAACACGACCACCACGGATTAGGATTACACTGTGCTCTTGAAGGTTATGACCTTCACCACCGATGTATGAAGTTACTTCGAAACCGTTAGTTAAACGTACACGAGCTACTTTACGTAACGCCGAGTTTGGTTTCTTAGGTGTAGTTGTATATACGCGAGTACATACACCACGCTTTTGCGGACACGCTTTAAGCGCAGCTGAGTTACTTTTAGTAACCTTGCTACGACGTGGCTTACGCACTAGCTGGTTAATAGTTGCCATTTAAATAGCTCCTGAAATTAAAATTACTACTGAAAAAAATAAAAAATCCGCCCTTGTTTCACCAGCATGTTTTAAACGTGCAAGTAAATGGGTGGCGGAATTTTAATGAGCAAAGATTGACCTGTCAACCTAAACCGCTCACAAGGCAGTAGATAACTGCCTTGTGAAACTCTAATCTATTGATTAGATTCGGTTTATTGATTTCCAGATAAATCCGCGTTTAAAGCATCAGTGAGTGCTTGAGTTGCCTCTTCCGCACTTACCGTTTGCTCTTCAACAACGTCTTTTTGCTTACGACGAGCCATACGCTCTTGATGATACGCAAAACCGGTACCGGCTGGGATCAATCGACCCACAATTACGTTTTCTTTCAGACCGCGTAGTTCATCGCTCTTACCATTTACAGCGGCTTCTGTTAGGACACGAGTTGTCTCCTGGAACGAGGCTGCTGAGATGAAAGATTCTGTCGCTAGTGATGCTTTTGTGATACCCATTAACTGGATTTCAAACTTAGCTGGGATCTTACCTTGAGCTTCAAGGTCGCGGTTTGCGATATTAACGCGTGCCACTTCAATTTGCTCACCGGCTAAGAACTCAGTATCACCACCGTCTAGAATGATACATTTACGTAGCATTTGACGAATAATAGTTTCAATGTGCTTATCATTGATCTTAACGCCCTGCAAACGGTAAACCTCTTGCACTTCGTTAACAATGTAATTAGCAACATGAGTCACACCACGTAGGCGTAAGATGTCATGCGGTGATTCTGGACCATCGGCGATAACTTCACCTTTAGACACTTGTTCACCTTCAAACACGTTAAGTTGACGCCACTTAGGAATCATTTCTTCGTAATGATCGCCTTCAGCTGGTGTAATAACTAAACGTTTCTTACCTTTAGTCTCTTTACCGAAGCTAATCGTACCGGTGATTTCAGCTAAGATAGCTGGATCTTTCGGCTTACGTGCTTCAAATAAGTCGGCTACGCGTGGTAGACCACCCGTGATATCACGAGTTTTCGAACCTTCTTGCGGAATACGTGCTAACACGTCACCTGGGTTTGCAGTCGCGCCGTCTGTTACTTCAATCGTAGTGAATGAAGGAAGACGCGTTTCTTGCAAGCCACGCTCATCACTTTCAATGATAAGCTTTGGTTCTTTCGCATTCGCTTTAGCAAGATCTTTAACAACTACACGAGTTAAACCCGTTAGTTCGTCAGTCTGTGCTTCAGTGTTTGAATCATCGATATCGCTGAACGATACTTTTGATTTATGCTCAAGAACGATTGGGTGACTATGCGGGTCCCAAGTAGCAACGATGTCGTTACCTTGAACTTCTGCATTGTCTTGCACTGTTAATACCGCACCGTAAGGTACTTTATAACGCTCTTTCTCACGACCATAGCTATCAATGATAGTGATCTCGGTAGAACGAGAGGTAATAACAATCTTACCGTCTGTATTTAATACATATTTAGCGTTGTGAAGTTTTAATGTACCGTTTGTTTTAACTTGTACATTATTTTCAGCAGACGCTCTTGATGCCGCACCACCGATGTGGAAGGTACGCATCGTAAGCTGTGTACCCGGCTCACCGATTGACTGTGCCGCGATAACACCTACTGATTCACCCGCGTTGATGATATGACCACGTGCAAGGTCACGACCATAACACTTAGCACATACACCAAAGTCGTTATCACAAGTGATAACTGAACGTACGCGAACTTCATCAACTGAGTGCTCTTCTAAAAGGTCACACAGTTTTTCGTCAAGCATGATGTTACGTTCAACAAGTACTGTATTAGTACCTGGTATTACAACATCTTCAGCGACAACACGACCTAGTACACGTTCGCGAAGTGCTTCTACAACGTCACCACCTTCAATTAGCGGTTTCATTGTTAAGCCATCTTCTGTGCCACAATCGTCCTCGTTGATTACCAAATCTTGTGCAACGTCTACTAGACGACGCGTTAGGTAACCCGAGTTCGCTGTTTTCAGTGCTGTATCGGCAAGACCTTTACGCGCACCGTGCGTTGAGATGAAGTACTGAAGTACGTTTAGACCTTCACGGAAGTTAGCCGTGATTGGCGTCTCGATGATTGAACCATCTGGACGTGCCATTAGGCCACGCATACCTGCTAGCTGACGGATCTGAGCGGCACTACCACGAGCACCTGAGTCGGCCATCATAAACACTGAGTTAAATGACGGTTGCTCTACTTCTTCACCTTTTGCATTGATAACCGTGTCTTTTGACAAGTTGGCCATCATTTCACGTGATAAGTTTTCATTTACACGTGACCAGATATCGATAACTTTGTTGTACTTTTCACCAGCCGTTACAAGACCTGATTGGAATTGTTGGTTGATTTCAGTTACTTCAGCTTCAGCTGATTCAATGATTGCTGCTTTAACTGGTGGAATAACTAAGTCATCGATACCAATTGAAACACCTGACTTCATTGCATAGTGGAAACCGGTGTACATGATTTGGTCAGCAAACATAACTGTGTCTTTTAGACCAAGACGACGGTAACACTCATTAATTAAGCCAGAAATCTGCTTTTTACCTAGGGCTTGGTTGATTGACTCATACGGCATGCCTTTTGGTAAAATTAAAGACAGAATCGCACGACCAACAGTAGTATCAATTACGGTTACAGTGTCTTCAACAACACCTTCTTCGTTTTTAACTGATTGGCTAATACGTACTTTCACGATAGCGTGAAGGTCGGCATTACCACTACGGTATGCTTTTTCTGCTTCTTTAGGATCTTTAAATACGGCGCCTTCGCCTTTCGCGTTAATACGATCACGCGTCATGTAATAAAGACCTAATACAACGTCCTGTGAAGGAACGATGATTGGCTCACCATTAGCAGGCGATAAGATGTTGTTTGTAGACATCATTAACGCGCGAGCTTCAAGTTGCGCTTCAATTGTTAGCGGTACGTGTACCGCCATTTGGTCACCATCGAAATCGGCGTTATACGCCGCACATACTAATGGGTGCAAATGAATCGCTTTACCTTCGATAAGCACAGGTTCAAACGCTTGGATACCCAAACGGTGAAGTGTTGGTGCACGGTTAAGTAATACTGGATGTTCACGAATTACTTCGTCTAGTACATCCCATACTTCCGCTACTTCACGCTCAACCATCTTTTTAGCAGCTTTGATTGTCGTAGCCATGCCGCGACGCTCTAATTTGCCATAGATGAATGGTTTGAAAAGCTCTAATGCCATCTTCTTAGGAAGACCACACTGATGAAGCTTAAGTGTAGGACCAACCGTGATTACAGAACGGCCAGAGTAATCTACACGCTTACCAAGTAAGTTCTGACGGAAACGACCTTGCTTACCTTTGATCATATCAGCAAGCGATTTAAGAGGACGTTTGTTAGAACCTGTAATTGCACGACCACGACGACCGTTATCAAGTAGCGCATCAACCGCTTCTTGTAACATACGTTTTTCGTTGCGTACGATAATATCTGGTGCAGCTAAATCTAGTAGACGCTTAAGACGGTTATTACGGTTAATAACACGACGGTAAAGGTCATTTAGATCAGATGTCGCAAAACGACCACCGTCTAGTGGCACTAATGGGCGTAAGTCAGGTGGCAATACTGGAAGTACTGTCATGATCATCCACTCAGGGTTATTACCTGATTGGTGGAACGATTCCATTAACTTAAGACGTTTAGTGATCTTTTTACGCTTAGTTTCAGAGTTAATTGTTGGTAACTCTTCACGCATTTCTGCAATTAATTGAGCAAGATCGAGTTCACGCAGTAAGTCTAATACTGCTTCAGCACCCATCTTCGCTTCAAATTCATCACCGTGCTCTTCAAGTGCATCTAGGTATTCTTCTTCACCTAATAGCTGACCACGCTCAAGCGTTGTCATGCCAGGCTCAGTTACTACGAATGATTCGAAGTAAAGAACACGTTCAATATCACGAAGCGTCATATCAAGCATTAAGCCGATACGTGACGGTAATGATTTTAAAAACCATATATGCGCAACTGGACTTGCCAGTTCTATATGACCCATACGGTCACGACGCACTTTAGTGAGTGTTACTTCAACGCCACACTTTTCACAGATCACACCACGGTGTTTAAGGCGTTTATATTTACCACATAAACACTCATAATCTTTCACTGGGCCGAAAATACGGGCACAGAATAAGCCATCGCGCTCAGGCTTGAAAGTACGGTAGTTAATAGTCTCAGGTTTCTTTACTTCACCGTATGACCATGAGCGAACCATGTCTGGTGAAGCAAGACCAATGCGAATTGCATCGAATTCTTCGGTCTTATTTTGTTGCTTCAGAAACTTAAGTAAGTCTTTCACCTTAGCTCTCCTGTCGGAGTTAATCTTGAGGACGGATGTTCTCGTCCCTACATTCTATTCAGCCATAACAGATGCTGCAGCGCTAACTGCAGCATCTAATTGGCTTAATTTTCTTCCAACTCGATGTTGATACCCAGTGAGCGGATTTCTTTCAACAATACGTTGAACGATTCTGGCATACCTGGTTCCATTTTATGGTTACCATCAACGATGTTTTTATACATCTTAGTACGACCGTTCACGTCATCCGATTTCACTGTTAGCATTTCTTGTAGCGTGTAAGCAGCACCGTAAGCTTCAAGTGCCCATACTTCCATCTCACCAAAACGCTGGCCACCGAACTGTGCTTTACCACCCAGCGGCTGCTGAGTAACAAGGCTGTAAGAACCAGTAGAACGTGCGTGCATCTTATCGTCAACCAAGTGGTTAAGTTTAAGCATGTACATGTAACCTACAGTTACTTGACGTTCAAACTGATCGCCAGTACGGCCATCATAAAGTGTAACCTGACCACTTCTAGGGTAGCCGCCCAGCTCTAGCATGTCTTTGATTTCGCTTTCTTTCGCGCCATCAAATGCAGGAGTAGCAATCGGTAAACCACCTTTCAAGTTTTCAGCTAAACGACGAATTTCGTCATCAGAGAAACTAGCAATATCCACAACCTGACGAGACTCACCGATCTCATAAGCTTGTTTGATGAATTCGCGTAGCTCATGAAGCTCGCGTTGCTCTTTCATCATTTCTTCTAAGCGCTCACCAATACCACGTGCAGCTAGACCCATATGTGTTTCAAGGATCTGACCGATGTTCATACGTGATGGTACACCTAGTGGATTTAGTACGATATCTACCGTACGACCTTTGTCATCGTATGGCATATCTTCTACTGGTACGATAGTCGAGATAACACCTTTGTTACCGTGACGACCCGCCATTTTATCACCCGGTTGGATACGACGTTTAACAGCTAGGTATACTTTAACAATCTTAAGTACGCCTGGTGCTAAGTCATCACCTTGGGTAATTTTACGACGTTTGTTTTCAAACTTCTTATCGTATTCAGCTTTAAGCTCATCGTACTGTGCAGCTAGTTGCTCAAGTTCAGCTTGCTTGTCTTCTTCAGCAAGGCTTTGAGTTAGTAACTTTTCAGCATTCAGTGACGCTAAGTTGTCTTCATCGAAACCAGCTGCCACAAGTAACTTGCGTGCACGGTCTAAAACACCGGCTTCTAGAATACGGAACTCTTCGTTGAAGTCTTTTTTCGCTTCGCGAAGCTGCATGTCTTCAACTTCTAACGCACGTTTATCTTTTTCAACACCATCACGGGTGAAAACTTGTACGTCGATTACAGTACCAGTTACAGAGTTTGGTACACGTAAAGAGCTGTCTTTAACATCAGACGCTTTTTCACCGAAGATAGCACGTAGTAGCTTTTCTTCTGGTGTTAATTGCGTTTCGCCTTTCGGAGTCACTTTACCTACTAGGATATCGCCGCCTTTAACTTCAGCACCAATATATACAACACCTGATTCATCAAGCTTGCCTAGTGCAGATTCACCCACGTTCGGGATATCTGCTGTGATCTCTTCTGAGCCTAATTTAGTATCACGGGCAATACACTGTAGTTCTTGAATATGAATAGTCGTTAGACGATCTTCTTCAACTACGCGCTCTGATAGTAAGATTGAATCCTCGAAGTTGTAACCGTTCCATGGCATGAATGCCACGCGAAGGTTTTGACCAAGGGCTAAGTCACCTAAGTCAGTCGAAGGACCATCTGCTAACACATCGCCACGAGTAACCGGTTCACCAACCATGCATGTTGGTTTTTGGTTAATACATGTATTTTGGTTAGAACGTGTGTACTTGGTTAAGTTGTAGATGTCGATGCCCGCTTCACCAGGAATGCGTTCTTCTTCATGTACATTAACAACGATGCGACTTGCGTCGGCATACATTACTTCACCACCACGTTTTGCAACAATCGTTACACCAGAGTCTTTCGCTAGTGTTAACTCAATACCAGTACCTACTAACGGTTTGTCCGCTTTCAATGTTGGTACTGCTTGACGTTGCATGTTTGAACCCATCAATGCACGGTTAGCATCATCGTGTTCTAGGAACGGGATAAGTGCGGCCGCTACAGAGATCACCTGTTGTGGTGATACATCCATATATTGTTGGTCCATGCGACCCATAAAGGTTGATTCACCTTTGTGACGACATGGAATAAGTTCATCTACAAACTCATTGGTTTCAGTTAAGTTTGAGTTCGCCTGTGCGATAACAAACTGACCTTCTTCAATGGCTGATAGGTAATCAACTTCATCAGTTACTACACCGTCTACCACTTTGCGGTAAGGTGTTTCTAAGAAACCGTAGTCATTGGTACGTGCATACGTAGACAATGAGTTAATTAGACCGATGTTTGGACCCTCAGGAGTCTCGATTGGACATACACGACCGTAGTGAGTTACGTGAACGTCACGTACTTCAAAGCCTGCACGCTCACGAGTTAGACCGCCCGGACCTAATGCAGAAATACGACGCTTGTGCGTTACTTCTGATAGCGGGTTATTTTGGTCCATAAACTGTGATAACTGAGACGAGCCGAAGAACTCTTTAACTGCTGCCGAAATAGGCTTAGCATTAATAAGATCTTGTGGCATGATCGCGTCTAGGTCACCTAAGCTTAAACGCTCACGTACAGCACGTTCTACACGTACTAAACCTACACGGAATTGGTTCTCAGCCATTTCGCCAACACTACGTATACGACGGTTGCCTAAGTGGTCTATATCATCAACATCGCCAACACCGTTACGAATAGCAATCAATACTTTCATAACCGCTACGATGTCTTCTTTGCTTAATGTGCCAGGGCCTGTGTCTGAATCGTAACCAACACGGCTATTGAACTTCATACGACCTACTGTTGATAAGTCATAGCGTTCTTCTGAGAAGAATAAGTTCTCAAATAAGGCCTCAGCCGCGTCTTTCGTCGGTGGCTCGCCTGGGCGCATCATGCGATAAATTTCTACTAGTGCTTCTAAACGGTTGCTTGATGAGTCAATGTTTAATGTATTTGACATGTAAGCGCCGCTGTCCACTTCATTGATATATAATGTATCAATAGTAGTGTGACCTGCTTTAACCAATTCAGCCATCATTTCAAGCGTTAGCTCGTCATTTGCAGTCGCGATGATTTCACCTGTTGACTCATCAACATAGTTCTTCGCTAATACACGGCCAATGATGTACTCATGTGGTACTTCTAATTGATTAATGCCTTTTTTCTCGATGCTCTTGATGTGGCGAGCCGTAACACGACGACCGCTTTCAACAAGGACTTCACCGTCTTCGCTCTTGATATCAAAAGCGGCAGTTTCACCACGTAAACGTGAAGGTACAAGTTCCATAAGAACTTTACCGTCAGCAATTTCAAACGCAGTAGTATCGAAGAAGATATCTAGGATTTCTTCACTCGTGTACTCAAGTGCACGTAAGATGATAGACGCCGGTAATTTACGACGACGGTCAATACGTACATATAAGTTATCTTTTGCATCAAATTCGAAGTCTAACCATGAACCACGGTAAGGAATTACGCGTGCGTTATAAAGCACTTTACCTGACGAGTGAGTTTTACCGCGGTCGTTATCAAAGAATACACCAGGGCTACGGTGTAGCTGAGAAACGATAACACGCTCTGTACCATTGATTACAAAAGTACCGGTATCGGTCATGAGCGGAATTTCGCCCATGTAAACTTCTTGCTCTTTAATGTCTTTAACTGTGCCTGGAGCTTCTTTGTCCATTACTACAAGACGCAGTTTCACGCGAAGTGGAGCAGAATAAGTCACACCGCGAATTTGACATTCTTTTACATCGAATACTGGCTCACCAATACGATAACTTACGTATTGAAGCTCAGAATTTCCCGAGTAGCTTTTAATTGGGAACACAGAACGGAAGGCAGCTTCCAAACCATGATCGCCATCAGCGTCCGGGACTAAGAATTTTTTAAACGATTCTAACTGCGTCGACAGTAAGAAAGGTATATCCAAAACTTGTGGACGTTTACCAAAATCCTTACGGATACGTTTCTTTTCAGAATAAGAGTAAGCCATGGGGTTCCTCAGCTTGCTGATCTTTGACCCGACCTGTTCTTGTAAGAACAGACTTAACTGGCATCTATGCCAAGATGTACAACATTTAACTGTTGTTCCAACTTAATCCCACCTCAACACTAGCAAACTATAAAGCGTTGAAATTAAAGAATAAATCAGATTTTATTTGCGCTATAAGAATAGTCGCTCTATAGCGCAAAAAGGCCGGTGATTAAATAATCACCAGCCCTTGCCTGATTTCTCAGGCAGCGAACCTAGCAAAAGCTAGATTACTTAACCTCAACTTCAGCACCAGCTTCAGTAAGTTCTTTAGCAAGAGCTTCAGCTTCTTCCTTAGAAATACCTTCTTTAACTGGAGTTGGAGCAGCTTCAACAAGTGCTTTAGCTTCTTTTAAGCCAAGACCAGTTGCGCCACGAACAGCTTTGATTGCCGCAACTTTATTAGCGCCAGCGCCAGTAAGGATTACGTCAAATTCTGTTTTCTCTTCAGCAGCTTCAGCAGCAGGACCTGCTACCATAGCAGCTGCAGCAGTTACGCCGAATTTTTCTTCCATTGCTTCAACTAGAGCAACAACGTCCATTACTGACATTTCAGCAATTGCGTCAAGGATTTGGTCTTTAGTTACAGACATTACAAATTTCCTAATAATTAACGGACTCTAAGGTCCAAATAAATTTACACCGAAAGGGATTAAACAACTTAAAATTAAGCAGCTTGCTCTTCTTTCTGTACACGTACTGCTTCAATTGTTTTACACAATTTGCCAGCAGACGCTTCTTTCATAGCGCTCATTAAGCGTGCAACAGCTTCGTCGTATGTAGGTAGAGTTGCAAGCATAGCTGCGTCTACTACATTACCTTCAAAAGCGGCCATCTTAAGTTCGAAATGCTCATTCTTTTTCGCGAAATCTGAGAAGATACGCGCAGCAGCACCTGGGTGCTCTGATGAGAAAGCGATTAAGCTTGGACCAACTAATGAGTCAGAAAGGCACTCAAACTCTGTACCTTCAAAAGCACGTTTTGCTAAAGTGTTACGGACAACTTTCATCCAAACACCATTTGCACGAGCTTCTTTACGAAGGGCAGTGATTGCACCAACTGTTACACCACGAGAATCTGCAACAACTGCAGAAAGAGCACCATTGGCTGCTTCGTTGACTTCAGCAACAATTGCTTTTTTGCCTTGAAGATTTAAAGCCATGGGTGTTACTCCTGGTTTAATGGGTTACCGTTTATCGGCTTCCCTGTTTTACTCTTCCCCATCAATAAAGATGGAGATGCTTTTTACGGCGAGAGCCAGAAGATTAGGAAAAATCTATCTGGGGATTCACACCGTCTACGTAGGTAATATTAAGGCCGAAGCCGCCTACGGTCTTGGACGGAAGCCCAATTTATCGCGTTGCCCAAAGGCGCTTCGAAATTATGGACTTCAACCCGAATTCTTTACTTTGCGATTAACTAA
The DNA here is from genome assembly GCF_018732205.1 of Pseudoalteromonas sp. SiA1. Lineage (NCBI taxonomy): Bacteria > Pseudomonadati > Pseudomonadota > Gammaproteobacteria > Alteromonadales > Pseudoalteromonadaceae > Pseudoalteromonas > Pseudoalteromonas sp. SiA1. The sequence continues at coordinate 249,566 of NZ_CP076084.1, read as the reverse complement.
ATTAATCAACAAAATGGCGCAAAATTATAGTACAAATTTCACGCCATGTAAACACTCAATTAAGCAACAACTGTGCTTAAAGTGCTTTGGTCAACAGAAACACCTGCGCCCATTGTTGTAGAGATAGTTACTTTCTTCAAGTAAACACCTTTAGCTTGAGAAGGTTTAGCCTTCTTAAGCGCAACAATTAGAGCTTCAAGGTTTTGTTGTAACTGCTCAGCAGTGAAATCAACCTTACCAATCGTAGTATGGATGATACCATTTTTGTCATTGCGGTAACGCACTTGACCTGCTTTCGCATTTTTAACTGCTTCTGCAACGTTAGGTGTTACAGTACCAGTTTTAGGGTTTGGCATTAGACCACGTGGGCCTAAGATTTGACCTAGTTGACCAACAACACGCATAGCGTCTGGTGATGCAACAACAACGTCAAAATTCATCTCGCCTTTCTTAACTAGTTCAGCAAGATCTTCCATGCCTACTAATTCAGCACCGGCTTCTTTTGCAGCTTCTGCATTAGCGCCTTGAGTGAATACAGCAACACGAACGTCACGACCAGTACCGTTAGGTAGTACAGTCGCACCACGAACGTTTTGATCAGATTTACGAGCATCGATACCAAGGTTAACAGCAACGTCAACACTTTCTACGAATTTAGCTGTCGCTAATTCTTTTAAAAGAGCAACTGCTTCGTTAATTTCGTAATCTTTAGTTACTTCCACTTTTTCGCGGATAGTACGCATACGTTTAGTTAATTTAGCCATTATCTTAGTCCTCTACGTTCAAGCCCATCGCACGCGCAGAACCTGCGATAGTGCGAACCGCAGCTTCTAAATCAGAAGCTGTAAGGTCTGGTTTCTTTGTCTCAACGATTTCTTCAAGTTGAGCACGAGTTACTGTGCCTACTTTTTCAGTGTTAGGACGGCCTGAACCAGATTTGATACCTGCAGCTTTCTTAAGTAAGTAAGCAGCCGGTGGCGTTTTCATGTCGAACGTAAATGAACGGTCGCCGTAAACAGAGATCACTACAGGAACTGGAGCGCCTTTTTCGATAGATTCTGTACGTGCGTTGAACGCTTTACAGAATTCCATGATGTTTACACCGTGTTGACCTAGTGCTGGACCTACTGGAGGACTAGGGTTAGCCATACCAGCAGCAACTTGTAGCTTGATTAGAGCTTCAACTTTCTTAGCCATTATAAATACCTCATTAGGTGGGTCTTAGCCTTGTGCGCGCGAGGACGCGTACTCTAGCGGCTTCCCAGTTTAAAAATTGGTTTCTCACTTTTTAGTAAACAGTTAAACAAACGTTTTCCCTGAATACAAAAAGGCCGCTGATTATAAGTTAATCAGCGGCCTTTTTCAAGCTTCGTGCCAAAAATTAAGAAACTTTTAACACAACGCTTTAAATCAATTACTTATCTTGTTCAACTTGACCAAACTCAAGTTCAACTGGCGTAGAACGACCAAAAATAAGTACCGATACTTTTACGCGGCTCTTTTCGTAGTCAACTTCTTCAACCACACCACTAAAGTCAGCAAATGGACCATCAGTAACACGAACCACTTCACCTGGTTCAAATAATGTTGCTGGTTTAGGCGCTTCAGCGTTTTCTTGTAGGCGATTAAGAATGCGATCAGCTTCTTTAGAACTAATTGGTGCAGGACGGTCTGATGTGCCACCAATAAAGCCCATAACACGTTCAGTGCTATTTACTAAGTGCCAGCTTGCATCGTTCATATCCATTTGTACTAGTACGTAACCTGGGAAGAATTTACGCTCAGACTTACGCTTTTGACCAGCACGCATCTCAACTACTTCTTCAGTAGGAACTAATACTTCACCAAAGCTATCTTCTAGGCCTTTGATTTTAATGTGCTCTAATAATGTTTGAGCAACACGCTTCTCATAACCTGAGAAAGCTTGTACTACGTACCAACGTAGTTTCTTTTCGTTATTCTCATCCGACATGGGATCAGATCTCCAATCCAGTTAAAAAGCCTACAGCGCGGAATAAAATGCCATCTAATCCCCAAAGGATAAGTGCCATAATCACTGTTGCAACCATTACGATTAATGTCGTGTGCGTTGTTTCTTGACGCGTTGGCCAAATTACTTTGCGTACTTCAATACGCGCTTCTTTAGCAAAAGCAAGGAATGTACGTCCCTTAAAAGTTTGCGAAGCAATAGCTAAACCCGCCGCTATTGCAACCACAACGCCAATAGCACGTAGTAATACAGACTGATCTGCAAACATATGATTACCAACGACTGCGCCTGCAAGTAGCGCAATTGCTACTAACCACTTTACTGACTCCATCCCACTTGATGGTGTTTCTATATTCGTGCTCATAATATTATTACCTTAACTACAGACACAACAACCCTGCACGTCGACAGGGTTAATCCATTAAAATCTAAACTTAAAAACAAGCTTACTCAAACCGATTTTTAGTTCTAGACTTTATTCACTTTGTAAAAATTGGCAGGGGCGGAGAGATTCGAACTCCCAACCGTCGGTTTTGGAGACCGCTGTTCTACCAATTGGAACTACGCCCCTGCAAAGTGGATGCCTATTATACTTACGCAATCCATTAACACAAGAGTAAAAAGATACCCATAACTTAAAATCTCATTGGCCACACTCAAAATCAAACTTAACATTAATAAAAAAGCAGTTTATGATTGTTTCACTTTTAGGAATATTAATAGCACAAGGAAGCGGGTGCATTTACTTCATACACTTTACAAAATCGTGATTCTAAGCGTTTTATGCTTATTTCACAGTGCACTCGTCGCGCGCGCTATTCACTTAGATACATATTCTAGTGAACAGGGGTTATCGCAAAATTCGATTACTTGCAGTATCACTGACAAGCAAGGGTTTCACTGGTTTTCGACACAAGGCGGTCTTAATCGCTTTGATGGTTATGAGTTTAAACGCTTTAAGTCTCACCCTACTGAGGCTAGCATTTCAGGAAACTGGGTCACCGATTGTCTGGCTGCCGATCAACATGCTATTTGGTTTTCTACCGCCAGTAATGGTTTAAATTTACTTGATACTCAAACCGGCCAATTTAAGGTTTTTAATACGCACACTGAGTTGGCTATTACTGATAACCGCATTTGGTCATTGGCTTCAGATAGCCTAAATAATATTTGGTTAGGCCATGAGCATGGAAAGTTAACGCGTCTAAATATAGTCAAGAATGAAGTAGAGTCGCTTAGCTATAATAGCCCCGAGCAAGCTAATACAGTCATACAAGATATTGTTATAGATACACAACAAAATGTCTGGTTAGCAACCAACGAAGGATTAATTAAGTTTAACCCAAAGCATAAAACCTTTAATCACATTGCAGGAAGTCATAAAAATTTATGGCGGCTGCAATTAAATGCACAAGGGCAGCTATTAGTAGCAAGCAAACAAGGGCTTAGCCTATTTAACCCTAAAACAGAGGCTTTTCTAGAGTTTGCTCAGTTTGCAGGTGTATGGATCACCGATATCTTAGTTGACGACACCGATACCTTGTGGCTAACAAGTTATGGTAAAGGTTTATTTTACAAAACAGAGCAAAGTACATCTAAAAATAATTTTCAGCACATACCGCACAATAAGCAGCAACTAAATGGGCTTGCTAATGATTACTTATTGTCACTTTATCAAGATCGGTTCGGTATCATTTGGATTGGTACAGATGGCTATGGGTTACAACGTTATGATAAAAAGCAAAATCAATTTTCGCATCAACAGCACTTGAGCGATGATGACAATACCATTAGTCATAATTTTGTTCGCGCTCTACTCAAAGATACACAAGGCCAATTATGGGTTGGTACTCGTGACGGTTTAAACAAACAAACCGACACAGGTTTTAAGCACTATAAAGTTAACTCAAAATTACAAAGCGGCCTAACCAATAATAATGTCTTTAGCCTGCATGAAGATAACAAGCAGCGACTTTGGATTGGCACTTATGGCGGCGGATTACTGCAATATAAACCAACTGAAGATAATTTTATTACCTATACAATGCAAAGCCATCAGCTTAGCAGCGATCGTGTTTATGCGATAACGAGCGATCCTAAAGGAAATTTATGGCTAGGTAGCAATCAAGGTTTAACACGCTTTAATCCCGACACCTTAGAGGTTCAACATTACAAGCACGACAACTCGACTAATAGTCTTGCTAACAATACCGTGTTTACTCTGCTTTTTGATCAAAATACAAACGGATTATGGGTCGGGACGCGTGCAGGTTTAGATTATCTAAGCATGGAAGATGAATCATTTACTCATTACCCCGCCAATCAGGTATCGCAAACTGGTTTAAGCCATAATATGGTCACCTCTTTGCACCTACAAAATAACGATACTTTATGGGTGGGTACCTTTGGTGGTTTAAACCGCCTTGATAAAAAAACACAAAAAATCTCTTACATTACCGAACATGATGGATTACTAAACGATAATATTTTTGCCATTAAAGATGATAGTAAAGGCTACTTATGGCTAAGCAGTAACCAAGGACTGACTCGCTATAATCCCACGAATCAAGCTATGCAGCATTTTTTACCTCGTGACGGCGTGCAGCATAATTCGTTTATTTTAGGTGCTGCTTTTCAAGCACCTGATGGCGAGCTATTTTTTGGCGGAATCAATGGCTTTAATCAGTTTTACCCTAGTAAACTGCAACTGAGTACTTCAGCACCAACCCCGGTATTAACTGAGCTATTAATTTACAACCAAGCAAGTGAAACAAAAAACTACTTAACAGATAAAAAACAGCCCGCAAAACTAATAAACCATACTAAAAAACTCTCTTTTCCAACCAGCCAAGGGGTCATTGGCTTTAAATATGCCGCCATTAATAACGCTTCATCGGCTAATCAATACCAGTATGCTTACAAGCTAAATGGTTTAGATAAGCAATTTATCTATACCGATGCAAGCCAACGACAAGTTAACTATTCACAGCTAAGTGCAGGTAACTATCAATTACAATTAAAAGTAAAAGATCAATACGGGCAATGGAGCAAAGTTCACACTATGCTAAAGCTGACAGTGACGCCTCCTTGGTGGCAAACGCAATTAGCCTATGCGGCTTATTTTATAATAGTTTTGATTATTACATGGTTAATTTTAGCGTCACGCTATCGAGCTAAAACCGCAGAGCAACTCATTCAACAAGAAAGAAAGCTCAATCAACTAAAGACCCAATTTTTAGATAACATCAGTCATGAACTTAAAACGCCATTGAGCTTAATTTTAGCGCCAGTAGAAAACTTACAACAGCAACAACTTGGTGCTCAAGCACAACAACAAGTTTCTATAATTAAGCGCAACGGGCACCGCCTTCTTAATTTAATCAATGAGTTATTACAGTTAAGTCAGCGTCCAAGTTCGGCTACAGAGTATGTATCCGCTTATTCTTTAAGCCCTTTTGTAGCGCAAATAGTAGACGACTTTGCTATTTTGTTTGCCCAAAAAAATATTAATTTTTCCTTTAAAGACACGACGCAACAGCCTAGTTACATAAATTTAGAAACTAAACATACTTTATCTATTATTGATAATTTATTGACCAATGCACTTAAATACACCCCATCAGATGGAACCGTTAATCTAACGCTTTCTAACACAAACAATAATGTTGTTATAACGGTATCTGATACTGGTATTGGTATTGAAGAGCACCAGCAAGCGCTTATTTTTGAACGCTTTACTCGTATTGCAACACACAACCAAACAGGCAGTGGTATAGGTCTCGCTCTGGTTAAGCAGCTTGTAGAGCAATACGACGGGCAAATTTCATTAGCCAGTAAAATAAACAAAGGAAGTTGTTTTACAGTCACGTTGCCATTGTGTGAATCAGATAACTTATTAACGGATAAACAACTAGCGTCCTCTCAAACTATGCTGGTAGAAAACAACAAAAAACTACTCATTGTTGAAGATAACGAGGAAATGCGTGAGTTACTGGTTTCATTATTTAGTGATAACTACACCTGCTTCACCGCTAATAATGGAGAAGAAGGGCTAGTGCTGTGCCAAACTCAAATGCCCGATATAGTGCTCAGTGACGTAATGATGCCTACGATGGATGGATATCAACTTCTCAGTGCCATTCGCTCAGATATCTCTATTAATCATATCCCTGTTTTATTACTCTCTGCCAAAGCAGACAATCGCAGTCGAATAAAGGGGCTTGATTTGCTGGCCGATGACTACCTGTGTAAACCCTTTGAAGCATCATTATTAAAAAGTCGGGTTCATGGCTTATTAGGCATTCGTGATGCGTTAAATAAGCACCTAATAAAACAGTTATCAGCCCAAGCACATGCTGTGACCTTAGATGTACAAATAGAGCAGAATAAAGATTACACGTTTACAGAACGCTTAAAAACAATCTTGCGTGAAAATTACCAAAATGAACTGTTTAGCGTGGAAGAGTTTGCCAGTGCAATGTGTTTGAGCCCTCGTGCACTGCAATTAAAAATGAAAGCACTTTTTGACATTACACCCAGCGATTACATTCGCAATACCCGCTTAGAATATGCAGCAAAATTATTAACTGATAGCGACTTAACCATAGGTTTAGTTGCAGATAACACCGGCTTTAGCTCTCAAAGTTACTTTGCCCGTTGTTTCAAAGCCAAATATTCACTTACACCAAAACAATACAGAGAAGCGCAAACATGTAAAAGTAATTAGCTTCGCGTGTGTACTCAAAGCTTTCGCCTGAGTACTATTTTTAAGCTACTGATTTATTTAAATTAACCTTAATTAGCCATTGCTAAAAAAATAACTACAAATGTAATTAAGCACATAAATTAAGGAAAATCCTATGCTCTCATCCATACAAAAAACGCTACTTGCCACAGCATTAATAACCAGCTTAAGCGCATGCCAAAGCACCTCAACAAACGTTACTTCAAATCAAAACTCGCCTGACATTAATGAAGTAAGCAAACAGCAATACAATGGCCCTAAAGCACGTATCGCCGTGGCGCGTTTCACTGATAAGTCGAATAACTCTAGATGGTGGCGAAAAGAAATTGGTGAAGGTATGGCAGATCAACTTACCACCGCACTTGTTGGCACTAATCGCTTTATTGTATTGGAGCGCCAAGCACTAGACGCTGTACTTTCAGAGCAAGATTTAGCTGTATCAGGCAGAGTGAGTGCACAATCGGGTGCTGCGTATGGCGAAATTGAAGGCGCTGAGATTGTCGTCGTTGCAGCGGTTACTGAATTTGATGATGACAGTTCAGGGGCAAGTGTTGGTTCAGGCGGCTTTATTGGTGATGTGTTTAGTTCTGTTTCAGCTGGCTTTTCTGGATCGCACATGGCTATTGATTTACGCTTAATTGATACGCGCACTTCACGTATTCTGGCCGCTACTAGCGTTGAGGGTGGTAGCAAAGATTTTGATTTTACCAGCGCAGCGACTAACTTTGGTGGCGCACTCGTTGGAGGAAGCCTTAGTGGTTGGTCAGACACTCCAAAAGAAAAGGCACTACGAGAAGTAATAATTAAAGCCGTTGAATTTTTAGAAACTAAAATTCCAGATACCTACTATCGTTATAACCAAAACAACACGCTTGCAGCAGGCTATACAGCGCCACCGCCGCCAAAAGTAACTAGTAAAAAAGCAGCACCTGCTGCCGTCGCTGTCGATGTGCCGAATCATAGAATGCCACATTACGAAAAAATGGACTTGGCTATGTCTCGTATGAACTTGGTTTGCTTAGGGTATTTAAAAAACCAACCTAATTATGAAGAGTTTGAAACTGAAGACGTTAAGTACGACCGTCAAACTGTATTAGCACTGCGCGAGTATCAACAAGAGAAGAGCTTGAAAGTAACGGGCCTTGCCGATGAAACAACAAAGAAATCTTTAGATGACTCAAAATGTTTAGCAAAAACTCAACAGTCAGGGCTAGAAAGCTTAGGCAACATGTTTAAGTTTAACTAATCAGCATCTTTGATTTTTAATTAAGCAATAAAAAAGCGGCTACTCTATAGCCGCTTTTAATCTACTCGTAATAACTCACCGCGATAAAAATCACACAGTAACCATATTTGTTCAAATTGATGGGTATTTGGAAAACATACTTTTTTGACTGCCGCTTCAAAGTCGCTCTTATGCCAAATAGTACTAGCGTTACGAATTAACAACCACGTACGCTTTGAATAATAACGCTTAGTCGCTTTTTGTTTTAATAAGCGCTCCAACGCTGATTGCAACCGGTGTTCGCTTGGTTGTTGCGCCATGTCGGCTAAATCACGCTGCATTTGTATCGACAGTGGCCGGCCTAACACGGCCATGGCTTCCGTTTCACTGGCGTATAAATGCGCCACCTCTATATCGAGTTTCTGATTTTCTTGATAACAGCTTACATCGGGTCTATTTGGTTCATTGTGCCAAATATGGCGCATATGAATTCCCATTTGCTGTTCATAACATCGCAAAAACAACTTGGCCGCATCGTGCTCTAATTGTTGTTTTTCGGCATCACTGCTGCGCTTCATTCAACACCTTATAAACGTCATTTAACAGCGATGAAGCGCCAAACCTAAATGTTTCTGGTGCTAAATAATCATGCCCCATAATCTCGGTTGCTAGTTGCAAATAAGCATTTGCATCTACTGCGGTCTTGACTCCACCAGCAGCCTTAAAACCAACTCGCTTTGATGATTTTTTGATGGCTTTAAGCATTATTTCAGTTGCTTCAAGCGTGGCATTTACTGCTACTTTTCCTGTACTGGTTTTTACAAAATCAGCTCCGCCTTGAATGGCAAGCTCGGTTGCTTGAGTAATAAATGCTGCTGTTTTTAGCTCGCCAGTTTCAATGATCACTTTGAGCTTAGCACGGCTGCCACATACCTTTTTACTTTCACTAACGTATTCCAGCACGATATCGGCTTCACCTTTTAAAAGCGCTTTATAAGGAATAACTAGGTCAATTTCATCGGCCCCCCGCTCTATGGCTATCAGGGTTTCATTGAGTACTTCATTGAGTGGCGCATCACCAGAGGGAAAGTTAGTTACGGTGGCCACCTTTACATGGCTCAATAAGCGATTAGCAAGTGCTATTTTAGCGTCATCAACAAATTCACTAAACACACAAAGCGCAGCAGGCGTGCCTAGCTTAGGGTTTATACTGTTTACTAATGCGTTAATACTGGCTTGACTATCATCAGTGTTTAAACTGGTTAAGTCCATTAAGCTAACGGCTAGCGTGGCGTTTTGAGTATTGTTTGTCATTTTATGCCTATGAAATTGTGTGACCTTAAACTATATAAGAGCATCATAGCTTAAACTTGCTATAGCTCATAACCAAACACTATAAGCGCGTTTTTTATACTAAATGTCACTCTACCCCTTACTAAATACGATTTAGACCTAAAAAACATGATTCATATAACTTTTAAGAATATCAACTAAGATTTAATTATTTTTTACTTATCAATAGCCACTATATTCTGCTTCTCAGTTAAACACTTTATTATTTTTTAGGGGCGTTATTCAGTGCAATATTTACCTATCTTTACCAAACTCGACAACAAACCCGTATTGGTTGTTGGCGGTGGAGAGGTTGCCTTGCGAAAATGCCGTGCGTTTTTAAAAGCACGTGCCGATGTAACGCTAGTTGCCCCTTGGTTTTGCGAAGAATTAAAAGAACATGCGCATAATAATGAAGTAACATTAATTGATGCCTATTTTGAAGAGTCGCATCTTGATGGCAAAATTTTGATTATTGCCGCCACCGACAACGATGAAGTAAACAACACCGTATTTGAACTCGCCAATGCGCGTAATGTGTTTGTGAACGTGGTGGATGATCAACCTAAATGTACCTTTATTTTCCCCTCTATTGTTGATCGCAACCCAATTACCATTGCGATTTCAAGTGCAGGTACCGCGCCGGTTTTAGCAAGGCGCTTACGTGAAAAGCTCGAAACACTTATTCCGCAGCATATCGGCCCACTCGCTAACTTGGTCGGTGGCTTTCGCCATAAAGTAAAGCAACGCTTTAAACATTTTGCTGATCGTCGCCAATTTTGGGAAGGCGTGTTTGATTCATCAGTAGTAAGCAAAGTCCAAACCGGTGATACCCATGGCGCTGAGCAACAACTAGAGCAAATGCTAGATGCCAAAGTTGAACCAGAAGGCGAAGTATACGTAGTCGGTGCAGGCCCAGGCGATCCAGAGCTACTCACACTAAAAGCGCTGCAACTAATGCAACAAGCCGATGTGGTGGTATATGATTACTTGGTATCCGATGAGATCATGGAATTAGTGCGTCGCGATGCCGATTTAATCTGTGTGGGTAAGCGCTTAGGCGATCACAGCGTAGCTCAAGAAGATACAAATAAGATGTTGGTTGATTTAGCACAACAAGGTAAAAAAGTGTGCCGAATTAAAGGGGGCGACCCATTTATTTATGGCCGTGGTGGCGAAGAAGTCCAAGTACTGGCAGCCAATAACGTAAATTACCAAATAGTGCCAGGTATAACGGCAGCCGCGGGATGTAGTGCCTACGCAGGTATTCCTTTAACGCATCGCGACCATGCTCAGGCTATTCAGTTTGTTACCGGACACTGCAAAAAAGAAGGACAAGAACTTAATTGGCAGTCGCTTGCACAAAAAAACCAAACACTGGCTATTTATATGGGGGTGATTAAATCGCCGCATATTCAAGCCGAGCTATTAAAACATGGGCGAGCAGCAACAACACCAGTGGCCATAATTGAAAACGGCACACGCAAAAATCAACGTGTTGTCACAGGACAGTTAGACCAATTAGCGCAGCTCATTGAGCAACATCAAATTATTTCACCCGCTTTACTGATTATTGGTGAAGTAGCTTCGCTGCATCAAGAATTACACTGGTTTGGCGAAAAAGCACAGATCAGTAGCTTTGCTCAACCGCTGACAGACGTAGCGTAGTTTAACAGATTTTAATTTAATCATTTTAGTAGGACGACCAACAATGGCTTTAACTCACCTTCAGCAACTTGAAGCTGAAAGTATCAAAATCATGCGCGAAGTCGCCGCTGAGTTTGAGAACCCAGTTATGCTTTACTCAATCGGTAAAGACTCATCGGTACTTTTGCATTTAGCTCGTAAAGCATTTTACCCTGCAAAAATTCCGTTTCCGTTATTACACGTAGACACCAACTGGAAGTTTCGTGAAATGATTGAGTTTCGCGACCGTTTAGCCAAAGAGTATGGCTTTGATTTAATCGTACACAAAAACCCTGAAGGCATCGAAATGGGTGTAGGCCCATTCACCCATGGTTCGGGTAAACATACCGATATCATGAAAACCCAAGGATTAAAGCAAGCGCTCAACAAGTACGGTTTTGATGCAGCATTTGGTGGCGCACGCCGTGATGAGGAAAAATCACGGGCTAAAGAGCGCGTGTATTCATTTCGTGATAAACACCATCGCTGGGATCCTAAAAACCAACGTCCTGAGCTTTGGAATACCTATAACAGCCAAGTGAATCCAGGTGAGAGTATTCGAGTATTCCCACTATCTAACTGGACTGAACTAGATATTTGGCAATACATTTATCAAGAAAATATCGAAATGGTGCCACTGTACCTTGCTAAAGAGCGCCCTGTAGTAGAACGCGACGGTACCTTAATCATGGTAGATGACGATCGCATGCCGCTTAATGAAGGTGAAGTACCACAAATGAAGTCGGTTCGCTTTAGAACCTTAGGCTGTTATCCACTCACTGGCGCGGTTGAATCAACGGCAAGCAGCCTAACAGAAATTATTGAAGAAATGTTGCTATCGTCGTCATCTGAACGTGAAGGTCGGGTGATTGATCATGATTCAGCAGGCTCTATGGAGAAGAAAAAACGTGAGGGGTATTTCTAATGTCTAACCTAAATAACGATACATTTAACGAAGTAAAAGAAATTGGTATAGACGCTTACCTAGCACGTCAACAAGATAAAAGCTTATTACGTATGCTAACGTGTGGCAGCGTGGATGATGGTAAATCAACCCTAATTGGCCGCCTACTGCACGATAGTCACCAAATTTATGAAGATCAGCTAGCTGCACTTCATAAAGATAACGAAAAAGTAGGTAATGCCGGTGAAGAACTTGATTTAGCATTGTTAGTTGATGGCCTACAAGCTGAGCGTGAGCAAGGCATAACAATTGACGTAGCGTACCGTTATTTCTCAACCGCTAAGCGTAAGTTTATTATTGCCGACACCCCTGGGCATGAGCAGTACACCCGTAACATGGTAACGGGTGCATCAACCAGTGATGTTGCCATTATTTTAGTGGATGCACGTTATGGCGTGCAGGTACAAACTAAGCGCCATAGCTTTATTTGTGACTCATTAGGCATCAAACAGTTTGTGGTTGCGGTTAACAAAATGGATATTGTTGATTTTGACGAAACCGTTTATGAAAAAATTAAAGCCGATTATTTAAAATTTGCCGAGCAACTTAACGTATCAAACATTAAGTTTGTGCCTATGTCGGCGCTTAAAGGCGATAATGTAGTAACTCGCTCTGCACACACTCCTTATTACACCGACAAACCATTGCTTGAGCTGTTAGAAGACTCTCCGGCAGCTGAAATCGACACTGGTTTTGAAGCGCGCCTTCCGGTGCAGTATGTGGTACGTCCTAATTTAAACTTCCGTGGTTTTCAAGGCACGCTGACCTCAGGTAAATTACGCGTTGGCGATGAGATAAAAGTACTGCCTTCAGGTAAAACATCCAATATTAAAGAGATTGTTACTTTTGATGGCAACCTCGACACCGCCGAAGCAGGCCAAGCAATCACGGTTACTCTTAATACTGAAATAGATATTAGCCGAGGGGACGTTATTGTGCCTGCGAATTCGCAAGCGCAAGTAACCAACCAATTACAGGCTAAAATTGTATGGATGCACGAATCGCCATTAGTACTAGGTAAAAGCTATAACTTAAAACTAGGCAGCAAAAACACCTCGGCTATGGTCACAAAAATAGACCACACTATTGATGTAAACACCCTAGAGCATGGCAGCGCAGATTCATTACAATTAAACGAAATTGCGATTGTGACACTGGAGCTCACCGAGACTATTTTAGCGGATCAGTACCATCACAATCACGAAACAGGTTCGTTTATTCTTATTGACCGTTTATCAAACTTAACGGTTGCAGCAGGAATGATAGAACAGGTACTACAAAGTGAAGAAAATGCGGGTAAATTTAGCGACTTTGAAGTTGAGTTTAATGCCCTCGTACGCAAACACTTTCCACATTGGCAAGCGCTTGATATTTCAAAGCTATAACGTTTAATAACCGCCTGTTAGGAATATTTAAAGCATGGTAGAACAGCTCATTTTAACAGGCATTATGTTGCTTTTAGTCGGGTGCCTATTTGGCACCCGTATTAACCCTGCGTGGTTATTTGTCAGTGCCATAGGCACCAGCTACCTAGCGGGGTTAATTGACTTAGAAAGCATGCTGGTTAATTATACTAACCCATCATTAATTACCTTAGTGTTATTAATTTTAGTGTCGATAGCGATAGAAAAAACCACGCTTATTCAACGCTTAGCTAAATCGTTATCCAGTGGCAGTTTAGTTAAATCAGTGACCAAGCTTGGGCTTTCTACAGCGTTTTTGTCTTCCTTTACTAACAATACCGCGGTGGTTGCCTCCTTAATTACCGCCATAAAAGATAACCCAAACCACTCCCCTTCAAAGCTGTTGCTACCCTTGTCGTACACCGCAATTTTAGGCGGTACTATTACACTCATCGGTACCTCTACTAACTTAATCGTAAATGGCTTTGCAGTAGATGCGGGGATGGCGCCATTAGGCTTTTTTGATTTTACCTTAGTGGGTTTAGGCGCACTCAGTGTGGGCTTAATCACTATTTTAGTGATGCTAAAATGCCTGCCCGACAACGGCAAAAATAGCCAAGAGGTGGTGCCTTTTTATTTAGAAGGGAAAGTACAAACCGGCTCTAAACTAATAAACCGCACCGTAGAAGAAAACGGTTTACGCGATTTAAAAGACTTGTTTTTGGCTGAAATTATTCGCGATGGCAATCGCATTTGCGCCGTGACCCCCCAACATATTATTCAACAAGACGACATACTGCTGTTTGTAGGCGATATAAAGTCGGTACCTTTGCTCACTCGCTTTGACGGCTTAAAAGTGGTGCACGACAAACACGAAAAAGACATAGAACACCTCGTTGAAGTTGTCGTTAGTCAGTCGTCTAAATTAATTGGCAAAACGGTAAAAGAAGCCCGCTTTAGAGAGCAATTTCATGCGGCCGTTATTGCTATTCGCCGTGGTCATGACCGCTTACAAGGCGGGCTTGGGCAAGTGCGCTTACAAGCGGGTGACTCATTAATCCTCGCCCCTGGTAAAAGCTTTTATGATTTAACTAACTTAAAACGCGAATTTGTGTATATTTCAGGGCTTGATTTACAAACCCACCTCGGTGCAAAGCAATCAAATATTGTGTTGTTAAGCTTTGCGGGTGTGCTGGGATTAAGTATTTTAGGTGCAGTACCGCTGGTTAAAGGCTTGTTAGTGTTACTTATTGGCCTAATGCTGTGTGGTACTATTAAGCTGAGCGAAATAAAGCGTCGCTTTCCTATTGAGTTACTTGCCGTAGTAGGCAGTGCCATAGGTTTAGCTAAGCTGATGATAGGCACCGGCCTTGCTGGGCAAATATCAGACGCCATGTTTGTAGTGCTTGGCGACTTTGGCCCTTATGGCGCGTTTATCGCAATCTTTTTAATGACGGTGTTATTTACCGAATTGATCACTAATAACGCCGCAGCGGCACTGTCGTTTCCGGTTGCCTACTCATTGGCTATTGGCTTTAACGTAGAACCTTTGCCGTTTATTATGGCGGTTGCATTTGGTGCCTCAGCCAGCTTTATTTCACCTTTTGGTTATCAAACTAACTTAATGGTTTATAGCGCGGGTAACTACCGACTAAAAGACTATGTAATGATGGGGCTACCCCTTTCTATTATTTATTCAATTACCGTACTAACTTTGATCCCGCTGGTATTTCCGTTTTAATGCCCGCGCTTATAGCATAAAGAGACACAGCAAATGGATAACAATATTGTTTGGCATAATTACGCCATCACTAAAGTACAGCGCAGCGAACAAAAAAAGCATAAGAGCGCTATTATATGGTTTACTGGTTTTTCTGGCTCAGGTAAAAGCACCGTTGCGAATGCTTTAGAAGCGGCACTCAATCAGCAAGGCGCGCACACGTACCTACTTGATGGCGACAATGTACGCCATGGTTTATGTAAAGATTTAGGCTTTAGCGATGCCGATCGCGTTGAAAATATCCGCCGCGTAGGCGAAACCGCCAAGCTAATGGTTGACGCTGGTTTGTTAGTCCTTACTGCGTTTATATCTCCTTTTAAAGCTGAGCGTGACATGGTTCGTGAATTAGTAGATGAGGGTGAATTTATCGAAGTTTTTATCGACACCCCTCTTGAGGTGTGCGAAAGCCGCGATCCAAAAGGCTTATATAAAAAGGCGCGCGCCGGTGAAATTAAACACTTTACTGGGATTGATTCAACTTACCAGCCGCCGGTTAATCCTGAAATAATTTTAGATACCAGTAAAAACACCCTAGACCAATCGGTAGCTCAGCTGATAACGTATCTAAAACATCAGCATATACTATAGGCCCATGTAATGAATCAGACTGAACTGCTAGAAGAAACCCTTATTCTCGCCCGCAAAGCGGGAAGCGCGATTATGGGTATTTACAATAAAGACTTTAACGTTGAGTACAAAGCCGATGAAAGCCCTGTAACCGACGCCGACTTAGCAGCTCATAAAATCATTAGTGCAGGACTAAAAGAGCTCACCCCCGATATTCCTGTGCTTAGTGAAGAAAGTGCCGATATTGGTTGGGATGTACGCCAAACATGGAAAAGCTACTGGCTGGTTGACCCAATCGATGGCACCAAAGAATTTATAAAAAAGAACGGCGAGTTTACCGTTAATATTGCCCTAATCGAAAATGGCAAACCGGTTTTAGCCGTGGTTGATGCCCCTGCACTGGGTGTATCGTACATAGCCGCTGAAGCCATTGGTGCTTTTAAAGATAAAGGCGATGAGCGCATCGAGCTTAAAGTTACCACCAAGCCTAACAAAGGCCTTATTCGTGTTGTAGGTAGCCGCTCGCACCCTTCCCCTGATTTAGCTGAATTTGTAAAACGCTTTGATGAGGTTGAAATGGTGTCAAAAGGTAGCTCACTGAAACTGTGTTTAGTCGCCGAAGGCAGCGCCGACATATACCCGCGCTTAGGCCCAACTTGTGAATGGGATACCGGAGCAGGCCACGCCATCGCCGAAATAGCCGGAGCAAAAGTCACTCAACTTGATGGAAGCCCGCTTTTGTACAACACCAAAGATGAATACTTGAATCCGTATTTTATTGTGAGTGCGATAGAAGAGTAAGGGTAGTTTTTAGTGGTTAGCTATCAGTTGTCAGCAAGACAAGTGGTAGCTTTAACTCTTTGATGTTACCAGTTGATGTCTAGCAAACGGTGAAAAAACATGCCTAATTTATTACTTGCTAGGTTTTAAGTACATCATACTACCTTTAAATACATCAAATAACTCACAATGAAACTTTTGAAGACTATCAATTAGCTCCTCAATTTCCCTTAGATTACGAGTAAACTCGGGATTTGATTCTTGCGTACCAGGTAATGAATTAATTTGCATTAAGTTTAGCCAGGCTGATGCATCAGAGTCTACTTGAAATAACCAATCGGTCACAATACCGTCAAAATAAAAATCAGCTAGGGCGAGTGCCTCTTGAAGCTCTTCGTATAACTTATCATCGACCACACGATTTATATCAACGCTACGCAAAAACCTTTTAACAACTATATAAATATGCAGTTTATTTGAGTTACTTTCACGCTTCTCTTTATCAACATTAAGCTTCCACTGCTGGTATGCAATAAAGCCTACTGAGATGGCAATTACAGGGCTTAATAAAGCCGAAAAGATATCAATAACTTGCTTAGCTGTACTTAACGCTTCCAATTTAAATTCCTTTTAAGTTAACCCATTTAGATCTTTTTTAAGTTTTGTAAGTCAAAAAAGAAAGTCCTATCCCTATTTATCTACAACCCTAACGATTTTGCTGGGCGATAAAAGCAAGCGAGTGTTGATTGAATAAGTCAGGGCGTTCTACGTTACAAACATGGCCGCATTGGTGAATAGTTTGCAGTACGCTATTTTTATGGCGCTTAACCATTTCTTTAACCGGGCCAAGGAACATGTGATCTTCTTTACCCATAATGTAAAGAATGGGTATATCAATGTCTTTTTCTTTGAAATATTGCATTAAAGGGTTTACGTCCATGGCTAATTTAAACCATTTTATAAACTCTTTTTGACACAAGCGTTTTGCTTCACGAACAAACAAAAGTCGGGACTCTTTATGGCGCTTTTTCGGCATCATAATAAAAGCAAATAAACGATACAGCCACATGTAAGGCAACAAGTGTTTAAAGGTATTGCCTAAATAAACCAAAGTATTACTACGGGTATTAAAACGAGTAACCGCTCCACCTAGCACCATGCTAGAAACATATTGCGGGGCGATTTCTGCAATATTTCGAATAAGAATTGTGCCCAATGAAATACCAACAAAGTGTGCGCTGGTGATATTGTTATGATCTAACACATCAATAATGTCTTTAGAAACATTATTAAATGAGTAATTATTATCTACAAAGTTTTGTAATAGATCATTAGATTTACCGTGACCGCGAAGATCAAGCAACAACACATTATATTCTTTTTTATAAGCTTTAAGCTGACGAAACCAGATTGCCGAACTACCCCCTGCGCCATGGACAAATACTACCCATGTTTTACTGGTTTCGTGCACAAAAATAGTATGGAAAAGAATGTCTTTGCTCATTGCAATTAGCGGCCTATTTACTTCATTTGGCTTATTGAATTGTAGAAAGTATAACCGAGTTTAGAAAAAATCTCTTATGAAGTTCCGATTAATGGCTTGAATATTACAGGATAAAACCCGTTTTGAGTTATTAGCTATCAATTAACTGGCCAAGAAAGTGAGCAAGTACTCTCAATTCTCATAAGTACACTTATCAATCATTCACTGAGTTAATCTATACCAAGTACACATTGACTTGAAAATAACTTTTCAGATTATATGTCCCGCCTTTCACACCAATCATGCTGATTATTCACGCATTTCGCGGCATATTCCTGCACTAATTGCGCAGCTTTTAAACACTGTTTCATATTCGTGACAGTCAGTAACTAATACGCTACAACAAATTTATATCCAAGACATAAAAACACATGAAATGAGTGCCTAAAAACTATATTCTTCGGCGCAATTATTATGATAAATAATGGATACACACACATGACAACATCTCAAGGTGCAACGCTTTCAAATGCACCAGCACAAGACGCACACACGTCTAAATCAAAATGGAATCTGCATGATACGCAGTGGACACTTAGTCTTTTTGGCACCGCAGTAGGTGCAGGTATTTTATTTTTACCGATTAACATTGGTATTGGTGGTTTTTGGCCGCTGATTATTATGGCGTGTTTAGCCTTTCCGATGACCTTTTTAGCCCACCGTGGCTTGGCGCGTTTTGTATTATCGTCAAAAAATAAAGAGGCTGATTTTACCGATGTGGTAGAAGAGCACTTTGGCGTAAATGCGGGTCGACTGATCTCCTTGTTATACTTTTTATCAATTTTTCCTATTTTGCTTATTTACGGTGTGGGTTTAACCAATACGGTAGACAGCTTTATGGTCAATCAGCTAGGGATGGAGTCGCCGTCACGCGTTGCGTTATCGGGTATCTTAGTTGCGCTGATGATTGGCTTAATGATGGGCGGTGAGCGCTTAATGCTGCGCGCCTTTGCTATTTTAGTGTATCCGTTAGTGGGTATATTATTCTTTTTATCGCTGTATTTAATCCCAAGCTGGCAAATGCCGGATACAAGTTTGCCTGAGCTAGGCAGCTTTAGTAAAACACTTTGGTTATCAATTCCTATTATTGTATTTTCGTTTAGCCATGCAGCGGCTATTTCAAGCTTTGTTAATAAACAACGCAGCCACTACGGTGAACTAGCAACGTCTAAGTCAGAAGCGATTCTAAAACGTACTAGCTTATTATTGATCACCTTTGTTTTGTTATTTGTGTTCTCATGTGTGTTATCACTTACAGGTGAACAAATGGCAGAAGCCAAAGCGGCAAACGTTTCTGTTTTGTCTTACTTAGCTAATATTACAGAAAACTCATTCATTGCAACGTTGGGACCTTTGGTTGCCTTTATTGCTATTATGTCGTCGTTTTTAGGTCACTTTTTAGGGGCGCGCGAAAGCTTTACCGGATTAGTAACTAAACACTCAAGCATGAGCCCTAAAGTGGCTGACAAAGTGGGTGCGGTACTGATGTTTTTTGCTATTTGGTTCTGCGCGGTTAAAAACCCAAGCATACTAGATATGATGGATCAGTTATCGGGCCCAATCATTGCGATGATTTTATTCATTATGCCAATGATTGCGGTTTACAAAGTACCTAGCTTACAAAAATACCGTAACCGTTTAAGTACCTTATTTGTACTGGCGGTCGGTTCGTTAGCCGTTTGTGCGTTACTGTACAGCATGCTTAGCTAAACGTTTTGACTCTAAAAAGCCCAGTATTTTGCTGGGCTTTTTTGTGCCTGCGGTTTATCGCAAATGATTTTTTTATCGTATTGCTTGTGAGATGTTAGCTTATATATTCGCCTAAAAATAAGCCAACTATGCAAAACAATAAATGCGTTTTTTTATTAGCCTTTATACTCATACTTCTTAGCCCTGTAATTAAAGCCGCTGAGTCCCCGACTATTTTATCAATGAAAGACAGGGCCGCGTTTATCGATAGCACTACCGAAAAACGCATCAATACGTTATTACCCACATTAATGCAGCAACACAATATAGATATGTGGCTAATGATAAGCCGCGAATATAATGAAGACCCGATATTAAAAACCATGCTGCCAGCAACGTGGTTGTCGGCAAGACGCACCACCATTTTAGTGCTAGCACGCAATGCCTCAGGGGCTGTAGATGCTTTTGCTATTGCGCCTTATAAAATAGGGAATGTGTTTAAAAAGGCATGGGACAAGCAAGCCCAGCCCAATCAGTGGCTTGCTCTTAATGAGCTTATTGAGCAATACCAACCGCGAAATATTGCTCTCAATACATCTACAGACTGGGCACACGCTGATGGCTTAGTGCATGGCGATTACACCACTTTAATGGCCAACTTACCTGCGACATATAAAAATAAAATAATCTCAGCCGAGCCGCTGGCTGTTGCATGGTTAGAGCAACGCATTCCAGAAGAAGTGGACATGTACAAACACATTGTTGCTATTGCTCATTCTATTATTGCTGAGGGCTTTTCAAATAAAGTAATTACGGTGGGCAAAACAACCAGCGACGACTTAGTATGGTGGTTTAGAGAGCGCGTAAGGGAGCTTAAACTGCAAACGTGGTTTCACCCAAGTATTGCAATACAACGCGCCGACAGTAAATCGTTCGACCACGAAGACAGTTTTACCAATGGCTATGCCGACAATGTTATTCAAGCTGGCGATTTACTGCATGTTGATTTTGGTATTACGTATTTACGCCTAAATACCGACACTCAACAACATGCGTATGTTTTAAAACCAGGCGAGACAAAAGCCCCAGATTACCTTGTTGATGCGTTAAAAAAGGGTAATAAGCTACAGGACATTTTTACGGCTGAATTTACAGCTGGTAAAACGGGTAATCAGGTATTAAAAGCCGCCCGCGAAAAAGCCATTGCACAAGGTTTAAAACCCACTATTTATACGCACCCGCTTGGCTATCATGGCCATGCAGCTGGCACGACATTAGGCATGTGGGATTCACAGCAAGGTGTGCCGGGTGATGGCGATTACCCACTGCATTTAAATACCGCTTATTCTATTGAGCTTAACAATGCGGTGTTTATAAAGCCGTGGAATAAAGAAATAAGAATAATGCTAGAAGAAGACGCCCTGTTTGATAAAACCGGTGTGTGGTATCTAAATGGCCGACAAACCGAGTTGTTACTCGTTAAGTAGCATTAAACAACACATACAAAAATGGCGCTCAGTGAGCGCCATTTTTTATTTAATGCGTTGCTATTATTCTGTATCTGGCAGATTACGACCATAGAATATTTCTTGCATTTCACGTGTTAGTTTTGAGCGAATCTCTTCTTCTTCGTCATCTGACAAATCATCAGTAGATAAACCAAATAAATACGTATTTAAATCGGTTTCTTTTAACATCATTTTGGTATGAAACAGGTTTTCTTGATACACGTTCACGTCCATCATTTGGTACGCTTCTTTAGTATCTTCTGTCATGAAGTTTTGAATCGAGTTAATAGCATGGTCAATGTAATGTTTAACGCCGTTAATATCACGGGTAAAGCCACGTACACGGTAGTCAATTGTAACCACATCAGACTCAAGGCTATGGATTAAGAAGTTTAACGCTTTAAGTGGCGAAATAATGCCACAGGTTGATACTTCAATATCAGCACGGAAAGTACAAATACCATCATCAGGGTGTGCTTCAGGGTACGTGTGAACACAAATGTGGCTTTTATCAAGGTGTGCAACCACTGAGTCAGGTAACGGCCCTGGTGCTTCGTCAGCATCATAATTTTGCTGCTCTTCTACCGGCTCTTCTGAAACCAAAATAGTTACGCTGGCACCTTGTGGCTCGTAATCTTGACGTGCAATATTTAAAATATTGGCACCAATAATATCAACCACATCACCTAAAATGTCGGTTAGTCTATCTGCACTATACTGCTCATCGATATATTCTATATATTCTTTACGTTGTTGCTCTGTTTTTGCATAGCAAATATCGTAAATACTAAAGCTTAGGCTTTTAGTTAAATTATTAAAGCCATGAAGTTTAAGTTTATCGAAGGGTTTGTTCATATAAACCAACCTATAAATTAGTGAAATCTGCACCTGCAGAATGAAAAGTTCGCGGATTTTATACGAATTTTACTCACGGAAAAAGCGTTATTTTCCCTGATCTTGAACAACTTCATGGCTGTGGGTAATTTCTACTGTTTTATCAAGCATTAATGCAACTGAACAATACTTTTCTGCCGAAAGCGAAACCGCTCTTTCTAGGTGCTTTTCAGACACATTATTACCGGTTACAACAAAGTGTAAATTAATTTTGGTGAACACGCGCGGGGCTGTTTCTGCTCGTTCAGCGGTTAACTGCACATCTACTGATGAGAACTCTTGCTTAGTTTTTTTTAAAATACTCACCACATCAACCGATGAACAACCACCAACCGACATCAATACCATTTCCATTGGGCTAGGTGCGGCTCCGTCACTGCCCGCATCAAACACGACATTATGATTGCTGTTAGAGCGACCGATGTAAGTATTACCTTCAACCCATTTTACATTTGCTTGCATTGTTTTATCTCAATAATTTATATTCATTACACGCAGACACTCGCGCGCATTTAAAATTAAATAGCGAATAAAGCGTGGTTTTAAAGGGGGAAATATTAACTAATAGCGTTATCAAATAAGTTTTTGACTAGCCCTGCAAACTCATCAATAAAAGCATGCTGTTCGACTGTGACGGTGTGAGAAGTCACACTGCTGAGTACTTCTTGTAAGTCGTAAACAATGCCATCAACTTCGCGTACAATTTGACTACGCTGCTCTGTAGATAGATCGGGGTGTTGTTGACAAATGCGTATGACATTTTCGGCAATTACATCTTCAATTAACTCAATAACCGTTGGTGCACCTGGCTTTATTTCACCTGGTTTTTCAAACAACGCTAAGTTCTGAGTTAGGTACATTATTAAGTCATCGTACCCTTGCCTGTTTAAAACCATTGTCTACTTACCTCAAAAATACTGGTTGCTTAATTTAAGCAGAAAGCACTGATAATTGCTAGCTTTGTGAGATTGCAGTACAAAAAAAGCAGCCGAAGCTGCTTTTTTAGTGATTTATTACTAGTTTAAAAAATCGATTAATCGATTTTTAAACCTGGGCTTAGTGTTGCTGGCATGGTTACTTTTTCAAGTTCCACAGACGCAACAGGGTATGCACAGTAGTCAGCGGCATAATAAGCGCTTGCTCTGTGGTTACCTGAGGCACCAATACCGCCAAACGGCGCTGCACTTGATGCACCGGTAATAGGACGGTTCCAGTTAACAATACCCGCACGGATACGACGTAAGAAATGATCGTAGTCAGCTTGGTTATCACTGAGTAAGCCTGCTGATAAACCAAAGCTCGTGTCGTTTGCTTTATCAATTGCTTGGTCAAAGTCATCAAAACGGAATACTTTTAGAAGCGGACCAAAATGCTCTTCATCTGGGAAGTCATTGATATTTGTACACTCAATAATACCCGGTGTAACAAAACCAGTGTTTGCTGTATGCTCAAGTTCAACCAGCACTTCGCCACCCATGGCCTTTAACTCATCTTGTGCTTTAACCATTCCAGCGGCAGCGGCCGTTGAAATCATAGAGCCCATAAATGGTTGGTCAGCATCGTCATAATTACCAACTTTGATTGCTTTAGTGGCTGTAATTAGGCGTGCTAAAATTTCATCGCCTTTAGCACCTGTTGGTAAAAACAATTTACGCGCACACGTACAGCGTTGGCCGCTTGAGATAAACGCAGATTGCACAATATCGTGCACAACAGCAAGCGTATCTTCTGCATCTTTAACGATTAGCGGATTATTACCACCCATTTCAAGCGCTAAAATCTTACCTGGTTGACCTGCGAACTGCTCATGTAAAATATGACCCGTACGAGAAGACCCAGTAAAGAATAAACCATCAATGCCTTTGTGTGACGCCAGTGCTTTACCTGTTTCAACTTCACCTTGTACAAGGTTAATAACCCCTGCTGGTAAACCGGCTTTTTCCCATAGTTTAAGGGTTAGCTCAGCCACCATAGGTGTTAGTTCAGAGGGTTTAAATACCACGGTATTACCAGCTAAAAGTGCAGGTACAATGTGGCCATTTGGTAAATGCCCAGGGAAGTTATAAGGACCAAATACAGCAACAACACCGTGTGGCTTATGGCGGATCATCGCACGGCCTTGCGGCATCGCGTTTTCAACGTCGCCGGTACGCTCTAAAAATGCTTTTTCAGCAATGGCAATTTTTCCGACCATGGCACCCGCTTCAGTACGCGTTTCCCAAAGTGGCTTACCTGTTTCTTGAGCTATTGCCACAGCCAACTCTTCGCTATGCTCTTTTAACGTTGCAGCAAAGGTTTTTACAATTTCTAAGCGCTGCGCAAAGCTTTTATCAGCCCAGCTATAAAATGCTTCACGTGCAGAGGCTACGGCGCTATCTACTTGCTCAGCGCTTGCAGCTGATGCCTGCCATATAACATCGTTATTTGCAGGGTTAACTGAGTTAAATTCGGTGCCTTGGCCTGGTGACCATTGACCATTAATAAATTGTGCAGGATGAGTCATATACTTTCTCCTAAATTAAACTGGGGTAGCCGTAACAAAATCGCCCGATTTCAAATGTAATGCATCAGCAAGTTCTTGCGTAAGCACTAGGCTGTTTGATCGCGAATCAAATGTCATAGGAACAACGGTTGCTCTAAAGTCTTCAAGCTTGTCATTGGCTAACAACACCATGGTATCGCCTGTCATTTCGCCAATTTCAACACTAAAGTTTTGTGCATTACGAATTGTCGCAATGTTATCTACTTTTGCTTCAACGGTTGGGCCCGCATCAAAAATGTCAACGTAACCATTAAAAGTAAAACCTTCACTTTTTAATAGTTGAATTGCAGGGCGCGTATTGTCATGCACTTGACCTATAACCGCTTGCGCGTCTTTACTCAATAAGTTGACGTAAATTGGGTATTTAGGCATAAGCTCAGCAATAAATACTTTTTGCCCTATTCCCGTCAGATAATCTGCCGTTGGGAAGTCCATAGAGAAAAAGTGCTCTTCAAGCCACTGCCAAAATGGGCTACTACCGTTTTCGTCAGATACACCGCGCATTTCTGCAATAACGGTTTGTGCAAAGCGTTGTTGATGCTGTTTTATAAACATAAAACGTGCTTTTGAAAGCAGCTTACCGTTACAATTTTTACGATAGCCGTTTTTTAAAAACAGTGTGCACAGCTCTGTCGCCCCAGTGTAGTCATTACAAAGGGTGAGAATATCTACCGCTTTATACACATCTAGCGTGCGCGAAGAGTGAATCACTTTACTCAAATGATAATGATAAAATGCGTCATCTAAGCCAACTGCGGCTTCAATACCTGAAGTACCGACTACTTCACCAGTTTCAGTATCTTCAAGAACAAATAAGTAACCCTCATCACCTGGTTGTGATGTCGTTTTTGTAAATGAGTTAACTGAATGCGCTATCTTCTTTTGTAATAACTCTTCATTATTAGGCAAAGAAGTAAAGCCATGTCCCGACTCGTCGGCGATGGTTACTAAAGCTGCATAATCACTTTTTTGGATTGGGCGAAGGATCATCATGAATCCGCTTACTCCCTTATATATAACGGTAAATAGGAACTGCAAGGCAAACTACGTTTGCCCCTAAAGAAGTTGAATTAGCAATTACGCATTTACAACGTGGGCTACTGCTTTTTCAAAGCGTGCCATACCTTCGCGAATATCCGCTTCTGGTATTACTAAAGAAGGTGTGAAACGAACCACATCAGCACCAGCAACCAATGACATTAAGCCATGCTCAGTACCGGCAACTAAAAACTCTTTTGCACGGCCTTTGTATTGCTCGTTTACCACAGCACCAATTAATAAACCTTGGCCACGAATTTCACTAAATACGTTGTACTTGTCGTTAATGGCATTTAATAGCTCAGTAAATAACGCCGACTTTGCTTTAACGCCCGCTAAAACTTCTGGGTTATTTACAGTATCAAATGCAGCTTCTGCAACTGCACACGCTAATGGGTTACCACCGTAAGTAGAACCATGTGTACCCACTTTAAGATGCTGTGCAATATCAGTGGTTGTTAGCATAGCGCCAATTGGGAAACCGCCACCGAGAGCTTTTGCTGAGGTTAAAATATCAGGCACTACGTTTAAACCTTGGTATGCGTATAGCTCACCTGTACGGCCAACACCTGATTGTACTTCATCAAAAATAAGCAGTGCGTTGTGTTTAGTACATAAATCGCGAACGCCCTGTGCAAATTCGTCAGTTGGCGAAATGATACCGCCTTCACCTTGAATTGGCTCCATCATTACCGCACAGGTGTTATCGCTGATCAGTGCTTCAAATGCGGCAAGGTCATTGTAATCACAATGAACAATGTCGCCTGGCTTAGGACCAAAACCATCTGAATAGGCTGCTTGACCGCCTACAGTAACGGTGAAGAATGTACGGCCATGGAAACCTTTATTAAAGGCGATGATTTGCGATTTTTCTGCGCCAAATTTATCAAGCGCAAAACGGCGCGCTAACTTAAGTGCCGCTTCGTTTGCTTCTGCGCCTGAGTTTGCAAAGTAAACTTTTTCAGCAAATGTCGCATCAACCATTTTTTTAGCTAAGCGAAGTGCCGGCTCGTTGGTCATTACATTTGATAAATGCCAAATTTTTTCGCCTTGCTCTTTTAATGCGCCCACTAATGCAGGATGGCAATGGCCAAGACAGTTAACGGCAATACCACCAGCAAAGTCGATAAACTCTCGTCCTTGTTGATCCCATACACGAGAGCCTTCGCCTCGAACAGGAATTACGCTTGAAGGTGCGTAGTTAGGAACCATTACGTGATCAAATAATTCGCGATTGACTGTCATTTTATTTCCTCTTAATTGTGTGCATCACAAAGCAGTAGAATAGGGGTGTGATTATTGTTAATAACCAAATGTGCCGGCAAAAATTAATAACTGTATATTTGCCTGAAACTACGTTGTGGTTCAATTTTCAGGCGCTCATTATTTCAGAAATTTAGGGGGATGTCTCTTCAAAAACTTTCATGTACCCCTTTAAAATAAAGGGCTTAAGATATTATTTCATAGATAGTGAATAACTATTTGAGAGCTAATTATGATGTGCATTTACCTTAGTGAGCGCCTCTACAACGAAAAAAGCATGGCGCTTATAAATCAACTGCACATGAATAAGTAGAATTAAAGTGAATGAATAGTCGCAAAAAAATTAACAGATTTAATCAATTTGAAGTGCCAAATTAGTAAAATTACCTGTTTTTAGGGTATCTAACTCTTTTTTAGTGAACTGATAATAGCTAAACCAGCTTTGTAATTCATCGTCTTCAATCAGCTGGTGCTCTTTTAAATTTAAATATTGAGAATAACAGCGAGCCTTTAAAATCACTTGCGATAATGGCAATAAACTATCGCCCTTTTCAACCCCATTCACTAACTGCTGCATAACACTGTTAAAGGGCAAATATTTGAACGACATGGTTTCTATGACCTTGGCGCTGACAAGCAGTGATTTTTCGTGTAGCAGTGTTGTTAAAAATAACGGATCTGGTTTTAGCTCTAATAGCGCGGTGTGTAGGTTTTTATCACCTTCTTCACGAGCACGCAGTACTTTGCGCTGCCATACCTGATCAAACACTTTTAGGTATAAGCGCACTAAAGCAATTTGCCCTACATTCAGTAACATGCCCAATGTAAACGCATGCATTGGGTTTACCCCGTTAAGCTGGGCAAGCGTTTGCGCTGCAATGGCACACGACATGGTGTTGTCTTTTAACCTGCGTTTTAATAACGTGAATGGTTCTGTGCTATGTGGCATCCAATGACGCACTGCAAAAGTAGGCACTACCAGTTGCAGGTTGTCTAAGCCCAAATAACGTAATGCCAACGCTGGGGTATCTACTTTGACTGAGGTGCCTTTACTGCGTTGCTTACGATAAAAAGGTAAATTAACTAAGGTAACCAGCTCTCGCCCCAACCAACTTAAATCGTTAATTAGCGGCTCTAGACGGCCAACCGAGGCGGCGCGAGTAGCCAGTATATCGAGTATGGCGCACACGTTATCTTCTATGCCAATGGTGTCTTTAATCACAAAATCGATGTCTTCAAGACGTTTAGCAATCACGCTTTCAATAACGGTATGGAGTTTTTGACTGGTTTTAGCCTGTAACTTTTGATGTGAAGAGCTTTTTTGTTGGCGCTTTTGCTGCGCAGCTACTTCTACTTCTAATAAGGTGCGTTTTTTAACGGGTTTGCCGTCATTAAGATCTAAGGTATGAATAAAGCCAATTTGCTGATTGGCAAAACTATGACCCAGTAGCAAATCATGCGCTCGTTGGTTTAGCACATTAACAATACGCTGTTGCTGCAATATGTCGGTCATAAGCTCTATCTTAGGGCAAAAAGTAAATAGCTTGCAGGTATAAGCCTAGAAGCGCGTTAAAAAGTTATCAAGTAAAGCTAAGCCCTGCTCGGTCAAAATCGCTTCAGGGTGAAATTGCACACCTTCAAGTGCGAGCTCGTTATGTAATAATCCCATAATTTCATCACGCTGCCCAGCGATGCTTTGAGTCCATGCTGTTACTTCTAACTCCTTTGGCAATGAGTGCGCTTCAACAATTAATGAATGGTAGCGGCACACCGTAAGTGGATTAGGTAGGCCTTTAAACATGCCTTGGTGCTGATGATAAATAGGCGATGTTTTTCCATGCATAACCTGTTTAGCTCGCACTACTTTACCACCTAGCACTTGAGCAATGGTTTGGTGCCCCAAACAAATACCTAATATAGGATAAACTCCTTTAAACTGCTCTACCACAGATAACGACACTCCCGCTTCAGTCGGGTTTTTAGGTCCTGGAGAAATCACAATATGATCTGGGTTTAACTGTTTGATCTCACTCAGCGTTATTTGGTCGTTACGTTTTACCAACACGTCTTGATCTAAGCGCTGAAAATACTGTACCAAGTTATAGGTGAACGAGTCATAGTTATCGATCATTAAAAGCATGTAATAAAGTACTCAAAGTAATTAGGGCCTGTCGCAGGCATATTCTAACTGAAGCCTTTGCAGGTGTCAGTGTTTTGCAGCCCAGCAAACATAAATAGACACACTAACAACCAATAACGGTTGATTTATTTTAGATCAGCCCAAGCTCTGTTGTATGGGGACACCCCAAGTCACTGATCATTTTTATATAACGTGACGTGTATTATGCAACAGCCATTTAAGGAGTAACCTATGTTAGGCGAAGACCATTCATTAACTAAAGATTTTCCTGATTACACGCAAACTATTGCAAAACTTAATGCAAACGATGAAAACTTTGCAACCAAAGCAAAACAATACAATGAAATCGATAAAGAAATTCGAGTACTTGAGCTACAAGACTCACCCATAGATGACGAAGCCATGCAGCAGTTAAAACACGACAGAATGGTATTAAAAGATTGGCTACATCAACAATTAACGGATGCTAATTAATTGTTGTTATTTGGCGCCTATTAAATTGTAGGCGCCAGAATTGAGTGTTCACCTCCCTCTCCTACCTTTCGCTCATCTATAATTTTAACCATTATGGTGCAAAAGCATTGCTATTCGTTTAGCTTAAAGACAAGCTGTCTTTATCTAAATTAAACAACACTATTTTTTATGTCTAAATACATACTCTCGATTGACCAAGGAACGACAAGCTCTCGAGCTATTTTATACACTAAAGATGCCGAGGTTTTTGACACGGCTCAACAAACCTTCCCTCAACACTTTGTGAAAAATGGTTGGGTTGAACATGACCCTGTAGATATTTGGCAAACCGTATTAAGCAGCGTTAAAAACGTATTATCGCAGCAACAAGTCACTGCCGCCGACATTATTGCCATTGGCATTGCTAACCAACGAGAAACCACCTTAGTGTGGAATAAAAAAACCGGGCAATCTATCTACAATGCGATTGTGTGGCAAGACCGACGTACCAGTGACTATTGCGATAATTTACGTCATGCTGGGCATACACAAATGGTGAATGATAAAACCGGTTTAGTACTCGATCCTTACTTTTCTGCAACCAAAATTCGTTGGATTTTAGATAACGTCAAAGGCGCTAAAGAGCAAGCACACGCAGGTGAACTAGCATTTGGTACGATAGATACCTACTTGCTATGGCAACTCACTAACGGTAAAGCTCACAAAACCGATGCTACCAATGCCTCTCGTACATTACTGTTTAACATTCATCAGCAATGCTGGGATGAAGAGTTACTGGCTTTATTTAATATTCCAGCGTCGATGCTACCTGAGGTAATGGACTCAGCGGCTGACTTTGGGGTGACTGCAAGCGAGCTATTTGGTGGTGAAATTCCAATTTGCGGTATAGCAGGCGATCAACAAGCCGCCTTAATTGGTCAAGCTTGTTTTGAAGAAGGAATGGCAAAAAGTACTTACGGAACGGGCTGCTTTTTAATGCTTAACACTGGTGATAAAGCACTAAAATCAAATAATCGTTTATTAACCACTCTTGCGTATCGGCTCAACGGCAAACCCACCTATGCGATTGAAGGCAGTATTTTTATGGCTGGTGCCACCATGCAGTGGATAGTAGAGGGCTTAAAGTTATTAGAAAACGCAGGTGAAAGTGAAGCCCTCGTCAAAGATGTTCCCTTGGATCATGGGGTATTCTTGGTTCCCTCGTTTACAGGCTTAGGTGCGCCCTATTGGGATGCAAATGCCCGAGGCGCAATTTTGGGCCTAACCCGAGACTCAGGCATTAGCACTATTGTTGCAGCTGCCTTGCAGTCGGTGGGTTATCAAACCAAAGATTTACAAAAAGCTATGGAAGGTGACGGACTCCGACCTAGTATTCTAAGAGTTGATGGCGGCATGGCAAACAATAATTGGGCAATGGCGTTTTTAGCCAATATTTTAGGCGCAAGCGTTGAGCGCCCCACTCTAACCGAAACCACTTCGTTAGGGGTTGCTTACTTAGCCGGTTTGCAAACTGGGGTGTATGAATCAACTGCGCAGCTTGCCAGCATGTGGAAAAGCGATCGTCGCTTTGAACCAACCATGAGCAGTGAAGAGCGCAACGATTTATACGCAAAGTGGCTACATTGCATTGCACAAGTTAGACTTTCTAATAGCAATGACGGCGAGAGTGAGTAAAATCTATGAGCGCACACGACAACGAATATGACTTACTCATTATTGGCGGCGGTATTAACGGCGCTGGCATTGCTGCCGATGCCAGTGGTCGCGGTTTAAAAGTATTATTGTGTGAGCAAAACGATTTAGCCTCAGCCACTTCCTCTAATAGCAGTAAGCTTATTCATGGCGGGCTACGCTATTTAGAGAATTATCAATTTAGATTGGTAAGAGAGGCATTACGTGAACGTGAAGTGCTATTAAAAAAAGCGCCGCATATTATGTGGCCACTGTCTTTTCGACTGCCGCACCAAGCACATTTACGTTCGCCATGGATGATTCGTGTGGGGTTATTTATTTACGACCACCTAGCCAAGCGTAATACTTTACCCGCTTCAAAGGCGATTGAGTTTAACAGCGATAGCGTTCTTAACAGCAGCATTACCCAAGGCTTTGAATACGCAGACGGCTGGGTTGATGACGCACGTTTAGTGATTTTAAACGCCCAAGCGGCTCATAATTTAGGCGCTACCATTGCAACACGCACGCGCTGCATTAAAGCAACGCGTAACGCAGATTATTGGGATGTGATTTTAGAGCAACAAGCCAGCAAGCAGCACCTAAATATAAAGGCAAAAAGTGTTGTAAATGCCGCAGGCCCATGGGTCGCGTCATTATTTGAAGATGTATTTACCCAGCCCACACCGCACACTATTCGCCTTGTGAAAGGCAGTCATATTGTAGTGCCCCGACTCCACGATGAGCCAGTTGCCTATATTTTACAAAATGAAGATAACCGCATTGTATTTGTCATTCCTTATGAGCAAGATTACTCACTGATTGGCACCACTGATGAAGAGTACACCGGCGATATTGCTGATGTAAAAATTAGTGAGCAAGAAATACAGTATCTTATCAGTATCACTAACCATTACTTTAAAAACACAATAAGCGCGGCCGATATTGTGCACAGCTTTAGTGGGGTGCGGCCACTATTAGATGACAAATCAACAGATGCTCAAGCGGTGACCCGTGATTACAAGCTGATATTAAGCAACGACACCGATCATGCCGCTTTATTAAGTGTGTTTGGCGGTAAAATTACTACCTATCGAAAGCTTGCAGAAAATGCCGTCAATAAATTAGTGCCTTTTTACCCAAAGATGAGTGGCTCGTGGACGAAAGATGCCCCTTTACCAGGCGGCGACTTTAGTAACCAAACATACCTTATCGCTCAGTTAGAAAGTAGCTACCCTTGGCTGGCAATCGACACCTTAAAACGTATGGTTCGCAGCTATGGCACGCTTAGTTATCAATTACTGGGGAACAGCCAAGCAATCGGCGATTTAGGTTATCACTTTGGTCATGGTCTGTATGCGCAAGAAGTTGATTACTTAGTAAACCATGAATGGGCAAGAACCAGCGCAGATATACTTTGGCGACGAACAAAGCTTGGGCTGCGCTTTTCAGAAAAACAAGTCATTGCCTTGGGGCAATATTTAACTAAACATCCAGCTTGTCATAGTTAAGCTGCGATTAACTAACTGCTACAAGGTGCTGTGTTAATGCGGCTTTTTCATCAGTCGAAAGTGGTTGCTTTGTTTTACTAACAAAGTCATAACGTACCATCACCGTTTTACCAATGGCGCAGCACTTATCTTGCTGCCATGCTTCTTGGCGGATCACAAATGAACTATTGCCAATTTGCTCTATGCTGGTGTTAATTGTCACCTCATGGGCATAAAATAGTTCGCCAACAAACGACACTTCAACTTTAGCAATGATTAACTTCCAGTTGTGTGGATTTAGATCTGGCGTAAAAAATTTAAAAATAGGTACTCGGGCCGCTTCAAACCATACGGGGAGTACGGTATTGTTGATGTGTCCGAGTGCATCCGTTTCGCTAAAACGCGGCATCACTTTTTCAGTAAACATAATAATCCAATAATAATTAAACAGGTAACTCATGACGGACTTTATCCGCGTGTATGACAACGCGCTCAGTAATGAATTTTGCGATAACTTTATCACTACCTTTTCTCAAAGCCCGCATATTAAACAAGGGATGACATCGGGCGGTGTTGATCTTAATAAAAAAGATAGCCACGACTTATACTTAAACAATCATCCTGAATACGCAGAACAATTAAAACATATTCAACAAACCACTGCACAGTATGTTTTCAACTACATTGAAGAACATATTTTTATGATGATTGGGGCATTTGGTTTAAAGGTATATCACCCAAAAACAGGACAACCGGTTGATTTAACTCACGCCAACTATGACGAGGTAGGTAAACCACAACTCCCCTTATTGGTACAGCAA
The DNA here is from genome assembly GCF_018732205.1 of Pseudoalteromonas sp. SiA1. Classification (NCBI taxonomy): domain Bacteria; kingdom Pseudomonadati; phylum Pseudomonadota; class Gammaproteobacteria; order Alteromonadales; family Pseudoalteromonadaceae; genus Pseudoalteromonas; species Pseudoalteromonas sp. SiA1. Next base: position 216,022 of record NZ_CP076084.1, on the reverse strand, counting down.
ATTTTTAGACTCGGTAATATTCAAGCGCAAAAATACGAAGTAAATAAAGGCGGTTATCCGTATTGGCACAGTGAGGTGTATCCGCAGCTACAGCATAATGAAGCACTGCATCGGGTGTTGTTATTTATGTTTTATTTAAATGATGTTGAAGAAGGCGGAGAAACCGAGTTTTATTATCAAAATCGTAAAATAGCCCCTAAAAAAGGCAGTATGGTGGTTGCCCCAGGCTACTTTACCCATACACATAGAGGCAATAAGCCAGTATCAAACGATAAGTATATTTTAACCTCATGGGTTTTGTTTAATCGAGCAGAGCAAATTTATGGAACGCCACAAAGCTAAAGCGGTCAGCGGTCAGCGGTCAGCGGTCAGCGGTCAGCGGTCAGCGGTCAGCGGTCAGCGGTCAGCGGTCAGAAATTAACTAACTGCTGACTACTGTCAAGTATTTGCATTAAACTGAAAGCTGACGGCTTATAGCTGACAGCTTCAAATCAGCTCATCAAACAAGTCAAACAAAGTGTCCATCTCTTCAATGGTGTTGTAGTGCATACAACCAATGCGTACTACGCCGCCCTTATCAAGCACACCCAGTTGTTTGCATAAACCTTGGGCGTAAAAATTACCATCCCATACACATACATGGTGTTTACCCAAAAATTCAGACATTTGGCGAGGCTCTAACCCTTCAAAGGTCAGTGCGAACGTAGGGGTACGCTCACTCAAACGCTCTAAATCGTCTATACCAAACAACTTAATTTTTGGGTAGTTAACTAGACGCGTTAAAAAGTATTCACTCAATGCCATTTCATGTTGTTTTGTTTTAGCAAACGCAACACGTAATTTTTCTCGGCGTGAGTGACTGTCATCAAGTTCGCTAATCGCCGCTATGTAATCAACCGCCGCAATAAAGCCTGCAAGTGCCTCAAAACTTTGTGTGCCGGTTTCCCAGCGACCTGGTGCAACATCTTTTGCTGGCTCTACTTTATAAGGTGTAAACCCTTCTAAGTGCTCAGTTTTACCATAAACCATGCCTAAGTGCGGGCCAAAAAACTTATATGCAGAACAAGCTAAAAAGTCGCAATCTAACGCTTGTACATCAATCAGTTCATGTGGCGCATAATGCACCGCATCAACATACACCAACGCACCCACATTATGAGCAAGCTCTATAATACGTTTAATATCGTTAATAGAGCCAGTGGTATTTGATGCATACGTAACCGCAACCAATTTAGTGTTAGCGTTTAATAAGCTTTCAAAATGCGCCATATCTAAACTACAATCGGCTTCGTTAATTAGCGCTGTGTTAACCACTGCGCCTTTATCTTCAGCGGCTTGCTGCCAAGACGATACATTTGAAAAATGATCAGCATTGGTCACTATAATTTCATCACCTGCTTGCCAATTGCGTGAAATTGCTCGGCTAAAGCTAAATGTTAGGCTAGTCATATTAGGGCCAAACACAATATTTTGTGCACTGGGCGCATTTAACAAATCAGCCGCCGCTTGACGCGCATTCGCCATCAGCTCAACCGTTTTGTCACTTGAGAAAAACGCACCGCCCAAGTTTGAATTGTAATGCCCTAAATAAGCGGTCATGGCACTGAGTACCGACTGGGGTACTTGTGAGCCACCTGGCCCATCTAAAAACACCGGTGACTTGCCATCAACAGTTTGCATTAAAGCAGGAAATTGCGCGCGCAATTGCATTAAATTCATTTTATTTCTCTTAAGCAGTTAGTACAAAGCAATCCAGGTAACCTGGTTTGTTAGCATCAATTTTGTTCATTGGCGTGGCGTTATGCCATACCTGACGGTCATTAATTAGTGCAAACATGCCGTCTTTTATTTCCATTTTAAAACACGGTTCAGCTTGTTGGTTTTCATAAACCAATAGCTCACCACCTTCTAAATTTTCATGAGAAACACCACATACACACACATGGTCAAACCCATCTTGATGCACACCTTCTGGAGCTGCTGGCGTATCGCTATCAATGGCAAGCATTCTAAATTGGTGAATTTCAATATCACGCTCTGCGTCAATGCCGGTGATCGCTGCAAATTCGCTAACAATGCTTTTCATACCCTCAGACTCAAGCAAGCTTTGCTCTAAGTTTTCGTAAGTACGCTCAACATTACCTTGAAAGGTATTAATTGAATCGTCTTGCACAAACGCTTTGGTCGCTTGAAGATTAAGCTCACCATTTTGTAATTTAACCACTGAATAACGGCGTTTACGAAACGCACCATCTGCATAAGGATTTGCAGGTAAGTTATCAAAAGAAGGCTTAACCAAATCAATATTGGCTTGGTTAATAAAACGAAGTTGCAGTAAATTCTGGTTGTTTAATGCGGTCATAAAATCCTGCTTATAATAATGATAATATTGTCGAGGATTTTAATGCATATAGAGAGGATTTTTTGCTTTATTAACCATATCAATGACGACATTTAACGAAAGTTAATACAATCATGCAACGAATTAAGCATTAACTATCTAATATTTTATTTGGACAATAAAAAACCCGCCAAAGCGGGTTTTTTAAACACACTCTATAAATTATACAGCTTGCTGAATAATTACGTTGTCTGCCTTTTTAGTGTACTGAGGCATACGGTGAAAGTTCAAGTAACGGTAGGTATCTGCTGCCGTTGCATTGATCTTCGCTGCGTATTCTTGGTACTCAGTAGGTGTAGGTAATTTGCCTAAAATTGCTGCTACTGCTGCCAGCTCTGCTGATGCTAAGAATACGTTTGCCCCTGTACCTAAACGGTTAGGGAAGTTACGTGTAGAAGTAGACACAACCGTTGCTTTGTCCGCAACACGTGCTTGGTTACCCATACACAGTGAACACCCTGGCGTTTCAATACGTGCACCAACACGACCAAAAATACCGTAGTAACCTTCGTCTGTAAGTTGGTCTTTATCCATTTTCGTTGGTGGAGCAACCCAAAGCTGTGTTGGGATACGCCCTTTAAAGCCATCGAGTAATTTACCTGCAGCACGGAAGTGACCAATATTAGTCATACAAGAACCGATAAATACTTCATCGATTTTCTCGCCTGTCACATCAGAAAGTAGGCGTGCATCATCAGGATCATTTGGCGCACACAGTACTGGCTCTTTAATCTCAGCAAGGTCGATTTCAAGTACGTGTTTGTACTCTGCGTCTTTATCAGCTTCCATTAGCTCTGGGTTTGCTAACCAGTCTTGCATTGCAGTAACACGACGTTCAATCGTACGTACATCGCCGTAACCTTCAGAAATCATCCACTTAAGCATAACAATATTAGACTCAAGGTATTCGCTGATAGACTCTTTAGAAAGCTTAACAGTACAGCCAGCAGCTGAACGCTCTGCAGATGCATCGGATAGCTCAAACGCTTGCTCAACCGTTAAGTGCTCAACCCCTTCAATTTCTAGTATGCGACCAGAAAATTCGTTGATTTTACCTTTCTTCTCAACCGTTAATAGGCCTTCTTTGATACCAAAATAAGGGATAGCATGTACAAGATCACGTAAAGTGATACCCGGTTGCATTTCACCTTTAAAACGAACCAAAATTGATTCAGGCATATCTAGTGGCATTACACCCGTTGCAGCTGCGAACGCTACCGCCCCCGAACCTGCTGGGAATGAAATACCTAATGGGAAACGTGTATGTGAATCACCACCCGTACCTACGGTATCTGGTAATAACATACGGTTTAACCATGAGTGAATTACACCATCACCAGGGCGAAGCGATACACCGCCACGATTCATAATAAAATCAGGAAGCGTATGGTGCGTGTTTACATCGATTGGCTTAGGGTAAGCGGATGTATGACAAAAAGACTGCATTGTTAAATCTGCAGAGAAACCTAAACAGGCTAAGTCTTTAAGCTCATCACGCGTCATAGGACCTGTTGTATCTTGCGAGCCAACCGTGGTCATTTTAGGTTCACAGTATTGGCCAGGGCGAATACCGGCAACGTTACATGCTTTACCAACCATTTTTTGCGCAAGCGTAAAGCCTTTGTCTGATACTTCAGTCACTGCTGGTACTTTAAATACGTCAGTTGCGCCTAAACCTAATGATGTACGCGCTTTGTCTGTAAGACCACGACCAATGATCAATGGAATACGACCACCAGCACGAACTTCGTCTAAAATTACCTCTGATTTAAGTTCAAATGTAGAGATCACATCATCAGTACCATGACGTTTCACAACACCTTCATAAGGATAGATGTCGATTTGGTCACCCATGTTGAATTCATCAACATTTAATTCGATTGGTAACGCACCCGAGTCTTCCATTGTGTTGAAGAAGATAGGCGCAATCTTGTTACCTAAACATACACCACCCACGCGCTTGTTTGGTACGAATGGGATATCATCCCCCATAAACCAAAGCACAGAGTTTGTTGCAGACTTACGCGAAGAGCCTGTACCAACAACGTCACCTACGTAAGCAAGTGGTAAGCCTTTAGTTTTTAATTCTTCAAGCTGAGTGATTGGACCTACTTCACCGTCTTTGTCAGGGTTAATACCATCACGCTCATTTTTAAGCATGGCTAATGCATGAAGCGGAATATCAGGACGTGACCATGCATCTGGTGCTGGTGATAAATCATCGGTGTTTGTCTCGCCAGTGACTTTAAATACCGTAACAGAGATTTTTTCAGCAACGGCTGGCTTATTGATAAACCATTCTGCAGCAGCCCAAGACTCTATAATTTGCTTGGCGTATGCATTACCTGCTTTTGCTTTTTCTTCTACATCGTAGAACGCATCAAACATTAATAATGTGTTCGAAAGGCCTTTTACTACAATTGGCGCTAACGCTTCGTCATCAAGTAGTTCAACCATTGGAGCAATATTGTAGCCACCGAGCATAGTACCTAGTAACTCAGCTGCTTTTTCTTTAGAAATCAACGGAGAAACAGCTTCACCTTTAGCAACAGCCGCTAAAAAGCCTGCTTTAATGTAGGCTGCATCATCAACACCTGGTGGTACGCGGTTGATCAGTAGTTCTAGGATGAACTCTTCTTCACCTGCCGGTGGCGTTTTAATTAGCTCAATAAGATCAGCCGTCTGCTGAGCATCTAATGGCGCTGGTACGATACCTAACGCGGCACGTTCTTCTACGTGTTTACGATATTCTTGTAGCACAGTATTGCCCTCTTGGTGACGTTAAAGTATTCGGTGGTGTTTACTAAACACACCATAACCCAATACTTATAGTATTCTAACGCTCGATTATAAAGCTTTTGTGCATAGATTAAAATCCATCCACTTAGGCAGCTAGTTATAGCGATTATTAATAATATGAATAGTGGATTTCATAAAATCAACTTTCATGAATACTTATTAACAGCCATAAAAAAACCCAGCCTAAGCTGGGTTTTTACTCAATAATGAGACTATTAACGTAATACTTTTACACGTTTAATAGATTTTACGTGTGCTTCAACGCGGCGGTTTTCAGCATGCGCTTTTGCCGTATTCGCTTCATTTTTAAGGCGTTCTTCACCTAAACCTGCCGTTGTAATGCGATCTTCTGCAATACCATCAGCAATTAGCTTTTTAGCTACTGCATCAGCACGTTTTTTAGATAACCATTTATTGTAAGACGCTTTACCTACTGCAGACGTATGACCTTCAAGAAGCACTGTTGTATCTGGGTACTCTTTTAAGAAAGTCGCTACTTCATCAATATCATTTAAGTACTGCTGTGAAACTGACGAGTCATTGTTAGGGAATGTTACTAACAAGCTTACTGTTACTTCAGTATCTTCATAAAGTGTACAACCATCGCTACCAACAGCATCTGTCATAGGCGTATTGGCACATTTATCATCTACATCAGGAATGCTGTCTTTATCTGTATCAGCAAGTGCTACCGGCACAGGAACAATTTCTGGCTCTGGCTGTGGTGCAGGCTCAACCGGTGCTACTGGCGCCGATTTTTGACCAAAGAAGTAGTTTATACCTAATTTAGCGCCAACATCTGTGTAGCCTTTGTCTAAACCTTGGTAAACACTGGTTTCAGCATTAACAAAAAAGTTGTCTGTAACAAAGTGTCGGTAACCTACACCTGCGTTTACAAACGTGTTGTCATCAACAACATCAATATCTTTCAGACCAAATAAACCGTAGAAAGGACCGCCACCAAAGTGGTAAAGTGCATCGATACCGTAACGTTCGCCGTCAATATCGTTGCGGTTGTTCAATACTTTGTCGTGAGCATTAAAGTCTAGGTCTGCGTACTCTAAACGCGCACTCCAGTAATCATTAAAGCGGTAGCCTAATTCAGCACCCCAGCCTGTTGACTCATTAACGTCAAGGCCAGCTTGCTCACGCATGTTTTTCCACGAAGCATCGTAATAATCGCCGAATGCACCGATGTAAAAGCCTTCTTGCTCGGCTGCGAAAGTAGATGCGCTAGTTGCAGCTAACGCAATAGCCATTGTAAGTGATTTTAATTTCATTGTTTTCTTCCCATTTTAACAACTAAAAATGTAGCTAAGCATTGCTAGCTCTTCTAACTTACCTATACAGTAACTGAGTCTTTGTTAATCAATACTTAACGCAAATATATTTTTTCAATATCTAGGATAATAAAACTAGCTCATAAAAAATGTCGATGAACACAGGCTAGCTCAAAAAGCAAACAATCGCTTTAAACCCCACACGATCACTGGCTTTTATGGAGTTATGGTATCACCCGTTCATAGTTTGCTCTATGAATGAACGTCGCTGGGGTAAAAAATGACCTTTTATATTCATTTTAAAATGCAAAAAATCATACTTAAGTACCACAAAAAGTACGATAATTCTTATCATCTTCGGGCGGCGTTTGAAACTCTGTGGCCTGCACATGGTTTGTGTAAGGGCTCGCCATCACTTTGCTAAAACGACTGAGTAGCTCACTATCCCCATGCGTAGTGTACTGAGTAATAATATCTTCAATAATATGGTTACGTGGGATCACGCTCGGATTGGCTTGTCGCATCACTTGATAGCTGTGCTCATTAGTTCGTGTTTGCCATTGCTGTGCCCAAGAGGTAAGTGCTGATGGTATTTCAGCTTGCCCATTTAACGACTCAGTGAGTGCATTAAAAGTATTGGTATAATCAAGCTGGTGTTGTTTTAATAACCCTAGTAACTCCCCCACCAACTCATTATCTTTATCATCCGCGACTGTTAACCCTAACTTTTGCGCCCACATCGCGCTAAATTGTTGGTTAAATTGCGTTGAAAAGCCCTCAATTAAAGGCGTCATCATTGCCACCGCTTGCTCGTCATCGTCACTGATCAGCGCTATTAGACTCTCTGCTAAGCGGGCACAGTTCCAACTTGCCATGTTTGGCTGATTACCAAACGCATAACGCCCTTGTTTATCAATAGAGCTAAACACGGTATCAAAATCAAACTGGTTCATCATGGCACATGGGCCGTAATCTATGGTTTCACCACTAATTAAGGTGTTATCGGTGTTCATAACACCATGAATAAACCCCACCCTCATCCAACTTACGACTAATTTGACTTGGTTGGCGATCACTGCAGCTAAAAAATCTAAATAACGCTGAGCGCCAGTGCTGTTAATCTCGGGATAGTGTCTTTGAATGGCTAAGTCGGCTAAGTTTTTTAGGCTAGTAACGTCACCTTGAGTGGCTAAATATTGAAACGAGCCCACCCGAATATGACTGCTGGCGAGTCGGGTTACAATAGCACCTGGTTGAGGTGGGTTGCGATAGACGGTTTCGCCACTGCCAACCACGGCTAAACAACGCGTTGTTGGAATGCCAAGCGCGTGCATAGCTTCGCTCATTACGTACTCACGAATAGCTGGACCTAATGCACAGCGGCCATCGCCTCCGCGCGAAAATGGCGTAGCACCAGCGCCTTTTAATTGCAGATCCCAAAGCTGATTTTTATCATCGCTAATCGCACCGAGCAAATGCGCCCTACCATCCCCTAGTCGCGGTGAAAAGTGACCAAACTGATGACCAGAATATCCCAGTGCCACCGGAGAAATCGCTTGGGGTTCATTACCGCTAAATATATTTGCTCGGGAATCTGCATCCACTTGTATATTAAATTGCTTAGCTAGGGGCTCATTCCATAACAATAACTGTGGCGCTGTCACCTTGGCTGGATGATCGCTAATTGCAAACCCCTCACCAATGTCGGTATACCTTGGCACTAATTTCATAATTAATCCTATTGTTTTTGGCTGATACCTACGCGATTGTCGCCTACACCATAAGCGACAATTAAGCTTAGCTCTTGCATGCTTAAGCCGCTTTGCTGCTGCAGTTCATTAAAGAATGCCTGCGCCGCACTTAGTGACTTTTTAGTTTGTAATCCGCCATCTATAATTTTATGGGCACGCAAATAGCTTTCTACGTCTCTTGAAAGTAAAAAAGTATCTTTTCCTAAGGCGCGCAGCGCATAAGGGCCGGTATTACCACCAAGCCTTGCACCATGCTTTTTTAAATACGCCCACAAGCCAATAATATCTTCACTTGGCCAGTTAGCAATAAACTCACTAAAGCTGCCGTATTGCTCTGCAACTTCGTGGATCATATACGCATTTTCAGTAATAGTTTTTACTTTTTTATAGTTGCGTACAATCCGCTCATCACTGGCTTTTTGCTCAAGCATATCCGGTGGCATCATCAATAGCTTTTCAACACTAAAGTCCCAGAAAACCTCTCTAAATCCGGCCCACTTACTGTTGATCACCGACCAATAAAAACCACTTTGAAAAACTTTCCGAGTAAATTCTTCTAGCCAATCATCATCACTTAATGTGACGAGTTGCTTTGTTGATAAAGGTTTTGCGAGTAACAACTTAAGCATTTTTTCAGAGCCCTTTCGCTCTACCGCTCGCTTATAAATATCACTAAATTTTTCCATCTGCTTAATACCTTACTTCGACAATAGTACTAGTGTACGAGAAAAGCAGCTAATACGTAATAACTGTCAATCAGGATGAATCTATCTATATTTAGTCACTTGACACCTAGACGGCTAAAGTGGTTTAATCGCCACACTTACCCTATTACATTGTATTTGCTGATTGATTTTTCAATAGCAAGTGCAAAGGGCTGGAAGAGGTGCGTTATTCAGGTAGCGTATGTTAGGAGCGCAAACTCCATTGAGCATACGTGAGGGGAATTAACGCCGAGAGGTAACACTTTTTTGTGAAAGGTTGCTTCGGGCGACTAGGTTGAATCCTAGCGACTGTCACCAATAACATATTTGGTGGAGAGCTTCTGGTCTTAGTATAATAAGGCCGTGCGCCCTATTATTTAAGCCCATTCGCTCTTCGAATTATAAACACATTCAAAGAGTCAGGCATCCTAAATACCCGCCAAAAACTCGACGAATGCCCTATAAGTTCGTGAGAGATGATCAACAACTTCAATATTAACAATTTCCATTTATGGACTGCGCTGATCACCCCATTTGATCAAAATGGCCTAGTTGATTACGCAACCTTAGACACCTTGGTGGCCGAACAAGAAGCCGCTAACAATGGCATTTTACTGCTAGGTAGCACCGGCGAAGGGTTAGCCCTTACCCTCAAAGAACAGCAAGCCATCGTAGAGCATGTCTGCCAATTACAGCCGAGCGTCCCCCTTATGGTTGCGGTAGGCGGTAGTAACTTAAAGCAACAGCTTGAATGGGTTAATTACTGCAACCAGCTGCCTATCCATGGTTTTTTACTCGGCTCGCCTTTGTATGCCAAACCCGGTGCAGTGGGGCAAACGCATTGGTTTGAAAGCTTACTCAATGCCAGTTCTCATCCTTGTATGCTTTATAACGTACCAGGACGTAGTGCGGTTAGCATTCCCATTGCAACCATTGAAAACCTCAAACAACATAAAAATTTATGGGCACTGAAAGAAGCCAGTGGCTCTATCTCTCAATTTGAAGCCTATCGACAAGCAGCGCCTGAACTAGCCATTTTTAGTGGTGACGATGCCCTCATGCCTTATTTTGCCCAAGCAGGTGCAAAAGGTTTAGTGTCGGTTGCAGCCAATGCATGGCCAGTGCAAACCCATGAGTTTGTAAAGCGCAGTTTAAGCGGCCAACACCCTAATCTTTTTGTCCAGTGGTCTAGTGCTATCAATAGCTTATTTTCAGTAGCCAACCCTATCCCAGTCAAAGTGTTAATGCATTTACAAGGGCGTATTGGCAGTCCGTATTTACGCCCACCTTTAACACACCTTGAGCTGACACACACAGATGACATTTCATCGGCAAACAACACCATTTTATCTTGGCATTAAATACAGGTTTTTATAATGAACTGGTTAGAACTATTAAATAATTTAGAAACGGGCGCGGTTCGCGCAGCAACACAAGACGAAAACGGCCAATGGCACGCTAACGTAGAAGTAAAGCAAGGCATTTTAGAAGCCTTTAAAAACGGTCAAAACACCGAGTTTGCTGGCGGTTTTGTTGATAAACATAACTTAGCGCCGCAAAGCTTTGAAGCCACAGCAGGCGTTCGCATGGTACCCGGTGGTTCAAGTGTGCGCCGTGGTGCACATGTTGCCAAAGGCACTATTATTATGCCACCTGCGTACGTAAATATTGGTGCATTTATTGACGAGGGCACTATGGTAGATAGCCACGCGCTCGTAGGGTCGTGTGCTCAAGTAGGTAAAAATGTGCATTTAAGCGCAGCGGTACAATTAGGCGGAGTACTTGAGCCCATTGGTGCCAGCCCTGTGGTCATAGAAGACGATGCATTCATTGGTGCAGGCTGTGTGATTGTTGAAGGCGTGGTAGTTAAAAAAGGCGCGGTACTTGCCCCAGGTGTTCGCTTATCTGCAACCATCCCTGTTTATGACTGCGTAAATGAGCGCCAGCTTGATAAAGGCGAAGCAATCCCTGAATACGCGATTGTGATCCCTGGATCTCGCCCTGCGTCAAACGATTGGGCGCGCGAGCAAGGCTTAAGCATGTCGTGTGCGTTAATTGTTAAATACCGTGACGAGCAAAGTGATGCGTCATTATTGCTTGAAGAGGTTTTACGTTAATGACCTTTTTGAGCACGCCCGTTAAAACCGCTATTGATAAGCTAGCAACTGAGCTTGATACGCCCTTTTTTGTTTATGATCTTGATTCACTAAACACACATTTAACGCGTTTAGTGGCACAAACCGAGGTAAAACTCTGGTATGCAGTTAAAGCGAACCCGTTATCTAGCGTGATCCAACGCTTAAATAACGCTGGTTTTAACTTTGATGTCGCCAGTAAAGGCGAGCTTGAGCAAGTCCTTGCTCAAGGAATTAACAGTGAACGCGTGCTCAACACGGGGCCTGCAAAAAGCCCTAAACAAATTAAGCACTTTATTGCGCGTGGCGTGCGTACCTTTGTGGCCGAAAGTCTCAATCAGGTACGTTGGCTCAACGAACAAGCGATTGCTCAGCAGTGCCAGTTGCAGGTTTTATTAAGGGTACAATTACGCTGGCCCGAGGGTGATAAAAACCCGCTAGGGGGCGATAGTCTTACTCCATTTGGCTTAGGGTGCGACGAGTGGCAGGCGCTAAATACCAGTGACTACTGTGCACTTAATTTTGACGGTCTGCATATTTTTCAGTGGGGCAACATGCTTAGCAGCGACAAACTCGCTGAGCTGTGGACACAAATGATTACGCCGTTAAGGCAACTTGCTGAGGATTTAAATATTAACCTCAAGGTGCTGGATTTAGGTGGTGGTTTAGGTATTCCCTATACGCTTGATACGCCCACTCTAAGTTGGGATGCACTCATAGAGGCGCTTGCAAAAATTAAATGCGATGCGGGGGTTACTGAGCTATGGATGGAACTAGGTCGCTACGCTGTAGGCGAATGCGGCCACTACGCCACACCTGTTGTTGAGCGTAAACTAAATTACGGCCAACAACAGGTGATTATGAGCGGCGGCATTAATCATTTATTGCGCCCTGCGGTCACCAGTCAAGATTTCCCTGCGCGTTTATTACGAGATTCAAACGCAGCAAATCAAGCAATGAGCCTATACGGCCCCTTATGTACTGCACTTGATTGCTTAGGAGAGCACCAATTACCCAGTGATTTAAATGAGCAAGACTGGCTAGTATTTAGTCAATGCGGTGCCTACGGTTTTACCGAAAGTATGCCGTACTTTTTATGCCATGAGCTGGCCGGTGAATATGTTATCCACAATGGCGTATTGAGTTGCGTGCGACAAGCAGAAGATGCAAGCCACTACTTGAGATAAAAAAGATGAATAACACCATAGCTATAAGCCAAGAAAACATTGTAGTTGGCGAAGTCGCAAACGGACTACCACTGACTATTCCTGTGTATCGTTTAAAAGGCGATGGCACCGGCCCAAGTGTGTATGTACAAGCAAATATGCATGGCGCAGAAGTGCAAGGCAACGCGGTAATTTACCAATTACTTGAGCAACTAAAAACACTTAATTTAAAAGGTGATATTACCTTAGTTCCTTACGCTAACCCCATTGGCTGTAATCAAAAGTCGGGGGAATTTACCCTTGGCCGATTCGATCCCATTACGGGGACTAATTGGAATCGCATGTATCACTGCAATAATAAACTGGCGACCCAGTTTGCACAGCAGTTCAGCGATGCCGATGATAAGATTCTGAAAACAGCCTTTAAAGCCGCGTTAATTAATGACGTTGAGCAACAACTCAACGGCCCTGATTATCGTTTAACAACGGGGAAACGGATTGCGCTAAACTTACAAAAATTGGCGCATCAAGCAGATATAGTTTTAGATTTACACACCGGCCCTATTTCTAGTCAGCACTTATATTGCCCTGAGTATGCGACCGATAGCGCGCGTTACTTTAATATTCCCCATGTGCTGGTTATTCCTAATGCCTTTGATGGCGCAATGGATGAAGCAAGCTTTTGTCCATGGTGGCAGCTTAGTGAGCAACTTGCTCAGCAAGGGCGTGAATTTAACGTGCAAGTTGAAGCCTTTACGGTAGAGCTTGGCAGCCAAGAAAAAATCGATTTAAGCGCGGCACTAGACGATGCCAATAGTATTTTAAGTTATTTAAATCATAAGCAAGTATTTGTTGATGCCCCCTACAAGCCAAAATTGATGACAAGATATGGCTGCCAACTAAATGATTATATTGCTTATTACGCCCCCATGGGTGGCATGGTCGAATACCTAGCACCTCTTGGCGGGCATGTTAAAGCTGGAGAACCCATTGCTAAAATACTGCGCATGGAGCGCTATTTAAGCGAACAACCGCTGCAAACTCTAAGCTTTGATCTAGATGCAATTGCGATATTGCATTTTGCCTCAGCGAGTGTGAATCAAGGTACCGAGCTGTATAAATTTTTTACTAACGTCTTTGAGCTTTAGCTCACCCCTTCTCATTGCGTGAGAGTTAGCTAGTAAACAACTAGTTACACAGTAAAAGCGACTTAGGTCGCTTTTCTTTTTAAAGTATTAAAATTCAGGAAAAATTCACCGTTTATGTGTTAAAAAGGCGCTATAATTAGCAAAATACTGACTTCCCTCACTTACAAAGGAATTATAATGAGTTGGCGCCATTGGATACTACTTTCTACATTACTCAGCACAACCGTTGTCGCTGAAGAAACAGCGAATAACGAGCAAAACAATGAACTTGAGCTGGTAAAGCAATGTATTTTAAATGAAGTGATCGGTGGAGACGGTAAGCAAACCCTCGATCAATTACGTAAAAAGTGTTCTGCCGTTGAAGAAAGCAAGCAGCTAACGGCTATCGACAAACGCCAAGCCCGTGAGGCGGTTGGTAAAAAAAATCGTAATGTAATTACCCCGCATAAACGTAATTATATTTTACCTGTTTCTTATATGTCGAACCCAAACACTCGCCCGTTTGATGGATTTGCAGAGTTAACCGATAAAAAAGATGGCGACCCACTTGATAACCTAGAAGCTAAATATCAGCTATCAATTAAAGTGCCTTTGTATGATGAGTTTGCTGACTCAGACCAGGCGATATTTTTTGGCTTTACTTTGCAGTCATACTGGCAAGTATATAACGACGATATTTCTTCCCCTTTTCGTGAAACCAACTACGAGCCAGAAGTATTTTGGATTAATTACTTAGATCCTGAAAACGTTTTATGGGGCGATGAAATGGCAATAGCCATTGGTATTTCGCACCAATCTAATGGTCGTAGTCAGCCAAACTCGCGTTCTTGGAATCGCATTTATGCCGATTTCATTTGGGAAAAAGACGGCTTTGTATTTAGCTTTAAACCTTGGTATCGCATTCCTGAAAACAAAAAGCCTGCGCCGTTAGATGCACGAGGTGACGATAACCCAGATATCTATAAATACATGGGTTACTTTGAATTTGGTGGCGCGTATCGCTTTAACGATCATGAATTTAGTTTTATGACTCGCAATAATTTAAATTCAGATAACCGCGGGGCAATTCAGCTTGATTGGTCATTCCCATTATGGGGAAGAGTTCGCGGCTACGCACAATATTTTAATGGCTATGGCGAGAGCTTGATAGACTATAACACCGATATTGAACGCTTTGGTGTGGGTATATTACTGACAGATTTACTGTAAAAAATGCTTATAAAAAAAAGCCAAGCAACTCGCTTGGCTTTTTCGTTTATTCTTATTATTTTTTAACCACAAACTGCCCTTCAAATTGAGCAACCACCTCGTCACCATCAAAAATGGTTACCGGCACTAGGTAACTTGCTTTACCCGCATCTTGTAACTCATTTAAGTTCCCTTTACAGGTTTGAATATTCACACAGCCCTTAGGGTCAGTATTTAGTGGCTTTAAATACTTAATGTTGGCATCGGCTAACACAATATTCCCTTCAAGCCCGGCTTCTTTTAATGCTAAATACGTTGCCCCCCAACCCGTTAATGTAGCTAGGCTATAAATAGAGCCCGCAAACATAGTGTTGTGTAAATTTAAGTTAGCATTTAAATCTGCACGAGTAGTAAATTGCCAATCTGTGTAACTTTCAACTTTTATTCCCATTGCATCACTAATGGGGATTGATTCACGCCATGTGTTTTGCAGTACTTGAGTCCAATTTGGGTGGCGAAACCAACCTGGTTCACTCGGTTTGAGCTTAACCATTTTATAATGCTGTACATCACCATAAGCCAAATGTGCTTTTTCTTTATTTTCATAGCCATGGCGCTGATAAAATTCCAGTGCACGTTCGCGAGCAAACAACACTAATTCATCAGCATCTTGATTCCACGCTATTTTTTCGAGTTCATGTAACAAGCGGCTACCAATATGTTGATTACGGTTACCCTCTGCAACCGCCATATAACGTACTTGAGCTTGTTGCTGATTATTAAAGTGCAAACGAGCCACACCCAATACTTCACCCGCTTTATTTTTAATGAAGCGATGCTCAGCCTCTTGCTCTAAATCGTCTTGCTCAGAGCCCCGAGGTTCGCCCCATGGGGCACGTAAAACCTGCCAGCGTAATTGGTAATAGGCTTGCCAGTCTTCACTACTTTGTGGGGTGCTCACTTGAAACATACATACTCCATAAATTAAAAATGTAAAATATTACGCTGTGCATTTTGTGAAAAACACCATACTCGATCTGGATAAAACTGCAAATAAGACTTTGGTGCTGAGAAAACAGCTGTAAAAAATTAATGACAAAAGCCGTTGCGATTTACCTCTGCTGGTTTATGCTCAATAGCATGAATAAATATATCCATTGCAGTAGTGGCCTGATCAGCCAACATTTTATTGAGCATAGTTCATCGCTAGGTCAGTTACTTTATTGGCATAATCAACATGGTGAGCACATACAAGTAAGAGAGTATCAACAACTTCGCTGGCTACTCATAAATAACACGTTGCAGTCTGTTATTTTAAAAGCAAAACCACATGCATTACTGTTTCCACACCTTGCTTATTTAGCAACGGCTTGGCAACAGCTACCTGCGCCTAAAAAAGTACTCGAACTGGGGTTAGGTGGCGGTGCCATTCGTAATTACTTATTAGAACAGTATCCTCAAGTGCAGGTTACTTCAGTAGAGAAAAGCCCCCATATTATTGACTGTTATCAACAATTTTTTGCCCCCAGTGAACAACAACAGATTCATTGCGAGGATGCGCAAACAATTTTAAAATCAGCAGAGCATATGGACTGGGTCATTTTAGATTTATTTAGTGAATTAGACGCCCCGCGATTTTTATTTGATTCATGCTTTTATCAAACAATTTATGATGCACTTGATCAACAGGGCATCTTATTTATTAACTTTTTATCGCAGCACTCATCACAACTCACTCAGTTACAACATGTACTACTGACTGTATTTGGGAAGGCTATTAGTATTCAAAAAATTACCGGCTTTGTTAATCATATTGTGATTGTAAAAAAAGCACGTTAAGCGGTTAAATTAAAGGTAACCGGCCCATCGTTACATAAACTCACCTGCATATCGGCTGCAAATTCACCGGTCGCGACCTTAATACCGAGTAATTTAGCCTGCTCTACAAAGTAATTATATAGCGCTTGCGCTTGGTCTGGTGTAGCTGCCGATGAAAAGCTAGGCCGCATGCCTTTTTTTGTATTGGCTGCGAGCGTAAATTGCGATACGACTAACAGTTCGCCTTGTATGTCTTTAAGGCTGAGATTCATTTTATCGTTTTCGTCATTAAAAATACGGTAATTGGTGACTTTGTGTAATAGTTTATCAGCGCTGCTTTCATCATCTTCTTTTTCCACCCCCAGCAATAATACAATGCCTTGTTTAATTTCACCGACAAGCTGTTGGTCTATCACCACATTAGCATGTGTTACTCGTTGAATTAATCCCTGCATTTACTCTGTATCCTCTGCTTGTTGATCTTTTTTATTGTAATGCTGCATGTTAATACACACGGTGAATTCAGCGCCTAGTAGCACCACGACCCACGACAAGTAAACCCATACAAATAAAATAGGAATGGTTGCTACCGCACCATAAATCACTTCGTATGATGGAAAATGGCTAATGTACAAAGCAAAGCCTTTTTTGGTTAGCTCAAATAACATGGCAGCAAATAGCGCACCGGGAACGGCTGCTTTAAACGAAACGCGAGTATTAGGCACTAAGGTGTAAAGCATAATAAAACCGGCCATAGAGATCGCATAAGGGAGTAGCTTTAACAAGAAACCACTAAACCCTGGGATCCCCTGATCGGCAAACGATACCAACGACACAATATATGAGGTTACACCGATACTGGCGCCCAGTAACACGGGCCCTAAGCTGAGTACCATCCAATATACGGCAAACGATATCATCATCGGGCGCTTTTTCTTTACTCGCCAAATACGGTTTAGCGTGGCATCTACATTACGAATAAGTAGCAAGGCAATGGCTGCTAAAAAGCCAATACCTACTGCCGTCATTTGATTGGCATTACTGGCAAACGAGCTAATATGCTCTTTAATAACACCAGAAGAGGTGGGCACAAAATTAGTAAACAAAAAGCTCTCAATGGCTAAGCGGGTCGACTCAAATCCTGGAAAAGCAGAAAATATTGCCACACCTACAGCAATAAGTGGGACTAACGAAAGTAAAGTAACGTAAGCTAAATACCCTGCATTAATGGTTATTTGATCGTCAATACAGCGATTAAAATATTGCATCCACCAGCCTGGTTGCAGTTTTAAAAACGCCTTAACTTGCTGTTTATAATGGGAGAGCTTATCATTCATACAATTAACTTTGTTGGTGAGCTTTTGATTATAATAACAATCAAGGCCATAATTTACAGCATTAACACTCGTAAATAGGAATTCAGATGAAAAAACAAACATTTTTAGGGACAACCATACTTGCGTTAATGCTGATGATCTCTGGTTGTCAGTCTGCTTATTATTCGGCAATGGAAAAAGTAGGTGTTCATAAGCGTGATATTTTGATTGACCGCGTTGAAGAAACAAAAGACTCACAACAAGAATTTCAATCAGCACTTGAGCGTTTAACTACACTCATTAATTTTGATGGCGGTGAGTTGCAAGATGCTTACAATCAGCTTAATGACGATTACGAGTCAAGCCTTCAAGCGGCAAACGAAGTATCAAGTAACATTAATAAAGTTGAAGACGTAGCAGAAGCTTTATTTGATGAGTGGAATGATGAGTTAGAGCAATACAAAAGCGCCTCACTTAAGCGTGAAAGCAGCAAAAAGTTAGCAGCAACACAACGTCAATTCGACCAGTTACTTCGCTCAATGCGCAGCGCCGAGAGTAAAATGGAGCCGGTATTATCATCTTTAAAAGACAACGTATTGTACTTAAAGCATAACTTAAATGCGCAAGCGGTAGCGGCTATCAAAGGTGAATTTACTAACTTAAAGCGCGATATTCAGTTATTAATGAATGATATGAACAAATCGATTGAAGACTCAAATAAATTTATTGAGCAAATGAATAAATCCTAAATATTTAACCTATTAAACTGAGCCCGCTAAAAATAGCGGGCTTTTTTATACACACTTTTTGTTACTTTTTTGTCCTTTTTTAGCAAACTGCTTTTGTTACACTTTCAGTAAGATAAAAATAACAACTAAAAATGAATTATGAAAATACATACACTTAGCTTAATCATCGCCTCCAGTGTGCTCGTTGCATGCAGCACTGCGAATAATATTGAGGTTATTGCTGGCCCTAATACCGTTATTCCACTTCATCAACAAGGTGAGCAAGCTGGGCGCTACCACAACCTCTACCCAGGCAAAAAAAGTTATCCTGTTAGCTGTGAAACTGATTGCTACCCAAAAAACAATAACTTAGTTTGTGAAACAGAGGCTGAAAACTGCCAATATCAAGGTCAGCAAAAAAATCCGCAGGTTAATGCGGGCTTTACTATTCGTTGGCTCGGACACGCAGGCTTTGTGATCAAAACCCCGAATGGCCAACAAGTTGTGTTTGATCCCGTAAAAGAGCAATTTGACTCGCCTATTGATTTAGCTTTTCGCCTTACTTCAGGATTTTATCGCAAGCCTGGCGACTGGCTCACAGACAATGAATTGAAAAACGTAGTCGCCGTTATGTATTCTCACATTCACTACGATCATTTCAATAAAGCCGATATTGAAGAAATTGGTAATCAGCCTCGCTACCTAACCCCCCTTGGCATGGCTGATAACTTTCCAACAGGTGGCTTTAACATTAGTGAAATGGCATGGTATGCAAAAACTAAAATTGATGATTTAACCATTCATGCGCTACCTGCGCATCATTTTAGTAGTCGTGTGTTAGTGCCTTTTATTTATGAAGATAACAATAAAGACCTATGGAATGGCTGGTTACTTGAGCAAAGTGGCAGCACTTTATTTTTTGCAGGCGACACTGGTTATTCAAAACACTTTAACGATATACAGCAAAAATATGGCGATATCGATGTGTGCTTAATGCCTATTGCCTCTTATTACCATAAAGAGAACGGCAACTGGTACCGTTATGTACATACCACTCCTGAGGATGCCTTAACCGCAGCACAAGCGCTTAACTGTAAAGTAATGATACCGTGGGGCTATGGTAACTCAAGTTGGAAGATGGGCGATCACAGCAGCCATTCAGCACTACTGCGCTTATTGCATATGCATAAAAAAATGAACTCGAAGATCCCTCTGTATATTTTAAATGAAGGTGAAAGCATCCAGCTTTAATTAGTCATTTACACAAAATGCGTTTACATAATTAGTAATAACCCCCTCACTGAACTATCTTTAATTAACTAAACAGTCAGGGGGTTTTATGTTTCTTGTGCGACTCATTTACGCCAGTAAAATAAGTAGTGGTTTTGGGCCTGAAGATATAGAAAATATTTTACAAAGTGCGCGAACCTACAATGTAAAAACAAATGTCACCGGCATGTTATGTTTTAGTAATGAGTACTTTTTACAATGCCTTGAAGGCTCCAGAACCGCTGTTAATAATACCTATCAACAAATATTAAATGACAAACGCCACCACAATGTAATTATGCTCAACTATACCCAAATTCCCGAAAGAGAGTTTGAAACATGGTCAATGGGCTATGTGCCGCAATCACAGCTAACCGAATTACTTAATCTAAAATACTCGGGTAACATTGACTTTAACCCTTTTAAAATGTCGGGTGAAAGCGCGCATTTATTAATGTTGGCATTAAAAACAAGCATAACTGGGGCAATAAGTTAATATAATAAATACAACTATGAGATTGTTTTTAATTGCTATTTAAGCCAAGCTAAATCATCTTTAATTGATGAGCTTATTAATGAAAAAAACACTACTCGCTTTTAGTTTACTTTTCACCCAACCACTTATGGCTATTGAAGTTAGTCATACATCAACAGCTATTATTATTGATGGTGTCTCTGAAAGTACATGGGATAGCGCCACATGGCATCCTATGCCGCACCTAATGGATGGCGCACTTCCCTCACCAGAGGCCGATTTTAAAGGCCGCTACCGTCTTCTATGGGATGAAAACTACTTGTATTTACAAGCAGATATTAGTGACGATGTGCTGATTGATACTCACCCAGATCCAACTGATAAATACTGGGATGATGATGCCTTAGAAGTGTTTATAGATAGTGACGCATCGGGTGGGAATCATCAGTTTAATCATACCGCGTTTGCTTATCACATTGGTCTTGATAACCAAGCAGCCGATTATGGCCCTGATAAAAAAGCGCATTTATATACCGACCACTTAGTTAGTAACTGGAAGCGTAATACCACTGCGCCCTATAATATCACGTGGGAAGTGGCGATAAAACTCTACCCGAATGATTATCAACAAGGCGCAAAAAATACACCGCTTAAATTAACTGAAAAACACGTTATTGGTTTTATGCTCGCCTACTGCGATAAGGACGGCAGTAAAGTTCGTGAGCACTTTATGGGCTCACACGAAGTAAAGCCAGTGAACGGTGACAGAAACCGTGGATTTATAGATGCAGATGTATTTGGGAAAATCACTTTGCTACCGAAAAGTAAGTAATCACTAACTAAATAATTGATAACGAAGGTTGGGTTGAGCTAAGCGAAACCCAACAAAAATACCCTATTAACAAAAACAGAGACTTTGCAATATAGATTATTTAATTCTCAAGCACGTTTTTCCTTATATAAAGAGCGCTGCGCCCTAATAAAGCTAATTTCAGCCACCCTTTTGCTCATGATTAATAATTTTAAGAAGCAAATCAATTCTGCGATTTGTTTTTTTGGTCTGCTCCCTAATCATTCCCTGCACCACAGCTGAAGCAAGGAAAATAAAACATATTATTTGAAATATTTCAGTTTCAATATCATAGAAGCTATTAGCAATTGATAACAAAATAAAGGGTAAAAAAATTGATATGAGATCTTTCAAGCCCCAATCATTTTTTCCTAACGTTTCAAATTCATCTTTATATTTTTGCAGTTCAGCAATATGTTCTATCTCTAGTTTTGCCATAATTTCATTTTCGGTATTCACACTAGCTCACACGCACATAGTAAATATAGCTTTGATAATAACTTAATACCTCTTTTAGGTTCAATATTAAAAACTGTTTAACAGTATCGAACCAACTGCGATGCTTTAACCTGTGGACTTACGCTCTTCTCTGGCTAACTATTATCCACAAAAAAGCCGCTGTATTTTGCAATACAGCGGCTTTTAAAATCATGATTCTAAATTAATAGATTATGACTTAGGCGCACGACCCGCACGTTTACGCTCATTTTCAGTTAAATGACGTTTACGAATACGAATGTTCTCAGGTGTAACTTCTACTAACTCATCATCAGCAATAAACTCAAGCGCTTGCTCAAGTGAATAGTTAAGAGCTGGTGTTAGTGTTTGTGCTTCATCGGTACCAGATGCACGAACGTTAGTAAGTTGCTTACCTTTAAGCGCATTAACTGTAAGGTCGTTATCACGGCTATGAATACCGATAACCATACCTTCGTATACTTCAACACCGTGACCGATGAATAAACGGCCGCGCTCTTGTAAGTTAAATAATGCGTTAGTTAGCGCTTTACCTGTTGCATTTGCAATCATTACACCGTTCTTACGAACACCTAGCTCGCCACCTTTGTGCGGACCGTAGTGATCGAACGTGTGGTAAAGTAAACCAGAACCTGATGTTAACGTCATGAACTCAGTTTGGAAACCGATTAAACCACGGCTTGGGATCATAAAGTCCAAACGCATACGGCCTTTACCATCTGGGGCCATATCAGTAAGCTCACCTTTACGAAGACCAATTTGTTCCATGATAGAACCCTGATGCTCTTCTTGACAGTCAATTGTTAGTGTTTCATACGGTTCTTCTAACACACCATCAACAGTACGTAAGATAACTTCTGGACGAGATACCGCTAACTCGTAACCTTCACGACGCATGTTCTCGATTAAGATACCTAAGTGTAATTCACCACGACCCGATACACGGAAGCTATCTGGGTTATCAGTGTCTGCAACGCGAAGTGCAACGTTGTGTACTAATTCTTTGTCTAAACGCTCACGGATATTACGTGATGTTACAAACTTACCTTCTTTACCACAGAAAGGTGAGTTATTTACAGAGAACGTCATCGTTACTGTTGGCTCATCAACACTTAGTGGAGGTAATGCTTCAACGTTGTTAGGACAACAAAGCGTATCTGAAATCTTAAGCTCGCCAAGACCCGTTACCGTTACGATGTTACCAGCGTAAGCTTTGTCAGTGTCAATACGCTCAAGACCTAAGTAGCTTTGTACTGAACCAATTTTACCGTTACGTTTAGACCCGTCAGCGCTAATAACCGTAACTTGTTGGTTAGGTACAACTGAACCGCGTTTGATACGACCAATGCCAATTACACCTTTATAAGAGTTGTAATCAAGCTGTGAGATCTGCATTTGGAAGTCACCTTCAGGATCTGCATCCGGTGGTGATACTTCGTCAACGATCATCTTGAACATAGGTTCCATGTTATCAGATGCTTCGTCTAAATCTAATGTAGCCCAACCATTGATTGCTGATGCGTAGATTACTTTAAAGTCTAACTGTTCATCAGTTGCGCCTAGGTTATCGAATAAATCAAAGATTTGATCCATAACCCAATCAGGGCGAGCACCTGGCTTATCAATTTTATTGATAACAACGATTGGCTTTAAGCCTTGCGCGAATGCCTTTTGCGTTACGAAACGCGTTTGTGGCATTGGACCTTCCTGAGCATCAACAAGTAGTAATACTGAGTCAGCCATCGAAAGTACGCGTTCAACTTCACCACCGAAGTCGGCGTGTCCAGGAGTATCTACGATATTGATATGGTAATCATTCCATGAGATAGCGGTGTTTTTTGCTAAAATGGTAATACCACGTTCTTTTTCAATGTCGTTTGAATCCATCACGCGCTCTTCATTACCGCCGCGTGTTTCTAATGTACCTGATTGCTCAAGTAGTTTATCAACCAGTGTTGTTTTACCGTGGTCAACGTGGGCGATAATTGCTATATTTCTTAACTTTTCGATGCTCATATATTCACTCAGAGAAATTGAATCTCATTGATCCTGCAGGGGCTATACGTTCTCACCTGCGCTTTCACGAGATGTCCCAGCATAGGATTTAAAAGGGCGCATATTATCCCCTATAAATGGAATGGATGAAAGTTTATCCAAAATAAAATTTCAAACTTTCTCAATAAAATAATTAACCCATTGTTTTAAAATAATTAATTATGATGATTAATTTTTAGATATTTATATAAAAAGATGGTTTTGGGTTAATTTAAAGCGACTTTACTGCGTATTTTGCATTTTCTTTGTGCTAGTCTAAGGTGATTAATTTACAAGCAATTATTGCTTTGTAAATATTGCACCATTTTGGAAAAATTACGCACTAAGATGGTGCTTAATCTATATCACCTTTATTTTATTTATATTTTTTTACATAAAAAACAAATAATTATAATAGTGGCACAAAATCAGCTTGTAGATATTCAACGTATCTAAGCAGCAATAATAAAACCCAATAGTTGGAGGACACATGTCACAATCGGTTTTAGATTTTATTAAAGAAAATGACGTTAAGTTCATTGATTTACGCTTTACTGACACAAAAGGTAAAGAGCAACATGTTTCTATTCCTCATCATCAAGTTGATGAAGACTTTTTTGAAGATGGAAAGATGTTTGACGGTTCTTCAATTGCTGGCTGGAAAGGCATCAACGAATCAGACATGGTGTTACTACCAGATGCAGATTCAATTAAACTTGACCCTTTCACAGAAGAAACAACCCTAATCGTTCGTTGTGACGTGGTTGAACCTTCTACATTACAAGGTTACGAACGCGACCCTCGCTCAGTTGCTAAGCGCGCTGAAGAGTACATGCGCTCTACGGGTATTGCTGACACTGTTTTATTTGGCCCAGAACCAGAGTTTTTCGTATTTGACGACGTTAAATACAAATCTGACATGTCTGGTTCAATGTACAAAATTGATTCTAAGCAAGCAGCTTGGAACTCAGATAAAGAATATGCAGATGGCAACACAGGCCATCGCCCAGGTGTTAAAGGCGGTTACTTCCCAGTTGCACCTGTTGATGATTTCCAAGATTGGCGTTCTGCAACGTGCCTAGTTTTAGAAGAAATGGGTCAAGTTGTTGAAGCGCATCACCACGAAGTGGCGACTGCCGGTCAAAACGAAATTGCAACGCGCTTTAACACTATGGTGTTAAAAGCCGATGAAATCCAAGAAATGAAATATGTTATCCACAACATGGCTCACCTTTACGGTAAAACGGCAACGTTTATGCCTAAGCCGGTTGTTGGTGATAACGGTTCTGGTATGCACTGTCACCAGTCTTTAGCAAAAGATGGCGTAAACTTATTCGCAGGTGATAAATACGGCGGACTTTCTGAAGATGCACTTTACTACATTGGCGGTATTATCAAACATGCTAAAGCGATCAACGCTTTTGCTAACGCGTCAACTAACTCGTACAAACGTTTAGTACCTGGTTTTGAAGCACCGGTAATGCTTGCATACTCGGCTCGTAACCGTTCTGCGTCAATCCGTATTCCAGTGGTTCCATCTGCAAAAGGTCGTCGTATTGAAGTACGCTTCCCAGATCCAACAGCTAACCCATACCTTGCTTTCTCTGCAATGCTTATGGCTGGCCTTGACGGAATTAAAAACAAGATCCACCCTGGCGATGCTATGGACAAGGACTTATACGACTTACCAGCTGAAGAAGCGGCAGAAATTCCAACAGTTGCTTCTTCATTAGATGAAGCATTAGCTGCGCTTGATTCAGACCGTGAATTCTTAAACCAAGGTGGTGTATTCACCAATGACTTAATCGATGCTTACATCGCACTTAAGTCAAAAGAAGTTGAAAAACTTAACATGACAACTCACCCAGTTGAGTTTGAAATGTACTACAGCTGTTAATTTATTAACCGATAAATAATGTGTGTTTTAAGCCCGCTTTGCGGGCTTTTTTTATGGTAAATTTAACGGTTCTACACTAAAGTGAAGTTAATTTAAACAATGCAGGATAGCTGGATGGTAGGTAAGATTTTGTTGCTATTAATAGCTTTAATGTTAAGCCTTAATAGCCATGCGAGCGATAAAAAAATTTACGCATGGAAAGACAAAAATGGGGTGCTGGTTTTTTCAGATACTCCTCAGCCTGGCGCTAAAGAGGTTAAACTCACGAGCCAACATCTCAGCATGCCCGCTACAAACACCGATATTCTTGATACTGCTCCTACTAAAACAGCAGTAAAGTTTAGTATTAGTATTTCATCGCCTGAACCAAACCAAACTATAAGAGAAAACACCGGCTCTGTGTATGTCTCTACCCGTATTGCCCCTCGATTTGAAGCTGGATTTACCATTGGTTTATTTTTAGATGGCGTTGCCATTGGTGCACCGAGCGATACGACAACACTGGCGTTAAGAGATGTGGAGCGAGGCCAACACACACTGCAAGTTAAACTTTATAATAAACAAAATCAGGTAATTGCAACCAGTCCTGAAAGTGTATTTTTTATGCACCGTAAAGGCCTTAACATAGGTCGATAATTACAATTAAGTACGCGTGTTTAGCGTATATTTTCTAAAAACCTTGCCTACCTTCCCAGGCGCACTAAAATGGTGCAATGATGATTAATAAAACACATTTTAGCCCAGAGCTACTGAATATAATTTGGCAAAACCAAACCACCGCCCTGATGTTACTCAATGAAAGCTTTAAGCTTATTTACGCTAACACCAGTGCCAGTGAATTACTTGGCTTAGGCGAAAAACGTTTGCTAGGACAAGCATTCGACGATTTATTTAACTACCATTCTATCGACTTAAAACGCATTGCACAGTACTCGTTAGTTGATGGTGTAGACTGCCACCAGCACAGGGCTGACGTGGTGTTTATCGATTCTCGCCATGCAAAATTAGCGGTGAGTACTCGGCGAATAAAACATAACGACACCTATTATATTTTATTTGAATGTCGACAAACCGATGACGAAATAAAGCACGACCAAGTCTCAAATCAAATGCATCAATACCAAGCTGCACGTAACTTAATTCGCGGTTTAGCCCATGAAATTAAAAACCCGCTGGGTGGAATTCGCGGGGCGGCGCAATTATTGCAGTATGAGGGTGATCAACAAGAAAGAGATCAATGTGCAGAACTGATAATTGAACAAGCCGATCGGTTGCGTGAATTAGTTGATAAACTCCTTGGGCCTAACCAACTACCGCAAAAATCGTATGGCAATATACATCAAACATTAGAGTCGGTTGTTAAACTTAGTACGTTAGATAACAACCGCAATATTCGGTTAGTTAAAGACTACGACCCGAGTATTCCTGATGTTTATATTGATCAGAGCAAGGTTCAACAAGTGGTGCTAAACATTGTGCGTAATGCACAACAGGCATTGGTAGATGGTGGCGAAATAAAAATAAAAACACGGATTAATTATCAGCATCGTCGTCCGGGAAAAGCCCCTAAAAAGGCATTGCTTATTCAAGTAATGGATAACGGCCCAGGTATTGATGCTAATTTACGCGACACCTTATTTTACCCTATGACCACTAATAAAGAAGGTGGCTCGGGACTTGGATTATCTATAGCGCAAACCTTGATTGATCAACATGATGGCTATATCGAATGCGATAGTTGGCCAGGACATACTGAATTTAATATTTATCTGCCATTTACAGATTAATACTTTGGAGTTTGCATGAAAACAGCTTGGCTTGTAGATGATGATGCCTCAATTCGCTTTGTACTAGAAAAAGCACTGACTCGCGCAGGGTTTGAAGTAGAAAGCTTTGCAGATGCGCAAAACGTTCTTAATGCACTAAAATTTAGTCAACCCAGTGTGTTAATTTCAGATGTAAGAATGCCGGGGATGGACGGGATGGCGTTACTTGAGCTGATAGCTGAGCAAACCCCTGGCCTACCCGTTATTATTATGACCGCACACTCTGATTTAGACTCAGCGGTTAATGCTTTTCAAAAAGGTGCGTTTGAGTACTTAGCTAAACCGTTTGATTTAAATGAAGCCGTTGCGCTAGTGGAAAGCGCCTATCGTGCTAATTCGACCAAAAAAACCAAACGAAAAAGCGCGCCACCCAAAAGCGCTCATATTATTGGCGAAGCCCCTGCTATGCAGGAAGTGTTTCGTGCTATAGGCAAACTCTCAGCATCGAGTATGAGCGTACTCATCAATGGTGAATCAGGTACCGGTAAAGAGTTGGTTGCCAGCGCCTTGCACAATCACAGCCCGCGTAAAGAAAACCAATTTATTGCTCTTAATATGGCCGCTATTCCTAAAGAGTTAGTTGAGTCTGAATTATTTGGCCATGAAAAAGGCGCTTTTACGGGGGCCGATAGCGTGCGTAAAGGGCGCTTTGAACAAGCCAATGGCGGTACCTTATTTTTGGATGAAATAGGTGATATGCCACTTGATGTACAAACCCGCTTGTTACGCGTATTAGCCGATGGCGAGTTTTACCGCGTTGGCGGCCATCAAAGTATAAAGGTGGATGTGCGCATTATTGCTGCCACTCACCAAAATTTAGAAGAGCTGGTAAAACAAGGTAAGTTTAGAGATGACTTATTTCATCGTTTAAACGTGGTTCGCTTACGCTTGCCGGCTCTACGCGAGCGCCCCGAAGACATAGAACGCTTAGCGCTACACTTTTTACATAAAAGTGCAAAAGACCTGCAAGTAGATAGTAAAGTACTTAGCCCTAAAGCGATTAAACAACTGTGTTTATTTAATTGGCCAGGAAATGTTCGCCAGCTTGAAAACACCTGTCGATGGTTAACCGTAATGGCACCTGGGGAGCTGATTGGTGAGCAAGATTTACCCCCTGAAATTATTGATAATGCAGCCGCAACTCAAGAAGGCGATTGGCTAGATTCATTTCAGCAATGGCTTAATCAAGAGTTTAAACAAGGTAAAGAAAATATTTGGCCGGATATTCAAGCCCAGCTGGAAACCCGCTTAATAAAAACAGCACTCGCTAATTGTTCAGGCCATAAGCAAGAAGCCGCGGTAAAAATTGGTTGGGGTCGCAATACGTTGACCCGTAAATTAAAAGAGCGCAATATTAGCTGATATTTTATAAGGCTAGCGCCCTAGGTTATTGATGAAGTTAATTGAAAACATCCCTTTGTTTAAGCAAATGGAAATTATAAATCGCTTAGAATTCTTTAAAGAGTTCACGCTTAATGAACGTCAAATTCTTTTAGAGTCGTTTGGATTATTATACTTAGTAAGTAAAAATCAGTTTTTATTTAAAGAGTTTGATAATGACAAGCGACTTTTTATTGTCCTCAGTGGCTCTTTGATGGTGTTTAAGCATAGTCACCTACTGGAACTGGGTAGTATAGAGCCTGGTGAATTTATTGGTGAAGGCGCGTTTATTAATAACCGAGAGCGCAGCATTAATGCACGCGCCAAAGAAAATGCCATCGTACTGGCTATTACTGCCGATGCCCTTACCCGCCTACCTAATGTTATACGCGAAAAAATTAAAGACCGTATTATTGAAGGAATGAGCCTGCGCATAGCTAAACTAAGCGAACATATAGAAACCCACGGTTAAATCAGTCCATATAAACAATTTGTAGTGAGCAATCAAGCCAACCAGGGGTGTTAACGCTTGCGGTATATGTGTAGGTATCTGACGGCTTGGCGCCAAAGGGGGTATTTACAAGCGGCTGCGAATGACTGTATGTTTGCGAATAGTCTTTAAAATAAACAACAACATAACCATATAAATATTCCCAGTTTAGCCTCACGATTGCGCCACTTGGTAATGTAAACTCAACAGCTTCATTTGCAAATTTGACTGCTAAATCATTGTATTTATCTTCGCTGCAATGAGTTGTTCTCAGCTGTTTAGGCATAACAAAATTTCTATTGGCATCAGCATTTTTTAAATAAAAGCCTATATTGCCATCACCATAAAAATGATTTGAACGACTTGTATAATTAACTTGTGGCGCGTACCCTAGCTCTTGCATTATAGCTGCAAGTTGCTCCGTCTCTTTGGGGTAAATTTTATCGCTTGAGAGTAGTAATGTGGCCTCACCAAAATCTGATGGGATTGCTAGTTCTACATATTCATAGGGAAGAGTTTGTGCATTTAGTGCAGCATCTAGCTGGTTGCGCTGTTCACCTTGCAAGTTTTCAATAAAAACATAAACAGTAGGTCGCTGGCACGCAGCTAATAAAAACACCAATACACATATTAAAATTCCATTTTTCATTATCACCCCCAATAGATTACAAGTGTAGTCTATAAGGGGTGATTTAAAATGGCAATTTAATTTATTTGGTTATTTAACCATGCATCAACACTCTGGCGATTATAAAGTACTTCATTAAATAAACGATGTCGTTCAAATACCAGCTCGCTTTGTTTGGTTTTAAGCCCGCTGACTAACTGACTATGGGTGTCATTAAACTTGGAGATAACTGAAAAACCACGTTCAGTGTCTTCTTGTACCTGCTGAGCCAAATGCTTTCTAACATCATCAGCAGTTAACATATCTGAATTGTCTAAGCCCATTAGCTCTTTTTTCATCGCTAATCTTATGCCCATGTTTTACTCCACTGTTTATATTCAATCTCTTTTTACGACAGATATTGGCAATAAGCGCGCCAATGTGTAATTTTTTTCACGCGAAGTGTAGTCTTGAATTACTTCAGTTTTTTTAAAGACAAATGAAAGAGGTAAAAAGTTTCATAAAAAATGCACAATCATCGCATCTAACAAACGCACTTTGGTGCAAAATAACCAGCTAGCCTTTATACTACAGCTAATGCCACCCCCACAGAGAAACATGATGAACGAAGAATATATAGAAATTGAATTAGAAGAAGAGCCTATAGAGCTTTGTAAATTATTAAAAGTATTAGATCTAGTTGAAGGTGGTGGCCAAGCAAAAAATCTAATTAGCGGTGGCTATGTAGGTGTTAACCATGAAATTTGTACAATTAAACGGAAAAAATTATACAGTGGCGATGTTCTTACATTTGATGGCGAGTTGTTCCAACTGACGCTAAGTGAAGATGCAACTCCTGCAGAGCGTCCTGTTATTGATGAAACAGTTACAGCAGAAAAAGCCGCGCCCGTAGCAACAACAGAGCCGGCTAAAAATAAGCGCAAACGTACTAAAAAACCTAAAGTGGATGAAAAAACGGGTCGTCGTCCTATTTCGTTTGGCTAACATTCGCTTACGTCATATGTGTTATTAAAAGCCAGTTTGCATCACTGGCTTTTTTATTCTTTAATAGAATATCAATAATAAAAAATCGATGCTTACATGTCAGAAAACACTGCAAACCGCTGGATAAAACCCGTACTCATCACCGCCCTGTTATGGAATATATTAGGTGTTTTTGCATTTATCATGCAGCTATTATTAACACCCGAAATGGTAAGTAAACTCCCACAAGAACAACAACTTGCTTATAACAGCCAACCTCTATGGGCTACTTTAGCGTTTGCTATTGCAGTATTTGGCGGCGCATTAGGGTGCGTACTTTTATTATTCAAAAAGTCACTAGCCACATTAACATTAATAATCTCTTTGGCAGCGGTTTTAGCTCAGCAATACTATAATTTTATGATTATTAATAGCATCAGCTTGTTTGGCGTTAGCGCTATTTTTATGCCTATTGCAGTGACCTTAATTGCGATTGCATTGGTGTATTTAAGTTTCCACTTAAAACAACAGGACTACTTTAAATAACACTTTTTTGAGTTTAGTTTTGTGGCCAATTATTACTCAGAGCATCCCTTGAATTTTAACTTTTGGCCTTCATCTCTATTTATATAACAGTCAAAAAAATTACACTGCATGGTATTTTTTTATCATGGTACACAGTTTGCAAACTACTACAGAGGTCACTTTTTCAAGAATATCAATCTAATTTATTGAAGGGACAAATAATGAAAAATAGTTTCGACACCCAACAACAGCTTACTATCAATGGCGAGCAATATCATATTAACTCGCTCATGGGACTTGGCGATAAAGTCAAACGCCTGCCTTTTTCGTTAAAAATATTACTAGAAAATTTATTGCGTAATGAAGATGGTGTGAATATTAAAGAGCAAGATATTCAGGCACTACTAGATTGGGATCCAAAGGCTAAGCCCTCGGCCGAAGTAGCCTTCACCCCTGCCCGCGTAGTAATGCAAGATTTTACCGGTGTCCCTGCTATTGTTGACTTAGCCGCCATGCGTGATGCGATGGAAAAACTTGGTGGCGATCCTGCAAAAATAAATCCGCTTTCTCCGGCTGAACTGGTGATAGATCACTCAGTACAAGTGGATGGTTACGGTAAAGATGGCTCATTCGACTTAAATTCAAAACTAGAATATGAACGTAATAAAGAGCGATACGAATTTTTACGTTGGGGTCAAACTGCATTTGATAATTTAAAAGTGGTGCCACCAGCCACAGGTATTGTCCATCAAGTAAATTTAGAGTATTTAGCCCGCGTAGTATTTAATGATACAAAAAACGGTAAATCGTTAGCTTATCCAGATACACTGGTTGGTACTGATTCTCACACAACCATGATCAACGGCTTAGGCGTACTCGGTTGGGGTGTAGGCGGTATTGAAGCCGAAGCCGCAATGCTTGGCCAACCTATTAGCTTGCTTATTCCACAGGTTGTGGGTGTTAAATTAAATGGTCGCTTACCTGAGGGCACTACAGCAACCGATTTAGTACTTACTGTTACTGAAATGCTGCGTAACCACGGTGTGGTAGGTAAGTTTGTTGAGTTTTATGGTGACGGGCTTGCCGACTTACCACTGGCCGACAGAGCGACTATTGCCAACATGGCACCGGAATATGGCGCAACCTGTGGTATTTTCCCTATTGATGATGAAACGATTAATTACTTACGCTTAACTAATCGCGATGAAAAGCAGCTTAAACTGATTGAAGATTACGCAAAACATCAAGGTTTATGGCGTAATGATGGCGATGAAGCACATTATACTGATAAGCTAGAACTAACTTTAGATGATGTAGTACCAAGTCTTGCTGGCCCGAAACGTCCACAAGACAGAATCACACTGGATAAAGCCGGTGATGTTATTGGTCAACACTTAAAAGACTTCCAAGACGAACGTATGGCACGTCGAGATAAAAGCGATGAAGAGCAAGCGCGTATTGAAAGTGAAGGCCCTACTACCAATCCTGACGAACCCACTGATGAAGCGCAGTTTATGGGCGCAGCAAAAGTTAACTTTAATGGCCAAGAGTTTGAATTAAACGATGGCGCCTGCGTCATTGCTGCAATCACAAGCTGTACTAATACCTCTAATCCAAGCGTAATTTTAGCGGCAGGATTAGTGGCTCAAAAAGCATGTCAATTAGGTATTAATGTAAAACCTTGGGTTAAAACGTCTTTAGCACCAGGTTCGCAGGTGGTTACCGATTACCTTGAAAAAGCAGGGTTAATGGATGATCTTGATGCGCTTGGTTTTAACTTAGTTGGTTATGGCTGTACCACCTGTATCGGTAACTCAGGCCCATTAGCGGATGAAATTTCAGAAGCTATTCAAAAACATAAACTAATTGTAAGCTCTATTTTGTCGGGTAACCGTAACTTTGAAGGGCGTATTCACCAAGACGTTAAAATGAACTTCCTCGCGTCGCCACCACTTGTAGTAGCTTATGCTATAGCAGGTAGAACCGATATTGATGTATACAACGAACCACTTGCGCAAGATAAGCATGGTAACGATATATACCTTAAAAATATTTGGCCAAGCGTTAAAGAAGTGAGTGAGCTTGTAAAAAATACGGTAACTAAAGAAATGTTCGAAAAAAGCTACGCCAATGTTTACGATGGCGACAGTCGCTGGCAAAAAATTCAAATACCTGATGGTAAGCTTTACGATTGGGATGCTGCCTCGACTTATATCAAAAAAGCGCCATTCTTTGATGGTATGAGTGTTGAACCGCCGGGGATCCCAAAAATAGAAGGTGCGCGCTGTCTAGCTAAACTAGGCGATTCAGTGACTACCGATCATATTTCACCAGCAGGTGCGATTAAAGCGGAGGCACCCGCAGGACTTTATCTACAAGAAAATGGGGTAGAAAAAGCACAGTTTAATTCTTATGGTTCTCGCCGTGGTAATCACGAAGTGATGATGCGTGGTACATTTGCTAATGTGCGCCTTAAAAACTTACTCGCCCCCGG
The DNA here is from genome assembly GCF_018732205.1 of Pseudoalteromonas sp. SiA1. Lineage (NCBI taxonomy): Bacteria > Pseudomonadati > Pseudomonadota > Gammaproteobacteria > Alteromonadales > Pseudoalteromonadaceae > Pseudoalteromonas > Pseudoalteromonas sp. SiA1. Next base: position 182,280 of record NZ_CP076084.1, on the reverse strand, counting down.
TACTGAGGGCGGTGTCACTCGCACTCAACCTGACGATAAGCTAGAGAGTATTTATGATGCGGCAATGGCATATCAAGAGAGTGGAACACCATTAGTGGTTCTAGCAGGTAAAGAATATGGTACCGGCTCCTCACGAGATTGGGCTGCAAAAGGTTCATTACTACTCGGTATTAAAGCTGTGATAGCACAAAGCTATGAGCGTATTCACCGCTCGAACCTGATTGGTATGGGCGTATTACCTTTACAATTTAAAGAGGGTGAAAGCCATGAGTCATTGGGCTTAACGGGGCAAGAACAATTTGATATTCAAGGTTTATACGACAAAACCGACGAAGTCAGTGTCATTGCCACTAACAGTGAAGGTAAACAAGTTAGTTTTAGTGCCGATGTGCGTATTGATACCCCTAAAGAGTGGGATTACTACAAACATGGCGGGATTTTGCAGTATGTATTACGCAATATGCTCGACTAACTAGCCATTAAACAGTAGTAGCTTAAAAGCCCAGCTCAGCAATGAGCTGGGCTTTTTTACATTCGCTATAGAAGTAAATATTGATACACCCTTGCGCTAAATCAATGTTGCTCTATCAAGATACCATACACTAAGAAGACACGCTGCGCAGAGGTCGCCATGTCTTCAATAGTAATGATAAGACTACTTAAAACATCTATTTTGCTTGGGTTATGCTTGATTGTGACAGGCCATATATTAATTGTATCGAGCTACTTTACCAGCCAGTACGGTATTAAAGGCATTATTACTGCAGCAGCGTGCATTGCAATTGGTGTGTTTTTATCACTGCCAACTAAAATTTATTTAACCATATTATTAATGGAAGCAGAAAAGCGCTACTTGAAATCGCAGTAACCACCTAGGGCTAAAAGCCGCTGAAACTTTCGACTTCTTTACTGCGTTGCTCAATTCTCTTTTTGGCTTTTTCAGCATCTTCAAACAACTTATTAATTGACTCACTGTTGTATATTTCAGGCGCTCGCTGAGGAAAAGGTTTTGCAGCAGATTTAGCACTGCCACTTAATATAGCTGTATCTTCGGCTACCACAACATTAATATCTGCAGGGTCAAGGTGCACTTCAATACTCTTGCCATTTTTATTTGGCACATCGGAGAAATGCCACTGCCCTTGCTCATCTTGCCACTTATAAATTTTACTTTGAGAGTCAGATGCTAACGGTGACGATGTGATTTTATCTCCTACTTTTTTAAGCTCAAGTGTGAGCTGTTCGAATGTATTAGATGAAAGCGCTACCACTTTATCTTTAATAGAAAAAGATTCATTTTTAATCAATGAGCTGGTTAGCCAAGGTTGCCCATTTGGCTTTTTAAGATAAAACAAAGAGATAAGAGCAATGACCATTACTGATATTGCTAAGTAGGTAAAGTATTTCATAGCGTTCCTGCTGTAAATTTAATCCTTTATTATCATTAATATAATAAAAAAACAGCAGTCAGGCAATTATTTTCCACAAAATAAAAACGCAGCTTTAGCTGCGTTTTTAAATTTATAGCTTTGAATAATAAGGTAATTAAATTCCATCACCATCAATATGCAAGCCACACTCACGGTTCAGTCCAAAAAAGCGGGTTTCTTCTTCGCTCATTCCTGGCTCTAATTTACGCGTAGTGTGTACATCACCCATAGACACATAACCTTGCTCCCATAATGGGTGGTATGGCAGATCATGTTTAGTGAGGTATTGGTACACATCACGATTATTCCACTCAATAATAGGGTACACTTTTACTGTACCTCGGCTGATTTCTAAAACTTGTTTTTCAGCACGGCTCGACGATTGATCTCGACGCAAGCCACTAAACCAGGTGCTCGCGTTAAGCTCTTTTAAAGCACGCGTCATTGGCTCTACTTTATTGAGCTGGTTGTATTGCTTAATACCTTCTTCACCTAGCTCCCATAGTTTTCCAAATTTAGCCTCTTGCCATGCAGGGCTCAACTGCGCTTTATACACTTTTAAATTAAGTGATAAACGCTCGCTCATCTGATCGATAAACTGATAGGTTTCTGGAAATAGATAACCCGTGTCTGTTAATACAACAGGTATATCGGGGCGCTGTGATGTCATTAAATGCAACATTACCGCTGCTTGAATACCAAAACTCGATGATAAAAACGCGGTGTCAGGCAAGTGCTCTAACGCCCATGCAACGCGCTGCTCAGCACTCATGTTAGCCAGCAAACCGTTCGCATCAGCTAACATAGCCTGTTGGCTTTGCTTAGCTAGCTGTAATATGTTTTTAAATTCACTCATGGTCAATTTTAAACCTCACCAGCGCGGTGCGCTGCTTTTAAATTATGCGTAAAAATCGGTAACAGATACTTTTACTTCTGCAACAATACCCTTGCGAATAACAAAATCACCAAAGCATTCGCCTTCATTGCGCTCACTAACCCATTGCCCAATCAGCTTATCAAATGCCTCTAGGTAAACTTCTTCGCCCACATTTTCAAGATAAAGCTTAGGGATACGCGTACCCTCCGTATTCCCGCCAAGGTAAACATTGTACTTACCTGGGCCTTTACCTACTAATCCAGCTTCAGCTAGCATGGCACGACCACAGCCGTTAGGGCAACCAACCACACGCATAATAATGCTGTCATTTGGTACTCCATGCTTAGCCAATAAGCCTTCTATTTTTTCAATTAAACTCGGTAAGTAACGCTCGGCTTCAGCCATCGCTAAAGGACAAGTGGGCAGTGACACACACGCCATTGAGTTTTTACGTTGCTCAGTGTCTTTGTCATCAATCAAACCGTGTTCACGCGCTATTTTTTCAATGATTGCTTTTTGATCCGCAGGCACACCGGCAATAATTAAGTTTTGATTGGCGGTCATGCGAAAATCACCTTGATGAATTTCTGCAATCTTACGACACCCTGTTTTCAGCGGCTTATTGGGGTAATCTAAAATACGACCACTTTGAATAAAGAGCGTTAAGTGATGTTTACCGTCAATGCCTTCAACCCAACCAATACGATCCCCTCGATGAGTAAACTCATAAGGGCGGCTTGGTGCAAAACTCACGCCTGCACGTTTTTCAACTTCTGCTTTAAATACATCAGACCCAACACGGTCAAGTGTGTATTTAGTTTTTGCGTTTTTACGGTTAGAACGATTACCCCAATCACGCTGAACAGATACCACGTGCTCAGCAATTTTTAAGGTATCTTCAAGGGCAATAAAACCAAAATCATCGGCTTTTCGTGGATACGTTGCAGTATCACCATGGGTCATGGCAAGGCCACCCCCTACTAGCACGTTAAAACCAACTAATTTACCGTTATCAGCAATCGCCACAAAGTTTAAGTCGTTTGCATGAACATCCACTTCATTATTTGGTGGAATTGTTACAGTGGTTTTAAACTTACGCGGTAAATAAGTTGAGCCTAAAATTGGCTCTTCTGTGGTTTCGCTTTTTTCGCCATTGAGCCAAATCTCTGCATACGCTTTGGTTTTAGGTAATAAGTGTTCAGAAATCTTTGCCGCCCACTCATACGCCTCCTGGTGTAACTCAGACTCAACAGGGTTAGTGGTACAAAGTACATTTCGGTTCACGTCACCGGCAGTTGCAATAGAATCAATACCCACGCTATTAAGTAATTGGTGCATACCTTTAATTTCAGGTTTTAATACACCATGAAACTGAAATGTTTGGCGCGTAGTTAAACGAATACTGCCATAGCTGGTTTTCTCCCCAGCAAACTTATCAATTGCTAACCATTGCTCGGGCTTAATAATGCCGCCAGGCATACGCGCACGCAGCATGACATTATGTAGTGGTTCTAGCTTTTGCTTAGCACGCTCAGGACGAATATCGCGGTCATCTTGCTGGTACATGCCATGAAAACGAATTAACTGGAAATTATCGGCAGTAAAACCACCGGTAATTTCATCTTTTAAATCTTGCGCTATAGTGCCGCGTAAAAAGTTACTTTCTCTTTTTAAACGTTCGTTATCAGAAAGCTTTACGGTTTTATCTTGTTCGCTCATTTTAAATCCTAAATTTGTTACAGTGACGGCTGTTAGCTTTTAATAAAATAAACAACGTGCACTTAGTACACGTCTTTCTGATAGCGATTTGCGCTACGCAAATCTTTTAAGTATTGATCGGCTTCTTCATTACTTTTGCCGGTATTTTCTGTGATGATATCAATTAAGGCATTGTGTACATCTTTAGCCATACGGTTTGCATCGCCACACACATAAAAATGAGCACCCGCTTCTAACCAGTCAAATACTTCTTTTGAGTTTTTACGTAACTTGTCTTGCACGTAAACTTTTTCTGCTTGATCACGGCTAAACGCCACATCTACTTTACTCAATAAGCCTGATTTTAAGTAACCTTGAATTTCTACTTGGTATAAAAAGTCTTGGGTAAAGTGTGGGTTACCAAAAAACAGCCAGTTTTTACCCGTAGCCTCTCGCGCATCACGTTCTTGTAAAAAAGCACGGAACGGTGCAATACCTGTACCTGGCCCTACCATGATGATCGGTGTGTCATCATTTACTGGTAAGCGGAAGTTGTCGTTATGTTCACTAAATACTTTTACTTTACAGCCTTCTTGCGCACGGCGTGCTAAATAGCCTGAACAGCCACCTAAATGCTCTGTGCCAAACGCTTCAAACTCAACCAATGCAATAGTTAAATGCACTTCGTCCTCAACCTCGCTTTGGCTAGAAGCAATTGAATATAAGCGCGCTTGCAGTTTACGTAGGCAATCAACCAGTGTTTGCGCCTCTAATTTAGCTGGGTTTTGTGCAACCACATCAAAAATTTGGCGAGGCTCAATATATTCGCGCATTGCGGCTTTATCTTCCACAAGCTTAAGAAGTTCAGGCGTGCCTGTAGCCGTGGCATATTTTTCGACAAAACCAGGGTACGATTGTGTCAGCTCTAGTTTTTCAATTAAGGCATCACGCACGCTAAGTTCTTCATCGCCAAGTTTAACGCGGCTAGTTGGATCAATTTGCGTTTGCGCTAGTAACTCATCTACACGAGCTTCATCATTTAAAAAGTAAATGCCTAATGAGTCACCCGGCGTATAGGTAATGTCAGAGCCTTCAAGTGAAATTTCAACATGGCGTACATCTTTGGTTGAGTCACGACCGGTAATTTTTTGCACTAAGCTTAGCTCTGCCGCAAACGGGTTTTGCTTAGTGTATTGGCTAGCCGCTGTCGTGGGCGTGCCAAATGGCATTGATACAACTTGGCCGCCTGTGGCATCTTGCTGAGCTTTTAAATCTGGTTCAAACGCACTTAACGCGCCCTCAATCCAAGTGGCGGCTTCATCATCGTAATCAACGTCTAGGTCGGCACGTTGATAAATAACCTCTGCACCGAGTTTAGTTAAACGCTCTTCAAAGTCTTTAGCGGTTTGACAGAAAAATTCATAGCTAGAATCACCTAAACCTAATACCGCGACTTTAACGCCATCAAGCTTTGGCGCTTTTTTGGTAATTAAAAATTCGTACAGTGTTTCGGCATCTTCAGGTGGCTCACCTTCACCATAAGTCGATACAACAACGGTTAAAAACTTTTCTTTTTTCAATGCGGTTGGCTTGTAATCTGACATGCTAACCAGCTTTGCAGCTAACCCACGAGATTCAGCTTGCTCTTTAAGCTTAGTCGCCACCGCTTTAGCGTTACCTGTTTGTGAACCATACAAAATAGTAAGTACTGCTGCCTCAGAGGTTGCTGGTGTACCTGCAATTGGCGCACCTAGCGCTGCTGAATTAGCATTAGCAGCTAAATAGCCGCTAACCCACGCTTGCTGAATTGGATTAAGCTCAGCCACTAAACCTTGTAGCTTTTGTACTTGCTCTTGCGAAAGCGGACTTGCTAGCGCATTGAGTTGACCTAACAACATGAATTTTTCCTCATAACCCTGAACGTTAAACACAATGCTTGTTCACATTGTTTAAAATGAGTGCCACCTCATTCAGAAGGTTCTGTTGAGGTTAATTGAGTATGCAGGATAGCCGTCTAAGCATAGATAAAAAAAGAATAGAATCTGCTTTGATATTCCATTTAGTTATTAATCTAGTTAAAAACCAGTGAAATTAACCTAAAGGATTTTTATTGCCTTTTATGAAATTCTAATTTAACAATTTTGTAACCTTTATGATCTAATGTATATTGCTTAAAACTATAAAATAGGAACACCTATGTTACACGGCATATATAAAAACAAATTACTTTTGAGCGCGTTGTTATTGAGCTCTTTGCCTGCGATGGCTAATGTGGTTAATGGCAACTTTGAACAATGGACAGGCAACACCCCACAAGCATGGACGGTGATTGATAGCGGTATTAACGTATCTGCCAACAGCGCAGTCGTGAGTACAGGCTTACAAGCAGCTGTGATTAGCGTAAATACAGGCACACAAAGTAACACTGATTTTTTACAGCAAGTCGCAGTTGAAATGGGCAAAACTTATGAGTTCTCAGTGGATGTGTATCATACCGAAGGTCATCTTAAGGCCCGTTTGTTCATAGATGGTTATCAAGGCTACTCAAACCCTGCTTTAACAAACCAGTGGCAAACCATAACTTACAGCTATACCGCTGATAGTAGTAAAACGATTGATGTCGGTTTACGCTTTTACGATACAAGCGGCTTTGATGGTAGTGAGTTAGTCTATGTTGATAACTTCTTACCTAATAATGATAGCGGCGGCGGTTCTCCAAGCTGCGCAGATAACAGCCTTACTTTTAACCTAACCACAGATAACTACGGCGAAGAAACCAGTTGGCAAATAACACACAACCAAGTCGGTATAGTTGCCAGCGGCAGTGGTTATGCCGCAAATACTCAATACACCGAACAATTATGTTTAACCAATGGCGACTATACATTTACTATTAACGACAGCTACGGCGATGGTATTTGCTGTTCATATGGCAGTGGTAGCTACGCCTTGAATAATGAAGCCACATTGCTTGCCAGTGGATCAAGCTTTCAATCAAGTGAGTCTACCGCATTCTCATTAGGTGAGACTCAGCCAACACCGACGCCAACCGGCTACTATGTGACAACCCAAGGCTTAACTGGATACACGCTAAAAACTGAGCTTTATAACATTATTAATAACCATAACGCTCAAGGGTATTCTGCTATTTGGAGTTTTTACGACGCATCAGCACGCGATAAATACTTTGAAAATGATAATAGTATTTTAGATATGTACAGTGAAAAGCCAAATGGAGTTGATAGCTACACTTATACTGCTGTAAGCGATCAGTGTGGCACCTACAATAGCGAAGCCGATTGTTATAACCGTGAACATTCATTTCCTAAAAGCTGGTTTGGCGGCACCATAGAACCAATGAACTCTGATGTTCATCATATTTACGCCACTGACGGCTATGTAAATTCAAAGCGTAGCAACTTCCCGTTCGGTGAAGTGGCCAGCGCTACGTTTACATCAACAAACGGCAGCAAACTAGGTTCTGCAAGTAGTGCGATTAATTACACTGGTACTGTATTTGAGCCTATTGATGAATTTAAAGGTGACTTTGCTCGTGCTTATTTTTACATGGCTACACGCTACCAAAACGTAATCGGCTCTTGGCAAAATAACACCACGGCTAGTAATGCCGTACTTAACGGCTCTAGTAACCAAGTATTTGAAAATTGGGTCGTGGCTATGTTGTTAAAATGGCATAACAACGACCCCGTTAGCCAAATGGAATTAGACCGCAATCAAGCAGCGTTTGAATTTCAGGGAAATCGTAACCCGTATATCGACCACCCTGAATTTGTAGAAATGATTTGGTAAAAGGGCTTCGGGCTTCGGGCTTCGGGCTTCGGGCTTCGGGCTTCGGGCTTCGGGCTTCGGGCTTCGGGCTTCGGGCTTCGGGCTTCGGGCTTCGGGCTTCGGGCTTCGGGCTTCGGGCTTCGCAGAAAAGCATATGCCTTTGCACTTGCAAAGGCTTTTCTTACGCCTATTTTATAATAATATTTTATTGCACTTAGGTTCGTAACACTCAACCCAAACTACGGCGCTATAATTTACTTCTGCCAGCTAAAGGCTGAAAGCTTACCGCTAAAAACTGCTCTAAACGTAAAAAGCCCCAGCTAATGCCGGGGCTTTTCATAAAACAGACTTAATTAAAAATTAAGCTTGTTTTGGACGTTCAACAACATCTACCAAAGTCCAAGATTTGTTCTTAGAGATTGGAGCGCATTCACGGATAGTGACAGTGTCACCCGCTTTTGCAGTGTTATTTTCGTCATGTACGTGTAACTTAGTCGTACGTTTGATGAATTTCCCATAAATTGGGTGCTTCACGTAACGTGCGATAGCAACAGTGAAAGATTTTTCCATCTTGTCGCTGATTACACGGCCTTGAAGAGTACGAATTTTATCGCTCATTATTGACCTGCCTTCTGGTTAATAATTGTTTTTACACGCGCGATATCGCGACGTACTGTTCTTAGCGTGTGTGTCTGAGCTAACTGACCAGTGCTTGCTTGCATGCGCAGGTTAAACTGCTCACGAAGAAGACCTAGAAGTTCAGCATTTAGCTCTTCTACGCTTTTATCTTTTAGTTCGCTTGCTTTCATCACATTACCGTCCGAGTTACGAAAGTTGTTTTGAATGGCAGTTTACGAGCAGCAAGGTTAAACGCTTCACGAGCAAGCTCTTCTGAAACACCTTCCATTTCGTAAAGTACTTTACCAGGCTGAATTTCAGCAACCCAATATTCAACAGAACCTTTACCTTTACCCATACGAACTTCAAGAGGTTTTTCTGTGATCGGCTTGTCAGGGAAGACACGGATCCAGATTTTACCTTGACGTTTCACGTGACGCGTCATAGCACGACGAGCTGCTTCGATTTGACGAGCAGTCATGCGGCCACGACCAGTAGCTTTCAAACCGAAAGTACCGAAGCTTACTTTGTTACCGTTTTGCGCTAAACCGCGGTTGCGGCCTTTGTGCATTTTACGGAATTTTGTACGTTTTGGCTGTAACATTACTCGCTACCTCTACTTAGCACTTTTTTTGGCTTTCTTTGGCGCGCGTTTAGCTGGCTTCTCTTGCTCTTGTACTAGTGGTAAACCACCAATAACTTCGCCTTTGAAGATCCAAACTTTAACACCAATGATACCGTAAGTGGTTAAGGCTTCAGAAGTTGCGTAGTCGATATCAGCACGAAGAGTATGTAGAGGTACACGACCTTCACGATACCATTCTGAACGTGCGATTTCTGCGCCGCCAAGACGACCGCTAACTTCAACTTTAATCCCTTTAGAACCGATGCGCATTGCATTTTGTACCGAACGCTTCATAGCGCGGCGGAACATAACACGACGCTCTAGCTGAGAGGCAATGCCGTCTGCTACTAGTTGTGCATCTAGTTCTGGTTTACGTACTTCAGAAATATTAATCTGAGCAGGTACACCAGCGATTTTAGTTACCGCTTGACGTAATTTTTCTACGTCTTCGCCTTTTTTACCGATAACAACACCCGGACGAGCCGTGTGAATAGTTACTCGGATAGATTTTGCTGGACGCTCAATAACGATTTTAGACACAGAAGCCGCTTTTAATTCCTTAGTAAGGAATGTACGTACTTTGTGATCGCCAAAAAGCTGTGCAGAGAAATCTTTTGAATTCGCGTACCAGGTAGAAACCCAAGGTTTAGATATACCTAGGCGAATACCAGTAGGATGAACTTTTTGTCCCATTACTTATATCTCCTAGCTATCTGAAACCACAACAGTGATGTGGCTTGTACGCTTAAGGATGCGGTCTGCGCGTCCTTTAGCACGTGGCATAATACGTTTCATTGTTGGACCATCGTCCACAAAAATCGTTGTTACACGTAGCTCATCAATGTCAGCACCTTCGTTATGCTCTGCGTTAGCAATAGCAGACTCAAGTACTTTCTTAACTAATACAGCCGCTTTTTTCGGGCTGTACGCCAGGATTTCTAGTGCGCGATCGACAGGTAACCCGCGGATCTGATCTGCAACTAGACGTGCTTTTTGCGCCGAACCAGAGGCGAATTTATGTTTAGCTAATGCTTGCATTTATCTTCCCCTCTTAACGTTTCTTCGCTTTCTTATCCGCAGCATGGCCACGGTAAGTGCGAGTTGGTGCAAATTCACCTAGTTTGTGACCGATCATTTCGTCAGAAACGAAAACTGGTACATGCTGGCGACCATTATGGACAGCAATGGTCAATCCGATCATGTTAGGTATGATCATTGAACGACGGCTCCAAGTTTTAATTGGCTTCTTTTCACCGCTTTCCAAAGCTTTCTCTACCTTCTTCAGCAAGTGTAGGTCTATAAAAGGACCCTTCTTGAGAGAGCGTGGCATGGCTATTCCTCAATATTACTTAGTACGACGACGTACTATAAATTTATCCGTACGCTTGTTCTTACGCGTCTTAGCACCTTTAGTCGGCTTACCCCATGGAGACACAGGATGACGACCACCAGATGTACGACCTTCACCACCACCGTGTGGGTGATCAACCGGGTTCATGGCAACACCACGAACTGTCGGACGAATACCACGCCAGCGATTTGCACCTGCTTTACCAAGTGAACGAAGCATATGCTCAGCATTGCCTACTTCACCTAGTGTCGCACGACAATCAGATTCAACTTTACGAACTTCGCCTGAACGAAGACGTAATGTTACATATTGACCATCACGTGCAAGGATTTGAACGTATGCACCAGCAGAACGTGCAATTTGAGCACCTTTACCTGGTTTAAGTTCTACGTTGTGAACAGTCGAACCTACAGGCATATTACGCATTGGTAATGCATTACCAGGTTTGATTGGTGCATCAACACCAGACTGGATTGCATCGCCAGCTTTTAAGCCTTTTGGTGCGATAATGTAACGACGCTCACCGTCTGCATATAATACAAGAGCGATGTTTGCGCTACGATTTGGATCATATTCTAAACGCTCAACAGTGGCTGGAATGCCATCTTTAGTACGTTTAAAATCGATTAAACGGTAATGCTGCTTATGACCACCACCGATATGACGAACCGTAATACGACCATTGTTATTACGACCACCTGATTTAGAGTTTTTCTCTAATAGTGGTGCGTAAGGTTTACCCTTATGTAAATCTGGGTTAACCACTTTAACTAGGTGACGACGACCCGCAGAAGTTGGCTTACACTTTTGAAGTGCCATAATTCTAACTCCCCTTATTACTCGGCGCCGCCGACAAAGTCCAGCTCGCTACCTTCTTTAAGAGTAACGTAAGCTTTCTTCCAGTCGCTACGACGACCGAAACGCATGCCAGTACGTTTTGTTTTACCCTTAACGTTAAGTGTGCGAACACCAGTTACTTCTACTTCAAAAAGCTTCTCAACTGCCGCTTTAATTTCAGCTTTAGTTGCATCATTTACTACTTTGAAAACAATTGTGTTGTTTTCTTCAGCAGCAATTGTGCTTTTTTCAGAGATATGTGGAGCAAGGATCACTTTTAAAAGACGTTCTTCACGGATCATGCTAGCGCCTCCTCAAGTTGCTTAACAGCAGCAGCTGTAATTAGTACCTTATCGAAAGCAATTAAGCTTACAGGATCGATACCAGCTACATCACGTGTGTCAACCTTGTACAGGTTACGTGCCGATAAGAAAAGATTTTCATCTACTTCTTCAGTCACGATAAGAACATCTTTAAGCTCAAGTTCTTTAAGCTTAGCAACTAGTTCTTTAGTTTTTGGTGCTTCAAGACCAAAACTTTCAACAACGATTAAACGCTCTTGACGAACTAATTCAGATAAGATGCTTTTGATCGCACCGCGGTACATTTTACGGTTTACTTTTTGGCTGTGGTCTTGTGGTTTAGCTGCGAAGCTAACGCCACCTGAACGCCAAATTGGACTACGGATTGTACCAGCACGTGCACGGCCAGTACCTTTTTGAGCCCATGGTTTTTTACCACCACCGCTTACTTCAGAACGTGTCTTCTGAGCACGAGTACCTTGACGAGCACCTGCTGCGTATGCAACAACTACTTGGTGTACTAATGCTTCGTTAAACTCACGTCCAAAAGTAGCTTCAGAAACTTCAAGAGCGCCAGAAGCGTCTTTAATTGCTAATTCCATCACTAAATCTCCAGGACTTATGCTTTAACAGCTGGTTTAACGATAACGTCACCGCCGATAGCGCCAGGTACTGCACCTTTAACTAAAAGCAGGTTACGCTCAGCGTCAACGCGAACTAGTTCAAGGTTCTGAGTTGTTACTTGCTCATTACCCATTTGACCGGCCATTTTCTTACCTTTAAACACCTTACCAGGTGATTGGTTTTGACCGATTGAACCAGGAGCACGGTGAGATAGAGAGTTACCATGTGTAGCGTCTTGCATGCTGAAATTCCAGCGCTTAACACCACCTTGGAAACCTTTACCTTTAGAAGTACCGGTTACGTCAACTTTGTTGATTTCGTTGAATAATTCAACCGTAAGCTCTGCGCCTACTTCAAAATCGCCTTCACCACCATTTAGGCGGAATTCCCACAGACCGCGACCCGCTTCAACACCAGCTTTAGCGAAGTGACCCGCTGTTGCTTTGTTTACACGGCTTGCTTTTTTAGTGCCTGCGGTTACTTGAAGCGCGTTATAACCGTCTGTTGCGTCAGATTTGATCTGAGCAATGCGGTTAGGAGTCGCTTCAATAACTGTCACAGGGATAGATACACCATCTTCAGTGAAGATACGTGTCATACCCACTTTACGACCGACTAGACCTAATGCCATTTTCCTAAAACCTCTCTAATCTTCCGATTAACCCAGGCTGATTTGAACATCAACACCAGCAGCAAGGTCTAAACGCATAAGTGCGTCTACAGTCTTGTCAGTTGGTTCTACGATGTCGATCAGACGTTTATGGGTGCGGATCTCGTACTGATCACGCGCGTCTTTATTAACGTGCGGTGATGTAAGTACAGTAAAACGTTCAAAGCGTGTAGGTAGTGGAATTGGACCACGTACTTGTGCGCCAGTGCGTTTCGCAGTTTCCACGATTTCCGCCGTTGATTGGTCAATCAAACGGTGGTCAAAAGCTTTTAGGCGAATACGAATGCGTTGATTTGACATTCTTAAACCTCAATATAAAGAGCATTTAAAGAGCATAAAAAAACGACCGAAACAATCTTAATAATTAAGATGCCGGTTGTTAGATTATATCTACGTTGAGTTCCAAATCGGAACTCCTGTTTATTAGCTTGAAATCCAAGCTTAATTTATTCTTTCTTGTTCCCGAGGGAATTTTGAAAGCCTGCGTATTATAATGATGCTGGTGATAAATGCAACAACTATTTAGACATAATTGCCTTGTAATTGTCGTTTAAATAACAGTCAAGTTTATCAATAGTGAACGTAATGGAAGTGATGATGTCACTATAATGTCATAGCTTGTCGATTAATCTGCAGAGGATTTTTTAGATTATATGTTATCCTATGCGCTAATTTTGCTGTTATATACCCATATTGATTTGGGTAACTACTCTCTTATGGTGAGTCAATGCGTATTTTAAATTATGGTTTAAATCTTATCTCTGGTGGTATTAGCCGCTTGTTTGTTAAAAGCAAAGTACTGCCGGAGAAGCCGTTAGAGCAATTTGAGTTAAACCCTACAAACCCGACCTTTTATATAGTGCGTTTAAATTCACGCTTTGATTTAGCGGCACTCGCACGCGTATGTAAACGAAATGGCTTGCCCGACCCTACCGAGCAGCAAGTGTTAGGTGACAAAGCGTTAGATCGTTTTATTGGCATTAAAAACCCACCACCGTTATTTGGTAATAAAGAAAAGCCTACTAACGCATTAGATCAGGGCAAGCAAATCATTGAACATTTATTATATAGTGGCCAAAAAAATGTGCAGGTTGTGCCTGTGACTATTTTATGGGGCAGAGCGCCGGGTAAAGAGAAGCCAGGACTGAGTACTTTACTTTCGCACTCACTTACACCCAGCTGGTTTAGAAAAATATTTGTTGTACTTTTTTCAGGTAGAGACAACTTTATTCGTTTTAGCCAACCACTCGATTTATCACTATTGGTGAACGAAAAAGCCGATGTAAATGAGCTTCCGCATAAACTACTTCGCGTAGCTAGAGTACACTTTAAGCGCCAGAAGCTGGCTGCCACAGGGCCTAAAATCCCATCTCGAGATCAATTATTTAGCTCACTACTGGCATCCCCAACGATAAAAAAAGCGATTCAAACTGAAGCGTCTGAAAAAAATATTAGCCAAGCCCAAGCGCGACAAAACGCATTAAAGCTTCTTGATGAAATTGCTGCTAATTACAGCGACGCCACCATTCGCGTTGCCGATCGCATATTAACCTGGCTTTGGAACAAGCTGTATAATGGGATTGATATAAAGTACACCGAGCAAATCCATGACCTAACCAACAAAGGCCATGAAATAATCTACATGCCGTGTCATCGTAGTCATATGGATTACTTGCTACTGACCTACTCTATTTACCATCAAGGGCTTGTTCCACCGCATATTGCAGCGGGTATTAACTTAAACTTTTTCCCAGCCGGTGGCATATTCCGCCGCAGTGGCGCGTTTTTTATTCGCCGCTCGTTTGCTGGTAACAAACTTTACTCAGCGGTATTTAAAGAATACTTAAGCCAGTTATTTATCAAAGGTTACTCGGTAAAGTTTTATACCGAGGGTGGGCGCAGCAGAACGGGACGTTTACTACCCCCTAAAACAGGCATGCTCGCAATGACAATGCAAGCCATGTTGCGCGGTATAGACAGACCGATATCTATTGTGCCGGTATATATTGGTTACGAGCACGTCATGGAAATCAATACCTATTTAAAAGAGCTGGCTGGGAACGATAAAAAAGGCGAGTCGATATTAGGTATTTTTAAAGCAATTAAAAATTTAAAAAACTATGGTCGTGGGTATTTAAACTTTGGCGACCCTATTTCTATCAATCAGTATTTAAATGATAACCAGCCTGACTGGCGTGAATCAATTCATGCAACCGATGTGCAAAAACCACAATGGTTAGGGCCGCAGGTGGCTAACCTTGCTGATCAGGTTATGGTTAAAATTAACAATGCCGCCGCACTTAACTCTGTTAATCTACTGGCGATGATACTGCTGGTAAACGATAAGCAGGCATTGAGTAAGCCAAAGCTGTTAGCTCAGCTTGAGTTTTACTTACGATTGCAACGTGAAGCAAGCTATAGCAGTAAAATAACCGCACCAGATGAAACACCAGAGCAGCTACTTGAACATGCCTTAAAACTTAACAAGTTTGACGTGATCAGTGATGAGTTTGGCGAAATAATTGCGATAAGCGATAAAGAAAAAACCTTATTCAACTATTACCGTAATAACATTTTGCATATTTTTGCGGTGCCTAGTTTAGTGGCGCTGCATTTATTTAAGCAACATCAAAGCACCGTAACTCAGTGCCATCAGCTGGTGAAATCTTTTTATCCATTGTTTGCTAAAGAGTGGTACTTGCAAGAGTTAGATGAGAGCTACGTTACTCGTATTTTAACTAACTTTAGTGATCAAGGCTTAATTGCGCTTGATGGTGATAACATTAAAGTGACTCAAAATAACGATAGCTTTGCCAAACTCGAAATGCTCGGTCGTGCATTGAGCTTTACTTTGCAACGTTATGCGATTGTGATTGGCTTTATTCAAACCAGCCAAGGGATTGAAAAAGCAGAGCTTGAACGTGAAAGCTATGTGCTGGCGCAGCGCTTGGGTACGTTACATGGCATTAAAACGCCAGAGTTTTTTGATAAAAAGGTACTCAGTAGCTTTATTTCAAACCTACGCGAACAAAAACTGATTAGTGAATCAGACAGTGGCTTACAAGGCAGCCCAGCGTTGTGCGAGACTTACAAGCAACTACAAACGCTATTACCGGCACGTATTTGGCAGTCAATAACAGATATTGTGCACGCTCAATGCAAGTAAAATAAAACCATACCCACTATATTGAAGGTATTCAATATAGTGGGTATTAGGATTAGCGCTGGCGCATTACCCCTTCTTGAATAGTAGAGGCTACCAAGTTTCCTTGGCGGTCAAAAAACTGCCCACGTACCAGCCCTCTTCCTGAGCTCGCGCTTGGGCTATCAATAGTATATAAAATCCAATCATCCATTCTAAACGGACGATGAAACCACATAGCATGGTCAATCGTCGCCACTTGCATATTCGGCTGCATAAACGACACACCATGTGGTTGTAATGCGGTTGGTAAAAATTCAAAGTCGGACGCATACGCTAATAAATAGTTATGAATACGTTGATCGTCAGGCATATCGCCATTGGCTTTAAACCAAATATGTTTTACTGGTTCAATGGCTTCTGGTTTAAAGGGGTTATGAAAATTCACTGGGCGCATTTCAATCGGCATTTCACGAATAAATTTATTACGGATAGCTTCTGGAATATGCTGTGCATTTTCTTGATAAAACTCTAATGAAGAACGTAACTCTTCAGGAGCTGGAACATCTGGCATGGTCGCTTGATGCGATAACCCTTGCTCTTCACCTTGAAACGACGCCGTCATGTAAAAAATTGGTTTACCGTACTGAATCGCACTGACACGTCGAGTGCTAAAACTTTTACCATCACGTATAGCTTCTACATCGTACACAATCGGTTTTGCAGCGTCGCCAGGGCGTAAAAAGTAAGAATGTAATGAGTGAACAATTCGCCCCGCTGGCAGTGTTTCTTTGGCTGCTGAAAGCGCTTGCCCCATAACTTGACCGCCAAACACCGCTCTAAAACCTAAGTCTTGGCTTTGTCCGCGGTATAAACCTTGTTCAATTTCTTCAAGTGATAACAACGACAATAAATCATCTAATACTTGGCTCATTATTTCTTCCTCAATCCCCTAATTTCTAAATGATACTATACAATACTGGAAAAATACCAACACACTGAGTGAGGAAAACTAATATGGCTTTTTGGCTATTTAAAACCGAACCCGACGCCTTTTCAATTGATGACTTAAAGTATGCCCCTGAACAAACCACGTTATGGGAAGGCGTGCGAAACTACCAAGCGCGTAACTTTATCCGCGATGATGTTAAACAAGGTGATTTAGTGATGATTTATCATTCTAGCTGTAAACAGGTTGGTGTTGCGGGAATAGGAATTGTCACTAAAGCCGCTTACCCTGATCCGACTCAGTTTGATTTAAGTAGCGATTATTATGATGCCAAAGCAACCGTTGAGACCCCCCGTTGGTTTGTGGTGGAAGTAACCTATCATTCTCATCTCAGTAGCATAGTGAGCTTGCAAGCAATTAAGGCAAATGAGTCAGTGACAGACATTGCTCTTAAAAAAGGGGGCGTTTATCGGTCATGCCAGTGACCGAAAATGACTGGAATGAAATTTTGAACATGGCTTAGTAGTCGCAAAGGTAACATACATTTTACCATTAAAAAGGCACTCCACCAGCGCAGCATAGCTTGGCTCAATTTCTCTTATGCCCTCAGATTTGCTATGATCTGCAGCTTGTGCGCACTGGAGGAAAAATGAAATTACTATACTGGTTAGATGAATGGTTAACTCTCAGCGATAATGAGAAGCAAGCAAAACTACCTACCTCTAGTGGGGATTTACTCGGTGATGTGTATGTAAAATATCACTTTGTTGATCTCAACAAACCCCTGCTTTTTACTTTTTCACCTGCCGGTACTGATGTACAAGAGCGTGATTTGAACGAAGACTTTGCACCTTGGGGCTATCATTTAGCACAAAAGCAAAACGTTAATATTATTGCGTTTCAGCATTTGGGTAAAAGTAATTGGTTTCGTAACCGCAATTTAATCTTTTTTATTGAGCAACTATCAACCCTACTCTCTCCTTTTGAAACCAAGCTAGGTTATGGACTTAGTCGTGGCGGCTTTGCTGTGGGTGCATTTGCTAAATTACTCAAACTCGACAAAGTGCTGCTTTTCCATCCTGTTAGCACTAAAAACAAACTTATCGCCCCTTGGGATGACCGCTCAAGTACCGACATTGCCCAGCAATATGACTGGCAAGGTGACTACCATGATTTAGATTTAGGGGATGCAGAGGGCTACATTATTTACGACCCAACCAACCGCATTGACCGCCAACATGCTAAACGCTACCAGCAGCTCACTCACTTACGCGTATTTGGGATGGGGCACGGCACCCATACCACCTATTTAAATAAGTTTGGGTTTTATAAACAAGTGGCTGTTGATTTTATTGCTAATCAACAAATCGACATTGCACAATTTAGGTTACAAACAAAAACACTGCGTTTAAAAGAGGATTATTATAAAAAACTTAATAAAGCCAATGCTAATTCGCCGCATCGTCAAGCGTTATTAAGTACCGCTCACACTATTTTAATCGACGAAAAAGCAGCGCACGTGCAAGAGCACCAAGAAAAAATTGATATTCAACCTTTAATAGACGTAGCCATTAAGCATCAAGATGAAAATCCAAATGATGCCATTAAACTATTAGAAGTGGCTCAACAGCTAGCGCCAGACGACCCGCTGGTTGAGCATAAACTGAGACAATTAGAATAAGTAACAAAAGGTACTCATTCTTTACTTTTTCTTGGCGTGCCCTTGCTTGGGCACAATCGAAAAGTAAAGAATCAGCGCTATCCACGAAAAGAAGATAGCGCCTACTAGCCAGCCATTTTTTTCATGGCCTTGGCTACGCTTACTGTTAAGAATTATCATAATAGGGAAAATGTAAGCACATAAAACAATAATTAAAAAAGCAATTTCAGTCATTATTTTTCCAAGCTAGGCCAATCAACTTCACCACTCAACACTCGCTCTTGCGCGATATAATGCAGTATATCACCCGCATTCACTGCGTAATCTAAAGGTGGATTTAAATCCATATTTTTTGCACTTAAATTATGAGCCACCCCTAATAATATTGCATCATGATCGTACTTAAAATAATGAAATAATTTACCAAACTCCATGGTTTTTACATTACTAGGGATTTGTAAACTAAACTGCGTATCACCGTGCAAGGTTGATAATAGTTCCTCTTGTACACGACTTGAGCCTGGGTCTTGCATTGAACGCACTAAAATCTCTGCCGATTTAGTACTGCTACACTCTACGTTGTGGCAATGCTCTAATAACATTTCCACTTTCGTTTCATCAAAAAAGTGTGCACTTATGTGACAATCTTCTTTAACTAAACGGCTAATACGCAGTGCGGTGGTAAATGTTTGGTCGTCATCTTGGCCATCAATAATCACTTTATCGGCGTGGCGAATGGCAACGCGTTCTAATTCATCCAAATCGGTGAAACTGGTTAGGCGAGCAAAATCAACATTCTCATTACTTAAAAACGGATGCTCTATTTGTTCAGTAACCGCTAATAAAATACGGCGATCTGTCCGCTTAGTATCAGCCAAAATGTAGTCGATCATTTTTTTGGTACGAGCATTATGCCAACCAAAAATAATAATATGATTGCTACTGTGAGCAAAGTTTTTATCACCAGTCATAGCGCGCCTAATTAAGTAAGTTACTGTTTGTCCTGTTTTACCTAACAAGACACCAAATAAAGCCAAACCAAAAGGTATTTGTATTAATGCGACAACCCAACGACCTAAGTCAGTTGATGGACTTAAATCCCCATACCCTACCGTTGAGGTGGTTACCGTGTAGTAGTAAAAAAAAGTACCCGGTGAAAGCAGTGCCTGCTCATTTGCCACTAACAATAAGCACCAAGTAAGCAGCATATGTAGGGATGTTGCTATTACAACAGACTGCCAACTTACCTGATCAATATGGCTGCGCAACAGCACAACAATACGTTTAAAAATATGATGCATAATTTTTTGTTAATCGATTGATTATTTAAATCATTTAGTAACACGATACTGTAAATGATAACACCTAAGCAACGTTTTACTGTAATCGAAATATTCAAGGTTCGTTATGAAGAAAAATAAGAGTAAACTATAGTTATAAAGTTATGAGGAAAAACATGGGTCTATTATGTCAGGTGTTTTAGCGTCAGTTGATCAGCGTACTCAGCTTGTAGGCGAAAATCGCTTAGAGTTGCTACTTTTTTATTTGCATAGCCGCCATTTATTTGCACTCAATGTATTTAAAATAAAAGAAGTGGTAAAGCTTCCCCGTTTAAGCAAAATACCGCACTCTCACCCTAAGGTAACCGGTGTTGCCAATATACGCGGTGAATCTATCCCAGTGATTGACCTTCGCCAAGCCATTTCTATGGCTAAAAAAGAATATGGTGAAGATTGTAACCTGGTCATAACTGAATATAACCGTACCACACAAGGTTTTTTAATTGGCAAGGTTGATCAAATCATGAATATGACCTGGTCTGACATTATGCCGCCACCCAGCTCTGTGGGTAAAAATCATTATATTACGGCACTAACTAAAGTGCAGCGTGACGGCATAGAGCACTTAGTAGAAATTATTGATGTAGAAAAAGTACTCGCTGAAATAGTTGAGTACGAGGTCAATATTACTGATGGGGTGTTGGATGAAACCATAGTAAACGAATTTGCAGGACGCAAAATATTGCACGCCGATGATTCGCCAACAGCACGTAAACAAGTTAGCGATACGTTATCGCAGCTTGGTATCGAAATTATTCCTGCCAGTAACGGTCTAGAAGCCCTACAAATGCTCAAAAGCTGGGCTGATGAAGGACGCGATGTTGAAAAAGAGCTGCTAATGGTGATTACCGATGCCGAAATGCCTTCGATGGATGGCTATCGCTTAACCTATGAAATACGTAACGACAACCGCTTAAAAAACTTACATGTGGTGCTTAACACGTCCCTGAGTGGTAGCTTTAACCAAGCCATGGTGGAAAAAGTAGGCTGTAATGCATTTTTATCAAAATTTCAGCCCGACTTACTCGTTCAAGAAGTACAAAATCGCTTAAAGCAAGTGCTTGGTGATTCTTAATTGAGCATAACTAGCAAATACCGACCAAGGTAAGTATTTGCTAGCGACATTCCCTCATCAACAACCTTTAAAAAGTCTGCTTTACTTAGCGTTTATTCAAAGCGGTGTTTGCTAATCCTAAGATTTCATGATTAATTAACAAATAAGTTTTCACTAACTCGTTATTAATTATGCTTAATAAAGTTGCCAGCCCGTTTACTAAGCTCGTCGAGCGCTACTTACCCGACCCATTTATATTTGTTATTTTGCTCACCATTATTACTTTAGTCATTGCGAATTTAGCGACTCCTGCAACCACACTTGAGGTAATAACATCATGGGGTAGCGGGTTTTGGAACTTACTGAGCTTTGCCATGCAAATGCTGTTGGTATTAGTAACAGGCTACATGCTTGCCAGTACCTCGTTAATAAGTATGTTACTAACAAAATTAGCAACGTTTGCTAATACGGCCCCAAAAGCCATTATTTTAGTGACATTTATTTCGCTTTTAGCAAGCTGGCTAAATTGGGGGTTTGGCTTAGTGATTGGGGCTTTATTTGCTAAAGCCATTGCTAAGCAGACTCGAGTGGATTATCGGCTATTGGTAGCAAGTGCTTACTCAGGTTTTGTAGTATGGCACGGCGGATTGGCAGGCTCCGTACCACTCACCATTGCCACCGAAGGGCATTTTTCACAGGCGACTATGGGTATTATTGGCACACAGCAAACCTTATTCGCAGGCTTTAATATTGCGATTCTGATTGGCTTATTTATCATTATGCCGCTGGTTAACCGCTATATGCTACCGAATGAAAAAGACAGTGTTTATATTGACCCATTACTGCTTAAGAACACTTTAGCCGATAAAGTAACAATAACACGCCCTGCGCAACATTTAGAGCAAAGTAAGCTGTTAGGTATGGGTATTGGTTTACTCGGACTTGCCTACTTAGGCTATTACTTTTTTATCGCAGGTGGCGGCTTAAACCTCAATAGCGTAATTGCCCTGTTTTTGTTTATGGCAATCACTCTGCATCAAACACCCCATAATGTACTTAATAGCTTGCAACAAGCGATTCCGAGTGGCGCAGGAATTGTAATTCAGTTCCCTTTTTATGCTGGCATTATGGCGGTGATGGTCGATACAGGGTTAGCACAACAAATATCAAAAGGTTTTATCGCCATTGCAGATGCCGATAGCTTGCCATTTTACAGCTTTATAAGTGCAGGACTCGTTAATATGTTTGTCCCCTCAGGTGGCGGCCAATGGGCAGTACAAGCACCTATTGTTATACCCGCAGCGCAAGAGCTAGGCGCAGATATGGCGCGGGTTGCTATGGCTGTGGCGTGGGGAGATGCGTGGACTAATTTAATTCAACCCTTTTGGGCATTACCGGTATTAGCCATTGCAGGATTAAAAGCTAAAGACATTATGGGTTTTTGCGTGGTATAGCTGATTATTACTGGGGTGTTTATTTCGTTGGTATTAAGCTTTTACTAATATAATCGGGCTGTAACTCATATTACAGCCCGCACTTACTTAGCTCGATAAAATCTTCATTGGCAAGCTTAATATCGCGTTTTCAGAGTCGGCAAAGTGCATCATTACTGCTACATGGCCAGCAACCACCAGTGCATACATAACCGCTGAAAAACCTTGTCCGTATTTATCTAGTGGTATTAAATGGGAGTAATGTCGACCGCGCCATTCAAATACAATTTCCAGTGCGCCCACAAACAAAAAGAACACCAGCAACATCAAGCCAAACGTATAGCTAAGCCATAAACCAAAAAACACACCCAGCAAGCATACACTTAAGCCAATCCACGAACGCATAGAAAAGCTGATACTCTTTAATACATGCCCACCATCTAGCGGTAAAATAGGCAGTAAGTTAAATAAGTTAAGTAGTGCGCTTAATACCGCAACACCTGCAAATATTTCCATTTCTGTGGCGTAATAAAGCACCACGCCTAGCACTGAGGTAAACAAGCCAAAGGCAGGCCCCATAAGTGATATAACCACATCTTGCCAGCGCGTAGTTATTTTATCGTCGCTAACGGCTAACCCGCCTACAAAAGGAATTAAATAAATGCCTTTGGTTTTTATCCCAAAATACTTCATAGCTCGTACGTGGCCATATTCATGTACCACCAAGCAAGCAATCAGCATTAACGCAAATTCAATGGTAAACAGCCAAGCATAACCGGCCACCGAGGCGCTCGCTAGCGCCACTTTAACCACCTTAGCACTTTTAAATAACTTAAAGCCTAGCGCCGCAAGTCCCAAAAAGCCTTTTTTAGATTCGCCTTGCGCCGCCACAGGCAAAGCTAACTGAGTGGCAAACTGATTATCTACAAATAGCGCAATACTCTGTTGGTTAACGTCACTGCTATCAATACCAATTAGCTGCTCATCAAGCATAAACTCAACATAGTTTTCACGTGGATTTTCAAATGCAATCGCTTGCTGATCATGAAATATTTTTACAATTTGTTGCTTATCTAGCATAAGCGTAAACGGTTGTTCGGCTAGATTCAGATCGATTTTTATCATTGTTATATAAGTTCGCTTAATTAGGGGTACTGTTTTGAGGCAGAAAAATCCTGTCGATAGCAAGGCAAAAACTTCGTTATTTAGTTGCTTTAAAGGAGAATTTTTAACGCAGCTCGCGTCTGACTTGCCCCCTCAAAATAATTAAGTATTATTGCGGCTTGGTATTATAACCATTATAAATTATGGCGCTAGTATACCTACCCACCTAAAAAACACGAGCAAGATAGAATAATTTGTCGATTGGATTTTGCTGATATTTAAAATTTAAAACAGCAATAAATACTGACAAAAACAATTCAAGCGACTATTTTTAAAACAGACGGATATAAATTACGACCGTTAAGTTAAGGACAACAATGCACACAAAATTACCAAACATACTCGTTGTCGATGACTCAAAAGCCATTTTGATTGTCATGAAAGCTATTTTTAATGAACTCGAAATGTCGCAATCCACAACCACCTGTTTAAACCCTGTTAAAGCACTTGAAAAAGTAAAAGCTGATATAAACTATTTTGATGCCATATTTACCGATCTTAATATGCCAGAAATGGATGGCATGGAGCTGATCCGTAACTTAGGTGAAATAGGCTATTGCGGTGCAATTGTTATTATTTCTGAAATGGACCCGAAAATAATCAGCCTAGCCGCTGACCTCGCTAAACAGCACAATGTGCATTTAATTGGCAACCTATCTAAGCCTGTGCAACTCAATCAGGTAAATACGTTACTTACCAAAATCGCTCAGTTAAACAGCCACACACTTGTAAAAGAGCGCCCAATCACTAAAGAAAAACTAATTAAAGCATTAAAAAATAATGAAATAACACCTTACTATCAACCTAAAATAAATATAAACACCAATCAAATACAAAGTGTTGAAGTGCTGGCTCGCATTGTATCAAGTAAAGACGAGCGAGTTATTTTACCAAGCCGTTTTATCAGCCTGGCTGAGCAATGCGATTTAATCAATGACATTACGTTTACGCTATTTGAAAAAGCCTGTGGTGACATCAAGCAACTAAAAGAGCAGCTGGGTACAAATTTGAAATTGTCATTTAACTTATCGCCGTGTCAGTTAGATGATTTAAACAGCCCCAATAAGTTATTACAGCTTCTACAAAAACATGATGTTTTACCTAGTGATGTGGTGCTTGAAATAACCGAGCAGCATGCCCTTTCAAGCTACACTCAACTCGAAACCTTAAATAGATTAAGAATATTCGGCTTTGGTATTTCACTCGATGACTTTGGCACTGGTTTTACTAATATTAACCAACTGAAACAGCTGCCATTTACAGAAGTAAAAATAGATCGCTCTTTTATTAGCCACATAGAAACCGATAAGTTTTCTCAAGTGGTAGTCAGTTCACTAATTAATATGACAACCCAAGAGCAGCTTGAATTAGTGGCCGAAGGGGTTGAGCGCCCCGAAGAGCTGGCCTACCTCAAGCATTATCAAACAAATTTAGCTATACAGGGCTTTTTATTTAGTTGCCCAAAAGCAAAAGCTGAATTTATCTCGTGGGCCCAACACTGGATAAAAACAGCTGCTAAAACAAAAAACAGCTAACG
This sequence comes from Pseudoalteromonas sp. SiA1, assembly GCF_018732205.1. Classification (NCBI taxonomy): domain Bacteria; kingdom Pseudomonadati; phylum Pseudomonadota; class Gammaproteobacteria; order Alteromonadales; family Pseudoalteromonadaceae; genus Pseudoalteromonas; species Pseudoalteromonas sp. SiA1. The sequence goes on along the minus strand of NZ_CP076084.1, from coordinate 157,180 downwards.
AGATTCATTATCGTCGGCGCTGACGATATGCTCACTATCAGCTAAACGCTGGTGCCAACGCTGCTTTGCTACGGCGCGCATATTGGTTGATTGATCTCGCTCATCCACAATTTCTAAGCCCATTAACGCTTCTATCATATCCTCGAGCGTTACAATTCCTTGCACATCACCGTATTCGTCAATCACTAAGCAAATGTGGGTACGTTGGGTGAGCAATGTTTGTAATAGCGACGATACATTTTGGGTGCTCGGTACCGTATAGATAGGTTTAACTAACTTACTAATTTTGTAATCTGTGCCTAACCGATGATATGCCAACATAATATCGTTTTTATGTACAAAGCCTATGATATCGTCAGCGTCTTTGTCATAAATTAGCACTCGAGAGAATGACGACGAACCGTGTTCACTCAAGTATTGATTAACGGTAAGATCTTTATGGATTTTAAAAATGACCGTACGCGGTGTCATTAAATCGGTTAGTTTTGCATGCCTAAAGTGCAGCAAGTTACGAATGATTTCTGATTCATCAGCATGAAGCGCCCCAGACTCACTACCAATGTCGGCCATTGCTTCTATTTCTTGGCGAATATAATAGGCCTCATTATGCTTTTGACCCATCAAATTAGTCAGCTTTTGTGCTGTCCAAACAAAAGGCTTAAGGACTAGTACCAAAATACGTAAACCATAAGTCACACTAGGCGTTAAAGCACGCCAATAATTAGCCCCCAGCGTTTTAGGAATAATTTCAGATAACACCAGTACCAATAAAGTCATAATCGCAGACGCAATCCCCACAGCCGCATCTGAAAACACCACGGCAGCCTGTGCGCCCACGCCCGCAGCACCGGCAGTATGTGCAACAGTATTAAGTGTTAAAATAGCCGCTAATGGCTGATCGATATTACTTTTTAGCTTCTCTAGTTGCTTAGCCAGTACTGGCCGCTCTTTACGAAGCAGCGCAACATAACTAGGTGAAATGCTCAATAGCACCGCTTCCATGACAGAACATAGAAACGAAATCACAATCGCTGTAACCATGTAAACGATTAATAGTGTCACTTTTTTTCCTCTAAATTGGATATATGAGCATCATAACAATACATGCTATATTTGGCCAAATCTCCAATAATAATAGGCATAGTAATGAATTTAAGCGCACCTTGGCATCGTTACGCAAAACGTTTTACTCACTTGGCAGCCCTACTCACATTAAGTAGTTTGAGTTTAACGGCATTAGCTGCCCCACTCGATCAATCAAAAATTCAGTTTATCGGGCCTCTTGCAGAAGACATGCAAGCAAAGCCATTTCAAACACCGCATGGCGACGTGATTATCAATAATCTGCTTGCACAACTTGAATCAAATAAAGAAAGCTTTGTTGTGTTTGGTAAAAAGCATAAGTGGCAACCACTTGATAAAATTAACGCGCTTACTTTAGGCGGTTTACAAGCACTTAAATTTAATATTGAAACTAACCGATTTACTCAAGGCTCCTTAAACATTAAAGGAATAGAGCAAGGCCAGGTTTTTATTAACGGTGAGAAACAAAGTGGTGAAAACCAACGCTATCAGCTTGCTTTAAATAACGGCTCACACACCGTTATTGTCATTGCTCAACAGGTTGCTAATTGGAATGATGTCACCTTAGAGTTTGTGCCAAAAGCAGAAACTGACGCCGTGACCCTAACGACAAATAAGACCAAGCGCTTATCGGCTAAGCAATTGTTTGACGCCCCAACTATTAGCGGCTTGTCTTTGTCACCTGATGCTAAGCATTACTTAAGTACAACAAAGCGTTACAGCGATAAAACAGGCAACGACGCCATTACCACAACCGAGCTTAAAAATACTAATAACCAAACGGTATACCGATTTGAAGAAGCGCAGCCTAGCCAATTCACTTGGAGTCCTGATAATCAATTTTTAGTCTATTTACTCAACGGCGAATTAAAGCAGTTAAACCGTAAAACTTTCGCTATAAAAACCTTAGCCTCAGGCCTTGAGGGGGCAAGCAACTTTAGCTATTACAACGATAATAGTATTCTTTTTAGCTGGTCCAAATCACCTGAAGAAACCAATAGCCTCACTAAACATCATAAAGGCTTGCAAGACCGTTGGTCATACGCCCGTACGGTTAGCCAATTATATTTACTCGATACCCACAGTGGTTTAACCAAAGCCCTGACCGAAGGCGTATTAAGCCATCAACTTGAAGATGCTAATAGCAACCGTGGAAAACTATTAATAAGTCGTCCAGTAATGGCCATGCAAGCCTCAACCCATCCAGAGACTGAGCTGGTTGAACTTACATTAAAATCCAACAGCATAAAATCGTTAGGTAAGTTTAAAACCTTTAATCAAGCGAAATATACCGCAAACAATATTTATGTTGTTGCAGGCCCTGATTTTAAAAATGGCGCAGGCAGAGTACTACCGCAAACCATGCTGGCGAATAATTATGATGGCCAGCTGTATTTACTAACCGATAACGCTAAAAAAGTAACGGCGTTAAGTAAACAGTTTGACCCTGCGATTGGCACATTGGAAGTACTAAGCAATGGCGATGCGTTAATCAAAGTGACAGAAAAAGACACCCAACCACTGTATTTATATGATCTGAGTAAACAACGCTTTAAAAAGTTAGATACAGGGTTTGATATTGTAGAACAGTTTAGTTTTTCAAATACTCGCAATACCCAGCTACTGCTCTCTGGCAGTAATGCTTCAAGCGCCCAACAACTCAAGCGCTTTGACGTAAGCAAAAATAAGGTGGAGTTAATCTGGGATTCAAACCCGATTGCATATGCCAATACCACGATTCCTAAGCTTGAAGAATTTAACTTTACCAATAAGCGTGGCGTAGAAATATCTGGTCGTGTTTATCTGCCAAGTAATATTGATAAAACTAAAAAGCACCCAGCTCTGGTTTATTACTATGGTGGCACCTCACCTGTGACTCGTGGATTTACAGGGCGTTACCCTTTTAATTTATGGGCAGCAAACGGCTATGTGGTTTATGTGGTACAGCCAACTGGTGCAACGGGCTTTGGACAAACCTTTTCAGCGCAACATGTCAATGCGTGGGGCGATTATACCGCCGATGACATTATGCAAGGCACAGAGGCATTTTTAGCTAAATATGATTTTGTAGACAGAAGTAAAGTCGGTAATTTAGGGGCATCTTACGGTGGGTTTATGACAATGCTGCTTGCTACTAAAACCGATATGTTCAGCGCGTCTATTGCTCATGCGGGAATTTCAAACTTAACTTCTTACTGGGGTGAAGGATGGTGGGGATATTTATACTCAGGCGAAGCCTCTAAAAATAGTTTTCCGTGGAATAACTCTGAACTTTATAGCCAACATAGCCCAGTGTTTCATGCCGATAAAGTGACCACGCCATTACTGCTTATTCATGGTGACAGCGATACGAATGTGCCAGTAGGTGAAAGCTTAACTATGTACACCGCGCTAAAACTGCTAAATAAAGATGTTGAAATGATTGAGTACAAAGGAGCCGATCATCAAATATTTGCTCGCGATAAGCGCTTTAATTGGTGGAACACCATGTTGGCTTACTTTGATAAAAAGTTAAAAAATGAACCACAATGGTGGGATTCAATGTACGGCCAGTAGTCATTTAAATGCGCACTTAAAATCATTTATATAAAGTGCGCAATACAAAGGTAATTTCATTATTCTTTTTTGTAATATAAAGTTACCGAAAAAAATTAAACTCTGTGTTATGCATGTAACGAATAATGCTAACATGCAAGGCTACTATTAAAAAAATAACAGACTATGGCAATTAATGTTTTATTGGTTGAAGATGACGAGCTGCTAGTAAAGCGCATCCAAAATCATTTTATAAATACCGAGTTCTCTATTGACGTTGACGCAACGGGTGCCGATGCTTTAAGCATGGTTAAAAGCCGTGTAAATCAGCGCAATGCTATTTCCTTGGCAATTATTGATATTGTGCTGCCAAAGCGCAATGGTTTACAACTTGCCAAAGAGTTAAATACGCTCACCAATATTGGTGTTATTTTGTTATCGAGCCGTGACTCACAAGCTGATCGTATTGCTGGTCTTGCTCAAGGTGCCGATGACTATATTTGCAAGCCTGTCGATTTACTCGAGCTTGAGCTGAGAATGCGCGCTTTATACAAACGTATTGCAAACAATCAGAACGACGATGACAGTGAAGAATTTATTGAATACGCAGATTTTAAACTCCATCCAGATAACCGCACACTCATTACAGCCAGCGGGATTGAATCACGGCTCACCGAAGCAGAGCATAAAGTGCTTATTTGTTTAATCGGCAATGCCGGTAAAGCCACTTCACGTGAAAAAATATCAGAAGAAATTGGCCAGCCTGATTGGAGCCCCAACGATCGCACCGTAGACGTGTTAGTGGGTCGTTTACGTAAAAAGCTTAACGATGAGAAAGATCAAAAACGCATCGTCACCGTGCGTGGTAAAGGCTATATGCTATCTATTTAGTATTGGGTTAACTGCGATAATAAACGCTCAAATGCCCGATAATTAAGCGCTTCTTTAAGCTCATTTAAACTAATTTGTGGCGCGCCTTTTAAATCACTAATGGTACGCGCTACTTTTATCACTCTATGATAAGAGCGCGGCGATAACGCCAGCTTTTCACTTGCTCTAGCTAAAAACTGTAGCTCCGCAGCGGGTAACTCGCAGTATAAGCTCATTTCTTTGTTATTTAGCCGCGCATTCACTTTACCTTGGCGTTTTAATTGTATTGCATAAGCCGCTTCTACTCGCGCTCTCACTTCAGCACTGGTTTCTTCTGCAGTCGTACTTTGTAGCTCCACGCTGCTTAGTCTAGGGAGCTCAATTTGCAAATCAATTCTATCGATAAACGGTCCCGATACCCGCGATAAATAACGCATCACTTGATCAGGGGTCGCCCGTTTATCATGATGGCACCCTGTCGGGCTGGGATTAAGTGCTGCAATAAGCTGAAACTGTGCCGGAAATTCCATTTGTCTTGCCGCGCGCGAAATCGTCACGGTTCCGGTTTCCATGGGTTCTCGTAACGAGTCCAGTACTTTGCGCTCAAATTCAGGCAGCTCATCTAAAAATAATACGCCATTGTGCGCTAACGATATTTCACCGGGTTTAGGGTTAGACGAACCGCCTACCAGCGCAACTGCAGAGCAAGTGTGATGAGGATTTCGAAATGGTCGCTGACGCCAGTTGGTTAAATCGATTGAGTGGCCAATAATGGAATACAAAGCGGCAGTATCAATGGCTTCATCATCTGACATGGTTGGCATTATTGTAGACATTCGTTGCGCAAGCATTGATTTGCCGGTTCCTGGTGGCCCTAAAAATAGTTTATAATACCCTAGTGGACCCCATATATTTTTCACTACATTTATATAGAGTTTTACATAAGAGTTATGAACAAGGCATACAGTTACATCCGCTTCAGTACAAAAGGTCAAATCGAAGGCAGAAGCCTAAAACGTCAATTAGAAAACGCTCAAGAATACGCAAATAGCAACGGATTGGAGCTTCAGAGCTTATCATTTAGAGACCTAGGGGTTAGTGGCTATAAGGGTAAAAACTCCACTGATGGTGAGCTTGGTAAGTTTATAGAAGCTGTTAAAGAAGGTGTCATAGAAGAAGGTAGCTACTTACTCATTGAGAGCTTTGACCGCATGAGTAGACAGCCCGTTGAGACTTCCCTCATGCTCCTGATGAATATCGTAGACCTAGGGATAACAGTCGTTACCCTCATGGATAGACAGGTTTATAAAAAGGGTGAAATGAATATGAACGCCCTAATGCTTTCCTTAGTGTCTATGAGTCGAGCTCATGAGGAGTCTGCCACAAAGAGCAAACGTGTGGGCGATGCATGGCATAAAAAACAAAGCAGAGCTGCTTCAGAGCCCATGGGGTCCCCTCTACCATCATGGTTACACTACAGTGATGATAAAAAAGAGATATTAGTCTCAGAAGTAAAAGCCATTATAGTTAGATACATATTTCTACTTTCTGCTGAGGGCTATGGCAGAGCAGCCATTGTTAGAAGATTAAACAATGAGGGCATCCCCCCTATTAGCTCAAGGGCATCTCAGTGGCATACATCTACTATATCTAAGCTCCTAAACGGCAGAATGGTACTTGGTGAATATCACCCGCACGTCACCAATTCAAAAGGCAAGCGGGAGGCTACAGGCGAGGTTATTAAGGACTATTACCCACAAGTCATAGATGAAGATTTATGGTATAAATCACAAGCAGCCATAAAAAGTAGACGTATTGGTAGTACGGGTTCAATCAAGAAGGGTTTCACTAGGAATATATTCTCAGGTTTTATATTATGCGAATGTGGCTCCTCAATGCAATTCGTTAATAAGGGAAGCTCACCAAAAGGTGGGTATTATCTAGTGTGCAGCCTAGCTAGGTATGGTGGAGGCTGTAAGTATGTGAGTCACCGTTACTACTATACCCAATGGGTTATCCTAATAGCTCTACAAAAGCTGCTAAAAACCTATGCTAAAAAGCCTGAAGACACCTCTAAAACACTGAGTCTTGAAGGTGAGTTGGTCACAATACAAAAGCAAATAGATAAGCTTATTAAAGACATTGATGAGAATGGCTTCAGTACATACATCAGTAAGGCTATCCGTGACAAAGAGAGTCGCATCAACGAGATAAATAGAGAGCTAGCTGACATAAAAGCAGCCAAGGCTGTCAATAATGAGTCTATAGACATTACGGAACTCACAGCGAATATCAATGAGCAATCTGAGCGACTTAAACTCCACCAGCATCTTAAAAGACAACTGAAGTCTATCGTGCTTTACCCTAGTAAGAAGTCTATTGATATCTTAGTGAATGAAGGTGACGATATACATTTAAGCTATAATGAGGATACTGAGGTGTGGGCCTCAGGTGATGGTATAAGCTTTAAAATAAACTCTTAGCTTTACATTTGGTGACTACTGCCAAACAATCAAACAGAATGGGGATTCCTTCCCCCTCGATTTTACTAATCTAAATTATTATTAACGTTCTTATCAGGATTGGAGACTGGAGTTTTAACACCATTGATTTTACGGACATGGTAATTAGCATAGCTGCCAGATTCAATTTTCTTAATAAACTGACTTCTAGTCATGTCTTGGTTAGTGAAGTTATCGTGGAAAGTCGTATTACGACCAGTGGAGCTTTCGCCTGTGGTTGTCACTCTTTTTCTGCCCATATGCCACCTCTGGGTTGTTAGCATTATTGCTCATATATTGTACCAGACAATTAACTGTATGTATAAATAGTACTGTTTTAATATACACGCAATTTTAGCAAGCATTTTTACACAGAGAGGGCTGGAGCTTGTAAAGCTTCTGACTGTTGCGTCGCTCCGTGCTTATTAACAACGCTCAGTTGAAAAGCTGAATACAATGTAATACCTTAATGGTTCATGAAAGAAAAACACATACCTATAAACTGCAAGGAAGCTATATGAAACACCTACATTTACTGAGCAGCATACTGATTTTATCTGGTTGCATGTCAATACCAAATACTGAGTCCATAGCGACAAGTATGTTTAATATACCCTCTTCTGGACATTCAGAGTTTGATGGAACTAAGCATATTCGCATGAGCAACATGGGATGTATCAACATTAGATTTGAGCTTTACCAAGACACGCCCAAAGCAGAGAAAGGTATTGTTCTTTTGAAAGCAGGGACGAATACAATTACAAATATAGGTAATGATTCATCACTACACTTTAGATTAGATGATGGCGTGCATAGCTTCTCAGCCTCAAGCCTTTTAACAGAGCATGAGTCCACACAGTTCAAATATGGAGTCAAAAGTAACTTTTCATATAAAACTTACATTGTCACAGAAGAATTTATAAGGAAAATAGCTAATTCAGATACTTTTATAGCTAAAGTAAATCTTTTAAATAACACCTATATCGAAGGTAAATGCTCTACCTTAACCCTTAAAGAAGCAAGGGAGATGAACCAATACTCAGACATACAGATAACTCAAGAGACTCTCGATATATCTAACAAAATAGTAGCATCAACAGGCTTCCGTAAATTTGTAGAGATGATGGATTCAACCAGCTGGTAAATCAGCCAAACTAAAAATTGCATGAAGTATTTAACAGAAGCATCTAAAGGCTTCACCTATCACCATTATACTGTGGAGTATTATTGTAACTCCATATGCAACACTGAGAGGTAAGCTTTAGCCACTCATTACGAACCACGTCTGCAAGGTATAGTGCATAAAGGGGGGGTGGCAGGGAGGTGCTAGATGGTATCTGCGATTGCGTCGTTCCATGCCTTTAAAAAGAAACGTGTTTTATAAATGTTCATTTTTTCTTTAGCCGCCACCCCCTATTCTCATAATAGATAAGACCGTATGTATCCCGCGTAATCACTCATCAAGGTCTTGAACATTACATTTCCTATTTTTTATCGTATCCATTTAAGTATGCTAAATGAGAACACTATAAAACTGCTTAAAACCGTTCTCATTAGGGTTGATTTTAAATTAACGGCACAGTAATATTTATGGGTCTTAGATTTATAAAGGAACACTTCATAGATGAGTAACCATCAAACTATCGCATATATTCGAGTTTCATCTTCTCAACAGTCCACTGATAGACAGTTAGTTGATGTGGCTTACGATAAGAAGTTCATTGAAAAGGCCTCAGCTAAAAGCACTGAACGCCCACAGCTAAACGCTATGATGAACCATGTTCGTGAAGGTGATGAAGTGGTGGTTCACTCTATGGATAGGCTAGCCCGTAATACCAAAGACTTACTAGAGATTGTTGAAAGCCTGAAAGCTAAAGGAGTCACAATAAGGTTTATAAAAGAAAACTTAACCTTTACCGCTGGTGGTGAAAACTCAATGAACAACCTAATGCTTACAATGCTTGGTGCAGTGGCTCAATTTGAACGTGAACTCATATTAGAGCGTCAACGTGAAGGCATTGAAGCAGCAAAGAAGAAAGGGCTTTATAAAGGTCGTAGCGCTACCATAAACAGAGAAGAAGTCATGAAAGATATAAATAGTGGTCTCTCTGTACGTAAAACATCAGCTAAACATAATATTGCTGTAAGTTCAGTAAGTCGCATAGTGAAAGAATCGAAGCAAGAAAAGTAATATACCTTCCCAAAACACCAGAATCCCCGCACGAGCGACACGGCACTTAGATTCGTTCGCTAATTATATTAGTGCATAAAATATAGAGAGAATTAAGGAGCCCATTCAATGGCAAAACAACGCCCTGTGACCTGTAGAGAGTGCGGTAAGCGTAGAGTAAAAGCATTAACGACTAATCCAATTACAGGCAAGCAGCGTCGCTCTACGATAAGCATATGCCAAGACTGCCATACTAAGACCATTGACTATAAGTTCTTTAGTAGCTCATTTGGTCAATGGTTACGTAGAGCCTTCCAACGTCAGTGTACAAACTCAATACCTGCTGATACCAATGAGCTAAGAGGTCTAATTCACCTGTGGAAGTTCTATCGTAAAGCGTGTGGATTTCAAAGCGATGGTGAAACAGTTACTAAAACTTATGAATACCACTTGTGTCATATAGACCCTCTTAAGGGTGAAGGAAACCTCGTAGGTAAGCTTACGCCCTCTAATCTTATGATTGCACCAGCGTCAATTAATAGAGAACATTCAAACATCCCCTTCCCTTACAACGCTCAACAGTCAGTGCAAAGAGGCGATGAAATAACTGATGACAACTTTAAGCAGATATGTCGAGAAAGGTACAATCTGCCATTACTAGCAGCAGAGTTCTGTTTAATACCTCAGAAAAAAGATAAAGCATTGCCAGTTTTTGAGTCAAAAGGTGTAGATATACCAACTACTTTATCTAAAGAATTAAAACGTCTTGGCTTCCCTGTAGAGCATATTATTGAAGAAAGCTTTTGTGATAAGCACAACACAACGCCTGAGACTCTTGCGATAGACGTTTTCGATACGTTCTTTAAAGTTGGTGGGACCCTTGCTGTAGCTCACTTAAATAAATATAAAGAAACGAGCCCTGAAGGTGAACTATCAAGAACACATATTATGAATATGATTAAATATGACTTCACATTACCTTCAGAGAAAATAAGGTTATCGAGGGAAAAGAAAAAGCAAAGCAACTTATGGGAAGATATTGGCTTTTAAGCCTATCCTATAGTTATCCTATGTAATTCCCTTGAGAGTCTTTATATACAAGGCCTACAGGGGAATTAGCACCATGCAGTAACCTAATGTAGGCCTTATGTTTAATGCGATAAGTTAACTTCATGAGCCCGCATAGTGTGTCATACGTAAGCTCTTTAGGTGAAAACTACTAATAAGAGTAAACGCTATGCTCCTTTCGTTTCATTTGGTTTATCACTCTTTTTTGACCTTCCTCTACTAGAAGGACGCCTATGCTCAAACAAATAAACATACTTTTTATCGTTCTCATAAACCCTCTTAAAATGTACAACACCATGCTCATCAACGTAAAAATAATTCATCCCCTTCATATGATATAACTCCTTATAATTTGTTTATATGAATAGGTATTAGAGTTTTAACCAACAATACCTACACGGAATTATATCATCTGAAAATGCATAATAGGGGCTCGGCCAACTAGATTACAAGTTCCACTTAGCGATATAACTAACTGAAATAACTATAAAAACATATCAACATAAGCGTTAGAGTTACCCTGAAGCTCCTTTATCCTAGCGTTCCTAATGAACTCCCATTCATCAGGAGGATCGCTAAGAGACCACCTAAGGAACATTAAGCGTTCTTCATCAGACAGATTCACACCATGTTTATAACTCATATAAAGCCATATCCTAGCTAAATCACCTCGAATCCGCTCAGAAGGCTCTACGATATCTTTAGTCCACTCAAAATCACATTGACCAAGCTTTCTGGCTTCCCCTTCGATAATCCCATACCTTGAGTCTGACCTTATACGGTTAGTCTGCCCTACAGAGGGAACAAGATTATGCAAATCAAATATAATGGCTTGAGCCTCTTTGGAAGTCCTTTCACACTCGTTACGACTACCATTAACCCAACAATTCATTTGCCTAGCGGGCGTTAAAGAAGCTGGTACAACATGCTCCCAATCTAAGACTGTAATTGCGTTTTTATACTTTGCTTTAGAACCATCATAACCACATGAAGCTGTATTTATGACACCCCCACTATCACCTTTAGGCTCATACGAACAACCACAATACTTTGTAATCGTATATCCAGAATAAACTTCATCCCTTGCGACTTCCTTAGCTCCAGACCAAGACGTAGGAACATACGCGCCATGGGCTAAGCTGGTGGCTAACGTAAAGAATAAAAGACAAAAAGACTTCATTGTTGACCTTTAAGGAGTAAATTAATTATGGGTCCATTAGGACATTTAAATAGTAGGTTATGTCCACCTGCGGCAGCAATTTCTAGTACTCGTTTAGCACCGGGTTGGCCTTTTACATCACTTAAATCGAGTAAAAAGTCTGGCGCTTGGGTACAGTCAGGGTAGGCAATATTTAATGGTAAAGGTTGTTGGTTGAGTAAGTCTCCCCAAACCTCTTGTATAGAGCTTACCGCTTTTCGTTTTACACCGCTGACAAGGCTGGCCAAACTATCGTTTTCAAGAGGAAGAAAGCAACAACGGTTTTGCTCTTTAGCACCGAGCACTGAGGGTAAAATAGCATTCACTGCACGTATTTCACCATTAAGTGCAAGCTCACCATAAAACTCATACTTATGAATATCAGGGCAGACTATTTGCCCCGATGCGACCAAAATGCCTACCGCAATCGCAAGGTCAAACCGCCCGCCGTCTTTTGGTAAATCGGCAGGTGCTAAATTAACGGTGATACGTTGATCGGGAAATCCAAATTGAGAGTTTTCAAGAGCGCTGCGTACTCTATCCTTGGCCTCTTTAACCGATGCTTCGGGTAAGCCGACAATATGAAATGCAGGTAAACCATTCCCTAAATGCACTTCAACCATAACCTCGGGGGCATTAATTCCTACTTGTGCGCGAGAAAATATACGGGCTAACGACATTCCTTATCCTAGTTAACTGCTGTATTAAACCAGTTTAGTCAGGATATTTAAAAACATGTAATATAATCTTCCATTTAATGGCCGAAAAGCGCAGCAATAAGGTCATTAACATACTCAAGATCATCGCCACTTCCACCGTTAAAGATAGGTTTATAGCTAAGGTATACACAATACCACCAGCAATACAGGTAATAGCATAGAGCTCACCTTTGAGCAGCATAGGAATATCGCGGGCAAGCACATCGCGAATCAATCCACCAAAACAGGGGGTGATCACCGCCATAATAATAACCGTCATATCAGGCATACCGGCCAATTGCGCTTTTTGTGCTCCCATTACCGCAAAAAAGGCTAAACCAAATGCATCGGCTGTTTGTAAAACATAATAAGGAATCGATTTTTGTTTATTGATCAGTCGTGTTGTAACAAGCACTGCGGCTAAAATAGCATAGAAGTAGCTTTGATCGTGTAACCAAAACACGGGTTGATCGAGTATCACATCGCGAACAGTACCGCCGCCAATAGCCGTAACGGTTGCAAGCACAACCACACCAAAGCCATCCATTTTCTTTTCATAGGCAACCAAGGTGCCCGATATAGCAAATACCGCTACGCCAATTAAATCAAACCAGTGATAGAGTTCAGTCATAATTTTGATAACAAAAAGTTTTAAAGAGTTTAACGCATAGCATACTAAATATTCAGCAATAACACTTTCAAAAAGTAGAATTAGAAAAGAACAGCAGAAATACGTGTTAAAAATAGCGTGAGGGAATATGAATTTTAGGCATAAAAAAACACGCTTTAGGCATGTCGATTTAATAAAACATGTTATTTCAGTGGTTGCGGGAGCCGGATTTGAACCAACGACCTTTGCTGGCTAATGGAGAGCTGAGTCGACGCGCTTTTAGACGCACTGAATTTCAGACATAAAAAAACACTCTTGTAGAGTGTCGATTTAATAAAACATGTTATTTCAGTGGTTGCGGGAGCCGGATTTGAACCAACGACCTTCGGGTTATGAGCCCGACGAGCTACCAGACTGCTCCATCCCGCGCCTGAAATTGCAGATTTATTTATAGTTGCTTACATTACAACTTGGCTTCCAATCCTCTAAAGGAAATTGGTTGCGGGAGCCGGATTTGAACCGACGACCTTCGGGTTATGAGCCCGACGAGCTACCAGGCTGCTCCATCCCGCGCCTGTATATTTTAAGTCTATCGACTACTTAATTTAATCTCTTAAGTTAGAGTTTACAGTAACCTAAAACCTCTAAAGGAAATTGGTTGCGGGAGCCGGATTTGAACCGACGACCTTCGGGTTATGAGCCCGACGAGCTACCAGGCTGCTCCATCCCGCGCCTGTAATTTCTTTGTAACAGTATCGTGTTATTCACAAGCCTGTTTCGAAGAGAGCGCTATAATATAGGAATAAACCTATAATGCAAGGTTTTACTAATTAAAAACGTTTAAGTGAACAAAAACTCATCAAAAGGCGGTTATTACACTAATCGCTGATGTGGGTTTATCATTTTTTGCCACTCCCAATCGGGATGCCCCATAACAATAAAGTCTGGGTTTTCTGTGCTTTCCCTTTGGTTATAGGTCAGAGGGTTAAACTCAGCATCGGTAATACACCCCCCCGCCTCTTCAACTATTACTTGTGATGCGCCAGTGTCCCATTCACCAGTGGGACCAATTCTTAAAAAGCAGTCAGCTTTACCTTCAGCAACAATACAAGCTTTAAGCGAACATGAGCCTAAAGCCACCGTTGCAAATTGCGCATTTAAATACTGACTCACGGCTTCTATCTTTTGGCGGCGGCTTACAGCCAAAGTTAAACTTTCGGGAGGCGCTACAAATATTTGTTTATCATGCTCGCCTTTACGCTTAAACGCCCCATTATTAGCGGTAGCAAAATAGGTCACGTCTTTTGCTGGCCAATGAATCACTCCCAATACAGGATGATTATTTTCTATCAGCGCAATATTAACGGCAAAGTCGCCGCTTTCTAATATAAATTCACCGGTGCCATCCATCGGATCAAGCAGCCAATAGCGTTGCCAGTGCTGCCTGTCTTCCAATGCTGGGATCGGCGTCTCTTCTGACATAATAGGAATATCGGGAGCTAGCGCTTTTAAGCCAGCAACAAGTACATCGTTTGCGGCTAAATCTGCTTTAGTAACTGGCGTATTGTCTGATTTTTCTTGTTGACCAATATCATCTTTTTTATAAATAGCCATAATTGCATCACCTGCACTTTGGGCAAGTGTTATGCATGGTTCAAGTAATTTATCCATTAGTCGCTCCTGAGGCTAAGTACTTATCTAATAATAGCAGAGCGGCAACACTACGTGCTTCAGTAAAGTCAGGTTGTTCTAATAGCGACTGCCACTGCGCAAGTGGCCATTTAACAAGCACTAATGGCTCTGGCTCATCACCTAATAGGGTTTCAGGGTATAAATCTTTAGCAAAGAGAATATGCATAGTGGCATTGAAATAACTAGGCGCCATAGTGACCGTTTTAAGTGCTTCAAAGTATTCTGCACCAAAGCCAATTTCTTCTTTGAGCTCTCGGTTTGCCGCTTGCTCAGGTGTTTCACCGGGGTCAATTAATCCTTTAGGGAAACCTAACTGATAGTCATTGGTGCCGGCGCAATACTCTCGAACGAGTAGTAGTTCGTTTTCAGCTGTGATGGGTACAATCATAACGGCTCCACGGCCACCGCCGCGAATTCGTTCATACTGACGCTCTTCGTCATTTGAAAATTTTAGTTCTAAAGACTCCACAGTAAATAAGCGACTTTTAGCGACAACATTATTACTGAGAATTTGTGGTGGTGTTGGGTGCTTTTTCTGTGTCATGGGCATCAATTTGCTATCATTGCAGTTATACTAATCATATACCCAAATGAGTATAAGATGCGAGTTTCAGTTTGAATTAAAAGCAATTTAAATGCAGAATTAATCATAAAATATCTTACCCGTAGTTAAGGTTAAATATTTATCTGGCGTTATTGAATTCGCCCTTAATATTTCATCATTGGGTATATGTTTTTATAGTTCAATTAACAGAGCCCATTATATTTCGCTTGCAAGCATTTCATCGCAACGTAGTCATTTAACGCCTCAATTTCCACAAGGATATATCATGCTCAATTGGTCAAAAATCGATACTGTATTACTCGACATGGACGGGACTTTACTTGATTTACATTACGACACTGACTTTTGGCTCAATGTTGTTCCACAACAACATGCTCTGGCTCAAAATATCAGTTTTGAGGAAGCCCGCGCAGATATCTTAAAACGCTATCAGGCTGTGAGTGGCAAAATTCAGTGGTACTGCTCTGACTATTGGGAAGCACAGCTAAACTTACCTATTCTCGAACTAAAGCGCCAGTCTGCTCACTTAATCAAAATTCGTGAAGACGTTCCGCATTTTTTAACGGAACTTCGACGTGCAGGTAAAGAACTCATTTTACTTACCAATGCTCATCCTGAATGCGTCATGCTCAAATTTGAACATACCGCTATTGATAATTATTTAGACGGAGTGGTGTCAACGCATGAATATGGGGTAAGTAAAGAGCAACAAAGTTTGTGGCATAAGGTTCAAGGGGATTTAGGGTTTGATAAACGCCGCACATTATTTGTAGATGACAGCTTACCGGTATTAAATGCCGCTCGAGAATACGGCATTGAGCATTTACTTGCGGTTGCTAACCCGAATAGCCAGCAACCACATAACGATATAACCGATTACTTAAGCGTCACCGATTACCGTAAGCTTATTTAGGGTCTGTTGATCTTTCAAGGTTAAATTTGCAGCAGTCTGTTTGGTATTTAGGCAAGGCAGAGCCTATGTGGTGTGGTTATTCCCCATAAATAGGCGATAACGCAGCATCAATGCCAAACAGGCGCTGCCCGAAGGGTTCTGCCTAGGGGCGATTTACTCTTTGTTGCCTACATGGATGTAGGTAAGGGGCGTGAGCAGGACGCGGAAGCTTTGCTCGGTTTTTACTTAGCCCACTAGGTTACAAACCTCGCGTCGCGATTAAACCGCCCCTAGTTTGAACAAATTGTAATCCGCAAAGGTCAACAGACCCTGGCTTATTCGCCCTGAGGGTAACGCGCTACTAAGCCTTGATATACCTGTTTTGCAAAATCTGCATGCTCAGTATCAAGGCTTTTAACTACTTCAACTAAGTGTTCGTTATCTTCTTTGCCATGCCACACTTTAATGTAGCTACCCTCTTTGTAACCATGATCCTGACGGAAGAAGTTCAGCGTATTTTTACCCACATAGCCACGATATAAATCATCAATATCCATACCGATTTGTGCCATACAACCGGCAAAAGCAGCCGCGTTAAAAGTTTTATTGGCAACCGCACTGGCCGCTAATAATTCAAGCGTTTGTTTAAAATCATCGCCTTGCTGTGGGGCGCTCATTTGAGTTTGTAGCTGCGTAGCGATTTGCTCGTAGCTGGTCTCACCGTCGATACGTAGCGATAAACCAAAATGAAAAATATCAACCAGCTCTAAAATTACTTGTTCAGTATCTGGCGTTTGTTTTTTCCACCATTTCCAACCGTAATGATCCAGCATTTCTGCACATTCAACCCAAATAGCTCTATACCACTCAAAGCCTTGACTAAACCATTGCTCATGTACTTTGGTATTCATGGCATTTTGCATTTCTAGCATAACAACTAGTTTGTTTAAATTCGCAGACATATTGGTTCCACTGTTGGATTTATAATTAGGGTAATAATACAGATAATATAACTTAACGACCAGCCGAAAACTCATGCCATGAGTTGATCAGGTCAACAAAGTCTTCAAAACCACAACCACTGCTTAAATCATTCTCTTCAAGCATGAGTTCATCATCTTGGTAGGCTAATATATCTTCGTTATCTTGATGCAGCGCATGTGCTTCGAATAATGCTTCATCTTTAGAAAGGATCAGATCAATTTCTTGGCCTTTAAGTGTTACCGGCTCAAAGCTTGAACTCACCGAGCTAATAAGTGCCAGCACCATCGCGACTTTGTCTTTGCCTATTTCTTCATTTAACCAACGGCCTATAATCGCGTGCTCGCTGCTAATTTTAATTCTTAACCCACTAATAGGATCGCGAATGAATTGGTATTCCATAACTTTATTCCAGTACTGCTAATACAACAGATTATAACCTAATCAGCTATGAATAATGAAAGCCAGATACAAAAATAGCGCCATAAGGCGCTATTAAAGTATGCTCACTATAGCTAACTATAGCTAACCGCCTGAGCGATAGCGGGCAGCATCAATAATTGCCCATAAATGGAATACGGCTCCAACAATGGCTGGAACAACTAAAAACCATAACGCGTAGCCGCCAAAAACCAAAATGGCAAACACCAGCGCCGCTAAAATACGACCCTGAACCAACTGCCCTAAACCTGGGAAAAAAATATTACATAGAGCGGCGATTACATTTCCGCCAGAACCTTGTTGAGACATACTAACCTCTGTAGTTTAATTAATTTTGTATTTGTACTTATTATTTATACTTACACACTTTATGCCAATTTATTAAGGCTTACAAATCATACAGTTAAATTATTACGAATTTATCAGTTTAGTATTTTTTGCCAAAAATAAGTCAAATTAGCAATTTTAAATAGCTATTTTAGTTACTTGCTCAGTTTATACTGTTAACTATTCAACAACTTAAATACGTATTTTATAAATAGCTGTTTATAAAAACAGTATTTTATTTAGCCTAACAAAAACACCTGTTATACTGCTCTCATTATTGATTAAAAAGGCGTAACGATGGACGTTTCAGAATTACTCGATGGCTTAAATGATAAACAACGCGATGCCGTTGCAGCGCCATTACAAAACATGCTGGTATTAGCAGGAGCAGGTTCAGGTAAAACTCGAGTATTGGTTCATCGTATTGCCTGGTTAATGCAAGTAGAACAAGCCTCTGCCTATAGTATTTTTGCGGTAACCTTTACTAATAAAGCCGCTAAAGAAATGCGCTCACGGGTTGAAGAAACATTAAAAGCACCTGTAGGCGGCATGTGGATTGGTACTTTCCATGGTTTATCGCACCGAATTTTGCGTGCACATCATCGTGAAGCAAACTTACCAGAAGCCTTTCAAATTTTAGACTCTGACGATCAGCTTCGTATGATCAAGCGCTTATTAAAATCGATGAATATTGATGATAAAAAATGGCCGGCAAAGCAGTTTGGTTGGTACATAAGCGCTAAAAAAGATGAAGCTCTGCGCCCTAAAGATATTCAGGCATACGATATTAACGAGCAAATGATGCTGCGTGTTTACGCGGCCTATCAAGAAGCTTGTGATAGAGCGGGCCTAGTTGATTTTGCAGAAATATTACTACGTAGCTATGAGGTTCTTAAAAATAACCCAACCTTGCTGCGTCATTATCAGCAGCGCTTTGCGCACATGCTTGTAGACGAGTTTCAAGATACCAATACTATTCAGTATGCATGGTTAAAATTACTTGCGGGCGATACCAGCAGCATCATGATTGTAGGCGATGATGACCAAAGTATTTATGGTTGGCGCGGCGCAAAAATAGAAAACATTAAACGCTTTTTAACCGATTTCGACGCAGAGACGATTCGCCTTGAGCAAAATTACCGCTCGACTGCCACTATTCTTAAAGCCTCAAACGCGTTAATTCAAAATAACTCCGAGCGAATGGGTAAAAGTTTATGGACCGACGGTAACGACGGTGAACCTATTTCTATTTATGCTGCTTTTAATGAGCTAGATGAAGCGCGCTTTGTGAGTAGCAAATTACGTAGCTGGCTTAATGCGGGTAATGCACTTCAAGATGCGGCTATTTTATATCGTAGTAATGCGCAATCGCGGGTACTTGAAGAAGCAATGCTACAAGAAGGTTTAAAATACCGAATTTATGGCGGTATGCGATTCTTCGAACGGCAAGAAATTAAAGATGCTCTTTCATACTTACGCTTAGTGGGTAACCGCCAAGATGATGCGGCATTTGAGCGAGTTATTAATACGCCCGCCCGCGGCATTGGCGATAAAACATTAAGCCATATACGTGACTGCGCTCGCGCTGAATCTTTGCCGCTTTGGTATGCTGCTAAAGCCATTGTAGAGCAACAGCATTTATCGGGTCGCGCTTCTGGAGCTGTTGCCAAGTTTGTTGAGTTAATTGAACATATTGAAGATAAGATTAGTGACTTAACGCTGCACGAGCAGGCTAAATATGCCATTCAAACCTCAGGGTTAATGGCAATGTATCAGGCTGAAAAAGGTGAAAAAGGCCGTGCTCGGGTTGAAAACTTAGAAGAATTAATTAGCGCCTGCGATCAATATGAACTCCCTGAAGAGGAAGAATTCAGTTCACCACTACAAGGCTTTTTAGCCTACACCTCGCTTGAATCAGGTGAAGGGCAAGCTGATGAACATGAAGATGCGGTACAAATGATGACGCTTCACTCAGCTAAAGGCTTAGAGTTTCCGCTGGTATTTATGGTCGGTGTTGAAGAGGGCATGTTCCCATCACAACAAAGTAATGAAGAAACGGGCCGTTTAGAAGAAGAACGCCGCCTTTGTTATGTAGGTATGACCCGTGCTATGGATAAACTGTATATAAGCCACGCAGAAAGCCGCCGTTTATATGGTCAAGAAAAATACCACAGCCCATCGCGTTTTTTACGTGAAATACCCGAAGACTGCGTAGAAGAAATTCGCATTAAAACCCAGGTTTCTCGCCCGCCAGCAGCTGGTCGCTTTAGTGCATCGGTTAGCCATGCCGCCTTTGAAGAAAGCGGGTTTAATTTAGGTCAACGGGTGCTACATGCAAAATTTGGCATTGGTACGGTGCTTAATTACGAAGGCAGTGGCGCACAATCGCGAGTACAAGTTAACTTTGACGACTTAGGTAGTAAGTGGTTAGTAACAGCTTATGCAAGACTACAAGCCGTTTAACCGCGTTATAGAGCATCTGCAACAGCAGCTAACGAATGCTAAACATCGTCAG
The DNA here is from genome assembly GCF_018732205.1 of Pseudoalteromonas sp. SiA1. Taxonomy (NCBI): domain Bacteria; kingdom Pseudomonadati; phylum Pseudomonadota; class Gammaproteobacteria; order Alteromonadales; family Pseudoalteromonadaceae; genus Pseudoalteromonas; species Pseudoalteromonas sp. SiA1. The sequence goes on along the minus strand of NZ_CP076084.1, from coordinate 137,034 downwards.
TTACTGTTGCTTACAGGCGATAAAAATTGGTGTTATGAGCAATGCACTCAGCTGCTTGCTCAATTACAGCAACCCTCTTTTGTTCTTTCTAAAAACACAAATTTAGTTAATGCACATTGGCCAGAGCATACCCATCAAATTTTAGGGCAAGAGTGCGCCCATGCTGTTTATGATGGCTACAGTGGACTGGTGCCAGATAAACTAGCAGCCTTAGCTGGCGTAGTTCAAGCGGGTGGCTTTTTAATTGTATTACTTCCACCGCTCGAATCACTTGAACATTGGTGCGATCCTGCGCTGCCATTATTTCAATCATTTGGACAAGCGCATCAATACAGCTTTTTTAATCAACGCTTAAAGCACTTACTGAGCAACGCCTCCTTATTACATTTTAATCAACAAGATGGCTGGGTTACTCTTGCCGACATTGATTCATCAGCAGGTACAATAGATTTTACCGAGCAACAACAATGTGTTGAATTAATAAAAAAAACCGCGCACGGACGGGCAAATAGACCATTATTGATTAATGCTGATCGAGGACGGGGAAAATCAGCGGCATTAGGGATTGCCGCAAGCGAGCTCAGCGATAAAAAAATCCTCATCAGCTCTATGCAATTTCGCGCATTGCACAGCAGCTTTAAACATTTAGCAAACGCACTTAATTTGGAGTATCAAGCAGGCAATAAATGCATTGCAAACATGCAATATATTGCACCTGATCAACTACTTAACGAACAGCCTGAGTGTGACTTGCTATTAATTGATGAAGCAGCAGCAATCCCTGTTCCAATGCTCATAAAACTACTCCACCTTTATCCTCGCGTGGTATTTTCAAGCACCATGGTTGGCTATGAAGGCAATGGTCGCGGCTATATTCTAAAGTTTACTCGCTACATTAAAACGCATTTTAAAAATATGCGCAGTATGACTCTTGAGCAGCCTATTCGCTTTGCAAAGCAGGATCCATTAGAGCTGCACATTCGCACGTTATTAGCCTTAGATGCTGAACATCACAGCGTCACCTTACACTCTACCCCTTTGCAATTTAAGCAATTACAGGCACATCAACTTGCTAGTAACGAGTCACTACTTTATCAAGTGATTGGGTTGCTAACGCTGGCACATTATCAAACCAGTGTGAATGATTTACGCCACTTACTAGACGCCACTAAACAACATGTATTTGTTTGCCAACAAGGTGATAATATTCTCGGTGTCTGTTTAATTGCGATTGAAGGTGGGTTTAATGCCGCCATGAGCAATGAAATAGCACAAGGAAAGCGCAGGCCTCAAGGTCACTTAATGGCACAAACGTTAGCACAATTGAGTTTTAATGCTGATGTTTTAAAACAACACTGCGCCCGCGTGGTGCGTATTGCCATTGATCCACAGCATCACAACAAAAAAATAGGCACACAGTTACTTAAATACTGTGAACAGCAATTGCAGAGCGAGTGTCATTGGTTTGGTGCCAGCTTTGGTGGCAATGCGCAATTACTCAGTTTTTGGCAAAGTAATGGCTTTGATTTAGTTAAACTCGGTTTTCAAAAAGATAAGGCAACGGGCGAGCACAGTGCATTAGTTGTTAAAAGCTTAACTAAAAGTGACCAACTAGTAGAGCAATTAGTAGCACAGTTTGAAGCCGATTTCCCTTTGCAACTACTCGATCACTATAGTCAGCTTGATTATCAACTGGTCGCGAAAATTGTCTCTCATTTTAATACTCATACTGGCAGTATCACTGAGCAATTAAGATTAAAGTCTATGTTAACAAGTGACTACCAGCTTTTTAATATAAAACCATTGCTCTGGCGACGTTTTTGGGCATTGCCGTATAGCTTGCCAACCGATGACGATAATTTCCAATATGTTTTTATTAGGCTAGTATTACAAAATTGGACACCGAAAAATATCCAAAGTCAGTTAGGTTTGAATGGCACAAAGTCATTTAATACATTATTTAAAAAGGCTGTAAATAATTGGTATGAGCGCATTTCGCATAATAGCAAACCTTAACATTGTCCTTATAGCATTAGTGCTTGGGCAAACTTTCGCGCATGCCGAGCAAACCAACAACAAAGTAATTAAACTGGGCATGTCTACTGCACTGACTGGCCCTGCTAAAAATATTGGCCAACAGTTACATAAAGGTAGCAGCGTTTATTTTGACAAAGTTAATAACGCTGGCGGCATTAATGGCGCTAAGGTGCTACTTTTAGTTGCTGACGATCACTATGAACCCAAACAAACCGTTAATAATACTCGTGAGTTTATTTACACAAATAAAGTTGATGCCCTGTTTGGTGCCATGGGTACCCCAACCAGCCATGCAATTATACCTTTACTAGAACAATCAAAAATTCCGTTCTTAATGCCTTTTAGCGGGGCGAGCTTTCTACGTGAAAAACCGTCAGTTAAAGCATTTAACTTAAGAGCAAGCTATAACGACGAAGCACAAGAACAAATCAAATACCTCGTTGAAGAGCATAAACATACTAAAATAGGGCTGTTTATACAGGCTGACGAATTTGGCTTATATGTAGAATCAGGACTAAGAGAAGCACTCGCTAAATATAACCTTACACCGGTAATAGTTGCTCGCTACAAACGCAATAGCCAAGATGTGGAGTCAGCACTTAATACCTTAAAATTAAGCGGAGTTACGGCAATCTGTTTAGTCGGCACTTATGAACCACTCTCTGAGTTTATTAATAGCGCCCAAAAGCAAGGGTTTAATCCTGAATATACTAGCGTTTCGTTTGTACCCAGCTTTGACTTATTTGATGAAGTAAACTCACCCTCACATATTATGGTAACGGAGATTGTTCCAAACCCACTAAATTGTAACGATAATTTTTGTACTGAGTTTTTAGCCGATATGCAAGCGAGCAACATTAAAAAACCGAGTCGTCTTCATTTTGAGGGTTATATTAACGCTATGGCATTTAGCAAAGCAGCGAAAAACTGTCAATTCCCCCTTCAGCAATCCTGCCTGATGAATGAGCTTAATTCTTTATTAGTAACCGATACACTTATCCAAAAGTTATTCATAAATACTGAAAACAACAATAAACGTAATGTTTATCGCTCTTATTATGTGAATAAATAAATACCTTGCAAATATTGTTCTATCCTTAGTATACAAACTTAGTATGTGAGGAAGCCATGGACTTAATTAATTTTAAAGTGGGTTATAAAACCATTTCACTTAAGATTCTTGATATCTTATTAACGGAACAATTTCATAATAACCTCACGGTGCTGCCTAACGATAACAAGAGCTTCCTAGGCGTTAAAGATTATATGGGGATCCCAACCCCAGTATTTGACTTAGGAATAATTTTAAATGGCGTGTCTACAGAGCACAGTAACCGAGATGCGTTAAAGCAACTTAAATCTTGGCAAAAACAACTCAATACGTGGTTTAATCAATTAGAACAAGCGTTACTAAGTTCGCAAAATTCGTTAAATACGAGTCAATGTGAGCTTGCTGACTTTGAACAATTTTATATGGAATTTAAAACCGATAACGACGAATTAAAAAGTACGATGTCACGCTTTAATGAGCCGTTTAAATCACTTTTACAAAAAGTAGAAGACACTATTAAAGTACATAAACAAAAAAATAGTAAACAAGTCCTCATACAGCTTGAAATTGTAAAGCGCCATGAGCTGATCCAATTAGAGCGCTTATTTGAATCAGCCAAAGAGCAAATAACCTTAGACTATAAACCGATTATTGTTTTTACAACAAAAGATGGAATGACCCCGCATGTTGGCTTATTAGTTGATAAAGTAGAAGATAATATTGAATATAGACAAGAAGATATAAAACCTCTCGATAAGTTGACTGAAATAGGCTTTGATATTGATCCACAAACAAGAAATATGATGCATGGATTAATTAAGCTAGCCGATAAACACAGCGTACTTATTGATCCAAGCGCTATATTTAAACCCAAAGAACTTCAAGCTTCTAACAACACACAAGAGCAAGAAACCGAAGCCTATGGACTGTTCTAAGCTAATTATTTGTTATATAAACAACACTTAATAACAAAAGTTCGGTTAGTAGGCTTTAGGCGCTTATTCTTTTACTTTTACCTTTCAGCTGCATTTTCACTTTTCTGCAGACGTAAAAAAGCCCGACTATTGCTAGTCGGGCTTTCTTTAATTTGGAGCCTGGTGATGTCGTAGTGCCCACAGCGCTAGAGAGCCACATAGCAAATGGGATAATATTATTGTGTCGGGGCGACCTTGTGCAGGGCTTGCCTTCGCGCTGTTTTGTTTGATGTATAGGAATACGAATGCCGTGGAGTACAGGATGTGCAAGAGCGGCCACTACTGAGTTCGGTGCGAGGTCTTGGCTTTGAGTCTTTATACTTTCCTGCAGACAACAAAAAACCCGTTACATCGCTGTAACGGGTTTCTCTTGTTTGGAGCCTGGTAATGTCCTACTTTCACATAGCAAATGCTACACTATCATCGGCGCTGTTTCGTTTCACTGCTGAGTTCGGCATGGGGTCAGGTGGGTCCAAAACGCTATTGTCACCAAGCAAATTTGGTGTAAGTTCGATTTAATCGACCTTACTAAAATTTGGAATTTCTGATAATAAAGTCTTCAAGTATCTACTTTAGTTATATTAACTTCTTCGCTTGTTTCACTATCACATAAAACGCGTTTGGCGTTGTATGGTTAAGCCTCACGGGTAATTAGTACAAGTTAGCTTAATGGCTCACACCACTTCCACATCTTGCCTATCAACGTTGTAGTCTTCAACGGCCCTTCAGAGACTTTAAAAGTCTAGTGAGAACTCATCTCGAGGCCTGCTTCGCGCTTAGATGCTTTCAGCGCTTATCAGTTCCGAACGTAGCTACCGGGCAATGCCATTGGCATGACAACCCGAACACCAGCGGTTCGTTCACTCCGGTCCTCTCGTACTAGGAGCAACCCCTCTCAATTCTCAAACGCCCACGGCAGATAGGGACCGAACTGTCTCACGACGTTCTAAACCCAGCTCGCGTACCACTTTAAATGGCGAACAGCCATACCCTTGGGACCGACTTCAGCCCCAGGATGTGATGAGCCGACATCGAGGTGCCAAACACCGCCGTCGATATGAACTCTTGGGCGGTATCAGCCTGTTATCCCCGGAGTACCTTTTATCCGTTGAGCGATGGCCCTTCCATTCAGAACCACCGGATCACTATGACCTACTTTCGTACCTGCTCGACGTGTCTGTCTCGCAGTTAAGCTGGCTTCTACCATTACACTAACCGTACGATGTCCGACCGTACTTAGCCAACCTTCGTGCTCCTCCGTTACTCTTTGGGAGGAGACCGCCCCAGTCAAACTACCCACCAGGCACTGTCCGTAACCCCGATTCAGGGGCCAACGTTAGAACATCAAAACTACAAGGGTGGTATTTCAAGGACGACTCCACAAAAACTAGCGTCTCTGCTTCTAAGTCTCCCACCTATCCTACACATGTAGGTTCAATGTTCAGTGCCAAGCTGTAGTAAAGGTTCACGGGGTCTTTCCGTCTAGCCGCGGGTACACAGCATCTTCACTGCGATTTCAATTTCACTGAGTCTCGGGTGGAGACAGCGTGGCCATGGTTACACCATTCGTGCAGGTCGGAACTTACCCGACAAGGAATTTCGCTACCTTAGGACCGTTATAGTTACGGCCGCCGTTTACCGGGGCTTCGATCAAGAGCTTCTCCGAAGATAACCCCATCAATTAACCTTCCGGCACCGGGCAGGTGTCACACCGTATACGTCATCTTGCGATTTTGCACAGTGCTGTGTTTTTAATAAACAGTCCCAGCCACCTGGTCACTGCGGCTCCAATCAGCTTAAAGAGCAAGTCTCATCACCAATCGGAGCGTACCTTCTCCCGAAGTTACGGTACGATTTTGCCTAGTTCCTTCACCCGAGTTCTCTCAAGCGCCTTAGTATTCTCTACCTGACCACCTGTGTCGGTTTGGGGTACGATTCGGTATAATCTGAAGCTTAGAGGCTTTTCCTGGAAGTATGGCATCAGCAACTTCATCACCTTGGTGACTCGTCTCGTGTCTCAGCCTAACAGTAACCCGGATTTACCTAAGTCACTAGCCTACACACTTTCACATGGACTACCATCGCCATGCTTGCTTAGCCTGCTCCGTCCCCCCATCGCAATTATACCAAGTACGGAAATATTAATCCGTTTCCCATCGACTACGCCTTTCGGCCTCGCCTTAGGGGTCGACTTACCCTACCCTGATTAACATGGGATAGGAACCCTTGGTCTTCCGGCGTGCGGGTTTTTCACCCGCATTATCGTTACTCATGTCAGCATTCGCACTTCTGATACGTCCAGCATACCTCCCGGTACACCTTCAACCGCTTACAGAACGCTCCCCTACCACTCAAAATAAATTTTGAATCCGCAGCTTCGGTGCATAGTTTAGCCCCGTTACATCTTCCGCGCAGACCGACTCGACCAGTGAGCTATTACGCTTTCTTTAAAGGATGGCTGCTTCTAAGCCAACCTCCTGGCTGTCTGGGCCTTTCCACATCGTTTCCCACTTAACTATGACTTTGGGACCTTAGCTGGCGGTCTGGGTTGTTTCCCTCTTCACGACGGACGTTAGCACCCGCCGTGTGTCTCCCGGATATTACTTTACGGTATTCGGAGTTTGCAAAGGGTTGGTAAGTCGGGATGACCCCTAGCCTTAACAGTGCTCTACCCCCGTAAGTATTCGTCCGAGGCTCTACCTAAATAGATTTCGGGGAGAACCAGCTATCTCCCGGTTTGATTAGCCTTTCACTCCTAACCACAGGTCATCCCCTAACTTTTCAACGTTAGTGGGTTCGGTCCTCCAGTTGATGTTACTCAACCTTCAACCTGCCCATGGCTAGATCACCGGGTTTCGGGTCTATACCTTGCAACTATTCGCCCAGTTAAGACTCGGTTTCCCTACGGCTACCCTAATCGGTTAACCTCGCTACAAAATATAAGTCGCTGACCCATTATACAAAAGGTACGC
>NZ_CP076084.1:0-127500 GCF_018732205.1 Pseudoalteromonas sp. SiA1 | reverse complement strand
GACTCTAAATTTGTTTGCCTCGTTACTTGCTCAATAAAGAACGAAGTAGCTTGGCTGTTAGAACTCAATCTGTACGAGTGCCCACACAGATGATTGCTTTATATTGTTAAAGAACGTTGCGATTAAAGCGTTTAACTTTATCTCGCTAGGGCTGCGCATATTACGCTTTCCTATTTTTTTGTCAACACTTAATTTTGTTAAACTTGAAAGTTTTCGAAACTAAGTTTTACTCAACTCACTGAGTAGTGAGTGCCTCGCTATGCGTTGGCGTTCCCCGTCTCAGTGGGGTCGCATTATAGGGAGATCCGAAAACAGATCAACCCTTTTTTGAAGAAAACTTGAAATAAATGACTGTTCGAACAAAATTACAACTAAACGCTCATTTTAACCACTAAAAACTGTGGTAAAGAGCGGTTTAACTAGTTTACTTTAAGTTTCCAACCACATTTTTTCTGATACTTAATCTCTTGATTTAGCTCACTTGCCATTAATGGGTGGTTTTTTAACCAATCGTTTTCAAATTGAATAGCTAACTCTTCATTTTCAGCTGTTATCTTAAAGTTAGGCAAGACATCATCTTGGCGGCGCATAGATAAAATAACGGCAACACGTAATAGTCGAACGATATACGTTGCAACGTTACTGTGCGCACCTAAATGATCTAAACATCCTTTTTGAAGGTCTGAACGATGGCTGTTGGCAATCGCAACGATCACTTTGTGTTCTGATTGCGAAAAACCTGGCATATCGGTATTTTCTAAAATGTAAGCGGTATGTTTGTGGTATTGCTTGTACTCTATTAATAAACCAATCTCATGAAGTTGCGCCACCGCATTTAAAAGCGGTAATCCACTTAATGCTTCTATCGGCCAATAGTGATTAACCTCGCTAGCTAATTGTAAAGCTAAGCCGGATACTCGCGATGCTTGCTTTTGATCCACATGATAACGATTCATAAAACCATCAATAGTACGTTGACGAATGTCGTTATTATGCAGTTCCGGTAGCATGCTATATAAAACACCTTCACGAAGCGCGCCACCAGCCAATCCCATTTGTTCTATTTCTAGTGACTCAAACAGTGCAATTAAGATAGCCAGCCCAGATACAAACACTAAACGTCGCTCTTCACTTAACCCTGGCAAGTCGAGTTCAGCTATAGTCTCATAAGCAATAGATTGTTGTTTAATGGTGTATAGCTTTTCAAGGGTGAGCATTTCATTTAAATTTTGTGCCACCATGATTTCTTGAATAGCTTGTACGGTCCCTGACGCACCAGAGGCAAGTTGCCAACCAGCCGTTTTATACTCAGGTGCTATTTCATCAATAACAGTACGCGCGGCATTAATAGCAGTATTAAAGTTTGCTTCATTTAACTGGCAATCTTTAAAGTAGCGTTCAAGGTAAGTAACACACCCTATATTAAGGCTTTTATAGTGACGTGCTTCAAAGCCTTGACCAATCACCACTTCAGTACTCGCACCACCAATATCAATAACTAGCTGTTTGCCCGCACATGAAGAAGTGTGCGCAACTCCTTTGTAAATAGTTCGCGCTTCTAGCTCACCACTAATAACATTAACTTTATGGCCTAATATTTTTTCAGCATGTAATTTAAAGTCGTCGGCGTTGGTTGCTAAACGAAGTGTTGCAGTGGCAACAATGGTGATGTTTTTCTTGGGAATATCTTGCAAACGTTCCGCAAACAAGGCCAAACACTCCCAGCCTCGTTGCATAGCCTCTAAGCTCAATAGATTATTATCATCAAGCCCAGCGGCGAGTCTTACTTTGCGTTTGACGCGACCTATTGTTTGCAAGCCACCCGCCACTGATTTGGCAATAAGCATATGAAAGCTATTTGAGCCCAAATCAATGACTGCATATACATTTTTTTGCGGTTTAAGTTGCCCCACCGTTCAAAAACCTCTAGTTACGAATACTATCAAACTAACGGTCGGTTAAGACCGTCCTTTTTGGTAACCATTATTTGGGCGACGTCCGTTGTTATTACTACGATTACGTGGACCGGTAGAAAAATTACGTTTTCTGTGAATAGTCGGCTTAGTCAAATCATCTAGCAATGCACTTTTATCGTAATGCGATAAAGGGATGCTGTGCTCGATGTACTCTTCAATTTCATGAAGGTTATAAGCATACTGCTCACACGCAAAGCTAATTGCATGACCCGAAGCGCCTGCACGAGCTGTACGACCAATACGGTGAACGTAATCTTCGCAATCATCAGGTAAGTCAAAGTTAAATACATGACTTACTTCTGGAATATGTAAACCACGCGCAGCAACATCGGTAGCCACTAAAAAGTCTAGCTCGCCTTTACTAAATTGCGCGAGTATTGATTGACGTTTCTTTTGGTTTACATCACCGGTGAGCATACCCACTCGATGTCCATCTGCTTTTAACCATGCATACACAGTTTCACAGCTGTGTTTGGTATTTGCAAAAACAATGGCTTTCTCAGGCCATTCTTCTTCAATCAAGGTTAACAACAGCTTAATTTTATCTTCTTGTGAAGGATGAAATAGCTCTTCTTGAATACGCTTACCCGTTTTTACATCGGGTTCTATTTGCACATGCTCTGGGTTTGTCATGTGTTCAAATGCAAGCTCTTGTACACGATACGACAGTGTGGCAGAGAATAATAAGTTTAAACGTTCTGATGTATCCGGCATACGACGGAACATATAACGGATATCTTTAATAAAGCCTAAATCGAACATACGATCGGCTTCATCTAGCACGACTACCTCAATTTCATTAAGGGTGTAACAGCCTTGCTTGTACAGATCTATTAGGCGACCTGTAGTACCAATTAAAATATCAACGCCTTTTTCTAGTTGTGCACGTTGTTTTTCGTAATCTTCGCCACCATATACTAAACCTAAGTTAAGATTACAGTGCGGCGCTAAAATTTTTGCATCTTTGTGTATCTGAATCGCAAGCTCCCGAGTTGGGGCCATGATCAGGGCTCTTGGATGTTTACTAGGTGCTTTGCTAGATTGTAATAACCGGTGGCATGTGGCGGTTAAAAACGCCAACGTTTTGCCTGTACCTGTTTGTGCTTGGCCCGCAATATCGCGCCCTTCACAAATAAACGGTAGGCATTTAGCTTGAATGGGTGTGCAATATTCAAACCCACTTTCGGTTAACCCGGCAACCACTTCCGGTGCAATAGCAAAGTCTGAAAACTTTTTATCGGTCAAATGTGTCTTAGTCATAGCGTTTAAGCATAACGTTTAAACTTGCAATAAGAAACAAGAGTGTTTAAATACGCACTAAATATTTCGCCTAACTAAACCGGAGAGCGCAATGAGCGAGAAAATAATCCAAATTACCGACGATAGCTTTGAAGCTGACGTATTACAATCAGACAAACCTGTACTAGTAGACTTTTGGGCTGAATGGTGCGGACCGTGTAAAATGATCGCCCCAATTCTAAGCGAAGTTGCTGAGGAATTTGATGGCCGTGTAACGATTACTAAATTAAACATTGACCAAAACGCAGGTACTCCACCTAAATTTGGTATTCGTGGTATTCCTACACTACTACTTTTCAAAGATGGTCAAGTGGCTGCAACTAAAGTAGGCGCACTATCAAAAACACAATTAGTTGAGTTTTTAGAAAACAACATCTAAGTGTAAATTTATAAAAAAAGGGCGCTCAGCCCTTTTTTTATTATTTATTTTACAGAAGTACTGGACGCTGCAGTAATGACCTGCTAGTTTATAAAGCCAACTAATCCTTAGTTATATTCAACAAACCTCACTCAACGATCTAATAAAGCGATTTTGAGTATGACAACTGTAATAAAGAACCCACCAATATGCATTTACGCGAATTAAAAGACAAGTCTATAAAAGAGCTTGTAAACTTAGCTGAGTCCATGGGGCTCGAAAACGTAGCCCGCTTAAGAAAGCAAGACATTATTTTTGCTATTCTTAAATCCCATGCCAAAGGCGGAGAGAATATCTTCGGCGGTGGTGTATTAGAAATTTTGCAAGATGGTTTTGGCTTTTTAAGATCATCAGAAGCTTCTTACTTAGCTGGCCCAGATGATATTTATGTATCTCCAAGCCAAATTCGCCGTTTTAGTATGCGTACTGGCGACTCTATTTCAGGTCTTATTCGTCCGCCGAAAGATGGTGAGCGTTACTTTGCTTTACTTAAAGTAAACGAAGTTAATTTTGATAAACCTGAAAACTCTCGCACTAAAATACTTTTTGAAAACCTGACACCACTACATGCAAACGAACGTTTTCGTATGGAACGTGGTAACGGCAGTAAAGAAGATATTACCGCACGAGTTCTTGATTTAGCGTCACCCATTGGCCGCGGCCAACGTGGTTTATTAGTAGCACCGCCAAAAGCGGGTAAAACCATGTTGCTACAAAATATTGCGCAATCAATCACACATAACCACCCTGATGTTACATTAATGGTTTTACTTATTGATGAACGTCCGGAAGAAGTGACTGAGATGCAACGCCTAGTAAAAGGTGAAGTTATTGCATCAACATTCGATGAACCAGCATCTCGCCATGTACAGGTTGCTGAAATGGTTATCGAAAAAGCAAAGCGCTTAGTTGAGCACAAAAAAGACGTGGTGATTTTACTTGATTCAATCACACGTTTAGCACGTGCTTACAACACCGTTATTCCATCATCAGGTAAAGTATTGACCGGTGGTGTTGATGCTAATGCATTACATAAGCCTAAACGTTTCTTTGGTGCTGCACGTAACGTTGAAGAAGGCGGTAGCTTAACAATTATTGCGACTGCGCTTATTGATACCGGCTCTAAAATGGATGAAGTTATCTACGAAGAGTTTAAGGGTACGGGTAACATGGAACTACACCTTAACCGTAAAATTGCGGAAAAACGTGTATTCCCAGCTATCGACTTTAACCGTTCTGGTACGCGTCGTGAAGAATTACTTACTAAGCCTGATGAGCTCCAAAAGCTGTGGATTTTACGTAAGATAGTCCATGACATGTCAGAAATTGATGCCATGGAATTTTTAATCGATAAACTATCGATGAGTAAAACCAACGATGAGTTTTTTGATTCGATGAAACGTCAGTAATCTGAACGCTGGTTAAATAAACGTTTTTAAATAAAAAAGACACCAGATGGTGTCTTTTTTATTTTTAGAGTAAATCAGCTTATCCGTATTGCTTAAGCAGTACCAGCAAGTCATTTACTAATGTTGTTAACTTTTGAGTGTTAATTTGTGACTGAAGTAATTCATCATCTAGTGCTTTTGCCACTAATGCTATTTCTTTAAACTCAAACATTTGTGCCGCACCTAAAACTCGGTGGCTATCTTTTTGCAGCGATTTATAATCTCCAACTTTAAAATGCTGTTCAATTAGCTCACTTTCTGTAATCAGGCTTTGTTTAAAACTCGCTACTAAATCACTCATATCTACATGGATACTTTCTGTCGATGAATCCTCATTTGCTGAGCTTAAGTATTTAGCTAAAACAGTGTAAAAAGATTCTTTGTCTATTGGTTTTGCTAAATAATCGCTAAAACCAAGTGATAAGTAGTGGTCAATCTCGTGGCTCATGGCATTGGCCGTTAACGCTAAAATAGGCTGCTCATAGCCACATTGTTTGAGTAGTTCAAACGCAGAAATACCATCCATAACGGGCATTTGAATATCTAAAAGCACCAAATCCGGATACAGTTTTAAACTTTGCTCTACGGCTTGCTCACCATTTTCAACGGCAATCACTTCAAGTCCTAGGGAGTGTAAATAACGACTGATCAGTTTGCGGTTATCACTGTGATCCTCAGCAAGCACCACCTTACCGGATAACAACCTATGCCCTGCAGCCGATTTAGCCTGCATATCATCGTGGCAAACTTGCTCTTCAACTTGTATACAAGGCAAATAGAACGAAAACTCACTGCCCTTTTTAAACTCACTCTGCACGCTAATATAGCCACCCATCATCGCTGCTAACTGCTGCGACAAACTCAAGCCCAAACCGGTACCGCCAAAACGTCGGCTAATGCTGTTATCTGCTTGACTAAAGCATTCAAAAATAAGCTTAAGCTGTGAGGAGCTCATACCAATTCCGGTATCTTGAATACAAAAGAGCAGCCCTTGATCCGTTTTGCTAACAGCAATTGTTACGTGCCCCTTATGAGTAAACTTAATGGCATTGGCGCATAAATTAATAAGTATTTGTTTTACTCGAGTTAAATCTAGCCGCGTAAAATAGGTATCACCTAACTGACTCTCTAATATCAGTGACAAGCCTTTCGCTTTAGTTTGTGGAGAAAACATAGCATGAACATCGTTGATCAATTGCACCATATCAAAACAGCTAATGTTAAGTTCTAGCCTGTTTGCTTCGATTTTACTTAAATCAAGCACATCATTAATCAGGCTTCTTAAATGCTCACTTTGTCGTTGTATTACCCTAAGCTCATCTTGTAATTGCTCAGCCTTATACTGACCACTAATAAGATCGTCAGTTTGCGCCAAAATAGCGGTTAATGGCGTTCTAATTTCATGGCTTATATTCGCTAAAAACTGGCTTTTAACCTCGTTAGCTTCACGCAGTTCTTGCGCCACACTTTGCAGCTCTTTGGTGCGCTGTTCAACTTGCTCACTCAGCTTTAACTTCGCTTGTTTTTCTGTTCGGCGTTTATAAACAGCAATTACTGTAATTAAAATCAATATGGCAACAATCACCAATAAGAACGTCAGCTGTGAACGTTTAGCTATTTGTAATTCTTGTAAGTATTGTTGCTGTTTTAATTGTTTAATTTCTTGGTTTAGCTGATTTGATTCAAACTGAATTTGAAATTGACTGACCGCTTTTGAGGCTTCTTCGGTATTAACACTGCGCTGATAATCAACATACTGTTGATGCAAATTTAACGCTTTTTCATAATCCCCTAAGCTAGCATGGATCAGCGCTTCAACCCCCAAACCATCTTTTATGCGCATGCCATTATTATACTCTTTGGCAAGCGTAATTGAACGCTCTGAGGTTTCTTTGGCATTTTCTGTATCGCCTTGCACAAATTGAACAGTCGATAACACGTGTAAGGCAGCCGCTAGTAACGACTTATTATCAGCCTCAAGTGCAAACTGTTGCCCTGCATTAGCATGATATAACGCGACATCAAATTTATTTAATTTAAGATTAATTGTGGCTAAATTGGTGTGCTTAGTCGAAAGCTGAAAGGCGTTATTAACACTTTGATAGTAGCGCAAAGCTAATTGGTTGTAATGCAACGCTAACTGGTACTGCCTCGATTCAGTGTACGCCACACCCATGTTACCGTATACCTGCGCAACCCCATCGTCATCACCAAGCTCTTGAAAAACTTTTAAAACCTCACGATACATCTCAAGCGCGGACTCATACCGAGAGAGACGAATATAAATACCGGCGATATTATGTAATATATCGGCTTTATCTTGTGCGCTCCCCTCTTTTTCATAAATGACTTTGGCTTGCTGATAATAGTCGAGGGCTAGCTCCATGTTATACATATCAAAGTAAGCGAGCCCAATATTACTGAGTAAGTTAGCCTGTTTAATCGGGCTTTTAAGGGTAATGGCAATGTTTAACGCGCGATTATAATCAACGACCGCTTGTTGCACTAACCCTTGATAATAAAGCACCACGCCTTGCATTTTAATTGCACGAAAATAAAGTTTTGGCTGTTCTTTGAGGGTGCTATTCGCCTCTAGTAATTTAAAATACTTTAGTGCATTAGCTAAATCACTCTGTGTAAACGCCAGCTCCGCTAAGTCACTGTAAATGGTCACGCGTTGTAAATTTGGAAGATCAGGGTTAGCTAATATGTCTGTTGCAAGGCGGTGCTTTTTAGTCCATGTTTGCTCAAGATCGAACTGCTCAAACAAACTTGTCTGCTCATTGGATAAAGCGTCGTTTGATGCACCACTCAGTACAACCAAAAGACCAATAAAGCAGATGCGCTTTAACCGAGTCAGCATAAAAATATCCTTTAATCCTTGCTAGCCATAATAAAATGACACCCAAACAATATGTAAACATCTAATTTAGACCAATATAAAACAGGCATTCACGCCCACTCCTTGGGGTTTAATGTTACTTAGGTGTATGATAATTTGTTCAAGATACACCAATTAATAGATTGTAAACAATGCTTAACCCACTGATAGATGAGATTTTTGAACTATTAATCAATAATAAAGTGTGGATGGTTCATACTTTAGCATCGGAACTAAAAGAACGTGGGTTACTTGATACCTTAGCCGCTGATCCCGAGCGTGATTTATTTAAACGTAATTTTTTAATTATGAATGCACTTTATCAGCTACAGCAGCAAGTCATGCCAAAACAGCAGCTACTGATTAAAAGTTTACACATTGAACTGGTGAGCGACCCTCGCCAAAACCAACTTCACCCAAACGATCCGCTGCGTGACTACTACTTAAACTGGCAAAACTTTGAAACATCAACAGCAGAAATTAACGCATTATTAGATAGCTTTTGGCAACGTTTCAGTAAGCCTAAACAACATGAAGCGCCTTTAAGTGCTCAGCAACATCAGCAATTAATCGCTCGCTGGCAATTAGTACAACCAATTACCTTAAAAACATTACAAAAGCGTTGGCGACAACTAGCCGTTCAGCATCATCCAGACAAACAAGGGGGTGATAATGAAGTGTTTAAACAATTAAAAATGGAATATGAGCAACTCAAGGCGAGCTGCTCATCTTAAAACGTAAAACTAGCGCGTCAGGCGACGAGCACGGATTTTACGCCCTTTAATATTGCCTTCGGTTAATTTACGTAACGCGGGTTTAGATGAGTTACGCTCTACCGCGACAAAAGCCACGTTATCAAGTACATTAATTTTACCCACTTGGCGCCCTGCTATACCATCTTTACCTGTTAATGCGCCTAAAATGTCGCCGGCACGCACTTTTTGCTTTTTGCCTGCATCTATCATCAATGTCACCATTTCAGGTTTGTATGGAGGCTTATCTAATAGGTTATAAGATGGCATTGGCTCAGGGGTAAAATCACGCTCATAGTGGTCACCAATTTGCGCTACTTTAAATTGCTCAGCATCACCGTAAATAGAACACGCAATGCCTTTTTTGCCCGCTCGCCCGGTACGCCCTACACGGTGAACATGCGTTTGTGGATCATGCGCTAAGTGATAGTTAATTACCATGTCCATATCATCAATATCTAAGCCGCGTGCTGCTACATCGGTTGCCACTAAAATAGACGCACTCTTATTGGCAAAATGAATCAGTGTACGCTCACGGTCACGCTGCTCTAAATCGCCATGCAATGCAACGGCGCTGAAGCCTTCATCGGCTAAATCATCACATACTTGCTGTGTTTCTACCTTGGTATTACAAAACACCACACAACTTTGTGGGGTAAATTTAAGTAATAGTAATTTAAGGGTTGGATAACGTTGCTTATTATTATCCATTTTATAGAAGTATTGCTTGATAGTGCTTTTTTCTTGCTGCTCTTCTACTTTAATCATTTCAGGGTTGCTCAGAACACGCTTTGCAATGGCTTCTATTGATTTTGGAAAAGTCGCGCTAAATAACAATGTTTGACGATTTGTTGGAATACACTCAATTATGGCATCGAGGGTGTCTTGAAAACCCATATCAAGCATTTGGTCAGCTTCATCAAGTACCAGCGTTTCAACATCATCTAAGCGCAATGTACCTTTACGAATATGGTCGTCAACTCGCCCTGGTGTACCTACAATAATATGCGCACCATGTTCAAGTGAGCCAATTTGAGGACCAATTGATACCCCGCCACACAAAGTTAAAATTTTAATATTATGAATACCGCGTGCTAATTTGCGCATTTCAACCGCTACCTGCTCTGCAAGCTCACGGGTTGGGCACAGCACTAACGACTGAATACGAAAGCGTTTAACATTCAGCTTGGCTAAAACGCCTAGACTAAATGCCGCTGTTTTACCTGAGCCTGTTTTAGCTTGGGCAATAATATCTTTACCACTTAAAACAGGAGGCAGGCTTTGTGCCTGTACAGGAGTCATTTGGGTGTAGCCGAGTGTTGATAAATTATCAACTAACCCAGAAGGTAAGGCCAACGATGAAAAAGCAGTTGCAGTCACAGTAAATTCCATAGCAAAAAAATAACTTGAGAAAAGTCTCAATAAATATGCGGCTAATAATAGCAGATTTAACAATTAGCAACCATTAACAACGCACGATAAAAAGTGCAAATAAAGATATTGCAAATGATAGTTATTTTCATTAAGATCTGCGGCGTTTTACTATTCTAATAACTCTAAGCCGGAAGCTACTAATGAAACTTAACCCACTTTTTATCGCACTTTTAGCCAGTACCTCTGCAAATGTATTCGCTAACACCGCAAATATAGAGCGCATTGAAGTAAAAGGCAGTTACTTCAACGACTACAGAGTAGATAATGCCAGTGGGGCAATGAGAACCTCAACCTCATTACTCGATACCGCACAATCAGTCACTGTTATTACAGATACAATTGTAAATGAGCAACTAGCAACCACCTTAGGTGAAGTACTAAGTAACGATGCGAGTTTAACGCCAGGATCTAAGCAACGTAATCGTGAAGTATTTAACTTACGTGGTTTTGAGTTAAGTTCATCAACCGGCTACCTGCGTGATGGCCACCAGCATTGGTCGCACTATCAACAACCCATTGAAATTTTAGAGCAAGTTGAAGTAATTAAAGGACCATCGAGTATTTTGTACGGCCAATCGGGCCCTGGCGGCTTAGTAAATATGGTGACCAAAAAGCCAACCGCACAAACGTTATTTAATGCCAGTGCCGATGTCGATCAACATGGCTCAACTCGCTTTATGCTTGATGCTGGCGGCGCATTGACTGAAGCTGAAGATTTACGTGCCCGTGGCGTATTAGTAAAACAAGATGTTGAATATTGGCGTGAGTATCAAAACGGTGATAACCGCGAACGCGATCGTTTTTTAGGTGCATTAGTGGTTGATTACGATATTAGCGATAATGCCTTAGTACGTGTTCACTATGACCGTACCGATGACGAAGCAGGTCTGGATACGGGGGCTTGGATCGATAATGATGCTAATATCATTGGTAACGATAAAACAATTCGTGACATGTCTTGGGCCTTTACCGACATCACCGTTGAAAACATGGGCATTGATTTTAATGTATTTTTAGCCGATAACTGGCAAGTAAAACTTGGCTACAATGAACAAACATTTGAGCGCCAGCGTTTTGAGTCAGCACCACGTAAGCCAAGTGACTTTATCGAAGGCGATAGTTATCAGTCACGCCCTTACGATCGCTTTGATGATTGGCAATTTAAAACTGCTTTTATCGACTTTATTGGCGAATTTGAAACCGTGGGTGTGCATCATCAATTATTAATAGGCGCTAATTCACTGGATTATTACTACGGCCAATTACGCACATCTGCTGATGCAATTAATTTTTCTGCCGGTCAAAATGAGCCTAATCGCCCTAATATAAGTTACAAATCAGATGATACTATTAGCTCATCTGCCTACGATTACTACGGGATTTATATTCAAGATTTGATTTCGTTCTCGCCTAAATGGCAACTATCACTGGGTGGTCGTTACGATAAACAAAGTAAAGAAAACAGCAATAACGAATCGTTCGTACCTAAGGTCGGCGTACTTTACCATCCAAATGCATCAGCAACCGTATACGCAAGTTACTCGGAAGGATTTGAGCCGCAAAACGAAACATTAGAAAATGAAAATGATGTTAATAATGGCATGAAACTCGATGCCATTACCTCTGAGCAACGAGAAGTTGGGGTTAAATGGCAACTGTTTGATGATCGATTAATGCTTAGCGGCGCCCTATTTGATATTAGTAAAACAGGCACCTTAGTGAGCGAAAATCTGATTAACCCTATTGGTGATATAACCAGTATAACCACGCAAGCAGGTGAACAACGCCATAAAGGCTTTGAACTTTCTGCACAAGGTGCTGCTACCGATCGTTTATTTGTTATGGCATCAACCATGTATTTAGATGCTAACTATGAACGAGATGAAGAATTAGAAGGTAAGCGCCCAACCGATGCGCCAAAGTGGTCAGCCTCACTTTGGACCCGTTATGAACTCAACGACGCCATTGCTTTTAATGCCGGCGCTTTTTATGAAGGTGAACGTTTTGCCGATAATGCCAATACAGTAACAAAACAGGGATATACCCGTGTTGATGTTGGCGCAACATACGCACTTAAGGTAAGTAATACAGATATTAACCTGCGTTTAAACATTGAAAACTTATTCGATAAAAACTACCTAGCCGGTGGTGGATTAAATAACGTGACGGTAGGTGAAGGCACAAACGTGCGTTTAGCAGCGCAATTTAGCTTTTAAATACAAACTTTAAAAACCCATAGCCCACCTCAATTTGAGGTGGGCTTTTTTTTGAACTGACTTTTGAACCCACTGAATAGCCTACTCATCTCATCTATTTTTTATCCTGTTTGTTACATGCTTTAATGGTGTTAATCATTACAAAGGCTCTCTGAATATGAAACAATTGCTCACAGCACTCCTATTTACCACCAGCATGACGGTAAGCGCCAACAACAGTGAATTCACTACAAAACAGCTACAACAAGTAGATGAGGTGCGCACCACCGCCCTTAAAAGTGATTTAAGCTATCAATTACTAGAATCACTCACCACTGAAATAGGCCCGCGCCTACCAGGCACCGAAAACGATAAGAAAGCCGTTGCTTGGGCAAAAGCAAAGTTTGATGAATTGGGCTTTGATAAAGTCTGGTTAGAAGAAGCAACCTTCCCTGAATGGCGTCGCTATAGCGAAAGCGGAAAAATACTCACTCCAAGCGAGCAACCTCTGCATTTAACAGCACTGGGTAACAGCATTAGTACACCCAAAGAGGGGATCAGTGCACCTGTCGTCTTATTCGAAACCCTTGACGAATTAAAAGCTGCACCGGCGAATAGCTTAAAAGGTAAAATTGCTTATATTAATTACCGTATGAACCGTGATATTGACGGCAATGGTTATGGCCCCGCGGTAAAAGCCCGTGCTACCGGAGCAATTGAAGCAGCTAAAAAAGGCGCCGTTGCCTATATGATGCGCTCAGTTAGCACTGGCCACCATCGCTTTGCACATACCGGCGGTAGCTATTATAAAGAAGGGGTAACTAAAATACCTAACGTGACTATTGCCAATCCTGATGCTGACCAAATAGCACGATTAGTCACATTAAACAAAGACGTGTCGGTTAATATTAATGTACAAACCGAAAACCTAGGCGAGGGCACTGGTTATAACGTCATTGGCCAATTTAATGGTACTGAAAACCCTGAGCAATATGTACTTATTGGTGGGCACTTAGATTCGTGGGATTTAGGTACTGGCGCTCTGGATGATGGCGCTGGCGTTGCCTTAACCATGGCAGCAGCAAAGCATATTAGTGATGTAAAACGTCCTAAGCGCAGTATTCGCGTTGTGCTTTTTGCAGCTGAAGAACTCGGCCTTTGGGGCGCAAAAGCGTATTTTGCAAAGCATAAAAATGAGCTTAATAACATTGTGGCTGCTGCAGAGTCTGACTTTGGTGCTGATGTAGTTTATGGCTTTGAATCAAATGTAAACGCAGCTTCACTGCCAGTAGTGCGCGCGATTGCCAAAGAGCTTGCGCCATTAAATATTGAATACATTGGCCAAAATGAAGCTAAAGGCGGCCCCGATCTCATCCCATTTAAAAATGCAGTTTCTGCGCCTATTTTTGAACTGGCACAAGATGGTACTGACTACTTTGATTACCACCATACAGCGGATGACACCCTTGATAAAGTAACCCCCGCTAAACTTCGTCAAAACACCGCTGCTTATGCTGTATTTGCGTTAATGGCCGCCGACGCTAAAACGACCATTAAGCCAAAAGCACGCACTAAAGAGTAACTGACATAATTACTTACAGTTTGCTGCTTTAACTAATACGCTCATTGTTTTAACTTAAAGAGAATTAAAACAGGGAGCGTATTTTCATGCTGCTTTTCAATACCAGTCAGTCTTTTCCTCATTTTACACAAGTACAGTGTTGCCCTAATTGCAAAAGTAACAGCTATCACTTAGTTAACCAAAGCCGCTTTTTGCGCTTTACTATTCTTCCTATATTTCCGATAAAGTTGAGCTATAAACGCGAGTGCTATCAATGTGGACATTGTGAGCCTACAAGCATTAAAAAGTTACCCCTGTTCGAAAAGCTAAGCCTACCCAAATACTGTATTGGGTTAGTTTTATTGCTGTGGGTATTGTTATTTTTTTACCAAAAACACCTTAATGCTGAGGCGCTAAAACAAAGTTATTTAACCAACCCCAAAGCCTACGATACCTATTTAGTAAAGGCCGATAAATTCACTCATGAACCGTGGACACTGACTAATTTAAAAGTAGCGCAAGTGCTGAGCTTTGATCAGCAATTTATAACGTTTCAGGTGAGTAATTACAGCTATAAGCGCAGCAGTGCTATAACCACAGCAATGCGTGCAAGTTTATTAGTGCAAAGAGATTACTTTTCGTCTAAAACCATCACCCTACCTCGTAATGAAATAAAACGCTTATACAAGGATGACATTATATTCGACGTGCTGCGCCCCTATGCAAATAGTTTATATGGGGGGTTTGTGATGTTTCCGCCACAGCCAAAACCTTTATATAAAGGAGTAAAGCTCGATAAAAATAATCAACAAGGAATTATGTACCACAAAGATGAGCAATACGATGAGGCGCTAGAAAGCTTTGCTCTTGCAGCGCAAACAGGTTCTCAATGGGGGCAACTAAATCTGGCGCAAATGTATCGCGACGGGCAAGGCACAGAGAAAAACGCCCCACAAGCTATTTATTGGTACAAAAAAGCCATTGCTCAAGGTAATAGCAAAGCTAAACACGAGCTTGAGCAATTATGTAAAAGTGCACAATGTGAATAATGTAAAGTAGCGCGATTACGCCGCGCTATTATGGGTTTTAAAGAGCTTAGTATAGGTTACATGCATAATAACAATAACCAAACCCGCAACCACACCAAGTAAGCCATCAAATACTAAAGGGGCTAGCATCTCACCTACCCCACCTAAAGTTGACTGGGCGTAATGTGTGATATCAATCTGCGTATGATGCAGTAACTCAACACCATGCACTAAAATTCCACCCCCCACTAAAAACATGGCGATTGTACCTGCAAAGGCTAAAAACTGCATAAGTCGGGGAGCTGCTGCAAGTAGGCCTTTACCCAGTAATTCTTTAAATTTATTCGCAGAGAGTTTTGATTGGTTAAGTAAATACAATCCTGCATCATCAAGTTTTACAATTCCAGCTACCAGCCCATAAACACCAATTGTCATGATGATGGCAATAACACTTAGCACCAGTGCTTGATTCATTAACGTAGCCCCAGCCACAGTCCCTAAGGTAATTACAATAATTTCAGCAGACAGAATAAAGTCAGTACGAATAGCACCTTTTACTTTTTGCCTTTCATATTCAACTAAATCTAACTTTTCATCATCATCTATCGTTTCCTCATGGTGAGGTAAAAAGCGAGCAAATACTTTTTCAGCGCCTTCAAAACATAAAAATAAACCACCCATCATCAAAAGTGGCGTAATTAGCCAAGGCAACCACACACTAATTAATAACGCAGCAGGGACTAATATCGCTTTATTTAAAAACGACCCTTTTGCCACCGCCCATACTACCGGCAGCTCTCTATCGGCAGTGACCCCTGTAACTTGCTGCGCATTGAGCGCCAAGTCATCTCCTAGTACGCCTGCCGTTTTTTTAGTCGCAACTTTACTCATGGTCGCAATATCATCAAGTAAGGTCGTTATATCATCAAGTAATGTTAAGAGGTTAGTGCCAGCCATGATATTCCCTAGCTAAAAATAAGAGCTTAAACATAACGTAAAGCCTTATTTTCACCAACGGTTAATTTAGCTTTGCTAAGCTCTTAATTAACCAAGCGACTAAATAAGTAAAACACAGCCTAATGAAACACTACGCCATTACTATTGCTTTAATAGCCCTGGTTGCATGCAATGAGCAACCCATTACAACAAACTACATGTGCGATAACACCGCTGCACAGCTAGATATTATTAGCAACAAACAGGCGACGCTCCGCTTTAATAAGCATGATTATTTATTAACTCATGAGGTGAGTGCCTCTGGTAGCAAATATATTAATACCAAGGTACTGTTTTGGAGTAAGGGCGAGCAAGCTATGCTAATAATTAACGGTAAAAAATATCAATGCACAAGCAATTAACCACTAACTAACAACATATTAAAAAACTTGCTACACTAACAAAAGTCTTAATACTGTTGATAAAGTTATGCATTCTATCGCTATAAAACATAAAATAATTTTAGCCTTTTCAGCTATTGGCCTGTTAATGCTCACCAGCTGCATATTTTTTTACTGGTCACTCCATCAAATCAGTACCACTAACTCGCGCATAGAAACGTTAGCGGTTCCGGTACAGCAAGCGAGTAAAGACCTGCGTTTATCGCTACTTTCAATTACTAAATTTAACGCCATTGCTTACAGCCAAACTAAACTTGATTTACTACTGCAAAATAAAAAGCAAGCACACGCAGAGCAAACACAGTTTTTTAATAAATTAGAGACGCTAAAAGCACAAGTTGCAAAGCAACAAAGTATGCAAACATTACTTGTTACTATTCATAATGACTTCACTAAACTAAACACTATAAGCAACGACATGCTTGCAGCAAAAGAGCAACGCTTTAAGGCGCAAAGTACCGCCGCAGCACTGACAGTTACCTTTAATGAACAGCTTCGCGATCTGAGTAACCAATTACTTGATATAGAGCTTATAAACGTAGCGGGCAACCAGCAATCGCTTTTAAATGCAGTTTTTGGCACAGCGACTCGAATTGATGATTTATTATTTACTCTAAACAATAATGTCAAAGGCATTGGGCAAGTAACCACCTCTGAAGATATCAATGCCCACCAACAGGACACTTCTTTTTTACTCGATAATATTCAATCTAATCTTAGTTATTTA
This sequence comes from Pseudoalteromonas sp. SiA1, assembly GCF_018732205.1. Classification (NCBI taxonomy): domain Bacteria; kingdom Pseudomonadati; phylum Pseudomonadota; class Gammaproteobacteria; order Alteromonadales; family Pseudoalteromonadaceae; genus Pseudoalteromonas; species Pseudoalteromonas sp. SiA1. The sequence continues at coordinate 110,384 of NZ_CP076084.1, read as the reverse complement.
GAGCAACAAGCCTCTCCTATTGCAAATAAGCTCAACGCCAATGAGTTAATAGCGGCGTTTAACGATTTAAGCAGCCTATTAAATAATCCTGATGGGCTGTATGCATTGCAGAACACTGTACTCAATAGCAAAGACAAGGTTGATCAGCGGTTTGAAAGTTTTCAACATGCCTTTATCATTATAGAAAATCAGCTAATTGAGCTTAATAAACTTGCAGACACGCGCTTTGACTCCCTGCAAGAGAGCGCTAAGTCAGCAATCAATACCGGCTCTAGCTTAGCTATTATTATTGCTTTTGTTTTAATTGTTTTGCTGGTTATTATTTCAGTGTTTACTACTAACGCCATGCTAAAACCACTTAAAAAGGTGAATAAAGAACTCGCACGTATAGCCTCAGGTGACTTTTCACAGCGTAGTAATCCTCTAAGTAAAGACGAATTTGGTACCCTACTGCATAATACCAATAAGCTTTGTGATGATTTAACTCACCTAATAAAAGGGATCAGTAACGACGCCTACGAACTCGATAATTCAGCCATTCAAACCAGTGAAAAAGGGCAACAAATGACCATCGTTGCTAAGCAACAGCTGGAACGCAGCGCACAAGCAACCTCATTAGCGCAACGTATGCTACAAAGCTCACAAGCCGTTTACGAACAAGCGCAGAGTACCTCAAATGAAATAACGAATGCCTCGCAGTTTGCAAATGATGTCAATGACATTGCAAACAACAATAGCCAAAGTATTGAATCTCTTTTAAGCCGCCTAGATAAAGCAGTTAGCAGCACCGAAGAGCTTGCACAATACACCAAACTGATTGGCGCTATTGTTGATACGATTAGCAGTATTGCAGAGCAAACCAATTTGCTAGCGCTTAATGCGGCCATTGAAGCAGCAAGAGCCGGTGAACATGGTCGAGGATTTGCCGTAGTGGCCGATGAAGTGCGTTCGCTCGCAGCACGAACACAAAGCTCCACTAGCGAAATAACCACCATGATCAACACACTACAACAACATACTCAGTCTACCCAAGCTGAAATAAATGATGGTCAACAACAAGCCAAACATTGTGTTGAAAACAGTACTGAACTAAATGCAGCCGTTGAGCGTATCAAAAGCACGTTAGTATCGGTCAATGCAATGAGCAAAGACATTGCCCATGCATCGCATGAACAACTTGCAAACAGCACTGATATCCAACAAATAATGGCTAAGGTAACCGATCATGCCACCTTAAATGCCGACAATGCGACGACCCTAGCAAGCGAAAGTGAAGATGTTAACCAACTTGCACACTCTTTAAAAGGTGCGGTAGAGCGCTTTAAGTTTTAAGTGCAAGTAATGACTTGGCTTGCATGAACTGGGTATAATACTTTTAACTTTTTGCTAAGTAACGGCCCACAATGAAATACAAAGATCTACGCGATTTTATCGATTTACTTGAAAAACGAGGCGAATTAAAACGCATCAGCCAAGAAATCGACCCGTATCTTGAGATGACCGAAATTGCCGATCGCACACTGCGTGCTAAAGGCCCCGCTTTATTATTTGAAAACCCGAAAGGGTATGACATGCCTGTTCTAGCTAACTTATTTGGTACACCTAAGCGTGTAGCAATGGGCATGGGCCAAGAAGATGTCAGTGAATTACGTGAAGTTGGTAAGTTATTGGCATTTTTAAAAGAGCCAGAGCCACCAAAAGGCATTAAAGAAGCCCTTGGACAAATTCCGGTATTTAAGCAAGTCCTTAATATGCCAGCCAAAGAAGTAAAAAAAGCGCCTTGCCAACAAGTTATTTTACAAGGTGACGATGTTGATTTAACCAAGCTTCCTATTCAGCATTGCTGGCCTGGTGATGCTGCGCCTTTAATTACTTGGGGTTTAACCGTTACCAAAGGGCCTTATAAAAAGCGTCAAAATTTAGGGATTTATCGTCAGCAGTTACTTGGCAAAAATAAAATTATTATGCGTTGGTTATCTCATCGTGGTGGCGCGCTTGATTTTCAAGAGTGGTGCAAAGAACACCCTGGTGAGCCGTATCCGGTATCAGTGGCATTAGGGGCTGATCCTGCCACAATTTTAGGGGCGGTTACACCGGTCCCCGATACATTAAGCGAATATGCTTTTGCCGGTTTATTGCGTGGCAGTAAAACGGAAGTGGTTAAGTCTATTTCGAATGATTTACAAGTACCGGCCAGCGCAGAAATCGTGCTTGAAGGGCATATTATGCCAGGTGAAATGGCACCTGAAGGCCCTTATGGCGACCATACGGGTTACTATAATGAAGTCGATGACTTTCCCGTTATGACAGTCACTCATATTACTCATCGTAAAGACCCTATTTATCACAGTACCTTTACGGGTCGTCCGCCTGATGAGCCAGCTATTTTAGGGGTGGCTTTAAACGAAGTATTTGTGCCAATTTTACAAAAACAGTTTCCAGAAATCGTTGATTTTTATTTACCGCCAGAGGGCTGCTCGTACCGTATGGCCGTGGTTACGATGAAAAAACAATACCCCGGGCACGCCAAGCGCGTAATGATGGGGGTTTGGTCATTCCTAAGACAGTTTATGTACACTAAATTTGTTATTGTCTGCGATGATGACATTAACGCCCGAGATTGGAACGATGTAATATGGGCTATTACCACCCGTATGGATCCTGCACGCGACACCACGTTAATTGAAAACACGCCAATAGACTATTTAGACTTTGCATCGCCTGTCTCTGGCCTTGGTTCAAAAATGGGCATGGATGCAACCAACAAATGGCCTGGCGAAACAACCCGTGAGTGGGGCGAACCTATTGTTATGGATCAAGCCACTAAAGATCGCGTTGATGAACTTTGGGATAGCCTAGGTATTCTTTAACGACTTTGGTCTAGGCTATAAACTCACCCTGCGGATATGCTACTATTGCTCAAATAAAGTGCGTATCCGCTAATTTAAGGTAAAACATGCAAACATTACACGCTGACGTTGTTTCTATCAGTCCACTAACAGAATTTGTTCATAAAGTTATTTTAAAGCCGCAGCAACCCGTCACATTTGAAGCTGGCCAATATTTACAATTGGTTTTAGGTGAAAAAGATAAACGTGCGTTTTCAATTGCAAGCCGTCCTTCACAAACGGATGCTTTAGAATTACATATTGGTGCTTCAGTTGCTGACTCATATGCTATGCAATCGCTAGAGCACCTTCGTAGTGCCCACAATAATAATCAAACAGTGACTATTGAAGCGGGCTTAGGTGTTTCTCAACTACGTTTGCAGTGCGAGCGCCCCATTATTTTACTTGCTGGCGGCACAGGCTTCTCTTACGCAAAATCAATGGCCGATCACCTTGCTGAAATAAATTGTCAGCGCCCAGTGCTATTTTATTGGGGTGTTAAAGAAGAGTCTGCGCTGTATGCACACAGCGAAATGAAAGCTTGGGCAGATAGTCATAAGCACTTCGAATTTATTCCTGTGGTAGAAAATCCTACTGACAGCTGGACTGGCCATACTGGTTATGTGCATAAAGCGGTAATGGACGATATCATCTCGCTTGAACCTTACGATATTTACATGGCAGGTCGTTTTGACATGATAGGCATAGTGCGCGATGACTTTATTAGCCACGGTGCCATTCGCGAAAACATGTACGCGGATGCATTTGCTTTTATAAAATAACAGAAAATGCATAAGGCACCTTAGGGTGCCTTAATTGTTTTTATTGCCCGCCATTACCGCTGCGATGATTGTTATTACCTATTAAACTCATCAACATAAACAATTTCCTAAAATCCAATCTATAAACCATACTTTGTATAGAACATTCAGCGGGAGAAACCTAAATGCTAAATACAAAAGTAAAAGATTTTATGCAACACAAGTTGCCTCATATCACCCCTAATACAGAAATGACGACCGCCATTGCAGAACTACAAAAATTTAAATTGCTTGGTGCCCCAGTATTTGACGATAACAAGTTGCTAGTAGGTTTTATTTCTGAGCAAGAGCTTCTTAAACCCCTAATGCAAAGCAGTTATTTTTGTGACGGTATGGTAAAAGTATCGCAGTTGATGCAAACAGAAGTTGTGACGGTCAGCGGTGATACCAATATCATGGAATTAGCAGAACAAATGCAACCCGGTAAGCCAAAGAATTACCCTGTGGTTGATGGTGACGTTGTAGTTGGCATGATCAGCCGTGCCGATATTTTAAAAGCACTTTATGATAATTACGTTAGCTGTCAAACTCACATATAAACAAAAATGCCACTGTAAACAGTGGCATTTTTTTATAGTACAGGTGATTAACGCTGTGCGACTTTGGTTTTGAGTGCCTGTTTATCTGCATCACTTAAATACGCAATCTCAAGTGCATTGGCTTGCGCTTTTTCCATATCAGCTTGCGATAAACCAGCTTGTGGCGCTGCAGTTGTGTATTCGTACTCAATTTCAATCCCTTCAACAGCCGGATCATCGGTATTAATGCTGGCCAAAATGCCATGATCTAAAAACTGTTTAAGCGGATGCTTAGTTAAATCATTCACTGTGCTGGTTTGAATATTACTGGTTAAGCACGATTCAATACCAATACGGTTATCACGTAAATAATCCATTAGCGTTGAGTCTTCAATCGCTTTAACGCCATGCCCTATTCTGCTTGCGCCAAGCTCGTTTAATGCTTGCCAAATACTTGCAGCACCCAATGCTTCGCCAGCATGCACAGTAACCGCTAAATATGCATCGCGTACTTGTTTAAAGTGATCAACAAACAGTTCACCAGGGTAACCAATTTCGTCACCCGCTAAATCAACCGCGACCAAATCATTTTTAAAAGCAAGTAAAGCATCCAGCTCGTGTTGACAGGTTTTAACACCATAAGTACGAGACAAAATACCAATTAAGTTTGCTTTAATATCAGCATCTTTTGTTGCACTCTTAATACCATCGACCACGGCTTCAACAACGCCCTGAGGATGTAAACCTTGGCTTTGTGCCATGTAGTAAGGGCTAAAACGTAGCTCTACGTAATCAAGGCCTTGCGCTTGTGCATCTTCAATGTTTTCTATTGCAATTCGTCTACAGGCATCGTAATCACCCAGTACCGTGACCCCCCAATCAAGCTTTTGTAAAAAAGCCATTAGGTTTGGCTCAGGATCAATAACTTGAACATGAGGAATAAGTGCCTCAACATTATCTGCTGGTAAAGCTATATTAAACTGACGACCAAGTTCTAGTATGGTTTGCGCGCGTACATTCCCATCTAAGTGACGGTGAATATCTAGCAAAGGTATTTTTCTATTAATCATAGTAGCTACTCGGTTGAGTTAAAATTGCGCGAATGATACGCAGGTACAGTAATATTTCAAGTGTAGAATATTTAAAATGGCGCTTGGAGGTCTTATGTCTGCCTTTTGTACAAAAATACGTGTTACTTATCTAAGCGAGATAAATAATACCAAAGCGTTTTAAATAGCTCATCAGCTTCAATAGGCTTGGTCATGTAGCTATCCATTCCAGAGGCAATCGCTTTTTGAGCGTCTTGTTCGTGAGCGTTGGCGGATAAACCAATAATAGGTAAATCAAAAAAACCTAACTCATTACGAATCACTTTTGTTGCTTGTAAACCATCCATATTAGGCATTTGAATATCCATTAATACTAGGTCGTAGTTTTTTTCGCTAAGCATCGCAATCGCTTCTAAGCCATCATTTGCGATATCAGCAATACCGTGTTTAGTTTCTAAAATAGCACTTACAACATGTTGGTTTAATGGGTTGTCTTCCACTATAAGTAATTGATATTTTTCTAAAGAAATATTACTCACATCAATTTTTGATAAAGCATCAGCACTGTATTTGGCTTTTGGCAGCGATGAATGAACTGGTAAGCTAAAAGTAAACGTAGATCCATGCCCCTCACTGCTTTTTAAATCAATAGCCCCTCCCATCAATTCGACCAATTTTTTACAAATACTCAAACCTAAACCAGTACCACCGTACTGACGTGACGTTGAGCTATCTGCTTGAGAAAAGGGTTTAAAAAGCTGTTTTTGAGCTGCAGAGCTAATGCCAATCCCGGTATCGTTAACACTAAAATATGTCATTTTTGATGATTGCCAAATCTTTAACGTAATACAGCCCTTTGCGGTAAATTTTACTGCATTATTTAATAAATTAAGCAGAATTTGCTTTAAACGAATAGGATCGGTATTGAGAATTAAATGCGCATCGCTGTCATACTCTAATTTTAAAGAAAGCGATTTACTCTCCACCTCAAATTGCATTAAACCGACGATGTCCTCGGCTAATTGCTTGAGGTTCACAGGCTCTTGCATTAACTCAAGTTTACCGGCTTCCATTTTAGAAAAGTCGAGTACATCGTTTAACACTCTTAATAATACACTTAGAGCACCATCAGCTTGCTCTATATAGCCTTTTGCTTGCTGCCAATCCTGTTGTTGTAGCGCTAGATAGTGCATACCCTTTATGCCATTTATTGGCGTGCGTATTTCATGACTCATGTTGGCTAAAAACTGACTTTTTATAGCACTGGCTTCATCGGCCTTTTGTTTTTCTTGGCGTAGCGTGAGTGTTTGCTTTGCCACTTGTTCGCGAATCCGAATATTGGTAGCCGTCACAGAGATCAAAAATATAATCAACAACCACACAAATAACATACCCACTATTTGCGCTAGCCAGTATATGAACCACGATGATTTTAAAACGGGTTGATGCAGCTCAACGCGCCACATTCGCTGACCAATTAACAACTGATATTTTTTTAGTAACACCATAGAATGATGCTCTGCAATATAAAGTGCCTGCTGTTTTTCAGCATTATTAATATCAAAAAAACTAATCGCAATACGCTCATTAGAGTCAAACGACAGCGACTTAGAAAGTTTAGCTAAGCTAACCACGGCAACAACAAATCCTTTAAAATCGCCTTCTGTTACCACATTTCCAAAAACGGGATACATAAAGAGTACACTTAATCCATCGTTATTCGGTATCAGTGCTGTCGGTTCACTGATCACCAATTCATTAAGTACTTTAGATTTAGTGAGTGCTGTGCGTACTTGCTCGTTTGAACCTAAATCAAACCCAACAATATCTTTCATTCCCCTAAGTGGGTTTATATATTTTACGGGGTAATAGAGCTCTCGATAGGGGGCTTTTTGCCATTGCCCATTCGCTGATTTTTGTTTGATAAACGGGTTTTCGCTATCAACTTGCTCAATCCATGATTGATACTCGGCACGAGAATCATCAGTAATCGCAGGAACCCATTTAAAAGCAAGTATTTCTTCACTGTAGCTTAATTGTTTAGCTGTAAACTGCGTAAACTCACTAAAACTAACGTCTTCACTATTTGCTAAAAAACCACTTAATAAAGATAGATGCGCAATGATCTCATCTAACTTTTGATTTATAGCGCTTTGAGTCGCAAGCACTTTCGTTTCTTGCTTTTGAGTGTCTTTTTGTTTTTTTACACTCGCTGCACCATAAAAACTAATACTAATAATCGCATAAATAAGTAATGCAGGAACAATAACTTGTAGTCGATGGCGCATTTCAGAATAGTGAAATACAGCTAATAGCAATGGGGTAAAAATTAATACGCCAATGCTGTCACCTATCCACCAAGTAGTAAAATTATCCAGCGCATTCGCAGCAGGGATGATCTGGTTAAATACTAATAAACTCGTGCCAGCAATAGCGCCTATAACACAGCAGACAGGACCTGCAATTACTAAGCTTTGAATACTTAATTTTAACGATGAAAGGTCTAGAGGGGCTTTTATTACTTTTGTAATTATTTGCGCGCCAAGCCATGCTTGCAAAAAAGCAGCGAAGCTGAGGCCCACTGCATGTAACAAAATTTGCCAGTTTAAAATATCTGTAACATGGTCTAAATGAATTAAATTAATCAGTAAAGAACCAGCAATAATGCCTAAGTAAGCGCGATGGCGCCATAATAAAAAACTGGCTAGTGCAATGCCTGCAGGTGGCCAAGAAGCCACGGCATAACCGTCAACTGCGAGTAATAAATTACTAAGATAACCAGTAAAAAAATAAGCGCATGCAAGACTAAAAGAGAGTGTAAACACATTTTTCATAGCCTTCGCTCCTGCGCTTTTAATTATTGATTTATAAAATATAATCCATTATTGATAGAGCACAAGCGCCTTATCTAATTGTGCGCTGTGTTTATAGCTTAGTATAGCTTGTTGTCGATACTGTGATTTGTTATCACTATTAAGCGCTTTGTCGAATACTCGTGCAGCTAAATCATAATCACCTTGGGCATTCGCTAAACACGCCAGCGCTAATAATAACGCGTTATTGTGCTCGTCTTTTTTCAACCGTTCTTGAATGCTTGATTGCAGCTTGTAAGCATTACTTGGCGCAGCTTCACGTAAAATGTCGGCAAGTTCAGTGTGGTGCTTAGCGTGTTTGAGCATTTTATTTAACTCGTTTTCAATACTCGCCAACTGCCCTGTTTTTGCCATTTGAGTTAAGTACGCAGTGTGCGCATGTGCTTGCAATTTCTTACCTAATTGCTGGTACTTACTGGTTAGCTCATCACTCGCTTGAGCAGCAAAATAAGCTAAAAACACCTGCTGCCACTGCTTATCGCTCAATGCATCTTTACGTAATAAGCGCGGTAAAAAGTCTTCTAATATTTTAAAGTGCTGCTGTTGCACCAACACTTCAGTGTACAGTTTAAGCTCAAGTACCGTGGCTTTTTTAGATTCAGCCGCCATCCGTATTTGCGGTTCAATAACACTGCTGTCGCCACTGGCTAACCATAGTTTAGCCACTTTTAGTTGCTGCTCAGGGCTTATTTCAAACAAGTATTCCAGCGCTTTATCGGGTTGATTATTTGCCAGTGCAGCTTTTGCTAGTAACGCCAAACGTATGTCTAAAAATTTAGCTGGCACACTGTTACTTGATAACGCGCTTTCCACTTGCGCGTAATCGTCATTAATCAAACTCCAAAGTGCTTGCTCTATAGCTGCATGCTTGCGCTCTTGGCTGCGAGCAAAAAATCCATGTTTGGTATTTCTGTAAATAGATAAACAGTAGCGTACGAGTTTGTAAGTTAAATACAAAGCTGCTGCGCTCAGTGCCGCCATAATACAAAACGAAACAATCGTACCTTCTATGGTGGTGTTATTAAATGAAATCAGTACATAGCCTTTTTCATCTAACACGAAAGGAGTGATCGCTAATACCAATACAATAGCGACAATAAAAATGATCAACCCTATCATTGTGCCCACTCCTTAACTTGCTGAGTACTTTGCAATGTCACCTCAGGGTTAAAGTTAAGCGGCTCTTTTTCAAGGTTTACTAAAGTTTGTAGTACCACTTTTGTGGCATTATCATCTTGCTTAAAGTATTCAGTAACTAAACGTTTTGTGTCGTTTAAGGCGCTAAAATAGATGCTGGCTTGCTTGCTCATTAGTGCATCTTGCGCCTGAGTAATATTGAGCTTTATGCGCTGATTAATCAGGTGGCGCTCTCTATCAGTTAATAGCGGCTCTATTAATACCCCTTCGTGATGGCGAATTGTAATAAAGCTATCAACTATTTTATTCCAGCTATTTCGGATATTTTGCTGCCAATCACTCATATTTTCAGAGAGCGCGTTTTCGTCAGTTACTGACGCTTCTTCTGGCAAATTAACCGCATTAAATACCAAGTTATCGATACGATCTCTAACACTATTTAACTGTAAGTAAATCGCCTCTGTCGCAACGGGTTTAATGCTATCGAGCGTTTGTATGTCTTGTATAATTGCTTGGCGCAATTCAAGCGTGCCTGGGTGGTCGCTTAAAAGTGAATCTAAACGTTTAAGCACTGCACTTGTGCCTTGATAATCTTGTTCAGCCCACAATTTAAATTCAGCCATGCGTTGTAAGCTGGTCACTTCTTGTGGGTTTAATGTGTTACCACTTTGCTGCACTTTTTGCAGTGCTGCTTTTAATGCTTGCTGATTTTTTACAGAGTTTTCATTAAGCGCCATAGCAGTTTGCTCTTCGCTCTTTTGTAACGCTTGCTGAAGACTGAGTTGCTCAGACTTAAGCGCTTGCAGCTCTTGCTGCAATATCTTATTTTGCTCTGATAATGCATTAACCGCTAAATTTTGCACTTTACCGGCATTGAGCTTTTGATAAAACTCATAACCCACGCCACTGGCAACAAGTAACGAAATCACCAACGCTAAACTCCCCACCTTACTCACTTTATGGGTATTATTTTGCGTTTGATTATTGGCTTTTGCAGTGTCGTTTTTAGCGGTATTAGACGTGTTATTGGCTATTGGTTGCGCTGCTGCTTTTTCTACTTTTGACGTCGCTGACTGTTCACTCATTTTGCTACCTTGCTGATTAATGCAGGCAAACATAGCGTGGTCGCTAGCCCCTGCCGCAGTATGTATATGTGTCGAATTTATTTTTTGCTGTTGTAAATAATCGCCAATACGCTCACTGGCAACATAAAATTCGCACTGTTGTAACCATGTTAGTTGCGCCGCGGTAAGGGTATTAAAAATGGCATCAACGGCGGCATTACTAGTAATGACTATACCGTGTACATTCTGGCTTTGCCAGTGGTCTATCCAGTCAGCGGATTGTTGCGCTACCGGCTCGCGCTGATACACCACACAATTATTTAAAAAAGCACCGCGTTGTTTTAAGGTTTTTGCTATCTCAGGCCGCCCACCAATGCCTTTAACCAACACGATATTACTGCCATCAACCTCAGCCAATGACTTAAGCGCCAGCAACCCCTCAGAATCATGTTGTTTTGGCAAAGCAGCACGTACACCAAATACTTCATAAATGGTGTCGGCAGTTTGTTGGCCAACACCATAAAACTGCGCTTTGGTGTTAATTGCAGGCTTAAGCGCACTCAGTGCATGTACTGCATCTTGCGAAACAAAAATAATTTTGTCGGCATTAACCAACGGGCTTAGCTCAACGCTGGTTGGGGTTAAATACGTTATTTTTAGAACAGGACATAAAGACGCTTGATAACCCGCTTGCTCAAGTTGCTGTGCAAGGGCTGCGCCTTTTCCTTCGGGCCGAGTTATCAAGATGTGTTTCATTATGCGTCTCGATATACGTCAGCAAGGATTTTATCTGCGCCTTGTGCTAAGAGTTTTTTAGCCAGCTCAACTCCTAATTTTTCCGCATCATCAACATGCCCACTAATTTCATCGCGTAAAATTTCGCTGCCATCAATCGCCCCAACTAAACCACGTAAATGCACTTGCTCACCATCAACCAATGCATAAGCACCAATCGGAACTTGGCAGCCCCCTTCTAAGTGGCGGTTCATTGCGCGCTCGGCATTAACACGAATACGAGTTTCACTGTGCTCCAGCGGAGCTAATAAGGCTTTAGTAACTTCATCATTTATACGGCATTCAATACCGACAGCACCTTGACCATTAGCAGGTAACGACACTTCTGGCTCAATAAAGTCACGAATACGTTCACCCATTTCTAAACGAATTAGCCCAGCCGCTGCGAGTATAATCGCATCGTATTGACCACTATCAAGCTTTGCTAAACGTGTATTTACATTGCCACGTAAGTCACGAATTTCTAAATCTGGACGCAACGCTCTGATTTGGCATTGGCGACGTAAACTTGAGGTGCCAACAATGGCGCCTTGCGGTAACGCATCAATATTGGCAAAATTATTTGAGACAAACGCGTCACGCGGGTCTTCACGCTCACAAATAACGTGTAACTCTAAATCATCTGGAAATTCGACTGGCACGTCTTTCATTGAATGCACTGCAATGTCTGCTCGCCCATCAAGCATGGCTTGTTCTAGTTCTTTTACAAATAAGCCTTTACCACCAATTTTAGCCAGTGGTGTATCTAAAATAATGTCACCTTGAGTCGACATAGGCACCAGCTCTACACGCACGTCATCGTGAAAATGCTCTAGCTGCGCTTTTACAAATTCAGCCTGCCACAGTGCCAATGCACTTTTACGAGTAGCAATGCGAACTAACTTTGTTTTTTCAGTCATAAAATATCCATCAATAATTACTGGGGTCTGTTGACCTTCCAGGATTAAAACCTGTTCTATCTGAGGGCGATTTAATCAGCTAAAATTCTAAATTCTTTTTGCGCAATGAGTAAACCTCGCTCATCAACCACATCAACGCGCCAATTCCCTAACTGGGAATCCATAATATTTTTAGTTGAGTAAGTTCGGTAGCGCGGAGAAGTAACTTTGAGCGACACTTCCGCCATCACTTCGCCTTCAAATAACCAAATATGCTTTACCTGCTGACCTTGTAAGTTTTTAAGCTCACTAAAAAATGACAATGATTCTTCAAATTGGCCTAAACGCACATCGGCGGCAAATACATTGGTTGGTTCACGATTACTCACACTGCGCGTCAATACGGCTCGGCTAATAGTAGCGGTATCTATTTTGGCACCAATGGCCACACTCGCAACTTGTGCTGATTCAGCAAATACTTTTTGCTCAGCCTGTTTTTCACTGGCCGTTTCGGTTTCAGGCGTTTGGTTATCTGTTGCAGCCATGGCTGCTTCTTCAGGCTCAGCAGTGAGCGTTGGCTCTACTTCTTGCTCAATAATACTTTGTTGAACTTCAGGCTCTGTTGTTACTTGTTCGGTAATAGGAGCTGGTTTTTGCTCATCTGGGGAAAGGATTTTAGGTGCTGCAATTGCGACACTGCTCAGCAGCTCCTCATCAGCATCTGTTGCGTTTTCACTCTCTGCTGATGCTGCAGTATCATCGCTTAACGACACAATTGCTATTTGTTGCTCAGTAGAATCGAACTGCTCATTAGGATGCGGCGCCCCTTGATCAGCATTCACAGCGCTAGACAGGCCGTAAATAACCGCTGCAGAGGTCATAATCACCAACATAGAAATACTCACAATCCGACGCCAATGCCACTCATAGCTCACGCTGGGTTCGCTAACCTGTGGTTCACGTTTTACATTTGCTGTTATTACTATTTTTTGACTCATTTTGACCCTCAGCGGCTCCTAAACTAACTTAAGCGAGAAATTAACCATTGGCGCACAGCTTGTAACTCTTGTGTACAAACCTGATGCCCCATAGGGTATTCTTGCCAACTCACATCCATGTTATGCGTTGATAATACTTCAAACGCACTTCTACCCGCGCTATGCGGTACAACGTCATCTTGGCTCCCATGAGCCATAAATATATTTAGCTGTGTTTGCTTTGCTTCATCAGCCAATTTATGTGGCACACACATATAGGTTGATAGTGCCATAACGCCAGCAAGCTTTTGCTCTAAACGCGGGGCTAAATGTAGCGATATGACGCCACCTTGTGAAAATCCCGCTAAAATAATTTTGTTCGCCGGTATGCCGTTAGCAATTTCTTGCGTTATTAATTGCTCAACTTTTGCTGCAGACTCCCTAACCCCTTGTTCATCTGCACGTTTGTCTAAATCCATCGATTTAATGTCATACCATGAGCGCATCTGCATACCGCCGTTAATAGTAACAGCCTGCATAGGCGCATGCGGAAATACAAAACGCACACCTAGTTCACTGGGTAAATCGAGCTGTGGCGCTACTGGGGCAAAACCATCACCTGAATCACCCAAACCATGTAACCAAATAACCGTGGCTTTATGCGTCCCCTGAGCTGGGTATTGAACAAACTCTAAACTCATAGCGATGATTGCCACTTAATTTCTTGACCCGCTTGACGTGTTGACGCTTCATTGATGAAACTCCAAAACTCTGCGCCTGAGCGGTTATCAATCCATTGACCATCACGCATTTCAAAATGGTGACCATTAAATTTTGTTGCCACCCACACTTGATGCAACGGTGCTTGCTTATTAATCACAATTTTACTGCGATCTGGAAAAATAATTTCTAAAATACCTTGAGCCGATTCATAATCTAAATCTGCTTCACAATCATCAACTTGTTCTTCAATTGTGAACATAAGAGCTTCTGCTAACTGGTGATATTCGTGATCAGTCATCGTTAATTTCCTTTGCAGGCAAGACGCCTAAATAATGGGTGCATGTTTGTACAGCTAGTGTAACAGGAATAAAATCATCCGCGAATAGCTGCATTTTTTAGATATTCTGTTACTCTGCGATTATAAAGCCAGCAACCGTATTAATCTAATGAAAGCGACATATACCTTACAATTAAAACAACTATTAATCAGCACCGTTTTGTTGTGTGCGTTAGCTGGCTGTGGTCAAAGCGGCCCGCTGTACTTACCAGAGCAGCCTACTGAACAAAATCAGCCAACAGACACCCCCAACAAGCAAACACCTATTGAGCAAAAACAGGAGCAGTAAATGGATTTTTTTAATTATAAAAACAACCAACTATTTGCTGAAGATGTCAGCGTAGCAACGATTGCACAGCACTATGGTACACCGTGTTATGTGTATTCAAGAGCGACGTTTGAACGCCATTATTTAGCGTTTGCCAATGCAGCTCAAGATCATAAAAGCCTAGTGTGCTACGCCGTTAAAGCAAATTCAAATATTGCAGTATTAAATATACTGGCGCGACTTGGTGCGGGTTTTGACATTGTTTCAAAAGGCGAGCTCGCGCGGGTCATCAAAGCGGGAGGCGCAGCCAATAAAGTGGTGTTTTCTGGGGTTGCTAAAACCGCTGACGAAATTGCTTATGCGTTAGAATTAGGTATTAAATGTTTTAACGTTGAATCAATCTCAGAGCTTGAGCGCATTTCAGAAGTAGCGTGTGAGCTTAATCTAGACGCGCCAATTTCTATTCGTGTTAATCCTGATATTGATGCTAAAACACACCCGTATATTTCTACTGGCCTAAAAGAAAACAAATTTGGCATTGGTATCGAAACCGCGTTAAGTGTGTACCAACATGCTGCGTCGTTACCTGGCTTAAATATAGTTGGGGTTGATTGTCACATTGGCTCACAGCTGACACAAACCAAACCGTTTTTAGAGGCGCTTGATAAACTACTGGCATTAATTGATGAGTTAAAAAATGCAGGTATTGAGTTAAGCCATTTAGATATTGGTGGAGGCCTTGGCGTAACCTACAACGACGAACAGCCTCCCCACCCGAGTGAGTATGCAGCACAAGTAACACAGCGCCTTACTAATTATCGCCACCTTGAACTGATTTTTGAACCAGGGCGAGCTATTGCCGCCAACGCTGGGATTTTAGTGACTCAGGTTGAGTTTATTAAGCAAAATCAAGACAAGTACTTTGCGATTGTTGATGCGGGTATGAACGACATGTTGCGCCCATCACTTTATCAAGCGTGGCAAAAAATTATTCCTGTATCGGTGCGTGATGACGAAACACCTACCCACAACTATGATGTAGTTGGGCCGGTGTGTGAAACCGGTGACTTTTTAGGTAAAGACCGCCCTCTAGCACTCAAACAAGGTGACTTATTAGTGCAGCGTAGCGCTGGAGCATACGGCTTTACAATGAGTTCAAATTATAACTCACGCCCACGGGTTGCCGAAATAATGGTAGATGGTGAGCAACATCATCTTATTCGCGAACGCGAAACCATCGAGAGCCTGTACCAAGGTGAGAAAATTTTACCATAAACGTTTTTGTTACCTAGCTGCTCTGTGGCATGATTAGCGCAGAGCAAAACCGAATTAGAGCGCTATGTTAGTTAATTTTTCCAAAATGCACGGCTTAGGTAACGACTTTGTTGTGATTGATAATATTACACAAAACGTTTTTTTATCCCGTGATCAAATCAAAAAGCTGGCCGATCGCCATTTCGGCATTGGGTTTGACCAATTACTGATGGTTGAAGCCCCTTACTCACCCGATCTCGATTTTCACTATCGGATTTTTAATGCCGACGGCCACGAAGTAGAACAATGTGGTAACGGCGCCCGTTGCTTTGCCCGCTTTGTGCGCATGAAAGGCTTAACCAATAAACATAAAATTAGCGTTTCAACTAAATCGGGTAACCTCACCCTGTATATTGAAAAAGACGGCCAAGTAACGGTTAACATGGGACACCCTAATTTTGAGCCGAGTAAAATCCCGCTTAAAGCAACCAAACGTGAGCTGACTTATATTATTCGTGCAGAAGAACATACCGTTTTTAGTGGTGCTGTTTCTATGGGTAACCCGCATTGCGTCATGGAAGTAGACGACATTGAAACGGCACAAGTGAGTACCCTTGGCCCGTTGCTTGAAAATCATGAACGTTTTCCACAGCGCGCAAATATTGGCTTTATGCAGGTTATTTCTCAAGAACACATTAAACTCAGAGTGTGGGAACGTGGTGTAAGCGAAACACTTGCTTGTGGTACCGGTGCGTGTGCCGCTATGGTGATTGGCTTTATTCAAAACAAGCTCACCAGCACAGTGCAAGTTGATTTACCAGGCGGTAGCTTACAAGTTCGCTGGAGTGGCGAAGGCCACCCAGTGCGTATGACAGGCCCCGCTGAACATGTATTTGATGGGCAAGTTGCACTATGAGTGAATTAACTAAACAGCAAGTAATAGATTACTTACAACAGCACCCTGATTTTTTAATAAATCAACCTGCGCTATTAGCGCAACTTGAGTTACAACAGCAAGTTCAGGGGGCGACTTCGTTAGTACATATTCAGCAACGTCAACTACGTGAACATAATACTCAGTTAAAACATCAAATCGAGACGATGACCAAGCATGCCACGCAAAATGAACTCGTGTACCGCTTGTTCAGTCAATGCCATCGTCAGCTTTGGAGCAATTATGACTTTAATACTTTGGCAAGTAACTTACGCAACATTATTTGCATGAGCCCGACTATTAATGAGTGCAAACTCGTAAGATACGACAGCACGTTTGAGGGCTTAGTAAAGCATAGATTGTCAGATAGTAATCATTATTTAGGGCGGGTAAATCAGCAAGAGCGCGACTTACTCTTTAATGATGATACCCAATCGACTGCCCTGTATTTAATTGGTGAACCCACTAACCCTTATGCTATTTTGGCTTTTGGCAGCCACGATGAGAACCACTTTGAGCCCTCACAAGATAACTTATTTGTGTTAGATTTTGTACGCTCATTACAAATACGGTTACTGGAACTGGCATGAGCGACGACACGCCAAATATTAGCGACTTAAGCGATAGCTGGCGTACACCCATTACATTATTTAGTGATTACTTAAAATTTGAACGCCAGTATTCAGCGCACACCGTCAATCAATATGTTAGCCAATTAGGTTTTGCCGCCTTGTATTTTAATAAGCTATGCGACAATTGGTTTGCCGTACAAAGTGAGCACATTCGCCGTTACAGCATGGCGCTGCGCGCTAAGCAACTGAGCGGCAGAACAATCAGCTTAAAGCTAAGCTGCATTCGAAGTTTATATAAGTTTTTAAAAGCAAAAAATATTACTGAGCAACCGCATTACCATAACCCCGCGCAAGGGATAAAAGGCCCTAAATTTGCCAAGCCTTTACCTAAAAATCTTGATGTTGACCAAATGGCACGTTTACTCGAAATCCCCGATGACGATCCACTTGCCATTCGAGATAAAGCCATGATGGAACTCATGTATTCATCAGGTCTGCGCATTAGCGAGTTAGTTGGTGCTAACATGCAGGATATAAACGCCCGTAATGGTGAAATACTGGTACGTGGTAAAGGTGCAAAAGAACGCCTAATACCGGTTGGCTCTAAGGCCCTTGAGGCATTAAAGAAATGGCTCGCGGTTCGGCCGCTATTTATGGGCGCAGACGAACACGCGGTATTTTTAAGTAGTAAAAAAAACCGTATCTCTGTGCGCCAAGTCCGTTTGCGAATGCAAGAATGGGGCATTAAACAAGGTATAAGCTCACAAGTGCATCCGCATAAATTACGCCACTCATTTGCGTCGCATATTTTAGAATCGTCTGGCGATTTACGAGCAGTACAGGAGCTATTAGGCCACAGTAGTTTATCTGCAACCCAAGTTTATACTCATTTAGATTTTCAGCACTTGGCTAAGGTGTACGACAACACCCATCCACGTGCTAAAAAACGAACCGATTAGGGTAATAACCATGATCCGATTTAATCGCGCAATTTCTCCTTTTTCTGTACTAAGCTTTGACTTAGACGACACCTTATACGACAACCGCCCAATCATAACCGCAGCCGTTCAGGCGCAAATTGATTATTTAAATGCGCTGCCAGGCTACAAAAAACAGGGGCCACAGTTTTGGCAACAATGCCGTGAGCGAGTTGTTCAACACCAACCTGAACTCATTGATAACGTCACTCAGTGGCGTAAACATACCCTACGCTTAGTTTTGTCTGAGCTTGGTTTTAAAGACGATGAAGTAGAGCATCATGCACACAGTGCTTATCAAGCATTTGCTGATGCGCGCAGTAATATTGAAGTGAGCGAAGACGTACTAACATTGCTCGATAAACTAAGCCAGCACTACAAATTAATTGCCATTACTAACGGTAATGTAGAGGTTGAGCGTTTTAATTTAAAAGATAAGTTTGAACTGGTGCTGCAAGCTGGCTTGCACGGTAAAGCTAAACCACATACGACCTTATTTGATCAAGCTGCAACACATTTGCGTATTAACAACAGTGAAATTTTACACATAGGTGACAGCCTTGATAGCGATGTGCAAGGTGCTAATAACGCTGGCTGCCAGTCTGTGTGGTTAAATAATCAAGCACAAGCCTATGCCTACAAAGGACTTGCTGATATTGAAATAACCAACATTCATGCGTTAACCCACTTAATTGGTAAATAAACTATGCTTGTTTTATTGGCTCAATTGAATATAAATCAATCATAAGATAGGTTAGGGGTAATTACTTAACAATATCTTATAATAACAAGGACAGCGTATGACGCTCACAAACTACTTAACAACGCTCGCGAATGAGCCTAAAAGCATTGCTTTTGCTGATACTATGGCCGTTATTGATGAGCATTATACTTTTACAGCGTGCAGTTTTAGTAACCATGGGTTATTGAGCTCTGCGAGTGAAAATAACGGTTCATGCAAAATTTTTGCGTTTGCTAAGCTCAATGGTCTTAGTAAGCAAAATACATTAGATTGTTTTGGGGCATTTTATCGCGAAGACGTACTAAACAACCCAGATGCAGACGATCACATGAATATTCGCACCTTTATGTTAGCGCCTGAAGCCACCCCATTTTTAGGTATTACCTTTGATGGTACGCCATTAACAGCAAAAAAATAACGCTCCAATCAGCGTTATTTAGCCACTATTAGCGGTTTTTCCATAAAGTAACGAGTGCCATTAAGTGGGTAATTATCAAGTTGATATTTAACTTGGTAACCCCGTTTTTCATAAAAAGGCTTGGCTTGAAAATCTAAGGTGTCAAGCTGAGCCTGAGCAGCGCCTTGTTCAATCGCCGCGTGTTCTAATGACATTAATAACGAATCGGCCAAACCACTGCCCCGCGCAGATTCATCGCACCATAGCCAGCTTATTAGCAACCAGTTACCAAACACATGACCGCTTATGCCTGCAACTAACTCACCTTGTTTATCGAGATATTTAAAGCCAAGAGGTTGACGCTGTGCGTCGAAGTGCTGAGCATTAAACTCAAGCATGTGCGCGCGCAGTGCTTGATTTAATTGCTCAGAATTATCGGGATGTAATAGGTACATTGGATGATTCCAAATAGACCTATATTAGCAAATACCTGATATTAAAACAGGTTGTTTTGCCCAAAGGGCACTTCGAGCATATTACTGGAAATTTTTTCTGGTTGACCACACATTTCATCATAAGCACTGGTGTGCCTTAGCATCATTTGTGCATAGGCGATATCTTCAAAGCGTTTTTGAATATGTAATGGGCTTAGTGCCTTCACAAATTCACCATTACTTTCTTGTACATAGTATTCAACATTATTAATGACAACAGACACTTGGTACAAGGCCATTTCCAGTGAATGAACAACCACTTTTTGTAATGGCTGATGCTTTTTTAGTTCTGAAAATTGAATACCCATAGTAACCTACCTACTGTTAAATTAACTGTCCAAGTAATCAATACGCAGCTTTGCTATAATCGCGATCAATATTTTTTAATTACACGGCATTATGGATACAAAAATTCGACTTGCTAAATACATTGCTCATGCCGGTATTTGCTCACGAAAACAAGCGTCGCGCTTGATTGATGAAGGCGTTGTCATCGTTAATAATCGCCCCGCTAATCATATTGATCATGTGGACGAAAACGACCGTGTTATCGTTAATGGTCACGCCATTAAAGGCCCAGCCGATTTAGTGTACTTTGCCTATCACAAACCGGTAGGGATTGACTGTAAACTCAATCATCACGACCCCAGCAGCCTTATTCATCACCTGCCTCAACTTACCCGTGTTTACCCTATTGGCCGCCTTGATAAAGATTCTCGTGGTTTAATTATCTTGACCAACGACGGAGACTTTTGTAATCAACTGATTCATCCAGACTTTCATCAACCTAAACGCTACTTAGTCACTGTGAATAAACCATTAGACGCGCATTTTTGTGAAAAAATGGCGGCAGGCGTCCCCGTTGATAAGCAAATAACACGACCTTGTGAAGTAGTTAAAATAGCGAGTAATCAATTTAGTATTGTTTTAAAACAAGGGCTCAACAGGCAAATACGTAAAATGGCGCATTACTGTGGCTACACAGTCATTGATTTATACCGCGTACAGATCAGTGAATTACTATTAGATAATTTAAACCTCCCAGAAAACCACTTTATAAAAATTAACAAAAACGATATTTTAAGCCAATAAGCTCACACTAATCCCCTTCCTTTAGCGTGATTAAAAAACAAAAAATAAACTTGCAAAAATAGATTACAGGCGTAGTCTTAAATAAAAGATTACACTTGTAGGCAATAAAATGATCGAATTATCAAAAGCAGAATTTGAAGTGCTGGATGCACTCTGGATTAACTACCCCGCCACAGCCAGCCAAATTATTGAGCGTTTAAGTGACGATAAACAATGGCACGAAAAAACCATTAAAACCTTATTGGGTCGTTTAGTAAAAAAAGGCGCGCTTAGCTTTGAAAAAGACGGCCGCCAATATATTTACACCCCCTGTATAAAGCGTGCTGATTATACTTTAAAAGAGAGTAAGAACTTCATAGAGCGCTTTTTTAGTGGTCGTATTGCCCCTTTGGTAAGTGGCTTCGCTAAATCGGAGCAACTCTCTCAGCAAGATATAAACGAGCTTAAAAAAGTCATTGATGACTGGGAAAAGAATCAAAAGTAAGGAGTTAGCATGGCGATTCAAATAGGATTTAATTGGCTCATTGAGCAGCAGCTATTATTAAGTCTGTTGTTTGCAGGGTTTGTTTTACTGGAGCGCTTTGGCTTAAAAACCCTTGGTTCACGCTTTGTGTATAAATTAGCTTGGTTAATACCTGTATCAGTTCTGTTGGCTAATTTACCTAGTGCAATTAAGCCACTGCAAAATAGCGGCATTAGTTACCATTTAATTACGCCTAATCAGGTACTTACAAACGGTTTAAGTGTTAGTTGGGCGCTACTGTATGTCATTATTACCACGGTCTTATTAATTGCCGCTGTTGTTACCCATACCCGATTTGTTAAAGGCCTACAGCTCACTGAATTAGCGAACTTTAAGCAGGTAATAACCGGAGTAAAAACTTATACCAGTGCTCAGGTGGCTACGCCCATGGTCATTGGTGTTTTTAATAGCAAACTGGTATTGCCGCACAATTATAATACTCAGTTTGATAATACTACTCTGGCGCTTATTCTAGAGCACGAAAACGTGCATATAAAGCGCAAAGACAACCTTATAAATGCGGTGCTATTACTGGCTACAATTTTATTGTGGTTTAACCCTCTGGCTTGGATGGCTTACGCAAGCTGTAGACGTTTGCAGGAGCTAACTTGTGATGAACGGGTACTAAGCAATAAAACCACACAGCAACAAATTTTATACAGCAAAGCCTTAATAAACTGCGCTGCCAATGCGCCAGCGGGTCTGATGGCTTATTCACACTACGGAGATAAAAAAACCATGTTACAACGACTTACTAATATCAAACATAACGGCGCACATTCGCGCCTAGCAAAAGGAAGCGTGTTACTTATCGCTGCGAGCTTGCTCAGTGGCTTAGCTGTAGCAAAGCAACCTGAAGCATCAGCTAAAAAAGAAACATCTATCGCTCCCGTAATGCGAATCGAACCGCTTTACCCAAAACAAGCGGCGGAACAAGGCATTAGCGGTTCGGTGGTATTAAAATACGACATAACCCCAGCAGGCAAAACAGCTAACATTAATGTTGTAAAAGCTGAACCAGAAGCAGTCTTTAACAAAGAAGCAAAAAGAGCACTTATGCAATGGCAATATACACCTTCATCAATGGGACAACAAAACGTACTAATACAACTTGATTTTGCACTCAACAGTACAGTTACAAAAAGTGATTTAATAGAGCGGGTTAACATATCGCATTAATGGGAATAGGTGTTTAAGACTATAAAGCAAGCACCCTTTTAGGCTGCTTGCTTTGTGGTTTTTGCTTATTCTCGTTATAAACTGACGGCGATCATGCCAATAGCGGTGCCTATTCCTACCAGCCAAGTGATCGAGCGAATAATATCGAGGTTTAAATAATAAAAAGTACAAAATAAAATACGCGCTACAATATGCGTCATCGCTAAAGTTTCGGTTACGGCATTAACATTGTTTGTGCCTAATACAGCAGCCAAAGCAACGGCAAAAACCGCTAACGATTCAAAACAGTTTTGATGAGCAGCCAGCGCCCGTGCTCCGAGTCCTGTAAGTTGTGTTTGTTGTTGCCGCGGATGTTTATTATCGTAACCACCGAGCTTATTCATTTCTATAATAGCTGGGATTCTCGCAACATAAGGCATGATCACTGCAATTAAGGCGCAAACCAATAAAATCGTCATTATAATTCTCGAGTTATTATTTATGACCCAAAATAACACAGCAAATAGAAAAAAGCCGCCAAATATAAATAACCTGGGCTCTGGCGGCTAGCAGTAACATCCCTCACACTATAGCCGATTTAAGCAGTGCGTCACTGTGGCAAATTGTCGCAGGTGATGAATATTCATTATGCCTTTTTGATGGTCGCTTTAATGCCAGAGTACTGCTAAATTAGCTCTCCACTTTTTTGTATGTTATTTAAGATGATTTGGATTTTACTCACTATTTTTGCCGCATTTATGCAGTCATGGCGTAATGCGCTGCAAAGCAAATTAAGCGCTCATGTCAGCGTTGCTGGCGTTACTCTAGCCCGCTTTATTGTCGCAAGCCCTATTGCAGGGCTGTATTTATATGCGCTTTATTATTACCAAGATGCGCCTCTCCCTTCATTTAATCCTTTATTTATTAGCTATATTATTGGAGCCAGCATAGTGCAAATTATTGCCACAGGGCTCATGGTGAAGTTGTTTAAAATGAACAATTTTGCAGTAGGCGCCGGCCTTGCTAAAAGCGAAGCGCTAATGGCGGCGATATTAGGGTTACTATTTTTTGGTTCGGCGCTTTCATTTTTAGGTTGGATTGGTGTATTTATTGGCGCACTCGCTGTATTGCTATTAAGCGGCATTGCGAATGTGAAACATTTTAGCTTAAAAACCGCCTTAACAGGGCTTGCTTGCGGTACTTCGTTTGCGTTGTCATCGTCATGGATCCGCGAAGCAAGTTTAAGCTCGGGTATAGCTTTTCCTTATGCACCAGCGTGGGTTTTGTTACTGATTATTAGCTTGCAAACACTGATGTTATGTATATACATTGCTTTAAAAGAGCGCCATACCTTTAAAATGATGTATCAATATAAGAAAATGACAAGTGCAGTGAGTGTATTTAGCTGCTTAGGTTCCGTAGGCTGGTTTAGTGCCATGAGCTTACAGCATGTCGCCTATGTAAAAACGCTCGGTCAAATAGAAGTATTTTTTACCATGTTAATCTCTATTTTATGGCTAAAGCAGCCGCTAAAGCGCCAAGACAGTGCGGGGCTAGTGCTGATTGCAGTGGCTGCCATATTGGTTATGCTGCCAAGTAGTTAAAACAAGCGCAGGTATAAATCTGCGCTTGTTTTTTAATCTAACAATTAATGACTAATTTTTAAGGTGATGACACCACAAATAATCATTAATACACCAGCAATACGGCCAAAAGTGGCTGCATCACCATAAAATAATATACCCACTAAAAACGTACCTGCTGCGCCAATACCCGTCCATACCGCATAAGAAGTCCCCATAGAGATTTGCTTTTGCGCTAACCAAAGCATAAAGCCACTTGCGACCATAAACGCGATTGCAATTGCAATGCCTTGCCAACGAGTTTCAGGGGTTTGAGAAATTTTTAAGCCTATTGGCCAACCAATTTCAAGTAACCCTGCAATTATTAAGTACATCCACGCCATTAAACATCTCTCTTTTTCAATATCACTTCATATAAATCACTGCGGCGGTCTTTTAAGTTACGCACGGTACCTTCACTGTGAAGTATTTTTAACTTGTCCATATCTAAGTCGCTAAATAATAGCATTTCGGTATTGGTGGTGGCCTCATTTAGTGTGGCATCGTGTGGAAATGAAAAGTCAGACGGTGTAAGAACAGCAGATTGCGAGTACTGTACATCTAAACTTTCTACTTCGGGTAAATTACCCACCGAACCTGCGATAACCACATAACATTCGTTTTCAATAGCGCGCGCTTGTGCACAGTGGCGAACACGTAAATAACTATTTTTGGTGTCGGTCCAAAATGGCACAAATAAAATATCAAGCCCTTGGGTTGCTAAAATACGCGACAACTCTGGAAACTCTACATCGTAACAAATTTGAATCCCTACGCGACCGGCATCGGTTTCAAATACCGCTATTTTATCACCGCCTTGAATCACCCAATCATTATGCTCATGCGGGGTGATATGAATTTTACGTTGCTCATCTATTTTGCCACTGCGGTGGCACAGGTAACTCACGTTATAGATTTTATCCCCCTCGGCAAGCGGCATAGAGCCGGTGATAATATTCGCGTTGTACTCAATTGCCATGCGCGACATCGCGTTTTTAAATGTCTCAGTGTATTCAGCTAAATAACGAATGGCTTCGGTTTGATTACTTTGCTCAGTTAACCCCATCAGTGGCGCGTTAAAGAACTCCGGAAATAAAATAAAGTCGCTTTTATAATCAGACACCGTATCAACAAAATATTCAACTTGCTTAAGCATTTCTTCAACCGACTCAACACAGCGCATTTGCCACTGCACAGCCCCTACACGTACAATTGATTTAGTCGACTCAATAACGGTATCGGTTGGCTCAAACATAATGTTATTCCACTCAAGTAACGTGGCATAACCTACTGATTCTTGATCCTCTGGAAGGTACTTTTTAAGTAAACGCTTTACCTGAAAATCGTTAGCTAATTGAAAGCTCAATATTGGATCGTATATCTCTTTTTGATCCACCTTGGCAATGTATTCCATTGGCGTCATATCGTTGCTGTGATTGTAATAACGCGGAATGCGGCCACCCGCTAAAATAGCGCGTAAGTTATATTGGCGACATAATTCTTTACGGGCATCATAAAGACGACGCCCTAATCGCATGCCTCGGTACTGCTCACTAATAGCAACATCTAAACCATATAGCGCGTCACCTGTGGTATCACTAAATACACGGTCATGGCCATCAGCAATATCTTCATAGGTGTGCGGGTTTGAAAAACGTGCATAATCTACTTGGACACTCAGCGCTAAACCCACCAGCACGCCATCATCAACAATACCAATTTGCCCTTCAGGGAACTGATCTATAAGTCTAAAAATTGTATGGCTTGGCCATGCGCCGCCTAAATCAGGGTACGCTTCGTCCATCAAGGTTTTAATTTGTGGGTATTGTTCTCTGCTTAAATTACAAATTTCAAGATGGGTTTTTTCTGCCGACATATACAACTCCTTTAGGCACGTAAAAATCAAAAAAGCTGAACAAATGCTCAGCTTAATTAGGTTTATGCGTTATGGTTCGCGCTAGGCGCTACTTTAAACTGCGATAAAAAAGGGTGGTTACACGCTCTTTTGGTAACCAGTTTGCATATTCAAGGCCAAGTTCTGATAATGGATCGGCTTTGAGGACTTGCTCTAAACTGGCATCGTTTTGCATAGCATTAAGCATAACATCTTTCGCTTTTTGTACCAGCTTACGATACGTCATTAGCCCTGAACGGTCGCTTATCGGGCCATGCCCTGGAATAACGGTTGTTTTTTCATCAATTTGTTTGATCACATCATCAACCGCCGCTAAAACACCATCAACACTACCGCCACTATCTACATCAACAAAAGGTAAGCTTCCAAAGTTAAAATATATATCGCCCATGTGCACTATGTTGTCGTTACTAAAAAAGATAACCGAGTCGCCATCTGTGTGTGCATTTGAGTAGTGCACAACATGCGCATGCTCATTGTTAAAGTGCAGTTTTAAATCATGGCCAAAACTAATACGCGGTAAGTAATCAGAACCCTCACCATGTTTTTCTTTTAAGCGTTT
The DNA here is from genome assembly GCF_018732205.1 of Pseudoalteromonas sp. SiA1. NCBI lineage: Bacteria > Pseudomonadati > Pseudomonadota > Gammaproteobacteria > Alteromonadales > Pseudoalteromonadaceae > Pseudoalteromonas > Pseudoalteromonas sp. SiA1. Next base: position 83,814 of record NZ_CP076084.1, on the reverse strand, counting down.
GTGCACATTGTCGTGAGCAATCACATGTGCGCCCGCTTTGGCAAAGTTCTCGTTACCACCAGTATGGTCACCATGATGATGGGTATTAATTACAAACTCGGCACTGCCTGGCTTTAAGTCGCTAATGGTTTTTTTTATATCGTCGGAAAGCTTGGCAAACTGATCGTCAATAATATAAATGCCATCATCCCCCACGCTTGCGGCAATGTTACCGCCTTGACCAAATAACACGTAAACATGTTCACTTAATTGTGTAGCCGTAACAGGGTTTTCATCCGCAAATGCATAATTGCTTAACAGTAAACTGGTGATTAATGCCGGTAGTAATTTTTTCATTTTTGTTTTCCTATAATTGCTTTATCTGGGTTATAAAACGTTATTACTACTTATTTAGCTCACTTTGCATCCAAGGCTAGTCGTTCATTGGTGCAATTTCAATTTGATGCATTAATGCTTGCGGTAATAATGGCGTGTGCTTGCCTTTTACATATTCATCAAAACCAGCTCGGTAAAATTCAGAAAGTGGGTGCCCTGATTGCCCACCCGGAATCGTTAAAATAGCATTCTTTAAGTGCCCAGGCTGAACAATAAAACGCTGTGATGCGCCAAAACTACGTTTTTGCACCGCTGGCATATAACTGTCACCAAACCCGGGCGCTGTTGGCATGTTAAGTAACTTACTTAGTATGGGCATTTGTTTAGCAAACGGGTGCTCAATCGCTAATTCGTTTACTTTTCCCCACTGCCAGTTTTGTATGTTACTACCAAACCTTGATGTTAACTGCGTGAGTGTTTGCTCAAATGCGCCCTGTAATTGCTGCTCCCAATTAGTAAACTGCGGATTAACCCAACTTGTTGGCTGAGCCTTTATTAACTGCCAAACAGCAGGCTCTAAATCACGTTTCACATATTTTAATGTGCCATCTTGCTGGTTGAGTGTTGTCTCAATACTGCTAAATAAAATATTAATCAGTTCATCACGATACGTCTTTACTAAGGTATACCCTATTGATTGCGGGCAAGCGCATTGCTGCCAGTTTTCGAGGGCATTTATATGATCTTTATAGCGCGTGGGCTGCTTTTTTAACTGCTCAAGCAATAAGGCATGCCAAGGCATTAAAAATCGTGCTTGGTTATCTAACTGCAACTGATAAAAATCACTTTCATTAAAGCGTTGTTTTTCAAATAACCTATCGCGAATTTGCGTTGCACGTGCTCCAAGCGCATAGCCGCCATTACCAAAACGGACGTTATCATCAGCAGATACCACTCGAGAATTACCTGTCCACAATCGCCCGTTTTCAGGATTTTTAATAAAAGGTCGATCGATTTCGTTTTGCTGCCAAAGCGCGGAGTAATCTTCTTCTTTTACGGCTAATTCACTAGGTGTTGTTCGCGCAGGTATGCCGCCCATATTTTTCCATGCTGCATTTCCTTGGTCATCGACCACCAGCAGGTTTTGCACAGGAATGCCTACGTCACTTGCAATATCAAGCGCATCATCAACACTCTGTGCTTGCTCAAGCTGTAATAGCTGCATATTAACGGCGTATGGTTGATGTGCAGCCCAGCTCAGTGCATAAGGCTTTTCATTAATGTATTTTACCGGACCGTATTCACTGAGCGTAAGAGAGTAACTTTCTACTTTGCCACTGGGTAATGCAATAGGCTCATCTACTTGCCACATTTTGCTATCGCTATTAAGCGCAATCCAATCGGCGGTATCTAAATACCCGTTGGTAAACCCCCATGCAACGTTGTTATTTGTGCCTACTACAATCGCCGGCGCTCCCGGAAGCGAGACACCCGTTACCTGCATGGGTTTATTATTTAATGAATAGTTTAATTGGGCTCGATACCAAATAACCGGCACAGCCATTGATAAATGCATATCATCAGAGAGCATCGCAGCCTGAGTGTTGGTTAAATTTGAGGTGACCGCCCAATTATTACTACCCACTTCTAAGTTAGCGGTAATGGGTTTAATCGCGGTGATTGGTTGCGATAAAAGCTCGGGGATTGGGTTATTCAAAAGAGCGAGCTGACTGCCATCCAATGCGGCTTGATATTGGCTAGGCTGAGTTAAAAAACTTACCATTTCAGCACCGTACTGCTGCTCTATTTGAATTAAAGCTTGGTCGCGCTCAAATGTAGATGACTGTAAATCAAGGTACATGCTAAAAATAACTAATAAACTGTCTTCACTTTGCCAAGGCTTTTGCTCGGCCCCTGTGATTAAATATTCAAAACTTGGGTACCCTACTTGTGCAAGGCCTTCATTTACACCTTGGGCATAACTGCGTAGCAGCTGTTTGTCGGCCTTCGGGAGGGTTTTTAAAATAGCTTGGCTGCGTTTACGTAATTGGTGAAAACGCATTTTTTTATCAAGCCCAAGCGCGGCTTCACCAAATAGTTCGCTTAGCTCACCGGCCGCATTACGACGTAATAAATCCATTTGAAAAAAGCGGTCTTGCCCATGCGCATACCCTAAGCCATAGGCAGCCTCATGACGAGTAGTTGCAGTAATAACGGCTTGGCCAAGCGTATCACGAGCGACTTTAACGGGCTGTGTTACCGCATCGCTTCGGCCTTTACCATCAAGGGCTGGCAAACTTAAGGTCAAAACGCCGTAAACAATTGCAGTACTGGCGAGTGCTAAAACCACAACAACCAATAGCAACCGTTTGATTACTTTAAACATAAACATACCCTTTAACTATTTCAATAAACTATTATTAGCATATATTCATAATCGTTCTATTAAAAACGCTACGAAAAGCGGGTAAAGGGTGAAATAAACATCAAAATCCACGATAATACACAGTTCATGTATTGTGCAGACCTAGTTGAGATAAAAATGACTGAAAAAACATTTATTAAAGGTAAAGACCGCGATTTAGAATCGTCTATCTCTACCATGCAAAACAAGCTAAAAGCGCTAAATATTAATATTGAAGAAGCGCTGTGGCTTAACCCTGTAGCAAACTGTTATTCAGTTCATATAAAAGATAGCGACTGCGGTGTGATGTTTACTAATGGTAAAGGTGCCACTGATAAAGCCTCTATTGCCTCTGCGCTAGGTGAATATTTTGAGCGTTTAAGCTGTAACTACTTTTTTGCTGATTTTTACTTAGGCGAAGAATTTGCCAATGATGACTTTACTCATTATCCAAACGAGAAATGGTTTAAAGTTGAAAACGATGAAATACCACAGGGTATTATGGATGAGAGCTTATGGGATTATTTTGACCCAGAGCGTGAATTAACCGCATCACACCTTTATGACTTTAACTCTGGCAATTTCGAACGTGGTATTTGTTCTGTACCGTACACTCGTCAGCGCGACAACCAAGACATTTACATTCCGGTGAATGTGATTGGTAATATTTTTGTTTCTAATGGTATGAGTGCCGGTAATACTAAATTTGAAGCCCGTGTTCAGGGATTATCTGAAGTATTTGAGCGCGCTATTAAAAACCGCATTATTGCCGAAGGTATCAGCTTGCCAATCGTGCCTGAAGAGGTGGTAAAACAATACCCTAAAATTCATGAAGCTTGTGAAGAGCTGCGTAGCCATGGCTTCCATTTACGCATTGCGGATGCATCACTAGGCGGTAAATACCCAGTAATGAGTGTCACGCTTATAAACCCTGTTGATGGGTCAGTATTTGCTTCTTTTGGTGCCCACCCTTCATTTGAAGTAGCGCTAGAGCGTACCGTTACTGAATTACTGCAAGGTCGTCGCCTAGATCAACTAGACGTATTCCAACCTGCTACATTTGATAACGACGAAGTCGCTACTCCTGAGAACATTGAACTGCACTTTATTGATTCAAGCGGTTTAATTTCACATGACTTTTTCCGCTCTGAAGCAGATTTTGAATTTGTACATTGGGACTTTAGTGGTTCAACTGAGCAAGAATACAACTTCTGTACTGATTTAATTCATAGCATGGGTCACGATATATATATTATGGATTACACCCACTTAAACGTGTATGCATGTCGTATTTTAGTTCCTGGTATGTCAGACATTTATCCAGTAGATGAGTTAATTTGGCGCAACAATAATGAAGGCGCTAAATTCCGTGAAGACTTCTTATCGCTTGATCAGTACGATAGCGAACAATGGATGGAAATTTACGACAACCTCGAAGAAGCAGGCCACAGCGATATTATTCGCGCAGCTGAATTCATTGGCTTAGCAACCGACGCCGATACACCTTGGCACACACTACGCATTGGTGAGCTTAAAGCACATTTATGCTTAGCGGCGGGTAATGAAGAAGCTATTGACTGGGTTGATTGGATTTTGCATACCGGCCAAGTAAACGACGAAGCGATGCGTCACTTTCGTTGCTTAAAAGCAATCCTTGAAATTAAATATGATGACGAGCGCGAATATGCAAGTTATCAAGATGCATTAGGTTTAATGTTTGGTAGCGACAATGTCACGCTTGCTATTGAAATTGCTGAAGGTCGTAAATTATTTAACGGCTTAACTTTCCCAGGCTTATCGCTTGAGGGTTTTAAAAAGCATGCAGCACTTCTTGATGGTTACCGCAAATTACACGTTGCAAAGCAACAGCATTGGGCGCGCGAAGTTAGCGACTCATAACCACACCTAAACTACTAATTATAAAAATAAAATGGCGCATTTTTAACTGCGCCATTTTTATTTCTTCGATAAATTGACTATAGTTAGCCTGTCTTGATTAACAACTTAATTACATTCTATGTCCCCGCAGCGCAAAAACAAACGCACCCGAATTAATAACGCTAAGCTGACTTTTTTATTATCGCTGGTGTTGATAATCACTATCAGCTTGGTGCTTGATCACGTCAATTATCACCGTGAGAAAGATGCTTATCGATTACGCACTCTGTCGCAGGTAAGTACCTATAGAGCACAACTTGAAGCTGTATTAGTGTCTAATATTCAACTCATTCGTGGCTTAGCTATTGCTGTTGCCGCTGAGCCAAACTTAGATCAAACTCGCTTTGAACAAATTGCAGCCCCACTTTTTGAAACCTCAAATGAGCTACGTAACATTGGCGCGGCGCCAGGCATGGTAATAAAAATGACCCATCCGCTTAAAGGTAACGAAAAAGCGATAGGTCTTAATTTTTTGGAAAATAAAGCACAGCGCGAAGATGCCATTAAAGCAAGAGACACGAATACGATCGTGATGGCAGGTCCACTTCAGCTTATCCAAGGCAGCGAAGCCTTGATTGCGCGCGTACCAGTATACTTGCCAGAAAATAACGCCTTTTGGGGATTGCTCTCAGTGGTACTCGATATAGAAAAAGTTTATGAAAACTCGGGGATTATTGAACTACAGCAAAATTATAATATAGCAATACAAGGACGTAATGGATTAGGTAAGCAAGGTGAGTTTTTTTTCGGTGGCCCCTCTATTACTGATCAAGACCCTCTAGAATTTACTTTAAACTTTCAAGGAGGTGTTTGGCAGCTTTATGTTATACCCAAGCAAGGCTGGCAACCAGTGAGTTCTTCGATCTGGCCTTTACGGTTCATTATTTTAACCGTGTTAGGCTTGCTCATTTCTGCCTTTTTGTTTTATCTAAAAATACTCAACCGTGAACAAGAAAGCGAAAGAATGCTTGAGGTGATGAGTAATTTAGCACAAGTCGGTGCATGGTCGTTTAACTTAGAAAAAAAACACGTGTTTTGGTCAGATATGACTAAAAAAATATTTGAATACCCATTAGATGAGCAACCAAAATGGTCAGAAAATTTAAACTATTTTAAAGAAGGTGAAAGTAGAGAAAAAATCGCTAAACTGGTTGAAAGAGCAATTAAGCATGGTGAAAGTTACGAAACTGAGCTTGAAGTGATCAATGCAAATGGTCAGCCTGTATGGGCACTTGTTCACGGTGAAGCTGAACATAAAAATGGCCGTTGTGTAAGAATATTTGGTTCATTACAAAATATTGATGCCCGTAAAAAAGTAGAATTAGAAAATCGCAAAATTGCTCGTTTTAACGAAACCTTGGCCTCCTTAACGGTGAGTGATGAAATATTAAATGGCAAACTAAGCCAATCTAAAGAATTAATCACGCAGTCTATTTGCCAAGCCCTTGAGGTAAACTGCGCCAGTATAAAATTGTTTAATCAACAAAGAACCCAGCTAATTCAATTTGCGAGTTTTAATCGTTCAGGTAGCGAAAATAATATTCCGTGGCTGCAAGAAACTATTCCTGACTTTTTTACCGCAATAGAACGAAAAGCGATATTTTGTGTTGATGATGCTCAACAACATCCCTACTTAGCCCCTATCAAAGAAAGCTACCTTCAACCGTTTTCAGTCAAGACGATGCTGTGTGTTCTTATTCCTGCAAGCAGTGGCTCTATTGGAATAGTTTGTGCTGAGCAAGATATAGTTAGAACATGGAGCCATAATGAAGAAAGCTTTTTAATTGCTGTAGGGGCTTTAATTGGCAGCCTTTACTCTAGCCAACAACGTATAGAAACAGAGGCACAACTAGTCAAGGCAAAAGAAGCCGCAGAACAAGCTGTGATTGCAAAAAGTGAGTTTTTAGCCAGTATGAGCCATGAAATTCGCACACCCATGAATGGGGTGTTGGGAATGCTTAATATTGTTAAAGCAACCCAATTAGATCAACAACAAAAGCATCATATTAAACTTGCGCAATCATCTGCAGAGTCATTATTAGGAATTATTAATGATATTTTAGACTTTTCTAAAATAGAGGCTGGCAAGTTAGACATTGAAAATATTCAATTTAATTTACCTCGCTTACTGGGTGAAGTGGTTGAGTCATTTGCATTAAAAGCCGAACAAAATAACACCACGTTAATTTTGGATGCAACACATATCACTAGCAGCGAATTTATTAGCGATCCGAATAGATTACGTCAAATTTTAAGTAACTTAATTGGTAATGCCGTTAAATTCACCCAAAACGGTGAAATATTGGTAACCGCTAAAATAACCCACACACTTGACGCCACAGTTTTAGAATGTGCAATCGCTGACTCAGGTATAGGAATCAGCGCAGAGAAACAGCCCCATTTATTTGACTCATTTACTCAAGCAGACACATCAACCACACGCCAATATGGTGGCACAGGCCTGGGTCTTGCTATTGTAAAGCAGCTTTGTGAGCTCATGAGTGGCGAAGTGAATGTGAGCAGTACACCAAATAAAGGCAGTACATTTTCCTTTTTTATAAAGATAATCCCTCAATTAGTTCAACAGCACGAAGCATATCAAGCAATTAAAAATAAGCGTATTTGGGTTATTGATGATTGCTTACTCAATACCACTATTGCCAAAAAACAATTAACTCGCTGGGGGGGCAAGGTCAGCACGATTTGCGATTACCTGTCTATAAGTGACTACATTAATAGCCATGAAGATACCCCACCAAACATTGTGCTCGTTGACAGTGCTTTATTTGAACCATTATACGAAGCTCAAGCACTCGCACTTAAGCAGTTTTTAATAAAAAGTAACAGCCATTTAATTATTATGGCTCCCATGAGTTATACAAATAAAAACGCGACCTTACCATTAACCGAAGAAACCCTCGTATTTAAACCACTCACCCCTTTTGATTTACAAAATGCGCTGACTGCAAAAAGCACTATCGAGCAAACACACGTTGATACACAACTAAAGTCGCTTGCTGCCACTGAGGTTATGACAGATACACTGGCGGCGCATGTTTTATTAGTAGAAGATAATAAAATTAACCAAGTTGTTACCGCTGCTTTTTTAAAACAGTTGAACGTGACATTTGAGATTGCTGAAAATGGTGCTGAGGCAGTTGAAAAGTTGAATCAAAACCCAGCTAACACTTATCAATTAATATTAATGGATTGCCAAATGCCTACGATGGATGGCTACCAAGCAACTATTGCCATCAGAGAAGGCAAAGCAGGTAAGGTAAATAAAAACATAACAATAATAGCGCTTACCGCAAACGCAATGCAGGGTGATAAAGACAAATGTTTAGCCACTGGTATGGATGATTATTTAACTAAACCCCTCAATGCCACAACTCTTCATTCTAAGCTCCAGCAATGGCTTACAAGCAAATAACAGTGTAAGCTAAAAATAGAATTTATTAGGTGAGATAAGGTATGCAATTGCAATTATCAATGGAGCAACAACGCGTTATTGGTTGTTTATTAGAAAAACAAAGCACAACACCTGAGCACTACCCTTTATCGTTAAATGCATTAACAAATGCCTGTAATCAAAAATCGAATCGCGCGCCAGTTGTTAATTATACAGAAGAGCAAGTTCAAACAACCGTTGATGAATTAATCAGTATGCGATTAGTCACTGTAAATGAAGGGCTGTCTGGGCGAGTTAATAAATACGATCATCGTTTTTGTAATACTGAGTTTAGTCACCTGCAATTTGATCAACAGCAAAGGGCGATTATTTGTTTATTATTATTGCGAGGCGCACAAACACCTGGCGAATTAAAAACACGCAGTAGCCGCCTTGCCGACTTTGCTCGTATTGATGATGTTGAAAAGTCACTTGAACAACTAATTCAAAGCAATCATGTTAAAAAGCTGCCGCGCGAATCAGGTAAACGGGATTGTCGATATATTCATTTATTTGCAGATCAATCATCTGTGAACGAGGCTTCACTTGAGGCACAAACACACACTGATGATATAAAAAACACTGAGCTAAATGACTTACTTGCAGAAATTGATGAGCTAAAAGTCCAGCTTAAACAAATAAAAGCTCACTTAGGGCTTTAATTCATAAATATGAAATCACATAATAGTTGCTCTATGTAGAGCGTAAAAATTATTTAACTAAAGGAGCGGGCCATGCGCGCCGAGATTATGGCTGAAATGAAAGTTCAGCCTTCGATTGATGTAAACGCTGAAATTAAACGCCGAGTGGATTTTATTAAAGCACGTTTAAAAGCGGCATATTCAACCTCACTTGTACTAGGGATCAGTGGTGGTGTAGATTCATCGACCTGTGGCCGTTTGTGTCAACTTGCTATTGATGAGCTAAACCAAGAACACCCTGACACTCATTATCAATTTATTGCTGTACGCCTACCTTATGGCGTTCAAGCTGATGAAAGTGAAGCGCAAATGGCGGTTGATTTCATTAAGCCGAGCACCCGCATGACAGTAAACATTAAACCCGCAACCGATGCTCTGCATGAGCAGACAATGGCAACTCTCGCGGGTACCGAACAAACACTCCCTTCGCAAGATAAAATCGATTTTATTAAAGGTAATGTCAAAGCACGTCAACGCATGATTGCGCAATATGAAATAGCCGGCTTTTGCCAAGGCTTAGTGGTCGGTACCGATCATAGTGCTGAAAATATTACGGGTTTTTACACTAAATTTGGTGATGGTGCATGCGATTTGGCTCCTTTATTTGGCCTATCAAAACGCCAAGTTCGCGCATTAGCAACCACATTGGGTGCGCCTGCGCTTTTAGTTGAGAAAGCACCAACAGCAGATTTAGAAAGTGATAGACCTGGACTAACAGACGAAGAAGCACTTGGCTTAAGTTATGAAGAAATTGATGACTTTTTAGAAGGTAAAGCAGTTTCAAGTCATGTAGAAGAAACGCTAATTGCAATTTACCAGCGCACGCAACATAAGCGCCAGCCTATTCCAACAATATACGATGCTTTTTAAATCAATATTATAAGCGTGATTTAACTGATCGAGCCGCTTGTATTTTACGTAAACATGACGTGAAAATAAGTGGCTTAAATTTTTAAAAGTTAACCTTAACGCTTGCCAACAGAGAGTTTTATATTTTATGACACCCCCTATTTTGATTACTGGTGCAGCACAACGTATAGGGCTTGCGCTGGCAAAGCACTTTATAGCCCAAGGGCAAGCGGTCATTATTACTTATCGGACCCGTCATGAGGCTGTTGATTCGTTGGAACAACAAGGAGTTACCTGTCTTTATGCTGACTTTAGTACTGATGAGGGCATTAATACTTTTATTACGTTGCTTAAATCACACACTGACTCACTCAGGGCGGTTATTCATAATGCATCAAGCTGGGACTGTGAAGCTAACAACCCCCACTTTGAGCAGCTGTTTGACAATATGATGCGCATTCATGCAAAAACACCGTACTTGGTAAACTTACACTGCGCAGATTTACTATTAAATTATCAGGCGTCGCATGCTAAACCCGCTGACATTATTCATTTGACTGATTATGTAGTGGAAACAGGCAGTCCAAAGCATCTTGCTTATGCGGCCAGTAAAGCCGCACTGGATAACTTAACTAAATCATTTAGTGCTAAATATGCACCTAACATAAAAGTAAATTCAGTCGCACCATCATTAATTATTTTTAACCAACATGATGATGAGCAGTATCGCGCTAAAACTTTAAAAAAATCATTAATGGGTATCGAACCTGGATGCCAAGAAATTATTAATAGTATAGACCTACTACTGAACAGCCATTACATCACAGGGCGTGCTTTACCTGTTGATGGTGGTCGCCATCTTAAGTAAGTCCTAATAAAACTGAGAAACTTATGCATAACGAATTAAAAGAAAGCTATCAAAAAATTATAACTGCTGTAGGTGAAGACGCTGAACGTGAAGGGTTACTTGATACCCCAAAACGCGCTGCAAAAGCGATGGAGTACCTTACTCAAGGATATCGTCAAACGCTTAACGAAATCACTAACAATGCGGTATTCACCTCTGACGCTGACGACATGGTATTGATACAAGACATCGAGCTTTACTCTATGTGTGAACATCATTTACTCCCTTTTATTGGCCGCTGTCATATTGCTTATATCCCTGATGGCAAAGTATTAGGCTTATCTAAGTTTGCGCGTATTGTTGATATGTTTTCGCGTCGTTTTCAAATTCAAGAACAGCTTACCCATCAAATTGCAAAAGCGGTTGAGGAAGTAACCGGTGCAAAAGGTGTGGGGGTAATTGTTGAAGCAAAACACATGTGTATGATGATGCGTGGTGTAGAAAAGCAAAACTCAAGCATGCGTACCTCGGTAATGCTAGGAAACTTTAGAGCCGATCCGAAAACACGTAATGAGTTTTTACAGCTGATCAAAGGATAATGTATGGCAAACGCAATTATTAATGTAACTAATTTACGACTACGCACATTTATTGGTTTTAATCCTGATGAGCGTGAAAAAAAACAAGATGTGGTCATTAACCTTGAAATTCACTACCCTGCTGATCAAGCTTGTGAAACAGATGAAGTAGACCAAGCACTTAACTACAAAGTGATTACTAAAGAGGTGATTAGCTTAGTGGAGCAAGGACACTTTTTATTGTTAGAAAAACTAGTTGCTGAAATTCTTGCTGTTTGCCACTCACACCCAAGTGTTAATTATGCTAAGGCTCGAGTAGATAAACCTCATGCGTTGCGCTTTGCCGATTCGGTTTCTTTAACCCTCGACTGGCACAAATAATCCAACGGCAAGGGCTATTACCGCTAAATAACGTAACCCCTTGCCGAGCGTTACCAGCACTAAAAATGTAGTAAAGCGAACTTTAAACACGCCGCCAATAACGGTTAGTGGGTCGCCAACGATGGGCAGCCAAGCAAACAACAGGCTATAAACACCATATTTATTAAACTGCTGTTGTGCTTTTTTAAGCCCTTTTTCAGACACTGGAAACCATTTTTTATCTTTAAAACGCAATGCCTGCGTCCCTAACCAATAGTTAACACAACTGCCTAGTACATTACCCAAGGTTGCTGCGAACCAAATTAGCCATAAGTTAGTATTGCCTTGCATGATCATGCCACCCATCAATACTTCAGAGGAGCTAGGTAATAACGTGGCAGATATAAATGCTGTAAAAAATAATGTTATATAGAGCATCTTTCCCTTATGGCTAAAAACTAAACCCAGCAATTAGCTGGGTTTGAACGACTTTTTAACTTAAAACCAATTCACCGAATAATAAAAACAGTTATTTTATCAAATTTAAGCTAAGGGGATAATTAAACTCTTTGCCATCGTTGGCTTTCACGCTTGCGATAACCACCATCACAAATGAAAAAATAGCCACCATAGGTAACAGTAGTAAACCAACCGCTGCAAAAATTAGTAAAAAACAAACAAAATAAGCTATAGCCATAGTAATTTGAAAATTAAGGGCTTTTTTGCCATGTATATCAACAATTGGCATTTCATCTTTTTTAATTAACCAGATAATAAGAGGGCCGAGTACCGACCCAAATGGCACAATAAACCCCGCTAATGCACTTAAATGACATAGCATTGCCCATGTGCGGTCATCTTTATTGACGACTTTAATCTCTTGATTTTGTTCCATTACACTCTCCCTTCTCGTTTTTATTTTGCGCTAAAATAATATTCACACTCATTAGCCACCTTAATGTAAATGCTTATTTATCCAATGCAAAGCATTTGTGTATATTTAAAAATAAAAAAGCGCAGCAAATAGCTGCGCTTATTGATATTGCCAGACCAGTTACTTATTCACACCCGCTAAATCAAGCATAAAAGCATAATTTAATGCAGTATCTTCTAAGCGTTTGAAGCGACCTGATGCACCTCCGTGCCCTGCTTCCATATCGATTTTAAACAGTAGCTTGTTATCATCTGTTTTGTAATCTCGCAGCTTAGCCACCCACTTTGCAGGCTCAAAATATTGTACCTGTGAATCATGTAAGCCAGTAGTAACTAACATATTTGGGTAATCTTGCTTACTGACCTGATCATAAGGTGAATACGATAACATATACTCATAGTATTCTTTCTCATTAGGGTTACCCCACTCACCGTATTCGTTGGTTGTAAGTGGAATACTTGCATCAAGCATCGTGGTCACTACATCAACAAATGGAACCGCAGCCACCATACCTTTATACAACTCAGGAGCTTGGTTTGCCACTGCGCCCATTAACAAGCCACCCGCACTGCCACCTTGAGCAAATATTTTATCTTTTGCACCATACTTTTGCTCAACCAATGCCTTGGTAACATCTACAAAGTCGTTAAAGGTGTTCTTTTTAGTCAGTAGTTTACCGTCCTCATACCAAGGGCGACCTAGCATTTGTGAACCGCGAATATGCGCAATGGCAAATACAAAACCCCGATCGAGCAAACTTAAGCGAGCGCTAGAAAAGGTAGGATCCATGGTCGCGCCATACGAGCCATAACCATATTGTAGCAGCGGATTAGTTCCCTCTTTTTTAAACATGTCTTTGCGATAGACTAGGCTTACCGGTACTTTAATACCATCTCGTGCAGTGACAAAAATTCGCTCTGATGCGTAGTTATCTGCACTAAAATCACCGAGTACTTTTTGTTGTTTAAGTAATGTTTTATTGCCAGTAGCTAAATTAACATCATACGATGAAGCGGGTGTTGTCATACTGGTATAATACACACGTAATGTATCGCTATTTAAATCATTGTTACCGTAGGTGCTAATTGTATAAGCACTGTCGTTAAAGCTAAGCGGTATCTCTTTACCCGTGGTTAAGTTACGAGCAATAATAGTCGACTGACCCATTTCACGCTGCTGATACACTAAGTAATCGTTAAATAAGTCGATGCCTTCTAATTTTATATTATCGCGAGCGGGGATCACCGTTTGCCAATTAGCTTTATCGCCAGCTTTATCAATATCTACTTTCATTAACTGAAAGTTGACTGCGTTTAAATTAGTGACAATGTAGTAAGTATTACCCAGCTTAGAAATTCCATACTCCAGATCCGCTTCACGTTCAATCAAGCGTTTTGGCATAGCTTTAACATCATCAGCACTTAAAACCGATACACCTGACGCAGTTGTACTGCTGTGCCAGATATAAATTTCTGAATCGTCTTTGCTTTTGCTAATACCCATGTAATAACTGGTATCTGTTTCTTCATAAACGAGTTCATCTTCAGCCTGTGGGGTACCGAGCGTATGACGATAAACTTGGTAACCTAGTAAAGTTTGTAAATCTTTTTTTATGTAATAAAGCGTTTTGTTGTCGTTTGCCCAAACAACACTGCCATTCGTACCTTTAAGCGTATCTTCGAGTAATTTACCAGTGCTTAAGTCTTTTATTTTTATATTATAAATACGACGACTTACGGTATCTTCACCATATGCCATTAAATTGCCGTTTGGACTTACATCTAAACCACTTACGGCATAATAATCATGTTCCTTAGCTAGCTCGTTTACATCTAAAATAACCTGCTGGTCAGTGCCTGCAAAATCACTACTACGTACATAAGTTGCGTATTCGTTATCACCGCGAGTTTGTGATGAATAATAATAGTCACCGTTTTTAACTGGCACTGAATCATCGTCTTTTTGAATTCGCCCTTTTAGCTCTTCAAATAACCTAGTTTGTAACGTTTTTGTATGCGCAAGCATTGCATCTGTATAAGCATTTTCAGCCTCAAGGTAACTAAGTACCTCAGGATCTTTTCGCTCATCATCACGCATCCAGTAATAATCATCGATGCGAGTGTCGCCATGGATTGTCATTTCATATGGCACTTTTTTAGCAACCGGCGGCATGACTTCGGTTTGAGCAGCTACATTTTCAACCTTTGCTGATTGCTCAACATCAGGGGCTTTATTACATCCCCCTAAAATAGCTAAGGATATAAAAGTAAGAACAAATGGGGTGTGTTTCATTGATTGGAATCTCTGTAGTTTTTATTTTTATTAAATATACCTAATATTTAATAGCACGGAGATTTAGTTTGTGAAGCTATGTAAAAAGAGAGCCTAGAAATTCTTTTTATATGTTTATGACTTCAGTTATCCTAACAATAACGAAGTAGCATTATATAGCCTCTTCATGCTGCTAATTAATAAGGATAAAAATGAACAACGACGTAATTAACATTTTAACAATGGCTAAAGTCATTCAAACAGCGGTTGCACCCGTTTTTTTAATTACTGGTATTGCAGCAACGCTCGGGGTTTTATCTAATCGCTTGGCGCGAATTACAGACAGAGCCAGACAGTTAGAGCGAAAATTAAAAGTTAGCACCGATGAAGAATTTAACTTGTCTCTGACTACAGAGCTTAGAGCACTCCTTAAGCGCTCTCGCTGCATACACATTGCATTTAGTTTAAGTGTATTAAGTGCACTATTAGTTTGCGCCGTGGTTATGCTGTTATTTTTATCTCACATACAGTCAATTAATTTAGGTGTCACTATTGGCAGCTGTTTTGTTGGTGCAATGGCATTACTGATATGTGCATTTATGTCATTACTCGGTGAGGTGTTTTTGGCAACGCGCAGTATGCGTCGAGGGATGATTTTCGCAGATATAGATATAAACGAATAATAAAAAACCCCGAGTCAATCGTGCTACTCGGGGTTTTACTTATTTAAAACAGATTACTGTGCAGTGTAAATAGTTTCTAACACTTCTATTTTAGCTTCTTTAATCAAACCAGATTCTTTTAGCTGCTTTGATGCAACTAAAATATCTTGACCATCATTTACAGCTAAAACAGCAATTTTAGTGCCTGGGAATAAAGATACGACCTTCAAACCTGCAGCCGAAGCAACATCGCTTGCACTCATACCATCTTTTAAAAGAATAGTAATATTACCTGATAGTGACGTTAGGTTATTAGTAAAAATATTACGAACTAATGTTCCTTTTGTGACCACATCAGACGATTTATCTACGCTTACTACTGTCATCTCACCTTTTTGCATAACGACATGCTCTTCTGAAGCAACACTCGAAGGCACTAAACGTAAGTTCTTTTCAATTTTGTAAGAACCAAAATCCGCTTTATCAAACTTTAATTTAGCTACTTGTTTCTTAGGAAGCTGAAGCTCTTTATCTGAGCTAGTGTTTGCTGTTGCCCCAAACGAAATACACGCAGCAGCACCCAATACGATTAATTGTTTAATTTTCATCTTTATAATCCTTACTCTTGACCTGCGTGACCAAATGCACGAAGAGATACACCTTCAAGTACACTTGCTGAGTTATTATTACTAATACCAGTAACACCTAGAGAATTATTTGAGCCTCGACTAAATGCAAAGCTATCTGCGCTTGTATCTAACAAACGAACAGTCCAAGTACCTTTCGTAGACTCTCCGTAGAAAGCATTTGAAAGCATCACAGCGTCTTTAAGTACATAACCTACACTCCAGCTATTCGTGAAGCTATATGCAGGGTAAAACAAAGCTTGTTTAGATGAAAGTAATACACTTCGAGTACCCGCTGGCGAAGTAACCTCAATAGCTAAATCATTACCAGCAGATGTTTGAGTACCATCAGCTAGGCCGAAGCCCATTTCAGGGTTGCTTACATCAAATTTAAATTGCATTGCCTCAATGTTTAATTCTTCTGTAACTACAATTTCTTGCGTTAAACCTGTAGCACTGTTATCAGGAATTTCTAATGCTAGTGCACTCTCAGAAACGGCTGAACCAACACCATTCCAATCCGTGATTACTTGCTCACCTAATGAAGCGTCATAAGACTTAGCCATTGCAACCGCTGCACCTGCATCTACACGCCCAAAGCCATATAAGTTATTAAAGCTATAACCAGCGGCATTTTCAACCCAACCATCATGTGCAACAAACTCACCATCTGCGGTAGTTAATTTTACAGGGGCATTTTCAGCGTCAATTAATGTACTTGTTGACGCTAATATATGACGCACATCACGCCAAGTTAGTTCAGGATTAGCCGAAAGAATAAGTGATACTACACCTGATGCATTTGGCGCAGCAGACGATGTACCGTTAAATGTAGATGTATAGTTACAACTTGCGTTATCTTCATTACCAGGATAGTTAAATGGGAACTGGCTTATGGCAAACTCTTCTCCATATCTCTGAGTAAAGCTTGCAACAGCACCACTATTAAAGCCTGAGTAACCGTTGATACATGTCATCTGATCCGTTGTTACCATTGCAGGTGCCCAACGACCATATTCACCAGCTGGCGCTGAAACCATTAAGTTAGCACCTGCTGTTGAGTAGCTAGTGTGCTTACCATTTGCATTTACAGCAGCAACACTTAGATAGTAAGGATGGCCTTGGCTTGGCTCAAACGCACCGTTATAACACGTTAAACCTAAGTCATTAGCTCCATTATCTTCACATAGTGAGCCTTCATCACCGCCATCAACAAAAGAGTTACCACTCGATTTCATATTAAGTGCCCCCTTACCATCTCGCAGGTTTAGGTTTGGGTATGACTCAATAGCTTCATCTAATTCTGAATATGCAATAAATGTTGGGAAAGTTATGCCATAACTACGGTTAAACGCAGAAATATTTTCTGTTGTGCTAATGCCGCTTCCAGGGAAACCATGCACCATTAACTCAGTTTGTGGGATTTTAGCACCACCAAGATAATTCATACCAATTAAACCAGCATCAGGAGCAACGCCACGGCCACCTTTACCATTCCAACCTTTTGCAGCAATCAAACCAGCAACACTTGTACCATGATCACCACTGTTTGACATACTAGTAGGATCTGTACGGTCAGTCGCATCAGCATTTAGGTTTAAAGAGCGGTTTGGTAATACATTATCGATTAAATCTTCATGGCGGATTTCCATACCCGAATCGATCACAACTGCCGTTGCACCTGCCCCAGTAACACCTTGAGCATAAGCATCAACAACATTCATATCTTCACCAGCTACAAGCTCTGTCGCTTCTGATTGAGCAAAGCTAGCGTTGACATCGGCTTGTGCTTCTTCTTCTGTATCGCCAAATAAACTAACGTACAAATCAATTAAGCCTTGTTTCATCTCATCACTAAGCGAGTAAGCTTTCTGACCTGTATTGTTTAGGTGCCACTGCTGATTTGCAAGAGGATCTCCAATAATTCCTGAGATATTAATTTTCGCAGAGGCCGTTTTACCGTTTGCAGTTACTGTGTAATCAATAACCGCATCTTCACCAGAAACAGGCACATATGTAAACGAAGTACCCTCTACTGTTAACATACCATGGCTAAACTTAAAGACACCATCTTGCGCGGTAATTGCCTCGCCATTTTCAGTAAAACTAAAAGTAAGTGCGTCACCATCATTATCACTTGCTTTAAAGTCTGCAGTAACTGGAACCCATTGTTTTAAATCAGTAACGACAACATCACTCGCTTTTGGTGCTACATCAGTAACAACTGGAACTGTATTGTTATTATCATTATCGCTTCCACCACACCCTGATAGCGAAATTACTATCGCTGCAGACAACGCTGACAGCTTAAAAATATTATTTTTCATAAATGCTCTTCATTGGTTATTTTTATGACACCTGAATGTACACAACCAAACAACAAGCAGCAACACTGCATTTACAAACATTCACAATAAACCGTAAAATAATATCAGCCCGATTAAAATCCCGTTAATAATATCAAAGTAATAATCTATGCTTTCCCTTGAACTAAAGCCTAAGCTAATATACAAAGATAATTAAAGAACCCTCAAAGGAGTAGAGTAAAGTGAAATTGAAGCAAGTATTTATCGGGGCATTACTATCTACATGCGCACTTAGTGTATCTGCAAATTCTGCATTTAAAGAGCCGAGTGATGCAATTGAGTATCGCCAAGCTGCATTTTCTATGATTTCAGTTCAAATAGGCGATATGGGTGCCATGCTTAAGGGTAAAATTCCTTTTGATGCAGAGCAATTCAAACAGCGTGCAAATAACGCGGCGGCATTATCTAAAATGCCTTGGGAGGCCTTTTACGCAGGCACTGAAAAAGGCGATACATCAGCACTTCCTGCGGTATGGTCTGAAAACGATACTTTTATGAAAAAAGCGACAGCGTTTCAGCAATATGCTGATGAACTTGCTGTAGCAGCTCAAACAGGTGACAAAGCGGTCATTGGTAAAGCATTTGGTGCATGGGCTAAAGGCTGTAAAGATTGCCATAAGCAATTCAAAGACTAATAAATTCTGTGTATTAAACAATAAAAATGGCGCTGTATTAGCGCCATTTTTTTAACTAAGCAGATAACTTAAAGGCTCACTTCCCCAAGTACTCATTAATAAAATCAGTAATAGTAACAATAAAAACCATGCAATCCATGGTGACTTTGTCTCAGGCTCTGAGCTTTGTGTTGGCAGTGCTTTATTGCCGGTGATCATTGCTTTTACTAAAGGCTTGCCTTTAATTTTGTAAGCAATAATAGCCACAACATGCAAAATAATCGCATAAAATAAAATATCAAAATTGATATGGTGCAGCCAGTTGGCAAAATCAATCGTATCACTCGATACATACTGCGCTAACGGGCCATCAGTTAAAATGCCATCACTGCTCATTAAACCACTAACCAGTTGCGTAATAATCAGTATAAAAAATAATAACACCATATAACTACCTGGTGCAGAATGGCCCACATCATTTATTTTTTTGCCACTAAAAGAAGCAAGCACCGACTTAGGAGAATGCAGTAATGCCGATATTCTTGCCGTTTTACTGCCTATAAGACCCCATATAATCCGCGTTGAGATAAGCGCTAAAGTAAAAAAGCCAACCACAAAATGTAGCTCTATCATGCCCTCTTCAGCACTAAAATAAAGCGCAGCAATACTCAATACTAATAACCAATGAAAGCTTCTTAAAAAGCCATCCCACACTTTTACCTTGAACATTGCACCTTCCCTAAAAAACAGTATCATCTAAAACGCTAACTATTTTAGCATCTTAATATTAAGGTATCCTAATGAGTCTTTCTACCAGTGCGCAGAGTAAAACACATGCAGTCCATTAAAAAACCGATACTAAAAGGCTTTTTAGATATGCTGCCATTATGTTTAGCCGTTATTCCTTGGGGGATTTTATGTGGCTCGTTGGCAATACAAAATGGCTTTACCCCTTTTGAAACTCAAGCCATGTCGCTACTGGTATTTGCAGGCTCGGCGCAGCTGGTTGCAATTGAGCTCATTGCTGGTAATACCCCTCTATTAACCATTTTATTTACCACGTTTATTATTAGCTCTCGCCATTTTTTATATGGCTTGGCGGTTCGTCACAAAGTGATTGAGCAACCCATGCGTTGGCGCCTTCCAGTCAGCTTTGTCTTAACTGATGAACTATTTGCTTTTTCGCATCACCCTCGCGCCTACCAGACTCAAACGCGCCTAATTTACGCGCTCAGCGCAGGCTTTAGCTTTTACATTGCTTGGAATATTTGGACACTTATCGGTATTGTAGCCGGCACTATGCTCCCTGATCTAACCAATTTAGGACTCGACTTTGCGATTGCTGCAACCTTTATTGCTTTGGTTATCCCAGGAGTTAAAAATTTAGCCACTCTTGTCACGGTCATTGTTGCAGGGATCTGTGCCACTTTATTAAAAAGCACAGGCTTTGAGCTGTGGTTGGTATGCTCAGCACTATTAGCAATGAGTGCAGGTTACACTGTAACTAGAATAGTAAAAAATAAGGACGCTAAATCATGATGACGACTATTTTACTTATGGCATGTATTACCTTTTTTACCCGTTATTTATTCTTACACCGCGCGCTACCATTTAAAGTAGGGCCTAAAATGCAGCAGTTTTTGAGCTTCAGTGCACCTGCGGTTCTAACAGCGATTTGGGTGCCGATTGTATTTATAAATGATGGTGGCATTAATCTAAATTGGCAAAACCCTTATTTAAGCGCAGCGATTGTAGCCATTATAGTTGCTTACAAAACACATAATATTTACCTAACCACACTTGCTGGTATGGGGTTATTTTTGATTTTAAATTAACAGTAACGCCATAGCAGTGTTCACTATTTCGACTTTGTTAATCACCAAGCAAAGGTTAGACTATGCCAAATAAACAAATAATAGCTTAATAATATGCACCCATTTCATCAACTAAGTGCTACTAGCCTGCAAGGCCAACCTATCGATTTTAAAGAGTTTGTAGGTAAAGTTGTGTTAATAGTAAATACCGCAAGTGAGTGTGGATTCACCTATCAATACGAGTCATTGCAAGCATTACACGAAAAGTATGCCAGCCAAGGTTTAGTCATTATAGGTTTCCCGTGTAACCAATTTGGCCAGCAAGAACCCGGAGACGCGAATCAAATAGCACAAGGTTGTTTAATAAATTACGGAGTTAGTTTTTTAATCGCAGAAAAAGTGAACGTTAATGGTCAGCATACACATTCGGTTTTTCGCTATTTAAAATCTGTATTGCCGGGGTTTTTGACACGAAAAATTAAGTGGAACTTCACAAAATTTTTGATTAATGCAGATGGCTCACCGATTAAGCGCTACGCGCCCTTTACTAAACCTGAAAAACTAGAAAAAGTAATTGAAAAAGCATTGCTCGCAGCTAAAGTTTGAGGCTTAAAAATTATAAAGAGGCATAAAGCCTCTTTATTACCAACCCACAGAGCTCTAAATACTAACTAAGTAGCAGTTAAAAGCTAATATGTCGGCACTGATTTGTACTAGCGACAACCTAATCAATATAATCGTTTAAGTCATCTTCACCTAGGTTTTTACGCAAGCGTTTTTGCTCAAGGTAATCCTCTAACTTTCTTTTCACCTTTTGCTTTTTCTTGTCGTGTTGATTACGCCCGACCATTTCGTATTCGTCTTCAACAAAATCATCATCTAGCGCATCGTAACTAAATGTCTTACCCACAACCCACTCCATAAAGTGTTTGAGACCAATTACGGATTCTTGTATCGCGATAATTGGTGAAATTAAAATGTTCAACGCAAATTCATTGTACAAATTTACGTCAAAATAAAGCCACATCGCTATCCTAAATAGTCTCTGTGTCAGTATTGTGAATAAATAGCGCTAAATTTGAATTGTGGAAAGTGAGAGTTTTTTATCGTATCGATAAATTTTATTTATTATCATTTAACTGTTGGTTATTTTGACCAAATTTTAGCTTTTTTAATAACTTTACTTTCAACTTCAAAGCACCTTAAAAATCACAAACCACTGTTTTTAAACACTAAAAACTATTGGCACCAAACTTGTTATAAGTTAATTATCATCATCAAAAAACAGAGAATAAACATGAAAGAATTATTATTAGTTAGCGCAATTATGTGCGCCCCCGTCGCCATGGCTCATAACGATAACAGCTCTTCAATTACATTTAGTAACGACGAATGTAAAGTTGAGTTTAAAAACGATGTACGTATAAAGCCAAGTGAATTAGAAATTTTTAAAGCCAACAATCAACGTATGACTTTTACCACTCAAGGTGAGTTGTCGATCAATGGCGAGCAAGTAGCATTAAATAGCGCTCAGCGCCAAGCACTGACCAACTACACAGATAATTTACGTGCGCAATTACCTGAAGTAGCCAACATTGCACTTGATGGCGTTAAAATTGCGGGCGTTGCATTAGAAGAAGTCGCCAATGCATTTAATATTGATGGCCTCGATAACATTGCTACCTTAATGGACGATATTCAACAAGAAGTAGAGGGTACCTTTTACCAACAAGGTACATTTGTCATGGGCCAGCAAAGCTTCACTCAGTTTGGTGAAAACTTTGAACAGCAGTTTGAACAACAAATAGAAACTGCCGTTGAGTCGGCCGTAATGCAATCAATGGGCAGTATTTTAGTAGCATTAGGCTCTGAGCTAATGGGTTCAGGTGGCGACATGCAAGCCTTTGAAGAGCGCATGGAAAATATGGGCGCACAAATAGAAGAAAAAGTAGAGCTCCATGCAAAAAAACTTGAACAGCGTGCAAATACACTGTGTGGTGACTTTGTTGAAATCGCACAACAAGAAACTCAACTTGCTGCGCAAGTGCCTGCATTAAAAGGCTATGAGTTATTTACTATAAAACAGCACTAACTGCTCAGCATTTTAATTAATCTCCCTTTGCGGCATTTGCTTTTAAGCTATGCCGCATTTTGCGTTTTTTACCCCCACCAGTCCCATTTAACTCAAATAATAGACTGTTGAGCGGATCTGCTCTTGCTGTGCAGAGGCATTTTGTGGCTTCATAGTAAAATACAAACCAAAGTATAATCTTCACTTCGCTCTAGATCACTTAGAATGCCGTCCGAGCTGATGATTGTAAGCCCAAATTGCAACATATTAAAACCACCTCTTTTTAAGTTTTAAATTCTTGAGGCGGTGCGATCCCCAGTTAGACGCGTTTTAAAACGCAACTAACTCCAAAGTGCCTAGTAACCTAGGCACTTTTTTTATAATTTAAAAGCCTAGCAACACTCTTTTTTATCGTTTCTTTAATGCTCTTCTCTGATAAATAATTAACCACCTATAAATAGCATGTTAAATCTTTTAACGAAGTAAAACCCACCCCATTAATACAAAATAATTTAATCTGAATAACTATTCAAAATAATCTATTTATAAACATATTAAAATTAAAAAAACTGCAAAAGCCCCGTATAAAAGTGATATAGCACACGACTATAATGAATAAATATACAAAATCAAAAAAAACGCCATTAAATAGCAAATCAAAAAAAACACTTTCAGATTAAAAAAACTAATACTTCACCAGCAATTTTTATCGCTTTATTTTTAACCAACCTACGGGCAAAATGCACACGTTTTCAACAGACACAACCTTGGAGCGAATACAATGAACCCAATTAATACATTAAACCAAACAGCCACAACTCACGTTGCAGTTAAACCAACTAATCGCAAAGCGAGAATGTTAGCTAAACTTAACCGTTACGGAAAAAAATTAGCACTTGGCGGTGCAATTCAATACAAATAATCACCCAACCATGATTTTTGTATTGTTGCAGCAAACACCCAACCACTAAATGAAGTTTCTTCTTTAGCTCCATCTGTTTGCTGCCAGCTCCCTCCTCATAGCTAAAAATCATCTTTAATTTTCATAATTTACAAAAAAAACCGCATTTACGCTCACTTTTTAAGCAAACGATCTTTTTGCTATTTACACAGGCAACTCACCTAAGTATTATCCTGCATCACGACGTGGAGAGATGGCAGAGTGGTCGAATGCACCGGTCTTGAAAACCGGCAGGGGTTTATAGCCCCTCTAGGGTTCAAATCCCTATCTCTCCACCACTTATTTGTATTAATTGGTTTTTTCCGATTGATAACACGCTGAATAATGCGTCGGAGAGGTGTCCGAGTGGCCGAAGGAGCTCCCCTGCTAAGGGAGTATAGAGTTTGTAGCTCTATCGAGGGTTCGAATCCCTCCCTCTCCACCATTACTGATTACAAGCCACTTAATTGTGGTTTTTTTGTGCCTAAATTTTAACTCCGTTAAGAAATAGGGAGGGTGAGCACTCTCGACAGGGTTCAATAAAATGTCTGGAACATTTTAGGCCGCTGCAAGCGTCGCGCAGCGATTAATTACAGGGATGTAAGTAAGTCTATCCCTCCCTCTTCACCATTACTGATTACAAGCCACTTAATTGTGGTTTTTTTGTGCCTAAAATTTAATAGCCTCTATTAATTCGCACTTTGTATAAGGCCGTCGCGAGCGCATGCTAATAAATTAAACAAATTGTATGGTGTCACAACTTAGTGCATTATAAATGGTACTTTAAACCAGCTTAGGTTTAACCATGGCAAAGCTAATATTACTACTATGTTGTTTGGGTGCCTGTGCTGCTAGCATGGCAAATGAAGTGACGGTTTATAAATGTACCATTAAAGGAGTGCCTACTTTTAGTCAAACTCCTTGCGCTGAAGACGCTCAAGTGATCACGCTTAGAAACGTCAACATCATGCAAACAAATACGCCACAATCTGAGAACACACCAGTTGCCGATACTTCTGTTGACGATTATCTAGCGGTGCAACAAATAGAGCGTGATATTGTGCAGCTTGAGCTTAAGATTAAACAATACCAACAAGAATACGCACAAAAAAAACAGCAAATCGATTACATGACCCAAGATAAAGCAAATCGCTTAGGAGCCAGCTCAATTGCGAATGCCATTACCACTGAAACGGCGGCACTTAAGCAGCGATTTGACCCACAAATCAAGCAAGCACAACAACAAATAGAAGCACTCACTCAAAAAAAACAGCAGCTTAGTCAGCAACCTTAAGTATGTGCTTCACAACATCAATAAATGTTTGTATCTCTGACTTTGTATTATATATGTGAGGTGAAACACGGATGCCGAGTTTACGCACATCAACACTTATTTTTGCAGTCTCTAATGCTGTTAATACACTTTGCTGATGCTCAGAAAACTGCAAAATAGCGGTGCCACTACATTGCTCTTTAGCGCTAGGTGACATTAAAAAAGCGCCCAATTGCTGCTGAATTAACTCAAGTAACATCAAGTTGTGCGATCTCACTTGTTCAACGCCAAATTCAACAATATATTCAATACTATGAGCGGCAATAATATAAGGAAGTACCGAGGGCGTACCGCCCCAAAACCTTAGTGTTTTAGCGTTATATTGAAAATGCGCAATATCAAACTCGAATGGGTTTTGATGTGAAAACCAGCCAACATCTTTTGGTTCACATTGTGTTATTTGCTTTGGATTTACCCATAAATAAGCAGCTCCTGGCCCTCCGCATAGCCACTTCACACTTGAACCGATCATAAAGTCAGCATTTAACGCCGTTAGATCGACAGGGATAACCCCTGCCGATTGCGCCACATCAATTATTGAGAGTGTATTCGTGACTTTACTCAGCGCCACAATATCGTTTATGGGAGCTTGTACACCCGTATTAGAATAAACATGGCTAACAAATACCCCATCAATCTCTGAAGTTAAATATCGCTGCCATACCTGTCTATCACTCAAGTCTTCATGCTCAGGGATGTAGCGTATTTTTGCACATTCAGGCAGTGCTTTTTGCATTACAAACCCCATACTGGGAAAATCAGCCTGCGCCATTAATACTGTACACTGTGGTTTATTAAATACGGGGTGTGACATAACCAATTTGGTTAAACCACTGGATAAATTAACCTGAGGACAAAATTGCTCACTAGGCGCATTAAACAACTGCCCTAATGCCTCAGTAAATCTTTCAATGGCGGGTAACCACTGTTGCCATGGCTCTTTTACACTTTCTTGCCAAGGAGTAAAAAAATGTTCAGTGGCATTTTCTAAGCTCGTTTTTAATGGGCGGCCAACAGAGTGGCTTAATAAATAACAACCCTGTGGCATACAAAAATCATTTTTAGCCATATTAATTAATCCACTGTTTTAGCGTGTTTAAATCATCAAAGCGCGTATTTATGTCGTCACGCTTTGCCGCGGCACGCCTATCTCTTAACTTAGCTAATGAATCGAGCAGTACCGGTAAAGGTGGTCCACTGGCAGTTACTTTGCTTATATGCTGTTGTTGCATTTGCAGTGACGGTTGGGCAATAAACTTCTCAACCAACTGATTATGATGACCGATAGCGGTGTCACCATGTAATTTACACACTTGTATAAATAGTTTGCCGTGCTTTTGAAACCACTCTGTGTGTTTATATTGCTCGGCTTTTAAGAAGTCATCCATAAAGCTTTGCATACGCATGGCTTCTCGCAATATTTGTTGGTCCTCTGGCATCATATATAAAAATTTATCCACCAGCATTTGTGAGTAACTCGGCTCATTGGCACTGCAAAGCCCTAACAGCATATCAATAACATTAATGCCGGCAAAATCTCCCGCATTTGCACCACGGTAAACCTCTTTACCTACCCGGTAAGGCTTGTAGTATGGGCGTACACAATTAAAAAAACGCTCGGTATCAAGTTGAGTATACAAGGCATTATTCGACGCTATTACATCAATAAGTGCCGTTTTAACCACCTCAAGTAGTTCAGCCGTGACTGGGTGTGAAATACCTAATGGCAGTATTTTTAGTAAAGCATCACTCGCGCGCTTATACGCTAAAATACCTTGGGTGTTGTAATCTAAAAACAGAGCTTCATCATCAAGATTTGTAAACCGTTTATAGGTGCCATTAATGGCTTTATTATGAGTGGTTAAATGTGCGGTGGCAAAACGAGGAGTTACTCCAATAGAAGCACCAATATGCATAGCAAGCGCCGATGCTTCAACTAATGGTGAGGTTGTTTCTCTGCTCGGCTCTGTGATCTCATGCCTGCGACAAGCAGCCATAAACAAACCAACATTACCAAGCAAATCGAATGCGCTATCAAATCCTTCGTCGGTATTGCCTTCGTCCAATAAATCGCTGATCAGCGCATTGCCTTGCTCCTTTAGTGCCAGCTTTAAGCTATCACCAATCCCCTCAACATTAGCCTTATCGGTTTGCTGCCAATAAAGCTGTTCTAATTGCGAGTTTAAGCTTACAAACTCTGATCTTATCCAACGGTCAAACTTAGCAGTAAAAGAACTCATAACTACACCCTGTTATTATTATGTTTTAATGCTAACAAAAACCCCTGAGGGTAAAACGCCAAAAAAAATAGTAAAAACACCTTTAGTTAGCAATAATCACTACCAACATTAAAATCACTAATAAGATCCCATAGTCATGTTAGATAAAAAAGATCAGCAGTTACTGGTTGCCTTACAATCGCATGCCCGCATGTCGGTTTCTGAATTAGCCAATACCATTAACCTATCAGACACCCCAACTCTTAGGCGTATCAAAAAGCTTGAGCAGGAACATGTAATTACGGGCTATCACGCTGCCATTAACCCTAAGTCGCTCAACCTTAATGTGCTGGTTTATGCTTTTGTGCGACTAAGTCAAAACTCGGTGAGTGCGGCACAGCAATTTGAGCAGCATGTAGAAAAGCTAGCCCATGTACTTGAGTGCTCTGTGATCTCAGGTAGCCACGATTATTTACTGAAAATTATTTCTCAGGATTTAGAAAGCTATGAGCAGTTTGTAAAGCACCAGCTGGGGAGCTTAAGCTGTATCGCCAATATAGAGTCAACGGTAGTACTCAAACAATCATTTAGTAAAAAGCAGCTACCACTTTAAAAAATAATACTATTTAGTGCCGATTCGCTATACTGAAATATCACTATAAAAATAATATTTAACAAGGATGCATGTGAAGATTTTTCGTTCAACATCCAGTTCTTTTGTTTTTTACATATCATTTGCGGTTGCGTATTTTGCAACTGGTAAGTTATTGACTAATTTTGCCTTTCAATCACAAGTCATCCCTATCTGGCTCCCTGCAGGTATTGCCCTAGTTGGCTGTTTTATCTGGTGGTGGCGTTTTATCCCGGCATTATTTATTGCCTCTGTCGCCTTTAATTTAAGTACCGGTGATAACCCAATCACTGAGCAGGTTTTAATTGGTAATACACTACAACAAGTACTGCTAATCGGTTTAGGCGCTATGCTACAAGGCATGATTGGCGCTGCTCTTTTAAAGTACTGGCTAGGCCATCCGTTGTATTTAAAACAACGCCAATCTATTATTTATTTTATTTTTGTCGTCGGTATTGTCGTCAGCCTAATATCGGCCAATATTGGCGTCTATGCTTTAAGTCAGTTTAACCCTGCTTACAGCATTGATAATCATTGGAACAATGTTACTTTTTGGTGGCTTGGTGACTCTCTTGGCGTACTGATCGCAACTCCCTTTTTATTGGCGTTATTACAACCAAAATTTAAACGCCATGATGTTACCCCATTACCTACTATTGCAGTGTGCTCGGTGTTATTTATCTCTGTAGCTTTAACCACTAAGCTATACAACCAAGAGACGTATTCAAATGCGATACAAATAGCTAAGCGCGAAACATCTATTATTGAAAACAGTTTGCTGAGCAATTTAAACCTCAGCCAAATAACCGTACAAAGCCTTGCAAGCCAGATACAATCAACACCGACTTTAAGCAAGCAAGAGTTTGATAGCTACAGTGCTCAACTATTGGCTGAGCATTCATTTATTAAAGCATTTTCATGGAACCGCAAAATTAACCAGGCTCAGGTCAGTGACTTTAACAAACAGCTCAATGAAGTTTATACTGCATACAACTTTGATCCGAGCATTAAAGGGGCGCCATTATCAAACAACGATCCATTGGTGGTTATTACCTATATTGCTCCTTTTGTAGAAAACCAATCTGCCATAGGTTTTAATCTCAATTCTCGTAAAGATCGCCGTGAGACTTTACTCGACCCACGCATTAAAAATCGCCCTGTGGGCACTAAAATAATTCAGTTAGTTCAAGCAAAAGAACCTGAACCTGCGTATTTATTATTTGCTCCTGTGTATCAACAAAATAACGAAGTTGCCTCAATTAAAGGCTACGCAACAGGTGTATTTTTAGTAAAAAACATACTTGCTCAGTCGATTACCCAAGCACAAAATAAGATGTTTAATATCGATATTTATGAAGCTAATACTACCAATCCATTTTATTCAAACGCCGAAAATATACCGACCAAAAGCAATAAACTGACAACCATCACGATTAATTTTGCAGGGCAAACATGGCTGGTTGATTTAACCATTAAAGATGAATTTCTACCGCATCAAACTAATAACATGACACTCTTTTTGCTTATTTTACAGGTCATTGTCAGCTCACTCATTTTACTGATATTACTGCTGTTTAATAACCAACACCTCGCACTTTCACGCTTGGTAGCAGAGCGCACACGCTCGCTGGTTAAAGCTAAACAGCAATCTGATTTAGCAAATCAGGCTAAAAGCCGATTTTTAGCAAATATGAGCCATGAAATTCGCACCCCACTTAACGCTGTGATTGGCTTTTCAACTCTAGCTAAAAGTGAAGATAGCGCTGAAACCCTCACCGGTTATCTAAATAAAATTAATTTAGCGTCTAAATCATTGTTAAGTTTAATCAATGATGTACTCGATATCTCTAAAATTGAATCACAAAAGCTCACCTTAGAAGTCGCTCCTTTTGATTTGAATGCGCTTCTTGCTCGGATCAGTAGTATGTTCGAGCAAAGCGCTGAACAAAAAGGTATTAACTGGAAAGTTGATAACCAATTACCAACCGATATTTGGTTTGAAGGTGATGTTATGCGAATTGAGCAAATTTTATTAAACCTATGTAGTAACGCCATTAAGTTTACCTATGAAGGTGAAGTAAGTGTTAGCGCATACAGCAAAGAGATCACCGATAGACGTCGTCAAATTACCTTGACTATTAAGGATTCGGGCATCGGTATTGCGCCATCAGAGCAAAGTAAGTTATTTGATGCGTTCACCCAAGCCGATAGCTCAACATCACGTAAATTTGGTGGCACAGGGCTTGGTTTAGCAATCGCAAAAGAACTTAGCTTATTAATGTCTGGAGATATCAGCGTACAAAGCGAGCCAGGTAAGGGCTCTACTTTTACTCTGTCTGTCGAGTTAAATACATGTGCAGCGCAACAAGTAACGGCAAAGCACATACACCAGCATGTTGACTTAAGTAAACTAAAAATACTGGTTGCAGAAGATAACAGCGTCAATCAATTAGTCATAAAAGCAATGCTTAGCTCTTTAGGGATTACCCCAACACTGGTTGAAAATGGCGAATTAGCAGTAGAACAAGTTAAAATAAATGACTTCGATTTAGTATTAATGGATTGCCAAATGCCGATTATGGACGGTTACCAAGCCACCGCCTTGATACGTCAAATTAAAAGTACTGAGCAATTACCAATTATTGCCTTAACTGCTGATGTAATGCCTGAAGATAAAGCCAATGCCTTAGCAATTGGTTTTAACGAACATCTTGCAAAACCTCTTGAACTCGATAAGCTCACACAATGCTTATCTCAATATATCGAGCAGGATGAACCATAAGGTTTTATCCAAAATAGAAAACCGAATATGGCTGTCGAATTATTATCAAAATTAACAAGTAACACACAGACAACAGTAGTAGGCAAAGCATTATGAGCCACTTTTCTCACAGTTGGTTTAATAGTATTAATCAAATTGATGCTACACAGTGGCATCAATTTTTCGGTAATGACCCATTCACCCAACATGCTTTTTTATACGCACTTGAGCAAAGCCAATGTGTAAGTGCTAAAACAGGTTGGCAGCCTCACCACTTAGCCGTTTATGAAGGCGATAAACTAGTTGCCCTTGCCCCTGGCTACTTAAAAGCGCACTCCTACGGTGAATATGTATTTGACTGGGCATGGGCTGAAGCTTATGAAAAAAATGGCTTAGATTATTACCCTAAATGGCTGTGCTGTATTCCCTTTAGTCCGATTGAGGGGCAAAGAATACGTATTATGCATAGCAATCCAAAGTTAGTTTATGAGTATATAACAGAGCAACTTAATACCCACTGCGCAAAACAAGCCTGGTCAGGCTGGCATGTAAACTTTTGCGATAAAGCACAAACCTCACAGCTAAGTGATGCAGGTGCTATGCAAAGAACCGGCGTGCAATTTCAATGGTTTAATAATAGCTTTAAAGATTTTGACGATTTTTTAAAAACCTTTAATGCCCGTAAGCGCAAAGCAGTAAAAAAAGAACGCGCTAAAATAACACAGCAAAATATCACCATTGAATGGCTGCAAGGTGAGCAAATCACCACAACAGTGATGCAGCTTTTTTGTGAGTTTTATCAACGTACTTATTTAAAACGTTCAGGCCATTTAGGCTACTTAAACAGCGATTTTTTTAGCTTGCTACACGCCTTAATGGCTGAAAAATTGCTCATTATGCTAGCCAAAAAAGACCATAAAGTGATTGCCGCCACATTAAGTTTAATTGGTGACAATACCCTTTATGGGCGTTATTGGGGAGCAAGCGAAGAGATTGATTCTCTTCACTTTGAGCTGTGTTACTACCAAGGCATTGAATATGCGATTAAGCATAATATTCACTGTTTTAATGCCGGTGCTCAGGGTGAGCATAAAATAGCACGCGGCTTTCAACCCATCACTACTTATTCTGCTCATCATATTATTCACCCCGATTTTAATCATGCTATTGCAGATTACTTAAAACGCGAACGCCAACATATCGATATTTATAAACAACAATGCAGCACTTTATTGCCGTTTAAAAATGAGTAACTGATTATTTGCAGGCATCGCAGTATCGCTAAGTAACTTAAGCCCAGATTGCACTGCAAGTTGCTCAACCGCTTCGAAATCACGAATACCACTAAGCGGATCGCGACTTTGCAATAAACTGTTAAATTCATTATTACTGGGGCTGGTAAACTCCCCTTTATATTTGAAAGGGCCATATACACACACCACCCCTTGCTGGTTTAAGTGCTGATTTACTCCAGCAAAAAAACGCGTAATTAACTCCCAGCTCACTATATGAAAAGTGTTAGCAGTATATATCGCATCCACTTTATCCACTGGCCAAGGATTGTTTAGGTCAAGTAATAAAGGCGGATGCAAGTTTGCCAGTTGCACCTCATCATGCCATAACTTTATTCCTTGATGATTAACCTCTCGATCACTGGTATACCATTGTAAATGTGGCAATTTTTTGGCAAAGAAAACGCTATGCTGACCCGTCCCCGAGCCTATCTCAAGTACCGACCCTGCATTTTGCAATGCAGGCTGCAAAGCCTTAAGTATATGATTTTTATTATTTTCGCAGGCTTGTGAAAACGGTTTGGTCATACTGATGCACCTAAATTGCAAATGAATGCACAATAGTAAAACAAATTTCAGCTATTTTGTCGTGAGTAAATTAACCAAAATAATAAAATAACTTTAATTTCAATACGTTAAATTATATTTACCGAGCTGGTACGCTATATGCTTTTATTAAATTACTCACTTAATGAGTACTAAACGACAAAAGGATAACATTATGTATATTTCACCCTATACCGCCGTAGACGCTGTAATGGCAATTACCGATAAAAGCCTAGATAAAACGAGTCATGAAACAGATTGTAGAGCAACGGTTATCGACTTACTTTCTCATGTAAAACACACTCAAAAGGCACAAAACAAACATGAAACAGACCAAATATTTATTCTTGGCTACAATTAAAATTCTGTTTAGCCTTATAACTGGCTGTTTATATAAATACATTATTTAAGTCGACTTAAAATCCGTTTAAGTCGACTTTTTAGTTTTAATCCCACTTGTTAACTTGCCTTGACGCCCCCTACTTTTTAGCTATACCGTTGTAAATAGCAATAACAGCACCATATCTTTTTATATAGCGTAGTTTAATGTCATATATTCTCTTTTTTAGGAGTACTAATGAGTAACTTTAGAACAGAATCAGATAGCATGGGCACACTCGACGTGCCCGCTAACGCACTTTATAAAGCACAAACCCAACGCGCCATTAATAACTTTACAATTAGCAACCTCACCATGCCACAGCAATTTATTATTGCTTTAGCGTATATAAAACAAGCCGCAGCATTAACCAATTTAAAGCTGGGCCATTTAGATAAAACAAAAGCAAATGCAATCGAGCATGCCTGCCAAGAAATTATTGATGGTCAGCATTATGAGCATTTCCCCGTTGATATTTTTCAAACGGGATCAGGTACCAGCTCAAATATGAATGCCAACGAAGTTATTGCAAGTTTGGCTTCAAAACATGCTAATCAACCTATTCACCCTAACGACGATGTGAATATGGGACAAAGCTCGAATGATGTTATTCCCACTGCAATCGCCTTAAGCAGTGCTATCAGTGTTGATAAAAAATTATTGCCAGCACTAGCAAACTTAGCCGACGCCTTAGAGCAGAAAAAAGCAGACATCGGTCATATAGTTAAAACTGGGCGCACTCATTTAATGGATGCAATGCCAGTGACCTTTGAGCAAACACTCAGCGCATGGCAATCGCAGGTAAAGCACGCAGCCAGCGGTATTGAGCATGCACTAATACGTGTTTGTGAGCTGGCTCAGGGGGGAACAGCGGTCGGCACCGGTATTAATGCCGATCCACAATTTGCTACGCTATTTGCCAAACAGCTAAGTGAAAAAGTAGGGATTAACTTTATCCCCAGTGATAACTTTTTTTATAATATTGGCTCGCAAGATGCCATTGTGGCTTTATCAGGGCAGCTGAAAGTCTATGCCGTTGCGCAAATGAAAATAGCCAACGATCTACGTTGGATGAATTCAGGGCCGCTTGCGGGACTTGGTGAAATAGAGCTTGAAGCATTGCAGCCTGGTTCATCCATTATGCCTGGCAAAGTGAACCCGGTGATCCCAGAAGCCGCTGCAATGGCTAGTGCGCAAGTAATCGGTAACGACGCCACAATTACCGTAGCAGGCCAAGCTGGCAACTTTGAGCTTAACGTAATGCTACCCGTGATTGCTTATAATATCCTGCAAAGTACAGAGATACTTGCTAACAGTGCGCAAGCACTAGCGGATAAAGCCATTGCTAGCTTTAAAGTTAATCAGGCACAGATTGATAAAGCGCTGACTAAAAATCCTATTTTAGTTACTGCACTCAACCCAGTTATTGGCTATGAAAAAGCAGCAAAAATTGCCAAACAAGCTTACCAGCAAGCAAAGCCAATTATTGATATCGCCGAGCAAGAGACAGACCTATCTCGCTCAGAATTAGAAGCATTACTCAATCCAGCTAAATTAACCCAAGGTGGGTTAATGTAAAAACGCCATTAATGGCGCTTTAATATATTGATAGTAGAGTTTTTATTGCCGTAATGGATGCACCGTGTATGATAGTGATGAATAATTCATCACTATCAGGAACGATTATGCGTACTCCATTACTCGCTCTACTGCTACCGCTTTGCTTAACAGCTTGCTTAGAAACCACCTCAAATGAAACTGAGCAAACTAAAACCAATGCGGTAGAAAACACGTCTACGCCGATACCACAACAAAAACTACCACAAGAAAATAAGCAAAATAAAATAGCACAGCAACTACCGGTTGATGCTGCAAAAGAAGTGTCGCTTGATGATATTAAAACAGCAAAAAATAAATTAAATAACCTCATAGCAGATAAACAATGTTCAACTAGTTCACAGTGTAAAGTCAGTGCTGTTGGTAGCCGTGCCTGTGGTGGACCAAGTGATTACATTGTGTACTCTACACAAAGCGCACCCCAAGAGCAGGTTTCAGCCCTAAGCGATACTATCACTCAATTGGAAAGTACCTATAATGCGCAAAAAGGCATGATGAGTATTTGCCAACATTTAACTGCGCCAAGCACTCAGTGTGTTGAAAATAAATGTGTTAAACTTGAAGGCTCTGCGGTAAGTGTATTTTAAGGATTAGATTATGAGTTGTTTGTCATCCGTAATTAAGCTATCAGCTACCTGTGTTGTTATGACTATGCTGCTTAGCGGTTGCAGTAGTGCACTAACATCAAGCAAAGCTCAAAACGCGAGTGAATCTGTTTTAAATACTCAACTTAATGAGCTTACAAGTAATAAAAGCTGCACAGCCAGCTATCAATGTAAGGTGTTAGGTGTTGGCTCGCGTGTCTGTGGGGGGCCGAGTAAGTATGTTGTGTACTCAACATTAAATCACTCTCAAGAACAAGCAGAGCAATTAGCGCAAAAAATCACCGAGCAAGAACAACTAGATAATGCAATGCTTGAGTTCAAAGACTGTTCACCAGTGCTAGAAGTCCACTCTTTATGTATTGATAATCAATGTAAAACAGTTAACTACCAGTAGCAGTTCGTTTCGGTGTTAATCTAATAGTGGTATTAACACCGAAATAACCACCACCATGAAAATACACACACCTGCCTTAAAAATGTATTCCAGTGGCATTTTTTTCTGTACCCAGTAAGCATATATAAAACGCACGAAGTAGCTTGCCGCCGTGCCAAATAAAGCAAACATGAGTAAGTAGGCAATCAATAAGATATTCACAGCGGCACTTTTTTAGAAAATAATAGCCCCAGTGTAAGTATTTTACATAAAGAAGGCAAAAGGGTTACTTAGTCTTTTTTGTATGCTCAATGAGTAACTCTGCTACCTGTTGCTTTACCGCTCTTTTATCATCTACTGCCACTTCAAACCGGCTAGCCAATTGCGCTATTTCGTCATCATTTAAATTAAACGATAGTCGTTGCCGTGTTTTTTTAGACTTTACATCAAGACCTAAAATTTTACGGATCATATCTGAGGGAGTGAGCTCTTGATCGATAGCTTGTTTTTTTATCGACTTTTGTACCTCACTACTCAAATCAAATGCCATTTGCGTGGCGCGCACAGCTTGCTCTTGGCGCAACCACTTGTCTTTAGCATCACTCACTGGGCATCTCCAGGAAACAAATCAACAATATCGCTAATTGGGCGAGTTAACGTCAGTGAGACTTCTGTTTCACCTCCCTCCCAAATCTCTATATTAACGCTATGTCCTTCATCAGGAGAGGCTAAGCAAATCATTTCGCATGGTTCTCCACCTTCTTGCTCATAGCGAGGCAGCGTTTGGCCACGAAAGTCTTTATTATGAAAATAACATACATAAGGCGATTCACTTTGTTGATAGCTTTTCGCTAAAAATTGCATAAAACGCTCAGGGGTATTTTGTACCGTGATATGTGTTAATGACTCTTCATCAAAAATACGCGCAAATTCATCAAGACCAAAAATCTCTTCAACTTCATCACGCTGAATTTTTATAGAGAAGTTTGCCCACTGTTCACCATCATTTTGCTCTATTTGTAAAAACACCACTTGGCCAGTGTTAGTTTCAAGTACAAATTCAGTATCACTGCTGTGTTGGTACTGATACGTTTGCACATCAATAACGCGCAACGTTTGACCTTTAAGCCATGAAGGATAAGCAAACGAATCAATGACAGTAAACATGTCGCCTTTTTTAAGGTCACTCGCATGATTAAGCTGACGTTCTGGCTTTTTTTTAGATTTGAAAAAATTAAACATATAAGGTGCCTCTGTAAGCAAAAAAGGTAACGGAGCGAAACTCGGTTACCTTTTTGATATGGTTCTAAATGTTAGCTATTTTGCTTCGCTTTAATGCGCGCTAAAATATCAGCACTTTTTGGATTCGTATCACCAATACCTGCTTCAGCCATTTTAGCTTTTAAATCGTCGCCATTAACATCTGCTTCTAGAGACTTTGCAGCACCTAATTGATCAGTACGGTCTTGTTGGCGTTGCTTAATACGCTCAAGCGACTGACGCGCCGATGTCATTGATGAATTATTAGTATTAAGCGTGCTGTTTACAGCCATTGTCGCTTGCTGAACGCTTTCTGTGGTTTTAACCATAGTAAGCTGACGCTGATTTTCCTTAATTGATTTTTCAGCATCTTTTACTTGCTGCTTCAAAGTCACTATGTGATTACTAAAGCCCGCTAACACTTGCTCGTGCTCAGCTTTCTCAGCTTCAAAGTCACCAATTTTTTCTGCAATTTCTAATGCTAATGCTTCATTCCCTTTTTCAAGGGCTTGACCTGCATAAGCTTCATGCTCAGCAATTGATGCATCTACTGCGCTAATTTTACGCTTAGTTTGCATTTCTTTAGCCATCACTTCTGTTAGGCTTTTTTTAGCACGGTGTAACGCATTTTGTGCATCAGCAATTTCTTGCTCAAAAATACGAATACCATTGGCATCAACAATTGCTTCGCCTGCTTCACGTGCGCCGCCACGTACTGCTGTAAATAATTTTTTTAAAATACTCATAATCTTAACTCCACTAACTAGCTACTAATCGTTTAAATATAAGGTCACGGCTTCTAGTGCATCTATAGCGTTATCAGCTAATGTCACTAGTTCGTGGGTAACATCATCTAGAGATGAATTTACCGACAGTGCACCAAAAATCGCGTATTTATTATCGATCTTAGCAAATGCACTCAGTGGAATTGGCACGTTTAAACGCAGTAGTGTTTCGTTTAACTCGTTGCGTAATTCACTTTTTACTTCATCTTCGTCAAACAAGTAGCTAATACATAGTAATTGCTCTTGTGTTTGAGTAACAAAAATTGGAAGCTCGTCATTTCCATCAACAATGACTTGTAAAACATCTTGCTCACCTGGATTGGCAATCAAGAAAGACTCAAAGTTAGCACCCTCGGTTTCAAAAGACGCTAATTTTATTGAAAGTTCATTTAATTCCATGTCTCTGCCTTTTCGTCGTTTGACATATTATGTCTGAGTTAAGATTCGCACGACCGACATATTATGTCAACCATGTTTTATTAATTTTTATACAATTCACTTTCTATTTGCCAAGCTGCTCGGTAGTAATCATACAAGCGACCAGAACCTAACCTATTGACTTCAATATCGTTCACTTGTTCAAAATAGTTATTAGGAAATGCAAAACTCGCTAATAAATATTTTTTACTAATCCACCGAGATGGCACTGGCATATCAGTTATATTGCTAATACGGGCACTAGGTGATTGCCCCATTTTAGTCGCAATAGTCCATCCCCATTGACCAAACGAAGGAATATTTTGCTGATATTGCTCTACATAATCAAAACCTGCGGCTTTCACCGTTTTAGCAATACTTAAAAATGCCTTTTTCGCATGATAAGGCGATGTTGACTGTACCGCCATAGCACCATCAGGCGCTAATAATTGGCGTACATGATTATAAAAGTAATCGCTGTACATCTTATTAAGATCAGGGTGATTAGGGTCTGGCAAATCAATTAAAATAGTATCGAACTGCTTTGACTGATCCAGTAGCTTTTCGACTTCTAAAAATGCATCGCCCACAATAATATTTGCTCGCGGGTCATGCATCGATTCATTATTGAGTGCCACTAGTCGCTGTTTAATATCTTCAGGCGGCGTGTATTGGTTATCTTTATGACCAAATAAATTAAGTAGCTGTCCATCTAAATCAATTAAGGTCACTTCCTCAACCGGCCACTTTAATACATCTCGCATGGCTAACCCGTCGCCGCCGCCAATAATCAAAACACGGTCATGACGATTAGATGCCAGCATGGCAGGGTAAACGAGCATTGAGTGATATATTTGCTCATCTACACTAGAGAACTGCAAACGACCATTTAAATATAGATCAGTAATTGGCTGAGGCTGATTTTTACTTAAACGCTCTGTTAGCACCACATGTTGATACTTAGTCGCCTGAGAGTAAATAACTTTATCTTTGTATAGTACGTTACTTAGGTTATCCATCCAGCTACTACCAAACTGCAAAATAAAAGCGAATAACACCAGCAGTAATATATGGCAAACCAATAGCAACTTAGCAAAGCGTACATAGCTATGATAACGCCATAAAAAGGCAAGTCCGGCAATAATGTTAAATAGCGCTGTCCAAGCGGCGGCTTGCATTATTGGCATCGCGAGCATAATACTCACCCAAATTGCCGCGCCAATACCAGCGCCAATATAGTCAGCCCCATATATAGTGCCGGCGTTATTTTCTAAAAAACGTCCATAAACATGCTGGCGAATGCGCGCAATAAGCGGTATTTCCATACCAATAAATAGCCCTAATATTAAGCCAAATACATAAGGTAAAAAGCGAGACCACTCTTGCAGCTTTTGAAACACGTAACCATTAAGAATAACGTCAGGTGGAATATTAAAAATACTTGAGAATAAATGAGGGAGTGAATAACTCACGGCAATAATGCTGGCAATGGCTAATATACAGCCCATACCTATGAGCGCAATAATACTCTCTAGCCAAGCAAATGCGGTAAAGGCATCTTTAAACCAACGCGCTAAAAATGCACCCATCCCCATAGCTACAATCATAGTGCCTATCATGGCGTAAATTGCACTCTCAACTGAGCCGAGTACTCGGCCAGCATAATGAGAAAGTAAGTATTCATAAATAAGGCCGCACCCAGCGAGTACGGCCATAACAGTGATCAGTAAAATATCATGCCCAAGTAAATTAAATTTACTTGGGGAAGCTTGAGTTGATGACACGTGATTATGCACCCAGTAGTGTGGCCATAGTGATCCCGACAGCAAATGACACAGCTGCAGAAATAGCGGCAACACCCACATTCTTTTGACGATTCACTTCATCTGAAATATTACAGCCAGCAAGAATGATTTTAATCGTCAGTAAGTGCAGTAAAATGAAAGCAACCAAACAAACAACGGCGCTTAGCGCCCAGTAAAGTAAACTCGCATTAATATTGTCAGCAGCATAAGGAGCAATACCTGTTGCAGCAGTAATGGCTAATGCACTACCAATTAAAAAGCCTGCATAACGAACACCTACTGCTAAATTACCATCAATAATAGCCTGTTGTAGGCAGTCGCCACTTTTATTGGTGCGCTTAAATAACTGCACGCGATATTGGCTTACTAACAGCAATACCACACTACCAATTACAAACGCAGCAATAACAATAGGAATGCCATGCCAACCTTCAGTAGCAACCCACAATAGGGCTGAGCGGATAACCACTGCAACACTTACTACATGGCCAAAATCAATAATTGACGCAGTAACGTTACCTTTGACTATTTCGTTATGTAAGCTCACTTTACGCAGCGCCACTTTATCTTGAAAAAAGTGACCCAGCTTTATAAGCAGAATTGCTAATGCACCATAACCAAGCATTAACAGAGCTTCTTTTTGTAACGTAGCAGCAAACGCACCACTACTCACGCCCGTTAACACAATCGCAAGTGCTACCAAACCAGCGGCAAAGCTTATTCCAAATGCAAAGTTATCGCGCTCGGTAATTTCATCATTGGCGTGTAAATTAGATACCCAACCTTTAATATACTTTAAGCTCACAAACAGTAAGATGATAATTGCAAAGTCCACAGACAGTGCTTGCAAAGACCACATAGTTATTCCATTAAATTCATACATATTATTCTAACTCCAACGTTATTCTTTACTTACCACGACTTACGCCGCGCGAGGTTCTGCTACTGCTGTTACGAACCGATCCTGAATTATTGCTATAACTACTCGCTCTTGAGTAACTGCTGCGACTTTTAGGCGGCGTATAACTGCTGCGACTCAAACCTGATGCACCTGTTTTTTTACTCGCATAAGGACTAGTGAACTGCTTGCCTTGGCGTTGGTAAGATTGTCGTGTACGTGTTTCTAATGCACTTTGGGTTTTTATTTGTTTAGGGCTTGAGTAACGAGTACGACCATAGTCATTGTAGTAACTATACTTACGGCGTTTACTCCAACTTCCGTATTCAACTCGGTCAAATACATCACCCAAAATACGGTACATGCCGTACCATTGCCAAAAGCTAATACCGCTACTATTCGTTTGCCAATTACCATAGTTAGGATTACCTACCATTTGGTTACCGACCCCTTCGCCTTCAGCTTTTTGGCTTATAGCACCAACTCGTGCCAAAGAACCATTCGACATATCCGCAAGCATATTAATAGGATCGGTTAAGGCATCAGAAAATAACGTTGGCTTGGCGGCTTCACGCAATAAATCAATATTGTATAAAGTGTCTTCGTAAGGAGGAATTAAGTAATTACCCTTAATATCATCAAGGCGTTGGGTTAAGCCACTATAAAGGGCTCCCTGGCGTGTGGCATCAAGGCTAACTACATCAACAACCTTACTGAGTTCAGGTTGCTGTTGTTTAAGGATACGACTGTATTCTTTAAGAATAATCGCATTACGTATACTACCATTATCAAGTGCTTTACCAAGCTGAGTAAGCTCGACATCGGCCTTTTTAATGGACTCTTGAATTGTTTGTTGTAGCTGTTCTTCTTTAGATTGACAACCAATCAGTGCTGTAAACAAACAAAACAGGCTGAGAAGTTTCCAAGCTTTTATATTCGACATTCATGTCACCTGATTTACTAAATTATCCTAGATAGTTTTACACAGGACAGTTATTAAACCAACAATGAAATTGCAACAAGATGATAATTTAGGGACTAGTTTAAAGGTGCAAGGAGAATAACTGAGATCAGTAAAGGGAGAATGCTGATGGTAATACTTCAAAACTTATAACTGAGGGCTTAACACTGACTTGTATTTAGAGTAACTATCCTACTTCTTAGCGACAGCGCAGTAGCATGTCGTGGCAGAACAGCGTGGAGAGTCATAATGAAGGCATGAAGGTGGCTTTTGGCTATTATACCAATCCGCAATAATACTCAATCATTTTGCGGGGCTAAACGTGTCGCTATCTGTGTTAAAAAGTTCTCATTTAGAACAACTAAATAGCGAATTTATTGCCTAGCTATCAACCCGTTTTTCCTACCTCAAAATAGACCGCTTAATTAAGCAAATTGGTATTATTTCTTCCTTTTAACTGGTGCCTTTCACTTCGAACCTGCATTTTCACTTTCCTGCAGACGTAAAAAAACCCGTCACATCGCTGTAACGGGTTTCTCTTATTTGGAGCCTGGTAATGTCCTACTTTCACATAGCAAATGCTACACTATCATCGGCGCTGTTTCGTTTCACTGCTGAGTTCGGCATGGGGTCAGGTGGGTCCAAAACGCTATTTTCACCAAGCAAATTTGGTGTAAGTTCGATTTAATCG
The DNA here is from genome assembly GCF_018732205.1 of Pseudoalteromonas sp. SiA1. Lineage (NCBI taxonomy): Bacteria > Pseudomonadati > Pseudomonadota > Gammaproteobacteria > Alteromonadales > Pseudoalteromonadaceae > Pseudoalteromonas > Pseudoalteromonas sp. SiA1. The sequence continues at coordinate 41,500 of NZ_CP076084.1, read as the reverse complement.
ACCTTACTAAAATTTGGAATTTCTGATAATAAAGTCTTCAAGTATCTACTTTAGTTATATTAACTTCTTCGCTTGTTTCACTATCACATAAAACGCGTTTGGCGTTGTATGGTTAAGCCTCACGGGTAATTAGTACAAGTTAGCTTAATGGCTCACACCACTTCCACATCTTGCCTATCAACGTTGTAGTCTTCAACGGCCCTTCAGAGACTTTAAAAGTCTAGTGAGAACTCATCTCGAGGCCTGCTTCGCGCTTAGATGCTTTCAGCGCTTATCAGTTCCGAACGTAGCTACCGGGCAATGCCATTGGCATGACAACCCGAACACCAGCGGTTCGTTCACTCCGGTCCTCTCGTACTAGGAGCAACCCCTCTCAATTCTCAAACGCCCACGGCAGATAGGGACCGAACTGTCTCACGACGTTCTAAACCCAGCTCGCGTACCACTTTAAATGGCGAACAGCCATACCCTTGGGACCGACTTCAGCCCCAGGATGTGATGAGCCGACATCGAGGTGCCAAACACCGCCGTCGATATGAACTCTTGGGCGGTATCAGCCTGTTATCCCCGGAGTACCTTTTATCCGTTGAGCGATGGCCCTTCCATTCAGAACCACCGGATCACTATGACCTACTTTCGTACCTGCTCGACGTGTCTGTCTCGCAGTTAAGCTGGCTTCTACCATTACACTAACCGTACGATGTCCGACCGTACTTAGCCAACCTTCGTGCTCCTCCGTTACTCTTTGGGAGGAGACCGCCCCAGTCAAACTACCCACCAGGCACTGTCCGTAACCCCGATTCAGGGGCCAACGTTAGAACATCAAAACTACAAGGGTGGTATTTCAAGGACGACTCCACAAAAACTAGCGTCTCTGCTTCTAAGTCTCCCACCTATCCTACACATGTAGGTTCAATGTTCAGTGCCAAGCTGTAGTAAAGGTTCACGGGGTCTTTCCGTCTAGCCGCGGGTACACAGCATCTTCACTGCGATTTCAATTTCACTGAGTCTCGGGTGGAGACAGCGTGGCCATGGTTACACCATTCGTGCAGGTCGGAACTTACCCGACAAGGAATTTCGCTACCTTAGGACCGTTATAGTTACGGCCGCCGTTTACCGGGGCTTCGATCAAGAGCTTCTCCGAAGATAACCCCATCAATTAACCTTCCGGCACCGGGCAGGTGTCACACCGTATACGTCATCTTGCGATTTTGCACAGTGCTGTGTTTTTAATAAACAGTCCCAGCCACCTGGTCACTGCGGCTCCAATCAGCTTAGAGAGCAAGTCTCATCACCAATCGGAGCGTACCTTCTCCCGAAGTTACGGTACGATTTTGCCTAGTTCCTTCACCCGAGTTCTCTCAAGCGCCTTAGTATTCTCTACCTGACCACCTGTGTCGGTTTGGGGTACGATTCGGTATAATCTGAAGCTTAGAGGCTTTTCCTGGAAGTATGGCATCAGCAACTTCATCACCTTGGTGACTCGTCTCGTGTCTCAGCCTAACAGTAACCCGGATTTACCTAAGTCACTAGCCTACACACTTTCACATGGACTACCATCGCCATGCTTGCTTAGCCTGCTCCGTCCCCCCATCGCAATTATACCAAGTACGGAAATATTAATCCGTTTCCCATCGACTACGCCTTTCGGCCTCGCCTTAGGGGTCGACTTACCCTACCCTGATTAACATGGGATAGGAACCCTTGGTCTTCCGGCGTGCGGGTTTTTCACCCGCATTATCGTTACTCATGTCAGCATTCGCACTTCTGATACGTCCAGCATACCTCCCGGTACACCTTCAACCGCTTACAGAACGCTCCCCTACCACTCAGAATAAATTCTGAATCCGCAGCTTCGGTGCATAGTTTAGCCCCGTTACATCTTCCGCGCAGACCGACTCGACCAGTGAGCTATTACGCTTTCTTTAAAGGATGGCTGCTTCTAAGCCAACCTCCTGGCTGTCTGGGCCTTTCCACATCGTTTCCCACTTAACTATGACTTTGGGACCTTAGCTGGCGGTCTGGGTTGTTTCCCTCTTCACGACGGACGTTAGCACCCGCCGTGTGTCTCCCGGATATTACTTTACGGTATTCGGAGTTTGCAAAGGGTTGGTAAGTCGGGATGACCCCCTAGCCTTAACAGTGCTCTACCCCCGTAAGTATTCGTCCGAGGCTCTACCTAAATAGATTTCGGGGAGAACCAGCTATCTCCCGGTTTGATTAGCCTTTCACTCCTAACCACAGGTCATCCCTAACTTTTCAACGTTAGTGGGTTCGGTCCTCCAGTTGATGTTACTCAACCTTCAACCTGCCCATGGCTAGATCACCGGGTTTCGGGTCTATACCTTGCAACTATTCGCCCAGTTAAGACTCGGTTTCCCTACGGCTACCCTAATCGGTTAACCTCGCTACAAAATATAAGTCGCTGACCCATTATACAAAAGGTACGCAGTCACCCAACAAGTGGGCTCCTACTGCTTGTACGTACACGGTTTCAGGTTCTATTTCACTCCCCTCACAGGGGTTCTTTTCGCCTTTCCCTCACGGTACTGGTTCACTATCGGTCAGTTGGGAGTATTTAGCCTTAGATGATGGTCCACCTATATTCAGTCAAAGTTTCACGTGCTCCGACCTACTCGATTTCACTTAAAATGCGTTTTCATGTACGGGACTATCACCCTGTATCGTGGCACTTTCCAGAGCCTTCCATTAACACATAATAAGCTTAAGGGCTGTTCCGATTTCGCTCGCCGCTACTATCGGAATCTCGGTTGATTTCTTTTCCTACGGGTACTTAGATGTTTCAGTTCTCCGCGTTCGCCTCGTTAACCTATGTATTCAGTTAACGATACCTGCAAGCAGGTGGGTTTCCCCATTCGGAAATCCTAGTCTCAAGTGCTTTTTACTAGCTTGACTAGGCTTATCGCAAGTTAATACGTCCTTCATCGCCTCCAACTGCCAAGGCATCCACCGTGTACGCTTAGTCACTTAACCATACAACCCAAACGGGTCTTTGTTGTGTGACAGTTTAACTTCGCCAGAAGTTAATATTGAATACTAAAGTAGATACCAATCAACAAACGTAAACGTTTATTAAATGGCACTGAATGATACTGCTATCATTCTTTTTTACTTTTGAAAACTCTGTACAAATAACACTGTTATTCATACGAATTTTATTATCAGCTTTTCCAAATTTTTAAAGAGCAGAGAATCAAAAACTTCTCAAAATTAAACACACTCTATTCTCAGGTGATTGTGCTACCCGATAAAAGAATATTTATTTTTAAGAAGTAAAGTGGTGGAGCTAAGCAGGATCGAACTGCTGACCTCCTGCGTGCAAGGCAGGCGCTCTCCCAGCTGAGCTATAGCCCCACATATGCTGGTCTTACTGTTTGTATACCGACTTCTTTCTAAGACAAGGCGTAAGTTTAGGCCGTTTAGTTTACTAAACAACGAAGCTTACAACGAAGTATTAAGAAGAAGTGGTGGGTCTGAGTAGATTTGAACTACCGACCTCACCCTTATCAGGGGTGCGCTCTAACCAGCTGAGCTACAGACCCAAACAATAAGTGTTGTTCTCTTTACAATTAACAATCATCTGTGTGGACACTACGAACAAATAAGTTCTAAATCGTATAAGGAGGTGATCCAGCCCCAGGTTCCCCTAGGGCTACCTTGTTACGACTTCACCCCAGTCATGAATCACTCCGTGGTAAACGTCCTCCCGAGGGTTAGACTATCTACTTCTGGAGCAACCCACTCCCATGGTGTGACGGGCGGTGTGTACAAGGCCCGGGAACGTATTCACCGCGTCATTCTGATACGCGATTACTAGCGATTCCGACTTCATGGAGTCGAGTTGCAGACTCCAATCCGGACTACGACGCACTTTAAGTGATTCGCTTACTCTCGCGAGTTCGCAGCACTCTGTATGCGCCATTGTAGCACGTGTGTAGCCCTACACGTAAGGGCCATGATGACTTGACGTCGTCCCCACCTTCCTCCGGTTTATCACCGGCAGTCTCCTTAGAGTTCTCAGCATTACCTGCTAGCAACTAAGGATAGGGGTTGCGCTCGTTGCGGGACTTAACCCAACATCTCACAACACGAGCTGACGACAGCCATGCAGCACCTGTATCAGAGTTCCCGAAGGCACCAAACTATCTCTAGTAAGTTCTCTGTATGTCAAGTGTAGGTAAGGTTCTTCGCGTTGCATCGAATTAAACCACATGCTCCACCGCTTGTGCGGGCCCCCGTCAATTCATTTGAGTTTTAACCTTGCGGCCGTACTCCCCAGGCGGTCTACTTAATGCGTTAGCTTTGAAAAACAGAACCGAGGTTCCGAGCTTCTAGTAGACATCGTTTACGGCGTGGACTACCAGGGTATCTAATCCTGTTTGCTCCCCACGCTTTCGTACATGAGCGTCAGTGTTGACCCAGGTGGCTGCCTTCGCCATCGGTATTCCTTCAGATCTCTACGCATTTCACCGCTACACCTGAAATTCTACCACCCTCTATCACACTCTAGTTTGCCAGTTCGAAATGCAGTTCCCAGGTTGAGCCCGGGGCTTTCACATCTCGCTTAACAAACCGCCTGCGTACGCTTTACGCCCAGTAATTCCGATTAACGCTCGCACCCTCCGTATTACCGCGGCTGCTGGCACGGAGTTAGCCGGTGCTTCTTCTGTCAGTAACGTCACAGCTAGCAGGTATTAACTACTAACCTTTCCTCCTGACTGAAAGTGCTTTACAACCCGAAGGCCTTCTTCACACACGCGGCATGGCTGCATCAGGCTTGCGCCCATTGTGCAATATTCCCCACTGCTGCCTCCCGTAGGAGTCTGGGCCGTGTCTCAGTCCCAGTGTGGCTGATCATCCTCTCAAACCAGCTAGGGATCGTCGCCTTGGTGAGCCATTACCTCACCAACTAGCTAATCCCACTTGGGCCAATCTAAAGGCGAGAGCCGAAGCCCCCTTTGGTCCGTAGACATTATGCGGTATTAGCAGTCGTTTCCAACTGTTGTCCCCCACCTCAAGGCATGTTCCCAAGCATTACTCACCCGTCCGCCGCTCGTCAGCAAAGTAGCAAGCTACTCTCTGTTACCGCTCGACTTGCATGTGTTAGGCCTGCCGCCAGCGTTCAATCTGAGCCATGATCAAACTCTTCAATTAAAAAGTTTTATGTCTTTCGACAGCTCAATGAATTCTGAATTTATTTAATATCTTTCGATATTGAATTGACTGTGCTGAATAACTACCTAAGTAATTATTCTGTTGGTCACTCAGTTTAAATTGAGACTCTAAATTTGTTTTCCTCGTTACTTGCTCAATAAAGAACGAAGTAGCTTGGCTGTTAGAACTCAATCTGTACGAGTGCCCACACAGATGATTGCTTTATATTGTTAAAGAACGTTGCGACGTTGTCGCTAGGGATGCGTATAATACATCCTTTATTTTTCGAGTCAACACTTAATTTTAAACTTTCTTGCGATGATTTAAACTTAAGTTTTACTTAACTCTCTGAGTAGCTCATGCCTCGCTATGCGTTGGCCTTCCCCGTCTCAGTGGGGTCGCATTATAGGGAGAACAGATTTTTACGCAAGTACTTTTTTAAAGAAAAACTAAAAAAACACACTGTTCGGTCAGTATCTGAGCTAAAACAGATGAAACAGCTAGTTTTATAATCAAATCAGGCTTTGCTGGTACTTAAATAAGCGCTACTGTTACACTGATACTATTCATATTGTTTAATTTAAAGGTGCTTATATGGCAATACGTTCTTATAAAGGAATAACTCCTGCGTTTAATGATTCTGTTTATATAGACGAGTCGTCTGTATTAGTCGGTGATATCACCCTAGGTGATGATAGTAGTGTATGGCCACTAGTTGCTGCCCGTGGTGATGTTAATCATATTCGTATCGGTAAGCGTACTAATATACAAGATGGCAGTGTTTTACATTTATCAAGAGCGACTAAAAGCAATCCTGAGGGTTACCCACTTATTATTGGTGATGATGTTACCGTGGGTCATAAGGTAATGCTGCATGGCTGCGTTCTAGGTAACCGCATACTCGTGGGCATGGGCGCTATTATTATGGATAACGTAATTGTAGAAGACGAGGTGATTATTGGTGGTGGTGCTTTAGTACCTCCTAATAAGCGTTTAGAGTCTGGCTATTTGTATGTAGGTAGCCCAGCGAAACAAGCCCGCCCTTTAACAGATCAAGAGCTGAGCTTTTTAAAAGTGTCTGCCGATAATTACGTGCAGCTTAAAGATGAATACTTAGCTGAAGACGCGAAATAACCACAACTTTTTGCTTAATTAAGTAAACTCACTTCTATTTGCCCTGCCGAGTTATAGCTTTCGTCTTCGATTAGCTGCTCGGCACGCTCTTCATAATCAAATCGATATTGTTCAAAATAACGCGTTGCATGACTCTCATCGGCTAAATTTAAACTACTTACAGCAATCACACACTCAACTAGCATTCCGCTTACTTGTGCAAAAAAAACTAATTGATGAGTTGGCTCTCTAAATTCGAGTCGGTCTATAAACTGTATTGCTTGATTCATTTAAGTACTCCCTGCTTTAATGCAATAACAACGGGAACAATGTCCGGCATTTTATTTCGCCATACATAATAAGCTTGTGCAGCTTGCCCTACTAACATGCCACTGCCATCTAATAGCTTAGCCGCTTTATTGTGTTCGCTCACCCAATTCATAAATAGCGTATTTTGCGTCGCATAAAACATATCATAAGCCATTTCACATGCGCTTAAGTGCTTTTCGCTTAACGCAGGTAACTCGTTATTCATGCTACTTGAGGTTGAGTTAATAACTAAATGATAATCGGCAGAAGGAAGGTCGTCAAAACCATACCCCGAAACATTGCCGTGCCCAGTAAAGAGTTTTGCCAATGTTTGGGCTTTGTGTGCCGTGCGATTAACGATAATGATTTCTTTAGGCTGCTGCTCAAGTAAAGGTAAAATAACACCACGGGCAGCGCCACCTGCACCAATGATCAGCAGGCGTTTACCTGTTATTATTATTTTATTCGCTAGTAAATCGTTCACAAAGCCTATGCCGTCGGTGTTATCACCGAGTAAGGTACCATCATCGCGCTTTTTAAGGGTGTTTACTGCGCCTGCAAGTTTAGCAACTGGGGTTAGTTCATCGGCTAAAGCAAAGGCCTGCTCTTTAAAAGGAACAGTGACATTTGCGCCTTTGCCTCCTTGCTCAAAAAAAGTCGCGACTGTTTTTTCAAACTCATCGATAGGTGCTAAGATTGCGCTATAGTCGATTTGCTCTCCCAATGACTTAGCAAACTGCTGATGTATGCTGGGAGATTTTGAATGTTTGATTGGATTTCCAAAAACCGCATATTTGTCCATTTTAAACAACCTCTTTGCAGTTTTAGTACTGCCTATTAACGATGATAAAACTATGATTAAAAGACTCTTTTCAAGATCAAAGCCGTCTACAACCACTCAAGCGCCTACGCCAGAGAAAACCCCGTATGAAATCATCGGCGGAGAAGCGCCCACGCGTGCAATTGCCAATAGATTCTACGACATAATGGCCAGCGATGAATACGCTAAACCGTTATATGATATGCATCCTCAACCATTAGATAGAATTCGCCAAGTATTTTTTGAGTTTTTATCGGGTTGGCTTGGTGGCCCAGACTTATTTGTAGAAAAACATGGCCATCCAATGCTGCGCAAACGCCATATGCCATTTCCTATTGATCAAGATTTACGTGATCAGTGGATGTATTGCATGAATAAAACCTTAGACATAGAAATTGATAACCCCGTTTTACGCGAAGGTTTACGCCAATCACTGGCACAGCTTGCCAGTCATATGATTAATCAGCATTAATTTACCCCGTTCTTTAATTGGGTATTATTTGCGCTAAGTCAAAACCCGCTTTTCTAAAATAGAGATAATACCCTATCAAATAGTTAGAAAAGCGTGGCGCGTGTGAAATCAATCCAACATAAAATTTATGCTTTGTTAGCGTTAACCGGCATTATTGTACTCATAGCCAGTATTTTTAGTAGTACGAGCCAACAGCGCACACTCGCACAAGATACGGTAGCAGAAAACATCAAGCTACTTGCCGACAATTACTTCGACTCAATAAACACCATGATGCTAACGGGCACTATGGCTAATCGAGAATTATTGAGTCAAAAGCTGCGTAAACATCCTAATATTGAAGACGCCCATATTATTCGCTCTGACATAGTCAATAAGCTGTATGGACCAGGCAATAAAAACCAAACAGCGAGTAATAATAGCGAACGCGAAGCGCTGCAAGGCAAAGAAAGTTTATTTATAGAGCAAAGCAATAATAATCGCAGTATGACCTACCTTCGTCCTATGTTTGCTAGCACAGACTACAAAGGTACAAACTGTTTGGGCTGCCATCAAGCACAAGAAGGCGATGTACTGGGTGTGGTAAAAATTAGCTATTCCTTAGCCGATATTGATAGCGAGGTAACTTACAACACCTTAATAACCACCAGCCTACTGTCTACTATTTTTATTATTGCCTTTGTGCTGCTAGGTATAGTGTTTAGAAAAATATTTATAGTGCGCCTTAAAAAGCTCGGCCATGCAATGCACTTAGCCACTACTAATAAAGATTTAACCTTACGCATTGAAGATAACGCCGAAGATGAACTCGGCTGGCTTGCCACTAGTTTTAACCAAATGATTGCTACGTTTAAAGATAACATTACTCAGGTATCTCACTCTTCAAAAGTGCTTATTCATTCAGCAGAGAAAATTTATACTTCTGCCGATACTACTGAGCGCGCTATTTTAGAACAAAAGAAAAGTACCGACTCGGTAGCTGCAGCAATTAATGAGCTAGAAAGCTCATCCAATGAAGTAAGAAACACCACTCATTTTGCTCAAGAAAAATCTGAGAACAGTAATGAGCTAGCACAGCAAAGCATGCAGGTTGCAGAGCAAACCGAACTCAGTATAAATCAACTAGCTGAAGATGTACGCCAAGCGGCAGATCAAGTGAGACAACTGCAAGAGCAAACGCTTGAAGTGGGTAAAGTGCTTGAGGTGATCAGCAGTATCGCCGAGCAAACAAATTTATTAGCACTTAATGCAGCCATTGAAGCTGCCCGTGCAGGTGAAGCAGGCCGAGGGTTTGCCGTTGTTGCTGATGAAGTACGAACTTTAGCAACCCGAACTCATGCCTCTACCGATGAAATACGCCGTACTATAGATAAGTTGCAATCAGAAGCAGCGCAAACAGTTAAAACCATGGGTGAGTCCTGTGCGGAGGCAGACGAAAGAGCGCAACAAGTACAACAAGTTGCACAGGCTTTAAAAGATATTTCTAGCCAAATGAATGAAATAAATGAGCTGAATATTCAAATAGCCGATGCGACAGAGCAGCAAAATCTAGCCGCCGAAGAAATAAACAGAAGCGTTGTTGGTATCAGTGATAATGCAGAGCAATCGTTAGTAGATGCGGATGAAAATCAAAAAGTCAGTGAAGAGTTACTCAATTTAGCTCGCTCGTTAGATGAGCAGGTACGAAGCTTTAAACTAAAACAATAATTTTAAAAGCCAGTCAATAAGTAGTTTATTGACTGGCATATCATTCTTAGCCCAAAGCTAACCAATCACGTGGCTTTAAGAAATCTTTATATAGTAATGCCTCTGCACTGTCTTCGGCTGGGGTATAGTTATATTCCCAACGTGCTAAAGGTGGCATCGACATTAAAATAGATTCAGTTCGGCCACCGCTTTGTAAGCCAAATAATGTGCCGCGGTCCCAGACTAAATTAAACTCAACATAACGACCACGGCGATATAATTGAAAGTCGCGTTGTTGTTCGGTGTACTTATCGTTCTTGCGACGCTCAATAATAGGAACGTAAGCATCTAAAAAGCCATTACCCACCGATTGCATAAATGCAAAGCTTTGCTCAAAACCTAACTCATTCAAATCGTCAAAAAATAAGCCGCCTACGCCACGAGTTTCATCTCGATGTTTTAAATAAAAGTATTCGTCACACCATTTTTTATATTTTGGATAAACATCATCACCAAACGGCTGACACACATCGTGCGCAACTTGGTGCCAATGCACTACATCTTCAAGTACAGGATAAAACGGGGTTAAATCAAAACCACCACCAAACCACCAAATCGGTTCTTCACCTTCTTTTTCGGCAATAAAAAAGCGTACATTGGCATGGCTTGTTGGTATATGCGGGTTTTTAGGGTGGATCACTAACGATACACCACACGCATGAAAACTGCGTCCGGCAAGCTCAGGTCTATGGGCAGTGGCAGAGCCCGGCATAGAGGCACCAAATACATGAGAGTAATTAACCCCCCCTTGCTCAATCACATTACCATTAGTGATAACGCGAGTACGACCACCGCCGCCCTCTTCTCGCTGCCAGCTGTCTTCAACAAACTGTGCTTTTCCATCAGCCGCTTCTAAGCCTTGGCAAATGGTGTCTTGCAAAGCCATAAAGTACGCTTTTACTTGTTTTAATAATTCGCTTTGCATCGTTAACCTCTGAATACATTGCCTGTCATGGCATCTTTAATGGTACTTGGTTGCGTATTACCACCTAATGGTTCATCAACATAAAAACTAACCTGCTCGGCAAACTGCTGCTGAGCTTCAACAATACTTGTTACCGTTGCTTGGCCGGTTAAATTAGCACTTGTTGATACCAGTGGTTTACCAAACTGTTGGCATAAACGTTTAACTGTAGGGTGGTTAGTTACTCTTACTGCAATAGTATCAAACTGCCCTGTTAACCACTTTGGGGTAGACTTAGCTGCAGGCATCACCCAAGTGAGTGCGCCTGGCCAACTTGAAAAAATATCGGCACGTTTATCCATAGGCAGCTTAGCGTCATCGACGTATTTTAATAATTGCCCGTAATTGTCAGCAATTAAAATAAGCCCTTTTTCAACGGGGCGTTGTTTAATACTCAATAAACGTTCCACCGCCTGTTGATTGTCAGGATCGCAACCAAGGCCATAAACAGCTTCGGTTGGGTATAAAATAACATCGCCTTGTTCTAAGCTAGTTATTGCAGCAGATAAAGAAGAAAGGTCAGACAAAATTGTCTCCAGAGATATTTACGTTATTCAGTGGCAGCAAACTTATGCATACAGCTTTTTTGTGGGCATTGTAACACAACACCACTCGCGGTTTTTTTCTCAGTAACAACTGGCCAGTCACATACAGGACACGCTTGAGCTACAGGTTTATGATTAAGCGTATATTTACAGCTTGGATAACAGTCGCAAGAATAAAACACTTTCCCAAATTTATTGCTGCGTGAAACCAAGTGGCCTTTTTTACATTTAGGGCAACTAATCACAGGCTCTTCACTTGGCGTATCGTCATGCTCACTGGCAATATAATGACATTCAGGGTAACCGGTACAGCCAATAAACATACCGTAGCGGCCATTTTTCACCACCAGCGGCTTGCTACACTCTGGACACTCGCTGTCCTCAAGTATTTTGATTTCATTGCTATCATGATGTGCAAGCGGGCGAATAAAATCGCACTTAGGATAACTAGCGCAGCCTAAAAAAGGCCCAGATTTACTATTACGAATGACGAGTTCTGAACCACATTGCGGGCATATCTCATATTCTTTTTCTAAGGCGTGTTTATTAGCCGAGAAAAGTGAATGATCGATTTTACTCATGTAAATCCTAGTGGTTGGTGAATTTTCGCCTAATATACCCAAAACCCTTAAAGATACAAGCTATGGCAGTCGGTTTGTTAACGCTGAAAATAATAAAACACGCAATAATGATTACTCACATCATTAGTCGTGAACCTGTTAATGTAACACTTCACTGGGCTCATCAAAAATAAGATCTTCCATTTGCTCATACGCCTGCTGAGAATCAGGGGCGTTAAATAACACCATAAGAATTAACCATTTTAAATCTTCCAAAGTAATAGCTGAATTATCAAGCGCCGCTAAACGGTCCATCACCATTTCACGAGTGGTGCTATTAATAACGCCCGTTTGTTCAACAAACATTAAAAAGCCGCGACACTCGGTGTCGAGAACTTGGCACTCACTGTCGGTAAAAATACGCACTGCATGTTGTGGAGTGGCTAATAAATAAGGCGATTCATTGCTGTATTGTAATGCGGCAAGTTGATCTAACCAGTCAATGGCTTTGTTAATTTCGGGTTTGTTAAACCCAGCGCGGAGTAACTCATCGGTAAGTGTGCTTTGCTCAACAAATACATCACTTTCGCTGTGAACATAGTTTTCAAATAAATACATGAGAATATCAAACATATTATCCTCCAGCGCTTAATTTAATATAGCCGTCTAATACACGTTCAATTTGATCGTCTAACTCTAAATCAAGCAATCGCGCTTGTACTTTATCAATTGGCCACTGTACTCGACGCATAATATCGTCCACACTGGTCACCTCAAAACCAATACTGTTAAGCACCTCGCAATCTGAGGTTACAGCATCAGTTAACTCTTTATAGTTTAGACCAGAAGGGTATGAAAAGTTCATCTCATCAAGAATATCGGCGACGTTTTCTACCAGCTTAGCACCTTGCTTAATTAAAAAATGACTTGCTTGTGCCAGCGGGTTTTTAATTGAGCCTGGCACCGCAAAAACGTCTTTATTTTGTTCAAGCGCATAACGTACGGTGATCAGTGAGCCACTTTTAATTTCGGCTTCAACAATTAAAACGCCTAAAGAGAGTCCTGAAATAATACGATTACGCCGTGGAAAGTTATGCGCGTTGGCCGCGGTGCCCGGTAAAAACTCACTTACCAATAAACCCTGTGTTAATACTTGCTCTGTAAGTAACTTATGGCGTTTAGGGTAATAAACATCAACACCAGTCCCCAGTACGGCAATGGTTTTACCATTTCCTGCCAGCGCTCCTTTATGGGCAGCACCATCAATGCCACGCGCCATACCAGAGGTTACTGTTATGCCAGCAAGCGTTAGCTGATGTGCAAATTCTGCAGCAATTTCAAGTCCTGTGGTGGTTGCATTTCGACTGCCAACAATCGCAATTTGTGGAGAAGACAGTAAGCTGATATCGCCTTTACAAAAAAGTAATAATGGCGCACTGGCTATTTGTTTTAGGTGTTCTGGGTAGGTGGTATCAAAAATACTAATAACAATAATATGTTGCTGGCTAATAAGCTGTTCATAATGCGCAACTTGCTGCCAATTTGTATTAAGTAAATTGCTTGCTTGGCTCGCTGTTAAGCCCAACATAACCAGCTGGGAATGGGATAAGGAAAACAGCGACTCTAAACTGTGCTGCTTAGAGAGGGCTAATAGCGTTTTTATTCCAAGCCCTTTGCATAAGTAAAAGGCAAGCCAATGGCTTAGCTTGCCAAACGATTGCTCCATGTTCCCTCCTAGAACACCGACTCGCTACTTAATGAATTACTGCCAAATCTCCAATGCGAATTGGGTGCTGATTTTTAGTGATCAGCGCATAACTAACTTTGTCATACACTTTAAAAATAATCATTTCACCAACTTTCTCTGCTGGCATTTTCCAAGTAACGCTATCTTCATCGGTTTCTGAGCCAAATAATTCGCTAGTAGCCGATACCAATTTTTCTAAACGACTTGAATCTTCGGTATAACGCGGGCCTCTGGCACTATCAATCACCTTAGGTGACTGACGTTCAATATCCAGTACATGACCTACTTTAACTTGTTGCTCTGAACCTAAGTTTAGCACCACTACATCCATAGTGCTAAATTCTCTCACCTCGCGCGGAGAGGCAATCACTTGACCCTGCATTGGCTGTTCAGGACGATGCATCTCAAAATATACTGGCAGCATCTGCCCTTCCATTGCAGGTAATAAAAAGTCACCCTGTTTGATCTCACGTTTTACTGATTCAACTCTTACTGAGGCAGGTTCGCCATTGGCCGCATCACCTGTTCTAAATGCACGAGCCATACCCACATAAGATGCTCTACTCGCTAACTCTTCACCGGTATTAGGGTCAGTATAAGGCGCACCTTTATGATAAATAGCATATGCCTGATGACGTTTTAAGTTACCTTTTACATATAAAATATGGTCAATAGTTTGGGTTTTGGTATTTTCGTTGGCGCCCAAAATATAGGGCTTTTCTTTTATGGTATCGCTGTTAATAGCTTGCTCAAACGACAAATACGGTTTAATCAACGCAAGAGGTAAAGTTGTTATCGCATCTTTCCCTTTTGGCGTAATACGTCCCATAGGTGATAGCTTTCGATACGCTTTATTAATCACTAAACGCGGATTACCGTCTGTATCGTAAATTAATGCTAACGCATCTCCCGGATAAATAAGGTGAGGGTTGTCTATTTGTGGGTTCATTTGCCATAGTTCAGGCCATAACCAAGGTTCGTTTAGATATATAGCTGAGATATCCCAAAGCGTGTCACCTTTTTTCACAACATACTGTTTAGGTGCATCTTTTTTTATAGTTAGTACATCTGCCAGCACAGGAAAAGTTGCACCTAATGCAAGTATAATTGCAATTAATGGAGATTTCATTGAGCTTCCTCATAGTGTTTTTTCATTATTATTAACCAAAACCTGTTAAAGGGGAACGTGAATGGCTAAAATAAGAACATACAATACCCTAAATTTAAGCATAAGTGTAAAAGGTAACTATGGCTAGGTTAGAAGTTTTAAGATTTCCAGATGAACGTTTACGTACAATCGCAAAAGAAGTAACTGTTGTTGACGATCAAGTGCGTGAAATTGTCAAAGATATGCTAGAAACTATGTACGATGAAAATGGTATTGGGCTTGCTGCTACACAGGTTGATATTCACCAGCGTATTGTGGTGATCGACGTATCAGAAGAGCGCAATGAACCACTCGTGCTTATCAATCCGCAAATTATCAAAAAAGATGGCTCAACCGTGAGCGAAGAAGGCTGTTTATCAGTTCCTCATTCGTATGCAAAAGTTGACCGTGCAGAAACCGTTACCGTAGCTGCACTGAACGAAGAAGGTAAAGAATTTATTCTTGATGCTGACGAATTATTAGCGATTTGTATTCAGCATGAACTTGATCACCTTCAAGGTAAATTATTTATTGATTATTTATCTCCATTAAAGCGCCAACGCATTCGTAAAAAGCTTGAAAAAGAAGCGAAGTTTGCAGCGCAGTAATAAGCACCTTAGTAAATAATTAGGAAACTCAGTGACACAACCATTACGCATTATATTTGCCGGTACGCCGGACTTTGCTGCACGCCATCTGCAAGCACTCATAAATAGTGAACACCAAATAGTGGGCGTTTACAGTCAACCAGATCGTCCAGCGGGTCGCGGAAAAAAACTAAAAGCCAGTGAAGTAAAAGCGCTTGCATTAGAACATGACCTACCCGTTTTTCAACCGCAATCACTCAAAACAGACGACGCACTTGAAGAGCTAAGCAGCCTCAATGCCGATATCATGATTGTCGTTGCCTACGGTTTAATTTTACCTAAAGCCATTTTAGATGCCCCACGTTTAGGGTGTTTAAATGTACATGGTTCTATTTTACCGCGCTGGCGTGGCGCCGCACCTATTCAACGCGCTATTTGGGCAGGCGATCAGCAAACCGGTGTAACCATAATGCAAATGGATGAAGGGCTAGATACCGGCGATATGCTGCATATTAGCCGCTGCCCTATTGATAGTACTGAAACCAGTGCAAGCTTATACACTAAGCTTGCTGAACTGGGACCTGGTGCATTAATCGATACCATAAATCGTTTAGCTAACGGGGACATAACGCCTGAGCCACAAAACGATGCTGATGCCAATTACGCTAAAAAGCTCTCAAAAGACGAAGCCAACATTGATTGGTCTATGGATGCCGAGCAAATCGAGCGTAACATTCGTGCATTTAACCCATGGCCAGTATGCTTTACCCAAATGCGTGGTAATACGGTAAAAATATACCAAGCAAACGTGGTTGAACAATCAGGCGAAGCTGGCACTGTATTAACAAGTGATAAAAACGGTATCGTTGTGGCTTGTGGTAAACACGCTTTATCTATTGGCGAATTACAACCACAAGGCAAAAAGCCAATGGCAATTAATGATTTTTTAAACGGTCGTAGCCACTGGGTCACACCCGGCACCGTATTAGGCGAAAATAATGAGTAATGTAAGCAATGTCAGAGCGCTAGCCGCTGAAACTTTATATAACGTGGTTGATAAAGGCGCATCGCTTAATCAAGAACTCCCTTTCGCTAGCCAAGGCCTATCTCCTAAAGATAAAGCCTTACTGCAGCAAATTTGCTATGGAGTATTGCGTTACTTACCTAGCCTAGAAAATTATTGCCAGCATTTAGTAGAACAACCGCTTAAAGGCAAACGCCGTATTTTCCAGTTTTTGTTGTATGTGGGCATTTACCAACTACAACACATGCGTGTACCGCCGCATGCAGCAATTAGCGAAACCGTTAATGCGTTACAACAATTACGCGCTCTTGGCTTAAAAGGGCTTATTAACGCCATTTTACGAAGCTTTCAGCGCCAACAAGCTGAGCTTGAAGAAAAAGCCAAACAAATTCCGGTGTGTTTATACAACCATCCAAACTGGTTTATAAAGCAAGTAAAAGAAGCCTACCCAGATAGCTGGGAAGACATTCTAGAAGCTAATCAGCAACAAGCGCCAATGTGGCTTCGAGTGAATCAATCGCAGTTTAGCACCCAAGAATATAGCGAAATGCTAACCGCTAACGATATTGAACATACTCTAAATCCTGATTTTATTGATGGCATTAAACTAAGCAAACCACGCGATGTGTTTTCACTTCCTGAGTTTGATACCGGTGCCTGTTCAGTACAAGACGCGGCAGCGCAGCTTGCTGCACGCTATCTAGACCCACAAAATGGTGATTCAATACTCGATGCCTGCGCAGCGCCTGGTGGTAAAACCTGCCATATTTTAGAGCTTGCCGACGCAGATGTGCTTGCGCTTGATAGCGATGCCACACGCCTAGAACGTGTTAAACAAAACCTAGAACGCATAGGTTTGGGCGCCGACTTACAATGTGGTGATGCATCGCAACCTCACACTTGGTGGGATGAAGAACAGTTTGATCGTATTTTGTTAGATGTACCCTGCTCTGCAACTGGCGTAATTCGTCGTCACCCAGATATTAAATGGTTACGTCGCGCATCCGACATTAACGATTTATCGACCCTCCAAGGCGATATACTCGACAGCATTTGGCCATTGTTAAAGCCAGGCGGTACATTGGTGTATGCAACCTGTTCGGTGCTTCCACAAGAAAACCAACAACAAGTTGCTAAGTTTTTAGCTAATAATGAAGACGCAGAGCATATTCCTTTGCACAGCGAAGACACTAAAACCACACCAGGCTTGCAGTTATTACCAGGCGAAAGTGACGGTTTTTACTACGCTAAATTAGTTAAAAAAGCCTAGGCAACACATTTAGCTACTTCAATTTAGAGGTAGCTAATACTTTGATGTAATTAGTATTAATAATACGGGTACATAATGAAAATAATCATACTCGGTGCTGGGCAAGTTGGCGGCACACTCGCAGAAAACCTAGTGGGTGAACAAAACGAAATAACCGTAGTTGATATCGACGGTAACCGCTTGCGCGAACTGCAAGATAAATACGATTTACAAGGTGTTGCAGGCCACGGCGCCCACCCTGACGTGTTAAGTCGCGCAGGGGCTGAAGATGCCGATATGATTATTGCGGTGACCAGCTCAGATGAAGTTAACATGGTGGCATGCCAAGTTGCCTACAGTATTTTTAATACACCGACCAAAATAGCCCGTATTCGCTCTGAGCAGTATTTAAAATACCGCGAAAAACTCTTTCATAATGATGACTTACCTGTCGATCATTACATAGCCCCAGAAGCACTCGTTACTAAGTATATTCGCCGCCTAATAGACTACCCTGGCGCATTACAAGTACTGCAATTTGCCGATGGCATGCTCTCTTTAGTGGCTGTAAAAGCCTACTATGGCGGCTTATTGGTAGGCTATGCCCTATCTACACTTAAGCAGCATATTCCTAATGTTGAAACTCGAGTGGCCGCTATTTACCGCCAAGGTAAAGCGATAAAACCGTTAGGCACCACCGTAATAGAAGCCGACGATGAAGTATTTTTTATTGCCGCAACCAAACACATTCGTGCGGTAATGAACGAGCTACAAAAGCTGGAACGCTCGTATAAAAAAATCATGATTGCCGGTGGCGGTAATATTGGTGCAGGCCTAGCCCGTTCACTGGAAAGAAACCACAGCGTTAAGTTACTAGAGCGAAGTAAAGAGCGTGCCGAACAGCTTTCTGAAATGCTCGACAACACCGTGGTATTTTGTGGTGATGCATCCGATCAGGAGCTGCTCTCTGAAGAACACATTGAACAGGTTGATGTGTTTATTGCCGTTACCAACGACGATGAAGTAAATATAATGTCGGCTATGCTCGCAAAACGCATGGGGGCACAAAAAACCATGGTGCTTATTCAACGAGGTGCTTACGTTGATTTAGTACAGGGCGGCGAAATTGATATTGCTATTTCACCACAACAAGCGACTATTTCTGCGTTGCTGACTCACGTGCGCCGTGGCGACATTGTAAACGTGTACTCGTTGCGTAAAGGGGCTGCAGAAGCCATAGAAGCCGTTGCCCATGGTGATGAAAATACCTCTAAAGTGGTAGGTCGCGCAATTGCCGATATTAAATTGCCAGCAGGTACCACAATAGGTGCAATTGTGCGAAATGACGATGTACTGATTGCCCATGACGATACAATTATTTTGTCAGGCGATCATGTAATCATGTTCTTAATTGATAAAAAGCACATTAACGTGGTTGAAAAGTTATTCCAAGTTAGCGCAATCTTTTTATAAGTAATTCCTCCTTTTTATTCACAACCCGCTTGTAAGTAAAAAGGAGAACACCTAAAGCTAAATGAAAATCATTATCAAAAGCATTTACTAGCAAAGGAAAATCCATTAGTCTCTTCTTGCTCGATTATCAAGCAGCGACATCTACAGATGTGAAAAGTTAATTTCACGTTTTTAAATAAAAATGGATTTCAAATGATACACCTACTCTCAAAGAAAAATTCTCCCATAACTCATTACACTCTGGTTGGCCTTTTACTTTCAACAGTTTCAACTCAAACGCTCGCCCACACTAGCGAAGGTATCGAAAGGTTAACCGTAATCGGAGAGCAAGCGAAGGGCTATAGAGTTAATTCTATGAGCTCTGCAACTGGCCTTGAGCTATCACATTTGCAAACGCCGCAATCAACGATAGCGATAACAAGCGACTTCATGGCAGACCAACAACTAAATACCGCAATTGAAGCTATAACCAGTGTGACAGGCATAAATGCGCGAGAAGCAGATAATGGTAAGTTTTCTATTTCAGCCCGAGGTATTAGTGTCACCAGCATACTTTATGATGGCATAGCGACCACCTATGACACCCGCTTTAATTATGGAGATAACCTAACCGATACCGCAATTTATGATCGTATCGAAATAGTTAGAGGAGCAACGGGGTTAATGCTGGGCGCGGGTAACCCTTCGGCAGCAATTAACTTGATACGTAAACGCCCAACTGCAAACACTCAAATAAATCTTACTGCTTCATTAGGCTCATGGGACAACTACCGCGCGATGGTGGATGTGTCGGGAAGCATAAATAATAGTGAAAGTATAAGAGGACGAGCTATTGTTGCTTATCAAGATAGACTCTCATATCAAGATCGCTTTTCGCAAACCAGTCAAACATTATATGGCATTATTGAGGCAGATCTTTCTAACAGTACTTTATTGACTCTTGCTGTTGATAATCAATCGACAACCCCTAAAGGAACAATGTCAGGTGGTTTGCCTATTTTTTATAGTGATGGCTCCCGTACAGCTTATGACAGAGATGCTTCAACGGCTCAAGATTGGGCATCTTCTCAAACCGATGCACTTAATGCGTTTATTCGCCTTGAGCATTACTTTAATGCTAACTGGCAGCTAACCGCTAATTATGTCTATGGTGATAACGACCTAAACTATGATGTGTTTTGGGTAAAAGGAGAGCCCGATCCTATAAACAACACTGGAATGATGCCAGGTTCTATAAACTATATTGATGCAAACAGAACGCAGGATACCTATGAGGTCGAACTCAATGGTCGGTTTAATTGGCTGGGCCAAAGTCACCAACTGCTATTTGGTTATAATACCCAAGAGCAACAGTTTTCGACCCCTTATTATGCTAGCCAACAAAGTGACTATGTTATCGGCGATTTCACTGACTCTAGTTATAGCATTGCAAAACCAACTTGGCAGTCAGAAGCCGCTTACGGCTCTTATGGCACAACTAAACAAGATGCGCTTTATGTTGCTGCACAACTAAATATAACCAATGCCTTGTCTTTAATTGTTGGAAGCCGGTTAAATCAATGGCAAACCAAACACGATAATTTTGGTCGCATGCATGATTACAAAATAAGTGATGAACTAACTAATTATTTTGGAGCAACTTATGAACTAACACAGAGTTGGGCTTTGTATGCTAATTACACTGATATTTTTACACCACAAAGTCGAGTTGATAAAAATGGCAATTATTTAAGCCCTATTGAAGGTAAGAATTATGAACTTGGCATAAAAGCTTCTGTACTTGATGAACGTTTAGACATATCCCTTTCTGGATTTAAAATTTATCAAGATAATGTGGGCGAGTACACGGGCGATACCATTGCAGAAACACTTCAGGCCATCTACAAGCCCATTAACGGCACATTAACTCAAGGCTACGAGCTAGAAATCAACGGAAAATTAACCGATAACTGGAACGCTTATTTTGGCTATACCCATAGTAAAGGCGAAAAACCGGATAATACGGTATTAAATACCACCAACCCAAACGATCAATTTAAACTTTTTACTAGCTATCAACTCTCAGGTGCATTAGACAATCTAAAATTGGGTGGAGGCTATCGCTGGCAAAGCAACAGCTATGACGAAGTTAAAAACCCTGTTTATGGCGCTGTTGAGGTAAACCAGCCTAGCTATGGTATTGCAAGCCTAATGGCAAATTATCAAATGAATGAGCAGTTATCTGTTAGTCTAAATATCGATAACTTATTTGATAAGCATTATTACAGTCAAATTGGGTTCTATAACCAATATCGTTATGGTAAGCCAAGAAGCTTCTCTCTCCAACTTAAATATAGCCTCTAACAAGCACAAAAAAGCCGCTGACTATTAAGCGGCTTTAGTGGAGTATGATGGGTTAATACTTATTGTACTCTTGCAAACTCTTCTTTAGAAAGTTCACCATTTCCGTCGGTATCTAAATCATCAAAAATGTTCATTAGTTGTTTATTAGCGGCGGCTTCCTGCTGGCTAATTACACCATCGCCATTACTATCAAAAGAGGCAAAATCTACCGCTGCATAAGCTGCTGATGATGACGCTAATACTAAAATCGCAAGTGTTGTGTTTATTGCTTTCATAATAAGTCTCCTATAAGAGAGAAATCCTTTTCTGAGATCCCTGTGCAATGAAAAAAGTCAAAAATTAAAAGTTTGCAAACTCAGCTTTAGAAAGCTCACCATTACCGTCAGTATCCAGCTCAGTAAATGCGGCTGTTAAATCAGCGTTTACAGCGGCTTCGCTTTGACTAATAGCACCGTTACCATCAGTATCAAGCATGTCAAAGTCGCTTGCTGCAAAAGCAGCTGATGAAGAAGCTAGCGCGATAAGTGCAAATGTTTTATGTAATGTTTTCATAATTTAATCCTTCAAAATGTAATGCAATGGTCTATCAAAAAATTGTGTCTGGCTATCACGGTCCTTGTTATTCTCTTTCATAGGCTTCCTTGCCTATTTAGGTTGTCTTTGGCAACTCAGAATATACTTAGCCTTGCCTTATGCTTTCGAAAATTCTTCTTTTGATAGCTCACCGTTTTGGTCAGTATCAAGCTCTGAGAACATGCTCATTAATTTTGCATCAACCGATGCTTCGCTTTGGCTAATAGCACCGTTGCCATCGGTATCTAGTGTGTCGAAGTCGCTCGCTGCAAAGGCTGCTGACGAAGAAGCAAGAGCGATAAGTGCAAATGTTTTGTGTAATGTTTTCATAATGAGTATTCCTTAAAATCGTTTAAATAATGAGGGAGCTTTTAACTCCCAAAACTTTAATAGCTTAGGGTTATGCTTTAGAGAACTCTTGTTTTGATAACTCACCGTTTTGGTCAGTATCAAGCTCTGAAAACATGCTCATTAATTTTGCATCAACCGATGCTTCGCTTTGACTGATTGCGCCGTTGCCGTCAACGTCTAGCGTGTCAAAGTCGCTTGCTGCAAAAGCGGCTGATGAAGAAGCCAATGCGATAAGTGCTAAAGTTTTATTAATGCTTTTCATAATCTATCTTCCTTCAAAGTTTATGTTTTATGCGATTAAGTGTTTTACTTTAAATCACGTTTCGTTCAATACAGCCTGACTATTACAACTTCGATGCCAAAAATATAAAAACCATAATTTTCAATACATTAACCAGCAACTAGCTGAAAATGGCGCTATTTAACTCGTTATTTTGTTGCTTTTTAGCAACAGTAGATAAGGCAATAAAATTAAAACAATAAAAATCAAAGAGTTGAGTTTAGGGAAAACCCCACACAGTCGGTGAGCAACCGCTAAAAAAGAGGATTAAATAAACAAAAAGGAAGGTGAGTTGAGTTTAATTTTGTTATAAACAAAAAAATTAGAATAAAAAACATATTTAACTAATTGTTTTTAATGAATTTATAAAATAAATTTGAAATGGCTTTTAAAAATAACAACAACACATGGCTATTTGTTGCAAAAGAGCGAAAATGTTAGAGCTTGTTGATATTTTAGAATTGTAAAATGTTTAGCGTCGAAAGATAACTGGTCTTATACAATTTCAACTTCAAGTGCATTAGGGTCAATGAAGTGATCCCCCATCAGGGCTTTCATTTGCTCTTCACTGGCAAATAATCGAATTCCGCAATATATGCCCTTAGCATGTTTTTTCACACTGCATATTTGCCCTTCGTGCTTTGTATCTTCATCAAACACTACGATGCAACGCATATCTTTAATGTCGTCGATTTCTTGGGTTGTTTTAATATCAAACATAACACCCGTTAACGAAATATCTTTTATAACACCTTCAAAGGAAGGGCGATCATCCGATAATTTTAACTTGGCTGGAAACAGCGTCGGTATACGCGCTTGCGAGCGCAGTTCAAATAGCTGTACTTGTGAAGGATAGTCGATAAACAATAACTTAGCCGGGTGAGATGCTACAGACATAAGCTGCTGACGAAACGCTAAAACATGCCCACCACTGCCCTCTATAAGCGCTCTTACCACCACCATCACACCATCGCGTAAATAATCACTTGCCATGGGGAGCCGTTTTGCATTGGGGTAATTTAAAACAATAAACTTATTTTCTAATAAGCCTATAAACTCTGTTTTTACGCGTCGGCTACTCGTGGGGGTGAGGATTTCTAAATCAACTATGCCACCCGTGACGATTTGGTTTAACTTTTCCAAATTGGTTTTTCGCATATTTCCTTCCTGATATTTATAACGTTATCCACGCCAAAATGTTGGGGTAAATAGCACAAGTAAGGTAAATATCTCTAAACGACCAAATACCATTGCCACGGTTAATATCCATTTTGCAGTATCGGTAATAGCGCCATAATGAGAAGCAACATCTCCTAAACCAGGCCCAAGGTTATTTAAACACGCTGCCGTTGCTGAGAATGCCGTTATATTGTCTAACCCGGTGCCCATTAACGCTAACATAATAATAATAAAGACTAGTGCATAAGCCGAGAAAAACCCCCATACCGCTTCAACTACTTTATCTGGTAGCGCCTTTCGTCCTAACTTTATAGAGTATATAGCTCGAGGATGCACTAAGCGGTTTAGCTCTCGCACCCCTTGTAGATAAAGTAAAAACACGCGCACTACTTTCATACCGCCGCCAGTTGAACCAGCACAGCCACCAATAAAACTAGAGAATATTAATAAAATAGGTAAAAACAAAGGCCAAGCAGAAAAGTTATCTGTGGCAAATCCTGCGGTGCTGCTTATAGATACAGCTTGAAACAATGCCTGATCGAGGGTTTCATCGCCATTGGCATAAACATCGTGAGATGAAAGTACCGTGAAACAAATCACCACCAGCGCGAGCTGAATACATAGAAACACTTTGAATTCAGGGTCACGAATGTAGACACTAATATTACGACTCGCTACAGCAGCATAATGCAGAGAAAAGTTAATGGCTGCGATAATTAAAAAGAACACACAAATAAAGTTAATTACTGGGCTATCAAAATGCCCCATTGAAGCGTCATAAGTAGAAAAACCACCAATAGCCACCGTAGAAAAAGCGTGGCAAATTGCATCAAACCAATTCATGCCAGCGCTCCAATACGCCAAAGTACATGCAAGGGTAATAGACACATAAATATACCAAAGGTGTTTAGCGGTGTCGGCTATACGCGGGGTCATTTTGGAATCTTTAACGGGGCCTGGAATCTCAGCCCGATACAACTGCATACCACCTACGCCAAGCATCGGCAGGATTGCTACCGCTAATACAATGATCCCCATACCACCAAACCACTGTAATTGTTGGCGATAAAACAATACCGATTTAGGCAGATACTCTATACCGGTCAGCACGGTAGCCCCTGTTGTGGTTAAGCCAGAAAAAGCTTCAAACACGGCATCGGCTAAAGAGAGGTTGGGTTCTTGTAAAAATACCAGCGGTAAGGAGGCAAACGCGCCTAGTACTAGCCAAAACAGAACCACGATTAAAAAGCCTTCGCGGGCTTTTAAATCGCCATGCTCATGCCTATTTGGGTAATAAGCCATTAAGCCAATAACAACACTGAATATAAAGGCTAAAACAAACGGCACCCCTCCACCATCTTTATAAATTAAAGACACTAGCGCTGGTGGCACCATAGTAATACTGAATAGCGCAACCAATTGGCCAAGAATTTTTATGATGGTACGAAATTGCATTGAGCGTATCGCTTTTTTATTAGTAAATTAAAATAACTACTGTATGACTCGAAATTTAATGTTTAATCATTAAATGGGATGAATGTAAGACTATTACTCTTTGATTGTTAACTCAACTGCGCCGTGGCTTAAATCAAAAATATCTTTGATGGCTTGCTGCGCTTGGCGACTATCAATGGTAATAGTCCACTCAATATTTGCAGTAAACTGCTTTTCAATATTAAGTACCTGAAAGTTCGTTTTTAAATGTTGCTCTATCGCCCCTTGCATACTGTATTCACTAAAGCCCACCAGCTCAGCGCTCGGCACTTTCACCACGGTTTGTAGTTTTGCTAAGGCATTATTGAGTGAACCACCATAAGCACGCACCAGCCCACCCGTACCGAGCTTTATACCTCCAAAATAACGTGTTACCACAGCGGTCACTTCACCTAAGCCTGAGCCCACTAGCACATTAAGCATGGGTTTACCTGCGGTGCCATTGGGCTCCCCGTCATCAGAAAAACCATAAACATGGCTGCCACCTGGGTTACCTGCAACATGTGCCCAACAATTGTGACGTGCATCACTGTATTTTTCTTCAATATTTTTAATAAAGGCTTTCGCAGCATTTAGATCGGGCGTGTGACCTATATGAACGATAAAGGTACTTTTTTTAATTTCTTCTTGATGAAATACAGCTTCGGCTGGGTATTTATATTCAGACATAGCACTTACTTAGGCTTTAATTAAAAAAAATGGGGCCAAAAGGCCCCTTTGTATCCGTTTATTTTAGCGCGTATTGACTAACTCGTCTTTAATAAGGATTTAGTCGAGTAATAAATTACGCGTCATATTTTCTAGGCTATCTTCGTGAACAATAATATTGTCCTCGATACGAATACCGCCAAAAGGTTTAAACGCCTCGACCTTTTCCCAGTTAATAAACTGCTTATTGTCTGTTTGTGCTAAATCACCTAATAAAGAGTCAATAAAGTACAAACCTGGCTCAATAGTAAATACTTGGTTTTTCTCAATTAAGCGAGTACAGCGCAAGAATGGATGACCCTCTGGTGGCGCTTGATGTGCCCCTGTTTCATCACGCATAAAACCACCCACATCGTGAACCTGTGCACCTAAATGATGCCCTAAGCCATGCGGGAAGAAAGTTGAGGTAATTTGACGCTCAACAATTTCGGCTGCAGGTAGTTTAACAATATCAAAATCACTTAATAGCTGAGCAATACGGTTATGACAATCAATATGCAGATCGCCATACAGTAAACCTGGCTTTAAGCTTTTTCCTAACTCAATTTGATGCGCTGTCATAGCGTTAACTAAGTCAGCAAACTCACCCTGCTTTTTAAAGTCGTAGGTACGGGTAATATCCGCAGCGTAACCATTAAAATTAGCGCCCGCATCAATTAAAAATGAATTATGCGTTTGTGGTGCTTTTGGCTCAAAATGGGTGTAGTGCAAAATAGCGCAGTTTTCGTTAAGTGCCACAATATTGCCATATGGCATTTCGTTTTCACTTTGGCGCGTTGCCATTAAGTAAGCTTGCTGAATATCAAACTCGCTACCACCATTAAAAAACGCATCACGCGCTGCTTTATGGCCATCAACCGCAATACGATTCGCATTACGTAAACATTCAAGTTCATATTGCGTTTTATAAGCACGGTGGTAATGAATATAGTTAAGTACTGGCTCAGGGTTCATAATACTAAAGCCAAGTGCTTGTGCTACTTCGAGGTATTCACCAATGTAGGCAAATTTAGCTTTATCGTAAGGTAGTAGCTTTTCAACCTGATCGGGTTGTAATAACAATTCAATATCGAAGTATTCTGCCCAAAAATCTCTTGGCTCATCAGGTACTTTATGCCAAAAATCAATTGGGCGATAAAAAATAAGTTTTGGCTTATCGCTACCATTTACCACAATCCAGCAATGTGGATTATCAATAACCGGTAGCCACGCTTTAAAATGAGGGTTAACTTTAAACGGGTAATACATATCATCTAAAAATTGGCGCTTAGCTTGGCCTGAATGAATGACTAATCCTTCTAACCCTTCTTGCTCACAAATAGTACGTGTACGCTGCTGCAATGTTGCAATATGTTCGGCGTATAAAACGGCTAATTTTTCCATAATAAACCCATCTGTTAAATTTAACTTGCTTTGAGTCTACCACTTATACACAAAGCGCTCAAAAAAGAGGGATACTTACTGTGTAAATATCCCTCTGTGGTTGTAGATTTATTTTTACTATCCGCCCATCGTCATTTCTAATATGGGGGCTAGAAGGTTTCCCTCCCGACCAAGGCGAGTATGATAAACCTGCCGATAAGCAAATACATTTTTTACATAATCTCGGGTTTCTCTGTAAGGAATAAGTTCAACCCATAGCTCAGCCGGCATTGCTTCTTCTGGTAACCAACGCTTAATACGATGATACCCAGCGTTATAAGATGCTGTAGCTAACACCTCATTGCCGTGGTTTTTCTTTTTTAAATACTGTAAATAACGAGTCCCAAGACGAATGTTGGTTTTTGGTTGATACAAACGACGATTAGAAACCGTGCCTTTATTAATATACTTTGCCGTACTCGGTAATAGCTGCATTAACCCGCGTGCATTTGCATGGGAGCGCGCATCAGGTGCAAATGAGCTTTCGCGACGTGCTATAGCAATACTCCAAGTTAGGTCAATTTTGCTTCGCTTGCTGTAACGCTCAAACATTTCTTGAAATGCAAAAGGGAAACGCAAATCCACATAATCCCATGCTTTTATTTTTGCTAGGGTGAATATAGTACTATCAAACCAATCCAGCTCGGCTGCAAGTACCGACGCAGCTAATTTTTCATCATCAGCTGAGGTATCAGTTAAATAATTCCACTCGCGTCGAGCAGCAGTAAAGCGCTCTAACTCATACAAAGCTTTGGCACGCTTAAAGCCCGGTGCATTACTCACTCTTGTTACTAAAGCTTGATTTACATTAACGGGCAACTCATTTAAATCAACCGGTATGCCCAAACGTGCAGCGGCTAAAAAGCCGTAATAATCACGATTAGCGGCCACTTTAGTCCAAATTGCCTTGGCTTTTTCATGATCTGCGCGTTTGTCATAACTATAAGCAAGCCAATACTGTTGCCCTAAGCTAAGATTTTCTTTACCTGTAAAAAATGCCGCAATTCCCTCCCAATCTTGGGTTTTGAGTAGATTAGCTAACTGCCATTGCATTAATTTACGATCTTGGCGCTCTTTGGGTACTTTATTTAAATAGAAGCTCGCTTGGCTATGGCCGCTCGACGCCAATGAAAGCGCAAAGGTATAATATACATCCGCTTTTTCATCATCAGTGTAATCAAATAACCCCTCAATTTTTTGCCATGCCTTTAATGCCAACTCTTTATCACGCCAAATTAAACGCTTAATACCGTAAAGCGCTATTTCACCCTCTTTCACTGTTTTGCGCTTATAACGGTATAACCCCGCCGCTGCACTTGGGTCACGTCTTACTTTTGAGTATAAATCGGCTAAGTAGCGCTCATTGGCTGGCAACAATGTTTTTAAATAAGGCAGTAAACGATAAGACCCACCTTGTGCCGCTAAAGTGACACGTTGCCAAACAACATCGGGCGTTAAATAACCATTTTGACGCCAGCGTTTAAAAAGGCCATCGCATTCACTTGGCTGCGACTCACCCACTGTCCATAAGTCGGTTACCTGATTGAGTATTGCTTTTTTAGGCGCACCAAGATCAAGCTGAAAAGTAAGGTGGGTACAAGTAAGCTCACTGTCAGAGGTTTCACGGTAGTTTTTAATAAACGCTGCTTTTTGATTTCTGCGTTTTAAATAGTTTAACCATGCTTTACGCACTGGCCACTCTAATGGCGTATGTTCATAAATAGTGAGAAAATTTTCTATCTCTGTTTGGTGGGCTAAGCTTGGGTAACGTTCCCAATAGGCTTTTTCAACATACGGTTTAAGCGGATGAGACAATGAATCCACCGCTTCTTTAAAATTTTGATAATTGCCATAGCGCGCCTGTTTTTCAGCGTCTAAAAATGCATCAATATCAGTTTTCGCGTTGGCAGAGGGGAAAGAGAAAAATAGAGTCGCTGCCGCTACGCTTAATAAGTATTTTTTCATAATGTCCTTTAGGGCATAGTAACCTTCAAGGCTGACGAAGTGTGGCGAAGAGTAAGTAAACAACAGCACATACACAGCTGTACTATTTATTCTAATAAAACCCAAGCTATGAACACTAAGACAGCGCAATAAAATGAATAAAGAAAACTTTCAAACCCACCTTAGCACCAAACCAGCTATATTTTAACCAGACGTTTGTAACCAAGATAAATTTTTCGTTGCATTTTTAATTTAAAGCAAGCACACTGGTCTGAATATGAACTCATCGTACCAGTCTTAGTTCATCAACTAGGGAGAATAATAATGTTATATAAAAGCGATTCCTTTGAAGTTAGCTTCGTGAAGGAAAACATCGCCGAGTTTAAGTTTTGTGCTACAGGTTCTGTAAACACATTATCACAACAAACTCTTTCAGATTGCGCGGCAGCATTAAAAGAATTAGCCGCTAACGCTGATATTAAAGGCATGATTTTTACCAGTGATAAAGACCACTTTATTATTGGTGCAGATATCTTCGAATTTTTACCTACTTTTACTAAACCTGAAACAGAATTAGTAACGTGGATCAAAAATGCAACTGACGTTTTTGATGCAATTGAAGATTTACCATTTCCAACACTAAGTGTTATAAACGGCTTGGCGCTTGGCGGCGGCTGTGAGTGGGCACTTGCTACCGATTATCGTGTTGCAAGTGACTCAGCAAAAATGGGTTTACCAGAAGTTAAATTAGGCATAATGCCTGGATTTGGCGGTACAGTGCGCCTTCCGCGCATTGTTGGCGCCGATAACGCGATGATGTGGATCACCACAGGTAACGAAAATCGCGCAGCTGATGCCCTTAAAGTAGGTGCGTTTGACGCAGTAGTTAGTGCCAACAAACTACAAGAGTCAAGTATAGCAACATTAGAATTAGCGATTGCTGGCAAGCTAGATTGGCAAGCAAAACGCGCTGTAAAATTACAACCGCTTAAATTAAACCGTGTTGAGCAAGGCATGAGCTTTGCAATGGCAGAAGGTATGGTAATGGGTAAAACCAAAGGCCACTATCCTGCTCCAGTTATGGCCGTTCGCACTATTAAAGCAGCAGCAAACTGCTCACGCGCAGAAGCAATGGCAATTGAAAATGCCAACTTTGCAAAGCTTGCTCGTACCAACGAAGCAGCCGCGCAAACAGGTATCTTTTTAGCGGATCAATACATTAAAGGTAAAGCACGTAAATTTGCTAAGCACAGCGATGTAGAAATTAAACAAGCTGCTGTATTAGGCGCAGGTATTATGGGCGGCGGTATTGCATACCAATCTGCTTATAAAGGTACACCAATCATAATGAAAGACATCCAACAGGATGCACTTGATTTAGGTATGGGTGAAGCGTCTAAGCTATTAGGTGCAAAAGTTAAGCGCGGCCATATGCCAATGGAAAAAATGCTAGCAACGCTTAGCAAAATCAAACCGACGCTTAATGATGCAGACCTACAAAACGCCAACATTATTGTTGAAGCGGTAGTAGAGAACCCTAAAGTGAAGCAAGCCGTACTTGCTGATCTTGAAAAGAATATGCCTGAAGGCACTGTGCTCACGTCAAATACATCGACTATTTGTATTGACCTACTTGCAGAAGCACTTGAAAAACCAGAAAACTTCTGTGGTATGCACTTTTTCAACCCAGTACCAAAAATGCCATTAGTAGAAATTATCCGTGGTGCAAAAACCTCAGATAAAACCATTAATGCCGTAGTTGATTACGCACTTAAACTAGGTAAATCGCCGATTGTTGTTAACGATTGCCCAGGCTTTTTTGTAAACCGTGTTTTATTCCCTTACTTTGCAGGCTTTAGCAAATTAGTGGTTGAAGGCGCTAACTTTGCAAAAGTAGATAAAGTCATGGAAAACGTATTTGGCTGGCCTATGGGTCCGGCTTACCTACTTGATGTAGTCGGTATTGATACTGCTTTCCATTGTACTGGCGTAATGGCAGACGGCTTCCCTGAACGTATGGCGCGTGCAGAGAAAGATCCAGTGACTGTTTTTGCTAACGAAAAACGTTTTGGTCAAAAGAACAAAGCAGGTTTTTACAAGTATGAAACAGACCGTCGCGGTCGTCTTAAAAAATCGCATGACCAAACAGCGATTGAACTACTCGCACCAATTACAGACGCACCAAAAGAATTTGATAAACAAGAAATCATTGACCGTTGTATGATCCCAATGATCAACGAAGTGCTACTTTGTTTACAAGAAGGCATTGTTGCTTCTCCTCAAGAAGCTGATATGGCACTTGTATACGGTGTTGGTTTCCCTCCATTTAGAGGCGGCGCGTTCCGTTACTTAGATCAAACAGGTTTAGCTAACTTTGTTGCAGCAGCAGACAAATACGCTCACCTAGGTGCGATTTACCAAGTATCAGAGCAAACTCGCAAGTGGGCTGAAGAAGGCCGTGTTTTCTATAAGGTGGAAGGTTAATATCATGAATAATCCAGTAATTGTAGATTGTATCCGCACACCAATGGGTCGCTCAAAAGGCGGCGTATTTAAAAACAAACGTGCAGAAGACTTAAGCGCTCATTTAATGAAAGGCTTATTAGAACGTAATCCAGCAGTTGACCCTGCGTCAATT
This sequence comes from Pseudoalteromonas sp. SiA1, assembly GCF_018732205.1. Classification (NCBI taxonomy): domain Bacteria; kingdom Pseudomonadati; phylum Pseudomonadota; class Gammaproteobacteria; order Alteromonadales; family Pseudoalteromonadaceae; genus Pseudoalteromonas; species Pseudoalteromonas sp. SiA1. The sequence goes on along the minus strand of NZ_CP076084.1, from coordinate 9,637 downwards.
GACGATATTTATTGGGGTTGTGTACAGCAAACTTTAGAGCAAGGCTTTAACGTTGCACGTAACGCATCTCTACTTGCAGGCATTCCACATTCAGTGCCAGCAACCACAGTGAACCGTTTATGTGGCTCATCAATGCAAGCATTGCATGATGCTGCTCGCGCTATTATGACTGGCGCTGGCGATACTTACCTAATTGGTGGTGTTGAGCACATGGGCCACGTACCTATGACTCACGGTAACGACTTTCACCCAGGCTTAGCTACATCAATTGCACAAGCATCTGGCTCTATGGGTTTAACTGCTGAGTACCTTGCTACTATTCACGGTATTAGCCGTGAGCAACAAGATGAGTTTGCTTACCGCTCGCATCAACGTGCACATGCTGCAACAGTTGAAGGGCGTTTCCGCCGCGAAATTTTAGCAATGGAAGGTCACGATGCTGACGGTTCACTTATCCTTGTTGAAGATGATGAAGTAATTCGCCCTGAAACAACCGTTGAAGGCTTATCGCAACTTCGTCCAGTATTTAACCCTGCTACGGGTTCTGTTACAGCGGGTACGTCTTCAGCACTTTCTGATGGCGCATCAGCTATGTTAGTGATGAGCGAAGAAAAAGCAAAAGAACTTGGCTTACCAATTCGTGCATATATTCGCGCGATGGCCGTTGCCGGTTGCGATCCATCAATCATGGGTTACGGCCCAGTACCAGCAAGTAAAAAAGCATTGGCACAAGCTGGTATTACTATTGATGACATCGATGTTGCTGAACTTAACGAAGCATTCGCAGCACAATCATTACCCGTACTTAAAGACTTAGGTTTAGCGGATGTGGTTGACGAAAAAGTGAATTTAAATGGCGGCGCTATCGCACTGGGTCACCCGCTGGGTTGTTCGGGTTCGCGTATTAGCACCTCACTTATTCACTTAATGGAAGACAAAAACGCAAAATACGGTTTAGCGACTATGTGTATTGGTTTAGGCCAAGGCATCGCAACTGTATTTGAACGTGTTCAAGACTAATTAGTGTTGAATATGTAAAACCAGCTTGGTGATTAAAAAGGCGAACTAGCGCAAGTTAGTTCGCCTTTTTTATGCCACCCGCTTTTGCAGGTTTAAAATGAATAATGTGATCGGGTGCATTAAATTTATTTCAGGTTATCTATTAATAAGTTGAGCTGTTTTGTTATACGTAAAATAGTTAACCAACAGCTTTATTTGCGCTAAACTACCCGACCTAACCAAGCCACGACTATTTTTGCAGGTAATTTTTATGAGCTTTGATAACCCCGATCACCAATTAGATGCTACCGGCCTTCGCTGCCCAGAACCTGTGATGATGGTGCGTGCTGCTATTCGCAAAATGAGCGAGGGTGAAACACTGCTTATTATTGCCGACGACCCTTCAACCACCCGCGACATCCCCAGCTTCTGCACCTTCATGGATCACACGTTGGTGGCTAAAGAAGTCGATTCAGTACCGTATAGATATTTAGTGAAGAAAGGGCTACCCTAAACCTTTTGTTGCTTTTTCATTTTATTTAAAACTTTAACCAAGGCTTCAATGAGCTGATTGATCATTCCAATTTTTATTCCACTCTTTTGAAATGTGACTTTACTTAACTCGTTTTTCAACCTCTGTAAAAAGTCAAATTCATCCATTAACCAATCGGTAAGGTTTGCTTTATATCTATCAGTAATGAAATCGCTGTAAAGGTAAATTTGCTCAACAGTCCAGTTTTCTGATACAGCTTTAGCAAAGCATTCATGATCTTTTAAGGTGGAAAATATACTAATAGTTCGATACTCATTATATATTTTCATATCAACTTCCTTTGTCCAGCCCCTGTGGATCTCCTTTTCAATAGCATCAATGGCTTTCAATTCATTAGTTTTCTTAACTTCAGCCAATATACTTTCAAACTTTTGGTTTAACTCTTTGCTCCCGAACTGCTCAAGTTGATATCCGAACCTTCCACTTACCGGAACCGGAGTTTTAAATTTTTTTGGTAGATACTGCTCTAAAATACTTTTTATAGGAGGCTTGCCATCAATGGATATGCCTTTAACACTTTCAATAAACTTATATTTAAATAGCTCATTTATAACATCAACAGAATTAAACCAACGTAATAATTCAGGTTCCTTTTCCTTAATTATATTTACAAGCTGGTTTACATAATCAGGTATTTTTTCTTCATCCGCTTCTGTTAGGATTGTAATCCCCCTCTTCAATAATAAGTCGATAGTTAAAACTTGGACTGGATAATATTTTTGTAAAACCTCTTCTATACTGAATGTCTTACAGAAAGCTATGTGCTCAACCAATAATTGAGATTCTATTTGCGGAAGGTTTAGATGCTCCTCAATATTACTGACATTAGCTTTATCTTTCTTCTCTGTATCAAAACCTGGAATTTTAAAGTTTATATTTTCTTTTGACTGAGATTTTATTTTTTCAACATTACAACCTAACTCCATTTGCATGAAATAAATTTTCATCACATCACCAAACAAAGCTTTTCTACCTTCCAAAATATCTAGGTTACTTGAACTATCATCACTTTCTATTTCCTCAATTAAAGAACAATACTTATTTTTTGCTCGTTTAATTATTCTTATATTTTTCAACTTTAACTCTTCAATCACTCGTGCTGCGTGTACTTTAAGTTCCTTCTGAACATCTTCCTTTATAATTTCTAAAAACTCATTTTTGCTAAGTTTAAACTCAACAATACCCGCAAAGTTTTTTTCAAGTAAAGAATGTTTATTATCAAACTTTAATTCACTAGTGTTTGTTGCAAAAATAAATTTTAAATTATGATTTTTTTCAGAAAGGTTTTGACAGATTCCTACAATTTCTTTTGCAAGATTAGCATTTACTATTCGTTCTAAATCATCCAGTACAATAGTTTTATCCTGAATAGATGAAATAGCCTTTGTGACGGCAACACCTTTAAAGCCTGATACTAACCCTGAGATTAACCCTTTGTTTTCCCCATTAAAGTTCCCTAGTATTTTTTGAAAACCATCAAGAAGTGAGCTTGAATCTGTCGCACTTATATTTTTATTTAGGAAAAATTTTGAAATTAAATTAGAATAAAAGTCATCTATTGAGGCTAAACCATTCAAAGATAAATAAATATAGCCTTCGGGCTCTATTAAATTATTTTCGATCCAATATGTTTTACCTGAACCCCACGCCCCATTTAACAACACCATCTTAGGCATAGAATTATCGGCGAATAGTTGCTCTATTTTCTTTTTCATTTAACGTCCTTGTCACAAATCTATCAATTCACTCGGGCAACTGAAAGCTGACGGCTTATAGCTTACAGCTATTTTTTAGTTATCGTCACTTGCGGCTCATCGTAGTCACTAAAATCAATACTGACTATGTACGACCCTTTAATCGCTGGTGTGTAGCTAAAGTAATTATAAATGGTATTACAGTCGGCGCGTGTTGATTGGCCAAGTGTTAGGCTTTGCCCTGATGGCTGTGAATCGCTGTAGCCACAGTTAAAACCTTCACTAAAATCTGCATCCGCTATTTTAAATTCGTACACTTTGCCTGGGGTCGAAAACCTAACTTGGGCTTGGTAAAGCGCAGGGCCGACTTGTTGAAATTGATATTGAGGTTCTGCATCCCATAATGTGAAATCCCCTCTTAAATAAATACTGCGATCCAATTCTTGCTGCGGCAACACGTCGTTAATTGAAATTTGGCTGGTACAAGCACTCAATAAGCCCACTAAGGCTAACGTGAAAATGCGTTTCAATGGGAGCTTCATGGTGAATCCTCTATTAACTAATATAAATAAAACACTAAAAAGCCAGCATAATGCTGGCTTTTTAAATAGCTATTGGCTGTTATTTTTGTAATACAGAAATATCTGCAATTTCTAAAAATAACCCACTTAACTGACTTAAAAGCGCAAGGCGGTTTTGCTTAACCGCTTCATCGTCGGCCATTACCATGACATTGTCAAAAAAGTTATCAACACTGTCACGAATACCAGCTAATTGGCTTAATGCCTCTTGGTAGTTTCCATCGCTGTATAGTGGCGCTAAGTCGGTAGCAAATTTTGCAACTTGAGAAGCCAGTACTTTTTCTGCGTCGTCACTTAGTAAGCTCTGATCAACATCACCTTGCGTTGTAATATTGTTTTTAGCAAGAATATTACTTACACGCTTATTAGCGGCTGCAAGCGATTCTGCGGCGTCTAACGTACGGAAATGGCTAACGGCTTTAACTCGGCGGTCAAAATCAACAGGCTTCGTTGGACGGCGCGCAAGTACCGCTTGAATTACATCTACCTCAATGCCTTCATCTTGATACCAAGCACGGAAACGCCCTAGCATAAATTCGAATACATCGGTTGATACATTTAGGTTAGTCAGCTTTTCACCAAACAAGGTTTGTGATTTAGCAACCAGGTCTAAAATATCAAGTGGTAGCTGCTTTTCTACCATGATACGTAATGCACCAATGGCCGCACGACGAAGTGCAAATGGGTCTTTATCACCTTTTGGTGCTTGGCCTATACCAAAAATACCCACCAGCGTGTCAAACTTATCTGCAATAGCCACTGCACAGCTGATCAAACTCGTTGGTAAGTTATCGCCGGCAAAGCGTGGCATGTACTGCTCGTTTTGCGCAACAGCGACATCTTCAGCTTCACCGTCATGACGTGCGTAATGCATTCCCATTACACCTTGTACGTCGGTAAATTCCATCACCATTTCGGTCATTAAATCGGTTTTACTTAATAAGCCAGCACGCGCTGCTAGTGCTTTATCTGCACCTAGTTGCTCTGCAATGTAACCGGCAAGTTCACTGATACGCTGTGACTTATCTTTAAGTGTGCCCAACTGCTTTTGGAATAAAACGCTGTCTAGCGACTCAAGTCGGCTTTCAAGTGTTTTCTTTTTATCTGTTTCAAAGAAGAACTGCGCATCAGCTAAACGCGGGCGCACTACTTTTTCGTTACCAGAAATAACCACACTTGGATCTTTACTTTCGATGTTAGAAACAAACAAAAACTTATTTAAAAGTTTGCCGTTTTGATCTAATAACGGAAAGTATTTTTGATCGTCTTTCATGGTGTAAATAAGCGCTTCGGCTGGCACATCTAAAAATGCTTCTTCAAATGTAGCTGTTAGCGTTACTGGCCATTCAACCAATGAAGTAACTTCTTCAAGTAAATCTTCATCCATAGCAACTACGGCATTAACTGCTTTTGCTGCGTCTTCTATTTGCGCACGAATTTGTGCTTTACGCTGTTCGTAGTCAGCTATCACGTAAGCTGATTTAAGTACGTCAAACACATCATCAGCATGGTTAATGCTAATTTTTTCTGGATGATGAAAACGATGGCCTTGCAGTTGATTGCTCACTTGCTTACCCAGTATCTCACCTTCTATTAGCTCACTACCTAGTAGAATAGTGACTGTATGCACAGGGCGAATAAATTGTGTTTTATTCGCGCCCCAACGCATTGGTTTAGGAATAGGTAATTTAGCAAGCGCTTTACTAATTGCATCAGCCATTAGTAATTTGGTTTCTTGCCCTGCTACTTTAGCAATATGTAATAGCCATGCGCCTTTATCGGTTTCGAGTGTTTGCGCATCTTTTACTTCAATTCCACAACCACGAGCCCAACCCATGGCTGCTTTGGTTGGGTTGCCCTCAGCATCAAATGCCGCTTTAATTGCAGGGCCGCGTTTTTCAACTTCTTTGTCTTGTTGTTTAGCGTCTAGCGCTTTTACTTGTAAACCTAAACGACGAGGCGATGCATACCAGCTCACACCTTGGTGAGCAAGTTCTAAGCTTTCAAGTTCTGCTGTTAAGTTTGCAGCAAAGGCTTCGGCTAATTTTCGAAGTGATTTTGGTGGCAATTCTTCGGTGCCAATTTCTACTAATAAATTTTCTGCTGACATGCTTACTTATCCTTACACAGCGGGAAACCAAGCGCTTCACGTGCATCGTAATAACTTTGTGCACACGCTTTTGATAATGCACGAACGCGTAAAATGTAACGTTGACGCTCGGTCACCGAAATAGCATGACGTGCGTCTAATAAGTTAAATGCGTGCGATGCTTTCATTACTTGCTCGTAGGCAGGTAATGGTAAGTTTGCTTCAATTAACTTTTGGCTTTCTGCTTCGCACTTATCGAACTGTGCAAATAAGTCTTCTACGTTTGCATGTTCAAAATTATAAGTAGACTGCTCTACTTCGTTTTGATGGAATACATCACCGTAGGTTACGCGCCCTAATGGACCGTCTGCCCATACTAAGTCGTAAATGCTATCTACGCCTTGAATATACATTGCTAAACGCTCTAGGCCGTAGGTAATTTCACCTGTGACCGGTGAGCATTCTAAGCCGCCCACTTGCTGGAAGTAGGTAAACTGCGTTACTTCCATGCCATTTAACCAAATTTCCCAGCCCAGTCCCCATGCACCCAGCGTTGGTGACTCCCAGTTATCTTCTACAAAGCGCACTTCGTGAGTAAGGGTATCAATGCCCATCGCCGCTAAAGAGCCTAAATAAAGCTCTTGGATATTATCTGGAGATGGCTTTAACACAACTTGGAATTGGTAGTAATGTTGTAAGCGGTTTGGGTTTTCACCGTAACGACCATCGGTAGGTCGACGACACGGTTGAACGTAAGCGCTCGACATAGGCTCTGGGCCAATTGATTTTAAAAATGTTTGCGGGTGAAATGTCCCTGCGCCCACTTCCATGTCAAGTGGTTGAATAATGACACAGCCTTGCTGTGCCCAATAATCCTGTAAAGCCAGGATCAAACCTTGAAAGGTTTTAACGTCATATTTTTGCATATTTTGGCTTTTTACTATCTGAGAAGTAGCGTGAAAATTACCCTCAGTATACCTTGTGCACACTCAGGTTTTAAGCAGTTTGTGCAATTGAGAAAATAAAAAAGGAGCCTAAGGCTCCTTTTTTGTGATTAGCATAAATTTAATTATACGTCTAAGTTAACCACACGCAGTGCATTCGTTTCTATGAACTCACGACGAGGCTCAACTTGATCGCCCATTAACGTAGCAAATAATTGATCCGCTGCAACAGCATCTTCAATCGTTACTTGCAACATACGGCGTGCGCTTGGATCCATGGTAGTTTCCCAAAGTTGATTTGGGTTCATTTCACCAAGTCCTTTATAGCGTTGAATATAGATCCCACGCTTAGATTCTGCGATCAACCATTCCAATGCATCCACAAAGTTATCAACAGGTTTTGTTTTTTCACCGCGTTGGATGTAAGCACCCTCAGTGATGATATTAGCAATATTTTTACCTGTTACAGCAATACGTTGGTAATCTCTTGAAGTAATAAAGTCATAATGAAGTACATGCGCTTTATCCACACCATGCTGACGAATATTCACAACAGGGTAATATAAATTACGCTCTGTATCGTGTTCAGTACCTGCGTGGAAAATAGTTGCATCTTCATCACGCGCAACTAAGTCATCAACAAGCTCTTTGGTCCAAGCAATTACCTTAGCCTCGTCTGAAAGGTCTTCTTTTTTCAGCTCGCTTTGGTAAATCAAACGGTTCATCACTGTGTTTGGATACTTACGCTTTAAGCGCTCGATAACTTTAACCGTGTTTTGGTAATCATGAACGATTGCTTCTAACGCTTCACCATCAACCGCTTCTGCACTATCACTCGTGTAAAGAGCAGCATTACTTAGCGCTAAAGATGTAAGGTAATCAACTAATGCAGGGTCATCTTTAATATAACGCTCTTGCTTACCTTTTTTCACTTTATAAAGAGGTGGCTGAGCAATATAAATGTAACCACGTTCAACAATTTCCGGCATTTGACGGTAGAAGAACGTTAGTAGCAAGGTACGAATATGAGAGCCATCCACGTCGGCATCGGTCATGATGATGATACGGTGGTAACGTAGTTTTTCTGGGTTATATTCGTCACGGCCAATACCACAACCTAATGCAGTAATTAGCGTTGCCACTTCTTGTGAAGAAAGCATTTTATCAAAACGTGCTTTTTCTACGTTTAAGATTTTACCTTTAAGCGGAAGAATCGCTTGATTCTTACGGTTACGACCCTGCTTGGCTGAACCGCCAGCTGAGTCACCCTCCACTATGTATAGTTCAGATTGGGCTGGATCTTTTTCTTGGCAATCAGCTAATTTACCTGGTAAACCAGCTAAGTCCATAGCGCCTTTACGACGTGTCATTTCACGCGCTTTACGCGCTGCTTCACGGGCGCGTGCTGCATCAATAATTTTGCCAACAACAATTTTTGCATCCAATGGGTTTTCCAATAAAAACTCAGTGAATTTTTCAGCCATTGCTTGCTCAACTGCAGACTTAACTTCGCTAGAAACTAGCTTGTCTTTTGTTTGTGATGAGAACTTTGGATCAGGTACTTTAACACTCACAACTGCAGTTAAGCCTTCACGCGCATCATCGCCCGTTGCATTACTGGTTGTTTTAGCTTTTTTGTTAAAGCCTTCTTTTTCCATGTAGTTATTAAGCGTACGCGTTAGCGCCGATCTAAAACCAGCTAAGTGAGTACCACCATCACGTTGAGGAATATTATTTGTGAAACAGTAAATGTTTTCTTGGAATGCATCATTCCACTGCATTGATACTTCTACACTAATACCATCTTCTTCACGTTCGTGAGTAAAATGGAATACCCCTTTATGCACTGGTGTTTTATTGCGGTTTAGGTATTCAACGAATGCTCTGATACCGCCTTCGTACTTAAAGTGGTCGCTTTTATTTTCTTCGCGCTCATCGCTTAATATGATACTTACACCTGAATTCAAAAACGACAGCTCGCGTAAACGCTTTGCCAAAATATCGTAATGAAAATCAAGGTTAGTGAACGTTTCGCCACTTGGCCAAAAACGAATTTCAGTACCATTTGTTTCAGAATCACCAATTACAGCTAGTGGTGCATCAGGTACACCCATAGTGTAAAACTGCTCATGAAGTTTACCTTCACGACGAATGGTTAGTTTTAATTTTTCTGATAATGCATTTACTACCGATACACCAACACCGTGTAAGCCACCTGATACTTTATAAGAGTTATCATCAAACTTACCACCGGCGTGTAGTACCGTCATAATTACTTCAGCTGCAGATACACCTTCTTCTTCATGTATAGAAGTAGGAATACCACGGCCGTTATCTCTTACAGATACCGAACCGTCTAAGTGAATAGTGACATAAATATCATCACAGTGACCAGCTAAGGCCTCATCGATAGAGTTATCAACGACCTCAAACACCATGTGGTGTAAGCCCGTACCATCATCGGTGTCCCCTATATACATACCAGGACGCTTTCTTACTGCATCTAATCCTTTAAGTACTTTAATACTCGACGAATCATAATTCTCAGACATGGTTAATCCCACTTATCTTGTTATTAGGTTGCCATGTTTCACGTGGAACATTTTTAGTTCTCGTTGCATGGGTTCCACCACAGCAGAAATACTTTCAGATAAAATTGAAGAAATAAATATTTGAGAACTACAGTGAGTCAATAACTGGCCCACTTTCTCTTTTGTATCTTCGCTTAGTTCTGAAGGTAGATCATCTATTAGCAATATTGATTGCTTATCTGTCTC